>AP025576.1:4800000-7291680 GCA_022845955.1 Lachnospiraceae bacterium
GTTCCTGTCAACGCACATATTCTTTCCTTTTACGCGGGCGGGACAGCCGTCTGAACTGTTACCAGCAGCCGCAAGGGCCGGATCCCACGCTGCAAGCAGCAGGAGACCCGGCCCGATAACAAGTCGGTCTGAAAGACAGCAAACCGGCCTTTTATTTGATTGTACGGATTTCGGACACATAGTCGGCAAGGGAACAGACCTCCTCGTCCAGAGAAATACCGGTCATGATAATATCCGTTTCCCCGTCCCTTGTATCCAGCACGTTTTTCAAATCCGCGATGGAGATAATATTATTATCAACAAGCCCCAGCACTTCATCCAGGATCAGCATATCGCATTCCCCCGTACTGAGAACTTTTTTGGCAAAGTTCAGGCCATTCCTGATATTCTGGACTTCGTCCTCCTGCTTTTCCCTGGGCAGGGCCACAAAATCTTCATTGGATTTTTCGAAACGGAAAAGCTTGATCCCCGGCTCGAGCCTGCGCGGATATTCGTCCTCGGTCAGTCCCTTTCCCTTCAGGAACTGGATGATTACCACCCGTGCCCCCCTGGCCGCCGCTATCAGACCGCAGCCTATGGCCGCCGGCGATTTGCCGTGTCCCGTCCCTCCATAAATATAAACCTTTCCTTCTGCCATATATTCGCCCCTCTACGGTATTCTGCGGCACCGGACCGCTATCGTCATTCGTTGCAGCTTCCTCTCCTGCAGGCAGCCCTGTAAAACAGCAGCCATAACATCCCATTGCCTGCGGCTGGGTATCTGACCTGTTAATAATACCATAAGCATCCAGGTGATGCAACTTTTATTCCGGCAGCCTACTCTTCTATGAGTTCCAGCTTGCTTACGGAAACTTCATAAGCAATCCTTTTTTCCAGCTGCTCTTCCCCTACTTTTTTCATATATTCCCTGCTCTGGATCCTGCCCCATACCTCGCAGCGCTCCCCTACATTGAAGCCGCCTGCAAAGCGGGCGTTGCGTCCCCAGCAGATACAGGGAATATAATCGGACTTTCCGTAAGGACGGTTTACAGCCAGAAGCACATCGGCGATTTCCCTTCCCAAAGGCGTTTTACGGTAAACCGGTTCCTTGCAGATATAGCCGTCCAGATATATCTGATTGGTTTTGGAGCTTTCCTCCAGTTCCTCAACAAATTCAATTTCCCTTGCAAATACGGATAAGATCAGTCTGTTCTTCCTCTCCTCATGTCTGTTATAGGAACGGAACTGCCCGGATACGCATACATAAGCGCCCTTGTAGTCCTCTTCCACATCGAGGAGCCTTTCGGATACCATCAGGGGAATGATGTCATAGGAGTCACTGAGTCTGGCGACCTCCACATCCACCATATAAAAGCCCTCTCCGAAAATCTCGTGGCTGAATGTAAAGTCGCTCACGATTTTCCCCATGATGATCACCTGGTTGTTTTCAATTACCTTATCTGTCATTTTTTGTTCTCCCTTCTTGGGCTTCGGTTTGACCGAAACCGCTTTTAAGAATTTTTTCCTGTCATGTATTACTATTTTATGGCAGCAAAACCGATCCTAGAACCGCCATGGGTCGCCGCGATTTCCGGAAAATCGACAGATATCGGGGGTTTTTGCAGTTTTTAGGTTGCAAGATGAAAATATCGGTGCTATACTGTTTAAGTTTGATGTAAGTTGTATAATAATAAGGTAGCTGTCCGAAACTTCTCCTGTAGCCCCGTTTCGTGAGCTGTTTGTTCTCCGGCATACGAAATCCGCATAACACTGGGGGCTGCAGAAGAAATTTCAGACAGTCTTTTGTTTCAGTACCGGATCGTTTGAAGAGGTATAGGAAGGGAATTGAAGTATGATGCAGAAAAGAGAAGATGTGAGGAATGTGGCTATTATCGCTCACGTTGACCATGGCAAAACAACGCTTGTGGATGAGCTTTTGAAGCAGAGCGGTGTATTCAGGGAAAACCAGGATGTGGCGGAAAGGGTCATGGACTCCAATGCCATAGAGCGGGAAAGAGGAATCACCATTCTTTCCAAAAATACAGCCGTTATGTATAAGGGAACAAAAATTAATATCATTGATACGCCCGGACACGCGGATTTCGGCGGCGAAGTGGAACGTGTCCTGAAAATGGTGAACGGCGTTATCCTGGTGGTGGACGCGTTTGAAGGACCCATGCCCCAGACGAAGTTCGTACTGCGCAAGGCGCTGGAGCTGCAGCTTTCCGTCATTGTGTGTGTGAACAAAATAGACCGCCCGGAAGCCAGGCCCAACGCGGTTGTGGATGAGGTGCTGGAGCTTTTCATGGATCTGGACGCCAATGACGAGCAGCTGGATTGTCCTTTTGTATTTGCTTCCGCCAAAACGGGAAGTGCCACGCTGAACCTGACGGTAAAGAACAAGGACATGAAGCCCCTGTTCGATACGATTTTAGAGTATATCCCCGCTCCCGAAGGGGATCCTCAGGCCGGCACACAGCTGCTTATCAGCACGATAGATTATAATGAATATGTGGGCCGCATCGGCGTGGGCAAGGTGGACAACGGCACCATTTCCGAAAGCCAGGAGGTAGTGATCGTCAACCACCATGAGCCGGACAAGCAGAAACGTGTGAAGGTGAGCAAGCTGTATGAATTCGACGGCCTGAGCAAGGTTCCCGTAAAGACTTCTTCCATGGGATCCATCGTCGCCATTTCCGGTATCACGGATATCCATATCGGGGATACGCTGTGTTCTCCTGAAAATCCGCAGCCTATCCCGTTCCAGAAGATTTCCGAACCTACCATTGCTATGCATTTCATCGTAAATGACTCTCCTTTTGCCGGACAGGAAGGTAAATTTGTAACAAGCCGCCATTTGCGGGACCGGCTTTTCCGGGAACTGAATACCGACGTTTCCCTCCGCGTGGAAGAAACGGACACCACGGAAAGCTTCAAGGTATCGGGCCGCGGCGAACTGCATCTGTCCGTCCTTATTGAAAACATGCGCCGCGAAGGCTTTGAATTTGCCGTCAGCAAGGCGGAAGTGCTCTATAAAACGGACGAGCACGGCAAGCGCCTGGAGCCTATGGAAATTGCCTATATCGATGTGCCGGAGGTGTTTTCCGGAAGCGTCATTGAAAAACTGAGCCAGCGGAAAGGCGAGCTGGTAAATATGAGCGCCGCCAACGGAGGCTATACCCGCCTGGAATTCAATATTCCTTCCCGGGGCCCGATCGGCTACCGCGGGGAATTCATGACCGACACCAAAGGAAACGGTATCATGAATACGGCATTTGCAGGCTACGGCCCTTATAAGGGAGATATCCAGTACCGCAAGCAGGGCTCCCTCATCGCCTATGAGACCGGGGAATCCATAACCTACGGCCTGTTCAATGCCCAGGAGCGCGGAACCTTATTCATCGGCGCCGGCGAAAGAGTCTATGCCGGTATGGTCATCGGCCAGAACGGAAGGGGCGAAGATATCGAAGTCAACGTGTGCAAGAAGAAACAGCTGACCAATACCCGTTCCTCCAGCGCGGACGAAGCCCTCCGCCTCAGCCCTCCCCGTATTCTGAGCCTGGAGCAGGCGCTGGATTTCATCGAAACCGATGAGCTTTTGGAGGTTACCCCCAAAAACCTGCGCATCCGCAAGAAAATTCTGGATCCTACCAAAAGAAAAAGAGCTAACATGAACAGAAATTAACCATAGGAAATGCCGCCCCGTTCTCCTTGCAAAGAACCGGGCGGCATTTTTTATCTGCACCCGTGCACTTTTCTTCCTGTTGACAAATTTCCGATGCCGGTTTATACTTTTATCAAATACTTATATAAGTTTATTACAAAAGTTGCAAGGAGAATGATAGCATGGATTCCTTAACTGCCAGACCTAATCTTTTAAAACAGGCCAATCTGTCCCTGATACGCAGGGTCATTAAAACAAACGGTTCCGCCACCAGGGCCGAAATCGCCTTGGAAACGAGGATCAGTTCCACCACGGTGCGCTCCCTTCTTTCTGAAATGCTGGAGAACGGAGAAATTGAGGGCATCGGCCTGGATGAGTCCAGCGGGGGGCGGAAAGCACAACGCTACCGCCTGAATCCGGAACGCTACCATGGCGCCGCCTTCTGCCTCCTGGATGACCGGGTGATTTTTCTGCTGGTCAATATGTGCGGGGAAATCGTGGAAAAAAAAGAGCTGGAGACGGTAGGCGAAAATTACCGGCAGCCGCTGCTTTCCTGCCTGGATGAACTGATCCGGGAAAAAGAAATCAAATCCATCGGCCTCGGCGTTCCAGGTATTGTGGAAAAAGGATGCTACTGGAGGAAAAGCCGGGAGGACGGCAAACTCTATAAATCGGATATCGGCGATTTCCTGGCGGAACGATATCATATTCCCGTCATCATGGAAAACGATCTGAATGCCACCGCAATCGGCTTCGGCCGCTGCTATGCCAAAGAATTTCCCGATGAGAACCCGGAAGATACCAATATGGCCTTTCTGCATTTTGAGAAAAGCTGCATCAGCGCCGGATTCATCAGCGGCGGGCGGATTATCCGCGGCTGCAATAACTTTGCAGGAGAGCTTGGTCTTCTGCCGGCAGACGGCGATCATCTGCTGGATGACTATCTGACGGAAACAATGAATGATACCGAATATGTCAATCATCTGATTAAAATCATCGGCTGGGTATGCGGCATCCTGAATCCCGCTTACGTAGCCCTTGGCGGCCCGGATCTGCGCCCTGACTGCATCGGCGCCGTCAGCGACGGCCTTTCCGCACTGCTGCCCAGACAAATGGCTGCGGAGATCCTTTATTCCCCGGATGTATGGCACGATTATTACGACGGTCTGGCTTTCCTGACAGCCGGCCGGATGTTTGAAGAAATACAGTTTATCAAGGAATAACTCCTGCGCTCACAGGTCAGGCGTGACCGCTCATCCGGGCGGGCGTTACTTTCCTCACGGGCATTCTGCCGGCATGCACGGATGCATCTGCCTCCGTGCATGTCATATAGCCAAAACAGAAGGAGCCGCCCGACATTCCTTTCAAGTTGACTTTCCCGTAAAAAATAAGTACACTGGTTACATATGTAAATGCTGCGGGAGGAATGTATGGCTGATTCCAATATAACTAAAAACGCTCTTGCTTCTTCCTTAAAATCCCTGATGGAGCAGAAGCCCTTCGGTAAAATCAATGTAAATGACATCTGTGAAGGCTGCGGTATGAACCGGAAAAGCTTTTACTACCACTTCAAAGATAAATATGACCTGGTAAACTGGATTTTCTACACCGAATTTGTTTCCCATATCCATGTGGACCGCTACGACAACGGCTGGGATCTGCTGGTGGATGTCTGCCGGTATTTTGAAAGCGAAAGAAGCTTTTACCGCTGTGCACTGGCTATCAAAGGGCAGAATTCCTTCCAGGACTATTTTCTTGAAATCATTAAGCCTCTGGTCCCCCTGTTTCTTTCCGACAGCTTCGAAAGCAACGAGGATCAGCAGTTTTTACTGGATTTCTTCTATGACGGGTTGATTTCCGCCCTTCTGCGCTGGCTTTCCGGGGAAAATGAAACCACTGCCGAAGAATTTACGGGCCATCTGAAATGCGTCCTCCTTCTGTTTGCAGAAGAAATTTTCAGCAAACTTGGGAACGAGGCCGCTCCTCCTACGGACTGAACAGGGTTCTTTCTCCGGTTTGGGTATGGCGGCGCCATACCCAAACCGGAGAAAGAACCCTGAACTGCTACCTGTGTTTTCCTTTTTTATCCATTTCCTGTTCCCACAGCCTGTCCGCTATGGGAGCCCATTGCGCCGCATATGCTTCGCACTTTCCGCAGAGATGTCCGGCGCTTTCCGGACACTGCAGATCCGTGGATTTCGCCCCGGTCCTGGCAACCATTTCCCGGAGAATCTCCGGATTTTCCAGCATGGGACAAGGCCGCAGAAGGTTGTCATGAAACGGCTGCCCTTCCCGGTATGCCATGAACAGCGGCTGCTGCAGCGCCTCCAGCAGGGATACCTCCCTGATATTGGCCCCGGAATAGTGGATGAATACACAAGGCTCCACATCGCCGTTGGGATTGATATGGCAATAGTTCCTGCCGCCCGCAATACAGCCGCCAACAAACTGACCGTCATTCTGGAAATCAAAGGCGAACAGAGGTTTTCCTCCCTCCAGCGCCCGGATTTCGCGTATGCGGTGAAACATATATTCCCTCTGTTCCATGGTAGGCATTAATTCCGGCGCCGCGTCATTCCCCACCGGCATATAATGGAAATACCAGGCATACCGGCAGCCTTTTTCTATGATCATATCCAGGAATTCATCGCTGGTGACCGCTTCCACATTATTTCTTGTATAACAGACAGAGGTTCCGAATACCAGTCCGTGGGCTTTCAGCCGATCCATGGCTTCCATCACCCGTTCAAAGCAGCCGTCCCCCCGTCTTCCGTCGTTGGCGTTTTCAAAACCTTCCAGGCTGATGGACAGCGACAGGTTCCCCACCCGTCTCATTTCTTCACAGAAAGCATCGTCTACCAGGGTTCCGTTGGTAAAGGCGTGGAATTCACAGTCATTGTGCTTCTCACACAGCCGGATGATATCGTCTTTTCTCACAAGAGGCTCCCCTCCCGTATACATATACAGATAGATGCCCAGCTCCTTCCCCTGGGTTATGATACCATCCAGCTCGTCATAGCTTAAATTCAGCCGCTTCCCGTATTCCGCCGCCCAGCAGCCCGTACAGTGCAGGTTGCATGCGCTTGTGGGATCCACCAGCAGCAGCCAGGGGATATTACAGTTATGTATCTTTCTCATCTGGTTAATCCGTTTCGTCCCGTAAAAAAACGCTTCAAACCCCAGATTCAGCGCCGTCATCTTCACAACATGCGGATCCACCTCCTGCAGAATCCGATCCGCATATTTCATCCATTTTCCGTCCGGATCCCTGACCAGTTCCCTGGCCCGCTCATAATCCTCTTTCCTGAATTTGCAGCCTCCCATAAATTTTTCCGCCAAATCAATCAGCTGCAGGAAGCTTTCTTCCCGATCCTTCTTTACATGTTTTAAAGCCCCGTCAATAGCAATACGGAAAGCTTTCCGTTCCGCCTGGTGTGTAAAATCCATACGTTCCTCCGTTCCGCGGCTCATGCAGGCCGCCTGCCTGTTTCCTGTATCCCTGTTACCTGCCAGTTTAACTACGGAAGCGTTCCCTGTCATTGGACACTCTTTTCCCGGTGTCCCTATTTTGGACAAATTTTGAAAATGTCACATTTTGGGACAACCTGCTGAAAATGTCTCTTTCCGTTGCAAAACAGGACGGGTATGATACAATGAATGATAGAGGAAGCTGTGCAAATCTGACTGATAGGAAGTGATGTCACTGAAACCGGAAAAATTCACCCGTTATCTCATAGAAGCCGCGGTAAACCGCGGTATTAAGGAAATGCAGGAGGATCCCAAGAGGAGCGTCCGCAAGCTTGCCGATTTGGGCAGACAGTTCGCCCGGGGCCGTTTCCAGAAAAATTTTTTTGCGCTTTCCCAGACTCTTCTTCTGGATGGCAACAGCCCTTACTATTCCCTTCTTTCCCGGCTGACGGAAGAGATCGACCATGAGACGCTCAAAAAATTCGGCGTCAATATCGGATATACCAGCTGGACCTACGGAGCGGAGCTTATCCGTGCCTACGAAAGGGAGCATGGGCTTGCGGTTCCCTGGAGCCTCTTTATTCATTATCATCCGGAAGGATCCTTCTGCCTTTCCCGGCTGGAAGCGCTGATTCAGGAAGGACGCCGCCTGGGCATCTATACGTATTGTCTGTGTCTGGAAGCTGTCCCGGAGGACTGGCAGGGGCTTATCTCTCTGTTCCGCCGGTACGATAACAGTGCTTTTCTGATCTTCCTCCCGGACGAAGAACTGCAGGAAGAGCAGGCCCTCCTGCTTTCCCAGTGCCGCAATCTGCTGGTTTCCGCAGAAATTGCCCCCAGCTACCGGAAGAATATCAGCCTTCTCAGGCAGAACAAATGCATGGCTGCCAACCACTATTACTATTCGGACAGCGGCAGAGAAGAACTGCAGCTGCGTCTGAAAGACTGCGAATCCCCTTTGCTTTTCTTTCTCCCGCAGAAGGATACGCCTCCTTCTGCTCGGGAACGGCTGGCCGAATCCGTCTACCAGATACGATATCATCCCGAACATCCGGTTTTTCCCATAGAGCTTTTTGCGGATTATAAAAGGATCGACTATATAATATCGGGCAGGTCCTGTTTTCTGGAAATCGATTCTGAAGGCAGGATTCCCCTTCCCGGCGGCGCTTCGTTCTGCATAACACAGGCCGGTTTTTCCCTTCCCCGGCTTCTTCAGGCGGCAGCCCCGGCGGTTTCCTGTGAAGCCCTCTGCTGAAAAAAGCGCCGTCCTCCCGAAAAAAACAGCCATACCCCTTTCCCGGCTTTCTGTGCCGCCGCATGGGGTATGGCTGTTTTTTGTCTGTCGTGGTATACGATTGCTTTTAATTAATTCCTGTTATCGCAAATCCGTTATCCCTTCCGGTATCCTTCTGGAATATAATGTTGGGCTTTCCTTCTTCCGCTCCCAGCACATACTTCCCGCCGTCCAGCTCCTTCAGTTCAAACAGGTTGGTGCCAAGCACCGCCTTTACCCGTTCCCCGGACAGGATATCGGATGCCGGTATCTCAAGAAAGTCTCCGCCGTTTTCCACCTCCATGTCCTTATCTCCCAGATTCACATACAGGGGATAACCGGCCAGTTCAGAGAGTGCATTGATATCCCTGTATTTACAGGCGAACAGCACATCCGCCGCAAAGGATAAGGCTTCCCTGTCAGCCGCGGGCTTCCTGTCACTGTCCGTCACACGGGAGGCCACGCCGTCCTTACAGGTTACGGTAACCGCCTGCCCCAAAAGAATGCCGTCCGTCGTGTCCACCACATCCTCCGTTTCCGGGAAACTCACCGCATACATGTTTCCATCCGCCGTATCGATCACCATGCTGTTCATCGCCGCGTCCACCACAATACCGTCATAGGTACCGGTAGGCGCCATCCCGATTTCCTCCGCTTCCCAATCAAAAGAAACGCTTTCCTGAGTACTGCTTTCTTCCTGCGTGCTTTCCGCCCCGCTGCTCTCCGGCGGCGTACTCTCTTCTTCGATCAGGATATCCGTCTCCGTGATATGCATCGAAGTCTCATCCGTATCCTTCCCGCATGCGGAAAGCAGCAGGCCGCAGGCTAAGATACCTGCTGTAAACACTGCGCTCCCGGTTCTTCTGTTCCATCTGAAACTGCTTTTTTTCATACTGCCCATCTCCTTTTTCCGTCATTCGTCCTTTAAAATCAGGGCGACCGGACAATGATCCGAACCGAAAACATCCTTATAAATCACGGCATCCTCCAGCCGGTCCTTCAGTTGGGAGGATACCAAAAAATAATCAATCCGCCATCCTGCATTCTTTTCCCTCGCATGGAAACGATAGGACCACCAGGAATAG
This sequence comes from Lachnospiraceae bacterium, assembly GCA_022845955.1. Lineage (GTDB taxonomy): Bacteria > Bacillota > Clostridia > Lachnospirales > Lachnospiraceae > Eisenbergiella. The sequence continues at coordinate 4,809,470 of AP025576.1, forward strand.
GCGTCTTTTAAATCCGGGTAAAAATACCGGAACGTATCTAGGAAGCCATTCTCCAGAAGCACGGAAAATTTCTCCCGCTCCTCATCCGTAAATCCCGCATTTTTACGGTTGGTCTTTGGGTTCTTCAGATCGATTTCCTTATGGGCCACATTCAGATCCCCGCAGAAAATCACCGGCTTTTTTTCTTCCAGCTTCTTCAGGTATTTCAGGAATTCCTCTTCCCAGATCATCCGGTAATCCAGCCTCGCCAGCCCATCCTGGGCATTGGGGGTATATACCGTCACCATATAAAAGTCCGGAAACTCCAGGGTGATCACCCGGCCTTCCTGATCGTGTTCCTCGATCCCTATCCCATAAGCCACCGACAAAGGCTCCCTCCGGGTAAAAACAGCCGTGCCGGAATACCCCTTTTTCACCGCGTAATTCCAGTACTGGCAGTAGCCCGGCAGTTCCAGGGAAATCTGGCCTTCCTGCAGCTTGCTCTCCTGGATACAGAAAATATCCGCATCCGTTTCTTCAAAAAAATCCATAAACCCTTTGCCCATACAGGCTCTCAGCCCGTTAACATTCCACGATACCAGTTTCATATCCGTCCTCCTTTTCGAAACATTCGTCTTTTTGGGTGTAGATAAAAAAGTCCGGCGCCGCCTGCCCCTGCTTCCCTGTGCGGCCTGCTGCCCTGCAAGGTTCCTTCCAGGGGACGCTTCCGCTCGGATAATCACGCAGCGGTACTAAGGCTGCAAAGGACGCCGCCTAAGGACCGGCGTGCTTATAACGCCCCTTCCAGGAATCCTTGCAGGGCAGCAGGCCGCACAGGGAAGCAGGGGCAGGCGGCGCCGGACTTTTTTATCTACCCCCCGTCTTTTGTTAAAAATGCAGCAGTACGGTGGCTATCTGGAAATAAATCACCAAAGACAGCGCATCCACAATGGTGGTTATGAAAGGACTGGCCATAACCGCCGGGTCAAAGCCGATTTTCTTGGCAAACATAGGAAGGCTGCAGCCCACAATCTTTGCCACAAACACCGTTACCACCAGGGTCAGGCAGATAACAAACGCCACCGCCGCCTGTACACGGTCAAACAGCATCAGCTTGATAAAATTAGCCGCCGACAGGGTAATGCCGCAAAGCAGGGCCACCCTGGCTTCCTTCCAGATCACGCCCGGCATATCCCGGAACCGGATTTCATCCAGGGAAATACCGCGGATGATGGAGACACTGGCCTGGCTTCCCGCATTTCCGCCCGTGTCCATGAGCATGGGGATAAAGGTGGACAACACCATACAGGCGCTGAGCGCCGATTCATAGCTGGCGATAATCCGTCCGGTAAAGGTCGCGGAAACCATCAGCAGCAACAGCCACGGAATTCTCTTTTTCCAGGTTTCCAGCACCCCTGTTTTCATATATGGCTTATCGCTGGGCACGATAGCCGCCATCTTTTCCATATCCTCCGTAGCCTCTTCCTGGAGAATATCCACGATATCGTCTACGGTAATAATACCCACCAGCCTGTTTTCGTTATCCACAACCGGCATGGCCGTAAAGTCATATTTCTGGAACTGTCTGGCAACCTCCTCCTGATCCATCAGGGTATTGATGGAGATTACGTTTTCATGCATGATGTCGGCAATCACCTCATCCGGCTGGCTCAGGAGCAGATAACGCAGGGCCACCGTTCCCACCAGCTTCCTCCGGCCGTCCAGGACATAGCAGATATTGATCGTTTCACTGTCCACCCCGATTTTGCGGATTCTGGCTATCGCCTCATCCACCGTCAGGTTTTCCTTCAGATCCACATATTCCACCGTCATAATGCTTCCGGCGGAATCCTCCGGATAACGGAGCAGATGATTGATATCCCTTCTCGTATCCGGGCTGGCATTTGCCAGGATTTTTTTTACCACGTTAGCCGGCATCTCTTCCATAAGGTCCGCCGCATCATCAGCCATCAGGTTATCCACGATATTCGCCGCATCCCTGTCGGACAGGGACGTAATGATAAACTGCTGGTTATCCACATCCATATAAGAAAAAACATCCGCCGCCAGATCCTTGGGAAGAATTCGGAATACCTTCAGCATATCCTGTTCTTCCAGTTCCTCCAGCAGCACTGCGATATCCGCATCGTTAAGCTCCGACAGCATCTGGCGGAGTCTCGTATACTGCTTGCTGTCAAGCAGTTCTCTTATTACCTTGCTTTCTTCCATGACAATCTCCTTCCGGCGGTGTCATGACAGCTTTCAGGCATGGACCTGCCCCCATCCGGGCACGTCCGGCAGCTTTCCCGCAAAGCCCCATACCCGCCTTACCTGTAATCCTATTTTGACTGCAACTTCGCCCGGGGACGGGAACATCACTACTGCCTGCCGTTTTGCTCTTCATAAAAAACCACCACCTTTCGGAAATTAATACTCATTCACTATAACGTTACCATTACTCTTTGTCAATAAAATAGTATCTGCCAACCGCTTCCAGCACGGCTCTTCCGCCGGTCGCCTCCGTCAGTTCTTTTATCAGCCGTTCCTCCCCTTCTGCGGCGACAACGGTTTCCAGGACCACCCGCTGCGTATACTGCGCGTTTTCCTGGGGAAGCCCCTGCTGCCCTAACAGATACTGGATCCGGCCGATATCCGAATAGTCCGACCCAATCCGCAGCCGGGTCCCATAGCGCATGGTAACCACCCGGCTTCCTTCAAGCCCGGCTTTTACCGCCGCCCCATAGGCCCTGACCAGCCCGCCGGTCCCCAGAAGCGTGCCGCCGAAATACCGTGTCACCACCACGGCCGTATTGCAGATCCCTTCTCCCAGCAGCACCTCCAGCATAGGCCGCCCCGCTGTCCCTGAAGGTTCCCCGTCGTCACTGCAGCGCGTCAGCTCCGCCTTCCTCCCAATCACAAAGGCGGAACAGTTATGAGAGGCGTCCCAATACTTTTTCTTCATTTCCTCAATAAATGCCGCCGCTTCTTCTTCTGTTTCCACCTTCCGTACCGTAGCCAGAAAGCGCGATTTCTTCTCCACAATCTCACCGGTTCCGCCTTCCAGCACACACCGATATGGCAGATATCTCTCCCTGTTTTCTTTCTTTTCCATAAAGAACCTCCCGGAATGCAACCGTTCCTATCCGTCTGAACGGTTACCTCATAATTCCTGTCAGTCTTATCTTATCACACCATCCCCTGCGATGTACATGTAGTTTTTCCGGCAGAAGGCAACAGGTGTAACAGTTGGCTACTGGTCACGGAGTACTGTGCATTTACTGCACGGGCCGTGAAAAACGCGGCGGCGGCAAGCCTCCGGCCCATGTTTAAAAGTGTGTAATATTGTGAACAATTCTTAATATGGAAGAAAAACCTTTATTTACCTGCCCATATTTGCTATAATCAGATAGGTAATGCCATTTTGGACCTGCCTGAAATGGCCCCAAAATGGGACATTACAGGTTGTTTTTTATGGAACCTTTTCCATGAAACTTCCTGTTTATCTTAAGGAGGCATAATTCATGAATTATGGCAAAAGAGGTGCCGCCAAGAAAAAAAAGGCACTGCGTTCCAAATCAAAAAAATGGGGCAAACGTTTTGCTCTTACCTTTTTTAAAGCCATTCTGCTTGTGATACTCGCTGCAGGTATTATCGGGATCTGCGGCGGACTGGGCGTTGTCAAGGGTATCCTGGCTTCTGCGCCGGATATCTCTAACATCGACGTATCCCCCACCGGTTTTTCCACCTTTGTATACGACGCGGAGGGGAACCAGATTGCCAAGCTGGATGCGGAAGGCTCCAACCGGGTGCCCGTAAGCATGGACAAAATCCCTGAAAATCTTGCCCACGCCTTTGTGGCAATCGAAGATTCACGTTTTTATGAGCATAACGGCATTGATATCAAAGGTATTATCCGTGCCGGCTTTATCGGGCTTACGTCCGGACATTTTTCCGAAGGCGCCAGCACCATCACCCAGCAGCTCATCAAAAATAACGTTCTTACCAGCTGGACAAGCGAAAGTGAAAAAGCTTTTGCCGTCAAAGTCAAACGTAAAATCCAGGAGCAGTATCTGGCCATTCTGCTGGAAAACCAGATGGACAAGGATAAAATCCTGGAAAATTACATGAATACCATCAATTTAGGGCAGAACACCCTGGGTGTACAGGCTGCTTCCAAACGGTATTTCGGGAAAAATGTATATGAACTGAACCTTTCCGAATGCGCCGTCATTGCCGCTATCACCCAGAACCCCTCCCGTTATAACCCGATTACCCATCCGGAAAAAAATGCGGAACGTCGGGAAAAGGTGCTCAACGACATGCTGGAGCAGGGATATATCAGCCAGTCCGAATTCGACGAAGCGCTGGCGGACGATGTCTATTCCCGCATTCAGACCGTTAACGAAGAGACAGGGGAAACCGCTGTTAATTCTTATTTTGTGGACGCCCTGACCGAAGCTGTCATGGATGATCTGGAAGCCGCCGGCTATTCCGAGGCACAGGCCTTTTCCATGCTTTATACAGGCGGCCTCAAGATTTACAGCACCCAGGATCCCACGATCCAGTCTATTTGTGATGAAGTATGCTCCAATGAGGAAAATTATCCCCAGGGTACCAGCTGGTATCTGAACTACCAGCTGTCCATCCAGCATTCCAATGGGGAAAGCGATAACTACAGCAAGGAAATGCTGGAGGAATACCTGAAGGAAAACGGAAACGATAAAAAATATCCCCTGCTTTTTTCCTCCCAGGAAGACGCATATGCGGCGATAGAAACCTATAAGGCTTCCCTTCTCCAGGATGGCGATGAGGTACTGGCGGAGAGTATTTCCATGACCCCCCAGCCTCAGATTTCCATGACCATTGAGGATCAGTCCACCGGAAATGTGGTAGCTATCGTGGGCGGCCGCGGCGCCAAGGAGGCCAACCGTACCTTAAACCGCGCAACCTCCACTACCAGACAGCCCGGTTCCACCTTCAAAATCGTCTCCACCTATGCGCCCGCTTTAGACAGCGCGGGACTTACTCTGGCAGATGTGTTTGTAGATGCGCCTTTCAACTATGCCAACGGCAGGCCGGTATCCAACTGGTACAGTTCCGGTTACCGCGGCATCTGTTCCCTGCGGGATGGTATCCGGGATTCACTGAATATCATCGCGGTAAAGACCCTGACAACCATTACCCCCGATAAAGGGTTTGATTATCTGGAGAATTTCGGTTTTACCACGCTGGTAAGAAGCGAAGAAAAAAACGGACAGATTTTTTCCGATATTACCCAGTCCCTGGCTCTGGGAGGTATTACCTATGGTGTTACCAATATGGAGCTGAATGCCTCCTATGCCACGATTGCCAACGGCGGAACGTATATCAAACCCAAGCTTTATACCAAAATAGTGGATCATGACGGAAATGTGGTTATTGACAATACCGTAGGGGAAACCCGTCAGGTAATCAAGGAAAGCACAGCCTTCCTTCTCACAGACGCCATGGTGGATGTCGTTACCTCCGGTACCGGGACAAGCGTGAATTTCGGCGGCATGTCCATCGCCGGGAAAACCGGTACCACTTCGGATTATAACGATGTATGGTTTGCCGGCTATACGCCTTATTACACCTGCACCACATGGACAGGCTATGATAACAATGCCAAGCTTTCCGGGAAAACCGGGGAACGTAACCTGGCCAAAACCCTTTGGAAAGCGGCCATGAGCAAAATCCATGAAAACCTGGAAAACAAGGCCTTCAATGTCCCTGCCGATATCGTAACCGCAACCGTTTGCTCCCAGTCCGGCAAGCTTCCTATCGCCGGTATGTGTGACGAAACGCTGAAAACGGAATATTTCGCCAAAGGCACCGTTCCTACGGAAACCTGTGATGTGCATTACCAGGGCAGCGTATGTGAATATTCCGGCCTGCCTGCCACAGAGCTTTGTCCGTTCCAGGTACCCGGTACGGTAACTATGACACCCGCTCTGGACGCCGCCTTAAGCGGCAATGCCACTCCTGCGGAAGGCTCTTCCACCCAGTGTCCTCATGATGCCGCCTTTATGGCAGATCCCAATGCGGCGGCAGTCATTGCCCAGCAGCGGCTGGAGCTGGATGCCAGGAATATGCTGGCTAATTATGATATCCAGATGACCAACCTGCAGGCCGCCCTTCAGAATGCCCAGACAGTATTGGCAAGCGCCCAGCAGCAGTTTGCGGCGGCCGCCGATCCGGAATCCCAGGCGGCGGCACAGAATTCCGTCAACCAGGCGCAGCAGGAAATTGACAGCCTGAACGCCCAGATCGCGGCGCTGCAGAATGCCTATGCATTACAGCAGCAACAGGCGGCGGAACAGGGCGGAGCGGCACAGTAAGTGCTCTGCCTATAGCAATGGAAAAACAGAGAGTTAGAAACGGGCATATCGCTTTTATGGCGGTATGCCCGTTTTATTAGGCTACAGTAAACTCACCGGACAAAAAAAACGGTACAGCCCTTTTCCGGGGCCATACCGCCTTCTGTCGTAACTCGCTTTCCTCTGCCGAATCGGTTACACCATAATTTCATACATAACAAGATCTAAGGAACTCTCCCCTTTACAGGAAAAAGCTATGCCTTCCGCTTCCGGCGGCGTGAAAATCACAGAACTCATCGCCTGTTCCCCGTCATTGACAAATACCTCCAGCGTGTATTTATCCATCAACAGCCGCAGCTTCAGCTTTCCTTCTTTGGCATCCACATACATGGATCTGGTGCAAAGAAGATCCTTCTTCAGGCCGCTGTAGGTCCGGTCCGTGGTAAGCGTCCCCTTTCCCTTTTCATAAGTCAGGGTGGTTTCAAAACCTTCTCCTGCCGCCAGATGAAGGGTCAGGGCATCACTCCGGCTCACATCCGCCTCCACCGTCATGTCCAGCACTCTTCCCCGGACGCCTTCCAGCTCTGTCTTTCCCGCCTTTTCCGACAATGTTACCCCCTTATGGGATACCTCGTTTTGACGGTAACGCTCCAGCTCCCTCACCGGATTCTGGATCAGCCTGTCATCCCGTAATTCCAGCTCCCGGGGAATGCTCATGATCCCCGACCACGGGAATTCCTCCGGCGTCAGGTAGTTGTCCCAGCTTTGCAGCCAGCCCGTCATCACCCTTCGTCCGTCTGCGGTTTCCACCGTCTGGGGCGCGTAGAAATCCAGACCATAATCCACACTGCGTGCCTCTTTGCGTAGGAATTTCTTTTTCTCACGGTCATAGCTTCCCACAAAATAGATGGCGTTGTTACCGTTATGGAATTCCAGTCCCTCCGCATGCATGAACTGGGGAGAGACGATCAGTATCTGGCTGTCCTCCAGAGGGAAGAAATCCGGACACTCCCACATTTTTCCGTACCGGCCCCCATTGGCATCCAGAATGGATTCAAACCGCCACTTTCCGGCATCCGCGGAGGAAAATAGGGCAATCTGCCCGCTTCCGTCCACTCCCAGGCTGCCTGCCACGGCGTAAAACGTATCCCCTTCTTTCCAGATCCGGGGATCCCGGAAATCCTCTTTTGAGCTTCCCTCCGGCAGCGCCTGTGCGGTTATCACCGGATTTTCAGGAAGCTTTTCATAATTGATCCCGTCCCCCACGGCGATACACTGGGTTTGACGGAGGGTATGCCTTCCGTCATCTTCCATCCGGTCAAGCACCCCTGTATACATGAGGATGTGCTTTCCTTCATGCTCCACCGCACTGCCGGAAAAACAGCCCTGCCCGTCGTATCCCGTATCCGGCGCCAATGCGCAGGGCAGATGCTCCCATTTGATAAAATCCCTTGTTTTCTGGTGTCCCCAGTGCATAGGCCCCCATACGGTACTGTAGGGATGGTATTGATAAAACAGATGGTATTCTCCCTGATACCGGGAAAAACCGTTGGGATCATTGATCCAGCCCACTGCCGGCGTCAGATGGAACACACATTTTGACCCCTCCGGTGTCTGTGTCCGCTTCTCCTCCTCATAGGCTCTTGCCCTGTCTAATTTCTCGCTCATTCAGCCGCTCCTTTTTCTATAGTAGATTATCTTTTATCCGGCTGTCCTGCCGGCTGCTTACCTTCACCTGGGCCAGCGTTCCTTCCGCTCCATCAGCTTTCCGAAAGGCTGATGCGGCTCTGTCTGATACCAGTAGGCCACCGCCGCCACATCGTCCTGGCGTTCAAAAAGGCCCCCATGGTATACTCCAATCTGCTGGATGGTCACCTTCAAATCCTCCTCGAACAATACCGGATCCGCGATATGCCAGCGGTAAAAGCTGCGCTGGGGCATCTGATCGTCGTTATGGTAGTCGTTATGCAGGAACGTATCATGGTGGGAATAATACGGATACCCGAGAAACGGGGTACAAAAGGTATTTTCCACCGTCCGCCCGTTTTCCTGGGTAGCAAAGCTCCAGGCTCCCCCAAAATAATCCTCCGTCCCTGTCCCGCAGATGGTCGGGTATTCTTCATCTCCGTCTATGTAGAACTTCACTTCCCCTTCCCCGTACCAGTACCTCTCCAGGGTTGTAAGCGCCAGATAGGTTCCCACATACTGGCCGCGGCCTTTCACTCCGTCCAGGATGACGTAATCCTGTCCCTTTTCCGTGAGGCGCTGCCGTCTCCAGCCGGCATGGAAATATCCCGTTTCAGCAGGCAGCTCCTCAAGCAGGCAGTAGTCCACCTGGTAAAAGAAAGCATTCACCGCTTCGTCACACTGGTTTTCAATAGTGATTTTCGCTTTTTTCCCGAAGGGCATAGGAAAATAGGAATTAAAGCCGCGGGTGGGATTGACAGCCACAGGCAGGGAATTCACCGGATAGGATACCCCGAAGCCGCAGCAGAAAAAATCGCCCAGCGGGCTTTCCACGGAGGGAGTTTCCTCGCCATCCCAATACATACGCAGTACCAGATCCCGGAGAATATACCGGTTCCTGTCGCTGGTACGATCCGTTACCGTGATCCAGATATGCGTAACCACGCCGGGACCGTCCATTTCCGCCAGGGTCACCGTTTCTCCCGGCTCCAGACAGGGAATACAGGGTGATCCTTTCCGGGAAGGGCCCAGGTCGCTGGCTGCCATTCCCCCTTTTCCTTTTTCCCCGGTACGGTTCTCCCAGTTAATTGCCCTGCTCTTTCCCCTTCGTAAAAGGGGCAGGGAATCCAGACTTCCCATAAACATATACGTATCCTCCTTTTTGTATAACCTGTCTGAAAAACAGCCGCTGCGTTCCGCGGACCATCCTTATGTCCAAACAACGGATGGCAAGGTCCGCCAGCCATCCGTTGTTTCAAAGAAAGCAGACAGAAAGCACTGCCTGCTTCAATCGATCCGTGTATTGTATGAATCGTTTCATTTTAGTTTTATCCTATCATTGGCATGTATATTTGTCAATCTTTTTCCTTCTGTTATTTGACCAAATGATAAAATTCTTCAAGAATGTGAAAACTTTTTCCGGTGTCATGACAATATATATATGCAAGGGCAAATCTTTGCAAGTCGACTTGAAAGAAGAAGGAGGAGGGCGGCTATGAATAATGATGAATTCGATCGGTTTGTCCTGAAGTTTGGAAAGGATATTCTGCGGTTTTGTCGGATAACAGCCGGAGATGTGGAAAACGGGGATGAACTGTATCAGGACACTATGCTCAATCTGCTGGAGAAAAAGAAAAAGCTGGACTCTACACAGAATACAAAGAGTTATGCCTTATCCACCTCAATTTATCTTTGGAAAAATAAGAAGAAAAAATATGCAAACAGGATGCGGCTGGTTCCGATCGACAGTATAGATGAGATGTCTGATGAGGGATATGAAGTTTCCGAGCATGACAATGAGGCTTCTCTACGGTAAATATCGAAGCAGAAGAGGCAGATTTTACTCATATTCCGGAACATTATACAGGCATGAATGCCGCAGATAATCGGACAGCCGCAGGATTTTATATAGGCGGAACATGGAGTGTGGATGGAAGTTCACCTGAATGGCTCGAAAATACGTTTGAGGGAGAGGTAATCGACAGCCATACATTTGCAGGTATTCTGAAGATAAATCTAGCGGAGAAATTTGTAGGCAGCGGCGAACTTGACCTAAATGTAAACGGTCTTGGTTATGATGATGACAGGATGCTTGATGGCGAGGAAATTTCGGCATCTCACTGGACGGATGGCGTCTGGAATGTTGTCCTTCCATTTGAGATAAATGGAACAGATGTAAAGACGATTGAAGTGGGTGAGAAAAAAGGAAATATTACGCTTGATGATATAGTGATATCTCCGTATCAGGTAATTGTCCATACGACAACACCGGGAGAACAGAGAGAACTGACAGACGACAGGAGGGAAAAGCTGCTTTCAAAAGATCCTGATTTGACAGATGCAGAGATGTTAGAACTTCTTGGGTGGTCTTATGAACCCTGCCAGACTATTTGTTTTAACCAGAATGGGGAAATGCTTTACTTGGATACGGAAATGGCGGGCAGATCCGGATTTGCCGTTCAGGGGAAAGAGATAAAAACTTTGTACATCTTTATTTTTGATAATTATGATGATTGTCTTCAAATGGAACAGGAAGGAATGGACAGCAGTGTTGCAGACAAGGCTATTATTTCTAAAGAAATTCATGTAGAGTAAGCGGGCAGAAAATGGATTAGACAGTAATAAGTAATATAAGAAAGAAAATAAAAGGCAGGCATGCCATTGCATAACACAGGAAAGCAAATCTTCCAAAAGAATATTTTCCCTGTTTATGCCCGCAGTCCGCAGGGCGGCCGACACCGCCCTGACAGTCTGGAACCACCCTTATCCCCTTTCCCCCGTTTGTGTGCGAAACCGCACATACATAAAATACCACTCCATGACAGGCAGCCTGTAATAGGGACGGAAGGTCCTCACTTCCTGGGGATAAGGACATACATGCCCGGGAAGGGTACGGAAAATCATTTCCTTTTCCTCCACACAGGTAATCCAGGTTTCCGGTTTTTCCATATCCCCGTCAAACAGGGTCATTTTGTCCGCAGCCAGCACTGCCGGCCCGAAACAGAGTGCCGCGATATCCTTATTTTTATCATCAACCGGCTTAAACTCCAGGCGGAAAGGATAGATTACGGTAATCACATCGTCCTCCTTCCACACCCGTTTTAGTACGGCCCAGGTATCCGGAGACGGCTTCAGCCCCGAATCCTCGCCGTTTACCAGAATCCGGTTTTCCCCTCCGGCCCAATGAGGCACCCGGAAGCAAATCCGGAAGGGGCTGCTGCCTGCCTCCTGTATACGGAACCTGCGCACAGGGGCGATATCCTCATCCGAACAGTTCTCCAGAGCCGCCTCTTCCCCGCTGACGGTAAATGCCGCCCTGGACTGCATATACTGGGATACATAAATCCCATCTTCGTCCGTATAATAAAGCATATTTGCATATTCCGCCACATCCTGGGGAAAGGTCCCGGTACAGCACTGCCATTCAAAATTGGCCCCGTTGCCCTGCAGCCTTCTGTCATGGACGCTCTTTACCGCACCGTCCACAAAATATCCCGCATAATACATGACATGCCCCTGGGAATCAATAGGCGGCTGGCCCGCCACGCCGTTAATCAGCATCTGCTCTGCCCATGCGCCGTATTTTGCTTTTCCGGTTATCCGGAGCAGATAATTACAGATTTTGAACACAGCCCAGGCACAGCAGGAAACCTCGCAGCTGCCCCAGTTATCGTTGCGGGTCACATATCCGCCTCCGAAATTGCGGTAGACAGCATTTCTTTTGGTGGGGTCCCAGGAATCCTTCAGCATTTCTCCCAGGAAGCCCTCTTCCTCCGCGAACAGGCATTCTGCGGGACCATAGCCTCCTGTAGCATACGTATGTTTTTCCGTAATTTCTTCATACCCGTTCTCGATGGCCTCAAGATAGGTTTTTTCTCCGGTCACCTCATAGGCCATAGCCGCGCTGGAGAGGCTGTTAACCTGACTGTAGGCATGTCTGGGGCCTATGGAAGTGTCTCTGCGGCACAGCTTATCCCACAGATACGTATAGTCCCATTCCCTGGCAAAATCCAGGTATTTCTGATCCCCGGTCAGCCGGTAGGCACGGTAGAGGTTTTCCGGAAGTGTATACCACTCGATCATGTCATTGTCACATAATTCCGGTCCCTGCAGCCCGTCTCTGGGAATGTCCCTTTTAAACCGCGCTGCCGCGCTGTCTGTAAGAAGGGAACACCAGACAAGCCCTTTTTCATACCCCAGATATTCATACATATCCAGGAAGCCGCCCAGCAGCTTTTCATATACATAGGTGCCGTTGCAGTCGATCACCTTTTGAGCCGCTTCGGCACATTTCCCCCATTCATCCGCCAGATAAACCGCCTTTTCTTTCAGCCGGTAGTCCCCTGTCACCGCATAGAGCTTGGCAAAGGCCCCCAGCTTCTGTCCGAAGGTGGACGCTCCGTTTCCATACCAGCCGGTCAGCCCCTCTCCGGGAGCCTCCAGCCCTGCCAGTTTCCTGAAATAGTAAAGAAAAGAATCATTGGGTATCGACAGGTAGGTTTCTGCCGTATCCCTGCGCTGCCGTTCCCACAAGCTGTTTTTAAGTTCTACCTTCCGGTATTGGAAATCCTTCAATCTGTCCATTTTTATCCCCCTGCCTATCGCGGGCATGCCTGCGATACTATATGAATCAGCGGTCCGAAACCGCTATTGTCTCAACTATTTCCCCCAACGCGCCGGAAAACGCGCATTCTTTTCACCCCTTAACCGCTCCGATCATCACCCCTTTTTCAAAATATTTCTGGATAAAAGGATATACGCACAGAATCGGCAGGGTGGATACTATGATAACCGCATATTTTACCTGATCCGCGGCCCCCTGGGCATAGCCGCCCTGTACGCTTCCCACACCGCTGGAGAACGCCTGGTTGAGCAGAAGGATTTCCCGCAGGATAATCTGGAGCGGGGCATTTTTGGCATTGCTGTTAAACAGCAGCGCATTAAAGAAATCATTCCAGTGGAATACCGCATAATACAGGATCAGCACGGAAATCACCGCCTTGGACAAGGGCAGGACCACCTTGATAAAATAATTGAAATGGGAACAGCCGTCCAGTACCGCCGCCTCATACAAATCCTCCGGAATGGAATTTTCAATAAACGTCCTTGCAATGATCAGGTTATAAGTATTCACCGCCACAAACACAATGAGAATGGTCTTGGTGGAAATCAGCCCCAGTGAGCTTACGGTCATATAGAGGGGGACCAGCCCGCCGCTGAAGAACATGGTGAAAACAAAGTAAAACATCACCTTGTTCCTTGCCTTGAAATCTCTTCTGGATAAGGCATAGGCCGCCGGCATGGTAACCGCCATATTCAGAAGCGTTCCCGCAACCACATAGAATATGGTATTGGCATACCCCATCCAGATACGGCTGTCGTCTGCTATCTGTTGGTATCCGTAAAAACGGATGTCCCTTGGCAGGAAGGTAACCTTTCCCAGGTTCACCAGATTGGAATTGCTGATGGACGCAATGATAATAAACCACAGCGGATAAGCAATAACGATAAATACCAGGATGCTCAGGATAAGGACCATCGCACCGAATATTCTGTCCGGCCAGTTAAAGGACTTTTTCCCCGCCCTTTCAGGGCTTTTTTTATTATCTGCCATAATCTCTCCCTCCTACATCAATCCGGTGCCGGTGGTGCGTTTGGAAATAAAGTTGGTTACCAGCAGGAATACAAAATTAATCACCGTATTAAACAGGCCCACAGCCGCACCGAAGCTGAACTGTGAGGATTTGATGCCCACGGTATAGACATAGGTGGAAATAACCTGGCTGGCTCCCAGATTCAGGCTGTTCTGCATCAGAAAGACCTTGTCAAACCCGACATTCAGGATATTGCCCATATTCATAATAAGCAGAATCATGATTGTGGGCAGGATAGCCGGAAAATCAATATGTATCATCGTCTGCCACCGGTTGGCCCCGTCAATCCTGCAGGCATCGTACAGCTGGGTATCCACGGAGGACAGCGCGGCGATAAAGATAATACTGTTCCAGCCCATGGTCTGCCAGACGCCGGAAAGCACATACAGAGGCACAAAGCAGGATTCTTTTCCCAATATGTTGGTATCCCGGGAAACAATAAGAAGACTCTTTAAAAAATTAGCTATCACCCCGCTGTCATTGGCAAACATAATGTTAAGCATGGATACCAGGACTACAACGGATATAAAATAGGGAATATAAACGGTTGTCTGCACCGTACGTTTCCACTTCGGACTGCGGATTTGATTGATTACCATAGCCAGGATAATCGGGGCCGGAAAGCCTACGAGAATGCTGGTCGCAGATATGACGAATGTGTTTTTTAAAGTGGTCCAGAACATAGGACTCTCAAAATATTGCCTGAAGTATTTCATGCCGACGAATTTACCGCCCGTAATGCCTGCTGTAAAGCTGTATTCACGGAATGCAAGCTGGATTCCATACATGGGAACATAACAGAAAATCAGAATATACAGCATAGCGGGAAACAGCATAATCCACAGCTGCCAGTTATGCTGGAGATATTTTTGGAATCCCTGTTTCATTCCGGCCGGAGCATTCTTTTTAGGAACTGTCATTCCCTTAGACGTAGCGCTCATACGATCACCCTTCCTTCATACAGAATGTGGGATGCAAAAAACACATCCCACCTGTCTGAACTGTTACATTATCTGTTCTTTTATTCAGGTCCGTCCGGGTTTATTTTCCCAGATATGTATCAAAGGCTTTCTGCCTGATTTCCAGTATCTGAGGAAGGCCCGCGTCGTTCACGCTCTTCACGTAGCTGTCCCAGTCGGCATCGATGTCCGATTCCCCTGTCATCCACAGGGACCAGTAGTTATCAATAATATTATTGATATTTGCCTGGGTAAGAGCCATCGTATTCTGATCCTCTTCCGAGTATTTCATAAACATCTGGGGATACGTATCCGATTCGCTTGCTTTGGCAATCACGTCGTCGTATACTTTTCTTTCCTCCAGCGCAAAGGTCATATCCTGTGCCATTTCGATTTCCGTACTTCTGCGGATATACATCGGCGCATTGTCCGCCATGGTGCTGGTCCATTTCCAGGTACCGGGATCCGTATCGGGATCCAGGGGATCCAGCACCTTGAAGCTGTTGTCACCGGTCTGCTCCACACAGCCGTCAGAGATGCCGCCGAAGAGGCCCTGTACGGATACCGCCGGGTCGTAGAAGCAGTCGATAAACCGTACTGCGGCTTCCACATCCTTGCAGTTAGCGCTGACGCATACCCGGTTTCCGGACATGTTCAGTCCTGTGTAGTCATCTCTCCAGCGTGTATCATAGGTTCCGGGTTCGCAGTCAATATCATAGTCCAAAGCAGGAACCGGCACATACTGGCTGTAAAGGTTCGGCCCGAATTTATCTGTTTCCTCCCAGCCGAAAACACATCCCACCAGCGCCTCCCCGTTTTCATTACCGCGGGATAAGGACTGGAAAGCGGAATAATCGTTGGAAATCGCGTTGGTATTGATCAGGCCGTTCGCGTAAAGGTCTGCCACATATTTAATGAAAAGCTTGTAACGCTCGTCCACCGCATAGCATTTGATCTGTCCGTCTTCCGCAAAATAGGCATCTGTGCCCCAGTTCGTGAGCTGAATGCCAAGGGAGCCGACGAGATTTGTCATGGAATAGGCGCTGTTGAACCAGCCGTTGTTGGCCCCTGCATTGAAGTCCATGGGGATTTCATCGTCAGGATCCCCGTTTCCGTTGGCGTCCTGTTCCTTAAAGGCCGTCAGAACATCCTTCAGTTCCGTAAAGGTAGTGGGTACTTCTTTTCCCACATTCGTAAGCCATTCCTGATTAATGAACATAACCGTATTGGTGGAAGGCCATTTCCCCTGGAATTTGGGTAGCCCGAATATTTTTCCTTCCATTGTGGTCGCCAGGGTCTTGGTATCCGGCTCTTCTTCAAACATAGCCGTGATGTTGGGCGTGGTTTCCGCACTTATGTAAGGGGTCAGGTCCGTAAACAGGCCGGCATATTTGGTATAATCGGAATCCGCCGTTGCATTAAATAAAAGATCCGGAATATCCCCCGCGGCAAACCGGGTGGATTTTACCGTTTCCCAATCGGCCCGGATCTGTTCCCATTCGATTTCCACACCTGCTTTTTCCTCGATTTCGGAAACCCATTTCATTTCCGTGATATCCTTAGTCAAAGAGTGGGAAATAATCAGCGCTTTCAGCTTTACCACTTCCCCGGTGGATGCGGACGCATCACTGCCGTTCCCTTCCGCCGCAGGAGCTGCCGTTTCCGTGCCGCCCGTGCCCGTACCTGCCGTACCGCCCGTACTTGAACTGCTGCCGCAGCCTGCCAGCAGACCTGCAAGCATTGCTGCGGAAAGCACCAGTGCCAATACTTTCTTTTTCATCCTTTTTCCTCCATTCTTTATTTTGAAATCTCACGGTAGCCGTGTTATTTCCTTTTTTTACCGGTAAGCATCCTTTTATCCGGATCCGTTCCCCGTGGTTTTCCCGTGCCCTGACGGGGAAGCCGAACTCCCATCCCTGAAAAAGAGCTGTATGCTCCGCTTGTCAGCGGCATTTTATTGGTCTTATTTTATTATGTATCTGCCGGTACTGATTTATTTTATCGTGCATTTTGAATATATCCTTTGTAACTGCACCGGTTTTTATGGGTATATCTTATAATCCCCTTCCCTTTTCGTAAATGTCATAAAGATACATTAAGTGTAAAAAGGTTATAGCTTCCTTTTCACACCCGGAAATCCACAACCTTTTTACACCCAACCTAACCTTTATACACCTTGTACATTTTAGTAGCCTTTTATATACTATTTTTATGCATTATTTACTAATTTCCATTTCTTACCAATAAGAAATTTCTTTTCTTTCCTGCTCTTTTGGCTATTTTACGTTTTAATTACGTCCGTCCGAAATCTGTATAACAGATATACGGACCATTCTTTTTATTTTAAGACAGGATAAAGATACACCTGGGGTGTTAAATTTCAGACTGCCTGTTCAGTACCTTCACAGTTACATTTCAGGCTGCCATTCAGAAAGGAGGGCGCGGTTCTTGAAGGCATATGAATTTACAATCGATAAACCTCTTGAATATGTTTATACCGGCAAATTTGAAGCGCTCTCTCCCAATTGGGTCCATGAGACAGCCGATTTGCTTGATTATGAACTTTTTGTCATATCCAAAGGGCCGCTTTATATCTCTTACCAAAACCAGGATTTTACCGTCAACACCGGCGAAACCCTTCTTCTGCCTCCCGGCCAGCCCCCCTTTAACCTCCGCCGCGGCTTCAAGCCCTCCGACTGCAGTTTTTACTGGATGCATTTCACCTCCCGGCATCCCGTCTCCCTTGTAATTCCCGATGACGGTTCGCCGGAAACCCTGGGTTATCTGGCGGAAAACAATATCCGGCTGCTGATTCCCCAATATTGCCAGACGTTGAACACGGAAAAAATCATTGTCCTTATGAAACAGCTCCAGGATGCCGTCCGCTCCCGCTATGACCGGCTGACCATCGATTATATGACCACTCTGGTCATGTGCGAAATCCATAACCAGCATCTCAAACAATTCAATCTGGGAGCACCGACCAAAACCCAACGGCAGATGTTTCAGGATATCCTGGACTATATCAAATGCCATATCCAGGAAAACATACGGGTATCGGACATCGCCCGTTCCTTCGGCTACAACGAAAAATATCTCTCCCATATGTTCAGTTCCATAGCGGGCGTGTCTCTGAAACGATACATAATGAAGGCCAAAATTGACGAGGCCAATTTCATGCTGACGGACACCAATATGACTATCCTGGAAATCAGCAACGCCCTGGGTTTTGCCGACAGCCATAACTTCATGAAATTCTACAAAAAACTCACGGGGCTGACACCAAGCGAATACCGGAATGCGTTTTCCAAGCGTATGCTGTTCCATCAGTAAGTATGGGCAGTTACTTTGCAGGCCGGATTTATAACTAAAAAAAGCGCCTTCCCTATGCCGTGAGGCGTAGTATGGGAAGGCACTTTTACTTTTTAATCAGAATTGGAACTTAAATGTTTACAAAACATTAGTATTCCTTTGATTGTGTTATAATAAAGTTCACAGTAATTGTCCATTCTTTTTCCGATGCAGGTCCGTATTTTTATTGTCTGCTTCAACGGAATCGGAAGCATCCATATAGGAGGTATAAATCCTGCTTGGATGCACACGGAGAAATTTGGATGTTCCTTCGATACTTATAGTATAAAGCCCACCAATGAATTTAATAATGCTCACCTTTTTAATCATACTGTGGTTTTCAATAATATAATACACTCTATTAGTCTCCATAAACATCGCCCCCTAGCATATATTATATAGAACATATGTTCTATTGTAAAGACCCGTATGAGATTTCTTATAACTTTATTTTTGATATGATTGCTTTATCTCGTAAAAATAGACAGCTAAAAATTGACATTAAATATTCTGCAAAATATATAACAAGAAGGGGGATTTTATGCGAAAGCGATTACAAAAGAATAGTAATAAAAATTTATTAAGAAACATAGATACGGCAGGTATCATGGAATCTCCATTAACCAAAAGGGAACCTTATTCTACACGAGTTTATTCCGTCAAGAGAACAAATTCTCGTATCCGACTTAAAAATAATAATCAATTTCATACTTGTTTCTTTAAAGTAATAAATGTATTAATTACCGGTCTAATGGACTTCCTTAAAATGGGCAACCAACATACCATATATCGACCAGAACCAAGATTTCTATATTCCAAGATTTCTATAATTTATGGAAATAGCACCTCAAAATTATTTTTTATCGATGGAAGGCAAGAAGCAATTGAAGAATTAGAGCTATCAGGAGTAATTAAACATGTGAGAAAAAATAACCTTAAAGTGTGTTTGAAAATTCATTCCGCAATCTGCACGCCTGCTTTAGCAGGATCCCCACTTTGCGTGGAATTTATCCCAAATTCAATCAACGTAGTCCTCTGCGCCTCATGATTCCGGGACAAATTCCCCACAAATTGTGACGCACATCTTGCAGAAAGCAATTTTCAAACTCTCACTAGCAAATGCTATTCTAAATAAGATAAATAGAATCTTGCTTATTTTCAGACATGAAAAAAGCCCGTAAAATACGGGCTTCTTACAAGCTGCTGATGGGAATCGGACCCATGACCTCCGCACTACCAATGCGACGCTCTACCGACTGAGCCACAGCAGCGTTTTCCGGTGACTCTCGCTGTCACCGAAAGCTAGTATAGCATAACAAAATCTGTTTTGTCAACAATAAAATCTGTTTTTTTACAGTTTTTCTTACTACTCATGTATACAGGGCAAGCCGGAGGACAGGTTATATGATAGAAGCATGAATTTACACAAAGATTCAGAAGATGTCCGGCAGTCCGGCCTTTTCTATGAATTCCTGTATAGTTCCTGCTTTTGCCGCTTGCTTAAGCCACCGGTTCAAAAGTTCAAGGTCGGTTTCTGAAAGGATTCTTTCTCGCAGCCCAACCGGAATTTCCCCCAGTTCCTTCAGCAGAGCAAGCACATCTTCTGCCTTTCCTTCCGCTTTTCCCGCATCTTTTCCAATACGGAATTCATCGGCCCGGATTTTTTTCATTTCTTCTTCTTTGTTATATTCAAAGATTGACATGGCTATAACCTCCGCCCTCTGTGCGGATAAAAAGTCCGCAAGAATATCTTCCCGGATACATTCTGTCACCGCCCGCTCCACGGCCTCCGCAATCTCCAGCCCTTTAGCGTATCCCCGGATACGCTCCACAAACATACAGTATTCCCTCAGGGTTCTGCACTTCTCCATCAGCTCCCGGTTTTTCCCCAAATTAATATTAAGCATCGTTACCTTTAGTTCCAGCTCAGGGGATGGGACCTTTTTTTCAAACGCATCGGACAGCTTCAGTATCTGGCTTTCCGGCTGCTCCTGCGTCCCGTTATAAAACACGACAAACCGGGGGACGGGGATTTTCCGTAACTTGCTGGAATACAGGCTCTTTCCCAGCGTATACTTCTCCAATTGCCTGGCGATATAAAAGAGATCCCGCAGCGGCATGTTCGGGTTGAAGGAGGACTGATGTTCGTATAGATTCATTTGTGAATCAAACAGGAAGGAAACATCATTCTTTACCTCCATATAAATCGCGTTTTCCAGCGTACAGATTTCCACGGCGCCGGAGTCCTCATAAGCGGTTCCGTTCAGTGCGTTGTATAGTTCCAACAGTTTTTCCCTGTTTTGATACAGTAAACGGAATACCGTATCCTTGTGGTTCCTCACCACATGCAGTTCCTTTTCTTCCGTGGAAGGGTATACTTCCCTGGAATGTTTTTCTTCCATAGACAGCTCCTTTCTGCAATTGCGGCAGAAAGCTGTCTGAAAGTATATGCGTAAACCGCTTCTGTCCAGCAACTCCTGCCTGTTTCATTTGGATGGTAAGCATAGAGTTTCTGAATAGAGAATAGAAATAAGACGGCTTACGCCAGGATTCATAGAAAATTATGCTCATGTTTACTTTAGCATATTCTTATCAATTCTGCAACATTAAATTTACCTTTAAATGCCAACTGAAATACCAACCTGTTATTCCATCACCTGATAGGCAATATAGGCGTCATCCTCAAACACCACTTCCATATGCCCTTCTATCCACTCCCAGGGAAAATCCCCCGTATTCATTTCATAGGGCCAGACCAATCCTTCTCCCTCCGGGCCGGTTTGTATCTTATCCATCAGCACATAATCAGGCTGTTCATAATCCATGGTCAATTCCTTACCTCTGCAGCGCCGGATATGGAAATACAGATTCTGCCGGGCGTATACATCCCCTACCAGAACCGTCTCCACCTTCTCTTCGTCCATCTGCTCCAGCGCGGCATAAATATGGTTATCCCTGCTGTCATAGCCTGCATTATATTCAGGCAGCCTGCAGCACACCACTGTCAGCAAAAAAGCGGCAATTGCACAGAGAAAAGCGGCGGGTGCTTTAAAGCGTGCTGCGAAAGATTCCGTCTTTCCTCCCGTCTGGTTTCGGAATACCTGCGCCACTATCCCCCACACCGCATAAGGCATCAGCACAAACAGCATGGCAAGGACGCTTCCCATGTACGTAAATACCCGGAGATAAGGGAAAACACACTGTATGGCAAGAAATACAGGAACCATAGCGGTAAGTACCAATACATACAAAGATAAAAAGAACACCGCCCTGTTTTTTCTGAGAAAACTTTGTATCGTTAGCGCAAGCAGCAGAACCAGTCCGAAAGCGATTAGGAAAAGCAGGAAACGGCCGCCGCGGGGATAGACCTGATTGAGCACCCGTTCGAGATACAGGATAAATTCGCTGTTAAAACGGCTCCTGTCAATACTCTGGATATTGGGATCCGATAACATGGCCTCCATACCTCTGGAAAATGCGGCAAGAGGGGCTGTTTTGAGCACCTGGAGATGGCCCATGCCGTAAAATGCGCTGGTTTCCTCCTTTACGAGAAAATTAGAGCCGATAGCCAGCCAGATAATTGTATAAAGCCCAAAGGTAACCGCAGCCGCCGCTAAAGAAGCGCACACCAGGCGGAACAGCCTTTTATATTCCCCTGAAAACAGCAGGTACAGACCTCCCGCCATACACACGGGCACCACCCAGTACAGGTTGCTGGCTATGGTATATAAGCCCCCCGTTAGACAGGCGGCAAAGCCTGCATAATACCGGAAACGGCGCTTTCCGCTTTTTCCTGTGCCGTCTTCCGGTATGCAGATCTCATACAGACAGTTCGCCGCTGCAAGCAGAAAAAAGCCGGAAAGGGCGTATCCCCGTCCCTGGGCCGCCTGCTGCACCACATTGTACATTGCGGAAAAAAGAGCCGTCCCTGCGGCCGCCATCCGGGAAGATATCCCTTTTTTCAGGATGCGGTATAAAAGCAGCAGGCTTCCCATAGAAGCCAGAAAAGAAATGCCCCGCAGCCCGATATATGGGTTCCCCAGTTTATTTATAATAGCGGAAAGAGCCGAAAAAAACACATGGTTATTGGGCAGCGGCCAATGGATCATGGAGTAAATCATGCCTCTGTCAATAAAGTTTTCATAGGTATACAGCTCGTCATACCAGGGCGGAATGGAAAACATGCGCCATATATAATAAATGCCCATTCCCAGGAACAGGCACCAGAACAGGCCGTTTTCCTTAAGCTTTGCAGCCGCGTTTTTTTCAGTAATTCTTCCCACGTTATCATCCTTTTTGTAACTGTTCCGCATACTTCCAGTTATCTTTTTTCTGATTCTGTTTCGTATACTCCCAGTTACCTTTTTTCTTATTCTGTCCCGTTTTTACTGATTTTCTCTTACAGTCCGGACAAATCTGAACGGTTTCCATTTTCTTCATAAAATAAGAATAGCAGGCCTCCATCTTAGCCGCAGACGGCGCCGGATCCGTTTTCCGTCCCTTCATCGCCGGGACTCACCTGCTTTACGGCGCAATTATATCATATCTTCTGTTATTAATCCAGTTCCCTCTTTCCCGTATACAGCTCATAGTATCTGCCTTTCATGGCAAGCAGATCCTCATGTGTCCCCCGCTCTATGATTTCCCCCTGTTCCAGGACCATGATGGCGTCGGCATTCCTGACGGTGGAAAGGCGATGGGCGATTACCAGCGTGGTACGTTCCGCCATCAATCGATCCATCCCCTTTTCAATGTGCTTTTCCGTCCTGGTATCCACAGAGCTGGTCGCTTCATCCAGGATCAGGACAGGTGCCCTGGAAATAGCCGCTCTGGCAATATTGAGCAGCTGTCTTTGTCCCTGGCTCAGGTTCGCCCCGTCTCCTTCAATCATCGTATCATACCCTTTATCCAGGCGCATGATAAACGAATGGGCGCTTGCCGTCCTCGCGGCCTGCTCCACCTCATCGTCGGTGGCATCCAGCCTGCCGTACCGGATATTTTCCCGGACTGTGCCGGTAAACAAGTGAGTGTCCTGAAGAACCATGGCGATATTGCGGCGCAGGTCGTCCCTTGCAATAACCCGGATATCCGTATCATCTATGGTGATCCTGCCTTCATCTATGTCATAAAACCGGTTTATCAGATTGGTTATCGTCGTTTTACCGGCTCCTGTAGAGCCTACAAAAGCGATTTTCTGTCCCGGCTTTGCATAGAGGGATATATGCTTCAATATGGTCTTACCGGGATTATAGCCAAAGGTTACATCCTCCAGGCGTACATACCCTCTGCAGTTTGTCAGCTTCACAGCGGACGCACCATCCTCCGGCTCCGGCTGCTCATCCATGATGGAAAAGACACGTTCCGCACCGGCCAGCGCGGAAAAAATGGTATTCATCTGCATGGAAAGCTCATTGATAGGACGGCTGAACTGTCTGGAATAGTTCACGAATACGGTGAGCCCTCCTATGTCAAAGCCTCTGAGCACACAGAGGATTCCGCCCACACAGGCGGTTACGGAATATCCCACCTGGCTCAAATTGCCTACCACAGGCCCCATAATGCCTCCGAAAAACTGAGCCATGATCTGCTTATCCCGCAGATCGTAATTCAGATAAGAGAATTCTTCCTCCGCGATTTCCTCATGACAGAAAACCTTGACGACCTTCTGTCCGGTAACGGTTTCTTCAATATACCCGTTCAGCGTACCCAGCGCCGCCTGCTGGGCTTTATAGAACCGGCGGCTTCGCATGGTGACAAAGCGGGCTGCCTGCATCATGACCGGAACCATCAGCACAGTGATCAGAGTCAGCCAGATATTGGTATATACCATCAGGCAGAAGGTGCCTATCACATTGATCACACTGGAAATTATCTGTACTACGGTATTGTTGAGCATTTCCCCCACCGCATCCACATCGTTGGTAAAACGGCTCATAATATCGCCATGATTATTCGTATCATAAAAGCGCACCGGCAGCTTCTGTATTTTGGCAAACAGCTCATTTCTTATTTTAAATATGGCCTGCTGGGATATTCCGATCATAATCCGGGCCTGCAGATACTGGGCGGCAATACCGAACAGGTAAATGCCAGCCATGAGCATCAGGGAATAAAGCAGCTTCTGCGCGCTGCCCTCCGATGATGTCAGGCTGTTTATAATGGGGCGCAGCATATAGGATCCGGCAAGCATGGATACCGTATTGATAATAACGCAGGCAAATACCAGAACCAGCTTATATTTGTCTTCCCGGATATAGGAAAGCAGCCTTTTTATTGTTTTCCCCGTATCCCTTGGTTTCCCTCCCGGCATACGGCCCCTGCCCGGCCCGTGTCCCGGTCCCGGGCCTCCCGGCCCTTTTCCTTCCTTCGCCTGTGCCTGCTGGGCGGCGTAAGAATATTTCCGGATCAGCGCTTCTTTTCTTTCATCCTTCATGATGCGCTTACCTCCTTATCCATCTGGGAATAATAGATTTCCTGGTATGCGCCGCAGTCTGCAAGCAGCTCCTGATGCCTTCCCATTCCCACAATTTTCCCTTCATCCATTACCACGATTTTATCCGCTTCCATCACGGAGGTGATTCTCTGGGCAATGATCAGCTTCGTCGTATCCTTCAGGGTACCTGTGAAGCTTTCCCGGATCTTCGCTTCCGTGGCGGTATCCACCGCACTGGTGCTGTCGTCCAGTATCAGAATGCATGGTTTTTTCAGCAGTGCCCTGGCAATGCAGAGCCTCTGCTTCTGTCCCCCGGATACATTGACCCCGCCCTGCCCCAGGTGGGTTTGATATCCCTCCGGAAAGGTCCGGAGAAAACCATCGGCCTGCGCGGCAGCAGAAGCCTCGGCCACCTCCTGTGCGGATGCCTCCTCATCTCCCCACATCAGGTTTTCTTCGATTGTCCCGGAAAAAAGGACGTTTTTCTGAAGTACCATACCAACGCCATTACGCAGGTTTTTCAGCGAATAATCCCTGACATCCACACCATCCACCAGCACCTTTCCCTCATCCGCATCATAAAGGCGGGGAATCATGGACACCAGCGTGGTTTTTCCGCAGCCCGTGGAACCTATGATACCGATCGTCTGCCCCGGCTCTATCGTCAGATTTATGTTGTCCAGGACCTTCTCCTGGCTGTCCTTATAATAACGGAAGGAAACGTCCCGGAATTCGATTTTTCCCTTCTGAACCAGAGCGTCCTTCTTTCCGGCCGCATCGTCCGTCAGATCGATTTCCGTATCCAGCACCTCATTAATACGCCTGGCGCTGGCGATTGCACGGGAGCTTTGAAGCAGCACCATAGCCAGCATCATCAGGGACATGAGCACCTGCACGATATATGTCGTAAACGCCGTCAGGTTGCCCACCGGCATTTCCCCCACCAATACCTGCTTTCCGCCCATCCATACCACAAGCAGGGTAGTGGCGTTCATGAAAAAGGCCATGAGGGGCATCTGCAGAATCACTACTTTAAACGCCCGCAGGCTGGAATCCTTCAGATCTTCGTTCGCTTCGGAAAAACGCTCTTCCTCGTACCGCCCCCGCACAAAGGATTTGATGACCCGCACGTTCTGCAGGGTTTCCTGAATATTGGAGTTCACCTTATCCAGCTTCTTCTGCATCAGGGTAAACCGCGGGAATGCGGTGCGCATAATTATGGTGATGACAACGATCATAATCGGCATGATCACCAGAAACAGCCGCGCAAGGCCGGCGTTCATGGAAAATGCCATAATAATGGCCCCTATCAGCATTCCCGGAGCCCGCAGCATCATACGAAGTCCCATCATAATCAGATTCTGCACCTGCGTGATATCATTGGTCAGCCTGGTCACCAGCGAACCGGTGGAAAAGGTATCAATATTGGTAAAGGAGAATTTCTGTACCTTTCGGAAGCAGTCGTTGCGCAGATCCGCGCCAAAGCTTATGGATGCCTTGGAAGCGAACCACGCGCCGCCGATTCCCCCTCCCATCATAATAAAAGCGATGATCACCATGGTGATCCCGGTTCCCACAATATAAGGGACATCCCGGTTGGCCGCTCCGATATTGATAATTTTAGCCATATAGGCAGGCAGGACCACCTCTCCCACCACCTCCGTTATCATGAGAACAGGCCCCAGGATAAACGCATACCAATAGGGCTTGATGTATTTCAAATACCGTTTCATTATTGCTCCTCCTCATCCAGCCTGCAGTTCTGCTCCGCCATATTTTTATATACCCTCTCCATGAAATGAAGAAACTGCGCCACCTCTTCATCCGTAAAGCCTGCAAAAAAGCATCGGTCCGTTTCCCTGAATATCAGGATACTTTTGCGGATGACTTCTTTTCCTTTTTCCGTAATACTCACCTGGTTTATCCGGTTATCACTTTCATCGGCAAGCCTGGTAATGTATCCCCCTTTTTCCAGTTTTTTCAGCGAAACGGCAATAGCTGCCGCCGAAACATCAAATTTCTCCGCCAGCTCCACCTGGGAGCAGCTGGGATTACTGTCCAGCTCCATTAAAAGCCTGTGCTGGGTGGGGTAAACCCCTGTGTGGGAGACTTTCCTGTCCAGGTAACGTCTCAGCATCGTATCCGCCTTGCGGAAGTTCATTATAGAATCATGTGCAAGCTTCTTTCTATCCATATGTTTTACAGCCGCTCTGCGGCGGCTCCTCCTTTTTCTTGTTGTCTGAAACCGTCCAGGTAAATCCGGACTGCCTTTCGCTTCCTCATTAATTAATCGGTTAATGTTTAATTTCATTAACTATTATCTAGTTAACTATTTTAATCATTCCGCCGCAGAAAGTCAAGCCGCTGCAGGAAACAGGGTGTAGATAAAAAAAGTTGGTGCCGCCATAGTTTCCCCCGGCTGCCATCCCCGAAAAACAACAGCCGCCCGATACGTTTATCCCGATTGCCATATGGATATAATGACAGCATGGATGCGATGCGTCAGCCATTCACAGAATCCGTTCGGACCGGTCCAGGCGCTCACCGTCCAGACGTAACAGTCCGCACAGATCCGGCTTTTACGCTGTGGGGATACGCAGGATTTTTATCTGTCCCCCTCTGTGGGATCCCATCTTGCCACACAACTAGATATAGTATATAATAGATTCAATTCGGCAAAATTAATACTAGCTTTAGTATCATACATATCCGGGCAGCTTTTTTTGCCATACCTTTTTTATTTCTGAAGGCCCGGAAAAAGGAGACAGACATGGATATCACGAAACGCAACGGCCGTCAGGAAGATTATGACGGTCAGAAAATCATTACCGCTATGAAAAAAGCATTTGAAAGCACAGGGAGTAACCCCGCCCCTTCCGTCATGGCGGATCTGCTTGTATCCGTAGAGGAAAAACTTACCGCCAAAAGCATCACCAGCGTGGAAGGGATCCAGGATCAGGTGGAACAGACGCTGATGGAGCAGGGCTTTTTCACAGAAGCCAAAAATTATATTCTTTACCGCCAGAAGCGTTCCCTTTTAAGAGACGCCAGAGCCGCTCTGTGCGAAGCCGCCTCCGATCCTGCACTGGAGTTTGTTTTCCGTAACATACAGAAGGATTTTCCCGGTGAAGAATATTCCCTTCTTCATCTTTCCGCCAAATATAATACGTTCTGCAAACCGGAAATGAAAACGGAAGAAAAACTTACGGCTTTGATTAAGGCTGCCGTGGAACTCACCACCCAGGAAGCGCCCCGCTGGGAATTCATTGCCGCCAGGCTTTTGAATTACCAGGCGCATAAGGCAATCGCCTCACGCATGGAAGAGGCCAGAATTACATGCTTTTATGAAAAGCTGCGTTATCTTACGGATTTGGAGCTGTATGGAAGCTATATTCTGGAACAATACAGCAGGGAAGAACTGGAAGAAGCATCCCTGTTTCTGGATGACACAAGGGACGGGCTGTTCACCTATGCCGGGCTGGATCTCCTGCTGAAACGGTACTGCATACGGACTAAAAACCATATCCTCCTGGAAACGCCCCAGGAAATGTACTTGGGAATCGCCCTTCATCTGGCTATGAAGGAAAAGCAGAACCGCATGAACTGGGTTAAGAAATTCTATGACTGCTTAAGCCGCATGGAGGTCACTATGGCCACCCCTACCCTTTCCAATGCGCGCAAGCCCTACCACCAGCTTTCCAGTTGTTTTATCGACACCGTTCCCGACAGCCTGGAGGGCATCTACCGGAGTGTGGATAATTTTGCCCAGGTGAGCAAATTCGGCGGCGGTATGGGGCTTTACTTCGGAAAGGTACGTGCCACAGGAAGTTCTATCCGCGGCTTCGAAGGTGCGGCAGGCGGGGTAATACGCTGGATCAAGCTGGTCAACGATACCGCTGTTGCTGTGGATCAGCTGGGTATGCGCCAGGGCGCCGCCGCCGTATATCTGGATGCCTGGCACCGGGATTTACCGGAATTTCTGCAGCTGCGCACCAATAACGGGGATGATCGTATGAAGGCTCATGATATTTTTCCTGCGGTCTGCTATCCCGATTTGTTTTGGAAAATGGCAAAGGAGGATTTGAACCAGGACTGGCATCTGATGTGTCCTCATGAAATCCTCACGGTAAAAGGCTACTCCCTGGAGGACTATTACGGGGAAGAATGGGAAATCCGGTATCAGGAATGTATCCGGGATTCCCGTATTTCCAAACGGTCGGTATCCCTGAAGGAAATCGTCCGCCTGATCCTGAAATCCGCCGTTGAGACCGGCACGCCGTTTACGTTTAACAGGGATACGGTAAACCGGGCCAACCCCAACGGCCACAGAGGGATAATTTACTGCTCCAATCTGTGTACGGAAATCGCACAGAACATGTCCCCCATCGAATCGGTAAGCTCCGAAATACGTACAGAAAACGGGGATACCGTGGTCGTGAATACCACACGTCCCGGTGATTTCGTGGTCTGCAACCTGGCAAGCCTATCCCTGGGCAATCTTCCCGTGGAAAACGATGCTTATCTCTCCGATGTAGTGGCAACCGCCGTCCGTGCACTGGACAATGTCATTGATTTGAATTTCTATGCCCTTCCCTACGCCAAGCTCACCAACCGCCGCTACAGAAGCATAGGCCTGGGCGTGAGCGGCTATCATCATATGCTTGCCAGACATCAGATCCCCTGGGAAAATGAAAACCATTTATCCTTTGCGGACGATGTCTTTGAACGGATTAACCACGCCGCCATTGCCGCCAGTTCTTCTCTTGCGGCAGAAAAAGGCAGCTATGAATACTTTGAAGGCAGCGACTGGCAGACCGGCGCTTATTTTGAGAAACGGGGATATCTTTCCCCGGCCTGGAAGGAGCTGAGGGAAAAGGTCGCTTCCCAGGGAATGCGCAATGCCTATCTTCTTGCCGTGGCTCCCACCAGCAGCACCAGTATCCTCTCCGGCACCACCGCCGGGCTTGACCCCATCATGAAACGCTTTTTCTTAGAAGAAAAGAAAGGCTTCATGCTTCCCAGGGTAGCCCCGGAGCTTTCCATGAAAACCTACTGGTACTATAAAAACGCCCATCTCATTGACCAGAGTATGAGTGTGCGCGCCTGCGGCGTGCGTCAGCGTCATATTGACCAGGCGCAGAGCATGAATCTGTATATCACTAACGATTATACCCTGCGCCAGGTTCTTTCCCTCTATATCCAGGCATGGGAATGCGGCGTCAAAACCATCTATTATATAAGAAGCAAATCTCTGGAAGTGGAAGAATGCGAGAGCTGCTCCTCCTGAAGTGAGTATCCGGCCCGCCCGCAGGGCCTCGGAAGGGTTGCCGCAGGACACTGCGGGCGGGCCGCATGGCAGCCTCCTTCCAGCTGCAAACCAGACCATCAAATACATTGCGGAATATACACGGAAAGGATACGAAGAAATGAATAAACTGAAAAAGAAACCGCTTTTTAACCCCGAAGGGGATACGGATGTACGTCTGCGCCGTATGATAAACGGAAATACCACAAACCTGAATGATTTTAATAATATGCGTTATCCCTGGGTGAGTGACTGGTACCGTCAGGCTATGAACAATTTCTGGATACCGGAGGAAATCAACCTCTCCGCCGATGTTAAGGACTATCCGAGGCTTTTGCCTGCGGAACGGACCGCTTATGACAAAATTTTAAGCTTCCTTGTTTTTCTGGATTCCATCCAGACGGCTAACCTGCCCCACATCGGGGAATATGTGACAGCCAATGAAGTGAACCTTTGTCTGTCCATCCAGACCTTCCAGGAATGTGTACACAGCCAGAGCTACAGTTATATGCTGGATACCATATGCAGCCCGACGCAGCGCAACGCCATTCTGTACCAATGGAAGGATGACGAACACCTTCTGCGCAGAAACACCTTTATCGGAAACTGCTATAATGAATTCCAGGAGCATAAGGATCCCGTCACCCTGCTCAAAGTGATGATGGCGAACTTCATTCTGGAAGGCATTTATTTTTACAGCGGCTTCATGTTCTTCTACAACCTGAGCCGTAACGGCAAAATGCCCGGTTCCGCCCAGGAAATCCGCTATATCAACCGGGATGAGAACACTCATTTATGGCTGTTCCGCAACATCATCCTGGAGCTGCAGAAGGAAGAACCCCAGCTTTTCACTCTGGAAACGATCACGGAACTGAAGGAAATGCTCCTGGAAGGCGTACGTCAGGAAATCGACTGGGGCCATTACTGCATCGGGAATAACATTCCCGGCCTTACCCGGGATATGGTATCCGACTATATCCATTACCTGGGCAACCTGCGCTGGACCAGCCTGGGGTATGAGCCTCTTTATCCGGAACACACAGCCGAACCGGAAAGCATGGCCTGGGTCAGCCAGTATTCCAATGCCAATATGGTAAAAACCGACTTTTTTGAAGCAAAAAGTACCGCCTATGCCAAGAGTACGGCTTTGGTGGATGATCTGTAAATAGAGAACCCGCTCCGCAAAACGCCGTACCCTGAAAGAGCTCTTTAAAATGCCGTACCGGCAATCAAACTCCATGCTGGTACGGCATTTCTGGTTTTCTATTTCTCCCGGTTAAAACCTTCATGGGATAATTCCAGGCTTTCAAAGCTCATACCCGCCTCCGTGCTCCCGTCATTTCCGGTCCCTCTGTTCGAATAGCTCCATTTAACAGGCCATGCATTTATTCCAAAACATCCGGCGAACTGATTTCTTAAAACTTTCCTATTATTTCCCCATCCGCCCGCACACTATAGTTATATTTTTTAAAAGGATACGCCATTATCATCTCTTCTATTCTTCTCATTTTTTTATGGCAGCATTTGCTTCCATTTTATCTAAAATCCCCGCAGCCGTAACTCCGGGATGGGTTACACGAATACGGCACACCTGCTCCACAAATTTCTCAGGCAGCCTCCATTTTTCAGCCATTACCCGGATAGTTTCCCCTCTGTCCATTCCCTTGACGATCCTTTTAACGGCAACAGCTCTGTCCATGCCGTATAAGTCCTCCAGCACCGCCTCTTTCTTACTCCGGTCTTTACAATCTGCCGGTATCAGATCAATCCGCTCCACCTCAATGCCGCCGTTATGAAGCTCCAGCACCGCCATGGTAACCGGCAGGGTAAACCGCCGTTTTCCGCAGCTTCCCGGGTTAAGCCACAGAGTGTTCTCCTCCTGCCGGCAGGAATAATTATGGGTATGGCCGTATATAACCACATCGGCATTCCCTCTCCCTTCCGGTATCTCCCTTCTGTTGTGTATCATATAAAAAGATACCCCTTCCAGTTCAAAGGAAAGGGTTTCCGGCACGCCGGCCGCCCATTCCCCATCGTTGTTTCCCCGCACCATGTATAACGGTTTTCTCTTTTCCAGCTGTTCCGCCAGCTTCTGCGTATTTACATCCCCTGCATGCAAAATGACATCACAGGTTTCTATCAGGTCTGATACTTCCTGCCGCAGCAGGTTATGGGTATCTGAAATAACCGCAGCCCGCATTTCCTACCCCTTTCCGCTATCCTTCACAGCCGCCGGTTCCGCCGCCTTATCCGTGTCCTTAAAAATTTCCTTTGGCCTCTTCAAACTCCTCCAGGACACCAATCCCTATATCCTTGTAATATCCCTGCGTTGCCCCGATATAGCGCCCGTTTGCACTGCAAAAAGCCCCTCTGGCATCCGCCCAGGCATCTTCCCCCGACAAAGTGATCACCGTACATTCCCCGTTTTCAAAATAAAGGGTCCTTACCGACGGGGAGCCTCCGGAGGGTTTATCCTCCGCGCAGACCAGTTCTCCGTTCTCCGGACGGAAATAGAAATCATAATTCTCATTTTCCCCATGCTGCAGGCTGTCTTTCTGAGCCAGCACCTGTTCCACATAATCTCTGTTATGCCCGGCCGACCGGTTCACATTTGCAAGGAACTGATACCCGCCTTCTTTTTCCCGCAGGCTGACCTCCCAAAGTCCGTCTTCATTGCCTGTGGTATACAAAATCCTTATGATATCTTCCGATCTGGTCCCGGATATGCATTCCGCCATTACCAGGTTAGTATCGCCTGCATTCAGATAATAGGCCCTGTATTCCGGCAGATAGTCAAACAGTACTTCCTTCTGCACCTGCTCCAATGTAATGCCGAATCTTTCCATGAGGTATTGCTCCATTGTGTCCACCGGGAATTTTACCGCATCCAGGGTTTCCTCCCAGCCGAGAGATGCGACCTCTTCTTCCGATACGGGTTCTCCTATTCCGTGGAGGCTGTAAAAAATCTCCGACACACTGATCTGCGCAGGCTCTTCATAATAGCAGGTGAGACAATTCCCATAGCCGGTCTGGTTTAAAAGCTCCCGGAAGCCCTGCAGTTCTTCTTCGGTCAGTGAAACCCGCTCCGCCGGGGCGGCCGTCTGTCCGTCCGGGTTACTGTCTGTGCCGGAGTTCAAGTTTTCTTCCGGACTTTCTTTGTCCGCAGCTGTTTCCATGGCACTTTCCAGAACAGCAGCGGGGCCTTCTTCCGCCCTGCTGCAGGAGGCTAAAGCCGGAATCACAGCAATAAGTGATACCGCTATCCACAGCTTCCCCCTGTTTTTTCTCCTCTTTATTCCCTTCTTTTTCTCTGTCGTCATAATTTCCCTCCCGATCTGTTTAATCTTACCTTTTTCCGTCCGGGGAAGCAATGTGCAGGGCGTGATTTTAAGGAAATTTTAATAACCGTTCAGCCAGGTCTGCGCCTTTACTGTGCAGATCGCAAGAATACGTTGCGGCGACAATTCCAATTGTTTTACTGTTCCTCTTTTTATCCCCGCAAACTGGCATGGTTAAAAATATATAAAATGGCACTTTTTATCATGCCACTTTTATGTATAATAAGATGCAAGTATATACCGAAATACGGATTACGTTTCGCGGACGTTCCGGCACAAACTATTTATAACCGGAGGACATGATAATGGAAAATAACAGATATGGATTGAATAAAGAACTGGCCCAAATGCTTAAAGGCGGCGTTATCATGGACGTCACCACACCGGAGCAGGCGCGTATTGCCCAGGAAGCCGGTGCCTGCGCTGTCATGGCGCTGGAACGGATTCCGGCAGATATACGGGCGGCCGGCGGCGTATCCCGCATGAGTGATCCGGAGATGATCCGGGGCATCCAGGAAGCGGTAACCATTCCGGTCATGGCGAAATGCCGTATCGGCCATTTCGCGGAAGCACAGATACTGGAAGCCATTGAAATTGATTATATTGATGAAAGTGAAGTGCTTTCCCCCGCCGATGATAGATACCACATCGACAAAACCGGCTTCCGGGTTCCTTTTGTCTGCGGCGCAAGGGACTTGGGTGAGGCGTTAAGGCGGATCGGAGAAGGGGCTTCCATGATCCGTACCAAGGGGGAGCCAGGTACCGGGGACATCGTCCAGGCCGTGCGCCATATGCGCAGGATGAACAGCGAAATCGCCCGTGTGGCTTCCCTTCGCCCGGATGAACTTTTTGAAGCGGCCAAAGAGCTTCAGGTTCCCCTTTCCCTTCTCCGTTATGTCCATGACAACAGGAGACTTCCCGTGGTAAACTTTGCCGCCGGCGGCATAGCCACTCCGGCGGACGCCGCCCTGATGATGCAGCTCGGGGCGGAAGGCGTTTTTGTAGGCTCCGGCATTTTTAAATCCGGAAATCCTGCAAAACGGGCGGAGGCCATTGTAAAGGCCGTCACCAATTACCAGGATCCCGCACTTCTTGCCGAATTGTCTGCCGGTTTGGGCGAAGCCATGATAGGGATCAACGAATCGGAAATCGCCCTTTTGATGGCGGAAAGGGGAAAATAAATGCCGGGAACGACACTATCGAAAACGGAAATGAGAATTGGTATTCTCGCCCTCCAGGGGGCATTTGCAGAGCATAAAATCATGCTGGAGAGCCTGGGTGCAACGTGTTTTGAAATCCGTCAGATTAAAGATTTGGATTCCGGTCCGCCAGACGGACTTGTGCTTCCCGGAGGGGAAAGTACAGTCATGGAAAAGCTGCTCCGGGATTCCGGGTTGTTTTCCCCCATCCGGGGAATGTTGGAAAAAGGACTTCCCGTCCTTGCCACCTGTGCAGGCCTGATATTGCTGGCACGGGAAAAAGAAGACAAAACGCCGCCCTGTTTCGGCACGCTTCCTGTTACGGTCCGCCGGAATGCGTACGGGCGGCAGCTGGGAAGCTTTCAGGAAATGGCATCTTTTCAGGGAATCGGGCCTTTTCCCATGACCTTTATCCGGGCCCCGCTGATTGTTTCAGCCGGCGAAACCGATGTACTGGCAATGACCTGCCAGATGGATAAACCCGGCGGCATCCTGCGGGAATATCCCGCCGCCGTGCGATACCGGAACCAGCTCGCCATGTCTTTTCATCCGGAATTAAGCGGCAATCCCGCGGTACATTCCTATTTTCTGCGTATGGCTGAAAACGCAGCCTTCCCTTCGGAAGGAAAGCCCGCATAACCATTATGAGGAGGAAATTAATATGAGAAATGAAAAAGTCCAGAAGCTGGTAATGACCGGTGTCTTTGCTGCGCTGTCCTATGTGGTATTCACGTTCCTGCAAATCAAAATCACGCTGCCCGGAGGTGACGCCACCTCTATCCATCTGGGAAATGCCGTCTGTGTCCTGGGCGCCCTGATACTGGGCGGTCTGTATGGGGGCATCGGAGGCGCCCTGGGCATGACCATCGGGGATATTTTTGATCCGGTTTATGTGGTCTACGCCCCCAAAACCTTTGTGCTTAAACTCTGCATCGGGCTGATTACCGGTTTTATCGCCCATAAATGCGGTAAAATCACCCAGACAAACGATAAAAAGAAGTTATTCCAGTGGACACTTCTCGCCGCGATAGGCGGGCTCGCTTTTAATATGGTGGCGGATCCTCTCGTTGGCTATTTTTATAAGCTTCTCATTCTTGGTAAGCCTGCCGCCGATATTACGCTGGCCTGGAACATCGCTTCCACCTCTATCAATGCCGTTTTATCAACCATCGTCTCCGTTGCCGTGTACATGGCCCTCCGTCCCGCCCTGCAAAAGGCCGGTCTGTTCTTCCGCCTGGGAACAAAAGGGTGTGCAAATAAGTAACTCAAACTTCGCAGGAGCAAAATGGCCTTCCGCCCGCTGGCAGAGCGGTGTCCCCGGGACGGAAAAGGATATTCGCCAGTCCATCAGGCCGGACATTCCGATGAGCCCGAAGGCGTCAAGTGTGTCAGATGAGGCTGACACACTTGACCGGTCTCATCTCCATAGCCTGAGAGGATCTGGTGAACATTCCTTTTCCGTCCCGGGGACACCGCTCTGCCAGCGGGCGGAAGGCCATTTTGCTCCTGCGAAGTTTGAGTAAGTAATACAAAAAGTCACAAAGGGCCGTCTGAACTGTTACCAGAAAATTACAGAAAACATTGTAAAAAAACAGCGACATTCCGCTAGCCGGATTGCCGTTGTTTTTGTTATAATAAGTTTTATGGAATCCCGGCCCGGCCATCTGCCGACGGCCGGACGGATTCTGCCGGTTGCCAGCAAGGCACCGGCCCCTATATTTCATAAGAAAAGGAAACGCACTCCATGACAGAACAATCCTTATCGGACAAGTCCCGGACAACCTGCCGGATTCCTCCCAAAATCGCCATGATCAATGATATCGCAGGCTACGGCCGGTGCTCCACCACCGTATCCCTTCCTATTATTAGTTCCATGGGAATACAAGTATGCCCGGTTCCTACTTCCCTCTTTTCCAATCATACCGGTTTTCCGGTACATTTTATGCATGACTGTACCGCGATTCTGCCGGATTACCTGGAAAAATGGCGGGAGCTTGGTCTGTCCTTTGACGGTATCTACTGTGGTTTTCTGGGCAGTGTGGCCCAAATCGATATTGTCAGAGACTTTCTGGCCTCCCAGCGCAGAAACGGCGCCGGTTCCGCATGCTCCACGGCCATGTCCCCCGTTGTCATCCTGGATCCGGTGATGGGTGATCACGGAAAAGCCTACCGCACGGTCACTTCCCGTCACTGTTCGGAAATGAAGGAACTGCTGTCCATGGCGGATATCATCACACCCAATATTACGGAAGCCTGCCTTCTTACCGGTGCCGGCTACCGGGAAACCGGCTGGTCTACGGAGGAACTGACGTCCCTCACCGAACAGCTCCATGCCATGGGTCCTGTAAAAATCGTAATAACCGGTATGCAGGAGGAAGGCGAATTCGTTAATTTTATTTCCATAAAACAGGAAGAGGGCAATAGCAACGGCTACTGCCACGGCTATTGCCACGGCTATTGCCGTATGCACATCGCCGGAGAATCCCGGCCGGGCACCGGAGATATCTTCGCCTCCGTTATCGCTGCGGATGCTGTCAACGGCGTCGATTTTTTCCAGTCGGTGGAAAAGGCCGCCGGCTTTGTGCGCACCTGTACACAGGCTTCCGCAACGCTGCATATCCCCAGGGAACAGGGTGTCTGTTTTGAAAATTTCCTGTATCTGCTCACCTGAGCAATGATTTTATCGGTTCCAGTCCCGGGGATACCCCTCCGGCAGCGGACGGCAGGCCGGCCGGGACATGCGAAGTTTGAATAACTGAAAAACAGAGAAAAGAGGTAACGTAATGAATAAAAAAGAAGTCCTGGAAATCCGGAAACAATATACCCATGAGAAATGCTCCATCACCCGTATCTGCGGCTGTTACGTGGACGGGGAAAAAAACATCAAAACGGAGCTGAAAGAAGCCTTTCTTTCCCTCCCGGAAGAAGAAACCTTTAAATATTTTAATCTTTTCAAGCAGACCCTTTCCGGGACCCTGGGAAAGAACCTGCTCAATCTGGAGTTTCCTCTGGATTCGGAAAATCCGGGCGGCCCCCAGGAATTCCTGCTGAAGCTGCGTGACAGTAAGCTGCAGGATGATGCACTTCTTGAGGAATTTTACCAGAAAATCATAGAAAACTATTATTTCCCGGAAAATTATTATATAATCCTCATTCATGTGGCCTATGATATTCCCGGTAAATCCACCGACGGTTCGGAAATGTTCGACGCCTCCGAAGATGTTTACGAATATCTGCTTTGCAGCCTCTGCCCGGTCAAGCTGTCAAAACCAGGCCTTTTTTACAATGCGGAAACCAACACAATTGAAAACCGAATCCGTGACTGGGTAGTGGATCCTCCGGTAAAAGGGTTCCTTTTCCCGGCTTTTAACGACAGAAACAGCGACATCCATTCCATGCTGTATTTTTCCAAATCGGCGGAAGAGCTGCAGCCGGAATTCATCGAAGCCTTGTTCGGCTGCTTCCTGCCGCTCACCGCCGACAGCCAGAAGGAAACCTTTAATTATCTGATTTCCGACACGCTGGGGGAGGACTGTGATTATGAGGTTGTAAAAAATATTCATGAACATCTTACCGAAATGGTGGAAGAAACCAAAGATTCCCCGGATCCGCTGGTACTGACCAAACCGGATGTAAAACGCCTGTTTGAGCTGAGCGGCGTGCCCGAAGAGAAACTGGAAACCTTCGATCAGACCTTTGAAGCTGCCGCCGGGGAAAAAGCTTCCCTGCTTGCTACCAATATCGCAAGCAGCAGGAAATTCAACATAGAAACCCCTGACGTAGTGATCAAAGTAAATCCTGAACGCACGGATTTGATTGAAACCAGGGTTATTGACGGAAAAGAATGCCTTGTAATAACGGTAAACGATCATATTGAAGTAAACGGCGTCAATGTCAGGACGATTGCCCCCACACACGAAGAGGAACCGGCTCCCGATGAGGTTTCCGGTTCCCAGCCTTCTTATGAGGATACGCAAGAGGCCATTCCTGCTTCCGCCCCCGCTGCATCCCCTGAAGATGACGGTTATTCATTTTCCTGATTTTCATCCTCTGCCATACGGTAGCCCACACCGATTTCCGTAAGGATAAACTGAGGTTCTGCGGGATTTTTTTCCAGCTTTCTGCGGATATTGGCCATATTTACCCGCAGGATCCGGTTATTGTCATCCGCATAGGGGCCCCATACGTGGGATATCAGAGAATCATAGGTAATAACCCTTCCTGAATTCCTTGCGAGACAGGATACGATTTTAAATTCCACCTGGGTCAGATGAACACTTTCTCCATCTACAGTAACAAGGCGCTTGTCAAAATCAATGACAAGCCCTTTTGCTTTATAAGGCCTGTCAACGGCGGCCCCTCCGCCCGCCGGCCGGTTGCCGTGCCGCAGGGCAGTACGGATTCTGGCAAGCAGTTCATTGGATCCGAAGGGCTTGGTAATATAATCATCCGCCCCCAAATCCAGCGCCATAACCTTTTCCTTCTCCTGCGTCCTGGCAGATATGACAATAATAGGGATGGCGGAATAGGAACGCACCTGCTTGATCACTTCCATACCGTCGATATCCGGCAGCCCCAGATCCAGCAGAATCAGCTCCGGACATTGGGAAGCTATCAAAGAAAGGCCGTCTCTGCCGAGCGCTGTGGTGATCGCTTTATATCCTTGTGCCTTTAACGTTGTCGCAATAAATTCGCAGATATTTTTTTCATCCTCGATAATAAGAATTGTTACCTTCGCCTGCATGCCGTATTTCCTCCGTTATTGGTAACCGCTCAAGCTGTACGCTTACCATTATTGTTCGTTGTCCATCCTGCCTCTGGGCAGTGTGAATGCAAATTGTGCCCCATGCCCGAGATTACGCGCGCTTATGGTCCCTCCATGCGCCGTTATGATCGTTTTGCATATCGACAGGCCGATGCCCATCCCTTTATGTCCGTCCGAGCTGCTGTT
Organism: Lachnospiraceae bacterium; assembly: GCA_022845955.1. Taxonomy (GTDB): domain Bacteria; phylum Bacillota; class Clostridia; order Lachnospirales; family Lachnospiraceae; genus Eisenbergiella. Next base: position 4,848,663 of record AP025576.1, read on the forward strand.
TTCCGTCTGCCCGGTACCATCAAAAATCGTTTTCAGCTTGTCTTCCGGGATTCCCACTCCCTGGTCGGTCACCAGAAAAGTGACATTGTCCTTCCCTATCTCCGCCCGGCATTCAATTGGATCCACGCTTCCCGCATGAAACACCGCATTTTCCAGCAGATTCACCAGAACCTGTTCAATTAAAGTGGCATCCATAGGTATCATCACAAATTCCTCCGGCAGAAGGACTTTGATCCTCGCATCCGGGATCCGCTTTTTCAGCCGGAAGACCGCTTCCGACATAACCTCCTCCACCGGTTCAAGTGACTTATTCACACTGGCTGAATCATTACGAATCCTGGTGACGGTCAGAAGGTTTTCCACCATATTCAGAAGCCAGTTGGCATCCTCCCCTATATGCTGGACCATAGCCCTTTTTTCATCCGGATCCAGCTTATCCTCATTCTCCAGATAAGAGCTGCTGGCACCGATAATCCCTGTCAAAGGCGTCCTCAGATCATGTGACACCGCCCTGAGCAGGTTAGCCCTCATCTTTTCCTTCTCCGCCTCCGCCAGCTTCTTCTCCCGATCCGCCAGGATTCGGGACTGCTGCTTCATATGAGATGCGGATGCACTGGTTATAACGGAAACCACCAGCATACAGATAAAGGTCACCGGATAGCCGTCCAGGGTAAAATTGATTTGCCAGTAAGGATACGTAAAAAGATAATTCACGCACACCACGCTTATCATGGCCGCCGCAATCCCCGGCAGATACCCGCTTGTCTGCCGGGAAATAAAAAGCAGGGCGAGTGTATAAAACATAATTACATTAATATTACTGGCAGATATCCGGTAATACACAAAAGCCACTATTGTTGCAACCAAAAGTATCCCGAAGGTTATACATACGTCTTTCCCTGTACATTTGTATATTTCATCCGTGAGCCTGCTTTTCCTTTTCTGTCCGACACTATCCTTTTCCATGTCTGTCCTCTCCGCCCGCACATGACTTTATCCACTTCCTGTAATTATACGTTCAGCCATGCCCCTTTGTCAACGATGCCGGGAGGGGGAGCAGGATGCCGCAGGGCACAAGGGGCAGGACACAGCAGTAAAGTGGGTGAAACCGGAAAAAGCGAAAACCGGAACGTCCATTCCCTGGACTGTTTCCGGTCTTCCGCTTTGATCTTACTACTATTTATTGGTTCTGTACCAGGATTTTCTCAATTTCCACCACGTACATGGTATGGAAATCCTTTTCCCCAAAATACTGTTCCACCAGCCCTTTGTCCAAAAAGCTTTCTTCCGTCATAGGCTGCTCATAAAGCTTCCGGCAAATCAGGGCCATGCGGCTTTCTTTGAATACCGGGGCACTGTTGACCATTTCCACATGCAGGCCGCTTGCAGCGATTTTATCCTCATCCCGTCCAGAAACCGTTCCCATATAATTCAGCATTTTCCGGCTGCTGTCATCGAAAAAGCTGAGGGAGAGCTTTTCGTTGTTGTCAATGAATTCTTTGGTATAACGCTGGGGCCTTACAAAAACAAAGGCTACTCTTTTTCCCCAGAGGATACCCAGTCCGCCCCAGCTGGCGGTCATGGCATTCACCTTACCCGCGTTCTCCGCAGCCACAAGCATCCAATCCTCATTCATTAAACGAAATACATTGTCGGTCATTTCTTCGGGTTTGATTTTGTCCCACATGCTTCTTTACCTCCTGTCTGTCCTTACCTCTCCGGCATAATTACGGCCACAATAAAGTATGCGATCACTCCCAGGAAGCCGGCTCCTAAAAAGATACTGGCGGCTACCCAGATAATCCGGATGATAGTCGGATCCCAGTTGAAATATTCGGCAATACCGGCACACACACCGCAGACCATCCTGTTGGTTGCCGATCTTCTCAGACGCCTTCCGGCCTGACGGCCGTTGTCACTATAGCCGCCGCCGTAACCATTGTTATTGGAATAGCTGTTATTGCCATAGCCGCCATAGCTGTTATCATAGCTGCCGTTTCCCTGGCCCGCATTACTGTAGCTGTTGTTAAAACCGCCATTCTGCCAGTCATTTCCCTGATAGGTTCCATTATTGTTAAAGGAGTTATCGTTTTCTCCATTGCTGCCAAACTGTCCCGAATTCTGATTCCGGGTATTCTCATTCTGTGCTTCCTGTGTTTTATTTTCATTGTTATTATATCCGTCCATATTATCCTCACTTTCCGCCTGTTCAAGGCCGGTCCATATCTTTATTATCAACTATCCGCTCTAATTTGTAAAGTAAATTTCCATACTTCCCATAGAACAGGTTAAATCAAAATCACTGTCAGCGCCATAATTCATCGTTCTTTCCGATGCCATGCCTGCAAATTCATTGTCTCCGATTGACATGCTGCCCATGGAGGTCTCAAGCTGATAGTTATGGTCGCTCTCTTTACCATCAAGATACATGTACACGGTTCCCATGCCACAGTCGCCTGTTACATCGCCGGTGATGGCGCCATCGTAATCCATGCTTCCCATTCCAACCTCAAAATACATATTGTTGACATTCATCTCATAAAAATACAGTTCACCCATACCCAGGTTGAAATTAGCCTCTTCCGCGCCGACTCCCGTAACACTCAGGCTGCCGGCTCCCACATCACAGTTGAATTCTTCCGTGATAAAACCGGAAAGATCCGCTTCTCCTGCCCCCAGGTCCACATCAACATCTGAAAAAGAAATATTTGCAGGAAGATACAAGTAAATCCTTGTTGCCAAATCATTGTAATGGCTTTTACTCCGGTTATCCAGCGCTTTGATATAAAGAGTGCCGTCTTCCACATAGTACTGTGCTTTTTTTACATTATCGGCCTCCAGACGGATATCTCCGTTTGCGGATTCCATGATATAAAAACCGACACCGCCCAATTCCAGATTCAGCCCTGTTATAGAGTTCTTATTCGCTGCATAGGCAATATCTGCCTGAAAATCTTTCCCCTGTATCGGATGGCTGTTGCTGAAACTGATACTGTCTTCATCCGTTATCTCCCAGTCTGTCATCTCCCAATTATTATATCGTTCAAAAGGGAAACTAAGCTCATTATTATAATACATATCGTCTACCTGGCGTCTGCCGCCTGCCGCTCTTCCTGCCAGCCCAAGCACCGCACCCAGCAGCACCATTACCAGTGCGGCCAGAAGAGTAATTTTTAAAAATTTATTCATTTTCTTTCCTCCATTCTCATACCGCATTTTTTCTGGTAAACGGTAATCTGCAAAGCTTCACAAAAGCGCTGCATACGACCGGAACCACTTTTGCTACCACCCAGATCATAGCTGCTGTCATCGCAAGGCCGATTCCCGTACATATCAGGCCGCCGCCCAACAGATAAATAGCTCCTGCCGGGAAAAGGAATAATTTCGTAAAGGCTTCTATCACCAGGACTACTCCGACTACCAACACTACTAATCCGGCTATTACCAGCGATCCGAGAACCGCAACAACAGCTACCACCAGACTGAAAACCACCGCCAGGACAGCAATCCCTATGGGAACAACAATCGGCAGCGCAAAAATACATAAAAGGACAAATAAGATGATCTCACCGGTAGTACGCCTTTTTTTAGGGGGCCTGCCGTAGGTATTATAGGAACTACCGTATTGGTTCTGGTACTGGTACTGATTCTGGTAAGTGTTCTGATACTGGTAAGGGTCCTGGTTATTGTTAGGGTAAGGGCTGCCCTGATATGCCTGGCCCTGCCGGTTCCCCTGGTATGGGTTCCCCTGATACTGGTTTCCCTGATAGCGGCTGTCCTGGTTTTGCGTTCCCTGGTACTGGCTATTCTGATACTGGTTCCCCTGATATTGGCTGTTCTGACTCCGGGTTCCCTGGTATTGGCTGTTCTGACTCCGGTTTCCCTGATAGCGGCTGTCCTGGTTTTGCGTTCCCTGGTACTGGCTATTCTGATATTGGTTCCCCTGATATTGGCCGCTCTGGCTCTGGGTTCCCTGATATTGGCCGTTCTGGTTCCGGGTTCCCTGGTATTGGCCGTTCTGGTTCCGGGTTTCCTGATATTGGCCGTTCTGGTTCCGGGTTTCCTGATATTGGCCGTTCTGACTCTGCGTTCCCTGATACTGGTTCCCCTGGTACAGGCTGTTCTGATATTGGTTCTCACGGGACTGGCCATTCTTATATTGGCTATCCTGATATTGCTGTTCCTGTTCGGATTCTTCCTGCTGTTGACCGGAAAGATCCTGCCGGACGTCAGCAGAATCCGCACTCCCCTTATCTTCGGCATCCACGGCAGGCGTTTCCTCTGCCTTTCTTATATTCTTTTCCGCTGCAAATCCTTCCGGGATAGCTTCAGTAAAAGTGTCATCCAGATGAAGAACTATTTTGTCATTCTGCTCCACAGAAAATGGCACTTCTGCGGAAGGCGCTGTTTCAGTAAAAGATGCCGCTTCTGCGGAAGGATTTTCTTCCCCGTCCATCTGAAAACCTTTTTCCGTAAATTCTCCCGCATCACCGCCTTCTTTCAGACCTTCTTTAATATTAGCGGCTACCTGTGCAGGAAAACCGAGCGTGCTTATCGCATCTTCTTCATTTTCCATGCCTGCATCGTCCAGATAATCATTATAATATTGTAACGCTTCGTCCCGTTCTGCCTGGGAAATGTCCGAAAGGAGCACTTCCAACTGCTTCATAAATTCCTGCCTGTTCATTATTTAATACCTCCCTCAAACATACCCGTTATTTTTGCGGAATATTTATTCCATTCTTCTTCATATAACGTAAGCTGCGCCATTCCTCTTTCCGTCACCTTATAATAGCGGCGGTTCCTGCCTGCGCATTCCATGTCATAAACGGCAAGGCAGTCATCTTTTTGTAACCTTCTGAGCACCGGATACAGCGTGGACTCGGATAACTCAATTACCTGCCGTACTTCCTGGGTTATTTTATATCCATAAGTCCCTTCCGGTTCCTTTGAGACAACAGCGAGCACAATCGCATCCAATAATGCCGCTCCTGTATTGAAAACCATAGTCTGCACTCCCTTTCCTTGGGGCATTTTATATTATATGATGTATAATATCGTTCTTTAGGTATACTATATGATATATACTATTTTTAGTCAAGGAATAAGCCCGGAAGAAACGTTGAAAAATATTGGATAAAAAGCGAAAGAAATTCTTAAGAGCGAAAAGAGAACTCCCGCCGGCCTTGCTTTGCCGGCGGGAGTTCTCTTCATTTTCTTATTTTCTAAGAATTAGTACGCTGTGATTCAAGGATGAGGGATTTATTCCTCTTCTTTTTTACGTCTTTTGGCAGTAACTCCCAATGTCAGGATTGCTCCCATTATCAGGAATGACCACCCGGCTATCGGTGCGGTATCTCCTGTTCCAGGGCCTTTGGCTTCGCCCAGGACGCCTACTTCAGGTGCCAGTGCTTCACCAAGGACGCCTACCTCGGGCTGTACGGGTGCAAAGGCTTCACCAAGTACGGCGGTTGTTGCAGTAGGAGTTGCCGTCGTCGGAGTTCCGGGGGTCGGGTCGGGAGTCGGATCGGTAGGGGTTGGGGTATTAGCGGCAAAGTGTGCGGTGTAAGTGGCTGCCACATGCAAACCATTTACTTTGACAGGCACATATGCTACATCCGTACTCACTACTTCACCAGCTTCATTTGTCCAGTTAACGAAATGATAACCATTAGAAGCTGTCGCTGTGGAACCCTGAGGTTTCCCGCTTACCGCGTGTATTGTTTCACTGGCATTCGTTACACTTCCGTTTGTGTCGGCGGTGTAATTGATTGTAATTTCATTTTCAGAGTATATTATCTTAATTACCTTATTTTCTTTCGTAATAGTAGTTGGTAATACTGGTTCAACCCTATTACGTGTATAACCGGCAGGAAGTGTATCACTATCCGACACATTTTTTACTTCAGGACTTGCCACCAGCACGCTCAGTTGCGTTGTGATATCAAAAGGAAATGTTTCACCATCTAAATAATGTTCTACACTGTAGTCCAGCTTCTGGCTTTCATCTACTTTATAGTATACTTTGATGACATTGTCCGTCGCGGTTATGGTTGCAGGCAGTTTCGGGGCTGTTGTGCTCCGGGTATATCCTGCCGGTACGTTACTGCTGTCCGCCACTGCCTTTACTTCCGGTTCCGCTACCAGGACATTCTGATCCTTTAAGGTATCAAACGGGGCATCCATCCCTTCCAGGTAATACTCTACACGGTAGTCCAGCTTCTGGCTTTCATCTGCTTTATAGTATACCTTGATGACATTGTTGCTGGCTGTTATGGTTGTCGGCAGTTTCGGGGCGGTTCTGCTCCGGGTATATCCTGCCGGTACGTTACTGCTGTCCGCCACTTCCTTTACCTCCGGTTCCGCTACCAGGACATTCTGATCCTTTAAGGTATCAAACGGGGCATCCATCCCTTCCAGGTAATACTCTACACGGTAGTCCAGCTTCTGGCTTTCATCTACTTTATAGTATACCTTGATGACATTGTCCGTCGCGGTTATGGTCGCAGGCAGTTTCGGGGCTGTTCTGCTTCGTGTATATCCTGCCGGTACCTTGCCGCTGTCCGCTACTGCTATTACTTCCGGTTTCGCTACCAGGACACTCTGATCCTTTAAGGTATCAAACGGGGTAACCTCCCCTTCCAGGTAATACTCTATGCTGTAGTCCAGCTTCTGGGATTCATCTACTTTATAGTATACTTTGATGACATTGTCCGTCACGGTTATGGTTGCCGGCAGTTTCGGGGCAGTTGTGCTCCGGGTATATCCTGCCGGTACCTTGCCGCTGTCCGCCACTGCCTTTACTTCCGGTTTCGCTACCAGGACATTCTGATCCTTTAAGGTATCAAACGGGGCATCCTTACCTTCCACGTAATACTCTACACTGTAGTCCAGCTTCTGGCTTTCATCTACTTTATAGTATACCTTGATGACATTGTTGCTGGCTGTTATGGTTGTCGGCAGTTTCGGGGCGGTTGTGCTTCGGATATAGCCTGCCGGTACCTTACTGCTGTCCGCTACTGCCTTTACTTCCGGTTTCGCTACCAGGACACTCTGATCTTTTAAGGTATCAAACGGGGTAACCTCCCCTTCCAGGTAATACTCTATGCTGTAGTCCAGCTTCTGGGATTCATCTACTTTATAGTATACTTTGATGACATTGTCCGTCACGGTTATGGTTGCCGGCAGTTTCGGGGCAGTTGTGCTCCGGGTATATCCTGCCGGTACCTTGCCGCTGTCCGCCACTGCCTTTACTTCCGGTTTCGCTACCAGGACATTCTGATCCTTTAAGGTATCAAACGGGGCATCCATTCCTTCCAGGTAATACTCTACGCTGTAATTCAGCTTCTGGTTTTCATCTGCTTTATAGTATACCTTGATGACATTGTCCGTCGCGGTTATGGTCGCAGGCAGTTTCGGGGCTGTTGTGCTCCGGGTATAGCCTGCCGGTACATTACTGCTGTCCGCCACTGCCTTTACTTCGGGTTTTGCTACCAGGACACTCTGATCCTTTAAGGTATCAAACGGGGCATCCGTACCTTCCAGGTAATACTCTACGCTGTAATTCAGCTTCTGGTTTTCATCTGCTTTATAGTATACCTTAATGACATTGTTGCTGGCTGTTATGGTTGTCGGCAGTTTCGGGGCGGTTGTGCTTCGGGTATATCCTGCCGGTACCTTACTGCTGTCTACTACTGCCTTTACTTCCGGTTGGGCTACCAGGACATTCTGATCCTTTAAGGTATCAAACGGGGCATCCGTACCTTCCAGGTAATACTCTACCCGGTAGTCCAGCTTCTGGCTTTCATCTGCTTTATAGTATACCTTGATGACATTGTTGCTGGCTGTTATGGTTGTCGGCAGTTTCGGGGCGGTTGTGCTCCGGGTATATCCTGCCGGTACATTACTGCTGTCCGCCACTGCCTTTACTTCGGGTTTTGCTACCAGGACACTCTGATCCTTTAAGGTATCAAACGGGGCATCCGTACCTTCCAGGTAATACTCTACGCTGTAATTCAGCTTCTGGCTTTCATCTGCTTTATAGTATACCTTGATGACATTGTCCGTCGCGGTTATGGTCGCAGGCAGTTTCGGGGCTGTTGTGCTTCGGGTATAGCCTGCCGGTACCTTACTGCTGTCTGCTACTGCCTTTACTTCCGGTTTCGCTACCAGGACACTCTGATCTTCTAAGGTATCAAACGGGGTAGCTGTCCCTTCCACGTAATACTCTACACGGTAGTCCAGCTTCTGGCTTTCATCTGCTTTATAGTATACCTTGATGACATTGTTGCTGGCTGTTATGGTTGTCGGCAGTTTCGGGGCGGTTGTGCTTCGGGTATAGCCTGCCGGTACCTTACTGCTGTCTACTACTGCCTTTACTTCCGGTTGGGCTACCAGGACATTCTGATCCTTTAAGGTATCAAACGGGGCATCCGTACCTTCCAGGTAATACTCTACCCGGTAGTCCAGCTTCTGGCTTTCATCTGCTTTATAGTATACCTTGATGACATTGTTGCTGGCTGTTATGGTTGTCGGCAGTTTCGGGGCGGTTGTGCTCCGGGTATATCCTGCCGGTACATTACTGCTGTCCGCCACTGCCTTTACTTCGGGTTTTGCTACCAGGACACTCTGATCCTTTAAGGTATCAAACGGGGCATCCGTACCTTCCAGGTAATACTCTACGCTGTAATTCAGCTTAGCGTCTTCATTAAGTGTATAATATACATTAATGACTCCATTATTTTCAATCGTTCCTTTTCCAACTAAAGCCGTCCTATTTTTATTGAGCTGTAAATTTTTATCATTTCTTTCATATTTATAGCCGGAATATTTTTTTAACTCAATATCTTTAATACCAGCTGCCTCTTCGCTTAAAGCGACTTCCACCAATACCGAATCTTCATCGCAGGTTTCTCCATCCACCCAATGCTTAACTGTATATTTGAAGACCTTCTCATTCAGAATATATTTACCATAGTAATCGGTATTTCCAGTGATCTGTCCATTAAAATCGGCTTTTATTGTACAGTTCTTATCCCTATACCAACCTTCAAAAATATATTCTTTTCCATTAACTACTTTTCTTTCTGTAGGCGGCTTATTTAAATCACGTTCCGCGTATCCGCTTAGCACTCTGCGGCTATAATCGGACTGAATCGTAAAATCGGAATTTCCCGGTTCCTGAACACGGAAAGTTACCGTATATTTGCTTTTTTCATTCAGCGTTATCTGTCCGTCTAAATGGAATGTATTCGTTTCAAAAGGTACAACAGGGTTTACACCATTATTCCCTGCATTTGCTCCCCCTGATACAATTGTACGGAACCATTCAATGGTATAATAGCCTTCTTTATATGCATTCTCAGATCCTGTGGCCGCATATTTATATGCTATACCACTTACGTTAATATCAGGATAAGAAGAAGGGTAAGTAATGTTTCCCTGACCTGTTACTATTTTTCCAATACTATATCTGGAAGGAGCGTTCACTCCGCTTATACTGCCGACCCCCATCCCATTCCATACCTGATTCGGATTACTGCTTACTCCTTCCTGTAAACCGGGAATTAAGGTATAGCAATATAGTTTATAGGAATTTGATTTTGCATAAGAAGCTATTTCCGTGCTTCCTGCTACTATATAGTAAGAAAAACTGCTGGCGGTAAAGCTTACATCTCCGGAGGTTCTGTCCTTAGCAACAATTTCTGCATCGGAACCGCTGTTTTCCATATGAAACACAGAGACAGATTCTCCTTCTACTCCTGTACCGCTAATTTCTACTCTTACACCTCCTGCAGGCTGAATTTCTTTTCCATCTTTATCCAGGATTGTGATATCAAAAGCTCTGAGCTGATTCAATTCTTTTCCTTCAGCTTCCAGCTTTTCTTCCACTGCCCCTTCCACTGCAGATACGTCCAGCTCACTTGCCTTCACCTGGTAGCCTTTCGGAAGGACACCTGCGGAATAAGTAGTTACTTTTATTGTCACCCCGTTTACTTCTACGGTGTCAATAGTCTCAATATATTCTTCCTCTTCTTCCTTTTCCGTAAAAGTAACTTTTACTTCTACATCCTTTGAAGGAGAAACTGCATATTTATTATCCGTTCTTGCAATGACGGTTCCATCAATAACAACTTCTGCTATTTCATAACCCTCATCCGGATTAACATAGAATTCAAGTGCTTTCTTACTCTCAACTTCTGTCTGGTCACCGATTTTGTCTCCGTCCGCATTGGTAATTGTGCCTTTTCCTTCTACCAGAAATGTCACAACAAAAAGTTCTTTCGTTCCTTCTTCCGCCTCGGTTTCTTCCAGTTCTTCGGTCTCCGTTTCTGTTTCGCTTTCCGTTTCTGTTTCGGTCTCCGTTTCTGTTTCGCTTTCCGTTTCTGTCTCAGCTTCTGATTCCGTTTCTGTTTCCGTCTCTGTCTCAGTCCGGGTTTCCGTCTCGCTCTCTGTTTCCGCAGTGGTTTCTTCTTCCGCTGTTTCCACGTTATCTATTGCCGCTGCTTTCACAGTAACTGTAACGTCCTTATCCGGTATAAATTTATAAATCCCTTCTGATGGTACGAGTTCACTATCCCCCGCCTTTACTGTGGAACCGCTTCCTTCACTCATCTCTAATCTGAAAGCAAGTTCTTTTCCCTTTTCTACGTCGAAGGAATCTTTAACTTCTGTTTCACCTACTAAAATCTTAACGTCCCCGTCTTTCTGAAAACTTACTTTCCATACAGATGACTGGGTTTCCTCTGATAATGTGCCCTCCGCCTCTTTTGTCTCTTCACCAGGATCGTTTTCTGTCGTGGAAGTTTCTTCTTCCGTATCGATATCCGAATACTCTTCCGAAAAAGTTTCCTCCACACTTTCTGTTGAGGTTTCCTGCATTCTCTCCGATACTTCCGATTTCTCCTCATTCCCGGAATTATCTGATAGCACAGGTGTTTCCTCCCCCGTATTATCGTTCTCAGACGCAGCAGTGGATTCCGGTTCGCTTTCCTGCTCTGATGCCGTATTCGCTTCTGCAGCAATAACAGTCAGACCGTCATTCCCCACTGTTGTGGCAATCAGAACGAAAGCCAACAGGAACGCCCATAATCTTTGTAATGCCTTTACTCTTTTCATTCCTCTTTCTCCTCTTTTTAAACAGCTCTTATCTAAAACCCCTAATTTTCCGTATTATCTTTCCGTTCTTCATCTCCCAGCGCGCTATCGATAAGCTTTAACAGCTCCAGAGCACTTCGGAAATGTTTTGTGACTCCCTTCTCCGTCCAGGATATGGAGCCTTGCCATGTGGCATTCTGTCTGCTGTTTACCCGGACAATGAAGGAAGCTTTGCGTCCAACCTGATTTTTTATATCTTGTTCTTCCCGCACTGCTTCTGCCTCCTTGCCAGTTCCTGTCTGTGTTTTCTTTGGTTTCAGCGTTCTGTCCCGGGTTGATGCTTGAGGAAAGTTGAGCCTATCATAAAGCGTTTCCATTTCAGTCAGCAGATAAAGCTGGTTGCTGAATGTTACAGGCGCCTCAGAATAGCAATGATACATCCGTCCTTCTATCAGCTCTTCTTTTATCTCGTCTACGCAGACGCATATAACATTTTTTGGCGTTGGTCCTGCTCTTAATGATGTCTGCTGCATAAAGCACCTCCCTTTTACTGTTACTTTGAGTATAAAGGTCAGGGTGTAACATCAAGTGTTACATTTTGGGAATTAATGTTACTTTTTTTATTTTTTTATTTAAAAACTGCATAATAATAAAACGCCCGGTTTGTTCTGAGCGTTTTAATGAGTGGTTATTCTGTTTATTTTTCAATCAGCTCATAGAGAATTGGTCTGGGCAAAGGATCTTTCGAGGCATTTTATATTATATGAAGTATAATATCGTTCTCTAGGTATACTATATGAGATATACTATTTTTAGCCACAGATATAAGCCCAGAAGAAATGTTGAAAAATATTGGTTAAAAATAAAAAGAAATTCTTAAAGAGAAAAGAGAACTCCAGCAGGTCTTGCTTTGCCGGCTGGAGTTCTCTTCATTCTCTTATTTTCTAAGAATTAGTACGCTGTGATTCAAGGATGAGGGATTTATTCCTCTTCTTTTTTACGTCTTTTGGCAGTAACTCCCAATGTCAGGATTGCTCCCATTATCAGGAATGACCATCCGGCTATCGGTGCGGTATCTCCTGTTCCAGGGCCTTTGGCTTCGCCCAGGACGCCTACTTCAGGTGCCAGTGCTTCACCAAGGACGCCTACCTCGGGCTGTACGGGTGCAAAGGCTTCACCAAGTACGGCGGTTGTTGCAGTAGGAGTTGTCGTCGTCGGAGTTCCGGGGGTCGGGTCGGGAGTCGGATCGGTAGGGGGTGGGGTATTAGCGGCAAAGTGTGCGGTGTAAGTGGCTGCCACATGCAAACCATTTACTTTGACAGGCACATATGCTGCATCCGTGCTCACTACTTCACCAGCTTCATTTGTCCAGTTAACGAAATGATAGCCATCCGCTGCTGCTGCTGTAGAACCCTGTGCATCTCCATTTACTGCAAATAATGTTTCGTTTTCTCTGCTGACGCTTCCGTTTGCATCGGCCTGGTAATTAATTGTAATTTGATCTTCGGTATAAATCACCCTAAGTACATCACCGTTCCCTACGGTATTAGGAACGTCTGCGGAAGGCACCAGAGACATTAACATATTCAATATCCCCTGATTTGCTTTTTTGTGTTCTACTCTGTTATAGCTGTATCCGGGATATTCTTTTTGCTCAATGTCTTCAACATCCAAGGTATCCGGATCATTTACCCATACCTCTTTGGTTACCTCATAAGCATCTCTTGCATCCGTTTCTCCATCTATCCAGTATTCCACTCTGTAAGAAAGTGTTTTTTCTATAGTTCTGTCTTCTTCAAAATGTGCTGTATAGGTATCTGCTACGTTAAGGCCACCTACCTTTTCAGGTATGAAATGAAGCTCTTCACTTACTATATCGCTCTTACTGTTGGTCCAGTTTTTAAGCTTATAACCATAGTCAGGTGCTGCAGTAGAACCTTCTGCTTTACCGGTTGCAGGAGCCAAACTTTCTTTTCCAAGACTCACCTTACCGTTTGCTTCCGCAAGATAGGTGATCAAAATCTCTTCATCCTCTTTGAAGTTTGCAAAGTAAGTTGCTGCTACATTCAGACCATTTACTTTGGCAGGTACAAATGACGCTTCCGTACTGATTATATTTCCCTTTGTATCTGTCCAGCTTTCAAAGGTATAGCCGGCAGCGGCTGTTGCCACGGAGCCTTTTGCAGTTCCTGTAGCAGGTGCAAGTGTTTCCCTTTCCTCGCTTACACTTCCTCCGGTATTCGCCACATAGTTGATTGTTACATCGGCATTCTCTTTAAAGTTTGCATAATAGGTTGCTGCCACATTGAGTCCATCTACCTTGGCTGGTATAAACAATACATCTGTGCTGACTACATTTTTGTCCTTATCTGTCCAGTTTTCGAAGGTATAGCCAGGGGCGGCTGTCGCCGCGGAGCCTTTTGCGGTTCCTGTAGCAGGGGCAAGTGTTTCCCTTTTCTCGCTTACACTTCCTCCAGTATTCGCTACATAATTGATTATTACAGCAGCATTCTCTTTAAAGTTCGCATAGTAAGTTGCTGCTACATTCAGACCATTTACCTTCGCAGGTACAAATGACGCTTCCGTACTGATTATATTTCCCTTTGTATCTGTCCAGCTTTCAAAGGTATAGCCGGCGGCGGCTGTTGCCACGGAGCCTTCTGCGGTTCCTGTAGCAGGGGCAAGTGTTTCTATTTCCTCGCTTACACTTCCTCCGGTATTCGCCACATAGTTGATTGTTACATCGGCATTCTCTTTAAAGTTTGCATAATAGGTTGCTGCCACATTGAGTCCATCTACCTTGGCTGGTATAAACAATACATCTGTGCTGACTACATTTTTGTCCTTATCTGTCCAGTTTTCGAAGGTATAGCCAGGGGCGGCTGTCGCCGCGGAGCCTTTTGCGGTTCCTGTAGCAGGGGCAAGTGTTTCCCTTTTCTCGCTTACACTTCCTCCGGTATTCGCTACATAATTGATTGTTACAGCCGCATTTTCTTTAAAGTTCGCATAGTAAGTTGCTGCTACATTCAGACCGTTTACCTTCGCAGGTACAAATGACGCTTCCGTACTGATTATATTTCCCTTTGCATCTGTCCAACTTTCAAAGGTATAGCCGGCGGCGGCTGTTGCCACGGAGCCTTCTGCGGTTCCTGTAGCAGGAGCAAGCGTTTCACTTCCTCTGCTTACACTGCCGCCAATATTGGGAATATAATTTATTTCAATTTTACCGTTTTCTTCAAAATGGGCCGTATAGGTATCTGCCACATTTAAGCCGTTTACTTTTTGAGGTACAAATTCAGCTTCTGAACTGACTACCGTTCCTTGGCTGTTCGTCCAGTTCGCAAAATGATAACCATTCGCCGCTTCTGCTGTTGATCCTTCCGCCTCACCTTTCACAGCCTTCAGGGTTTCATTTTCACGGGTAACGCTTCCGTTTGCTTCAGCCGCATAATTAATGGTAACAACATTTTCTGTGTAAATCACCTTCAGTAAATCGCCGTTTTCAACCGTCTTCGGAAGATCCTCTGAGGGTATCAGGGACAGTAACCATGTAAGGATACCTTTGCCGGCTTTCTCATGATCCACCCTGTTATAGCTGTATCCGGGATATTCTTTCTTTTCTATGTCTTCTACATCCAGAGTATCCGGATCATTTACCCATACTTTTTTCGTTACATCATAAGAATCTCTTGCGGCGCTTTCTCCCTCAAGCCAATATTCTACCGTGTAGGAGATCTCTTTACCTAAAGAAGTATCTTTTTCAAAATGAGCGGTATAAGTTTCTGCAACATTCAGTCCATTTACTTTCTCCGGTATAAAATGAAGCGCATCACTTACAATAGTACCTTCACTGTCGGTCCAGTTCGTAAGCTTATAGCCATAATCAGGTGTGGCTGTGGATCCTTCCGCAACTCCGGTAGCAGGAGCAAGACTTTCCTCTTTGGGAGTAACCTTACCATTACCTTCAGCTACATAATTTATGGTGATCTTTTGTTTTTCTTTAAAGACAGCATAATAAGTTGCTTCTACGTTAACACCGTTAACTTTTTCAGGGACAAATGTAAAAGCAGTTCCTACAATATCACCTTTCTCATTTACCCATTTGTCGAACTCATAACCTGCCGCAGGTATTGCCCTGGAACCAGCAGCTTCTTCCGTTACAGGTGCTAAAGTCTCACTCGCAGGTTCTACTTTTCCTCCGACACGCGCAACATAATTAATTGTTACCTTCTCATTTTCTGCGAAATGCGCCGTGTAGGTTGCCGCCACATTTACACCATTCACCTTTTGAGGGATAAATTTCAGTTCCGTTCCTACTGTATTTCCCTGTTCATCCGTCCATTTTTCAAAATGATATCCGGTATTCGCGGTTGCTATAGAACCGGCAGCATTCTGTGAAACAGGTGCTAATGTTTCAGAACCAGGAGTTACACTTCCTCCTGTCGTTGCATTGTAATGGATGGTAATGGCAGCATTTTCTTCAAATACCGCATAATAGGTTGCTGCAGCATTAACACCATTCACCTTTTCAGGGACAAACTTCGGATTCGTTCCGACTTCATTTCCTTTTGCGTCTGTCCATCTTACAAAATGATATCCTGCGTCTGGTGTTGCAACAGAACCAACTGCCGTATCTTTAACAGGCGCTAATGTTTCATGATCAGGGGTTACACTTCCTCCTGTTTTTGCTTTATATTCGATAGTTACATCATCATTTTCCACATAATAAACTTCTATTAACTTATTATTAGAGGTTATTGTGGTAGGAAGAGCCGGTACTATTTTTTCTTCGTGATATCCATTCGGGCATTTATTTATCACCGAACTGATTTCTGTTCCGACAGTAACCCCGGAACTCTCGTTCCATTCCGGCTGGTGTACACCATCTACATAATAGTAAATCTGATAGGTTACTTTCTGCTGCTGATACTCAAAAACAATTTCATTTTTACTGGAGTCAAGATATATTTCCCTGTAAATACTGGGATTCTGACCTTCTGCCAACAAATACCCACCTATTTCAGGAGCGGAAACCCAAACAGCCGCTTTTTGAGTGGTGTATTCAGCAGGCCCGTAAATAACCTCCTTTGTATCCTTGTCGATACCGGTAACCGTATATTTACGTTCAACTGCATTTGTATAATAGAAAGTTATTTCATTTCCGCTTTGTGCAAGAACTAATGACTGACTTGCTTCTACCGGAACATATCCTTTCTCCTCCAAATCAACGGCCCATTCCGTTACCGTCTTACCGATTCTTAGATTCGATACTGTTTTAGATTCATACAGTTCCTTTTCAGTACCCTGTTCTAAATATTTTACGGTATAGGAAGTATAGTTTTTAGGGGACCAGTGCGCATACAATGTAAAACCATTTTTTACCGGCGTGCCGAAATCGTATTTTGTGCCGCTTTCAGCCTGCGTATACCATCCAAGGAAATTATACCCTTCTCTTACCGGCAGTTCAGGTTCTCCTACTGTATTTTTATACCCAACATTTACAGTAGTCTTATTTCCGCCTTCATAATTCTCATCGAAGATAACGGGATATGTTTTTATCTTCCACCCTGCATACACTGTCATATTGTTTGCAGGCATGGTATCACTTCCCCATTGTACGCTGCTCTTCGCACCCGGATCATAATACCATCCGGTAAATTCATAACCTTCCCGGGCAGGAGAACCTTTAGGTGCTGTAATCGTGGCTTCGTATTTGTAAGTACTGGAACCGGGAGCGTTGCTTCCCCCGTTTGCAGAAAACTCTATCGTATAGGAGTTCCTTGTATAATATAAATAATTATTTGTTTTAAGGCTTCCTCCTATATTGCGGGGAACATTTCTATTATCATTTTCATTAAAAGTAAATCCGGTAATCGGATATCTGTCGCCTTTCGTCAACTCCCAACTGTTGGTATTAGACGTAAAGGAATCCAAATGATGCTCTATATAAGTGTTCCCTGAAACCGGCTCAACCATATAGTACATATTATATTTATATCTTCCTGTAGAGCTTTTTTCAAAGCTCATATTACTTGCCGGCATTACCTGCATACCTGCATAAGATTTCCCGTCTCCGCCGGAGAAATTTTCCCAGATACATTCACGGGGCCACTTATCATTAATCCAGGCGCCGTAGCGATCGGTAATCGTATGGATCGGATTACGATCTCTTTTATTTTCAAAAAATTTCAAGGTAAATGATTTTCTATTATAATATACATTAACAATAGCAGAACCATCTACATCAATCGTAATTCCCGTGTCCATCCTGGAATAAGTAAATCCAGCTTTTTCCAGATTAATTTTAGATAATTCAGCCGAACTGATATCCGGAATATCCGATGATTTTATTTCCGTCCCAACTTTTCCATTCTTGGACTGGCTGTATAGGAAATCATAATCATTTCCTTCGGCTTTCTGGATCCAGTACATAATCTTATAATTGGCTGTAGCGTTTTTATCTACACTCCAGGAAGCTGTAAGAAGCATATTATCTGTTAAGGAAATGCTTGTTACCTTATTTCCGGAATTATTCAGCCATCCTTCAAAGATATATCCATCTCTCGCAGGTGTTTGATCTTTTCCCAATGTAACCTGTGATTCAAAAGGAGCTTCTATTGCGGTTACATAACTACCACCTGCGGAATCGAAACGAATCGTATAATTTAACCGGGTGTACTCAATTACTATAACGGTATTTCTGCCGATTGTTGTATTATCAACAACACCCGCTTCGAATCCTTTAACTGTTCTCGCCTGCGCTTCGGTTTCTGAACCATACATTCCCTGTTTTGTTTCATTCTCAGTTACATAGCTGCCATCCAGCTGCTGAAACTTATGTTGTACAGTATAGGATGTTTCCGTAGGATTATACTCTACGGTTATAGTCAGATCCTTATTAGGCATTGTACCCTGTACGATTTCCTGATTTGCCTGAAAGCCGCTTATTACCGGGGAGGTTCTCTTGTATACGCTGCCTTCCCTTACATCCACAGAATAAGAATCGGCTGCTGTACGTCCGGCCATAGCCCCTGCATTTTCACTATATACATAATTTATCGTAAGTGTATGTATTGGTTTAACAGAGGAAGGATCCAAAACTACTATCTCCTTATGCGCCTGAATCCCATCTATCGTCACTGTTATATCAACTATACCCTCCGACACACCGGTCACAATACCGTTATCATCTATTGTAGCTACACTTTCATCTCCGCTGTGCCAGGTAATTTCTTTTACTTCAGCATTTTCCGGCTCATACACTGCATTTAAAGTGATTTGTTTCCCAATATTAACAGTATTTGTACCTTCTATCTTTACTGTTTCAACCGCAACAGGTGCATTCTCTACTGTTAAATCTACGAAATCTGTAAATCCGCCTTCCAATGTTGTTACAGTGATTGTTGTATTGCCTGCTGATAACGCAGTTACTTTACCATCGTTATTAACCGTTGCTACAGATTCATTAGAAGAACTCCATGTAACCGATTTATCCACTGCATCAGACGGCACTACTTCCCATGCATAATTGAGAGTTTTACCTACAATAAGCTTACTATCCTTATTAGTGATGGTAACACCAGTAACCGACACAGGAGGTTCCACTATTTGGATATTCATGGTACTCTCTGCCTCGCTTGTATTTTCCCACCACATTACCGAATATTTATAATTAACAGTCAGATGTACTTTAACACTCCCAGCTTTCATAGCCTTGAATTTCCCATTCTGGCTGTCTATGGAAGCGAACTCACTTCCGCTGGTGATTTCCCATGAAACAGACGTTATATCTTCCTCATCAATACCTGTTTTACTGAATGAAAGTGTAATATCCATACCAGGATACACATCCCCATCAACAGAATTAATTGACACCGTTCCATTTTTCTGAGACGCATATAATGCCGTATTGCCGGCTGCCGTCTCTGTAGATACATCTACAGTTACATCGCCGTCTATTTCGCTTACTGTGTATACACCATCTGTTTCCGCGAGGACATTATCCCCCACTTTCACTTCTTTAACGCGATATCCTTTTGTTCCATCCGCTTCTACAGAAAACTGTAAGTCGTTTCCTTCTTCCACTTCCGTACTGGAAACAGTTTCACCATTTACCTTTACAACAGCTTCTCCTGAAATATTGAAATTGACTTTATAAGTCACTTTTTCATTTTCTGTATCTTCGACAGCAGCCGTTTCAACGTCTGTGGTCTCCGCTTCATCCTCTGTGGTATCAGCAGACGAATCTATCGCAGATTCCAAGGAAGCGTTTGTACTATCCGTTTCGGCTTCCGAATTATCTGTAGTTGCAAGCGTTGTTTCATCTCCACCTTCGGAAGGTACTTCTGCGGGATCCGTCACTGCAGGTGTTTGGGCTCCCTCCTCTACCTCCGCCTTTTCCTCACTTTTTGAAGAATCAGTTGAAGGGGCGGGCGCATCTTCCTCCACATTCTCCTTATTGGCTTCCGATGCGGATTCCGATTCGCTTTCCTGCTCCGCTACCGTATTCGTTTCCGCCGCTGTTACAGTCATACTGTCATGCCCCACCGTTGTGGCAACCAGAACGAAAACTAACAGGAACGCCCAAAATCTTTGTAATGATTTTGCTTTTTTCATTCCTCTTTCTCCTCTCTTTTTAAACAACTCTTATCTAAAACCCCTAATTTTCCGTATCGTCTTTCCGTTCTTCATCTCCCAGCGCACTGTCGATAAGCTTTAACAGCTCCAGAGCACTTCGGAAATGTTTTGTGACTCCCTTCTCCGTCCAGGATATGGAGCCTTGCCATGTGGCATTCTGTCTGCTGTTTACCCGGACAATAAAGGAAGCTTTGCGTCCAACCTGATTTTTTATATCTTGTTCTTCCCGCACTGCTTCTGCCTCCTTGTCAGTTCCTGTCTGTGTTTTCTTTGGTTTCAGCGTTCTGTCCCGGGTTGATGCCTGAGGAAAGTTGAGCCTATCATAAAGCATTTCCATTTCAGTCAGCAGATAAAGCTGGTTGCTGAATGTTACAGGCGCCTCAGAATAGCAATGATACATCCGTCCTTCTATCAGCTCTTCTTTTATCTCGTCTACGCAGACGCATATGACATTTTTTGGCGTTGGTCCTGCCCTTAATGATGTCTGCTGCATAAAGCACCTCCCTCTTACTATTACTTTTACTTTGAGTATAAAGAACAGGGTGTAACATCAAGCGTTACATTTTTTGAATTAATGTTACTTTTTTAAAATTATATTGGAAAAGGCCATTATAAAAAACGTCCGGATCGTCCCGAACGTTTATCATTGCAAATCCGGCTATTATTTATTACTTTTCAGAAAATGAATGCGGCACTTCTTTTTTATGCTGCCGCCTGCTATAATCAAATTAATCTGAACAAAAAGGAGCGATAAAATGAATCTATACAATGTGGTTTCCAAAGCATATGATTTATTGGAGATTATATTTTTCTCTGAAAAGGGCAAAAATCCTGTAAATGTCATTCTGGAGATGGTTCCGGACAGAAAAATCCGAGTTTTAGATATGTGCTGCGGAACATTATCGAATACTATTACTATTGCAAAAGAGAAGCCTGCTGTTAAAGTTATGGGGCTGGATTTGTCTGAACAAATGCTTCGTGTGGCAAAGAGGAAAGTAAACAGGCAGGGAATGAAGAATGTGTATCTGAAATGTGCAGATGCTGCAAAGACCGGACTGCCGGATAAGAGCTTTGATTATATTATAATCGGATTAGTTTTGCACGAAAGCTGTCCCGAATTCATAAAAGGGATAATGGCTGAATCGAAACGGCTGTTGAAAGACGAGGGAAACATAGTTATTTTGGAATGGGAGCGCCAAAAAAAGTTCTGCAAATTCATAAAGTTTGCACCCTTGTATCTGTTGGAAAGCTTACATTGCAGAACCTTTAAGAAATTTTATCTTGCGGATAAAAAAATGTATTTTGAAAATTATGGTTTTGATGTTACGCGGGAAGAGCATTGCAATTATACAATTGTCCTTAAACTGAAAAAGAGAAAAGGCCGCATCGATAACGGGAACGAAACGTCGTCGGGCGTATGAAGCGTAAAAACGTCCGGATCACTCCGAACGTTTTTTAGCCGCTTTTTTATCTGTTATATACTCATCCCCACAGGGAACTGGTCTGGGCAAAGGATATGTCTTCACCCGGAAGGTTGTCTTCTGCGGCAGGCTGTACCTTATATTCGATAGCCGCACGGGCCTTAAGGCCAAAACTGAGAAAACATCCGTCTATCCTGTGCTGAATGATAGCACAGTCCTCCAGGCGGAGACCAAGCAGCAGTATCAGATACTGGTTCATCCCGTAACGGGTGTAAAAATCACCTTTTCTAAGGGAAGAACCTACTGCCAGTTTCAGCTTTTCCATGTATTTTTCCAGTTTTACTTCGTCCGTAAGCGGCTGTCCTTCCCTGTCCACCATGGTACAGAGCATCAGGTAAGCAGACTGTCCATTGCGCTCCAGCATACGGCACACAATATGGTAGCAGTCCGTAAAACCGGGATAGGTACAGAAGTAGGCGCCTGATTTGATTTTTTCTTCCTGTAGCCCTTCTTTAATATCGGTCATAACCACCGCATGATACTGTACCTTATCGCTCATGGCATGGAATCTTTCCATCATTTCTTCCGATGGGGTCAGTCCCAGTTCTTCAAAATAGAATGTGGTGGCTTTTTCGTAAACATCCATGGCTTCCTTAAATCGGCCTAACGTCATAAGGCAGTCGATTTGAAGAAGGTAGAATTCTTCATAAGGATATAAACGGCAGGCTTTGGTACTCAGCTCCAGAAGTTCTTCATATCTGTTCTGCTTTGATAGAATCGTTTCCGCTTCTTTCAAACAGGCAAAATATTTTTTCTGGTAATCTGCACAGGCAACAGCCACCCATTCCTCTCCGCCCAATTCGGGAAGAAAATCTCCTTTATATACCTGGCATGCCTTAAGAAGATAGGAAAGCCTGGTTTCCTCCGCTTTTTCTTTTTGAGCCAATTCAATGGATTCCGTAAAAACTTCAATGTCCAGTTCCAGGGGGACTTCATCCCGATCCCAGAAGTAATTTCCCAGCTTGATACGAATGCAGTCCGAGTCCCCAAAAGCATCCATTTTTTTGAGGTATTTACGCAGCCGGTGCGCATTCACCCTTAAGGTTACTGCAGGATCCTCCAGCGCATCATTCCCGTAAAGCCTGTCTATCAGCTGTTTTCTGGGAATCCCCGTATTCCCGGCGGCCAGAACGCTAATTAGAAGCTGGATCATTTTTGTCGTATTCGAATATTCCAAAGGGATGGATTTATCGTCTTTGGAAAGGGTAAAGCCGCCCAGCAAATTCACACAAACAATATTTTTATTTTCCATGGCCCCTCATCATTCCTAATTCTATAGCTGCCTCTATGTAGCAGTATCTTTCATAAGTATAAAAATTTTATTCTTTTTTGTCAACGGGAAGCATGATGGGAAAAAGAATAATCTTTCCTCCTTCTGACCGCGACCGTTTGTCATTATACCATGGAATCGCAGAAAAGGTAACTCCTTAAAATCTTATCCCTCAAAATCAGTTACCGTTCTTTTCCATCGGCTGTTTTGTAACTGCTTTGCAGCGTTAGTACTGTTGCGATATTTTATTTTTACTGACTTTTGTGGTCAATAACGGTATAATAGAAGTTGATTACCTATATAAGGAGGGCTTTTATGAAACTGGATACGATACACCATGTAGCTTTGATATGTTCTGATTATCAAATCTCACGGCATTTTTACGTGGATTTGCTTGGTTTCAAAATCATCCGGGAAAACTACCGGGAAACCCGGGGAGATTATAAGCTGGATCTGAAGCTGGGAGATTGTGAGCTGGAGCTTTTTGCCATTCCGGGAAGCCCTGTACGGCCCAGCTATCCGGAGGCATGCGGTCTGCGGCATCTCGCTTTCCGTGTTCCCTGTATAGAGGATACGATCCGGGAACTGCAGGCATTGGGAATTGAGTCGGAGCCTGTGAGAATTGATGAATTCACGCAGAAAAAAATGACTTTTTTCAAGGATCCGGACGGTCTTCCTTTAGAACTGCATGAATAAAAAAGGAAAGGCTATTGGACAGCCCCTCCGTGAAATTCACATTCATAAATTTTAACGTTTCCATAATAAATTTCTTCCCGTCCCTGGAACCATTGCATGTCTCCCCGTTGGAAACAATGGTAAATAGAATCTCCCTTCCGGTAAAGCGCAGGCCCCCGGAAGGGATTCTCTATTTCCACATGGGACAATGCTTCTTTTAAAAAGCCGGAGTTAAAGTTATCGGCCAGGGTCCTGCCCGTATAGTTCATTGACCAGATTGGTATCCTTTTTTCCTGCTGCTTTTCCCATACGGCCTCTTCTCCGGTAAAAAACCTGCCTCCCAAATAAGTATCCATATACCAATACCTTGAATCTTCATAGACAAAGTCATGGGCTTCCGGACGGCAGGGCTGCTCTTCTTCCGCACCGTTTCCGGCATAGCTGTTTTTTTTGGCGCAGAGGAGGAATTCTGCAAGCCGCTGTCCGGATATGGCAGCCGCAGATGGTATTCCTGCAGAACCTGAGCAATCATTCCCATATATCAGGGCATCAACCGTTACCCCATAAAGTCCGGCAAGCAAAGTAAGGTTAGTAATATCCGGGTAATTGATCCCGTTTTCCCATTTTGCCACGGCCTGGCGGGATATCTGAAGTCTGTCTGCCAGATCCTCCTGGGAAAAATTGTAGGCCTTGCGGTATTTTTGAAGATTGGACGGCAAGCGTATTTCAATCATAACAGCCTCCTGCAGGTAGTTTTTTCTTATATTATACCCGCTCTTTCTTCCGGGCACCACCAACAGCTGCTTGTCAGACTGTCAACCTGAGGTTCCGTTTTCTTATTCTGCTCCACCTGGAGAGGGGAATCCGTTTTCAGAAAGGGTTATCAGGCTGATGTAATGGCGCGCTTTATCCGCATCTTCCTTTTTTACCAGAACTTCATATTCTTTGGAAAAATCAGAATTCATCCCCAAACTCCCTGTTACTGCCCGGGATGCTCCCAATCCGATCCCACCCGTCCGGTCACGCACCTTAACGGTATACCAGACATTATTGGCGGACAAAATATCTCTTACTTTCGTAAAACTGCGCAGGGAGAACCCGGAAAAAACAGTTTCCTTAAACAATCCCATATATGCTACCCCTCTTCTACGATCAGCAGATTCCAGGGCTGAATCCGCATTATTTCCCCTTTTTCCGTTTTCCGGCCGGAAAACAGTTCCGTACCCTGATGACCACATGCACATTCCTGAAGTCCGCTGGAATAATTCAGATAATAGGTTATGCGGTTTCCCTTACAGTTCCTGCCCTCTCTGATAATAAGCGGAAAGGAGTTTTCCTGTTTCCAGGTCCACCAGCCTTTTTCCTTCCAGATTGCCGTAAGCAGGGCTTTCAGATAGACCGGTGTGGTCATACATCCCATATAAATGCAAACACCTTTGCCTAAGTCTTTTCTGGTAACCGCAGCATAATTTTTCCATGCGTAATGATCATAAGAAGCGATCACTTCGGCATCCACATTTTCCAGCAATTCCATAAACAGCGAAACTTTGCGTTCCTCTTGAGAAACCGGAAGCGAATCCCCTGTCAGTCCGGCATTAACGGGTGCGGTAAACTGATTATATGTTATGCCGAAGCATTCTTTCAATAAATGCGGCTGTGCATCCGCCCATACTTTAACGTGTTCATCCGTAAATGCGGTTTTAAAGGTAGCTAATACACAACCCCCCTGTTCCGCATAATCCCGGATCCGCTGCAGGCATTCTTCCGGCGCGCAGTAGAGCGCGGGCACAAACAAGATATCATATCCGGATAATTCTGTTTCCTCTGTGCTGACAAAATCGCACTCCACATTCATTTCATAAAGGGCATCGTAAATCCACCTGACTACATCATTATAATTTACCGCGCTTCCGGCCGGGAAAGGAAACCATTTCAAGGCAGTAAGCGATTCATTGCTCACCATGATCGCCGCCTTGTTCTCTTTTTTCAAATGCAACAGGCTTGGACTGAGTTCCCGGAACTGCCTTCCGATACAGCAGGCCTCCCGGTAAACCGCATTTTCTTCCATATCATGGCTGAGAAGGCCCTTCCAATAAGTCTCGCAGGCATTATGGATAGAATGCCAGTGCCAATACATCACGGAATCCGCACCGCTTGCCAGGTGGCTGAATGCCTGGAGCCGCAGCTGTCCCTCATAGGGTGTCCATTCGGGAAATCCCTGGGCTTCTGTTTCGATAAGAAGATAATTATCTTTTTTAAGGGAGCGGATGAGATCACCGCCGAATGCAATCTCTTTTCCCGTAAGGCTGTCCTGTGTGGGATGGTAAATATCACAGCCGGCTATTGTTACCGCTTCTGCCGCCTT
Source organism: Lachnospiraceae bacterium (assembly GCA_022845955.1). Classification (GTDB taxonomy): domain Bacteria; phylum Bacillota; class Clostridia; order Lachnospirales; family Lachnospiraceae; genus Eisenbergiella. The sequence goes on from AP025576.1 coordinate 4,874,188, forward strand.
AAAATGGTCCACATCGGGCTGCACGCCATAGGAGTATCCCTTCCATGCAAAATCAAAATTATGGGTAATAAACTGCTCTTCCCGTTTGTATTCGCTGACGATTTCCGCCTGTCTTTTCAGGAAATCCGTAACCAGCTGTCTCTGAAACTTTTCAAATTCACAGCCCAGGCTTCCATTTATCGTACCGGCCACACTGGGAAATTCCTCCCAGGAATTGATGCGGTTGCTCCAGTAAGCAAGGCCGAAATCATGGTTGAAACGTTCCAGATCCCCATCATATTTTTTTCTGATATATCTGACAAACATTTGCTGGACATTTTCACTGCTTGTCCCGAAATGTTTAGTTTCGTTATCCAGCTGAAAGCCTATAACACAACGGTATCCCCTTACCGCTTCCATCAGCCTGCGGATGATACGCTCGGCATAGAAACGGTAAGCCGGATGGGTGATATCCATAATCTGTCTGGCACCATAAGGCCTTCTGCCGCTTCGATCCGTTACCATAATTTCCGGATAGGCCTTTGCCATCCAGGCAGGTATGGCATATGTGGGCGTTCCCACTATTACATGAATCCCTTCACGCTCACAAGCATCCAGTACCCTTGTCACATGGGAAAAATCAAATACGCCATCCTCCGGTTCTTCGGTACTCCACGTGGATTCCGCAATCCTGATTACATTAATCCCGGCCTTTTTCATCATGCTGATATCTTTGTCCAGTCTCTCATAGGGCATATATTCCTCGTAATATGCCGCTCCGTATAATAATTGATCCATGGATCGTCCTCCTGTTATTTCTGATAAGTCCATCATATAAAGGTTCGGGCGAATCTGCAAGGCGGATTTATGTGGACATATGTCCACATTGTAAAATGGACTGCGTTATTTCAATACGCCGAGGGTTGCGTAATCTTGATGACGACAACAATACGGGGACTATATGTTCAATCTATGAGGCTATATATGCCTCGACACAGTCTACATACATGACGATGCAACTGTCCATACATTTAAAGCCATGAGACTACGCATGCCTCGATTAGGACGAGGCACCGAACCAGCTTCCTTATCCCAATTTCAATTCACGAGGCTACGCAAGCCTCGACGGTATACCTTAATGATGCCGCCAGGGTACATATATTTCAATCCACGAGGCTACGCAAGCCTCGACGTAGAATCCGGGGAGTGCCGGGGCAATGGCAAGCGATTTCAATCCACGAGGCTACGCAAGCCTCGACGTCCTGGCTCGAGAAGATATATGACAAATTAAAGATTTCAATCCACGAGGCTACGCAAGCCTCGACCACCGTGCCCTTTCAGCAGGGTTTCACCATTATAGATTTCAATCCACGAGGCTACGCAAGCCTCGACTGTAGAAATAGAAGAGTCAACTGCTTACAATTATATTTCAATCCACGAGGCTACGCAAGCCTCGACGGCATAAGTCACAGGGGGACACGGTGGAGTGGTGATTTCAATCCACGAGGCTACGCAAGCCTCGACAATGGATATATTTGCGCTTGTCTCCATTGTACCAATTTCAATCCACGAGGCTACGCAAGCCTCGACCAGCGGCAGGATTAGTCCAGGACGGGATCGTAGGATTTCAATCCACGAGGCTTCGCAAGCCTCGACGATAAGCGCCCAGAACGCTGCAAAGAATTATCCAATTTCAATCCACGAGGCTTCGCAAGCCTCGACCACAGCTCCTTCCATGGCTGAATTCCCGAATGGAGATTTCAATCCACGAGGCTTCGCAAGCCTCGACCGTGCCGGTATAATAATACTCCGACACATATCTATTTCAATCCACGAGGCTTCGCAAGCCTCGACGTGGATGCGCCGGCAGACGGTGGCATGGTCAAGATATTTCAATCCACGAGGCTTCGCAAGCCTCGACATTGTATGCTAAAGGCTTTAAATTTTTACATGATATTTCAATCCACGAGGCTTCGCAAGCCTCGACATGTAATCCGGAGGCCAAGACAATGTTTAAATGATTTCAATCCACGAGGCTTCGCAAGCCTCGACACTTTATCATTTCATCCTGGCTTTTCATGGCGTATTTCAATCCACGAGGCTTCGCAAGCCTCGACCGCCTGATAATATACAGGTGTTTGGTACACGCAAAATTTCAATCCACGAGGCTTCGCAAGCCTCGACATATATCTTAAAAGATTTTTTTGAGTATTCTAAAATTTCAATCCACGAGGCTTCGCAAGCCTCGACATAAGGAGACGGGGAGGGAATGGAGTTAATGGAAATTTCAATCCACGAGGCTTCGCAAGCCTCGACCTTATTTTTATGATTGCATCACAATTAATCAAATATTTCAATCCACGAGGCTTCGCAAGCCTCGACTTAAAGCCTTTACGCACGGCATTGTCGTGCTTCTTATTTCAATCCACGAGGCTTCGCAAGCCTCGACAGAGGGCTGTCAATCATTTGGCGATACCCTCAATATTTCAATCCACGAGGCTTCGCAAGCCTCGACTTTGACAGGGTAGTGTTTGACGGTTCCGCAGACATTTCAATCCACGAGGCTTCGCAAGCCTCGACGACAAAGTAAAAGATTCCATCCAGGAATATGAGGACATTTCAATCCACGAGGCTTCGCAAGCCTCGACACCGAAAAATGATACTTGAGGTGGATAACATCGATTTCAATCCACGAGGCTTCGCAAGCCTCGACAGCAAAACCATGCAAAAAAATCACTCAATATACATTTAAAACTATAAACTTTCTACAAACAACTATACTACATCCTATAATAAACTTTAAAAATAATTATGTCCATAAAAATTTTAGTACTTTTTTTGGTGCGAATCCCCCGGTATTTTCATGTGCACTTGATATTCGCACCCAGGATTATTATGTACTATAACATGTACTAATAATATTTTTTATAGTTTATAGAAACCATCCTCATTTCTTTATCCTGTTTTTCTTATACACCATCACTAAATAAAACATATAACCTTTTCCAATGGTATTATTTGGTAATTCGTATTTCGGCAGCCGTATTTACATATCTTTTTTCATCCCACGCATATGAATTTTCTTTATTTTTTTCTACAATCGGCTCTTTTTTATAATACCGCATCGGCGGCTATTCATTTCAACACATCTTATTGTAATAATATCATATCTCAGCAGTTCTATATGAAGCGGCTGTACCGTTTTTTTTCCTCTGTTCTGATTGTATAACTCATTTAGGGCATACACCTCTGTTCCAAAGGTAACAATATCCCTGTTATCTGTAAACAAAATATAAGGGAGGCGGTATAAATTCCTGCTGTCGGTACGTATTTCCGGCCTTCACTGCAAAACCGGACGGATCCCGCTTCTCTTGTAATCCTGTAACGCATAGATTATCCGAATAACGGTAAGATGAGGCACGGCACAGCCTTACTTCTCTATCTCTATCTGAATAGTCCTATTCATTTTCGGAAAAATCCAGAGAAGTTCTGTAAATCCACTTTTCAGACAGATAGAAGAACACATGTTACAACAGGAATCATGGATTGGGAATTCCTCCGTGATATTAACCCATTCCTTTTTCCGAAGTTTTGATCAGCGTTGCACTTCCGTTTTTATAAACAGTTTCCTTTTATCGGCATAACGTTTTCTACGCTTTAAAATTATTTAAAAAGCTCTCATACAGATCTTTCATATGTTCTTCCATTATCTTTTCGGCGGCTTCTTCATCTTTTTTTTCAAAAGCTTCCACAATCCGGCCGTGGAAATACAGACCGGCCTGGTTTCCTCTTGCCTGTACTACCTTTTCAAAAGAGCTTTGCATTACCTCATTCATGATATCATAAATACGGATGATAATGGAATTCCCTGCAATCCGGGCTATCGTGATATGGAACTGGTAGTCAAGACGGGCGAATTCCGGAAGGTAATCCTTTGCTTTTTCCATTTGCTGAAATAAAGTTTTCAAATCGCTAATATTTTCTGCAGATGCTTTGCGGCAGGCTTCTCTGCATACCGGACCTTCTATCATTCTGCGCAGCTGAAGGATTTCTTCCATACCATTATCATTTAGAAAAGCGGCAGGTATCAGAGGGCTCATTACGGAGGAGGCATCCTGGCAGCGTACAAAGGATCCTTCTCCGAAGTGAGTCTCCAGCAATTCCAGCGCGCATAATTTCTGAAGGGCATTCCGCACGGTTATCCGGCTGACTCCGAATTGCCGGGCCAGTTCATTTTCGGATGGAATCTTTTCTCCGGGGGGCCATTCTCCTCTCAGAATCTGTTCTTTCATCTGCGCAAATACCTGATCACTTATACTGTCCCGGCTTATTTTCTGAATTGCCATATGTCCCTCTTTCTGTATATGATCTCTTTTACAGGATATCTGTTTCCGCTAAAATAGCTCGGATATGTTCTTTTTCAGCTTCTCCTGCTACGGGAAAGGGTCTGGACGAACAGGGGCTGTCAATAATTCCTTTTATTGACATAGCTTCCTTAATAAAGGGAACAAAGGGCGTCCCTACTTGATAGAGTTCCATAAGTCGATCTATCTTCTGCTGAAATCTACCGATCTTCTTCATATCTTCACAGGCAAAGGCATCCACCCACGCATGGCACAGTTGAGGAACCAGATTGGACAGACCCGCTATACATCCGTCACCGCCTGCCAATATGTTATGGGCAAAGTTATCATCAAAGCCCGAATATATTTCAAAATTTGGAAATTCACCTTTTATCAGCTTAATCAGCTCTCTGGTGTGATCCATTCCGGGCTGGGTATCCTTGTAGCCGACGATATTTTTATGATTTCTTATAAGACGAAGCGTTATTTCCGGCGTAAGGTCATAACCGGTACGATCGGGAAAATTGTAGAGATAAATAAGCTGGTCTGACAATTCTTCTGCCAGCATTCCGTAGTAATTTTCCAGGCTATCGGCACCGAGCGGAAAATAAAAAGGAGGTAAAATAATAACGGCATCCGCCCCTTCCTGTTTTGCATAGCGGGAAAGTTCAACAATTTCTTCAAATATCATGCTGGTGGTTCCTACTATCAGTTGAGTCCTATGGGCAATTTCCTTTACTGCATAGCGTATCAGTTCTTTTTTCTGGGACATGGTAAAGGCAAAGAATTCTCCGATACTTCCCAGAAGCAGGATTCCGTCCACACCTCCCTGAATCAGATGTTCATAAACCTTTCCGCAGCCTTTCCAATCCGGATTTCCGTTTTTATCCATCACTGTAACCGCCGGTGTTATGTATTTTGCTTTCATATAAAATCCTCCCATTCTTTTTAATAGCCTGCGCCCTTCATGGCGGAGTCCGCATTTTCCGTATATCTTCTTAATACGCCTGTATAGGTTCTTATTTTTATAGGTTTTGCCGCTTTTCTTTTTTCCAGTATTGCTTCTATGCGGGCCGCATCCATCTGCTGTCCGTCAATGCCTGCAATATCTATGGATTTATTTTCTATATTATATGAAATAAGATCACCTGTTTCAATATAGGCGATAGGGCCCCCGCATGCAGCTTCAGGAGATACATGACCGATAGCGGCTCCTCTTGTGGCCCCTGAAAATCTGCCGTCGGTAATCAGAGATACCTTACCATTGAGTGCCTGATCACAGCAAATTGCCTCGGTTGTCATCAGCATTTCGGGCATTCCGCTTCCTCTTGGCCCTTCATAGCGGATTACTATAATCTCACCGGGACGGATTTTTCCTTTTACCACTGCCTCGTGAGCATCCTCTTCACAATCGAAAACCACAGCTCTTCCTGTGTGAGATCGCATACTTTTTTCACAGGCGGAATATTTCACTACTGCTCCCTCCGGGGCAAGGCTTCCCTTCAAAACTGCGATGGAACCCATATCTTTCGTTGTTTCCACCGGAGTTATTACATCCTCCGGAGACAAATGGTAATTCTGCAGATATCCCCTGCCCCTCTCCAGAAAATGATCCTTTCTCAATGTTTCCAGATTATCCCCTAATGTTTTCCCGGTTACGGTCATCACATCCAGATCCAGGTATTTTTCCAAAAGCATCTGAACTCTGGGAATACCTCCTGCAAACCAGAAGGATTCCGTAAGATGCTGTCCGCTGGGATTTATATTTCCAATATGGGGAATGCAGGAGTTGATTTCATTAAAAATTTCAGGATCCAGCTCCAGTCCCAGCTCTGCGGCAATAGCAGGCAGATGGAGCAGTGCATTGGTGGAACCGCCGATGGCACTGTGTATTACGATGGCATTGCGAAATGCGGCAGGTGTGAGAATTTGGGACGGGCAGATACTTTTTTCCGTCAGTTCCATTATTTTACGGCCGGCTTTCCTTGCCAAAGAAAGAATATCCCTCATTGTCGCAGGCGCCAGAGCGCTTCCCGGAAGAGCCAGACCCAGCGCTTCCGCCATACATTGCATGGTACTGGCCGTTCCCATAAAGGTACATGCTCCCTGAGAGGGACAGCCTGTCAGCTTGTAGTCACGGATTTCATCCGGTGTAATCTCATTTTCCCTTTTTTGTCTGAGAGATATGTCACCAGCAACTAAAGAGGTGGTTTGTCCGGGGCCCGGCCGCATACTTCCGCCGGGAATAAAAATAGCAGGAATATTTACCCTGGCTGCTGCCTTCAAATGAGCCGGTATGGATTTATCACAGGAAGAGGAAAGGATCATTCCATCCCACGGGACAAAACCTGCGTGCATTTCTATCATATCACAAATCACTTCTCTGGACGCCAGTACCAGATTCATCCCGTCATGTCCCTGCGCGCATCCATCACAGATATCCGTTACATGGAACCTGGCAGGATGGCCTCCTTTTTCATAAACACCGTATACGGCCTGTTCTCCCAGCTGGTTAAGATGGATGCTTCCCGGATGGCTGTCACCATAGGCATCCTCCACCAATATCTGCGGTTTTCCGATATCTTCTTCATCCCATCCGCTTCCTAATTGCAGCGCATCAAATTGCGCCCAGGTATTACGTTCCTTTTCACTGCGTATTCCCATAAATTACCTCCCCGTTTTATGCTGTATACCTGTATTACAGGTTGCCTATTGATAACGTAAACCCGTTTCAAACGGATGTCAAGAGAAAATGAGAGATTTAAGTTATTCCTTGTCTAATTGGAGCAACAGTTCAGACGGCCCCATAAAAACATGCTGAATTTTTTATTGCGGAAAACTGTACATCTTGTGGATAACAAGCCCTTACAAATAGGATATCTGGAGCATTGTGGATAACTGAATGCTTAAAGAATGTACCATACTGTTTTTTCTTTGGCCGTTCCTTTTTATTCTGCTGTTTGCTATCAGTTATCCCCCTCTTACCTCTAAAAACGGTTTCTTTCCACCGTCAAAATGCTGCCCCCGTTCTTCCCTGGGATTCGCCTTTTGGGGTCTTTTCTGATATACTACGTGTATCGGTAATCCGGAAGGGGGTGTTCCTGTGGGTGGCAATTATGAAAAGGGCGTTTACAAGCAGCTGATGGAAGTCATGGAAAAATTAAATGCCATGGAATCCGAGCACTGCCGTGACCGCAAAGAGGTAAAGGAACTCACTTCTGAAGTGACGGGGCTACGTAAAGAGAATGCCCATCTCCGGGAAGAGGTATCCCATCTGAAACAGAAAACCACTTCCCTGGAGGAAGAGAACACCGGTCTGAAAGCGGAAAATCATCTCCTTCATGAAGATAATGAGCGCATGAAACGAATCCTGGACAATGACAGTTCCAATTCTTCCATCCCACCCTCCAAAGATCAGCCCGGAAAAGCCCCCAATACGTTTAACAGCAGAAAACCCACCAAAAAGAAACCGGGAGCCCAGCCGGGCCACAAAGGAAGCGGCTTGTCAAAGACGCAGGTGGAGCAAAACATCCGGGAAGGGGCTTACCAGCATCGTATAGAGCAGCTGGGTACCCCGGGCAGGGTGTATATCACACGGTACCGTCTTGATCTGGAGGTCACCCCTGTTGCAACTGAAATCCGCATCTATGCGGACCAGAATGGGAAATTCCAGGTCCCGAATGAACTCAAAGCCGATGTTTCTTACGGAGGGACAGTCAAAGCGGTTGCCGCTTTTGTGTATAGCGAAGGAGTTGTTGCCAATGACCGTATCTGCACGTTTATTAACTCCCTTTCCGGAGACAAACTCCACCTTTCGACCGGGAGCGTATACGGATTCTGCCGGAAATTTGCCCAGTCCTGTTCCACCGCGCGGCCCGCGATTATACAGGAGCTTTTGAATGCGGATGTCATCTGTACCGACGCAACCCCAGTCAAAACAGACGGAAAGCAGACCCATATCCGGAACTTCAGCACAGAGTCCTGCGTGCTGTATTGCAGTTCGGAAAAGAAAGATCTGGAAACGCTGGGGAACTTTAAAATCCTAAAGGAATTCACAGGGGCCTTGATCCATGATCACGAAACCGCACTCTATCATTTCGGTACCAGGCATGGGGAATGCAACGTCCACCTGGAACGGTATCTGTTAAAAAACACCGAAGAAACCGGAAACCCATGGAGCCATAAGCTGAGTTGTTTTCTGGAAGGGATGAACCAGGCCCGGAAAAAGCGGATTCTTCAGGGGAACGAATGCTTTACCCCGTCAGAACTGGAGCGCTATGGTTTACGGTATGAGGAACTCCTTGCAGAGGGATTGGAGGAGAACAAACATACCAAAGGGCGGATAGCAAAAAAGGAAGAGAAGGCGTTACTAAAGCGGCTGAAGAAGTACAGGAAGAATCACCTGCTGTTCCTGTACGATTTCCGAATACCTTATAGCAATAACCGTTCGGAAAAAGACCTTCGGATCTGCAAAAACCGCCAGAAAATGGCAGGCGGATTCCGTACCGCAGCCGGACGCCAAATGTATTGCGACATCATGAGTTTGATAGAAACCATAAAACGTAGGGGATTAAATATTTTTCAAGGTATTATTGCCTTGATGAACGGTGTACCAGCCATAAGATGACTGGTTTATTAGCTGTGGGAATTCATGGGCTGTCTGAACTGTTACCTAATTGGAGTAACAGTTCAGACGCCCCTTTGTGTCCCGCGGCATCCCCCTCCCCTGCTTTTTCCTGGGGCGGCGGTGCTGTAAGGTACCTTCCAGGGGCGTCTGAACAGTTACTAATTGGATAAATATAGGTAATATTAATTCAGGCAGAAATCATTTGATTTCGCTTAGAAGATGGCAATAATCCGTACAGCATTATTGTTTAAAATTTCTCTACGGCAGATTAATTACAAACGTTTACAGGCTGCCGCAGGCAGTATACAAATCAATGGCTCCTATAAATAGGAGGCTCTTATCTGTTTACGATTCAGCCATGTAAATAACGATTATACAAACTAGCCATAAACACATGCTTCCTAAGTTTAGTTTGTACAAACATTCCCCTAAGACGGGACACCTGACAAAAATAATGCAAGGCCATAAAAACGCTCATTATCTAATACGTTTATTTGGGGGAGATTATGAATAGCATAGCCCACCAGGAACCGCATGCGGAAAGTATCAATCCGGCTGATAACAAAACGTTAACTGTTTTTAGAAAGGACGAAAGTATGGAAATATGCAGATAGTATGGTATACCCCCGTATAAAGTAATAGTATTGCATGGAGGACCTGGCGCTCCAGGATGTGCAGCAGGTCTCTGCAGAATTCTTGAGGAAGACATCGATGTACTTAAACATTTGCAAAAAGCCTGCACTATTGATGGATTTATGGATGAAATATTATACCTGATTAGAATATATGCTCTTTCACAGATTATTCTTGCAGGTCATTCTTTTGGGGCATGGCTGGCATTGTTATTTGCGGATAAATATCATCTTCTTGTTTCAAGAGCAATTATTATCGGCTGCGGACCATTAAAGGCCAAGTATCTCCCCGAAATCATTCAAACCCAAAGGAGCGGGCCGAACAGGGGCTTTCCGATATGGATAATTATCATTCATTACCTGAAACCAATACGGACATGCTGTAATTTGATGAGGAACAGCATAAGGCATTAATGGCTGCAATATTTTCTTTACGCGAAAGCGGGAACTCCTCGACCGGATACTGCATGTTACCTGTCCGTTAACTGCCTTTCATGGAAAATACGATCCTCCTCCGATTCGGGGATTGAGTGTACCTCTGGAGGGAAAACTTCCGAATTTACGGCTTATCATTTTGGAAAATTACGGTCATGATACATGGAAGGAAAAATACGCAAGGGAGGAATTCCTCCAATTAATTCGTAGCGAGCTTGAGATAAACTGAGAAAAAGATTTATTATAAAAAAACTATTAACTGTGGTTAGTAGTTTTTTTGTGCTTTTATGGGGTAATATTGGCTGAACAGATAACAGTTTTTGTTTATATATATCATGGGTAATCTATTCGTGCTGCTTTAGTGGTGGCCGAAAAGGATAACCGTGTATCGGAAGGCGGCCTGTCATTTCTTATTGTGCTGCTGTAAAGGCGGTGACAAAGACGAGGATATACGAAACAAGATTTAAAGGGAATTTCAACCCGCACCACCGCAAAGGTGGTGACTGGCTGCTCCTATGAAACGGCAGACATTGAGTTTATTTCAATCCACATCACCGCAAAGGTGGTGACAATTCTTCTTATTAGCAACAGCACAAATATCATTTCAATCCACACCACCGCAAAGGTGGTGACCGGCTAGTAGCCCGGGAATATGGACTGTCCGATATTTCAATCCACACCACCGCAAAGGTGGTGACTGTTGACCGGGGCCCGGTAAGCACCACTGCGGAATCATTTCAATCCACACCACCGCAAAGGTGGTGACCATTGCAACGGCTTTATCCTTTTCTTCATTTTTAGATTTCAATCCACACCACCGCAAAGGTGGTGACTGAAATTCATAAAGCAAAAGTGCTGCTGACACTTATTTCAATCCACACCACCGCAAAGGTGGTGACTCCCTGACATTGGGCGGCACGGTGTATAAGCAGGATTTCAATCCACACCACCGCAAAGGTGGTGACCACATAAGAGATATGCTGATTAAGAGTGTACGATTTCAATCCACACCACCGCAAAGGTGGTGACAACCCGGCAGGCGGTAAAAGACCCAAAATCTAAGCATTTCAATCCACACCACCGCAAAGGTGGTGACACCACCGCAAAGGTGGTGACAAACCGTTCACAGCCCGAATATATGGTACAAGACGCAAAGGTGGTGACACCACCGCAAAGGTGGTGACTAAAAAACTGGTTTCCGGCGACCCGATGCTTGTGAAGGTGGTGACACCACCGCAAAGGTGGTGACAGCAATTTTGCATAATTACTACATACTTTCTTCCTTTCTCTCTACACAACTATACTAATATTTAACTTTCAGTACCCCACAAATCTTGGAATACATATATATTCAGACGCCATATTGACATTTTCTGGTGCGAATCCCCCGGGGATTTCATGTGCACTTAGGATTCGCACTAAAATATCAAAGGCTTTTCCACATTAATCCCTTTGTTCACTCCTACATGCTCCACCCGTGCTTTTTTTTGATTTCCCAAATAATAAAATCTGAGACTGTCCACCTTTTCATCAATCATCTCTGTTAATGAAGCTTTCAGCATTAAACATTGCCCGGGATCCAAAACACATTCAAACACGGAATTCTGTACTCTGGTTCCATAATTCACACATTGCTTCGCCACTTTTCTTAACCGGGATTTACCGGCGGCTGATTCCGTGTTGACATCATATGTAATTAATACCAGCATAACCTCCTCCTATTTCCAGAAAAAAGGTGGGTATTCATCCAGATCTCCCCTAAGATATCTTGCCAGCAGCATGGATTGCACAAAAGGAATCATGCCCCACTCCACTTTTTCTCCCAGATATGGGTGCGTGATTACCTCTTTCTTTTTATTCTGCCATTCCACCAACAAATCCTTCCTGGCATTATCATTTAACAGAACGGCTCCATCCTCTTTGTGGGTAAAATCTTTGCCCGTAACCATCTTTTTATTAATAAGAGTTAAAACAAACCGATCCGCCAGCACAGGCCTGAGTTCCTCGATTAAATCTAAAGCCAGGGATGCCCTTCCGGGTCTGTCCGTATGCATAAACCCTACATAAGGATCCAATCCCACCGTTTCCAAAGCAGACGCAACCATATTGGTCAGTAAGGTATATACAAAAGAAAGTAAGGCATTTACATTATCTAAAGGCGGTCTTTTATTCCTGCCTGAAAACACAAAATCCTTTTTCTGCTGTAAAATCAACTGATTGAATACACCAAAATAGATGCTTGCCGCTTCTCCCTCAAAACCTCTCAGTTGTGCCGTTTCCGTACTTTCCTCAATATTTTTCAGAGATTTCTGTAAAAACAGAGAGGCCTGCCTTACTTTCTCCGTATCTACCTGCATACTGTGATCCCGGACAGCACGTTCCAAAACCCAGCGGGAATTATATACTTTCCCTAATATACAATTTCTGGCAATCCCCAGAGACAATGCAGCATCCGCAGAAACCTGGTACTGCTTTTTTCTTAATACCACATTTCCCCGGACACTTCCCGTCACTCTTGCCAGGAATTTTCCCTGGGGAGTAAGAAAGCATAAAGATATATTCCTGTTTGCACAGCCACCCATCAACGCAGGGCTTACTCCCCTGTATCCAAAGGAAACGATAGCCTCCAGATTATGCAGCGGAATCCGTCCCACTTCCTGATCTTTGTCAAGAATAACCACATTTTCACCATCTAAAGAAAGATAACTGTCAGGGGAGGTGATGTACAAGGTATTTAAAAGCTTCTTCATTCGCAATCCTCCGTTATGGCAGCATGGATATACTCTTTTACCGCAGGTGCTTTTCCCAGCTTGGGTAAACAAATATCTTTTAGGGAACAGGCATTGCAGCTTTTAGACCACTTCACCTTTGGAGTATACCTTTTGTCATATAACTGATGCATTTCGTTAAAATACGCTTTCACCTTATCCTTTCGCTCATCCGTGAAAAGAATAGTTTCCCTGCGTCTGGTTTCACCATAAAATACGGCTCCTTCTTTAATCTCGGCGGAAAACATTTCTTCGAGGCAAAGGGCCTGGGCGGTTAACTGCAGAATATCTATATCGGTGGCTTTCGGGCTTCCTTTTTTGTACTCTACGGGAAAAACCTGATAGCAACCGCGGTGCCCGTGGAGCGATATTCCATCCGGCACCTTCCTGAATTCCACAATATCACATTCTCCGCTGACCCCCATACTGCGGGATACGACTGGCATGGCCCTGCTGATAATGACATCCTTCCGCTTTTCATTAAAATAAGGATCATGTGCATTTTTATGCAGCAGTTCCCCTGCTGCCGTATACTCATTATCCGCCCATTGCTGCTCAATATGTATCAGAGCCCACTGTCTTCTGCAAAAAGCGAAATGCTGGATTCCTGACAGCATAAGATAATCTTCTTCCCGTATTTCCATCATATTTTTCTCGATATTTCCACCGAATCCGGAACCTGATCCTCATGTATGGTAACCGAATAATCTTTATATTGTCTGGGGTAGAGCACATCTTCCCTTTTTTTCACTTCAATGGCGTCAAACAACTTATAAGCCGGACAGTCGCCCAGTTCTTTGCTGTGCCGGAATACAATCAGTTCTCTGACCGCCATCTTTCCCCTGGCTGCCGAATGATCAATTTCAAACATATTGATAATGGCATCCCAGAGCAGTTCCAAATCCTCCTCCGAAAATCCGGTTACCTTGCGGGCCAGATTGGCGGAAATATAACCTTCTGCACGATATAGGGCATATGGCACAATATTTTTTCTTCCCATTTCCGTACTTTTATTTTCCGCATCCTTTTCTGTGGTGATGGCCACACGGGTAATCGTGACTTCCTGGCTGATAATGGGGTCAATGCTTCTGGCAAATCCCAGCTGTACCGGCCCGCGTACCTGTCCGCAATTTAATGCGGCCTTGACAAAAGTTGTCATAACCGCCCCAAAGGTTCTGATATCAAAGAAGTTTTTACACATAAAATCCCTTATTTTCCTGTCCACATCGGGATCCTTCTTCTTTAATTCCTTTACATCCTTTTCATTGGTTTTCAGATATTCGTATGCCGTATTATCACTCCGGTTTAATGGAACATCCTCTTTAATATAAATCTTATACCCTTCCGCATCCTCTTTTACTGTTTCCACATAATTTCGTATTTTTCTTTTCAGGCAGACATCAGTAACAATTCCATAGCCGCTTTCCGGATCTATTCTGGGAAGATTCCCGGCATCCGGATCCCCATTGGGGTTCCCGTTCTCCACATCAAACAGCACAACAAATTCATATCTGTTTTTAATTGCTTCTCCCATGTTATTGTTCCTCCTTTTTTTCATATCGTTTTTGTGTCTGGTGATAATATCCCAGAATAAACATTCCCTGTTCCTCCAAAGACAGCCTTCTCGGATACGCGGAGCTCATTTCATCCGGCGCTTTGATTTTATCCTGCAGTCCCACCAACAGCTTTTCGTAATATATTTCTTTTCCTCTGTTGTTCAGCTTTCTTGTATGGCTGTTTTTCAGTTTTAACAAAATAGGGAAAATAGAAGCCGGTGTGGCACAGGCCGAATTGAAATATCTGTCCTTTATCGTGGCGTTTATCCCCGGATTGGCATCCTCCTGAATCGCCTCCAGTACGGCAAACATCCTCCCTAATGTATAAGCGGTATTATTGCTGTCCTCATTAAGCGCCATAGTGATTTCCTCCTTATCACAAGTTGTATTTCTCAGCAGGAAGGCTTTAATAATCGCGGCTCTGCCACGTGTGATTTTATAAATACCGCTGCTGCTGTCATCCTGTTCCGACCGGATTCTTCCCATGACCGCCTGAAACAGGGAATTAGGATACCTGTCCCCCGAAATAACCGCCCGGTAAACCGCACCTGCCATATTGGGAGCCGGCTTTTTATCCTTTGACTTTTTGTTTACTGTCTCCATCAGCATACGCCACACCCCCAGGTATCGGTTTTTATCCATCTGAGGTCTGACAATATCCATCCGATCGTAATGTGCTTTCAGATTTTGCAGGATACTCCCAAAGCTATCCTGATAAAAAAAACGCACGGCAATTCTGGCCGCATTCGGAGCGAGTCCCAATATATAAAATCTTTGGGATAAGGAAATATTTTCGGCAACTCCTGAAACATGAACTGCCTTTCCCTCCTGCAGATTTTTAAAAACCCCATCCACAATCTCACAGTTGTCAGCTGTCGGTTCCGACATATTCAGGAAAATATCCTGATAGGCTTCCTCTCCGTCTTCCGACCAATAAACAATGGTCGTATCACCAATCACAGTGACATGCCGCCTGTCCGCCAGCAAATGATTCAAAGCCGTCGTATAGGCATAAACCGCATAACTGCCCACCGGCGCATTATAGCTTTGCTTTTTTCCATAGGACTCAAAGGCAGACTCGTTAAAAGATATCAATGCTGCCCCGCTGGGCTGTGCGCCCTGCACCCCCTTTATATTTCCATGAATCCGGGCAATTTCCGTTTTCTGCCCGGTTACCAGACAGGTGCCTGTGGCACCCTCGGCGGCGTTCGACCGGTGATCTTCCCATGCCCGTATTATGGAAATGTCGGTATGCGCATACCCATCCTCTGCCCAGAATACCAGATTGGAACCTGCCGTAATCTCGTCCAGTATTTCTGAAACACATGGATTTTCTGCCGCTTGATCCGGATCCCACCGTTCAAAAAACCGGATTACTGCCAATGCCGCAGGACAATCTGCTTCCTTCAGGATATCCAGATGCTTCTCTTTGGCGCATAGAAAGCATTCTTTTGAGCGCTCCGGTTTTCCTTTATTGTCAATTCCCAGAAAATAGCTGGAATTATCACATAAAAAATTAGCGGCCACCCCTGAAGATCGGGTTACCATCTGGGGAACCTTCAGGTTCTGTGGTTCCCAGACGGTTTTCCTTCCTTTCTGCTTTTCTTCCTTCAAGGAAATAACCCGCTTTAGCTCCCCATCGGGAGATAACTCCAGCGCAAAGGATACCCTTGCATTACACCAGCCCGGCCGGGTAATTTCTCCCCTTTGCTCAAGAGCTTCATAATATTGCACCAGCGACTGCAATATCATCGAACCACCTCACAATCCCTTATATCCAAAACACCGTCCCTCAGTTCAGCCCTGAAAAACATAGGCTGTATTTCTTCCGGGTTGGAATAATCAAAATCATAAAGCATATATCCCAGATCCTTTACCTCTCCCGGATAAGCCGTATCTATTTTCTCGTCTTCCCATAAAGCAAAATTGGCGGGAAACTCCCTGCAGCCCAGATACGGCATGTGATAACACTCCCCTTTACGGAGACGCCGCATGATAATATCCTTAAATTTACCCGGATTATCGCTGCCATTGGCCTGTTCCGTCATTTCAAAATGTGCTTCTATCACATATTCCACTTCTCTCAGCAAAATAGCGGCTCTTTGCACAATTTCTTCCTTACTGCTGATATAGAGCGGCTTATCTCCCCCATTCATGACTTGTAACACATTGCTTGCCAGTACCTTGCTTTTTACCTCATTCCTGCGGACACTGGTAAAACAGATCGGCTTTCTGACATGGATTTTATCAATCACCCAACGCAGTCCGGGATGCCAATAAATCGCTTCCAGTATCCCTCTGGCCGCAGAGGGTGTCATCACATCGTAGCTGCACCGCTCCACCTTCATTTCCGGGCGGGAAAAAAGTGCCAGTTCCCCCCACACCCGTACTTTTACACCATGGCTCATGTATGTCCTCCTCTCCTTATATTAGTATTTTAAAATATGACTGCTTCCCCTCTTTCCACCTGTATCTGAAGCCCCATTTCTTCCGAATACTGCTCTTTATTTCTCAATACATAAAAACCAGGCGCAATGGCCTCCAGCCTGCCTGCACCATTTAATTTATCAAAATCCTGCTCATACACATTGACACAATATTGTCCCGTATCTCTGATAAGCTGACGGGAATATTCCCCTCTCCGGATGCGCTCCGCCAGTAATTGAGCCTCCGGTTCCCGGTCTATCAAAATAGTTGTTGTATCATTTTCAATCAGACGGAACTGTTTTGCCACCGTTGCAAAAGGAAATAACAAGGATCTTCGTCCTTCTTCCATCTGTCCAACAATATTTTTGGCATCCAGTCCTTCTCCCCGAAAATGATACAGACGGCTAAAATAATCTGCTATTGCCTCCAAGGAAGCGATATCATCATACGTTTCCGCCACCTGTCCCGATATGGAAACCGGCAGCTTTAATGACTGTGGAATGTGATTTTCCTCAGTCTTATCCAGGGTGAAAATCGTTGTCACACAAGTTTCTTTCTGTCGCCTTCCTTCCCTGTTGCATCTTCCCGCAGCCTGTATCATCGAATCCACACCAGCCAGCTCCCGGAATACGGAAGGAAAATCAAAATCCACGCCGGCTTCTACCAAACTGGTGGCGATAAGCCTGCAGGGAAGCCCCTTGTCCAACCGGTCTCTGATAATTGTAAGAAGCTTTTTCCGGTGCCTGGGATACATAAAAGTGGACAGGTGATAAGTACCTTCTTCTTCCTGCAGCATTCCAAAAATCCGCTGAACACCTTTTCTGCTGTTCAAAATACAAAGTACCTGTGTATGTTCCTTAAGCTGCTCTGTCAGCTCTGCCTCCGCGATTTCTCCCACATTCCGGAATACGGTCCGCCTGAAAAAGTCATATTGCTCCTGAACCCTGGGGCATATTTCAGCCACATTCAACTGGGGCGGGAAAAAGGACTGCAGGGAGGGCTGGGTGGCTGTACAAAGCACCACCGTACTATGATAGTTATATACCAGTTCACTAATGGCCTGAATACAGGGCTTTAAATAATTGACCGGCAGCATCTGTGCTTCATCAAATATAATAACACTGTCAGCCATATTATGAAGTTTTCTGCATTTAGTAGATTTATTGGAAAATAAAGATTCAAAAAACTGAACATTAGTCGTAACCACTACAGGACAATCCCAGTTTTCAGCCGCAAGCTGAATCTTATTCAGTTTATCCGGATCTTCATAAACAACATTGCAATGATCCTCCAGAACATTTCCGTCTCCCAGAATTTCCTTAAAAATCTGCGCATTTTGTTCAATAATACTAGTGTATGGAATTACGTATATAACTCTAACCAATTTATGCTTCCGGGCATGTTGAAGGGCAAATGCAAGGGAAGACACTGTTTTCCCCCCGCCTGTAGGAACGGTCAGCCGGAATATTCCCTGCTCTTCCTTTCCCCTCTCCAGGCATGCTTTCAATATTTCTGTCCTTCTGCCGTTCACAGTGGAAAGCTCCTCATTTTTGAGCCAGGATTCCACATACAAATACAACCGTTCAAACAAAGTCTCTATGGAGTCAAATTTTCCTCTGCCTGCACATCCGTCCGTCATGAATGCTTCTGTATCCAGGTAATCTGCATCAACCAAACAGGAAAATAACATACGAATAAAAAAAGAGAGGCTGAAACCTCCTTTTCCCAACGGTTTGAGCGGCGGCGCTTTAAACGCAGGAATCGTAACCTCATTACGAAATTCCTGATAATCATCCAACTCTTTCTGCATTCTTCCTTTTAATGTGGCCTCTCCGCCTGTATCGGCCGCACTTCCCCCGTCTAAAAGACCGGAATGATGGCCCGATATACAATAGGCGCCAACGTAATTGTTTTTTTGATACAATTCTTTAGCACCGGCAGTGGCGTGGTCGGTTATCTTACCTCCATGAAGACGCTTTTGAAAACCGTCTGAATATTTTCCGATATCATGCAGCAGGCCACAGCCATATCCCCAGTCCCCTGAATCGAATGCAGATGCAAATCTGCATGCTAAATCTGCGGTTCCTTTCAGGTGTTCCAGAATACTTTGTTCCCGCAGGCCGTCTTCACTAATATGTGCTAAGAACATAGTCCCTCCTGTAATTCAGCGTTACTCTTTTGTTTATTTTTACATGTTTTATTTTATCACGTTACTATGATTTTGTCTATTATGAATAATTAAAAATTATACCAAAAAACAATTACAGGCATTACGTACACTGTGCCACTTATATACTGTTACTTCAAGAAAAATAAGAAATGGGTTTACTCCCGGGATTTGGACTTCTGAAATTTAGGGAACTTAGCTCTAATTAAATGAGGGTACTAATATCCATGGCAATCGAGTAATGGCTAAACAGAGGCAGGAGATTGCTCTGGATTTAGATTGTAATCCGGGAGGCCGCGAAAGCCTCAAACCGGCTGTCATGAAGGGCGGCGGTATACTCCTTATTTCAATCCACGAGACCGTGAAAGCCTCGACCTGATTTTTATGAAGTGCAGCGTAGATCAATTCTATTTCAATCCACGAGGCCGTGAAAGCCTCGACATATAAAACCGTGCAGCGACGCAGAAGCAACTTCAATTTCAATCCACGAGGCCGTGAAAGCCTCGACGTGGTTTACAGTGGCACACAACCGTATAAACATATTTCAATCCACGAGGTCGTGAAAGCCTCGACGACTTTTGGGGGGGCATTCCTGACGCGTTCCGAAAATTTCAATCCACGAGGCCGCGAAAGCCTCGACCGGATCCGGACAGGCCGGTAGAAGGGCTGTTTAAAATTTCAATCCACCAGGCCGTGAAAGCCTCGACGGTATGAACACAGAGTATTCTGTTGTTGCCAAGAGATTTCAATCCACGAGGCCGTGAAAGCCTCGACCAAATGTACAGTCTGCAGGTGGAGCTTGCCAATATTTCAATCCACGAGGCCGTGAAAGCCTCGACCGCAGTTCCGGGGCATTATAAACATCTGCCATACATTTCAATCCACGAGGCCGTGAAAGCCTCGACCATCCGCATTGCTCGCAAAAAACGTACCGATAACATTTCAATCCACGAGGCCGTGAAAGCCTCGACAAGGTCACTTCCTTTAATTAGGTTGTGTGGATTATTTCAATCCACGAGGCCGTGAAAGCCTCGACATGGAACATTCAGGCAGACAGCTATTTCCAGTTGGGATTTCAATCCACGAGGCCGTGAAAGCCTCGACCCAATATTACTTCAGACATTGGTATAGATAATGATTTCAATCCACGAGGCCGTGAAAGCCTCGACCGATCCTCCTTTTCTTTTGGTACTATCGGAAGAATTTCAATCCACGAGGCCGTGAAAGCCTCGACAGATATGGAAGGGATAAAGGATGCAGAAATCAGCATTTCAATCCACGAGGCCGTGAAAGCCTCGACTATATAAATATTTATATCGGAGTGATAAATACTATTTCAATCCACGAGGCCGTGAAAGCCTCGACGATGCCATTAAGGCAGAAGCGTACTACCGGAGAATTTCAATCCACGAGGCCGTGAAAGCCTCGACGAAAAACTCCTGTGCCTAATTCCTACTGAAAAAGATTTCAATCCACGAGGCCGTGAAAGCCTCGACATATGTTATTCTCACGTTTTTTCCTCCTTAATAATTTCAATCCACGAGGCCGTGAAAGCCTCGACACAGATTAATCAACTCGTCTTCCGGCAGTTCCATATTTCAATCCACGAGGCCGTGAAAGCCTCGACGTTGATAGCGCCAATGAATGCGTTTTTAATTTTATTTCAATCCACGAGGCCGTGAAAGCCTCGACTCGTGGAGGATTTACAACTGCGGTGCAGAGTCTATATTTCAATCCACGAGGCCGTGAAAGCCTCGACTGACGGATTACAAGACAGCGTGCAGGTTAATCCGGATTTCAATCCACGAGGCCGTGAAAGCCTCGACGGAGTTTTTCCGGCATGAGCGTAGTCAAATGGCATTTCAATCCACGAGGCCGTGAAAGCCTCGACTGCAAATATCACCAAAAATAAAACCACAAAAAGTATAATACTATACTTTTTGCACAATTCCATTAACTATATATAAAAATAAGTTTCTATAACAATTATATCCGCCCACTATTCAGTATTTTCACGGTGCGAATCCCCCTATGTTTTTATGTGCACTTCACATTCGCACCATAAAATCTTCTATCCACTTGAGACTAAAATCACCATACTTTCCTATCTTTGCTCGATTATTTACTCAAAAACTAATTTATTCTTATTATACCACAATATTATTTGCTTCTTTAGTCTATATTTTATCATACTATAACGAAATATGTTTGAATATATTGCAGGTGAAATAATCATAATAGGTTCGCTTAAAAATTCCGTTTATAAGAGGTCAAAACACATTTTAAAATGTTGTATTGCGCCCTTTTGAAAATATGTTCTGCAAGCCGCTTGCTGCAATGCCAATTTTATCCCTACTGAGTAACAAGAAAGCATCATAATTGAAGAAAGAACAAAGAAAATCAAACTTTTCGATAGCGGCGTACCTGTTCACTTTATTGCCCGCAAAAACGGCTGTTCCTGCTACACTCGTTTCGCCAAATACTTATTTTGCAATATAAACAGATGAAGTTTTTGGCTCAATAGAAACTCCATTCCATGTATTCCCCATGCCAATATCTTGAGGAGTGGTATCTAAATATTGTCCGTCCATTCCTGAAATTGTTACATTAAACTCCCCGTCCACAGACACGATAATATGTAATGCTTGCTTATAAAGTATCAGGTTTTTAAGATATGGATATTTAGCATGTATTTCATCACTGTAACGATAATTTCCCTTTATCCCTTGCCAAATGTACGAAGCAGAGTTTAGTGAATAATAGCAAATACCGTTAATAGTTATGACTGAATCACCATGGTCATTCCCATTTAAACAGAGCAGAACTTTCTTGTCTATTACATTTTCATTTTCTAAAATAGTACGGATTTCACCTCTATTAACGATTCCTCTTGACGTTGTACCAACCATATGGTCGTTTGATAAACTTTGGTGAGTACAAATAATATAATGATATCTCTCGTCAGAAAGTTCCTTTTTTAACCAATCAATTTGTTCAGGTGGAAGATATGGACATTGATCTTTTGCTTTTCTCTTATTTAATTTACATTCTGGCAATATTCCGTTGCTTGTTTTAACATAATTTGCATCTAAAAATATAAACTTTACATTTTCATGTACAACTGAGTAGTACCCACTTGATAATCCTAAAAAATTTAAGGCTACTTGCGGTAAGCAAAAATCTGTATTATGGTTTCCAATACTAAAATAACATGGAATCCCCGAATTAGAAATTTTATCAATTAAATGTCGATTTCCAGAAATAGGATTACAAAGATCACCTAATTCTATAATAAAGTCAACATTATTTTCTTTGAAATCATTTAATAATTCATCTATTCGTTTGTCGCCATCTGGAATTACATCATAGTGTAAATCTGTAAAAACACCAAATTTCATTAAGAACTTTCCTTCCCATTATATACATTTTCTATAGATTTCCTCAACAAACTTAACATTAATTTCACCTTTATTTTACCCTATGCTTACTATTCAATTTTCTAATAACAATCAGGAAAAGAATGTTGGGAAGCGAATAAACCAGATTCATAAAGCAGATATAGTCAACACGTATTCCGTTAAATCATAACTTACACTTTATCTTAAATTTTTTGAAAGCATTCATTGAGCAGGGGTGTTAAAAAGTGTCAAACCGAATTTTTAACTAAATAATTTGGAACTAGATAGACCATGTAAGTCAGTATTTATATGTTCTTTCAAAGTTTCACAATTTTTTATGACTCAAAATTAAATACATACAAAAATTCAAAAATATTTATTTTAAATAATTATCTAATTTACCATTTTTTAATGCTTATTATACTACTTAACAGTTATTTTAAGGACTAATCATAGTTTATAACTTCTAAAATACAAGAATAAATACATTTAATAATGAAGATTTTCTTCAACTTTTGATTAACTAAATTTTTTCATTCCATAAAGCATACAAAGTTTTCGACGGTATACCGTGTATTCCAATTGCTAAAAAATGCAGGTTTTCATTCCACGAGGCCCGCAAAGGCCTCGACATCGGAAAACGACTTGTGGCAGAAGTACTGTACATTTCAATCCACGAGACCCACAAAGGCCTCGACACTGATTGCCGCCAATACATACCGGGATAAGACGATTTCAATCCACGAGACCCACAAAGGCCTCGACGGTGTAGTAAAGGTAAATACCATGTTGGACAATGATTTCAATCCACGAGACCCACAAAGGCCTCGACTTTACGGACAAAAAACAGACCTGGGATGGTTCGACATTTCAATCCACGAGACCCACAAAGGCCTCGACGCATACCGAGTCCGGCAGGACAAGCCGGCAATGTAAATTTCAATCCACGAGACCCACAAAGGCCTCGACAAAAATGCTGGAACTGTACGGGTATGCCGACAGCATTTCAATCCACGAGACCCACAAAGGCCTCGACCGGCGGTTGCGCATGGTTACGCATGGTTTCGCATATTTCAATCCACGAGACCCACAAAGGCCTCGACGTAAAAATGCTGGAACTGTACGGGTATGCGGACAGCATTTCAATCCACGAGACCCACAAAGGCCTCGACAGCAAAAATATGCAACAAATCTTCTCGTAACCCTAAACAAACTATCTACTTTTCACATATTATATCATCTTTCTATCCATATGTCATGCAGCAACAAACCATATTATAACATTTCTCCCCTTATATTGGTGCGAGTCCTCCCGTAATTTCATGTACGCTACCCATTCGCACCAACGATTTTCCCACCTGATTATATAATCAATTATATTTTTATACCAGCTTCCTTCTTTTTCCTTCTCTATAATCCAATTATTCATTTCAGTCACGTTTTCTTCCGCTGCTCTCTCCTGCTTAATTTAGATGGAAAGCCTATGCTCCTTAATATCAATACCATAATGTCTCCCTTGCATAAAATTAAAGGTTGTATTGTAGAATTTTTATTAACGCAATAACATTTTCCAGCCCATTCCCCGCCGCTTTCCCATTCCCTCCTCTCCCTTCTTATCTTTCTTTCCTAGACCCTCTACCAAATTAACTACAGATCATTTTTAATATCCACCTTTTATTGCAAGTTAATTTGCTGATTGAAGAAACAGTCCGCTTATAATTAACATACTTGCCTGGTCTTTTGGATTTACAACTACTATTAAAATTCAGGATTCCGGACATACATCAAGTTATATCGCAACAGATATAACAAAAGACTGTGTTTCCCCTTTGAAAGAGAAGAACCGGTACATATGCTCTCATAATGTTAATCGAATATAACCAGAACAAATGATTCAGTAAGAGGATGATTTCTGAAACTTTATGGCGAAAGAATCACCTATAGTTAGCCGATTAAAATAATATAAGCCTATCAGATAACATCCTATTATGAACTATAGGATTAACAGAAACAGAAAAAGATTGCAATGTATCAGATATCATAACCTATATTCCCGATTAACACGCGGTAAAAATAATAAAAAACTTTTACTGCATCATTTTTTTAGTAAGCCAAGCCAATACACCTCGCCAAATAAAAATAACTATATAATAAAATATAAAATACGTTTTATCAATAATATTTTTTTATTTGCAAAGCCTGGATTATAGTATGGGCAATCAAACCAATTCAATAAAATTCCAACAGCAATTAGTTTCACCCACGCCATATAACAAAACCTTTACCAACTCCGGAGCCACCTCCCGTCAAAAAAACTCTCATTCACTCCCGTTTTCTCCTCTTCACTCTTACCAAGAATTTCCTTCCTATTTTTCATATGCAAGTGTATAATTAATGTAGATTTCTTCGTAATAAACTAACTGTTCTCCAATAAACAAATATTCGTGTCCCCATTATCACGAGCCACTATGAGGTGTAATATATGTCTGCCGACAATCTTGTCAACCTGCTGAACGCTTTGACGGAAACAAGCATTTATGTCATTGAGGAAAACAGCCATAAGCTGTTGTATTTTAACCAGCGCTGCCGGGATACCGGGCGGGGAAAAGCCGTTCTTGGTGCAAAATGCCATGAAGTCTGGCCTGAGGTCTGCTCCAACTGCCCTCTGAAAGGAATGGGGACGCAATCCTCCAATCATATTGTCTGTTATGATCCCCTGATGAAAACCACAGTGGATGTCACAGCCAACCGCATCATATGGGATGGATACATTCCGGCCGTTGTAATTACGGCAACTCCTCACCGGCTGAATTTCGAGGAGGAACAGGGCCTTCAGAAAATCGAAAAAATGTATGCACAAAGCCTTGTTACCGTTTTTGGGGAATGCATTATTGCCAATCTGACTTCTGATTATTATGTCAACTGTCAAAAGGATTCCATGTGGACAACTATTCCGGAGCAAGGCAATTTCGGAGAAGAAAACAGAAAATATTCCAGATTGGTCATACATCCGGAGGATTTGGATACCTTCCATGAATATTTTTCCAGGGAAGGGATGCTGCGTATCTTCGGCCAGGGGAAAAAACAAATTTCCCAGAGACTGCGCCGCAGGAGCAATGACGGCAGCTATCATATGGTGGAATTCACTTCGGTAAGAATTGAGCAGCTGGGTAATGATGAATGCTGGTGTGTGCTGGTATTTCGGGATATTCAGGATGAGTTTCTGCAGGAACAGCAGCGGAGCGTGGAGATCAGCCAGCTTGCCACAGCCGCCAAGATCGCTTACCAGATGCTGATTTCCGTGAATCTGACACAGAATACCTTCCACATGCTGGAATATGACCGTCAACCCATAAAAAATCCCGGAACCCAGGGCCGTTTCAATACGCTGATTGAAGAGGAGCTTTCCACTGTCCATCCTGATTATAAAGAAGAGTTCAAACGGAAATTTTCCCGGCAGTCGCTGATTGATGCTTTCACAAAGGGAGAACGGATTATAACTATGGAAGTCCCCCATATAGGGGAGGATGGCGTGTATCATTGGAATTTTTCACAGGTGGTCCGGGTCGTCAGCCCTTATACGGAAGATCTGATTGAGATCACTTTGTCCCGGAATATCGATGAGGAACGGCGTCTGCAGGAAGAGACGCTGGAAAAGGAGAGGCGGGCCAAACTCATTTTAGAGGATGCTTTAGAGAAGGCAGAAAAGGCCAGCCAGGCAAAAAGTGATTTTCTTTCAAAAATGAGTCATGATATCCGTACCCCTATGAACGCCGTTATCGGAATGACCGAGCTGGCCCGGCTGCATATAACGGATGAGGAAAAGCTGAAGGATTACCTGCAGAAAATAGCCAGTTCAGGAACGCATCTCCTTAACCTGATTAATGAGGTTCTGGATGTAAGCAAGATTGAAAGCGGTACGGTTGAACTGGATGATACGGAATTTGATCTGCGCCGCCTGATTGACGATGTTGCGGAGATGATCCGCATTCCTGTAGAAAACAGGCAGCAGCAGCTTTCCCTGAACATAGATGAGAAGCTCCATACACAGGTTTCCGGGGATGAACAGCGCCTGAAGCAGATTCTGGTTAATGTTCTGGATAATGCTTCCAAATATACGGAAAAGGGAGGAAAACTTTCTCTGGCACTGGAAGAGGTAAAAAAGAACGAAAGGCATGTGGGTACCTATCGTTTTGTAGTGGAGGATACCGGCATTGGGATGAAACCGGAATATCTCGCTCATATTTTTGAGCCGTTCAGCCGTGCTGCCGACAGTCGAACCAGTAAGATTACGGGTACGGGACTGGGAATGACCATTGTTAAAAATCTGGTATCCATAATGAATGGAGATCTGCAGGTGGAAAGTGAATATGGCCGGGGATCCCGTTTTATCATAACCCTTTGTTTCACCAAGTGCGGTACTCCTGCTTCCCTCCCACAGGAAAAAAGTCCTTTGGAGGAATCCTTTCCCATGTTGCGGGCCTTGCTTGCAGAGGACAATGAACTCAACCGGCAGATAGCCACAGAGATGCTGGAATTGCTGCATGTTAAGGTGGAGAGCGTAGAAAATGGAAAAGAAGCGGTGGAGGCGGTTTTCTCCCATCCCCCTTTTTATTACGATATCATTTTTATGGATATCCAGATGCCTGTAATGAACGGTTACGATGCCACCAGGGAAATCAGGACTTCCGGGATGAAGCGGATAGATGAGCTGCCTATTATAGCCATGACGGCCGATGCCTTTGCAGAGGATATCAAGCAGGCAGGACTTGCAGGTATGAACGGCCATCTGGCGAAACCGATCTCCATTGACCGTCTGAAAGAGACTCTATCCAATTGCCTCGCCTGGAAATACCGTAACCAGGGCAAAGAGACTTCCTGCCGGGAGTCATAGCCATACGGAAATTTTGAAATGACGCCTGAACAAAAGAGGAAGGCGACGCATTATGCTTGTTCATCTTCCTCCTTTCCTGCCCTTTGGAGACGGCTATTTTGTTATCCGCTCTCTGTCTTGCGATCGTATGGATGAATATTACTAATATCCCATCGCTCCCTTCACAAGATTCATTTTCTCCGCCGAAGTGAGCATTTCCAATAATGCAAATGCAACAAAAGGCGCTGTCTGGGGACAATAGGAAGTAATAAGATTGCCGTCTTTTACCACAGGTTCATTTACTACATCCACCCCGAATTGTTCCAGTTCTTTCTGCTTGTACCCGCCCTTCAGATGGTACGTGGTCGCCCTCCTGCCCTTCAATACCCCGCTTTTTGCCAATGCAAAGGCCGCAACACATACCGTAGCTATAGGCATTCTCATGGAATGGAAGCTTTGAATCAAGGCGCTAGTCTTTTCGTGATAAGCCTCTTCATAGAATCCGTACTCCTCAAATCCGCCGGGTATTGCCAGCGCATCATAATCTTTGGAGCATACCTCATCAATCAGAATATCCATGGTAACAGGCACCCCGAATGTACTGGTAACTACCTTCCGGAATCCACAGGTTTCCACACGGATATCACACTGGTAATCATCCCTTGCCCATCCGAAAACATCAATAAATACACTGAATTCCATTGTTTCAAAAGCTTTTGGGCACAACAGCAAAACCTTCATCTATAATATTCCCTGCCTCTCCTGCCTTTTCCCGGGAAAAGGCACATCCTCTCAGATATCTCTTTACATTTCCTTCTCTGTTAACCGCCTTACTTAAATTCGTTCTCATGCTTTTTGAAGAATTCATAATATGCCCGGACATTCCCCAGCTGGGTCCAGCGTTTTACATCCACCGGTTCCTCATCCAGGTCATATATTTTTGCATTTTTTATGGATAACAGAAATGGGGAATGGGTCGCAATTAGAAACTGGCATCCGAAAAACCGCGCCGAATCCCCGAGAAACCGCACCAGTTCCTGCTGCCGTTCAGGAGACAGGCTGTTTTCCGGTTCATCCAGCAGATATAGGCCATTTTCTTTTATTTTTTCTGAAAAATAGAGGAATGCGCTTTCCCCATTGGAATGCTCCCTCACATTGCCCATCAAATATTTCCGTACATAGCGGGACTGCGTCTTGCTCCGGGCCATGTTGACTTTTTTCAGCTGTTCGTAATCTGCCAGGGAATTCATCCGAAAATCAGAATATTTCGTCTCCAGATAATCTTCAAAAAGATCTTCCCTTTTCTTATCAATTCCGTCATTGATGTTACGCAGGTTCAGAATGAAATCAAAGACATCATCACTGGTAATAATCCGGCTTTCAGCAGTAACTGTTTGTTCCAGCTCATAGGAACACATCCGTGTGTAATCCTCAAAAAAATTCGTCCGGTTGTACCGGGTATCTCTGTCCAGCTTCAGCTTTTCCGCAATCACATTCAGCACGGTTGTTTTTCCTGATCCATTTCCTCCATACAGAATGGTCACCGGCTCAAAATCCAGCATAACCAGCCGGTGTTTTGAAATGGTTTGAAAAGGATAATAGGTATCATAACAGGTTCTCTGCTGAGACATCAGAAAATCATATTCTGCCTCCACATGGGGAAAGGAAAATTGTGATAAATAAATCATAAGTATTGGCTCCCCCTATTTACAATTTCTGTATGCTATCTTACAACAGTTGGAAGGGTTTCACAATCGTCCGTTTTAACAGGAAGCCAAATTTTATACTATTTTATGGATAGCCTCAACAGACAGCCCATATTTTACCGCTAATTCTTCCGCCGAACACCCTTCTCTGTATTTTGAACGGATTTCTTCATTCCGCTGTTTATAATAGGTCCGTGCACCGGAAACCTCTCCCCAGGGCTTTTTGGTATCCGCACTGGGGACATAGAGAACACCGCCTGAAATGTACTGCTGCAGCTCCTGCAATAATTTATCCGGCAGAATATCCTGTGCATTTTTATATTTCATTTATAAATTCCTCATAGCTGTGATATTCCCGTATCCTGCCGCCGCCTTCGGTAATGATTCTTCTCATCTCCTGCTCCAGACGATTTGCGTTTTCCGAAAATAGCTGCAGCCGGGAAGCGTCAAAATCACGCATAAGCTCCATTTTAGGGAGCCCGAAATCTTCACAGACGCGGTTCAGTTCCTCCTGAAGCATAATCCCCCACATATAGGCTTTAGTGCTGTCCCCCGCTTTACAGTAACAGCGGATTCTGAGCCAGGTATAAGAAAGTTCGCAGTACCAGTCCGCCAGATCCTGAAAATTCTTTTCCTTCGGAATGCATGTGGACGGCCTTTCTAAAAAAGTCTGTACAAGGCAAATCAATTCATAACATTGCTTTTTCTGGTTTGCTTCGTCTTTTTCCTGTATCACTTCAAGATATCTCCGGGCAAACTGCTCCGGTACCCGTTCCATTTGGGAAAGCTCCTCCAGCTGTTCTGCCTGTGCCTTCTTAAAATAACGGCAATTGGAAAAAGCTACAGCCCTGGCGGTATAGTCCAGCACATAACCGGCTCCCAGCTTCACATCGCTGCCGCCGGCAAACAGCATATTCAGATAAATCTGCTTCGCCTGTTCCAGTGCCTGCAGGGCATTGGCACGCATAATAACCGGATTGGATAGATTCTCCGCCTGACGTCTCCGTAACGCTTCGAACCGTTCCCTGTCCTCCGGTGTCCTGGCATACAGGATCCCGGCATCCGCCAGGCAGGTGATATTATATTCATTTAACTCGGCAAATTGTTCCATCCGTTCCCATTCAATCCCCCAGATATCCATTCCCACACCATCATAAATAAAAGTGCGGGCAAACCGGCGGCCTCTGTCCGTTATGGGGATAAAATAACTCATAGACGGCCTCTCCTCATCCGGCTCCAAAAGCAGTGTACTGTGGGAAACCACCAAAGCGATATCATCCCGGTATTTTTCTTTTACCGCCTTCAATACCCATTCCGTTACTGATTCATTCTTTTTTTCCATTCTGTTCTTCTCCTTTTTCGTTTCGGTTAACCTTGTGTTCATTATAGCAACGGAGGATATGCAGGGAAAAGGGAGGAAATGTTTTATACTGTTTTTTCCAAATACTTCGTATCCGTATGCCTGTTTCCCCTTCGCATTCTTACGGTCTGTGCAGTAAATGCACAGAATTGTCTTAACGGTTGCTATCTCCTCCATAAATATCATAAAAGGAGATCTCTTCGATTGACTTTGTTTCTTTCAGGCCCGGTTCTTCCTTCGGATAGCCGACCGGCAGTAAAAACAGGCAGGCGATGTCGGAAGGCAGCGCTAGAATACTTCCCGCCTTCTTGATGTCCAGCCAGCCTACGAAGCAGGCTGACAAACCATGGGAAACAGCTGTGAGGAACATATGTTCCGCAGGTATCAGCGGGACAGCGTTTGCAAATAACATAGCGGCTTCCTTCCATTCCGGGTAATCCGTGATATAATCCAGCAAAGAATCTCCCCATCGCAAACGATCTACAGCCAATCCGAAATCATCCGGCGCAAGCTCCCTGAAATTCACAGGAAGCCTTGCACAGCAGGCAATGACAACAGGGGCGGATGCTATCCACATTTGTCCGCCTGCCGCTTCCGCCAACTCTGTTTTCACTCTTTTATCCCTTACAATTCCAAATATATGATTCTGTCCGTTTCCCCCCGAGGGAGCGGCCTGCGCCATTTGCAGCATTTCCTGAATAACATCGTCCGGGACTGGAATGTCCTCCTGAAATGATCGCACCGATCGTCTGCTTAAAATTGCTGTTTTAAGATCCATAATCCTTCCTTTCCATATGTTTTCATCTCATGAATTATCTTCTTTTAATAGGGAATATGATAATATCTTGACAATAATCGTAATCACAGGTAAAGTCAATATAAATATCTATTGTACCGTACAGGCCATATCAGCCTGTACAACAAGCTATCATCCAGGGGGACGGAATGAAAAAATCAACAGCGGTAATTATTGTAGTAATGGGATTGATCCTGGCAGCAGCAGGTCTTTTGTTTTCAACAAGACGTGCATCGTCCAACCAACAGAAGAGAGAAGAAATTGCTTCTATTTTTGAGGTGTATCAGCAATATGGATTGACCTATAATAAAAAAGATGACAGGCTGTATTACAACAACGAACTTGTCCGTTATTTTGAGGATATCGTTAACGAAGATAACTATAAAGAATGGCCTCATAAGGATGGAAACGTCGATGTTTATGCGGTACGTAATGAATCGGGTAAGCTCGTCGGTGTGGAGCCATTCGACCAGCAGGCTTTTGCGGACAGAACCCCTTTGATGAAGGATTCCATATACGAACTGCAGATTACACAGAGTATATCAAATAGTGTTGACGGCTACACAAAGGATATAGAAGAACAGGTAAAAAACAGCATCGAATCCGCATATGAAATCTATCAGCCGTATGGCTTAACCTATGACAGGGACAGCGACCGTCTATATTATGAAGGCGAACTCGTAGGGTACTTTGAAGATAAAGAATTGGCCCATACGTTTGGCCCGTTTGACGATAGTGAAATTATAATTTATGCGCTCAGAGATAAGCAGGGAAAACTGGAAGGGCTGGACGTGGAAGGTGATGTGAATTAATAAGCTTCTTCCACTTCACGCCATTGGATAACCGTACTTTTTCCTGTTAACAGGGCAAACTTCTAATTAGATCCGTGAAACACACCATGGTTTAGTTCATCAATATTAATTCCCATGGCCTTCCTCCCTGCCATACATGTATTTTATATCTTCTTCAGTAAATTGCTCCCCGCATCTTCTGACTTCTCCCAGAACCCTTGTAATCCCATTCTCTGATAAATACCAATTACTTATGCTGATATTATATGCAAGATAGGGAACCACAAAAAATGTTACATCCGGGAAATAAGTCTGATAAAACATCAGACATCTTCTTGAATGAAATGATTTACACAGCAATAATGCTTTTTTAATCTCCAATCCGGCATCCTCAGCCAGTTTTCTGGCATAGACTGCATTCTCTCTTGTAAATCTTGATTTGTCTTCCCCCAGAATGACCTCTGAAGGAACTCCGTTTCTTAGTAATACATCCGTATAAAAATCACATTCTGTCAGATATTCTTTCTTATAAATATCTTTCTTGGTTCTCGGACCCTGAAATTTTTCCAGTCCGGCTCCGATACCTCCGCCCACTAAGATACGGGGAGCGTACTTTTCTTTCCATAACTGGGCGGCCATTTCTGCCGGCTCCGGGAAACCTCCTCCTGCCAGCATAATAGCGTCTGCTTTTTCCGGAACATTTTCTACAAAAATAAATCTGCTTATATCTTCTATAACTGGATTCATATCAACCACCTTTCCCTCACATCTGCCGGTCAACACCATGCTTTTCTTTCACACTACAGATACTTACGATCTCGATCTACAGATAAAGAATAAGTCAATTCTCCCGCCTGCTCATGTGTCTTTGGATAAATTCTTATTCCGTCATCTTTTTCTAATTGTAACCCAAGCTTCTGCATTAATTTATAAGAATTTTTATTCCGGTAATCACATGAGGCTTTTAATTGAATGAGTCCTAATTCTTTTATAGAAAACTCTTTAACCGCTTTCGCTGCTTCCAGTGCATATCCTTTTTTCCAATAATGCTTATCTAAAATCCAGCCAAGTTCACCTTCTGTCCTGTCATCATTCACCGCAACAGATAAGGCCCCTATAAGCTTCCCTGCAAGAGTAACCGCAAATTCATAACTATCCGGTCTCTCTTTTTTCCATTCACCGCTCACCCATTCTAAAAATCGTTCCGTTTCTTCCTTCGTATCATTGGGCAGATAGAGCATAAATTCTGTATTCTCTTTGTCCGAAGCATAAGCATGGACGGCATCTGCATCATTGGGGGTGAAAGGCCGGAGAATAAGTCTTTCTGTTTTAATTTCATAGTACATTTTATATTCCTCCGCAAGATGTGAAGATCGGTTGGCAACGTTAGAGAAGCAATCCAAACAAATAGTGTACTTATTATACCATAGTTCCGTTCGGATTTAACCGGCCTATTTTATGAATAACAGATGTTCTTTTATCCGGCTTACTGAAACAAGAAACCCTTTCCATCAGCCTTCTGCATCCAGTTCCCGTATCTTCACTTCATATCCATCCAAATGCTCGCCCGTGATACTGCGCCCCTCTACGAAAAATTCATTAAAAACATGTACTTTTTCCCGTTTCCTTCCCGTTCCCGTACCATAACATCTTTCACAAGACGGAATCCGTCAGCTTCACGATCCCTGCTTTTTTCATAAGCCGGATATCCTCCTCCAGTATATCCGGCCGATCCAGCCATTGCTCCGCATTATAGTCTCCGCCATGCAATAATTTCATCGTTCTGTTATCTCCGTTTCCTGTAATCCGCACTTGTGGAAAGTGCCATGCCTCCGGACCTGTTGTTCTGATTCCTGCCAAATGCCTGTCCCGTATGCCCGCATAACCTCCGACCATCTGCGGGCAATCTGTTCCATTCCCTTTACCGTAGGATGTGTCAGATCCGCAGATACATAGGCAGGATTACTCAGCAGGTATTCCCCCGGCGTATAAATCAGACCGCCTCCATGGGCATGTCTTCTGACAATGTCCCGGAAGATCGCTGTCCGTTCCTGCTTTTCCCCATTATGGGTGAAGATATCCGTGACAAATACCGTCCTGCCGTCCTTTGCCAAAACTCCCAGGAATTCTTTGATTCTCTTTTCATAGTCTTCATCGCTCAGCGGTTTATTCAGCATATTAATTCCCATCTCAACGGTTGCCAATGTCCAGTCTTTTCTGGCGGCGATATATTCCGCCATGGGTTTTTCCATAAAAGCAGAGCCGGCATAGCCCTGGTTGATACAATCCATCCCAAAGCTTTCGGCAATCCGGGATGGATAGGTATGAGGCGGCAGCAGCGCCATACTCCCGTGGGTGATGGAAGAACCATAGGCCAGATAGCGCTTCTGCGGACTGTCGGAGACAAGGGGCGGTTCGGTATCCCCTTCCTTTCCCAGATAGAAACAGGTGCCATAGGGCAGCAGCACACGTACCATGCGAGGATGGAAGGACAGCTTTTCCCGTTCCGAAATGGTTTCCAAGATCTCCAGGTTTTCCGGATATTTTATGGATATCACCGTTTCTGTTGTTCCCAGCGTTTTGGAGGCATACTGCCAGCCTCCCTGGATGGCGCCGAAGTAAATGAGCACCATCTGGGCTTCTTCCTCCAGACTGACCCGCAGATGCAGCTTTACCTCATCCCCGATCATGCGGAACCGCAGTTCCACCCCTGTTGTCAGAAACGACGTGCCCTCACGGATGCCGTAATCCAGCCGCTGTGCCACATCCCTGGGAAGGCGGGACATTTTACAGCCTTTTTCTTCTTTCACTATTGCTTCTACATTATAAAATTCCATCCGGTCATAAATCATATCTGTACCTCTTCCCGCTTCATTTCCCATCCTGCCCTGCCGGTTCCTGTTCCTCCTGCGCCGGACCGGAAAGACGGAATGCGGAAAATACCGCCGGGGTGCCTTCCGGTTCCGGGCTTTCCGCATACAGGCCGATCATGGTTCCCGTAAACCCTCTTCCCACGATCCCATTGGAAAGAAACCGTGCGGATGCGCAACATTTCCTGTTTTCTGTCCCGTCGGCCTGCACGGTAAGGAAGGTATATGCATCCTTTGTCCCCTCCATTACCAGACGTACCTGCGGCTCTGTGATTTCTTCCCGCCAGACTATGATGTCGATATCCTCGGCCCGTCTTTCCAGGAACAGCTCCATCCTACCGCCCGCTCTTTGCATCCCGAAGAAATAATAGAACTCATGGGTGATGAGCGCCAGCAGGCCGGCTGCCTCTCCTTCTTTTTCCGGAAAAAAAGAAAGCCCGGCTTCCATCCGGAAGCCAAGATCCGGCTGTTTTGTGCAGACAAAGCCCTGGATATCCGTTTCCTGTGGTTTATGACCAAAAGGGATAACCGTCAGGCCGCCGTCTTTTCTTATGTAATGGGAGAACCGGGGATTGCGGACAAAATACCACCAGCACGGCCAGTCCGGAGCCGTAAAGTCATCCTCCTTCCCTCTCCAAGGAAGCTGTTTCGCAGTAAGAGGGCCTTCCTCCAGGATCCGTGCCCTGCCGTCCCGGATGACCGGCCAGCCATCCTGCCAGGCTACGGGGGTAAGGAAGGTTTCCCTCCCGAGTGGGGATAAATCTATTTTTCCGGAACGGTGCCCCAGATGTACCATCCACCAGTTTCCCAGGGGATCGTCAACCAGATCTGCGTGGCCGCAGCAGGAAGCCTGTTTGCTGGTATCGTTCCGGTTGGTAAGAATCGGGTTGTGGGGACAGGCTTCATAAGGCCCCCAGATATTCCGTGCCCTGCCGGCCACTTCATGATGGCCGAAGGAGGTTCCCCCTTCCGCACAGAGAATATAATACCATTCACCAATATGGTAAATATGAGGCGCTTCCATCCAGCCCCCGCCTTCTCCGTGCCATATGGTACGAAATGCCTCCAGAATCTCTCCCGTAACCGGATCCACCACGCCGAGCTTAACGGATTCCCGGCTCTCCCCTCTGCTGTCATTGGTGCAGTAATAGGCTTTGCCGTCTTCAAAGAACAGGGAAGGGTCGATGCCGCCGATGTCAACCCACACCGGATCCGACCAGGTACCATAGATATCCTTTGTGTGCACGATAAAATTACTGAAATGGTTTTTCTGCAGCTGTTCCATAGCTGCCGTAACATAAAAGGTCCCTTCCCGGTAACGGATTGTGGGCGCCCACACTCCGCCCGATTCCGTTGCCCCGGTCAGATCCAGGGTATTTTCAAAGGAAATACAGTTTCCAATCTGTTCCCAGTTCGCTAAATCCCTGCTGTGGAACACAGGAATTGCCGGGAAATATGCAAAGCTTGAAGTTACCAGATAAAAGTCGTCCCCCACCCTGCAAATACTGGGATCCGGATGGAAACCCCGGATAACGGGATTCTGATAGTTCATACGAAGTCCTCCTGTCTGTTGTGTAAATCAGCCTTTCACGGCCCCCATCATGATACCCTTGGTAAAATATTTCTGGACAAACGGATATACAAGGATAATGGGGAGGATTACAAAAGCTGTTAATGTCAGGCGGATACTTGTGGGTGTCGCGGCTGAGGCCGACGGCTGGGTATCATTGGTAATCTGCGCCGCCTGGGCCTGCACCTGGTTGAGCAGTTCATACAATAAAAACTGCATGGTGTACAGCTTGGGATTGGTTACATATAATTTCGTTGTAAAGAAGTCATTCCAATGCCCTACCGCGGCAAACAGGGCCACGGTCGCCAGTATCGGCTTCTGCAGCGGAAGGACGATCCGGAAAAACCGGGTGAGATAACCGGCACCGTCCAGATAAGCGGATTCTTCCAGATCCGGGGGCATGGATTCCATAGAGGTTTTGATAAGAACCATATTATATACGGAAATCATGCCGGGAATGATATAAATCCAGAAGGTATTCACCAGATGGAGCATACGGTTATTTAAGTAGATAGGAATCATTCCTGCGGAAAAATACATGGTTGCCACACAGAAACGGTACCAGAACTTTTTCCCCCACATTTCCTGTCTGGTAAAGAAGTAGGCGGTGTATGCGGTTACCAATACACTCATAGCCGTTCCGAAAAAGGTTCTTGCCAGGGTCACCAGAACAGAATTCCCAAGGTTTTCCACCTCCAGGATTTTCTTATAGTTATCAAAGTGAATTCCCACCGGATAAAAGGTAATCGCTCCCACCTCCACCATCTGGTTATTGCTGATGGTACATATCAGCAGATAGTAAAAGGGATAGGCACAAATAAAAGATAATAGTACAAATAGTATTCCAAATATGATGTTGTATCCGATATCTTCCCGGGACATGTTTTTTTTCGGTTGCTGCAATCCTATTGTTTTCACTTTCTTCTCTCCTTTCGCATATTTTTTCCACCTTTCGCCCCGTCTGTCAGAATACGCTTGTTCCGCGCACCTTCTTCGAAGTGTAATTCGCTGCGGAGAACAGCACCAGCGCAACAATGGATTTCATGACACCGACAGCGACACTGTAGGAAATCTGTCCGTTTCCGATTCCCAGATTATAAACATAGAGATCCAGCACCTCGATAAAATCTTTATTCAGGGAATTGCCGAAGGCCAGGAACTGATCCACGCCGTTGTTTAGGAAATTCCCTATGCTCATAATCAGCAGAACGAAGAAGGTGGGGATCAACTGGGGAATGGTGATATATCTTATTTTCTGCCACCGGCCCGCACCGTCCACCTGGGCCGCTTCATACATTTCCTGGTCGATGCCGGAAATGGAGGCAAAGTAGATGATGGCACTCCAGCCCAGACTCTTCCACTGCTGCAGAAGCACCTGCGTCAGCCAGACATGTTTATCGGAATTCAGGATATTGACAGGTTTTGTAACCAGGCCGATTTCAGTGAGCACATTGTTCAGCACGCCGTTATATCCGAAAATCCCCATAGCCAGGGAAAGCATGATAACCCATCCGATAAAATTGGGCAGTGTGGTTACGGTCTGTACCACCTTTTTGAATTTGTTGGACTTCATCTCACTTAAAAAGATAGCGAACAGCATGGGCAGCGGGGAAAACACATACCCCAGCAGATGGATTGCGAAGGTATTGCGCAGTACGCGGAACAGATTCGCCCTCATTACCTTATTTCCGAACAGCTCCTGGAAATTCTGCCACCCCACGAAATTACAGTCAAACAGGGATTTCCCCGGCTTATACTGGAAAAACGCGAAAGACCATCCCCAAAGCGGGAGATAACTAAACAGGAGTATAAGAATGATCCCAGGCAATGCCAGAAGAAAAACCTTATAGCCCAGCCATTTTTTAGATGCCGGTATATAATTTGTCATTTTTTGATTTGGACTTTTCAATATAGCAGCCCCTTCCTTTCCTTTATGTAATCTGTATGAAACCGTTCCAAAAGCCGGAACGGTTACCTCCGGCCGGAAGCTGCCGACTTATACAGCTTCCGATATATTTATCTTACACGGCCGCCGTTCCCGCGTATATGAAAGAAATTACTGATAGTTTTGATAATTCCTGTTTTTCTGCCTTACTTTTCACACCGTATCCGACATTGGGCGGTTCCGGCCCCTTCGGCTTTTGCCGTAACACAGATCTCGCCCGCCTCTCCCGCTGTGCGGACCAGAAGCTGGCAGAGGCCATGGAATGCGCGCCGAACCGGCAGCTTATCCGGTTCGTGGCTTTCGGGATCCCCGTTTCCGGCTCCCAGGAAGCGGCCCGCCCCCTCCACCGTAAAGGTAATCTGCGGATCCGCCGTGACAGCCAGCTGTCCGTCCTTATCCAGCAGGCGTACCTGGAAAATGGCAGTATCCTGCCCATCCGCACGGATTTCTTCTTCATAAGGCACCAGTTCCATCCGCACGGCAGATCCTGCGGTGCGCACCTCTTTTCGTTCGGTTTCCCTGCCGCCCCTAAAGCCCACCGCGCAGAGTACGCCGGGTTCATAGATTACATTGTCCCATTTCAGGAACCAGTCCTTTTCCATGGTCCGCTTGCCGTAGCTTTTACCATTTACCAGCAGCTCCACCTCCTCCAGGTTGCTGTAGCAGTATACCGTAACCGGACGGCCTTCCTGCCCTGCAAGGTTCCAGTGAGGGAAAATATGCAGCACCGTTTCTTTCGTCCACCAGCTCTGGTAATAGTAGGCGATATCTTTTTTAAAGCCGCAGTAATCCATCACGCCGAACTGGGTGGAAATGGCGGGATACGGCATAGGGGTAGGCTCTCCGCGGTAATCAAAGGCCGTCCAGATAAAATAACCGGAAAGGTAGGGACGTTCATTGTACATCTTCCACATCGTTTCGGCCTTATAAGCGGAATCCTCGTTCCACTTGCGGATGTTCTTGTTTTTATTTTCCGGATCCATCACATAGAAATGCCCTTTATCCGGATTCGTTTCATAGCAGGAACGGGTCCAGCTGTTGGAGAACGCTTCCGTATTCATCATGGGCAGTCCGTTCACCGCCTCATGGAACCGATCCCATTTGTCAGGATTATAATTGAAGCCGGCAATATCCAGTTCCTTTGCAGCGGGGATCAGTTCCTCCACATCTATGTCGGAGGAATTCTTTGCCGCATTGGGATTCCAGTATATAAGCGCCATCGTCACCGGTCTGGAAGTGTCCAGCTTCTTCACCTCCATGCGCATGGCATGCATCACCCGCACCGCTTCTGGCGTGAACTGGAGATTGACCTCTTCATTGCCGATGCACCAGCAGTACACACACGGATGATTCCTGTCCCGTTTCACCAGATATCTCAGTTGTTCCAGGCTTTCCGCGGATACACTGGTTTTTCTCGTTTCATCCATGACAAGTATTCCCATACGGTCGCACAGGTCAAGGAGCACCGGCGACGGCGGGTTATGGGAGCAGCGTAAGGCATTGGCCCCCAGCTCCTTCATTTTATGCAGACGATATTCCATCAGCTTATCCGGGACAGCGATTCCCACTCCCGCGTGATCCATATGCTGGCAAAAGCCCTTTACCTTTACGGGAGAACCGTTCAAAAGCAGCCCTTTCTCCTTATCCGCGGTCAGGCTCCGGATCCCGAAGGCCCTTTCCGTTATATCCGCCAGCTTCCCGTCCCGCAGGATTTCCGTACGGAGGGTATACAGACAGGGATTTTCCAGGTCCCATAATACGGCATCCGATAGCTCCAGCCTCTGTATTACTTTCGCCGTATCCCAGAAGTCTACGCTTATCCAATCCGTTTGCGAGCCGATTTCCCTGCCGTCCGGATCCAATATGGCAGAGCATACGCAGACCGCCGTTTCACTGTCCAGGCGGTTCTCCACTTTTGTTTCAACCGTTACAACGGCCCGCCCTGTATCCGGCTCCGGTTCCGCCAGGATGGAAACCCCACTTTCGGGTACATAAACCGGGTCGGTGACAGTCAGCCATACATGCCGGTAAATGCCTCCTCCTTCATACCACCATCCCTCCCTGCCGGAAGCGTCAACCCTGACCGCCAGCAGGTTCCTGACGCCGGGATTTATGTATTCCGACACATCTATGGTATATCCGGTATATCCGCTTTCATGGGTGAGCACAAAATGCTCATTCACATAGACGGAACTGTTGCGGAACACACCGTCAAAGGTCAGGAAAATCCGTTTTCCCACCCAATCTTCCGGGATATCCAGCTGTTTCCGGTACCAGCCGGTGCCGCCCTCCAGGGAACCGCCCGCAAAATGCCGGCTGTCTATGGTTTCCATATCCGGCACCCGGTCGGATCCCACAAAGGCCTCCGTTTTTCTTGTATAATCCCCTTCCATCACAAAATCATGGGGAACATCCACGTCTTTCCAGCCGGTATCGTCAAAATCCATTGCCGTGGCCCCAAAATAGAAGGACTTTCCTTTCGCACCGCCCCAGCCCTCCGTATTGGAATGCGGCGCCAGATCTCCTCTGAAAAACTTCCAGCCCGCATCGATCTTTCTTCTTTCTCCCATTGCATCCTCCTGCTTTTACTGTTTCCTTTCCTGTTTCTTTTTCCGCAGAAAAGCCGCGCCCCGTGAAAAACCTTTCAATTTTTCAACGGACACGGCTTCCCATTTCCAGTGTTTCTTAAAAATTTCCTTATTCCACAAACATACGCGTTTATTTATGATACCGGCAGTCTGAAACAGTCTTACTCGGAAGCGTTAAGAACCGCATCTCTTTCCTGCTTCGCTTTTTCGATATCATCCAGACGCCACTGTATCAAGTCATCGGATCCCAGATCCTTACAGTCTGCCACCATCTGCTGCCAGATACTGCTAAAGCTATCTTCATTTTCCGCATAGATCATCTTCCAGCTGGCATCCACCACTTTGTCATTGATGGTGCTCATCGTCAGCTTCATGGAATCATCGGGTGTGCTTAAAAAGCTGTTGATAAAATCCAGGTCACTGCTGTATACCGCGCACTTGTTGGTATCCACTAAATCCTGCCAGCTGTCATAGCCTGTGGTTTCTTTCCAAATCCGGTAAGCATCGCTGTCACTGGTGATCGCCCTCTCTTCCGGCCATGAGGTATGGACATTGCTCAGATCCTCCCCATCAGGCCCTTTGTAGGTCATAACGGCTGACTGTGCAAGAATCCACGCCGTATTCCACAGATACGCCTGTTCTCCGTTATCATAGAAATAATGATCACCGTTACTGGACTGGTAATATTCCTTTGCCTTGTCGGTAAGCGTCAATACGTTATCCTTGATTTCATACATATCCCCTTCCGGGCCTGCATTTCCCAACAACTGGGCATCCGGATCCGCCATCATATCGAGAAAAGCCAGACATGCATCCAGGTTTTTCGTGTTGGCATTCACGACAATATACTGATCGGCATTCCCGAAAATGGCATCCCCGTAAAGGGTATTGGGATTGATATAATATTTTGTACCGGGAATCCAGTATTCAAAATATTCATTACGCCATCCGGGCTGGGTGCCGGCGCCGAACATTTTTGTTTTCTTTCCTGCCGTGCTGCGATCCGTATTGATGCTGTCAGGATCCAGAATTCCTTCCTGCATACAGTCAAAATAGAACTTCAATCCCTGGTAATACATACTGTTGTCATCCAGAATGGACGCGTATTTTCCGCCGATCATATCGGTTTCAAGCAGGTAGGGAAGCTGATTTTCCGTATAACCGTGCCATCTCATCCAGGTGATGATATTCCCCCAGTATTCGGTATCGGATCCGGAATTCAGGATGGTTCCGTATATTTTATTGCCGCTGTCATCCGTAGGATGCGCTTCCATCATCTGCTTGGCGACTGCAATCAAATCGTCATAATTATTGATTTCAGGTGTTCCTATCTCCTCGTAGATGCTCCAGTTTAATTTCACAACATTCCGATCCGCATTATCCGTGATGTCCGTACCGCCCACATTGGTAGGAACACCGTACAGGCTGCCCGTACCGTTGCTTCTGTAATTGCGGATAAACTCCAGTGCAGGCTCCAGTCCGTTGTTCTCAATGGCAGACTGCACATGAGGCAGATCGTACAGATAATCATCCAGCTTAAGCACCATGTCCGCATCAATCATAATTCCCAGGTTTTCCGCATTCACGTACATGATATCCGGCAGATCCCCGCTGGCCAGGATGGCGTTTGTCTTTTCATCCGAATAGGCCCAAACGTCAATGGCAAGTCCCTTTGTCTTAAAGAAGTCTCCCAGGTATCCGGATACCGTGCCGCTTGTCAAGCTGGCATTAAAAGGATACATGGAAATGGTAACCGGCTCGCCGCTGTGTTCGCTTTCAAATGCGGCAAGGTCAAACCCGGATCCGCCGCTTTGTGCGGCTTGTGTTCCTGCCGCCTGTGTCTCCTCCCCGGCTGTATCACCGGATGTCTGACCGGTTCCGGTTTCGGCGGAAGAGGCTTTACTGCTTCCGCACCCCGCAAGTGTTCCCACCACCAGGGTTCCGGCCATCGCAAGTGCCGCTATACGTTTCCAATACTTATTTTTCATACTTGATCCCCTCCGTGCGTTATGGCGCACATTCTACTTTGGTTGCATACATTTTCCTGCCTGCGGACGCCTGTAAGGCAGGGCATCCCTTTTGTTCAGCAACAGACGGCCCGCGGAGCGCGGCATCCGTTGTTTCGTCACGTGACATCCATTCGAATTTCTTACTACCATCATAATTATTTTCAACGATCCTGTATATAAAAAAAATTTCGGAAAGTTTTGAAAAATCAGGTTACTTATTTCGTAAATGTGCAGTGCATGCACAATTATCTCATTTGTACGGTACCGTTTTTTACAGCAATTTTTGAAGTTCTTCCGTTGTTTCCGGGAAATACTCCCTGATAAAATCCAATGCCACCAGGGTATTCAAGGACCACTG
Source organism: Lachnospiraceae bacterium (assembly GCA_022845955.1). GTDB lineage: Bacteria > Bacillota > Clostridia > Lachnospirales > Lachnospiraceae > Eisenbergiella. Next base: position 4,917,386 of record AP025576.1, read on the forward strand.
GGAAGCATGGTTGGTACTGATCCAGGGGATTTCCCAACGCACCTTCCCGGCCGCATCCACCGTATAAGACTGCGGTTCAAAACCGGATAAACCGCACTTGCCGAACAGTGCCTGCAGCAGACATGCCGCCACATCCCGCGCAAGCGTTTCCTTTCCTCTGCATTTTGCCGCAAATGCGCACAAGGCCCCTGCAAAATAGGGTTGGGAAAACGGCCGGTTTTCAATCAGGCCCCGGGTGGCAGCCTTTTTTTCTTCCGGCGCAAGCATATAAAATTCCCCGTAATCAGCCAGCAGCTTACGGAATTTATCGCCATAGCCCGGTACCTGTTCCAGCACAAGGGAAAGCTCCAGCCAGATTTGTGTTCCTCCCTGACATACCTGCAGATGCATGTTGATCGACTCCTCATGCTCCCCCGTATACTCCAGATGCCCGTTTTTTTCATGATACAGATATTCCGGGCCGGAAGCCAGCCCGAATGGCATCCGGGCAATGTCGTCTATGCCTGTAAGGATTTTGTGCAGATAGCGTTCATCAAGGGTGCGCTCATACCAGCACATCCAGTTGCTCACAAAGGACGTCCAGTCCGGGCCGCTGCGCACACAAGTGACCGGATCGTGATTTACTTCCTCCGATATCCCCTGGGGGAAATGACTCAGATTCTTCATGGACTGATCCGCATCCCTGCTGTCTTCCATCACATCCCCAAGCCGGTAGTCCCCGGTCAGATAGTAATAAAAACGCTGATGGCCGGCCATCCCGATCCGCGCCTCCTTACAGGAGCATCCCCAATGACGTACATTATGTCTGGTACCGATCCCCCGCAGCGGCCCGAAGTGATACATATCCACCTCGGAGCAATGGCGTGTCATAGCCTCCGCGAGGATAAAAGCCTCTTCATTTCCCGTCCGGATAAAAAATAACCAAAGCCAGTAGGTGGGCACAAGTTCCGTATTCTGCCATGCGAAGCCTCCCATATCATATCTCCAACAGTGCCGCACCGGATCGTACTGATGCATCACATCCCCATAATCGAACAGACCGTACCAGTTTCTGGCCTCCGCCTCCTGCTTATAAAAGTGCACGGCTTTTTCCATTTCCTCTTCCAGCCGGCGCATTACCTCCGTGGAATCCGACGGCAGGCTCCAATAGCCAAACGCTCTTTTTTCATGGTAATATGCAGGCTCCCCTGTATAAACGGCGGGCTTTTGTACCTGCCCTGCAAAGCGGCCCATCTGTCCGTCGGAAGGCACTCCTGCAGTAAATCCCACCAGGCATTCGCTGGTCACCCCGATGCCATAAGCACTTGCTCCCACATCTTCATAGCCTTCGTAAGAGGTGTTGGGATAGCTCCTCGTATCATAATGGCGGAGATCATAGGCAGGTGCTTCCGGCGAATAAAACCATGCCGTACATTTGGTAAGTGCCCCGTTTAATCCGTCCGTCTCCAAACCGGAGGGATATTTCTGCCAAAAATCCCGTATTCCAAAGATAAGGCCGCCTTTCCTGCCGGCAGCCGCCATGGTCCCCGGCGCATGGCTTCCATGCAGACAGGCCAGCCGGCAACATTCCTTCCGTGTCTGCTTGCGGATTGCAAAATGAGAATCACTGTCCTGGACCAGGCTGTATCGGTTCCAGATCGGGAGGTTTTGTACAGCCTCATACTCGTCACTGCCCTCTTTATATTCCTTTATCTCCCCTTCCATCTGCTCTTCCAAATCACGCAGAGGCAGCCTGGGAACATTACTGCCCAGCAAAACAGCCGCTTCATGAAACGGGTTCCGGTCTGTCCCAAACTTCACATGGCGCATATAAGGTTCCCCGTCCAGGACCGTTTCGAAGCAGATCCCCATTCCTTTCAGATAATCCCGCTTTTCGTCTCCGTCATAAAAAAAGGTGTGTACAAACCGAATTTGGGCACTCCCCGACCACAGATACATCCGGATGGAAAACGGCATTGCCTCCCGTTCCCCGCCGATCCGGCGGTGAATTCCCCGAAAACGCACCACACACTGCAACGGCCCTTCTTCCTCAAGCTCTGCTTCCGAAATTACTCCCCTGTACGAATCTACCCTGGAACAGGAACTATCCTCTTTTTCTTCTCTTTCTTCCAGCATCAACACCGGATATACCAAGCTGCTGCATCCGCCTTCCGCACCTTTCGCCGTCCTGGCCAGATAATCCGCCGGAAGTTTCTCACGGACAGGTATTACAAGGGAAAGCTTTCCTGTGTCGATTACACAGCCATCCTCCCCCTTTTGGATACGGATCCCTTCTCCCTCCAATTCCTGGCTGTCTTCCCCGCCGGCTTCTTTTTTTTCTATGGAAGGCAGAATAGTAATCCGGCTGCCCAGCTTTCCTGCGTCTGCCGTATGGGCCGCCCATTTCACACTCCCATCCGCCCAGTACGCTGTAATCCTGCTCTGTACCGGAACCGATTCTCCCGTCTCATTTAACAGGCAAAATTTTGTTTCCGCCGGTACCTCCCCCGCCTGATAAACGCTTCCAAAGGTCGTAAACCCCTCCTGTGCCCTTCCCTGCAAGTTATGTAATATCATTTCCTCCACCTAGTACTCCATCCGGCCAGAAACGCAACTGACAGTACTGCCTATTTTGCCATCTGCCGCGTTGTCGTCAGTCAACGATGCCACCGCATCGCCTCCTTCCTCCGTCTTGCAGACTGACAAAATATTCAGTACTGTCAGTTGCGTTTCTGGCCGGATGGAGTACTTGCCTTTCCTGCTGTTTTTGTGTTACTGTCCGTACCCGGGGGCCGATCCGGTAACATTTTTGTTCATCGTAGCCCCGCAGGATCGCGGTGTATATAAAAAAAACTTCGAATAATTCAAATAATTACGCTTTTCTTACAATGCCGCCTTTACGGAAAGACTTCTATCTTATAATATTAAGATAATAAGCAATCTGTTGTTATCCGGTAAGCAGGCATTTACACCGGCATATAAAAGGAGGAACTATGTTTCAGGTACTTCTGTGTGACGACGAACTGTCCGTAACCAATTTTTTAAAAACCAGTATTCCGTGGGAAAGTCTGGGCATCCAGAACATCTTTACCGCTTCGGACGGCAAAGAGGCCCTGGCTCTTTTCGATAAAAACCGAATCGATCTTCTCATTACGGATATCCGCATGCCCCGGATGGACGGCCTAAAGCTGCTGGAAGCGGTCAGACAGAAGAGCCCGGATACACACTGCATCCTTCTCACGGCTTACGGGGAATTTGAATATGCCAGAGCCGCTTTTCGTCTGGGAGTTGACAACTACCTGCTCAAGCCTATCCAGCTTGGGGAACTGACAGATACTATCGAAAATACTGTGGAAAATATGTATCTTCACCGCCGGAACAAAGAAGCGCTGTTCCGCGAAAACATCCTGCGCCGCTGGCTTGGCGGAAACATCGGGGAGGATGAACTTGGGGAACGCAGCAATCTGTTGGGCGACATCAACATTTACCAGTTTTCCTATTGTGCCTCCTGTATGATCAAGATCGACCGTTCCGTTTCCCTTTCTGCCTATACCGAACACTGTGCCCGGAGCCTTTCTTCCTCCTACGACTGCCTCCATGTCTGGGACAACCAGGGCTATTATGTTCTGATTACCGGAGGCCATAGCATTGACAGGCAGGAGGTTGCCGACGTGCTGGAACAGACTGCCCGGCAGCTGCATATCACAGAAAAAATACGGATCGCCGTGGGAAGCGTTGCCGATCAGAGCGAAAACCTGCCTCTCAGTTACCAAAGTGCCGTGAAACAGCTTTCTGCCTCCGGCTCCTCCTCTGCCTTCCTTCAGATCGTTCCGGACAGCAGCCTGATTCAGTCAAGCATCGATGCCTCCATCGACTATGAATCACTCAGTCCCATTATCCAGAAGTCCATCGATTACATCCACAACGAATATGCAAACGGGGTATCCATTAAGGAGTTCTGCGCAAAGCATACGATTACCACGGCTTATCTGGGCTATCTTTTCAAGAAAGAAACAAATACGTTTTTTAATAATTACTTGAATGCCTACCGCCTGGAAAAAGCCATTGAACTGCTGGTGAAAACCCAGGAGAGAGTCAACCAGGTAGCGGAAAGAACAGGCTTCACTTCCACCAGCTATTTCATAACCTCTTTTAAAAAGTACACAGGCATGGCGCCTTCAAAATACAGGGAGCAGTATCAATGACAAAGAAACAGCCCAATGAAAATGTAAGAAACCTTTTTGCCATGAGCGCGGGAGTCTTCTGTGTCCTGCTGCTGATTTTCAGTTTCCTTGCCATTTACTTTTCCTGTCATGACAAGAAAAACCGCATCCTGTCCTCCATGGATATGGTCAGCATCTACACAAGCCAGGAATATGGCAATATCGTCAATAATTTCTGGCAGGCCTATATGCCTGTTTACGAAACGCTGGAGGAGGATGCGGTACTAATCCAACGGTATTTTGTATCTGCGGAAGAACTCACACCCCAGGAAAAGAACCGGCTTTCCGGCCTTTTCAAGAAAATGAGCCTGCGTGACAACCGTATTTCCTGGATCGCCGTATACTCCGCTTCCAGACAGGAAAATTATATCCAGCATACCAACGATTCCACTATCCGAACCCTATCGGAGGATTTTCCCTATATGCCGAACATCCGCAATAAAAGCAGGCAGATGGAAATTTACGGTATGCAGCACTTATCCTCCGATACCGCCAATAACGGAACCTTTGCCATCTGCGGAGGAGTTCCCTTCGGCTTCGGCAGCGGCAGCATCATTATCGGGTATCAGACGGGCACCCTCGCCCAATCCGCCAACCTGTTTCCTGACAATATAAAATCCATGGAATATTATGTGATATCCGACGGCCAGGTAGTTTACCACTCCGAAGGAAATTATGATATCAGCACCCTGTACCGGCCGGAAGAACAGACAGAAGGTATCCGCACCGTAAACGGGAAGAAAAAATACGTCATGGCGATCCCCTCCGGCAATGCCTCCTCCTATGTTGTATGTACCGTTGACCGCTCAGATATGTTCCGGGCCATGCACAAGGACACCCCGCTGCTTCTTGCCGTCTTCATGGCCTTTTTTGGTTTCTCCGTTTTTATCGGCCGCAGCATCCAGCGGCAGGTATCGGAAGAAGTGGCCGTCATAAAAGAGGGGTTGAATATTCTTGCCGACAACAACCTGGAATACCAGCTTCCCACTAATTTCAGGCAAAGCGGTTTCCCGGAAATCGCCCAGGACATCAACACCATGAGTTCCCGGCTCAATGAAAGCATAAAAAAAGCCTATTATTTTGAATTGAAGCAAAAGGATGCAGAAATGGCGGAGCTGCAGGCTACCTTCAATCCCCATTTTTTATATAATACCCTGGAAATGCTGCGCAACAAATGCTACAGCAACGGAGACGCCGAAACCTCGGAATTGATCGCCAACCTGGCTTCCATTTTCCGAAGCTTTGTAGGTGCTAAAACATTTGTCACCTTCCGGGAGGAGCTGGCCTTCAGCAAAAAATACCTGTCCCTGCTCATCGCAAGGTACGGCGACCTGGTGCGATTCCGCTACGACATTGATTCCGCCCTTCTGAAATACGGTATTATCCGGAATGTCTTCCAGCTGCTGATAGAAAACTATTTTGTCCACGGCTTCGACGCCAGCCGCAGGGATAACGAAATTGATTTTGAAGGAACTTTTCTGGATGAGGAAAATATCAGAATCCGGGTGAAAGATAACGGCTACGGAATGACGGAGGAAGAAGTCTCTGATTTGAATGATAAAATAGAACAGCCTATCCGGCACAGCAGGGAAAATTTCGGGTTAAAAAACCTAAACCAGCGGCTGAAGCTGTTTTATGGCCCGGACTACGGGCTTCATATCGAAAAGAATGACTCCGGCGGGATTACGGTCACTATTAAAATACGGAAAATGACGGTGGAGGAATACGAGGAAAGCCATGTGCCGTTGATGGAAGGGGAGGTGAATCCTTTGGTGTAGGAAAATAATGATTTAACATATTATTATACCTGACGTCATTTCAATAAATGCAATATAATAGCATACAAATAATATAAACCATAGGATTTCTGCAAAGAATCCGGAAATATGTAGCTGAAAACTAAAAATTACCTTTTTATTCATAAGGGGAAGCCAATTGCATAAGGTTCAAAAGAAAGATTATTTACGATACCGTTATTTATTTCATACCTATCGCTATAATCTTCCGGTCATCTATTCTTCATTAGAAGGACAATATGACGGCGAATTATACGTGAATGATTATGAAAACCCCGATTATGCCATATTGTTCACCCCATTTGATTTTCATTATGTTGCAGGGAATCCGGACACTCCCTATGCACCCGAAACTCTTAATCATCTTATTTTTGAAGATTATATCCTTACAAAATATAAGGAGGAAGCGGTTGTCTTTTGCCCATCCGGGCCATGGCAGGATGTAATTTCTTCTGTCTTTAACAGGCACAGCGGGATATATGATGTAAGAAAAATATTTACATTAAACACGAATTATTTTATGGATAGGAAAAAAGATATCACGGAACCGGAAGACGTTACGGTCCGCATTCTTTATGAACAGGATTTCCATTCAGCATGTCCTTACCCGATAGCAAGAGTTTATAAAAATGGAATATGCGTAAGCTTCTGTTCCGGCTTTATGCTCGGGAAAAAACATGCGGAAATTGATATCAGTACCGTGGAATCAGAACAAAATAAGGGATATGGGAAAATCGCTGCTGCGGCATTGATTACAGAATTGCTGAAAAGGGATATCATACCGGATTGGTGTACCTGGCCCTATCGGGAAGTTTCGCAAATCCTTGCGAAAAAACTGGGGTTTGAGCCCCGGCCCGATGTAACTGCCAATATCTGGCTTAAACAAAATGAGCACGAACACAATACATAGAGGATAAATACTCCTCCTCGAAGTTATCCTATGTACAAAAAAGATAATGATGCTGTATTTTACAGGCAGATACGGAGGAACCACATTACAAACGGAGGTCATACAATGAACATACCTTTTTGGGAAGACTCCTACAAAGAAGACAGTGTATCCACTTTTGGTATACATCCCAATGCCACAATAGATGAATTTCAACATCTGTTCAACAAATCGTGGTCTGTTTTAGATGTGGGATGCGGAGACGGCAAGAACGCATTATACCTGTCCGGCCTTGGTTATACTAATGTTGAGGCTTTTGACTTGTCAGAAAACGCAATTGCCAGACTGAACCGCCTGGCCGTCTCTAAAAACCTGCAGGTTTCAGCCTGGGCCCAGGACTTAACAAAGTTTACATTTAACAAATGCTATGATCTTATCATGTCCTTTGGCACGCTGCATTTCGTAGAAAAAGATCATTGGAAAAATTTCCTGCTTAACGCTAAAGAAAACACCAATGAACATGGGATACATATCATTCAGCTTTTCACAAATGTGTTGCCTGCATCACCTGATATAGCACCTTTTGCAGTCGGACTTGCAGAGGATGAGGAAATTAAAGCGCTATACGCGGACTGGAACATCCTCCAATTTAAGTCTTATACCTTTGAAGATGAACACCCCGGTGTTCCCCGGCATTATCATGCTTCTAATAAAATAGTCGCCCAGAAGATATAAGTGAATCAAGCAAGGCTTATTGACCATACAAATCTATTTGTTCTCCGCACAGAAGGAATAACAGCGGCTCCTGCACTACTGCAGGGTCCGCTGTTTCAATAACTGCATTTGATAATAGATTTCTGATTCTCCGGCCACTTGAAAACCCAAACGCTGATACAGACTGATTGCCGGATTATCCTTAAATACCTGAAGCTGTATCATCGGATATGTACAAGTTTCAATAATAACAATAAGCAATTGCGTCCCAATTCCTTTATTTCTGTATTTCGGTGAAAGACAGATGTTTTCTATTTCATATGTATTTTCGTTGGTACTCCAGTTTATCATTCCTATTTTAACACCGTCGGCAACTATTATTTTCATATTACCCTTTACCTGTTCGATATAAGTGTTAAAATAATCCACCTGCTTTTCCTCATTCCAGCCCCATATCCGGGAGACATATGACAAATAGGACTCCTTTTTTAAATCATAGACAAAACCATAATCCTCCGGTGTATATTCCCGGGTCTCAATCTCCATCTGAACAGTCTCCTTTCTCCTTTTTTGCGCTCCTTATCCTGTAACACAGGGAGGCAAAACCGGTTCAGTTTATCCGTATATTCTAAGCCTGCACCTCTGAACTGTCAAGACAAAATACTTTCATTTCAGGGCTTGCATAGTTCGAACGTATGTGCTATTATAAGCAGAACACATGTTTGTTTTTCTTATAAGGGGCAGGAAATGCAGGGGCGCAGAATAAACAAAGAGTTCATCAGTTTTACTCTTATATCGGGATTGATTTCCTTCGGCTATAATGTAGTTATGACGGTTATTCCGCTGAGAATGGTAGATCACGGACTCAGCTATAGCAAAATAGGAAGCGCCATGTCTGCGGTTGCTATAGGTTTGATGGTCATAAAACTCATGATCGGACATCTTTCCGACCTTCTTGGAACAAAGAAATTCATCCTTTGTTCTCTGGCCGGCCTGGGTGCAGTCTGTATCCTTCTGGCAAAAGCGGATGAGCTATTAACATTTACGGTATTGATGGCGGCTCTGGGGATTTTTCGGGGAATCTTCCTTGCCGTAAACGGTTCCTATGTAATGGAAATGGCAGACGGCAGAGGATATGGAAAAATATACGGAGCCGTACAGAGCATATCTTCCCTTCTGGCAAGCATCGGCGGTATGATATCAGGACTTTTATACCAGTTCAGGGAAGGGGCTTTCGCCCTTTACCTATGCAGCTTTTTGCTTATAGCCGCAACCATCTGGGCTGCCGCCGGGCTTAAGAACAAAGAATGTATCCGCAGGAAACGGCTTCCCATTCTGCATATATTCAAATCCATCAATAAAAGGATCCTGATTTTCTGTCTCCTGATTTTTATCCAGTCCTTTGTGGCAGGTCCCATGTGGAACTTTATCATACCTATGTACTGCTATAATGTATTGCTTTTCTCACCTGCCAAGCTGGGAATCCTCATGTCCATGGATGAACTCATCAGCGCCCCGACCTATATGCTGGCCGGACGCGCGGTAGATAAGGTGAATGTGGTAAAATTCAACGTCCTGTTCCTGCTGGTGACTGCGTTGGGCGGGCTGCTGCTCATAAAGTCCCCCTCTCCCGCTGTGTTCATGATCATATTTCTGCTATGCAGTGTTTCCGTTTCCTGTACCTTCGTCGGTATCCCCAAAGAACGGATCGGTTTTATCAGAAAAGAACAAAAAGGGTTTGAGCTTGCACTCATATCCGTATGCGGAAGCCTGGGGGATTCTCTCGGAAACAATGTTCTTGGAAGGGTCGCGGAAACATACACGATTGACCAATGTATGTATATCTTTTCCGCTTCCTATGTAGCTATGGCTCTCCTGGCAGCCATCCCGCTTTTATTTTCCGCTTCACACTTTGCTTCGCCAAAGCAGGAAAACGGCTAAGAGACGGCTTGGGACATATCCATACACCAATCAGGCTGCCTGCCATACTATACTCCCACCACTGGTTTTTTTGCCAGATATAATGCAATTGTATCATTCAGTATTATTTTATTTCCGGCCTTTACTACCGCCTCATGTACCCCGTTATAAAAGTTGGATTTATAAGGCTCTTTTAAAGTGATATGTTCCACCATGGAACCGGCAAGATATTCCACATACTCATCCGCATTATAAATTCTGGTCTGCTTCCAGTCCCGGTAATGATAATCTGTAAAACCATAGTTCACAACATTATCATATTCCAGACTGCACGTATATCTGGTCTCCACATAGAAGTGCTCGTCATACACCTTCTGTATTTCATCATATAACGTTCCATTCGGCGTTCTCTCATCCGTACGGGTCATAAACATGGCTAATGTCCCACCGTTCTTCAACAGGTGAAATATCTTGGGAAATCCTATTTCTTCCGGTATCCACTGGAGCGTGGCAGCGGAGAAAACCAGGTCAAATTTCCGTCCGCCAAAATCATAGGTTTCAAAATCATCGTTCACGATATGAAAATTTTCATAGCAGCCAAACTTCTTTTTCGTAAATTCCGCAAAGTTTTCACCCAGCTCAATCGCCAGATAATCACAGCCCGTTTTTAAGAAAGGCTCCGTAGCCTGCCCGGTTCCCGGACCAATTTCAAGTACCGATTTCCCGGCTTGTATCGCCGCATACTCAATGATGTCTTTAAAAAGTTCGTCACAATAGCGGGGCCGCCATTTGTCAAACTGTTCCGGAATGCTGTCGAATGTTTTTCTGAAATCCATCTTTGTCACCTCATACAATTTAAACGCCAGTTTTCAGTTGCTATTCAATAAAAAATTTTAGGTCAATATGATGCAAACATCTTAAAAATATTTACATCAAATCGTAAGCTGATAAATATAATTATTTTACACATTTGTAAAGAGTTGTTTCTGACCACTCTTTTTCAATAGCAATTGATGAAAAACCGACTAATTCTAAAATAGAGATTTCTTTTTCTTTTGTTAATGGAACATCAATATGCAGTGATGCAAAAGGCATATTTTCCTGTTTATATATTTGTTCAGCGTCCTTTATTCGTTCCAGTTCATCGTAAATATTATGGGCCGTTGAATCTCCATTTATAAATACACCTTTTTTCTTTAAACAACAAAACACTTTTGTTATTATATCAAACTTCTGCTGTTCATTAAAATGGTGTAACGTATAGCATGTTATAACTACATCGTACTTTTCCTTTCCTAAATCATAATCTAAAATCGATGCACATACTGGTGTCACTTTTACACCTTGATAGTATTTCTTTCTCATAAGTTGTTGAATCATTACAGGGGAGATATCTACAGCTGTTACATTGCATGGAAATTTAATCCGCTCAATTTCAAGTCCTGTACCACAACCGATAACAAGTAAATTTTTTATCGGACAACATTGATTTATCTGGTATTCTATTTCATCATAAAATTCTGTCATTCCCAACTTACGCATAAAATAATTATCATGCCTTACTGCTTCTTCGTCAAAATATTCAATTATCTTTTTCATATCCTTCTCCAGCAATAATGTTTATCATATCGTATATATTATACTTAATAAATTTCTTATTGTACACTTATTAATTCTTTTATCTGGATTTTCAGAAAGAAGTGTCTCTTATTTGTCTAGAAATAATTTGTAAACGGTATCATAATGATGATATAATTTTAGAGTAAAAAAGAAAGGATATAAGAAAATGAGCATCGAATACAGAAAAGCAACACCAGAGGATCTGGAACAGATATGGGATATGAACATTGCTGATAATTTGGGCAACGACCGCTGGCGTATGTGGAAAACTACTTATATTTCCTATAACCAGAGCGGTGACGCTTATACTTTTGTCATTGTTTACGACGGAATTCCGGTGGGTGAGGGGACTTTACTTTTTTCACCGGAATGCGGTGCAATCAGCGGCAGGACAGAGCTGTCCGATAATAAAACAACAGCCAATATAAATGCGCTGCGTATCCGTAAAGAACAGGAAGGAAAAGGGTACATTTCCGCACTTGTGCATATGATGGAAAGCTATGCTGCGGAACATGGCTATACGTTCCTTACCATAGGCGTGGAAGCACGGGAAACAAGAAATCTGGGGATATATCTGCATTGGGGATATGACGAATTCGTCACTACGGAAAACCAGGAAGGACAATTAGTTCTGTATTACAGGAAAAAGCTTGAAGTATAAAGACGCAAAACTTACCTGAAAAATCATATAAAAGTATACACTTCCTTATTCCAGCTCTTCTATTCCCTATCGGAAGGCCAAAGGCAATTAGAAGCGGCAGGGAATACCGCCGCTTCTAATGAACTATCAATTGCTATCATACATAACAAAGAGGACTATCCCTGATTCAGTTCCTTCAGCACCTCCAGGATTTCCGGTCTGACCACCTGATTATTCCTGTCCACAAGTTCAAAATCCAGACATTTATAATTCCACATCGCATGCCCGATTTTCATGTTGTCACAAATGGTAATAAAATCCCGGATCCATTTCACAGCCGCCTCCGCCGGCGCGGAATCTATCACACCGAATTCGCCGCAATATAATTCACAGCCGGAAAATTTCATGAATTTATCTGCATCTGCCAGGAAAGCCTGCATCAGTTTTTTATCATTGCAGGTGGTATCATGTGATATCAACGGATGTTCTTTCCTGAATTCTTCATGTTCTTCCAGAAAGGCAAGGTAATCTGCCATATCCCCGGGATAAGCAAGGGGGCGATCCCAGGTACGGAATTCCTCTGAGAAATGTGCTCTCTGATGCGTGAAAGCATTTGGTTCATAATAATGGAAGTTATAAAATACGTAAGGATCTTCCACTAAATCCAGGCGGTCAAGGTAACCCACGCTGTTTACATAATTCGATCCCACCAAAACCCAGCGGCCCGAATCGGCCTTACGGATCTCTTGGATAGCTTTTTTATAAAGTTTATTCCACTGATATCCGGTGGAATCTGCAATTTCATTGAACAGTTCGAACATCAGCTTCGTCTTGTTATAACCTTTAAAATGTTCCGCCATTCTGCTCCAAAAGCTGCAGAAATTGTCCCGAAGAGCAGCACCTGCCATTAAGGGGGTAGGGCTGTCCATTTGGCCATATACATGCCCTTCTATGTGATGCAGATCAATTACCGCATTCATCCCCTGTTTTTCGCACCATCCTATGCAGCGATCCAGATATTCCAGAGGTTTCTCCTTCAGACACTTCTTTTCCTTATCAAAAAACAAATAACCGTCCAGGGGGATTCTGACATGATCAAATCCCCAGGCTGCGATTTGCCGGATAGCCTCTTCTGTAATAAATGTCTCAAAATGGCAGCGCAGTGCCTCCCGGGAACCGGAATCCGCAATGAGTTCGTACTGGGATAAAAATCCGCCGAGATTCAGACCTTGCTTAAAGTTTTCAAATAACATCATGCAATCCTCCCTGAATTGTTTTTTATGTCGTTATCCTTTTACAGCCCCCACCACAATACCGCCGGTAAGATACTTGGAGATAAAAGGAAATATAAGCAATACCGGAATGGCACCAAGAACAGCTATCGCCATTTTCAGAGTTGCCGTCGGCATGGATGCTCCAATGCTGCTGTTGATTGTTTTTGCCAAACCCTGCTGCATATACAGGGTATCCAGAAGCATACGGTTCAGCAGGACCTGAATGGTATACCTTTTGTCATTACTGATATAATACAGGCCATTTTGCCAGTCATTCCAGTAGTTCAGGGATACGAACAGCCCCAGGGTAGCCAGGATTGGCCTGGACATAGGCAGCACGATATCCCGCAGTATGCGGAATTCCCCTGCGCCGTCCATTTTAGCGGATTCCAGCAGCGCTGTGGGAATGTTGGAAGCAAAAAAGTTTCTGGCCATGATGACATAAAATCCGTTTACCAGCAAATTCGGCAGAATATAAGCCAGATAAGAATTCTTAATATGAAACGTATTGGTCCACATCATATAAGTAGGAATCAGTCCGCCGTTAAAGAGTATCGTAAAGAACAGGAAGAAGGAAAAGAAGGTCCTTCCCTTTAAATCTCCTCTTGAAATGGGGTATGCATAAAGAATAGTAAGGAGAAGATTTGCAAGTGTCCCGCCTATGGTGATTATGGCGGATATTCCATAGGAGCGCAGGATTCCGCTGGTTCCATTTACAATATACTGATATGCTGTTAAATCAAATTCCTTCGGCAGAAGCTGGTATCCTTCATGGAGAATAGCTGTCTCCTTGCTGAAAGAAGAAGAAAAAAGCAATAATAACGGCAGAATACAAAACAGTGCCAATAAAAACAATACGATGTGAGCCATTATCTGAAATGCGTTATCTCTTTTTACCATGTCATCCTTTCCTCAATAATCGCGGCCTACAGCTGCGATTCAGAATATAGCGCTGTCCCTGTCAATTTTTCTCACGACGCCGTTAGCAATCAAAATCAATACAAAGCCGACCACTGACTGGTACAGTCCTGCTGCCGATGACATACCCAGAGTACCCACACTTTTTATGCCCCGGTAAACATAGGTGTCAATTGTATTGGTCACATTCATCAGCGCACTGCTGTCCATAGGCACCTGATAGAATAAACCGAAATCCGAACGGAATATACTGCCGAGCTGCAACAAGGTCATAGTAATAATGGTGGAACGGATTATGGGTATGGTAATATACCGGATGCGCTGAAACCTGGCAGCACCGTCTATGGTAGCCGCTTCGTAATAGCTGGAGTCAATACCAATAACCGAAGAATAATAAATAATCGAGTTATATCCCAGCCATTTCCACTGATTGACCGCCACCAGAATAAAAGGCCAGTAACCGGGCTGTGCATACCAGGATATCTTTTTTTTCCCGAGAGGAGCCAGTATACTGTTGTTAATAAATCCGGTATCCGTACTCAGCAGTGCATATACAATATAGCTGACTACCGTGATGGAAATCATATAAGGAATCAGATATGACATCTGATAAAGCCGCTTTCCTTTTTTTGATCGAAGCTCATCCAGAAGAATGGCAATCCCCAACCCGGCAACCAGGCCGATCGCAATAAAAACAAGGTTATACCCCACCGTATTACGTAATATTATCCAGGAGTCCCTTGTGGAAAAAAGAGATTTGAAATTCTCCAGGCCAATAAAATCACTTCCCCAAATACCTTTTTGGAAATTGTATTTCTTAAAAGCTATCATGGTAAAAGCCATAGGTATGTAGTTATTGAACAGCAGATAGAGAAATCCCGGAATCAGCATACAATATAAAGCCCAATTGAAAGGACTCCTTTTTTTCTTATTTTTCATAAACGCCCCGCCAGCCAGGTATCCAGCTGTTTTTGTTTTTCTGTCAGAATCTTCCGGATACCGGCCTCCTCAAATTCCTGTTTCATCTGCTCCCATACGGAGTCAGGATCCACATCTCCCGTTTCCAGGCCTTTCTTGTATTTGTTAAGGACTGTTGTACAAGCCACCACTTCATTCGTCACATCCGTACTGTCCCAGACAAACCCTTTCGCAACAGACGGATGGCAGTCTTTATTGAATGCTATCGTATCTTCCCAGATATCAGGACCGTCTGTAACCCACTTATGCGCGATCAGCTCATTCGGGAAATGCCATGCGGTAACCGTCCAACCCAAATCTTCAGCGGTTATTCCTTGCGGATAGTCGATTACCCCTTTTTCTTCCTCCACAAATTCATAATACTTGCCTTCTATACCATAAATTAGAAGGTTTGCCACATCAGGATTGGAATACATTTCGTTCAAAACCTGCATTGCCCTTTCCGGCTGCTCACTCGTGTAAGGAATATACCAGTAATTGTTCAGATTGCTGGTGGTGGTATAATAAGGCACGATATTGATGATGGTAATATCAATTCCCGTATTTCTCTCCCATTGGGATTCAATACCCGGTTTCGTTTCCGTCGTTGCACAAAATGCTTTTCCGGCACCCATAAGGCTGGTAACCTGTTCCGTATTAATACTGGCATCCGGCATTATCAGGCCATTTTGGGACCATTCATATCTGCGGCTGCACAGTTCGTAATACTCGTCAGAGGTATAGAAATTCACCACTGTGGTGTCATCGCTGAACGAATCTGTCAACACCCCGAAATCTCTTCCCAGCCAGTCAATGGCATACATATAGTCACCCATTGCGCCGCTGTCTGATGCAAACGGATAACAATCCGGATATTTCTCTTTTACCGCCCGGAGGATAGGCTCCATATCGGCCTCCGTCTTAATATTGCTGTAATCAACGCCGAGGGATTCCAGCATTTGTGTATTGCATGCGAAGCCAAGGCCAAGACCAAGCTCTTTATTATTACGGACAGCGTAAACCTGACCGTCGATAGACGTAGACGCCAAATCCTCACTGCTGATGTCTGCAAGGATATCCTGACCATCCGATTCCAGAAGGTCATTTAAAGCGAGTACCTGCCCCTGGCTTGCCGCACTGGGAATCGGGAGCTGGGATACGCCTCCAAGCAAATCGATTTTTTCTCCGGAGGCCAGTTCCGTCTGTACCTTATCCACATAGGTAGAAAAGTCATAACGGACAATTTCAACCTCAGTATTAAACTTCGCTTTTGTAATTTCCGAAACGGCCTCCCCGATCTCCGCACAGGCTTCCTCTGAACCATAACCATCTGCAACAATTCGTACGGTATATGGCTCCTGCCCGGAACGGTCTTCTGCTTTTGTCCCGTTTTGGGAATCTCCGCCACTTTCCGCTGCCGTTTCCGTCCCTGTGCTCCCTTGTGCCGCTCCGCTCTCTGAAGGACTCTGTCCTGCAGAACCGCAGCCCGCCATAAGTCCGGCTATCATTGCCGCCGTTAATAAAATATGGATCCTTTTTCGTAACATAACACCCTCCTTGTATTTCAGCCACAATTGTTTTACAACTAAAGTGTAATAAAAAAGCCGGCTTTGTCTCAACAACAAAACCGACCAAGTAATAGAACAATTTCGACTTTTTCTCTATGCCTGCGGGTTATCTGATTCCGGCGGAGTACCTGACTTGGAATCACAGCTGTTATAATATTCATTCGGAGTCATGTTTGTCCACTTCCTGAAAACCTTTGCAAAATAGGAAGGCGTATCAAAGCCCACCTTTGTCCCCACCTCCGTTATCGTACATTTCCGCTCTGCCAACAAACGCCTGGAAACCAGGATACGGTAATACTGGATATATTGAACCAGGGAATAACCGGTGGCCTTTTTAAAAATACGGTTCAGATAATCCCCGTTCAAATGTACACATGCCTCTATGTCCTGTCTGCTGATATCCTCCATATAATGCGCATGTACATACTCTTTTACAGCTTCCGCCACCGCCCATGCAGACGGGTGCTGTTCCCCGTTTTCCGTTTCCATGGCCTTTTCCATCAAATCGTCCACATCATAGATGAACTGCCCCACATTCCGGTACTGCATGGCGGCATGCCTTAAATCCCTGGAACGTTCTGATAATGTCTCCAGGCTGAGATGACAGGCTGAATACTCCGCGGAAATAAAATACGCAAAAATCTCTCCCGGAAACCGTCCCTTCAGACTGGATATGAACAATTCGCACATTTCATTCAGCGAAGCCCTGTCATGCCCGGTTTTCACAATCCAGAATATATTATCCCACAGGTGTACTTCCGTTATATCTGAAAAAAGTTCCTCCGCAATATTACCTAAGGCAAACAATAAAATACTGTTGTTTTTCATCTGCACCCGGGCGCCGGCCAGACGGATATATACCAGCCCCTTCGGCTCCAGTGCTTCCCTGGTAAGGCCGCCTGTTTTCAATGCCTTATCAATAAATTCGGTGAAGGGCAGGATATCCCCGGTAAGCAGATTGGTATAGAAAATCTTTTCCTCCCTTTTGGGATCCGGACGCTGCTGCCCGGCCGATACCTGAAGCTTTTCCTTCTCCCTTTTTATGATCTCATCTGCGGCAAGCCTGACAGTCTCTGAAAGCTCCTCAAAGCTGACCGGTTTCAGAAGATATTTTACAACGCCGATATTAATGGCATCCTGTGCATATTTGAAATCCGGATAACTTGTCAGGATAATTTTTACCACAGAAGGAAATGTTTCCCTCACCCAAGACAGTAAATAGAGGCCGTTTTCCTGCGGCATCTCAATATCGCAGACAATAATATCTATTTTATTTCCGGTACATACGGCCCTGGCGTCCATGGCCGTATAGGCGGTAAATACCTCGTCAATTCCCAGCCCTTTCCAGTCAATATGTTTTTTCAGCAAGGTAACTACCATTACTTCATCATCAACAAGTAATATATTCAATCTGCGTATTCTCCTCCTTCCGGATTCGGGGAATGCTGACGGCAACCCTGGAACCCTTATTCTCATTTTGGATACTGACAACGGCCTTCCCCTGGTACAGCACCTCAAGACGGTTTTTCACATTCATAATGCCGATGTGTCTGCCATCCTCTTCTATATCCTCATCCCGGTTCAGCTTGTCCAGTATTCCCTCCGGGAAACCGAGGCCGTTATCTTTCACTATGATGCAGAGCATGTCCTCCGCCTCTTCAATCACCAGTATAATCTCCAAATCCTGCACCAGCATGATATTGTGCTTAATACTGTTTTCAATAAAGGTCTGAATCAGCAGGGGCGGTATTTTTTCCGTGTCGGCATCGGCATTACAGGTAATCTTCATCTGGAAATTATCCTGGTACCTGATTTTCTGTACCTGGGCGTACCGCGCGATACACTGCAGCTCATCCTCCAGAAATACGTAATCTTCTTTCAGGGATAAAAGATACCGGAAATATTCCGCCATGTTTTTGGTAAGATCCTTGATTGTTCCGTAGTCCTTAATACTTGCCAGGGTATAAATCAGATTTAATATATTCGTATAGAAGTGAGGCTGTATCTGCACCCGCAGGAACTGGTTATACACCTTTTGCTTTTCCAGGCTGGCTTTATACACATCTATTTTCAGGTTGATAATCTGTTCCGCCATATGGTTGAACGTATGATACAGCACCTTGATTTCATGATTGGAGGTCCGATCATTCAGCCTGACCTGCGTATTGCCGCCGCTGAATTCCTCCATGGCATTTTTCAGTTTGGTAAGAGGCTTGAACACAGACTGTTCCTGGTAAAATAAAGCAATCGTTATCAGGAGGATGGACGCTGCTATCGCAATAATAATAATAATAAACAGATAGGATCCGCTGCTGACAAAATTGACATGAGGGATTTCTATGGAAATTTTCTTATTGATCATGCGGATGGCACGGGAGAATACAAAGTAATTCTTGTATTCCTGTGCATCCTTTTCCGCATAAAAAACCGAACCATCCATATTCAAAAGGGAGACGTTGCTTTCCTGATCCTGCGGCATGATATCCCGAAGTACGTTTTCACAGCTGATATAGCATCCTCCGAAGCCGCTTTTATGTTCATATAAATGCAGAAAATAATAGTTATCTCCCAGCTTGATATCCTTCCAGGCTGCGGAATTATTCACCTGGTTATTTAAGATATATTTTTTCAACTCCTCGTTTTCCGTTTCCTGGAAATAATCCAGATAGGAAATGGAGGACAGCATCATATCCTTGTCCGGGATAAAAACGAAATACACGATTCTGTTATCGTTAAGAAGAGACAGGTTGGTTAAATCCCTCTGCAAATCAGAGCTTCTTTCCGCAATAAAGGCGGGATCGGAAGAATCACAGATCAAATTATAGTCCGTACCGTCATTTTTATTGATTAGGGAGGTCAGTTCTCTGTTGGCCACATAGAATTGATCTGCCCAATAGTTGCTGGAATAATTAAGGGAATTTTTATAAATTTCTTCGATTCTCTGATTAAAATGTTTGATGGTAAAAATATTAAATACTGCAAATAAAAACACGACGAAGAAGGAGGTTAATAAGATAAAATACCCTGATTGCATGAACTGCAGTTTTTTCATTTGGAATCCGCTCCCTTGGCATTGTTATAGTCTGCTCCAATGACCCCGTCTGTTCCGCCGGGTTTTCCCGGCAGAAACGCACCATCATTATAACATAAAATAAGATCTTGACAATGCATGCCGGTAATCCTGTGTATGTTATAGCGCCAGTATATACCGGGATTTGGCCGGCGTGATGCCCGGAACCACGCACTCCAAAGCAGGAAACGGCCCCCTGCACAGGCAGGGGGCCGTAACCCGGCTTATCCGATTACAGCGTTTATCTTCCAGACCGCTTCCATCGTCTTAAGTGTAAACTATTTAATTATCAAACCACGTATCCCCATAAATCGCCAGAAGCCGCTCTGCTTCCTGCGGGCCGTTGCTCCCCGGTTCATAAGAGGCAAGAGGCATGCCGCTGCTGCGGTATGCCGCCTTCACAGCATCCACATATCTCCAGCTTATACCCACCTGATCCCATTGGGAAAACCAGGAGCGCTCCCCACGGAAGCAGGCGCCGATCAGCCTTTCATAGGCCTCCGGCGTATTCAGATGATGTTCCAGGGAGCAGCTCTGGCAAAAGTCCATTTTCGCCTGGATAATATCATCTGTTTCTCCCGGCCTTTTAATATTAAACTGCAGATATACGCCTTCCGTAGGCTGAATCCGGATATTCAGGATATTGGACTCCACCTCCGGGGAGGGGCTTTTGAATACTACGGCCACCTGCATTTCCCTTTCCCCCAGCTTTTTCCCGGTCCGGATATAAAAAGGCATTCCCCTCCACCTGTCATTGTCCACCAGAAGACGGACTGCCGCATAGGTTTCCGTATCGGAATCCGGCGCCACGGACGGCTCCTCCCGGTATCCCCCGTACTGCCCCAGCACCATACTTCCTGAAATATCCTCCGGCATAACCAGCGCTGAAAGCACCTTCATCTGTTCCCGGTGCATATCCTCCACCGCTGAGGATTGGGGCTGTTCCATGGCGACGATGGACAGGATCTGGAACAGGTGGTTCTGCATCATGTCCTTTAATGCCCCGCTGTGGTCATAATAGCTGCCCCGGGTTTCCACCCCCACCTCTTCCATAGCGGAAATCTGAATACACCGGATATGCTTTGCATCCCATACATTGCTGAAAATAGGATTGGCAAACCGGATGGTCTGGATATTGCGCACCATCTCTTTACCCAGATAGTGATCAATACGGTAGATATGATCCGGCGAGAAAAATGCTTCCATCTTTTCATTCAGCGCAGCGGCAGCCTCCAGATTTTCCCCGAAAGGCTTCTCCAGAACCACCTTTCCTCCCCGCGCTCCATCCACCTTCTTCAGCCCCTGTACGATGACAGGGAAAAACCGGGGAGCAACTGCAAAGTAAAACACATGGTTCTCCGCCCCGTTTTCACGATAAAAAGCATTCAGTTCCCCATACGCTTCTTCTTTTGTGAAATCCATGCGGTAATAGAGAATCCGTTCCGCTATTTTTTCATATACCTCTTCCCGGAAGGAAAGTCTCGTGAATTTTTCCACCCAGTCCCGGGCCAGTTCCCGGTAAGCACTGCTGGTATAATCCCGCCTGCCTATCACCACAATCTGCGTATCAAAGGTATTGCTTCCCGTCATTTCCATGTTGTACAGGGCCGGGATCAGCTTCCGGAAGGTCAGATCCCCTGTCCCTCCGAATATGGTAAATGTATTTTTTTCACTCATTGCTTAACCTCCAATCGTGGTGGAAGGTTCCTTCCCTGTCATTACGTTCATAGGTATGGGCCCCGAAGCAGTCCCTTTGGGCCTGGATCAGATTTGCCCCCACCGGCATTCCCCGGAATGCATCCAGGTAAGCTGCGGCCTGGCTCATGGCGGGAACCGGGATTCCATTTATAATACCCATGGTAAGGATATGGCGCAGGCTTTCCTGTCCGGCATTGATCCGTTCCAGGAAAAACGGATCCAGCATCAGATTTTTCAAATCGGGATTTCTTTCATAGGCACGGGTAATATCATCCAGGAAATCTGCCTGGATAATGCAGCCGGCCCTGAAAATTGCCGCAATCCTTCCGTAGTCCAGATTCCATCCGTATTCTCCGGAGGCGTGTGCCAGCAGTTCAAACCCCTGGGCATAGGCAATGATTTTTGCGGTATACAGCCCGTTTCGTACCTGCTCCCCAAATGCTTTTTTATCCACAGCCCGTTTTTCCTGTGAAACGGTGAAAAGCGGCTTAGCTGCCCTTCGTTCTTCCACGCGGTTAGACATGACTCTGGCGTTGCAGGCCGCCGTAATCATGGATACGTTCACTCCCTGTTTCAGAGATTCCAGGCTGGTCCAGCGTCCGGTGCCCTTCTGGCCCGCACTGTCCAGAATTACATCCAGAAGTTCCTGTCCGCTCAGATCATCCTTTTCCCGGAATATTCCTGCGGTGATTCCGATCAGGTAGCTTTTCAGCTCCTTCCGGTTCCATTCGTCAAAAATAGCCGCCAATTCCTCATTGCTGCAGCCGCCCACATATTTAAGCAGCAGATAAGCCTCTGCAATCAGCTGCATATCCGCATATTCAATGCCGTTGTGCACCATTTTGACATAATGGCCGGCCCCATCCGGCCCCATATAGGCACAGCAAGGCTCCCCCTGTGCCTTTGCCGCGATAGCTTCCAGGACAGGCGCCACATAGTCGTAGCCTTTTCTGTCACCTCCGGGCATGATGGAGGGACCGAAGCGGGCGCCTTTTTCTCCTCCGGAAACGCCGGTTCCAAAGTAATAGATTCCTTTTTCCTTCAGACTTTTCTCCCTTCGTATCGTATCTTCAAAGAAAGAATTTCCTCCATCCAGAATTATATCCCCTTCTTCCAGCAGAGGCACAAGCTGTTCAATCACTAAATCCACAGGCCTGCCCGCCTTTACCATAATCAGAACTTTCCTCGGGCGTTCCTGGGAGTCCACCAATTCTTCCAATTCATAAAAAGGGATAAAATTATCATGGGGATGTTCTTTTACCAACGCTTCCGTCACCTCATGACTCCGGTTATATCCTCCTACCTTAAATCCGTGATCCGCCATATTAAGCGCAAGACTTCTGCCCATTACGGCAAGCCCTATGACACCGATATCTGTTTTCTGCATACTGTTATCCTCCTGTTAATCTCGGAACGGCGCTCTCCCCGTCCCGGCGTTTTAGCTTTTTTCTATGATTCCTGCGGGATTCCCGGTTTATCCAGTACTACCGAAACCGCTTCCGGTATCGGAATCCGGCTTCTGATCCCCACTATTTTACCGCTTTCCCGATTCCTTTCCAGAGACACAAGCCCGCCCTCCTGGCGGTTGGCAACAAGGACAAAACGGCCGTCATCGGTGAGTATAAAATCCCGGGGATGCACGCCCCGGCTTGATACATATTCTTCCAAAACCGCCTTATCCCCGCGGATATCCACCCGTATTAAAATATCCGGCCCGCGCACCGAAATATACAGGGCTTCTTCTCCCGGTGACATTCGTATGGCGGCAGCCGCCGCATTCCCCTTCCGGGGAAGAAGCGGAAGCGACTGGATCAACCGGAATTCCTTTCCGTCTGCGGCAAACGTAAAAAGCGTATTACTCCATTCGCTCACTACATACAGCCGTTTATGGGCACGGTCAAAAACACCATGTCTTGGCCCGCTCCCCTCCGGAAAAGGGATTTCCCCTGCCGGCCCAAAACCGTTTTCCCTGTCAAAAATCCGTATCCGGTTCTGTTCCAGACACGGCACCAGGAGCCATGGGCCGTGAAGAAGAATCTGATGGCAGCCGGCCTTTTCCCCGTTTTCGATCCGCTTCCGGATCTCGGGAACATGCCGGCTCAAATGATAGACCATAACCGTGCCGTCGTGGTAATTGGCGGTGTATACATAATCCCCGTCCTGCTGAAGATAGCAGGGTGTATGGGCTTCTTCCAGTATTTTCCGCACATGTGATATCTGCCCTTTTTCCCGTTCCAGGAAACAGGTTCCCGCACGTCCGTTTTCCTCCATGGGAAAACAGATCCGGTCCGGGCCGACGGATACCCATTTGGCATCCCTGGCCTCATAGAACAGTTCGGGAGCTGTCAGTTCCCCACTTTCTTCATCAAAGGCAAACCGATAGATCCCTTTGCTGTTTTCCGAAAAATAGGTCCCTATATAACCATTTACAATCCGGTTGTTTTTATCCTTTTTTTCCTGCATTTTTCCACCTGCCCTAACTGTTCGGCCTGTTGTCAATAATACATACCTGCTCAGACACACCCGTTTTTCCATCCCGGGGCTGTTCTACCCCTGTAACGGGGCTTTTTCCTTATTGGGATTCACCAACTCCCGGACACCGCCGGTGGTACCGATAAGAATCCGGCTGCACATCCGGTCAAAAAAACCGGTTTCCAGGACCCCCGGTATCTGTCTGACAGCTTCTGCAGCCAATCTGGAATCCCTTTCTTTTGGAAACACTACATCCAATATCCTATTTCCGTTATCGGTAAAAAATGACTTACCATCCCGCTGGCGGCACACTGCATTTCCCCCCAGCTCCTTTACAGCATCCGCCGCCCAGGAGGCTGCAAAGGGCAGAACCTCAACCGGCAGAGGAAAACCGGCAAGATTTTTTACGGGTTTGCTTTCATCCATAATCCAGATTACCTGCTTTGCCTTCCATGCCACAATTTTTTCCCGAAGGAGAGCGCCTCCCCCGCCTTTTACCGCACAGAAGTCCGTATCCACCGCATCCACTCCATCCACCGCCAGATCCACGGTCTGCGCTTCCTCCGGCGGGATTACCGGAATATGGAATGATGCCGCAAGCTTTCCCGTGGCTTCTGAGGTAACCACGGCCCGTAGCCTTATTCCCGCGCGTACCATAGCCCCCGCTTCCTGTATAAAATAATAGGCTGTGGAACCGGTTCCCAGCCCTACGGTCATTTCATCCCGAACCCAGGCTGCTGCCGCCTTTGCTGCCGCTTCTTTTTGTCTTTCCCTGTCATCCATATCGAGCCTTCCTTTCCTATAACCGTTCGACAAGCCTGAACGGTTACCCCTTCCTGACCGGCCTGATTTTCCTGCCGGTTGGATTATTTTTTACGGACAACGATCTACACAAATGCGCTTACAGAGAATTAATTGTAAAACCTGCCATCTGTGCAGCGCCGATCCTGGTTCCGCAATACTGTAATCCCATGAGTTACTGTAATTATAAATATTACAGTTAAATATGTCAACCTTTTTTCTGATATTCTCAAACTTTGCAGCTGCAATTCACGGCCCCTTGTGCCGCTGCCCTGCAGATACCATACAGAAATGACGAAAAGCAGAAAGCCTGTTGCCTTTTGGCAATAGACAGTTTGCCGGCAACCATTAGTTTTCCCAATTTTGCAGCAATAACATCAGAATTTCCTCAATAAAAAACGGCGTCTTATTGATTACGTATCAATTAAGACGCCTCCTGTCAAATCCTGGTTCAATCATTTACCATCGTTTCATATTCCTGTCATGCTTTTCCCTATATGTTTCCGCCAGTTCCTCCGGCGAAATGGAGTAGCAGAGCATAACATCGTTCAGATACATCATCACATCGCAGAGTTCTTCTATAAAATGATTTCTGACCTGTTCATCGCCAACTATTTTCTCATCTCCCTGTTTCTTGATTACATCCGCCACTTCCCCTGCTTCTATCATCATCCAAAGCAGGGAATCACGTCCCTTCTTTGGAGATAATCCGCCCCACTTGTCTTTATATTTTTCCTGCAGCTGCTTTTGAATCGCCTGCATCTCCTGAAATCCAAAATCACTCATGATCCCATCCGTCTCCTCTATCTCCTTTTCTATCTCTTTTTCTGTCCCCATGCACTTTCTCCGTACTTTCGATACCAGGATGGAATTATATTATCCATGCTGTGATACCAGGAAAGCACGTTTTGGGATTGTTTCATCATAACATCGATATCCTCCTGACCAAATGGAACGGCCCAATAAATGGAAGAAAGCGTATTGCAGGCAATATAGAAGGAAAGCAGCCGGAAGAATTCCGCCGGCGGTCTGCCATCGAAATATCCGTCGATTTGGCCTGCCGCAAAACAGGGGCTTGTCTGGGCGCTCCATACAATCCGGTTAAATTCTTCCCATGGATCCCCGAAATCGTAACGGTCAAAATCAATGATGATAAGCGAGCCGTTTTGTACCATCATATTCCCGATATGATAGTCTCCGTGCTGAAAGCACTGTGGACGGTTTTCCAGCAGACCGCGGTTATTTTCAATATATGTAATGAGCGCATTATCCCCTTGAAAATGAATCGGACATTCCCTATAACTATGAAGGATCTCATCCGCTTTCCTGTTAAATCTGCTGCCCCATTGTTCCTGTGTATCCGGCGCCGGTATGGCATGTATTTCACGCAGTATTTCCCCTGCCTTCACCCCTGAAGCATACTGCTCTTTCTCCGGCAAAAAGGGAATCACATCCCCGGCGTCACTCCCGTCAATCCAGGTATGCAGAGCATAGACTCCGTCTTTGCAAATGCCAAATTCAACAGGCTTACACATAGGTATTCCCAACCGTGCCACCTGTTCCAACACGGCAAACAGTGCCTTTCTGGTCTCGTACCGCTGTATAGGAGTAACACGGAGCAGATAACGGCTTCCGTCCTTTTTCGCCACCTGGTATTTTTTATCCTCCGACCAGCCTTTTTCAATCGGAATAACCGTTTCAAAATCAAATTCACGCATACTGCCTCCTCCATAATCACAACGGCCTACTTTTCTTCCCGCTTATTCATGCCGGGTCCCCCGCACCAGGAAAATGGTTGGCTCAATCCCTATCCGGTACTGTCTTGTATAACCTTTAGTTACAAAATACTCTGACCGGAAGGGTTATGTCAAGCCTGTTCTTGTTATGGATACACCTGAAACATCATAATCACTGGATACACCTGAAACATCATAATCACTTGACAGCCTGTAACGCTGCCTTTAGAGTGGAAAGAAAGGAATAATGAATAGGGTAAGCGGTCCCGGCAGGGGCGGCAGAGAATTTGCAGCCGATAAGAAAGGGGTGCCAATGAAAATACAGAATATTGAACAGCTGAACGGGGAATTCGTCTATCAGGATTCCGTGGGACTGCTGACCAAATCTTTAGGGGAAGCGGCCGGAAGCCGGAAGCTATATGTCAATATCGATTCCGTTCCTCCCCATGCTTTCAGTACGAAATACCACAGCCACTCCCAGCAGGAAGAATTTTTCCTGATTCTTTCCGGTACAGGCATACTGCGGCTGAATGAAGAAGAAATTCCGGTGAAGCAGGGGGATTTTTTGGCAAAACCCGCCGGGGAGAATATCGCGCATACTTTTTATAATTCAGGATCCGGCAGCCTGCTGATATTAGACGCGGGAACCGTAGAAAAAGAAGATACCTGTTATTATCCGGATGAAGATGTATATATGCTGAAATCAAACCGGGAACGGCGGATTTTCAAGGGTACGGATCTGGATTCTTCCTGGTCCACGGAACCCAATCCGCTCCCATAAGGCATATTTTTCCGGACTTTTTATGCAGGAAATAAAGCCACAGTTCCCTGTGGCTTTTCCTGCGCTGTGTCACATTATTTCCCGCCGTTTGCCTTTTTCACTACAGGCAGATACTGCGCAATCTCCGTTTCTCTGCTGATTTGCAGCTTGTCTGTCAAATACTGCTCCATAAACGGCTGCGGCCCAAATCCGTAGGTTTCACTTTCCTCCAGCTGCCTGATAAACTGGAACCAGGACTGGGCATTCTTTTTATATTTCACATGTTGTTTCAGATACAGGCCTCCCGGAAACTCCTCCTTCGTCAGCCCTTCTTCCTCCTTCACTTCCCTGTCCGGTGCAATCTGTACATACATCCGGAAAAAGAAATCTGGCTGTCCCAGCTTTTCAAAGTTATAAAAAGCAAAAACCCGGTTCTTTTCTCTGTCCGGCGCAATTCCATTCGCCTTCATCCATGCAAACAGCTGTTTTTTCGCCTTTTCTTCCGCCCCTGTCCCAACCGCCGTACAGACCGCGGTCATAAAGGGTTCCACCTGTACCTCTGTTACCTCCGTCCTCTCCTTTCCGCCTTCCTTTTTCAGCTGTACCGGCATATACAGCTCCACGCCGCCGATATGGTCAAACGCATCCCCGAAGCCGAGATGCTCCTCCAGCCACTGTGCATCTCCGTACGCGTATTTACTGCCCTCCAGCCATCTTGAAAAACGCTTCCAGCCGCGCATAATGCCCTCACCCAGCTCTTCGTCCTTTGACCTTTCGATGGAAATGACGGCAAACAGGCCGCCTTCCAGCTGTTTTGTTTTTATGTTATCATCCTTCACTTCCATATCTTCCGGTATGGTAACGCACACCTCATACCCATACTCTTCGGCGGAAGTGTCACAGTCCGGCGCATTGTAGCCGAAAATACGGTAGTTTCCGCTGCGGATATCCAGCTTTTCCTTCATGACCCAATCCTTCATGACAGCAAACGCGCCGTTCTCCGGGTTCTTTCCGTAATAACAGTAATAAGCCACACGCATGGGCTGCATCTCTTTCAACACCTTAATATCCGGGTATTGTTCGTTCATTTCCTCATCGGGAATCTCAAAATATTTATCCATTAAATGAATCCTTTCAAATTTGTAGTTTACCATCCCCCGGGAATAGGTGCTGGGAGAATAACCGGTGACCTTTTTAAAGATTCTGGAAAAAGCATCGGAGCTGGTATAGGCATATTTCACGGTAGCATCCAATACCTTCATCCGGTTAATGCGGATATCTTCTGCCGCAAGACTGATCCGCCTGTTGATGAGGTATTCCTTTACCTGATAGCCTGTTATGGCAAAGAACAGGCGGTAAAAATTAGACACCGACATGTAGGCTTCCTTCGCCGCATCCTCCGCTTTGATATCGTTTTCCAGATTATGCTCCAGAAAATCAATAGCTTTCTGGATCCTCTCATAATAATTCACCTGTTTTTCCTCCCGTTATCTTAAGATGTTTTCAGTATAACAGCAGGCAGGCAGCTTTGCCCGACTTTTTTTCTCTTTCTTCCAGGAAAAAAAAGGCTGCGCGGTTTGATAACGGAAAATGGCGCAAAAAAGCCGCATTCCCTGGGAAACGCGGCCTGATACATTATCTTTTATGCAATTTCATCTATGTACTTCCCTTTGCCGGTGTTTTCCGGGCTTATCTTTTTTTCGAGATTCCCCGGTTCCGCCTCATCCTCCTGCCGGTTCGTTTCCCGGCTTTTTAGCTGCTCAATTTGTTTTTTAATCTCCTGGATCTGCTTTTCCAGTTTCCTCTCTCTTTCGGTGTCCTTATTCCGGACGGCTTTCTGTTTTTCCGCATCCAGTTTTTGTAACTGCTGCTCCAACTCCCTGATTGCAGACGCGGCCTGCTTGGATCCTTCCAGTGGCTTTTGAGGGGTAACAGGCTGTTGTGCCTGGTTTATTCCGCTTACGTTCATTCCAATCACCTCTGTTTTTCTTTTGCATTTTTTTGCAGGAGCCTCACAACGCAACGGGATGCCCCATTCCCTCCTGCGCTTTCATTGTAAGAAAAACAGACGCTTGATTTCAAGCCCTTTGCTTCGAAATGCCTTCTGGCTGTACTGAAATGTCCAGCAGCACATGTAACCGGAATAAACCATGCTGCTGCCCGGCCGTCACTGCGCCTGCGTATTTTAACGCGACACTTTTGATATTGCCAAGCCCGATACCAAAATCAGGAACCGGCGGCTGATCCTCGGGGCAGGTGTTTTCAAATTCCAGCATATAAAAATCACCCTGCTGTTCGCCGGAAATCCGTATACTTTTTGAGTTATTCCCCTGTCTGCATGCACGGATCGCATTGTCAAGGGCATTTGCAAAAATAACACACCAGTCCAAATCGGTTATTCTACCATCTTGCGGCAATTTAAGTGATATGTCGACTGCTGTTCCGTCTGTTTTGGCTAATTCCAGTTTATCTCCCAGCAAAATATCCACGGTTGGGTTGCCCGTATGAACAGGAAAAGAAAGTTCCCCCGCCGCCGCATCCAGATTTTTCAGGTAATCCCGTGCCTGATCGATACTGCCGTCTCTCAAAAAACCGTCCAGAACGGACAGGTAATTTCTGACATCATGGCGGAATGACCTTGTCTTTTCATAACGTATTTGTGCCTGTGACACATAATTTTTCAGCGAATGCGTTTCCTGTTCCAGTAATGCCAGATCCGCCTGTGCCTTAAAACTTTCACAGATGCGCCGGTAAGCATAGAGGGAACAAAACAGCACTCCCAGGCCAAGAGCCTGCAAAAGCAGCAGCATAATGTGTTTACGCAGCTGCAGCGAACCCGGAAACAATACTACACTTTTATAGTTGACAGACAGAATATAGAATTCGACGGCGAAAAGGAACAGGCCGGGAGGCAGCAAAAGCCAGGTCAACAGCCCCTGAGGAGGATTCTGCAGAGTGATATGCGAGGAAATTATCCGAAAGCAGATGGCGCACAGCGCAGAAGAAAGAAAAGCTGCCAGAACAATAAGCAGATACAGCAGCGGGGCATTTCCGTGTATTACGGGGAAAAGCAGCATAGTCACCGAGTCCATCAGACCAAAAGACAGCTGTGCAATGTACACCGCCAGGACTGCGGTTACACAGGATACCGGACGGTTGTTTTTCAGCCCCAGCCGTCCCAGGATATAGAGCGTCAATATGTTAAGCAGAATATCCGAATCAGGAAATGCCGCCAGGAAATCTGTGAAGCCGGCACAATAAAGCATCGCAAGACAGACGGCAAAATGCCGCAGCTTCACACGTTTTTCTGTAAGATGTCCCATAAATAAAAGCTGCAGTATCCCCTGTACGGCAATCGTTACTATATTAAATAAAAGAAGAAACCATTCCATCCCGCCGCCTTTCTTTCATGTGGAGTAAAAGCGCTTTCGTGAACTCCCGTTCCCGCAGGCGGGAAACAGGTATTTCACCGCCCTCTGCCAACAGAATCAATCCGTCCCTGCATCCGCGCACAAAATCCAGATTAACCAGATAGCTTCTGTGGCATCTGAAAAAACGCTTGTCCATCCGTTTTTCCAATTCCTCCAGCTTATCGTAGTAAGCAACTGTTTCTCCTCCGTGCAGATGAAGATAAATCTTGCGTGCAATGACTTCACAATACACTATCTCGGAAAAGGAAAGGATCCGGGAATCCCTGCCTCTATGCACAACGATATTTTGCCTGCCGGCCTGCTCCAGGAATTGGAGGCTGCGATCCATGGTACGCCGGAAACGGATAGGATCGATTGGCTTTACCAGGAAATCAAATGCCTGCACCTCAAACGAATCAAATACACATTCCTTTAAAACCGTAATAAAAATAAGGATGCCCTGATATCCCCTCTGTCTGAGCAGTCTTGCCGTCTCCAGCCCGTCCGGGCTTTCCATTTGGATATCAAGGAACACCATATCAAACTGTATTTTGCTGTCCAGCAGGCTTTTTCCGCCGGTATAGCACTGAACCCGGAATTCCATCTGTCTTTCTTCCATATAGCCGGAAAGCCTGGCGGTGAAATCCCGGAGCATAAAGGCTTCGTCGTCACAGACGGCAAATGTTATCATCGTTATCCCCTCTCTTCTGCCATAATGAAATAACGTAACTGTATTTTCCTCCTATTCTATCATGTTTCCCCTTGTACAGCAATGATTCCCAACAGCGGCACAGAGGGCGTAAACAGTAACATACTCAAACTTCGTAGTTGCCGAATGGCCTTCCGCCGGCTGTCTGCGTGGCGTTTCCGGGACTGAAAAGGATTTTCGCAGGTCCGTCAGCCTGGACATTCCGATGAGCCCAAGGGCGTCAAATGTGTCAGATGAGGCTGACACACTTGACTGGTCTCATCTTCATAGCCTGAAAGGTACCTGCGAAAATTCCTTTTCAGTCCCGGAAACGCCACGCAGACAGCCGGCGGAAGGCCATTCGGCAACTACGGAGTTTGAGTAACATATTTTTAATAAGACAGCTACATGTCGCATTGGATGTGTTATAATTTCTAAAAAAACACGGAGGATCCCCCATGAATCATAATTTTGCAGAAATAGCAATCTATCAAGTAAAGCCCGCGAAGGTGGAAGAATTTGAAACGCTTCTGCAGGAGGTTGCGGCTACGCAAAGAGAACAGGCAGGACTGAAGGACTTGAAATACGTGAAAAGAGAATATCATATTGATTATGAGCAGATAAGGGAAGGGCTCCCTCCCCAAAAAATTACCAGGATCGTGAAATGCGTAAAATATATCCTTTTTTGGGAATTTGAAACAAAAGAGGCTTATGGGAAGGCCCTGCAGAGCATTTACCAAAAATATGAAAAAGAAATAAACCGCTGTTTGATCGTTCCGCATGATAAACTGATTGGAGAGCGGATTTATTAAGGAGAACCTCCATGCAGATAGAACGTTTGGTACAGATGGTATTTTATATTGCAGGCCGCGAACACGTTACTGCCAAAGAACTGGCTAATCGTTTTCAGGTATCAACCAGGACGATTTACCGTGATTTAAACACGCTTTCTCTTGCCGGAATCCCTGTTATGTCCGCAAAGGGAACCGGCGGCGGTATCTTTCTGCTGGACGGTTATACGATTGAAAAACCATTATTATCCAGGGAAGAGCAGCAGAATATTCTGCAGGGCCTACAGATATTACAGGCCTCCAACTATCCGAATGCGGAAATTACATTGAACAAAATCGGCGCCGTTTTCCGGCATGTGCTGAAACCGGAATGGCTGGAGGTGGATTTTTCCTTCTGGGGCAGTGATGAAAAAGAAAAGGTTACGATTTCCGAACTGCAGTACGCCATTCTCAATAAACATCTCATCGCCTTTGATTATTTTAACTCCGAGCTGCAGAAATCCTGCCGGACTATAGAACCCCTGCGGCTTGTATTTAAGTCACACGCCTGGTATATTATAGGGTATTGCAGGTACAAACAGGATATCCGTACGTTCCGTATGTCCCGGATGAAGCATATCCATGTTATGCCGGAAACCTTCCAAAGGGAACTGCCGAAGGATTATTCCCTGCTGCCGGAATACAAAGAGGAGGACCAAATCCCTGTTTTCAAACTGAAATTTTCCCGTGCCATCGCTTACAGGCTTTTTGATGAATTCCAGGAAAATCAGGTTTCTTTATGTGAGGACGGAGACTATTTGGTTACCATCCGATACCAGTTAAGCAACTGGACCTTTAACTATTTGCTGTCTTTCGGAAAATATGTGGAAATCCTTGAGCCTGAGGCAGCACGTATCATGCTAAAAGAGAGGGCTTTGGAAATAGCGGGCCTGTACCCGTAGTTCTTCATGCATTTGTATTAAAATCTCAAACTTCGCAGGAGCAAAATGGCCTTCCGCCCGCTGGCAGAGCGGTGTCCCCGGGATGGAAAAGGATATTCGCCAGTCCATCAGGCCGGACATTCCGATGAGCCCGAAGGCGTCAAGTGTGTCAGATGAGGCTGACACACTTGACCGGTCTCATCTCCATAGCCTGAGAGGATCTGGTGAACATTCCTTTTCCGTCCCGGGGACACCGCTCTGCCAGCGGGCGGAAGGCCATTTTGCTCCTGCGAAGTTTGAGTTAAAATAAAAAGCGCAAACTTTTCAGTCCCGGAAGCGCCGCTCTGCCAGCGGGCGGAAGGCTATTCGGTGCCTGCAAAGTTTGCGTAATAAAAATAAGTATCCGCGAAAGGAGTGCAACCTGTAATGAATCCGATTCTTAAGCAAAACAAAGAAAGCTGGGACGCCATGGCCGATTCCTGGTTTGGCACAACGGCATTGCCCGTCTACGGATGTCTTGTTCCCACAGAGGAAGAACTGCATCTGTTCCCTGCGCTGTCCGGTAAAAAAATCCTGGATATCGGCTGCGGCAGCGGCCATTCCCTCTGCTGGTGCGGCCGGAAGGGGGCGGCGGAGCTATGGGGGCTGGATCTGTCGGCAAAACAAATTGCCAACGCCCAAACATATCTGACCGGAAACGGGTTCCGTCCCAGGCTGTTCAACGCCCCTATGGAGCAGGAATGCGGTTTGCCGAAAGGGTATTTTGATGTGGTATATTCTGTCTATGCAATCGGATGGACAACGGATTTAAAGGCCGCAGTCCATCATATCGCATCGTATTTGAAGCCGGGCGGCGTTTTTATCTTTTCCTGGGATCATCCGTTGATGCGCTGTATTGATGTGGCTGATGATCAGCTTGTTTTTTCCGGATCTTATACAAAGGACGAAGCCTTTTCCTATATACAGCGGGGACAGCCGGTCACTGTACAGAACCGCCGCATGTCCACCTATATAAATGAACTCGCGGATGCCGGGTTTGCCGTGGAGCGTTTGGTTGAAGAAACCGATTGTGATACCCTTTCCCGTACGGCGGAATTCTCTTCCGGGTATTATTCTCCCTGGCGGGCACAGAAGCTGCCACTTTCCTTTATCGTCAAGGCTAGGAAATTGTAAGTTCCAGTCAAATACCCCGCAGCAAGCTGACGGGGCATCAAACTTGTTATGCAGCGAGCGCAACGAACAAAAGTTCGTGGGTATTTGACCCTCGCGGCAGTCGCCAAGTGGATGCACGAGTGCATCCGTTTGGCTCGTTGCCCGCGGGAATAAATCACGGGCCATTGGATTATTCTTTCGGAAGATAGATGGTGCAGCGTAACAGTGCAGGCGGATATTTATAAAATATTATCTTTTTTCCTATAGGTTTCTTTCCTTTTATTTGTTATAGTTAAAAAAACAGGAGGTATTACCAATGAAAAAGAAAACGATTCTTTCCGCCCTGCTTCTGGCCGGCGGTATTTTCGCATTCGCCGCCGGGCCGCTGAAATGCCGGGCCGCTGAGCTTCCTCAGCTTACCCATTCCAGAATATGGGGTACAATGACAAAAGCCGGAGACGATACGATCGTGTTTGACAACAAGAGCGGCGAATCCTTTTATGGGGAGATCATCATCCATCTTTCGGAGGATACGAAAATTCTGGATGCCGTAAACGGTTACCCGGTATCCATGGACAGCATAGGGGACGGGCAGACGGCGTATGCTTATATCGGGCCGGCAATGACCATGAGCCTTCCGCCCCAGACGAATTCCCCTGTAATCCTTACGGAAATCCCCGCAGACTATAAGGTACCCGACTATGTAACGGTAAAATCCCTGGAGGATAAAGGGGATACCTATCTTCTGACAGGGGCGGACGGGGCCGTTTATACCATTCCAAAGGACTGCAGCATCCTCCCGTACCTGACAAAAAATATGGTCCGCCTCACCGATCTTACGGAAGGAAGCACCTGCCTGATATGGTCGGATGCTAGTTCCAGGGGAAACAAAATCGTGCTTTTTGCCGGGGAGACCGCTGACGGCGAAGAGCCTGCAGACGATGCCCTCTTCCCCTCCGCTTACGGATGGTTTGAAGAAAACGGGCAGATTTATTTCCGTACCGAAGACGGCAGTCTTAAAAAAGGGTTTATCCAGACCGGGGACCGGATTTTCTTCCTGAATACGGAAACAGGCGCTATGCAGACCGGGCCGGTAACGATCGGGGATACTACTTATCATATGTTTGCGGATGGAACCTTCCGCATGGAAAAAGGGAATTAAACGGGAAACGGGAAATGGAACACTTCCGGTTAAGGAAAAAGGGGAAAATGTATGCAGGATAAAATTTCATTGTCTTTTGATATCGGGGGAACCTCCGCAAAATACGCGTTTGTTACAGCCGACGGACATCTGACGGGAAAAAATTCGTTTCGTACGGCGGGACTGAAAACCCTGGATGAATTCGGCCGGCAGCTTCTGCCCGTGATCGAACAGGGACTCGCTCGAGGGGCCGTCAATGTCGGTTTAGCCTGTCCGGGTATCTTTCTTTC
This sequence comes from Lachnospiraceae bacterium, assembly GCA_022845955.1. Taxonomy (GTDB): domain Bacteria; phylum Bacillota; class Clostridia; order Lachnospirales; family Lachnospiraceae; genus Eisenbergiella. The sequence goes on from AP025576.1 coordinate 4,952,813, forward strand.
GGATGGGAAATGCGTGGGCGGAGTTGAGAACCTTGCTTTTCTGGAGGGGGTCAATCTTCCAGGATATCTCCGGCAGCATTACCCTTCCCTGGAAGTTTCGATTATGAATGACGGTACCGCCGCGGCTTTGGGCGAGTACTGGATGGGAAGCGGCCGGGGCAGCCATGTTCTGCTGTGCGTCACGCTTGGAACCGGCATAGGAAGCGCTTTGATTCTGGACGGGAAGCCGTTTGGGGGAAGTCACTCTCAAAGCGGAGAATTGGGATACAGTGATTATTCTTCTTCCGGAGACTATCTGGAACTGGATTATTCCACGCTCGGGATCCTGCGGAGGGCTTCGGAAATAACCGGTACAGAAATGGATGGTTTCGCTTTTATACGTCGTATCAAGGAAAAGGATCCCTGCTGCCTACCGCTTCTGGATGACTGGACGACGAAGCTCGGACGGATTATTGCGAATATTATTCTGATGCTGGATCCCGACAGGGTGGTGATAGGAGGCGGCATTTCCGGTGAAAAGGAGATCCTGATCCCGCTTCTGGAGGAAAAAATAAACAGGCAGCTTCCGCCTCTGTTCCGCCATCTCGCAGCAATTACCCCGGCCAGCCTCGCCAATGACGCGGGGCTGTTCGGAGCCGTAAAACCGTTTTTTGATACCGGAAAGGCCACGGCAATGCCATCCCTTAACCAAAGTAAGAACGTAAATGACATGGCGGAAGCGTAACCATAAAAGCTCTGTTTTATTCAACAGGGGGCATAGCCGATGCCAAATGATCCAGCAGCTCCTTTTTTATTGCGGCATAATAAGCAATGCGGGGGATCGTTTCATGGACCTGGCGGATGCCAAGCTGCCTTTCTTCCTCCATTTCACATTCCAGGCCCAACGCTCTTTTTATATTATATGCAAGCCATTCAAGCCAGCTGAAGCCGATTCCGTACAGTGCACTCCACTCCGTTCGGAAGGCCCCGTATTCCTGCCGGTAGGCGTTGAGAAACGTCTGTAAGAATCCGTAATCAATACGGCACAGGGTGTCACCGGCCCAGCTCAGGGCCAGCTGAAACATTTCCATATAGGGATTTCCGTAATCCAGGCATTCCAGATCGATAATCCGCGGTTTTCCATCCACCCATAACACATTTTTACTGTCCATATCCCCGTCGCAGATACATACAGCCGCCGGAACCTTATGTAAGGCAGCGTTGTATTCTTCCTGGCCGTAATAGAACAGCTCTCTGTTACTTTTTAATTCTTCCGCTATTTCAGGACATGCCGCCTCTGCCTGTCCGATATATGCGTCCCAGTCCACATCGATTTTTTCCCTCTCACAGGAAATCCGGGGAATCTTAATTTTATGGATTTTCGCCAAAAGCGCACCGATGGTTCTGCAATGCCCGCCGTCTATTTCTTCCCAGCGCAGCGCATTTCCTTCCACCCATGGAAAGACATAAAAATACTGCCCGTTAATACACTGCATTTTACAGCCGTTTATTTCCTTTGCAGGGACAACGGGAATCATATTCCGGTACAATACTTGTTCCAGATATTCCGCCCTCTGAAAATTCCGGAATACATCCGGCCTTCGCATAATTGCCGGATTTAACAGCTTGACGGCGTATTGCCCTGTATCGGTTTCCAGTTGATACATCTGATGCATATAACCGCCCGCCACCCTCCGGGGCGGCGCCGTAACTGCGCCCAGCTTTGCCTGCTCCGCCATGATATCAAATAAAGGATTTTCCACGGTTCCACCCTCTCTCCTCTTTCCGGCCTGTCTGCCATACCAAAAACCACCCTTTGCATTCCATTGGAATATACTTATAAGTAAGCATATAAAATTCCGTTTATGAATGCAATAGCTTATACCGTAAAGGGGCAGAAAAAAAGCAGATGCAGCCGGGGCAATGGTTTCCGTCCCGGCGCGGTATGAAGCCCCCGGCAGCCGCCCATGCAGCAATTCAGGAGCGGGAATCCCGCTCCTGAAACAAAACCGCCGGCTAAATAAGACGGATCTGATAATGCTCCAGCCAGTAATTAACCTGGAGCAGATATGCCAGCAGCTGGGGGCCAGCCATAAGCTGCCCGTAAAAGGGCCGCGCGTAATCCGAAGGCTGGCGCATAAAGCTCTCCACCTTCTTCTTGTCGATGAGACGGCACAGAGGGGCACCCGAATCATTCATCACTTCCAACATCTGCTTCCTCACCAGCTGCTCATAAGCCGGGTCATAGGTCTTTGGGTAGGGGCTTTTTCTCCGGTACAGGACATCATCCGGCAGATATCCTCTGCCCGCAGCCCGCAGCAGCCCTTTAACCACACCGTCATGGCACTTCATGCTCCAGGGAACATTCCATACATATTCGATGATATGGTGATCCGCAAAAGGCACCCTCGCTTCCAGGCCTGCATGCATGCTGGTGCGGTCCATCCGGTCAAGCAGGGTCTGCATGAACCATTTCAGGTTCAGATAGGAAATTTCCCTGCGCCGTTTTTCCTCCGCATTTTCCCCCTCCAGAACCGGTGTTTCCCCGATGGTCCTGTGATAAGCCTCCTTTGCATATTCCTCCAGGGGAAGCTCCGTAAGCACCTCATCCTTTAACAGCATTGTCCTGGGGGTAAAATCCATGGACCAGGGGAAACAGTCCGCTTCAAAGCATTCTTTTTTATGGAACCAGGGATAACCCCCGAATATTTCGTCCGCGCATTCCCCCGTCAGCGTAACCTTATGCTGCTTTGCCACCTTACGGCAAAAATACAGCATGGAGGATTCCACATCCGCCATACAGGGCAGATCCCGTGCGTCCACCGCCTCAAACAGGTAATCGTAAAGTTCTTCATTCCTGCATTCCAGATAAAAATGCTGCGTCTTGGCATGATCCCTGACCACATCTACCCAGGGCCGATCCTGCGAGGGCTGGAATGCATTGGCCTGAAAATTCACATCGTTATCTTTAAAATCAAAGGAATAGGTGGATAGAAGCTTCCCCTGTTTCCTGAGATTCTCACTGCATATAGCTGTCACCAGGCTGCTGTCCACCCCGCCGGACAAAAAGGTACAAATGGGGACATCGGACAGCATTTGCTTTTTCACGGCATTTTCAATAAGATACCGGGTACGTTCCACGGTTTCTTCAAACGACTCCTCATGAGGAAGGCTTTTCACCTGCCAGTAGCAGTGCTGTCTGCAGCCGTCTGCATCAAACTCCAGGAAATGCCCGGGCAGTACCTCCCGGATTCCCCGGAACACACCGTTTCCGTATGTCTTGGCCGGTCCCAGCCCGAACACTTCGCAAAGTCCGTCTTTATCCACCTCCGCATGTATTCCGGGAAAACTCAGAATTCCCTTGATTTCGGAAGAAAATACAAGCGTGTTGTCTTTTACCGTATAAAAACAGGGTTTAATGCCCACCCGATCCCGGTAGAGAAGAAATTTTTCCCTGGCGCCGTCCCATATGGCAAAGGAAAAAATCCCGTCCAGCCTCTCCACAAACGCTTTTCCATAATGGATATACCCAGCCAGAATGACTTCCGTATCGCTGTTTGTCTGAAAGCGGACGCCTTCCCCCCGAAGCTCCTGTTTCAACTCCATCATATTATATAGCTCGCCGTTATAGCAGATCGTAAATTCAGCCCCGTCTTCTCTTCTTACCATAGGCTGCTGCCCGGAGGACAAATCGATGATGGACAGCCTGACATGGGCCATACCGCAGTGCTCCCGCAGAAAAATACCATCCTCATCCGGTCCCCTGTGCTTCTGGACGGCGTTCATTCGTTTTAAAACCGCCTTCCATTCTCCTTCGTTTGTTTCATAATTTATCCTGAAGTTCGTAAATCCTGCTATCCCACACATATGGCTGCCTCGCCTTTCCCATCCTTTGATTTTCAGCAAATAAGACGACCTGCTGAACAGTTACGGTTTTATTCTATATAATCCACCAGCAGCGGCTGTATCTGCCTGTATTCCAGCGCCGCTTCCAGGGCCGGTATCAGATATTCGATATGAGCCACCAGCGAATTCGGTTTTTGCCCGGGGTTATCCTGCCCGAAGGGTACGAAATAAATATTTTTAGTATTGAGAAGAAGCCCTATGTTTTTCATATTCATCCCCAGCCCGTCATTGGATGATAGGAAGATTAAGAGAGGCTTATTGTTCCGAAGATGGGCCTTTGCCCCCATCAGCACCGGCGTATCGGTAATTCCGTTCGCCAGCTTTGCGGCAGTGTTGCCGGTACACGGCAGAATCGCCATAATATCCAGATATCCCTTCGGCCCGATAGGCTCCGCTTCTTCAATACTGCATATCGGCTGCCTCCCTGTAATATCCCTGGCCCGTTTCATAAAATCCTCCGGCTTGCCGAACCGGTTCGTAATTGTCTGTGAGGCATCGGAGAAAAGAGGATATACTTGTGCTCCCTCTTCCACCAGTTTTTCCATCGCTGTAAATATTTTATCGAATGTACAAAAGGAGCCCGTCAGCGCAACTCCCACTTTTTTCCCTTTTAACTCCATATTCTGCACTCTCCTAACTTCTCCGTTTTACGACAGGGGAAGGACCTGCATTCTGCCTTATTCCCCGCCGCCGCAGCATCATATATGACCCAGCACATAATCGGTAAGGCATCTGGCGGATATCCTGCAGGCATATTTCCCCGGCAGGCCGAGGCAGTGCCGTGCATGGACGGACAGCTCTTCTGCCGCCTTATAGTCCACCCCGCCGTTCCCGGACGCAATATCAATCACCAGAACATCCCTGTTCAGCCTCTGCAGGACAGCTTTATCAATAAGAGGGGCCGGCACCGTATTATACACATATTCATATTCTCCTGCCTTCTCCCCGAGCTGCTCCAGCGCAAGCGTCTGCATCCCATAAGCGTCGGCCAGGGCCAGCTCCGTCTGGCTGCCGCTGCATACCGTAACGAGGGCGGACAGGCCTTTTAATTTGTCGCTGAGGATTTTGCCGCATCTCCCATAACCGATCACCAGGCTTTTGCTCCTGTGTATGTTGGTATCCTTATGCCGGAGAGCCTCCAGAATAGCTCCCTCCGCTGTGGCAACGGCATTAAATACGGCAATACTCTCCACCTGCATAAAATCACAGCAGACTATATTTCTCTCGCCGCACTCCTGCCGGAAGGTTTCCGGTATGACGCCTCCGAAAATCGTATGACGTTTCCTTATCAGACGCGACAGCTCCCGGATATCAAGGACGCCTTTTTTCTCCAAAGGGATTCCTCCCACAATAACATCCGCAGCATCTACCGCTTCCCGGAGGGACGCGGCATAGCCGTCCGCTTCCATGGAACGCTTTGCTTCCATGGAATGCTTTATTTCCCTTTCCCCATCCTCCGTCTCCTGTATCCCAAAACAAATGACCTTATATCCGCTTTCCCGGAAAAACGGCACCATATAGGCCGTACGTTTATCTCCTCCAATGACTGCAATGTCATATTCCGCCATGTTTTTCCTCCCTATCTACCTTATTTTTACGTCGGACAGCGCCCGCCGGCTGGCTGTGGGCTGCTATAAATCGACTGACTAATACATAAAATTGTATGCCAAACGGGCGGATTCGTGCTTGTCATGGGGAAAAACAGGGGTTTTGGGGAGAAGAATGAAAATTTCCAACCAGCTTAAGCCTTCCTTTTGTTTTATCGGTTTACAGGTGCAATAATAAATAATATGGTGTATACTGACTACAATACCGTTTAACAGGCACAGCAGCCCCAACGCCCAAAGGGAGGAATACCCATGTTTCATTATGAACTTATAATCCATATTCTGAGCACCAGCGCACTGCTGGAGGAAACCCTTTCCCAAGTCCCTGAGCCGGCGCATTTTTCGTTTCATTTCCGCTGCTTTTCCGGTGTTTCCGATGAAAGTCTCACCGCTTGTAATTTATTGCTGCTTGATTTGCCCGCCGCTGATATCCTCCGGATCCTTCCCCGGATCGCTTCCGGTACTGACCTTATTCTGTGTTCGGCACCGGAGGACATATCCCTCCTCCAGGAAGCTGCGGCAAACCAATATGCCGATTTATGGGTCAAGCCCTTTTCCTCCTCCTTTATCACAGCGCGCTTTAACAGGCTGCTGGAGCATCTCTGGCTGGAAAAAGACGACAGCTTTATCCGTACCTGCCTGAATACCACCATCAACAGCATTCCCGATCTGATCTGGTTCAAAGATCTGCGTGGTTCCCATGAGATGGTTAACGATGCCTTCTGTCATGCCGTAGGTAAAACAAAGCAGGATATACAGGGCCGCGGGCACTACTATATCTGGGATTTAAAACCGGAAGAATACGCTACAGGAGAATATGTATGCCTGGAAACCGAAGAAGAAGTGCTGCGGCAGCGCAAGACCTGCCTCTTTGATGAAAAAGTGAAAAGCAGCCACGGGCTGCGGCAGTTTAAAACTTATAAATCCCCTATTTTTGACGAGACGGGAGAGGTTATTGGCACCGTCGGCATCGCACACGATGTGACCGTTCTCGAAAACATAAGCACGGAGCTGGACATCCTGCTGAACAGCATGCCCTTTGCTATCCTTGTCAAAAACGACAAGGGCGTCATTATTAACTCCAACGTGAAATTTTCTGAATACTTCCAGATACCAAGGGAACAGATCCAGGGAAAATATTATGATGAGTGGAAAAAAGATGCGTTGAATACCCTTACCGGCATCAACGAAGAAGGCTATGCCGAGGCCGCATTGAATATCGGCGGAAAAGAAAAAGTTTTTGAAATCCATGAAGAGCCTATATATGATATTTTTGAGAACCTTGTGGGCCAGCTGTGCATCTGCAGAGATATTACGGTAGAACGCACATTGGAGCAGCAGATCCTGCAAACCTCCATCACCGACTTTTTGACCGGACTCTATAACCGACGGGGCTTCTATGATTATATCAGCAGAAACCGCGGCAGTCAGACGGTAAGCCTGATATACCTGGATTTGGATCATTTTAAAAATGTCAATGACGTCTATGGACACCAGGCCGGAGACGAAGCCCTGATTCTTGTCTCCCGGCTTATGAAGGAATGTTTTCCCCAAACCCTGATAGCCAGGCTGGGAGGGGACGAATTCCTGATCACCCTCCTCGGAGCCTACGATACCCGGAAGCTCCTGGACCAATCTCAGCTGCTGCTTGATAAAATGCAGCTCGCTTTCCGCCAATCCAGGCAGCTCAACAGCCTCACTGCCAGCATAGGCATCGCGCAGACCAACGATCCCGGCCTGCCGATTGACACCTTGATTTACCAGAGTGATCAGGCCCTCTATTTTGCCAAACAGCATGGCCGGGCGCGCTGCTGCCTGTATTCCGATGTATGATTCCAGGCTGTTTCGGAGATTCCACTGCCAGATATACGCCATAGCGTTTTGCTGTGCGTCATAACGCACGCATCCGCTTGCAGATATCTCCTGCAACTGCCGGTTGCAGGACTTCCATGCAGACGCGGTTGTGCGCAACCGCAGATAATGGTAAGTTGGAATCAGATAAAGGAGGATTTTGATATGTCTTTAGGTGAAAAATTGCAATATCTCAGAAAGGAAAAAGGAATTTCCCAGGAGCAGCTGGCTGAACAGATGACCATATCCCGTCAAGCCATCTCCAAATGGGAACTGGACACTTCCATACCCGATGTGGAGAACATAATTCAAATCAGCAAGCTGTTCGATGTGACTACGGACTGGCTGCTTATGGGTGATAGTGAGTTTCCGGAGAAACCAATTGCCCCCCGGTTTCCGCAGGCTAAAAACCAGGAAGCAAAAACGATGCTTTTAAAAGTCCTGCAAATTGTATTGGTAATAGGCGGTATCGCTTTGGTCCTGCTTTTGTTCTTGCTGGGATTTTCTTTGATGCCTGTCTGATTTGTGCTGTGCATAAGGATTATGAAGAGAGAAAGCTGTCGGGATGCTTTTGCATCCCGACAGCCGTCATTTGCTTCGCTTACAATTCAGATATCTATTACATGGCATGCCTTTTTCAGCGTTCCCATCAATTCTGTTAAATAATCCGCAATTTCCATGGCATCCACATGCTGCTGCCGCCTGTATGCGGCGATCCTTGCAGTAGGCGGATACGCCATGGGAACCAGTTCGCCCGCCTCCAGCAGATTTGCCATATATTCACAGGCTTCCAGAAGATTTTCGGCATCCTGGCTGTGTTCAAAACCCTGATTCTGCCTTGCGGCATGCAGAGTCCTTTCTGCCAGGATACAGGCTCTTCTTACATAATCTTCCTGATTTACATCAGAACGGACGGCGCTTTCTCCTCTGTTGCGGAAAAATCCACAGATAGCGGACACGATGGACGGATCCCTGACAGTTCCGTCCGGATAAACCACTCCATGCACACGGGACCACATATCCCTGCCTATCATCAGTTCGAACAGATACCAGCCTATCTGGTATTCATCATGTAGTTCAATAGACATATCATAGGGATTGGCTCTCGCAAGACAGCACATTTCATTATCCAGGACAGGCTTGCCATACTTTTCACCCAGCTTTTTCGCATATTCCAGCGCATCCCGCATACGTTTCCTCGTAGGAAAATAATCGTGGAATACTATCACATCAACCAGCTCGGCCGTCCCGCTCGCCTCCGTTTCGAAGATAAAAATATTCCCCACGCCAATATCATGATCCGGATCCTTGCTTTTCACATACCTGCAGAAATGTCGGACAATTTCCCATGTTTTTTCCTGTCTGTAACGAAGCAGCTCCATATCCGGACGCTTCTGATAATCCTGTACGTAAGCAGGTTCTTCTTCATACCATGTGACAAAATTGTCCGTATATCCCGGCTCATTGGCAATATCCCAGAACGCAAGCCCTTCTTCCTGTCCGATTGCCTCATAAAGTGCGTCAAAGTACCGTTCACCGATACACCAGCTGGAAGGATCCTCCAGCGTCTTATAAATCGGCCTCAGGCCCGCTTCCAGCATAAATCCGCCCGCCGGGATTTCATCCTCACGAAACCGGAATCCCATAAAAATAATGGGATTTGTGGTTATACCGTGTTTCCATGCCGTCTGCACAAAGTCCTTCACATTAGCCAGAAACCTGTCCGGATTCTCTTTATAAAAATCATAACTGAGAAAAATCCGCGCACTGTTCAGACGAAGACGTTCGGCATAGCCCATATCTCTGTCCACAATATCATGATGATAATCAGCCCAGAAGGCTCTGTCATTCACAGCATCCGGCTGTGTGTAGTTAAATCCGCGCAATTTCTGATAATTAACTGTCTTTTTCATCTTTACCCCTTTACTCCGCCAAGCGTAATGCCTTTTACAAAGTTATTCTGTACGAATGGATATATTACCAGTACAGGAAGGACACCTGCAATCGCCATGGCCATACGTACCGAGACCGTAGGCAGATCCGCCAGCAGGGCGGCGGCATTGGAGTCTCCTGACTGCGTCAAATACTGGATATTCTGTACAATTCGGTTCAATAGATTCTGTATGGAAAATAAATCCTGTCGTTTGTTCAGGTACACATATCCGTTGTTCCAATCGTTCCAGTAGGCTATCCCGGAAAACAGGCCGATGGTGGCAATAATCGGCTTTGCAAGCGGAACAGCTATCCGCAGAAAGGTCTGTGTCTCGGAAGCGCCGTCAATATATGCCGCCTCCATGATTTCATCCGGAATGCTGGACGCAAAATAGGATTTCATCAGCAGGATATTGAATCCATTCGTCACCAGTCCGGGAATCAGCAGCGCCCAGAAGGTGTCTTTTATATGAAAAACATTCACATAATTAATATAGGTTGGTACCAGCCCCCCATTAAAAAGCATGGTAAAAAATATGTAAAAGGTCAAAATCCCTTTTCCGGGCATATCCTTTTTGGAAATCGCATAGGCCAGCAGCGTTGTAACAACCAGGGACAGCAGCGTCCCTGCCGCCGTCAGTTCAAAGGAAACTGCATATGCCTTCAAAACCTGTGGGTTCTCAATAAAAATATACTTATAGGCTGCCAGGCTGAGCTTTTCAGGAAAATAGCTGTATCCGTTCCGGATCAGTGTGTTATTGTCCGTAAAGGAAGAAATAATAACAAGCAGCAGGGGAGCCACTGCCAATATTGTCATAAGTATCATAACAGTATTTCCGATAAACTGAAAGCGTTTTTCATCTTTTGATTTCATAATTTTATTCCTCCTCAGAATAATGCGCTGTCAGGATCTATTTTACGGACGATCAGGTTGGCAGACATTACAAGGATAAATCCGACAATAGACTGATATACGCCGGCGGCTGTGGCCATAGGCATATCATTTCTTTCAAGAAGCCCTCTGTACACATAGGTATCTATGGTCTGTGTTACCGATAACAATATGCCGCTCCGCTGGGGTACCTGATAGAACAATCCAAAATCAGAATAAAAGATGCGGCCGACAGCAAGCAATACCATCATTATGATAGTTGCCCGAAGCAAGGGCAGTGTTATTTTGGTAATCTGCTGCCATTTGGATGCGCCGTCAATAGCAGATGCCTCATATATTTCCCTGTCAAACCCCAAAATTGTGGACAGATATACAATACAGCTATAGCCGACACTCCGCCAGGTCTGCACGAATACCAGGATAAACGGCCAGTACTTCGTTTCTGTATACCATGAAACCGGCTCAATACCGAACACAGGAAAGATTCTGGTATTCAAAAAACCATGTTCCGCACTTAAAAAAGCAAATACCAGATAGCTGATAATTACTGTTGACAGGAAATGCGGCAGCAGAATGGTGGACTGATATAGTTTTTTCCATTTGGTTGTAAGCTCGGACAGAAGAATTGCAATCGCAACCGCAATAATCACATTAAAAAATATGAACAAAATATTATAGCCCAGCGTATTTCTCGTAATAATCCAGGCATCCTGCGTTTTAAAAAGATATTTAAAATTTTTGAATCCAATCCATGGGGAACCCCAGATTCCTTTTTTGGTGGAATATTTTTTAAATGCCAGAACAAGACCCGGCAATGGCATATAATTATTAATAAACAAATAAAGAATACCCGGCAAAGCCATAAGGTATACGGGAATATACCTTTTGATAAGTCTTACTTTTTTCTTTGCATTTCTTCCTGCTTTTGCTGTTTGTTCCATAGTACGCCAGCCTTTCTTTCAAAAAAGGAATAAGAATCTACGGGCGCTATTCCTTTTTCTTATTTTTATCCTACAGAGGGGCCCATTCCGGCAGCCCCTCTGTAAAAACTAACCACAGATTATTCGATGCCGTTTTCTGCCGCCCATGCATTCAGTGCTTCCGTCTTTGCCTCGATATAAGTATCAATGCCTGCATCCTCCAGCCTCTTATTGAGTTCAGGAATACCTACCGCAGGATCAATCATACCAAACACAAGTCCGTCCGCATATTCAGTCCATACATTCGTTAAAGCCGTGTACTCCGCACTCACCTGTGACGAATCGAAGCTGAAGCCCAGTGCTTTGGATTTCATAGCCGCGTTATTAAACTCTTTGGTTTTTTCCCAAAGGTCAATATCATCGCCTTCCCACACATAAGTGGTATATTCACAAGGCAGCATCCATGCAGGAAGCATATTATAGTAATCCGCGTTGTCCTTATCGACACCTTCCGGGAAAGTCACATGACCATCCTCAGATATAACATAATCTTTGCCTTCCTCACCCCAGAGTAACAGATTGGTTACTACCGGGCTGGTGTACAGATCATTCAGGACAACCATGGCGGCTTCCGGAGCTTCCGTACTGGAATTGATGCTCCACGATGCAGCAGAAGCCTGAGAAGAGTTTACGAAATTCTCACCCAGCTGGAATACGATAGAATCCAGATTCCCGCGTTCCACTTCTTTCTGTCGTACGATACCAGGTTTGCCGGCAGTAGCATCACACATCAATGTACCTGCAATAATCTGTGCTCCGCCATTCTGGGTCTCGGTAACAGCATCCTTTGAGATATATCCTGCCTGCTGCCACTTATACATCAATTCGCAATACTCTCTGAACAAATCACTGGTAAACAGGTTGGATACTTCCAGGCTGTTGGCCGGATCCAGAAGTACACCAAAGTTATCTCCGCCGATTGGATCATATAAGAGCTTTTGATTCAGATAGCCATGATTCCAGGGGTAAATTACATTGACATCCGGGTAAGCTTCATGCAGCTGTGCAAACAGCTCTGTCATTTCTTCTTCGGTAGAAGGAATACATTCTTCTGTATTTACTCCGGAAAAATCATACCCGATTCCGTCCAGATATTTTTTATCAAATGCGATACACCACATGCCGGTTGCCAGGTCTCTCATACAGGGAACCGCATAGAGAGAGCCGTTTACCACACAGCCTTTCAAGAATGCAGGATCAACCAGTTCCAGAATATCCTTACCATATTTGTTAATCAGATCATCCTGGTAAAGATCGTAAGTACTCTCATTAGATACGGTATTGGAAAATCCCAGTACCCCTGAACTGAAAATATCCATCTGTTCTCCGGAAGAGAGCATCATATTTATAGACTGTGCATAATCTCCCATATTTGCAGTCACAAACTGAACATCGATGTTGTATTTTTCCATGTAATACTCATTAATTTTTTTAAAAATCCTGTCTTTTCCCGGTACAGAATCATCACCACAGTACAGGCCAACTACAATTGTCTCACCGCCAAAATCAGTAACAGTGCTGTCAGCAGCATCTTCTCCGGAAGCGGCTGCCTCCTTTTCTTCCAAAGCAGCCTCCGCCGGCGCAGCTTCCTCTTTCTGCGGGCTTCCTGTGCATCCTGAAATAAGACCGGCTGTAAGCACAGCCCACATCAGTAACGCGAGTGTTTTCTTCATGGTAAATCCTCCCTGTTATCATAAGTAAACTATAGATTTGCTTGTTTTTATTCAGTACAGACAATAATAATCCTGTAGCTTCCGGGAAACATCATAGGCAAATTTTCGTATCTTCGCCCTATCGCGTTTTTCCTCCTGCCTGTCTTTCAGTTCAAATAATCTGGCGGACAGTAAATCATCCATAGGAACGATTTCGCAGCACTCCAGAATATTGACACAGACCTCTGCCGCCTCCAGAATTTCATCTGTCGATGCTTCAAATTTGGTAAACAGACTCTGCTTGTCCACTGCAAGGGCTTTTTTCACCCGTTCTACCGCGGCTGTCGCATACTCTTCTCTGTTCCCCTGGGGAAGTACCCTTCCTTTCCCCCTGTTCCTGTAAAATCCGAACATAGCCACTACGACAGAAGGATCCCGTATGGTACCGTCCGGATATATTATCCCATGAAGGGGTGCCCAGAAACCTTCAATCACCAGATTGAAAATATAATAGCCGTAATGGAATTCCTCACAAAACTGCAGCTCCACATCATAAGGATTGGCACGCCCAATGCAGCCGGTTTCATTATTGATGACCGGTTTCCCTCCCTGGACCGCCGCACATTTTCCTGCATACTCATATACCTGCCTTATATCCTTTCTGGTGGTCAGGTAATCGTGAAAGGCTATGACATCAACCAAATCCGCCGTGGAATCCAGATGCTCTTTCAGTTCATGCCCCACCGTAATAGGCGTATCGTCATCCAATTCCCGTACCATCCGGCACTGAAGTCTCAAATCATGCTCGATTTTCCTGTACCGGGATTCATATTCCCCCTCAGGACAGTTTCTCAGATAATCATTACAGAAGGGTTCATTATAGACATCCCACATCAACAGGTTAGGTTCGTTTTTCAGCAATTGTATTATTGCAGACAAAAATTCCCGTTTGCGTTCCCATTCTTCTGCGGTCAGAAGCTCATAGCTGCGTATCTGGTTGCCGCTGGAAAAAATCGGCATAATGCTCATCCCATGTCCGGCGCAGAGACGGGCATAATCCAAGACTCTCTTTTCCACCTTTTCAGGTTCCCTGTGCCAGTCCTCCTCCCGTATCCAGGTACGGACGGAATTAATCCGCAGCCTCTGGGCAAACCCAAGTTCTCTGTCGAGCTGCTCCATAGAAACGCCTTCTCTGGGTCCATGATGGACACCACGGATTTCACTGTAATCCGATTTGACTCTGTCTTTCCAGGTTTTCATTTTTTCCTCCATTCTCTGTCAGATTTTCCGGAAACGAACCTCCGGCGGTCTTGTCATAATTCATTATAAGAAAACAATTTCATGAAAACTATGCACGCGTCTTAGGCATTGTTTCAAAATTCTTACATCTTCCGGTTTGTCAATTGCATTTCCTGACCTGTAGGATTACTATCATAGTGCCGCACTCTTTATCCGTAAGCGGTCAGAAAAATATTCACCGTATCCCATTAGAAGGAGGAAGCCATGCTTTACCACAAACGGGAATATTCACTTTATTCCCAATTGATTAAAATCGTTTTGTTAATCTACAGCCTGTTTGTCATCTCCTTTTCAGCAATTTTTCTGTTTCTGAACCATAATATGCAGACTAATCTTTATAATAGCTACTGCAGGACCATTGACTATTGTCTGACGGAGATAAAAAATGATCTGGATATTGCCAACCGTTCTGTCCTGTCAACCCTTTACAGTAATTCCGATTTGACTGAGCTTTCCTGTACCGATAATATTCTGAATATTTCAGTTTGTGAATCCAGCCTCCAAAGAACTTTGAATTCCTATCTGTTGTGCTACTCTACAGTGGACGGGCTGTTTTTCTACAGCGGACGCAATGATCGCTTCATATCCGCCGTCCGGGATCTTAATTCCTTTTTTCCCGCTTATTTCAGGGATATGCTGCGATCAGAAGATTTTTCCACCTACTATCGGGAAATACCATCAAAAAACAGCAGATATGTCCTATACCAGATAAACGGCAGGTACTGTCTTGTCCGTATGTTTACCTACAACAATATGATTGGCGGCGTGTGGGTTAACCTGGATACTATCATGAAAAGGCTGGAACAAAGCACATCCAAAGGCACCCTGTGCGCCTTTCTCAATGCACCGGAAATGGATGCACCGGTTAGGAACCATACAGAATGCAAAGAGGATCTGAGACCTGTTCTGGAAAAGAAACGGCAGCTTGTAACCTATGCCGACAGCAGATATATGAAATTCCAAATACAGCCTGCTTTCTGTTATGGGGAACTCCTGATTTTGATGCCTTATTCCCAGCTGCAGCAGACGCTGGATCTGCATTATAAGCTGCAGGGAGTCTTTATCGTATTGCTTACTCTCTGTTTTCTTTCCACCTTCATTCTTTTCAGCAGCCGTCTGCAGCTTCCCGTACGGGAATTGTACAGAATCTCAGAAGCGGTAAAGGACAGCTGGCAGCCTGAGAATGTAAAAGAACAGACAGTCAGCCGCTGTAAGGAAGTGCGGGAAATTAATGAAGAGGTCATACGGCTTCTTGAGCACATTAACTCTCTTGAAAACCAGGTACTGAAGGAACAGCTTCTGAAAAAAGAATATGAACTGCTGAGCCTGCGCAACCAGATATCACCCCATTTTCTGATTAATTGTCTGAGTGTGATCTCTTCCATGGCAGGAACCTCCGTCAGCCGCACCGTATTAAAATCAATGATATCCACATTGGCAGGCCATCTCCGCTATACACTGTCCACCAAGTCCTTCGTCAGCCTTGCAGAGGAGATACGTTTTGTCCGTAACTATTACGCTTTAAATAATTACCGTTATCCTGACAGCCTGACGTGTCAAATTGATATCAGAGATCTGTGTGACAATGCAGCGGTCTTTCCCTGCCTGATTCTGATGCTGAGTGAAAATTCCATAAAACATAATCTGAGTACGGACACAAAGCTGAAGCTCATCGTCTCCGCTCATGAAGAACAGGACGAAACGGGAGCAACTTATGTACATATCAGGCATCTGGATACCGGGAACGGTTTCCCGGAGCAGATGCTGGATGATCTGAACCGGCCGAATCCCGCCGTAGAAGAAATAGCCGACGGAACCCGGATAGGACTTTACAATATAAAGAGACGGATTATTCTCGCCTATGGGGATTCCCGCGGAAATATCCGTTTTTCCAACAATACCGCTATGGGGGGAGCACAGGTAGATATTATTATTCCATATATTCCCTATCAGGATTCCTGAACCTAAAACATAAGGAGATACCGAATGAAAATATTAATAATTGATGATGATTTTTATATTGTTGAAGATATCCGGCTGAATACGAACTGGGAGAAGCTGGGTATCCATGAACAATATTCCGCCCATAGCGTACAGGAAGCAAGAAATGTGATGGAACGGCAACCCGATATGGATATTGTTCTTACTGACATAGAAATGCCTAAAGAAAATGGTTTCGATTTTATACGATGGCTGTACAAAAGAAATCTGAATCCGGTAATTCTTCTGCTTACCGGACATGAACGGTTTGATTATGCCCATTCCGCCATAGAACTGCATCTGATGGACTATCTTACCAAGCCTGTAGATATTGCCAACCTGGAAAATGCACTGGCAAAAGCCGTAGGTGAAAGGAAACGAAGAAAAGTCTATCCGGAACTGTTTAAAATCAACCGGGAAGAAGAAAAAAAAGAATCAACCATAGAAATTATACAGGACTGCGTCCGCAAAAACCTTTCTTCCCCTGATTTGAACCGTCAGATGATCGCAGAATTTGTACATATGAATCCCGATTATATTTCTGCCATTTTCAGTAAAAAGACAGGAGAATCCCTGACCGGTTTCATTCTGAAAGAACGTTTAAAGGCTGCAAAAGTCATGCTGTCCACTACGGATTACTCTCTCCAGGAAATCAGCTATCGAACAGGTTTTTCCTCTTCATCCTATTTTCAGAGACAGTTTAAAAAGAGTGTGGGCATTACGCCTAAAAAGTACCGTATGGATGAAAAGAAGAAATAAATGCCATACCTGCCTTTTATGCAGAACGATTTGATTGTCAACCTGTTTTTTGTTTAACGATATAAATAAATTTATAACAAAAATACGCCTTTATAATTATGCGTTTTTGCCAAACTTATTTGTGTTTTCTTATTTTCTATTGACAAATGTGTTAGAACAATGCATTATTATCAAATAATTTAGTTTAACGATAAATATAGTATAAACAAGGATAGTGACTTGTCAAAAACCAAGGGTATCCAAAGAAAAAGGGAGGTTTTATATGAAAAAGAAAGTTCCGGATATCCTGGGGAGGGGAGGGATGACAAAGAGTATGGCAAAGCAGAAGTCCAAATCAGGTTATAAGCTGTCCGTTTTTTTGACAGTGGATCATCTTCTGCGGCAGACACTAAGCCATCCGTTACAGGTTGGCACACAGCCCTTGGAGAGGGGCTTTAATAACTACTACAATATCATGTAAGGAGAGGAAGTAATATGATTAAATTTTGGAGACGAAGCGCAGCAATTCTGTTGGCAGGCGTAATGGCCGCGAGTCTGGCTGCATGCGGCAGCACCAGTACAGGCAGTACAGGGGATTCGGGTAATTCAGGCAATGCAGGTGCTTCCAATGAAGGCGAAAGCGCCGGCAATACCGGCGGGACCGAAAACTCGGGCGAAATTGTGAAACTGGTTGTCTGGGGTGTGGGCAGCGCTGATACAGAAGATTGCAACGAAGTTGCTGCAGCTATCAGTGAGATCACCCGCGAGAAAATCGGTGTTGAAATTGAGCTGATCCGCGGGCAGGATGCAGAACAGATCAATCTGGCCCTCACCTCCGGTGAGCCTATCGATCTGCTGAACTACAATAATGTTAACGGACAGCTGGCTTCTATTGTCCGCAACAATTATGCCACCGGTCTGGATGATCTGGTTGAAAAGTACGGACAAGGCGCCCTGGGAGTAATCAATCCTGTGGATTTGGATGCCTGCCGTTTCAGCGGCACTTTATATGCCCTTCCTGACATGAAAGACACCTCCCGTTCTGCCGGTTTTTCCATGCGTAAAGACATCGTGGATGAACTGGGTATTGAGGTTCCTGAAATAGGCACCTATGATGATATGTACAAGATCCTGACTCAGGTTCACGAAGCTTATCCCGATATGTATCCTCTGGTTCCCACCTGGAGCGCCGGCGGTATGCAGGAAACGCTGCCTGTTGATCCGATGGGCGACTATCTGGGTGTTCTGGAAAATGTTTTCGACGACAGCACAGAAGTTGTGAATTATTACGCTTCGGACAGCTATCGTAAATTCTGCGAAATGATGTATAAATGGAATCAGGAAGGCCTGATCATGCCTGATGCTACCACTACCACAGAGAACAACCTGCTTTCCGGTAACGGCTTTGCCATGTATGAAAACTGGAAACCCGGAAAAGAACTGGAAAACTACAAGTCCAACGGCAAAGAAGTGGTATTCATGAGGGTGGTTGAGCCTTACAAATATACGGATGTTTCCAATGGTAATTCCTTCATCATCCCTTACAGCTCCCCTCATCCGGAGAAAGCCATGGAGCTGTGGAACCTGATGTATACTGACCCCGAGGTGTCCAACCTGTTTATCAACGGTATCGAAGGCAAGCATTGGGAATACACGGATGATTCCAAAACCTTTATCACTACACCGGAAGGTGTGGACCCTAACGCCAGCGGCTATTCTTCCGTTGACTGGGCTTGGCCTAATCAGCAGCTCACTCCTATCTGGAAAGGCGGCGAAGCCGACCTCTGGGAGCAGCTTAATAAGTTTAATGAGAGCGGTGTTGCCAGCCCGGCCCATGGTTTTTCCTGGGACAGCAATCCTGTATTGAATCAGGTTACCGCCTGCAACAACGTGGTTTCTGCTTATCATACCGCTTTGCGCTGGGGGGCTATGGATCCTGCCGAGAACCTTCCTAAATTCATTGCCGAGCTGGAAAGCGCCGGAATCAATGAAATCATCCAGGAGAAACAGAAGCAGCTGGACGACTTTTTGGCCAGCAAGAAATAAACTCCAATCAGCCATAATTGTTATAGAATCGTGCAGCAAAAGGAAGGCGGGTATGGGAAGCTCCCAGCCCGCCTCTTCTTGAACATAAGGATGATTCGCAGAGCGTGGCATCCGTTGTTTTCACAATATCGAATCATAGGGAGGAAAAAATATGAAGAAAGTCAGAAAAACGCTGAAGCGCTTCTGGCCCCTTTATTTGATGTTCATACCGGGCGTTATCTATCTGTTTATCAACTGCTATATTCCCATGTTTGGTATTCAGATCGCATTTAGGCAGTATAACGCCAGAGACGGCATCTATGGCAGCCCGTGGTGTGGGTTAAAAAACTTTGAATTTCTGTTCCGCACAAATGATGCCTTAATCATGATCCGGAACACCCTGCTCTACAATCTGGTATTTATTACATTGGGTACTGTACTGGCTGTTGCCGTCGCTATTATCCTCAACGAAATCCGCAGCCCGAAGGCCAAGCAGCTGTACCAGACCGTGATTTTGATCCCTTACCTGATTTCCATGGTTATCGTCAGCTACCTTGCATTTGCTTTCCTAAGCAGCAGCAATGGTTATATCAACAACTCCCTGCTCGCCGCTTTTGGCGCAGCCCCCATCGACTGGTACAACAGCCCCAAGTATTGGCCGTTTATCCTGGTGATAATCAATATCTGGAAGGGCCTGGGTTATAATATGATCCTGTACTATGCCACCATCTGCGGCATTGACCACACGCTGTATGAAGCCGCCGTGGTGGACGGAGCCAACCGTTGGCAGCAAATCCGGAACGTCACGCTGCCCGGTCTGAAATCCACCATTATCATTCTGACCCTGATGGCTATGGGCGGTATTTTCCGTTCCGATTTCGGTCTGTTCTATCAGGTGCCCCAGAATTCCGGTCCTCTGATCAGCGTGACCCAGACCATCGACACCTATGTATACCGCGGTCTGATGCAGACCAACAACATCGGCATGTCTTCTGCAGCAGGCGTATACCAGTCCGTTGTAGGATTCATTCTGGTGGTAACCGCCAATTTCATTGTCCGCAAGGTCGACAATGAAAGTTCCCTGTTTTAAGAAGGAGGTAGCAGATTATGGTAGAAAAGGGAAAAGGGTTCCAAATTTTTGCCCACATCCTGCTGAGTTTTCTCATTATATGCGCGATTGCGCCTTTCATCCTGTTAATTATGTCCTCCTTCACCGAGGAACAGACCCTGATTACGAACGGCTACAGCTTCTTTCCTGCCAAGTTCAGCACCTATGCCTATGAGTATCTGCTGACGAAGTCCGCCGCGGTGGTCCGCGGTTATGGCATTTCTTTTATGATTACTCTGATCGGTACGGCGTGCAATCTGCTGTTCACCACCCTGTACGCCTATCCCCTCTCCCGGAAAGAACTGCCGGGCAGGAATATTTTTGCTTTTTATTTATTCTTTACCATGCTTTTTTCCGGCGGCCTGGTGCCTTCTTATCTGATGTGGACCCAAACCTTCCATATCCGCAACACCATGTTCGCCTTGCTTATCCCCAACCTGCTGATGAGCGCTTTCAACGTCATCATGATGCGTACTTATTTCACCGCCAATATCCCTGATGCCGTAATCGAAGCGGCCCGGGTTGACGGCGCAAGTGAGTTTAAAATCCTCTTCGGCATCGTACTTCCAATGGCCCTGCCTATCATTGCCACAATAGGCCTGTTGGTCGGACTGGCTTATTGGAACGACTGGATGAACGGCCTGTACTATCTCAATGACGACCGGATGTTCAGCATCCAGGTATTGCTGATGAACATCCAGCGTGATCTAGATTCCCTGCGGCAACAGGCGCAGTCCGGCGGTAATATAAACACCGCCGATCTGCCTTCCACCTCTGTCCGGATGGCACTGACCGTAATGGGCGTTCTGCCGATTATGATTATATATCCTTTTCTTCAAAAGTATTTTGTCAAGGGTATTGCAATCGGCGCTGTTAAGGGGTAAGCACAAACGGAAAAAGGCGGCTGAGCCGGCGGGCGGGAATCCCGCTTTGCAGGGTACAGCCGGCCGCCTTACGCGGTTTCATTGCGCTGTCTGGCAACAGGCAGCGCAATTATATTTCCATCGTTATAATATTTTCCGCAAAAATTAAAATATGGCTGCCGAAATACGGAACACTTCGGCAGCCATATCTTGTTATATCACTCTTCGTTCAATCCTTTTACAGTATCAGTCCCCGGAAATAGGTAATGGTGAAATCAATCCCCTTCTCTCCAAGCGTACCCTTCCAGGTTTGGGAATGCGGCTCAATGCTCAGCCTGCCGTTGTACCCTTTGGCATACAGCACGGAAAGGAAAGCGCCCCAGTTAGTCTGATCCAGTCCTGCAGGCGGATCGTCAAACCGTTCCCCTCCGATAACAAGGGAGCCCTTCAGATGTACATGGGCAAAACGGTCTCCCCAGTCCTTTGTCTCCTGAAGATAATCCCCTCCGTCATAAATGCAGTGGGAAGGATCATATTTGATATACAGCTCCTTCAGATAACCATGAATCACTTTATATGCCATTGGATTGCATACAAAATTATTCCAACGGCAGTTATAAACCGCGATTTTTACTTTCTTTTCCCTGCCGTAAGCGATCAGCTTTTCGAAATACGCGATGGCAAAGCTGCAGTTTTCATAATAGGAAAGCTCTTCCACATAGTTGCAGCCTGTGATATACACACCGCAGTCCAAACGGGCCGCTGCGTCTATCAGCCTGTATTCCAGCTCCAGCTCTTCCTGACAGATGCCGTCCCTGCTGATCCGGTCGCTGCCCCAGCGGCCAACGGCTCCCACCGGCATTTCATACGCCTTACTGAAGCGGATGACCTGATCCAGATGCGCCAAAAATTCCTCAGCCCTGTCGTTTACATCCAATTCCACAAAGGAAAGGCCGCGCTCTTTCGCTTTCCGGAAATCATCTTCTTCTATCCATGAAATAATCCCTAATTCCATTTTCTGCCTCCCGTCCCCAGCGGCTTTTTCCCGGTGCCGTCCGGCGCCTTCCTCCTGGCGCCTTCCGGCGGCACCAGCCCCGGCGGACAATTCTATTTAATTAAAATATACGGTTTTCCCGCTCTTAGCCGCCTCATATACCGCTTCCAGAATCTGTGTCACCACAAGTGCCTGTTCCGGCTTCACCGTAAGGGGTTCCCCGTTCATGACCGCATTGTAAAAAATCCTCTGCTCCACATCATCCGCTTTTTCTGCAGCTCCGTCAAAAAAGGCTACGCCGCCTGCACTGAAATCAGGCTTTTCCACGCACTGCCTGCCATACTCCACCCTGTTGATGCGCAGGCCGTCCGCCATATCGGCACCGGCTTTGGTTCCGCAGAGACTGGTCTGTGCCTCCCCTACATCCAGGCTGTTGATCGCCCATGAGGATTCCAGCACGATAGTGGCTCCATTTTTCATCTTAATGAATCCAAAGGCGGAATCCTCCACCGTAAACTTCGTGGGATCCCAGTCCCCCCAGGCATTGCCTGTTTCCGTCTGGTCCGCCAGCTTGCGGAACACGGATCCGGTCACAGACGCAGGCTCATAATTGTCCATCATCCACAGCGTCAGATCCAGCGCGTGGGTTCCGATATCGATCAGCGGCCCGCCGCCCTGTTTTTCTTCATCAATAAACACTCCCCAGGTAGGAACGGCCCTTCTGCGGATGGCATGGGCTTTCGCATAATAAATATCACCCAGATCGCCGTTTTCACAGGCACGTTTCAGATACTGGGAATCCGACCGGTAACGGTTCTGGTAACCAATGGTGAGAATTTTTCCCGTCTCTTTTGCTGTTTCCACCATCTCTTTGGCTTCCGCATACGTTTTTGCCATGGGCTTTTCACACATGACATGCTTTCCGGCCTTCAGCGCAGCAATGGTAACAGGCGCGTGGGCATTATTGGGGGTAAGGACATAAACCGCGTCCAGATCCTCCTGTAACAGCTCCTGATAATCCGTATAGACCCTTGCATCAGGTGTGCCGTACTCTTCCTTTGCTTTAACCGCACGTTCCTCTATCAGATCACAGAACGCCACCACCTCAAAATTTCCGCTTCTTTTAATTGCAGGCAGGTGCTTCCCGTTTGCGATTCCCCCGCATCCTACAATACCGATTCTCATTGTTTTCATACCATGTAAATCCTTTCTTAATCTGCTCTGCCGCTCTCTCACTCCATGATGCTCCTGAGATAACAGACACTCTTTTTCATGTTTTCCATCGGGCTCCCAAAGATATGATCATCCTGTTCCACTACAAGCCATTTAGCACCGCACTCCTGTGCTTTTTCTGCAATTGCCCTGATATCCTGCACGCCATCTCCTACGGCAACCAGCTTCACGCCGTCATCCCGGATGAAATCCTTAATATGTACGAGCGGACACCTCTCCCGGTATTTCTCCAGATACCCTAAAGGGTCTTCCCCCGCCACTTTTACCCAGCAGGTATCCAATTCGGTTTCCAGATCATCCGGGCTTTGGGATGCATAAAGCTCATCCAAAGGCGTTTTTCCGTCTGCCGCTTTTTCAAATTCGAACCCATGATTGTGATACAGAAGCTTCATCCCGTATTTTCTGCATTCACCTGCGATTACCGGAATCGCTGCCAGAAATTCTTCATATCTGCTGCCGCCGTACCTGCGGTCCTCCGAAATGGCGGGAATGGCCACGTAGCTGCAGCCGATGCTATGATACGCCCTGACCGTGTTCTCCAAATCCTTATCCAATTCTTCAAAGGGCACATGGGCCCCGACAGGAGTCAGATCCGCTTCTTCCAGCCATCCTCTTATCTCCTCAGGTGTCTTGCCGTAAAGTCCGGCCAGCTCCACCCCGTCGTACCCCAGCGCTTTCAGCTGTTTCATTGTCCCTGCAAAATCAGCGCCGGCTTCTTCCCGCACCGAGTAGACCTGTACGGCAATTGGCATTTTCTCCATAAAATTTTCCCTCCCGTTCTATTGGTTATTATCCGTTATAGTTCATACTTGTCTGAACCGTTACGAACCATTACTATTATTCTTCTTCAAACTTTACCACCTGTTGCCGGGCCGCCGACTCAAAAACCGCTTCCATGAGACGCATCACCCGCATGACCTCGTCCAGTTTGATCCGGCTTTCCTCTTTCCCCTCCAGCACAGCCATCACGTTCTGATAGAATTCCCGGATATCACCGGATACTTGGGGAAGCTCTTCCGTATAAATACTGTCCTCTCTTCTCGGCGCCATGGTTTTGGTCAGGCCTGCGGCGGTAATGACAGGCACCACATCCTTCTCATCCGTACCGTTTGCACGGACAATGCGTCCGTTCCTGTCCCAGTCCTCAATCAAGGCACTGCCGTTTGCGCCAAGCACATACCATCTGGGAAGCTGGATAAAATTGCTCGTCCCCACCTCCACAAGTATATGAACGCCATTGGCAAATCCCAGATCCGCAGTAAACCCGTCATCAACAAGCTGGTTAGTCACATGCGTAACCGTGGCATATACGGTATGCAGCTTCACGCCGGGATAAAACAGAAGCGCCTGATCCAGCAGATGAACGCCCCAGTCCAGAACCATTCCTCCGCCATGCTCCTTTTCCTGCCGCCAGTCCCCGGGGATTCCCCTGGAACCATGGACTCTGGATTCCATCCGAAAGACCTCTCCCAGCTTCCCTTCTTCCAGAATCCTCTTTACGGTCAAAAAGTCTTCATCCCACCGGCGGTTCTGATGAACGGTAAGAAAACGGCCCGTTCTGTCCGCTGCATCCATCATTTCCTGCAAATCTGTACTGCTGAGGGTTACCGGCTTTTCCGAAACCACATTTTTCCCTGCTTCCAATGCCGCTATGGCTACACTCTTATGTACGTCATTAGGAGCGGCGATCAGCACCAG
This sequence comes from Lachnospiraceae bacterium, assembly GCA_022845955.1. GTDB lineage: Bacteria > Bacillota > Clostridia > Lachnospirales > Lachnospiraceae > Eisenbergiella. Next base: position 4,977,550 of record AP025576.1, read on the forward strand.
ATCCACCTGTGGATCTGCGAGCAGCTCCTCCAGCCCGGTATAAACCCGGATATTTAATTGACTGGCATACTCGCGCCGTTCCTCTTTAATATCCCAGATGCCGGCCACTTCCAAATCTTCCAGATCCTTAATCAGATCGAAATGCCAGCCGGCCATGCCGCCGAAACCGACCATTGCTATTTTATGCTTCATGATGTCTCCTCGTATAGCGTAACGGTTCGGACAAGTCTGAACGGTTACTGTATATTTTCCTGTGCTTTAAGCCCAGAACATATTTCCCTTTTCTTCATATATCAACACATTTTTCAGGAACTGAACAGCCTTCAGCAGCCCTTCCCTGCCGGACATCAGGCTGTCTTCATGCTCAATACTTATCGCATAGTCATATCCCGCCAGACGAAGCTCCGAAATAATCGCTTTCCAGTACTCCTCACCGTGTCCGTATCCCACAGCGCGGAAGATCCAGGAACGGTTCAGTTCATTCCCATAATGTTCCGTATCCAGAACGCCGTTCAGCGCCGTATTGATGGAATCCACTTTCGTATCCTTAGCATGGAAGTGGAACAAGGCCCCGGCCTTTCCCAGTTCACGGATACATGCGCAGGGGTCCATTCCCTGCCAGATCAGATGGCTGGGGTCAAAATTGGCTCCGATTTCCGGTCCGACAGCTTCCCTGAGACGCAGCAGCGTCTTTGTATTATAAACGCAGAATCCCGGATGCAGCTCCAACGCGATTTTGTGAACACCATGCGCCCTGGCAAATGCCGCTTTTTCCTTCCAGTACGGGATCAGCACCTCATTCCACTGATATTCCAGAATCTGTGAAAAATCATCCGGCCAGGGGCAGGTCACCCAGTTGGGCACTGCATCCTGCGGACTCCCTCCGGGACATCCGGAAAACGTATTCACCACCGGTACCCCCAGCTTTTCAGCCAGAAGAATGGCATTCGTCAAATCATCATCAAAAGCTTTCGCCACTGCCTTGTCAGGATGCACCATGTTACCATGACTGCTGAGGGCACTGATTTCCAGGCCGTACTTATGCAGGGTATCCATAAACGCTTTCCGCTTTTCCTCATCTGCCAGCAGCTGTGCCGCATCACAGTGAGCCTTGCCCGGAAAACCGCCGCATCCGATTTCCACCATCTGTACCCCGTTTTCGGCAAGAAATTTACATGCGTTATCAAATGACAGGTCTCCCAATGCAACTGTTAAAGTCCCCAATTTCATTTTACATTCTCCTATCTCAAATTTGGATTTTTTGTGAGAGCACAAAAATTGCGTTCCGACAAAGACATTATAAAAAAATCAGCAGAAGATTGATAGGATTCCTCTGCTGAAAGCACATATGATTCTGCTGTTTTTTATTCGAGAAGCGTAGAGCAGTACAGATACCCATAAACATTCGTTCCTCGCTTTCACGTCATTTCAAATTTGTTGTCCCGTTGCCTGCGGCGGGGTGTTTGATCTTTTTATTATGTCCAGGGGAGTGCAGCCGTAAAACCTCCGGAACATCCTGCCAAAGTTGTTATAATCCGAAAATCCCACCGCATCGGCCACCTCCGCCACCGTATAATAATCCCCCTTTTTCAGCAGGTGCATGGCCTTTTTCAGGCGTATTCCGTTAATATACTGAAGCGGCGGCATCCCCATGCTTTCTTTAAATAAATGGTTGAACCGGTCTTCACTTAAATGGAGCAGATCCGCCAGCTGCTTGTTATTGATAGCTTCCGTATAATGCTGCTCTATATATTGGTTTACCGTATTGAGCCGCTCCAGCTTCTTTCTGCGTTTTAAGCTGTCGCTGTCTGAGAGCATTTCCTGCACACAATTGCGCGACAGATAGGTAATTAACTGCAGCAGACCGCCTTTACAGGCCAGTTTATAACCAATATCCTTCTTCTCATTTTCATCATAAATCCTGCGCATGATCCGCCCAATTTCCGCATCATCCTTAATCCAGGGCTGAAAAAGGATATTCTTGTCCGCCAGTTCTTCCGATAGAGCTTCCATCTCAAAAATCATCACCAGAACCTCCACCGGACTTCCGTAGCAGTAGCCGGCATGAAGAACATTGCTGTTGGCAATGACCAGATCTCCCTTTTCCCCCGGGATTTCCTGCTGATCCAAAAGGAATTTCGTCCTGCCCGAAACTACATAGTGCAGTTCAATGTGCTCATGCCAGTGGGGCGCGAAATACCATCTTTTTTCATGAACCCGGTTGATATGCAGCTGAATGGGAAATTCCTTGTCATTCAGGATCTTTTTCTCATAAAACTTTAATTCCTTTTCCATCTGCGCGCCTCCTGGTATATCCCTCCCATAGAATAAGAAACTGTCCCGGAAAAAAGTATGTTTTTGCCATTATAACATATAATTCTGCTGTTTTTAAGAGGGAATATTGATTACTCATTTTCCCGAAGATGTTCAATAATACTTCCTTTTGTGTTTTTCCAAATATAATCACCTGCGCCGCAGCACACAATATCAGGATACCGCTAAATACCATAAGAATACCAATGCAGTTCCCCAGAACCTTAATCCGTGTTTCCGTAATCTCCATTTCACTGCTTCAAACGCATCCTTTTCCAGAACATATTCTGCACATTTGTTATCTTCTATTTTATCTGCCCGATAAACCTGAATTATCTCAATTGTCCTTCTTATCAAACAGCCCCCTATTGCGATAAAAAGGCCAATGACTGCCACACCTGTAAAACACACTGCTTCCAGCTAATAAAACCGCTACCGAAAGGATTTAAAATCTTTCAACAACAAATATCTTCTTCTCCACAAAGACTTTTCTCAGCATATCTTCTTTGGCATTGATTAAAACATCCGGTCTAAGTATAGCCTCATCCAGATTAATACATCCCACCGCCATCTGCGCCAACGCACACACCGACACAGTAATATCCGGTATTCCTGAACCACCTTCAATAGAAACAGAATCTGCAGCCACACGCAACATACAATTGTTTTCCGGGATAATATCATCTTTTACCTTCATTACAAAATCACAATCAGAAGGCTTCCTTATCGTTTCAAGAAGCTTTTTAGCGTTTATCACCCGAAGCATATAATCATAACGACAGGTTTTTTGAATATCATAAGCTCCTGGTGTGCTGATTATTCGTAACAAATCAATTCCGTAAGGCAGCGGCAATTGGATGTTTCCGTAGTCCGCTTCAAATCTGCCAAGGAAGGCCAGTATTGCATGAAAGCCATCGCGGCTGACCCAGGCGCTTTCTTCCACACGCAGAATGGCCGCAGGGTCATGCTGTATATCTGAAAAAATAATATACGCTATATTTTTACCGTCAAGACTAAATATGTATGAGAATTTTCTTTCCTTATAAAGCTTATCAACCTTCATCTGCTCCATCATACTTTTTGCATCCCGCAGCACGGACAGATTATAGCTTTCAACAAACTCATTATATATTTGTACATACTCTTCAACGGCTTCTCCGGGATTCCACCTTTTTACCGTTCCGTCAAACTTATATCCTGCAAGAAGAGCAGGCTTTAGTTCATAATTACTTTGGTAATTCACTACTTCGTAACCCTGTTTTCGGTAAAAGGCCTGGTTAAACGGATAAAGCGCCGATATTACTTCCCCACTGCGATACGCTTCCGGCAGAAACTTCCTGAAAATATCCCTGACCGCCCCCTGATTCCGATATTCAGGCAATGTGGAAACTCCTCCTATTCCACCAGACTTCACAGGAGTTCCGTCAATGATAAAATCAAATTTGTTATTCAAAATTCTGGCAGCCAGTATTCCGTTATCCGTAAACGCACCCCAATCTTCTATATTTTCGTTTTCAACCCGTTCGCACTGGCTCTCCACATCATCAACTCTTGCATGAAAGCAAAACATAGATATCAGGTATGCATCGAATTTTTCACTGCCCACAATTTTTCTTACATTCATCAGCTTCTCCTCCCTATCTGCCTATACATAATATCACCGCTCCCCACCCGGGTAACTATCTCCATAATAATCAAAACCTCTATCAGTCGCCTTCCCGGCGCACAACTGGAATTTAACCAATTACATGCTTTCCCTTTAATAAATATATTCTTTACCTTTGTGTCTTTAATTTATTTGCATTATATTCCACTTTTAATTCCTCCGCCAAATATTCATCACTCATACAATGCATATCGGAAACACCCTTACTGATAAGCCGATAGACCTCTGAGTGATAAAAGAAAGCTAAAGCATCATCTAAGGAAATACTCATATTCGAGGCAAAACATTCTATCACACGGGCATATTTTTTCTGCAGCAAAATAGGATTCGCAGTCATATCTGTTCACTCCCTTCAAAATGCAGGTAGTTCTCTATGGCATTTTCTGTACGAAGGCAAATCTGCATATTAGGTTTTTCATAACGGAGACGGTTAATAGCTTCCGATTTATCAATCAGTCCATCATAATATAGTTCAACCGTATTAAACACCTTATCATTCGCCACGCCGCCCATCACAATATCATAATCAGATGTATCTTTCCCGCTGCGGCAGGTCAGGATAAAATCCAACCATTCTTCGGAATAAGAATTAAATTTTAATACTTTTAGATTATCATATGCTGTCTCATTAAATTCATAACGTGACACAATGCCATTTTTACCGCGGCGCATGAACTTTCCACACCATTTTACAGCCTGAGCATAAATCGGAGTTGTATAAAAACCAAGTCCAAAGTCCACATTGGGCCTGAAGTGTTTTAAATCCGGGCGGACAATCTCCATATAAGAGCCATGATAAATAATCAAACTTCCACCCCCTTTTCTTTCATCAATTCTATAATATCATTTACGATATATTCTTTGCTTTGCGTATGCAGTATTTCATATTCAGGCACTATATACCCCTTAAGAATATCACTCTTTTCTGTCAAAACCTTATAGACTTGTTCAGCGTCTGCACCAAGTTCAGAAGCGATACTTTCGATGCAAAATATAACGAATTCTAACTCTTTAGCATCTTTTATAATTCCTTTTAAGTACATTTACTGCACCTCCATAACTCATATGCTTTCACAATCTCCATCATTTAGTCCCTTGTAAGCAGCCTGATTACTAATTCTGTCCTTTTGATATTACGAATTAGCATATGTTTCAACCACTACAAAAAAGGGCAAAACACAGACAATCTCCCATTTCATAATATTTAACCTGTGTTTCAAATCCTTTCTATCATTCAGTTGGCTTACTCTTATGATACTTAATTGTTTCATCAGCATAAAACAAATATAAATACATTCATTTGTTCAATATATCAGAAAATCAATAATTCTTCTATTATTAATTTCTGATAGTTTTGTTAATCTTGAACTTTCACTCTCTTACATTCTTAAAATATAGCTCATTATTCTTTGATTATCATTCTTCCACAAAACAATGACTTTTTTACAATATTTTGAATTTTGTTTTCCACTCACAATACCGCAGGGCTTATACAAAAAATCCCTGGATTTCTCCAGGGGCGAACTTATTTCAATCCACGAAGCCGCAAGGGCTTCGACTTTGGCTTTGTTTCTTTCAGATGCTCCGCTTCGATATTTCAATCCACGAAGCCGCAAGGGCTTCGACGTGGCAAGCAGGTAACCGGAAAGCCAGAGAAGAAATTTCAATCCACGAAGCCGCAAGGGCTTCGACATAATATCGGCTCCCACATTAAGGAGTACGCAGATTTCAATCCACGAAGCCGCAAGGGCTTCGACCGTTCATGGCTTTTGCCCGCTTGCCGTTTTTGGTATTTCAATCCACGAAGCCGCAAGGGCTTCGACAGCAAATATGACTAAAAATAATCTCATAACACAAACTTAATTTATATAATTATTTTATTTTCTATCTCATATAATCTTTATTTAAATTATTTTCAATCTCTTCACCACTATAACAACTCTTTTTCTGGTGCGAATCTCCCGGGACTTTCATGTACGCTTCCTATTCGCACCAACATAAATCGCTCCCTTTTTCCCAATTGAATTAGTGCCCTTAACCCTTGAAAACTATATTCATACCAACATCAAATTAACATATTACTTCGAATTTGGTTATACTTATACAATAACAATCTTTTCTATAAATTAAAGTATAGCATAAAAAATTCAAAGTGATAAGCAACTTTCTTCATTAATTCGTAAATTATACATAGTTTCATATACTTCAACCAAGACTTTTATAATATCTCCTGCATTATCTTTATTTAAAATAGAATTCATATTGATCCAAATCTTTCGCAATATTCTTTTTTTCAAATCATTGTCTTACTTATGAATAAAATTCCCCCACATGCCGCATAAGATGGTGTAATTGGTATGAAATTCATGAATCACCGCAAATTACTGTCAATCCACGAAGCTACAAAGGCCTCGACGTATTGACACTGAAGCGTTCTGATCCATTTTATTGTACCATATAATCCTGCCATTTTTAAGAGGGGATATTATATATATATGTATATAATTATGAGAGCTATTATCTCTGTAAGCATAAAGCGTTTTTCGCTGCGAACAAAAAGGCGGAGCGGCCACCTGATACCGGTAACCCACTCCGGCCTTATTTCTTGACACGGATAGCTCGGAAAAAAAGAATCCTGCTGCGATATTTCTCATCTGTTTATATGAATCACATCAGCTTTGCCCTCTGCCCCCGTTCCTGTAACACTCCACCACTTAACTGTCGCACTGTTTTCCCCTGTTTTTGTAACCACCATAATATCCTTAAAACCGAATGCATCAACGTTAAATACAAGCTTAACAGACGAATTGGATATCTTTGATGCACTCCCCACACGTCCTGATTCTCTTGTAAAAGTTCCGTCCACCATCATGGAATCATCGGATACTTTTGTAAAAGTAACACCAGACCAATAAATTCCATCTCCTGACCAGTTTCCAGCCAGCCATGATGTTAATTCCCCTAAACTGACAGATTCTTGTACCGGAACATTTTCTTCTGCTGCCTGCTGTTTCTTTATCATCTCTATCTTATCTATGTATGCTGCGCTATCTTTATAATCTTTAATGGAACGAAATAGCTCTGATGCTTTTGTATAGTTTTTGTTAAACAAAAAATCAATTCCTGCTGTATATATTTTTTCATAACACGTAACCGTTAATTCTTCTACATATTTATTGTTCTGATCCATACCTGCCAGTATTTCCAAGGCCCTATCACTGTAACCTGTATCGCTGTATTCCTTTGCCTGTTTGTATTCATCCGTTAATTCAATATGAGCCTCCAAAAGCTCGGCAAGGCATTTTTCAGAATCCCTGTACTCTCCTAATTCGATAAACAATTTCTTAGCTGTCTCTATAGTTTCTGTTGTTCTGCTATATAAACATGCCATCTGATATTTGCATTCCAATAACTTATCTTCACAGTCCATACTATCAGCCAGACTATCATATAAATCCTGTACATGCGAATATTCCTGAACGGTTTCAGCATTCTTAAGCATAAACCCGGCCATATCATATTTTGTTTTTATAATGATATCTTCGCATGCTTTTTTATCTTTTATAGAATCCAGTAATGCCAGGGCTTCTTCGTACGCTTCTGTGCTGTCTGCCTCTTCTTTTATACTCAACGCCTTTCGATATGTGGTTTCAACGACCTGTTCAGCACTGTCTTTAAAGTCCCCAAGTGAAGTAAACCCTTCAATTGCCGGATCATATTGTCCGGATTCCATTTGCTTTACCGCTTCCATATATTGAAAATTCGGTATCACTACTTTCACAATAAAAATACCAATTACTATAAAAATAATAAGTAAGGCAGACAACACAGAAACCCTTTTCTTTCTTTTTCTTCCCGCTTTTTTCTGTGCTTCCTGTTCCTGCATTTTGGAATCCAGATATCTTTCCGAACTAATTTCCAGCAATTTACTTTTTTCAATATTGCATTTTATACATTTCTCATTTTCTCCCGGATTCATAGTGCCGCATGCACAGTACCAATATTCACTATTTATATAGGGCCTGACAATACGATCAGGATGAAAACCGGAAGACATGAATTCTTTTTTAAATTGTTCCGCATATTGTCCTAAAGAACTTATATCCTGAGGTACTTTTATTCCTGCAAGTTTATATGTACCCGAATTTTCGGTTTCATCCGTATAATATACATTCGTTACCGTAAAAAGAAATTTGCGGGTATTTTCATCGTTTAGAACTATTGGTTCCCGATCTCCGTAGGCTTCCCCCTGTTTAATCGCTAAATCTTGAAAGGTATGGACAATTGTTTCCACACAATTTTCAACCCAATCCAGACAATCGATTCTGATAACCATTGCCCTGACTGTTTTTATGTCCAGATTGACAAACTGCAGCTGCAATACGTTTTTTCCGGTCAAAGTGTCCTTTAGTAAAGCCCCCTTATTGAACATTATCGGCGAGGCAGATACCCACTGCTTTTCCAATATATATGTAATATTTTTATATCTGCCCATATCCTCTCCTCCAATTATAACGGCGGGAGACCCTCTTGTAATTCACTATTAGTTTCCGCTCCGTTTCGCTTATTATTTTCTTCTATTACAATAATTATAAATCCGCCTGTCATACATACGATTCCAGAAATTAAGAATCCGGCGGCAAGTACAAAATAGGCGGCGGCATATGTTCCATTGATTATATAGTTATAAGCATCTCCGCCAACATAAGCATTTTTATTCAATACACCAAACTCCGAATTATAATAATTGGTTAATTTATCATATCCTTTATATGTAACAACGCCAAACAAAATAACAAATACTATTGCCAGACAAAATAAAAACATTTTGAGATAATTTTTCATATTGCAATTTAATCCTTTCGCTTTATTAGTATTTATGTATTGCTAAGTCTTTTCGAATTCAAGATTGAAATCCCAAGAAGCGATATTTTCAACTCTGGCTGTAGCAACAAGCTTTTTCAAGGTATATCTTGTAAACATATATCCTACTCAAGATCTACTGTAATTTTAACATTATAAAAACAAAAATAACACACTAAGTATCGATATTTATAGGCTTTTATCAGGCCCACTTTGTGTTATGCTCATTTGCTGAAGTCAACATCAACAACAACACCATAATGGTCGCTTGCGGAAAGATTATTGATTGGGCTAATTGCTGTTCCAAAAATTTCAGCATTGACAAATTCCATTGGCTCCCAGTTATCCAAAATATAAATTCGATCAGTATTAGCGGGAGAGTAAATCGTATTTTTCCCTTTCCATCGAGGATTATTAATACAATCAAGTGTTGGCTGTAACGGCAAACCATGTAGAGTGTAATAATTCCCCATAATATCTAACCAATTAGGATTAGATTCCTCGTTGTTAATTGTCTGTTCACCTGTCAGAAACCTATGAACACTTGAATTGATATCACTGTTAAAATCTCCTAATAACACGAAATAATCTGCCTGTTCTTTTTGATCTTGGATATATTTGTCAATAGCAACAATCTGTTTCTCTTTTTCTCTTACAGAATCCCATGGTATATGTACATTAGTAAATGAAAACCTTGACGTACCATACCTAAACAGAATATTCTGTGCTTTGCTATTTGCATATTCCGGGTATTCATGTAAAAAAGTACAGTCATCAACAGGGTATTTACTCAATATAGCCAACCCCTCATCTTCATCAATGTATTTGTTAAATATACAATACTGATACCCGGTTTCTTGCTTTCGTATATCGTGATAAAACTTGGCTGTTACTTCCTGTAATGCAATTATATCTGCATCAACACAGACTATTTCATGTACGAGCTGTTCAAATCTACCGCCAATACCCTTATCTTCAATCCATACATTATATGTTGCAATTTTCATTAGTTTCTCACTCTTCACCCTGTCTGTAGCCATTTTTACGTAACTATGCAAAATATAAAATTATCTGCCCTACGTTCTGAAAGCACAGAACTTGTTTATCATTTATCTTATCATATATCCATTAAGACTTCCACTAACGAAATATAAGTTACAATTGTTGTTTTCCATTTTCCCATGGCCAAACAGGTTCAACATAATCTTCTATTTCCTGAAAAGCAAATAACCATCCCTGCGGAGAACGCAATGCTGCCCATCCGCCACCTGAAATTTCTTTTTTCCAACCAAGCAGTGTACCATAAAAATCAGCTAAAGCATCAGCATTTTTACAATCATAAGCAAAACCACAAACTCCCTTTATCACAATATTTTTTCTCCTTGATTTATATACTATGGTAAACTTCCGCTTTCCCGCCAAGTCATCTTCTTGATAAGCAGGAAGTTCTTGAGCCGAAAATTATATTCATAACTCAAACTTCGCAGGAGCAAAATGGCCTTCCGCCCGCTGGCAGAGCGGTGTCCCCGGGACGGAAAAGGAATGTTCACCAGATCCTCTCAGGCTATGGAGATGAGACCGGTCAAGTGTGTCAGCCTCCTCTGACACACTTGACGCCTTCGGGCTCATCGGAATGTCCGGCCTGATGGACTGGCGAATATCCTTTTCCGTCCCGGGGACACCGCTCTGCCAGCGGGCGGAAGGCCATTTTGCTCCTGCGAAGTTTGAGTTCATAATCTTATTTATCGGATTTTGAGAATACTCCCCATAAAGAAAATACAATACCTGTTATTAGCAAAGCAGCACCTATCATTAGCACAGGAAACAAACCTAAATCAGATACTGTCTGCCAATATCTTCCTAACTGGGTATTCCACTCCGTTGTATTTTCTAAACTCATGCTCGCTATTAAAGACGAAAATATCAACATCATTACACCTGTAATTTCAAATCCTATCCCAGCTATTATTTTTTTCATAGTATTCCTCCAAATAATTCCTTTTATCATATACCGATAAATCGATCTGTTTTACTACGCAATAAACTGAAAGTTATATTACTTTTTTGCCGTAATAAGATATAGCGACTTCATCGTATTTGGGATAAGCCTTATACCAATATCCTCAAATCCTGCCGTGTTTAAATATCCGCTTACTCTTTTTTTATCGGTAAAGGATCCGCCATCTAATACTTGCATTAACCATCCAAGAATACGATTGCTCATCCAATCTTCAAGCAACGGATCACCGATTATAAGTCTGCCGCCCTTTTTAAGAACTCTATATATTTCGCTAATTCCTTTGTTTTTTTCTTTCCAATGATGTAACGACAGTACGGTAATAACTAAGTCAAACGATTCTAAAGAAAAAGGCAGTTGTTCAACACTCCCTTTCATAAATGTTATCTTGTCAGATGAAGACAACTTGGGAATAGAAGTGTCAATAGCGGTAATATCACTACGCGGAAATGTCGCAGATACCGCTTGCGTAAACGACCCATTTCCGAAGCCGACATCTAAAATAGTTTGCGGAATTGTCCGTGTATTACTAATTTCATTTAAAACCGCATAATGTATCGCTCTCAATATCTTCACCTCAATTTCATATTTGAATATCCAAATAAACCGAACAAAATTCTAACCTAAAGAATATATTTCTTACTGCAAACTAAAGATTCATACTATAATACAAATAAGATCCTGTATATGCACTTTCTGTATTATTCTCTTTTCTGTTATATAATTTAATTCCAACGCTTTCATAGTTCTTAGGAGCAATTAAATTGCTATTCGTACACACTATTATTTTTTGAAGACCATCATATTCTTTAATTCTCCGAATAGCCTCTGCTAACTACATGTGTCCATAGCCTTTTCTTTTAAACTTTTCTCTAATCCCATTACGACCTATCTCAACCTATTCTGGTCTGTGTCGATCATCCCATATTATCTTATTTCCCGAATCATAAGAATACGCATCGTGTAAAATATCATACATAGTTCTTCTTGGAAATTCAGTGAATTTTCTAAAACAAACCATATTCCTCACTTTATTTACCTTTTGAAATTCCCATTTTCAGGCCGACAGACTGTGCGCATCGTTTATTTCTATCAACTTCCTTTAACAATTTGAAGATGAAAAGTAACTGTCAAAATACTCTTTGGAAAAATATCGATCATGCAGCGTCTTAAATACCAGTGTTGGAATCGTGATGCTATTTTGAATGGGACTATCAGGAGAAATAAGACATTCAAATACAGCATTCATTACTTTCGTACTGCTCTTAAATATGTACGGATTTCGTTTTATCAGCATCTCATAAAATCCATTGTCCTGCTCACAGTTATATCCATTATATTTGGGCGGCTTTATGGCTAGATGGAAATTAGGCAGTCGGCTAAAGAACCAACTCATAATAGCTATTAAAACAGATTGGTATCACCGTTAGGAATTTGAATATGATTCCACTCCATGTATTTCTTCCACTTCCATAATTCTTAAAGTACCAGCAACTACCGATATCCCGTTCATTCACACTCTCAACAAACCGGAAATCACCGCTTCCTGATAACCCATTCTAAACATACCTTAAGACAACTCAATCTGCCTTGTAAACCTTAATTTTATATTCGCCGATAAAATCCTTACACTCTGCTGCTAAAGTATATGTCCCCGAACTATCCAGTGTAAAAAAAGTTTCCAGTGCCTTTGCCTCATCCAGCCTATATACTTCATTTCCAACTGAATCATACAAGACCATATTTAATTCACCATTCACAATATTGGATCTAAATGAAAACTTTATTCTTTCGCCTGCTTCTCCTGAAAATGAAATATCAGAAGCTGTAGTAATTTGTTCTGTATAGCTGTTCTTCATACTACCTAAAACAGTTGGACGGGTTAGCAGGTAAATGCCTATTACTACAGCTGCTATAATGATAATCCATATTATTATAGTTTTCTTTTTCATCTCAATATCCTTTCAGCTTCTAATTTTTCTTACCAATAAACTATAAGTTAGTTATCTGCTTTTTCTGTAACTTCCGTCACGGTTAACTGCAGCTGATACTCATTTTCTTCGCCATTCAAATCAGTAGTTTTTAACTCAAAGAAAAGATTATTCTGCAATTCATCGGTTCCTATTTTTGTCATAATATCCCCGGATATCTTTCCTGTATCACCGGAAATTTCCATCCAAATCGTTTAATCAAACTTCATAAGTTCCCCAATTATATCTAACGGCTTCAGACAGAGCCACCCCTGTTTTCTGAAAATTTCACTGTCATTGTGTTTTCTTTCCTCACATTATTCATATATCCAGCTGAACTCCCGGCAAAAACTCCAGCACTCTGACAGGTAGAAATATCCGCCTTTATTGCTTAAACATCACCGGATATCAAAGTTATCAAATACTAATTTCCATCATCTATGTAGTACTTTGTTAACTTTTAAAAGACAAACAGAAAACAGCATCATTATAATATATACTGCAATCCCTATAAGAACTGCATAAGGAAATGTCAATACATCAGGCTCTGCAAAACCATACACAAATTTACCCGTAAACTGGCAACGAATATAATCAAACAGCAGATAAACAAGCATAAGTACCGGTGTTATAAAATTAGCCACTGATACGATGCGCCTCTCAGCATCATTGCAAAACAGCAGATAGCACCCAACAAAAGCAATGGGATTAATGACATGCAAAAAGAAAAACGCTCCTTTGAAATTAAAATGATAGAATCCGGTCAGGCTTCCAAGACATATAAAAAACACGGTTAAAATACATACACAGACTGCCCGGTACAAATTGGAAGATAAATTCTTTTTCCCGCATATACTTAAGATTCCGTCTATCGTCAAAAGTACTCCGCCGAGCATATTGGATATACAAGTGAGTTCTACCAGATACTCCGGTATTGGCAGATACCCAACAAGAAGTGTTACAAGCATCATTAAACCGATCACCAGCTGAACTATACCTTTATACATTTTGCTTATCTCCCTTACAAATGCTCTGCGTGCTCTATATTATCCAACTCATCTTCGCCGCCATAATACAAGGGAACCACCACTTATTTACATTATCTGTAAATATTTTTCCCGAAATCATAGGCTTCTCTAAGGTGGTCTGTTTTGGCGATCTGCGGTTTCCCATTCGTATCTGCGCATCCTCCGGCAGGCAGTATCCCTTTTTATTTACTCAGGAATCGGCTCAAATTCTTTCAAATCGTCATCCTCAATTACCACCTTTTTGCAGTACATTTCCCCGCGGCTGCGTGCCTTATAGTGCATTGGATGGTTTGTGGTGCTCATTGTAACATTAGGCGCAATGACAAAGGCGAATATAATAGATATTACGGTTAAAACGGAAACTATTAATTCTGACATATTTGCTGCATATTCTATTAGTATAGCATATAGAAATGAACAAAACCATTAATTTAAAACGGTTGATACTCAACTAAATACAGATAGAGCCCTTTCCACTGTCACCAAAACAGCCGAAAGGGCCCACTCTATCCAGTAAAAGCCATTTTTATCTGATCCTAAATTGTCTTAATAAACAATTTGGGTAAAAACTCTCTGGCACAGTGCCGCCAGAATGTCCAGTCATGCCCTCCCTCTTCCTCAAACACTTCCAATGGTATCCCATGTGCCTTTACTTTCCTTACCGCTTCTTTCGTTGTACTGTAGAAACCGTCCCGTGTCCCGCAAGCTACAAACAGCATTTGGAATATCTTTTCAAAGCTGCTTCTGTCATATAAAATTTGTCTGTAATCAGAATCCTTATCTTCTATAACCAGTCCTCCGCTGAATATCCCTGCCCAGGCAAAAAATTCAGGATTTCGAAATACCGTTCTCTGTGTCTGCATTCCTCCCATAGATAAGCCCGCCATAGCCCTGCTCTCTCTTTCGGGAACAGTACGGTACATATGATCAATAAAGGGGATACAATCCTTTACCAGCTCTTCATCAAAAGAACCTAATGAGTGATGGCTGCTTCCATCCCTGCGAAAAGCATATCCGGAATTCATGACAATAATCATTTCCCGCATCCTGCCCTCCGCAATCAGGCAATCCGCTATATTATCAATTTTTCCTTGCCAAATCCAGCCTGTTTCATTTTCTCCTCCGCCATGCTGAAGATATAGGACCGGATATCTTTTTTCTATATTTCGTGTATATCCCGGCGGCGTATATACATAACACATCTTAGTTCTTCCTGTTTGTGAAGACTGGTAATAATTCAGATGTATTTGGCCATGCGGGATATCAGACAGTAAATATTCATGGAAATCTGTTTCCGGCATTTCAAAAAAATTAATAGCCTTAAACGCGCCATATCCTACAGGGGCCATAGGGTTCAGTACTGGATTCCCATTTACATAATACTCGTGATAGTGAAATCCCGGCTCAATACCTTCCAGCCGGACGGTCCAATACCCCTGGCTTCCCTCTTCCCCATCTGCTCTATTTAGTTTCCGCCGTTCCATCCCATAAACTTCAACTTCCACTTTTTCAGCATCAGGAGCCAGAAACCAAAAACTTACTTCTGCCTTTCCCTCTATTTCTACTCCATGATGAATATCACGGTAACGGCCGGCCGGATTTCCCTTATCATCTACTGCAAATAAAATTTTTTTGTAGGCAGGATCAAAAAATAAAACCTGCTCTTCCCATGTCTGTTTCCGCAACATTTCTCCCGAAATTTGTGTCCGCGGTTCACTCCCCTGCTTGTCCATGATATCTGTCGTTATTCCCTCAATACCGTCCTTCTTAAACAGCAGTGCAGCAAATTCCCTTAAGCTTTCACGCCAGACATGCCATTCATGGAACCCATTATAGCTGGCCCGGCTGCAGGGAATTCCCTGTTCCAGAAGCTGGCCGCACGTGGCCTGCTGTTTTTCCGCCAGTCTTTCTTCCCCTTTTCCGCAGGATAGAAAAATATGATGGGCCGCATACGTTTTTTCAGTCAGGATTTTATCCAACTCTGTATCTGCCATCCCTGAAAACACACCTAAATATCCAAATAAATCCTGGTGTTTAGCAAACGTAAGCATTGCCTGTGCGGATCCCATGGACAATCCCGCTATTGCCCTGTATGCCCTTCCCTTTTTTACCCGGAATTCTTTTTCGATACAGCGGATACAGTCTTCTGTCAATTCTCTGTCAAAATCTCCGGGATAAAAAACAGGATCTGTCTCAGGAATAAAGGAATACCCACAACACATTACCACAATCATTTCCGTACATTTCTTTTCTTTAATAAGGTTATCCAAAATAAGGTTTAATTTACCGCTCCATATCCATCCCGTTTCATTTTCCCCAGCCCCATGCTGAAGATACAGAACCGGATATTCCCTGTCCCTTTTCTCTTCATATCCGGGAGGCGTATACACAAAACAGGCTTTGATATGGGAATTAACTTGTGATTTATACTTCATTATCCGCACGTCCCCATGAGGTACTTCCTTCAGATAATAAAAATCCGTTCCTTCTTCAGGCATTTCGAAGAAATTAATAGCTTTAAAGCAGCCATATCCAAACGCACCATGGGGATTCTGCACTTCTACTCCATCCACATACCAATTGTGATAATGGAAACCGGGTTTTATTCCATCTACTGTTGCTGAAAAATATCCATTTCCTTCCGGTTTAAGTGAGAAATGTTCATTTCCCATCGTCCCTCCCAACCCGGCCATCTCTACTGTTTTTGCTTCCGGGGCAAAAAAACGGAAACGGACTTGTCTGTCCTCCTGCACCTCAATGGCCCCGGGATCTTCCATATACTGCAGGGAATCGATATTACCGCTTTCTTTCATATATACTTTTTTATTTAACGGATCAAAAAAAACAGGATGCATCGTTAATGCCTGATTCTTCCATTTACCCATAAACTGCCTCCCTTTTTATTTCAGCGCACCAAACACCATATTACGTACTCTGTGATGCGTGTATTCTTCCATATTCGGTTCGAGATTGTGCATATAAACAACAGCTGCCTTCTCACTGGGATCTATAGCAATATAGGTTCCCATATATCCGGTCCAGCCAAATTCCCCCACTGATGTATTGCTTCCGGATCCTGGGGATAACATGGTACGTACTCCATACCCATATCCGTATCCGGCCAGATAGGAGCCGCTGAAATCCTTAAGCTGTTGTTCATTCAGCTGGTTTGTACGCATAAGATCAATTGTCTTTCGGCCGATAATATTCCTTCCCTTATAAACACCTCCGCAAGCCATCATCTGCGAAAAATTCAAGTAATCCCGGACCGTGGAAAATAAGCCGGCCCCGCCTGCTTCGTACTTTGCATCCGGCTCATGTCTGTGGTCAAACATTCCTTTGACCGGTATCATGCTGCCATCTTCTCTCCTGGAATATGGCGTCACCATACGTTCTCTGATATCACCAAAATAACGATAACCCGTGCTATTCATTTCCAGCGGTTCAAAAAGTTCACTTTGAAGGAAATCGCTTACTTTTTTCCCTGAAACGACTTCTATAAGTCCGGCAACCAGTTCATGTCCGAAGCCATACAGAAAATGTGTCCCCGGATCAAACCTTACCGGCACCTGGGACATCGCATAGATATCCTGGCGCAGAGTATAATCTCCCACCGTTTCTGCAAGATTCCTGCGGACTTTTTCCATCATCTGATGCGTATAGTCTTCCCCTCCGTATCCAATGCCCATTGCCATGGAAAAACAATCCCTGATTTGTATCGGCCTTTTTGCAGCTCTGATATATATGCCTCCGTCCTCTCCTGTATCCGCAACCATGGTATCCTTCCACTCCGGAAAGTACTCATAAAGGGGATCATCCATAAGGAAACGGCCTCTTTCAAACAGCATCATCGCTGCGGTACATATAATCACTTTAGTCGTTGAAAACTGCCGGTAAACAGTGTCCGGCGTAATTATTTTCTTTTTTTCCAAATCTGCATAGCCATAGTAGCCTTCATACAGCAGCTCGTCGTTTTGTACTACCGCGCAGCCACAGCCCGCAGGGCCGTTTTTTACATGCTCTTTCAGAAAATCATCTAAATATATAAAACTGCCCATATGTAACCCTCCCTAATGTTATCGTTCTTTCCATCCTGTACCTCTGATAAGAGGGGAAGGAGTCTCCTCCTCCCCGGCTATCCACTTTATCTGTCAGTTTCCTTCCTGTGCATTAATATCTGTCACAATTTTGTCTGCATTTTTCTGAGCTTCCTCCAGCAGTCCTTCCGTGTTATCTTCATACACTACCTGCTCAAAGAATGGTACCATCACATCATTCAGCATACTCATCCATCCACTGAAATTTCCGGGTGCGACCGAATCCGCACAGATATCTGTATCTGTAACCGTAATTGCCTTCAGTTTCGGATTCTCCATGTATTCCGCGGAATTCATAACCGGTATATAGTATGCAGGATAACCTATTTCATCAGACCATCTGTAAACAGCTGTTGCAGTCAGATCCGTTCCTTCATTTCCTGTATGCCACCACTGGATAAATCTCTCGCAGGCCAGCTTCTCCGCGTTATCTGCCTGGTTTGTAATGGAAAAGCATTGTGTATTGGAAGGAACATGCTTGCCCCCTTCATCATACGGAAGCGGGGTGATTCCATAATTAATGCCATTGCTGTCCAGATCTGCGGTAAGCCATGCGCCAGTTACATAAAGCCCCAGCTGGTTAGCAATAAACATAGTGTCCATATCTCCTTCAACCGGATTATTCCCGGATTCAAACTGTCCCTTGAACCATTCTACAAATCTTTCATAACCCGTATTTCCGGAAAAATGCGCTTCCCATATGCCGCTGTCATTCTGTTCTACCATAAGTCCGCCAAACATCTGCATCAGACACGCATTCGCCCCAACATTGCCATAAGTCAAACCAGAACCATAAACATGCCTTTCCTGATTCGTTATTTTACCTGCAATTTCTGTCCACTCCTCATAAGACTTAGGCGGCATTTCCGGATCTAAGCCTGCCTCCTGAAATAAATCCTTATTCCAATATACATAATAGCTGCTTATCTGGAACGGTATTCCATACAAACCGTCATCTGTAGCGCAGGCATCCAGATAAGTAGGGACAAAATCCTCTTTATTTAAAGTTGTATTGTCCCAGATATCACTTACATCCGCCAATTGTCCTTCATAGGAATACTTTCCTGCGGCACTGCTCAGAATTAAATCCGGCCCGGCGCCCGCGGCCATTGATGTGACAAACTTGTTTCCAAAATCAGATGAAATATCCATTTCCACCGTTATATCCCATGGATTGTTTTTATTGAATTCATCCACCAGTTCGATCAATACCTGTCCGTCAGAGCCTGTCCACCCATTCCAAAATTGAATTGTTATCGGTCCCCCTGATGCTTCCTGTGAATCCTGTGTTTTTACAGTTTCCGTTTCTGTTTTTGATACCGTTTCCTTTCCATACTCTTTTTTTTGCCCGCAGCCTGTTAACATACTTCCAATTAATGTGATACAAAGTATTGCTGATACCCATTTTCTCATTTTCCTTTACCTCCCGATAAATTTGCCGTTTCCTTTTTATAGCTCTTTTTACGTAACCCCTTTTTGTGTGTTACTATTACTTTGATACATTTTTTCCTGCCGGTAAAACGATACAGGATGGATATTCCTCACAATGAAATATTTTTTGTACAGCTTTTTTCCCAGCCGCTTCATACCCTGCTCTGCCCCCCGTGTTCAGATTACAATCTGCATCAGGAAACAGACTGCTGGTTACTTCCATCCGCAGAGCATGCCCTTTTTTCAAAACAATCGCCGTATTTCCGACAGGAATCCTATATTCATAAATCTTTCCCGGCTCCAGCAATTCCTCCTTCCGCCCATTACGGTACCGTGCGCGCACCAGTTTCTTCATAAGGCAAAACGCCGTACCATCCTCCCATACATCAATCAGCTTACAAACATAGTCCGTATCCACAGCTGAAGAAGATGCATATATATAAGCTTCTACGGGACCTATTATTTCCAGTTCCCCATTCAGAGGTTCTGTCGTATAAACCAATACATCATCCCTGTTTTCATTAACCCTCTGATCCTGTGTAACAGCAGCATAAGGAAATTCCTTTGTGGGCTTTATCTCTGAAGGTACAGGATTATCCGGATCATATGTATAGCAATCCTCCGGTTCGTCCCCCGGCCTATCCCAGCTTAAACGGCCATCGCCTTTCATGGTATTGGAATGTCCCTCACTGTGTAAATACATTTTCTTATAACAGGTATCCGGAACCGGCCAATCTTTTTCTGTCCGCCATTGGTTGATTCCCATAACAAACAGATGCACCGGATTTCCTGACATAAACTCACTATCTTTTCCTTTAATCCAGAAATCATACCAATCTGCAATTTTCCCCGATATGTCAACTGCATCTCCGCCGGCCTCTTCGCCAAAATACTGCCCCAGCAAGCTGTCCGACAATACATCACCATGCTGCCACGGGCCTACAATTAGTCTTCCTCCCTTCCTTACTCTTTCATTCCCTCCTCTTTTCTTAAATTCCACATAATTATATATCGTTTCATCGCGCAGGAAATCATTCCAGCCGGTAAGCTCGAAAGCCGGTACCTGAACCTGTTCAAAGCCTTCCGTTCTTCCTATCTCTTTCAGATAATCAATATTTGTTATGTTTTCCAACAGTTCCCTTTGAAAAGAAAGCATAGGGATTTCATCCATACACGCCGCCGGCATATCCTTCAGAGGCCGGTAGCGCAGCTGTTCCTCACTGTCCTTCAGATATTTCTTCATCACCCGTTTTGTCTCTTCCGATAAAACGGGATGGTATTTTTCATTATCAAACGCTCTGCCATATATCCAAAAAAACAATACCGGAGAAAAGATACCAAATCCATAAACAGCCGGGAATTTAGTCCATGAGGTCTGGAATGGGCAAATAGCCTTTAAATGGGGTGGTTGTGCCCGGGCGGCGGCCAGCTGCGAAAAACCGTGATAAGATTCTCCCATCATCCCCACATTTCCGTCACACCATTCCATGGCCGCGATTGCTTCTATTGTATCAAATCCATCTTCGTCCTGATGTCCGGATGGATCCAGGATTCCCTCGGAATTTGCAGATCCGCGTACATCCTGAATTACCACATTATATCCCCTGGCAGCCAGTTTATGGGCATGCATATATCCCGACAGCGGATTGATATTATCTTTTAAATAAGGGGTTCTGTTGACAATTGCAGGATATTTCTTTTCATTATCCGGACGGTACACATCACAGTACAATACCGTTCCGTCTTTCATTGTAACTGGTATGTCATATAATATTTTAATATTTTCTCTCATGCCTCTCCTTCACCCGTTAAAACATGCCATTATTTATAATTTCTAATCCAGACAGCCGTACGCGCAGGCTCTGACCCGTAAATGATGGAATCTCTCCCTATTGGGCGCCATCTGATGCATATAAACCACAGATACGCCCTCACTGGGATCAATAGATGCCCATGTCCCTGAACCGCCGGTCCAACCAAATTCACCCGGGGAACTGTTGCTTCCTCCCGCTGCCGGATCCAACAATGTCCGTACTCCCAAGCCGTAGCCATAGCCAGCTAAATAAGAATTCTGGAAATCCTTCAGCTGCCTTCCTGAAAGCTGGTTTTTCCTCATCAAATCAATTGTTTTTCTTCCCATTATCCGTTCTTTCTTATGTATTCCTCCATTGGCCAGCATCTGGGTAAAACTGATAAAATCCTTTACGGTTGAAAATAACCTGGGGCATCCCATTCTATTTTCTTCCCCGGGTTCTGATTTATTGTCCATCATAGCTCTGCCGGGTATAAGTGTTCCATCTTCTTTTTTTTCATAAAATACGGCCATCCGTTCTTTAATATCCCCAAAATAAATCATACCCGTATCATTCATTTCCAATGGTTCAAATAAGTATTTTGCCAGCGCATCCTGAATCTCCATTCCCGTTATCACCTCAATCAGCCCGGCTGCCAGTTCACTGCCAAAGCCGTACAGCCAATGTGATCCCGGTTCAAAGGCGATGGGAACCCGGGAAACGGCTCTGATTTCCTCCCGCAGCGTATAATGCCCTCTCTTTTTCAATTCTTCTGTTACCCGGTAAATTTCTTTTCCTGTCGGAGTGTCATCGGGCATATGTCCATACGGAAGCCCGCAGGACATACTCATTATATGCCTGATCTGGATAGCCCTTTCAGCCTGACATATCTGATAAGTGCCATCAATGTCCTTTACATATTTCCTTGTTTCCCTCCATTCCGGGAAATACTCACTGATAGGATCATCCAGCAAAAATTTCCCTTTTTCGAACAGCATCATACAAAGAGTATATATTGCAATCTTTGTCATTGAATACTGTCTGTACACGGTATTCTCCGTAACAGGCAGTTTCCGTTCTTTGTTGGCGTATCCGAAGTATCCTTCATAAAGAATTTCTCCCTTTCTGGCTATAGCACAACCACAGCCAGCAGGCCCATTCTCAACAAAACTCTGCAATAATGCATCCATATCCCTGAATCCCATATTTATCCCCTTCCTTTTAACCTTTCAGTCCACTTGTCGCCGTACCCTCAACAAAATATTTCTGTCCCACCAGGTATAGAATAAACATTGGCAGAATGGATATGAAAGCTCCTGCAAACGCAGCGCCGTATTGAATTGTATTTTCACCCACAAATAACGCAAGGCCATTGGTCAACGTACGCATATCTGTGGAACTCGTAATCAGCAAAGGCCATAATAAATCATTCCATGCCCCATTTACTCCCAATATTATTAATGTCACCATAGTGGGTTTTACCAGAGGAAGCATAACTTTCCAAAACAGGCCGAATTCTGATATTCCATCTATTCTCGCGGCTTCCTCCAGTTCTTTCGGCAATGTTGTAAAGGCGGCCCTCATCATAAACACACTCATAGCTGATGCCAGTTTTGGGATAATCAGGCCCGCATAGGTATCATACATACCCATTTTATATACCTCCATGAACAGAGGGACCATAATAACCTGAAAAGGTATCATCATCGTTGCCAATGTCATGATAAACAGCACATTTTTCCCTTTAAATTCCAGTCTTGCAAAAGCATATCCTGCCAGGGCATTTAAGAAAACGGAAGGGATTGTTGTCCCCAAAGCATAAATCACTGTGTTTATTACATATTTGTCCAGCTTTATCCGCTGCAGGACAGCCGTGAAATTCTGCAATGTCAATGATTCCGGGAAAAAATGAGGCGGAAAGGCAATGATTTGATTCTGCGGTTTAAAAGCACATAAGGTCATCCAGATAACCGGGATTAAAATAATAAGCCCCACTAATACAAGAACACAAAATACTGGTATGTATTGCAGATTTCTTTTCCATTTAGCATTCATACTGCCTCTCCTAATTGTTCTTATTTTTAAACATTTTTCCATACATAATTACAGTTAATACTAAAATCAGTCCAAACAGAAATTCCGATAAAGCAGTGGCATACCCTAACCTGTTCTGGGTCGAAAAAGCGCGGGTATATACATATGTGACCAATGATTCAGTCGTATAGTTAGGTCCTCCTCCTGTTGTAGTAAAAATAATGTCAAATACCTGCAGGGAACCTATCAGCCTGGTAATTAATATGAAGGAAAAGGTAGGCATGATTATTGGAATCGTAATTTTGAAGAACTGTTTTATTTTAGAGCAGCCGTCCAAATCAGCGGCTTCATATAAATCCTTCGGCACATTCTGCATTGCAGAAACGAAGATAATTGTAGATATTCCGAACGTCTTCCATACAGACATGAATATTATTACATAAATGGTAATATCTGGGGAATTCAGGAAATTGACTCCTCTTATTCCCATAAGCTCCAAAAAATATGTGAAAATTCCTACTGACGAATGCAGGAACATTCTCCACATGATAGCGACCGCCGTTGCAGAGCATATAATCGGAAGGAAATAAATTCCCCTGAATATTTTATTCTGTACGCTGTTCTTAGTTACCAGAGCCGCCAAAATCATGGCAACAACCATCTGGATTGGAACCTCCACTACAGCGAATTTTACAGTTACCCAAAGTCCATTCCAAAACCTGGGATCCTGCAAAGCTTCTTGATAATTACCAAGTCCAATAAATTTGATATCCTTCAAAAAAATATCGGCATCGAAAGTGCTTAAAAAGAATGATGCGATCATTGGAATAATACTGAATGTCACAAGCAAAATCATAACGGGCGCAATAAACAAATATGCGATATGTGACGGCTTATTCCAAAATGCCCGAAACCTTTCCCCCAATTTCATTACCTTTCCTCCCTGTTCCTTCTTTATTTTATCTGTTTCGAATGGGAAGCCATTCGTAAAACGTCTTCTTTAGATAGGCATCCCAAAAAATCCAGTCATGTGAATAACCTTCCGGTTCCTCATATGTAAGACTATACCCCATTTTTAATAAAGCATCCCTGTCTCTTCGGACAACATCCCGTATAAAATCATCTTTCCCAACTGCCAGAAACAACTCCGGAACCGGAATTTGTTCCTGCATATTGTGTTTGGCATACACTGCCAAATCATATTCACTCCCCGGTATCTGATCCGGATTTCCAAAAGCTCCCTGTAATTTAGGCAGACTTTGTATCGTTTTAATCTGTTCAACCAGGTTATCGGTATCAATGCTGCATCCGATACCGCCGGACAGATCTACACACGCAGCATACAAGTCCGGCCTGCGCATTGACACCTCCAATGCCCCGTTTCCTCCCATCGCCATACCAACCACAAAGTTATCTTCCCTTTCCGGCGAGGACGCAAATAAGGAACGTATCAAAACAGGCAGTTCTTCCGTAATATATGTAAAATAACGAATCCCATATTTCGTATCCAGAAAAAAACTATCCTTCACCTGCGGAGTCACAGTCATAACATTATTCTGCTCCGCATAAAATTCCACACGGCTCATCCTCTGAAACGTAGTATCATCATCGCCGCCGCCATGCATCAAATAGACCGTAGGGAGCTTCATCCCCGGCTGATAACATTTACGTAATTTCCCCGGTTCCCCCATCTGGTTTTCTGAAGGACACGTCGTATTATAAGTATACTTTCCCGTGGGATAAGTAACTGTAATATCCGTATACATTCCCAACACTTCCGAATGATAATTAAATCTTAAGACTCCCATTTATTCTCCTCTCCTTTTCTGATAAATTACAAAAAGAATCAGCATACCTCCCATTAATACTGCAATTGTCTGAAACATCATTTCATACCCCCATATTCCGGAAATACATCCTCCGATAACGGGACCAAGCGCATTTCCGATATCAGCTCCTATATAATAGGTACTGGATGCCATACCTATCCGTGATTCATCCACACTCTTAATACAGGCCGATTGCAGCGATATCTGGCCGCCTCCCTGTCCGATTGCTTTCAATAAAGCAGCTATCAGAACGGTTTTCAAAATCATTGCTTTGGAAAGCAATAACATTGATGACA
This sequence comes from Lachnospiraceae bacterium, assembly GCA_022845955.1. GTDB lineage: Bacteria > Bacillota > Clostridia > Lachnospirales > Lachnospiraceae > Eisenbergiella. The sequence continues at coordinate 5,002,887 of AP025576.1, forward strand.
GGCTTACCGCAAGTGAGACTCCTACGATCATCAAAATAGACGATCTGTCTGCCATACGCCCCATAATTATTCTTACCAGAAAAAGGCAGGCAGCATTTACGGTAAAAAAAAGCGCTATGTTTACTATCCCCCGCTCATCCCCCAATAACACCAGAAACGAACTGGTAATCCCGTTTGTCATGGAAAACATTCCTGCAGTCAAAGCATAAAAAAGGCACTCCCACGCAACCAAATACCGAAAGGAAAAGTAACTTTTATTTCTTTTTTCTGTTTTTGACGAATCATGACAGGAACTATCGTATGGGAACAAAAACAACAAAACAACGGCAAAAGCGGATATAAGCGCCACGGTATAAAAAAGTGCCCGGAAGCCCATATGTTCCTTCATCGCAACACCGATAACCGGTCCAATTACCTGTGAAACCACCTGGCCCAGTCCAAAATATCCAAGGCCTTCTCCCAATCTTTCTTTTGGGATAATTTCGGCAACTAAGGCCATATTGGCAGTACCGCTGATACCAAAAGAAAATCCCTGTATAATCCTGAAAAAAAGCATTACCGCCATATTTGCGGAAAAAGCATAACCCAGAAAACTAAAACAAAACACCACCGTTGCTATAATACAAATCTTTTTTTTATTCAGCGTATCACAAATCAGTCCTCCTACCGGGCGGCTGAACAATGCTGCCATCGAGAAAATACCTGCTATTGTTCCGGCCATTGCGAGTGTTCCTCCCAATTTTACAGCGTAATTAGTAATTAAGGTCGAAATCATACTGTAACTCATTGCTGTCGTTAAACTGATTAAAATTAAAAACAGATAGCCTGTCGTAAATAATTTCGCTTTATACTGCTGTTCTTTTCTCATTATCAGCCACCATATATCCTTTTTCTTATCAATTTATTTCCAGGCTCCCATCTTTTTTCCTACGGAAATGTTTCACATATTCCCATCCGAAATATGGATCCATTTCTGCGATTTCATGACCTTTATCATGCATCATAATGTAATTATATAAATTGATTGGATCCGGGTCATTACTGTAAAAACGGTTAACAGAATACCAGTGTTCCGCAAAGCGTCCTGAAGAATACCGGATTTCTATTTCATCACCCGGAACTCCCACGCCCCCTGTTACCAAATTCCCTTTTTCCGGAGTTTTCTTTACAGGAATATGATTGTATTGCTTCCAAAAATCATATTGATGCTGCTGTGTACTTCCCCGGAATACGGGGTATGAGGGTTCTCTTGTCCCATATGTATACCATACCGGCATCCGATAATCATACTTCTCTTTCTTACTCATAGCCAGTGCCATAGGACGGATATCTGCATAATCTACTTCGGAAGGACCAACACGCTCCCCAGGCCAATTTCCATCAATCGGGCAGATTGCAGCTATAAGCTCCGGGTACACCATCGCCGTTACCATTGCCTGTGAAGAACCATTTGAAAAGCCCGACAGATATATTCTTGACGGATCAACCGGATAATTGGCAATCATATATTTGATTAATGCTGCTGAATAAGCTGCATCATCCGGTTCCTTATCATTCATAAAAATATTCCAGCTGCAGCGATTGGAGCCCCATGGATAAACGGTAATAAAGCCTTCTCTTTCTCCGATTTCATGAAATCCTGCCATTTCTGCCGCTTCCTCAGGATTATCTGACCCGCCATGAAAAAAGAGCATAAGCGGCACTTTTGTCCCTTCCGGCATACTCTTCACAGAATCGGGCACAAAAGTCAGCCATGTATGGGGCATTCCGTCTTGGTCTCCCAATTCTGTATTTTCAATAAAGTACTCCCCGTTATATTTCGCTATATCCGTTCTGTGCATCACGTTTCCATAACGTCCGGTATTCGTCCGGCGTACTTTCCGAAATAGTTCCTTCCATACCTTTTCCAGAAATACCGGACACATATCTGCCTCAGGATGAATTTCTACACATTTCAGTTGATTGAAAGGACATTCCCACCTGTTTTCATGTAATTTATGAGTTTCATTTGCACGGACAAAATAAGAAACCGTATCTTCATTTGTGTCACACAGCCAAATTGGTACAGGTGCATAAACGGCCTTTTCCAACGATTTTTGCGACAGCTCCCCTCCTATTGCCAGTACTGCGGCAACATTCTGTGGTTTACAGGCGGCCATAGACAACGCCATAGCTGCTCCCTTTTTCCCAATTCCAATAAGATAACGGGTGTCATTCATCAAGTGCCAGGAATCCATCATGGTTTCCCATGTTGGAATTCCAAAATAGGTCTGCACGGGTTCAAATTCTCTTTCCAATGTCATTGCCCCCTGCATCTGATCAATAATATCCAGATCTTTATCATAATCCCATCCATCAGTTCCCGGTTCCGGAAAAGACAATACCAGCTGCTTTTCCTGAGCCAGCTTATCCAGACCGCTTTTCTTAAGGATACCTTCTATCTTTTCTTCATCTGCTTCATCCAGCAAAACAGTCACGCTGCACCGTTTATACGGTGAATGTTTAGGAATTGGCGGAAAATAAAGGTACATTGCCCTGCTGCAGGACTCCAATGTTTTGTACAATAATCCCATAGTCTATACTCCTACTCTCTAATCTGTATTTACGGTTACTATTTTTGCATATGTTATATCTCCTGTATAAATACAATTCGCCGTTGCTAAAAGCAACTTCGTTTTAGCAATTTGTTAAAACGAAACTCTCTTTACAAGAGAGTTCTTTTTTAAACCACATTTTTTCAGCAGATATCCTTCAACTCTATTTTACACTATCCTCCAGCTCAGGAAAATCACCGCAGCTTTGTCTGATAATAAAATCAGGAACTAATATCCTGTTCATAGGTATAGAAATATTATTTTCAATCATTGTCAGCATCATTTCCAACGCACTTTTGGCCATATCCAGCATAGGCATGCGAAGAGAGGTAACTGTCGGCGTCGTATACTCCAAAGCCTCATCATCGCCTGATACAATAATCTCCATATCCTCAGGCACATGGATATTATTTTCTTTCAATGCCATGAGAACCCCTCCTATAAGTCCATTATCCATGACAAACAAAGCGGTAGGCGTGTCTTTTTGAGCCATAAAAAATTTCTTTATTTCCTGATAACCTGATTCGAAGTTTCTTTTCTCTGCAACTCCGGTCCATTCCATCCCTACTTCTATACCGAACTCTTCACACGCTTCTGTAAAACCCAGTTCCCGAAGCCTGGATCCTCTCCCCTTATTCTTCTTATTGAGAATTCCAGCTTTTTTGTGTCCTCTGGCCACAAAAAGCTTTGCGCATTTCCGGCCTGATTCATAATCGCTGATGGAGACCCAGCTAAATTTATTGGATTGCCTGTTCATTAAAATAATCGGTATATTAAAATCCATTGCCTCCATAAACGAAAGATCATCCTCTGAAGCGCCTCCGATAATTACCCCATTATATCTATTGCTGTTCATGTTCTCTCTGAATTTCTTCAATTCATTGAATTCATATGGCTGTACCACAATCTCCACATTTAACTTACTATTTTTAGTAACCAGATAGGCACCCTGAAAAAATTTCCCCAACAACTCATCCAAAAAATCATTACACCAATACACAGCAATAATATAGGATGCCTTTTCACCAGCAGCTTGCCTTAATCTTCTTGCATTCATATTAGGCTGATAATTCATTTCCTTAGCCATGGCCTGGACACGCTGCTGTGTTGCCTTGGAAATTCTCATACTGTCTCCTCTGCCGTTTAAAACAATGGAGACTGTCCCTGGAGATAGTTGCAGTCTCTCAGCAATCTGCCGAATCTGGACAGTTGCCGTTTCTTTTTTTATATTCATATAGCTACCTCATTTGCTTCTTTGCAATTTGCTTTTAGCATATATGATATAGTAAGCCATATTACCTAAATTGTCAACTTATTTCTTTCCGTATATCCTGACTTACTTGCGGACCTTGATAAACAAACACATCACAACAGAAGGAGGCCATGTTTTCATGAGTTGAAGTATTTGGCTCCCCGTCAGGCACCTCGCCGGACAGGGGCAGAAACCCTGCATACGTTCCCTGCACAATTCCTGCCCCAAAGATTAAAAACACTGTTATTCCAATTATGCAAAAGCTTCCACCTTGCACACCCCCACAGCCCGCTCCGGGAATCGCACGCAGACATATCTCGTTTTCTCTCCCGGCAGATGAACCGTCAGGAAATTATCAATATTGGCTTTCTCCGAAGTATAGACGCTGCGGTATGTTTTCCGGTCATCCGTCAGCAGAATCTCATAATCCGCATTTGTCACTTCCGCGAAGACAACCACCACGCTCTGAATCTCCTTCGTGCCTTCCAGATCCATCAATACCATACGTTCCGTATCATCCTCTGCCGGTCTCCAGTAGGTCTTCATATCACCATTTGTCACGTTCCGGGCCGGATGCCCTTCCTCTGCGCTTGTACAGAATACCGGACGATTGATGGCAATATTGTCAAGGCTTCTGCGCTTCGGTTCATCACACACATAAGGCGGGGGCTGAAGCTCCACACGCGCGCAGCCCTCCGGCGCTTCTTCACCAATCACCTGAATCCTGATTTCGTCACAGAGCAGTCCCTCACAAACTGCATGCACCACCGTCTCTCCGCCGTCATAAGCGCGAAGCGTGATGGCTCCAAGCCCCTGAATCAGATTCTCCTTCCCGGAAGACAGGATGAAGTTTTTACCAGTCGGAAATCTGCCCGGGCCGGAAACTACTGTAAGCTCTATCTGTGGATTACAATCGATTCTCTCACCCTCTTCATTCAGCACCTCCGCCACTATCTTCACATCCTCCGTACCGTCACATTTCATAGTAAGGCTGCCCGGTGTCAGACGAACTCTGTGGGGTACGCCTTTCTTCGGTATTACCGGACGAGGGACGCCTGCCAGATTCTCACGATACCAATACCATGTATCCAGAGGCAGTCTGTAATAATCAATCATCCCCATATGTCCCATATTGCCCAGAATACTGCCATGATGGAATGCACACCACAAACACTTGCCGCTTCTCCAGGGATAGTCCTCCTCCACACCGTCTCTGTATCTGTGAATAAACTCTCCCGGACGGTCAAGCACACTGCTTCCATACTCGGATACAAAATTCGGAAATCCCGGATTCAGGAAGATGGATGCACCATCACCATTATACCCCGCAATATCACCCAGCGTATCGAAGCCTCCTCTCTGCGCACCACCCACTGCCGCCGGACGGGAATCATCCAGTACGTGACTGTACTCCACTAATTTTCTCACAAGCGCACGTGCCTTATCAAGCACTTCCCGTGCGGAGAAAAACGGTTCATTGCACATACTCCACACGATAATACTGGGATGATTGCGGTTCACCCGAATCATCTCACTAAGTGTCTGCATGCAGCTTGCCTCAAATTCTTCTTCATCTTCTTCATTCACAGGATAACCGCTTGCCGTCCAGTACCCCTCTTCTTTCACCCCTCCGGTTCCCCAGAAACAGTTCTCTGACCAAAAGAGAATTCCCTGTCTGTCACATTCTTCTGCAAAATACGGATGATGGGGATAATGGGAACCGCGGATGAAGTTCATTCCGCATTCCTTCACCATAACGATATCCCTCGCAATGGCCGTATGCGTCACGGCATCCGACCATCCCGCCTGATCCTGATGTACATTCGCGCCGTGAATATCATAATGCTCTCCATTTAAGAAAAAGCCCTTATCCGCCGTAAATTCAAAATATCGAATACCAAATTCCGTCTCGTAAGTATCCACGGGCACATCGTCCACATATACTCTGCTGACCATGGTATACAGATTCGGCGTATCCGGATGCCACAACTGCGGATCCGCAAGGAACTGTTCCTGTACCACCTTCGTCATATTCTCCGGCGCGATGGAAAACGCACTCTCCATCCTGCCCGCCTCTTCCCCTTTATACAGAAGGATGGATTCCAGCCTGCCGTCTGCCTGCACAAAAGAAGTATTCTCCACCTCCGTCTCCGCCACGATACGCGCCCTTCCTGCGGACACCTCCGGCGTCGTCACCCGCGTACCGTACCATGCCACGTGCACGTTTTCCTTCACGATGAGGCTCACATCCCTGTAAATACCGCCATTGAAGACATGTTCGCCGCCTCTGGGCGCGATTCTCGCATTCCACAGGTTGTTCACGCGCACGAAAATTAAATTGGCGCCTGGCCGTACAAAGGAAGTAATATCTATCAAAAATGCCGTATAACCGCCCCTGTGCGTGCCCGCAAGTTCCCCGTTCACATAGACTTCCGTGTCCTGAAAGCTTGCCTGGAACTCCAGATACAGCTTCTTCGTATCAAAACCAGTCTCTATCTGCAGCCATTTGCGGTAGCATCCATAGCCTATATAAAATTGCTTTTCCATGAAATACGGAATCCCAAAAGAATGCGGAATCCCGATATCATACCATTCCCTATCATCATATTCCGGCGCTTTCGCCTCCGGAAAATCACCATGCATGAATTTCCAGTTTCTGTTAATTAACATTTTCTGTTCCTGTTCCATTACGATTTTCTCCTGTTTTCCTTCTGTACATCCGGAAACAAAGGAAACTGATATCCCCTTTCCTGCCGCAAATCCATTCCTGATATGCAGCAGCGAAAGAGGATACGCGCCGTCTCCCAAAGCGTTTAATGTTACAGCTGCCGCCGGCTAAAACACAAATTCATATGCTTTCCCTGCTTCCAGCTCCACAGAATACCCGAATTCTTCCTTTTCCCAGGAAAGCGTTTCGTCCCGGCAGGAAATCCGCACAGGTTCCTCACCGACAAACAGCGTTCTGCGGTTCTTATCCGCACGGATTTCTGCTTTCTGCAACGTTCCGTTCTTCCATTCCATATCCACTTCCAGGCCGCCTCTTGCACGCAGGCCCTTGACCTCGCCGTTCTTCCACTTCGGAGGAAGCGCAGGCAGGAAATGCACCCCTGCGTGGCTCTGCAGCAGACATTCCGCCATACCGGACAGAAGTCCCAGGTTACCGTCAATCTGAAATACGTTTCCGGCATTCAGCAAGCTTGCCGTAAAGCTCTTTTCAAACATTCTGTCAATAGCAGTCTGTGCACCTTCTCCGTTTAAGAATCTGGCAAAGAATGCAATATGCCATGCACCGCCCCAGCCTGTCGCTTTCGCGCCGTGTTCGATTCTGAAGTCCAGGGATTTTCTGGCCGCTTCATAGATCTCCTTATCCTTATTCCAGGAAATCTCATCCCCCGGAAATACTGCCCACAGATGAGAAGTATGTACCATATTCGGAGTGAGTTCTTTCTCTTCCCACGCCCATTCCTTCAATCTGCCTATGGAATCAATCTGATTGGGGCGAAGCTCTCTGATGATTCTCTCAAAATCCGCTTTATAAGGACTTTCGATGCCCAGTATCTTCGCTGCCTCCAGACAAGCACTCATCAAGCCTCTGATGATCTGATTATCCATGGCAGGTCCTGCGCAGATCGGTGTATCGGAACCGTCATCCAAAACAAATCTGTTCTCCGGAGATACCGAAGGGCAGGTTACCAGATACCCTTCCTTATCCTTAATCAGGAAATCCACGAAGAAGAGTGCAAACTCTTCCATCACGGGATATTCTTTTCTCAGGAAATCCTCATCCAAGGTAAAAAGATAATGCTCCCACAGATGCATTGCCATCCATGCGCCGCCCATCTGCCAGAATGCCGCCGCCGCATACATATCCTGCGTACCGCAGTCTCCATAGATGTCGGTATTGTGATGGCACATACTTCCCCTGCAGCCATACATTCTCTTCGCCACATCCCGTCCTCTTTCCTGTACCGTATGAATCAGGTCAAAGAGAGGCTCATGGAGTGTGGACAGATTACAGATTTCCGCAGGCCAGTAATTCATCTGCAGATTGATATTCGTCGTATATTTGCTCTCCCAGCTGGGACAAAACTCATGATTCCAGATACCCTGCAGGTTCATGGCCGTCGCGCCCTCTCTTCCGGCAGATACCATCATATACCTCGCATACTGGAAATACATTCCTGCTTTCTCATCCTCAGGCAGCGCAAGCGTACATCTTTCCATGTAAGAAGTGAAATCCGCAATATGGTCAGCCCTGATATCAGCATACCCTTTTGCACGCGCCGCTTCAAGAGAAGACTTCACGTTGCTGACGAAGTCTTCTTCCCTGTTATCCGTAGAAGCCGCCAGATAAATTACGACCTCGCCCGCTTCATGGGCAACCAGCTTCGCATAACAGTCCTCAATCCGTCCATCCGTCACCACAGTCAGGCCGCAGGCAAATCTTGTACCATTTTCATCCCCTTCCATCATCAGGGTATGGCCCTTTTCGGTATAGATTCTCTCACATCTGGTCACAGGCCATACGCCGGCGCTGACGAATTTCCCCGGTCTCCTGTCATCAGGCAGCCTCTGATCCGTGAAAGGGACACGATTGAGCAGCATATCCAGCCGGATTGCTTTCTCCTTATCGCTCTTTAAGCGGATACAGAGTACTCTGTCCGGATTACTGACGAACATTTCCCTTGTATACCGTACGCTCTTGTCTTCATGGGAAATGTAAAGAATACCCTCTTCCATATTCAAATCAGATACATAATTCTCACCGTCGGACTCCGGCAGCCATCCCATCTGGAACGGAAGCGCGGTATTTAACGCAAGATTGAGTTCACCCAGAGGTGAGAAATTCCTCATATTGCCAGGAGCGGATACCATATGAGAGAACATCAGCTCCTCCGCTTCTTCGAACTTCCTGTCAAGAATCAATTCCTGGACCTCTTTCAGATGCTCTTTCGCGTTGGGATTGATTCTGTCCCTGAATTTACCATGCCACAGTGAATCCTCATTCAACTGGATTCTGTCCCTGGTAGTATGTCCGTACACCATGGCCCCCAGGAATCCGTTCCCCATAGGCGTTGCGTCCAGCCAGCGTGATCCGGCCTCTTTTCTGATAAAATGTTTCTGTACATTCATAGGAAACACCCTGCCTTTCTTTTTTTAAAAAATGAGGGAGTCCGGAGGACACCCTCATTTCCAAAATGAACTTTCTTATTTCATTTTTATTTTGCAGCATTTGCCATATAAGCATCATAATACTTCTGATAGGTATCGATGTACTGCTGCACATTCATCTTCTCCAGAGTTGTCAGATACTCTTCCCACTGGGTCTCAATATCAAGATCGCCAGTGATAAACTGTACCAGAGCCTGATTTACATAACCGCCGATCTGCAGGGTTGCTTCACTGATAATCTGCGCGTCAGGGCCTTCGAATACCAGGTTGGGAACCAGGGTTTCAAGTGCAGGCTCATAGGGCTGATACAGCTCGCCTGCCTTCTGCAGATAGAACTCGGTATCATGATCAGGATCCGGAATCATCAGTTCGCCGCGTGCTCTTGCAGAGGACCATCTTACGGATGCGTCAGCTGCCCAACGATAATGCTTGCCGTTTTCGCCGGAGTAATCCTTTGCATAGCCATTTCCAAGCCAGTCATAGTCTTCAGGAATAATCAGCTTCTCAACAGTAGGAGTTCCGCCTGCAAGGGAGGTTCCTTCATTGGTAAAGTTCCAGCCAAGGCCTTCCGGACCATAGGACTGTACATTGTTGGCTTCCGCGCTTGCAAGGAAGTCCAGAAGTGCGGTTACGATTACAGGATATTCACAGGTAGAGGAAATACTTCCGATCCCCATACCAAAGTAGTTGTCAAGATTCTTTGCACAAAGTCTTACACCTTCAGGGCCTTCTACAGGTGCGAATACTTCCCAGTTCTGCCACTCACCATCCTTATTTGCCCAAAACTCATCATCTGTCTGAGGGCCGCCTGCAGGGTAAACTGCTACCAGAGGCGTCTCGTTCTTCAGTGTTGCAGCGAACTGTGTATTGTCCTGTGTAAAGGTCTGAGGATCCAGAAGTCCTTCGGAATACAGCTTATTGATGTAACGAAGCGCTTCTCTGTACTCATCCTTCATTACAGAATACTCAATCTTACCATCGTTTACTACAAGACCTGCAGCGACAGTAGGATTGGTATTGCTCAGAGGGTTATTGCACTGTATGAAAGAGTTAATCATCCATACTGTAGGATCAGAAGACCAGCCGCCAATGAAACCGCTCATGGGAACTTCATCCGCAAGGCCGTTGCCGTTGGGATCTTCGTTTTTCACCTTCTTCAGGTACTCATACAGTTCATCCGTAGTCTCAGGAATATGGCCGTCGTTCAATGCTTCTACCCAAGGCATATAAATGTACATTCTGTTCTGATAACGGCAATGGAAACACTCATTGTTATCGCCGTAAGTATAAATATTACCATCTGACATAACGAGGTCTGCTCTTCTCATGGGACTTTCTTCATTCATTGCGTTCCAGTTGGGAGCGTCTTCCAGCAGGTCGTTCATAGGAATGATTAATCCCTGCTTACCGTAGTCCTGAAGCTCGGTCTTGGTCCAACCGGTTGCCAGGAACAGATCCGGCAGATTTTTAGGGTCAGTCATTACAAGATTCAGCTTCGTCTTCGCATCATCGCCGTCTACATCATATACGAAATTCAGATGAATGTTGGTCTTTTCCTCAATCCAGTCGGTTACGTAATTGTTCTGATAGGTTCCGCCGCCAGTCAGGGATGCATAAACGAATACGTCAATTGTCAGCTTCTCTTCCAGAGGGAAGGTAACATCGCTTACGCTTTCAAATGCGAAGGCATCGCCGCTTGCAGCTTTTCCGCTATCCGTTGTCCCTCCCGCACCTGCTGCCGGAGTATCCGTGCTGCCGCAGCCTGCCAGGAGAGAAACGCCGAGCGCCAGTACGGCTGCCGATGATAGCAGTTTCTTTCCCCATAATGTTTTCTTTTTCATATTTTTTCCTCCTAAAAAAATTTTTATAAACAACGGGTCTCCCCGATTGATATATAAAATCACATGTAACTGTTCAGTACCCTCACAGTTACTCTTAACGTTTATCCCTTTACAGAACCAATCATGACACCCTTTACAAAATACTTCTGTACAAAAGGATAGATAATCATCAAAGGCAGACTGCTGATGATAATCGTTCCGTATCTTAACATCTGGCTTAAGAACTGATTCTCCATTACCACCTTCGGATCCACTGCGGAATTACCGAAATCCACCTGGGACATCAGCAGGATTCTTCGAAGAACCAGCTGCAGCGGATATTTCTCCTGGGAGTTGATATAAATTAAAGGATTGAAGTATCCGTTCCAAAGCGCAACCGCTACCCACAGACAAAGTACTGCAATAATGGGCATGGACAACGGAATAGCAATCTTTGTGAAAAACTTAAAATCAGAACATCCGTCCAGCTCCGCCGCCTCCTGCAGTTCTTTGGAAATCGTCTGACGGAAGAAGGTTCTTGCCACTATGATATTGTAAGCATTCACTGCCGTAGGCAGCACTACCGCCCAGATCGTATCGACCATGCCAAGATTGCGGACCAACAAATAAGTAGGGACCAGACCGCCATTAAACATCATGGTAAACAGAAACAGCTTCATCAGTATACTGCCGCCGCGAAAATCACTTCTGGAAAGCGGATATGCCGCAAAAAGCGTAAGAATGATACTGATAACAGTTCCCACAAAGGTATATACAATGGAATTCAAATAACCTGTCCAAATAGCATCATATTGGAATACCGTCTTATAGCTGAGCAAAGTCGGTTCTACCGGCAAAAATTTCACTCGTCCTGACATCAGCGCTTCTCCGGAACTGAAGGAACAGCTGACTACGTAAATCAACGGATACAGTACAGCAATCGAAAATAAGGCCAGTAATATGTAATTAACAAAATAAACTACCTTATCCTGTGTAATCTTCTTGTTTTTCATTTTCCCTGCCTCCTTAAATGAATCCGTCGCCGGTCAGCTTCTTCGCAATCTTATTGGACAGAAGGATGAGTATCAATCCGACCATTGACTGGAACAAACCGATAGCCGTCGCATAGGAATAATCAGGGAAAGAGGATACCAAAGACACCTTAAACGCATAGGTCGGGATAACCTCCGACACAGAGAGATTGTTCTGATTCTGCATCGCAAGAATCTTCTCATAACCCATGTTCAGCATTCGTCCGATCTCCAGAATCAGCATAATCACTGCCGTGGGCACAATCGCGGGCAAATCCACATAACGGATTCTCTGAAGCAGGGTCGCGCCGTCAATAATCGCCGCTTCATGCTGCTCCATATCCACACCTGCAAGCGCCGCGATATAAATGATGGAACCGTAACCGACCGTCTGCCACACGCCGCTCCATACATATACAGAAGAAAAAAGCTCCGGTATACCGAGAATATTCATCCCCATATTTTCATAAAAGAAACTTCCGACAGCTCCTACACGGGTATCGAATACCGCATTCAAAATCCCCACAAATACAATGGTAGATATAAAATATGGCAAATATGTTACCATCTGTACAAACTTCTTAAACTTCACCTTCCTGACATAATTTAACGCTAAAGCCAGAATGATGGCGCAGGGAGTATTCACGACCAGAGTGTAGAGAGAAATCACCAAAGTATTTCTCAAACTCTCCATAAAATTATAGTTATTAAAAAACCGTATGAAATTGTCCAATCCGAAATGTGCCGCCCAGGGACTTCCCCAGATGCCGTCCACAATCCGATAATTTTTGAATGCCAGCAGAATACCGTACATGGGTGCATAGGAAAACACTGCCAACATAATTACCGGGAAAGCAACCATCATATACAACTGCCAATGAGCTTTAAAGTAATGGCCAAAGGTTCCGCGCTTTCCAGGCTGCCGAGTCTTTACTTTCGTTTTCAATTCGTACCTCCTTCTCTTGTTTTGCTGAAATCAAATTATCACCTTTTCTTCAAAAAATCATTCTACAATTCTCCCTGTACTACCATGCAAAAATTAAGAAAGCCCGTAAATACGGGCTTTCTCAAGTAGATACACGCTTCTTTTTTCTATATTCCGAAGGGCTGAGCCCCGTCACTCTCTTGAAGGCTCTGCCAAAAGTATTTTGTGCAAGGTAACCCACCAATTCCGAAATCTCACTGACAGACAAATTGGTATTCATCAAAAAATCTTTCGCCTTGTCCACCCGAACCGTTTCCACATATGTGGAGAAATTCGTTCCGTAAGTTTTCTTGAACATTTGGGACAAATACCCTTCACTTAATTTGAAATGCGCTGCCACGGAAGCCAGACATAATTCCGGATTTCCGAAATGAGTATCAATATATGCCGTCACCGCAGAGGAATTCATATCAAACATGCCCCAATGCTTCTGGCTGTCCACATATTCGCATACCTGTCTGTAAAGATTCAGGGTACCTATAAACTGTGTAATCAGGGGCGCATTGTGGTTCTCCTCCAGCTTCGCATAATAGTTCCTGTAATCATCTTCCCCCATCCCCATACGCCCTATGATGCGGAAAAGCACAGACTGCAGTTCACTCAGCAACATCTGCTGCAGATACACGGGAAGATTGTTTTCTATGATATATTTCTTCATAATCTCTTCCAGCGCGTCATGCAGTCCCCTGCCGTCTCCCGCCATTACAAAATGTCCCAGCCTCACCTGCAAATCCTGCGGCGGATACTTCAGCACATCCACAGCAGTCTCACGATACCAGATAATCGGATTCTCAATCTGGTCATTTTCATCAAAAATCATATAGGATGCGTTCTGATAGGATTCATAAACCTGCTCCAGCTTCTCTGCCCGGTTGCCGCCATAGGCAAAAAGTTTCTCTGCAATACTGAATGAGATATTCTCCCTGATACGCAGGATAATCTCTTCCACTTCCGCTTGGAACAAACTTTCCCGTTCCTTCGAAATGCCCAGAAGCAGTACCACTTGTTCTTCACCCAAACTGGTATACAGACTGTCCGGAACCTCCTTTTCTATCACTTCCATCAGGGACAGGATGCAGGAGCACATTAATTTCATATCTTCTTCCCTTACATCCCCGGGAAACAGATGAAATCGGAACAATACAACACCGAACACCCTGTCTCTCCATTCAAAACCCACGTGCTCCGCAATTTTCTCCGCTTCTCCATCCACCTTGAAATCTCCATAAATAAGACGGTTCATAAATGCATTCCGCAGATAAGGGCGCTGGCTCTCAATCGCATCCGCAAGTTTGGTATTCGTAGCCGCAAGGTAATTAAACGTCGTCTTTAAACTGGAAAATACCGACTGATGTCCCTCAAAATGTTCCGTACTCCTGGATACCTGGCGCAGGATATCATTGATCGGAGTGACGCTTCGCATTGACAAATAATAGCTGAGCAGTATGCCTGTCACTGCTCCTGCCAGAATAAATACACCGGATACCAACAAGGTGGAAAGTACTCTTTTCATTACCACATCCTGCGGCAGCAATTCGTAATAGGTAAGCCCTGAACGGCTGGAATCATACTTTACAACCTCATATTCTTCTCCGCCAAATCGGATTTTCAGTCGGTCTCCCTTCTTTTCTTCCTGTATCTGCTGCCTCAGTTCCAGGATTCTCTCCTGCTGCCATGGCTCCTCTGAGATATCCTGCCGGAAATAAAGCAGCTGTCCGTTCATATCCACCATAAAGCGAATCCCGCCTTCCACAGGCACAGGCAGCATTTCTTCCAGCGCGGACTCTTCCATATATATCTGAATCCTGCTGCTGGATTCTGCACTCGTCGACATAAGCGGTCTCTCATAATAGCAAAGCTTCAAATATACATCCTTTTCATCTTTTGTATAGTAATACCTTTCTATAGGAGAAAGCCCATAGAGAGCTTTCTCCTCTTTCATATGCGTATACCAATCTTCAAAGCCTGCATATTTGTCCGCATGCATATACAGGTTATAAAATTCTTCATAAGTATACACCGCATTTTTACTTATAACCATTTCACTCTGGTCAAAAAAGATGAAATATGAAAAAATAGACTGATTCATCTGGTACAAATCCGGCAGGGAATCCCGCAGTTCATACACCCGATAGGTATTGGGATAGTCGAATACATTCGTTCTCCTGCTGAATCCATTCACGTAAGAATTAGCAGCGATAGAATCTCCCAGATACTCAAACTCGTCCAGCACATTGTCCACAAGCACCACGGCATGGGAAAGCTCACTCTCTTTTGCCCTGATATCATCCTCTGCAATCAGGGACAGCATATAAATATAATAGAAACAGCAGATCAGCATAGGAATAAACAGTACCGCAAGATAAGTCAGCAGGTAGTACCAAAATATTTTATCCTGTTTTATTTTCCGCAATATTCCACACCGTCCTGCAGCTTCACTTCTTCCGTTTTTCCATTTACACATATTACCAGTTCCGTATCCCGTCCGGGCACGATACGGTACCACAGCACCTTTCCGTCTTTCCACTCCATATCCAGAGTTCCGCCGCTTCGAAGTCCCATACCTCTCAATCGTCCGCCCGCCATCTCAGCCGTCACCGCCGGCAGAAGTTCCAGTCTGTCCGGTCTGCTGTAGGCAAGCATCTCAAGGACAGCCGCCGATGCGCCGAGATTACCGTCTATCTGGAATACATAATCATGCTCGCCAAGCGGATGATTGTCCATCAGATTGGGATAAGTGCCCATGGTAAGGATCTCCTGCAGGTTCTCGTACGCTTTCCTTCCATCTCTGAAATGCGCCCATAAGCCGATGATCCATGCCCGCGACCAGCCGGTATGACCGCCGCCGTTTGCCAGACGCCTCTCAAGCGTCACTTTCGCCGCATCCATCAGTTCACCTGTCTTCTCATAAGAAATGGAACTTCCCGGATACACGCCATATACATGGGAAATATGCCGATGTCCCGGTTCCGGTTCTGCATAATCCTCCATCCACTCCATAAGCTGTCCGTATCTGCCGATTTTCAGCTTTGGGAAGCGCTCCATCACGCAGGCCGCTTTCCTGACCTTCTCTTCGTCAAGCGCAAGCACTCTGCAGGCATTGATATAGCAGGAGAAAAGCTCCATTAAAATCTCTGTATCCATCACTGCGCTCTCACAGAGCACGCCGTACGTTCCATCCGCCCTTTCATAAGTATTCTCCGGCGACATGGACGGGGAAGTCACCAAATTCCCCTCTTCGTCCTCTATCAGGAAATCATAGAAGAAGGTCACGCACTGCTCCAACACATCAAAATGTTCACGCAGGAACGCCGCATCACCCGTATACAGATAATGCTCCCAGATATGGGTGGCAAGCCAGGCCTCTCCCATCACCCAGAAAGTGGAAGTGATACAGTGATCCTGGGGCGCCGTATCCCCGTACAAATCCGTATTGTGATGGGCAACGCTTCCTCTGCACCCATACATCTTCCGCGCCGTCTCCTTGCCGTTCTCCTTCACCCGCTCAAGTAAATCAAAGAGGGGGATCTGGCATTCGCTTAAGTTCCCGCTTCCTGCAATCCAGTAATTCATCTCTGTATTGATATTAATGGTGAACTTACTCTCCCACACAGGATAGAGCTTGTCATTCCAGATACCCTGCAGATTAGCGGGAAGGCTTCCCTTCCTGCTCGAAGACATCAGAAGGTATCGGCCATACTGGAAATACAGCTCCATCAGCCCCATATCCCTCTCGCCTGCCTGCACTCTGCGCAAACGCTCGTCTGTTGGAATCTGCTCAAGGCCTGCATCCGTCAGTTCAAAGGAAAGGGCAAGCCTGTTGAAAACAGAGCCGAAATCTTCCTTGTGCACGGCGCGGATATCCGCTTCTTCCTTCTCAGCCGCCGCTCTGATTCTGTCCAGACAGACTTTCCGGTAATCCACTTCCCGGAAGCTCGTCTCAATATCCAGATAGAGATATGCCTCCCGCACGTCCCTCACTAGCAGATGTTCGCCGATGACACGCACAAAACCGCCCACTGCCTTCGCGCAAAGCGCCGCAGCAAAGGATATCCCCTCCTGCCCGCCGTCCACGGTAAAGCAAACCGTATGCTCATCCACCTTTTCCACTTCATCTGTGGCATTGTGACAGCGTCCCAGGAGACAATCAAAGGAAAAAGCGGTTCCGTCTTCTGTCCTCAGCACCATCACCATACAGTTCTCCGGATAGGATACATAGCTTTCCCGTATATAACGTACGCCCTGCACCGTATAAGCTACGCGGGAAATGCCCTCTGCAAGCTCCAGCTCTCTTCTATAATCCTGTACCTCATCCCCATGGTGCATCTGCAGACAGCATTCACCCGCCGTCTGATAGGAACGCTGGGAATTGGGCACACCTGAGAGCGCATACATGGCGAGCCGCTGCGCCTCTTCCACCCGGCCTTCCCGAATCAGCTTTCGAATCACGGGAAGATTCTCCTTTGCATCCGGGTTGATGCGGTTCAGATGCTTCCCGCTCCAGACGCTGTCCTCATTTAACTGAATCAACTCTCTTGTGATACCGCCATGCACCATGCCACCCATTCTGCCGTTGCCGATTGGCAGGGCCTCATGCCAGAAACGCGCCGGTTTGTCATACCATAATTTCATAGTTACTCCTTATCTCCCCATTTTAAATTGGCTATACTATTTTGTGAATCAGACAGGGATTCTGCCTGTCATTTCGTTCTCCTATTTGATGCTTTTATTTCATTTTTCCACAAGCCCTGGTAGGAATCAATGATTTATTCTTATATAAAATTGATTTATTCTCATATATACAGAATTTACACCGTATGCCAGGATTTATCTGCATCATACATATGTGGGGCTCTAATCTTTCGTATCATCCGCATATCCATGCGTTATCAACCTGTGGCAGGCTGGATGCAGACCACAACCGGCATCAGAAAAAGGATGGTTTTTTCCGGCCGGGAAAAGCGATGGCCAGGTTTTTTAAGGGAAGTAAGAATATTAAAGTACTGAGTCCGCTTAGTCAAATTCTAAATAAGATTTAACCGTATACCCTTTTTCACATAGTTTGTCGGACAGCATCCGCACCATTGTTGACTTGCCCACGCCGGAAATACCCTCTACAAAAATAATCTGAGTCATGCTTTTCCCCCTTCATTTCCCGCTATCCTCCGCCATCAGCAGCAGCTCTACAACCCCTCTCTGCGCCTCCTGCGTATAATAAAACACCTCATACTCATTCCCCTTCGAACTAATCCGTGTTTCCGCTTCTATCCCAAACTCCGTCCCATATTCCGTTATCTTCCGCAGCGGCATCCGGTTGACGAATTTCAATTCAAACAGCCCTTCCTCCAGCAGCATCTGCTCCACCGCCTTTATTGTCAGACGCTTCGTCGTGCCCTCATCCCGCAAATCATTCATCTGCCCAACCAAATCACTCAGAGACATCTTTTCCACATAATGCAGCTGGGCGGCGATCTCCTCCGTCATCACAAATTCCGTCTTATTCTTCTTCCCTGACGAATTCCTCACAACAGACTTTCCCCGCTCTTCTCCGCATCCCCTTCATAATCCTGTACCACATCATAATCCAGACTGGAAAACTCCACCGCTCCCAGACTGTCCGGAGCATCCGTCTTTCCATGCTCTTTATTAAATTCGATCACCTTCTCCAGGAACGCTTCCCCATATTTCTCATACTTAAATTCCCCCACTCCCGACACCGAAAGCATCTCATTCTTATCCACAGGCCGTATCACACACATATGTACCAGCGATTTATCCGAGAAAACAATATAAGGAGGCACCCCTTCCTTTTTCGCCAGTTCCGAACGCAGCCCGCGCAGGACTTCAAACAGCTTCTCATCCTCTTCCTCCAGTTCAAAGGCCGCCGCTCCCCGGCTCTTCTTTCCTTTCTTTTCTCCTGCCGTCTTAGCCGGATGCTCCTGCTCCTTCGCCATCTTCATTGTCACCGTCTCATCCTCTTCCAGGATAAGCTTTGACTTCCCGGTCAGCTTCACCACCGCATACTCGTCATTCGTCACAGCCAGATATTCCTGCAGCATCAGGTAATTCATCACCTGCCGCAGCTTATACGTCGGCACTTTGGCAAGCTCTCCATAATGCGGATTCTCATCCATCCGGTACTGTCTGATTTTCGCCGTATTCGCCCCGTGCACCGTATCGATGATCACATTCGTCCCATACCTCTGCCTGCACGCCAGCACGCATCCAAGCAACGCCCGTGCGATCTCCGTCACATCCACTTCCTCAAACTGGCTCAGGCAGTTCGCACAATTCCCGCAGTAATTCGCCCCGTATTCCCCAAAATACCGGAGAATATAATCCCGCAGGCATTCATTCGTAAAGCAGTAGAAGGTCATCTTACGCAGCCGGTCCCGGTCCCTCTCCGTCACCAGATCCCTGGTGAGCGCATCCATCTCCTGGTTGTCCTGGTTATGGTCGATAAAGAACTGGTTCGTCACCACGTCCTGCCCGCCGTACAGCAGAATACACTCCGACGGTTCCCCGTCTCTGCCGGCCCTGCCGGCTTGTGTCAAGTCAGTGACAGTAAATTATTTTGCAATTGCTAAATTTACCATTCTATTCTTTCTATTAATATCGTGCCAACTACAGTATTATAGCTTCAAGAAAATTCAGTTCATTCATGACTGACTACCCACTTTCCTTTTCGGGAAGATCCTTCTCTTGATAAAAGATTTCTATTTTTCAAATCTGATATAATCCTTTTTACGGTTCTAACTGATACTTTCGACCGTTCTGCGAGTTCTCGTGTCGTAATTTCAGGCTCTTCATTTAAAATTCTTAAAATAACTTTTTCTAATCTATCAGGGTCACTTTTTTGATTATCGGTGACATTAGTGCCAACATTGATGCCATTATTAGTGCCACCTGGCATCGTTTGCTCTTGTTCGATAAATTCTAAGCCATAATTCAAATTTTTTAAAATAACAAAAAAAGATGATCTGGTCGAAGTAAAAATGGGTTCCTTCTCAGGAACATAGTTATCCTGATGCTCGTAA
The DNA here is from genome assembly GCA_022845955.1 of Lachnospiraceae bacterium. Taxonomy (GTDB): domain Bacteria; phylum Bacillota; class Clostridia; order Lachnospirales; family Lachnospiraceae; genus Eisenbergiella. The sequence continues at coordinate 5,022,778 of AP025576.1, forward strand.
GCTCTACAAATCTTACCTAATCCACTTCCCTGACGCTCCATATATCCTAATCTACCGAAAATGTCTGCAAGCAATGGATTTCTTCGCACGGAACTAACTGTGTTGATATCCAGATCCTGTATGAAACTTCCATCTGGCATTCCACCCGGTGAATAGATTTCTAATCGATCATCAAAGATATCAATATGAACTTCACTGCCATTAACAAGATAATCCCGATGTATCAGCGCATTAACTAATGCCTCAAATACACTATCTTCACTGTAATCCGGAAATTCCAGCCTTCCTAATGGCTGCTTTTTCCACATAGTTTTCATATTACGTTTTACAAAGGCAAATCCTTCATTCAGAAGAGTAATGAGGCTTCCGTTGAATTCCGTATGATCCAATGCATCCAGCAATCCACCACTCTTGTCTAAACCATTCCATCTGGTACAAAATATACGTGACCACCAGATCGGAGATTCATCTGCGATAAGAGCGCCTGCATTCGTTAAATGTCCATTACTGTCCTTAATACCAAAAGACTCATACGCATTATCTGGCAAACTTTTGCCAGTCCAAACCTTATATCTCTCGCGGAGCTTGGTAAAAGAATAGTCATCAAACTGATAGGATGAAATTTGGAAATCGTAGCTTGTATTCTTTCCCCTCATCACCAAACGCTTTAGTTCTGTCGGGCCGGCAATCACGCTCTCATTTCCAATTCGAATATATGCCTCTGTAACACCGTCCGCACTGTAATAATAGGGAGTTTCAGTTCCTTCCGGGACATGCACAAGGAGTAAATTTTTTTCATCCTCCGTCTTATAAAGCTTCATAACAACTTCTGGAAACGGATAGATCCTCTCTTTTAGCTTTTGGCTGATAAATTCGGAGTCTGACCTGATATCACTCAGCCCAACTACTTCTTCTTCATTTGATATGCCAAAAATCAATGTACCACCAGAAGTATTAGCGAATGCACTAATACTCTTTAACCAGCTTTTGGGCTTCTTTCGTTCAACTGCCTGTTTTTTGTCATATTCTGTTGATTCTCCCAACAGTTCTTTCCACTCCATATACCAACCTCCATATCGCTTTATTTCTGCGGGTTATAAGCCTGAAAAAAATACATATATTCTCCTACTGTGTCAAATCGGTGACCGTAAATATTACGGTACTTCTTCGTAACTAACACAATAAAAAAATTCCGCCTCTCCACGTATTATTCCAATAGTTTTATCGTCTAATAATTTCTTCTGGCTCAGGTAACATATGTACCAGGGATTTATTCAAAAAAGCAATATAAGGAGGCACCCCTTCCTTTTTCGCCAGCTCCGCGCGCAGCCCCCGCAAAATTTCAAACAACTTCTCTTCCTCTTCCAGAATAAACTTCGATTTCCCGGTGAACTTCACCACTGCATACTCATCGTTCGTCACCGACAGATATTCATTCATCACCTGCCGCAGCTTATACGTCGGAGCCTTTGCAATCTCTGTCACCAGATCTCTGGTAAGCGGATACATCGAATAATTATCCTGGTTGTTGTTGATAAAAAACTGATTTGTAACCACATCCTGCCCGCAGTACAGCAGAATTCATTCCGCCAGTTCCCATCTCTGTCAGCGCGGCCGGGTTGCATCATATCCATGCCAGCAACTTATTACAGTATTTACTGCATTTTTTATCATCCCATTTGCAATTCAAACATTATCCACGATAGCCTCTAACACAGCTTTAACAGCATTAGGAATTGCCTCCCCGCTCCACCCTAAGAGCCATTCCTCATCTTCAAATACATCCGATATAATATAAATCGCCGATGCGGCACATTCACGATACTTTGCAATTGTAAATAACCCTACACCTTCCATTTCTACGCATAACGCCGCTTTATTTCTATATGAAAGCACCTGTCCTACGGTTTCATGATACCCAGCATCAGTTGTCCATGTTTTTCCGCAAGACACCGCTGTCTGATTCTGTTTCATTATATTTACTAACTTATCCGAAAGTTCAGAAGAAGATTCTATATACTTATAATCAAATCCATATAATCGAGCTACAGCAGTATCATTATATGCCCCTTTTGTTATTACAATATCTCCAGGATTCATGTTTTCTTGTAATCCACCTGCATACCCTACATGAATCAACTCTTTTACTCCACAAGCAATCAAATCTTCTGCTTGAGTTGCAATAGCAGGTGAACACATCATTGATTTTATAAATCCAACCATTGGATTATCCTTTAATACCCATAACTTTCCTCCGATTGGAAACCCATACTCTCCACAATTAAGGCTAACCATATAATCAAATATATCATCAGCCAAAAGGTATACTCTGTTAGGTACACATATTTCATTAATATCAATACCTTTATTTTTCAATTCAATTGTCATAAGCTTACGTGGATCTGTTAAAACTTTATCTATCATATTTTATTTTTCCTATAAATGTCGATTTCTCGCTCAGTTACCTTCTCAGTCAAATACCTGAAGTTGTTAAACTACGTGTCAATGTGTTTTTCATAGGTTTGTGCTTCGATAAAATTTGTAAGTATCCTTTTGATCCGGCCATATCTTTTTGTCATTTGGATATAAAATTCTCGTTGCAAATCATCTTTACATTTTTCCATAATGACGATATTATTACTCCAACTGATTTCTCGCACCAATGGCGCGAGTTTTTCAGAATTTCGATAACTCAGATAAAAATTACGCATTCGCCAAAGGTTCGCAGATGAATATCCTTTGGCTCCAGGAAATTCCTTCTGTAATTCTTTTGATAAGATATTGACGATGGACTTACCCCAGCTTTTTTCTTTTTGCTGTTTAAAAATTTCTTCACCAATTTCCCAATATAAGTTTATCGTTTCTGAATTTATTTGTCTTAAAACCTGAAATTGCTTTTGATGTATTAAGTCTTTGATTTCATTCAGTAAAGACTCATACTCTAGGTTTGCTAATTCATCCATATATATTGCTCCTTTAAAACTCGCGCCACTGGTGCAAGATATAATGCAGTAATTGTATGAAAAATGAAATAAGGCAGCATAGTATTAACTATTTACATAGGATGAGATCCAACATTGTGCTGATTTTCCAAAATTCACAAGACATTGTTAACGTAACGTATCCTCAATGGGCAGGCAGTAAACCTCCTCCTGAACGTCTATTAGCTGCAAACAGCCATTTCTGTCAGGGAGCCGGCCCTGGTGGTATAATCTTTTTCATTGATACAAGATACCTATTTCAGTTTTTATGCTACAAAACTTCCATTGAAAAATACTAAATCTTTTTATACATCTAAACCGATATTATACATTATGGAATATATGGCACATTGTCTTCATTAAATAATCCGTTATATATTATCCTATAGTATAGTTTTCCGTATAAGTCACTGCAATATTGTGTACCCTGATATTCATGTGCTGTATAAAAATATTCATTGTTGTTTTTTCGTGCATATTTAGTAATACTTACAAACAACCCCCTAACGTCGCTTTGAATAAATTCATCTGCTGGAAATACAAAATAGTTATATGTTCCATCTCCAAGATCACTTTCATACCCGAAATTTTTAGCACTTATAACTGATATTATTTCATTGGTAGCATCTCCTTCAATTTTAATAAATAGTCGGTACTTTATCTATAACATTCAACTTTCTGTTTATCAAATTCTATTTTCCAGTTTAACAAGCATAAATTTACTGCCCTGCTTTTATTAGTATAGCATATAGAAATAAGCAAAACCATTGTTTTAAAGTTACTAATGCTAATGATTTTTATGTGCTTATGTTATATCATTTTTTTATCCCACATATAATCCGAACACTATTTGAGCAACAAAAAACAAAACGTTGATATTAGTATAAAATAATAAAATCTAATACAGGTAAAGCCCTCTCCACTGTCACCAAACCAGTCGAAAGGGCCCACACATCTTCCTTATTTACCACCATTCTCCGCCGTCAGCAGCAGCTCCACAATCCCTCTCTGCGCCTCCTGCGTATAATAAAACACCTCATACTCATTCCCCTTCGAACTAATCCGTGTTTCCGCTTCTATCCCAAACTCCGTCCCATATTCCGTTATCTTCCGCAGCGGCATCCGGTTGACGAATTTCAATTCAAACAGCCCTTCCTCCAGCAGCATCTGCTCCACCGCCTTTATTGTCAGACGCTTCGTCGTGCTCTCATCCCGCAAATCATTCATCTGCCCAACCAAATCACTCAGAGACATCTTTTCCGCATAATGCAGCTGGGCGGCGATCTCCTCCGTCATCACAAATTCCGTCTTATTCTTCTTCCCTGACGAATTCCTCACAACAGACTTTTCCCCGCTCTTCTCCGCATCCCCTTCATAATCCTGTACCACATCATAATCCAGACTGGAAAACTCCACCGCTCCCAGACTGTCCGGAGCATCCGTCTTTCCATGCTCTTTATTAAATTCGATCACCTTCTCCAGGAACGCTTCCCCATATTTCTCATACTTAAATTCCCCCACTCCCGACACCGAAAGCATCTCATTCTTATCCACAGGCCGTATCACACACATATGTACCAGCGATTTATCCGAGAACACAATATAAGGAGGCACCCCTTCCTTTTTCGCCAGTTCCGAACGCAGCCCGCGCAGGACTTCAAACAGCTTCTCATCCTCTTCCTCCAGTTCAAAGGCCGCCGCTCCCCGGCTCTTCTTTCCTTTCTTTTCTCCCGCCACTTTCGCCGGATGCTCCTGTTCCTTCGCCATCTTCATGGTCACCGTCTCATCCTCTTCCAGAATAAGCTTAGACTTCCCGGTTAGCTTCACAATGGCATATTCATCATTGGTAACGGCCAGATATTCCTGCAGCATCAGATAATTCATCACCTGCCGCAGCTTATAAACCGGCGCCCCGGACAGTTCTCCGTAATGAGGATTCTCATCCATCCGGTACTGCCTGATTTTCGCCGTATTCGCCCCGTGCACCGTATCGATGATCACATTCGTTCCATACCTCTGCCTGCACGCCAACACACAGCCAATCAACGCCCGTGCGATCTCCGTCACATCCACTTCCTCAAACTGGCTCAGGCAGTTCGCACAATTCCCGCAGTAATTCGCCCCGTACTCCCCAAAATACCGGAGAATATAATCCCGCAGGCATTCATTCGTAAAGCAGTAGAAGGTCATCTTACGCAGCCGGTCCCGGTCCCTCTCCGTCACCAAATCCCTGGTGAGCGCATCCATCTCCTGGTTGTCCTGGTTATGGTCGATAAAGAACTGGTTCGTCACCACGTCCTGCCCGCCGTACAGCAGAATACACTCCGACGGTTCCCCGTCTCTTCCGGCCCTGCCGGCTTCCTGATAGTAGCTTTCCATATTTTTAGGCATATTATAATGAATGACGTACCTGACATTGGATTTATCAATTCCCATTCCAAAGGCATTGGTAGCCACCATAACGGGATACCTGTCATAAATAAAATCGTCCTGATTCTGTCTCCTCTCGCTGTCACTTAACCCGGCATGGTACCGGGTAACCGGAAATCCATCCCCGCGCAGCCGGTCGCAGACCTCCTCCACGACTTTTCTGGTCAGGCAGTAAATGATCCCGCTTTCCTCTCTGTGCAAATCCAGATAGTTCTTCATGGTGGCATATTTATCCCTGGGAGTCTGTACCCCGAAATACAGATTCGGCCTGTCGAAGCCGGTGGTCAGCACTTCCGGGGACTGCAGCATCAGAATGTCGATTATATCATCCCTTACTTCTTTGGTAGCCGTGGCTGTAAAAGCTCCCACCACAGGCCTTTTGGGAAGCCGGTTAATAAAATCCATTATTTTCAGATAACTGGGCCGAAAATCCTGTCCCCATTGGGATACACAATGGGCCTCATCCACGGCAACCAGGGATATATCGGCATCCTGGGCAAAATCCAGGAATTCCTCGGTAACCAGCCGTTCCGGAGCCACGTATATAATGGGATAGCGGCCGGCTTTGGCGTATTCCAGCGCTTTCCTGTACTGTCCCGGTGTAAGGGAACTGTTGAGATAAGCGGCATGAACGCCCATATTGTTCAGCGCTCCCACCTGATCCTTCATTAAGGAAATCAGAGGGGAGATAACCAGTGTGATGCCTCTTAACATCAGGGCCGGTACCTGGTAACAAATGGATTTTCCCGCACCTGTGGGCATAATTCCCAGTACATCCTGTTCCCGCAGTATGCTGTCAATCAGCAGTTCCTGCCCGTCGCGGAAATTATCGTATCCAAAATATTGTTTCAGCACCTGAAATTTATCCATTGTATTCCTCCACCTTAAAGCTGCCCTTCCGGCCGCATTCCATCCTGTGTACTATTCTTTTTTTCCACACAAATCTCTCAGGGATTCTATGGAGATTTTCCATTTTGAACTCATGAAAAGAACGAAGCATTGAAAGCTTCAAACGAATTTACCGATAAAAATATCCTACCACATATCTTCCGCTTTCCGCAACAAGAAGTTGATTAAAAAAAGGAAAACCGCGTCCCCAAAATGAGAATACACGGTTTTCCGTAACAGCCCGGATACATCCGAACTGTTACCGCATCCCTTCTTTTCAAACCCCCGCCAGCATATTCAACAAGCCTGCGCCGCCGCCATGTCCCAGCCTTTACAAACATCCACCCATTCCCCGGAACCGGAGTATTGTTCCAACTCCTCCATCGTTACTTCGATAGCGCTGTTGCTGCTGCCGCAGGCGGGAAATACGGTTTGAAAGCGTTTGAGGGACTCGTCAAGGTAAATTTTAACCCCTTCTTTTACGGCAAACGGACAGACGCCGCCAACCGCATGTCCGATTTTTTCTTCCACCTCTGCTGCGGGAAGCATTTTAGCCTTTAATCCGAAGCGGGCCTTATATTTTGCATTATCTATTTTGGCATCACCGGCCGTTACGATAAGGATACAGGCATCTCCTGTATCAAAGGACAATGTTTTGGCGATCCTGCGTCCTTCGCAGTTAAGTGCCTGGGCGGCCAGTTCCACCGTCGCGCTGGACACCTGGAATTCTTTGATTCTGCCGTCCGCGTTCCATTGTTTCAAATATTCTTTCACTTTTTCAATTGCCATAATATGTCTTCCTTTCTGCCTTTCGGTATCTATTTTATAACAAGGCCCATCAGCTTTGCAAGCTCTGCAGCCTGGTAAATATCTATGACGGCCCCGATAAGTTCCTTTTTTTCTTCCGATACGATAATGCCTTCCACCTCATTTCCCCGCAGATCCATTCCCTTCAGGGATGTGTGGAAAAAACTGGCCCGCTTCAGGTTCATTGCCTGCCAGTCCACCTTTTTAAAGCGGCAGTCCGCCAGATAGCTTTCCTGCATATCGCATGCTGACAGGCTTGCGGCTTCCCATCTTGTCCCGCTGAAATTGGCAAAGGACAGGCCGCATTCCTCCCATCTTGTCTCCTTAAAAAGACTTTCATGGAAATCGGTGCCCACGCCCTTCACACAGAGGAATTCACATCGGTTAAAATAGCAGTCATCCAGAATACTGTTGGAGAAATCGCAGTTTTTAAACTGCACATCAATAAAACTTGCTTTTTCAAAGTTGCAGTGGAGAAAAGTACAGTTTTCAAGCACCACACCCTCCAGATTGATTTTATAAAAATCTTCTTCTTCCGCCATCAGACCTTTTATGCGGCATTGTTCCACCAGCATATCCTCCCGACGCGCTTCCTGCAGACAGGCCAGGCCTTCCTCCACATCCCGCAGCGAGGCGGAAAGCACCGGCGGTGCTGTTTTTATCCGTTTTGCTTCCATACCGATTCCCCGTTCCTGTTTTCTTGTGTACAGGCACCTTCCCGCGAACTTGCTCTGCTGTGTTCCCAGCGTGTCAAGTACAAGGCCCCGCTGCCTGCGGCGGGGTCTCTGATTTCTCTAACTGTTAAGTCTATCACAGTATGGGGGAAAGTGGAAGTACGCAAATAGAATAAGGGTGCAGATAAAAAAGTTTGGCGTCACCCGCACAGGGAAACTGGGGCGGGTGACGCCAAACTTTTTTATCTGCACCCAAAAGGCGTCCCGTCCAAAGCTGCCGCTTTGCCGGGACGCCCTATATCGGAGGACTATGTCTGTACCAGGAAAAGCAGCCGCTCCTCTTACCGGCCGCCTTTTTCCGTCAGCCGTCAATGGCGATATAATTGTGCTCTTCCACCGTCTTCTTTTCTTCTGCTTTGGGTATCGTAAGCTTCAGGATACCATGCCTGAAGCTTGCTTTAATCTGTCCGCGTTCCACGTTTTCCCCTACATAGAAGGTACGGCTGCAGGATCCTTCATAACGTTCTTTGCGGATATATTTTCCGGTCTTTCCTTCGTCCTTGTCCAGGGTCTTTTCCGCATGGATGGTAAGGCAGCCGGGACAGCCCTGATAACCTTCCTCCAGTTCCACCCGGATTTCCTCTTTCTTAAAACCGGGCAGATCCACCACCAGCTCATAGGTTGTGTCCGTTTCACGGACATCCGTTTTCATAAGGCGGGACGCATTTTTGCCATAAAGCGGGTTTTTCCTGCCGAAGAACTCCTTGTTCCTCTTTTTTTCCCATTTATCATCGAACGGGAAATCCATAAAATCATCAAATAAGTTTTCACCAAATATGCTGGGCATCAACATATGTCATTCCTCCATTCTTTTCCATATGCAATTCGTCCGCCGTTACCAGATATTATCCCTCAATGGCAATGCATTTATTTTCTTCCGTCTTCGGCAGCGCTTCTTGCCTGGGTACGGTCAGCTTCAGGATACCATTTTCAAATTTTGCTTTAATATCCTCCTGTTTTACATCACTGCCCACGTAAAAGCTTCTGCTGCAGGAGCCCATGTAACGCTCTCTCCTGATATATTTTCCGTTTTCATCCTTCTCATCGTTATTTTTCTTCGTAGATGCGCTGATGGTAAGGTACCCCTCCTTCAGCTCCGCTTTGATATCTTCTTTTTGAAAGCCGGGCATATCGATATCCATTTCATAGCTCCCGTCGCTTTCTCTGATATCGGTTTTCATCAGGCTGTTTTCACTGTAGCCTCCAAACGGGAATCTCATCCAGTCATCCAATAAATTTTCTCCAAAAATACTAGGCATCAACATAATCAATCGCTCCTTTTCGTAAGTCGAATATCCCGCAGCAGGCTGCTGGGTATCCGGTTCTCGCGGCAGTCGCCAAATATCCATGAAAGCATGGCTGCCTGGCTCGCTGCCCGCGGAAATAATATGGTTTCGTTTACAAGTTCGGAACGCGGGTACTGACTCTGCTTCGGTATAAAAAGGGATTGTCATCTTTCGATGCATCCTGCTTTTTGTATCTTTGGTTCTATGCCTTTCCCTTTGTTCTATATGTAATATAACACGCATTATCAGCAGAGTCAAGAGCCGAGTGCTAAACAAATTATAAAAAAAGTGTGAAACAAAAAGAAAGGGATGCAATCCCATAAAAAAACAGGCCGCTCCCATGTCCGTATTGTTTCTTTGCAGCGGTTCAGACTTGTCAGAACCACTGCATCCGGCCAATCAAATCACCGCGCAGGCGGCCGGATACGGTTCTTTGTATCTATGATAAAATAAATATGGATATTCCCTTCAGAAAATTATATGATACTGTTATATGCGATGTACCGTTCCGGCACCTTTTTGTGCCATAACCACAGCAAAACCACTCAAACAGGAGACAGAAATGAATATCAGACAGGAAACCCCAAAAGACTATGACGAGGTATATCAGCTTATAAAATCAGCATTTGCCGCCGCAGAACACCGTGACGGCACGGAGCAGGATCTGGTTGCGGCCCTGCGTAAAAGCGCCGCTTTTGTGCCGGAGCTTTCCCTTGTTGCGGAGTCCGGCGGCAGGCTTGCCGGCCATATCCTTTTCACGGAAGCAAAGGTGGGCCAGGATATCGTATTGGTGCTTGCCCCTTTATCCGTATCCCCGAAATTCCAGAGACAGGGAGTCGGAACCGCCCTGATTCGGGAAGGGCACCGGATCGCCCGGGAAATGGGCTACCGGTATTCCCTTGTTCTGGGAAGCGAAACCTATTATCCCCGTTCAGGCTACCTTCCTGCCGCACAATTCGGGATCCAAATTCCTGACGGAATGCCCGAGGCCAACTTCATGGCAATCCCTCTTCAGGAACAGGCCGGGCCGATCAGCGGGGCCGTGTCTTATGCAGAAGAATTTCGGTAACAATGCAGTCAGGTCTGCGCCTTCACTGCGCAGACCGAGGCCGTAAGGAAGTGATTCAGGAGTGCCAAAAGCCATAGCCGAAGGCAGTTTCGGATGGATTTCGGCAGAAGCCGGGTAGGGACAAAAGCGTTACGGATATGACATATAAAGGTTGGGACACCGGGCGATACTATCCTTTCCGTTCCAGGTAGTTCTCCATATATTCCCGTATCTTCCTGAACTGATCTGTCGTTACCGGATTTTGTGACTCGAAAGCCATCAGTCTGGGAAGGTATCCCTGCCGGTTTACGATACGCCGGCTTTCCGGGAATTGCAGCTCATACACAAGGGAAATGTGGCCCACCAGATGATCCACCGCCGTTTTTTTCAGACTGCGCAGTATGGCATGCTCTTCATAAAAGGCCGCCATCACCGCTTCCGATACCGTACAGCTTCTGAGCTCCCGGGAAGACACATTATAAATCTCTTCCGGCGGGAAATCCACATTCACTTTCAGAATATCAATCTTATCCGCATCCCGCAGGATATGGCAGAAGCGCTCCGTCCGTTCCTCCGGCATGGCAGGGATCCGGTAGGCGCTGTGATAGCGGACCGCATTCCAAAGCAGTGTATCCTCCGATTCCTCCCGGGTATACTCCCTGATTTTTCCCTGTCCAAAAAGAATCTGTGCCCCATATTCGGCATGATCAATGGAATCGGCATCGATAAAAGTCCCATAATTTTTCAGCTGTTCAAAGCGGCCCACATCGTGCAGCAGCCCCGTAAACCAGGCCAGATCCTGTTCTTCCTCTTCCATCCCGAGGGATTCGGCTATCTGCCGGCAAAGTCCGGCAACCCGGAAGGTATGCTCTATTTTCAGACGCACCTTTTCTTCCCCGGCATTATAATGGCTCACATATTCACGGAAAACGGCTTCCGTTTTCCTTCTGTCTATTTTCATCCTTTTTCCCTTTATCAGCACTGCTTACGTTTTGCGCAACAATATCCGGTGTTTACACCGCAAACTGGCTGTTATAAAGCTGTGCATAAAATCCTTCGGCCCTCAGCAGCTCTTCATGCCGTCCCTGTTCGATCACTTTCCCTTCCTTCATCACCAGAATCACATCCGCCTCCCGGATTGTGGAAAGCCGGTGGGCCACAATAAAGCTGGTCCTTCCTTCCATCAGACGGGCAAAGGCTTCCTGGATTTTCATTTCCGTCCTCGTATCGATGGAAGAGGTTGCTTCATCCAGGATCAGCATAGGCGGCAGGCAAAGCATAACCCGTGTAATACACAGCAGCTGCTTCTGTCCCTGGGAGAGGCTTCCCCCATCCTCGGAAATCACCGTATCATACCCTTCCGAAAGGCGCTTGATAAAGCTGTGGGCATGGGAAGCTTTTGCGGCGGCCACGATTTCCTCCTCCGCGGCATCCGGTTTTCCCATGGCAATATTATCCCGGATGGTACCTGCCTTCAGCCAGGTATCCTGAAGCACCATACCGAAGCCGGTGCGAAGGCTGCTTCTTGTCATATCCCGGATATCGGTGCCGTCGATCCGTATGGCGCCGCTGTCCACATCATAAAAACGCATCAGCAGATTGATCATGGTCGTTTTTCCGCAGCCGGTGGGGCCAACGATTGCCACCCTCTGGCCCGGCTTCACCGTCAAATTAAAATCCTCAATCAGCTTCTGCTGCGGGGTATAAGAAAAATACACATGGGAGATATCCACATCCCCCCGGAAGGCATTGCTTCCCTGAAGAACTGCCGCATCCGCCTTTTCCGGTACCTGCGGCTGCTCTTCGATCAAATCAAAAATCCGTCCGGCACAGGCCAGGGCGTTCTGCAGCTCGGTCACCACACCGGATATTTCATTAAAAGGCTTGGTGTACTGGTTCGCGTAGCTCAACAGACAGGATAAATCCCCGACGCTGAGCCGTCCCCCCACCGCAAGCAGGGCGCCTGTCAGGCCCACTCCCGTATACACCACATTGTTCACGAAACGGGTGGCCGGATTGGTGATAGAGGAATAAAAAATAGCTTTCAGGGAGCACGTTTCCAGCCGGCTATTGATTTCGTCAAACTGCTCCATCGCTTTCTCTTCATGGCTGAACGCCTGCACGGTGCTCTGGTTTCCGATCATTTCATCAATCAGCGCCGTCTGTTCCCCTCTGGTTTCCGACTGCAGCCGGAACATAGTAAAGGTCCGTTTGGCTATAAAGGCCGCCACAAAAAGGGACAGGGGCGTAATCAGCACCACCACAAACGTGATTCCCACATTGGTAGCCAGCATAAAAAGAATCGTTCCCACGATGGTCATAACTCCGGTAAAAAGCTGGGTAAAGCCCATGAGCAGACCATCTGCAAACTGATCCACATCCGCAATTACGCGGCTTACGATTTCGCCATAGGAATGGCTGTCAATATACTTTAACGGAAGGATTTCTATTTTCCGGAAAGCCTCGTTCCGGATATCCCTCACAATATGATAGGTCATTTTATTGTTGCAGATATTCATGATCCACTGCGCCAGGCCGGTAAAGGCTATCGCTATGGCAATCTGCTTTAAAACAGCAGCTATCGCAGGAAAATCCACCCGGCCCTGTGCGATGATATGATCAATGGCCCGGCCCGTAAGCTTGGGCACATACAGGGTCAGAGCCACACTCACTGCGGCCAGCACCAGGGATACTCCCAGATAAAACCAGTAAGGCTTCAGATACCGCAGAACTTTGACGAACGTTTCCTTCTGCGAGGATATTTTTTCTTTTCCCTTTGCCATTCTTACGCCTCCTTTTCAAACTGGGAATAATAGATTTCCTGATAAGCCGGACAGTCCGAAAGAAGCTCCTCATGTGTGCCGATACCGGCCATTTCCCCGTCGTCCATAACGATAATCTGATCCGCATAACGGATGGAGGATGCCCTTTGGGAAACAAGAAACACCGTAGGCCCATCCTTCATCTCCTTAATTGCCTTGCGCAGTCTGGCATCCGTGGCAAAGTCCAGCGCGGATGCGCTGTCATCCAGAATCAGGATTTCCGGCATTCTGACCAATGCCCTGGCAATGGTCAGGCGCTGCTTCTGTCCGCCGGAAAGGTTTTTTCCTCCCTGGGACACCGGTGCATCAAGACCGCCTTCTTTGGTATCCACGAATTCCCTCGCCTGGGAAATATCCAGCGCACGGTAAATCTCCTCATCCGTCGCATCCTCTTTTCCCCAAAGCAGGTTTTCCCGGATTGTCCCTTTAAATAATACTGCCTTCTGCAGGACAACTCCCACTTTACGCCGCAGCTCCTCCAGCGGATAATCCTTCACGTTTTTCCCGCACACCAGAACCCGTCCTCTGGTCGCATCATAAAAACGGGGAATCAGGTTCACCAGGGAGGACTTTCCGGATCCCGTACCCCCGATAACGCCGATGGTCTGTCCCTTATATACCCTGAAATCAATATCCGTCAGGGATTCCGCACCTGCATTTTTATAAGTAAGCCCTACCTTATCAAATACAACCACCGGTATCTCTTCTCTCCCGGATCCCACTGTTTTCTTTCCGTTTCCTCTGGAATCCCCTTTTTCTTTCCGTACCGCTCCCGCTGCCTGCCCCGGATCCGTCATACTGGAATGTATCTCAAAAATACTCTGGATCCGGTTTCCGCAGGCAATCGCTTTGGTAATGGTAATAATCAGATTCGCCAGCTTGATAAGCTCCACCAGTATCTGAGACATATAATTTACCAGGGCCACCACCGCCCCCTGCGTGATCGCGCCCCCTTCCACACGCCATGCCCCGGTCCAGATCAAAGCGATAATCGCCCCGTTAATAATAATATACGTAATCGGATTCATCAGTGCCGAAATTTTTCCCACATGCTTCTGCATCCCGGTCAGCGCGTCATTGCACTCTTCAAACCGGCTGATTTCGCTCTCTTCCTTATTAAATGCCCTCAGCACACGCACACCGGTCAGGTTTTCCCGCGTGATCCCCAGAACCTTATCCAGCCCTCCCTGCACCTTTTTGTAAAGAGGCATGGTCAGCATCATAATCCCGAAAACCACCACAGAAAGCGCCGGTATCGTTACCACAAAAATAAGGGCCGCCTTAACATCTATTGTAAAAGCCATAACCATCGCCCCGAACACAATAAAAGGCGAACGAAGGAACAGACGCAGAACCATATTCACCCCGTTCTGCACCTGGTTCGAATCGCTGGTCATCCGTGTAATCAATGTGGACGTACCGATCGTATCCATTTCCGAAAAAGAGAAGCTCTGGATATGCGCAAACAACGCATGCTTCATTTTGGCCGCAAACCCCACCGCCGCTTTCGCAGCAAAAAACTGAGCCGTTATCGAACACACCAGCCCGATAACTCCCAGCATAATCATCACAAAACACATCTTCCCGATATAGCCCCTGTCCCCATTACCGATACCGGTATCAATAATAGCCGCCATAACCAACGGCACCAACAGCTCAAAAGACGCCTCCAACAGCTTAAAAAGCGGCGCCAGGACCGTCTCTTTCTTATAATCCTTCAAATAAACCAGTAACTTTTTCAAACCCTCACTCCTTCATCTCCCGCAGCATGCTCCTCTGCAGTCTCTCACACAATCCGGTATTATTCCATTGCCAAATTACTCCGTATATCGTATCATAAAAATAAATATATGAAAATTATTATATTTATATATAATCCATACTTTTTTTCATATACCTAATTTCTCTATAACTTGTAACTCCGCTCCTGCCCCACATACCCCCAGCTTCGTGAGTCCGTGCCAGCCTCCCCCTCAGAAAGGAACATATGGATTTAAAACAACTCTCCTACTTTACTACCGTTGTAAAAGAAGGCACCATCTCCGGCGCCGCAAGAAAACTGAACCTGTCCCAACCTCCGCTCAGTACCCAGATGAAGCTTCTGGAAGAAGAATTCGGCTGTGTACTGTTTCAGCGTGGCTCACGGAAAATCCAGCTTACGGAAGCCGGGCAGCTTCTCTATGAAAGGGCCGTCACCATGCTGGAGCTGTCTGAGGTGACCCGGAAAGAACTGCTGGATTACCGCAACGGACTGACCGGCGCGCTGCGGCTGGGTGTGGTATCCTCGGTTGGCTGCAGCCTGCTGCCCGAATGGGTTGCCACCTTCCATAAAGATTTCCCGGCCATCCGTTTTGAGCTGTTCGAAGCAAATACCTACCAGCTTCTGGAGCAGCTGCGTTCCAATTTGATCGAGCTTGCCATCATCCGCACGCCTTTTCACGGGGAGGGCTTTTCCTGCACCACGCTCTGTGAGGAACCTATGCTTGCCGTGGGAAACGGAATGTACTTTTCGGATATTCTTTCCGGCAAAGACACTTCCTCTCCCGATGGCACCATTTCCCTGGAAGCCGTGAGCCGTCTTCCGCTGATTATCTACCGCCGATGGGAAGCCCCTCTCCGGGAGGCCTTTGCCAGGGAAGGGCTTTCCCTCTCCTGCTTCTGCATAAACGATGACGCAAGAACCTCCGTCAACTGGGCGGACGCCGGCCTAGGCGTGGGAATCGTCCCCGCGTCTTCCCGTCCCCTCCTGCGCAATCCGCGGACAAAAGTATATGAAATAAGCGACAGCGGGCTTTTTACCAGCATTTCCGTCGTTCATAACAAAAATGCATATTTGTCCGCTATCGCCAGAAGATTTGTCACCTGTTTACAGGAATTGTGTTAACTGTGCAAGACGTTCTATTTCTTTGTCAATCCGCAGCCCCAGGGGCCGTTCCTTCCCTGCCGGGTTAAACCAGCAGCATGCGATCCCCGCATTGTTGCCCCCCTGGATATCGGAGGTAAGGGAGTCGCCGATTATCATTGCCCTGTCTTTCTCAAATCCGTCAATATGGGCAAAGCAATACTCGAAAAATTCCATCTGCGGTTTCTGAAAACCAACCGCCTCGGACACAAAAATATCCTTCATATAGCGCTCGATACCGGAAAGCCTTAACCGGCTGCGCTGGGTGGCCTCCACCCCGTTGGTCACCACATAAAGGTCATATTTGGAATAAAGGTATTCCAGAACCTCCCGGGCATTTTCCATCAGCTCATGCCCTTCCCCCAGAAGAAGCTGGTATTCCTTTTCAAAGGAAACGCCGTCCCCTTCAATTCCCAAATGCGCAAACAGCCTGGAAAACCGGGTAAAAAGCAGGGTCTGCTTATCAATTTCCCCCCGTTCAAAGGCCTCCCACAGGCCATGGTTTATCCGGGAATACAGCTGATAGGTATCTTCCCCGGCTTCATAGCCGTTCTTTTCCATAGCGCGGTAAAAAGCGGACTTTTCCGCCGCCCCGAAATCCAGAAAGGTTCCGTCCATATCCAATAGTAATGTTGTATATTCCATATATTTCTCCTCATGGGTATTATACTTTTATTCTATCTTATTCCCTGCAATTACGCAACGCAAACGCATAGCTCTCCCTAAGAAAGGCTCTCCCTAAGAAACGATACGCAGCGAAACGATACATAAAAGCCGGGACTGCCCTCCGCCCCGCAAACAGAAAGCGATGAATTCCGTATAACCTGCAGCAGTAACCGCATGATAAAAATTTTGTTCTCCCAAAATGAACCCGGATGAAAGTCATGACGAATATAGAGTAAGAGGGTACGGGAGGTGAGGATTTGGAAGCAAAAGAATTAGAAAAGTGTATTGACGAGTTTGGCACGGAAATCTATCGATTCTGCATTAAGCTATGTATGGATAAGGCAAACGCGGAGGATTTATATCAGCAGACCTTTCTGAAAGCATTAGAGAGCGATATAAAGCTCGACTGGGCACAGAATCCGAAAGCGTTATTCTTCTCCGTCGCACATAATCTGTGGAAAAGCGACCAGCGGAAAAATGCCCGGCGTGCCGCAATTGCCCCCTGTAATCATCTGGATGAGGAAAGCGGGAAGGAATTGTATTCGGATATAAATGTAGAAGAACAAGTATTCCGGCAGGAACTCATCAGGCAGACGAATGAAATCATTGAGGGAATGCCCGAAAAATTCCGGATACCGCTGATACTCTACTATCTGTTTGAACTGCCGGTGGAGCAGATAGCCCAAACGGTCAACAAGCCGCCGGGCACCATAAAAAGCCGCTTATTCAAAGGCAGAAGCCTCATAAAAAAAAGATTGGAGGAATCAGGCTATGGAAAACAAGAATTATGACAGTAAATTAAATGAACTGATCCGTACCTCTATGGAACTGGAGGACACTCCGTCCCCGGAATTAAATAAGCGTCTGAAAGCCAGTCTTTACCAGCGGGAAGCAGCACGGGAGAAAACTGCGGCAATCCGTTCCATCCCGCTTTGGTTTGTTCCGATGCTTCTGAACGTTGTAACCTTTTCCCTGTTGGCAATATTTTTCTTATTGGTAATCGCCAACCCTTATCTGGCTAAACTGGCTGCCGGAATCTGTGTCTATCTCGGCATTGCCGGTATCCTCATCACGGCGGTCGGTGTAAAGAGAACGAACATGAAAGAAGCGATAACCATTCATGTTCAGAAAAGAGGTATCATCGCATGAATGAAAATAAGAATTGGGGAAAACGGCTTGCTTATATTGGCATTCCCGTCGTACTGGCCGCCGTAATCCTGCGGGTCGTCCTGTACTACTTCAAAAGTGACGGGTTCAGCGGGATATCCATTATGTTTCCCGTACTTATTATAGGTACATTGTTGTCTGCATTGCTGATGTCCGGTTTCTTCGCCGCATGGGTTTACCAGGACTGTAAAAAACGGAAGGATGACGGCATCCTCTGGGCCATTATCGTATTTATTACAACGCCGTTTATCGGGCTGCTCGTTTATTTTTTACGGCGTTCCGAGGTAAAAAGGGTCTGCACCGCCTGCGGGCACCCTGTTTCCTTAAAAGCTAACTATTGTGAAGAATGCGGATCGAAAATTGAAAACAAGGAGGATTTTACAAATATGAATAATCAGCGTACACACCACATCCGTTTTATTATTACCGGCGCTGTCTGCATGGTGCTTATGATCACCTGCCTTACGGGATTCATCGTGAAAGCGGCAGCGGGCAGCGGTATCAATTCCGATGCTGCTTCCAATGAAAAGGTATGGAATATGGGCAGTATCCGCATGAATTATGAGAGCTATGTAAACGGCGTATGGAAACTGGATTTCAAGAGCGCCAGTGACGGCTTCGTGGCAGAGGAAAAAATGACCATCCAGAATGCCGGAAGCGACTGCCTGTATGCAGATATATCCTGCGGTACTATCCCTGAAGATGCAAGCCTTACTTTGTATCTGGTACAGGGGGATAGGGTTAAGACCTTCGATGTAACAAACCTTTCTGAACCGCTCAGCTATCCCCTGGCAGACTTTGAAAACGGGAAGCTTTATGTAAGGCTGCTGATTGAGGGCGTCGGGGATACTGTCTCTGTAATCGATATCCACTAGTACTACAGGGAACGGATCGGCTTACGGAAAACAGAAGGATAACCGGTCAGTCCCAACGAGTGATCTTGCTTCACAAAACACTAAGAGCCGCATGGATACTATGTTCGTGCGGCTTTGCGCATTTCTTTCCGCAATCTATAGACGCAGGAATGAATAACGTGAATGAAAAGGAGCAGGAATGAAGTGGAAAACACACAGGATATATGGTACAATATTTTATCTGAAATTTACACGGTACCTGTTAGAAATGAATCATATTAGAAGGGGTTGGGGGATTGGATATGCCTTTTACAAATGGACTGGAATGGACTTTTAATACGCAGGCAGAAAGATACGAAAAAATGCGTCCGGGTTATGTCCCTGCGCTGTATGATGATATATTCCAATTGGCGGCTATTGACGAAGCCAGCAATGTAATGGAAATCGGTATCGGAGGCGGACAGGCAACCCTGCCCTTCCTAAAGACGGGCTGTAGCTTAACTGCTGTGGAATATGGGGAAAACCTGGCAAGCGTTTGTTGTGAGAAATTTAAAGACTATCCAAATTTTTCAATAGTTGTGGGTAAATTCGAGGATTCCTGTTTTGAAAGCAATTCCTATGACTTACTGTTTTCGGCATCCGCTTTTCACTGGATACCGGAAGAAACCGGATACCGGAAAGTTTTCGATTTATTAAAAAGCGGCGGGGTATTTGCCCGTTTTGCCAATCATCCTTACAAAGATAAAGGCAGAGAAGGTCTGCACGAAGCGCTTCAAAAGATTTACGGTGTATATATGCCCAAGGCGCCTGCCCCCCATGAATATAGTGAGCAGGATGCATCCGCCCGTGCGGATCTTGCTGAAAAATACGGATTTACAGACATCTCCTATAAGTTATACCATAGAACAAGGACTTTCACTTCGAAAGAGTATATAGAACTGCTGGGCACTTACTCAGACCATATCGCCATTGAAGAAAAAACAAGAAGCAGGTTCTTTTATGAAATAGAATCTGTTATAAATACTTTCGGCGGACGGATTACGATTTATGACACCATAGATTTGCAATTGGCAAGGAAACCGTAACTACAGCTTCCTGATAGAAAAGGCCGGGCTGTCCGCCCGGCCTTTCCCGTTTTTATAACACGGTTTCCGGGATACTCCCCGGACACCGTCTGCCTCTCTGTATGGATTAATCCAGGGCAATCCGGAACACCACCGGCTTATCGCCCTTCACGCCTGCAGTCTTCACATGAAGGCCTTTTTCATCTCTGGTACAGCAGCATTCTCCGTCAAAACCCAGCACCTCCACCTTGTTAATGATCCCATGGAAGTTCGGCTTGCTGGATGCATCCTGTTCTCCCAGCGCCGGGAAGGTATATTCCCCGTTTTCACTGCGTTTCATGACAATGGCATACAGATTGCCGCCGTTCATGGTATAACGGATATCGTCGGAGGTAAATTCCTTCTTGATGCCGTCGGAAAACTGGCCTTCCACTACCTGGGTGGGGCCTTCCCCGTATTTTCTCCATACATGGGAACCATAGATGGCCTCTCCGTTTACCCTGAGCCATTCCCCGATTTCCAGAAGGATCGCTTCATCCTCCGCCGGAATGGTGCCGTCGGCTTTCGGGCCGATATTCAGCAGAAGGTTTCCGTTCTTGCTCACGATATCCACCAGGTCACAGATGATATCACAGGCCGGCCTGTACGTATTGTTTTCCGTATAGCACCAGGAATTCAGGGCAACCGCGGTATCCGTCTGCCAGTAGTAGGGCTTTACGTCTGCAAACTGCCCTCTTTCAATGTCCACCACCGCTGTGCCGAACATAAACGCATCGTGCTTGTAATTGATGAGGACCTGTTCGCCCCATTCCTCCGCCCGGTTGTAATAATAGGCGGCCAGCTTTTTCAGATAGGGCTTAAAAGAGCTGTGCTGGATCCACCAGTCAAAATACAGCAGACGGGGTCGGTAGCGATCGATGATCTCACAGGTCCTCACCAGCCAGTCCTGCAGATATTCTTCCGCAGGCTCCGGTTTGCTGTAGATATCGTGATGATCCGCTTCCGGCATGGAGGGCCAGTAGATATCCCCGCGAACCAGAGGTTCCTTCACATCGCTGTCGAATTCTTTCCCGTGTCCCAGGAAAAACCAGTGCTCCGCCCGGTGGGAGGAAGCGCCGTTCACTATCCCTCTTTTGGCGAATTCGACGCACAGCTCACCCAGCGTATCCCGCTTCGGCCCCTGTTCATAGGCGTTCCAGTGGGAGATATCACTCCGGTACATCTGAAAGCCGTCGTGATGTTCGGCTACCGGCACCACATATCTGGCTCCCGCTTTTTCAAACAGATCCGCCCATATGGCCGCATCAAATTTTTCCGCCCTGAACATAGGGATAAAATCCTTATATCCAAAGTCTTTATGAGGGCCGTAGGTTTTCACATGGTGCTCAAATTCAGGGGAACCCTGGATATACATATTCCGGGGATACCACTCGCTGCCGAAGGCGGGGACGCTGTAAGGACCCCAATGGATGAAAATCCCGAATTTCCCATCCCGGAACCAGTCCGGAAGAGGATGGGCGCTGAGGGAATCCCAGTCATCCTTATAGGTTCCGCCGGCAATCACATTTTCTATCTGCTCCAGATAATTCTTCATTTTCGCTTGTCCTCCATCCTCAGATTGGCGTAAGCCTGCAGCATCAATCCGTTACCACGCCCTTCTGCAGCATCACATTGGCGTACAGGGCCGTTTCACCGGTGGCAATTATGGCATAGGCTTTCTTAGCTTCTTCATAAAAAGCAAACCGTTCGATATGCCCGATGGCATCCTTTCCCCGGGCCTCATATTTTTCTTCGATTTCCTGATAGGTGTCCCATATGGGCGTTTCCACATCGTCCCCCGGCATAACCTCCATGAGGCTGAAAGGCTTTTCCACATAGGAATCCAGAGGGAATACCTGCAGGACGGCATCCAGGATTTCCGGTACGCCGTGTCCGTCCATCCGGATTACCACAGCGTCCTTTCCCATAGATTCCGACGGGAAATTCCCGTCCGCAATCACAATACGGTCACTGTGCCCCATTTCACACAAAACCTTCAGAAGCTGGGGCGATAAAATTTTAGGGATTCCTTTTAACATATCACTTTCCTCCGCCGGTTATTTCACCGGTTATATCCCACAGGTCTTCCCAGTCCCCGGCTCCCGGCCAGAGGAATACCTGTCCCTTTATCAGCCTGCAGTTTTTATCCGCTTTGCGGATCGTTTCCATTTCCTCCGCTGTCAGGGGATCCTCCGTAACGCATTTCAAATTGCTGACATATTGAGGCTCCTTAACGGAAAACGGGATGGGGATCTGCCCTCTCTGGGCCGCCCATTTCAGGCAGACAAGCGCCGGATGGATGTTGTGTTTTTCCGCAATCGCCACGATTTCCGGCATCTGGGTATCCGCCACATCCTCCGCTGTCCTGTCCCTTTCCGGGCGGGAGGGGGAACCGATGGGGCAATAGCCTATCGGCTGGATGTTCTGGGAAACGGCATAGTCAAACAGTCCGGGCTGCTGGAAACCGGGATGAAGCTCCATTTCCAATGCCGCCGGCCTGATTTTGCACAGAGGCAGCACCGCTTTCAGCTTGGGTACCGTCATATTGGACATACCGATATATCTGACCTTCCCTTCCTCCACCAGCTGCTCGCACTGTCTCCAGACAGACATGAATTCTTCCGTCGAAAACGGTTTGGAATCCGGATTGCGGGAATCCCCGTCGCAGCCCGGCGCGTGGTAATTGGGAAAAGGCCAGTGCACAAAGTAAAGGTCAATATAGGTCAGCTGCAGATCCTGAAGGCTTTTCCGGCAGGCATCCAGCACCTGCCCTTCTCCGTGCCTGTCATTCCAGACTTTGGAGGTGACAAAAAGCTCCTTGCGCTCCACAATCCCCTCGTCCAGCACACGCTTAAGCACCTCACCGATGCGATCCTCATTCTGGTATACGGCGGCGCAGTCTATCAGACGATAGCCTGCTTTTATGCTGCCGTATACCGCCTCGGACACCTGTTCCGGGCCATATTTATCGGAACCGAAGGTTCCAAGCCCCACCGCCGGGATCGTCTCTCCGGTATAGAGAGCCCTGCGGGGGATTTTATTCTGTTCTATAACTTCCGACATACTTCCTCCTGTCGTAACTGCCGTACGGGCGCACAGTTACCTCTTGTTTTCCAAGTTTTCCGGCCTGCTGTCAGTCAAACACCACAGCTACCTTGCCGCAGTTTCCTCCTGCCATCAGTGCATAAGCTTCCCCTGCTTTTTCTATGGGGAATTCGTCGGTAATCAGATCCTCGGGATGGATTCCCCAGCGCACCAGACGTTCCACCAGTTCTTCCATTCTCCACAGGGAGGTTACCCAGGAGCCGTAAATCGTTTTCTGTCCATGAATGATGTCCGGGCTGGGCGTAAAGTTACAGGTTCCCCCTTCACCCACGAATGCAATCTTGCCCCATTCCCTTGTGGCACGGATGGCAAGCTGTCTTCCCGGATCGCTGGCGCTGGCGTCAATGGAGCGTTCCACACCGTTTCCGTTCGTCACCTTCATAATACCTTCCATGGCTTCATCCGGCTTGAATACATAATCCACCAGCCCCAGCTCTTTGGCAAGGCCGATACGGTAATCGTTCATTTCCACACCGATAAGCATGTTGGCTCCCATGGCTTTGGCAAGCATAAGGGCTGCCAGGCCCACCGGTCCCAGTCCGGTAACCAGCACGGCGTCATTTCCGCAGATGCCTATTTTTTCAATCGCTTCATAGACCGTACCGAAGCCGCAGGCAACCTGTGCCCCGTCCTTATAGGTCAGTTCGTCGGGCAGCGCGATCAGATCCTTTTCCTCCGCAAGGATGTAAGGAGCCATTCCGCCGTTCCTCTGCCATCCATAGGCCTGACGGAAGCGGCTCTTGCAGGATATGTAATAGCCTCTCCGGCAGTCGTTGCAGACACCGCATCCGGAAATATGGTACACAATAACCCTGTCCCCTTTTTTGAAGCGTTTCAGCCCTTCGCCCTCTTCCACGATCACACCGCACGGCTCATGTCCTGCCACCATGCCGGGGATATAGCCTTCCGGCCCTTTTCCCACATGTTCCCTGTAAATACAGCGGATATCGCTGCCGCAGATGGTGGTTGCTTTCGTCTGGAGCAGCACCTGGCCGTGGCCGGGTTTGGGAATCTCAAAATCCTTCATTTCCACCGTACTGTTGCCGGGCAGTGTCGCCCCTCTCATTCTCATTTTTTCCATTGTCGTACCCCTTTCTTTAACACAGATAAATACTAACTGTTCCGCAGCATCACAGTTACAAAAATAGTTCCTAATCTCCGCCGGGGCAGTCCGTAACCGCACAGGCAGAAATATTTTTAACGGATAACTTCATTATAAAAGCTTCCTGAAAAAAGTATTAGACAGAGATTTGACAACTTTCCCTTTTTTATGTCGCATCAGCGCAGGTTTTTCATTTCTCTAAAAAACTGTCGTTCCTCTTCCATCCCCTTGTCCCCTTCCCGTCCGAATCCGGGAAAGCCTTGACTTACGGGAAGGTACGCGCTACAGTAAGGATAAAAGCCCGCGGCTTCCAAAAAGCCCTCCCTCTCCGGAAAGGATCCGAATTATGCGCACAAACTTCAGCGATCTGGATATCCGTTTTACCATCGGTGACACCCGGTTCCAGGCCCTCAATATTATTTATGAAAAATTCCTTCGCACCGTTCCCAGCCACAGCCACGGCAGCGGGAGCTATGAAATCCATTATGTCCCCAAAGGTTATGGCCGCGCCCGAATCAACGGCCGGTTTTATGATATCCAGCCCGGCACTCTTTATGTCACCGGCCCCCATGTGGAGCATGCCCAAACGCCCCATCTGGAGGATCCCATGTGTGAATTCTGTATTTATCTGAAAGCAGAAAAAAAACGCCGTTCCCAGCCCCTGTCCGGCGCGGAGGCGGACAGCGCCGGGCAGATCCTTTCCCTCCTGGAGAGGACCCCGTTCTGGTTCGGCCAGGATACCCGGAACGTATCCCCTTTGGTGGAGGATTTGTTCGCAGAGCTGGAAAACCGCGATACCGGTTACCAGCTCCAGGTGGAATCCCTTCTGCGTCAGCTCCTCGTCCGGCTGGTTCGCAATTTTGAAGAGAAAAAAGGATCCGGACGGTGCGCCGGATCCCTGATTACCACCGATAAAACCGCGGTAATTATAGAAGATTATTTCCTTTATGAGTACCAGAACCTGTCCCTGGAGGAGCTTGCCGGCAAACTGGGGCTTGGCACCAGGCAGACAGAACGGCTTCTTCAGAAGCATTACGGAAAAACCTTTCTCCAGAAAAAAACGGAGGCCCGCATGTCCGCCGCCGCCATCCTTCTGACGGACAGCAGCCGGAACATAACCTCTGTGGCCGAAGCCCTCGGTTATTCTTCCATTGAACACTTTTCTTCGGCTTTTAAAAACTATTACCAGATCAGCCCCAGGCAGTACCGGAAGGAAGGCGCCTATCACAGCTTCCCGCTGCCGTAGGCTGTGTCTGAATGATAGCTATTGCCGGTAAGTACATCCTCCCGTAAGATCTGACCGGCTTTTTCCGGTTCCTCAAAAAGGGGGCTATGGGCCGAATGTAAAAGGTACAGGCAGCCGCCGCGGGGATCCGATGTCCTGCCACTTTCAGGGTATCCGACTCTTAAACAGCGAATCGTCTACCTTGCATCCTGTAAATAAAATATGATTTTCTATGTTGTGCATCCGTTCTTTTTGCTTCTTATCGGCATCTGCATTGTTGGGGTTTTCACAATCACACCCCAAACTGAACAGCGCGATTTTGCAGGCCATCATAAACAGCGGGATTTTGGATAACCAGAAATCGTTCATGGGATTCCCCGACAGGTAGCCCTTGAGAAAGCACGCTATAATCTCGTTTGTAAAATCGCTCCCTGCCTCATTGTTCCGTCCCATCCATAACGCGAGATACAAGGCGTTGCCGATATCGAACGCATACCAGGAATACATGCAGTCATCAAAATCGACAAGATGAATGCGCTCCCCGTCGATCAGAAAATTACCAGGGTGCAAATCATTATGTATCAATCCATAGGAGTCTTTGTCTCTTGGCAGCGCTTCTATTTCGGCAAGTAAATTTTCAGCAATTACATTCACCGAAGGAAAGGATTTTATTTTTTCGCTTATCATACTGCGTATCTGAAACCCGGGCCTTTTCTCCATGCCGTCTGCGGGCGCATAGTCTCTTGTAACACGGTGCATGTCGCCCACGGCCTTCCCCCAGTTATAAAATACTTTTTTATTCCAAAGCCGGGGATTATTCTTGTCCCAGCAGCGGCCATCCATCCTGCGAAAAGCGGAGATTATCCGGGACACCCCCTTCTCATCTACCGAGAAGGCAAGTTCTCCTTTTTCCGTTTTCAGAGGGGAGGGCACGTTTACGCCTTTTTGGGACAAATACAGAAGCCAATCCATCTCTGCTTTCGTCTGGCCGCTGCTGCCGGCAGCGTTTTCCACGATCCGCAGAATGTACAGTCTGTGATCTTTCTCAAACGTATACATTTGCTTATTTTTCTCACGTCCATAAGTAAGAAACCGGCACGTATCCTTATCAAATCCATAAACGTCAGCGGCCAGCCCCGTTAAATAGTCTGTCATCATCGCATTTTCCTTATTGTGCCGTCATCTGTCCTATATTTCCTGCGGCCCGCCTCTTAATCCGCCGTATCCATCCCGTATCCATCTTTCCATAATTGCCGAAAGCCTTTACCAAAGCTTCTCTGAAAGCAGAGGAAGCGGTTCCAGGAAGCGTTCCAGCATACCTTCCTCCGTAATACCTACGTCCAGGCTGCCTATCGTATCGTTCCACAGGCAGTAGACGGCCCCTGCCATTCGGGGCGAATAGGCCGGCAGCACCTCCGCCCGGGCGCCTGTGCTGAACCGGTTGGGTTCCCACTGCTGCAGCGCCTGTGTATCCAGCCGGTCATAGCCGCCTCCCGGAATGATATAAAGGTTGCTGTTCAGGGAATTGATAATAGAAAAGCCGGCTTCATACATATCCTCCGGATCCGCCCATTCGGTGCTCCAGATCTGCATCTGCACCTTATCGGAAACCACCTTTGTTTTTCCGTCCGCACGGCTCAGGCTTCCCCAGAGACGCACCGAACGCCCGCTCTCCTGTACCATGGCAATCATTTCATTGGCAAACTTCCGCAAATCCTCTCCGCTTCCGTAATACTCATCCAGTCCGATATGCACTACCCCTTCTTCGGGGAAAACAGGATCCTCCCCTTCCAGATATTCCTTCCAGATAGTCTGTACCAGTTCCAGCGTTCCCTTTTTACTCAGATCCAGGTGATCCACGTTATCAGGTTCATCCGCCAGCGCATATTCCGGAAATACCCGTGTAATGGAAAGGCTGTGGGCCGGCGTATCGATTTCCGGAATCACCTGTACTCCTTTTCCCTGTGCCCACCTGGTAAACGCCTTCCATTCTTCCTTAGTCAGCGCCCCGTCCTGCGAAGTAATCCCTTCCCCCTTTTTATTCCTGGTATCCGATTCCAGCCGGAAGCCGGCATAAGCGGTGAAGGCATTTGCTATCGTGTCATTTTTCCCGCTGGTAGCCAGGATTTCATTATCATTCAGATGAATCCCCAGGTTATTCATCTTGTTATCACTCATATACAGCACGATCTGCTTCAGAGTATCCATGGATACCATCCTTCTGCCGATATCAATGGCAAAGCCGCGCACCGCATAGCGCGGATAGTCCCGGATCACCCCGCAGGGTATTCCCTGTGCCCCTTCTTGGGCCTTTAGCAACAGCTGCTTCAGCGTCCCGGTTCCCCATAGCAGCCCCTGTTCTTTTTCCGCCTTCAGCCGAATGCTTTCCCTGCTGATATCACACCGGTAGCCTTCCTCCCTAAGCCCCATGGAGTCGTCGGCAAAGCCCAGGTAAATATCCCCTTTTTCCAGGGCATCCTCCGTTCCCGAAACCACCGGTAATTCACCGCCTGCCAGAGAGTTCCAAATGTCTTTCCATTCTTCCGCCGCTTCCGTCAGTTCCTCTTCCCTGCCGCTCTGCAGAACCAGGCGGCCGGAATCTTCTACTGTAAAAAAGCCTTTTTTCCCTTTCCACTCTGTAAGGGCTGGGGTAATCTCCGGCCGGGAATTCACCTCTTTGTCCGCAGGCACGGCTTCCGCTCCGGCTGAGGCGGCCTGTTCCTCTTCCTCTCCGGCCGGCTCCGTCTGTACTTTTTCCGCGCCCGCCGGATGCGTCTGCTCTTCTTCCTCTCCCGCCAGATGCGTCTGTTCTTCTTCCTCTCCCGCCAGATGCGTCTGTTCTTCTTCCCGGTCCGCAGCCGGAGGAACCGTCACCGTATATGCCGGAGAATCCTCATACAGCCCCTCCCGGGATACCCGGTATCCCACTGTCACATTTTTTTCTTCCACAGTCGGATAGACCGTTCCGTCGTCGCCTATAATTTCCTCATAATCCGCTCCCAGAAGCGCAATCTCATACCCCTCCGGTACCCGGGGAAGCGGAAGGAAACGCCTCCCGTCCTCCATCACTTCTATTTCCGGGATCTCCAGCGAGTAAACCAGGGGCACTTCTTCATACAGCTCCATTTCCAGCAGCGAAACGTTCTGGTAATAAAGATACTGATTTTCCTCCGTAGTGGAAACAGCGGTCGTCCGAATCCGGAAAAAACGTCCGCTTACCCCGTTTTCCAGCACAACACTCTGGACATTCGCTTCCGGTACCCCTTCCCACACGCCTGTCTCTATCCAGTTTTCCCCATCCCGGGAAGCCTCCAGCACAAACCCCTGCACATTCAGCCGTTCCCAGGAAAGCCTGACAAAAGTGACGGTTCTCTCCTCCGGGAACTCCACCATCAGCCAATGCTCCGGCTGTCCCGGTTCATTGGCACTGGACCAGCGGCTCGCGCCGTCTTCCTTCCCATCCGCCGCCAGGGATGGGGCAAAGCTTTCCTTTTCCACACTGTCTGCCGTCACCCGGACCCCGGACAGCCGGGCAAGATTTTCCCGGTAAAATCCATGGGTTTCCCCTGTTTCTTCTTCCGCTTTTGTCAGGTCATCCCCCCGCAGTCCAAAGGCCGCCAGCAGAAAGAGGAATACCAGCAAAACTCCTGTGCCTACCTTAAAAAATCGTTTCATACAAATTCCTTTTTATCATTCATTTTCTATTATTTTTTAATGCCTGAAGCCGAAAAAAGACTTAAATCTTCTCATAGCTTCTTATTAGGAAGCCGGCAAAGCCGCATAAAATAAGCTTTGTGCAGAAATCATTTGTATCAGCACAATATAAATAGGTATTGGCACATTTGCTGGTAGTCTATCTAATTCATAATAACCAATTGACTTCATATCACATACATCAAAAAGATTTGCTTCAAGGTATTGGTCAAAATACATCCCTGTCACTTTTTCAATTATCATAGCAAGTAATACAAAACCTGAGTTATTCTATTGAAATTATTCGCCCTTGGGATACCTATTGGCTTGTTAATGAATAACGGCAGCAAATCGCTGTTGTGCCTTATTTTATAATTAGGATAATCTGCCCATAATTCTTCATATTCATTCAGAACAGATTGATCAAAATAATCAGGAACTCCCGAAGTATGATTCAATAATTGTTCTACTGTTACATCAACATCAATGCTATGTAAATCAATAGCAAGAAGTTTTCCTAAAGTATCATCAATTTATATTCTTCCTCATTCGCCAAATCCGCAAACCCAGTTGAACTTTCACATAGTACCTTATCATCTTGAACGATATATACATTTCCTCTAAAATAAATGTCTATCATCTCTTTGATATTCATACTTTACCTCTGCAAATTCAAATTTGTTCTTTACTTCCATGTAGATGGAGACTCCAAATGATAGGGTAATTTTGTATTACGATTTCCTTTTGCAGAATTAACTTGTCCTTGCGTCAAAAATACAGCTTCACTTAAATCCGCATCTTTAAAGTTAGTATCTCTTGTGTCAGCTCCCAAAAAAATTGTTCCATTAAATACGCTCTTTTCAAAATTTGTGGCTATTAAAAGTTTTGTGCTTAAGTCTGCTCCACTCATGTCCTGCCCTTTGAAATTGCTTCCAAGAAAATTGGCAGGAATTTTTTTATATTCACTGTGAATACTTTGCTGAAGCAACTTACACACGTGTTTTAAAATATAATTCGATCTGAGTCTGTATTGCTCTAAATCTAAAGATAAGATACTGTTAGGGCAACAATGGCACATTTTTATATTTTCCTCAATCAAAGAATGAATGGATTTTTCTAATGGTTGTGCTGAAATAAGCGACGTTGCTTCTATCAAATAATATCTAATTTGATAAAGCTGAAATATAATTATAAAAACATCAAAAATTTCTGTTGATTGGTTTGGTATATCATTCCAAGTCTGACCTTGATAAATAACTTGCGTCACCTGTTGTCCGGCACCGAAGCAGTCATAACCAATGCAACCTTTCATTTTCTGCTTTTCAAGTTGCGAATGTATTTTACATCGGTAATCTTTTAATAAATTTGTGCATGGTTGCCCTGATACTTTATCTTTTGGAAACCCATCAATTTTTGAAAAAAACAGAGCAGTACAACACAATCCTGAACATTTTGAACAATCCGACTTCATATATTCCCATATTTTATCATTTCTTTCATGTATCATCATCTATTTTTTGCCCCTGCAACTTCCTATTTGTCGAGTACACATTATCCGCTAAATGCGAATATTCTTGTTTGTTATACTCTAATTTTTAATGTCGAATCTGTCAAGTTGTTTCATCTATTCTTTTATCGTACCTCGAGTTTTTATGAAATCAGGGCGGGATTTGGGTTAGATCATGACCCACAAACATTTCACACTACAAGCTGAAAAGAGTAGTGAAATGCCCTATTCATCAGACTTTCCAGCTTCGTTGTCTTTACATGAAACCTATCGTACAAACGAAAACCGACACTATTTTTTATAGCATCCGCGACCGGTCAGAACTCCACGCCCTTCCGCGCCGGAATCCCTTTTTCGAACGGATGTCTTATGCACTTCATTTCCGTAATATAATCGGCTGCGTCCGCAAGAAAATCCGCCGCATCCCGGCCTGTGCAGACAATCTCCAGTCCTTCCGGCTTTTCTTTCAGAAAAGCTTTAAGCTTATCCACATCCAGCAGTTTCCAATTTACCGGATAAGTGACTTCATCCATAATAAGAAGCTCAACTTCCCCTGCATATGCCAGGCTCACCGCTTCGTCCAGCAGACGGTTATGGATTCCGGCAAGCGCATCTTTATCCTCCTGTGTCATGGAGGAATAAAAACCATAATCCTTTTCACTGCGCAGAATTCGTATTTCAGGTATGTGGGAAAGGCTGTGCAGCTCCCCGGTATCCCGTCCCTTCATAAACTGCAGGATTAGCACCTTTTTCCCCGCACCCGCCGCGCGCAGGGCCAGCCCCATGGCGGCTGTGGTTTTTCCTTTTCCTTCTCCCGTATATAAATGTAGTAAGCCTTTATTCATTTTTTTCCCGCCTTTCTTCCTGTGCTGCTGCATTTCTGTGAAAAATCCGCTGATACCCATAAGGCAGAGCCATACCCGATATATCCGGCCAAAGCGCATCCCTGCGGCGATACTTTTCTTCCTCCGCCCGTCTGTTGGGACAGTCCGTACGGGGGCAGGACACACAGATACCGGCACAGGCCTCTCCTTCCTTCCGGGTGAGGACCGCCTGGTAAGCCACGCTCTTTTTCGGAGTCAGCACATAATATCTGTTATAACGGACCTCTTCCTGCCCGATGCTCCCAAAGATTTTCTCCATGGCTTCCAGGGGCAGTTCGCCTCCGGGAAAGAGCATTTTCTTTACCCGCCATCCGTATTTTTCCCGTATTTTGCCGTTCATATCCTCATAGGCCTTCAGCAGCAGCTCCAAACAGATACATTCCGCCATAAAGCTTTCCGTAAGCATCCCCCGGAGGGCGTACTCCTCCTGAAGGCGATCCGGCCAGCTTCCCAGGCTCACAATCACCGGCAAGCTTCTTTCCTCTCCTTCTTCCGCCGTTACCGATCCTTTTTTTACGGCATCCTGACACCGCATCCCTCCGGCTGCAGACGCATACATTCCTGCCGGCGCCGCCTGTTCCATAATCTTTTCGTAAACCTGGAAAAACAGCAGAAAGTCGGCATCCTCATAGTGATACCGACTCAATGCTGTTTTTAATTCTTCCTTTGATAAGCTTATATGCAGCTGTATTTTATTCATCTTGCGTCTTTCTCGTTTACGCAGTCAATCCCCTTTACCCGCAGGGCACGCATTGCATTCAGGATAGCAAGGACCGCCACTCCCACATCGGCAAATACGGCCAGCCACATATTGGCGATTCCGACAGCGGCTAAAATCAATACCAGAATCTTTACTCCCAGGGCAAAGACAATATTCTGTTTCACAATGCCCAGCGTCTTTCTGGATATTTTCATGGCTGCGGCGATTTTGGAAGGCTCATCGGTCATAATAACCACGTCTGCCGCTTCGATAGCCGCGTCGCTTCCCAGCCCTCCCATGGCGATTCCGATATCCGCCCTGGCAAGAACGGGCGCATCATTGATGCCGTCTCCCACAAAGACAAGCTTACCCTTAGGTGACTTGGATCCGATGATTTTTTCCACCTCATCCACCTTATCTCCGGGCAGGAGCTCGGAGTGCACCTCCGTCAGACCGATTTGGGAAGCCACATAATCCGCTGTTTCCCTGCGGTCTCCGGTAAGCATGATAACCCGTTTTACACCCTCTGCCTTCAGCCCGCTGATGCATGCGGCGGCGTCTTCCTTGATTTCATCCGCAATCAGTATATATCCCAGATACTGGTTATTTCTGGCTACATGCACAATTGTACCAATCTGAGCCGCATTGGTAAAGCTTATTTTCTGCTGCTGCATTAATTTTTCATTTCCTGCATAGATATCGTCCCCGTCAATCACCGCATGGACACCGTGGCCGGCCAGTTCTTCGGTACTTTCCAGCCTGCTTTTATCCAGCTCTCTGCCGTATGCCTTCTGTATGGATAGGGAAATGGGATGGTTGGAATAGCTTTCCGCATAAGCGGTAATTTCCAGCAGTTTATCCCGGGTAATTACTTCCGATAAAACATTCTGCTTGTTTTCCTCCATGGCCGGTTTGACTTCCTTCACCTTAAAGGTTCCTTTCGTCAGCGTGCCGGTCTTATCCATAACAACAATTTCCGTTTCTGCAAGAGCCTCCAGATAATTGCTTCCTTTTACCAGCACCCCCGCCTTGCTGGCCCCGCCCAGGCCGCCGAAAAAGCTTAACGGCACGCTGATCACCACAGCGCAGGGACAGGACACCACAAGGAAGGTCAGGCCTCTGTAAATCCAGTCGGACCAGCCGCCCAGGAACAGGGGCGGAATAACAGCCAGCGCCGCCGCGCAGAGCACGACGATAGGGGTATAGTATCTGGCAAATTTTGTGATAAAGTTCTCCGCTTCCGCTTTTTTGCTGCTGGCATTTTCCACCAGATCCAGGATTTTGGAAACTGTGGATTCCCCGAAAGGTTTGGTGACCTCCACTTCCAGGACACCCGTAAGGTTGATACAGCCGCTGATTACCTCTTCCCCGCAGAGTACCTCCCTGGGCACGCTTTCCCCGGTCAGCGCCATGGTATCCAGACTGGAATTTCCTTTTATAATAACCCCGTCAAGGGGGATTCTCTCTCCCGGCTTCACAACGATGAGTTCTCCCACCGCCACTTCATCCGGATCCACCTCTTCTTCCGCACCATTCCTGCGCACATTGGCAAAATCAGGCCGGATATCCATCAGCTCCGTGATATTTTTTCGGGAACGGTTTACCGCATAGGTCTGGAACAACTCTCCCACCTGGTAAAAAAGCATAACCACCACCGCTTCGGGATAATCCCCCACAAAAAAGGCACCTACCGTGGCAATTGTCATCAGGAAATTTTCATCAAATACCTGCCCCTTCCCGATGTTGCCAACCGCCCTCTTTACCACATCTCCGCCGATTATCACATAGGAAACCAGAAATGCGGCAAGCAATACATACCAGGGCAGCCCCGGCACCAATTTTTCAAGTAATACGGCTGCCGCAAAAAAAGCGGCGCCGATAAGAATTCGCTGCATTCTTTTCTTAATTTTCCTTGTCATTTTGATTCCTCCTCCTGTATATGATCAAGTCCCTGGCTCAGAATGGTAGTAATATGTCCGTCGGCAAGGGAATAAAAAATGGTTTTCCCTTCTCTCCTGCTCTTCACCAAATCCATCTGTTTCAAAACGCGCAGCTGATGGGAAATTGCCGATTGTGTCATGTTCAGTATCTGCGCCAGATCACAGACGCACATTTCCGAACAAAGCAGCACATACAGCATCTTAATCCTTGTAGTATCTCCGAAAATCTTAAAAAAATCGGCCAGATCATCCAGGTCATCCTCTGCCGGCATCCTGGCGTTTACCTTTTCCACAATATCCTCATGCACGTGAATATATTCACAGCTTTCGGCGTGTTCATGGGTTCTCTTCATAAAATAAAACCTCCATTTTTATATAATCGTTCAGGCAAGTCTGAACGATTACGTCTCCTTTCCGCAGACTTGGATAGGCAGTGCCTGCGTCGGCGGGAATTGACCGTTACCTTTATTTACATTTAAACATATGAACAATCATTCATATGTTTAATGCTATTATATGCAGACACACAAAAAAAAGCAAGTACTTTTTCTATTTTTATTAAATTCTGTCTGCACATGGCGGCAGTCGCCAAACGGATACACTCTGCCTTCCGCTGTCTGCGGCAAAAAAAGAATGACCGCCCCAAGCACAAGGGCGGCCATCTTTATGAAGGGTATAATCAACCAAAAATTGGAAGAAAGCAATAAAAAGATACCGGCAAGGACTACTCCTCACCCACTTCTATCTCCAGAAATTCAGGGGAATCAAAAAAATCTTTCAGCGAAATACTAAGCCCGCCGCATAATTTGCAGATCGTAAAAATTCCCGGATTCTGTGTGGAACCATCAATAATATGCATCAGTGTCGTCATAGGAACTGCAGAACGGTAGGATAAAGTATAATAAGATATATCCTTTTTCTTACAAAGGGCCTTAATACGGTTCGCTAACTTTTCCTGCTCTGACATAGCCGGCCTCCTCTGCTTATAAATACATTTTATCTCATTTTTTTCCAAAATTGCACCCATATATGGTAGTAATTTTGTTAATTTATGTATTTATTCCCGAACAAGGCCGTAAAGTTACTTTATTTCGTGTACTTTTTTATATTGCTTCCCACCCGTACTGCGCCAGTATTTTCCTCGGAAATTCCACACGTACGGTCATTTTGGGATCCACAATCTGGCATATGCTCATGTCTGCGGCAAGGGACATGAGCATTCCGGATTTCAGCTCACTGATTCCGGCGGCTTCCCTCACAAACGCCTCCATGCGCAAAACGGCTTTTCTGCCTGCTTCATCCGTCGTGGGGGCGGACTGGATGGTCATTACTTTATCTGCCGTCAGCAAAAAGGGAACGGGCAGGCGGCAGTTCTTCAGGACATGCACCCGGACCGTCACTTCCCCGGCTGTCTCAAGGCCGCAGATAAACACCTCCCCGTCCCCCATCAGCGCATGAAGATCGCCAAGGGACAGAAGTGCCCCCTGCACCGCTACCGGCAGATAAAGCGCCGTACCTTCCCCTATTTTCCGGCAGTCCATATTGCCGCCGTGGCCGCCGGGTGTTGCCGTGTCGATCCCTTCTCCGCCTGGAGCGGTGCCAATCACGCCTATCATGGGACAGCAGTCCAGTGTCAGTTTTTCATCAAACCGTATTTGATCGCCGTTGATAGCAAAGATTGCTGCTTTCGGCTCCGGGAACCTGCCGGCAAAGGCACCATAGGAAAAGGAGGAGCACATGGCTCCCCAGCTGCGCAGGTTTATTGTAAGAATCTCCACCTTCAGGATATCCCCCGGAAGGGCGCCGCGGATATACAAAGGTCCGGTCGCCGGATTTTCCAGGGTATCCCTGCGGTCTCCCAGAGGTCTCTCTTCACAGGTGACGCTGTCATCATAGCAGTCCCTGGTCTGGAAAACCACCGTGTCCCCGCTGTCGCAGACGGCGGCGGGGGCAATTTCCTTATCGAGTCTGTCATGCACATGTTCTCTGCTGATGTACAGCATGGCTGTCCCTATTCCTTTCCGGCCGGTTCCGTTTTCTCTGCGGTTTCCGCATCTTCCCCTGCAAGCCCGGTCCCTTTCAGGATTCCCCATATATAAGGTGCGCCGAACATACTCAGCTTTTTGGGTCCGCGGATAGGCTCCCCCGCCTTCTGCGCTTCCCGTATTTTCCTGTATGCCCGCAGCACCGTAGCCTGGGTAATGGATTTTTCCTTCCTGTCACAAAAAAGCTCCCTGCCCTTTACCCGGTAGGTAAAGGGCAGCTTTTTGCTGGTATAAAAAGTACTGCCGGCATAAAGCTCCACCACATTCCACAGGGCTGTCCCCAGAGCTTCCTCCGAGCGGCATTCCCTGACCGCTTTGATTGCCGCTTCACGTTCTGTTGCGTTCATTTCTTCCATATGTAACCTGTTTTCTTTCCTGCGGGTACCGCATCAGCGGTATTGGTTATGCCAACGGGTAACGGTTCCGGACCTGCCCGGTTACGGCAATGGTTTCTTTTCCTGAAAAAGCATGGGAAGGAAGTCCCTGATACACTGCCGCCAGACATTCCAGTCATGGCCGCCTTCGTATTCCTTCCGGACACAGGGTATTTTGTTTTCCTCACAGAATACATCATCCTCTGCAAATTGTTCCCAAAATTCATCCTGCCTGCCCATCCCGCGGAAAAACAGACGCTGCTCTTTCTGAAAACGTTCTTCCTTCATGACAGCCAGAAAACTGTTATCCGGATTATTACCCATAAAATTATGCATGAAACCGCTGAAAAGCCCTTCCCAGGCAAACAGCTCCGGATGGCTGCAGACAGTTACGCTGGTCTGCATGGATCCCATGGAAAGGCCGGCCATAGCACGAAATTCCCGTCCCGCCTTTACCCGGTATTTCTTTTCTATAAAAGGAATGATATCCTCCACCAGCTCCTCCGGGAACAGATTATGCCGCAGGATAGATTCTCCTTCCGCCGTTTCATCCATTACCATGCCGTTTGCCATGACAATGAGCATAGGAACCGCCTTTTCCCTGGCAAGAAGATTGTCCATAATATGGTTCACCTTTCCCTGCCAAACCCAGCCCCGTTCATTTTCCCCGAAGCCGTGCTGCAGATAAAGGACCGGATAAGGATCCCTGTTTTCTTCATAGCCCGGTGGTACATAAACGATGCAGGTTTCCGTCCTTCCCGTCACGGCGGAGTTATAATATTCATGCCGGATATCTCCGTGGGGCACATCCTTCATCTGGAAAAACTCCGGTACCGGCCCGATTTCAATGTAGTTCACAGGCCTTGCAAACCCATATCCGACAGGAAGAAAAGGACTGAGGGCCAGACAATTGTCCACATACAGATGCACATAATAAAAACCGGCATCCAGAGGCAGATCCACTGTCCACACATCCTTTTCCGTTTCCAGGAAAGGATACATGATATCCCCGATCTGCAGCTGTACATTCATGGCATTGGGATAGCGAAGCCGGACATAGGGCCTTCCTTCCGCCCGGTACATAAGCCCCTCCTGGGAATTGTGAGAGACCGGCTTTTCGTCCGTTTCCACCATCACCGGCCTGCTGTATGCGCAGGACTGCTCCACCACGGCAGGATTGTCCATCCATTCCTTTCCCGCTTCTATCTGCTCTCTTACCTCAATCGTGAGATTTTCCGTTACAGCCTCCGCATCCCGCAGCGTTTTCAGCACGCCATCCAGATTACTTCCCAGACGCTTCCGGCTTTTAGCAAGACCCTCCACAATAATATGTATTTTTCCGGAAGCCTCCGACAGCATGGCATAAATATTATCCAGATTATCTCCTTTTGACTCCGGAAGATTCAGCTTTCCCTGCAGATACCGGTACATTTCCTCCCTGGACCCGATTCCTGCAAAGTTCAGTTTAATCATACCTTTTTCCTTTTCCCTCTCATTTTCTTTCATCCGTTGTCCCTTCCTTCCGCACGTTTCCCGCGTAAGAGCGCGTCTGTACAGACACGCTCTAATCTCCTGCAATCGCTTTACGGAGCTTGCTCTTTATTCTCTGCAGGGCATTATCCGTACTTTTGCCGTCCTTTCCCAGGACTCTGGCGATCTGGTTGTAGCTCATACCGGTGATATAAAGATCCAGGACCTGTTTTTCAAAGGTACTTAATTCCTTTTCAATGGCCTGCTCCAGCACCTCCACATTTTCCCGGTCAATAAACAGCTCCTCGGGACTCAACTCCAGGGCCGCAGGTATGGCATTCATCAGGCTGGTTTCTTCATTTCCTTCACTGTCCTGGCCGCCGTTCCCCCCATACAGAGAGATATAGGTATTCAGGGGCATGTGCTTTTTCCGGGAGGATGCCTGCACCGCCGTATACATCTGACGGGAGACGCACAAATCCGCAAAGGTGCTGAAGCTGGCATCCCTGCCGCTGTCATAATCCCGGATAGCCTTGAACAGCCCTATCATACCCTCCTGAATCAGATCGTTGCTGTCTCCGCCGAGAAGGTACATGGATTTGGCTTTTGTCTTTACCATACCTTTATATTTTTCCATAATATAATCGGTGATATCGTTTTCTCCGTCTCTGAGAAGTACGATCAGCTCCTCATCGCTGTATTCCCCATAAGATTCTTTCATTGGGAATCCATTCCTTTCTGCTGCCTGTCCTGCTCTCTTGCCTGCAGGATACGGATTAAATCCGCCGCCACATGCTCACCCAGAATCTCATAGCCATCCGCATTGGGGTGGACGCCGTCCGGCATAAAATGCAGCACGTTATCTTTGTCATGGCCGTCCAGAATATTGGAATTATATAAATCAATCACTTCCATCCCATGCTCCCGGGCAAGCTCTTTGGTAACCTCCGCAAATTTATCCTGGGAAATCAGGTACGGATGCTGGGATTTCAGATAATCCTGGAGACTGTTGGGCAATGGTGTCATAAAAATTACTTCGGCATGCGGATAATCTTCTATAAGGCCATCCATGAGTTCGTCCAGATCTCCCCAGAAGGTACGTTTTTTCCTCTCTGCAGAGTTCCCGAACTCCACAAGGCTGGCACAAAAGCCGTCATTGGTCCCTCCCATCACCAGGATGATATCACTGTCCTCAGGGATATCCTGATATCGGTCCACAAAAGCATCGGCCCAGTACCTTCCTATAGAGGATCCGCCTATCCCTAAGTTATATACGTGACTGGCATCCAGGGCTTCCTGAAGTACATGGGGATATGCCAGTTCCTGATAATTCTCTATACTGTCCAGATTTACCGCCTGGGTAATGCTGTCTCCCAGACAAGTGATTTTGATATCGGAGAAATCAATGTTATTTTCTGATATAGTTCTTTTATCCTGTTCGCTCACCAGAAGCGTTTCCGTATGGGAACTGCGCACCTCCTGACGCTGCTCCAGGGTATACTGCTTCTTTCCGAAGGGATCCGGCAGCCTGGACTCGTTTTTCCCTTTCCGGAGTACGATATCACTGCCGGATACGGTATTGCCGGATGTAGTGTTACCGGAAATATCATTGCCGGATATGCCGTCACCAGAAAGGCCGTTACCGGATTCATCGTTGGCGGATATGCCATGGCCCGCCTCATTCCCGGATACGTCGCCGTTCCAGTCTTCTCCGTTTGTTTCCTCCCCGGCAGACGCATCATTGCCGGAAATACTGCTGCCGGATACGGTATTGCCCGAAACCGCGTTACCGGAAACCGAATTGCCCGACAGGGTATTGCCCGAAACATCGCCGCAGGGCCGAAGCAGCTGCCTGGCGGGAATTTTATTGCCGGATACCGCCGATCTTTCCTGTTCTCCGGGAATATCATCTTCCGATACCCCGTTTCCGGATACCTCGTTACCGCTCACCGAATAGCCGCTCACCTGGCTGTCCAACAGCTGATTACCGGATATGTGGCTTTCATCCCCTGTATTTTGGGACACGCCGGAAGCCTCTTCCTCTCCGTCTTGTTCTCCGGAATAAATGAAATTCTCTTCTGTTTCCGCTGCGGGCGCACCGTCCTGCGTTGTGCCGGACTGCTGCACGGATCCAACATTCTGAACCTCATCGCTGTCCGCCTGGACGGCAGGGACGTCGGAAGGCTCTTGTTCTTTCCCGGGTGAACAGGCTGCCGCCAGCGATAACAGGAATACAGCCAGCAGACCGCATCCCGTTATTTTTAGAAAGTTATATTTTTTCATTATAATTGACGCTGTCTTACGATTTCATATGCCAGTACTCCTGCTGCCACAGAAGCGTTCAGGGAATCGATATTTCCTTTCATGGGTATCGCTGCGATAAAGTCACAGTTTTCTTTCACCAGGCGTCCCACGCCCTCTCCTTCATTTCCGATAACCAGGCCTATGGGGCCTGTAAGGTTCAGATCATACATTCTGGTTCCGTCCATGTCCGCACAGACAAACCACATCCCTTTCTTTTTCAGTTCCT
Source organism: Lachnospiraceae bacterium (assembly GCA_022845955.1). GTDB lineage: Bacteria > Bacillota > Clostridia > Lachnospirales > Lachnospiraceae > Eisenbergiella. The sequence continues at coordinate 5,063,041 of AP025576.1, forward strand.
CCATAGTCTTAACCAGATTGGTAACTTTGGCAACAGGTGTATAATTCAATGCGCCTGCGGAGGTACGGGCCACAGTGGCCGTAAGGCCTGCCGCCCGGTTTTTAGGAATAATCACACCGTGGGCCCCCGCCAGATTGGCAGTCCGGATAATGGCCCCCAGATTATGGGGGTCTTCCATGTTATCCAGCAGTATCAGAAACGGAGGTTCCTGCTTTTCCTCCGCCAGCTTCAGGATATCCTCCACCTGCGCATACTCATAAGCTGCCGCATAGGCAATAACCCCCTGGTGCTTTCCGGTTTCGGACATCTGATCCAGCCGTTCCCTGGACACAAATTTGATGAGGCAGTCCGTCTTTTTAGCTTCCCTCTTAATGGTCATGATGGGTCCGTCCTGGCAGTTGTCCAGGATGAAAACCCTGTCGATGGTTTTTCCGGAACGGAATGCCTCGATTACCGCATTGCGCCCTTCTATTGTCAGTTGTTCGTATCTCATAGCAGCTCCTTTTTTATAGATGGATATCCAGTTCCTGCAGGGACAGCTTCAGCAGCTCCATAAGCCTGTCCATACGGCCGTCCAGATAAAGATAGCCGTACAGGGCTTCCAGGCCGGTGGCCTTCCTGTAATCTCCTATCGTGGCGTTCTTTGCCGTGGTATAGGATTTGGCATTCCTGCCTCTCCGGTATACGGCCTGCTCCTGGGGAGTGAGAAAACCCTGGATCGCTTCTCCCATCAGGGCCTGGGTCTGGGCTTTGGCCAGACGGCTTTTTTCCTTATGAAGCCGGTTGGGAGAGGCATTGTGGCGTTCCACCACCACTGTCCGAATGATCAGATCATAAATGCAGTCTCCCACAAAGGCAAGAGTCAAGGGGGAGTAGGTCCTCAGATCTACTTCCCCCAACCCGAATTCTCTTTTTATCTGCGCCAGCAGGTTCATGCTCTCTTCCATTTCACTCCTTCGCGGGTGTCCTCCAGGATAATGCCCTTTGCCAGCAGCTCATCCCTGATTTCATCCGCCCTGGCAAAGTTCTTTGCTTTTCTGGCAGCCTGCCGTTCGGCGATTAAGGCTTCTATGGCCTCATCCAGCATTTCTTCTTTTTTCTCCACGATCAGCCCGCATACATCGGAAAGCTCCTTGATTTCATCCAGAAGCGCCTTGAGATAGGCTGCCGTATTCTCCGCACCGCTATTGGTATTGGCGAATTTGACCAGTTCAAAAATAGCGGCAATGGCATCGGCAGTGTTAAAATCATCCTCCATCGCTTCGTCAAACTTGGCGGCAAAACCTGCCGCTTCCTCCAGAAGCGCCTTTTCTTCCAAAGTCATCTGACCGGCCTGCGCTTTCTCCAGAAGGAAATTCAGGTTGTCTGCGGCGGTGCAGATCCTGTCCAGGCCGTTCTTTGCCGCTTCCATCAGCTCATCGCTGAAGTTCAGAGGGCTTCTGTAATGGGCGGAAAGCATGAAGAAACGGACTACCTGGGGATCGTATTTCGCCACAATATCACGCACGGTAAAAAAGTTTCCGGCCGACTTGCTCATTTTCTTATTATCAATGTTCAGGAAGGCATTATGCATCCAGTATCTGGCGAAGGGTTTGCCGTTAGCTGCCTCCGACTGGGCAATTTCGTTTTCATGATGGGGGAATACCAGATCCTCCCCGCCCGCATGGATATCGATTTCTTCCCCCAGATATTTCCTGCTCATAACGGAGCATTCAATATGCCAGCCGGGACGTCCGTTGCACCAGGGGGATTCCCAATAGGGTTCGCCGTCTTTTTTAGGCTTCCAGAGGACAAAATCCAGCGGGTCTTCCTTCTGATCCTCTCCGGATACCAGAAGGGAGCGCTTGCCGCCTTCCAGATCATCCAGGTTTTTGTGGGAAAGCTTTCCGTATTCCTTAAAGCTCCTCACGCGGAAATATACGGTTCCGTCCGCCGCCGCATAAGCATGGCCGTCCTCGATCAGCTTCCCTATCATTTCCAGCATACCGCAGATTTCCTGCGTTGCCTGGGGATGGGTGGTTGCAGGCTTCACATGGAGTGCCTCCATATCCTTTTTGCATTCCGCAATATAGCGTTCGGAAATAACGGAGGAATCCACACCCTCCTCGATGGCTTTCTTAATGATTTTGTCATCCACATCGGTAAAGTTGCTTACATAATTTACTTTTAACCCCTTGTATTCAAAATAGCGGCGCACCGTATCGAATACGATCATCGGGCGGGCATTGCCTATATGGATCAGATTATACACGGTGGGCCCGCAGACATACATCTTAACCTCGCCGGGCGTAAGGGGCACAAATTCTTCTTTTCTCTTTGTGAGGGTATTATAGATTTTCATCTTCTTAAGGTTCTCCTTTTTCTCTATATTCGTGAAGACTTACCGCTTCTGACAGCACTTTTCGGTTTCATGGCACCGTTCCTTCCGGCTGCATTCCCGGCGGAAGCTGCATTCGCCTTCTTCACACATTTTTTCTTCTGTTCTTTTAAGGTAACGCACTTGGGCTTCCAGGTCAAGCAGTCTGTTGATTAATTCGCTGTTGGCATGCTGTAAATTGGAAATATCCTCTTTTACCGGGTCCGGCAGGTTCACCTGATCCATGGTATCCCGGGGTATGGGCTGGTTTCCGCGCTTTACTACCCGTCCGGGGACACCTACTACAGTGGAGTTGGGCGGCACCTCGTCAAGTACCACGCTTCCCGCCCCGATTTTGGAATTCTCGCCGATGGTAAAGGAACCCAGGACCTTGGCCCCCGCGCTTATCATTACGTTATCCCCGACAGTTGGGTGGCGCTTGCCGTGCTCCTTGCCTGTTCCTCCCAGCGTTACCCCCTGATAGAGGGTTACGTTATCCCCTATTATGGCTGTTTCTCCGATAATAACTCCATTTCCGTGATCGATAAAAAACCCTTTACCGATTTGCGCGCCGGGGTGGATCTCAATCCCTGTTTTACGCACGCCTCTCTGGGATATCCATCTAGCCAGGAAAAAGTGGCCTGACCGGTACAGCCTGTGGGCCAGCCGGTAATGGAGCATAGCCTTGAAGCTGGGATACAGAAATACCTCCATGGGAGAATGGATGGCAGGATCCCGCTCCCTGATTATCTGTATTTCTTCTTTGCATTTTCTGATTATACCCATTTTTCTTCCTTCTTTCCTATGGGATTGACAGATGACACCAATCTGACTGTCCGCCGCTTCTACGGTTCCGATGCCGTGCGCCTTCTGATCCGCAACGAAAAAACGCGCCTTCTTCCATACTCTGCTAAGAGACGGTTGAAGCCGCGGTTCCACTCTGCTTCAGGCAATAGCCTGCACTTATATCGCGTAACGTGCGTTCACGTATTCGGTTAAAGGGAATCCCTTCCTTTCACCGGATCAGCTCCCGGAGGCACTTTCAGCTGTCCTTGCCGGGAATGCTTGCAGCCGGTGACATTCCCTCTCTGCGGCAGAATACATACCTACTCTTTCCGTTCTTCGCCTTTTCCTATCGTTGGATCGATGTCTGTATATACAGGATATGCAAAATTACATTTTTTGTCAACTTTTTTGTTCATATTCCGGCTACACGATTTCATTAATGCATATATCCCGGAGCGTCTTAACCTGTTCCAGGCTGCGCAGCAGCCCCATCTTTTCCCAGAGATAACTTCCTTTAAAAGTAAAGCATTTGTCCGCCGGCGCTCTTCCGAACAGAAATGCGCATAACCGTTCCGGGGAGGTTTCTGCATACAGCTTTCCGCAAACGTCCGCCTCCGGCAGCTTCTGTACCGTGCTTTCCTCCGGACCTGCTTTCCAGCAATAGAAGCCGTTGTTCATTTCTATCAGAGGATCCGTGTATTGCAGAAGGATTTCCATTCTCTGCCTGGATTGGATTAGGGAAAGCATTGCGGGAAGATGAACTATCCTGCCCATAATGGCGGGCCTGCATTCCGGGGCCTGTTCCATAAGAAGCTCTTCGTATTCGGGAAGAACCATGGCCTCCTGGATTTCCGCCTCTTTTTCTCGTCCATAGAAAAAATAGCCCACAATCGTCCCTTCATCCAGTAAGAGGAAGATATCCCCCTGCTGGGCATACATTTCCTTCAGCGCCAGCCGGAAATAGTCCTCCGAACGCTGCGTGTACAGCTGGTACCTGCGTTCAAGCTGGGCGGAGGCAAAATCTGCCAGGCCGGGTATATCCTCCTCTTCCAGAGGGCGTATTTCCAGCGCCCCGGAGCCTCCCTGCAGTTTTTCCTCCCGTACATCCTCTGCCGCCTGCAGGATTTTGCGTTCATAACGGACGGCTTCCGCCGCTCTGGCCTCTCCCTCCAAAAGAGAGTAAACCTTCAGCGCCAGATCCGTCTGCAGCCTCCACCGCGGCTTGTCATAAATATAGGAAAACTGGAACGGCTCATAAATCGCCGGGGAAGCCGGCATCAGATACAGAAACGGACGTTCCCTCCCATACCGTTCCAGGCAGGCTTCCTTCAAAAGCCTGCCCATATAACCTCTGTGCCGCCATTTCTCCCTTGTAGCCACTCCCACCACATAATCGGATTCCACCAACCGGCAGGAACCTCCGGTTTTCATGCACAGCCTGTAGGGGGTCAGATACAGCATCGCCAGATCCTGTCCGTCCTCCTCCAAAACCAGGGCTGTGTTTTTTTCCGCTTTGTTCTCAAAATAGTAATCATTAAAAAGCCTGGTGTCCTCAAAGAAAACTTCTTCCCACAGAGGACGCAGGCTGCAGCAGGCGCCGCCTTCTATTTTTTTTATCTGTTGCATATGCACATCCATTTTTTATCCAGCCTTTACTGTGTTCCGGCCTTCGGGCAGCCACCGCAGCCTGCACATCCGGCATCGATATCTGAAGAATAAAGTCCATAGGGTGTATTTAAAAGGCAGACTGCCTGGGATGAAATCCCTTCTCCCGTACCGGTAAAACCCAGCCCTTCCTCTGTAGTCGCCTTTACATTCACCTGGGAAACTTCGATCTGAAGAGCCCGGGCGATATTTTCTCTCATGGTATCAATAAAAGGCCGCATTTTCGGGGCCTGGGCGATAATCGTCGCATCGATATTTTCAATAAGGAAACTGTGCTCCTCCAGAAGCTGTCCCACCTTCTTTAAAAGCTCCATACTGCTGATCCCCTTATAAGCAGGATCGGAATCCGGAAAATGCGTTCCGATATCCCCAAGGGCCGCTGCGCCAAGAAGGGCGTCCATTATGGCGTGGAGAAGTACGTCCGCATCCGAATGGCCAAGAAGCCCTTTTTCATAAGGGATGTCCACCCCGCCGATTATCAGCTTTCTTCCTTCGGTCAGACGGTGTACATCATATCCCATTCCTATTCTCATCTATAACTCTCCTTACATTCTTTGTAACAGCTCAGACAAGTCTGAGCGACGTCTGGTGAAAGTATACCACAATTCCGGAACAAATAACAGGCAGAGCGTTCCCCATTTTTTCTCATGTTGCTGGTAACGGCCCTTTGCACCTGCCGTCCAGTGGTTTTGCCTGCCCGTTTACCCTCCCGGCTTTACTCCGGGGGTGGCGGTACTGCAAGGATTCCTGGAAGGGGCGTCTGAAAACGCCAGTCCTTACGCTGTGTCCTTTACAGCGTTAGTACTGCTGCGTTTTTAACCGAGCGAGAGCGCACCCTGGAAGGAACCTTGCAGCACCGCCACCCCCGGAGTAAAGCCGGGAGGGTAAACGGGCAGGCAAAACCACTGGACAGCAGGTGCAAAGGGCCGTTACCAGCAACATACCTGTCTGATTATCTCCTCAGAACCGCTTCGATTCCGTCCGCCGCTTTTGCCGCGCCGCCGGCCTTCCGGAGAGTCTCCCCAATCCGTCGTGCACAGTCCCGGTAATCCTCCTTCTCCAGTATCCGCCTTACGGCATCCTTTACCGCTGCCGGATACATGCTTTTCAACAGGATACCTGCTCCCAGTTCCTGTGTCCTGCGGGCCACGGCCCCTTCTTCGGGCTGCTGGGGAAACAGCACAAGAGGGACGCCGAAGTAAAGGCTTTCACTCACACTGTTCATACCGCAGTGGGTTATAAAGACACGGGCCTGCTGCAGGGTGCGCAGCTGATCCACCCTGGGTTCTATACGGAAATTAGCGGGAATGCTCCCCAGCGAGGAAATATCGGTATGCATTCCCACCGCCATTATGACATCTGCATCCTCTTCCTTTAACGCTTCCATACAGCTGCGGTAAAAGCCCTCCTGCTTATTCAGCACCGTCCCCAGGGAAATATAAATGACCGGCCGGCCGTTTACAGCCCGGGACGGGGAAGGCGCAGACAGGGACGGCCCCGTAAACCGGTACCTGGAAGAAAACATATCCGCCATCGGCTGGAATTCCCTGGAGGTATAAACAATCGTATCCGTATCGTTATCATTTTGTATCAGTTCGTAAAATTTATCCACACCATAACCATGCTGCCGTAGCTCCTTCATCCTCTCCTTTATCTCCCTCATACCGGTCATCATGCGGAACAAGTCCCCCGGCTTCTGTTTCATCAGCTTTGCGGTATATCTGTTAAAGGCAAACGTGGTCGTGGAACACACATAGGGGATCCCAAGCTTCCCCGCATACAGCTTTCCCCAGATGCAAATGGAATCCGATACAATACAATCCGGCCTCCATTTACGGAAATCCTCCATGACCCGATCCTCCATAGCCAGCGTTACATGAACCGTCATAGACAGCAGCGAGGCCAGATCCTTCCCCACCTTTTTATCAATATCCGCCGGAACCGGAGGCATATACTCATCACAGCATACACAGTCAGCACCCGCCGCTTCTATCCGGTCCCGGAATTCAGCAAACGAATAATAACGGATCGCATGCCCCCTGCCAGCCAGTTCACGAACCACCTCCAACGTAGGGTTCGTATGACCGTAAGCATAAATATTAAAAAAAGCAATCCTTCCCATTTACATCCTCCTTTTTAATACTTTTTATAATTTATTTTATATGTATTACTTTTCTTACTTTTATACCCAAATCATACTCCCGGCAATGCGGAATGTCAACATTAAAAAAGCTCCGAACGCGGGAAAGAACCAGCTGGGTTATCATTCACGGCCCCTATTCTTCTTCCGTCTCCTTTCTGTTAAAAACATCTTCAAACAGCTGCACCGTACTGTCAAAAGGCAGGATCCCTATCCCCTGCTCTTCGTCCGCGAGCATGAGAAGCATATCCCCGGGTTCAATCCCGAACATATCCCTCACTTCCTTCGGCACAACTATCTGTCCCTTTGGCCCCACTTTGACCGATGCTACGAATTTTCCCTTGGGTGGCTTAATCTTTGCCATATCCGTTTCCTCCTTATATCTGCCTTTGTATCTACAGTTATACTTGTAAGAAAAATCGTACCATCATTCCGGCAGGCCGTCAACTCCTTTGGTTTTGTTGATGCATATCCGCGAGGCCGAACAGCCGGTTTAATATGGGAACCCTGCAAAAGCACAGGCACAGCAGGATAGCCGCGGCAAGGGAAAACAGGAAAACAAGAAGATAGTTCCACAGCACAGGAAGCGATAATCTGCCGGTCAAAAACCAGGCGGCATAGACCATAGGCACCTAATAGAAGAGTTCCGTGAACAAATGCTTCTCACGCAGAAAGAGACGTACCCTTCCATACTCGCTTCCTGCTTCGCTTTCTGGAAAGGCCACGCCTCTCTTCTTGAACTATTGAATAAGAACAATATCACATATCTGCTGTTCGGCAGATATCTGGAATGTATTTCTTCCCTTCCCTGGCTGTTTCCTTCCCGGGAAAGCCTACCGGACGACAGGGATTCCTTTGCCTGCAGCCTGTCCTATCATTCGGGCGGGTTCTGGAGCGTGCTGACCTATTGGATCATAAACGGCTGCCGGCTGCCGGAAGAAATGCTTGCCGGCATTCTCTGTTCCCAGATGCCGGGAATCTGTCAAAAGGAATCTGCCGTATACCAGAATACCGGCAGCGGGAACCAGCCTGCCGGAGAAGGAACCTCCATGTAACGGCCATAATCGGAAAGCAAGAGCTGCTGGGCCTGCTGTTTTTCCAGTACAACGGCACCCGGCAGAGCCTTTCTTTCCACACAGACTCCGGCATCCGTCACCCGTACCGTTACGGGCTGTCCGTCCAGATATGCGGAGAATTCACCGGGCGTAAGGCCGAGGGTATTCTGTTTCAGGGTCAGATAGGCTTCCAATACATTGGCAAAATCAAATATCTGGTACATGCCGCTGGGTTCTGTGGAATAATATTCCGCAAAACGGCCGATGCATTGATTCAGGTTCTTATCAAAGGCAGGGACATATATTTCCGTTTCCTGTACCCCTGCATATGCCAGATAGGCCTTTACCGCCGCTTCCAGATCCTCCTGCCGCTCCGTCACCAGCTCATAGATCGTTTTCCCGTCTTTACCGGTCAGAAGATAGCCTGCCAGCTGGCCGTCCTTCTTTATGGCGAGAGGCCTCTCATCTGCAGTTTCCACAATGGTTAAAACCGATTCCGGCTCCCTCGTTACCCAGAACGGACGTTCCTCGTTTTTCCTGCAGACAAAAGCTGCCGCCCCTTCCGCTTCCCGGAGGGGAACAAAGGAGATCCCCTGTATATCCGTCCGTTTCAGGGCATGGCGGATATTGTCCCCTGTCACCGTATATTTTACCTGGACGCCGCCCCTGGTAAAGCCGAAGTATTCATATCTCTGCCTCTGTCCGCCCAGAACAGCCAGATCACAGGTCTTTCGCATTTCCTTCAGCCAGTCCTCCATGAGGATTTTCATATGTCCTTCTCCCCGCGCTTTGGGATGTACGGAAACCGTACCCACATACCCTGCCCGCAGAGGATGTCCTCCTGCCATAAGTGTTTCCGGCAGCACCGCAATCTGGGCGCGCAGCTTTCCCTTCTCATCCACAGCAACCCGATGCATAAAAGCGGACTCCACGCCTTCCCCGTAAACCTTTGGTATCAATGTTTCAAAATCATGAGGACAGTGGGCTTTGCTGAAAACATAATTCGCCAGTTCTATGTATGCTTCCCGTTCTTCCGGCTTCGCTATTCTGTATTCACTCATTCCTTTTCGTACCTCTTTCCCTGTTTTATCATGTTTTAGCGCCAGTGTACCCCATATCCATCCGGCTGTCAATCCTAAACCGAAGCCATATTACCTTGCCTGGAGGATCTCTGACGGCTCTCCCTCCCGGGCGTCCTTCCCGGCTGATTCCGCCCAGTTTGCAGCCTCCTGTTCAAAAATTTTGTCTACCATTTCATTTATCTCGGTTCCCGCAGGCAGCCCCACTCCTTTCAGGGCCTTATCGTACCGGGAAAAGGTAAGGGATGCTTTCTGTCCGTTGACCCCGATTACATCTATGGTTATATCCGGATCATTGCTCCCGTAACCCTGGCAGTTATAAATACATTCCCTGACTTCCCCGTTCACCAGGTTTGCCTTTTCCGCTAAAGCCATTGCCAGCTTGCTATATTCTGACGGATTCTGTGCCAGAGCCTTATCCGGTCCCAAATCCACCGTTACGCTGAGCGTCCTTCCGTAAGCTGCGCTAAAGCCTTCTCCGGTAACCGCATCAATGGAAAATGAATAGCCGGTATCTGCCGGCGTCCTGCTCTTGCCGAATCTCACATCACCGTTCCAGGATGCCCTGGGGAAGGTATATGTCCCGGTATCATAGCCCATATAGATCGTGGCGCCGTCCAGTTTTACCCCAAACAGCTTCCAAAGCAGCTGCGCCCCTATTTCCGCCGCTTCTTCCTGTGTCAGATCCTTTTCCGTCGGCTTTTTGTCCTGGTAATATTCCAGCGGATCCGCCACAACAGTATAAGCCGCTTTCTGATACCCTTCCGGTACCGTCCGGTTTTCTGCGGATGCGGGCAGAGTATACGCAGTGGGAATCGTCTGTATCCCCCCCATATCCACCGCAGCAGCGGCTTCCGCCAGACTGCTGAATAAAGCGGTACATCCTATCACCATTCCCAGCGCCGCGCAAACGGCAATTCCTGTTTTCCCTTTGTTTTTTCTTATTTTTCTCATAATTCTTACCTGCCTTTCTTTTTGATAAGGCTACTATAATACGGGAATATCAGAAAGTTATCACCGACTTGTTACCGACTTATTAAAAGGAAAATATATGTGTACCGTTGTACCTTTCTGCGGAGAAGATTCCATCCGCATAACCGCCTGATGGGCATCGGCAATCTGTTCGCACAGGGAAAGCCCCAGGCCGGCTCCGCCTTCTTTCCGGCTGCGTGCCTTATCCACCCGGTAAAAAGCTTCCTTCACCCGGGGAAGTTCCTCCGCCGGGATCCCTCTTCCATTATCCGAAACGCAAAGAACCGCTTTTTTGCCTTCCGCAAAAGCGCTGACCCGGATCCTTCCTCCGCTTTCACAGGCCTTGATGCTGTTGTCAATCAGATTGATCAGCAAGCTTTCCAAAAGTTCCCGGTTCCCGGTAAGCACATCCAGCTCCGGCTGAAACGTTATGGTTATCCCCCTTTTTTCAGCCTTGGAGCGCATCGTATATCCCACCGCTTCAAAAAGATGCCTGACCGGGATTTTTTCCCACACCATTTCCTCTACCCGCAGCGCAGCAATCTCCAGAAGCTGCCGGGACAAATTGGACAGCCGGCGGCATTCCGACATAATATAACCGGCGCAGGCCGTTTTGTCCTCCTCCGTGACAGCGGCCTTCTGGAGATATTCCCCATAGCCGTATATGGCGGTGAGGGGGGTCCGCAGCTCATGGGCAAAATTATCCACAAGGCGCTGCTTCTGTTCGGCGGCTTCCCGGAGGGCGGCTATCTGCTTTTCAATGGTGGATGCCATCTGATTAAAGCTTTTTGCCATAGCCGCCACCTCATCCTTTCCTTTGTCCGGCAGCCTGCCCTGCAAATCCCCGGCCGCAATGCTGAGGGAGGTTTCCGCAATCTGCTGCAGCGGGGCGAACAAACGGTTCAGCAAAGCCAGGAGGCAGAGGGACAGAAGGAGGGAACAGACGCTTCCCCCCAGGAAAAGGGTATTTTTCAGTTTGTTCCAGCTCTCATATTTTGCCTTCATATCATACCGGTAAACCAGCGTATAATCCTCCCAGGGATCCGGAAACTTACCTTCTACATAAAGATACAGCCCTTCTGTCCAAAGCCTGCGGAACCCTTCGCCGGAAGCGCCCCTGCCGGCCATATCCCATTCCGGCATATCCCCGGCATCACTATACCGCAGTTTTTCTCCCTGATACAAAAACAACGCCCTCCGTTTATCCCTCCTGTATTGGGTATAAGGCTCCATAAGCTTTGCGGTATCATAACCGGTCTCCCCGCTCCTGCTGCTTTCCGCCTGCATATCCCGCATTAGGGATGAAAGGATGAAATAATGCTCAGAAAGAGCCATTTCCTCCTGTACATCCCTTTTTTCATTCCACAGCATGACGGATAGCAGAAGAATGGCTCCATTGAAAAATAAAAGGAACATAAACTGCGTGGTAAAAAAAGTCTTTTTTTTCATTTCGGTATCTCCAGCCGGTATCCCAGCTTATAGACGGTTTTAATACATTTCTCCAACCCCAGCTTTTTGCGCAGCTTCTGGATATGGACATCTACGGTTCTGATATCCCCTTCATAATCATATCCCCATACCAAATCCAAGAGACGTTCCCGGGACAGAGCGATATTCCGGTTCTTTACCAGGGTTTCCAGCAGTTCATACTCCCGGGGTGTGCACTCGGTTTCCTGTCCGTCCTTCTCGATTGTCCGGCTTATGAAATCAATCCGAATCCCGTAAAAGACGAAATCGGTCCCGCTTTTCCTGGTCCGGCGCAGCACGGCCTCCACCCTGGCCAAAAGCTCCAGCATTTCAAAAGGCTTGATAATATAGTCATCCGCTCCCATGCGCAGGCCCTTCACCCGATCGGAAAGCCCTCCTTTAGCCGTGAGGAAAATCGTGGGCACATGCTCCACGGCCTGGTACACTTCAAAGCCGTCTGCTCCCGGCAGCATAATATCCAGCAGCATCAGATCAAACTGCTCCTCCTCCAGCCGCCGGATTGCCTCCTCCCCGTCGTATGCGGACACACAGCGGTGCCCTACAAGCTCCAGATTTCTCCGGACAAGCTCGTTGATTGCCGTTTCATCTTCTACGATCAATATATCCGCCATAATCTTCTCTTTTCTCCAGGGATTTTCTTCGTATCTATAGTTTAATGCAAAGTTATTATAAAGTTATTAAAGCCGAAGCCTTCTGTGCCGGATTCTGTTTAAAAAAGGCAAAGCATAAGCGGAGGCAGCGTTATGCGCCTCCGCTTTGCAAATAATTTTTATTTAAGTTTACTTTCCAGCTCTTTTATGCGCTTAAGAGCCTGTGCATACTTCATTCTTTCTTCTTCAAGCTCTTTCCTTTCTTCTTCCCGTCTTTTCCTTTCTTCCTCCAGAGCTGCCGCTTGGGCATCAATCGTCTCCTGCATCTCATCAATCATATACTGCACCGTATTCCGGTCCAGTTCCCGCAATTCCTTCGAAAACATACCCATCACCTTTTCCATATTCCGGCAGATTCCATAAATATCGTCATACAGTTCCCTGAACATCGGATATTTATCTATCAGCTCAATTATCCGTTCCGGATCTTCGGAACTAAAAAACATAAACCACGCATCCAGTTCCTTATCTATCCTTTTATTTTGCATATTTTTTCGAAAAATGTCAAGCGTTATGAAGATAAAATTCTGCAGAAGCCCCACTTCCAAACCTGTATCGAAGCCCCAATAGGATTTATGCAGATAGTTTTCCCGAACAGCATGAAACTCTTTTGCGCTTTTCTCAAACAGTACAATAATATATACATTTTTGATATCCTTGTAGCTGAATTTCTGCTTTGCTCTGTTCTTTTCGTCCCGCACCCTTTTATACTGCCTTAACAGCAAATCTGCAGAATAACAGGCGCTGCGCTCTCCGGGAAAGGAATAGCCGATTTTCTGGATTTCCACATTTGCCAGGCTGCCGTCTTCGAATTCTACCACGATATCCGTAATCAGCAGTGTATTTTCATCGGCAATCCTGCTGCCGTCATTCGGAATCACCTGGCGGATCGTTACCTCCTTCCCTATCAGTAACGACAGAAAACGGTTCAGCCTGGCGGGCGTATATTCCGGGCTCATAACCTCTTTAAAAAAAGAGTCATAAAGCACCTTTACCCCCTTCATCCCCGTGCAGAAATCCAAAAACTCCTCCTGCTGCGCCGGCTTCCAGCCGGCAAACTCCGCCTGCAGTCCGCTGTTCGCGCCAATCTCCTCCAACACCTCCTTTCGTTCCCTGATGAACGGGAAATAATTCCTGAGCTTATTTGCCATAAATGCTCCTCCTGTCTTTCCTTTTTGTCATTTACGGATTATTGCTTCGAAAAGAAGCGCCGAAATGAAAGACCGGCCTGAACGGCCTGTTATTACAGCAGCGTAGATACTGCTGTGTGACGAAATTATAATAACATATATTTTTATATATATCAACATTAAAAGGCCCGTATCCTTATTCCATTCTTCTGAATAAAAATACGGGCTTTTTCTATTTGCCTGGCACACCGTCATGAATGCCGGCGGTTTCAGTTCTCCAGCGAAAAAGCAATAAAATCAATACAGCCTTCTCCGTCATAACGGAAATACAAATCCTGCACGCCGTCCGGCATAGTCACCTCACCGGAAAACTCCTGCCAGGAATCCGAATCCACATCCACCCGGATCGTACCGGCTGCGGCTGCGTCCGCTTCGACAGAAACCGTCACGGTGCCTTTCCCGCTGCCCCTTACCAGCACGGCAGCCTTACTTACTCCATCGAAACAAAAGGACTTGTACCCGATGACCGTCCCGTCTCCCACATTGGCTATGTACTGGGCGGGAAGCCCTTCCTCCGTATTCACGCCTTCCACATCCGGCTCCCTGTCGGGAACATCCTGTGTCAGATAAGGGAAAGCAAACTGCATCTCGCTCTGGCCGGAGAATACGGCTCCATCCCTGCCGGTAAGCCTGCAGCAGATATAAGCGGGATACGTCCCTTTTCCTTCCAGAGGGCCGTCATTCAGGCCGCAGGAGGTTACCGGAACCTGACGGATGCTTCCGTCCTCCGCTATTTCTATTTTTTCCGCGCAGCCTTGTCTGGAAAACTGGGTGCGGTTCGTCTGTCTGTGATAAAAAACATACCACTGTCCGTTGATATATTCCATGCCGCCGTGGGTATTTCCCAGACAGTTCAGGGCATCCGCGGCCGTTCTGCCGTCAAGGCCCACATCCCCGATATCGATGAGGGTTCCTCCATAGGTATAATCCCGGTCCGGCCTGCTGCTGACCGCATAGCATAATTCGTGGCTGAGGACGGAGGAATATACAAAATAATAAGTACTTCCGATTTTACGGATAGAACTGGCTTCAAAGAATTCATGCCCTTCAAAGCCTGTCCCCTGGCTGTCCGCAATCGATGGCAGAAGCAGCCTTGGCTCTGTTTTCAGAGTGACCATATCCGGCTCCAGCGTCATTACCTGTGAGCCCTGTTTCCCTCCGATGTGTTCCTTATGCATGGGCGCATTGCCGGAATACAGATAGATTTCTCCGTCATCATCAATGAAAACGCCGGGATCAAACTGTCCCAGATCCGTTTCTCCTTTTCCGAGAACCGTTCCGTCCGCATGCTTCACAAAGCCCAAAAATTCATAGCTTCCCGCAGGTGTATCACAGACCGCGACGCCGATCTCCGGAAGGAAATCCAGACAGTAATATAAATAATATCTCCCGTCCAGCCCTTTCACCACATCCGGCGCCCATAGCGCATGGATTCCCGGAGGATTCAGACCGTTCCCAAATCTGGACTTCACATGATAAATTTTCCGGATCGGCTCTTTTTCCGTCGGGTTCTGGTTTCTCGGATCCTGTCCCTTCCTGAAAATAACGCCCTCATACTTCCACTGCGTCAAGTCCGTCACATCCGCCGAATAGCAGATATAATCGTTCAGACAGAACATCTCTCCGTCAAAACGGTCATGGCTGCCATACACATACACACGGCTGCCGAACACATGAGGTTCCCCATCCGGTACGTATTCATAAGATGGCAGATAGGGGTTGAATACCTGTTTTTTGGTCATTATGCTCTTCCCTCCTACTATTTATCGAAAGCAACTGTTCAGCACCTTCACAGTTACTTTCGGAAACATTATAGCATGCCCGACTGTTTATACATAGCCTTTATCCGACCAGTCGTGGTTTTTTATCCTCTCGTATTCCTCCATGGAAATCGTCAGGATCGTACCGTGCTTAAAGCCGTAAGGGAAGGAAAAAGAAGCGTCCGATCGCACAAACCGCCCGTCCGACAGGCTGTCCGCCACAAAGGGGACATAGCCCTGTCCGGCGCCCGGCACCCCATAATAATCCAGGAACAGACACCATCTTCCATCCTCCAGCTTCACTGCCGTAGGTGCTTCATACAGGCCGCTTTCCACGGCCTCCATGCTTTTGTCGAAGGCTTCCACCCGTTCGTAAGGGCCCGCCGCATGTTCCGCGCGCAGGAGGATGATTTTCTCCGGATTCCCTTCGCTCTTTACAAACATGTAGTACCAGCCGTCCTCCTCATAAATGGCGGAATCAATCACGCCGCTGTCCTCTTTCCGGTACAGAACCCGGGGAGAGCCAAATTCTTTGAAATCTTTTGTCCTGCAGAAATAGATCCCTTTTTTTCCATACTCGTTGCAGCGGTGGGAGGAAGACCAGTGAAGCAGATAGTCCCTGTTTTCCCTGTCATAAATGATATCCGGCGCCCACAGACAGCCGAAATCCGCATCCCCGATCGTTACCAGCCTCTGCTCCGTCCAGTCAACCAGATTGTCCGATTCCCATACGGAAAAGCATTTGCTGCCGTTTCTCCCGATTTCCTCCCAGGAGCCGTGATACTGGTTTCTCATACCATAGGAAAGGCTCAGATCCGTGGCAAAAATATAAAACCTGCCATTTCCTTCACATCTGGTAATCGTAAAATCCCTGACCCCTTTCTCCCCATAATACGTCCAGAGCACCGGATTCCCTCCGTTTACCTCTTCCCAGTGAAATCCGTCCTTACTCAGTCCGAAATACACCTGCTCCCCGTCAGGGGTTGTCTTTTCTTTAAAATGTACAAATAAGTATGCCTGCATTTTATTCCTCCTTGAGTCTGAATATCGTCAGTGACAATCCCGGAAACTCGTAGGCAAAGCTCCCGCCCTTGCTGTGAAAAGGACTTTCCTTAGGCGCTACCCTTTCCGGCTGTTCAAAATCATTTTCCGCCGCCGGATCCGCCTGCATGGTGTAAATGGTTCCCCGCAGGACACTGCCGCACATGTCCTCCAGTTCCAGCTGTACGGCTATACTCTCTTCCCGGAGATTCGCCACCTTGAGGATAAGCGCCTGATCCGCTTCGTCACGGCTTGCCCCGTAATACAAAGGTTCGATCACCACCGGCCTGTCCTCGGTTTTTGCACAGAGTCTGCCGTCCACCCATGCGCACAGCCTGTGTCCTGATACCTGCAGCTTCAGCTCGTATTCCTGCCCTTCGCTGACACGGATCAGGCTTTGGGTCAGATCCGATACGCATCCATGAATCTTTTTGCTCAGCAGAAGGTCATAATTCTGCCAGCCGCCCACGGTCCAGCAATAATGGTTCTCCTCATCCTGCCAGCCGAAAAAGATCTGAAAGCCCTGATAGCCATCCAACTCCACCGCCCTGCAGCTAATGGTATAATCCTCCCACTCCGTCTCTGCGGGCAGCACGGACACCTCCCCTTTTTTCAGATGGAAATCCCCGAAATCCTTGCGTTCTCCTGTCCTGTTGTTTTCCAGGGTTACGCTGCGGTAAAGGACCTCCGCGTCATACCCCTGCAGCCGGATGCTTCCCCGCAGAGGCTGTTCCTTTCTCTCCGGCTCACCCAGTCCCTGCGTCCGTACCCCAAGCCTTCTGCTCCCCTGATGGTTCATAAAAAGCTTCTGGACATAATAGTCAGGAGTTCCGAAAACCTCCCGGTTATTGAACCAGATCATATCCGGCTTCCAGTTCACATAATCCGCGTTTGCCAGCATTGGCGCATAACAGGCCAGCCCCACAGCCTTTGCATTACGTTCCAGTCCCAGCATAAAGCTGGCCTCCACAAGAGCATTATACCAGGTATTCCCCCAGCTTGCATACTCTCCCAGAAAAACCTTCGGATCCTCTGCACGGAAGGAGTCATATCTGTGATGGTTTGCCAGAAACCATTCCGGCGTATGGTAGTAATGCTCATCCACCAGATCGCTTCCGCATTCCTTCGCACAGCTCCAGCCTTTTTCATATTCGCTTCCCGCTGCAAACGGCCCCGCCGTACCTATGATTTTAATTTCCGGGTAGTTTTCCCGGACAGCCTTGTGGAACAAGGGATACCTTTCAAAAAAAGCATCGCCCACCTCCTCATTGCCGATAGCAAGATACTCCAGCCCAAAGGGAGCCTCATGCCCCATCTGTGCCCTGACCGCCCCCCATCCGGTCTCCGGGGATCCGTTGGCAAATTCTATCAAATCCAGCGCATCCTGGATCCATGGCTGCATTTCCTGTATGGGGACCACCCGCTGATGATGGGGGTCATAGCCGCCGGGAAGCACCGGAAGAGGCTTGGCGCCGATATCCTCGCAAAACTGGAAATACTCAAAAAAGCCCAGACCCAGCGTCTGGTTATATCCCCAGCTGTTTCTCCTGGCCGGCCGCTCCTCCGCCGGCCCGATGGTATTTTTCCACCGGTACATGGAATTCCTGGCCTCCGGGTCCAGGGAACCGTCATGGACGAGACACCCTCCCGGAAAACGCATGAATTTCGGCTTCATATCCTTTATTTTCAGGGCGATATCCTTGCGCATCCCGTTTCTGCGCCCCATAAAAGTATCCTCGGGGAACAGGGAAACAAAATCCAGGGCAAGCGTTCCCTTCTGCGGCAAGGTCAGCACAAGCCTTGCCGCGGCATCCGTTCTGCTGCTGACAAGCCGCCCCTCCTGTTTCCTCCAGCCGGTGTCCTCCGCACACAGAGTCAGGACAGCATATTCACAGCCGTCCTGCCCCTCCAGAGCAACCCGCAGTTCCACCGGATCCTCGGACATCTTCTTAGTATAGCAGGAAAACAGATACGCCTCCCCTTCTTTAACGGCAAAACCGCTGTTGTACCCCCGGTTTGCAATCCCGGCGCCTTCCCCCGGTTTAACCGCCTCCAGCACCAGATAATGCGGATTTTTATCACAATACGGGTCTGTCGTACAGATGGAAAGAACCACTCCAGCGTCCCCCCGCTCCACCTTTTCCCAGGCATACAGCGGATGGTATTCCTTATTATCCACCGTATCGAATTCAAACGAACGGTTCTGCACCATCTCCGCGTAAAGGCCGCCGTCGGCCGCATGATTCAGATCCTCAAAAAAGATACCGTACAGGTCCCCCAGAGGTTCTTTTTCATCTTTGCCGTTAACAATGATTTTTTTATCCATTTTTATTGCCTTTCTGCATTCAGCCTTTAACGGAGCCTACCATAACACCCTTTTCAAAAAATTTCTGGGCGAACGGATACATGATAATCAGAGGGATGGCCGACAGCACCATACAGGCCAGCTCAATTGTTTTATAGTTGGATGCGGAGTCCGCCATCGTGGTGAGTACCGAGGACATGCCGCTGTTCATGGCATTTCCCAGATTGGCCGCCGCTTCGCTGGATTTGGTCAGGGAAAGCGTATAATAAGAAAGCGTCTGCAGCTGTGTGGATTTGGTATAATAAAGCGTCTGGGTGTAATCATTCCACATGGCTACCGCTGTAAAAATCCCCAGCGCGCTGATAACCGGTTTGGACAGGGGCAGTACCAGCCGGAAAAAAATCTTATGCTCCGATGCGCCGTCAATCTTGGCCGATTCAAACAGGGACTCTGGAATCGCCTTGAAGTTCGTATTGAAAATAATTACATTATAAAAACCGCCGAACAGGCACGGCAGCACATACACCCAGAACGTATTGTAAATATGTATGGCATTAAACAGAATAAAGTAGGCGATCACCCCGCCGTTCAGGTACATGCTCAAAAACCCTATGACCGTATAAAAATTTTTTCCGGTCAGATTCCCTCTGGAGAATCCGTAGGCGAACATGGCCGTGATCAGCGTCTGCAGAAAAGTCACGATCACGGTTCTCGCAAAGGTGATGCCGAAGGCTTTCATGATTTCCATATCATTCAGCACCGCTTTCCAGCTTTCCAGGGTGAAATCACGCATCCACAGCATGGCATACCCGTTTCTCGAAATATCCTGGGCGCTGTTGAGGGAATTTATCAGGGAATACCAGACAGGATATACCGTAATCAGCATAATAATTACCATGACTGCCGTCAGGATTATCTGGAATCTTCTCTGCCGTCTTGATTTCAGGCTATTCATTTCTTTCTCCTCCTTAAAACAATCCGCTGTCCGTCAGTTTGTTGGAAACCCTGTTTGCCGTAAACAGCAGGGTAATAGCAAGTACGGATTTGAAGATATTGATTGCCGCCGCCATACCGAACTGAAGCTGCTGCAGGCCGACCTTATAAATATAGGTATCTATGACTTCGCTGCGTTCCAGATTAAAGGCGTTCTGGAATACATAAATCTGGTCGAAATTGTTGTTCATAATACCTGCCACAGCGAAAATCACCATAATCACAACGGTTCCTTTGATGCTGGGGAGTGTCACATACCACATTTTCTTAAAGCGTCCGGCTCCGTCCAGCTCCGCCGCCTCATAAAGCGCCTGATCCACACCCGCGATTGCCGCCGTATACAGAATCGTCCCCCAGCCAAGCTCCTTAATCAGATTGGACAGGATAGCAACCGCCCAGAAAAAGCCGGGTTCCGCCATAAATACAATAGGCTGGTCCGTCAGTCCCAGCTTCATCAGAATCGTGTTCACCATACCGCCGTCCGCCCCCAGAAGCGTGATCATAATGCCGCCGAACACCACCCAGGAGATAAAGTGAGGCATATAGGTCACCGTCTGTACAAGGCTCCGTATTTTCTGATTGGCAATCTCATTGATAAATAAAGCAAACAAAATAGTAACGGGAATCGTCACCAGCTGTCCTATCAGATTGATTCCCAGCGTATTGACAAGCATCCTCCCGAAATCATGATTGGCAAAAATGATCTTAAAATTCTGCAGTCCATAAAAGGGGCTGGTAAAAACCCCCTTAATCCCTTCCGTCACCTGATAATTCTTAAACGCCAGTATCAGGCCGAAAAGCGGAACGATACTGAACATGAGAATTAGCAGGGTCCCCGGCAGCATCAGCAAATGAAGCTGAAGCTGCGATACCGGATCCTTTCCCAGCGAATATCCCTTTTTCTTTTTTCCGGCTCCCGCCATAATTGATTCCTCCTGTCTGCTGCTTGTTTTGCGGAACAAAAGGCGCCTGGGCAGCAACCGTTCAGCCGGCCCAAGCGCCTTTTCCTGGTTATATTACTTTCCGCAGGACATTTGTTTTAGTAAAGATCCGCATTCACATTTTCGATTGTTTCCCCGTAGGCCTCATAGTTCTGCTGCAGCGTCTTATTGTATTCCGCATCAATTTCCGAAATGGAATATCCCTCCAGTGTTTCCAGCATACTTTCGTATTCTTTCTCAAACTGTTCGTCTGTCGGGGCAGAAACTATCTTCGCCTTCTGGGATTCCAGATAACTCTTTACCTGGGAAACCTTGATTCCCAAATCGCTGGAAGGCTCAATCACATTACCATCCTGGAAGGAAAGCAAATCGGAATCATAAATATACGTGTCTTCATATTTGCCGATAGCTGTACTTACCTGATTAAATACAGCGCCGTCCGTCCCCTCTGCCGGAGGAGCCTGTGTGCTCCACGCAAAATCCGTATTGGCAAAAGGCCACAACGCGATGTTTTTCTTATAATCGGTCTCAAACCTCTGGTTTCCTTCTTCCGTCCTGGTTGCGATTCCCTTATCATCCAGCGTATAATCCACACCTTCCACACCGTACTCATTCAGGAACATTCCTTCCCGGCTGGTGGCAAAGCTCAGCATTTTGGCTATCTGCTCCGGATTTTCACAATCCTTGGAAACAAAGGTCTGAATCCAGCCGGAACCCGCCTGCAGTGAAATAGGTACAATCGGACGGGCTTTCGTCTCCGCAAGGATCGGTCCGTAGGATACAAAAGGAACCGTTTCCTTCTTACTGCTCTGTGCCGGATTTCCGATCCAGCAGAATACTCTTCCGCCTTCCGTATAGGTTTTCAAGGCTGCCTCATCAATTGTAAGGGAATTGATATCCAGATATCCCTTTTGAATCAGATTGTTTACAAATTTCAATGCTTTTTTATAGCCGGGATCCAATTCCTTATGCCGGTAATTCCCCTCCGCATCCACCGGTGACACGCCGAACGTTTCTGCTATAATACCATCCAGTGACTGCCGTATCCATAAGTCCGCATGGAGCATAACAGGGAATACGGATTGCCCGTCCACCGTATAGCCTGAATTCTTAACCAGTTCACAGGCCTGGTAAAATCCTTCTTCCGTCTGCACATCTTCCTGCGTAATTCCCAGTTCATCCATAATTGTCTGATTGAACATAATTGCGGAATTATGCCCCTTTGTCACATTATCCACATAAACCTGGCTGCTGGGAGGATTCACCTTCCTGTTATCATTGGAATTCATATGGCTGGGTACGGAGTACCAGCCTCCAAATTTATAAGTAACCGCTTTCTTGATATCCTCCGGAAAATCCGTAAGCAAATGGGATTCCGGATCATACGTCTGCAAAAATTCTTCCATGGACCAAACCTTGCCGGACTGAATCAGCTGCTTAATCGTATCCGCATCTGTAATGGAAATCAAATCCGGAAGATCATTGGAAGCGATCATAAGCCCCAGCTTCGTGTCCGCATCCGTCGGCGGCTGCTCAATCGTAAAGGTTATCCCGGTCTCCTCCTTTACCGCATCCAGGAACGGAGAAGTGGTCACTCCCTTTTCCCAGCCGTTCGGTCCCCAGCCTGTCACATCGGAAAACCAGTATACATCCGCCGCCCCTGCCGAAGCCGCTTCTGCGCCGCTCTCCGTGCCTGCCGCCGTCCCGCTCTCTGCAGACGTATCGACTCCCGATGCCGATCCGCACCCGAACAGCCCCGCCAGCATCACACCTGCCATAGCAGCTGCTATAAACTTATTTGTACCATTCCTCTTCATAAATCAAAACTCCTTTACCCTCAATTAATCTGTTACCGGAACCATTTTTCTTCATCACCAATGCATTGTTGAATTCAATTGTCTGACTGTGTTTATTATAAAGACTTCTATTAACGAATAGTATGAAGATATTTTAATTTTTTAGGTAATTTTTTTACTTCCCCCTATTGTTCACACCCCTTGTGTCCTGTATATTCCGTGCATAAAAAAAGGGCCTCTTCCGCCCTTTTTGGTTTTTCCCGGTTCCCGGTTTTTCTTCTTCACTAAAACCTGCCTTCCCTCCCTGCTGTGCCTACGAAAGATTTCTTCGGAAAGCGGAAGGGCTGATTCCTGTTGCCTTTTTAAATACTTTGAGAAAGTAAAAATAATCGCTGTATCCCACCTTTTCCGAGATATCCTCTATGCTATCATTCGTCAGACGCAGCAGCTCCTGGGCTTTGCAGATTCTGATTTCCAGAAGATGATCACTGTAGGATTTTCCCGTCCGCCGCTTTATCATCTGGCTCACGGAGCTGATACTTATCCCGAACTCCTCCGCAAGCTGCTGCTGCGTCACCGTCCTGTAATTGTCCCTGATATACTGCAGGATTTCCTTTAACAGACGGCCTTCCGACCGGTACCCTTCTTCTTCCGCTTCCTCCTCCGGATCATGTCCATGCATTCCATCAAGTTTTTTCTTTACCTTTTCCAGACAACTGATCAGTTCCTCTTCATCCACCGGCTTTATCAGATAATCCGTACATCCATATTTCAGGCCGGCACGGGCATATTCAAAATCAGAATACCCGCTTATGATAGCCACCTCCGCAGGAAGCCGTTCCTCCCTGACCTTTTGTATCAGTTCAATCCCGTCCATACCCGGCATTTTGATATCGGACAGAATCAGATCCGGCTTCGTGCGCTGTATCCGTTCCCATGCTTTCATTCCGTCCGTTGCTTCTCCGCAAATAAGAAATCCGTATTTCCCCCAGTCAATCAGGTTTTTCAGACTGATTACTATCCAGGGTTCATCATCAGCCAAAAATACTCGATACATATTTAATCCCCCATCCTTTTCGGTACTATCATGGTAATGCAGGTACCTTTCCCTACTTCACTTTCTATCCGGAAATCAGCCTTGTCTCCATAAAAAAGGCAAATTCTCCTGTACACGTTAGACAAACCGATTCCGTGCTTCGCTGTTGCGTATGCCTGCTCTTCATCATAAGACCTCATCCGCTTCCGAAGCTTTTCCAGCACATCCTTTTCCATTCCTCCGCCGTCATCCCTGACAGTGATCCGCATACGCTCCTCCGGTTCTTCGGCAAAATCCACAGATACTTCCCCCTTCTCCATCTTAGGCTCCAGTCCGTGCAGGACCGCGTTTTCCACCAGCGGCTGGACCAGCATTTTAGGAAGGGAAACCTGCAGAAGCGTATCTTCTGCTCCGATAGCCACCTTGAATTTCCCCATAAAACGGTAATCAATTATCAGTGCATATTCCTTCAGGTTTTTCACCACTTCTTTTACTGTGACCAGCTCATCCCCTTTCACATTATAGCGGAACAGCTTGGAAAGGGATCCGGTAAGCTTGGCAATTTCCTTTTCTTCATGATACAGGGCCATACCACGTATGCATTCCAGCGTATTGTACATGAAATGGGGATTGATTTGTCCCTTATAGGCGATCATCTCCGTCTGCTTCTTGGCATATTCCAGTTCCAGATATTTCCGTTCTCCCTCTACAATCTGTCTGTTCAAAGCTTCCAGGCCGTCAAGCATTTCATTTATCTTTTCTGCCATTTCCCCGAATTCATTATTTTCCGCCACTTCGATACGCTGGTTGGTATCTTTCGTATAGCCCACCACGAATTCCATCTGTCTGCGGATTGGCTGTACCACCTTATGGTACATCAGCATGCATATGGCTATGAGCGCCGCTGCTACCAGGAAATAGGTGAATAAATTAATGGTCTGTATCTGATTTACATAATTCATAAAGGAGTTCTTGGGAATCAGGTTTACTATTCTCCATCCGCTTTTTTCCAGCTTCGCACCGTAAACCAGATATTTGCTGTTTTCCTGCTCCCCGTCTATGAGATCCCGGTACTCTTCCTTCCAGTTTCCTGCAGAGGCAATCACGTTCCCGTCAGAATCCAGAACCGCAGAGTACACCTCTTCGTTCAAGGAAAGGGTATCCACGATATCCGCAAGTCCGCCGCTGCCAAACAACAGGACCACACTTCCCAATTGGTTATAGCCTCCCGAAGCTTCCCTGCTGTATACCGGCATTTCCACCTGGAAATACGTGTAGCCGGTTTCCTTATCTGCAATAGTTCCGGAAAAACCATACATTCCGTTTGTTACGAGGGAATCCTGACGGGGAAAGAAAATCGTCCCTTTTGTAGCAATAAGCTGCCCCGCCTCATCATAAAGCAAGATGGCCTCCACATCGGGATTGATTTTCATAACACCGCCCGTCATCTGGGAAAAATCATTCAGCCGCTGTGTCCGTTCCGACAGATCCGATGTTTTCAGATAGGATATTACTGTTTCACTTGAGGTTACCGTGGAATACAGATTAATGATATCCTTCTCCGCTTCTGCCGTCTTCTCCTGTGCCTGAAGGAACCTGGCCTGTGCGGACTGCTCCGCTTCTTTCATATACCATTTGTTGATAATGATATAGGTGAGCATGAAAGACAGGAAAAGAATGGAGCATATAACGGCGACGATAGTTATATATGTTCGGAGCAGACTTCTTTTTTTCTTATCGTATCGTTTCATATCTTTTTTCCTTTCCGGCCTTGACGCGGCGTACCGGCGTGCCCGTTTGGCTCGTTGCCTGCGGGAATGAAAAGAGCGTAATTACAAGAATTACGCTCCGGGCAGTCCTTCAGTATTATAATGAGTGAGGCATTAATTCATGTTGTTTTAAGACCTAAACTACAGTTTCCATCTCATCATTCAGAATCTGGATATCACGGCGTATATCTCTTTCCGCAATTTTAACATCAAGCTGCAAATCACTTAATTGCCTGCTGCCTATGTCCTGCTTGACTTCAATCATATTAAGACGGCTGTCAAGCCTGGAAAACTGTTCATCAATCCGTGAAAATTTTCCATTAAGCATACCCATGATTGCATCGAAATCATCTTTGGTTAATGACATAACTTTGCACTTCCTGTCCTGTTTACAATGATTGTATCATTTACACAATGTAAAGTCTATAATATTTAATAATGATTATATATAGATTTTTTAACGTATTATATGGAAATGTATTCTTTTGCATAAATCCATTTAACATGTTCTACTACATTTTTAAATAGTTATCTTCATCATTTCAGCAGCCGCCATCATCACGATTCCCGTACCATGGTCGTCATTTTTCTTAGTGGGAAGCTGTTTATAATACTCCGCATCCTTCGCGCAGCCGGATCCCAGGCATACGCCGTATACATCCCCCACGGCATCTACGGAATACTGTAGAATCGCAGTCCAGGCCTTCCGGATACAGGGCAGATAACGTTCCGCATCCAGCCATCCATGATTGATTCCCCGGGCAATGCTTAACAGAAACATAGCCGTACAGGAGGTTTCCTGATAGGTATCCGGACGGTTGAGTACCTGATGCCACATGCCGGAAGAATCCTGGCAGGCAAGAATGCCCTGCATGAAGCGCTGATACAGACGAAGCTCTTCACACCAGTGAGGGTTCTCCTTCGGAAGAAGGGTCAGAATTTCGGTAAGCGTCACGGCAATCCAGCCGTTTCCGCGTCCCCAGGGAATTCCGCTCATCTGCTCTTCCTCCGGAAAATATATGTGGGAGAAAATCTGTTCCTTTTCGATCCATAGGCGTTTCCTAAAGCCCTCTACCTGTAGGTGAACCTGCTCTTCATAGGTTTTGTCACCGGTCAGACGGAACAGTCTGGCAAGAAAAGGACAGCTCATGTACAGATCGTCCGCCCACATGGTTTTTACGCGAAAGTAGGTTCCGTCCGGAAACCGGGGGATATGGTTCATCACTGCGTCCCCTATGGCGTGAATAACCGGAAGCAGTCTCTGATTTCCCGTTATTTCATAGGTTTCAATAAGGGACACGCCGATGGTGCCGCAGGCATCCAGATCCGGAAGGCCCCAGGCTCTCGGGATAAGCGTCGGATCGCCAAACTGCTCCTTGTCCCAGTCCTTGTACTCAAAATAATCAGCCATGGTCTGAATGCTGTCCACATAGTATGTAAGATGCTCCCTGTTACCGGTGGCCTTCGCTGCATGCATCAGGCCGTGCAGGCCCACCTGGACGGCATAGAACCATTGTCCGAAAAAGATGCCGTCCCGATACGGCCGGATATAGGTCTCCCTCTGAGGCATGCGCCAGAAGGCCTTCTGATAACCGCCCAGCGGATAAGGATGCCGGAACTGGATTTCATATTCCGGCGCAAAAGGAATCAGCAGGGGATTTCCCGTCTCCGTTACGTAAGGACCTGTCAGGATCCAGCGTGCGGCTCCATTGTTTCCAGCCTGTACAAAAGGAACGCTGTTGATTTCTTTTCCGTCTTCTGTGCGGACGGCGCCGTCCATCCACCAATCCGAACCGGTGCAGGGAAGCTTGATCAGAATCTCTATTTCTTTTCCGGTTCCGACAATGGGAAGCTCCGTTTTCCGGCCAGACGGAACCTCGAAAATTTTTCCCGCTGCAAAAACCCGGGAACTGCCGGAAGCGGTAAGCTGTAGTATGTAGTTTTCCCCTTCCCGGCTCTGCACATAACTCAGAGCATAGGCACAGCCCCCGCTGCTGCCGAACACCTCCGTAAAATCCACCCGGCTTCCCAGGCATTTTTCGTCCCATCTGGGCATCCAGCGGAGCGTTTTTCCCGGGGAAAGCTGCAGGACGTCTCTATAACCGACCTCATTACGTTCAATCGTTTCTTCCAGCCCGCGGGTGTCAAAATCCGCGGGCAGCGGCCCAATATGTGCGAAACCTTCCATTCCCTTCATTTCGTCAAAGGGAAGGGTGGGACGCACCGAAAGAAGATAATCTCTCGTCCAGCGAAAAGGGTAGCGGGGATAGGCGATATAAAGCAGAAGTCCCCAACTGTGTTCATTCTTTGTACATCGTATGAGCAGATCGTTTTTACCTTTCCGCATCGAAACATCCACAATCGTGTACTCATATTCCTCTTTCACATCGGACAGGGGTTTTTGCAGATCCTCTCCGGCAAATATCTCTTCGCCGTTCATCCAGATTTTGGCATTGCCGGCGATTGTAAGCACTGCTTCGCTGTCCCGGTCCGCCATGGGCCAGGTTCGGATGTAGGCGACATCCCCGGTTTGTGCCTGCGGATAAACACCATCCAGATTCAGCTCCGCCATCTGGGAAATCGGCCTCAAAGCCATATGCTCCTGCTTAAAATAAGGGTGCAGGCTCAGTTCAACCCGCGGCCGGTGTGTCAGCATCCTTTCACTGATAAGCCGGATAGCCTCTTCCGGTTTCCGGAAGCCGCCGGCGTAAGCAGAATCTTCCTTTTTTAAAACTTCATTCATATGTTCCCTTCTTCTTTCTCTTCAGATAATTACAGCTATCCGGTCAGGGGAGGCTCGTTTAAGGCACGAGGGGAGTCCTGACCGGATGTGTTCTGTCCCTGCGGGCAGCGTGTCAGGCAGCCGCACTAACACGAATTAAGAACGACTGCCGTAGGAGCTCTGCTTTATTCGCTTGCCGGATAGGACCACTGGGTGAGCGTAAATCCGGGACAGGTATAGTTGAAGCGGCCGCTTCCATAGCGGGAGTGCAGATAAGGGCAGGATATCAAATCGTCCGGGACCGGAACCGGCCGGCCGTCTGCAAGGAAACCGTCCGTAAGGCCGAATTCCAGCCTGCCGCTGCCCGGAGAGACAAAGGTGAACTGTCCGCCTTCCTGAATGATTTCGGCGGAAAGCATTTTTTTTATGAAATCAGAAAAGCTGCCATCCTCACGGCTGCTGCCGCATTCAGCCAGCCATACCGTCTCGTTGCCGTCGCAGACCAGCTCTCTTCCTGCGTAAGAACCTTCCTTGCAAAAAGAATGGGGCATACTGGAATAGATTGCCACATAGCTGTCCCCCTTGCGGCCGAATGTCCACCCGCCTTCGGAAACCACCTCGTCAAACTTGCGTGCATTGAAATGACAGTGTGTGATCCAGATATCCGGATTGTTCACATCGTGCCAGATCACTGCCAGCGTACGGCCGTGCATAAGCACGCGGGGCAGGAATGCCTGACCGGCCCAATAATCCGGGCGAAGCCCGCTGCCTTCCGCCACATTATTGGGCGAAGAGAAGAAAATACTGATATCACCGGGCAGGGCGATCATAGCGGAGATGAAATGCATGTCACACATTCCCACATTATGATCCCGCACGCCGCCGATCATATAATCCGGTGTGCGGCGGATGGTGAAGTCCGCGTTGTGCTTGTCAAAGTGCATAATGCCCTCTTTAAAGGTAAAGGTCGCCGGAGTGAAATTATCAGCGAGTTCACACAGCGCTTTGGGAGGCACATAGCAGCTGAAAGCCATCTCCTGATTGGCAAATTTTGCGTTAGAAGGCGCGTTTCCGAAGAAGATCCAGAAAAGCCCGTTTATCGTACTGGCGAATCTGGTTCTCAGCGGCATGTTATAGCTGCGTCCCCTCGGCGTTGCCATAACCCCATCAAAATTGCTGACCGCAAAGAGGAAGGTCATAAAATCCAGAAGGATGTTCACCATATTACGCAGAGGATATTCCTCCATGGGAAGCACCTCACGAAGCACCAAAAGCGCTGAAATCGTCACTGGCAGATAGGAGTCCGAATGAGGCTCGTCAAAGCCTGCGCGGCAGCGCTGGTTCAGCCACTCCGCCAGGTGCATACGTCCCTTCAGGGAATGATACATACCGTTCTGGCCGCAGTTCGTGAAGATCTCCTCCGGATACAGCAGCCCCGCCAGATACTCACAGACATGGAAGCCGATGCGGTGGTTTTCCGAGCAGTAGAACATGGAAGAGGTCCCCGGCTCGTCCACCCAGTAACGGAATCCAAGCGCGGCTTTCTTCACCATATGTACAATTTCCGGATCCAGCAGCCCGGTCTCCCGGTCTTCCCACATCAGCCATAATAATGGCATCAGGTCAAAATCAGCACAGTCCGCCCTGCGTTCGATTTTGTCACACATGCCGCGGATCGTATCCGGATCGATCTCTTTGGCGCGGCCCAGGCGGTACAGCCCGAGAGCATTACCCTGCGCCGCCAGGCGATCCAGAACATTCCGGCGTCTTTCTTCAAAATGCTCCCAGCCGGGACAGGGTTCCAGCACTTCAACCATGGTAAAGTTCATGGTTTTCTCCGTCAGAAGAGTGCCGTCCGGCAGGAACCAGGACATGCCGATCTTATACATACCCGGAACGTCCATTCCTGCCAGAGTTATGTTCCCGGCCTGGTCAGCTGCGCTTTTTTCACCATCCGCATCTTTGCATACGGCGGAAAACAGCGGGATTCCGTCCGGGGACGTAACCTGCACCTTTACCCGGCAGTGTTTGAGGGGGAAACCTCCCACATGAAGCTTCGGCATTTCCCCCTGCACATAGCTGTCATCCTCCATGTGGGTTTCCAGCTGGCTGCGGAAAACTTCCGCCCGAACCTCTTCATCCATATTTAACGGCACCGCTGCATACAGGGGCGCCTGGCTGGAAACAAGCTCCATGCTGAAGCTGATACCCGTTCCTCTGTCAATTTTTCCGGTAACGGCAATCAAAGTGTTTTTTCCGGCTTTCAGATCCAACGTAACCGTTTCACGGTTCGGATTCTCCACATGCTCAAACACATAGCGGCGCGGACGTTTTCTGAAATATATATCTTTGTTATCATATATAACGTTTCCGTTTAACAGCATCACAAGCCGGCATTCCTGTGTCTGCACCGTGATTTCCTGATCGCTGCCGCTTTCCAGCTCCAGATAAACCGGCATCAGAGCCGCTTTTTCCATCACGTAATAATGCCCGTCCGCATACCTGGGAGACTGTGCGTCGCATACTGTCCATTTTCCCTTCATTCCGCAGAGAGTAAAAAAATCGAATTCCCGGAATTTCTTCTGCGCAAAATCTTTCTGCGCCTGTGCGAGCATCTCCTCCAGACAGGCCTGAGAAGCCCGGTTCGTCCGTTCCCCGGTATAATCCTTCTCCAGAACACCGGTCACCATAAATGGACGGATCGGTTTCCCCGGAAACAGTTCTTTTCTGAAATATGAGTCCATGATATCCTTTCTCCTTTTTCACCTTTCCCATTTTGTGCCATACAGTGATTGTTTACGCGGGAATAAACGCAAGCCTGCACTGACTGAATGCAGGCTTGTGTTTATCCAGAATATAAACTTATTTTTCGGCTTCCAGCTCGTTATAAAGTGCAATCTTCTCGTCAATGATTTCCTGTCCGCCCTGTTTCAGGTATTCGTTCAGTATCGCATCATACTCCGTGTCAAACACTGCAGGATCACAGGCAATCAGCCTGGGCAGCTCGGCTTCGATATTAGGAACAAGGCCGCCGTACTTCCGGTCGGTTTCTGTCTGAATACCCTGGAAGTAGTAGTCTGCCTGTCCGCCAATGGTTGCAACCCCGGCGGAATCATACTTCAGCTGTGTCATTTTTGCCTTTACTTCATCCATTCCCTCCGTTGACTCCCGATAGCCAAAGGGTGCACCATTATAAACGAGGATAAGATCGCCGGTATTCAGACGCTCAAAGTCATATTCAGACTCTGCCTTTTCCTCATCCGTATGGGGAATGGTAATAAAGGTATTATCCTTTATCTCATAATGGATTCCTTCAAAACCGTAGCTCAGGACCTTTGCATTGTCATAATCCGCAAGCCAGTCGAGATATTTGATCGCATTTTCAGGATGTTCGCAGGTGGAAGGAACCGCTATATACATGCCGGTAGGTGCATATATTCTGTTAAACTGTGTTCCGTGCACGTTGTCCAGATACAGGGGAACCACCTCCGCGTCCGGATCCGCCTCATACAAAGCCGTTACGCCGGTAAGCTCGCTGTTCGCATCATGGGCGAACGCCAGAGTGCGGCCATTGCTCAGAAGACTGTTGAATGCTGTATAAGAGGTATCGGTATCCGTCATGAACTCCGGATCTACCAGGCCTTCGTTGTACAGCTGGTTCAGGTAGCGCACCCCTTCCTTATAACCGGGCCAGAATCTCTCGTTATAGCAGGCATGCATTTCTCCCGTCAGGTTTTCGGTTTCCAGGAAGGACCATATGATGGGTCTGGTCTGCGTTGCGTTCCAGGCACCAACCATGCCGAGCGGATACATTTCTCCCCCCTGGCCGGAAGGATCCAGATCCTTGAACTGATGGAGCAGATCCGTAAAATCATCGATGCTCATGTGATAGTATCCGTTTTCATCCGTCTGCAGCTCATATCCCACTTCATCCAGCCAATCTTTTCGGATATAGGTGGTCTGCCATCCGACATTGGAACGTTTCGCCGGAACAGCCCACTGCTGGCCTTCGGACTGTCCATAGAGCAGGGAATCCGCCAGGTTTTCTTTCAGGTTGGGACCGTATTGATCGATCAACCCGGTCAGCTCCACCAGGCCGCCGTCCTTGCCGTATTGGATGATCATGTTGCTGTCATAGCTGAAGATGATGTCGGGAGCAGAGCCGGAAGCCATCATGGTGTTGATTTTCTGGGTTTCCTCGTTTCGGGGTACCGGAATGTACTTCAGCGTAATGTTGTTGGGATCCCCAAACTCCTGCTGAATCCAGCGCGTCCAGTAATTGTCCGTCGCGGAACCATAGGTTTCGGTAGTGTTGCCGCGCTCATATACCATGACGGTGAGCGTAGTGGGTTCTGCCGCGTTTTCAGCAGCTGACTGCCCTTCTTCTCCGGCCGGGGTCTCAGCGGCCGTCTGGCTGCCCGTACCGGCAGACGTGCTGTCTGCGCTTTCCGTGCCTTTACATCCGATCAGGCTGAGGGCCAGCGCCGATGCCAGTGCAGCGGAATAAAACTTTTTCCTTGAAAATAACTTTCTCATAAAACATACCTCCACTAAATTGTATTTTATTATGGCAGAGATCCCGCAAACCGGAACACCCGCCGTTGTTCCGCCGGATGTCCGGCAGAATAACCCGCTGTATTATCCCTTGACGGATCCGATCATAACACCCTTGACAAAATACTTCTGCAGCCATGGATAGACAATCATAACCGGAATCATGCTGAAGGCCATACAGGCGGCTTTGATTGTTTCGGCAATCAGATCCGCTTTCATCTCCGGAATTTCTTCCATCATGGAGCTAACCTGGCTGGCCTGGATCATCTGACGCAGGCGGAGCTGAATGGTATACATACTTTCATCGTTAATATAGAGGATCGCATCCATAAAGCCGTTCCAGCGGCTTACCGCATAGAACAGGGCAATTGTGGCCAGCATGGCTTTGGAAAGAGGCAGTACGATCCTGATCAGTACCACAAAATCGTTGGCGCCGTCTACATAGGCCGATTCCTCCAGTTCTCTCGGCATGGCCTGGAAAAAGCTCTTCATCAGGATCATGTTATAGGTGGACAGCACGGTCGGAAACACCAGCACCCAGAAGGTATCCAGCAGCCCGAGCGACTTGATGTTCAGGTAACCGGGGATCATGCCGCCGCTGAAATACATGGTAAACAGTATGTAAAGCAAGATAGGCGACTTAAATTTCAGGCCGGGGTATGACAGCGGATAGGCGCATAAAATCGTCATTATTAGGCTGAACACGGTATACACTACGGTCAGGATTAACGTAAACCACATGGAATCCATCAGCCCCTTATTATTGAACACTGCCTTATAAGCAGACAGTTTAAATGATTGGGGCCAAAGAAGGACTTCTCCGCGTATCACTGCCGTTTTATCGGAAAAAGACACTGCCAGAACGTGCAGAAACGGGAAAAGGCAGCAGGCAGCGATGATCACCACCACCGATATCGTAATAACTTTAAATACTTTATCCTTCATAGCTTTTCTCCTTTACCAGATACCGTTGCCGGATACGCGCTTGCTGACGGCATTGGCGCTGATTACCAGGACAAAGTTGATCGCCGACTGGGCAAGGCCCACCGCAGTACCGATGCTGAAATCTCCCTGTTCCAAACCGACACGGTATACGAAGGTACTGATTACGTCACCCACTTCCATGACTGTACTGTTCTGCATAACATAGGGCTGTTCGAAACCGATGCTTGCCATGCCGCCAACCGCCAGGATCAGCATGATCGCAATCGTACCCTTGATGCAGGGGACGGTGATGGCCGTCATCATACGGAACCGGGAGCATCCGTCCACACGGGCCGCTTCGTAAATTTCCTGATCGATACCCGTCATGGCGGAAAGATAAATGATCGTATTCCAGCCGATACTTTTCCAGACGCCCACAATAAAATAGGTGAAAATCCACCAGGGTTTATTCGTGAGAAAGGGAACCGCTTCCCCTCCAAAAGCCTTGATAACGGTATTAATCAGTCCGGATGAGGCAAAAAACTGATACATCATACCGCCGATAACAGACCAGGAAATAAAGTGGGGCAGGTAAATGATAGTCTGCACGGTTTTCTTAAAACCGGTATGCATGATCTCATTCAGGAACAGCGCAAGAATAATGGGAAGCGGAAACCCGACTACCAGTCCCAGAATATTCAGAACCAACGTGTTCCGTACGGAACGCCAAAAGGGATCGGACTGCGCTACCCGTTTAAAGAATTCCATTCCCACCCAGGGACTGTCCCAGATTCCTGTAAACATATTATAGTTCTTAAATGCAATTACCACGCCGGGCATGGCACGGTAGCAGAACAGAAAATAATACAGCACCGGCAGAATCAGCATAGCGTAAAACAGCCAGTGCCTTCGAAAATAGGCCAGCGTTGCGTTGCTCGTCCTCAACCGTCTGCCTCCCCCTGTCCGGCTGCTTCCCGGCAAATTTTTTGTTCCCTTTTTCATTCCAACCCTCCATTACTTATATTTGATCATACGTTTCCTACATTTCCATAACTCCGGCCGTTCTGCAAATTCACATAAATATAGGTTTTATATTTTGGATTATAATAAATATTGATGAAATTGTGAGCAGCTTACGTTAAGCGAAACGGTTCTCAGGTGGTTTACGGGTGCGATCGGCCGGGTCTGGGGAACTCATAACGGATTGAGCGAACTTCAACGATCTCAAAATTATGAGGGCGATATCCTGATCCTTATTATTCAGAGTCAAGAAAAGGGAATTCAGCTCCGCCAGCCGTTTCATATCTGAACTGTTTTGCGGCATACCCTCAACCTCCTTTCATGTATTGTGTTGCAGACTCAGTATAACACAGTCAATAAGTGTTGTAAACACTTTTATGAGATTGTCGTTGTGTTGACTATTTTATTTTTGTGTTGTAAAATGAGGTGATATTAATCATATAAAAGTAGTAGGAGGAAACTCATTTGCCTAATAGAATAAGAGCCGTTCGTGAGGCTTTAAAGCTGTCACAACGGGAATTTGGCGAGAAGCTGGGTGTCAGCCGTGATGTAATAAGCAACTTGGAATATGATCGCGTAAAACCGAAGGAACTTCTGCTCCGCCATATTTGTCAACTGTATAGAGTGAACCCATATTGGCTGGAAAGCGGCGAAGGTGAAATGTTTGACAGCGACCCTGCCGACGTGGCAAAAGTTGACGAAGCGTTGTCCATATTCAAAACCTTACGCCCTGAATTTCAAGATTACGCTTTGGATCAGATAAGAAAACTGGCAGAACTTCAGGAAAAGTATTAGCTATCAATTTGCCATGGGATGATATGATTCTGGTGCCCATGCGGCCGGTAATTCCAAAAACGAAAAAGGGTGGGTATATAGATAATGGGATATAAAATGAATATATTATCTCAGATATGAATGAACGCTTAATTGCGTAACAGTATCCCGCATTATGGGACACGAAGAAGATGTAAGACAAAGTTATTATAAATATGATACCGCTGCGGCTGGTTTTGTCAAGTATAATGTGTAATTTTTATGCCTTTTGTGTTACTGTTCATTTTCCGCTGAACCAACGGGTATTTTTTTCTTTGACATCGAAAGAGCGGATCCTTTATTATCATTCCTTATGTATTGCTCCGCAGCTCTGCAATTAATGTGGCCAAAATTCCCGGAAATATTTGCTTCCTCTCCTTGTATCAACCAATTTGCGGCAATGGTGTATTGAACACTCTTAAAGGAAAATTCCGGGAATCTCATTACTCCTGGCACTTTCCACTCTGCTGCCTGGAAAATTCCCTAAAAAAGAGTCATACAATACAATTTTATATTGGAGAATGGCTGGGAAGTATCACAAGCCGTTTTTTATGGGTTTTGAAACCCTTACAGAAGGTTCTATCTTCTCCGGCTGTATAAGATATGGACATGAAAAGAGCGTAATTACAAGAATTACGCTCCGGCCGTTCCTTCCATAATATAATGAATAAGGTATTAATTCATGTTGTTTTAAGACCTACACTGCAGCTTCCATCCTCAGTCCGCAAAATCCCATGAAATGCTTTCGCCGAATCCCAGGGTAACCTTCTTTTCTTTTCCATTCATGCAGAGCAGGAAGGTCCTTTGCCGATCCAGCAGATTTTTTACTGATAAGCTGCTGCCGTTCATTTCATATTCCAGGGCATAACATTCCGCTTCCAGCCTCACCTTGCCGGGCCTGTTCAGCATTGGGGCAATCTTTACATCCACATCCAGATCAGGCTGTACCCCAAGATATCCGCGGATCAGGTTCCAGATGAATACACAGGGATATTCATAATAATGGGCGGCTCCATGCCAGTTCTTATCATCCTGATAGAAAATATGATTCATATCATAACGTTCCCCCATCAGATAACCGTCCAGCTTTGCCTGTCTGCAGACAGCCAGAAGCTGCCGCTCAAGCATATCCTTCCTTCCCAGGGACTCCCAGAAGGCAAAATCCCAGCACCAATATCTTCCTGCCGCACACAGGTCATAAGGCAAACCGATTTCCGAATCGGTATAGTCCTGTATCCTTGCGGATAAAAAGGTGGGAAAGCGCTGGAATTCATCAAAGCATTCTTCCAAAAGCTTCTGCACGGCTTTTTCCTGCCCCGCATCCGCATAACCAAACAGCAGAGGAAGTTCGTTTGCCAACAGATGGATATGATCGTGTGTGATACCACATCTGTCCACCCAGTCAATAAAACGTCCGTTTTCACGATCCCAGAAGCCTCCGGGAAGATCCGCCGTCATAGCCCGGGCCAGTTTCCTTTCCAGCTCCAGATACTTCTTTTCTTTTTCGGAATCCCCGGCTCTTCTTTCCAAATCTGCCATACGTCTCATGGCATCCGCCGCCAGAGCGGCTGACATACATTCCCTTCCGTCCTTGATGATTTGATCTTCATAGTAAACATCGGACCAGAGACGCCCCTGCCTGTCCATACAGTCCTCCACCAGCGACAGGGAATTTTCAAGCCCTTCCTTATGATTCAAAAACCAGTCCCAGTCTCCGGAGGCCGCCACATACAGCCATGCGGATTCAATGATTTCCACATTGCCGGTGATGAGGAACATCACCGCATTGGTCTGCCGATCCTTACTGCTTCTCCTCACATGGTATTCCCTGACACCGTCAGGCTGCAGAGAACAGGGATCCCGGTACAATTGTTCCGGATCCTCCGCCATCAGCTTTAACTGCAGCTCCAGCATCCGCCGGATCAGTCCCAGTTCAAAGGTATCCCCCATGGCTGCCCGGCCTTTGATTTGGAATTCATGATCCACATCGGGATAGGTTCCTGCATATACTTCTTTTTGAAGTGTGCTCACAACATAACCGTCCCGTACCGGATAGCCTGCCCCGGCCGTTCGTTCTGCAACAGAGGGAAGAAGTGTCTTCCAGTAAAATTGATAAACGGCTTCTTCAAACTCCTGCCCATTTTCAAACTCCAGGATCATAGCATTTCCCATCATGTCACAATGGGGAATTCCCGGATAGAAGGAAAGGCTGATTTCTTCTTCCGTGCCGTCAAACAGGATCTCCGCCCTGTGGTGCTTCTCATCTGCCGCGACCCGAAACGGGCGTTTGGCAGTGATGCGGCAGGCTTTATTGTTCTCCGATTCCTGTGAGGGGAGAATGAAGCATTCCTCCACTACAGGATTTTCACAGTCACAGTCATAAGTATGCTTCAGGAACAATTCTCCGTTTTCCTTCACCAGGTAGTAGAGGATTGGTTTTGCCGCTTCGTAAATAATCTCTTTTTTCCACATTTTTTTTCGCTTCCCCATTCTGCAGGTTCCAATAATATTCTTTATCTGATACTTTTCCGCATCCGGCCCACGTTGTTTTGATGATTCCCCGCTGTACTCACAGACCTGTATTGTTGCCATTGTACCATAAGGTATATCCTTTTTCTACACAAAGGATGCCGGAAAAAACACGCCCTTTCCGTCCTTCTGCTCCGAACCGGAATGGATCCGGGCGGCCAGGAATAACCTTCTATTGTAAAATTGACCCTACCCAATTGTATTCCGGTTACTGCAATAAAAAACAGCGGAAATCCCCCAACAGGGCATTTCCGCTGTACTTAACATAGTAGCGAGAGGGGGACTTGAACCCTCGACACCACGGGTATGAACCGTGTGCTCTAGCCAGCTGAGCTATCTCGCCGAAATATATGGGACCTATAGGGCTCGAACCTATGACCCTCTGCTTGTAAGGCAGATGCTCTCCCAGCTGAGCTAAGATCCCATAATCAAACAAGTTTTGAAGTGTTTTGACCGCACCCGTAACCTGCTTGATTAGTATACAAAAAATGGGACAACTTGTCAACACATTTTTTGAAACTTTTTTCCAGTATGAAATTATCGGTTTATACTATTTATTTTTGCCAGTACCTTTGTCCCATAAGGGGGCAGCTCCAGTTTCCCTTCTGCTTCTTTTCCTTCAAACAAATCCAGGAATACTTCCTTCAGACAGATTTCCGCGGTTTCCTCCAGGTAGTTCATCACAAAGAAATACCGGCTTTGGTCCGTACTTTCCCTTACTGTCAGTTCACAGCCCTCCGGAAGGGCGAGGATATCCCCATATGGCTGTGCAACTCCCAATTTTTCCAGGAATACACGGGCCGTATGCTCATGGAAGGCGCCTCCGAAATAGAAAACACGTCCCTTCCCTTTTGCGTTGCTGATAAGGGCTGGTGTTCCGGCATAATAGCTGGAAACATATCTTGCTTCCACCCTGGCCTGCTCCGTAAGGGGTTCCAGCAAATCATTGAAAATACAGGCTTCGATCTGCACGCCGTCCCAATCCGCATAAACCGTACCGTCTGCCGGGGACACAAAGGTATATTCGGGGATATCCGTGCCGGTAAGAGGCTGCAGCAGCCCGGGAAGCCTGCTCATCACGCATTTTCCGGTTTCATCCTTGTAACCGGTGCGGCATCCCAGTACAAGGCAGCCTCCCTGCTCCACATAGGCCGTCAGTTTTTCTGACATTTCACTGGTTACTATGGTGGCATGGGGATAAAAAAGCACCTTATACCGGAACAAGTCCTCAGCCCGCATATGATCCAGATAACAGAAATCAAAAGGCGTATGGGTTTTCTGACAGGCGGCAAATAAGGACTTGCTGCTCTCCCTGTCCACTCTTTGATGCCACATATCCAGGCCGGCATCCCAAAGGTTATCATAATCCTTCACAATACCTACCTCGGCCCGGTAATGGGATCCGGTCACAGGCTCCAGCGCACCGACCATTTTATGTATCTGTTTTACCTCTGCCAGACGTCTGTTGTCCCTGCCGGAATAATCCAGAATCCCGTGCCAGTAGATTTCCGTCCCCATCGTACAGGTACGCCAGCGGAAGTAGCTCACATAGTCCGCCCCATGGCCGATGCTCTGCATGGTCCAAAGGGTCATCTGTCCCGGTTTGGGAGTAGGCGCCTCCATGCGGGTATTCCAGCCGTTTGCCCCGGACTGCTGCTCCATGATGCCGAACACAGGGGATACGGCTCTTGCCTCCGCCAGGTTCCTGCTCCATTTCCTGTCCCGCAGACCATCCTTCTCCGACTCGTAGGAATCCAGGCAGTAGGCAAAATTGGGATAGGAATCATAGGTGATGAAATCCAGGCTTTCTTCTGTCATGCGGTGGTTGTCCAGGTTGCCGAACAGACCGTTGGTGGTGATAAAATCACCGGGCTTCACATATTTTTTCAGGATATCACTCTGCATTTTTGCAAAAAAGCAGGTGCTGTCGGATACAAATCTGACATAATCCAGGACTTCATGAGGATTGGTTGCATTACTTGGTGTCGGGCGGGGAACATAGATCTCTTCCCAATCCGTATAGGTCTGGTTCCAGAAAACGGTTCCCCACGCTTCATTGAGCGCATCCAGCGTATGGTATTTTTTCTTCAGGAACACGCGGAAAGCTATCGTGTCACTTTCCGAATAGAATTCATTTTTTTCACAGTTCAGTTCATTGTCAATCTGCCAGCCGATGATAGCAGGATGGGATGCATAATGCGCGGCGGATTTTTCCGCAATCCGTGTAACCAGCTCCTGGTATTTGGGAGAATTGTAATTATAGTGGCGTCTGCAGCCATGACGGTAAAGGACGCCGTCCATATTGGCGTTAAGTACTTCCGGATATTTGTTCGTTAACCAGGCGGGAGGTGTGGCGCTGGGCGTACAGAAGATAACCTTCATGCCGGCCTTTTCCGCTTTTTCCAGGAAACGGTCAAAAAATTCGTAGGTGAATTCCCCTTCCCGGGGTTCGATTTTACTCCAGGCAAATTCCGCTATACGGATTACCTCAATCCCGTTTTCCAGCATACGCTGCAGATCCTCTTCCCACATTTCCTCCGGCCAGTGCTCGGGGTAATAGCAGGTTCCCAATGTAATTTTGTCAAGCTTCATACTTCGTTCCATTCCTTTTTCCTCCTTGTTTTGCGGAGCAAAATGCGAGTCCTCTGACGAGCAGAGGAATTTTCCTCCTTGATTCCCTTGTTTACTTCATTCCATTCCTTATGCGCCAGACAGGCTTTAATCCAGTTTTTTTACGGATTCCCCTTTCACCAGCTTCACCGGTGACCCTGATATATATTTTACTTTTTTCCCCTCCAGCATATCCAGCAGGACGTTCACGCACTTTGCCCCCTGTTTTTCCGGAAACAGTCCTACCGAGGTGAGGCAGGGATCCTGGTATTTTCTGGCGGAGCTGCCGTCTATACCTATCAGGGAAATATCCCGGGGCACCCGGATTCCCAATGCATGGAACCGTTTGCACATGCCAAGGGCAAATTCATCGTTAAAAGCCACCACGGCTGTGGCGTCAATTTTTCGTTCCACAAACAACTGGGCCGCCAGCTCTCCCTTTCCGAAGAAATCCTCTTCCAGCAGACGCATACCGTTTTCCCGTTCCTCTTCTTCCAGAAAGGCAAGGATACGGCTGTCCCCGGCAAGATCTTCCCTATGTATACCAATATAGTAATCCTTCATCCTGTCTCCGTACACCTCTTCCATGAGGGAACAGAAGGCCAGACGCCTGACATCCGTACACCGGAACGGATAAGGCATTGCCAGGGCCAGACGTCTGTGGCCATTGGCCCGAAGTTCCTTAACCGCAAGCTCCATCACCTTTTCCATATCGATTTCCACGCGGGGAACCGAACGGGAGAAGCGGACAGGACTTCCATAAGAAGCACTCACCACCGGAAGGCGGTAATTCTTTCCCACCGTGTCCAGATAATGCCGGGTGATCACCTCGTTGGGCATGATGATTCCGTCGATCATGGTATTGCGTATGTTCTCAAAATCCATACTGCCGTTAAAAACCATCATATAGTCCCGTTTTCCTGCGGCTTCCACCATTCCCTGGTACATATCAATATAGAAGGAATTCCGCAGATCCTTACAGAAAAAAAGCAGCTGCTTTGTCCTGCGCTTCTGCAGCGCCTCTGCGACAGGATGGGGATAGTAGCCAAGTTTATCCGCCACTTCCAGTATCCTTTTTTTCTTTTCCGCTTCCACGTACCCGCTGTTGTTCATCGCACGGGATACCACGGAGACCGACACCCCTACTTTCCGGGCTACTTCCTTTCTGGTGACCATGTGCTTCCTTCCTTCAGCAGAATTGCCGCGTTACCATCTCTTACGCTCGGCGCAGACCTGCCATATCTTTATTTTTATATTACCCTTATGTTCCTGTGGATTACAATAGCGAAATATGTGGTCACGCGGCCACACACAAATACTATCAGACATACCATTGCGCCTGTGCGTGATACATCTGCGCATAATACCCTTTTTTTGCCATCAGTTCTTTATGGGAGCCATCCTCTATTATTCTTCCCTCCTTAAATACAAGGATACGGTCCACCACGGAAGTGATCCCCAGCCTATGTGAAATCAGAATCGTTGTTTTATCTTCCGTCAGTGCCGTAAAATTATGATACAGCTGTGCCTCCGCAACCGGATCAAGGGCCGATGTGGGTTCATCTAAAATCATTATTTTCGCTTTGTTCCGGTAGGCGGCACGGGCCAGAGATATCTTCTGCCATTGACCGCCCGAAAGATTATTTGCTTTTTCAGAAAAGGATCCCACGAGTTCATGAAGGCCGTTTTTCTGCTCCTTCACAACATCATCCACATTTATTTTCTGCAGCAGCTCCAAAATCTCCTGATCCGCAGCATTTCTAAGTTTATCAGAAATTGTAATATTTTCACGGATACTTGTTTCATAATGGGCAAAATCCTGAAAAACCACGGACACCGCTTTCCGCGCTGCCGCCGGATGGGAACCCACATCTGCACCGCCCACACGGATACGTCCGGTCAACGGATCGAACATTCCGCAGAGCAGACTGATAAAGGTGGACTTTCCGCTGCCGTTTTCCCCCACAACAGCAATTTTTTCCCCTTCGCGGATGCGCAGGTTAATGTCTTGTAAAACCTTATTATCCGTATTCGGATAAGCAAAAGAAACATTCTCAAAAGTAATCTCACCGGTGCCTTCTTCTCCGCTGTCTGCCGGACAGACTTCGCGCTCCAGCTTATCCAGATAGAAAAACTCCTGCATATAAGGTATATTTTGTGCCAGTACCATAATGTCCACAAGGCATTCACCCGCCGTATTCTGCAGTTGTCCGGAAAGTGTGAATACCAGGGTAAAGGTTCCAAGCCCCAATACCGGATTTTGATAAATTGCCCTTGCTGCAATGAATAAAACGGCCAGATAAACAATACTGCGGAGAAAGTCAGCCGCCATATTGCACTTGATATGTCTGGCCATAATTTTATTTTTTTTACCGATATACTCGTCGGCAATGGCACGCCAGCGTGCTTTCAGATAATCAAACAGGGCAAAATGCCTGATTTCCTGTAAGCCATCATAAGAATACCCGCCCCCTCCGATAATATGGAAATAATGAATGGCAAGGGATCCCTCTTCCATCCATTTCGCCCTATAGCGAAAGGTTTCCTCCTGTTGGAAATAAGACAGCAGGGCGGCAGGAATACTGGTTATAAACAGAATCAGGACAATAAAGGGGCTTACACTCCACAGGGTAAACGCTGCCGCACAAAATGCGAGCAACAGCTGCAGAACCGTTATCATATAAGTGATACTCCTGGCCATTTGCTTTCCTGCATATTCCTCAATAAACGCCAGACGGTTGTGAAAGTCATCGTAATTTTCCACATATTGATACCGTACCTCACATTTATGGCGCATTATTGTCCGTTTCAAGTACCGTTCCATCTTTATCTCATCCAGCCCGACTGTATATTGCTGCACGTTGGTTATAACGACCTGTACGATATACAGCATAACGATTCCGGAAAATAGCTTCAGCGCTTTCCCGGGAACGCCGCCTTCTCCTGCCAGCATTTGCAGTGCATCGGTCAATGCCCGCAGATATCCCGCAAGCAGTACCGGTAAAAAGGCCGCAGCAAATCCCAGAAGGCTGATTATCACGGAAACAGGCCCTTTGATTTTTATACTGATCCATAGCGCTTTAAGCAGTGTACGAAGTTTACTCATCCGCTGTTTCCTCCGTTTCATACCACTGTGCCTGCTCCCTGAAAAAACCGGCATATATACCGTTCTTTTGCATCAGGCTGTCATGGGAACCATTCTCCACAAGGTGTCCTGCGTCAAGCACCAGAATGCGGTCGGCAAGCCTGGCAAATCCCACCCTGTGACTGATTAAAACAGCAGTCCGCCCTTCTATTTTTTCCCGGATTGCATGAAACTGTTTCATCTCCGCAATGGGGTCAAGCGCTGCCGCCGGTTCGTCGAAAATTAAGATTTCTTTATCACTCATATGAGCACGTGATACCGCAACACGTTGTTTTTCCCCTCCGGAAAGCATGGCTCCGTCTTTGATAACATCTCTCAGGAGCCATTGCTCCATCCCTTTAGGGAAACGATCCGGAAGCTTATCGGCACCGCCCTTCTCCATGGCAAGCTTTATGCGCCGGATTTGGGCGAGACTTTTTATATCACCAAACCCCACATTTTCACGAAGCGTAGCATGGAATATATGGAAATCCTGAAAAAACATTCCCACTCTCTGGATAACCGCCCCCCGGGTGCGGCTGTCATAGGGTCTGCCATAAAAGGAAAGCCTGCCTTTAGTCGGGGAAAATAAGCCGATCAGCAGCTTGACAAGTGTCGTTTTGCCACTGCCGTTTACCCCTACAAGGGCGATGGTTTCCCCTTTTTTGATTTCAAAAGTAAGGTCATGCAATACTTCCGTCTGACCGTCATATGAGAAAGAAATATTATCCGCCCGGAAAACGGTATCCGCTTCGGCGGGAACAAACCCCTCATCCCAATCCGCCGCCGTCTGCGGAACCGCCTGTACAAACTTCCGCTGCAGATTCAGAAAATAGAGTCCCCGGTCAGCTTCCTGAAAGCTGGAAGATAGGACCTGTACCACTTCGCTTATACTCAGCCCGCAAGCATACAGCATTAAAAATACATCTACAGACATCCTCCCATCCGCAACCTGATAAATGCAATAAACCATCATTGCAGCTATAAAAATATAAAACACCAGACTGCTGAAAAAAGCTACGATCTGACGGTTTTTTACATACTGCCTGTCGATTTTTTCCACCTTTTCATAAGCGTTCTCCCATTTATGGAGAGTTTCCGCGCCTAAATCATAAACACGCAATTCTTTGGCAGCTCCGGGTTCCATCACCGATTCCTGATAATAATCCGCAAGGCGGGATGCTTCATTATACACACGTCCGTCCCACCTGAGCCTATCGGCAGTAAGTATATTAAGCACCAACACTGCGGCTATATAAAGGGAAGAAAAAGCAAATATCACCCAGGATATCCTTGCTGCCACAAAAAGAAGAGAAACCGCACCCGTGAGCTTTGTAAGAAAAAGA
Source organism: Lachnospiraceae bacterium (assembly GCA_022845955.1). GTDB lineage: Bacteria > Bacillota > Clostridia > Lachnospirales > Lachnospiraceae > Eisenbergiella. Next base: position 5,107,705 of record AP025576.1, read on the forward strand.
CAGCCTGAACTCATGAAATCGGCAAGCGCTCCGCACCGCCCCATTACAGACCAATGCTCATCCCGGTATTTCTTATCCATGAGCGTTTTAAGCTCTATTCTTTTCACCACATCCATCATATACTCTTCCAGTCCGAAATAATAAGAATCGTACATGATGAAATACAGGAAATTACCATTGACACGCTTTGACAACCCGACAGCTGTCAAAATAATACCCAGGCTGATGACAGACGGCAACACATCACCGAACGTTCCTGTCCCCGTACGTAAAAAAGCAGACAATATCGATACGGTCCGGCGATTAAAATAAAGGGCAATGGAGGGAAGTACGGAAAGCCCGATTCCCAGCGTCCCCCACAGCCAAAATACGCCTGCATTGATTTGCAAAGCAAGCTTTACTGACCAGCCGATTGTCCGGATATTTTCCGCAAGCTTTTTCACCGTTTCTCCTATCTGCGCACTCCGGCGCGTACTCTGCCTCTGTCCCCTGCCGCCAGGTCAAACGGGTATACGTGTGCATCCGACCGGTTCGTTGTTCATGGAAACAATTGCCTGATCCGTTCCAGAACGGCCGCCCGCCTGTGGCGGCTAACCGGTATAATCTCGCCGGATGCCGGCCCGTTGGACATCAGAATCATATGATTGGCTTCCTGTTTTTCGAAAAAAAGAAGATTCACAATATACCCTGCATGACACCGTACAAAATACGGCTCATATAATACCGCCTCATGATCTTTCATCCTTTTATAGCTTACGATCGAATCTGACTCGGTATGGATACGGGTATTATGCTCCTGCGTTTCAATAAAACGGATAGATTGTGTATAAATCTTATAAATGCCGTTTGCATTTGCTTCAATAAAAAAACGGTTCTGCCCTTTACGGGCCCTGGCCTCTTCCACCTCTTTGAGAAAACGGGAATATTTAAGCGGTTTAATCAGGTAATTATCCGCACGCACCTCATAGGCCTCCAGCACATGATTGAGAAGCGTGGTCAAAAATACGATTCCAACCTTATTGTCCACTTTACGGATACCTTTTGCGATTTCAATACCACTCATTTTAGCAAATGATATTTCCAGAAAAATCAGATCCATTTCAAACGAATAATGCTGCAAAAGCTTTTCCCCATTATCATAAGCGAGTACCTGTACAGCCAATCCCGTTTCCGATTTATAACGCTTGATAAAATCGGCAAGCATGACGCGCACCGCCGTATCACTGTCACATATTCCGATAACCAGCACCGTCACACCACCTCCTCACATCAATTATAGAGTGGGCTTTTTTAGAATGCAAGGCGGAATGCATACTTGGCTGTTTCCAGTTCATAACTGGCATTATCGTTCCCCGCTGTCTTTTAAGTTGTCACACATATAAAAAGACGACTGCCTCCATTTAAGGTGACTATCGTCTTTCCTGTCTGAATAGTTGTCCACTATATATTATTTTTATTTTCCACAAAACATGTTATAGGTATGTGGGTAAAGCAGGGAACAATAATTACCATTCCAAGTCCCTTTGCGCCCTGCTTTCCCCTACCTCTTAATCCTCTTTTGCATCAATTTATCGGCATATATGTTTTTACATACTTACTTCTTCTTTTTCCGCTCCTTACTTCCCCGTCAGTTCCTTATAGTTGGAAATTGCATGATTCCAAGCATCTTCAAAATACGCAGATACTTCATCATAACCCATATTCTTTAATTCCGCTTGTATCTGACTGAATTTTTCCTCATATTCCTCCGAAGTTGCACTGAATACCATATCCGGTACGGCCTGCTGCAGATAATCGCTGATTTTTGTCATGCTTCTCTGTATATCTGTCGGATTTTCAGCTGGCATCAGATTAATGTAGCCTTCATAAATCGTGGATTGATTTTCCCTTTTTGTGGCAGCTTCCAAAGGAACTTCCACCCCATAAAATTCACAATAATCTTTGTCCGCTTCTGTCATACTTTCCTTTATATAGTCACTATTAAGTCGTAAATCAATATATTTTCCTTCATTTGCCTGGCTGGCTGCAAATGCATCGTAATCCTGACCAACCAGCCCAATATATCTGTATGCCCCCTGTTCCAGCAAATATTCCGGGTTTTCTTTCAGTTTCTGCCGGCATTCATCGGTAAAAACGGCCACTCCGTTCTCATCATAGTCCCAGGTAACCCCTTTCGGTCCGATCATAATAGAACGGGAACCATCTTCAGAGAACAGGAAATCAAACAAACGCATAATAGCTTTCATCTTGGTTTCATCACATTTGGAAGAAACGACAAAGGTTCTTGGAGCCATACCAAATTCTGAAGCCCTGGAAACCCATGCGGGAAAATCAGGAATATCGTCCCAAAGTACGTCTACATACTTATCCTGTCCTCCGGCTTTATTCAGATCCAGATTACCCGCGTCAAAATCCCACTCCATAGAGCTATAGAAAACCTGTCCTTCCCTTATCTTCTGCCCATAATCTTCATTTTTCTGGGTATAAGTTTCGGGATCCAAAAGTCCCATCTGGTTTGCCTTAAAATACATATCCGCAGTAATCCAATACATATGGTTGTCATCATATAAGTCGATGTACTTTAAATCGGGGATATTGAAAGAACATACATCATTAAGGCCATACTGTGCACAATATTTCCAAATAACCGGGTCAGAGAGCATATGATTCAGTCCCCAGTCATTAAATCGCGAAATCCCATATGTCTTTTTCCCGGACTCTGTCTGCGGATGATTGGTCTGTATTGTTTTTAACAGGTCCAGAAAATCATCAATAGATCCAATAGTAGGGCTTCCTGCTTCTTTATACCATTCCCAACGAATAAAGTTTCCATATCTTGAGGTTGCCAAAGGTGATGGATTATTTTTCCCCCTGGCACAAATTGCATACATTTTGTTTTCTCCGTTGCTCAAGTATCCTCTGCTGTAATTTACCATTTCAGGAAAAGCTTCAGCCATATTGGGAGCAATAGCAAGATACTCATCCAGACTTTGTATTGCGCCCGCCTGAATTAAAGGCGTTATATACTGCAATCCCATACGGGTAACGTCGTAAAGATCCCCGCTTGCCGCCATAGCCTGCTGTTTTTCATTACTGAACAGAACAACGTTCAAGGTAACTCCTGTCTGTTCTTTAATATACTGTGCTACCGGATCTTCCTGTATTCCCGCAGTAACCGGATTCTCACTGGCAGAATCCATAAAGATATCAATTGTCACCTGCTCTAATTCATTTTCCCCTGACTGATTCTTCTCTTCCTGCCCTGCGCCGGAATCGGTTCCCGATACTGCCGCAGAATCCTTTCCTCCTCCGCATGCCATGACACCAGCCATAAGTACTGCTGTCATTACTGTTGTTATAATACGTTTTCTGCTTTTTCCTAATATCCGTTTCATCAAACCCCTCCTTTTCCATACGTTTTTGTATGGTGAATTTTTTTAGCCTTTTACAGCTCCAATCATAATACCGTTTATAAAGTATTTCTGCATAAAAGGATAAACGATAAGTATAGGAACGGTAACCACCATAGTGATTGTCATCCTTAAAGTAAATGGACTGATTGCTGTTCCCGAAACCGCACTTGCACCTCCCGTTCTGGCCATACTTGCAACGTTTGTGGCCTGGTTCAGATACTCCAGCAATGTCATCTGCAATGTCCTGAGATTCATATTGTTTACTAACAGCAGATTGTCCGTCCATGAATTCCATTGTCCGACTGCAGTAAAAACAATAATTGCCGCCAATACCGGCTTACAAATGGGCATAACAATTTTCAGATAAATAGTAAAATATCCTGCGCCATCAATCATGGCTGACTCTTCAATTCCTCCCGTTATTGATTCCATGTATGTTTTTATCAGAATCATGCTGTATGCGGATACTGCGGTGGGTAAAATATAGACAAAAAAACTGTCCTTTAGTCCGATTGTCCTCATCGTCAGGTACCAAGGAATCAATCCTGCATTAATGTACATGGAAATAATTGCTATGGAATAAAACACTTTTCTGCACGGTAATTCTTTTTTTGTTAAAGTATAAGCAAGAATACTAGTAAAGAATAAAGTCACGGCCGTTCCTGCAAAAGTCCTGGCTACCGAAATAAAAAACGCATTTAAAATCCCATTCAGTTGAAAAACCTGGATATAATTTGAAAAGGTGGGTTCCAGAGGATACCAGGTTATCATACTTCTCTTCACCGCTTCCGGATTACTGATGGAAGCAATAAAAATATAATAAAACGGATAAATACAGCTTAAAAACAACAAAGTGAATAAAATAACCATTAGTAACTGAAATACGATTTCATTTCCGGGAAGCTTCTTTTTATTCATTCCCACACCTCTTCCTATAAAATAGATTGTCCCAGCGCACGTTTAGACAACTTATTCACACTGAATACAAGAATTACGCTGATAAATGTCTTAATCATACTTACCGCAGTGGACGCAGGAATATCGTTGTTCAGCATACCGATACGGTAAACATAATAATCCAGCACTTCGATATTTTTCTGAATCATAGGATTTACAAACACATAATACTGTTCGAATCCATTATTTAGTATGGCTCCCACCGATATTATCAGCAGTGTTATGAAAGTAGGCAGAATCCCGGGAATCGTAATATGAACAATTTTCTGCCACCGTCCTGCTCCATCCACTGCTGCAGCATCATAAAGCTGAGAATCAATCCCCGTGACCGCCGCAAAGAAAATAATGGAATTATATCCCACGGTTTTCCAGATGTTCGTCATCACCATAAATAGCTTCGCGCTCCCCGGATTCGTAAGCAGTGTCACCGTAGAATCCCGGTTTCCTGACAGGCCGCGGAATAAGGTTGTAAGAAGTCCGTCATTGGAAAACAGAGAAAACATAATAGAGTAGATAATGATCCAGCTGATGAAATTAGGGATTGTAATCGCTGTCTGTACCGTTTTCTTAAATTTTTTTCCTCTAACCTCCGAAAGGAGAATGGCGATCATTCCAGCCAGCGGCAGACCCAGCAGACCCAAAACGCTGATGATCAGCGTATTCAAAATCACGGTGATGATATACGGATCGCCGAACGCATATATAAAATTATCCAGCCCCACAAATTCACACTTGGACAGCTTATATCCGATCCTGTAATCAAAAAAAGAATAGATCCAGCCCGATATGGGAAAATAGGAAAATACAAGAATAAACAAAATTGATGGAATTGTCATACACAGCAGTGTCAGTTTCCCTTTTGTCATATGAGCCTTTTCGTGGAGGCTCTGTCCTTTTGTCCCCATTCCTCGTCTCCTTCCTTTTATTCGAAATTTTCGGAATCCTATATGTCCGTTTCATGTCTAAAGCCATTATCGCATGCATTTTGTATATCTTCTATTTCAAAAACCATATAATCGGTTATAAAAAACATAACTTTTAATATGTTTTGCAATATTTATACAGCATTTTACCCAATATAATATTTTTTCTGTAACGCAACCTATGGTTTTTATAATTCAATTTTTATGACACAAGTGATACTATCTAAATGTAGCAAGTCTATGATGAGAATTATATATGTAATAGTTCAGACTTGTCCGAACTATTACGATCTTATAATACAAACAACGGGGAGAATCATGCAGAGAGAAAAACATACTTACCATAAAATGCATTTTATATCCAATGTATACCGGTTTATTATTTTTCTCATTCTTCTTATCGTCACCATGCTGATTCTGATAATCAACTACAATTTTTCCAGGCAGAACCATCAATACACCCTGGACTACAATATGTCCGCAGTAAAAGGACTCAAGGAGCTGATCGCGGATCAGGAACATTATTTTCTGCAGCAGCTCAACAATACCTATGAATCTTATTACGCTTATAAAGAAGGACTTTTTTCCTGCGTGAATTCCACCCGGCATGAATCCTTCCCTTATCGTCAGAATATTTACCGCTTTCTAAATGAATCATTTCCGCCCAGTTCAGAAATGAATTCCCTTACCTTATACGCCGCCAGCGACCACCAGATTTATTCGGTAACCAAACAGGTACGGAAGAATTTCTCAGCCTCCCTGCCCGAATTTTCACCTCTCATAGCCTGCTATGAAAATCCATATACCGTCCTGCAGATGATGCCGTCCCACTCTTCCCGGGTCCTGGACACCTCACGCGGCTACAGCTTCATTTATTGTCTCAGGGATGTCATTACCAAAGTCAACATCGGCGCCATCCAGGCAGACTACAGTGTGGCGGAGGTGGAAAATTTCCTGTCCTCCAATTATCCGGGCGTAAAGGGGGATTTCCTTGTCATCGATATGGCGGGCAACGTCCTTTTCGATACCACAGGCGTCTGGTATGACAAGCCCTTCCCCTATGCGGAACCATTTGTTTCAGCAAAGAAGCTGGATAACGTTCCTGTCACCTTGGAGTATGAAAATTACTTTGTTAACATGGAATCGCATTCCTATCCCAATATCCGGGTAATCGGCCTGGTATCCGGAAAAACACTTTCCGAAGATATCAGTCGGAATATCGCCCTAATGCTGTTCGCAACCGCAAGTGTGACCATCCTTACCTGTATCGGCATATACCTTTACTTAAACAGCAGCTCCCGGCAGCTCAACCAAATATACCACACTATGCTACGGATACAAAATGGGGAGCTAGACTCCTATATTCCCGTTGACAACAAGCATAAAAACGAGCTGGTTGATATTTCCGTTTCTTTTAACGACATGCTCCGCAACCTCAATCTGTACATTGACAAGGTTTACAAGACGGAAATTGAAAACCAGCGTTACAAACTGAAGGCCCTGCAGTCCCAAATCAACCCGCATTTTCTCTATAATACCCTGGAAGCCATTCGGATGAAGGCCGTATTGCAGGAGGAACCGGAAATCGGAGAAATGATATATATCCTCTCCAAAATTTTCAGGAACTCTATAAAAAATGAAAGCATCCTTGCCGTCCGGCAGGAAATCGAGAACTGTAAAAATTATCTCCGCCTGTGTGATATCGAATATAAAAACCTCTTCCGTTACGAATTTCAGGTGGAACCCGCCCTGCTGCCGGAACCTATTATCCAGCATGCCCTCCTGGTTATAATTGAAAATTACATCATGCATGGCTTTGACAGCAACCGCACCGATAATTATGTCCGCATAACCGGCGTCGTGGAAAATGGATTTGCTGTATTCCATATCGTGGATAATGGCTTTGGCATAAAAACCGGAGAACTGGAAAAGCTGCGTCTCTCCTTCCTGGAAAAATCCATAGATACGGTGGAACGAATCGGCCTAAAGAATATTTACCAGCGGATGAAGCTTCTTTACGGGGAGGACTGCGATTTGCAGATTTACTCGGAATATGGAAAAGGAACTGAAATTATTTTTTCATTTATATACAAAGGAGATTCGGAAATTGTTTGATGTAATTATTGTAGACGATGAGCCTCTGATCCGGGACGGGCTGGTCAAGCTCTTTTCCTGGAAGGAGTACCAGATGCAGGTCAGGGCTGTCTTTCCTAACGGTTCCCTCGCCCTGGAGTATCTGGAAAAGCAGTCCGCAGATGTTATTATCACGGACATCAAAATGCCGGTCATGAACGGGATCCAGCTCATGCAGGAATGCCAAAAAAAGAATATTTTGGTGAAATTTATTGTCCTCAGCGGCTACTCCGATTTTGAATATGTAAAGATGGCTGCCAGGCTTGGCATCGAAAATTACCTGTTGAAGCCAGTAGACACTCTGGAAATGTCCCAGACCCTGCTCCAGGTAAAACGGAAAATCGAAGCCCAAAGGCATAATAAAATACTGCTGGATGAAGGGATCCGGATCCTGCGCAACAATCTGCTCTACCGTCTGATGACAGGGGAAATTTCCTACGAAGAAATCGAGGAAAGAAAGGAATATCTTCCAATCCCTTTTGACAGCTGCTTATGCCGTGTCGCCATCCTGAAATTCCTGCCCCAAAACCCGGACACCGCACGGCACGGGCAGCAAAAACCTCCGATCCAGTCCGTTCTCCGTCATCTGGAGCAAAAGGAATACATCCACGCCGTCACGGATTTCGGCGGCAGGCTGCTGTTTCTGCTTTTCTGCGGTGAAGGCGGCATATGTAGTTCCAGGGAAACCGTCAGAGCCGATTTAGAGCATATCATCCACTATGTCCTGGCAACCTCCCCTTTCCACGCTTTTGCCGCCGCAGGCCCATTAGCAGACAGCATTTATACCATTCCCAACAGCTACGCAAAGGCATCCGCCCTGATTAATACTGCCGGCTTCAACAGTGCCAGCAGCATACGCTGGGCGGAGGATACCTGTGAAAATGAGGCGTTTCTACTGCCGCACATAGAATTTGACCAGCTGATGCAGCTGAATGAAAAATTCCTGTACAAAAAGCAGGAGGATATCGTGTCCATCGTAGACGAAATATTTTCCACTAACCGCTTTATCCCTCTGGACGGACTGCAGATGCTGGCCTCCATGATAGTCTCCAAAATTTACTCCAATAGCAGGGCTTACAGTTCCGATCACGATCCGGAGATACTCAGGCTGGAAAACCGTTTGGATGACGCTTACACCCTTGGGGATTACGATTCCATATACCGCTGGACCAGAGATATCATACATACTATTTTTGTGTACGAAGAAAGAAACCCATCCGAGAAAGCTCCGTCCGGCGCCACCAATTTGAAAAAGATCCTTCTGTATCTGAACGAAAATTACACGAAAGATATGAATCTGAAAACCATTGCGGAAACCTTCCATTTAAACGCGCTGTATCTAGGAAGGATTCTGAAGCTGGAAACTGGCTGCACCTTTACGGATTATATAAACAGCCTACGTCTGAAAAAAGCACAGGAATTACTGCTGCACACCGATTTATCCGCCAAACAAATTTCGGAACAGACAGGTTACAGGAACGATAAATATTTCAATACCCTTTTCAAAAAATACACGGATATGACCCCGGGAGAATATAGGAAAAAAGGAAATCCATCGTAGCATTTCCCCTCAACCGATGGGGATAACCAATCAAAAGGAGGAATTATGAAAACAAGAATTCACGAAGCACTGGCCGGAAAACAGGGAAACTACATACTCCCTTTCTTCTGGCAGCATGGAGAGGATGAAGAAACCCTGCGGGAATACATGGGAGTTATCCAGGATATGGGCATTCAGGCCGTCTGCCTGGAATCCCGCCCCCATCCCGATTTTGCCGGCCCCAAATGGTGGGAGGATATGGACGTGATCCTTTCAGAGGCAAGGCGCAGGGACATGAAGGTATGGATTCTGGATGACTGCCATTTTCCCACGGGCTACGCCAACGGAGCCATGGCGGATGCGGATGAAGATCTGCAGAAATGGACGGTTTACCACCTGATGGTGGATCTGGCCGGCCCCGCCGACCTGCGGGTGGATGTGGATTCCCTGTTGTCCGGCTTAGGTGTTGGATTCCCCCTGCCTCCGGACGGCCCCCTTTCCCAAAAGAAAGAGCTTCTATGTGCGGTATTATATGAACGCCGGGACGAATATTCCAACGCGCTCCGTCCCGGCGGCAAGCTTGTAACCGATTCCCTGCAAAACGGCCTGCTGCCTCTCTCTCTTCCGGAAGGCTTCTACCGCCTGTTTCTGGTATATAAATCACGGAATGCGGGGCTTGCCAACAACAGCTACGTCAATCTGCTGCAAAAGGAATCCGTAAAAATTTTGCTGGATGCGGTTTATGAACCCCATTTCAAGCGGTATCAGGAGGATTTCGGAAAAACCATCGTCGGCTTTTTCTCCGACGAACCTGGGTTCTATAACTGCATTGATACGCTCTTTAATTTTCATGCCGTAATCGGGAAAGAAAAAATGCCGCTCCCCTGGTCCCCGGAGCTGGAGGAGCTTCTTTTTGCCGGCGGCAGGACCTGCAAAGATTGGATACGCCTCTGGTATGACGTCTCCCCCGATGAGGATGCCGCTTTCCGCTACCGGTATATGGATACGGTAACCAGGCTTTATGAAAAGAATTTTTCCCTCCAGCTGGGAAACTGGTGCCGGGCGCATGGCGTGGAATACATAGGCCACATCCTGGAGGACAACAATTCCTCCTCCCGGCTTGGCCCCAGTGCCGGCCACTATTTCCGGGCTATGACCGGCCAGGATATGGCAGGCATCGATGTGGTGACCAACCAGATCCTTCCCGGGCGGATAAATACCCATACCACCAATGCCGCCCTGAACACGGAAGCGGACGGGGAGTTTTATCATTACGCCCTCTCCAAGCTTGGCGCCAGCGACGCCCACCTGGACAAGAAGAAAAAAGGGCGGGCCATGTGTGAAATATTCGGCAATTACGGCTGGTCGGAGGGTGCCCAGCTCATGAAATGGCTGACGGATTTCATGCTGGTAAGAGGCATCAATGTTTTTGTCCCCCATGCCTTTTCTCCGGGAAGCTTCCCGGATCCGGACTGTCCGCCCCATTTTTATGCCCATGGGAATAACCTGCAGTGCCCTTATCTGAAATATGTATTCCGTTATATGAACCGGGTGTCCCATATCCTGAGCGGCGGAAAAAGCGCTTCCCGTACCGGCATCCTTTATCATGGGGAAGCCGAATGGTCCGGGGAGGCCCAGCTGTTCCAGAAACCGGGACGTATCTGCCTGGAATGCCAGACCGACTATGACGTCATTCCCGCCGACTTATTCCGGGATGCCGGCAGCCTGACCGCAGGCCTGACAGAAGGGTGTGAGCTGACCATAGGCGATCTGACCCTGCGCTGTCTGATCATCCCCTATGCAAGACGCCTGCCCCATTACCTGATCCGTTGCCTGGCGCAGCTTTCTTCCCTCGGCTTTCCGGTTCTCTTTGCGGACGCCCTGCCCTCCGCCTCCAGTGAAGGCAGCGATATAACAGAAGAACGGGATATCCTTGAAAAGAAAGCCCTTGTAATGCCCCTTGCTTCCATAAAGGATTACCTGCAGCAGTATTCCCTCCCCGTCGTCACCTTCCCCTCCGGTATGGAGTATAAGGATCTGCGCGCCTATCAGTATACAGGCCGGGGCTATGAATGTGTCATGCTTATGAACGAATCCACAGGCAGGGCCGTCCATGACAAGGCTGTCTTTACCTCCATGGATCCGGTTATGGAATACGATGCCTATGAAAACAGATTATATGAAATAGCTAAAACGGATACCTGCCTTCCTTTGGATCTGGAACCCGGAGAGGCCCGGATTTATATTTCCGGGTTCCCGGCCGACGAAACCGCCGCTCCCAAACCGCCCAGACACCGGCTGAAAAAGAGACAGGAGCTGCAGGGACCTTTCCGCCTCTCGGCTTCCTCCGTACCGGATAAAGAAATGCAGTATAAGGAAACGTTTCAGCCGAAAGGGACCCTGGACCGTCTTTGCGACTTAGCCATGACGGAAAGCTTTCTCCGCTTTCACGGTACCCTCCGGTATGAGCTGGACTTTTTCTTCCACGCCGGCAGAGAACACACCGGAGAGGAAACCATTTTCCTGGACGGTGCCAATGAAATCGTCACCCTGCGCCTGAACGGGCAGGAAGCCCCCGTCCGCATCGGCCCTCCCTACCGTTTTGAAGTGGGAAGTTTCCTGCAAGAAGGGGAAAACCATCTGATCATTGAAAATGTCACCACGGTATTCCCTTACGTCAAGGATCATCCTTCCGTGAATACCGGGCTGCATCCCATGGGGATCTGCGGGAAAATATGGCTGGAGAGCTGATTCCTTTGTTCCTTTTATCCGCCGGAACCGTTTACAGTCCCAGCCTGCGGTACTGCTCCCCCGGCGCCTCTGCTTCCCGCATGCCTGCAATTAGCTTCCTGCACATATCCGCCTCGATTTCCCTGTCGTTCAGGGGATAAAGCTGTGCATAGTCCGTTTCCAGATCAAAAAGCAGGGACTGCATAACAAGCTCTATGTTCCCGGAGTAATCCTCCGGATACATCGCAGGGATCCGATACACCGGATACCGGGTAAAGGGCAGGAAACGCCCCATCTCCATACGTTCCGCATATCTTTCATCAAAATAGCGCCAGCAGGTGGAAGGCATTCCGCAGTATTGATACAGCGGGCTGTTTTCCACGCTTGCGGGGGCCCTGAAATAGGTATATCTCCCGTCATAAACATTGACGGCCCTGCCAAACCATCCGTAGATCACCTGTTCTCTGGGTGCAGCAATCCCGTCACGGATATCCCGCAGACTTTTCCCCTTTACCCGGTCCGGAATATCACACCCATGGTGCTGCAGAATGGTGGGCATCAAATCAATATTCTGTGTCAGGGCCTTTACCCTCTGCCCCGCCCCCTCGTTCCCGGGGAAATGGATCATCAGCGGGATATGTGCCATTTCATTATAGGCATGCATGATATTTTTTCCGGTAAAGCCATGCTCCCCGAGCATATGTCCGTGATCCGTGGTAAAAATAAGCAGCGTGTCCTCATACATTCCATTCTTTTTCAGCGTGTCAAGCAGCTTCCCAAACCAGTAATCCGCCATGCTCAGGGTACCCAGATAACATTTCTCCAGATGCGCCACCGCATCCGCAGGCTCCGTCACCTCTGCATAGGAAGGCCAGCAGAATTCCCGGCCGCTGTAGGTATCCTCATACATCCGGTGATATTTTTCCGGACAATCAAAAGGCTCATGGGGATCGAAGCTTTCCACCATCAGGAAAAAGTCATCGCATCCCTTGTTGTTTTCCACCCACTCACAGGCCGAACGGAACGTCCTGGGGGACGGATACTCTTCCTCCGAAACAAATGCCGTTTTATTCAGCAAATATTGGGATGACTTCTTCCCGTAGCTTTCGCAGTCAACAGGAGGCTGTCTGACCCGGGATATCCAGGTATCAAATTCCTGCCCTCTGTGATAATCCCAGGTGTTGAATAAATAACAGTAATTTTCCCCGCCGATTTCGAAATAATGGGTGTGATCCGTGGTGATGTGTGTAAAGATGCCTTTTTCCCGGAGCCGTGACAAAAGGGTGATATCAAACGGCTCCACGCCTCCCCAGCCCCGTTCCAGAAACTGCATCCTCCCTGTAAAAATATCCCTCCTTGCCGGCATACATGGCGCCGACCCGATAAAATGATTGTCGTATACCACACAATCCTCTGCAAAGCGATCCATATTCGGCGTTATCCCCTTTGCATGTTTCCCATATGTCTTTAAATATCTCCGGTTCAGCGTATCCAGCAATACCAGTATCGTCTTCATTTTTATACTCCCTCTACCCTTTTATTCCCGTTGTTACGATCCCTTCCACAAAATACTTCTGCATAAATACATACATGACGAGCAGAGGAAGCATGATCAGAGTGGTGGCCGCCATCAGATAATTCCACTGGGTGAGAAATTCTTCCTGAAATACACTCAGGGCCAGCTGCACCGTCCACATGTTTTTCCTGGTGGTGATGATCAGCGGCCAGGTATACTCATTCCAGGTGCTTGTTGTCTTGAAAACGATCAGCGTGGCAAATATAGCTTTGCTCAGGGGAAGATATATCCGGGTAAAAGCCCCCAGCCTGCCCAGTCCGTCTATTTTGGCCGCATCGTCCAGCGACTTTGGGAAATTCATAAAAAACTGGCGGAATAAAAATACACCGAAGGCTCCCGCAATATAGGGAGCCACCATCCCCGCATAGGTATTAATAAGCCCCGTCCCTCCCTGCCCCAACAGGTTATTGCCCCCTGCCAGCGGCACGTACTTCATAGCTACGAAATTGGGAAGCATTGTGACCTGCTGGGGAATCATCATCCCCACAAGCGCGAGGAGAAATAATAGATCCTTTCCTTTAAATTCCATTCTGGCAAATGCATAACCTGCCAGGGAATTGATCACAAGGCTTATCGCCACAGCCAAAAACGTGGTATAAAAAGAGTTCCAGAAAAACCGCCCCCAATCTGAGGACCGCATGGCCTCTATATAATTGGAGAACAGCCATTGTTCCGGAAGCAGCCGGAATGCGGCCTGCGATATTTCTGCCTGGGTTTTTAATGACGTAAAAAACATGATGAGAAAAGGCACGATAATCAAGATACAAAAAAACAGCATACATAAAAATAACAGGAACCGGGCGGCCTTCTTCTTTTTCATACATCCATTCCCCCTTATCCGATATCCAAATCCTGGCCCTGGTTGCCATATTTAAAATTCAATAACGTAAAAACCAATATTATCAACAGCAGGAAAACCGCCTCCGCTGCCCCATATCCCATTCGGTATTCCGTAAAAGCGCGGGTATAAATCTGATGTACAATGGTGGTGGTGGCATTCATAGGCCCGCCTCCCGTCATCACATTCACCTGTTCGAACACATTAAACGCATTAATTACCCCGGTGATAACAATAAAAAAAGTTACAGGGCGCAGCATGGGTATGGTAATGCGAAAAACCTTCTGCAGACTGCCCGCCCCGTCTATGGACGCCGCTTCATACAGATAGCCGGGTATATTATTGAGGCCCGCCAGATAAAGGGTCATATAGTAGCCCACTCCCTTCCAGACGCCCATGACAATCACGGCACCAAGCGCCAGTTTCTCATCATACAGCCACTGCCTGGCATTTAGTCCCAGCGCTTCCAGTATGACATTGAATACCCCGTGGGTGGGATCATACATCCAGAGCCAGACCATGGACATGGATACCATGGAGGTAACATAAGGCAGATAGATAAAGCCCCTGAAAAAACGGGTCCCCGCGAGCACCGCATTATTCAGGGCCAGCGCCAGGACAAAACCGATAACGAGTGTCAGAAAGACTGTAAAAACCACATAAATCAGCGTGTTTTCCACCGATTTCCAGAACAGGCCGTCCCGGGCCAGATCCACATAATTTTGGAAACCCGTAAAAGAGATTGTTTTTAAATTAAAATCGGTAAAACTTAAAACGATATTCACTACGATTGGAAATAATACGAACAGGACAAAAAACAGATAATAGGGCGTGATAAACCAATAAGCACATCTGTCCGTCGTAACACTTTTTTTCTTTTTCATTCCGACCCCCGCCAACTTACCGGATTTCCTTTTCCAACTGATCCATAGCATCCTGCAAAGCCTGCTCCGGCGTCTTTTTCCCGTTAATCACTTCTTCATAAGCGACGGAGACATATTTGTTATACACACTGATCCAGGGAACCGTGGCTTTTCCCTTTCCGCTTTCCACATAGCTGATAATAGCGCTGTTCATATCCTGATCCCCGGACTGGATATACTTGTCTTCCAGAGACTTCTTAACGATAGGCATCTTGAAATCTTCCGTTCTCATCCATACGGTTTCATTGGAAAGCATATGCTGCATAAACAGCCATGCCGCTTCCTTATGTTTGGAGGTGGCCCCCATTGCGATCAGGTTATATCCGCAGAAAGCTACGCCGGGTTCGCTCCCGTCTTTGGAAAGCACCGGCAGATATCCCAGCTCCACCTCCGGGTTATCCGCCATAAACTGGCCTATCTGCTGGGGGGACAGATTGCTGACAGCAGACATGCCTTTCATAAAAGGCCTTTCATCCCCCTTCTGCTGATCATGAGGAATGGATACATTCATCTGTGCCATCTCTCCCAGAAAAGTGAAAGCATCCAAAGCCCCCTGATCCGTAAAAGCCGGTTTCTGATTTAATTCATCGATCACCGCAGAACCGGCGCTGCGCATATAAGGCTCCGTAAATACAAGAGAACTGTCAATGGAGGGAATATCCATCCCGGCAAAGACCACCTTGTCCCCTTCCCTCTCCGTCAAAAGCTGTGCCGCATGTTTCAGTTCTTCCCAGGTGGCAGGCGGATTGTCCGGATCCAGGCCGGCTTCCTCAAATTTATCCTTCCGGAACGTATAAACCTGGGGAATCGGGAAAATCCCCAGCGCGACCTGATCCCCCTGATACTTGCCCATTTCATAGGCACTGTCAAACAGATCGTCCTTTTCTTCCCAGCCTTCTATATAGCTGTCCAGTTTTTCAAAATCCCCCAGCGCCCCTCTTGATCCTACCTCTGCCAGCACCAGCTGGATTACATCCGGGTAGGTATCGCTCAAAACTGCTGCATTCAGCTTTGTTTCCTGATCGGAAATGGTGGATGACATCCCCGTGGCTTCCACCTTGATATTGGGATATTTTGCCTCAAAGGAGTCAATACACTTCTGGGTAAACTCCGTATCTATTTGGGAAGTCCCCTGGTGCCAATACTGGATGGTTATCTGTTCCCCGCTGTCCGCCTGTTTTTCATCCGGTGCCGCCTCTTGTGCCGCACTGCTGCCCTGTACAGTGTCCGATGCATCCTTGCTGCCTGCGCATCCCGCCAGCATGACCGCACTCAGCGCAGCCGCCAAAATCCTCTTGCTATATTTTCTTTTCCTCATAATTCCCTCTCCTTCCTGTTTTTCATAAGACGAAGGCCCTCATCCCTTGTAAATCCATGTTATCATTTACCCGGCGGAAAAACTTCTTCTATTTATTGGTAAATTTAAAATATATTCGCATTATCCCACCTGTTTTTTATGTGCACAATTATTTTTGAAATATTTTTCGAATGTTTTCTCTTATTTTTGGATTGTGCACTTTATCCATGGCAAGATGTTTACCAACTACACTTTTGTATTATATAATAAATATAGTACAAATCAAGGTAACCCTTCAGACCTGTCTGGATGGTTACATACCGGGGGGAAGTTATGCAGAACAAGCAGAGTATTTCGTTTCAGATCATCATTACCGTTATCGTATCCTTTGTGGTTTTATTCCTGTTTTTCTCCATTCTTACCACACAGCTGTATTACCGGAACGTAACGGATATCATGCAGGAATCCCAGCAGCATTCCATCACCCAGCTCAATGAAAGCTTTGATGTATTTTACCAGCAGCTGATTTACATCCTGATTCAGCTCTCAGGGGATTCCACATTAAAACAATATCTCACGAAAGAACCGGAGGACAATTTTGAATATTATCAGATGCAAAGATACGTCCATGATTTTCTGCAGACTTATATCGGTTTTTTCCCCAATTCCAATATCCATCTTATCCTTTACGGGGAAAACGGCCAGACCTATACCAGCTATAACGAAACGCTGCATCTGGAAGATACCGGTATCCTGGAAGAGGATTTTATAAAAAAAGCGGAAAATAACCACCGCCGTCTGGGAGTATCCTATTTTCATCCCGGCCTGACCCCCAATACGGCGGACAATGAATACATGTATATTGCCCACGCTTTATACGATCCCTATCGTTCCCGCTATTACGGCACCATCCTGATCGTGATAGACGAATCCTGTTTTTCCAGGCTGTACTCGGATTTGGTACAGGATAATACCCATTTTTCCGTTATTACCGGGGATGGCCTTATTATCTCAGACAGCAAACGGGAACTGCTGAACAGTACCGATCCCGCCCTTCTTTCCATTGCCCGAAAGGATGCCGACGCCTCCCTGACCTATAGCGGGGAAAAATGGATTTCCAGCGCTGTTTACAACGGTTACTTTGATTTTTATATTCTCCAGCTGACTAAGTACAGTGCCATTACCTCCCGGGTTTCCCCTTCTATTATACAGATTATCGGGCTATGCTGCCTCGCCCAGCTGCTTGTCATCGCCATACTCGTATATTTGTTTAAAAAAATAACAAGGCCCATCCATCAGCTATCCATCGCCATGCAGAACGTATCGGACAGGGATTTGCTCTACCGGCCGGAGCGCATGCGGTTTACAGGCTGTTCAGAGGCCCGTCTGCTGGGGGAGAGCTTCAATGAAATGTTTGCCAGGCTGGAATACTATACCAAGACGCTGATGCAGGAACAGGCGGCAAGGCATACGGCGGAACTGAATTCCCTGCAGCACCAGATCAATCCCCACTTTATCTACAATACCCTGACGTCCGTCAAATATTTATCCATGGCGGGCCAGCGGGATAAAGTCATCACAGGCATCAATTCCCTCACAAAGCTGCTCCGCAAAACGCTGGGGGACATCCGGGAAACGATTCCGTTATCCCAGGAGCTGGACTTGCTCCGGGATTATTTTCAAATCCAGCAGCTCAGGTACGGAGAGGGAATCCGGCTCAACCTGAACGTCCGGGAGGACTGCCTGTCGGTGCCGGTCCCCAAATTCTTCCTGCAGCCTCTGGTGGAAAACTCCATATTCCACGGTTTTTCCACGAATACGCCAAATGGTACCATCAGCATTTATGCCTGCATAAGCAGCGGGCTGCTTAAACTGGAAATCATGGATAATGGGAGCGGAATCCCGCCCGCCATCCTGGACCATATCATGGATGTGTCCCTGCAAAATACCGGGCAGGGCCTGACTAAAATCGGCTTAAAGAATATCGAAGATCGGATAAAAATGATATACGGGCCGGACTACGGGCTTTCCATAACCAGCACATCGGGCTATGGCACACAGGTTACCATCAGCCTGCCTGTAACCGTTTCCGCCGGAGGGGATTTCTTATGAAAAATTTGTTGAAAATAGTCATCATTGATGACGAAATGATATTGAGAAACGGTTTGAAATACCTGTGTAACTGGGAATCCCACGGGTTTACCATAGCCGGAGAGGCCGCAAACGGAATCGAAGGCTTTCAACTCGTGGAACAGCTGCGGCCGGATATCGTCATTACCGATATTGTCATGCCCGGAATGGACGGAATCAGTCTCACCGCCCGGATAAAAGAACATTTTCCCGACATCCACATCATTGTCCTGAGCAGCTACGATAATTTTTCCTATGCAAAATCCGGTTTTAAACTGGGCATAGACGATTACCTGCTGAAACCGGAGCTGGAAGCCTCCGACCTGCTGCACCTGCTGGAAAAGCTGCGTGCCTCCTCCAATCCCGCCGATAAAAAAAGCACAGCCTCCCAATTTTTCCAGGAGGTACTCACCTTTTATACCATGCAGGAAAGCCAGTGCCTGGAGGAATTCCGCGAACGGGGGATCCTTTTCCAGGAAACCAATCCCTATACCCTGCTGGTCACCGCCTATAAAGGCACCGTCCCCATTCACCGGATTCTGCCTTCCATAACCAATGCCTGCCTGGAGTGTTTTCCCGGTTTTCCCTGTATTTCCTGTATCACCAACCAGGGATATCTGTGTATCCTCCTCCAGCCCGCCTCCGGTTCCCGGCTTCCAGCCAGCCTGGAACTATATCCCTTCATAGAAAAGCTGGAGCGGCAATTGGGCAGCACGTTCCTTTTCGCGCGTTCGCTCCCATTCTTTTCTTTGGAAAAGCTCTCCCAAACCTACGGGGAAATGTGCCGCCTGCTGTCCTATGGTTTTTATTTCCCGGAGAAAAAAGTACTGTCCTCCGGGGATATCCATAAAGAAGAGACTCCCTTCCCGGAAGCTCTTTTTGCCAAATGCCTGGATCCTCTTCAGCCGGAGACTGCCTATTCCCTCCTCTGCAGCTATATCAATGAGGCGCAAAGAGAAGCGGGCACGGACGTTTTCACCCTGAAAAAACAGGTGGAAAATGCGGTATATACCCTGATTCAGGCCCTCGCCGACGCATCCTTCCCCACCGACGGAATCAATGCGGAAAAAGTGATGTTATTTAAAAAGATGGATCTCTCCAATGACTGTAATTCCCTGAAGAGGGTGCTGGATGAAACCTTTGAAGCCCTGTACCAAATCGTACGGAAAGGCACCAGAGAAAAAGAAGATACTATCTTTAACCGGATAGAGGATTACATCCGGTTAAATTGCAGCCAGGATCTGAAGCTCTATGACCTTGCCAGACAATTCCATCTGAATTACACCTATCTCTCCACCGTTTTCTATCAGAATACACAGGAGCATTTTTCCGATTATCTGAACCGCACCCGTGTGGATAAAGCAAAGGAACTGCTCCGCTCAGAAAACGCTTCCATTCAGAGCATAGGTGAAAAATGCGGTTTTATGAACCAGGGATATTTTTCTAAAATTTTCAAGAAATTTACCTCTTATTCACCGAAAGAATACCAAAAGCTCTATCATAAAAAATTGTAAGACTATAGTCAAATGGACGCATGAATGCGTCCGTTTGGCTCGTTTCCCGCGTATATAAAAGGTTCCGCTTCCCACGCCTCGGAAGCGGAACCTTCTAACCAACCATCATTCACTCAACAGAAAGCCGGAATGCCTCTACCAACTGCTTCATCTGGCCGGCCTGACTGCTGAGTTCTTCCGAGGTAGCGGCACTCTCTTCAGCCGTAGCCGAAGTATTCTGCACCACTCCGGCAATCTGGTTCAGCCCCATACTCACCTGGGACAAAGCATCCGCCTGGCGCCCGGAGGCCGCCGCGATCTTCTCTACCAGCTCAGAGGAGGTCCTGGTACCTTCCACTACCTGCTCCAATGTCCGACGCGTATCCTCCGCCAATTTTACTCCTACTTCCACTGCCTTAATGGAATTCTCAATCAAGGCTTCCGTTTGCTTGGATGCCTCCTTACTTTTATTTGCCAGATTTCTAACCTCATCAGCCACCACGGCAAAACCTTTCCCCGCCGTACCGGCACGGGCCGCTTCTACCGCCGCGTTCAGGGCTAAAATATTTGTCTGAGAAGCGATATCCTCAATCGTATTAATTATCTTACCGATTTCTCCGGATGCGTCTGACATTTTTTTCATAGCCTGCTGCATATCATGCATCTTCTCATTGCATATTTCCAAAACATTTTCTGCCTGCAGAGATATTTTTTTTGCATTGTCCGCACTTTCTGCTATATGTCCCATATCACCGGTCAATTCATTTACCGTGGCAGATAATTCCTCTACCGAACTTGCCTGCTCTGTCGCCCCCTGGCTCAGGGCCTGTGCCCCGGAAGATACCTGCTCCGAACTACCGTCTACCTGAACCGCCGCCCGGCTTATCTGGCTCAGCGTATGGTTCATGGAATCCAATATAGTAACAAGCGCATCATGAATAGGCGCAAAATCCCCTACATACTTTAATTGCACACTCTGATTCATATTACCGGCAGCCATTTCTTCAAGCTTCACAGTAATGTCACTTATATATTTCTGTAATTCCTTCTTCGTATGATGGATTGCCGCAACCAGCCCTCCTATTTCAGAGGTATCCGGCTCCATCGCAAAATCGCCTTTTATATTTCCCTGTGATATCTTATACATTTCCTCTTCAATAAGGATAACCGGATGTATCAATTGAGACTTTGTTATCCGGTTCATCACCACCTGCAGAATGATGATCAAACCTATAAATATCATCTCAATCAGGCTGATTATCTTGTTTTGCCCAATTCTCCATTCCACCTCAGCCGCCGCACGTTTATCCAATTCACTCAGGAAATCCGATTTAATCTGATTGATTTTGGCTATTTCTTCACTGTAATCTGTCCCATACACATAATTGACAGCTTCCTCCACATTTCCCTTCTGCACATTTTGCATTGCTTCTTCTTCCAAAGGGACTAATTTATTAGATAAAGCCGACATTTCATCTATCATATCCTGTTCGGA
Source organism: Lachnospiraceae bacterium (assembly GCA_022845955.1). Lineage (GTDB taxonomy): Bacteria > Bacillota > Clostridia > Lachnospirales > Lachnospiraceae > Eisenbergiella. The sequence goes on from AP025576.1 coordinate 5,129,153, forward strand.
ATCTGTTATGCCGATTTCCTTCATTTTACTGATGCCAATATCCCTGTTTTTCTTATTGTTTACTTCATCCCAGTAATTATCATAATGCTCCGTATTCCCCGTAGTTGCGTACGCTCTGACTTCATTCGTCAGATAGGCGGAACCATCCATAAACCGGTTAGCATTGTAAGTGAGATCAAAACGATCGACATTGGCCTGATTCACTTGTTCCGTAACATATGCAGTCAAAATAAATGTAGCTGCACATCCCAACAATAAAATAACAGAGATAACATTCAAAATAAGAATGATGGTTGATTGTTTCATAGCCTTTTTCATTTCGCTTTTTCTACCTTTATCAAAATAGTAATATATTATATATCGACCAAAAAAAGCTTTTATTAATATGCGGATATCTATTTTATAAAAGAAAATCAAAACAATCTGACCATTCCTTTGTAAAAAAGGTCCCGCTTCCCACCTTTCGGAAGCGGAACCTTCTACTATAAACTAACCCGGCAAAACGCGGAATCCGTTGTTTACATCCGGTCAGGGGCCGAAAATCCCAGCAGATCAATGCAGGTTTCCAAAACCTCCCTGGTCAGGACAAGCAGCGCGATCAGACCGGCCTTCTTCGCTTCGTCTTCCTCCGCGATAATCTTCGTTTCATGATAAAAACGGTTGAAGGCATTCGCCAGATCATAAATATACGCGCATACCTTGTGGGGCGCACATTCCGTGAAAGCGGCCTCCATCATGGTATTGAATTTGGCAATTTCCATCATCAGAGCCTTTTCATCCGGGCTGACAGCCGGGCTGAGCTGCGTGTTTTCCAGCGTTCCGCCCTGCTCCTGGTATTTTGCCAGAATGGATTTGATACGGACTATGGTATACAGGATATACGGCCCGGTATCTCCTTCAAAAGAGGTGAAGCGATCAATATCGAAGCTGTAATCCTTGGCGGCCTGGTTGGACAGGTCCCCGTACTTCAGTGCTGCCAGTCCTACGATATCTGCAATTTTCCGGGCTTCCTCTTCCGACATATCCTGACGGCTCTCCAGAATCTTACGCAGCATTTCCTCATCAATATCCGTTATCAGCTTTTCCAGCTTGGGCACACCGCCGTCCCTGGTCTTGAACGGTTTTCCGTCTTTGCCGTTCACCGTGCCAAAGCCGATATGGACCAGCTTCACATCTTCACCTATCAGCTTTGTCTTGCGGGCGCAGCGGAATACCTGTTCAAAATGCATGGCCTGCCGTTTGTCGGTAATATAAATCATGCTGTCGGGATCGTATTTTGTCACACGTTCGCTGATAGTAGCCAAATCCGTGGTGCTGTAAAGCGCCGCCCCGTCGGATTTGAGGATAATGCAGGGAGGGATTTCCCTGGTATCGCTCTCCTCTTTCACATCCACCACAAGCGCGCCTTCGCTCTCATGGGCGTATCCGCCCTTCTTCATCCCCTCTACCATATCCGCAAGCAGATACTGTACGGTGGATTCTCCGTTCCAAAGGTCGAATTCCACATTCAGCTTATCGTAAATACGCTTCATATCCGTCACGGACACGTTCATGATATGCTCCCACAATGCCCGGTGGCCCCTCACACCCTGCTGGATTTTAAAGGTATTCTCCATGGCCTTTTCTTTATAAACCGGATCCTCTTTGGATTTTCTGCTGGCTGTGGGATAGATTTCCTCCATCTCTGTAATGGTAAACGGAGGCTCCTTGGGATATTCGCCGGTATAGTCCTCCTGGAAATACACCAGCTCCGGTTTTCTTTCCTGAAGTTCCGTTATGATGAGTCCCATCTGAAGGCCCCAGTCTCCCATATGGATATCGCCGATAACCCTGAAGCCCGCAAAACGGGCAATCCTCTTGATGCTTTCCCCGATGACCGCGGAACGCAGATGGCCCACGTGAAGGGGCTTTGCCACGTTAGGTCCGCCGTAATCCACGATAATGGTCTTTTCCTTATCGGGGGCTTCCATGCCGAATTTATCACAGGCCTGCATCTCTTTCAGATAGGTGCACAGGAAGTCATCAGACAGCTTCAGGTTCAGGAATCCCGGGGCCGCCGCTTCCGCCTGGGAAAAGACCGGACTGTCCTTTAACTGCTCCGCCACTTCGCCGGCTATGGCAATCGGGGCCTTATGATACCTTTTAGCCCCGGCCATAGCGCCGTTGCACTGGTATTCACACAGATCCGGGCGGTTGGAGAGGGTTACCTTCCCCAGCTCTTCGTCGTAGCCCGCATCCGCAAATGCTTTTTTCATTTCTTCGGAAATTGCTTCCAGAATTTTTTTCATGATACCAACCTCACTTTGCTGCTCTTTTCGTTGTTAATCCGGCATAACCTGCGGGGCGGCAGGCTGGTTTTCCTGCCGCCTGCACATTTCTTCCCGCCTTTCGCGCAACTGTTCAGAGCTGTCTGAACGGTTGCGTGTGCTGCTCCTTTTCAGAAAAAATGCATCCGCAGTAATCCTGGCGGTACAGTCCGTAATGTTCGGATAGCTCCACAGAACGCTTGTAGCCGTTTTTTTTCTTAAAATCTGACGGAAGAAAGGGGACACCGTACTGCACGGCAAGCCTTTCTCCGATTTCATTCAGCTTGTCCGCATTCTTTAAAGGGCTGATGGTGAGAGTTGTGGTAAAGTAGTCAAAGCCCTTTTCCCCGGCAAGCCGGGCGGTCTCCCGCAACCGTAATTCATAACAGCGAAAGCACCGCTCCCCGCCCTCCGGCAGCTGCTCCAGGCCCTTTGCCGCGGCAAAAAACACCTCCGGTTCGTAGCGGCCCGCTTCCAGGGCGATAAAGGATGGGGCTTCCCCGTTCATTTCTTCAATCAGCCTTTTCTGCTCCGCCATCCGCATGTCATATTCCTGACGCCGTGTAATGTTGGGATTATAATACAGGACGGTAATGGCAAAATGGCTCCGCAGGCATTCCAGCACGTAGCTGCTGCAGGGTGCGCAGCAGCTGTGGAGGAGCAGCTTTTTTTTTCCGGTCACAGGCCCGGCCTGCGAAACGCCGCCTCCGTCGTTTTCTTCCGGCAGCCCGCGGAGGATTTCCTCCATCCGCTTCTGATAGTTCACTTTATTCATAGTTTTTATTTCAGCTTTGCAATATCAATCAGCGACAATTCTTTACTTTTTGTCTCCAGGCTTCCCACAAGGGCTCTCGCGGTATCCAGGCTGGTGAGGCAGTTAACGCCCGTTTCAATGGCGGTTCTGCGGATGAGGAAACCATCCCTGGATTTATCCCTGCCCTGGGTGGGGGTATCGATAACCAGATCGATCCGGTGTCCCAGAATCAGATCCATCACCGTCGGCGACTCCTGGTTGATTTTATTCACCTTACGGGCTTTGATTCCCGCTTCCTTCAGGGCTGCGGCGGTACTTCTGGTGGCGTAGATAATATACCCCAGTTTTTCAAAACGGCGGGCGATTTCAATCGCTTCTCCCTTATCCGCATCCTTTACGGTAATGATCATCTGCTTGTGTCTGGGCAGATCGATGCCGGCTCCCAGGAAAGCCTTATAGAGGGCTTCATGGAAGGTTTTGGCGATTCCCAGACATTCGCCGGTGGATTTCATTTCCGGCCCCAGGCTGATTTCCGCGCCGCGGATCTTTTCAAAGGAAAATACGGGCATCTTAACCGCCACATATCCGGCTTCGGGCTGAAGCCCCGGCTCGTAATCCAGCTCGCGGATCGTTTTTCCGATGATGACCTGGGTGGCGAGATCCACAATAGGAATGCCTGTCACCTTACTGATATAAGGCACCGTTCTGGAGGAACGGGGATTTACTTCAATCACATAGACATCCTCGCCCACCACGATGAACTGGATGTTAATCAGGCCGATTACGTGAAGGGATTTCGCCAGCCTTCTGGTATATTCCGCAATGGTCGCCTTCACGCCTTCGCTGATTGTCTGGGCAGGGTATACGGAAATACTGTCTCCGGAATGCACGCCGGCCCGTTCAATATGCTCCATGATTCCCGGAATCAGGATATCGGTCCCGTCGCAGACCGCGTCCACTTCCAGCTCCTTGCCCTGCAGATATTTATCCACCAGGATGGGATGATCCTGCGCAATGCGGTTGATAATTTCCATGAACTCTTCCACTTCCTCATCGGAAATGGCGATCTGCATGCCCTGGCCGCCCAGCACATAGGAAGGACGCACCAGAACCGGATAACCCAGCCTGTTTGCCACGGCTTTGGCTTCCTCCGCCGTATATACGGTTCCGCCGGAAGGCCTTGGTATCCCGCACTCCTCCAGAATCTTATCAAATAACTCCCTGTCCTCGGCCGCATCCACATTTTCTGCGCTGGTGCCCAGAATGGGAACGCCCATTTTCATCAGGCTTTCCGTCAGCTTGATGGCTGTCTGGCCGCCGAACTGTACCACCGCCCCGTCGGGATGCTCCATGTTCACCACATTTTCCACATCCTCAGGAGTGAGAGGTTCAAAATACAGCTTATCCGCAATATCGAAGTCGGTACTCACCGTTTCCGGGTTATTATTGATAATCACGGTTTCATACCCTTCCGCGGCAAACGCCCAGGTCGCATGTACGGAACAATAGTCAAATTCAATCCCCTGGCCGATCCGGATCGGGCCGGAACCGAGAACCAGTACCTTTTTCCGGGATGAGGTTTCCACGGCCTCATTTTCCCCGCCATATACGGAATAATAGTAAGGGGTGCTCGCTTCAAATTCCGCGGCACAGGTATCCACCATCTTATAGGCCGCCACAATGCCGTTCTCATAACGCAGCTGTTTGATTTGGGCTTCCGGGATTCCGGTGAGGCGGCTGATAACCGTATCCGGGAATTCGATGCGCTTCGCTTCCCGCAGCAGTTCCGGGGTAAGGGGGCCTTTGGCAAGGGCCTGTTCCATTTCCACAAGAATAGCAATCTTATCGATAAACCAGTGATCCACCATGGTGATTTCATGGATCGTATCATAGTCGATTCCTTTACGGATAGCTTCCGCAATCACATATATCCGCTGGTCGTCCACCCTTTTCAGGCGCTCCTTCAGTTCTTCTGCAGAGAGGGCTGAAAAATCATAGCTCATGAGGCAGTCCACATGCTGCTCCAGGGAACGGATGGCCTTCATGAGGGCACCTTCAAAGCTGTTGCAGATACTCATAACCTCTCCGGTAGCCTTCATCTGTGTGGTCAGTGTCCGTTTGGCGGTGATAAACTTGTCAAAAGGAAGGCGGGGCAGCTTCACCACGCAGTAATCCAGGGTGGGTTCAAAGCTGGCATATGTCTTTCCGGTTATGGCATTTTTAATCTCATCCAGCGTATAGCCCAGGGCTATCTTGGCCGCAACCTTGGCAATCGGATAACCGGTAGCCTTGCTTGCCAGGGCCGAGGAACGGCTCACACGGGGATTCACTTCAATGACGCAGTATTCAAAGCTGACGGGATGAAGGGCAAACTGTACGTTGCAGCCGCCGGTGATCTGCAGCTCGTCGATAATATTTAAAGCCGCGCTGCGCAGCATCTGGTATTCCTTGTCGCCCAGCGTCTGGGAAGGCGCCACAACAATACTGTCCCCGGTATGCACACCTACGGGGTCAATGTTTTCCATGTTGCAGACCGTGATACAGTTTCCTGCGCTGTCGCGCATCACTTCATATTCGATTTCCTTCCAGCCGGCGATGCAGCGCTCCACAAGCACCTCGCCCACACGGGAAAGACGCAGGCCGTTCGCCAGGATCTCTTCCAGCTCCATCTGGCTGTGGGCGATGCCGCCGCCGGATCCTCCCAGGGTATAGGCAGGACGCAGAACCACCGGATAACCGATTTTTTTGGCAAAAGCAACGCCGTCTTCTATATTCCTGACTACCAGGGAGGGAGCGCACGGCTCGCCTATTTTTTCCATGGTGTCCTTAAATTCCTGTCTGTCCTCCGCCTTGCGGATGGTCTGTGAGGTGGTGCCAAGAAGCTTCACATCATGGGAAGCAAGGAAACCGGACTCGTCCAGCTCCATCCCCAGGTTCAGCCCGGCCTGTCCCCCCAGTGTGGGAAGAATACTGTCCGGCTTTTCTTTTTCGATGAGCTGTTCCAGCACCTTGACGGTAAGAGGCTCAATATAAACCTTGTCTGCGATATCCCTGTCCGTCATAATCGTGGCCGGATTGGAATTTACCAGGATTACCTCTACCCCCTCCTCTTTCAGGGAACGGCAGGCCTGTGTGCCAGCATAATCAAATTCGGCGGCCTGTCCGATAACGATAGGGCCGGAGCCGATGACCATAACTTTTTTTACATTGGGATCTTTAGGCATCCTTATTTCCTCCATTCATCATCGTAATAAACCGGTCAAACAAAAAACCGGAATCCTGCGGTCCGGGACAGGCTTCGGGATGGAACTGGACGGTAAAAATATTCTTTCCCGTATAGCTTAAGCCCTCGTTCGTACCGTCGTTTACATTGATGAAAGCGGGCACCGCCACCTGGGGATCGAGTTTGTCCATATCCACCACATAACCATGGTTCTGGGAGGAAATATATACCCTTCCCGTGGTCAGATCCTTTACCGGATGATTACCGCCCCTGTGCCCGTACTTCATTTTAAAGGTATCGGCTCCGGTCGCCAGCGCCATGAGCTGATGTCCCAGGCAGATGGCAAAAATCGGTATATCGGTCTCATACAGCTTCCGTATTTCCGCAATAATGCTTTCACATTCCTTGGGATCCCCGGGGCCGTTGGAAAGCATGATGCCGTCCGGCTTATCCCCTATGATTTCCTCTGCCGGCGTGAGCGCCGGATATATGGTTACATCGCAGCCTCGCATGGCAAGGGAACGGGCGATGTTGTCCTTCGCCCCCAAATCCAGCAGCGCCACCTTGCTGCCGGCACCGTTTAACTGCTTTACAAGGGAAGGCTTCTTTTCCCTGGCTCCTGCCAAAAAGCTTTCCTTATTAAATACGGCGCTTCCGGACACCGGCCCGTTTTCCGCCAGATCCTTCGCACCTTTGATTTCATATTTATTTTCACAGGTTACCTTTTCCACAACCTTCCCTGTAACAAGGACCGAAAGGCGGGGAAGGATTTCCTCCAGACGGTAATCGGCATTGGTGGTAATCATCCCGTTCATGGTTCCTTTTTCTCTCAGGATCTTCGTCAGCGCCCTCGTATCAATACCTGCGATACCCGGTACGCCGTAGCTTTCCAGATACTCCTGAATGGTACAGTCTGAACGGAAATTACTGGGCATTCTGGACAGTTCCCTCACAATGAACCCGTCCGGCCATGGTCTTCTTGATTCGCAATCTTCCCTGCATATGCCGTAATTGCCGATCAGCGGATACGTCATACATACGGCCTGTCCTGCATAAGAGGGATCTGTCAACACTTCCAGATAACCGGCCATCGACGTGTTAAAAACGATTTCGCTGATTATCTCTTTTTCGGCCCCGATATGAATTCCTTCAAATACCGTGCCGTCTTCCAGTATCAAAAATGCCTTCATTTTCATCTGCACATCCTTTCCCATAATCGATTAATTGTATCACAAATGAAATGAGGGTTCAATCCATTTTTTATTATATGAATAGCTTGAATAGCTTTTTCCCCCGTATAAACAGACCTTGTATAAAGGACTTCCCCTCTATACAAGGTCTGTAAAATAAGCGATTCGTTAGGTTTACGTAAATGTGAAGGACTGGGCGGTTATATGTTTATTTAAAATAGGCTACACCGGATTCGAAAATCTTAAGATCCTGTTCGCCGTAAATGTTGATGGCGACAGAAGCATCTCTTCTTTCCACATGGGCCATCTTGCCCAGGATACGTCCGTCCGGAGAGGTAATTCCTTCAATCGCCGCATAGGATCCGTTAACATTCCATTCTTCATCCATAGAAACATTTCCTTCCGGATCCGCATACTGGGTTGCCACCTGTCCGCTTTCAAACAGCTTCTGTATCCATTCCCTGCTTGCCACGAAACGGCCTTCGCCATGGGATGCGGGAGTCACATAAGTCTTGCCCGGCTGTGCACCTGCAAGCCAGGGTGACTTGTTGGATACCACCTTGGTATAAACCATTTTAGAGATATGACGGTTTATGGTATTGAAGGTCAGGGTAGGGGAATCCTCCTTCTGTCCCGCAATCTCACCGAAGGGAACCAGTCCCAGCTTAATCAGGGCCTGGAAGCCGTTGCAGATACCAAGGCACAAACCGTCACGCTCATTTACCAGCTTCATGACAGCTTCCTTAATCCTGGCATTCTGGAAGGCGGTAGCAAAGAATTTAGCACTTCCGTCCGGCTCATCGCCTGCGGAGAATCCGCCGGGGAACATGATGATCTGGGCATCATTAATTGCCTTTTCAAATTCCGCCACGGATTCACGGATATCTTCAGCGCTCAGGTTTTTAAATACCTTAGTCACCACGCCGGCCCCCGCTCTTTCAAAAGCCTTTGTGCTGTCATATTCGCAGTTGGTTCCGGGGAACACAGGGATGAATACGACGGGCTTCGCCACCTTCTGTCTGCATACATATATGCTGTCCGCTTTATAAATGCTGCTTTCCACCGGCGCCGTATCCCCGTTCGTTTTGGTGGGGAATACTTTTTCCAGTGTCCCTTTCCATGCCGCCAGCATATCATCCAGATCAATTTCCACATCGCCGAAGGTCACTGCGGGTTCTTTGGTAACCGTACCGATAAGCTCATAGGCCGTATCAATCAGATTGATCTTATCTGCGGGAACTTCAGCCATGATATCCCCCAGCGCATTTTCAAACAGTTCTCCCAAATCCGCATCATCACTCAGTTCCACACCCAGGTGATTGCCGAAGGCCATCTTGGGAAGGGCTGCCGCGGCGCCCTTGCTGTCCAGGGCATATGCGGATACGATAACGCCGTCGCGGATCATTTCCGTTATTTTGTCATAAAGCTCCATAACACTGTCATAAACAGGGACATCATATTCATCCCTCTCCATGCAGAACCGTACTATTTTATTGCCCGGCCGCTTGAATTCCGGGGTGATGATATCCGTTTCCTTCGCCACATCCACCGCAAAGGATACGAGGGTGGGAGGCACGTCGATTTCATTAAAGGTACCCGACATGGAATCCTTGCCGCCGATGGAAGGGAGGCCATAGCCCACCTGTGCGTCAAAGGCGCCCAGCAGCGCTGCAAAAGGCTGGCTCCAGCGCTTGGGATCCTCCGTCATCCTGCGGAAATATTCCTGGAAGGTAAAACGGATTTTACGGAAATTCCCGCCGGCTGCCACGATTCTTGCCATGGATTCCGTTACTGCATAAATAGCTCCGTGATAAGGGCTCCAGGAAGAAAGGTAAGGATCAAAGCCATAGCTCATCATGGTTACGGTATCGGTCTTACCCTTCAGGACAGGCAGCTTTGCCACCATGGCCTGGGTTTCCGTAAGCTGGTACTTTCCGCCGTAGGGCATCAGCACGCTGGCGGCTCCGATGGAGGAGTCAAACATTTCCACCAGGCCCTTCTGGGAACACACATTCAAATTGGAAAGCAGGGTGAGCCAGGCTTTCTTCACTTCGCCCGCTTCCAGAGCCTCGCCCGCTTCAGGAACGGCGTATTTATCAAAGTAGCTGGTGCCCTCTGCCGGGATATCCACATATACGCCGGTCTCCTGATGGGCGCCGTTGGTATCCAGGAAAGCCCTGGAAATATTTACGATTTCCCGGCCCCTCCAGGTGAGGACAAGGCGGGGTTCCCTGGTCACCACCGCAACGCTTACGGCCTCCAGGTTTTCTTCCTTTGCATAGCCCAGGAAAGCATCCACATCCTGAGGGGATACCACAACCGCCATTCTTTCCTGGGATTCGGAAATAGCAAGCTCCGTTCCGTCCAGGCCCGCATATTTCTTGGGCACCTTATCCAGATCCACCCGCAGCCCGTCTGCCAGCTCGCCGATGGCTACGGATACGCCGCCGGCCCCGAAATCGTTGCATTTCTTAATCAGCCTGCTTACCTTGGCCCTGCGGAACAGCCTCTGGATTTTACGCTCTGTGGGCGCATTTCCTTTCTGCACCTCAGCACCGCAGGTCTCGATGCTTTCTTCGGTATGTACCTTGGAGGATCCGGTAGCACCGCCGCAGCCGTCCCTTCCGGTACGTCCGCCCAGAAGGATGATGATATCACCCGGATCAGAGGTTTCACGGATTACATTCTTCCTGGGTGCGGCTCCCATAACCGCACCGATTTCCATACGCTTTGCCACATAATTGGGATGGTATACTTCCTTGACATAACCGGTAGCCAGCCCGATCTGGTTGCCGTAGGAGGAGTAACCGTCCGCCGCACCGCGCACCAGTTTTTTCTGGGAAAGCTTGCCTTTTAAGGTATCCGCCACGGGAACGGTGGGATCCGCCGCGCCGGTCACACGCATGGCCTGGTATACATAGCCGCGCCCGGAAAGAGGGTCACGGATGGCACCGCCCAGACAAGTGGCCGCACCGCCGAAGGGTTCGATTTCAGTGGGATGGTTGTGGGTCTCGTTTTTGAAGAAAATAAGCCATTCTTCGGTAACGGGCGCGTCTCCGTAATCCATCTCCACAGGAACGATGACGGAGCAGGCGTTGATTTCATCGGATTCCTCCATATCCTGGAGCTTTCCTTCCTTCTTCAGCTTACGCATTCCCATAAGGGCCAGATCCATCAGGCAGACGAACTTGTCCTTTCTTCCTTTAAATATATCCTCTCTCGTATCCAGGTAACTCTGATATGTGCTTTCCATGGGTGTCCGGTAATAGCCTTCCCCGAATTCCACATCCTTCAGCTCTGTGGAAAAGGTGGTATGACGGCAGTGATCGGACCAATAGGTATCCAGGACACGGATTTCTGTCATGGAAGGGTCTCTCTTTTCTTCCTTAACATAATAATTCTGAATATGAAGGAAATCCTTGAAGGTCATTGCCAGACCCAGGGACCGGTACAATACCTTAAGCTCGTCCTCTCCCAGTTCCCGGAAGCCGTCAAAAATCTTCACATCTTCCGGCTCCTCAAATCTGGTTTCCAGCGTTTCCGGCTTGACCATACCCGTTTCCCTGGAATCCACAGGGTTAATACAGTAAGCCTTTATCCGGTCAAATTCCTCATCCGTCAGTTCCCCGATAATCAGATAGGTCACTGCGGTCCTGATAATTGGTTCTTCCTCTTCGTTTAAAAACTTTACGCACTGCAGGGCAGAATCCGCTCTCTGATCGAACTGTCCGGGCAGAAATTCCACGGAAAATACCCTTCCGTTTTCCGGAATCTCAATCCGCTCTGCATAGAGATCATCCACCGGCGGCTCGGAAAAGACCGTTTTACAGGCTTTTTCAAATACCGCATCGCTGATATGCTCCACATCATAGCGGATGAACATTCTAACGTCCTCTATCCTTTTCAGGTTCAGATAGTTCTTCAGATCGCCTTTCAGTTCCTTCGCCTTTACGGCAAAAGGGGCTTTCTTCTCTACATAGATACGTCTTACATTTCCCATGAATGGCTCCTCCAAATGTTTGTGGCCGGCATTTTTATCTTCCCAAGCCGCCGGCTGCTTCAGAGTGTGTTTGATGATTGCCGGAATGGATTTTCAAACATACTCCAGCCTGCGGACACAAAAAAACAGGCCTGCAGGCGGGCATTCTCTTTTTATTATACAAAATCTGCGTTTTTTTTCAATGCAATTATAATTCCTCGTATACGAGGTCCTTCATAAGATAAAGCAGTTCGCTGTCCAGCCTGCTTTCGGACAACCCCATCGTCTGCGAGCACACCCGCAGCCCTTCCAGCACAAACATGATATTCTGTGCCGCCCCCTGCGGATCCTCACAGATGAATTCCCCGCTTTCCACACCGGCCTCGATCAGCCCCGTGAGTATTTCCACGGCCTGAAGAAACCTTCTGCGCAGGAGGTTATCCTTTTTAGCCGGTTTATTGGCGAAAAAATATTCATAGGCGGCAACCGCCAGGCTGTTTTTCCTGAGAAGGATCTCTTTTTTCTGTTCCTTCAGAAAGACAAGCAGGATATCCGTCGCCGTGGCTTCCTCCGGAATTTCCCCGGTAAAGATATCATCCTTTTCCATCTGCTGGGCTTCCAGCACCTCCCGGAAAAGCGCAGCCGTACTGTCAAAATAAAGGTACAGGCCGCCCCTGCTGATACCGCAGGCATCCACAATATCCTTCATCGTCACATCCCTGAAGCCCTTTTCCACAAAAACCTGCCGTGCCGTATCCACTATAAATTGTTTCTTCTGCTCTGATTTTTCTCCCATAAAAAGACCCCTTTGAAATCCCGCCTCTGTTTATCGTACCATAAAAACCCTGAAAAATAAAGTTGCATTTAGGGACCGACCGTAACAGAAGTATGCCCGGAATTTCTGAATTTTTATTTAAAATTACAGGTATTTTCTTTTTTTCTGAATTTTTGTATGCTACTATGTTCACATTAATCAGATAGGGAATCAGAAAGTGAATCAGGGAAAACGCATGAAATATATGAAATTGTTTCTGAAGAAATTACTGCGGTATGTACTGAAGCCGCTCTCCTTCCTGCCGGCGCTGGTAATGATGTACGTCATTTTCAGTTTTTCAGCCCAGGAAGGCGTCTCCTCCAGCGCGGTGAGCAGTACGGTGAGCCTGCGTTTCGTACAGGTATGCGGCCAGGTGCTGGACAAGGAGTGGAGCAATGCCCAGGTTCTCCATTATGCGGAACGGATCGAGCACTACGTACGTAAGATGGCACATGTTACAGAGTATTTCCTTTTGGCCGCCTTCGTGTCCTTTCCGTTATATGTCTACCGTTTACGCGGCTGGAAGCTTTTGTTTGTGGCCGGTCTTTTCTGTGTGGCCTTTGCCGGGCTGGACGAATGGCACCAGTCCTTCGTGCCCGGCCGTTCCCCTTCCCCCAGGGATGTATTGATTGACAGTATCGGCATTTTTGCCGGGATCGAAATCACACGGCTCCTTTGCTTTATCGGACGAAAAACCATATTCCGCCCTCTGTCCCTGGAAAACCGGCCGGAGGAAGAATAGACGTGCCTTATTGTGAAAGAACTGCCTCCCGGGCTTTCGTCCATCAGTCTGCCGCCTTCAGAATCAGGCACGCAAAGGGCTTCAATGTCACACGGCCCTTTACCGGCGCCCCGTCCGGCACTCTCGCATAACTGCCGGGCAGATTTATTTCCGTTTCCGTTTCGTTAAAATTCTGTACAAACCAGACGGCTTCTGCGCCCTCTCTGCGGGACACGGTCACTCCATGGGGCAGGCTGCCGGTAAACTCCGTCCGGATGCCGGTTTCTTCCGCCAATGCGGCATAGAAATCCCTCAGAAATCCTTCTTCCGTTTCGCAGGCCAGATAATAGGCTTTCCCGCTTCCGTAATTTTTCCGGGTAAGGGCCGGGAAGTCCGCATAATAATCGGCTTCATAGGAGGCAAGGACCTGCGTTCCTCCCCCGGGAACCACATGGGAAATTTCCCGCAGACAGCCTGTCGGATAGGATTTTCCTTCATAGCGGATGCTGTTGGTGCGGTGGGCAGGCGCGGCATCCATTTCTTCCGTACGGATTCCCAGAACTTCCTCCAGCGGATGCTTATCCAGGATACAGAGATCCGTCTCGTCCACCATACCGCTGAAATAGGTGGTTACATAGCAGCCGCCGGCTTCCACGTAATCCTTTACCTTTTTCGCATAGCCTTTTTTATACAGGTAGTTCAGCGGAGCCGCTACCAGACGGTAGCCTTCCAGACCGCAGTCCTCATTTACAAAATCCACATCAATGCCCATTTCCCAGAAGGGCTTAAAGTGGGCCAGTATGGTGTCCGTATATCCCATCTCTTTTCTGGGGCCCTGGATATCCTCCACCGCCCACCAGTTCTCCCAGTCAAAAACAAGAGCCGCTTTCGGCCGGTTACAGGTGGCATATACCGTATCGGATATCTGTTCCATACGGCTTCCGAGAGCGGAAACCTCCCGGAATACCCGGGTATCGCTTCCGTTGCGGTGATCCACCACCGCACCGTGGAACTTTTCCGCGCTCCCCCGGCTCTTCCTCCACTGGAAATACTGTACGCTGTTACTGCCGCAGGCGATAGCCTGAAGGGATGACAGCTCATGGAGGCCGGGCCGCTTCTGGGTATTCACCGCCTTCCAGTTTACAATGGAGGGCGTGCTTTCCATCATCAGGAACGGCGCTTTTTTCAGGCTTCTCATCATCGTATGCCAAGCCGCCGTGCGTACGGCCACATTTATTTCGTCCTCCTGGCTGTGCCATTCCGGATAGTTGTCCCAGGATATGATACTCAGCTGGGGAGCGAACCGGAAATAGTCCAGGGGCTTGAAATATTCCATCATATTGGTGGTTACGGGCAGGACGCTGTATTTCAGAACCGCTTTGATTTCCTCCAGGCAGAAATCCTGGATTTGATGGCTCACAAAACGTTTCCAGTCCAGGTTCAGGCCATGCAGACTGCTTTCCCCATTGGGTACGGGGCTGTGGATCTGGGACCAGTCGGTATAGGTATGGCTCCAGAAGGTGGTCCACCAGGCATGGTTCAGGTTGTCCAGTGTTTTGTATTTTTCCTTCAGCCATTCCCGGAACGCCTGCTGGCAGCAGGGGCAGTGGCAGGAAGCATCGGAGCCGTTGCCGCCGTATTCATTGGATATATGCCACAGGATCACTCCCGGATGATCGCCCAGATGCCGGGACAGCTCATGGTTGATCTTTTTCATTTTCTTACGCATCACCGGTGAGGTATAACAGAAATTATGCCTCCTTCCCGGAAGATTACGCACCCCCTCCGGACTCATCTGCCGCACTTCTTCATACTTCGCCGTCATCCAGTGGGGCATGGCGCCGGTGGGCGTAGCCAGGATGGTATAAATACCGTTTTCATACAGCCTGTCAATAATCCTGCGCAGCCAGCCGAAATGGAATTCCCCTTCCTCCGGCTCCAGCCTGGCCCAGGAAAAAATCCCCAGGGAAACACAATTCACATGGGCTTCCTTCATCAGCCTGACATCCTCTTCCAGAACCTGGGGGCTGTCCAGCCACTGCTCCGGGTTGTAATCCCCGCCGTGGAGCAGGCGCGGATATTTTTTAATCACTTCATTCATTCGTATCCTCCCTTCCGCGGCCTGAAGCCGCAAACACAATCGATAAAGTTACAGCCTGCCGGCTATCAGATCCTCCAGAACCTGGCTCACCATTTTACATTCCCGGTCGGCACATTTCTTCACGTGATCCTTCGCCGTATACATGCAAAAGCTCAGACCGGCTTCCTTTAACATAGCCATATCGTTTTCGCTGTCCCCGAACGCCAGTACCTCTTCCAGAAAAAACTGCTCCTTCGCCGCAAGCAGCTTCAGTGCGCTTCCCTTGTCCACCCCTTTATTGGTAAAATCCAGCCACCCGTTGCCTCCGTCCACCACATTCAGACAGCGGTCGTATTTTTCATGGAACCACCGCTCTTTATCCCCCGGGATTCCGTCCGGCCAGTAGATGGAGATCTTAATCATAGGGATCAACATATCCCGGAAATCCTCCAGCACGGCAACCTGGTTTTTCACCTTTTCCCGCAGCATTACAGGAAACATCGGATCCACCGGCACCAGATAAGAGGCGTCCGCCCCCGATACCACGATCTCCGTCCCCGGGACTTCCTGCATATCCCGTATAAGGGCCAATCCCATATTCCTATCAATATCATTCTGGTACAGGATAGTGCCCCCCTGGGCAATCAGCGCACCATTCTCACAAATATAACTGATATCGTCCGCCACCGGCGCCAGCAGCCTGCGAAGATTGGCATACTGCCTGCCGCTGGCTGCGATAAAGGAGATCCCCATGGATTTCAGTTCCCGGATAAGAGGAAAATATTCCTCGTCCACATGCTGTGCACCATCCTTTAAAATCGTGCCGTCAAAATCACTGGCAATCACTCTTATATTGTCTGTCATTCCCATTAACCTTTCGTAACCGTTCCGTATCTTCACTGCCGCTGCCAAAATCCATCCTGAACCGTTACCACCTTTCTTTCTATAATACACAGGCTCATCTGTCTGCGGCACTCCGCCGCGCATATCCTATGTTCTATCTTCTGCGCTTTCTGTCTATTTTACTATAAGAGTGAGATTTTCCATAGATATTTTTTTAAAAATTACATAAATTTTACCAACAGCCCTGTGAATGGAAATCCCTGTAAACAGTTCAGACGCCCCTGTCATAATACGACAAAAAATTATACAAAAAGGGCTTGCTTTTCCCCTTCCAGCTATGCTATAATACAACTCGTCGGTTCGGTGAGAGCCGGTTGTAGGAGCATAGTTCAAGGGTAGAACAGTGGTCTCCAAAACCATCGATGTGGGTTCGATTCCTACTGCTCCTGTTAGTTGGGAAGCCTGATTATATCAGGCTTCTTTTTTATTTGTTCCATTGCTGCTTTTCTTTCCACCGGTTGTCCCGTTCCCGGAGGGACCAGCAGTCGTTAATGACCAGATACCCGTATCCCTTCTCCAGACCCCCGCCGCCCGCAAAAGAAAATAAGAGGGGCCATGTCCTGTCAGCAGCTGTTTCTTATCGGATGAAACCGGTAGGAAGCAGCTGTTTTTTTGAACAAAAGACAGCCCGCGGCGCGTGGATGCTTCCTCCGCCGGACTGGGGAACCCACAGTGTCGGAAACGATAACAAAACATTTCTGTAGAAAAAAACGCGCAACCATTTGACTATAAATTGGTGATGCATTACAATAGATTTACCAAAATATGGAAAAAAAGCAGTTTTCCGGTAACCGTTCCGCTTTGTCTGAAGGGTTACGTATTCCATGTTTTACGAAGACAGAAACTGGACATTCGACAGCAGAGTAATTACCGGGACCGGGTATGGGGATATCCGGACGCCGGTATAAGGGGGAGCTTATATGTCATGGTATGCCGGCACTTTTTACTGTGGGCATGAAGGCTACGTTAATATCATCGGTCCTGCCAGTAACAGGGAAAAAATGAAGGAGTATAAATTTTCCGGACTGTGTCCTGCCTGCTGCAAGGCAGAGCTTATAAGAAGCCGGAGCGAAAAAAACACGGCCGCCCGGAAAGCGGCATCCAGGATGGAGCTTCCTCCCCTGGAAGGGACAAGAAAACAGGTGGTCTGGGCGGAAACGCTGCGGGTGGATGCGCTGACACGGCTGCAGGCTTTTATTGACACACCGGGGAATATCCGTCTGATTATCCTGCGGCTGAATTATGAAGCCATGACGCCTCTGGAGCTTTCGGAGGAAAACCTTCCTTTTATGCTTCAGGAAATCGTACAATATCTCATCCACGAGAAAACGAAGGCCGCCTATTGGATCAATAACCGTTTTAACAGGGAGCTGTGCAATCTGGAACAGATTATCCCGGAATATCTGGAATGGTGCAAATGGTGCCGCCCCGAGGAAGCGGCAGCGGAAACGGAGTTTATCCGCGGGGATTCTGTCCTTTCCCCGGAAAGGCCCCAGTTCCCCGGAATCGTGGAGATCCGGGGGAGCCAGGAAGAGATTACAGCATCCTATGAGAAAAACGATAGATTCCGTGAAATCATAAGACAGATGGACTATGAATGGAACGGACGCTGCTGGTTCCGCAGGCTCACCTCTTTCCGCGGATCCTTCCGGGACCGTGCCGCGGAATTGGGCAATATCCTGCTGAAAAACGGCTTTACCGTATCCATACCGGATGAGCAGGCGCGGGAACGCGCGGTAACCGGCGATTTCAGCCCCGAGCATAAGCGCTGGATTACCAAAAGTAAAAAAGGAATTTTCTTTTTTATCCCTCTTTCTTCTTCCATTCCACGGGAAATTGTCCTGAATCTGAGAAAGATACCTACCGCTGCCTACCATTCCGGCGGCATATTCATAGAACCCGCCCATTATGCCGAACTGGAGGATTTTGCGGAAATGTATGGCTTCCGCTTTGACCGGGAAGCGGAGGATCTGCTGCGCGCCTACTGCGATACACTGCAGCAGGTTCCCCATGTATCCCCCGTCAACCCGAAGCCTGCCGAAGAAATCAATAACCTGCACAAAATACTGGAATCATCCGGCGCCATCCTGGATGATCTGGTGGATAATGACTGACTATGCGATTACATAATAAGCTTCTGGACTACCAGGAGAAGGCTGTAGAAAAACTGAAAAAAGTAAAGGTCGGGGCACTGTTTATGGAACAGGGGACAGGCAAAACCATTACGGCGCTGGAACTGTGCCGCCTGCGCCTGGAAGCGGACAAGATCAGCCACATCCTCTGGCTCTGTCCCTGTTCCACCAAACAGAATCTCAAGGATGAGCTGATAAAGCACGCTCCCAGGGAAATCCTCGAACGCACCACGATCTGCGGGATTGAAACCCTTTCCCGCAGCATCCACGCCAACAGCTACCTGCGCCTGCTGACCGAACGGGAACGCTGTTATCTTGTGGTGGACGAAAGCCTGCTGATCAAGAACCCTTATGCCTACCGCACCAGGAATATTGATTACCTTTCCTCCCACTGTGATTACAAGCTGATTCTGAACGGTATGCCGATATCCAAAAACCAGGCAGACCTGTATGCCCAGTTCCATATTCTTGACTGGCGGATCCTGGGCTATAAGACCTACTGGTCCTTTGCTGCCAACCATATAGAATTCGACCCGGATATCCCGCAGAAAATTATCCGGTGCCTGAATACGGATTATCTTGCCAGGAAGATTTCCCCCTATACCGTCCAGGTAACCAAGAAGGACTGCCTTGTCCTGCCCGACAAAAGCTATTCCATTAATTATTTTTCCCTCACCCGGAGGCAGAACGAGCATTACAACCACGTTGCGGACGTTCTTCTTTTCCATCTGAACGAGCTGCACCCGGAAAGCATCTACCGGTTATTTGCCGGGCTGCAGGCCGTTACCAGCGGTTTCCGGGTCTCCTTCCGCAGGAGTGAAAGCGGATACGAGCACATTGTGACCCAGCCTTTTTTTGAAAACCCTTCGGACAATCCCCGGCTGCAAAGGCTCCTTTCCGTGATTGACAACCGGAACAAATATATTATTTTCTGCAACTATACTTACGAAATCGATGTTTTGTGCCGCATTCTGACCGCCAAATACGGCGGGGAAAACGTAGCCCGCTTTGACGGCTCCCTGCCCATGAAAAAAAGGATGCAGAATCTGGAAACCTTTAAGGCCAAAGCCAATTTCCTGATAGCCAACCGTGACTGTGCCGGCTACAGCCTGAATCTGCAGTTCTGCCACAACATTATTTATTACTCCAACAGTTGGGATCTGGCCACGCGGCTGCAGAGTGAGGACCGGATACACCGGATCGGCCAGGAACAGGATATCCGTATCCGGGATATCTGTGCCTACAACACGCTGGATGAACGGATCCTCGGCTGTCTGTACCGGAAGGAAAAACTGCTGGAGGCCTTCCGGAACGATATTAAAAACATGGAAAATAAAAACCGCATCGCGGAATGGATTTACTGCCGGAAGCAGGACCGTGGGCTGATGGATTGCGATGATTTGGAGGAAGCTCGCCATGCCTAAGATTTACTCGGACAAAAATGTATATGAGGCCGCCATAGAACGGTATGAGACCGTATTCCGGTATTTCGACCATATTTATTTTTCGGTTTCCGGGGGAAAGGACAGCTCTGTCATGCTCCAGCTGGCCGCCCAGGTAGCCCGCCGGCTGAAACGAAAGCTGTCGGTCCTCTACATCGATCTGGAAGCCCAGTATAAGTCCACCATCGAACATGTGGAGGAGCTTATCCAATGTACTGCGGATGTGACAGACAGCTGGTACTGGGTGGCTTTGCCCCTCTCCCTTCGAAATGCGGCTTCCGCCATCTGTCCGAAATGGATCTGCTGGGATAAAAAGGACCGGGATAAATGGGTACGCCCTCTTCCGGATCCGGGCCGGAAGGATATCTGCCTGATAACGGAGGATCAGTACCCCAGGGAATGGAGCTGGTTCCGCCGGGGTATGGAATTTGAGGAATTTATCCTTTATTTCGCCAAATGGTTTTCCGTCAGCAGGAAAGGCCCCGCAGCCGCCGGCATCGGCATCCGCTCGGATGAAAGCCTGAACCGTTTCCGCACCATTATCAGCAATACCAAGGAACGCTACCTGGATTATCCCTGGACCACCAGGGTCAAAATCCACGACAGGCCCACGGACTGCTGGAACTTCTATCCTATTTATGACTGGTCGGCTGCAGATGACTGGACTGCGGTTGCCAGATACGATCTGAAATTTAATTACATCTACGAGCTTATGTACAAAAACGGTGTCTCCATCAGTGAACAGCGCCTCTGCCAGCCATACGGGGACGACCAGCGCAAGGGCCTGGATCAGTTCCGGTACCTGGAACCGGAAACCTGGGAAAAGGTGCTGCACCGGGTGGAAGGAGTCAATTTCGGCAACATTTACTGCCGGACCAGCCTCCTTGGCAACATCAAGTCCGAAAAGCCGGATTCCCTGTCATGGGAGCAGTATGCCGTCTTTCTGCTGGAAAGCCTGGGCCTGTACGCCCCGGAGGTAAGAGATCACTATTATTATAAAATCAAGAAATTTTTTGCCTGGTGGGAAAAGGAAGCGGGGATTACCCCCTCCGCCATGCCCGATGACAAATGGGATATCCAGGGCTTCCGCCAGGCCCCCTATTGGAAACGGATCGCGAGGGCTATCGAAAAAAACGATTTCTGGATGTCCGGCCTGAGCTTCAGCGAAACAAAAGGGGATGTGAAACGGCTGTTTGAACTGAAAAAAAAATATGCCGGCATTATCCGCCGGGATATCCAGTCCACAAACAAACAGCTTCGTGATGCAGTGGGGAGGATTGAAGATGAACTTACAAAAGAAGGAGTTTAACAAAGGGTACGATAAGGTTGCTTTTTATTCTGTCATGGGAGAATATTTTGCAGAGAAGAAATACAGGGATGAAATGCCCTATCTGATTAACAACGAAGAAAAGGAATGGAGGCTGTTTTATTACGGGGACACGCTGGCAGGCTTCTATGGACATGAGGAGAAAAAGGGGCAGACCTGTGTGTCGGGTGTTTATGTCCTGTCCGCATTCCGGCACTCGGAGGTATGCGCCGTTATGGTAAAGGATATGATTTTCTCTTTTTCCTCTATCCGCATGACCACCTCCAACCCGCGTCTCATCACCCATCTCCGCAAGAACGGCTTCCGGGAATTATCCAGGCGGGGCTGTTATTTAACCATGGAATGCGCGAATACCGGGCACGGGCCTGAACAAAGCGGCGGGCAGTATGCCGCCACCTTTATTAATCTGGCAGAGGGCTATCCGCGCAGTATCCCGGAAAAAACGGAACGGTTAACGCCGCCGCAGAGCCAGGAGCAAAAGGAGACAGAATGGATATCGACAACCTGATAAAAGAAATACAACAGATGATTTCTTCCATAGAAGATTTGGACGAAAAGGTGGAAGCCATCAACCGGATCCGGGACGGCATATCCCAGGTCAGCCCCTTCCTGGGGGAACCCACGGACTGTGTCCTCTGGGTCAGGCAGGAAACCGTCCAGGCAAACGAATACAATCCCAACTATGTATCCTCCCCGGAAATGCAGCTTCTGCATACCAGTATCCGGGAGGATGGCTATACCATGCCTATCGTTACCTATGACATGCAAAACGGATCCCGGGAAATCGTAGACGGCTTCCACCGCAACCGAATCGCCAGGGAATATCCGGATATCCGCCACCGGATACACGGCTACCTCCCCGTCACCACCCTGAACAAGCCCCTGGATCAGCGGATCGCCGCCACCATCCGGCATAACCGTGCCAGAGGGACCCACGGCATACGCCCCATGAGCGCCATTATCATGGATCTCACCCGTTCCGGCTGGTCCGATGAAAAAATATGCGCCCAGCTCGGGATGGATCTGGATGAGGTGCTGCGCCTGAAGCAGATCACCGGCCTGAAGGAAGCCTTCATGAACCACGAGTTCAGCCGTTCCTGGGAGGAGTTCGAAAAGAAATTTTATGAGCCTTAGAGCGTGCCCGCTGCTTCTCTGCCCGCCACGCTCTGCGGGACATCCTCCCATATCCCCTGCTCTTTCTCCCGGATCAGCAGCTCCGCAAACAGGCTGTTGGCCCAGGCGAACCAGCTTCGGGTGTAATCCTCCGGTTCCTCCGCATTGACGGACTCATGCATATAATTCGTCCCTGCGTGGCTGGCGAGCAGCATCCGCGTACATTCCCTAATCTCCTCTGTATCCGCGGAGGTAAGGGCCTGCATGACAATGCCGATAGGCCATACATTCCCCTTCTTAGTATGGGGGCTTCCCACGCCACGGAGCACCCTTCCCCGGAAATAACAGGGATTGTCTTCCGACAGGATATACGCCCTGGTATTCCTGTAAATTTCCTCGTCCGCCTCACAATAGCCCAGATAAGGCAGGGAAAGAAGGCTGGGGCAGTTCGCATCGTCCATAAAGACATAATTCCCCAGTCCGTCCGTTTCATAGGCATAGATCCGCCCATAAGGCTTTCGTTCCGTAATTCCGTACGTTCGGATGCCCTCTTCTATTTCTCCCGCGAGTTTCCCGCAGAATTCCGCCTGTTCCTCATCCTTATAAATAGTAAGGAATATTTCCTGCGCGTATTCCATGGCCTTCACCGCCATTATCTGTGACGGTATCAGATAACCGTAGATACACCGGTCGTCCGAAGGGCGGAAGCCCGACCAGGTCATACCGGTATATCCGGTGGGATTGCCTTTTCCTGCGCAGGGCAGGGTATCCGTTTCCACACAGTCCCTGCGTTCGAAGGTATATGCAGACTCTCCATGGTTTTGTTCCCTGCCAAACACCGTACGGATCTGAAGGAGCATCCCGTGTATCTGTTCATCAAACATCTCTGTTTTCCCTGTGGCCTTCCAATACCGGTATACCAGATATATCGGTGCACACAGGGAATCCACTTCGTATTTTCTTTCCCATATGTAAGGGCCCATATCCGTCAGATCGCGGGCATAGCAGCTGCCGTCCGGCTTTTCATTAAATGCATTGGCATACGGATCGGTAAGAACCATCCGGGCCTGCCGGCGGATCACGCCTTCTATGATTTCCTGCAGGCTTTCGTCCTCTCCCGCATACCTGACATAATGCATGATCTGGGCGGTGGAATCCCGCAGCCACATAGCCGGGATATCCCCGGTTATGACGAAATAGTCATCCCCTGTTTGTTTGACGGTCGTCTCGATTGTATTTAAAAAGCAGTTTTTTACCAGAGGCACCGCTTCCGGGCAATGCTCCCGGTAATACGCCTCCAGCTCCTGTGCTTTCCTCATCAGTATTTCGGGTATCTCCATAATTTTATCCCCAGTTTCTTTCATATCTTTTTATGATCCGGTATGGGACCATTACGGATCCCGGACGTTCTTCCCCATGAATGGTTTTAAGCAGCAGCTCCATACTCATCCTGCCTATGATTTCCTCTCCCTGGGCCACATGGGTGAATTCCGCTTCCCCCAGGAAAAGCTCCGGCCCGTCAAAGCAGACGATCCTATCCTCTTTATACCTGCCCGCCTTTTCCAGACAGTACTTCAGAATCTTGGCCAGGTTGTATTCGCTTGCCATAAATGCCTCTATATCCTCATGCTCCCGCAGATACCGGTCCACAATGGCGATATCCTGTTTCAGATATTCTTCCCCCATCGTTTCCGGCAGCGTGGAACGCAGGTTGGTTATCCACAGGGCTTCCTCCGCAATCAGTCCATAATCGTTGAAGGCGAGCTGGAAGCCGTACTGCCGATCCATCAGCGTCATGGTTTCATGGGCTTCGGGCCTGACAAAACTGATTTTCCGGCAGCCTTTCCCAAGCAGGTATCCGGTCAGTTCCCGGGAAGCGGACACGTTATCCGTCCCTACAAAAGGGACCGAAATTCCCTTGAGCTGGCGGTCAATAGTCACCACGGGAAAATGTTCAATAACAAGCTGGAGTATCCTTTCATTATAATTCTCATCATGCACACACATGATGATGAATCCGCATACCCCCAGGTTTACCAGATCCTCAATAGCCTGTGTTTCCTTGCCCAGGCTTCCTCCCGAACAACGCAGCACCATGCTGTACCCCATTTCCTCGCAGGATTCCTGGATGCTGTTCAGAATGCCGCATGCGAAGCTGGGACTGAAGCCGTCCAGGATTACCCCAATCAGCCTGGGAGCTTGTCCGGCTTCTTTTTCTTCCGACTTTATAAAGGACTTTTCTCCCGATACAAAGGATCCCTTTCCGGGAAGCCGTATGATACGGCTCCCTTCCGCCAGCATACCCATGGCCTTTTTGGAGGTAATCCGGCTGACATGATAGATATCCGCCAGTTCCTTTTCCGACGGCAGCTTTTCCCCCGGGGAATACACCCCGTTCTCGATATCACGCAGAATCGTCCTGTAAATCTGTTCATAAAGCGGAACCTGTTTCATCGTACCCTCTGCTCCCTTTTCCAGTCATTAATGGTTTCCCGCCGATACAATACGGTTCCAGGAAGGGGATACCACCGCTTTTCCTTCCGTTTCCCTTCCGTAATAAGGGAGCGGTTCCTCTTCCAGCTCCTCCAGGGTGTCGTACCGGCCTTGTGCATAGCCTTCCAGCCTTTCACAGGCAAACAGCATCCTCTGCTTCAGGCCTCCCAGCTGCTGCTGTAAAATATCCAGCCCGAAGATTTTATTTTCCCGGGACCACTGCTCCTGCACATCGCTTATCACGGTTTCCAGTAGCGCCTGCAAGGTCCGTATCCGTCCGATGCACGCAAGAAGCGCTTCCCGCTTTCCTTCCCTGTAAGCGTTCCGGATTTCCACACCGAGCATACATTTCCCCGCAAGCAGCCGGTCTATGGATCCCTGTGTTTCAAACAGATATTTCCATTTATCCGGTGCGGCCTCTTTGTATTCGTCCATAAGACGGGCGCAGTCTTCCAGATAATCCCTCTGCGCTTCCTCCACATGGGCGTCAAACAGGCCCCCCAGAAGATCCTGGTACAGCAGATATCTGACCGGATTCACGCCGCAGCGTCCCGGAGGCGGGTTATCCGGCATGACGGCAGCGTCTCCCAGATGGAGGAACGCCTGATAAGACGCGCCGGTACAGGTGCGGAACCGGCGTTCCATATGGGAATCCGCACAGCAGTCCGCATAACACAGTTCGGCCCATTGTGCGAAAGCCGGAAGCACCGCATACAGCGGGCATTCGTCCCCGTTGTCCCCCCAGGCGGTAATCATCACCTGACTGATGCCGTTTTCCCTGCAGCTTTTGTGGGCAGGCAGAGCGACCGCCCTGCTGTACCAGGAATTCGGACAGGGGCCTTCCCATTTCCACGCGCCGCCTGCAAAAGCGATCCGATCCGTTATTTTCTTATGGCTGGCAAACATTTTATGGTACTTCTTTTCTTCCAGGGTATAATAATCCCAATAGATCAGCGTCACATCATCGGACAGGGTTTCCCCCACGCCAGGGTCGATGGCAAGCTCTTCCTCCGTATAATATTCCCCATGGGTCGCCAGACGGAAAAACATGTCGGACCACATCATAGGCCGGTAACCGAAGCTCTGTGCGATTTCAATGACCCGTCTGTAATGGCGGAGCATGATATCCATGCGGTTTTCAAAGCCATGCCTGTCCAGATGCGCGCCCAAGCCCAGCATATGGGCTTCGTCCATACCGATGTTGATCCTGCGGCTTTTCAGGTTTCCGGCCATCTGCCTGAACATTTCCCGGATGAAATCATAGGTCGCTTCTTCGTCTGCCAGGAGGATATTGTCAATGTCCCTGATTTTGTCATATTCCTTCCAGCGCAGCATGCATTCCAGATGGGCCAGCGTCTGGATACAGGGAATCAGTTCGATTCCGTAAAGGGAAGCGTAATCATCCATTTCCCGGAATTCCTCCCTGCTGTATGCACCCCTCTGATAGCCGAAATAAGGCTGCCCTTCGATTTTATAGGTATCCTCCGTATAGAGCTGTATGGAGGAATAGCCCATCAGCGCCAGATATCTGGTGATATCCTTTACCGCAGCCGTGGTGAGCACCCCGTTCCGGGAGCAGTCCAGCATAACGCCCAGCTCTGTATAGGCCGGCTCCTCGGTACAGGAAAAGCAGTCCTGTGTTTCCAGCTTCTCACACAGCAGCCCCAGCTCCCGCCAGATCTGATGCCTGGCGGAATAAGCGATTACCGCCCCGGCCTTCTGCATATAACACCCCGGTTTCTCCGCTTTCTCCAGGCGGAGCGGGATCCCCTCCTCCGCCCTTTCCAGAGGAAGAACCGCCGCCAGTTCATCAAAGCAGCGGCAATCCTCACCGCTCCAGTTAACAAGCCTGAATTTCATATCCATTTCCTCCCCGCGTAAAGCGGAAGCACAAAGGCTTTGCATGATAGGCCCGGATACGCATTTTCCCTGCGCCTCTGCTTCCGGCCGGCGCCGTAATCCTTGCCTGTATCGTTTTGCTTTCCCCGCTTTCCAGGCAAAAGCTGTTATCCGAATAATACACATCCTCATCCAGGATTTCAATGGTCACATCCTGGGCAAAGGAATCCGTGCTTACGGTAATTTCGAAAATACCGTCTCCCTTTTCCTTCCATTCCGCCTTCAGTACCGCCGGAGGCATCTGCACCTGGTTCCATTCCCCCACTTCGGTGAGATGGAACAGGTTGGAAAGGTACTCTTTTCCTGCGGTGAACGACGCATGAAGGTAACAGGAATTTCCCTGTACAGCCGCCAGGCGCTCCGCCGGAACGGAGTAAAGCAGGGAAGCATTATCCTTTTCCAGGACACATGTAACGGTATCGCTCCACACCGTTTCCCCTCCGTAGGTTTTCAGGGAAACACAAAGGCTGCCTTCCGGGGCGTCATCCGTTTCATTACAGCCGTACACGGCCAGATTCCCTTCCATATCCTCCCGGAATGCCAGTATCTTGTCCTCATAGGCCCTTCTTGCATAATAATAGGCAAGCTTGGGAAGGCGGAAGAAATCGATACAGGACATCAGGGACGGAAACAGCATATTTTCCCGGTTGGGCGCCACCGGATCATTGAACTTCCAGTACAGGGTACCGCCGCAGTGCCATTTCAGGGAACGCAGATACTCAATCCAGTATTTCAGCCCCTGGGCATGGGTGAACTGGGAATAGTAGATAATCTCCGATACATCCCCTTTTTCCCCCACCTCGCGCAGCCAGTCCAGCTGGGCCAGCCAGGGATTGCGCACCAGATCCACCGGTTCCCTGCGGAAATTGAACCGGTAATAGGAAGATTCCCAGGGAAGGCTGCTGAATCCGTATTCGCTCATAAAACGAGGTTTTAATTCTCTTATTTTCTTATAATAATAGTCATCGTTTTTCAGGAAACGGGTGAGGTAGAGATGCATATCCCCCTGTTTGTCGGAATTGGGATCCTCTCCGCCCTCCTCCTGTGCAAAAGGGCTGCAGGGGGAGCTGACCAGGAAGGGCCTGGAAGAATCGTTTTCCTCCACCCCTTTCCTGACCGCAACCCGGTTCACCTTATTCTCCGGGAACTGCTCCAGCATATCATACCACCGGTACGCTTCATCCAGTTCATTATCTGCGGACCAGATCAGGATGCAGGTCCGGTTGGCGTTCTTTCTTACGATAACGCCGGCTTCTTCATAAACCTCCTGCAGGAACCCGGCGTCCTGGGGAAAAATCCCGCAGGCCAGCATCATATCCTGGAAGATCATAATCCCGTTTTCATCGCACAGGTCCAGAAAATGCTCCGACTCATAAATACCGCCGCCCCAGATACGCAGCATGGACAGGTTGGAATCCACCACTCTGCCGATGTAATAATCGTATTCTTCTTCCCGTATTTCCCCGTATACACTGTTAAGCGGCACCCAATTGGCCCCGCGGATAAAAAGCTTCTTTCCGTTAACACAGAAGAGAAAGCTTCTCCCGCCCTCGTCCTTTTCCTGAATCAGCTCCACCGTACGTATGCCGAACCGGAAGCTCTTTTCATCCAGCACACCCTCCTGTCCCTTCAGGCTGATGCGCACGTCATACAGGAACGGTTCCCCATAGGGCCTGGGCCACCACAGCCTGGGGCTGTCCAGGGAAAAGGAAAAGGCTTCCGCCTCCTTACGGGATAGCTCTCTGGCAAAAACCGTCTCGCCTCCGGCGCCGATTTCCACCAGAACGGTATACTCCTGTTCCCCTTCCCCATAGTCCAGGACACGGCACCGCAGGCTCATCTGTGCCCTGTCCTCTTCCAGCGTTTCCGTAACCAGCTGCGTCTCATGAAGGACGGCATGATCCCGGCTTTTCAGCAGTACCGGCTTCCAAATCCCGGTAGTGAGGCAATGGCCGCAGAAATCCCATCCCCAGTTCATCTGGGACTTACGAAGCAGCATTCTGGTGGTGTCGTCCTCCGGATAGATGCCTTCCCTGGACATTTCCGCGGTATAACCCAGAGGGGATATCACCTGGATCACCAGACAGTTTTCCTCCCCATAGCGGAGCAAATCCGTCACATCAAAGGCATATTCCAGATACATATTCCTGCACAGCCCTAAACAGATGCCGTTAAGCCAGATTCGGGCTATCGTATCGATCCCTTCAAAACAAAGCGTATTCTCCTTGTTTTCCAGATCCTTATCTATATAAAATGACCGGTAATACACCCAGTCCTTTTCTTCAATCCATCTTTCTTTATCCAGATCCTTGCCGTAATAATAGCCGTCAATATAACCATACCTTTTCAGGACTGTCCTGACATCCTCCGGCACCCTGGTATCCATCCAGTCATCAGGGTAAAATGCAGGACTCATAATTTCATCGATAGAAAAGGAATGATAATCGTAAATTTTAAGTTTATAGTTTCCCTCTAATCCGGTAACTTTCATAGTGTCTCCCCCGATCCGCCCCGGCGGATCTCTCCCGTATGTTATGCCGAATAACCAGGCCGGGCAGCCCCGGCCTGGAAATACTTGCATTCTGCCGCAATAATTCTGTCTTACTCCTGTCGTCCGCCTGCAGCGGGACGCTCACCGGAACGGCTTACTTTCCAAGATATTCGTTAACCTGTCTCTGGTATTCTTCCACAACCTTGTCGATTCCTGCCGCTTTCATCCTGGACAGGGCCGCTTCATAGCCTTCCTCATAGGATACCAGGCCCAGCTTGATGGGATAAATGCTCTGCACCACTTCTGCCTGGCAGTTCGCATACTCGTCGGCCACGTTGGTGGGATCAAAGGTGAAGTTCAGCACGATGCTGTTTTCCGCATCCGGTTTTTCCTCGCCCATGATTTCAATGAACTTGTCATAGGTTCCCTTCTGGTATCTTTCATATTCCATATTGCCGATCA
Source organism: Lachnospiraceae bacterium (assembly GCA_022845955.1). GTDB lineage: Bacteria > Bacillota > Clostridia > Lachnospirales > Lachnospiraceae > Eisenbergiella. The sequence goes on from AP025576.1 coordinate 5,158,482, forward strand.
TCCAGTCCGCATTGAACTCAAAGGCGGGATCGATCTTGCTGTATGATTTTTCCCCTTCGTCCGTCCAGGTAAGGCCTTCCACACCGTATACCATCAGGTCGTAATTTTCCTGGGAGGAATATACCCAGTCCATAAATTTAACTGCTTCTTCCGGGTGTTCGGAGGTAGCGGAAACCGCCGTGTCATTCCGGAAGGAGTTAGGACGGAACTGCTTTGCATCCTGGTTCAGATAAATGGAATCCAGTTCAACGCCCGGGATCCTTTCCTTCCATACTTCTTCCGTGTCCCAAAGCTGGCACTGATCAACCCAGATGAAATCACCGGTCAGCATGGTGTTCCAGCTTGACCAGCCGGAAGAAAGCACGTCCTCAGGAACATAGCCGCCTTCATACAGCTTTCTGAAAAACTGGGCACACTGCTTGAACTCATCGGTTTCCATCCAGTTCTTTACATTGCCTTCCTGGTCGATAAAAATCAAATCCTTCTGTACGGTGAAGGGATAGGTATCCAGTGTCCGGAACAGATAGGTAAAAGGCTCTTTAAACATGGGGATTACCACCGGCTTATTCTCGCCGTCCCAGTTTTCCGTGAATACCTCGCACATATGCAGCAGATCGTCCATGGTCTGCGGATCCTCCAGGCCGTATTCCTCCAGCTTTTCCCGCCTTATGGTAATACAGTTGTTCTGATCCGCGGTTTCACACCAGTTGGCGGGAATCGTATAAATATCCCCGTTCATGGTTGCGGATTCCCACATATAATCGGGAATCACCCGTTTCAGGTTTTCGCTTGCATTCACATATTCCGTTATCGGAACGATCCCTTCATTGGCGATAAATGAGGTGAAGGGCTTCTGATCCTCCATAATGCACAGCAGATCAAACTCTTCGCCGGAGGACAGCATCATATTCAGCTTGTCCTGGAACACATCGGAAGGAATATACATGATATTCAGCTCCAGGCCCGTTCCGTCCGCATCCAGCTTGTCGTTGATGGCCTGCACAAGCTCCGCATTATGATCCACCTCCGTACCGGGACGCAGATAGGTGATCACTGTTTTCTCTCCCGAGGCTTCCGGTTTGGCGCTCTCCGCTTCCCCGGTGCCTTCTGCCGCCGTACTCTCTCCCGCGGCGCTCTCTGCCGCTGCCGGCGCCTCTGACGCCGTTTCCTTTGCCGTGTTTCCACAGCCTGCAAGCAATGTGAAAGACATGCATGCACATAACACCAAAGCTAATACTCTCTTCATAAGTACCTCCTTATGTCTTTTGACATTTCTGCGGCCGCTGCCGCTTTTTCCTTTTGGAACCGTCCGGTCAGTTCTGAACGGCTCCTTTTTTTCCGCTTTCCGCGGAAGGTTGTTTTGTGCGTTTGCTTTTCCCCGGGCATGTTTACATACGCCCTATCCCTTAACACCTCCTATAACCAGACCTTTCACTATGTATTTTTGTAAAAACGGATATAACAGGATAATCGGGCCGATGGTGACCACCGCGGTAGCCATCTGCAGGGATTCCGTCGGGGTAAAGCCGCCTCCGGCAACTCCGGCGCTCTGCAGATTCCTCATAAAATTCAAATCCGATTTGAGCTTCATCAGATAGTACTGGATCGGATAATACTTGGCGTCGGATACCAGCATGATGGAGTTCCACCAGTCGTTCCAGTAAGCGATTCCGTAAAACAGGCCCACCGTAGCCAGAATCGGTTTGCACAGGGGAAAATAAATCGTAAAGGCCACCTGCCCGTCATTGGCCCCGTCCAGCTTCGCGGATTCCATCAGGGACGTTGGTATCTCACTCATATAGTTACGTACCAGAAAGAGGTTAAAAGGCGTAAATATCAGATTAGGGATCAAAAGAGCCAGATAATTTTCGGAAAGCCCTATCTTTTTGCAAATCATATACCAGGGTACCATACCTCCGTTGAACACCATGGTCACAAAGAAAAACATGGCGATCCCGTTCCTGTATTTCACGGAAGGGTTGGCCAGGGAATAGGAGGCCATCGCCGTAATCATCACCGCCAGTACCGTACCAACCGCGGTAACAAAAATGGAATTCCCGTAGCACCTTAATACCTCCGCCCCATTCTCGAACAGCATGGCATAAGCCTCCAGGGTCACCTCCTGGGGGAAAAAGGAATAGCCGTTTCTTACAATCGCGGATTCCTTGGTAAACGAAACAATGAAGATAAGCAGCAGCGGAAGGACACAGAAGGCCGCCGTCAGCGAGGTGCACAGATAAATCAGGGTCTTTCCCCATGAGAATTTCTTTTTTTTCATCAGAACAACGCTCCTTCCGTAAATTTCTTCTTTGCCAGAAAATTGGAACCCCATACACAGATAAATCCCATAACTGCCTGGAAAAGGCTGATCGCCATGGCCTGGGACGGATTCCCCGTTGTCCGCAGGGTACGGAATACATAGGTATCGATAACATCCGTCTTATGGTAAAGCACCCCGTTATCCCCTACCAGGGCGTAAATCATACCGAAATCCCCATAGAACACCTTTCCCACGGAAATGATCCCCAGCATAATCACGGTAGGCATCAGCATGGGAATGGTGATTCTCCTGCACATCTGCCACCGGCTTGCGCCGTCCACCGCCGCCGCATCATAAAGTTCTTCGTCAAAACCGGTGATGGTCGCCAGATAGATAACCATATTCATCCCCAAATCCTTCCACACCTTCAGGATGACCAGAATGATTGTCCAATACTTCGGTTCGTTATAAAAGTTGATCGGCTTCCCACCGAAGAACGTGAGGATATGGTTCAGCAGGCCGTATTTGCTTCCGATAATTCCGTAAAGGATGTAATTTACAATAATCCAGGAAAGGAAATAGGGAAGCAGGTACGTGGACTGGGCCACTTTTTTAAAATATTTATTCCGGATCTCATTTATCATAATCGCCAGGGTCACCGCCGCCGTTATGGTAAACAGCAGAAACAGCAGATTCAGCTTCACCGTGTTCCCGATTATCAGTCCCGCGTCCTGGGATTTAAAGAAAAACTCGAAATTCTTAAGCCCCACCCATTTGCTTCCGAAAATCCCTTTTTTAAAACTGAATTTTTCAAAGGCAATCACCATATAGGGAATCGTAAAGTAACCAAAAATCAATGTATACAGCGCCGCCGGGATCAGCATCGCATACGATACCTTGTTCTTCCGTACGTCCGTAATGATATTGTATTTTTTCTTTTTCTCTTTTGCCATATCCTCTCTCCCTTATGCAATTCACAATATACCGTAGCTGTCATAACATACCATTCATACCATATATCCTTTTTATAAATCCTGACTGAAACAGTAATAAATCAGGTATATTTTTAGACACAATTGCGTTCCCCCTTTAATATCCGATACATACTCTTATTTATTATGTAAATAAAATAACATTTACCTTGTGCATTTTCAAGACATATACCAAATAAATCTTATTTTATACTCAATATACCATTTAACCCATTTTCATTCCGCCCCGGTCACAATCATCCTCTCCGGGACATAAAAAAAGCGCCTGCACTGTAAATGCAGACGCCGTTCTTTCTTTTGTTATGGGCTTCCTTTTGTTAGTAACCTCTTTTGTTATTAACTTATTCCGTTACAGAGAACTGATCCTTGCCCACGCCGCACAGAGGGCATACCCAATCGTCCCCGATAGCTTCAAATGCGGTTCCGGGTGCGATTCCGTTATCCGGATCTCCCAGCTCGGGATCATAAATATAACCGCAAACATCACAAACATACTTACTCATTCTACTCACCTGTTCCTTTCTCAGTTATAATATTTTAACCACAATATGTAGTATTATAACAAAAAGAAATATATATTACAATCCATCCGTAAAATTCACGGCTTTATTTTCAGCTTTATTTGAAACAAACTCCATCCGATTCTTTCTCCATACCGCCAGCCCCGTCCTCTTCTTTTCTGTTACGGATCTGTCTTAGATAATCCAATGCCACCGTACGGGATTCCCCAATTATGCCTGTTTTGGTTTCTATCCTTTTTTTATGTAAAAGCTCTTCCGTCTGGCTGCCCAGGCTGCCGCAGAGTACCACATTCACTTTCTGGCTTTCCAGATATGCCGGTATTTCTGCCGGACGGAATCCGGGGTTCGAGATTTCTGATTCTTTTGTTATTTTTCCGCTGTAAACCGTAAAAATACAAAATTTTTCGCACAGGGCAAAATGCCTGGCTACATGGTTTCCGGTGCTTGCAACGGCAATCTTCATCTTTTGTGCCTCCTATCTCTCCATCGATTCATCAAGTCGGTACTACGCCAAATCATCCAGCGTACAATCCAGTATTTCAGCTATTTCTTTGCCAAGCTGTATGGACGCCGCCTTGGTGCCTCTTTCAATCTGTGATAAATAGGACTGCCCTACCCCGATAGCACTGGCCAGCTCCATCTGACTCAGCCCCTTTTCTTCCCGTCTTTTCTTGATATTTTCTCCAACAGACATAATTTTCCCTTCTTTCCCGTTTATTACTGTGGTAATATGTTTATATATTACCACAATAACAGTATATCCCACAAATGATGGATTGTAAATATTTGGTATCTCATTTGTTGGATTAAAGTTACGAATCAGACAGGAAATGCTGAACACAGGCTGAATTGTAACCATTACTTATATACAATAAAGGAGTTTCCTATGTACGAGTCTGCAAAAGTAGCCGAACGTATTAATAAGATTTTAAAGGAAAAAAATTTGCAGCAAAAGGATATGTTGGCAAGCAGCGGGTTGAGCAAAAATACGATTTCCTCCATGCTCTCACGTGGTTCCATGGTAAAGGCCGACAATCTTGCGAAAATCGCCGATTCTCTTTCCTGTTCTGTTGATTATCTACTTGGTCGCACCGAAAATCCGGAAATTAACCATACACTAAAAACAGCAGCGGATACCAAGGAAGTCCTGCGGAATATTCCTGTCATTGGTTCCGTTTCGAAATTTCCGGTCTCCTGTGCAGACGATGCGGTTCCCGGTTTCGTTTCATCTTACAACAGATTGGTAGCATATGTGTTATTTGCAGATGATGGCAGTATGGAACCAGTCATAAAAAACCAGGAGTTTCTGGAAATTATCCCTCATACGGATTTGGATTCCGGCGAAATTGGTATATTTATGGCAGACGGGAAAACCGTCTGCCGCATGATAAAGCTGTATGTAAACAGGATCGAGCTCATTCCTTTTAATCCGGATTATTCTTCCTATCTGATTGCCAGGGACGCCACAGCCGATCTGAGGGTTGTGGGAAAGGTATCTCTTAACGCCATCCAATATGTGCGCCTGAAATCTTCCCCTTTTTTTCATAAATAATTAGTAAATTCTTTCGTTTTACTTCACAGAAACTTCAATCGTATAACACAAAAAGGTCACAATTATAAGGTATCCTATAATCACAGAAAGCCAATAACGCTTTTTCAATATAGATACTCTTTTTCATAACTCAAGCCAGTACCCCTAGGGTACTGGCTTCCTCCCTTTTTATAGCTGTTTTCTATTTTCTCCTGGCCGCCGTTTCCATCGGCAGTCCCGTATCATAATCCAGCTGCCTGGGTTCATACTCTTCATTTTCCCTCTGCCTGGTCATATGGCGGCTGTCCCAGTCACGTTCCATCCTGTGCCAGGGCCGATCCTCCCAATGATAGGAACGGAATGGATCCCTGGTCCGGTACATCTGGTCAATCAGCGCTTCATGTAACCGGTCACGGATACCGCTCACGCCTTCTTCCTGAATCAGATTTACCATTTCATCCGGATCCTCCTGCAGATCATACATCTCATCCGTATCCAGCAGATTGACTATCAGCTTATATCTGCCGTCAAATATACAGCGCATAGGCTGGAAGGAACCAAACCCGTCGTGATCCACCTCATACCTGCCGTATTCCACAAAAATATGGTCATTCACACGCACGCTGCCGTCCTTCAGCTCGGGATACAGGCTCTTCCCTTCAAATGCCTTCGGGACGTCAATACCCATCATCTCGAAAACAGCGGGTGCCAGATTGATATGGGATACCGGGTTCTCGTCCACCCTGCTGCCAAAACCTTTGATCAGGAGCGGGATACGGGCATTCTCTTCATAAGGTGCCGGGCCTTTTCCGATCAGGGAATGGGAAAACAGCATATCCCCATGATCCGAGGTATAGATAATGACTGCGTCCGGCGCATAGGTTTCCGCTGCCTCCAGCACCCTTCCGATCTCATAGTCCACATAGGAATTGCACCCGAAAAATTCCTTATGGGATGCCCGGAATTGCGGATCCTGTGTCAAATGGCGGAAGGGCTTTGCCCACAGCCTCTGGAATTCCGGCTTGTCCGCAAGCGTATCGTCAAAATTCTTCGGCCGCGGCAGCTTATAATCCGCATACATGTCCACGTACTTCTTCGGGCAAAGGAAGGGGCCGTGAGGCTCATCAAAGGAAGCCACGCAGAAGAAATCCTCATCGTTGCAGTTTTTCAGGAAGTCAATCGCCCTGTCCGCCACCCGGTGGCCGAAGGTGAATTCCTCTTTGATATCATATTTTTCAATACTGTCGGTCCTTCTGGACAACAATCGTTCCTCCGGGGTCAGCTCCTCCAGGTAATTTCTCATATCATACCAGTAATTTGTGTCCCAGCCCTCCGGGCACCTGCCCAGTCCGAAATAGTCGCCCCCGTCCAGATGCCATTTGCCGATATAAGCCGTATGTATCCCGTGATCGGACAAGCGCTTTCCTATGCTCTGCACATTTCCCGATACCCCCATGGAATTGGACCAGGATGCACAGGAATGGGGATAGCACCCCAAAAAGATACCCGCCCTGGCCGGCTGGCACAGGGGCTGGGTGGTATACGCTTTATCAAAGCGGATCCCTTCTCCCGCCAGCCTGTCCAGATTCGGCGTATGCATATCCGGATTCCCGTAGCAGCCCACCATGTCTGCCCTCTGGGAATCGGTCATCAGAAATAAAACCTTTCTTCTGCTCATTATTTTCCTCCCTGATTTTTCATTGTAATCGTTCGTTTCCTGTATCCATAGTATCACAACCCTTCGTCCGGGGGCAAGCAGGCCTGCCTTTCTTACGGTTCGGGCAGCAGATGGGCAGACCGGCCTGACCGGTTACGTAAATACGGTACAGCGCCTCTTCCCCTTCTGTTTGGAACGGTACAGAGCCTGATCCGCCTGCCGGTACAGAAGTTCAAAGGAACAGCCGCAGGGTGCATCCGCTATCCCTATGCTGCAGGATACCGGAAAAGAGGTCTGCTCCGGCGTCCGGATCTGCCCGAGCCGCTCCATCAGCTCCGCCGCTTCCTTCTTCTCCAGCTCCTTTGCGCTTCTCCCGGTAACAAATACCCCGAACTCATCACCTCCCAGCCTTCCGCAGACACCGTTCTCCCCAAACACGTCTTTTATAATGTCCGCCACAGCCACTAAAATGTGATCCCCGAACGGATGCCCCCAGGTATCGTTGATGGCCTTGAAATTGTCGATATCCAGCATGAAAAAGGCCCCTTGTCCCTTCTCCTGCCCCTCCTGCAGTTTTTCCACACATGCGACAAATGCCGCCTTTTTATAAAAGGAAGTCATATCGTCGCGTTCCGCCCTGCTGCGCATCTCCATTTCCCGGCGTTTCTGCTTATCAATATCCTTTACATACATAATTCCTTTCGAATCGCCGGTCACACCGTCTGTAATCAGCCGGATTACCGTCACCGCCCAGAAAGCTTTGCCATCGGGACGCTGCAGCCGGTATTCGCAGCTGATTTCCTTTTCGTTTTTGCGGATGGCTTCCCTGATATTTTCCAGGGAAAGCCTGTTCAAAAAAGCGGGGCAGTCTTTGTCAATGACATAGTTATAAATATTATCCTGAACAAATTTCTCAAAAGGAGTACCCGGCTCCACATAGGCACACAGTTCTTCATTCACCTGGCACTTCTCAAAACAGTTTTTCGTAAAATTGATAATATAAAATGCAATCGTATCCGCAAGCACCGCTTTCTGGAACTGTTCTTCCGCCAGAAAGGCCTTTTCACCGATTTCCTCCCGCAGGCTGCACAGCAGCTTTTCCGCTATCTTTAACGGATATGCCTCCATATTTTCTTCCGTTGCGATAGGTGCCGATGCATGAAGCCCGCATATTTTCCATTCTCCGTCTTCCTTGATGAATACGAGGGTCTGCAAAAGCCTGCTCGTCATAACACTGCCGTTTTCTTCCCTCCGGATACTGATCGCACCGCAGGCATTGGCAAACCGGCCCTGATGTACCAGCACCTCCATGTTGTCATAGTCCAGGGAATAAACAGCGGTATCCGCCTCCCGCAGACCTTTCTCAAAAATTTCCCGTATCTGATCCCTGGAATTGACAAATCCCTGTTCCCCTATTCCTATCCCGATTACGCTGCCGGCCACACACCGAAGAACCTTCCCTATATCCTTTGATACCAGCCCGCCGTCTTCAAAATCCCGGAATACCTGCACGATCTGTTCTTCGTCTGTCATCCATATCCCTCCGCCCTTAAACTGTTACTTTTTATTTTACCTTTTTCATATGGAATTAGCAAGCTATCGCCCAAATATTCAACAAGAAAAGGCCGCCCGCTAACGGCCGCCTTTTCTCATATTCTATCTCATGTATCGTTATCATTCCTGATGAAAATTTTCACGGGCCGGATGTAAATACCGTCTTCCTGCAGAAAACATTCCGCTTCCCTGCCGAATCCATCACTTAATATCATACACACTGCGCAGCGAAAGTTTATCCGCCTTCCCTTCCAGAATCTGAATCTGCCGCACGCCGGCATTCATATCAAAAAAGTTATCGGACAGCACCAGATCATCCGCTTCATTCCGTATTTCCACGCTTTTCGCATAAGCCTGCGCCTTAACGGTAATCACGTCCCGATCCACCTCGCAGGTAAGCCCGGGATCCTGGTAAGCGAAATATTTGGGATAGGAGAAATTAACCGTGCCTTCCGAGAGGATCACGCCGTCCATTTCCATTTCATAACTCACATAATTGGTGCGCAGATCCGCTTCCGGGAAAAGGATCTTATCCAGCCAGACGCTGGTAAGTGCGGGGACGGATAGGCTTTCCTCGCCGCTTCTGCAGATTTTTGCTGCGGGTGTGCGTAAGGCCCACCGCACCGTAACCAACGCCTCATGCATGGTTTCATTGGCTACGTTGAGACGGATGGATTTCTCAAATGCAAAATGCTCCCGGTTCATGTTAGCTTCCGCGCTCATCATCCCCTGTTCTTCACAGGACAGCAGGATGGGCGCAAAGAAACGCTTCGCATAATAATGCAGTGCCTTGAGCCTGCCGGTATAGTCCACGCTGGACCAGGAAACCACGGGCCAGCAGTCGTTCAGCTGCCAGTATATGGCCCCCATGCAGCGTCCCCGGTTGCGCCGGAAGTGCTCTACGCCGTAACGGATGGCATCCGCCTGCAGCAGCTGGGAAGCATAAATAAAAGTATCAAAACCGGAAGGGTATTTGTAGGTCTGCTGCATATAGCCCATAATTTTCCCATTGGCACTGTACTGGCGCTGATGCTTCTCACAAATATAGGAGAACGCATTATAATCCTCCGGATCATCCGTAAAGGTTTCCATAGTCTTGACGGACGGGAATGCCTGGAAACCGAATTCGGAGGCGTACCGGAAAAAATACTTCCTGTATTCGGAAAACGGCTTGTTGCCGTGCCAGACCGCCCAATAATGCACATCACCCCGATCCGGATCGTTCGGCTCGTCCAGGCAGCCGCCCGAAGACGGGCTGGCCGGCCAGTAAAAGGCCTGGGGATCATAGGTATGCACAATCTCCGGGATAATCCGCTCAAACATCAGGAAATAATCCCGCACCTCACTGGCCTTGGTGAGCCAGCTGTTGCGTTCAAAAACAAACTGTTCCATTTCATTATTTCCGCACCAAAGCCCCATTGAGGCGTGATGGCGGATCCGTTTGACATTTTCGATAAATTCCTGGCGTATGTTGGCTTCAAAAGCCGGTGTCAGCTCGTATACCGCACAGGCAAACATGAAGTCCTGCCAGACCATAAGGCCCAGCTCATCACAGATATCATAAAACCAGTCGCTTGGATAATAGCCGCCGCCCCATACCCGGATGGCATTGAAATTGGCAAACCTGGCTTTCTCCAGCAGCTTCCTCGTGGTTTCAGGTGTCACTCTTCCCAGAAGATTGTCCTCCGGGATATAATCCGCTCCCATGGCGAACACCGCGACGCCGTTTACCTCATGGGCGAAGCTTTCTCCCCATTCGTCCTTTTCCCTGCGCATGGTCATGGTACGCAGGCCGATTCGCTTCTCCCAGCTGTCTATTTCCCGGCCGTCGGAATACAGGCTCACCTTTACCGTATACAGATCCTGGGCGCCATAGCCGTTAGGCCACCACAGCTTCGGATTCTCTATTATGATTTCCCTGGGAGAATCCTCATAAACCGTTCTGGTCCCGTCAGGAGCGGTGATCGCCGCCGTGTAGCTCATATGCTGCCCGCAGCCTCCGAACACGCGGCCTCCCGTAACATCCATCCGCTTCGGCACTCCGTCCGTAATCCCTGCCGTTTCTTCCGTCACCTGCAGCTGAAGTCTCACCCGGCTGACGCAGCGGTTGCCGAGAGCGGCTATCGTCCTGTCGCTGTCCGCCTCCGGAACCCGTTCATGCTCCTGCAGGATCAGGACATTATCAATACGCCCCCTGTCTATCCCCAGCAGGGTCACCGGACGGAAAATACCGGCATCCGGCAGATGGGCACCCCAATCCCAGCCGAACATATAATGGGCCTTCCGGATATGGACAAATCCCTCCAGCGTATCGTCATTCCCCAGTGTGCGGCATTCCCGGAACGCCTCCCGGATATATTGATTGGGGGAGTGCAGCACCACCTTCAGTTCGTTTTCCGTAGGTTTTACCCGCTCTCTGCAGTCATATTCCCAGATCCGGTGCATACTGTACGCATTTCCTAAATGCTCCCCGTTCAGATAAACATCCGCAATGGTATCCAGACCGTCAAAGCGCAGAAGGATCCTGTCCTTTTCCCGAATCTCCTCCGGACAGTCAAACTGCATGGAATATTCGTAATCATATTCCATCAGCGCAAGAGCCTTGTCCTCGTTATCCTTCCAGAAAGGATCCTCCATCCTGCCCGCGGCAAGCAGATCGCCGTAGACACTGCCGGGCACGGCGGCAGGCAGCCACTCCATTTCTCCCAAACGCCGCATTTTCCAGCCCGTATGCAAGGTTTTTTCCGTCATCCTTTTCCCTCCTCTGCCCGCAGGTAATCCCCATACCAGACAATAAGCTCCTGGATACGGGAAAGCTCCGATTCCTTGCTCACCCTGCGGTATATTTCTTTGTAATGATACAGCCAGTTTTCCAGTTCCTCCGCCAGCTGCCAGGCATCCGGCTGCTGCTCATAGGAAAGGCCGTAATTCCTTGAGGTAACCACCTTCCCCAGCTCGTTAAACAGCCGTATGGCATCCACCGCCACCAGATAGGGCTTCACCAGTTTTGCTTTTCCGGCTTCCATATGCACAATACATCCGTAAAGCTTCCGGCTGATCTCTGAAAGCCTCCGGTTTTTCCCGTCCACATCCTCCATCTCCCCCAAATGCTCCGCGATGTAGGCCTTATGATCTTCCGTGAATTCCGGAACCGCTCCCAACTCCTTAAACCGTATGGCCGTTTCCCATGCAAAGGCGCTTTCCCCGGCAGCGGAGGCGGCAATACCCACAAACTGCTCTTTTTCATCCCCGAACTCCAGCCGGGAGATCTGCCTGTTGATTTCTTCAAAAGCAGGTATCTTCCCGTTCCAGGAAAAAGCCGCCCCGTATATCATGCCCACAATCCCCAATTCCGGATGGTTTACATGAAGGAAATCCCCCCAGTCCGTGTTGAGGACGCCGATGGAATGGTATTTGGCCGCATAGCTGCACATACGGCAGATATTTTCATAGGAATTTTCTATGAGATAAACGAACTGGTTCCAGCCGCAGGCACCCGGGCAGCTGTACTGCACCGCTCCGGCGTCCGAAAGCCACCTGGTCTCGTCCTCCCTCTGGTACTTCGCATACCCCCAGTTCAGACATATGGTTTCCTTAGGAAGCTCCTTAATCATCTCCGGGAAGCCGCAGATAATATCCCCCCAGAACATAGGCCGTCTGCCGTTCTCCACCAGGAATTCGCACAGCGCTTTTACAAAATCTATGTAAATCCGATCCACGCCCTTTTCCGCAGCCGCGGCTGCGCTCTTCCCTTTTCCCAGGTCAAAGGTTTCGTCCGCACAGATATTAAACTGTCTGGAGGTAAAAAGAGGCATGAACTCCTTTATTTTCCCCTTGATGAAAGAAAGGCTTTCCGGATCCGTCACATTGATGGTATGGTGGTGCATCCTCCCCCGGAGGGAAAAGGGCATCTCCTGTGCCCCTTCCAGTTCACACAGATGGGAATACCCCCTGGAACTAAGCACTTTATAAAGATGGCCGAAGCAGGAAAGGGAAGGCACCAGCTCAATCCCCCTTTCCGCGCAGTAATGATCCAGCTCCAGGATTTCAGCGGCCGTCAGGGGTGTATCATCCCGCCATATCTCACTGAAATCCCGGAAAAGAAAGGTATGTTCTATATACAGCTGCAGCTGGTTCATCTTATAATATGCCATCCGGTCGGCCATTTTTTTCAGAAAAGAAAGCTTCGGGACACGGCCTCTTGTAACATCATGGTAAAAGCCCCTGTTGGGGATGTCCGGCCTGTCCTCTATCACTGCAAAAGGCAGCACTGCCCCGCATTGCTCCACCATCTGCAGAAGCGTCTGGCAGCCATACCAGACACCCGCTTCTCCTCCGCAGATACGTACATTTCCTTCATCAACCGTCAAATGGTACTCTTCTCTTTCCATCTGCGGGCATTGCTCTAAAATCACATCGCCTCTCCGGCCTTCCCCTCTTGTCAAAGCCAGGCCAAAACCCAGCTTTTCCTCCAATGCTTTCTGTACAAGCCCCGCCTGTCCCGTAAGCTTTTCCCCGCAGGAGGGATCCAATACCAGATAGCTGCGGTACGACAGGACAAACGACTTCTGCTCTTCCCCGGAATCCTTATATTCCACTTTCATGGGCTGTGGTATAAAATACATAATTTTTTCTCCTTTTATTCGAATCCTTTCTATGCTGCAACAGGCAGGCAAACCTGGACTGTTACCGTGCAGATCCGTCCAAATCGTTTGCATATTTTTCCAACAATAATGCAATTCCGTATTCCCTGGGTGTTCCCTGCAGCCTTTCCATATAGCTTTGCAAATTCCCCCTGCAGTGCTCCGGCCCGCCTTCCCGCATCACCGTCCACATGGGATCCACATCATATGCCGACGTTTTCATCATGGCATCATTCCAGTCCAGTATCAGCTTAGCCCCCTTCGCACACAGATCCGGCCGTTCCTGCGCCAGATTATGCAGCTCATGGGGATCCGCTTCCACGTCGAACAGCATTTCATCCGGAAGCAGATGGTAGCCTCCGTGTATGGTGCGGATGTATACATAGTTGTCAAAACGCGCGCTTCTCTGGCACACATGGGCGCACTGGGTGAGTATCGCAAAGGACCTGGAGCAGTCTGTTCCCTCCCGGAGCGTGCCCGCAAAGGAAACACCGTCATAACGGTAGTTTCCGAACCGTTCCGTTCCCAGCAGCTCCTGTATGGTCGGCAGCAGATCCACGTTGTCATGGAAACCTCCCACATGCCTTCCGCCCTCCACACCGGGCCATTTCAGGATCATAGGGATACGGCACACCGGTTCATCCGCCATGCCATGCTCGCCGTAAACGCCGAATTCACCCAAATCCTCCCCGTGATCCGCAGTGATGATGATCGCCAGTTCTTCATCATAGAGACCTTTTTCCTTCAGGTAATCCAGAATCTTTCCGATATTCTCATCCGTATACCGCACACCATCGTCATACAGATCTATTACATGCTTTGCCTCCTCTTTCGTCTGCAGCCTCCCCGGATGCTTGGGCCATTGTTCAAAGGTATCGTCATTCCACATATTGATCTCGTTTGCCCCGTGAGGACCGATATGCAGCAGATGCTCTTCGAATATCTCCTCCGTAATCCAGTCGTCCGGCAGCGGCGTCCCCTGGAACCGGCTTTCATAATCCGCCGGCGTCCGGTATGGGGTATGGGGATCCCAGTAGTGTACATGCAGCATCCAGTTATCCCCGGAGCCGTTACGCTCCAGCCAGTCCAGCACATGAGGCGTCACCATCTCCGCCGATTCACCGCCCCGTTTCCCCACATTGAAGCACTCGTTAAAGCCCGCATTGAACCACCAGGCGGAATGACGCTCCGCAAAAGTGGAAAAGGATACGGTATGGAAGCCGGCCCTTCGAAACTGCATGAACAGGCCGTTTTCCGACATTTCATCCGTAAAACTCCGGCTGCTGCCCTGCAGCCTCATATCCGCCGCGGTACCCCCATGTCCCACGATCCCGTTATGGATGCCGTACTGCCCTGATATCAGCGAAGCCCGTGAAGGCAGACAGGGCGCATTGGGACAATAATACCGGTCAAAGCACACCCCCTCTGCCGCCACGCTGTCCATAACCGGCGTCGTATCCCTCCCATAACCGTAACACCCCATATGATCCGCCCGCAGGGTGTCGATGTCAAACATAATTACACGCATTTTTTCTCTCCTTTTCTTTTAGCTGTTACCAGTTCCCTGTGCGGCTGCCTTTGCCGGGCCGCAGCCCGCGCAGCCGAGACGGGAAGGAAGGCCCGGCAGTCCAAAGGCGGAGGGGCACAGGACGGGGCGGCAAAGGCAGCCGCACAGGGAACCGGTAACAGCGTCATTTTATTTTCTGGCCCGCATATCCGACGGCGTGGTGTGGTAATAGCCGTGGAAATGCTGGTAAAAATAATTCATGTTGGAATACCCCACATCTGCCGCGATCACAGCTATTTTTTCATCCGAATTCAGAATCCGTTCCCTTGCCACATACAGCCTGTAGCACATCAGATATTCGGAAAATTTCATGCCTGTCTCCTTGATAAAAATCTGGCCGAGATAGGTGGAGTTCATGCGGAATTTATCCGCAATGCTTTTCAAAGAAATATGTCCTCCGTACTCCACTCTCACCATCATGACAATTTTATGTATCAGCGGGGACATGGCATCGTAATCCATATCCAGCACAGGATCGCAATTCTTTTTCTCATCCTCCTCCGGTATGGTTCCGTGAAGCTTCTCCACCACGATTTTTTTCACCACCTCCAGAAGCTTCTTTTTTTCCACCGGCTTGAGCAGGTAATCCAGCGCCCCGCAGCGGATGGCTTCACAGGCGTAGCTGAATTCATCATAACCGCTCATCATCACATAATTGGATCGTACCCCCAGGTTATTCAGGCAGTTAATCACCTCATAACCCTTATCATTGCCTATACAGACATCCATCAGACAGATATCCGGCCTCCAGTCAAGGATATTGGACATCACCTCCAGAGAACTGCGGGCGGTTTCTATCCGGCCCACTCCCAGGCCTTTCCAGTCCAGAAGCCGTTTGATTCCCTCCAGGATGTTTGGCTCATCATCCACAATCAACAACGTGTACATCAGTCTCCTCCTTGCCTGCCTGTGTGGGAATATAGACGGAAATCCGCGCCCCTCCTTCCGGATTATTTCCGATTTCCATCGTGAAATCATCCCCGTAAAAATACTGCAGTCTCATATATACATTCCGAAGCCCGATATCCGCTTCCGGATCGTCGCTTCCCTCATGCATATGTTTTCGTATCGCCTCAAGCCGTTCTCTGGCAATTCCCAGGCCATTGTCCGTCATGAGCGTCCTCACCCCGCCCCCTTCCGAACGGATTTCCAATATCAGAAGGTTAAATTCATTATTTCTGTCAAACCCATGGGAAAAAAAGTTTTCCGCCAGAGGCTGCAGCCAGAAACCCGGCGTATGCACCTTCTCCAGCCCTTTTTCGATTTCCAGCTGATAGACAAAGTTACCGGCAAACCGCAGAGACATAATCCGCAGGTACATTTCCAGCAGCTCCACCTCTTCCTGCATGGTGATCACATCCGGGCTGTGGACAATCCGCCGGTAAAGGCTGCCCAGCTGGGTGATGGCCTCCGCCGTTTCCTCATCCCCCCACATCAGCGCCTTGGAGCGTATGCTTTCCAGCGTATTATAAAGGAAATGGGGGTTGATCTGATGCTTCAGCGCCCGCATGGCCGCTTCCTGCTGCTTCAGCTTCATCACATATTCCGTACGGATATAGCCTTCCAGCTTCTGGCTCACATCCTTTAATGCAATGGCTATTCTTCCATATTCATTTTTATGTTCTTTATGGATTTCCAGTTTTTTCGCCACGGAAAAATCACCGGTTTCCATTGCCCCCAGCATCTGCATAATAGAGGAAAGGAAACGGGCATCATTCCGGATTCCCACAAAAGAAACCAGGACCGCCCCCATGGCCAGAATGACCAGGACAAAACTTATCCCAATCAGCGCCGAAAGGTTCAGCTTCCATAGCATACTGCTGTTTATCACACAAATATAGGAAAAATCATACTGGCTGGACGGGAATACCGTATAAAATATCCGATCATAGCCGGTCCCGTAAAAAGTCCCCTGGCTTTCCTCCAGTTTTTCTGCGGCACAGATCCAGTTCCATTCCTTCTCTGTGGTATAATCCACATGCAGCGGCTTTCCCTCCTGCATAACCGCCCATGCTCCGGAAATGTCCAATCCGCGGAACAAATCCTCCCGATCCACCCAGAAGGTAAGGCGCCCCAGCTGCCGGCTGATGGAATCCGGATCGCGGATCTCATAGGAGGCCAGCATCAGATCCCCGAAGCCCGGAATATCCAGGGCATCCTCTTCCCGATCCAGTCCGAATGTCACGTGCATGTCCCCCGATAACCGGTCCAGCCACACGGCCTTGATACCGCTTTCCGATACAAAGGTGGCCCCTCTTACCTGAATCCGGCTGTTGATGAACAGCTTTTTCATATCACCGGGCATATAGGCGATCTGTGCCGTGGTGGAACGGCTGTTATACAGCCTTTTCTTCAGATATTCCGGCTCCGATCCGGAGGTAAACAGTGCCATGGCATCCTGCATCATGGTCCTGCCGGCATAACAGCCTTCAATATATTCGTTCAGCTGATCCTTAATATTTCCTATCTTTTTCTCAACAATGGAAAAGGCATCCTGGGCCTCCTGTCTCTGCTGGCCCGCCCAGATTGTGGTAAAAAAAGCGGATACACCGATAAAACAAATGGTGCACAGAAGCAAGATAGCAATGGCGGTTCCCAGGAATTTCCTCCTGTAAACCTTTATTTTCAGGAAAGATATGCTGTTTTTTCTCATTGGGGGCTCCTTTTTCAGGCCTTCGTCTGTTCGGTTATTCATTCTGCCTTCCCTCCCATTATACCCGTAAATGGATCCGCCAACAAGGAAAAAGCCCCCTGACGTGAACATTGGGAGTCCAAAGTTCACGCCGGGAGGCTGGGTTCTAAAGATCACCGCAAGTACACGATTTCACTTTATTTAAAGAACTCATTAATCTGTTTCTGTGTCTCTTCAATGATGGTATCCAGGCCGGAACTCTTTAATTCTTCAATACATTTGGGAACGGTGGTTTCCGGATCCGATGCGCCTACCAGCATATCGTATTTATATTTGTCCCAGACTGCCTGGCAGTTTGCCACTTCATTCTGGATGTTGGTGATATCCAGTGCAAAACCAAGACATACGGAAGAGGCGGCCTCTTCATTCTGTTTCTTAACCTGCTCCCACTGCTGGGGATCCGCGTCCTCGGTAATGGACATATTGAAGAAGGTTCCCTGTGTATAAGCAGCCAGCGGCCAGTCGTCTCTCAGCTTCTTCACAACGCCGTCGCTCACATATTCGAAGGTATTTCCTTCCACACCATAAGCCAGCATGTCACGGAAGGTGGAATCGCTGTTAACCAGATCCAGAACCTTCAGACATTCTTCTTTGTATTTGGAGTTCACGGAAATGGCATTCATGGAACCCTGGATAGTCTCTGTGGAGTAAAGAGGCCCGAAAACCTTAAATACATCGTATTTCTCCACACCGTTCAGTGTCTGCCAGGTAGCTGCCGCGCTGGGCCATCCCTGTGCGGAGGAGAAGGGAAGCTTCTTGGGAACTTCGGTAAGGACGTTGGCATCCGGATTGGTGATGCCGTCCATGTACCACTGATGCATCAGCTTCAGGTTTTCCATAATGTCAGGCTGCTCAAGGGTACATACAACCGTACGGGTCTCGTCATCGATCTTAACACCCATGGGCTGAAGGCCTGCGGTAAGTCCGTCATATTCATTAAAGAAACCGTTGAACGGGCTTCCCTGTGCCATCTGCAGGGGATAAAAGCTCTTTCCTTCCCCTTCCTTCATGGCGCGGAACGCAGCGTCCAGATCCTGCATGGTTTTGATGGAAGTAATATCGATATTATATTTCTGTACGTACTGGTCGTCAAAATACCAGAACTGGGTAATGGAGGAATCCTTGTAGGATGGAACCCCATATACGTTTCCCCCGATTTTCACACCGTTCCACAATGGCTCCGGAATGAAGCCGTACAGATCCGGGGTGCTGGTCTGCACCATATCGGTTATGTTCTCAAAGGCGCCCAGGTTTACGAATTTGCTGTAATTGGTGTTGTTGGTAAACATCATATCAAAGTATTCGCCGGAATTAACGATCGTGTTCATCTTCTGCTCGTAATCGCCCCAGCCGGCCACCTTAATATCAATCTTCACACCCAGCTTATCCACCAGATATTCATTGATGTCCGCCAGACGATCCGTGTAATCGCTGGGCGTGGTTCCGCCTACTGTCCACCAAATCAGTGTGGGGATTTCACCGCTGGCCTTATCGGACGATGCGCTTTCCGCCGTTGTCTCCGCCGCGCCGGAATCTGTCGCAGCAGCAGCCCCTGTCTCCCCAGCCGGTGTACTTGTGCCGGATTCCTTGGAACCGCAGCCTGCTAACATACCCATGCCGAGCACACAGGAAAGTCCGATAGCCAAAAGTCTTTTCACTACATTCTTTTTCATAGTAACCTCCTTATAGTTGTTTATATATCATCCGGCAAACCGTTTGCCGAGGTGATAACTTGTTATTATAAATCCCGTCAGCCCTTAACCGCACCAACGGTAAGTCCCGATATGAAATATTTCTGGAAGAAAGGATAGGCACAGGCAATGGGAAGTACGATTACCACTACAATTGCCATACGTGCCGCTTCCTTGGGCATATTTGCCACCGTATCCGCCATACTCGCACCCATGGCCGCCGCGTTCTGGGCCAGCATGTTTACGTTGGTCATGATGGCGTTCAATAGTGCCTGCAGGGAATACAGCCTCTGATCGTCGATATAGAGCATGGACTGATACCAGTCATTCCAATAGGCAAAGCAGAGGAACAGGCCGATTGTGGCGAGTACCGGAAGGGATATGGGAAGTACAATTTTAAAAAATATGGTAAACTGTCTTGCCCCGTCCATTTTCGCCGATTCAATCAATTCCTCGGGAACCGTAGTCTTAAAAAAAGTCCTGCATATGACCACATTGAAGGAAGAAACCGCCAGCGGCAGGATCAAAGCCCAAACCGAATCCTTCAGGTTCAAAAGCTGTGCGTTAATAAAATATGTAGAAACAAGGCCGCCGTTAAATACCATGGGAATGAATACCACCATCGTCAGGAATCCGTTCAGCTTATAGCCCGGACGGGAAAGTACATAGCCCATCAGCGTAGTGAGCAGGATCCCCAGGACGGTCCCCACAATGGTAACAAAGAGGGATATGCCCAAAGCCCGGATGATCAGCGTGCTCTGCTTGGCCAGATACCCATATCCTTCAAAGGAAATAATCTTGGGTATCAGATGATAGCCGTATTCCGTTATGGACGCTTCCGCGGAAAGCGATATGGCGATTACCAGAAGCACCGGGATAATGCACACCAGCGCCATCAGGATAAACATGACATTCAGCAGAACATTCGCCGTATTGGATACCCGGTTAAAACGGTCAAATCCATCGGGTTCCTTTTTTCTTTTCTTTTTTATTGTTTCAGCCATCCCGCACCTCCTTAAATCATCGCGCTGTCGCGGTCAACCTTGCGTACCACGGCATTTGCCGTGAGGATAGTAATACAGCCGGCCACCGACTGTACGAACGCAGCCGCAGACGCCATTCCCGTCGTGGATGATTTCAGCTGCTTAAATACGAATACATCCAGTGTATAAGAAACGTTATACAGGGAATTGGAATCACGGGGCACCTGATAGAACAGACCGAAATCGGAGTAGAAAATACGTCCTACCGCCATGATGAACATCATGATAATTACGGTCTTCATAAGCGGCAGCGTCACATAACGCATCTGCTGCCATACCGTGGCACCGTCAATTCCTGCGGCCTCATAATAGGTCTTGTCAATTCCTGTGATGGTAGCCAGATATACTACCATGCTGTAACCCAGATTCTTCCACATATACATGAATACCAAAAACGGCGGCCACAGCTTGGGTTCCATGTACCACTGGTGCGGATCCTGTCCGAAGAATTCCAGCAGGCTGTTAAGCAGCCCCTTGTCAAAACTCAGGAACGCCCAAATCAGTGCGGTTACAACTACCCAGGATAGGAAATAAGGCATGAACATCGCCGTCTGGTAAATTTTAGCCATCCTTTTATTATGCAGCTGACCGATAAGCAGCGCCATCGTCACGGGAACCACAATATTCAGTATGATAAATACAATGTTGTACAGAATGGTGTTCCGAAGGATAATCCAGATATCCCCTGCGGAAAACAGGAACTTGAAATTGTCCAGGCCAATCCAGTCACTGGTTATGATACTGTTCAGGAATCCTCCGCTGATCTGATATTTTTTAAAGGCAATGATAATACCAAACATGGGCAGGAATGCAAACAGGAAATACCAGATGGTGGTAGGAAGCGCCAGCAGGGTAAGCTCCGTGTCATCACGGGTCCAGCGCTTTTTCTTTTTAATACCATTTTCCTTTACAGCCATTTTAAACCTCCCTTTCTTTTACGTAAACGGCACTGAAGGTCTGATAAAATGTCTGCCGTCCCTTTAGTCCATCCGGCCTGCAAAGACAAAACCGGACAGCTTCCCCTCCGTCAGCCGGCCTGCCGGAGGGCTGCAGCCGGAATGCGTACGCTTCTTTCTTCTGCTCTTTTCCGACCGCTTTATGACTCAATTATAAACTATGCATTTCGCTATTTCTATCTAACATTTCTTATATAGTAGTCTAAAAACATCATGTCAAAAATAAAAAAACGTGAGTTGCATTTATACATATTGCACAACAAGCACAAAATAATGCCCTGTTTTCCTTATCTTCCTTTTGTGTAACATTTTGAATACCACATCTAACGTTTTTGATATAGACAACCCTTTTTACCAAATCTATACTGATTATAAATACGAACGGTGCCGCCGTTCCCAGCCCGGCCGCACTCACCCATACGGAGGAGGACTTGCTTATGCCGCAGGACAATATTCTGCTCATCACCACCGACCAGCAGCGTTTTGACACCATTAACGCCTGGGGAAACACCAGCATTTTCACACCGCACCTGAATTATATGGCTGCGATGGGAACCAGCTTTTGCAGCTGCTACGCCTGCTGCCCTATCTGTGTCCCTTCCCGCACCACCATCATGACCGGCCGCCACGGCTACGAAAGCGGCGTGGTATCCAATGCCACCCATGAAACACAGATGCGCAGACAGACCCGGCTCCGCCGCACCCTTCCCGCCCTGCTCACCGATGCCGGCTACCAGACCTGTGCCAAGGGTAAAATGCATTTTGAACCCGCCCGCGCCTGCTACGGCTTCGAGCAGATGACCCTTCCCCTGGATTACATGCGTCAATACGACAAAAAGGCGGAAAACGCACGCCCCAAAGTGCACGGGATCGGCGAATGCGAAATGGAACCCGTTATTTCCACCGTTGACGTGAAGGACAGCATCACCACCTGGATTACCGATCAATCCATTGATTTTCTGGAAACCAGGGACACCACCCGTCCCTTTTTCCTCTGGACCAGCTTCACCAAACCCCATCCCCCCTTTGACCCCTGCCGGGATTTCTGGTCCCTCTACGAAAATATCCCCATGCCCGCCCCTGTTTACGGGGACTGGTCCCGGGAGCTGGAGAAAGCGCCCCAAGGCTTCCTGGCAGGCGCCTACGAAAATACCAATATGCATCTGTTCGGGCCGGAGCAGATCGCTGCCACCCGCAGGGCCTATTATGCCTGCATCACCCAGATCGATTATGAGCTGGGCCGCCTGTTCGGCGCTTTACGGGAAAACGATTTGTTCCGCAATACCTGGATCCTTTTTACTTCGGATCACGGGGAAATGCTGGGGGATCATCACATGTCCCAGAAAAACCTGTTTTTTGAAGGCTCCGCCCATGTGCCGCTGATCCTTGTCCCTCCTGCGGGCAGGGGCATCCCCCATAACCTTACCGTGGACAGCCTGGCGGAAATCGCCGATATTTACCCCACCATCCTGGAAATGGCGGGTATTCCCCTCCCGGAAGGCCTCACCGGGCACAGCCTCCTGGATCCTGCCGCCCTTCCGGCGGACCGTATCTTTTACGGGGACAGCCTTCATACCAATTTCTGCGTGATGCAGAACCGGATCAAGCTTGTTTATACCACCTGCGGAGACCATTTGCTTCTGTTTAATCTGAAAGAGGATCCCATGGAACAAAAGGATCTGTCCGGTGATCCTGCATGGCAGGAGAAAAAACAGGAGCTTTTTGCGCTTCTCCTGGCACATGTAAAAGAAACCGCGCCCCAGGTACTGGAGGAAATTCCTTCCGGCGCAGGATCCTCCTGCCGGTTCAAAACCACGCCCGCTCCCCGTTTCCCCGGGGATATGCCCGGCCGATGGTTCGGTTTCCATTACCATGACTATTCCGTTGACACCTTCCATTGATCCCACAGGCAACGGGTAAACGGCAGCGGCTGCACAGGATTTGCTTCCCCAACAGGGACAAAAAGCTCCGCCTGTCCTCCCCTTCGGAGAACAGACGGAGCTTTTTCCCTATTTCTGCGGGATTTCCTGCAGGCTGACGGCATGATAGATACATCCACAGCCCCAAGATATCCTTACTGCCCTTTTTCAGCCGGTTCCGCCATCACTCTATCCATCCAGTACGCGTTGGTCCCTGCATAAAGTCCCTTCCCATCCCGGATTTCCACGCGGATATACCCTTCCCTGCCCGTCAGGTCAAACTCCGCCTCCGTAATGGTTTCCCCTATGGGCGCCAGTTTCTTGTAACAGTCCCGTCCCTGCTGGATCACAAAAATCTTCTCCACCGGAGAGGTTTTCACCACCAGCCGGTTATCCTTTATATACGCTTCCCTGATTTCAGGCCCCATGGAAAAATAGAAATTCCCTTTTTCCAGCGCTTCCATCACCGCCGGATATTCCAGCTTCCCGGCCTTTACCATGATAAAACCGCCGAAGGAATCACACAGCGGGGAACCGAAAGGCTCCCTGTTATGGTTATCATCCGTCGCCACCGTATAAATACGCTGTCCTGTACGCAGCATCTCGTCATAAGACTGGGGATTAAAACCATACAAACCGTCATGCTCACACCCATGGTTATAAATCTCCATCCCCCACAGCCCTCTTAAATCCTTATAATCCTCATACGTCTGCAGGGACCAGTAAGGATGGTTATAACAGGCAAGAAACCCTTCCGCATTCATCTGATCGATATAGCCGTTGATGTATTCCCTGTCATTATAGCGGCGCAGCGGCATGGGGATCTTTTCTTCCCTCTCCCTTCTCTCCGGGTATTTGTCATAAAAATTAAAATGATATACCTTCAGATCCGGCCAGGCGTCCTTATGAGGGGCAAACTGGTCGATATTCGCTTCATACGCCGCAATGCTGAGAAAACCTTCCTCATCCAGCTCCTCATGCTTGCAGTATTTGTTATGATCCGTAAACGCAACGATGGAATACCCCTGCTCCATATATGCTTCCTTCACCTGCTCCGGCGTCAGATCCCCATCGGAAATCACCGTATGGCAATGCAGATTCGCCTTATAAAAGTTTCCCTCTTCCGGCAGTAAATAATACGTTCCCATATTCCCTCTCCTTTTCCCTTTCCCTTGTTACCGTTTCACCCGGATACCGCAGTAATCCAGGACGAGTTCACAGAACACCGCATTGGCCCAGGAAAACCATTCCCTGGTATATTTTGTGGGATCGTCCACATGAAACCCTTCATGCATCATCCCTGTCCCGCCGTCCGTATCCCGCATAAGCTGCAGAATGCGCAGCTTCTCTTCCCGGCTGTCCTCCGTCATCCCCTGGACAGCCAGGCCAATATGCCAGATATAATAGGGAGGCACATGCGGACTTCCGATTCCCCTTGCCGCCGTCCCCTTAAAATAATAAGGATTCCCTTCGCTGAGGATAAAGCGGCGGGTATTCTCCATCACTTCCCTGTCCCCGTCATAGCCCAGATATTCCATGGCGAGCAGACTGGGGACATTGGCATCATCCATCAGCAGATACTGCCCGTATCCATCCGTTTCATACGCATATATCCTGCCATAATACTCATTTTTCACCACTGCCAGCGTCTCAATGGCATCCTTCACTTCCTTCCGGAAAACCAGCGCCTCGGCGGCAAGCGCCTGATCCCCCAGCACCTTCTCCGCAATCTCCGCCAGATATCCCAGCACCACCACGGCAAACATATTGGAAGGGATCAGATAGCCATATACACAGGCATCGTCGCTGGGCCGGAATCCCGACCAGATCAGCCCTGTACCCGATTTGACAAGGGCGCCTTTCCCTCCCCGGGAAAGCGTGTCCGTATAATAACAGCCCTTACGCACAAAATGATAGGGTGACTTTTCCTCATGCTGCTGCTCCGTGCGCCAAACCTCCAGAATCCTTCGGACCCCTTTCACAAAGGTTTCATCAAATTGATCGGTACGCCCCGTATTCTTCCATACCAGATAGGAAAGCTGGATCGGATAGCACAAAGAATCCAGTTCATATTTCCTCTCCCAGATCCACGGCAGCATCTCCGTCTCGTCATGCTCCCAGCAATTCCCGTTGGCCTCCTGATTAAATGCATTGGCATACGGATCCAGGTTGACATAAAAAAACTGCTTCTTAACAAGCCCCACCAGCATGTCCGCAATCTCTTCATCCTCGCCGGCCGCCATGAGATAAGGCCGGATCTGCGCCACACTGTCCCGAAGCCACATAGCCGGGATATCCCCGGTAATTATGTACGTCGTCCCGTCCGGAAGCCTTTTCACCGTAGTATCCAGCGTATTGGTAAAACAGTTTACGAACAGTTCCCCCATTTTCGGATCCCCCGGAAAAGAATCCTCCACCTTTTTAATCAGCTTCTGCAAGATTTCAGGCAATTTTTTCTCCATTTGCCTCCTCCTTCTTCTACATCCTGTTTTCTTTTCGTTTCTGCCGTTGCCATTAGGCTGTAGATAAAAAAGTTTGGCGTCCCCCAGCCCTGCTTCCCTGTGCGGCCTGCTGCCCTGCAAGGTTCCTTCCAGGGCAGCAGGCCGCACAGGGAAGCAGGGATGAGGGACGCCAAACCTTTTTATCTACAACCGCCATAATACCATAAATAAATACCTTATCCTATATCCCAAACTTCATATTACCTACTAAAAAGAATATATTTGTAACCGTTCAGACAAGCCTGGATCGTTAGCTATATTGTTACATCTCCTGTACCGCCCCCTACCACTCTGCAATCAACGGCCTGGGGAACAGCCACCATTTTTCAAAGTCCAGGCAGTACTGGGAACAGCAGATATTGTTATCTTTCGGATAATCATAGGATGTCCAGGCATAATAGCTCTCCACGATTTTCACAAGCAGATCCGAATCCATGGTCACGCAGAATTCCCGGCATTTTTCCACAATCCCCTCCGGCTTATCGGCAAGCCCTTCCACGGCCGCCTCCAGCCTGCGGTTACAGGGGAACAGCACCCGCTTTTCCTGCAGGATCAGACGATACAAGGCGTAAACAATTTCACTGGCTGTCCGTATTTTCATATATCCGTCCGGCTTACAGCATTTCCAGAAATAATTATAATTCATCTGTAGATCACTGTAGAACGAAAGCAGCTTTTCCTCCCTTTCCTTCTCCTGAAAAACCGGAATCGCCGCAACAAGCCCTTCTATATCCGGATCCCTGGAAAAAAGCACCCTGGACTTCACAAATGAATTCCTGGTAGGTTCACTCCCTTTTACCGCCGCCTGCTCCAGAAATCCCTTCGTCATATACTTAATATCAAAGTATCCCCCTTCATATGTACACCCCTGCAGACACTCCGCCGTCCTGTTTTCCTTCATACACTGATCAAAATACGCATCCGTAACAATCACCATGGCATCCAGATCCGAATCCGGCCTCTCCATCCCCTTAGCCACCGATCCCCCGAAAACAAGGGCAATCACTTCCTCCCTCCCCCGGAACATATCCTCCAAAATTTTCAACGACTCCTCATGATGCTGATACATAGCAGCTTCTCCTTATCCATTTCCTTTTAAACCGTCCATTATCCGACGCCATTTGCACACTTTCCACTATAAACGATACCCACCTCACTTACAATATCTCTTTCCCAAATTTACCAATTTTTCTTACTAACAGTTCAGACGGCCCTTTGTGCCCTGCGGCATTCCCCTCCCCTGCGTTTCCCTGGGGCGGCGTTGCTGCAGGGCACAAAGGGCCGTCTGGGCTGTTACTTTTCTTATAATAAAAATAATAATTATTATCATTTTCTATTGACAACTTTTTTCAAATATGTATAATGGAACATGTAAACAGCATATGCCATTTACATAAACTGGAATTGTGAGGTGATGACATGCCCCGGCCTACTAAGGAACGGAATATCTGCTGCATGCCCAAGTCATGTACCTTCGGGCCGCTTACCAGAAGCTGCAGCGAACAGGAAAGCATCTGCATGACCATAGACGAATATGAATGTATCCGGCTGATTGATCTGTCAGGCTGTACCCAGGAGGAATGTGCCAAGAGAATGTCCATCGCCCGTTCCACCGTGCAGATGATATATAATGAAGCCCGGAAAAAGATGGCGGATTCCCTGGTAAATGGAAAGCAGCTCCATATTAAGGGAGGGACCTTCCGGCTGTGTGATGGAAACGGCTGTTGTCCTGCCGGTGAATGCAAGAGGAAGAAAGCCTGCCCCCAGCGTTTTGCCGGACAGGAAAAAGAAATAAAAAAATGACATCTTTTCTCAACGGGATGCATTAATAAAATAAGAAACCCTGTAACTGCCAGACAGTTACGAAACCATTATAATTGTGTATCCGGAATACCGGAAGAATAAGGAGAGAATACTATGAGCAAAGTAAAATTTTATATCTGCAGACATTGCGGCAACCAGGTGGAAATGATTCACGATGCAGGCGTTCCTGTTATCTGCTGCGGTGAAAAAATGGAAGAACTGAAGGCCAACACAGTGGAAGCAAGCACAGAAAAGCATGTCCCCGCCGTAACGGCGGAAGGGGAAGTGGTAAAGGTTCAGGTTGGCAGCGCCCTTCATCCCATGCTGGAAGAACATCATATTGAATGGATTTATCTGGAGCTGGAAAACGGCGGTTACCGCCAATCCCTTGCCCCCGGAGAAGCGCCGGAAGCATCCTTTTATACCGGCGGTGCAAAACCCGTTGCCGTATATGCTTACTGCAATCTCCACGGCTTATGGAAAACAGAACTGTAAAACCATGTAACTCATCTCTTTAAGCAAAAGCTCACAAAACTTCCGCTTTGTGGGCTTTATGCTGGTCAAAACCGGTGATACCGATACCCGGCCTTTTTTTGATCCGGTATCATAACAATAGTAATTATATGGGAAAGGAATCAATCAAATGAGCGAAAACTGCAGTCACAATTGCTCCTCATGCAAGGAATCCTGCAACGACCGGGATCCCAAAAGCTTTCTTCAGGAGCCTCACGAAATGTCCAGCATTAAAAATGTCATTGCGGTAGTCAGCGGTAAGGGCGGTGTGGGAAAATCCCTGGTAACCTCTCTCCTCGCTTCTTCCATGCAGAAAAAAGGATATCATACCGCTATTATGGACGCGGATATTACCGGCCCCTCCATCCCGAAGGCCTTTGGGCTTCATGAAAAGGCCTATGCCAATGAAATGGGCCTGATCCCCGTAAAAACCCGCGGAGGAATTGATATTATGTCCATCAATCTTCTCCTGGATAACGATACGGATCCTGTCTTATGGCGCGGACCTGTAATCGCAGGAGCGGTAAGCCAGTTCTGGAGCGAAGTGATCTGGGAGGATGTGGATTATATGTTTGTGGACATGCCTCCGGGAACCGGGGATGTGCCGCTTACCGTGTTCCAGTCACTTCCCCTCAAAGGAATCGTGGTGGTTACCTCTCCCCAGGAGCTGGTGTCCGTTATTGTGGAAAAAGCCGTGAAAATGGCGGAGATGATGAATATCCCCGTACTGGGCATCGTGGAAAACATGTCCTATTATGAATGCCCCGACTGCCACAGCAGGCACAGTATTTTCGGAGAAAGCCACATTGAAGAGATCGCCGCCAAACACGGCATCCCCGCGATTGCAAAACTTCCCATCAATCCCGCGGTAGCAGCTGCCTGCGACCTGGGTGAAATCGAAGCGCTGGATGCGCCCTGGCTGTCAGAACTCTCTTCTTCCATTGAAAATATGGGCAGCTGAATCTGCTCTTTGCACACAGGAAAAAGAAACAGACCGGTATAAAATACGGCCGCCTCATAAATGAGGCGGCCGTATTTTATGTATCAGTAATAAAAAAGGGGGGGATGCCGCGGCGGAATAGGGGAGGGGGACTGGCTGTAACCAACCAGTATCCGCCGCGGCTTGTGAAGGCTCCTCTTCAGGCACTCCTGCTTATGGAATGCAAAACATTCCACGGAAGCCTTCTCTTTCCGATCGGAAAGGGGGACTTTCCGACCGGGAGTAAAAAGGCGCTCATACGCTCTGGCACAAACGTCTTTATCTTCTTTCCATGTTTCTTATGCCTGACTTAGCAGTTATCAAAAACCGGCATGGAACCGGAGATATAAGCTTGTAAGCTTTAAGGGGGGGGGTGCTGGCACAGCCGAAGCTGTACCAGCTAATTTTGTGGGTTGATGACTTTTCAACTTGGGTTTATCATACAACAAATTTATAAATTTGTCAACATATATTTATAAATTATTTTTTTATTTATAAATTTTATAAAAAGGTTCAGACGCCCCTTTGTGTCCCGCGGCATCCCCTCCCCTGCATTTCCCTGGGGCGGCGTTGCTGCAAGGATTCCTGGAAGGGGCGTCTGAACCGTTACATTATAAAAATAATTTATATAAACCGACGTTTTACCAGCTAATCCACCCGTTTTTCTTTCAAAGGCTCCGGCAACTTCCGGACGCTGGCCATTTCCACCAGTTCTGCATTCATCTCCAGACGCACCGCCACTTCCTCCATGGAACGGCTTCTCATGTCTATTTTCCCGTGAAGAAGCATGATCAGGGTTCTTCCCAGCAGCCGGCGGGGAATGCGCATGGTGGTGAGAGTGGGTTCCATGATACTGCAAATGCTGCGCCCGTCAAAACCGATTACCGATACATCCTCCGGCACCGTATAGCCGGCACTTTTCAATGCACGGTATACGGAAAGCGCCAGCACGTCATTTTCCACCAGCAAAGCGGACGGCGGCCTCACACCGCCCTTCCACAGGCCTTCCAGATAATCCTGGGCCTTCTGCCCCAGGCTGTCTGTAACGATATTCCATTCCGGGCGCATTTCCACGCCCAGATCCTCACAGGCGTAGGAAAAGCAGCGCTTCCTCTCCACAAGGGAGCTTCGCGGCGTTCCCGAGGAGACGTACCCGATTTCCCTGTGTCCTTTTTCCAAAAGATAGCGCACGGCGGCATAAACTCCCTGCCGGTTATTCACCGTAACGGAACTTGCCTTCACATCCGGATCATAGCAATCCAGCATCACATATGGAATTTCCGTACTGTCCAGTTCTTTTTTCAGCGCAGCGCTCATCACATCGGCATAAACGATCATCCCTGCATACTGATCCTTCCCGATACTGTCACGGAGCCTTCCCGCCTTTTCATCATACATGTGGATGATGGAAAAATGATAGCCCAGATGCCTGGCCTCCCTCTCCGCTCCTTCGATTACCGGCGGGAAAAAAGCGCCCTCATCCCCTTCCTCCTGATGATCGGACAGGATGATATAGGCAATGTTCTTGGCGGCTGCCGCACCGCCGCCCACTTCCGCCTCCGGTGTCTCCTTGATCATATAGCCATAGCCCATCTCCCTTATCCTGGAAAGAAGTGAACTGCGGAGTTCATCACTGATTCCCTGCTTATGATTCAGGACCAGAGACATGGTTGCTGTGGATACCCCCAGCAGATTAGCCAGTTCCTTGGATTTAATTGCCACTGTTTTCCCCTCTTTTTACAGAATGTCCGGCACTGCCGCCAACACAGATGCGGCAGCGCGGTTATTCCGTTTATAAATTTTATTTATAATATAATTGTACCGTATTTTTAAATATTTTCAAGCATTAACAGGTATACTAATTAACAAACTTTGCAGGTGCATGTTAGCCATTTCTGCCACATCCGGCAAAATGCCCCAAGGTTTGGCAAAATACAACGGTTCTGTCTGTACCGGCAGCTTTTCCATGCCCTTTTTATGCTTTATGAGCCTGCAGGCCGGACCAGCAAAAACAAAAAGAAAAGAGAGGAAGTAAGACATGAAGGAAGAAAACAGACCTTATCATGACGGACTTTCATTTCCCAGCGCCAATGTTCCCGGTATCACCCCGGAATCCGCCTTTACCGACGGCTATCTGACAGCGCTTCATAATATGGATAACGCCGGCCGGGAGGACAGCGTACGTATCGCAGAGGATGGCAAAGCCTCCGATATGGATACCCGTTCCGTAATGTCCGGTGACGGCTGTAATCCGGTAAACCGGGATTCCGAAATGGATCGGGCCACAGATAACGGTGCCGATTGGATTTTTCCTGGTATTTACCCCAACTCAGGAATGCCGGGCACTGCCCCCGGTCCTTATCCCGGAGTGATTCCGCCCGTCTATTTTCCCGGCGCAGGGGGAACTCCGGATCTGTGATTATCCGGTTCTTATAAGACATCTGCTCTTATAAACAAAAAAACACCGCCCTGGCCGCTGTACGGTTCCCTGTGACAGGAACCGTTCCTACCGGCCGGACGGTGTTTTCTTATTTTTTTATAGGGACAGACCGCAATCCGCAGTTTGGTTTTTGCTGCTCTTACAGCCCGCAGATTCTGTCTACTTCCTTCAATTCTTCTTCTGTGAAATCCAGTTTCCGGATAATACCGATATTTTCCGTTATCTGGGAAGGTCTGGATGCCCCAATCAGAACACTCGTCACTTCTCCATCCTTCAATATCCAGGACAGGGCCATCTGTGCCAGACTCTGCCCCCTGTTTGCGGCAATCTCATTCAGGGCACGGATCTGCCCCAGCGTCTTTTCCGTCAGCGCGGACTCATTCAGGAATCTTCCATCCCTTTTAATTCTGCTGTCCTCGGGGATCCCATGCAGATATTTGTCCGTCAGAAGCCCCTGCGCCAGCGGGCTGAAAGCAATAATACCGCAGCCGTTTTGGACTGCAGCCGCCTTCAGGCCGTTTTCTTCAATCGAGCGGTCAAAGATGGAGTAACGGTTCTGGTTGATGATAAACGGACATTTTAATTCCTTAAGAATCACCGCCGCCTTTTCCATAACCTCCCCGGTGTAATTGGAAATTCCCACATACAGGGCTTTTCCGCTTTTTACAATGCTGTCCAGGGCAAGCATTGTTTCTTCCAGAGGCGTTTCCGGATCCATTCTGTGGTGATAGAAAATATCCACATAGTCCAGTTTCATCCTTTTCAGGCTCTCGTCCAGGCTGGAGAGCAGATACTTCCTGCTCCCCCCGTCCCCGTAAGGCCCGGGCCACATATCATAGCCCGCCTTGGTGCTGATAACCATCTGGTTCCGGTAGGGCCGCATATCACTCTCCATAATTCTTCCGAAGTTATCCTCCGCGCTGCCATAAACCGGCCCGTAATTATTCGCCAGATCAAAATGCGTAATCCCGTTGTCGAACGCGGTGAAGATAAGATCCTTCATGTTGTCAAAATTATCCTTGCTGCCAAAGTTATGCCAGAGTCCCAAAGAAACGGCAGGCAGCTTCAGCCCGCTCTTTCCGCAGCTGAAATACTTCATGTTTTCATATCGGTTTTCCTGTGCCTGATACATTTTTCTCCTCCTTTAATCCTGCAGTTCACAATCATTCAGGGCAAGCAATGCCATTGTATAGATCTTTGCCGCATCCAGCAGCTTCTGCAGATCCAGCCCTTCGTCCGGTTCATGCGCACCTCCGTGCCCTTTTGCAAAAAGGCTGCCTGCCCGGTCATCCTCGCGCTCCGGCATTCCCCCGATCCCATATCCAAAGGCATTGGGAAGCTTTCTTGCATAGGTTCCGCCGCCCATCACGTAAGGTTTTGCATCCATACCGGTCATGTCGTTAAACAGCGCGGTCAGACATGCCACCTCTTTTCTTTCCTTCGGGAAATAATTGGGGGCCGAGTTGCGTATCAGCTCCCAGCGGTACCCGCCCGCACGGCAAAAACCGGAAAGCACCGCCTCCATATGGATCGGATCCGCTGTAATGGAATAGCGGATGTTAAACTGCAGGGCCGCCCTCCCCTCCTGAAGCTTCAGGACCGTCCCGGCACAGGTCAGCCTGCCCGATACTTCATCTTCATAGGCAATGCCAATCCCTTCGCCATAATAATCCGAGGTCGCTTTTTCGATGAAATGGAGAATCCGCCGATCCTCTTCCTTCAAAAGCCCTGTGCCGCACACTCCCTTTGCCAGCTCATGCACCGCATTCACGCTTCCTTCCGGAAACGCACTGTGACGGCTTGTTCCCCTGGCGGTTATCCGTATCAGTCCCTCTTCTCTTTCCGCCCGGAGATTTTCCGGCAGCCGTCCGATCTGCTCTTCCAGTTCCGGCCTGTCCCGGAGTACGAGAACCGCCCGGTCCGGTATGATATTTCCGGCGCTTCCCCCGTATAAATCAACCACATCCGCGCTGAAGGGATGCGCAGCAGCAGCCCAGCCTTCCAGTATCCCTTTCTCCCCATAGCACACAGGGAAACCGCAGTCCGCGATCATGGACAGGGCCGGGAACGGATAGCGGCTCCCGTAATACTCCAGATCCGCCATTCCCCGTTCTTCATCACAGCCTACAAAGAGGCAGATGTCGTGCTTCATCACAAGCTCCAAATCCCGTATGCACCGCATCACATACAGCATGGCTACGGCAGGCCCTTTGTTATCCTGCGCCCCTCTGCCAATGAGATAGCCGTCCTTTACCACCGGCTGAAAAGGCTCGTATTCCCATCCTTCGCCCAACGGCACCACATCCAGATGGTTCCACAGGCCTATGGTATTCTTCCAGTCCTTTACCTGCCTGCCGATAGTCCCCACATAGTACTCCTTATTCTCCGTATAAAATCCATACTCCCTTCCTATAGCGAGCATTTCATCCAAAACGAGGCGGCAGGCCTTTCCGAAAGGCCCTACCTCCGACAGCGGATCGGAAATGCTGGGGATCCGTACCAGCCTTATGATATCCCGAATCATCTCTTCCCTGTGTTCTTCAAACCACCGCCCCACCCTTTCACAGGTATGGCCGCCATATCCTTTTTCCATGTTCCATTCCTCCATAACCCTTTCTGATGCTATTATAGTTTTTTTCTCAGGCACTTTCTATAACTGATTATGGCAAATACTATGCAGATTCAATCATCTTATATACCGGGATGGATTTGCATGTGTTTGAAAATAACTTTCTGACAGCCGTGTGTCCTACCGGCTGCCCTTGTCATAAATCTCTCCCAGGGCGCGGGGCGCACGGTTATGCTTGGAAAAGAACACAAGAAGAAGAAGCGTCAGCACATAGGGAAGAATCATAACCAGATCCTGATAGCTGCTGGGCATTTCCATGATCTGCACAATGCGGTAACCGCCGGAACGGGCAAACCCGAACAGAAGGCAGGCCCCCAGCGTGGGGAGAATCTTCCAGTTTCCGAAAATCATGGCGGCGATTGCCAGATAGCCGTATCCCACATAAATATTTCCGGAAAAATTGGCGGAAATGGAATAGGCGAAGCAGATGCCCCCCAGGCCGGAAAGAGCGCCGGACACCATAACGGCCGCCAGACGTACCTTACCCACCTTGATTCCCGCGGCATCCACTGCATGGGGATTGTCTCCGCAGGCACGCAGGTGCATGCCGAAACGGGTCTTATACATAACAAACCACGCGCCAAGGGACACGGCAACTATCACGATCTCAAAGGGATACATGTTGGTAAATACCGCTCCCAGTACAGGAATCCGGGAGATTCCGGGAACCGTGATCCGGTTGGATACGCCCAACACAAACTTATCCGAAGCCGCTCCGAAAACCGTGGCATTAATCTGCTTAGTTAAAAAGGAGGTCAGCGCCATGGCGAGAATATTGATTACCACGCCGCTGATTACCATATTGGCCTTAAACCGGATGCACAGCAGCGCGTGGATGAGGGAAAACAGCGTGCCTCCGATGACGGCAAACAACATGGCAATATAGAAAGGCATGGCTGAATTCCCTGCAAACCAGTCCGCAACAAGTATGGCGGCCAATGCACCTGTAAAAGCACCGAAACCCTGCAGGCCTTCAATGGCCAGATTGGTTATTCCGCTTTTTTCACTGTAAATACCGCCTATGGCCATGATAAACAAAGGCAGGGCGAAAGACAGTCCGTCTATAATTACCGTATTCATTTATCCTTCCTCCCTTCCTCGTCTTTCCTGCGTGTCAGCAGATATCTGATAAATGCGGAGCATGCACAGAAAAGAAGGATAATTCCCGTGATAACATCGGCAATTTCCGCCTGGATTCCTGCCGCAGAGCTCATGTAGGTGCTTCCCTTATCCACAATGGTTATCAGGAAAGAGGAGAAAATGATCCCAAACGGATTATTATTTCCCAGCAGGGAAACCGCGATGGCGTCAAAGCCGGTGCTGCTTAAGACTCTGGGCTGGATGGATGCGAAATATCCCAGGTAATAAGTAACCCCTGCCAGCCCCGCCAGTGCACCGGACAAGAGCATGGTCACCACGATGTTTTTCCCCACATTGATCCCCGCATAACGGGATGCGCTGCGGGAGAACCCCACCGCTTTCATTTCATATCCCATTTTCGTCCTGTCCAGCAGAAACTTCACTGCCGCTGCCGCCGCCAGCGCCAGGATAAATCCCAGGGGAATATCCATTTTCAGGTTACCCACCACCCTGTTCGCCAGGGTAAGCCTGGCCGCCTGGCCTACTTCCCTGGACTGCCGGGAAACCGGATCCACATAAAACGTGTTTATGCAGAAGCTGCACACATACTGGATAATATAATTCAGCATGATGGACGAAACCACTTCATTGATGTTGAACTTATATTTCAGGAGACCGATCAGCCCTCCCACCACAGCACCGGCTGTGATTCCGATCAGAAGCACCAGCGGTTTTGCCACAAAGGCATGCAGTCCGCTGTAGCCCACCAGAATGGAGGCAAGAAACCCTGCCGCCAGCATCTGCCCCGATACCCCGATGTTAAAGAGTCCGGTCCGCATGGCAACCGCCACGGCAAGGGCCGCAAAAATCATCGGCGTCAGGTAATTAAGAAAACTTAAAAAATCGGTAAGGATGCTCTTATAGCCCGCATAGGATGCTTTCGGCGCCAGACCGCAGCCCTGAAGGAGATTATAGTACGCGGAAAACGGATTCTTGCCGAGCAAGGCGATGACCGCCGCCCCCGCAATAAGGCCGATGAGCACACATAAAAGCGGAATGGTTATGCTCTGGGTTTTCTTATTGCCAAGAGTCCGGCTTATTATTCTCTTAAACACGGATGGTTTCTTATGCATGACGCTTCACCCCCATCATGAATTCTCCCACCTCATTGGTGGTCAGCGTACTGGCAGCCGCCTGTTTCTGCATCTGCCCGTTATATATAACGCCGATAGTATCCGCACAGTCCATGATTTCATCCAGTTCCAGGGAAATCAGAAGGATGGCCTTGCCCTTATCCCGCTCTCCGATCATCTGTCTCCGGATATTCTCAATCGCCCCGATGTCCAGTCCTCTTGTAGGCTGGACAAAAATCATCAGATCCGATTCCTGTTCGATTTCCCTGGCAATAATCGCCTTCTGCTGGTTGCCGCCGCTCATGGAGCGGATTACCGTGCGGCTCCCCTGTCCGCTTCGGATGTCATATTTATCAATCAGGGTTTCCGCGTAGCTGTCAAAGGCTTTTTTATTCAGAATACCTTTTCTGGAAAAAGGCTCCCTGAAAAACTTCCGCAGCCCCAGATTTTCCGACAGGGTGAAATCCATTACCACTCCGTAGTTCTGCCTGTCCTCCGGAATATAGGAAATTCCCTCCAGGCTCCGCTGCCGGATGGACATCTCCGTAATATCCTTTCCGTTGAGCCATACCTTTCCCCTGTGAATGGGCAGCAGGCCCGCAATTGCATCCGCCAGTTCAATCTGACCGTTCCCTGCCACACCAGCTATGGCAAATATTTCCCCGCCTCTTACGGAAAAGGACACATCCTTCACCACCTCAAACTGATCCTGGTTTACTACGGTCATATGTTCCACCCGGAGGATTTCCCTGCCGAAGGAAGGCGCTTTTTTCGGGGTTTCGAAGCTGACCTCCCGGCCTACCATCAGGCTGGCCATTTTCTTTGTGCTTGTTTCCTTCACATCCAGCACATCGATAAGACGGCCCCGGTTGAGGATCGCACAGCGGTCCGCCACCTTTTTAATCTCCTCCAGCTTATGGGTAATGAGAATAATCGTCTTGCCGTTATCCCGCAGCCCTTTGATTATTTCCAGCAGGAACTCTATTTCCTGGGGGGTAAGCACCGCGGTGGGTTCGTCAAAAATGAGGATTTCCGCTTCCCGGTAAAGCATCTTCAGGATTTCCACCCTCTGCTGGGTGGAAACATTGATATTCTCAATCACGTCGGTGGGTTCCACTTCCAGGCCGTACTTCAGGGAAAGCGCTCTGATGTCCTCATTTGCTTTCTTTCTGTCCACGGCGGGAAGAAACCCGAACACCTTTTTTACCGGCTCCATGCCCATCACAATATTCTCTGCGACAGTGTAGTTGCTCACCAGCTTAAAATGCTGGTGCACCATACCGATATTGAGTCTGGTGGCATGGTTCGGCGAAGCGATCTTCACCTTTTCCCCCCGGATATAAATCTCCCCTTCATCCGGCTCATACATGCCGAAAAGCATGCTCATAAGCGTAGATTTACCGGCGCCGTTTTCCCCGAGAAGGGCATAGATTTCTCCCTTCTTTACCTGAATCGTAACATCGTCATTGGCGACAATGCCCGGGAACCTCTTGGTAATATGGCGCATTTCCACAATATAATCCGACATACATTCCCTCTCATTCCGCCGCTTTCCACGGCTGTTTGGTTTTTCCCATGCATGATAAGCGTTTGCGTCCATGATATATTTAGGGGATGTCATCAGCCTCCGGTTCTTGCTGGCATCCCCTAAATATACCAAAAAGGCAGGCCGGAACCCCGGCCCGCCTTCCGTTGGACATAAGGATGGCCCGCAGAGCGCGAGTCATCCGTTATTTTCACAGAAACTGCGGCTGCAGCTCCTTACTCCGCCTTAAAGTCATCAGGAGTAATGCCGTTGAAGTTGGCAGCAGGTACGATTTCTCCTGCTTTTACTTTATCATAAGCCGCATCCACTTTCGTAATGGTATCCGCAGAAAGCTGGCATCTGCCGTCCGCGCTTACATAACCTGTGGAATCGGTATCCGCACCCAGAGTCACATTACCTCCGGCGAAGGAACCATCCACAATCGTTTCCAGAGCCTTGTCCACGTTGGTGCTCATTACCTTAAGGCCGCTGGTGAGAATCACGTTGGCGTCTCCGTTTGCACCGTCATCATACTGATCCACGTCACAGCCGATGACATAAACACCTTCCGCTTCCTTGGCTGCGGTAAACACACCGTTTCCGGAATCGCCTGCAGCGACGAACATGATATCCACGCCTTCGTCGATAAGGGCATTCCCAACCACCTTACCGGTTGCCGCATCAGCGAAGGAACCAATATAATTGCCGCCTACATTAACACCGGTTACATCTGTCCCCGCATAGGAAGGAAGCTCAACGATTTCCACTGCTTTCCCGTCAGTTTCATTGACATATTTCACACCGCATTCAAAGCCGTACTGATAGTTCACGTTAGAGGGATAAGCGATACCGTTAACAACGGCTACCTTGTTGCTCTTTGTTTCCAGGGCAGCTGCCATACCGGCAAAGAATCCGCTTTCCTGCTCTTTAAACTGCATAGCATAGATATTTTCCACTTCCGTATCCTGTCCTTCCGCGTCGGCAGGGAACGCATCCACCAGAATGAAGGAAACATCAGGGTTGTCCTGTGCAACCTGGGTGATGCCTGCAAACTGGAAACCGCAGCATACGATAACATCATAATCGGCTACGATATCCGCTACCGCCTGTACCGCCGCAGCCGTATCTCCTGTAGGCTCCTTTACCGGAGTAACCGTAGAGGAAGGATGTTTCCCGATAAAAGAAAGGATACCGTTATAATTATCCTCGTTAAAAGAACCGTCATCCACACCGGAGGGGCTGGATACAATGGCAATCTTCAGCGCATCGTTACCGGCTTCCGTTGTCTGCGCAGCCGCTTCCGATGATGCTTCCGTAGTTTCCGCTGCGGATTCCGCCGCACTGCTCTCCGGAACCGCACTGCTTTCCGTGGCGGCACCGCCTGTACTGCCGCAGGCTGTCAGCGTCATGGCAAGCACGACAGCAAGCGTTAACATGCTTTTTTTCATAATAAAATCCTCCTTTTTCGCCGTCCGAGACGGCCTTCATCTTAAATCCCACAGAAGCTTCCGCTTCCATCCTGTCTGCATGCGGTTTACCGGCAAAAAACCTGTCGTAAAAACCACATTGCAAATAATTACAAACTAATCATAGCATTTTCACGTCCGGTTGACAATGCCAAATTGTTTGTTGTTACTCGTACAATCGGGTCTAAATAATATCCATAACATCTTTTACGGACTGCACGCCAATCAGGCGGATCCCTTCTGTTTTGGGCAGCTTGTCCAGGCATACCTTAGGCAGGACACAGGACTGAAATCCCAGCTTCTTTGCCTCCGCCACACGGATGGCCGCCTGGCTCACCGCCCTGACCTCTCCGCTTAAGCCCACCTCCCCGAACGCGATCATATGCTCTTCAATGGGGCGGTTTTTAAAGCTGGAAATCACCGCCATGACAATACCCAGATCAACGGCCGGCTCGAGTACCTTCATCCCCCCTGCGATATTCACATAGGCATCACAGCCGGAAATCTGCAGCCCCAGCCGCTTCTCCAGAACCGCCATTAAAAGGTTCACTCTGTTGAAATCCGTACCCGCCGCCTGTCTTCTGGGAAAGCCGAAATTACTCTGACAGACCAGCGCCTGTATTTCCACCAGAATAGGCCTTGTCCCCTCCATCGAGCAGGACACCACGGAGCCGCTTGCGCCCTCGGGCTTTCCGTTCAACATGAATTCCGACGGATTTTTCACCTCACAAAGGCCTTCCTGACGCATTTCAAACACACCGATTTCATTGGTGGAACCGAAACGGTTCTTCACTCCCCGCAGGATACGGTAGGAGGCATGTCTGTCCCCTTCAAAATACAGGACCGTATCCACCATATGCTCCAGCACTCTGGGGCCTGCCACGGTTCCCTCTTTAGTAACATGACCCACTATAAATATGGATATCCCGTACCCCTTCGCCAGCCTGAGGAGGATACCTGTGGATTCCCTGACCTGGGAAACACTGCCCGGCGCTGCGGAAACCTCCTCCTGGTACATGGTCTGTATGGAATCAATTATCACAATTTCCGGCTGTTCCCGGGCGATTGCCCCTTCGATATCCCCCAGATTTGTTTCACATAACAGCTGCAGGGTATCCCGGAATTCACCGATACGTTGTGCCCTCATTTTGATCTGCCGCAGGGATTCTTCCCCGGAAATATAGAGAACCTTCTTCCCTGCTTCCGCAAGAAGCCTGCACATCTGCAGCAGAAGGGTAGACTTGCCTATGCCCGGATCTCCTCCCACAAGAACGAGGGAACCGGGTACGACACCGCCTCCCAGAACCCTGTCCAGCTCCCCGATCCCCGTCAGGATCCGCTCTTCCTTATCCATGGAGATTTCCGACAGGCTGGACGGCTTCTTTCCCTGGGAGGAAAGTCCCTGGGTGCGTTCGCCCGCCCCTCCTTTGGATGAAGCTTTTCTCACCGGTTCTTCCACAAAGCTGTTCCATGTATGGCAGCCGGGGCACTGTCCCATCCACTTAGCCGATTCAAAACCGCATTCCTGGCAATAGAATACGGTCCCTGATTTTGCTTTTGCCATTTTTCAAAAAAAGGGTGCGGCTGATACCGCACCCCTGTCCTCCTGTAACTTTCTTCCGATTAGCAGTGCTTATTTATGGATGTCTACCTTCACTTCTCCTGCTCCCACCAGTTCTACGGAAAGACTGAGCTTTCCTCCCAGGTTTGTGCACATTCTTCCGGCATCCTCTCCGTTAATCCGCACGTCATATTCCGTATCGTCCTGAAGGCCGATGGTCAGCTGGGCATCCTCCTGTCCTTCCACCACAAAGCTTACGCCGTCCTCACCCTCCAGAAAAGACAGCACGCTGGTACCCGGCACGGACTCATAGACAAACATACCGTTTTTCTCCAGCTTGGTCATGGTCTGG
Source organism: Lachnospiraceae bacterium (assembly GCA_022845955.1). Classification (GTDB taxonomy): domain Bacteria; phylum Bacillota; class Clostridia; order Lachnospirales; family Lachnospiraceae; genus Eisenbergiella. The sequence goes on from AP025576.1 coordinate 5,199,490, forward strand.
TAGGTTTTCACCTTATACAGATCGCCTTCATGGGAAAAATCCTCCAGCTTCGCTTTCTCCGCAAGGGTATGGTTTCCAAAACTGATGCTGCCGTCTGCCTCTGCACGGATTAACTCTTCTACTACTGCCATTTCTTTTGTCCTCCTTAAATATGGTTCGTCCTTTTGGTTTATCATCCGTCTCCGACGGTATTTCTCATAATACGTATTATTTTTTTACCTGAAAGGTAATTTTCCCTTCCTTGCATCCTACGGTTACATTATCTCCCGGCTGGATTCTCCGTGCAAGGATTTCTTCCGCCAACGCATCCTCTATCATATTCTGGATGGCTCTCTTCAAAGGACGTGCTCCCATTTTCAGATCCGAGTGCTTCTCCACAATAAAGCTTTTTGCAGCCGGTGTAATAGTCAGATGGATATTCAGTTGTTTGCTGCACCGATCCGTCAAATCCCTGGAAAGAAGGGTGATGATCTGTTTCATATTTTCTTTTGTCAAAGGATGGAACACCATGATCTCATCAATACGGTTTATGAATTCCGGCTTGAACAGGCGCTTAACCTCTTCCATCACACCGGCTTTCATTTTCTCATAGTCCTTCTTTTCATCCGTATGGGCTGAAAAACCCAGGTTTTTCGGATCGATGATACGCTGTGCGCCGGCATTGGAGGTCATGATGAGCACCGTGTTCTTAAAGCTCACCTTTCTTCCTTTGGAATCCGTGATATGGCCGTCGTCCAAAACCTGGAGCAGGATGTTGAACACATCCGGATGGGCCTTCTCCACTTCGTCAAACAGCACCACGGAATAAGGGTTCCTGCGCACCTTTTCGGAAAGCTGGCCGCCGTCGTCAAAGCCCACATAGCCCGGAGGGGATCCGATCAGCTTGGAAACGGAATGCCCTTCCATATATTCCGACATATCGATGCGGATCAGGGCGTTTTCCGATCCGAACATCGCTTCCGCAAGAGCCTTACTCAGCTCTGTCTTTCCCACACCGGTAGGGCCCAGAAAGAGGAAGGATCCAATCGGGCGCCTGGGATCCTGGAGACCGACCCGCCCCCTGCGCATGGCCCGTGCCACAGCGCTTACCGCCTCTTCCTGGCCGATAACCCGTTTGTGCAGGATTCCTTCCAGCTTCAGCAGACGCTCGCTTTCCTTCTCCTCCAGCTTGCTAACGGGGATTTTAGTCCACATGGCCACGACACCGGCGATGTCATTTTCCGTAACCGCTTCCCTTCTGGCCGCATTTTTCTTTTCCAGCCGTGCCTTTTTCTGGCTGAGCTTCTTCAGCAGGGCATCCTGCTCCCGCTTCCATTCTCCCGCCTGGGCAAAGGCTTCTATCCGGATGGCCCCTTCGATCTTCAGGTCCAGCTCCTTCACTTCTTCATTGAGCCTGCGCAGCTCTTCCGGGGGTTCCATATGCTGCAGACGCACGGCGGATGCCGCTTCGTCAATCAAATCTATCGCCTTATCCGGAAGCCTGCGGTCGTTTATATAACGGCTTGACAGCCGTACCGCGGCTTCTATGGCCTCCGGCAGGATTTTTACTTTATGGTGATCCTCGTATCTGGGGGTAACCCCTTCCAGAATGCGGACAGCCTCTTCTTCCGTAGGTTCTTCCACATTCACCGGCTGGAACCGGCGCTCCAGTGCGGCATCTTTTTCAATATATTTGCGGTATTCGGTAATCGTAGTGGCGCCGATCAGCTGGATCTCCCCTCTCGCCAGGGATGGCTTCAGAATATTGGAGGCATCTATCGCCCCTTCCGCCCCGCCCGCTCCGATAAGGGTATGCAGTTCGTCCAGAAACAGCAGGATGTTGCCGTCATCGGTCACTTCCCGGATAACCTTCTTAATCCGCTCTTCAAATTCACCGCGGTACTTACTGCCTGCTATCATACCTGACAAATCCAGCATAAGCACCCGTTTATTCTTCACGGTATCGGGTACCTCGCCGGCTACGATTCTGGCGGCAAGCCCTTCCACAATAGCGGTTTTGCCCACGCCGGGTTCTCCTACCAGACAGGGGTTGTTCTTCGTCCTCCGGCTGAGGATTTGGATCACGCGGCTGATTTCCTCTTCCCTGCCGATAACCGGATCCAGCTTGCCGTCTCTGGCCAGGGCGGTCATATCCCGACTGTACTGGTCAAGGGTAGGGGCTCCGCCCTTCTTTTTCTGTTTTTTCATCAGATCCTCTTTGTACAGCCCGGGCTCCTGTCCCATAGCCGCCAGTGTATCCATATACAGCTTCTGCGGCTGAAGCCCGCAGGTATTCAGTAATCTTACGGCCACATTCTCCCCTTCTTTTAAGAGGGAAAGCAGAATATGCTCCGTCCCGGTGAGAGGGGAGCGGAACCTGGCGGCCTGTCTGTGGCTCTCTTCCAGAATAGACATGGCCCGGGGGGAATATCCGTCCCGTTCCTTTACCGGCGTCTCCGATACAGGCGCAATCAAATCTTCAATCATTTCACGGATTTCCAATTCATTGGCCCCGTTCTCTATCAGCACTCTGGCAGCAACGCCGGTACCTTCCTCCAGAAGCCCCAAAAGAATATGCTCTGTCCCCACATAATTCTGTTTCAGCTTCCTGGCGGCCTTCTCAGCCAGTATAAGGGCCGTTCTGGCCTTATCCGTATACTGTGACTGCATTATTCCAGTCCTCCATATTCTTCATAGATTTCATCAATTAAAGCATGCACTTCTTCCCGGGAAATATTCTTACAGCTTGCCTTTGCCAGCAAAACCCGTAGTTCCTCCCGGACATCCAGCAAAGCCTGCTTGGTTCCCTCATCAACAGCGATTACCGCGCCTTTTCTTCTGTCTACCTTTACATAGCCTTCCTGCTTCAGCACGGTGTACGCCTTATTCACCGTATGCATATTAATGCCGATGGTGTCAGCAAGCTGTCTCACACTGGGAAGCACATCTCCCTCATGAAAACGGTTGGTAGCGATCCCCAGAATAATCTGGTTCCTCAGCTGAATATATAATGCCTCATCACTGCTGAAATCAATCTCTATAAACATATCCAATACGCATCGCTCTTCTTTCTGTGTTTCTTTTGTTATATTTATAGTATAACAGTGAGCACATCCTGTCAACCGCTTTTCCCATTCAGCCAACCCTCTGCGTCCTATAGGATACCGGGCGGATGTCATGGGACGCAGAGGGTTGGTAGCGGAATAAAGATTATGGGAAAAAGCCGCTGCAGTCCATCCCCAGCGGCTTTCTTGTTTTTCTGAGGCTGTCTGCCGACAGCCGGTTTTTATTTTAAATCAAGGAATTCAAAGTCCAAATCGTCGTCATCGTCTATATCAAGGAAATTTCGCGGCTTATAATTCTGGGATTTTCTGCCTTTTCCGGTAGAACGGGAACTTCTTCTGGGAGGTTCGTCATACTCTTCTTCACGGGAGTACCTGTCGTCCTCATCCTCTTCTTCCTCGTCGTCATCGTCATCCTCTTCATAATATCTGCTGCTTCTCCGGGCCGGCTTCTTCTTATTGTTCCGGCCTCCCCTGCCGCCTCTTCTGCTGCGTCTGGGAACATAGTCGTCTTCGTCATCCTCGTCGTCCATGTCCTCATCGTCTTCGTCTTCGTCATCCATATCTTCGTCGTCTTCGTCTTCGTCATCCTCATCGCCGTACTCGTCATAGCCGTCTTCGTACGCCGCTTTCAGCTTAAAGATCATGACAGTTACCACAATAACCAGAAGCCCGATAATCACTGCCAGAATGATGATGATAAGACGGAGGCTGCCCGTCTGCTTTTCCATGGTGTCAATATTGGTTTCATTGGTCTGGGCCGCACCTAGCAGATCGGAAATTTTATATCTGGTACCTTTCACATTATCATTTAAATACCAGTCATTATTTCCCATACCGTCATCCGCATAGCTCACATCGTAATCGTTGGTTGACGGCGCCGTATCCGAGGGTTCTTCCGCAGGCGTTTCCTCCGGAACTTCGGCCGGTGCCTCCGGCTGCGCGGTTTCGGTTACCTCCAGCGTATCCTCACGGACATAACCGTTAATCGCTTTCCCGTCCTTTTCTCCTGTTATCTGATACCAGACTTTTCCGTCGCTTCCCGTAGTTTCCCCGGTAACATCCATAACATCGCCGGAAGCGAGGCTTCCCACTACACTGGAGCTGGTTGAGGCTTCGGAACGAACACGGGCACTGGCAGCAATAATCTTGATTTTGGATGCCGTGGATCCGTTTATACCTTCCGCAGCGTTTTCATTGATGATATTATTCACTTCATCATCCAATTCTCCTCCTGCGTCTTCCGCTCCCCCTGCATCTTCATTCCCCTCACTGCTGTTTCCCTGGCTCCCCTGACTTCCCAGCGTATTTGCCGCATAGCCTGTCAGAGCTGTCTGCCCCGGAACTGCAGCACAAAACAGTATCGCTGCCAAAACTGCCGTCATCCGAAGCAAAAATCCTGTACTTATCTTTTTTATCCTGTTCATGTTCCTGACCCCTTTACCTTTTGTGGTTACGCCTCATCTATAGCTTTACCGATATCCGTACGCATATACTTATTGGCAAAGTCTACCCAGCCGGCCGCTTCATAAGCCTTGGCCCTTGCTGTTTTCAGATCGTCTCCCGTAGCTGTAATCCCCAGGACCCTGCCGCCGTTTGTCACAATGTTTCCCTGGCTGTCAAATTTGGTTCCGGCATGGAAGCAATAATAGCCGCCGGCATCCCGGAATTTCTCCAGGCCGCTGATGACCAGCCCCTTGTCATATTTCACAGGATATCCCTGGGAAGCGAGCACCACGCATACCGCCGCATTGTCTTCAAACTGAAGCTCCGTTTTATCCAGGGTACCGTCTATGCATGCTTCTATCACATCCAAAATATCGTTTTTCATCCGCGGAAGCACCACCTGCGCTTCCGGATCCCCGAATCTGGCATTATATTCCAGTACTCTGGGGCCTTTATCCGTCAGCATCAAACCGAAGAAAATAATTCCCTTGAACGCTCTTCCTTCGTTTGCCATGGCATCCACAGTGGGCTGGTATATATATTGTTTACAGAAATCGTCCACTTCTTTCGTATAAAAAGGGGACGGGGAAAAAGTTCCCATTCCGCCGGTATTCAAACCCTTATCTCCGTCGCAGGCCCGTTTATGGTCCTGGGCGGATGTCATAATGCGGATGGTTTTACCATCCACAAAGGAAAGTACGGACACTTCCCTTCCGGTCATAAATTCTTCCACTACCATACGGTTTCCCGCAGAACCAAACTGCTTATCCAGCATAATGCTTTTCATGCCTTCCAGCGCTTCGTCCTTCGAATTGCAGATGAGGACGCCTTTGCCTAAAGCAAGGCCGTCCGCCTTGAGCACAACAGGATATTCCGCCTGTTCCAGATAGGCCGCCGCCTGTTCGGCATCATCAAAGGTTTCATACGCCGCAGTGGGGATGTTATATTTTTTCATCAAATCCTTGGAAAAAGCTTTGCTTCCTTCCAGAATAGCCGCATTTTTCCTGGGGCCGAACACACGCAGCCCCGCCGCCTCCAGGACATCCACTATCCCGGCCGCCAGAGGATCATCCGGCCCTACGATGACCAGATCCACCTCTTTTTCTTTAGCAAAAGATGCTATTTTATCAAATTCATCCACGCCGATGGGTACACATTCTGCCACCTGGGCAATCCCGGCATTTCCCGGCGCACAATATATAGTATCTGCTTTCGGGCTTTTCGCCACGGCCGCAGCAATGGCATGCTCCCGGCCGCCGCCGCCTACAATCAGAATTTTCATTTGTATCTCACCTTTCCGTCTGTTACGCTGACTTTCCCGTTGGCAATCAAATCGATCGCCCGGGGAAGGAGCTGCCATTCCGCTTCCTCCATAACACGCCGCTGCAGGCTCTCCGGGGTATCATCCTCGTTTACCTCCACGCTTTTCTGAAGGAGAATCGGCCCGGTATCCGTCCCTTCGTCCACAAAATGCACGGTGGCTCCCGTCACCTTCACGCCTCTGGCAAGCACCGCTTCATGAACCTTCAGCCCATAAAACCCGACGCCGCAGAAGGAAGGGATTAAAGACGGGTGGATATTGATGATACGGTTCCGGTACTTCTCTATCATAGCCGCCGGTATCGTCACCAGAAAACCGGCGAGCACAATCAAATCCGGCAGACAGGAATCCACTTTATCGAGGAACGCCCGGTTAAACGCCGCCCTGTCCGGGAAATCCTTGGGAGACAGGCAGATGGCTTCTATTCCGCTCTGTCTGGCTCTGGTAAGCGCATACGCATTTTTATTGTTGCTGATAACTCCTGCGATTTCCGTGTTGGTTATACGGCCATCCCCAATGGCATCGATAACCGCCTGAAGATTGGTGCCTCCGCCGGATACACATACCAGAATTCTCAGCATAACTCGACTCCTTTTTCCCCGGCCTTCACTTCCCCCAGGATTACCGGTGTTTCTCCCGCTTCCCGGATCGCTGCCGCCGCGGCATCCGCCTGGGCAGTGTCCACAGCCAGGATCATGCCGATACCCATATTATATGTATTATACATCATCTGCTCATCAATATTTCCTTTTTGGGCAAGAAGCCTGAAAATGGCAGGAACCTCATAACTGTCCTTCTTAACCACCGCGCACATACCTTCCGGAAGCATACGGGGAATATTCTCATAAAATCCGCCGCCCGTAATATGGCTGCAGGCTTTAATGGTAACGCCTGCAGCTTTTACAGCCTTCAGCGCCTTCACATAAATCTTGGTAGGGGCGATCAACGCTTCGCCCAGTGTTGTCCCCAGCTCCTCATAATAAGTATCCAGGGATTCCTTTGTCATTTCAAAAACCTTTCTTACCAACGAAAAACCGTTGCTGTGAACCCCGGAGCTTGCCATACCGACAAGTACATCTCCCGGCTTCAGGTTCTCTCCGGTAATCAGCTTCTTTTCATCAACAATGCCCACGGCGAAACCGGCCAGATCGTATTCTTCTTCCGGATAAAAGCCGGGCATTTCCGCAGTCTCGCCGCCAATCAGGGCAGCACCCGCCTGCTTACAGCCATCCGCCACCCCTTTTACAATCGTGGCGATTTTCTCAGGATAGTTCTTTCCGCATGCAATGTAGTCCAGGAAAAACAGCGGTTCACCCCCCGCGCAGGCAATATCGTTCACACACATAGCCACGCAGTCGATTCCCACCGTATCATGCTTATCAAGCAGAAACGCAAGCTTCAGCTTCGTTCCCACGCCGTCCGTTCCGGAAACTAGAGTAGGCTTTTCCATCCCCTGAAAGCTTTCCAGGGAAAAAGCCCCTGAAAATCCGCCAAGGCCGCCCAGCACTTCGGGGCGCATGGTCTCCTTCACATATTTTTTCATAAGTTCTACCGATTTATACCCTGCTTCAATATCTACACCAGCGTTCTTATAATCCATCGTATCCTCCGTTATATAGGAAGCCCGTCAGGTATCCTGCACCTTCCGGGTTCCATCGTTTTATCTTTATAGGAAAAGCTCCGCTTCCACAGCTTTGATGCCATTCGGCACGGCTGCTTTCATGCATGGTTTTACCCGATAAACCGGGCATGGAAGTTTACTTACTGTAATTCTTATAACCAACTTCCTGAAGATGCGCATCTTTCTTCTGCACACTCTCCTTAAGACCCTGGGAATAATTCTTCAATTTCTCCAAAAGCACGGCATCCGATGTGGCAAGGATCTTTGCAGCAAGAAGCCCCGCATTCGCGCCTCCGTTAATCGCCACCGTAGCTACCGGAATCCCGCTGGGCATCTGAACGATGGAATATAGGGAATCCCTTCCGCCAAGAGAAGTCGTATGCATAGGAATACCAATAACCGGCATAGGGAAAATTGCAGCACACATACCCGGAAGATGCGCAGCCATACCTGCACCCGCTATGATTACCTTGAACCCCTTTGCTTCCGCGCTCTTCGCATATTCAAAGAACACATCCGGTTCCCTGTGGGCCGAAATAATCTTCATCTCATAAGAAATCCCCAGCTCCTCCAGAATATCCGCCGCCTTTGCCATAACAGGCATATCGGAATCACTTCCCATTACAATACCAACCTGTGCCATTGGTTCTCCTCCTTTATCCTCATGGACCTGACCCTGAGCCCCGCCAAACAAGCAAAAGCCCAACAAAATCAAGCCGGTAATATTTCAATCTACAGTGTACTAAACTTTTTCCCGATATGCAACATCAACCACCCCGAATTAATAAAAAATTCAACTTTTCAATTTTTTCACCCAAGAGGGATACTTTTTTGAGAGAGAATGGATTATAATGTTGTTACCAACGAGCAGCAACCTCCCTAAAAGGAAAAACAGAATGGGAAACAGACGGCAGCCCCACCGCCGCCTGCTTCCCAGGCTGCTTTTCCTTTTAGGGAGGCTTGGGGCGACTGCCCCAAGCCCTGAAGCCCTGCGGGCTTCAGGGTTCTGCGGCCTTCAGGGTTCTGCGGCCCTCAGGGTTCAACGTCCTTCCGTTTTTTACGCCCCTCCCTTATGCCCCGACATCCCTTCCACCACCCCTAACACAAGGAGCTGATTCACCACCATGTGCCAAATACAATATGACATCACCTACGACGACCTGAATCCAACATTCCTCTTCACCTGCCAGCTGTCCCGAAAGGAACCCGAACGCCCCCACAGCCACGACTTCATAGAAATCGCCCTGATCCTGTCCGGTGAGGGTCATTTTATGCTGGACGGAAAATGGTATCCCGTCAAAAAAGGCGACGTCCTCCTCATCAACCCCGGCATCCAGCACCACTGCACCTATGCCGCTCCCGATGCCCCCCTTGAAGAATTCTACGTAGCCTTTACCGACATCCACATCCGCGACATGGAGGCCAACCAAATCCTCTTCCCCGGCCACGAATGCCTTATCCGCCCCGGGGAAAAGACATTTGTCACCCTCTCCCGCCTCTGCTCCCTCATCAAAACAGAGAGCACAAGCTGCCAGCCGGGACGCTACTTCATGCTAAAAGCCTACGTCACCCAGATGATCCTCCTCCTCTACCGCGAGCAGGTTGTTGCCCCCATAAGCATTGAAGAAGGCTATGAATTTGAATCCACCAACAAAAAATACGTAGTCGAACAAATCATCGACTATCTGGACTGCCATTACAACGAAAAAATATCCCTTGACCAGATAGCCCGCAACATGTACCTCAGCCCCTTTTACATATCCAAAATATTTAAAAGCGAGACCGGCGACACCCCCATCAACCACCTCATAAAGGTGAGAATGGAAAAAGCCAGGCTTCTTCTTGACAAACAAAAGGATGCCAGCATCCAGGACATTGCCCTGTGCGTGGGATACGACGATGCCTACCACTTCAGCAAACTATTTAAAAAACACTTTGGGGAGTCCCCCTCTAAATATAGGAAGAAACAGAATTAGAAACAGACCGAGGGGCCAGGATTTCAAAAAATCCTGGCCGGATGGAGTACTGGCATAGAATAATCGGAAATAATTCCCATACTACATTTACAGTCCCCCCGGCAACTGCTATAATAAAGAAACACCGGCTGCCGGAACTATGTGTAAGCTACTGCCTGCCACAAACAGCCATACCAATCAGCATTTTCTTTTAATTGCCATTTCAAATTCTCAGTCCGTATCGGACAATGATTCAATCCCTGTTTACAGAAAACAAATTCTATAGACCAAACACAAAAGAACTATAAAATATAACAGATTAAAAAGGTAAGATGCGGTTGTCCGGTGTCGTTTTATCAGTTATAATTATATGAAAGGCAGGATTTTACACATGGCTTACGGAACAGGAGGCTGTGTGAAAAAACACACCAAAAAGGTAAGTAAAGAACAAACAGTAAAGAACCCGGCCGTCAAAAGCCCCATTCACCATGAAGATTTGGCACTGAAGACAGCGGCCCAATATTTTGGCGAAGAATTGATGCCGCTGCTGGGCATCCAGGGTATTGCCAGTTATATCGCCCCTACGGAGACAGTAAAGCTGGAAGCGCGGCAAATGTATCAGGATTTTAACTACGTAAGGATGGACGGCGTCTGGATTCATCTGGAATTTGAAAGCGATTCCATTACCAACGAAGATCTGAAACGATTCCGGGAGTATGAGGCAGCTACCAGCCGGATCCATCACACAGAAGTGATCACCTATGTAATCTGTTCCGCAAAGGTAAAGCGCCCGAAAACAATACTGAAAGAAGGAATTAATGTTTACCAGGTTAAGGCGGTACGGCTGAGGGGGAAAAACGCGGACCAACTTTTTAAGCGTCTGAAAGAAAACGCAGAGCAGGGGCTGAAACCCGCAAAAGCAGATCTCGTTTCACTGCTGCTCACGCCGCTGATGTCAGGCCGTCTGCGGATCGAAGAACGCATACGAAAAAGCCTGATTATCCTTCAAAATTCCAGGGAAACAATAACCGAAATGGAATTAGAGAAAATGCAGGCGGTTTTGTATACTCTGGCAGACAAATTTCTAACCAAAACGGAATTAAACAGAATAAAGGAGATGATAGCAATGACAAAATTAGGAGAAATGCTGGTAGCGGACGGAATCGAAAAAGGAATCGAAAAAGGAATCGTCGAGACCTGCCGGGAACTGGGCGTCAGCTTTGAAGAGACTGCAGAAAAGATAAAACAACGGTTTTGCATCAGTGAGAATGAAGCCATGGAAATTGTACGGAAATATTGGCTTTGACAAATATAGGATGTATTCTGCTTCAGGCAAAGCGGTGTACGTCAGGTGCAGACTTCCTGTTACCGATTTATTTTACACACCCGGGAAGCATTTCCATCCTCAAATCCTCACGGCTTTGTCAGCGGAAAGTACTAAATCAGCCCTCCGCCGCAGCCAGCGGATCACCCGGTTAGAAACGTCGTGATTGCAACGAACCAAGGTTCATGGGTATGTGGTCTGTCACATACCCCAATATCCCCCAGCACCAAAATAATACAAAAACAAAACAAGATTATACATTTTATTTTCCTCCCAATCCCCTAATATAGAAAGGAACTTAATAATTACCAAATTTTTATATCATCCGGGAGGGGATATCCAAATGACACCAATGAAATGGTTCTATTCCTTTATCAAGCCTTACCGAAAGCGGCTCTTTCTGGGATTGTTTCTCGTAACATTTCTGGCAGGGCTTGCCATCATTAATCCTATCGTCAGCGGAAAGGTCGTAGACGATGTTATCAGCGGCGGACAGTACGACAAGCTTCCCGTACTGGTACTCATACTGCTTCTGGTAACTGCAATACGAAGTGTTCTCCGCTTCATGGTTCCTTACAATTTCGAAATCTGTTCCCAGGGTGTACTTTATAAAATGAGAGATGCGGTGTACCGCAAGCTTTTAATGGAGGATTTTGCCTTCTATAACCGTAACCGCACCGGTGACCTTATGAGCCGCCAGACGGGTGATATGGATGCCATCCGTCACTTTGTGGCTAATGTCATATCTTCCATCTTTGAAAATATCCTGTATTTCTGCTTTGCCCTGATAATGATTTTTACAATCAATACCAAGCTGGCGCTGTGCATGCTGTGTATCCTGCCTTTTACGGTGGTGCTGACCGTCTGCCAGTTTAAAAAAGTAAAACCTGCCTTTCATAATATCCGTACCCGATTTTCCAGCCTGAACGCTTTTGTCCAGGAAAATATAAGCGGCAACCGGGTGGTAAAGGCTTTTGCCAAGGAAGACTATGAAACGGAAAAATTCGAAGCGGAAAACGATGCCTATAAGACTGCCGAGCTGGACTGCGCCGCTATCTGGTCCAAATATGTTCCTATTTTTGAATTCTTCTCCAATATCCTTACCGTTGTCCTCATGCTTTACGGAGGCATCATGGCTATCCGGGGGGAACTATCCCTGGGAAGCCTTGTTACCGTTAACGGTTACCTCTGGATGCTGAATATGCCCCTGCGTATGGCCGGCTGGTTTGTGAATGACGTACAGCGTTTCGTTACCTCCGTGGAAAAAATCCATACCACCTTTTCCGAGGAGCCTCATATCAGCAAGCCGGTTAATGCCATTACCAAAAAGCATTATAAAGGAAGCATCGAATTCAGGAATGTTTCCTACCAGGCGGAGGGCGAGGATATTATACAGGATGTGAGCTTTTCCGTGAAGCCCGGCCAGACAATAGGGATTCTCGGCCCCACGGGAGCCGGCAAATCCACCATCATGAATCTGCTGTGCCGTTTCTACGATACAACGGAGGGTGATGTCCTTGTGGACGGTGTCAACGTTAAGGATCTGGATTTGTATGAGCTGCGTGACAACATCGGAATGGCTATGCAGGACGTTTTCCTCTTTTCCGATACCATTGAAGGAAATATCGCCTATGCCCGGCCCGACTGTCCGTTTGACAAAGTAAAAAAAGCCGCCATCGCGGCAGATGCCAACCATTTCATCCAGGCTATGCCCGAAGGCTATGATACCATCGTGGGGGAACGGGGCGTCGGCCTTTCCGGCGGCCAGAAGCAGCGTATCTCCCTGGCCCGTGCCCTGCTGAAGGATCCGTCTATCCTCATACTGGATGACACCACGTCCGCTGTGGATATGGAAACGGAAACCTACATACAGAAACAGCTGAAAAACCTGGAAGGCAACCACACCATTTTCATCATCGCCTACCGTATTTCCTCCCTGAAGGATGCCGATCAGATTCTGGTTCTGGATCACGGACGGATCGCGGAACGGGGAACCCATAAAGAGCTGCTTGAAAACAACGGCTACTACGCAAGGGTCTTTGAGCATCAGTACCATACACCGGCAAAGGAGGGACGTTAATATGGCACGTAATAAATACGATATCGACGAGATCATGGAAGACCACTTTGACCTGGGGCAGCTGAAACGTCTCGGCCATTATGTCCTTCCTTTTAAGAAGGATATGTTCCTGGCAGCCTTCCTCATGCTTTCCGCCAGTGCGCTTACCATGCTGATCCCCCGCTTTTTTATGACCGTCATGAATGACATCATTCCCGCAGGGGATATCCGGGGATTGATCCGCATCAGCCTTTATACGCTGCTGATTATCCTGTATTCGGTCATTTCCCTGAAAGCCAAAATTAAAATCACCAACCGGGTCGGCCAGTCCGTCATCCACCAGCTGCGGACTGATATCTTCTGCCATTTACAGGAGCTTCCGTTCTCCTACTATGACGACAGGCCCCATGGCAAAATCCAGGTAAGGGTGGTTAACTATGTCAATAACTTAAGCGACCTGCTATCCAACGGTCTCCTCAATACCATAACCGACCTGTGCAGCCTGATATTCATCATCTTTTTCATGCTTTCCATTAATGGGAAGCTGACTCTGATGTGTATGTGCGGTCTTCCCGTCCTGGCTATCTTTGCCAGCCTGATTAAGAAGAAGCAGCACCGGGCATGGCAGATCCAGAGCAATAAGCAGTCCAACCTGAACGCCTATATTGCGGAGAGCATTAACGGTATCCGGGTAACCCAGTCCTTTGTAAGGGAAAAAGAAAACAGCGGTATTTTTAACCATCTCAGCGACGGATACCGTCAGTCCTGGATGCGTGCGGTGCGTTTTAACTTCATGATGGGACCTACCGTGGACGTAATTTCGGCCGTAACCACTGCCTTTCTGTATGTGGCTATCGTGGATATGGCCATGAACGGAGGAACCGCTTCCGTTGGTGTGCTGGTAGCCTTTACCGGTTATATCAGCCGGTTCTGGTCCCCTATCACCACCCTGGCTAACTTTTATAACTCCCTGCTGACAGCAATTTCCTATCTGGAGCGCATTTTTGAAACCATCGATGAACCTGTTGCGGTTAAGGATGCCCCCGATGCGGTGGAAATGCCTCCGATTACCGGCAAGGTGACTTTTGACCATGTATCCTTCTCCTATGAAGAAGGCATAAAAACCCTGGATGATGTGAGTTTTACCGCCATGCCGGGTGAGTCCTTTGCTATCGTCGGCCCTACCGGCGCAGGGAAAACCACTATCGTCAACCTGCTCAGCCGTTTTTATAACATCGGCGGCGGCACCATACGTATCGACGACACGGATATTTCCAAAGTCACGCTTCATTCTCTGCGGACCCAGATGGGGGTTATGATGCAGGACAGCTTCATTTTTTCCGGTACCATCATGGATAATATCCGCTACGGGAACCGTACCGCCACGGATGAAGAGGTCGTCAGAGCCGCCAAAACCGTTTGTGCCCATGATTTCATCATGCAGATGGAGGAGGGCTACCATACGCAGGTAAACGAAAGAGGAAGCCGTCTGTCCGCCGGACAGCGACAGCTGATTTCCTTCGCCCGCGCCCTGCTGGCCGATCCTAAAATCCTGATACTGGATGAAGCCACCTCCAGCATTGATACGGAAACGGAAATCATCCTGCAAAAAGGGCTGAACGAGCTGCTGAAAGGGCGTACTTCCTTTATTATCGCCCACCGCCTTTCCACCATACAAAATTGTACCCGTATCCTGTATGTGGATAAGGGCAAAATACAGGAAAGCGGCAGCCACGAAGAGCTTCTGGTAAATAAAGGGCCATATCATAACCTGTTTATGTCCCAATACAGCTTTATGAATGACAAAGCACAGACACAGGATAACTTCCCGGAAGCGTCTTTTTCCTGAGGTCCTTACCTTTCGTCATTTCCCGTAATCCGGAAACGGACGGTCATACCATACGCCGGTGTCCGGCCCTGCGGTTATGAAAACCGGCCGTGCGGAAAGTCCCCTTTACTTTCCGCACGGCCGGCGTTTTTTATCCGAATAAAATTTCCGTTTTACCCGCCTGCCTCCCTACTTTTTCGGAAGATAGGAAAGCAAATCAATATCCGCCTCTTCTTTTCCTGTGGACACATACAGAAGCAGTTCACTGTAGTTTCCCTCTTCCGTTTGAAACGAATAGGTCACATTTTTCTCCCAACTGCCCTCCCGGCTTAGTTCCTCCAGATAGTGCACACTCATACCGCCGTTTCCCGTTTCCAACCGGCCGCTGATTTGCAAATACCAGGAACTGTCATATGCTTCCGGGATAGTAAAAGACAGCGTTCCGTCCGAACAGGCAATGCTTTCCTCCAGCTTTTCCACAGGGGAACTTTTTTCGTTGCTTACCAGGAACGCAACCGCGGCCAGCACGCACAGCAGTACTGCTGCCAAAGCAAGAATGCCTTTCTTATTCCTTCCCATTTCCTTCCCTTTCTTTTTGCAGGAGAGCTTTCATCACAAGCGTATCCCTGACAATCCACGGGATATTCCCGGTGTCCGTTATCCTCTCGTTATTGCGGATGGCTTCTTCCAGCGTAACAAAAGCCGGTTCATATTCATATTCCTTTTCATAGGCATCCAGGCAGCGGTCTGCCGTATCCTTCTCCGTTTCACAGGCAAAATAATACGAAATCATTTCCAGGATTTCCTCTCCCATCCCCTGTCTGGTTTCCCTCACCCTGCCGGCATACCGTATGGTTCCTCTTATCACACGCAGGCCGGTTTCCTCCTGTACCTCTCTTAAAAGGGTATCCTCCAGCTGCTCTCCGGGTTTGGCTCCGCCTCCCGGGAATTTATACTCTCCGTATTTCCCGCTGTGAATCATGGCATAGCGGCCTTCCTTCCGGATAAAACCACGCACGGCGACGCGCTTACGTTTCTTCCACACGGGATTATAATCCGCCTTGTCCACGGTAAGGCATATGCCCTTGTCCCCGCGGAAAAGCTCCAGAAGCTGAATGAATTCCTCCCAATGGTTTATCGTCATATAGGAGATTCCTTCGGGTGCCTCCTGCCCCTTTTTCGCATAGGGGGTATACCATACCGGTTTCATCCCCACTCCGGCGGCCCCTTTCACATCGCAGACAAGATTGTCGCCGCAATACCAGATCGTATCAGCCGAAAGGCCCGCTTTGGCCCGGGCCATTTCAAAAATACGGGGATGGGGCTTCCGGAAGAGATAATCACTGGACGCCATAATAAAAGAAAAGTGGTTATCCGGAAGAAGCTCATGAATCCTTTCGGTAAGAGTCCCGGTATCCTTCATCATATTGCTGAGAACAGCGGTACGGATCCCCCTATCATGAAGGTACGCCAGCAGCTTTTCTATCCCGTCCGCCTTCCTTACTTTCGCAGCCGCCTTCCAGAATACCCGTTCCACCTCTTCCCAGGGCATGGGCAGTTCGATTCCCAGATATTCATACAAATACCGGTTAAATGCCCTGCAGGAAAATTCTCCTTCCGGATTGTTTCTCTTTTCCTCCCCGAACAGTTCCCCTATATCCTTTGTCAGTCCGTCCGCAGCATCCTGAAGCTGTTCCGGCGTAATCTTGCGGGGGTTGCTCACTGCCATCTCCAGAACAGCACGGTTACCCCTTATCGGATCATAATCCCCCTCATCCGCCAGGGTCTGTCCATAATCAAAAAGAATCATCTCCGGAACATGAAACATAAACTGTCCTCCTGTATTGATCCGATTTTCACTGCCAGCACAGGCAGCTGCCGGAACGCGGTTCCCCATATCCCTTTATTCTAGTAGCTCCGTGCATATCTGTCAAATAAATACAGCTGCCTATTTTCTTTTTCCTCCGTCCTGCCTATAATAGAGATAGATTTTATGGATTCCCTAATTTGATTTTACAGCCGAATGAATGGCGGAATGAGAGGTAGAAGCATGAACCAGCTTTATGCAGACCGGCTTGGCCGGGTATGCGGGCAGCTTGAGAACAAGGGGCTGACGCAGATGATAGTAAGCGATCCTTTGAGCATCTGGTATCTGACCGGTGTGCGGATCGAACCCTATGAGCGGCTTTTTGCCCTGTACATCCGTACGGACGGAAAGCATGTCTTTTTCCTGAACAATCTTTTCGTTATCCCGGAAACCGATATCGGGAAAGTATGGATGACGGATACGGATGACTGTATCGGTATTGTGGCATCCCATGTGGATGCCGTTTCGGACATGGGCGTAGACAAAAGCTGGCCGGCCCGTTTCCTGCTGGATTTGATGGAACGTAATCCCGGGGTGCGTTATGTGAATGCATCCGCATGTGTGGATGGTGTACGTTCTATCAAAGATGATTATGAAAAAGAAAAGATGAGAGAGTCCTCCCGCATCAATGACGCCTGCATGGAAAAAGCGGCGGCCTGGCTGAAGGAAGGTATGACGGAAAAGGAATGTGCGGACTATATCCGTTCCCTCTATAAAGAGGAAGGCTGTGAAGAAGGCTTTAACACCATCATTTCTTTTGGTGCCAACGCGGCGGATCCCCATCATGAACCGGATGATACCGTACTGAAGGAGGGAGACTGTATTGTCATTGACATGGGCTGCCGGAAGGACAGCTATTGCTCCGACATGACCCGCACCTTTTTCTGTAAGAAGGAAGATCCGGACTATGCCCCGATTCATGATCTGGTGAGAAGGGCCAATGAAAAGGCGGAAAGCCTGATCCGTCCCGGGGTACGCTTCTGTGATCTGGACAGGGCGGCCCGGGAGCTCCTTACAGAAGCGGGTTATGGGGACTATTTCACTCACCGGCTGGGCCATTCCATCGGCCTTCAGGATCATGAGCCAGGAGATGTGAGTCTGGCAAATACTGCCGCAGTGGAGGAAGGTATGACCTTTTCCATCGAACCCGGTGTCTATCTTCCCGGGAAATTCGGCGTGCGCGTGGAGGATCTGGTCCTCGTAACCGCGGATGGCTGCGAGGTTCTTAATAAAGTGGATAAGCACTGGAAAACCATCGGATAAACAGAGAAGGACCGGGGCTTTTACAGCTCCGGTTCCTCCCTGTCCATCCACATGCCATTGGTAAAATCAGGGACAGCCACCGGCTGGCCGCCCAGGGCAATAGACTCCTCCGACAGTGCCGTGATGCACATCCAGGAAGCCGCATCATAAACATCTACAGGACACGGCTTTTTCTCCCGGACACTGTCAAAGAAAGCGCGCAGCACAAGCCAGTCCATACCCCCATGCCCTCCGAGTACGCCGTCATTCAGGAAATCCTTCCAGATTGGATGATCATATTCTTTCTCGTATTCTTCCGCATTTCCCCAATATTTCCGGAAAGAAAACTCCTCTTCTTCCGTATATTTTCCGTCCAGAAAAACCGTATCGTTTTCTTCTTCGTACATGCCCTTCGTCCCGCAGACGGTGAAATCCCTGCTGTAAAAACGGGGAAGCGTGGTATTCAGGGTCAGAAGGATTGTTTCGCCTCCCGCACATTTAATAATGGTATTTACCACATCTGCCTGGGCAAATTTAGCCCGGACCAGATTTTCATTTTCCGGATACCGTTCCTTCGCAAAGGCATGCATGCCTTCCGCCCTGGAGGCCATGGAGGTCAGGGTCAGCATCCGGTTCCCATGATTGATATGCAGGATCTTGGCTATAGGCCCCAGCTCGTGGGTGGGGTAATTTTCCGCGTTCCTGTATTTATAGTTGCGCAGGCGGTAATGGCGTTTTTCCAGTCCGGTTCCCACTTCCTCACGCAGATCATGCATATAGCCGCCCCTGCAGTGGATTATCTCACCGAACAGCCCCTGCTTTACCATATTCAGGGCCATCAGTTCCCTTCTGCCGTAACAGCAGTTCTCCAGGAACATGAACGGGGTACCCGTCTCTTCATAGGCATCCACCAGATCCCAGCACTGCTTGACGCTGTATGCACCGCCCACTTCCATGCCAACCGCTTTTCCCGCCCGCATGGCATCCACCGCCACAGGGATATGGCCTTCCCATGCACAGGAAATGACTACCGCCTCCACATCCTCTCTCGCCAGAAGTTCCCTGTAATCCGTCGTACCAAAGGGTGTATGCCCGCACTCCTCCTGTGTCAGCCGCACCGCATTTTCGAAGCGGTCCGCATAAACATCGCATACCGCCGTCACCTTCACCGAAGGCATTTTAAGGATGGCATCCTTCAGCAGCCCGTATCCCCGGTTTCCCAGCCCTATCATTCCTACCTTTACTTGTTCCATCTGGTTTGTCCTCCCTCTATTCTATGTATACAAAGTATCTGCCGCGTTACTTTTTTGTAACGGTTCAGTCCCTTCCTGGTTACCTTATTTTTACCATATCCAAAAATACATTTCTATAGGATTTGGGGGACAAAATCTTTGAATTCAGGTATACTCCCTGCCGGAAAGATAGGCACGGGGAGACATCCCCGTGGTCCGTTTGAAAACCGTGCTGAAATAATTCTGATCCGTAAAACCGACTGCCGCCGCGGCCTGCCCCACGCTCATCCCCTCCCCCATCAGCTTCACGGCACGGCGTATTTTCATCTGGTTAAAATATGCCATCATCCCGATGCCGGCATACCGGGTAAAGGTTTTCTTTATGGCCGATTCACTCATGCTGCACATGCGGGCCACCTCGGAAACCGTCAGCCGCTGCGCCACATGCTCCTCCAGCACCCGGACCACGGTACGGTAATTCTCCGCTCCTGCCGACCGTATCCTGGTAAAATCCTCTTCCTCTCTGGTACATGCCGCCAAAAGAATATTTTCAAGCCGGCTGACAAACAGATGGGCTTCCGCCTCTCTTCCCGGCAGAACCTTTTCTACCAGGATTCTCTGTTCGATCTGAAAAATCCTTGACAGGCAGGATAACAGAGCACAAAGCTCTTCCACGTCTTTCTTTCCGGGCCGGAAACGCCATTCCTTCATCGCCGGCATAATATCTCCCGCAAACGTCACCACGATAATATCCGGGCAGGTATCCTTTTCCGACCAAAAGCTGTGGAATTCCATAGGCCGGTGCAAAACCGCCTGCCCGGTTTCCAGAAGAAAAACATCCTCACCCGCCGTGACCCCGATAGCTCCCTCCACCACGCAGACCAGCTCCCAGAAATCATGGGTTTCTCCGCTGAAATAATAATCTTTTCCGAAAACCTGCCGGAAAGCACTGAACAATGAAGAAATCCGGATGCATTTTTCTACTACACAGCCCTTTAAAGTCACACTATTTTTCATGCCCGTTCCCAATCCCTGCTAATCCCTTATTTACAGCAATTTACAGCTACAGCCATCTTAGCATTTTAAACCGCGGACCGCAATCACGGCTTTTTCCGTTTCCCTCTTGACTTACTCACTCTATAATGATAGAGTAGCCTTATACTCTATAAGCATAGAGTATTCAGGAGGAATAATGATTAAGAAAAATAAAATCAGTGAAGCCGAACTGGAAATCATGAAAATAGTATGGGAAAAGCAGGCGCCTGCCGCAAGTACGGAAATTGTCCGTACCCTGAAGCAGCGGTGCGGCTGGGAGGACACCACCATCTATACCATGCTGAGCAAGCTGGTAAAAAAGGGCGCCCTGCTGCGGGATAAACAAACCGTTTCCTATTATTCCGCCGCTCTTTCGGAACAGGAATATACCCTGGAGCAGACCGAACATCTGATCGACAAATTTTTTTCCGGGGATTCCCGCCAGCTGGTTTCCATGCTTGTAGAAAATAACAAAATCAGCCGCGAGGATATCCGTACGCTCCGGCAGTTCTGGGAGGAGGAAACGAATGACTGATTTTCTTATCCTGCTTCTTTCCCTGTCGCTGTCCGGCAGTTTTCTGGTTATCCTGCTGTCCGTGTCTCGTCCGGTGCTGGGCAAAGCGTTTTCCGGCACATGGATGTATTATATCTGGGCCATAGTTGCCCTTCGGATGCTTCTGCCTATCACTCCGGAGCAGGGTTTGCTAAACCATGTCATCCGCAGCTCCGGGCAGCCCGGGCAGGAACAGTCCCTGTCCGGCAGTACAGATTTACAGACCGGTGAACAGGCCGGTAATACGAGTCCACAGGCTGATGGGCAGGCGGCAGTCCCATCTTCTCCGGTTCGTGAGGAAGCGCCTGCCGCCGCTTTCCCGGATGCCTTCCCGCAGGATACGGTCGCCGCACAAAACAGCCGCTATCATCCGGACCAGGAAGGGGTTTCCAAGGTACGGACAGATACCGGAGATCCTTCTTTTGTATCCTCTTTTCCTGCCGGAACCGCGGATTCTCTGCCGGCAGTT
This sequence comes from Lachnospiraceae bacterium, assembly GCA_022845955.1. Taxonomy (GTDB): domain Bacteria; phylum Bacillota; class Clostridia; order Lachnospirales; family Lachnospiraceae; genus Eisenbergiella. The sequence goes on from AP025576.1 coordinate 5,220,483, forward strand.
TTAGCTACACTTTGGCTCGTTACGGCGGTTTTTCTTTTCCTGCGTACGGCGGCTGCCTCCCGCACATTTCTCAGAAAGGTCTGCTGCCGTGCATTTCCGGTTGATTCACCGGTCATCAATTCCTGTTATGAAAGCGCCTGCGCCCGGCTTGCCGTCCGGCGTCCTCCCAGGCTGCTCGTCAGCCCGGATGCCGGATCTCCTATGCTCACCGGCCTTCTGCGGCCGGCCATTGTCCTTCCTGCGGATACCCTGCAGCGCTCCGGCGATCTTTCCTATATATTTCTGCACGAACTGACTCATTATAAAAGGAAAGATATCTGGTACAAATGGCTGTTCCAACTGGTGAAATGCATCCACTTTTTTAATCCCTTCTCTTACCTCCTTCTCCGTCAGGTAGAACGCTGCTGCGAGCTTTCCTGCGACGAAGCGGTAGTCAGGGACATGACCCTGCAGGAACGCAAGGCCTACGGGCTTACTCTGCTGGACGCTCTGGAACCGGGTGCCCTCTCCCCTTCCTCCGCCGCCTCCGCGTCCCTGTGTGAAAATGCGGTATTTATAAAAGAAAGGCTGGTTACGATTAAAATGACTAAGAAAAAAAGCGGAATTATAAAAATTATCACTCCTCTTCTCACTGCAGGGCTGTGCTTCGGTGCCTTTTATCTGGGTGCCTATGCGGCGCCGGGTGATGCTTCCCTGCCCGGCGATACCACGCCCGTCCCTTCCCCCAAACAGAATACGGCCGCCGGCGCCCATACCACTGCCGCCATCCCCCTTTCCTCCCAGACGCCCTCCTCCGGAAAAACGGCGGGGAGCTATGCTGACACCGACGCCCCGGACGGATTTACGCTTCTGAAAACCGAGACCGTTTCCCTTTCTTCTATCCGGGATCTGAAGCTTCTGCTCTCTTATGAGGAGGTAACCCTATATCCATCGGCGGACAATACGCTGACCATGTTGTTCTACGGCAATAATTCGTTCACTTATGCTGCGGATGAAATAGCAGTCCTCCGGCAGGATGCAGGAACGGTCACCCTGGAATCCGGCAAATACAATCCGGCGTGGAGCAAACTTTTTTCAAATAAATGGCAGCCTAAAATATACCTTTACGTACCCGCCGCGGTTGCGGGGACCCTGCAGGTGGAAATCGGCAGCGGCAGCCTGAAAAGCACTACAAACCTGCAGGCTGCTTCTGCCTCCTTTGAAACCGCCTCCGGTAAAATGACGCTTATGGATGTCAGCGCAAAAGACCGCCTTTCCCTGAGCAACCATTCCGGATCCACGCAGGCCGGTTCTCTTTCCGGCGGACAATGTATCCTGGATAACGCCAGCGGCAAGCTTACCGTCAACACCATCATCTCCCAAAAAGGCAGTGCTATTGCCAACTCCTCCGGAAAAGTAACTGCCGGGGATGTCACAGCCCCTCTTGCCAGCGCCGAAAACCAGAGCGGCAATCTGTCCCTGAACAACCTGAACATATCCGGTTCTCTGCAGCTTTCCACCGTTTCCGGCCCGGTTTCGGCCGGACAGCTTACCGCAAAGGATTATACGGTATCCACGGGCAGCGGATCCATGGAAATCCAGTCACTGACAGGAAACGGCAGCCTCAGCTGCGGCAGCGGCCATATCCGGTCCGATACCCTGGTGCTCACAGGTTCTCTTACCATGGATACCAGAAGCGGCAGTATCCAGATATCCGTCCCGGAAAATACAGCAATGGACGTTACTATCGCCTCCGTGGGAAGCGGCAGTATCCATACCTTTTTCCCGGTACCCGACTATAAAAAAGCAGATGGTCCCGTTTCCTCCCGCTATGGCACCGCCCCCTTCCATTCGGTAACGGTAAGCGCAGCAAGCGGTTCCATAACCATTGATAAAAAATAACCGCCGTTCAGGCTGAACGGTACGGTTACAAAAAAGCGCTGAGACGGGATAACCGGTTGCTGTCCCTACCGGTTTCTCCCGCCCCAGCGCTTTTTCTTTCCTTATTCCTTATTCCTCGTCAAATGCCCGGTTCAGCTCCTCACAGCCTTCCAGGACAAACCTTCCGCTGCGGATAACCGGGTATTCCTTTCCGCTGCCGTCCACTGCGGTCAGCTCCCCCAGTTCATCGTAAGGGATGGTGATATCCGTATGGCAGTTCAGATAGGCTTTGGACATATCCTCCCCGCGCAGGGCGGACACTTCATTTTCTTTGGCTATCAGCCTCTTTCCATCGGGATTACAGGTTACCAGATCCTCTTCATGGGAATAACAGGTATCCCCCACCGCGAAATGCGGCCCCATTTTCTCCGCGATGAGAATGGGAAGCTTATCTCCGATATCATATTTACGTGCGAAAACATAGGCCGTGGTATTGGTCCCTATGGCAAACTCGCCCATAGGCAGGGTGTCGTGGTGATAAAGCACGTTTTCCCTGATAAATTTCTTATTTTCCTCAGGCGTATCAAAGTTGGTACAGCTGTAATCCGAAATCATACCGTCTTTAAATGCCATCTCCAGGTTCAGATACTTCAATCCGTTCAGGTATACCCTGGATACATGCAGCACCCCGTTTGTTCCTGCCAGCACAGGTGAAGTGAATACTTCTCCCACCGGGATATTCACATCGGCCACACAATTCTCAAAATTGGTCTCCTCCGCCGGGTTTTCCAGCTTATGGAGCGCTATCCGCAGATCCGTCCGGTTGGCGCCACAGCCTTTGATATGCACGTATTCCGCCTTATCCAGCGTATCGATAATCTTCTGCTGGATTCCCTGGTAAAGCTTATAATCCAGCGTATTGATACGAAGCACGCCGTCAAAAATAGTCTCAAAATTATCCCCGATTTCAGGTACCGGGAAGGCAATGATCGTAAAGCTCCGCTCTTCCCCTTTCACATATTCATTCATCAGGGCGCCGGCAGAGGACTGGAATTCCACCGCCAGCTTCTGCTGCTCCTCATTCAGGCGCAGGTTTTCCTCCTTGTTTTCCGGTTCAAAGGGAATGCCCCCGAATTCCTCAATGACCGCAGGCCCTCCGTGCACGGCTGCCAGCTCCTTCACGCTTTCCAGCGCATTCCGGTAATTTTCCAGGCGGTGATGCACATATTTCTTATCATAAAACAATGCCTGATCGTATTCATGGTCATAATCAAACTGTTTGTTAGCAAACGCTCCATAGAAACCGTTTTTGCTCAGCTTCCGGCCTTCCAGAAAACTGGAAGGCGCACGGTAGATAACGGATTCCAGGCCCATTTTACGGAAATTCTCCACCGCTTTCCTTACCACGCGTTCAAAGCCGAGGAAATAACGGATATTCACGGATTTTTTCTTATGGATATCCTTCCCGGTTACCTCAAATCCAATGCGGTAACCTTCGGTATAGGTATCCGCCATCCATGCGATTTTTTCCTCGGAAAGTGTATTCAGATAACCGGCCATACGAAGCTCGTTTTCCGTGATATATTCACCGAACCGGTACAGATAGCGTAAATCGTTCAGATTACTGTCCATGATAATGGCAAGGGCAAAATCTTCCTTCCAGTCAAAGGTGGACCGCATATTCTTTTCCAGCATGGTTTCGGAATAATCACTGGCAAACCAGTAGATCATGTCCCTGATTTCCCCGTACTCCGGCAAAGCCTTTCTTTCCTCCGCCGCAAACACAAAGGCGTGGTATACTTCCAGGAACAGCTCCATCCGTATTACCATGGATTCCACGTCCTGCTCATAAGCAAAAGCGATCAGGCTTCTTAATTCCGCCGCCAGAAACGAAAGAACCTGCCCGAATTCCTTTCCAAGGGCCGCCGCCGCAAAAGCGGGGTTGGCATAGCTTTTCCCGTAATTTTCAGGAAAAATATCCGCATAAAGCCTGCGGTTGCGCTCCTGCAGCTCTTTCATCCCCGCCTCTTCCGTTTTACCTTCCGCCACATACAGATATTCCTGTATAAACAGCTCCGTCTGCTTTGCCGTACGGTAAAAATAATCCCGGAATGCGGCCTCCGGAAGCAGTTCCTCCCCCACCTGGGAAATCCGTTCCCGGCACAGGGAAAACCGTTCCATCAGAATATTTTCTTCTTTGTTTTCCATCATAATCCATATACTCCTGCATATAAAATAAAACCAACTCCGGCAATCGCCAGTATATTTAACAGAATCCCCAGATAAGAGAATACATAAAATTTATCCTCTTCCATTTTAGACAGAATACCCAGGACTATACCCGCCAATGCAAAAAGAAGGGCAAACAAGGCGCCCATACCGTACTTAACCAGCGCTTCCCCCTGGTTTTGAAAGGTCCCATACACTGCCAGGAACAGGGAAAGCAGGGAAACAGTCCCCAGAATTGCGGACATAATCCCTTTTTTGGATTCCTTTTTATTCGTAAATATATATTTACGTCCCATTCCATTCCCTCCTTTTCCATAAAGCAAAAAGTGCCTCAAAAAAGGCACCTTTAAACGTCAGAACATAATCCTGGACTTTCCGGCCAGCAGCCTGGCACCGCTGATGATTAACAGAATCCCGCCGGTAATTCCGGTTACCATGGTGACAATTCCCAGCACAATGTTTGTTACGCCGGTCCCTTTCATGGTCCTGTAAATTTTCTCGTCCATAGACTTCCTCCTATTTCACTCCATACTGCGCATAATATGCATCTATTGACGCTTTCATGGCATCGTCAATAATAATCTTGCCGTTATGAGGTTTATTATACAGGTATTCCACCACTTCTTCCATGCTTACGATAGCATTGGCGGGGAAACCATACAGCTCCTGAATCTCCTGAAGGGCGCTTTTCTCGCCTTTTCCCCTCTCACAGCGGTTCAGGGATACCATCAGCCCTTTTATCGTCACATCCGCCTGTGCCCTGATAATAGGAAAGGTCTCTTCTATGGATTTGCCGGAGGTCGTCACATCCTCTATAATTACCACCCTGTCGCCGTCCTTCAGTCTGCTTCCCAGGAGGATCCCCGCATCGCCGTGATCCTTTACTTCCTTGCGGTTCGAGCAATATCTGATTTCCTTCCCGTACAGCTCGCTGAAAGCTATGGTTGCCGCCACAGACAAGGGAATGCCTTTATAGGCAGGCCCGAAAAGAATATCAAAATCAAGGCCATATTTATCGTGGATGGCCTTCGCATAGTACTCTCCCAGCCTGCGCAGCTGCGTACCGGTAACATAGGCTCCGGCATTCATGAAAAAAGGCGATTTTCTTCCGCTCTTCAGGGTAAAATCACCGAATTTCAGGACATCGCTTTCAATCATAAAATCGATAAATTCTGATTTGTAGCTTTCCATAATCCACATTCTCCTCACTGTTTTGGGGCTTATTTTTCTATTCCATGTAACAGTTCAGGCAAGTCTGAACTGTTACCATTCTATCACATTCCCTCCCCATTATCAATCAGCAGCCGCAAGTGGGTGCCGTAACCGATCAGATGGTTCCCAGTGCCGTTCCGATATCCTGAATCATATCAAGCACCGCCTGCCTGGAAGCATCCGCATAGTTTGCCCCTGTAAAATGCGCGTATTTCTCCTGCTGGTAAGCCGCAATGATTCCTCTTGAAGAATTCACAATAGCACCCAGCCCGTCTTTATTAAAGAAAGGAAGCAGATCCGCACCCTTTCCGCCCTGCGCTCCATAACCCGGTACAAGAATATAAGCCTTGGGCATGATTTTCCGGAGAACGGCTCCCATTTCAGGATAGGTAGCCCCCACAACGGCTCCCACATAGCTGTAATCCTCTCCCATGGCTTCCCCGCCCCACTGGGCTACCTTTTCCCCAACCAGCTCATACAGCGGCCTTCCGTCAATCAGTCTGTCCTGAAACTCCCCGCTGCTGGGATTGGAGGTCTTAACCAGCACAAAAATACCTTTCTTCTCTTCCTTACACACATGAATAAAAGGCTTTACCCCATCGGAACCAAGGTAGGGGTTCACGGTCGCAAAATCCTCGCCAAAGCCTTCAAAGCTGTGGCTTCCCACCTTTGCTTTGCCCAGATGTCCCACCGCATAGGCTTCGGATGTGGAACCGATATCCCCGCGCTTGATATCACCGATTACCACCAGCCCCTTTTCTTTGCAGTAATCCACCGTTTTCTGGTAAGCGATCATGCCTTCGATTCCGAACTGCTCATACATGGCGATCTGAGGCTTCACCGCAGGAATCAGGTCATATACCGCATCCACAATCCCTTTGTTGTACTGCCAAAGCGCCTCTCCGGCACCCTTCAGGGTTTCTCCGTAAGCGTCAAATGCCTGTTTCTGGATATGCTCCGGTATATATTTCATCATCGGATCCAGTCCCACCACAATAGGGGCGTTGGTTTTCTTTATCTTTTCCACCAGCTTGTTAATCATGATATCCGTTCCTTTCTTCTTGTGTTACTGTTCAGCAGGAAAATTGTAACATATTTATGGGAATGGCACAAGATTAGGATTGATCCGGCGTACGCTTTTTCCCCTTTTTTCCGGTGAGCAGCATCCCCGCCATAAGGGCGGTAAAGGGGGCGACGGTAACCAGTCCGAAGCTGCCGACCACCGTATCCAGAACCTCTGCCGCCACATATTTGTAGTTCAGGATGTGGTCAACCGGTGTCCCCTGGGCCATGAAAACCATCAGCAGGGAGATATAGCCGCCGGAATAGGCGAGAAGCAAAGTGGTTGTCATGGTGCCCATTGCCGCCCGGCCCACATGCAGTCCGGAAATTACCGCTTCCTTTGGGCTGATATCCGGCTTTTTTCCGATTACCTCCCAGACAGCGGAGGTAATATCCACCGCCAGATCCATCATAGCTCCCGATGCCCCGATAAAAATGCTCGCCATAAAAATGGATGTGAGATCCAAATCCTGGTAGCCGCTGTATAAAAGGGATTCGGAGCTTGCCATCACGGCCCCGTGGATTTTAAATAAATCGGTAAAAACGATTCCAAGGATACAGGTTGTAGCTACGCCTAAAAGTGCACCCAGCACCGCGGTCAGCGTCCGTTTATCCAGGCCGTATACGAAAAAGATAATGACTGCGGTGAGCACCGCGGTAATTCCGATCCCCACCCATACCGGCGAATAGCCTTTCAGATAGCAGGGAACGAGGATTTTCCAGATCATCAATATCGTTATAAGGAAGGAAAGAATGGCCTGAAAGCCTATTTTTCCGGCAAAAATAACAAGGAATACGGCAAAAACCGCCAGTAGCAGCACTTCCTTGTCCAGGCGGTAATGATCCGAAATAACTACCGAGCGTACCGTATCTCCCTCATGGCTTATGGTGAGCAGCGCCCGATCCCCCTCCTTAAAAATCTTATCCTTTTCCAGGGAACCGCTGAGGAAATTCACCCCTTCCAGCGTTTTTCCCCGAAACAGCCCGTTTTCAATTTCCAGTACACAGATTTGTTCCCCGGACTGAATCAGCCCGGAGGTAATGATCGCAGAATTATTGGTTTCCACCACCCTGCCGACAGCCCGCTGCGTTCCCTGATAAATAAGGGCATCCTCATAGCCTGTGGGCAGGCATATGAGGATACCGATGAGAACCAGACCGATTGCAGTAGTAAGGAATACGGAATTCTGCCTTTTTAGAAAAGACATGATTTTCATTATTGCACTCCTAACAGGGCGGCCAGTCTGTTGTAAATTTCTGTATTGTCATAATAACCTTCAAAGCGTTCCGCACCGGCGCCCTGCACAAGCACTTCCACAGGAAGGCCGGTATGGGCATAGGATCCGAAGTTAATGCCGCTCTTGTTGTTCAGGATATGGGTGATTGTTACCGTAAGAGGCTCGTAGCTTCCGTAACGGATATATTCATCCTGGGCAAACTCCTCCTCTTCCCCGGTTCGGGACATGGTAGTCTCATAAGCGGACTTGAGCTGGCTGTATTCATACTCTGTCATAACAAGGGCGCCGTTATTGTCGGATTCCGGATGCTGATCCGCGCTGTCTTTCTGCTGTGTGGCTTCCCTTTCCGCTCCTGCAGGCGCCTGAAGGCCGAACAGTTCCGTCACGTCCTCCATTACCGTGTCAAAATCCGTTTTCTTTTCCTTGTAAGCGGATACATAATCGGAATCATATTTTGCATAGGAAATTTTCTGGTTTTCGAAATTTTTCAGGAAGGTATCATAATCCGTACCTGCAAAACCGATGGTCAGACCTCCTGTTTCATGATCTCCTGTTACGATAATCAGGGTTTCTTCCGGATGCTCGTTATAGAATTCCACCGCTTTTTCCACCGCGTTGTCAAGGGCAATGGTATCGGTTATGGTAGATGCCGCATCATTGGCATGACACGCCCAGTCGATTTTTCCGCCTTCCACCATCATGAAGAAGCCTTTTTCGTTATCCAGCACCTCAATTCCTTTTTCCACATAATCCGCCAGCGCCCATTCATCCGCTGCCCTGTCCAGTTCATACGCCATGGCGCTGCTGTCCGCAAGATGCTCGTCAATCACAATGGCCCTGCCGTCCGCTGCCGTAAGCGCCTGTGCTTCTGCCTGGGTTTTCACCACTTTGATACCGGCTTCCTCCGCCAGGGCATAAAGGTCTTTCTTATCCTCTTCTTTTCCTGTCGTCTGAAGCAGGCCGCCGCCTGCAAAATAATCAAAGCCGCTGTCGATCAGCTCCAGGCCGATATCATAATAGCTGCTTCTGGAGGCCTGATGGGCATAGAAAGCGGCCGGTGTGGCATGATTTAAGTTAACGGTGGAAAGGATACCTATTTTCATATCCTTCTGGGCCTTCAGCTTTTCAGCAATGGTTTCATAAGTCTGTGTGAAATCCTCGCTCACATTAATGCTGCCGCTCCAGGTTTTCCGTCCGGTGGCAATAGAGGTGGCCGTAGATGCGGAATCCGGGGCAAAAGAGGTGCTGTCATAGGTCTGTGCGGATCCGGCCACCGGGAAGTTCATCATCGTCAGGTTGTTTTTGCTGCTCAGGACCGCTTTTTCTTCGCCGTCCACTGTCACGGTCCCCGCCGTTTCTCCCTGGGAGGCGCTGAGATAATAATTGGTCAGCTGTACCTGGGGATAGCTCATTCCGTCTCCGATAAATAAAAATACATATTTCGGCACGTCGGTCCCGGCTGTTTCCCCGCCCCGGCCTTCTGCGGACGTCCGGCTTTCTTCCGACACCTCCTGTTCGGTCCGGCTTTCCTCTGCCTGGCTTTCTGCCGCCTGCGCGGAAGTCTCCGGCCTGGTCCCTGTGTCTGCGCAGCCGGCAAGGGCCGCCGCAAGCATCATTCCTGCTAAGAATACGGATACAATTTTCTTTCTCACCTTTTCATAATCTCCTTCTTACTATGTAGTATGCAGGCATTTCCTTCCCCGGAACGCATCCGGCTGAATCATGTCTGACAAGCTTATTATAAAGGAGAAAACTTAAATTCATTGACAGAGTCGCGCAAAAATAATGTAAAATGAGAGCCGCCGCTCTAACGGAAGCGCTGCAGCTTCTCCTTGTCTATCATAAACGGATAATTCTTCAGCTTGGCGGGATTCGCAAGAAGCTCATCCATTGTCCGCTCCCACAAATCCTCCGCAATGGACACCTCACCCAGAAGCTGCCTGATATACTCGGAAAAGGTCTGTTCCCCCCCGAAGTCAAGAAGGGAGAGCACCTTCATGGCCTCTTCCTGATTGCCGTAATTACGGATAAAGCCGGGAAGGAATATCCCCACCGCTTTTCCATGAGGAAGGCCCATTTCACAGGTAACAGGATAGCTCAGGCCGTGGGGCAGGCTGGTCCCCGTATGGGCAATCGCCATGCCTCCCAGCGTACAGGCACGCATGAGGGCCTGGCGCTCCTCTTCCCCGATTTCATAGCGAAGAAGCTTATCTTTGATCCTTGCCCAGGTACGCAGCCCCATTTCGCTGTAAATCCGGCTGTATTCCGTACTGTTGGCGTTCAGATGGCTCTCTATCAGATGCGCCAGGGTATCCACGGCGGTATTGATACAGCCGCTGCGGGACGCTGTCTGCAGATAGGAAACATCTACAAGGGCCAGGGCCGGAAAAACAGAATGGCTGATACTCTGTTTGGTTTTCTTTTCCAGATGGGAAAAGGCGGCCTGTACGTCCGCCTCCGGAATCGTGGTAAGAACAATATCCGGCAGAACATTTTTAGTCAGGATCGCATACGGGGTCACCTCTGAACCGGTTCCGGCGGTAGTGGGTATTTCCGCCACCGGTAATGCAGGATATACGGGACCGTCGGGGGAAACCTGCGTCCTTGTATATAACAGCCTTTCATCATGCTCCGGGTTGGCTATCATCAGCGCAATCGCTTTGGAGGCATCCATAGGAGAACCGCCACCCACACCGATTACGAAATCCGTACCCTCTGTTATTCCCAAAGAAGCGGCTTTCATCACCGTTTCCACCGATGGGTTTTCTTCAATCTCATCATACACCATATAAGGGATATTTTCCCTTTCCAGCGCTTTCGTAACATCCTCCAGAGAACCGTTTATCCGGGAGGAATGCTTTCCCGTTACCACCAGGGCTTTTGTCCCCAGTGCGGCAAGCTCTCTGCTGTGGTTTTCCACACAATTTTTCTCACTGTATACTTTGGTCGGCATAAATAATTTCATAAGGTATTCCTCTCTTTCCCTGTCTTTATGAACGGTATTGACCGGCTATCCTTACCCCGATTATATCGCATATATTTCTCCGGCGCCATACACAAAAGACGTCCCCCTGTTAAGGGGAACGCCTTTCCGTCACTGTTCACTCAGTACTGTGCATTTACTGCACAGTACGTGAGAAAGTGATTCAAGAGTGCATAAACACAAACGCCGCAGGCGATTTTAAATGGATTTATGCATGTTACCGGTCACGGAGTGACCGGTAAGACCTCTTCTTAATTTATGCGTTTACGACATCCTTCTGTTCCGCATATTTCTTTATATTGGAAGCATTGGTGAACTTCCGGTACTCCTCCCCGTTTACCACGACCAGGGTAGGTGCCTGCATTACTCCGTATTTGCTTGCCAGTTCGGAATTTTCTTCCGCATCAATGGGAATATAGCTTTCATTTTTCAGATATTCCTTAGCCAGCTTGCAATTGGGACAGGTTTTGGTGGTAAAAAGATATTTGATATCCTCCGGCGTTTCTACCTTGACCTCTGCATTTTTTTCATAATCGGATAAGGTAACCACTCTTGCTGCCGGATGCTTTAAAACGGATTTGGAAAGTTCATATTCCGTCCGGTTCTCAAATTCCTGCGCTTTTCCGTCATTCCAGTTCTGGACCGGCCTGTAATATCCGGTGATGCGGCTCCAGACCTCCGTCACTCTGCCGCACTTGGGGCAGACCTTCTGTTCTCCGGTAAGATACCCATGTTCGGAACAGATGGAATAGGTAGGCGACAATGTATAATAAGGAAGCGTATAGTTCTGGGCAATGGTGCGGACCAGGTTTGCAGCGGCTTTCCAGTCGGGCAGCTTCTCTCCCAGGAATGCATGGAATACGGTTCCCGAGGTGTACAAAGTCTGTATGCCATCCTGGATGTCCAGGGCATCAAACACGTCTACGGTATAGTCCACCGGCAGATGGGAGGAATTGGTATAATAACAGGTATCTCCCGGTTTTCCAGCGGTTTTGATTCCCGGCCATTTTTTCTTGTCATGTTTTGCCAGACGGTAGGTGGTGCTTTCCGCAGGAGTGGCCTCCAGATTATATAAATCCCCATACTGCTCCTGGTAATCCGCCAGTCTGTCACGCATATGGTTCAGCACTTCCTTGGTGAAATCCTGGGTCTTTTTCGTTGACAAATCCTCCCGGATCCAGTTGGCGTTCAGTCCCGCTTCATTCATGCCGATCAGGCCGATGGTTGAAAAATGATTGTCAAAATTGCCGAGATATCTCTTGGTATAAGGATACAGGCCTTCATTCAGCAGTCTGGTAATCACCTGTCTCTTAATCTTAAGGGAACGGGCGGAAATATCCATCATCTTGTCCAGACGTCTGTAAAAATCTTCCTTGTCCGCGGAAAGGTAAGCAATACGGGGCATATTGATCGTTACCACCCCGACGCTGCCGGTGCTTTCCCCGGAGCCGAAATATCCGCCGGTTTTCTTTCTCAGCTCGCGCAGATCCAGGCGGAGCCTGCAGCACATGGAACGGACATCGCTGGGCTGCATATCGGAATTTATGTAATTGCTGAAATAAGGCGTACCGTATTTCGCAGTCATTTCAAACAAAAGCCTGTTGTTTTCCGTGTCGGACCAGTCAAAGTCTTTGGTGATGGAATAGGTGGGAATGGGATACTGGAAACCTCTCCCGTTGGCATCGCCCTCAATCATGATTTCGATAAAGGCTTTGTTTACCATATCCATTTCTTTGCGGCAGTCTTTATAACGGAAATCCATTTCCTTCCCGCCTACGATGGCCGGCAGCTCTGCCAGATCGTCCGGCACGGTCCAGTCCAGTGTAATATTGGAAAACGGCGCCTGGGTCCCCCAGCGGCTGGGTGTATTTACCCCGTAAATGAAGGATTCAATACATTTCTTCACTTCCGGATAAGTCAGATCATCCACCTTGACAAAGGGGGCCAGATAGGTGTCAAAGGAGGAAAACGCCTGTGCTCCTGCCCATTCGTTCTGCATGATCCCCAGGAAATTGACCATCTGGTTGCAGAGAACGGAAAGATGGGCCGCCGGTGCGGAGGTGATCTTTCCCGTAATGCCTCCCAGACCTTCTGAAATCAGCTGTTTTAAAGACCAGCCTGCACAATAGCCGGTGAGCATGGAAAGATCATGAATATGGATATCCGCATTCCTGTGGGCCTCTGCGATTTCCTCATCGTAAATCTCGGAAAGCCAGTAATTGGCAGTAACGGCCCCGGAATTGCTGAGAATAAGCCCTCCCACGGAATAGGTAACGGTGGAATTCTCTTTGACACGCCAGTCCTCAACCTTCACGTAGCTGTTTACCACATCCTTGTAGTCCAGGATGGTGGATTTCATATTGCGGATCTTCTCACGCTGCTTGCGGTAAAGAATATATGCTTTCGCCACTTCCGTATAGCCTGCCTGCTCCAGGATCTTTTCCACGCTGTCCTGGATATCCTCCACATGAATGGCCCCATCCTTCACTTTATCCTGGAAATCCGCAGTGACACGCAGTGCCAGCAGATCGATAATATCATTGGTGGTCTCCATATCCGTAGCATTAAATGCTTTCATAATCACATCATTTATCTTGGTCAATGTGAAGTCTGCAGTCTCTCCGTTTCGTTTAATTACATGAAACATATTTCTTCCCCCTCTGTGATTTTTCCTTAAGGCTTAAAAATGGACAAGTATCCATCAGCTGAATATCCGATGGATACTTGCCCCTGGTTGGGCGTTGGGATTATTGTAGCACCATTCTTATCCTAAGTCAATGCACACATACCACATATTGTGGAACAGGTAACATATTGACATAAATATAGTAGGGAATAACACCACATGAAAAACGGAACTTTCCCGGGAATCATCTGGTCTGAAGGAATTCATACTCCCGGATGGCCTTTTCATCATCCGGATAGGTTCCCAGATATTTTTGCATAAGTACGGTAGCCTGTTTGAAATCTCCCAAATATTCGTATGCAACAATTTCATTAAAGGACAGCACCTGCATCAGCTGGTTTCCCTCTATGGCAAGCCCCGCCTGAAACGCAGTAAGTGCCGCCTGGTAATCTCCCATTTTCAGGTTACACAGCCCCAGCTGGTTATAAATCTGCGCATCCGGAGTGGTATTCAGGAAATTGCTGTATACACTGGCGGCATAGTTATTGTCCCCCAGCTTTTCGTAAGTCTGCCCCAGAAGGCTAACCACATCCACGCCCCCATTGGCGTCCTTTGCCTTCTCCAGACTGTTTCTGGCGCTGTTATAATCGCCGAGGTAATAATTCATCCTTCCCCGGTTATAATCGGTCAGCTTCTTGTCCTCGCTGTCCAGCACAGCCTGCAGATAGCCTTCCCCTAATTCCTGGAGGCCGTTATCCGAACAGGTACAGAAAATATTGATCCGCATATCATAATCCTCCGGATCAATTTCCACCGCCCGGTCAAAATCCGCCTGGGCCGCCTCCTGGTTCCCCTGTTCAATCTCAACCACACCCTTCAGGTAATAGGCCGTCTTTTCCTTCGGCCGCAGCGCAGTGATGGATTCATACACCGCTTTGGCCTTGTCCAGCTCTCCCTGCTTATAATAGGCGGTAGCCAGGTAATAACTGATATCAAAGTCAATCTCCCCCAGCCTGGCATCGCTGTAGGAAAGCGCCTTTTCCAAAGCTTCCACGGCCTTGTCATACTGGGTAAGCCCCATATAGGCAAGTCCCTGTCCGCGGTAAGAAAGCTGGGCATCTTCTTTATCCAGCAGCGCCGCATCAAAAAAAGGCAGGGACTCCTCATAGCTGAGCTGTTCAATCAGCTGCATTCCCTGATCAATATTCTCCTGTTTGGATGCTCCGCAGGCAGATGCGGATACCATACAGAGGCTGCACACAAAAACTGCGGTTATATATTTTAACTTTACCATATTTATCACTGCACCTGTAATTTTTCTATATTAAAAAAAGAAATCTGTTTGCTCTCAGGTTATAGTATAACAAATCAGCTTTCTTTTTTCACCCCCTTTTGCCGGGAAATTTTATTTTGTCCGCTTGCGCCGTTATTGTTCCCGGCTCCTGTGCCGCGGCCCTGCGGTTTTGCCTGCCCGTTTCATCTTAACAGCGGCAGGCTCCCGGACAGCTGGTTTACCTTTTTCCTGGCCCCGCAGATACCGATTCCCAGATAGGTTACCTCTTCTTCCCCTGTCCCTGCCGCCCTGGCTATGTAATCCTCATAGTTCTGACAGCTTTGGGCCACGTCCGTAAAATCCACCACCACACAATCCGCAAACTCCGGCTGGAACAGCTTTTCCCTGATAGCCTTCAGTTTTTCCTTATCCGCCTTAAGAACCGGAACCGGCAGCGCCACAATCCCCAGATGCTGCCTCCCGTTTTTATCACATATGTCGGGGCCAACGGTATCGGGCACCTGTTTTCCCAGCGTGATCCCAAGGATTCCCGCCGCATTGGCCAGCACGCCGGCCGGCAGCTCTTCATTTAATATCATCACACATTTTCTGTCCTGAAGTTCCATTTTTTCTTCCTTTCTTTCCTATTACAAACGCTCTCCGGCCGCTCCGTTTTCTTCCGCTTCCCTGCAGCTGTCTCCTTCTGCCTTTCCCCATTTCTGGGATAAGAACAGTCCTCCCAGAGTCAGAAGAATGCCTGCCGCGGACAACATGGTTATCTTTTCACCCAGGATAAGCGCCGAAGTCACCGTAGTTACCACCGGCACCATATAAATATAGACGCTGGTTTTTATGCTTCCCAGCACCCGCACCGCATAATTCCAGGTGACAAAACACAGGGCGGAGGCTCCGAACCCCAGGAAAAGAAGGTTTCCTGCGTTGGCAGGCTCCAGAAACAGCCGAGGATCCACATGAAAATCCATGAGAAAAAGAGCCGGTATCATGAACACCAGTCCGTAAAAAAAGGTTCGTCTGGTAGCCTGTACCACGGGATAACCGAAATCACTGATTTTTCTGGTCAGCAGGGAATAAACCGCCCAGAGCACCGCCGCTCCCACCGCAAGGAGATCCCCCAGGGGATTCAGTCCGCCGAAGCCGCTTATCAGGCAGATTCCCGCCATAGCCATGAGAAAGCCCAGGAAAAACCGTTTTCCCGGCTTCTCTTCTTTTTTAAGAAGGAAGCTGAAAATTGCCGTAAAGAAAGGCGCAATGGAAATGATTACTCCCACATTGGAAGCATAGGTAAGGGTCAGTGCAATATTTTCCAGAAGAAAATACAACGTTACGCCGCACAGGCCGGCCAGTGCGAAGTACAGCTCCTGTTTCCTTTCCCCCTTCCTTTTCCTGTGAGGGCATCCGATCCAAAGGGCCGCATAGCCGATAAAAAAGCGGATAAACAGGATTTCGATAGGGCTGAAGCTTCTCAGCAGCACCTTGGTGGAAATAAAAGTGGTACCCCATATAAAAATAGTAAGAAAAGCCGCCAAATGTCCCTGCATGGTATTATTCTTTGTCATTGTCTGTTTCCGCCTGTTCTGTTTTATTTTGGAAAATACGCTGATACTGTTTTGGTGTCAGCCCGATAAACTCTTTGAAAAAATGGGTGAAATGGCTTTGATCGGCAAAACCTGCCATCCCTGCGGCATCAATAGGCGCTGTCCCCTGTTCCAGAAGCTTTCTGGCCTTATCCAGCCGTATGGTCTGCAGATACCGGTATGGAGAAACGCCTGTCTGTTTGGTAAAGGAGCGCAGAAGGTAGGACTTTCCGAAATCCGTCATAGCCAGCAAATCATCCAGAGTGAGGTTTTCGGCATAGTGTCTTTCCATATAAGAGCACAGATTCCGTATCTGGGGGTTGGGCTGGAGAATGTCCGCCTTTTCAAAATCCGATGCATATTCCTGAAGGATTTGTTCAATGAGGAAAAACAGGGTCTCTTCCTTTTCCAGCCTGGGTGCATGGTCCAGTATGGCCCGGTACAAGTCCCGGACCGATTGGGTGATATCACTTTTATAGACTACCGTTTCGGTGAAATAAGGCATATAGGCTTCCCCGGTAATCTCTTTAACGCTGCGCTCCATCACCTCCGGATTGATATTCACCGCCCGGTAATCCAGGATTTCCCCGTTTATGGGTGCGCAGTAATGGTTGTCTCTGGGGTTGAATAACAGCAAATCGCCCTCCGACACATCATATTCCCTGCCTTTACACCATAAATGGCGTTTGCCGCCTTCCACAAAACCTATCACGTAATATTCATGAAAATGGTTGGGAAATTTCTGTACAATGCCGCTTAAGTTATAGGCCTCTATGTCCAAATCCCTGTCATAATAGATATGTCTTTGTTCCTGTTCCTGAAGCATGATGGTCCTCCCTCCGGCTTCCTCATAGCCGAAATCCCGTCCAACCCCGATTCCGTAAGGCACACAGGT
Source organism: Lachnospiraceae bacterium (assembly GCA_022845955.1). Classification (GTDB taxonomy): domain Bacteria; phylum Bacillota; class Clostridia; order Lachnospirales; family Lachnospiraceae; genus Eisenbergiella. The sequence continues at coordinate 5,237,456 of AP025576.1, forward strand.
ACCGCGGAAAACTTCCGGAGGATGGACAAGGCCTGCATTTACAAACGTTTTGATATACTTTAACACAGAGGAGAGGGGTTGTCTTGTATGATATGGCACTTTTTTTGCTTATTTTGCTTTCCTATTTAACCGGTACGCATTTCTTTTTCTTGAAAAAAGACAGACGGTAATATTACCGCCTGCCTTCTTTGTTCCTATTATTACTCTTCTCTGATAAAATACAGCAGCCTGCTGCCATAATCCCCAAAGATCATTTCCTGTAAATATCCCGCGTTCATCAGCATTTCTCCCGAATAAAGCTCCCCGGTTTCTTCCAGCCGGTAGCGTGCCTTCGGATTCAGGCCGCAAAGCTTCAGGCGTCTGGATTTGCGTTCGGTTTCATAGCGCACCTGCACATAGGTCACCAGGCATTGCTTTTGTTCCTTATCTGTCACCTGCCAGCAGTCGTACATGGCATTCTCCCGGTAGGATGCGATGCGGTAGTAGTCGCCTTCCCGGATCAAATCGTTATATTTATGATAATCCCGGTTGAATCCGGCGGCTTTTTTCTTTTCCTCCTCCGTCAGCTTTGTGATATCCAGTTCATAACCAAAGGTTCCTGCAAGCGCCACATGGGCCCTGGTTTCCATAGGGGTTATCCGGCCTACGGAATGATTGGGACAGACGCAGATGTGGGCGCCCATAGAGCTTAAGGGATAGATGAGCGCCGTTCCCTCCTGGATGGAAAGCCGTTCAATGGGATCCATATCATCGGAGGTCCAGATCTGAGGGCTGTAATACAGCATGCCCGGATCAAAACGTCCGCCGCCGCCAGAACAGTTTTCCAAAAGAAGATCCGGGAATTCCTGAAGCAGGCGTTCCTGCATCTGATATACGCCAAGGACATAACGGTGGTAAAATTCTCCCATGTGCTCGCTGTCCAGGGCAGCGCTTCCGATATCGGAAAGCGGGCGGTTCATATCCCATTTCACATATTCGATATTGGCGCTTCTGAGTATCTTTGCCACGCAATCATAAGCATAGTCTACAATTTCCTGACGGGTCAGATCCAGTACATACTGATGGCGTGCCATATTGATGGCCCGGCCCGGCACCTGTATCGCCCAGTCGGGATGGGCTCTGTAAAGATCGGAATCCGGAGATATCATTTCCGGCTCAAACCAGATGCCGAATTTCAGTCCCTGTTCGTTAACCCTGTCAACCAAAGCCTTCAGGCCGCCTCTGAGCTTGCTTTCATTGACCTGCCAGTCTCCCAGCGCACATTCGTCGTTGCAGCGCTTCCCGAACCAGCCGTCGTCCATAACCAGCATTTCGATGCCAAGCTTGCTGGCTTCCGCCGCAATGGCAACCAGCTTGTCGTCATCGAAATCAAAGTAGGTGGCTTCCCAGTTATTGATCAGGATCGGACGTTTGGAATGCAGATATTTGCTGCGGATCAAATGGTTTTTATATAAATCATGGAACGTACGTGTCATTTTACCAAGTCCCTGTGCCGAATAAACCAGCACCGCTTCCGGCGCTTCGAACTGTTCGCCGGGATTCAGCACCCACTCAAAGCCGTCCGGGTGGATGCCAAGGCTCATGCGTACGCTTTCTCTGTGATCCAGCTCTGTTTCCGCTATGAAATTGCCGGAATACACAAAGTTCATGGCATATACACTGCCTTCGGTCTGGCTCGTGCCGTTCGTGGTAAGGGCCATGAACGGCTGCATGTGATGGCTTGTCTCCCCGCGGAGGGAGGAAACGATATGTTTGCCCTCGGTCACCTTATGGGGAGTGATATGTCTTTCCCTCGCCCAGCAGCCGTGCAGCGTGAGCAGATCAAAATTTTCATTATCCATATCCAGGCAGGCGCTCAGTATCTTTTCCAAATACAGCTTCTGCCCGCCTTCATTGACTGCCGTGACGCTGCGGATAATAGCATCGGAATCCTCAAAAATACTATACCGCAGCAATATTTTTAACCCCAGCACTTCATCCCGGAGCGTAAGAATCAACGTCTGCGCCGCCTGTCCCGCTTCTTTTCCCGCAAAGGTGGCAGGCATTCCTGCAAGCGCCGGCTTTCCTTCCCGGATTTCATAGGATTCGTAATGCAGTTCACATGCACGGCAGCCGTTTTCATCCCGGACGCAAAGACATGGATCCCGGAAGTCGCCGGTTCCCCAGACGGGATACTCAAAGTTGAAAGTGTCCAGACAACCAACCTTTTCTCTCCTGTGAATATGCATCTCATCCGGCGTAGCACCTGCGCGGAGCAGATAAAAACCGTCCATATCATCCATTCGTTTTCCATAATACATGTGCCCCAGCATACTTCCGGCGGCAACGCCCATTAAATATGTGGTGTTTGGTGTGCTTATGCTGAATATTTTCTTTTCCTCACAGACTCTTATTCCCATAAAAAACCTCCTATGTGGTATGTTCCTGGTTACTGTTCATGACGCACAGCTCCGGCTCTGTGCAGCAGGGCTTTGCTTTTTTATTTATTATACTTTATACTGTTGGAAAGAAAAGCGGTATCTGTTTCTTTTTATTGTTATTATGTTGCCTGGCATTATCGTCCCCTTGCCAGGCAGCTGTCCGGAAGAAACTGCAAAACAGGAGACCCAAGACAGTGTATACTCTGTATTTTACAGGAGGAAATGCCATGACAAACCTTCCCGGCCTGCCCGCCGCGGAGCCACCCGTCCGCCTCTATTTCAGCGGATACGAACAGACCGCCCCTTCCCATACCTGCGGCCCCGGTATATGGCCCCATTATCTGCTTCATTATGTACTTTCCGGTTCGGGAACCTTTACAAGCGAAAAACACAGCTGGCAGCTGACCGCCGGCGATGCTTTCCTGATCATCCCCGGAGTTGTTTCGGCCTACGCGGCGGACAGCCATGACCCCTGGGAATACTGCTGGATTGGTTTCGACGGACGGGATGCCGCCGATATCCTGGCCGCCTGCGGTCTTACTGCCTCCGCTCCGGTATTCCATTCTGCCCCGGCCCGCTTTGCCTTAGTTCCTTGCGTGCCTGTTCCTTCCGTACCCTTTTCTTCCGCTTCTCTTGAAAGGGCGGACAGTTTTTCCAGGGATCCGGCAGGACAATGTCTGCTTTCCATCAACGAGACTTTATATTCCCAGCCGGGTAATACCTATCTTCATCTTTCCCTGCTCTACCGCTTTTTTTCGATTTTATGTCCGGATTTGGGAAATGCCGAAAAAAATTCCAGCACCTATCTGCAGCAGGCGCTGGATTATTTGCAGCATAACTATGCATATGATATAAAAATCCAGGACGTGGCCCGGTATGTGGGGATTGACCGAACCTATCTGTACAAGCTTTTTAACCGGGAGCTGGGAATCTCTCCCCAGCAATATCTGATTAAGCTGAGGCTGTCCATGGCGAAGCGTCTGCTCTCCTCCACTGACCTTCGGATCACGGAAATCTCCAACTCCTGCGGATTTGCGGACAGCGCCTCCTTCTGTCACCACTTCCAGGCGCGGTTTTCCATCACACCCACGCAGTTTCGGAAGGAACCGGGCCGTGAACCGGTTCCATAAAACGTAATAGGTTAAGCCTCCTCTTCCCGAATCAGCTGCGGGAAATCTTTCTTTTCAAATTCCTGGATGGATATGCTCTTTTTGTTGGGATTGGCATAAACAAAGGTTTTATCCACGTTTTCCAGGTAATTCTGGATTTTGTCGTTGGTGGCACTGATGATGGCCTGGAAACCAAGCCCCCTTATCAGTTCAATACAGCTCGCCACCTTTTCGGCATCCATTTTGGAAAAGGCCTCATCCAGCACCACAAGGCGAATGGTGGGCCTGCGGGAAAGGTTGATGTGGTAAGCCTGGGCAAAACTGGCGAGGAGGGCTACATAAAGCGGGTTCTGCCCTTCTCCGCCGGAATTTTTCTTAATCATTTTGCTTAAACCGATTACAAGCCGTTCCTCCCCTTCCACGATTTGTTCCATTTCAAACGAGAGGTAGGTACGGTAGTCCGCATATTTCTCCATATTTTTCCTGGCCTCCTCCTGCTCCTGGGCGTTGGCCGTATCCGGGGGGATAAAAATGCGGATCAGATCGTTCATAAGAGTGCTGTACCTGCCCTCATGATCCATGGAAAACATATTCATCTGATGCTCCACGGAACCCGAAAGTGTGGACGGATCGATTTCCAGGGATTCATCCATAAACATATCATAGTATTCGCCGTCCAGCCCCTTATTTTTGGTGATTTTGAACTGGTACCGGTCCTTGCCGAAATTCAGCCTGCGGATGATCCGGTTCAGCTCGTCCCGGCGGATATACGCTTCTTTGATAGCGCTGCGGATTTTATAAATAAAATCTTCTTTGAAATGGTCTACCGCAATCCGCGCCTGTTCCATGGCTTTTTCTTCAAAATCCTTAATCCGGTCGCAGGATAGCTCATCCAGCAGCGCCTGATATTCCCCGTTCTTTTCACCGCTTGCGGAAAAATCCCGGCCGGGATGGCGCTTCAGATATTCGGACCGGATATCCACCAGACGGTTTCTCTGGGACTCCTGATCCTCCTCCGACTCCGTAATAGCGGAAAGCGTCTGTTTGATCAGCAAATCATAACGGGGATTTTTCACCTGGGATAAAAAGCTTTCCCAGTCCTCTTCCCATGCAGGGGAAGTAACCAGCTGCCTGCGTTTTTCCAGAAGTTCTTCATTCCTTTCAATAAAAGCGGCTTCATCGGCTTTTATTTTATTTTCCCTGTCATGGATCTGGATTTTCAGGCTGTCGATATGGGTTTCCAGGCTTTTTTGTTTCTCCGTGACTTCCTTCAGCTGCCTTTTCAGGACCTCCACCGAACCGGTGCCAAGCTCTTCCATGCGCTTTTCCAGTTTCCGCAGCTGTTCCTCTTTTTTCCTTTTCTCTTCCATATCCTGGAACAGCTCCACATAACTTTCCACGGAGTCCTGGAGATACTCATAGCCCAGCAGACGCCTGGCTTCTGCCGCAGCAGCAGAATATTCTTCCTGACTTTTATTCAACTCCTCCAGACGTGCCTGAAGTTCCTTCTGGCGCCTGCGCATACTCTTTTCCCCGATAAAAGCCCTTCTGGTATAGTTATCCGGGTTCAGACGGCGCAGCTGAAAGTTCTGGTACAGCAGGCAGTCAGCGGTAACCCCTATTTTGCACCGGCGCAGCTGCTGCACATCCTCACATTTGATCACATTTCCGAGGAGGAAATGGAGAAATGCCTTCACATAGGCTTCCCTGCAGTCAATTTCCTCCGCCAGGGCATTTTCACGCACCGGATATTCTAAAGCCATCAGCTTTTCCGTATCCACCAGGGACACTCTCCAGAATTTTTTGGCATCCAGGCTTTCATAGATTTCCATAGCCTCCTTCACATAGGCAGGCTCCACTACAAGGGCCAGCTTATTCCATGCAAGATAGCCTTCAATGGCATTTCTCCACTTTTCATCCCGGATATCCAGCAAATCGGCAAGGATACGAACCGGGATATTTTTACCGGTCCTCTCGTAAAGCTGCCGTTGTATCTGGCTTCTGGCATCTTCCAGCTCCCTGGGATAGGCTTTCCGTCCCAGCATAATTTCCATGAGGTCCTTCTGGATAAGATCCGCTTCCTTCTGGAGGGCTTTTCCTTCGGCCGCCGCTTCCTGATGCTGCTTCTCCAAATCGGCAGCCACTTCCTTCAGGCTTTTTTTCAGCCGTTCCAGTTCCTCCCCGGAAATAGTTCCCTTCCGGAATTTGCCGATATCCCAAATGGTCTGGTTGGATATATTTTCTTCCTCTTCCCATTTTTCCAGGCTTTCGGAAAGAGCCTTCCATTTCCGATCACTGCGCTCCAGAAGATTCAGGTTCTCCTCCAGGCTGTGCTGCCTGGCCTCCAGCTGGGCATAGCCGCTGCTTATGAGCTGGCGGTTGATTTCCTCATACCGGGAGGCGTATTCTTCCTTGACGGCAAGAAGGTTTTCCAGACTTTCCTTCTGGGCCAGAAGATCCTTTTTCCCTTCCTCCACACGGGTCTGCAGCTCACGGATAAGCTCATTCAGCTGACAAATCGTGAGCTTTTCCAGCCGGTAACGATAGGCTGCCGTCTTTTGCCGGCTTTCCACAAAACGGCGGAATTGATCCCGTATTCCGGTGAGTTCGCCGATTTCCGTCTGTGTTTCCTCTATCTTCCTGCGCATCCTGCCATAGAGAACCACGCTTTCCTGCATATCCTCGATGTGGATATCCTGTTCCATACAGATATATTCCTTCACGAACTCTTCCAGACGGATATTCATGCGAAACGGTATGGCACGTTTGAAAAGCCTGGGGAATTTCTCCATATCCAGGCCGCCCAGGTACACATCATACAGATTCCTGCGGAACCGTTCATTATTGGATGTACAGAACCATTCCTCCTTTGACAGGTTTTTCTGCAGATACCCCTTAAACTCCCCGATAGCCATAGCCCGTCCGTCCGTGCGGTAGCAATGCTCCGGGACCTCTCCCTTATGCCAGAAGAACAAACGGCCGATTTCATTGGTGGCGGTATCCACGTCGAAAATCACACCTACGCATTCCTTTTCCCCGCTTCCGGTCTGCTCCAGCTCCAGCACAATGGTGGTGGAAAAATTACGGTTCCTCTTGTATTCCGCCTGGTTATTTTCCCCGATATTGATCATGCCTCTCAGGTATTCCAGCAGGCTTCTGTCCGAATCATCCGCAGCTGCCTTATTAAAAAAGCCCCTCCCGTCGGTATTGGCATAAAGCACAATCTGCATGGCGTCAATGACGGTGGATTTGCCGCTTCCTGAATGGCCGGTAAAAAAGTTAATGTTTTTATGCAGAGTGAGTACCTTTGCGTCAATATAATGCCAGTTATTCAGTACAATCCGGGTTACCGCCTTAAAGGACTGCTGTATCTCCATCTGTTTTCTCTCCTTCTAATGTATCAAACTCGTCCCCGGCTTCCTCTTCTTCACGGAATACCCCCAGGTTTTCCTCCTCGTCGGGAATATTCTCATCCCCGAAGCTTTGCAGCAGCTTCAGAATATCCTCCCGCATCAGCACCAGGTTGATACAGGGATAAATAAGGATACGGGTATGCTCTCCCAGCTCATCCAGCGTATCCATCAGCTCGATCATCTGGTATTTCTTAAGAAAAGCAAAGGCCCGCCTGATTTCCGTAAGGGAGGAAAGGCTTCGGGAGAGACGGAACTCCCCTACTTTACCGTTCAGTTCCCCGAAGGTGGTCACAATATTCACACTGGAGGATACGGCCGCCATCTGTTCATCATAGATCAGCTTCAGGAGAAGAAGGTATATGGTGGCCAGCTTAGGTATCCGTTCTCCCATAGTGGTTTCCCCGGTCAGGTAAATGGTTCCCAGCTCGGTATTCATTTCCAGCCGGATTCCTGCGGCGGCAAAATAATCCGTCAAGAATTCCATATGCCTGTCAGCGAAATAAAAATCCTTGTCAGCCACCATCCTGCCGGCTTTTCTGTCATATTTTCTTTCCAGAAGGAAGGTCTGGCGGAACAGCCTGCGGATCATCTCCTGTAATTTTTCCTGTTCCTCCTGGGATAATTCAGTCATATATGGAAGCATCGCTTTTTCCCTTTCTTTTCACAAACATCATGGCCGGATAGGTGAACTGTTCCCCTTCCACCTGTTCCCCCGACGTAACCACCTGGAAGCTGCTGTTTTTACGCATGCTGATATCATAGGCCAGAATCAGCTTTTCAAAATCCTCCTGGCAGGAAATCCGAAGGCTTCCTGTTTCCAGGACGCCGTCCGTCATATGCTCCTCAATAAAGTCTTCAATCTGTTTTCGGGTAAACCGGTGGTGTATTTTATTCAGCTGGAGAACCTCTTCCCGGGAAAGCTCTTTATTTTCTTCATCCGGTGCCAGTTCGTCCGTAAAATTCCTTCTCCGTCTCCGTTTGTACAGCGGGTTGTCATTCAGAACCTCATAAGAAGAAAGATTCATCCTCTGTGCCACGAGCTGCAGGCGTTCCGCCTGCTGCAGACACTCTGCCCGTTGTCCGGTTTCTTCCTGTTCCCCCAAACGGTTCAGCAGCTGGATAATCAGCCCGTGGCGGTCGCTTTCATCGCTCAGCAGGTAATTCAGGCGGCTTACCGTGGCGCGCACGTATTTGCTGTGCTCCCGGTCCATGTTGGCTATGCGGTGTTCGATATCATCAAACCCCCGTTCAATCTGGTCGATGAGATCCAGCACGTCCTCCTCCTGCCTCCTGCGGTAAAAGCCCTCCGGCTCCTTTCCCTTCTTGTCCTTCTTATCCTTTGTGATCCTCTGCTTTTCCCGGATCCGTTCTATCCAGGCATCGTCCTCCCGCATTTCCTTCAGGCAGCGTTTAATATCCATTTTATAGATATAAAAATTATCGCTGGTTTTCAGAATATGATATTTTTTATTGACCACTTCTTCCACATAGCCTTCCAGATGCTCCTCCAGCAGTTCCCCGTAGGATTGCTTGGCCAGGAGCCGTTCAAAAAATTTATCCATATTATGGAGCATATCCTGAAGGGCCTTGTTCAGCTTTTTGGTATTCACCAGCGCTGTTTTCAGCATGGTGATATTCATTCTTGCATCATTTTTAAAGGAAAAAAGAGTGGCGTACACATTCTGGATATAGATATCGGTGTCTTCCAGAGGCTGATTAACCAGCTGGTCAAAAGCGCCGATAAAAACTGCGGCGTAGTCGGGAATGACGATATTGGTGGTCATCGTCGTATAATCTTCCATTTTCCGCAGCCACTTCGTCCGAAGAAGCCAGTTCAATATCCGCTTGGGCACGGTCTCCTGCGCTTCCTCTTCCGTTTCCGTTTCCTCCTTCTCCAAAAGGAACCGGCGCTCGGCATACATATCCCCCAGGATCTGCACGCAGGCTTCCCTGCTCAGGAAAAAATTGTTGTATTGGTATTCATCATCAATTGTCAAAAGGGCTTCCATATAAATATCCCGGTTTACCGACCGGAACAGCCCCCAGAAGGAGGCGGGAATCTCATATATAAATTTCAACTTGTTTCATCCTCTTGTATCTTTTCAACCTGCCGGCGGGCTTTTTCGGAAAGTGCATGAAGCAGGTAATTTTTATCCGTTTTCTGCTGTTCCAGATACTCCTCACGGAGCCTGCCGTTTACCTGCTCCACCTCCAGAGCGAGTTCTCTTGCCGAAAGGAGGCGGCAGCCCTGTCCGCGGATTATAATCTGCTCCAGGCCGTCGGAGGTGGCTACGGTGATCTCATATTTTTTCCCGTTTTCATGGGTGAATTTCTCAATATACTGATCGGCGGTTTCCGCCTCTCTGGTATATACCACATGAATATTGTGGTAGTCAAGTATTTCTGTCGTATGCCCCTGCACCCGGTAAGCGTCAAAAACCACGATCACCTGGCAGCGGACAATCCCCTGATAATTACACAGGATATCCTGCAGCCTGCCCCTGGCGCCGTCAATGCTCACCTCGGCCAGGCTTTTCAGATCCTCCCATGCAAAAATCACGTTGTAACCGTCTACCAGAAGATATTTTTCTTTTTTGCCGGCAATCCTGTTTGAATCCTTCCCCTTGTAGACCGGCTCCTTCGGAGGCGGGGCGGAATGTCTTGACACCCTCCCGTTCCAGCCTCCTTTTTGGGATATATCCTTATTTTTCTGATTGGAACGATAGGTACGGGCAAGGATCTCATCGATTTCCTCCACTCCCATCCATTCCGGCTCCGACGGCGCCTTTGCTTTGGGAGAAAATCCGTTTTCCTCTTCCGCTGCTTCCCGCTGCAGGATACGGCATTCCAGATGCATATAATCCTTCACTTTATCCCAGGGCACCACAAACCCGGCGCCATGGGCGCAGAATACCGAACCGGTGGGATTCTCCGTATCCCGCTCCGGATCGTAACCCGTATTTTCAATCACTTCTTCCGCATTATGGCAGGGCCGGTAGCCCAGCAGCGTACAAAAAAGCCTGCCGTAGCCTTTGGTATAGGCAATCACATCCTTTTGGTAATCCCGCATGGTGAACACCGGCGCACTGCCGGTAAGAACCGCCATTTCCCCTTCCGTCCGGGGCGTATCAAAGATACCGTACATTTTCTCAATGTCCATCATGGCTCTTCCCACCATTTTTTCCGGCACCTCCAGCCGGAACTGATACCATGGCTCCAAAAGAATGCTGCGGGCCTGCATCAGCCCCTGGCGTACCGCCCGGTAGGTGGCCTGCCGGAAATCCCCTCCCTCCGTATGCTTCAGATGGGAGCGTCCGGTGAGCAGCGTGATCTTCATATCGGTTATGACCGAACCGGTCAGTACACCTCTGTGGTCTTTCTCCTCCAGATGGGTCAGAACCAGCCGCTGCCAGTTCCGATCCAGGATATCCTCGCTGCAGTCCGCAGCAAACACAAGGCCGCTTCCCTGCTCTCCCGGTTCCAGCAACAAATGGACCTCCGCATAATGGCGGAGGGGTTCAAAATGCCCCACACCTTCCACGGGTTCCGTAATCGTTTCTTTATACACAATATTTCCGGCCCCGAATTCCACATCTGTGCCGAATCGTTCCCGTATCAGGCTTTTCAAAATTTCAATCTGCACCTCTCCCATGACCTGGGCCTGAATTTCCTGCAGCCTTTCATCCCAGACAATATGAAGCTCCGGCTCCTCCTCTTCCAGCTGCCGCAGCCTGGGGAGCATCACCGGAACCGGGCAATCCTCCGGAAGACGTATGGAATAAGTGAGCACCGGCTCCAGAACAGGGGCGGCAGATGCCTGCTCCATGCCCAACCCCTCTCCCGGATGCGTGTGGTGCAGTCCGGTAACCGCGCATACGCTTCCGGCCTGCACTTCATTCACCAATTCATATTTATCTCCGGAATAAATACGGATTTGGTTTATCTTTTCTTCCCAAACTTCCCTGTCCGACGGCGCAGTCTTTCCCGCCCCGTCCTTCCCCGCATTACACAGGGTGGTTTTTACCTGCAGGCTTCCTCCGGTTATTTTCATATACGTAAGGCGGTTTCCCTGTTCATCCCTGGCAATTTTAAAAACCTTAGCCCCGAAAGCGGGTCCGTAAGCCGGCGAACCTGCAAACCGTTCCAGTCCGTCCAGAAATTCATCCACCCCTGTAAGCTTCAGGGCCGAACCATAAAAACAGGGGAAAAGCTTCCGTTCCCGGATCAGACGGCCAAGCTCCTCCTCCGGCAGGCTTCCTTTTTCCAGGAACATGTCCAGAGCCGTCTCGTCACAAACCGCACACTGCTCATAAAACGCCTCCGTAAACCCTTCACCGAAATCCACACAGCCTTCATCCAGCCTGGTTTTCAGTTCTTCCCTCAGCGCCTCCCTGTCTGTCCCGTTCTGATCCATTTTATTAATAAACAGAAAGGCCGGTATCCGGTATCTTTTCAACAGCTGCCACAGTGTCTGGGTATGCCCCTGCACCCCATCAGCTCCGCTGATCACCAAAACCGCCGCATCCAGCACCTGGAGTGTCCTTTCCATCTCTGCGGAGAAATCCACATGCCCCGGCGTATCCAGAAGTGAGACCTCCATATTCTTCCACCGGAAGTTAGCCTGCTTGGAAAAGATGGTAATTCCCCGCTCCTTTTCCAACGCATAGGTATCTAAAAAGGCATCTTTATTATCCACGCGGCCTATCTTCCGGATCATACCGCTGCGGTAGAGGATCCCTTCCGATAAAGTTGTCTTTCCGGCATCCACATGGGCCAGAATTCCTATCACTAATTTTTTCATTTATTATCCTGTTATCCGTTGTATGAATCATGGCAACGTTATCGTATCTTATTAAATCCGGGAATACTGCCTCCCGGCATTGCTTTGTGCAAACGGTATAAGTATACCATAAAAAACAGGTAAAAAACAGAGGAAGCTGTTTCTATTCAGAGCTATTTGTTACCTTTCAGGCCCCTACAGAGGGCTGAAAGGTAACAGCTATTCACAGCTTGAAATCCATAACTGCGGAAACCTCAATTTTCTTGAAGATAATATTTTCCAGGGAAACTGCAAGTGCATCCCCTTCATGGAAATATCCCCACAGCCCGCACCGAAGCCGGAACTCACCTGTTCTAAAGGAATCATAGCGGGGCTTGCAAAGGAGAATCTGCCAATACCCGTACTTCTTTTCAACAAAAAGGACTCCGGCAAACCGATAGTTCCCTTCTTCCTTTTTCCCGAAGAGGAACACTGGTCTGACAACTAACAAAACCGACGGCAGAATACTTAATAAAAGAGCAGCAATCCCAAGCTCTATAAGAAAAGGCATCAGACGGCCGTGAGTTTTTACGCGGCATCTCTCCGGCATAAGGCGGCATAAGGGACAATTTACATTTCCCCTGCCCCCGCAGGTATCGATACATACACATTCTGCATGGCCTTTTGCTTTTTCCGGCGCTTCGGGTCCGGGTGTGCTGCTATGGGTAACAGCCGCTGACACACCGCCGTCCGCTTCCGCCGCAGCAGATATTTTAATACCTAAAGAGGCAGCCAGGATAAGGGCGGGAAACAGGATTGCTGCCAGGAGCCGTTTATTCATTTTTCTTTCTGTTGTTTCTTTCATTTACTATGTTACCTCTTTCTTACCTCCGAACGACTTAAAAGAGTATAAAAACAGTGCCGGATTCACGCCAAAGGCATTCCTCCCTTCATTTTATAATTTATTACCATTGGATATATGGCTGATATGCCATGATGCCGTGTCTGTGACGGCTGTTGAAAAGAATTGAAATAGATAGCTTCATAAATGAAATCTATCGTAAAGAACTTTACCATAAATTATCCTTGTCTGCAAGTTATTTATAATAAATCTGTCGTCTGCTATTTATGATAAATCTGCCGTCTGCTTGTAACCGTTCAGACAGGTTTGCACATTTACTGCGATGATCATAAGAAAACGTGGTGGCTGCAGGCATCCGGCCACACGCGTGGCCTTTTTTTGGGCCGGGTGCCGTAGCGGTTGCAATTCCAAGCCAATTCCATATTTGCCAACTATGTACAAAATGTCTCCGGATCCATTGGGTCCGGAGACAACTTCCATTTCTATTTTGTTTTCCGCTTCCTTTTATCCTGCACGGCCGGATTCCCGGGTATATGATATCACTATTACCGTTTCCCTCTTTTCCTTCCGAACAGGCTGCGGATAAAAGGCTCTCTTCCGGCATATATCCTTCCGAAGTTCTCACAGTTATAAAATTTTTCCGTTGCCACCCACTCCGGATATACCACCTTTTGTCCGGACAAAATAGCATTGTTGTTATAGTCCAAATCAAATGCGTTCATAACCCAACCTCCTTAGATACATCCCCAATTACTGTTCACTCCGTGACCAGTAACCCCAATGCTTCTCTTTACTTATACTATATTATCTTCTGGACTTTTCGTCCATAATCTGCTAGCCTGAAAAAAACAGGATAATTATGTACTGCCGATACAAGTATAGGGAAAGGAAGGCATTTTATGGCAATCCGGTTCTGGGAAATTTATGAAGAGACAAAAGAAAAGTATAAATTGCGGATTCTGGCAGGAAAAAACGGAATGGATAATGTTACGGGATGGGTACATATGCTGGAGGATGAAACCATTATCAACCGGTTCGCAGGGGAAGAGCTTGCCGTAACCACGGGCATGAAAGCCGGAAAAGAGGGGTGGCTGCTGCAGCTGGTATCTTCTATGAAAAAGGCGGAAAGTACGGGTATCATCATCAATACGGGTATGTATCTGAAGCAGGTTCCTCAGGACGTCATAGACTGGTGTGAGGCCCACGATTTTCCACTTCTGGAAATGCCCTGGGAGATATCCATCACTGATCTTATCCAGGATTATTGTATGCGTATTATGCGCCAGATACATAAGGAACGGCAGGAAGGGCTTCTCTTTGAACGCTTGCTGCGGGGTAAAGAGGTGCCTGATGGGTTCCTGGAAGAAATCGGCAGCCGTTATCATCTGGAAGGCAGTTTCCGGATATTCTGCCTGCTGCCCAAATATACCGCGGAGGAAAAAGTCCTGTTCCGGCAGGCCGGGCTGAAGCTGGAGAATGTATTCGGACTGTGGCAGAACGGGACAAAAATCCGCTTCCCTTATTTTTTTATGGAAGTTAAGGATACCTATATCCTGGCGGTCAATGACTTTCCGGAAGAAAAGGTGGATGAGCTTACCGCACAGATCCGGAATATCTTTTCCTACTTTTTTGACAGGAAACAGCTTTCCTTAGGGATAGGGCCTGCCTGTCAGGGAATACACAGCCTGAAGCAGGCGCTGGGACGCGCGCGTATCGCCATGCATATGTCCCGGCAGATGGAAAAACCCATCGTTGATTTTAATCAGATGGGTGTTTTCGGAATTCTGTTTTCCACGGAGGATCCGGATATCCTGAAAAGCTATGCCAAACAGCTGCTGGGCCCGCTGGAGGAATACGACAGGCTCCATCACACGGAAGGGCAGGAAGGCACAGGCTATGTGGAAACCTTCCGCAGCTATATTGCCAATGACAGGAGCCTTATTGGTGTCGCCCGTGCCACTTATACCCACCGTAATACAGTAAACTATCGGATTCAGAATATAAAAAAGCTGCTGCATAATGAACTGAAAACAACGGCCGATCTGTTTCCCTACCAAATCGCCTTTTGTATCCGGGATATGAAGCTGTAAAGGAACAGCGGCAGCCCTGCACAGAAACAGGCAGAACGCTACAGCCCCAATACGCCGGCGGCATAATCCGATGCTTCCCGTATGAGCCATTCTGTCTTTTCCAACGTACAGTATTGATTCCTATGGATATCCGGGGCCTCCTTTGCCTCATACATAAACGCCAAATCATGCTGCCTCATTTTTACAATCTCCGTAATACCAATTATTCCCGGTATAGAAAAAGGCTTCTGCATTTATACACACTGGTATAATCCGGCAGATAATGTACTGCATCCGGTGCAATACTGCCCAGGAGAAGCTCTTCTTTCTTTTCTGCTTTACCGCCCGCCGCTCTCATGGCCACGTGCAGATGTATCATTGTAAACGGCATTTTTTATCCTCCCGTGCATTACCCCATACATATTTCATTACGCAATGCAGTACTCTCTTCTCCCGCCAGCCACTTTTCTTCGATCAGCCTTTTTGTAAGCTGTTCCATTGTATTTCCCACAAACAGCTCCATGTCCGCTTCTTTCAGATAAGGATATTCGCGCTCCAGGTTACCATGCGCTTCCCGGTAAAATCCGGAAATATGTTCTCTCCGGTTGTCAAACGCATCCGGGGCAAATTCCTTCATGAAAGTATTGGTAAATCCCACCGCATTTTCATAATCCCAAAATGCCCCGAAACAGGGATTCTTTTTGAGAAAGAGATGATCCAGATCGTACCAGTCCTCTTTTAACTTCCATGCCCCTGCATTATTCTTTTGAAATAATTCTGTAAAACGGGAAACAGACGGAGCCACAATGTTTTTTTTCCACAGCACATCCGTCAGTAAATGGACATAGTAGCCAAGGAAAAACGCCTTCTCCTTTTCCGTATAATTATTCCACAATTCTTTTTTCATGTATTTGTCCATGAATAAGGAAATATCAATATTACCGTCAGTCTTAAAATGGGAAATACTTTTATCCGGTGTATAAACCGACCAGTCCTCATTCGGCACGCCGCTGTCGGGAGCTATATTCCCCATAAGGAATTCCAGCCGATCCAAAAACGGAATCCTTTTCCGTATTCCATCCGCAATTCGTAAGTGAACCATCCACGTTGCCATATAATTCTCCGTTTCTTCTATTCCTTTTCTTTTGCCGATAAAAATGTAACATCCTGTACTGTCGGATACGGCCTATCGTTCCTATGGATTTTCCACCGTCCCTATAAATACCGGCAGATTTGTATTTTCATCCACAATTGCATAAAGAAACGGACGGTCCAGAATCACTGTTTCCATTTCCTCCATTGCGCCCTCCGCCAGCATCTCCACCACCGTAGCCGCTCCGGCTTTCGTACCCAGCTCGTCCACATCAATATGTGTCTTGTGAAGGACTCTGTCGATATGGATGGTCAAATCCCCGCAGCTTCCGATTTCCGAAAAATCCGCCAGATTGCCGTCAAAGGCCAAAGGCATTCCCAGGCCGGAAAGAATATCGGACAGTTCCAGGCTCGTATCCGCCTTAAACTTTGGCATTCCTGCGGAAACAGCGGTTTCCTTTTCCCCGGTAACCGTGCGGTAAAAAGCCTCCCCGGTCAACTGATTTATGTATTCCTCCAAAGTCATCCCTTCCTCCGGCAAAAGCGCCGCAAACCGGTAGCCCGTTACATAAGGCTTGACAAAACCCGCCGCATGTTCCCCCGAGAGATAACGGGATTCTTCCGAATACATAATGGGTACCGTCGTTTCCTTTCCACCTTCTGTATAAAAGGCGGAATCGTGAACCTGATAGCTTTCATAAGGCTCTTCCCACTCCCCGTTAAAAGCTACGGCATTAACAAGATACATAATAGCCGCTTCCGGCATGTTGTCCAGGATATCGGTAACCATTCCGTCTGTGTTTTTTTCCACCCAGCGGTTCAAATCGGCGCATGTGGATTGGTTAAAAGGCGCGCCGTAGATATAGGCATCCCATTCCTCCGCATTTTTTTGCAGGAACATTTCATTAGGGACAAATTCTTCCTTGTCATTGTTAAACCAGATAGAATTGGCCACGCTCAGTTTTCCGCCTTTCCCATCCGGCAGCCTACTGCACCAGGCCGACAATTCCCTGCATCCCTGCTCCGGATCCAGTCCGGGATACATGGTTTCCCCCATTTGGCGGAGGGTTTCCTCCCCTGCACCTTGCCGGGTCATTTCCAGGGCTATCAGTACCGAAAGAGGGGAAACCATGGTATTGTTCCCCTGCGGGGTACCATTTTTCTGTTCCCTGTCTGTCCCTTCTGCATTTTGGCCGCTTCTGCTCTCTCTCAGAAGATCCAGCGAGAAATTAAGATAGGATATGGCAAACGGCTCTCCCACCAGTGCGGTATTCTCCTGCGGCGTGTTCTTACGGTATTTTTCCGTAAGATCCCTGGTGGAGGAGGAAAGGGCATCCTCTCCGCATGCGATAACGGCAGAGGCCATGCAGAGTACCAATAATACCGCTGTCAGAGAACGGACTTTTTTTCCTGTTGCATATCGTAACTTTTTCATAATTTTCTCCTCTCTGTAGACATCTCTCTCTTTTTCCTTACAAAAGCACCGTCACGCCACATCGATTATCAACTCATCAAAGCCCACTATTTTTCAGTGTCTTTTTGTAAATTGGCTATTGAGATAACGTTTCTGAGATCTTTATATATTACAATCTTTATATTACCACGCATCTGTGTATAATGTATCTTTATCAACGAACAAATTAGCTCCAGAAGTTGTTTCTCGCTCCTATCCAACCGGGTAAATCCGCTTCCCATAATTGGAAGAACCATTTCATACCCCTGTCCGTTTTTATCATAATAATACATTAATTTTGATATTGCCAGGCAGTAGTCTTCTAATGTACAATACGTATTTAAATTAACATCCATTTCTGTCAAGGCCAAAAGATAGTAACATGTATTCCCATAATTCAGTTCTGCAATCGTGCCAACAGGATATCGGACTTTGTTACCTTTTGATTTATATCGTACTTCTTCCCCTTTGCAGCCTTGACGCCTTAATGATTCTGTTATTTTTCCATTCAGTTCTTCTACAGACATATTTGACAGATGATCTTGTATTAATTTTCCATGTAATGAATTTGGTGAAATTAAATCCTTAACAATTGTATCAAAACATCTGTTTACCGCTATGACTTTTATTTTAGCTTTCTCAGTAAACAAATCTCCATAACCAACAGAAAGTGTTTTCTGATTCTTATTCACAAATATCACTTTTTCCCGAATAGCCAAAGTAAATATACATGATATGATAACTACTCCAATTAAAACCAGTAAAATGCACAACGTTGCATCAAGCCAATTACTAAAGCATCCTTCAATATTAATAAATACAGAAACAAAACCCAATAATGAAAAAATTGCACCTCCAAATATTATACAATAATGGAATATTCCGCATAGATTAATTTTAATATTCTTCATTTCATTTATCCCCTCTATGTGCCTTAAGATTCCTCTACAAAATATGAATCAATTCATCTAGCGTATCTATAACTATTATGCTGCTTTCCTTTTTCAACATATCCCCTGCCAGACCGGCAGCCTCAGAAGATACGATCAAAAGATATATTTTCAACTCTCTTTTACGCGATTCTTCAAACAATCGATATAATTCATATCTGGTCCAGGCTTTGACTATGTATTCCTTTGATAAAAATATTACAGCTTTACTGCAGCTGTTTATTATGGTTTCCACTTGAGTCCTCAGCTGTTCCTGTTTTTTTAATTCAATATCCATCCACAACGGAAAATTATTTTTTTGCGTGTTATAGAAATCTTTGACTACACTTTCTTGTTCTGAAGCATAAGAAATAAAAATCAATGGTTCTTTTGTATATTTTCCTGCTGCATTCTCCATATATATATCTTTATCATTCAGAAGTGCTTCTAAAATAGCATCTTCTTTTTGTTCAAATGAAGATTTTTTATAATTTGTGTATACATTCAGGAATTTACCGCCATTGGTACTTTGTAAGAAATATTTAACTTGATCCAGCGAAATATTTAGATTTGTTACATTTGTTTTTGACCATTCAACATTGGAAAATTCACCTTCACCCACCGATGTATTTTTATTAATAACCATATCTTCCACATTCCAATTATGGGCTTCTATTTCCAGCATATTTGCACCGCAGACATTTGCCTTTCCCCAATCAGAATCTTCCATATATGACGCTAATAAATGCGAATCAGAAAAATCCGCTTCCCTGCAGCTGCAATGCCTAAAGCAAGCGCATTCCATCATCGCCTTATGAAAAACAGCATGATCCAAACAGCAATATGTAAACTCAACGGCATCCATATTTGAGTTTTGAAAGTTTGTATACTCAAAGTTACAGTCTGAAAAAATAAAATCACTAAAATCCAAATTACTTAAATCTTCTTTTGATAAATTATATTTTTCATGTTTTTGGCCAACCATCTTCATTATTGTAACAAATTTAACCTTATTTGAAGCTTCTATTATTGCTTTATCCTGATTAGCAATCTTCAATTTATGAAAGGTTTTCATCATGTTGGCAGCGGTCTTTTCAGAAATTTCTGTTTCACCTAAAACGTCATTAAACTCTGTTACATCCCTATTTATCTTCATTCCAAAACTCTTCCTCTTATTTTACAGATGTTTCATAAACGGAATTCATTTCCGTATTCCATCCGCAATTGGAAATGAGCCACTCCGGTAAAATAAATTCATCCTGTCTGTGCCGGATGCGGCTATGTCTGTGGAAACAGAAAGTGCAAGTATACCTGTAATCTTTATTATAATCGGTGTTGAAACCATATGTCTACTTAATTTGCCCATTTGCCTCAAGTATGTTGACTTTAGGCAAATAATAATATAAAATAATAAACGATAACAAACAATATAAAACAATATAATTCAACAATCACACAAAGGAGACATTATGAACAGCAACACCTTAACAAGAGATGAATTATGTTCCTTGTTCGACCACACGAATCTCAAACCTTATGCAGACCGTCCCCTGTTTGAACAGCTCTGCCGTGAAGCTTCTGAGAACCACTTTGCCATGGTTGCCATTAATTCCGCCCCCGTTTCCTTGTGCAAACAGCTTTTAAAGGGCAGCGGTGTACACGTGGGAGCCGCAATTTCTTTCCCTCTGGGGCAGACTACCCTGGAAACCAAGGTTTATGAAACACAGCAGGCAATCGGTGATGGAGCCGATGAAATTGATTATGTAATAAATATTGGCGAGCTTAAAAACGGAAATACCGATTATATCCGCCGGGAAATGGAAGCGATTGTAAGCATCTGCCGCAGCCGCGGAGTCCTTTCCAAAGTGATCTTTGAGAACTGTTATCTTACGAAAGAAGAAATAATCAGCGTAGCGTCCATCGCCCGTGAGGTTCATCCTGATTTCATTAAAACCAGCACCGGTTTCGGCACATCGGGCGCTTTGCCTGAGGATGTGCGTCTGATGAAGGATATCGTGGGAGCCGGGGTAAAGGTGAAAGCTGCCGGAGGTATCCGTTCCTGGGAAACCTGCAAAGCTATGATAGATGCCGGTGCGGAACGGATCGGTACAAGCAGCAGCTTTAAAATACTGGAAGAATTCGATAAGGAACGCCATTGTTAACACACCTTCACAGCAGAAAAAGCCGCCGGATAAGATGAGTATTCCTCTTATCCGGCGGCTTTCTATTTTACATTTTTACGGTCTGCCATACCCAAATCCGGGAAAGAATCTGCAAACTCAGGCAAGCTCCACTTTTATTCCCTTCATCCTTGCATTTTCCACGAAATTTTCATCCGCCCCGCTGTCCGTGATAATCACATCCGCTTCCTCCAGTTCGGCAAATTTCGCAAAGGACACAAAATTAATTTTATCCCTGTCAGCCAGCACAATCACCTGTTTGGCATTATTCATAAGTACCCGTTTAATTGTTCCTGTTTCGAATTTCGGAGTACTCATCCCCTTCTCGCAGTGAATCCCGTTTACAGCGATAAAGGCTACATCCACATTCAAATCCTTCAATGCATTTTGGGCAAGATCGCCAATTGTATAGTGGAAACCCTTCCTGAGCTGTCCCCCGGCAATAATCACACTGACATCCGTACTGTTATCCAGGCAGGATGCTATATTCAAATCGTGGGTCACCACAGTCAGTTCCCGGAACGGGGCAAGAAGCTTGGCAACCTCCAGACAGGTCGTCCCGGCATCCAGGGCAATAGAGGCACCTTCTTTAATATATCTCAGCGCCGCTTTTGCAATAGCCTTCTTCTGATCCACACGGATAACTTCTTTTTCAACCGTGTTCAGTTCAAAATTAACGCTTGATTTCTGGAGCGCCCCGCCATGTGTCCGTTCCAGAAGGCCGAATTCTGCCAATTCCCGCAGATCATTTCTGATTGTCGCAGAGGAGACTGCGAATTTTTCGCACAATTCATTAACGGTAGCCTTGGTATTGCGGTTTACAATATCCACTATCATTTTTTTTCGTTCTTCAGCAAAAATGCCTTCATCTCCTGCTAATCCCATCCCGTCACCTCTGTTCCCTAATTCATTCCTGTTTTTAATCTATCATAGCAGGCAGATTTTTACAACAACAGATATGTCCTTCGGTTGCAGATAAAAAAGTTTGGTGTCCCCCGCCCCAACTTTTTTATCTGCACCCATGTCCTTCTTCTATATATCAAGTATACCGTGCATCGAATCCCTGAGCCTGCGGTATCTTTCTTTCAGATAGTGATACACTTCTGTTTTTTCTCTGTCAGGAAGAAAAAGTTCTCCCGCCTCTATATTTTCGCCGGCAGTTTTCCCCATATTTTCAAATATGCCCAAGCCTTTTCCTGCCAGAATTGCCGTTCCCCATAGTGCGCTGTCCTTTCGGTTCAGTTTCTGAAAGGGACGTCCGGTAACATCGGCAAGCATTTGTGCCCATAAGCGGGAGCTTGCCCCGCCTCCTGTTAATTTGCATTCCCGTTTGGGACATTCCGGATAATTTGTTTCGATGCTGTCAATGGTAAAGGCCAAATCAAAGGAAAAACTCTCCAGCAGGGCACGGTAAAAATGTTCCGGCCGGTGCGTCCAGTCGTATCCTATCCACATTCCTTTCAGCCCGCCGTCAAAAGGCATGGCACTTCCGCCCAGCAGTCCTACCGCAGCGAGTCCGTCACAGCCCGGATGTACCAGTGCCGCCCTGGCATCCAGTTCCTGAAAATCAGACATTCCCGCCGTTTTTCCAAAATTATCAAGGAACCATTTCAGCGTAATTCCGGAACCCGGAATGTATTTGTGTGCAATGCTTGTTTTCCCGTCCGCACCAATCAGCCCATCATAGTTCCTGCATACGGTATCGGGTCTGTACTCGCCCACAACACTGCTGAAACCGCCATAGGAGGACGCCTCAAATATCATGTCCCCTTCCCGGCATACGGCGGCTCCCACACAGCCCGCTATCTTATCTCCTGCGCCCGCCACCAGCGGAATCCCCGCCGGCAGGCCCAAAACCGCCGCCATCTCCGGCTGCAGATATGCACAGATCTGCGCGGATTCCACGATGCGCGGAAGCATCCCGGGATCTACCTTTAACCCGGAACAGATTTCTTCCGACCAACTCCCCGCCCGGATATCTGCCAGACCGCTCCAGGTAATGAGGGAATAATCAATAATGGCATCATCGATTTTTAAACCGCCCAATTTACCGAGGCAATACCCATTAAGCATCATATATTTTGCAATTTTTCCTGATTCACAGGGGAATTCGGTTCTGAACCATTCCAATTTGGGAGCCATAAGCGGTGCATTGGTCCCCCCATGGAGTAAAAAATCATCTCCGAATTTTTCCTGCTGCTTCTTAGCATATGGGATATAACGGGTGTCCAGGGAACAGGACCAGCCGGTCATGTCATTCCAGTCTTTGTCCACCCCCATAAATCCTGCCATCTGTCCGGTAAAAGAAATGGCTTCCAAATCTTCGGCAGCCTTCGGCGTTTTATTGATAACTGCCGTCATACAGGTAAGTACCGTGGAAAAAAGTTCTTCTCCCTTCTGCAGAAAGATTCCCGGTTCCGGCTGTCTGCAGATCGTATTTCTTAATTCCTGAGCGATGCAGTTCCCGTGAAGGTCATATATCCCTGCTTTAATGAAGCTTGTCCCCAAATCAACCGCCATTAAAAGTGTTTTTTCCACACCACACCCCCATTAACCCGCCTTACGTTCCCTTACGGCCTGCGCAGTAAATGCACAGACCTACCTGAAATGTTACATACAAATTACATTTTTCAGGCCATCGGCTGCACATGCACAGTGAAAGCCTTCCTGAATATCATCCAGCATAAATCTTCGTGTAATCAGTTTATCCACATCCAGAAGGCCTGCTTCCACAAATCCCAGTGCCTGTTTAAACTGGAACAGGCTTGCTCTTGTTGTTCCGGTTACCGCTAACTGTTTGTAGTGGATTAGGTTTGTATTCAACTCCACCCGTTTTTTTTCCTCCGGAAGTCCTCCAAAAAAACAAATACGCCCATAATTTGCAGCGAGTTCCAGTGCCTGCTGCTGGGCAGAAGGCACCGGGCAGGCTGTAATCACCACATCAGCTCCTTTATGTGCGGTTTCCTTCATGACGGTTTCTTTTGGGTCATTCCTTATTGTGAGAAATGAAGAATCGATTCTCCTGCATTCCTCAAGTCTGGCAGCACTGATGTCATTCACCATGACCTTTCCTGCACCGGACATCTTTGCCATCATGGCGTGCATAATCCCGATAGGCCCCGCGCCGATAACCAGCACCGTATCCCCGGGCCTGATACGGCATTGGCTGCTCCCGTTATACACACAGGAAAGGGCTTCCGTAATCGCTGCTTCTTCAAAGGATATCTTTCCTTTCATCTCCACCATATTCCCGGCCCGTACCGCGGCTGCCGGAATTCTTACATATTCGGCAAATCCGCCGTTAAGGTTAATGCCCAACGCCCGGTAACCGCTGCACATATGGCTGTTTCCGCGTATACAATCATCGCAGATGCCGCATCCCATATTAGGTGCCACAGCCACTCTCATCCCCTCTTTATAATGTGTGACATCCTTTCCCGCCTTCTCAATGATACCTGCCATCTCATGACCTATAATCAGGGGATTTTCTTCTGATACGCCAGGTGCACCGTTTTTGTACATCCGCACATCCGTCCCGCAGATTGCAGCGCTTTTTACGCGGACAAGCACCTCATCATCCCCGATTTCGGGGACAGGTACCTCCATAAGGGTTAACTTTTCTTTTCCATATAAAAACGCAGCCTTCACAATGTCACCATCCTTTTTTCCATAATGGAGATATTACCGGCATTTACGACCTTTACTGCCATTTTTCCGTCTATGCCGGTAACGGCGGGTTCTTTATCCTGTAAAATACAGTCAATAAACGCTCTGTCTTCTTTTAAATACGCATCTTTAAAAAGGGTACGCCAGCTTTCCACCAATGGATAGCTCCCTCTTTGGGAAGCGGAGGAACAGAGCACGACGTCATTTCCTTTTACACTTCCCAGACTGATGGCTCCTTTGGTACCCAGGATTTCGACTTTTGCATCATATGCGTATCCTACTCCCTGCGCGCCGTCAAGCATCCCCTGCATTCCATTTGCAAAGGAAGCGGCCATCACCACATTATCGTAGAATTCCGGAAATTGTTCCCTGGCATCCGGACAGCGGTAATTACCCCCGACAGCATACAATGTCTGAAATTCACTTCCTGTAAACCACCTCATTGTATCGATATCATGGCTGTTCACCTCGGCCAGCGGTCCATTGCTTTTACGGATATCATACATCCATGGCCGGGGGATGCTGGGTCCTCTTGTATTGGAACGCACCATTACCACCTCGCCGATTTCTCCATAATCCACCATATTCTTAGCCTGACGGAAGCTTTCGTCAAAACGCCTCATAAAACCGAGCTGAAGCTTGACCTTGTGCTGTCTGCATACCCGTATCATTTCTTCGCATTCTTCCTCTGTCATAGCCATCGGTTTTTCACACAGGATATGTTTTCCCGCCTCTGCAATAGCCTTCACTGTTTCCATATGGTATTTTGTGGGGGAAACCACAACATAGGCATCTATCCGGTCATCCATAAGGGCGTGTGCGCAGCTTGAATAATAGTGTGCGATATCCAGTTTTTCCGCTGCCGCCCTTGCCGCCTCCTCCTGTGTATCCACCACGGCAGCCAAAAGGGCGTCCGGCACATGCTTTGCAAAATTAACGGCATGAATCATCCCTGCCCTTCCGGCGCCGATAACACAGACTGCCAGTTTATTATGTATCATTTCTATCTCCGCCTTTCCCATATCCGTAACGCATTTGCCTGTTATCATGTGTTGAATGCCCGGATGCGCAGACCCTTTGTTTTATTCAGAGCCAACCGTCTTGTTTCCCCCGGATTCAGCCAGAACATACTGTCCTCCACCCAGAAGTGTTCCGCCTCTTCAGGGCATTCCACCGTCACCCCCACAGCGGGTATTTCCCCGCTGTTGGTAATTGTCAGTATACCCTCTTGTGTTTCCCAGGCGAGAGCTGCCGCCGGCAGTTCAAGAAGGCTTCCCTGTTTTTTCTGGAAATTAAGCCAGTAAAAGGTTTCATCCCGCTTTTCCCCGTCCAGATAAACCCTTATGGTTATTAATACAAGACCTTCCTCGCTTTTGCGGCAAACCGCTTCCGCAGTATCCTCCTCCAGCGAAAATGTTCCGAGACAGGCAGACACCTCTGCTTGTGCAGGTCCGTCAAACATCTTTCTCTTAATGATTTGCAGTTTGTCATCATATGCAGTTATTTCGATCCGTGTGGTATGTCCGCAGGCTTTCAGCGCATCATCCAGAAGATATACCGGAGCTTCCCAGCCCTGGCATATTCTGGTACTGTCGAGAAGAAGGCAGGCATGAAGCGGTTCATAGCTGTCTGCGAGTACATAGTAGGATAATTTCTGTACACCATAATAATCCAGCGTCGCCCAGGAACAGGCAGGATATACATCCGTCAGCTTATAGTAGCAGACACCCGCAGCTTTTGGGAAACGGCACCGGTATGCCTCCAGCGTGTGGCGCACTCCTGTTGCCTGTGCCATCTGCGTCGCCCAGATAAAATGTTCCAGGGAATCCAGCCTGCAAAACAATACCGCACTGTTTTCCATATGGGCCATGTCATTGGGTTCAAGCTGGTTGAACCGCGGGGTATGATGGCCAAAGGAACCAAACCGTTCGGGAGGCCATACTGCTTTTTCCGAATCAGAAAGGTATTTCATAACACTCTCGTAATTGGGAGCGGATGCCATTCCGAATTCTCCCAAAAATACCGATTCCAGTCTGAGACTTAAGTCAATATCCCCCATATCCCAATAGGTGGAATAATCATGAAGGGAACCTCCCCAGGGCTCTGTCCTGTGGAAGGGCCGGCTTCCGTCCAGCTCATACGCCAGCTTTGCCATCCTGTCCATGGCCTCCCCGTCTGCCTCTTTGGATTCGTTTCCTCCGCACCACATAACGAGAGAAGGGTGATTGCGCAGTCTCGGCATATGGTATCTGACTGTTTCTTCCAGCTCCGTCAGCGGCTGCTCTTTCTGGCTGTCCCAGCAGGTCGGCCATTCCTGAATCACCAGGATCCCCAGCTTGTCACAGTATCGGTAAAAGATATCATTTTCCGGCATTCCGCCGCCCCATGCCCTCAGCAGCTGGATATTTCCTTTTGCCGCAAGTGTGAGGAAACGTTCATATCGTTCTTCCGGAAACCGCAGGAGCGCATCCGTGGTACACCAGTTTGAGCCCTTAACAAATATAGGTTTTTCATTGATTACAAACATCCATTTATACTGGTTCGCATCCGTCTGTCCCACTGCCGCCATCATTTGTATCGTACGGATGCCGAAGGTGGTTTCAAAGGTATGCTCTGTTCCGTCTATAGCTGTGATCCACAGGCAAAGCCGGTAAAGATTCTGTTCTCCATGATGCAGCGGCCACCACAATCTGGGTTCCGGCACCCGTACGGCCAGATTAAGGACGCCGTCCGGGCCGCATACGCCAGGCTCACATGAAAAAGACCATGTTTTTCCTTCGAAATTATCAGGAGACAGATTTCCTCTTACTTTCTCTTTCCCGGAAGCGCCATGCAGCCTGACACAGATATGAATTTTCCCTTCCGCCGCATTTTGGGTCATAACAAACGGTTTTTCCGCCCAAAAACTGCTCTTTTTATACCGCAGCCCTACAGAACGCCAGATTCCCCGGGAGGGAATACAGGCATAATGCCACCCATATACACAGTTGATAACGGTACCTTTTTTCCAGCCATCGTCATTATCCATATAGGCAGACATGGGATTCTGCTTTTCAGGGGCATTGGCAATACGGACTACCAGCTCATTATCCTCTTTCAGATACTTTCCCACATCGAAAGAAAATTCCGAAAACATCCCCCTGTGTTCTCCCAGATATATCCCATTCAGCCAGAAATCAGCCTGATAGCAGACCCCCTGAAAAAATAATTCATCCGGCTTCCGTCCTACTTCCATACGGAATCCTTTTCGGAACCACCAGGTCTTATAGCTGTTTTTCCTGGCAATGGCGTCATTGCATGCCTTAAGGGGATCCGGTATTTTCCCGGCTTCAAAAAGTGCCGTATGTACGCTGCATGGTACGTTTGCATCCATACTATCCGCCCAGTGCCCACCCCCGGCAATTCTTTCTTCTTCTGTTCCGCCTTCTGCCATCTCCCAGGTACCATCCAGGGAATACTCTTTTTTTTCAGGAATGGTTTCTTCCCTGCCGCACAGCAGCGTTACCGGGTATTCCTCCTCCTGAAACAGGGATTTCCCCGGATTCCATCCTTCTTTTTCCCTTTCATCAAGCATGGGGACGCCGGAAACAAGCTTTTCAAAAGTATCTGCTTTCACAATCTTCCTCCTTTATCGCAGGATTTGTACAGGAATATCCAGAATCTGTGCCGTCATTTCCAGTTCTTTTACCCAGTCGCCGTATACGCCATGGATGTGGTTGCAGGGAAAATTACTGATAAAAGTATCCGCATCCACCTTAAGCCTGGTAAAAGCAACCGGCCATGCCGGTGTTGTCATACTTCCCATCGCAACCGCTTTTTCCCGTGGGAATTCCACAAATTCTGCGGGAACAATGGTCAAATAATATTGCCCGTTCTTTCTTGCCAGCCTGGCCAGAGTAACTTCTCCGCCCTTTGCAAAATGATGCACACTGGCGCCCCCCGCCGGATAATAATGGGTCTCCGGGAAAAATGTGACATTTTTCAGGTTTTCCTTCGGTTCAAACGGATTCTTTCCTGCAAAATAGGTTGCATGGGTCCCTGAATTAGAGAAAAACCACACATTGTTTTCTTTATCATAATGCCTTACATCTGCAAACAATACCGGTGAACCTGTGAGCAGTTTAAAAATCTGCATGGTCAAAGCCCCGTCCATATCCGATTCCGTCGCTGCAACAATTGGCTCATGAGGGCCGTCCCAGTCATACGGATCGTTAAGAAATGCTTCCGCCACATCCATAGTGACATATCGATCCGTCAGATCTCCATGCGCTTTTATACCGATGAAATCCAGTTTCCTTTCCGCAATGATTTTCCGGAGGCCGTAATAGGAACGGATTTGCAGCTTCAGCTTTTCCGGCGTAAGCCCCTGGCCGTCATATTGTATGGATCCCACATTCTCCGTAAGCCAGGCGAAAGCTTTTTCCACCTCTTCTTCTTCCATAAGCTCCCCGGCCCGTATGATATCATCCTGTTCTATATTTTCCACATCAATACCGAACTGCTTCTGCCACTGTTCCACATTGGCAACCGCTGTATACATTCCGAGCGGCCTTCCCCCGAAATTCCCGAAGGTTGCCCCTTTTAACCGTCCCGCGACAGATGCCGCTTTCAGGAAAGCCATCATTTTACCGAATACTTCCTCATCCTGTACACTTCCCCACAGCCTGCTGTAACGGACACCCAGCTGATCCATGGTACCTGCTGCCGCCATCATTCCCACCATGCCGCACTCCGAAGGATGAAGATTGCAGAACAGCAGATAAGGGCCGGGAGCGAAATTACGGGCAACCGCAGTAAACTGCGGATAACACCAGATTACATAATTAAAAATGGTGGCTTCCACACCTTCCCGCTGCAGGCGTTTTGCTTCCTTTATTGCTTCTTCATTCGTATGGATGGGCGTTGTTCCCTGAACCACCTCCACCTCTCCGGTCTCTTCAAGCCTTCTGGCAATTTCATCCTGATACCGCATATTCAGATCTTTATACTCATCATGAAGGTATATTCTGCCGTCCGACATTGTCAGAATTCCTACTTTAATTTTTCTGCCCATAGGTTTCCTCCCAGCATTCCATTATT
Organism: Lachnospiraceae bacterium; assembly: GCA_022845955.1. Lineage (GTDB taxonomy): Bacteria > Bacillota > Clostridia > Lachnospirales > Lachnospiraceae > Eisenbergiella. Next base: position 5,266,487 of record AP025576.1, read on the forward strand.
TTTTTCAGTTTCCTATCTGCTTTCTGACAAATTCCAGTGCGCCGCCGGCATCTTGATCAATCTGTTCCGCCGTGGCTCCTCCGCTTAAATCTCTGTATATTTTAATATCACTGCCAACCTGTCCTCCCGGCGTCACAAAAGGTTCCATCACGATTCTTCCCTTATAATCCGCACTTTTCAGCGCCGTGAATATTTCATTCCATGGCATATGCCCTTTTCCCGGCACCTTCCTGTTACATTCCCCTATATGGAAATGGCCCAGATTATCTCCAGCCAAACGGATGGCATCTGCCGGGGAGTCCTCTTCTATATTCATATGGAAGGTATCCAAAAGCAGTTTTACCTGTCTGCTGTCCACCTCCCGTATGAAGTCCACACCTTCCCTGGCGGTGTTCAGAATGCATTGTTCGAACCGGTTCACTACTTCCAGACAACATGTGATCTGATATTCCTCTGCCGCTTTGGCCGCTTCACGCATGGAAAGGATGCTCCTCTTTGTTGCTGCAAGCTTATACTCTACAGAAGCACCAGCAAACGGCCAGCAGGAATATATAATACCTCCCAACATATTCCCTCCCATGGAGTGAATCATACAAAACAGCTGCTTCAGATAAGCAATTCCTGCTTTTCTTGTTTCCGCGCTTTCACCCGCCACATCGTAAGCCGGAGGCAGACCGATACAAAAGGTCAGTTCAATCCCCTCCTCCTGTGCGGTATTTCGTATTCGTTCCCGTTCCTCCCTGCTCATGGCAAGCAGGCTGCCGGCCTCCACTTCCAGACAGTCAAATCCCAGCTTTTTTACCTTCCTGATATAATTACAGTAATCGGCTTTCCATTCCCTTTCCCAATATGCAAAATAGATACCAATTTTGTTCATATGCCTTTTCCCTTTCTGAGATGAGCCGTCCTTATTCCTGTTCAGGACCGTCAAATAAATATTTGCCGGTATACTCCGGATGTTCCTCCGGCAGATAAGAGGTCACAACATAAGGTTCTTTTCCGGATTCCTCAAAGAGCCGGTTATATTCATCCGTAATCTCCTGGCCTCCCGCTCCGAGCCATTCCTGTACAAAAGCATCAAAGCTGTCCAGGCTTTCCTCCCCGGTTATTACTTTGGTGAAATAGGGGTCTACAATCGTTTTAGTCAGGTCGTCCCTCTTGTTAATAACTTCTCCGCTTACGGGCAGCTGGAGATCATATATTTCCTTCCCTATCGTATGGCGTTCACTGGGATAATAATATTCCGCCCAGTCTGCGCCAACGCCGTATGCCTGATACCAGTCTTCCGGCAGGAATATATTACGGTAATATACGCCCCAGGCGATATCCGATGCTTTTTCCGTGGCCTTGGGAACCCCATCCACCAGTTCATAATGTTCTCCCTCAATCCCGTAATTATTAAGCATTAAGGTGTCAGGCTCCATAAGGAAATTCAGAAAATCCATAATCTCTGCTGTATATGGGCACCCTTTTGCCACCATAATAACCTGGTTAGCCACATTAGTATGGGTGTCACCATATGCGGTATTTCCATAAGAATCCGCAGGGTAGTCCAGATATTTGGAATCATATCCCAATTCCTCAGAGGACTGGAACAGCTGCGGCATCTGCCATGCAATATCATTGGCAACCATCCCTGCTTTTCCGCCCAGATATAATTCGTTTGCGGCGGTAATATCCAGTGATGCAAAATCTTTGGGTATAATTCCGTCCACATAGAGCTGATGCATGTAAGCAAGATAGTCTTTGGCCTGGTCACTTATCATTTTAAACTGCAGCTTCCCGTCTTCTCCAAGCATGAAGTTGGATGCATGAGTGGATGAAATTCCGAACATGGACAGGAACATATCAAAGGGTTTCTTTGTAGGCGAATCATACACAGCCATTGCTGTCATCCCCTGATCCTTAAACATATACAGCAAATCATTGAACTCTTCAAAGGTTTTGGGCTGCTGTGCAAATCCGTTGGCTGTCATAATATCTTTTCTTGCCACAGTCAGGGAACCCTGTGCGAAAATACCATCCGTAGGAACTACAATCCCATACTGGCTTCCTTCATATTCCCCCAGCGCCTGAATATCCTTGTATTGGTTATAAAGGGTATTGTCGGCCAGATAAGAATCCAGCGGCTCCAGCAGTCCCTGCGCCGCCATTTGGGAGGCCTTATAGGTTGTCTGTGTAAATACAACCCCTTCCACCTGCCCGCCGTTAAACATAAGATTCAGTTTTTCCTTTCCCTCATCACCAGTAGGGAGAATGACAATGTCAAAATCATATCCTGTTTTTTCTCTCCAGTAATCGACTATAAAATTATTGTTTTCGTCGATCCCCTCCGGGAACTCCTGGAAGTTGCCGGGTACTATCACCTGGATAGTCACATCGCTTTTCCCTTTCTCCTCTTCCCGGGAAACTGACGATGACGCCGCTTCCTGTCCGCCGCCGGTTTCCTCCGGGGCTGTTCCTGTGCTCCGGGAACATCCTGACAGAATTCCCGCAAGCATTCCTGCCGCCAACAATACAGACAGTACTTTCTTTCTCATTTTCTTTTCCTCCTTTGTAAGAAAATTATTTAGTTAACCCGTACTACTTCAGGCTGTTACCCCTTTATCCCGCCGATCATGACACCCTTTACAAAATACTTCTGCACAAAAGGATACACTACCAGAATAGGCATAATTGCAATGATCACTGTTGCGGACTTTACAGCGGTTGTAGGGCTTCTTCCTGCAACGGCCCCGTTGGCAATCGCATTCGTTCCCTGTTCAATGACATTTTTCACAAACAGCTGGACCGTCTGTAAATCTTTGGAGTTGGTATAAATCAATGCATCAAACCAGGTATTCCACCGGAAAACCGCATAAAACAGCAATATTACCACAAGGCTTGGCTTGTTCAGGGGAATCATGATCTTATACAGGATTTTAAACTGGGAAGCCCCGTCCACCTTCGCCGCATCCTCGTATTCCTTAGGAATCCCCCGGAATGAAGTAATCAGTATAATCGTATTGTAAGCGCTGATAGCCTGGGGAATAATCAATGCCGCAAAGGTATCCAGCACGCCCAGCTGTTTTACAACAAGATAAGTAGGAACGATGCCGCCGTTAAACAGCATGGTAAATACAATAAGCAGGGTCAGCGGCCTTCTGGCTGCCAAATCAGAGCGGGATAACGGATATGCCGTTATTGTGGTAAGTACCATAGACACTATCGTAAATACCACGGTAGATGCCACCGAGATCCACAGTGACCGCAGGAACGCCGCAGAGCCGAACACAAACTCCACATGCTTGAGCGTAAACCCCTTGGGAAACAATACAACATTACCAGATTGTACATATACATCGGAACTGAAAGCCTGGGATATCACCCGCATAAACGGCAGAAGGCACAGCAGAGTAAGAAGGATAACGATAAGATACGCCACCGCAGTCACAATACGTTCTTCCCTGCTCTTTTTTACTGCGGTACCCTTTTTTAGTTTTACCATAATGATTCCCCTCCCAATTTTGCAGACAGCTTATTCACAGTAAATACAAGGATAAATCCAATAACCGACTGAAACAGCCCCACTGCCGATGCATAACTGAACTGGAATTCCGTCAGACCTTTTGTATATACATATGTAGGTATGATTTCTCCCGCTTCATAAACAGCTGAGTTAATTGTTGACATTACCTGTTCAAAGGAACCGGATACAATTGTCCCGCAGCTTAAGATAAACATAACTATCATTGTGGAACGGATTCCCGGAAGAGTCACATGCCATATCTGTCTCAGCTTTGATGCCCCGTCTACCGTTGCCGCCTCGTAAAGTTCCACCGAAATACCGGACAGGGCTGCTATGTAAATAATGGATCCCCAGCCTATTTCTTTCCAAATTTCACTGATTACCAGAAATGCCTTATACATTTTGGGTGATGTAAGCAGCGCCACAGTGGGCAATCCCAGCATTTCCAGGAATTTATTGACAAGGCCGCTGTTCACGGAAAACAATCCAATCATAATTCCATATACCACAACCCATGACAGAAAATGGGGCAGGTAAATCAGCGATTGGGAAAGCTTCTTAAAAAGGGTCGGCTTCATCTCATTCAGACAAAGAGCCAGGAAAACCGGTCCCGGAAAACAGAAAAATAATTTCATCAGATTAATTGCAAGTGTATTTTTCAATACGGTAAAAAACAATTTCTCATGAAAAAGGCGGCTGAAATTTTCAAACCCAACCCAGGGGCTACCCAGTATTCCTTTACCCACGTTATAATCCTTAAAAGCAATTGTCAGATATCCCATAGGCAGATAACTCATAATCAGAAAAAACAAAATACCGGGTGCAACCATAAGATACAGCTGCCAGTTTTTTGACATCTCCGCTTTCACACTTCTGCGTCCATGTTTCATTCCTCTTTTCCTGCAGGCATGCAGCCTTCCTTTCTTTTTTGTTTTCGTTTGTTATTTTTATTTTTCGTTTTATATCAATATATATTATATTATGCATTTTGTCAATGTTTTCTATCATATTATTTCATTTTACTTATCTATTCTTCTCTTTTTGCACAAAATATATTTTCGTTTTCTAATTTCTTTACGCATTTTATTCTCTGTCAGGGTCTGTGTATCGTTCCGTCAGGCAGTCTTGTCTGTGTCCACGCTGTAATTTCGTCATTACATGGATACTGTTCCACCGCATGTTCATCAAAATCAATTCCCAATCCCGGCCTGTCATTTGCATAGACATACCCGTTCCTCAATTCGGGCGAGCCGGGAAATACGGTTTTCAGCACATCATTCATACCGGCCCATTCCTGTATCCCCATATTCAGGCTGGCCAAATCCAGATGGATATTAGCCGCATGGCCTACCGGCGATACATCTCCCGGCCCATGCCATGCCGTCCTCACCTCAAACTGTTCCGCAAAGACCGCCAGTTTCTTTGCCGGTGTAATTCCGCCTATCTGGCTGATGTGGCACCTCACAAAGTCAATCTGCCTCCCCGCGATCAATTCTCTCCATTCTGACGGGTTGTTAAATAATTCCCCCACGGCCATGGGGACTGCACTCTGCCTTCGGATCTCCTTATACCACTGCCCCTGTTCGGGGCTGAGGGCATCCTCCAGAAAATAGAGGGAATACTTTTCCAGTTCCCGGGAGAAACGCAAAGCTTCGACAGGAGTCAGCCGTTCATGTACATCATGAAGCAGCTCGATGCTGTCCCCAAATTCTTCCCGCACCGCTTCAAACATTTTCAACGTTTCCCTGCAGTAACTATCCGGGTCAAAATAAATTCCGTCCAAAGCCCCCTCCGGTCTGTAAGCAAGAACCTGACGGCCGCCGTAACCTCCAAGCTGAACCCGGATATAACGGATCCCTTCCTTTTTCAGCCTTCTCACATTTTCCAGAACCTCCCCGATGGTCTCCCCCTCTGCATGGCAATACACCGGAACCGCCTCCCTGAACTTCCCGCCAAGCAGCTGATACACCGGCATATCCGCCATCTTCCCCTTAATATCCCATAACGCCATATCCACGCCGGATATGGCGTTATTTCCAATTCCTCCGTTTCTCCAATATGCATTCTGGTTCATCAGCTGCCATAATTCCCCGATCCGTGAAGTATCCCTGCCTATCAGCAATGGCCTGAGGTATTCCTCCACCACACAGGCCACCGCTTTATAACGGTACGAAAAAGTGGCGCAGCCCAGGCCATAAAGCCCGGGCACATCGGTTTCCACCTTTACCACCACCAGATTCAGGCCCGCAGAAGGAGCCAGACAGTATGCTTTTACATCGCATATTATTACTTTTTTCATTTTTTCTCCTTTGTTTTCTTTTTATTTAATTTTGCTTTATTTTATTTATTATTATTTATTTTTATTTATTATCATTCTAGCATTGTGCTATTGTAAAGTCAATATCACATTTCTGGGTACAGATAAAAAAAGAACCGGTCAGCTTTCCATACTGATCAGTCCTTTTATCCCACTTTTCATTTCTCCGGCCTGTTTTCACCGTATTCTTACCTTGGCAGGCTGTCTGCTATATTTATAAACTCCATCACATGTCTTGACAGACCCCTGAATGTTTCAGCTTCGATATATATCTGTGCAGACCTTTCTGATATTTGGAAATCATCCTCTGCAGTCTCCGTAAACAATTCTTCAAAAAAATACTTCTTTTTCTCTATCCATTGACCATCCACCGTCCATCTTTCTTAGAACCTGCTCTTTCAATCATTCCCTGTTCTCTTAACCTACGTATTCGTTTCGTAATTGTAGTGGTTCCAACCCCAATCCTTTTACTGATTTCACTCACTTTAACGCTGCTATTCTCCCTCATTATTCTAAGTATTTTTTCATCGTATATCCCCTTCTGCTATTTTATTCAACGCATAAAACACACTTTATTCAACGCGAAAAGTGTTGAATAAAGTGTGTTTTGCAAAACAAAGTCTAAATCGGTAAACTATCACTTACACACAACGCCCCATACCCCGTCCTGTCATTGGGATAAGTCCTCTCCCCCCGCACATTCCTGGCTCCTCTGCGCAAAAAAGCCTTCAGCTTTTCCCCATACATATACGCATCGTTCCCTCTCACAATCCCCCATTCCATCATCAGCGCCGCCGCCCCCGTCACCAGCGGTGTGGCAAAAGAAGTGCCCGTATAGGACTCGTAGCCTCCCCCGGCCCTGGCTGCCACGATATTCACGCCCGGCGCCGCAATATCCGGTTTGGTATTGGGAAACCCCGGCATTTCCTCCAGACTCAGTACCCCTCTTCCGGAAAAGTCCGCGTAGGCATCATAAACCCCCTGAATCGCTCCCACGGTAATCAGCTTTCCCGCCGTGGATGGAATGGTAAGCGTCAGCTCCGGTGTAGGGGCAAAAAAACGGGTATCCTCGGACCGCACCGCCTGCCCCGGCAGATACAGCTGGTATTCACCGGTAAGGATATTGACCGGATCCAGCAGAAAAACCCATACCCCGGCATTGATATAAGTTTCCACGGGCAGGAAATCAAAATAAATCTCCTGGTTCACGGAATAGGGAGATGGCTCTCCCACAAAAATCAGGATCTGGGTCTGTTCGATGGTGAGCTGGGTTTTTCCGGGCTGATCCATAGGGACTACCGCCTGTCGGCCGGAGGGCGCCTGAAGTATAATCCGAAAGCTGTCGGCAAAATTCTTCCACAGCTGGACGTTGATGGTCCTCTCATAATTGCCCACCGCCAGTTCCACGCTCTGCCTTCCCGCTGTCTGTCCCGTCCCGCCTCCGCCCGTCGTACGCCCTCCGGGAAGGCGGCCGGAGGCATGCCCCGCCGCGGCGCCTTCATTACCGCTTCCGGCGCAGATTACATTTTTCCATACCTCGGAAGCATTATCCAGAAAACGCTCCAGAAGGGAAGAGCCGTCATGGGCCCCATAGCTGTTTCCGAAGCTCAGGTTCACAGCCAGGGGCATTCCCAGCGCCTGTGCTTTCCCCAGCGCATACGAAAGCCCGCGCATCAGCTGTGTCGTCCGGGGATACGAACCGCTTCCCGCCTGCCCCAGCTTCACAATCAAAAGCGCGGCCCCGGGGGCCGCCCCCGTGTAGCGGGCATTGGTATTGCTGCCTGCCGCAATGGCAGCCACGGCCGTTCCGTGTCCGGACACATCGATACTGGGAACCAGCCGGAAGCCTTCCTCTTCCCCTGCCTCCAATGCCTGGTTAATTTGTTCCTGTGTAAATTCCACCCCCAGGGAATATCCTTCCGGAGGATAAAAACCCCGTTCCGGATCCGGGATAAGAGACTGATCCCATAAATAAAGGATTCTGCTTCCCATACTGTTTCTGAAATCCGGCAGGGTATAGTCAATCCCGGAATCCAGCACCGCCACAATACATCCCCTGCCTGTCAGGTTTCCGTTTCCGGATGCCGGCCCATCCGCGTAAAAGGATCCCACAGGGGGAAAGCAGGACTGCTGCTTGGCGTCATAAACGCTGTAAAGCAAATCCTTCGGTTTTTCCACATATTCTATTTCATCCAATGCCGTCAGCGCGGGGATCAGGTTTTCCGGAATCGTGACAATCGCATATCCTGCAAGCAGAATCTCCACTTTGATCCCTTCGCTTTCCAGACGGCTTATGTCCCCATGGAATTTTACAATCAGCTCCCAGGTTTTATCCTCCCTGTCAAAGCCCACATTCAACGTCCGGGATTTCTCCCGTTCCTCCATAGAGGAATCAAGGCTCAGATTTAAAATATTCTCCAGCTTCTGTGAATTCATGACAGCTCTCCCCTGACACCGGAGCAGGCCGCCGGCACAGGCAGATACTGCAATATCTGCCTGCCCGCAGACTCCGCCTGCAATGATCTTACTCCTAGGGTATGAGCCGTTTGCCGTATGTTTCCTGTTTTTTACAGGCGGACAGCCGGACCGGCTTCCCGGCACAGGAGTTATTCCGGCATGCTTTCTATGATGCTCCCTCCATGTTCCTTCAGCCACTTTCTCCGTTCCCTGTAATCGGGCAGGATCTTTTCCACCTCCGCCCAGAAACGTGCCGAATGATTCATTTCCTTCCGATGGCATAATTCATGCACCACCACATAGTCCCGGACGGTTTCCGGCGTCAGCATAAGAAGGCAGTTGAAATTCAGGTTCCCTTTTGCCGAACAGCTTCCCCATCTGCTTTTCTGGTTCCGGATCGTAATCCGGCCATAGGTTACGCCTATCTTTTCTGCATACAGGGCAGCCCTGGCGGGAAGCTCCTCCAGCGCCTGATCCGCCAGCTTCCGGATATCATCCATGGACAGTTTTGCCTGTTCCCCACGTTCTTTTTGTCTTTCCGTTACTTTGCGGAGGCTCTCTTCGATCCAGGAGGATTTCTCGTTGATAAAACGCCTGATTGTTGCTTCAGGCATCCGGCAGGGCGCGCGGACAATCACCTTTGCATCCGGCGTTACCTCCAGCGTCATTGTTTTCCGGTTACTTCTCCGTATTTCTATATTCATGCTGCGTTCCTCTTATCTGCCTGGTAAATGGTTCTGTTTTCTGTAGTGTAACGGATTTTTCCCCCGTATTCAATACCATCTGAATAACATCCCTCTGCAGGAAGGCCGTTTGAACGGTTACCCGCAGCACTTTTTTCAGGGCAAATGAGAAGAATCTTCTTAGGAATCCCGGTTCCCGGGACAGAACCCCCCCCCCGATTTCCGATTATACACTCAAACTTCGCAGGAGCAAAATGGCCTTCCGCCCGCTGGCAGAGCGGTGTCCCCGGGACGGAAAAGGAATATTCACCAGATCCTTTCGAATTACTTTAGTAATTTACCATGGAGATGAGACCGGTCAAGTGTGTCAGCCTCATCTGACACACTTGACGCCTTCGGGCTCATCGGAATATCCGGCCTGATGGACTGGCGAATATCCTTTTCCGTCCCGGGGACACCGCTCTGCCAGCGGGCGGAAGGCCATTTTGCTCCTGCGAAGTTTGAGTTATACATAGAAACAGCACCGCTCTGAAAGCGGTGCTGGATGACTGGAGGAAACCATATATTTATAAGTCCGTAACGATTCCATACCTTCACAGTCACTGCAAAAATCCATCCCCAATCGCCTCCGGCATGGGATTTTTGTACTCTTGCACTTTCTTACGGTATGCCTACAGCTTGGAATATCCATACCCATTTACCATGGCGTCCAGCTTTTGCTTCGCCTTGCACATGGGACAGTTGTGAACCTCATATGCCTGGTACCCGGGGATGTCGCTGGTATCGAACATCGCGTCCACCCGCATGCCGTTAATTGACTTCACCGCGCTGAACACGGAACAGATCCCCTGTACCCTGCCGCCATAATATTCGATACATTCCAGGCTTCTGCGCATGGTCATGCCGGTCGTGGTAGTAGCCAGCAGCAGTAAAACATTCTTCCCCTGGATGGCCCCCACCAGGTTATCGCGGAAAATCATCTGGTTATTCATATTAAATTCCGGAGTTACCACATAAACCGTATTATGCATATTCATGGAAGGAAAATTCCCCACTTCCAGCTCTTCCGCTATATATGCGCCGATAACCTCACAGCCGTCCAGACATACGATGGTATCTACCACAGTCTCTATCGGCAGTCTCTGCACAAATGCCTTTCCCACCGCAGCCGCCTCACTGCGCCGGGTTTTCAGCCCCGTCATGTCCACATAATAATTGATATGGGAATGACTCGTTGCAAAATGTCCGGGTATCGCCCTCAGAATAATATTGCTTCCGGCTTTAGAATAAAACTTCATCACCTTATTTTCCATGCCTTCTCCTTCCCTGGAAGATATCATCTCTTCCATGCGCCAAATGCATTTCCCGTTTTGTACCTGAAGCCGCTTTTCCCAGAAACCGATTTTTCCGAAACTTTGACTTCAAATCATGTATTTATTATAAATGCCTTGGGAGTATTTTACAAGTTATTCCTCCTTATTCATAATTTTACAGTCATTATACACAAATTTCCACCTGTGTTTTTATCACATTCCTCCATTCCTTTGCCAGGATAACCACTGCGCCCGGATGCGGAAGAATTCCGCGATGGCTGCTGCTTCCGTCGTCCTTTAATCTTTCATACGCACCGGATCCCCTTCTGCGATTTCCCGGTCCGCCGCAGAGATAATCCGGCTGTTTTGATCTATCACCCCTTCTGCCAGGGCCGCGTATCTGTCATTTTTATCCAGCACATCCACCATCATTTTTTCCGCCGTCAGCTCCATCCCCAGGAAACCGCTCCTTTCCCCCAGCACATATACATAATTCCTTTGGTTTTCATCTATATGGAGCGCATCCACAGGTATACACAGATTATACATCTCCGACTGCTGTGTAAGCCGGAATGTCCCGCTCTGTCCAATGGTTCCTGTCCCCTCCGGCAGCGTCACCAGTGCTGAAAAACTGCCGGGGCTTGTTTCTATTTCCGTCAGATAATCAACCGTTGCCTTAATGGTACTGCTGCTGCCGGCAAGCGTTATCTGTGCTTGTGCTCCCAGATTTACATATTTCTTGTCTTCCTTCTGCAGAATCACTTCAAACTGCAGGGGCTTTCCCGTATCCGCCAGAACCACCGAAGCGCCGGACGAAGTTTCCTCCCCTGCTGCCACCCCCACACGGGTAATCACACCGGAAGCTTCTGCCGGCACCAGCCCTTTCTGTGCCAAAAGCTCCTGCAGTCTTTCCAGCTCCTCTCCTGCCGTTTCCAAATCCAGCCGGTAAAGTCCCAGCGTGGAATCTGCCTGCTCCGGCCGCATACTATCCTCCAGGTTCCTCTGTGCGTCCTTCACCGCCTTTTCCTTTGCATCCTCCGCATCTTCCAAAGCCCGTTCCGCCGCCTGCACCTTATCCTCCAGACTCTTCCGGGTGCTCATCCAGTTCTCCCACGCCGCATCCTCAGCCGTATAGTCCGGTTCCTTCACCGCATTCCCCTGAATCTCTCCCAACTGCGCAGCGGCATCCTCCTGATCCCATCCGGCCTGGGACAGCTCCTTTTTTACCCGGGCAAGCGCTTCTTCCTTCTGTACCAGCTGCGCTTTCAGAGCCTCCAGCTCTCCGTCACTGCCGGAATTTCCCGCATCGCCCGGGCTGTTACCGCTCACCGTCCCGTCTTCTCCCTCCTTACCGTTTTCTCCGTCCGCACTTTCTTTTCCGCTGCCTTCTCCTTTCTTTTCCGCCTCCGCAATTTTTTCCTTCAGCGCCGCAATCTCACTCTCCAGACTTTCCTTCTGCCGCTGCAGATCCTTAACCTTCTCCGACATGCTTTTTTCCTTTTGCCCGCCTTCCGCAAGCCTGTCCTTCCATGCCTGATAGGCTTCTTCCTGGCGCTTACGCTCTTCCTCCGATGTATTTTCCATATTCTTATTTACATGCTCCTGCAGCTGTGCCCCGGCCGCCGCCACGTCCTGGACAGCCCGCTGCAGGGCCTTATCTGCCTGCTCCTGTGCCCAAACCGCATCTTCCCCGGCCCGGTTCATTTCCGTATTCTTTTCTTCTCCCGCCAAAGCCAGATTTCCCTGAACCGTAGCGATTTGCAGCTCCAGCTTTTCTATCTCCCTTTGCTTTTCCCGTATCTTCTCCTCCAGGAAATCCAGATCCAATGCGAACAGCTGGCTTCCCGCCTCCACACGATCCCCCGGAATCACAAACACCTCCTGCACCCGCAGCCCTTCCGCCACATTTACCGCCAACTCCCTGCTCTGTTTCACATTCCCCGTTACCTCCACCGCATGCTCCACAGACAACCGTTCCGGTTCCTCCGCCGTCACCCTGGCCAGCCCCTGTGCATATATCCCCCTGGACACCAAAGTCAATACCAGCATCCCTCCCAAAAATACCCCGAATCCCTTCAGGACCTTCTTCCTCTTATCCACTTCCATCAACATAATCCCATTCTCCTCGTATTCCGGCCTTATACGTAACCATTGCCCTTTCGTAACTGTCTGCCTTCTATTCCTTCAATCCCGATGCCACAATCCCTTTTTCCAGATAATCCCTGCCCAGCAAAAACACAAATACCGAAGGCACCAGCGTCACCACCGAAGCCGCAAAAGCAAAGCCGGCCTGATCCTGTCCGATCTCTGGCAGATACAGAGAAAGCGGCCATAATGCCTTATCCTTCAGAAACGCCAGCGGCTGTTCAATCAGGTTCCAGTATTCCAGGAAGCCCAGTACCATAGCGGAAAGAATCCCGCCGGAGGACAGGGGGAGCCCGATCCGCAGGAAAAGGTACCACTCTCCTGCGCCGTCAATCCGTCCCGCCTCCAGAAGCCCCCTGGGTATTCCGCAAAAACCGCGGTAAATCAGGAAAACCGGAAAGGTGGAAAAGACCGCAGGCAGAATCACCGCCCAATGGGTATTCATAACCCCTGCCCGGTTGAGCACCAGGTATTGGGAAAGCATGGTCACCTGGAAAGGCATCAGCATCAGCACAATATAAAGGGTAAACAGGAACTTCCTCCCCCGGAACCGGTATACGGCAAACGCCCAGGCCGCAGGCACTCCTATGAGAAGCTGCCCTCCCAATATGATTCCCACCATTTTCATGGAATTCCAGAACACCGTAAAAAACTGGGGGGTATACAAAAGCAGCTTCCAGTAATGCTCCCCTGTAGGATAACGGGGAAACAGCCTCCAGCTGATATATCCCTCCCCTTCCCCTACTATCGGTGCCAGGTATACGGCCAGCTCCTGCCTGCTCATAACCGACCCGGACAGCAGCAGGAAAATCGGGGCGCACATCAGGAAAACAGGGCCGAGAAGGATCAAAATACATAACAGTCGTCCTGCCGCCTTTCTTACTTTTCTTATCCGTTTCATGACTCCCCGTCTCCTTCTTCCCACAGCTTTTCCAGCAGCAGTATGACCGCCAGAAGCACAACACCGATGCTGACCGCTGCAGCCGCCATTTTATCCAGCTCCAGATAAACGAACCAGTTATTGAACAAATGCTGCAGCAGATACATGCTTTCATGGGGATAGGAGCCGGAAACCAGGTAACTTTCCCGGAACACCTTGAAGGAATTCAGGAAAGAAAGCACCGTGATAGTATACATACTGCCTTTCAGCTGCGGGAGTATGATCGAGAAAAAAATACGCACACGGCCGGCCCCGTCCACCTTCGCCGCCTGGATATAATCCTCGGGTATCGCCAGAAGGCCTGCCAGCCACAGAACCACGGTGTACCCCAGATTCTTCCACACATAGCTGAAAACAAGGACCCAGAAAGCCAGTTCGGTCCCCATATAATCGGTATTGGAGGACAGCATCCGGTTCAGTAAACCATTCCCGGAAAAAGTCATTTTCCAGATAAGCACCACCGTTGCCGCCGGCATTGCCATGGGCAGAAGGAAAAAGGATTTTATAAGCTGCACCTGTTTTAAATTAGTAAGCAAAAGAGCGGCGCACAGCCCCAGAAACAAAAGAAGCGGCAGACATACCAACGTAAAACGCAGGGTATTTCCCACCGCCAGGCGAAACGCCCCGTTTTCATATACTGTTTCATAATTCTTCAGCCCTACAAATTCCCCTGTGACTGCCGTGGTAAAGGATCGTTTAAAAACATCCAGAAAGGGCAGAAGCACAAAAAACATCACCCCCAGAAAACTGGGGAGCAGAAAGGCCAGAAAGGCCCTCCTGCTTTTATTCCATTTCTTTTTTTTCACGCCGAAGCTCCTTATTCCGACAGGTAAATTGCAGATTTCTGTTGAATTTCCTTCACTGCCTGTTCCGCGCTCATGGTTCCGGCCAATACCTGTACCCCGAATTCCAGTACGGCTTCTTCCAGCACCACATTCCCTTCCAGATTCCTGTCAGCCTTTTCCGCCAGTTCCTTCACCCGGTCTACCACATCCTCCGTGGGATACCCATAGGAAAACTCAAATTCGTTTCCGCCGATCTTCCATCCGGTCCCCAGGGTTATTTCCCCGTCGTTCTCAAACTGCCTGTCAAATGCTTCTCTGTTTACGGGAAAACCATTTCCCATCTTTTGATACTCTTCCCCAAGCATCAGCTTCACAAAACTCATTGCCAGATCCTGCTGGGTACTGGATGCTGAAACCGCCAGCTTATCTATAGGAAGAAAGCCGGTGCCTTCCTCTGTGGGCCACAAATCAAATACATATCCTTGTTCCGCCGCCACCTTGCTTACGGCTCCCATATCCATCAGCATATTACCCGCTTTCCCTGCCATTATCTGTACCCTATCCCCGGAGGTAAGGGTTGCCAGGCTTCCCAGTGTCCAGGCCGTCTTGTTTTCTCCCCATACTTCCAGTTCCTCCTTGCTCACGCCTTCCATATCCGCCTTATAAATCCGAAGGGCCTGATTCAGGAAATCCGAAATCGCCTGTGTGTTCAGTTCCTTCCCGTCAAGCCATGCCCCGCTGTTGACCACCATCAGCTGCAGAAGCTCCTGACGGGCGCTGAAGGCTCCTGTTATGCTGCCTTCCGGATGCTCCAGACGCAGCTTTTCCACCAGCGCGGCCAAGCTGTCCATATCCGTTACCGCTTCCACATCTTCCTTCCGTCCGAAAAGCATAGGGAGGCTGAAGCCGGAAGGAATGACAAAGGTACCTTTTTCCTCCTGGCAGGCGGATACGATATTCGCAAAGACTTCCTGCTGATCCACCAGTTCTTTCAGGATTGGGGACAGATCCGCCAGCATTCCCTTATCCGAATACACAGACGCATCCATTCCGTCCAGCAGGATAACATCCGGCCCCGTGCCGCTGAGCAGCTCCACGTTCAGATTCTTCAGCGCATCCGATACTGTCATGGAAGAATCCTTTTCCATAAATGCATAAGTATATTCGTATTTGACATATACATCCGGATTCTGTTTCTGATATAATGAGACCGCCTGTTTCACCGCAAAATTTTCTTCCAGGCTGTACACCTTCAACTGCTTTTCCGGCACCGTGGGTTCATTGGGATCATAGGTAAAACGTATCAGCTCGCCGCCGGTGTTCAGCAGCAGGAATTCCCCGCTTTCCAGCCTTACCACAGCACACATGCCATTCATGGGATCCCCGAAGCTGCTGAAGCTTCCTTCCACGAGCTGCTCCATGGCGTTTCCGTTTCTTACATGCCGGTATAAACCGGTGCTGTCAGCCAGATACAGCGTATTTTCTTCCCCGGGAAACAGGATTGCACCGAAGCTGCCGGAGGTATTATTCAGCCTGCCCTTCAGATTACCGGTAATATAATCATTCAGGACCGTATCCTTTTCCAGCATGGTATCCTGCTCCAGATCATAAACCGCAGCGCCGCTGTCGCCCAGGCACAGTAACTGTGTATCCGTAAATGTCATCATTTCAGGCTGTTCCGGCAGCGTAAACATCAGCTGTGCTTCTCCGGTCTCCCAGTTAATGGAGCAGACCTTCCCCGTAATGGTGGTGCCGAAGCATTCGTTTTCCGATTTGGCAAATACCTTGCTAACATAGTCTCCGTCCGCCAGAAGCCCCGACGCTTCCCTTCTGCTGCCGGACGCATCTATCCCGATAAGGGCGGAGGTCATTTTCTGATCCTCCGTATATATCATATTACAAAGGATAAGGCTTCCGTCCGGCGCTATGGAGCTGTTGTAGACATACCCCTCGCCGGGGGTAATATCCGCCGCTTTCCTATAGAGATCCCAGCTGCGGCCTTCATCCTCCGACAGAAACATCCCCGCCTTAACGTCAAAATAAGCCAACTTGTTGTCGGAAAGCATGGTCATGGTCCTTCCTTCCGCATCCGCCCCCTCGGGCAAAGCAAAGGTGGTTTCCATATACCGGCCCATGGCCGCCACACTGCTTTCCGTTTCCTGCGCCCGGCTTCCTTCCTCCGTGCTGTCTTCCGCCGGGGCCGTGGATACCGCAGAGGTTTCCTTCCCGCATCCCGTCATGCTTATAAGTATCGTGGAAACATAAAGTATACACAGCAATAATGCAGATAACCGTTTCCGGCTGCTTCTTTTTTTTCCGTCCATAATAACCTCCAATCTGTTGTTGGACATTATCGTATCATAAAAGTCTCTAAGCTTCCTCTAAAAATGCCGCGGAAATTAGAGAAACCTTAGAGACTTCTATGATATGCTGAAAATAATGGTTTTTTAGTCCCGGACTTACAATTTCAGGAAATTGGCACAACAGCTTGACAGCCTCCCTGTTTAAAATTAGAGTAAAAGAAACGGCAGCATCTGAAAAACCGGCAAATTCATTACTTATGAAAAAGGAAAACCATGAAACTTTTACTTGTAGAAGATGATAACGAACTGAACAAGACGCTTACCTACCAGCTGGAGAAAGAAGGCTTTGCAGTGGATTCCTGTCTGGACGGCGAAGAGGCCTGCTACTATTTGAATGAGGGGCTTTATGATCTGATCCTTCTGGATCGGATGCTGCCCAGGCTGGACGGAATCGGGGTTCTGACGGAAATGCGCCGGAAAGGGAACATGACGCCTGTCATCATGCTCACCGCCCTGGGGGCCCTTACGGATAAAATAACGGGGCTTGACTGCGGTGCCGACGATTATCTGGTGAAGCCCTTTGATTTTGAAGAACTGGCCGCCCGTATCCGCAGTATAGGCAGACGGCCGCGGCGGATGGAAGCCTCTGAGAAGCTTACCTTCGCCGATATCAGCTTTGAACCGGAGGAAGCAAGGCTTACCGGACCGGAGGATACCTGCTCCCTTTCCAGGCGGGAGGGCGCGCTTATGGAAACCTTTCTCCGGAATATCGGCCAGTCTCTTTCCCGCCAGATTCTGCTCTGCCGTGTCTGGGGGCCGGACAGCGATGTGGAGGAGGGGAATCTGGATAACTACATTTATTTTCTCCGCAGACGTCTGAAGGCGGTGGGAAGCCGTGTGCAGCTGAAAACCGTCCGCAGCATCGGGTATCGTATAGAGGAGGGCTGAGATGTTCCGTCAAGTACACCGCCGCCTCACCCTTTTATGTGCAGGAATCACCATTCTGGTTCTTGTACTCATGTCCTGCAGCTATCTGTATGTCTCCGAAAAGAACCTGAAGGAAACCAGCTTTACTTCCTTTCAAAATGATATGAATACCCTGCTTTCCAATCTGGAAAACCAGACGATCATCACCCATGAATGGCTTTCCAAAATGGAGGGAAACGGAAAGTATTTTCTGAGTATCAGGGACAATGATCAGGCGTTTCTGTGGGGAAACCAGGAACATGCTTCCGGTTACCGGGAAGCGCTGAAGGCCGGCTGGGATTATTATGATTCCCATTCCGGGGATTTTCCTTCCACCCTGCCTTTTACCATACAGCACCGGGAATTTTCTTTTTCCACCGATGCAGATAAAAATGAGGATTATTTTGGCTGCATCGCTTTTTCTTCGCGTGATACGGGCACTCTCACCATTTTAATTCTGGAGTCCACAGAAAACCTGCAGGAACGTATCCTGACCCAGCGGCATACCTTTCTGATCCTGGTGGTTTCGGCGGCTTTTGTCCTCGCCTTCTTTTCCTACCTGTTTACAGGTCTGTTTTTACAGCCTCTGAAAAAAAGCCGGCAGAGCCAGATTCAATTTGTGGCCGCCGCATCCCACGAACTCAGAACCCCTCTTTCCGTCATCCTCTCGGCAGGAAATGCCTGCCGGAAGGCCTCCCCACAGGAACAGGGCATGTTTTTGGATATCATAAAGAAGGAAGGGGAAGCCATGTCGCGCCTGATTTCCGATTTGCTCACGCTGGCCGGCGCGGACAGCCATTCCTTTGCCATCCGTCCCGCTCCCTGTGAACCGGACACGCTTCTTCTGGATCTCTTTGAGGCCTCCCAGCTTCTGGCCCGGGAAAAAGGATATCATCTTTCCATACAGCTCCCGGAAGAAAAAACAACACCTCTTGTCTGCGACAGCGATCGCATCCGCCAGGTGTTGTCCATTTTACTTCATAATGCATTCAGCTTTTGTCCCTCCGGCAGCCGGATTACGTTATCCCTGCGTCAGCAGGACAAGACCACTTTTTTTACCGTGTCGGATAATGGGCCGGGAATTCCGGACACCATAAAAGCCCATCTGTTTGACCGGTTTTACCGGGGCGATGCCTCGCGCCAGGATTCCGGACATTTCGGGCTGGGACTGTCCATTGCCCGGGAAATCATGGAGGCGCATCATGGAACCATCACGGTTTCCGACTCCCCGGGAGGCGGCGCCACCTTTACCGCTTCCCTGGGTTCCTACCGGAAAAAGCCCTGACACAGCCGCACCAGGTATTCCGTATCCTTTTCCCCTGCTGTCTCAAAAGCCGAATGCATGGCGAGCTGGGCCAGGCCGATATCTGCCGCAGGTATGGAAACATGGGCCGAGGATATGTTTCCCAGGGTAGATCCTCCGGGCACATCCGCCCGGTTGGCAAAATTCTGGCAGGGGATATCCTGCTCCCGGCAGATATCCCGGACCACAGCTGCGGACCAGGCATCTGTGGTATATTTCTGGCTTCCCTGGAATTTCAGCACAATACCGCCGTTTACATAAGGCCGGCTGGTCGGATCCGATTTTTCCGGGTGGTTGGGATGGACCCCGTGGGCATTGTCCGCGGATAAGAGAAAGCTTCCGGCAAGAAGATCCCTCTTTTGCATACCGTTTAAACCATACGCATCGCAGATACAGTCCACGATATCGGAAAGGAAGGTAGAATCCGCCCCCTGCTTTGTCCCGCTTCCGATTTCTTCGTTATCGAAAAGGGCATACACGGCGCCGTATTCCCCGCCCGCCCCTTCTTCCTTCTCCGCGTCCAGAAATCCCCGGAGCGTCCCGTAAGCGCACTGCAGATCATCCAGTCTGGGAGAACCGATGAATTCTCCCTGCACCCCCATACGTCTCCCTTTTTCCCTGCAGTAGAGATAAAGGTCGGAAGCCAGGATTTGATCCGCTTCCATCCCCAGGGTATCGGCACATAATGATTTCAGTGTCATTTTCGTCCCCTCCTCCGCTCCGCCGCCGTACAGCGGAAGGAGATCCACCTGGGGATTGTACGCAAAGCCCTTGTTGATTTCCCGGTTAAAGTGAATGGCTACATTGGGGATGATGCATAAATCCCTGTCAATATTCAGAAGGCGGGTTACCAGTCTGCCGTTTTCCTTTCCGATAACCCGGCCCGCTATGGACAGGGGCCGATCCAGCCAGGTTGACATAATCATACCGCCATAACCTTCCGTATTCAGCTTCACATAATGCCCTTCTACCTCCATCTCCGGTGTCTCCTTCACCTTAAAGCAGGGGGAATCACTGTGGGATGCTGCAATACGCAGGCCGCTTATCCTTCCCTCCGGAAGCCGGAAAGCAATCAATGCGGAATCATTTCTTGTCCTGTAATATTTTCCTCCGGGTTTTATCCCGGCTTCCTCTTCCCCGGTTATCCGGACATACCCTGCCTTCTCAAGCGCAGCGGCGGCATTGGCGGCCGCATGGAATGCGGTCGGGCTGTTGTCAATAAACTGAAACAGCCCTTCTGTAATATCTTCTGTTCGTGTATTCTTCTTATCCATTTCTTCTCCCATCTGTGCGTCTTGGCACGCCGGAATTAAAATTGCTGTCTGACAGTGACCGTCCCTTTCTCCATCATAAAAGCGGGATAATAAGAAAGCTTGGCTTTGCGCAGGCCCTCCGCGCCGGTATCCTCTTCCCGGTTGATGTAGGGAAAGCCTTCCGTTTCATGCTCCACAAACTGCTGGTTTATCATAGGATAGGCCCCCTGTACATCCGGGTAGGCCTTTTCCATGTGAACAACAAACATGTCCTCTCCGCAAGGCTCTCCTAAGGAAAAAGCCACCACACGGCCGCCGGCGCGGATCAGGCCTCCCCGCAGGTCAAGCGCCTCCCGCATCTGCAGCGCATTCATTGTCACACACAGCTCCTCCGACTTCTCCTCATCCTCTTCACAGCCATTGAGGGTACGCCAGCGCTTCGCCAGTTCCAGGCATTCCTCCTCATTCTCCGCCGTCACAGGTTCGTAGCTCCAGTCCGGATAATTCCCCTTGAATTTGTTTATATGGTTCCTCTTTCCGTGAAGCTTTTTCCCGGCCAGCGTGAGGAGTTTTTCCCTTTCATACACATAATCCGCCTTATCCCGGTTGTAAGCGATTTCGAATTTACCCGGATACAGCGCTTCCAGCTCCTGAAACTGATCCGGGCTGACCAGATGCATACGGAACGCCTTCCCCAGCTCTTTAAAATAGGCCAGCAGCGCTTCCACCACCGGTCCCAGCGGCATATCTCCCTGAGGGAAGCTGACAGAAAAGTCACCCTCCCCGGATAAAAACACCAGCCTCCCCTCTGCCACTCCCCAGCGGATTTGATAAAAGGGCGCCCATAAATAATTATTGGCAAAGGTAAACTCACAGTTTCTCACCGGCATTTTCTTATAATAGGAACTGATCTCCTCTTTATCCTGCAGTGCAATTTTTTTCCATGTAATTTCCATTGTACCACCTCAACTGGTCTATAGTATACCCTGAATGAGAAAAATACAATCATGGGAGTAACAATCCGTAACCGTTCAGCCGGCCCTTTGTGTCCTGGGGGAGCCGGGGATGCCGCAGGACACAAAGGGCCGGCTGTCAGGAGTTATCTTATTCTATTTTTCGCAGATCGCACCGGCTGTTAATCTGATATAAAAGCAGGGAGACTGCCAGGAGCACCGCGGTGATAACGCCCATGAATAAATCGGAAGGGATCCCCGGCAGCAGCACACGCAGGCCCACGGGAACCAGGGCGAACAGCATTCCTCCCAGGACGGTTATCATAGTGGAACCGCTTTGTTTGATTACCGTCGTTTCATTGTCCCAGTTGAAAACGGGCATTTTGAGGTTAATGGTAATTCCGAACACCGCCGCAAAACAGGCATAGGATCCGGGAACCAGAATCAGCCAGATGGGAGTCTCACCGCCGGTCTGCCCGGAAAGTATCAGGATGACAGCGGAAAGCAGGATGGCAGGTACCGAAAGCGTGAAGGCGACCATCATTTTTGCATCCAGAATCGTCCGGGTGGGAATCGGCAGGGATTTCGGTATCCACCACTGTTTTCCTTCCATGGATATAGAAGAAGAAGTGGTGCTTCCCATCATGATCATAAGGGACAAAAGAAACGGCAGGATGCTTCCTATGGAAAAAGGCATCGTGAACCCTTCCCCGCCTCCCAAAGCCAGATAGGATTCCAGTTTATCCATCCCTGTAAATGCCAGCAATATGGCTGCGCCCACCATAAGAACATATCCGATTAATGTATTCAGTACATAAATGTTGGATGCCAAATACCGTTTCATCTCTTTTATATACAGCGCTTTGAGAAGGGAGTTCTTTTTTTGTGCCTGCATCCGGTAGTTCTTTTTGGCCGCATGGGAGCGCAGGGCACTGCTGATGCTCACATATTTCCATTGGACCAAAGCGGCGAACAGCAGGAAGGTGCCGAACGATACTGCCAGGAATCCCGCGTTAGCCGCAGCATTTCCGCCGGTAATACCCGCGGTATACAGCCCTGATAACGGATACACCCCGTTGACCTTCTCCACTCCCAGCGTAATCATACCTGCCATATCCGCCAGATTCATGTCCTCCGCCCGCATGGAAAATACAATGGATGCGGCCAGGATTCCCAGGGTGCAAAACAGAGAAAGAAAAATAACCAGCATATTTTTATGCTTAACCCTGGAACCGGCGGCCATTATCAAAGTACCCAGGAAGGATGCCGCAGTCAGCGGCACCAGAGGCACGAACAAAAGGCTTACCGCAGCTGCCCCATAAAAATAAGGGGACGGGCCGGTCATGACGCCATATACCAGGCTCGCCGGAACCACTGTCAGCGAAGACAGCAGAAGGGAACTCAGATACATGTGAAGCAGGCGGCTTACAATGATGGAAAAAGGCCGGATGGGAAGCGCTGTAAGCATCTCAAAATCCCCTGCGGAAAACAGAACCGGTCCCGCTTTAAATAAGGTAAAAATAAATATGGCCAGACTGGAGACCGCCACCACAAACCCGGGAACACTTTCCGCAGCGCCCGCAAAACACAGAATAAAAGCGGCCCCTGCCGTATAGAACGCCAGCATCACCCCAAGCAGGATATACACGGAAAGCATGAGTATCAGGCGCCCTTTTTTCTTACCGTCTCTGCAATGAACCACTTCATTGATACCGAATCCTCTCAGCAGCTGGATTTTTAAAAGCCTTACGCTTTGGCTAATCACCTTTGACCACCTCCATAAATACCTCTTCCAGAGATTTCCCATGGGTCAGGGCGGCTGTTTCCCCGGACACTACAAGTTCTCCATTTTTTATAATAGCTATTTTATTGCACAGCTTTTCCGCCACATCCAGGACATGGGTGGAAAAAAAGATGGCGCTGCCTTCCCTGCAGAGTGTATGCATGTTCTGCTTGAGCACAACGGAAGCGCTGGGATCCAGCCCCACAAAAGGCTCATCCAGAACCAACAGCTTCGGTTTGTGAATCAGGGCCGATATAATAGCAAGCTTCTGCTTCATGCCATGAGAATAGGAAGAAATCAGGTCTCCCAGGCTGTCTGTAATCCCGAACTGCTCCGCATATTCCCGTATCCTTTCCGTGCGCACCCCGGAATCCAGCCGGAAGATATCCGCAATAAAATTCAGATACTGGATTCCTGTAAGATGCTCATATAAATCCGGATTATCCGGAATATAAGCCAGCATGGATTTACAGAGCATAGGTTCCTTCTTTATCGAATGCCCGTCGATGAGAATCTCCCCTTCCCCGAAGTCCAGGATTCCCACCGCCGCCTTAATTGTAGTGGTTTTCCCAGCCCCGTTATGTCCGATAAATCCATAAATATCCCCTGGCAGAATCTCCAGGTTCAGATCGGAAACGGCCTTCTTACCGCCCTTATATGTTTTTGAAAAATGTATGATCTCTAACATGCTTCACTCCTGTTCTTCCTCACACGGAGAGGAAATAAAGGTAAGCCTTCTGGGCCTGCGCCCTTCCTCCGGCTTGTTATAAATGTAATCATTATATACGGCTCCGATTTTCCCCGTCATCTCCACGAACTCCTCATCCGTAAGAAGCAGGGTGGAACTGCTCAGACTCAGCATATCCTTAACCGGATCATTGCCTTTCCTGCCGAAATAAGCGGTAAAGGATGCCATCAGGGAAAACAAGGCGGACTGTACCAGCCCCTCCACGCCATTCCTGTCATATTCCCCCATCGGCTCCTTTACCAGGGCATATGTTTTCTCCACGGTTCCCCGTTTCCTGCATTCCCGTACCACCTCAATACAGCCAGCATCATAAAGCACCCTGATATGCCGGTACAGGCTGGCGGTGGGGATATCACTCAGCTCCTCCTTTATAGAAGCCGCCGTCCCTTCCCCATGCAATATCAAATACTGAACAATACGCTGCCTTACAGGATTCATTACCACCCGAATAAATTCCTGCTGGTCCATAACCATCATCCCTTTCGATTATTATCAAAAATGATATTATTATCACCATTAATAATATTTATCACACCCTGATACTACCACCTTTGTATCACTGTGTCAACCCAATAATACAGTTTCCATAATATGTTACCCTGTGCAGTAAATGCACAGTACGGAGTGAACAGTAACGTAATAGTAACCGTTCAATTCTGCTGCTCCAGAACGTGGGTGTAGATAAAAAAGGTAGGCGTCACCCGACCCGGCTTCCCTGTGCGGCCTGCTGCCCTGCAAGGATTCCTGTAAGGGGCGTTATAAGCACGCCGGTCCTTAGGCTGCGTCCTTTGCGGCCTTAGTACCGTTGCGTGATTATCCGAGCGGAAGCGTCCCCTGGAAGGAACCTTGCAGGGCAGCAGGCCGCACAGGGAAGCCGGGGCGGGTGACACCTACCTTTTTTATCTGCACCCCCAGAACGTATCCTCCTTTACATCCCCCCGCCCACTTGCTATACTGGATCTGACAACGAATATTTTTTACCGGAGTTCTTCCGGAAAAGACAGATTTCCACGGGGCCTGCGGGCCACCACCTATCTCCCGCAGCTTCCCGCCAGGTAAAGGAGGCGGTTGACTAATGAATCACAAATCGGATGAAATTTTCAAAAAACATATCCAAAGACAAAAATTATCCCCTGCAGAGCATTGATTATGTGAAGGCATTTTTCTTTGCCAAAGGCCCTGTGCCCACAGGCCGGTAAGGTAAAATGCTCTGTACGGGGAGAATACGGAAACCGCATCACATATTCGTGTTCTGCACTTATTATCAAAAAAATAATAAGGAGCGGATAGCTTATGAAATGCGTAAATGCAGCACAAATACTACCGGAAGATCTGCTGGCGGAAATCCGCCGCTATACAAATGGGGAAAGACTTCTCTATATCCCGGAGGAATCCCGGAGAAAAGGCTGGGGAGAAACCAATGGCTCCCGGAGCTTTTACAGAAAAAGGAATCAGGAAATGTACCGCCTGTACCAGGCCGGCAGCACGGTACCCGAGCTTGCCGGGACCTTCCATCTGGCAGAAAATACGGTGAGAAAAATTATATATGGGAACCGGCCGGATCTTTCGCCGCAGGCGGTACAGCCGCCTACCTGAAATACCACAAAAAACCGCGGAAAGCAGGTTACGGATATCACCTCCGCGGGCCATCCTTGTGTTCCATAAAAAAACAGAGCACCGCAGCACTGGAATACTCCCCTCACGCAGGATTACATCCTGCAGGAAGTATTGCCGTTGCGGGCTCTGTTGCTATTCTATTCCGCTTTCCGTTTCATACGGCCAGTCCATGATTCCGCCAAAATCATAAATCTGTGTGTACCCTGCTTCCACCAGCTTTTTTGCCGCCTGGGCGCTACGGTTTCCGCTGCGGCAGTACACAAGGATTTCCTGGTCCATATCGGGCAGCTGTTCCTGCTTTTCTGTCCCTATGCTTTCATTCGGTATCAGGATAGCTCCCGGAATATGGCTTTCCTCATATTCCTCCTGTGTTCTCACATCCAGAATGATAATAGTGTCATCGGAATCCATTCTGTTTTTTGCTTCTTCTGCTGTTATTTTATGATATTCCCCTTTCATTGCTTCCTCCTGTACTGTTTCCGTATTTTCACTGCGGTTCCCGCAGGCTGTGAGCACGCCTGCCAGAACTCCGGTA
The DNA here is from genome assembly GCA_022845955.1 of Lachnospiraceae bacterium. Taxonomy (GTDB): domain Bacteria; phylum Bacillota; class Clostridia; order Lachnospirales; family Lachnospiraceae; genus Eisenbergiella. The sequence continues at coordinate 5,292,096 of AP025576.1, forward strand.
ATAAGAATAACCATTATTGCCCTTTTTATTCCGTTCCTCATATAGTGCCTCCTTTTCGTTTTATACTGTAATTATATTAGTTACAGTTATTTCTGTCAAGAAAAATATTTTCCTGCTTTAAGTAATTACTATTCAAAGGTGATATTATCCTTTTACCAGTTGGAAAGGCCCATGAAGTCAGAAAACAAAAGGGGCGGGGGACGCCATACTTTTTATCTGCACCCGGGAGCTGTTTGACATTTCCATGTGCTCATATTAAAATGAAAAAGCTGGCAGTATGATTGGAGGAGGGGTTGGAGTGTTTAATGAAATTTGTATTTATGAAGCGAAAATCGATAAACAAGATGAAATAGAAGCTTTAATGAAAGAAGTTGCCGAATTCTATCTTTCACAACCCGGGGTTATCGATGTGAAGTATATCAAACGCACACACCGGCAAGAGGATTTCAACGCTGTCAAGGAAGGGAAACCGCCTGTCCGCTTGACAAAATGGGTGGGTAAAGTCACATATATTTTGCACTGGACACTTGAGGATGAAGAAACCCATGCCCGCGTTTCCAAGCTTGGATTGGAGCAGTTTTATAAAAGATGGAATCGTTGCCTGACTACAATGCCTAGAATCTTATTGGGTGAGAACGTTGTATAGTTCGGCTGCGTATCTCCCCTTTAGCAGTTCTTAGCAGCGGAAAGCAGTGCAAAGCGGTACACTTTGCGTTTTTCCGCCTTTTCATCTCCGTGAAAACCTGAAAATCTGCTTGCCGGTGTCCATCGCCGATCCCCCGGTAAGGGTGTGCAATACCAGGCCTGTCAGCAGGCCACTTAAGGGCTTGCTTTACAAAATCGTGCCGTCAGGAGGAGACTGTCATGCGCTTATTGATTGCTGAGGATGAAAAAGATTTAAACCAGGTCATTACCAAAACTTTGCAGAAGAACCACTATTCCGTGGATTCCTGCCTGGACGGACAGGAGGCCCTGGATTTCCTTGCCATGGCCGAATATGATGCCATTATCCTGGACATAATGATGCCCCGGGTCAGCGGTCTTGAGGTATTGCAGAAACTGCGCTCCGCAGGGAATAAAACCCCTGTTTTACTGCTCACCGCCCGGGACAGTGTCCGTGACAGGGTTGCCGGCCTGGACTCCGGCGCCGATGATTATCTGGTAAAGCCCTTTGCTTTTGAGGAACTGCTGGCGCGCATCCGGGTCATGCTGCGCAGGGAAGGAGGCCGGTCCGATAACTGCTACCGGATCGCCAACCTGACTGTGGACTGCGATGCCAGGACGGCCTTTCGTGATGACGCAGCCATCACCTTGTCCTCCAAAGAATTTTCCATACTGGAATACCTTGTCTGCAATCAGGGAATCGTCCTTTCCCGGGAAAAAATAGAACAGCACATATGGAATTACGACTATGAAGGCGGCTCGAACGTGGTGGACGTATATATCCGGTATCTCCGGAAGAAAATCGACGACGGCTTTACCCCGAAACTGATCCATACGGTACGGGGTGCGGGCTATGTGCTGAAAGAGGCCTGAAACCTATGAAGAATCTGTCAATCAAACTGAAAATTACTCTGTGGTATACCTTATTTATGACCCTTCTTGTAATAGGAATCCTCTGGCTGCTTCTATATATCAGCAACAGCAGGCTCCTTTCCAATGCCCGCCTCCGGCTTAAGGACACCGTGACGAGAAGCTTCCATGAAATCGATTATGAGGACGGTGTGCTGGAATTTGATAACGATATCAATTTTCTGGGGGAAGGAATCTATATCTCGGTATACGATACCGGGGGAAAACTGCTGTACGGAAGAATCCCCTCCCTTTTCAACGGAGCTCCCGTACTGGTTATGGATGAAATCCAGCAGGTGGATTCCGGCCAGACCCTCTGGTATGTCTATGATTACTGCCAGAAAATAGAAGGGTACGGCAACCTGTGGGTACGGGGTATCGCCTCCCAGACCCAGACGGATGCCGCGCTTGCGACCGTCGTACGGCTGGCCCTTGTTTTTCTCCCCTTTTTTGTCCTCTGCATCGCCGCAGGAGGTTATTTTATTATCCGCCGCACCCTGGCCCCTTTGGCCGCTATGACGGATACCGCGCGGAAAATCAGCGAAGGCAGCGATCTATCCCGGCGCATCCGGCTGGGAGCCGGAAAGGATGAGGTACATAAAATGGCCCATACCTTTGACCGGATGATGGACAAACTGGAGGAATCCTTTGAAAACGAAAAGCAGTTCACCTCCGATGTTTCCCATGAGCTGCGCACCCCGGTTACGGTCATCCTTTCCCAATGCGAATATGCATTGCAGGAGGATACCTCTCCTTCTGAGGTACAGGACTGCGTCCGTACCATTGCCGGCCAGTCCCGGAAAATGTCCTCCCTTATTTCCCAGCTGCTCACCCTGGCCCGCGCGGATAAGGGAACCCAGAAGCTCCATTATGAACTGCTGAACCTGAGTGAACTGGCGGAAATCACCGTCGAAGAGCAAAAAAGCATAGCCGCCGCCAAAGGGATCACCCTGGAAACCCATATTCAGCCGGATATCCTTTTCCGCGGCGATGAAACCATGATGATGCGTCTTTTCATCAATCTGCTATCCAACAGTATTACCTACGGCAGGGAAAACGGAACGACCCGGATCACGCTCACCAGCGACGGAAGCCGCATTACCGGTTCGGTATCCGACAACGGTATCGGTATTGAGAAGGATAAGCTGGATAAGATATGGAAACGTTTTTACCAGGTGAATCCCGCCAGAAGCTCCGGCGAAAGGGAAGGGGCCGGACTGGGGCTGCCTATGGTCAAATGGATTACCGAAGCTCACGGCGGAACCATCCGTGTGGAAAGCACACCCGGTGAAGGATCTGCTTTTACCTTTTCCTGGGAAACGGCTTTACAGGAGGGCGTCCGGGGAAGTATAATGAAAGGGCAGGGGGAGACACCCATATAAAAAAACGCAGCATGAGGCATCAGACAGGGGGGAGGGCACCCATTATAAAAAACATATCTGTAATTGATGCGCAGGGAAATGTATATGAAGCCACCTGGCCCAAACGTGCCAGAGGTCTTGTTAAGAACGGCAGGGCACGCTTCGTCAACGAGACTACCATCTGCCTTGCGTGCCCGCCGGATATTACGGAGGGTAAATTTATGAACGTAAAAGATATTTTAAACCAGACTTCCCAGAAGGAAGCGGTACAGGAAACCGCAGCTGCCGGAACGGATGCAGAACCCGATATGTCTTATATCATCCGTAAAATCGATCAGATCATGGATGATTCCCGGTATATCAGGGATGCCCTGGGACAGCTGGAACACGCAGAAGGTGACACCACCATGGCTATCAGCAACGTGGTGGAAAACAGGGAACGGACTAACCAGTGTATGATTGCGTTACTTCAGAAAATGCTGGAGGCCACGAAACCCCAGACAAAGGATACCGGCGTAACTAAGCTGGAAATTATACAAAATCTCCTGTCCTCTTCCGATATGGATGATGAGTATAAGTGCGAAATACTTACACAGGTTATACAGCGAATCCTATAAGTCAGATACCCTGAAGCGGGAATTGGGGGGAGCGGGGGCAGGACGATACGCAGATGCGTAAGGTGGTCCTGCTGCTGACAGAAAGGAAAGGGATGCCGGCGGATAATCATTTTAATATGATTATCCGCCGGCATCTTTTTTTATTATGTAAATCAAGGTTCTATCGTTCCGCATGACCGGAAAACTTCCTGATGGAGGTTTTTTCTCCGTCGTAATACTTCTTCAGGTATTGGTGCAGGCAATCATGACACGCCTCCCTGTATGCTTCAAAATCTTAAAGTTCCCTTCCGTCAGTGCCAGTTAAGGCCAAAATCTGCAAATTCGAGCCAACTTATTGAAAAAAGATATTATGATAATTAATCTATGATAAATTATAGTAACGATCACAATAGAATATAGATCACGAATGCGGAGCATGAATATATCTGCAACGAAACAAGACAGAGGGAATCCATTGATTGGTTTGTAACATCTATGGTTGAATGAATTGGAGGGGTTTTCCCCCTTTCAGCAGTTCCTATGGAGCCGCCCTTTTTGTCTGTCCGCATACAAAACAACAGGAGGAAAACGGGGATGATTGGATCAAAAAAAAGAAAACAGATAGGAGCTGTGCTGCTGGCCTCCGTGCTGATGCTCTCCCAGCTGGGGATGACGGCCTACGCGGAAGGGAACACTGCGGGCAACGGCCTGTGTGAACACCACCGGACGCATGACGGCAATTGCGGTTACATAGAGGCCGTAGAAGGCCACGCCTGCGGCCATGAACATACGTCGGACTGCTATACCGACGAGCTGGTCTGCAGCTATGATGACGAGGGCTTACAAACCGGCAGCGACGCGGGCCATGAGCATACCGCCATGTGCTATCAACTGAACTGCCAGCACGAGCATGACGACACCTGCGGCTACCTGGAGGCTGTAAAGGGTCAGACCTGCGGTTACGTCTGCGAAGCCTGTACCGGGGATACGGACAAGGACAGCGGCAGGGAGGAATCAACTATCAGCGGGAACGATTTGACTCCGACGAAGAAAACGGAGCCGGGAACCGTTCAACTGCAGGGCACAGAAAGGATCGCTGTCACGTCCTTTGACGAACTGGGCAGGGAGGTGAAACATCAGGAGGTGCCGTTAGGTACACCGGAAAGCAGCGTAAACCTGCCTGCCGCGTTGGGGGCGACCGGTTGCCTTATGACTGGCCACACCGCTCCGGACCCGGAGGCGATCACCATTGAGTGTGTGACATGGGAGCTGACCGGGGAAAAAAACAGCCCTGCTGTCTATGAGGAAGGACGGGATAATCCCGCGATTTATTACTACCGGGCCGTCTTGCCGGAAAGCTATGAGCTGACCGGGGACACGGCCCTGCCGGAGATCGAGGTATGGTACGGCATGGCAAACCGTGCTGGGGGGAATGATGATATAAACGGTGACGGCTATTCCGACACCGATGTAGCGGCTATCAACGCAATAATTGACAAAAACGGATTGTTAGAACCAAAGGACGAGCCGGCAAATTGGGAAAATTTGAGCAGTTTCGCTAAATGGGACAAAAGTACCCCGAAAAGAATTACAGAACTGAAATTGGCCTTCAAATCGTTATATGGGACTCTGGACGTGTCCGGCCTGACGGCTCTGAGCAGACTGGATTGCTCCGCTAACCAGATAGAGGTATTGAATTTATCCGGCCTAAAGAACCTAAGCGAGTTATATTGCAGTATGAATGAGCTGACGGAGCTGAAAGGTCTGGGCGATCTGACTGCTTTGACCAAGCTGAATTGCGATGTAAATCAACTGGATGAGCTAACCGGACTGGATAAACTGACAAAGCTTTTCTTTCTGGATTGTTACCATAACCAGTTAAATGGGACACTGAACGTGGGCCATCTGTCGGACTTGATCCATCTGGGTTGCGCCGAAAATCTGTTAACGGAAATAAAGGGGCTGGGTAACCTGCACGCTCTTCAATCTTTGGAGTGCTACACCAACCATCTGACAACACTGGATATAACCGGATCGGACTATTTATCGAGCGTTTCTGCTAAAGATAATCCCTTCCAATCCATTCAGACAGGAAATGGCAAACTGACAATTAATACCGGGGAAGGAGGAATCGTTTCGGTTTCTTTCCCTACTGCCAAATCGCTAGAACTGATCCCACAACCTGATGCCGGATATAAGTTTTCGGGCTGGGCAAAACTGCCGGCCGGCGTAATGCCTGACAGTAGTAATAAAGTTACTTTTGAGATGACAGGAGATACAGAAGTTGTGGCCACGTTTATTTGCACGGATGCCACGCTGCGAACATTATCCCTGTCCAGCGGGATGCTGACGCCCGCCTTCGACCCTGCGATAACGGCCTATACCGCTTCGGTGGAGAACAGGGTCGCAAACGTCACCATTACCGCCATACCAAACTCTGCCAAAGCTACTGTGGCCGGGGACGGCAACACGCTTTTGACCGTCGGGAATAATCTGCTTACCATCACTGTCACCGCCGAAGACGGCACCCCGAAAAATTACACAATCAATATCACACGAGAAAGTGCCCCATCTTCCGATGGAGACGGAAGCAGCCATTCCATCATCACCATACCGGAGCCGCCGAAACCGGATATCCCCGAGCTGGCCGTGAACGAACTGCCCGTGTCCGTGACGGAGGGCAAGCTCGCCACCGGTACGGTGGACGACGGTCACATATCGGCGGCGTTGGCCGACGCCGGCAAAAAAGCCGGAGCCAAACAAAACGGGATTGCGGTACAGTTCGATGCGAAATCCGCCCTGATCTACGACAGCTTTACCATTACTGTGGGGCGCGCTGCCCTTGACCGGCTGATCGCCGCCAAGGTAAAGTACTTGACCCTCAACACATCGATTGTGGATTTAACCTTTGACCTTGCGGCGCTGCAAGAGATCGCCGCAAGCTCTACCGGCGACATTACCCTGACTGCCGCCAGAGAAACCAGCCTGACCGGGGACGCGTTGGCCGCTGTCAGTTCCCGTCCTGCCTACCGGCTGACCGTTGGCTACACCGGCGCGGACGGCAAGGCGGCTACTGTTACCAGCTTCGGCGCGGGCCGGGTTACCGTAGGCGTCGCCTACAAGCCCTCCGAAACCGAGCAGACCGGCAGCCTGTATCTTGTGTACAGCGCGGACGGCAGGGGTGCGGAATGGCAGTATCAATCCAGCTACAGCAGGAACAGCGGAAACGTGATTGGATCAGTGGGGCATTTCAGCGTGTACGGTGTGGGTTATTTACCCGCCCCTTCCTACTCCGACACCATAAACCATTGGGCCAAAGCGGATATTGATTTTGCGGCAAGCCGGGGCCTGCTCTCCGGCACGTCGGAAACCACATTTTCCCCGGACTTACACGTCACGCGTGGCATATTCGTAATGGCTTTGGGAAAGCTGGCCGGTATCAAACCGGCAGACTATACTTCCAGCCGGTTTGCCGACGTTCCCGATTCCGCTGTCTATGCCCCCTATGTTATGTGGGCGGCCTCCAAGGGCATTGTGAACGGCACCGGGGAAAACTCCTTTCACCCGGACGCGCCGATCACCCGTGAACAGATGGCTGTTATCATGCGACAGTACGCGGACAAGCTGGGGTATACTCTCCCCGTGGCGCGGGAGGCCGTTACCTTTACGGACAATAACCAAATCACCGGCGGGATGAAGGATGCGGTACAGCAGGTCCGGCAGGCCGGTATTATGAGCGGCAAGGAAAATAACCGATTCGGACCCAAGGATGCCGCCACCCGTGCCGAGGCTGCCACCGTACTGCGCCGGTTCGTAGAGGTTGTGATCGACCGCAGCACTGCCAGCGGCTGGGGACAGAACGATGCCGGGCGCTGGCTCTACTATCTGGACGGAAAGCCCGTCACCGGCTGGAAACAGATAGGCGGCAACTGGTATTACTTCTATCCGGATGGCTACATGGCCGCCGATACCCAAATAGACGGCCGCGAGATCGGGACGGACGGGGCGTGGAAGGAATAGCGGAAACAATAAAAGAAAATGCTGCGGGACACGAATTCCGGCAGGATATGGAAAAGGCCCAACCCCCAGCAATCGTGCTGCTTTGTGACCCTTTATTTTCATATAAAACATGTTAAGAATTTTATAATATTATTTTTTTATTTTTAATCTTCTTTTAATCTTGCCGCGTTATCCTTATCTCATCAAAAGGAAACACCCGAAAGGAGAAACATGTTATGAAAAGAAATTTATATATCCTGCTTCCCGCTCTTGGCTTATCCGCCGCACTGCTCACTGCCTGCGGCAGTCAGGATTCCCAGGATTTAGTAACACAGCAGATTACATCCACGCAGGAATCCCTTGCCGCCGGCGCATCGGCTTCCAACCTGCAGGTCACAGAAAACAAAAATGACGACGCACTGCCTGCAGCAGGCGAAACGGTTCCTATTGCAGCCGGAGGCGCTTCCGCACAGGCCCTGGCAGGCAATACACAGACCGGCGGGCAGACAGCCTACATCAGCGAAGCGGAGGCCAAAAAAATCGCTCTGGAACATGCCGGTTTGAAAGACGAAGATATTTCTTATTTTAAACTGAAACTGGATTCCGATGACGGCGTCGTGGAATATGAAGTGAAATTCTATGCGGGAAATACCGAATACGATTATGATATCGATGCTGTTACAGGAACCATCCGCAGCTTTGATACGGAATTGGACGACGATCATCATCAGAACACGGGTACGGGCAATGCAAATACGGCCGCTCCTGCCGGATCCATCAGTGAAGCGGACGCTAAAAAAATAGCGCTGGAGCAGGTGCCCGGCGCAACGGAAAGCAATCTGAGACTGAAAACCGATTATGACGACGGAAGAATGAAATATGAAATCAAAATAGTATATAACGAGATTAAATATGAATTTGATATTGATGCCGCAACCGGAAAAATCCTGGAATGGGAGTCGGAATCTATCTACGACTGATTCGTTCGCGGCCGTTCAGACAAATTGAATGCTTACATTCGTATCCCTCTCCCTTTCAGCAAAGGGAAAAAATCCCGCCCGCATGGCTTCTGCCAGATTCTTCTTCACGCAGAAAGCATTGCAGGCGGGTTGTTTTATTTATCAGGTGCTATAATATATTTGCCGTTTGCCCGCAGCTGCGGACGGCTCAGGATATCCTCCAGCTGTTCCAGGCCGCAGACGTCATATATCATGCTGCTCACATCCAGACGGCCGGAATCGATCAAATCAAGCGCCCTCTTCTGGGTGTACGGATTGATATAGGATGCCTTAAGCACAAGCTCCTTCTGGAATATCTGAAAGGGTTTTATGGAAACCGTTTCTTCCGGCTTCGTCAGCCCGAACATCATCACCACCGCTTTCTTCCCTGCAAGAGCAATCGCCTGTTCGATAGTGGACGGACGTCCCACACACTCGATAACCGTCTGCACCCAGGTCATTCCGGCCCCTTCAAGAACCGCTTTCCCATCCTCATGGATCGGATCAATGCAGATATCGGCTCCCAGCTTCCTTCCCACTTCTCTTTTCCCTTCCACCGGCTCCAGCAGAGCAACCTTAGCCGCCCCGGCCAGCTTTGCCAGCTGTACCATAAGAAGCCCGATCATACCGCCCCCTATGACCACAACCTGGTGGCCGGGCCTGATTTCGCACATATCCAGTCCGTGCAGACAGCAGGCCACAGGCTCGGCCATGGCTCCCTGTTCAAAAGTGGTATTATCCCCCAGCCGGTAAACCTGCCGGTAATTCACGGCGCAATATTCCGCAAAACCGCCGTTTACCGTAGTACCGTATCCTATCATGTGTCCGCAGAAATGAGCGGCACCGTTTCTGCATGCCTCGCAGGCTCCGCAGCAGCAGTTGGGATCGATGCAGACTCTGTCTCCTTCCCGGAAACCGGTGACCCGTTCTCCTGTTTTCACCACCACGCCGGAAAATTCATGGCCCAATATGGTGGGCGGCGTCACTTCCGCAGCGCCCTTGTCCCCTTCATAAATATGTACATCCGTTCCGCATACCCCGCATGCCTTCACCTGAATCAGCACTTCCTCCGGGCCGGTCTCCGGCATCGGGCGCTCCTCAATCCTTACCTCATGTTTCCCATAAAATACCGCACTTTTCATTTTACTATACCCTCCCCTTTTTATTCCCGTCATTCTGCCGCGGGATATTAGCCATTCATTCCCACCGTTCCGGCAGAAGCTCCTCCAGCGTAAGCTCCTTATCCTTCAGCCGTATCCGGCAGTCCAGATTTGCATGGTTAATCTGGTACATAAACTCCCGGCACCGTCCGCAGGGCGGTACAATCCCTGCCTCCCGGTTCACGGCCACCAGCTTTACCATCCGGCTTTCCCCCGCGGTAACCATAGCCGCAATCGCCGCGTGCTCCGCACAAAAGCCCATGGAACAGGGTGTATCGATACAAACACCCCTGTATACATTCCCCTGATCCGTAAGCAGAGCCGCCGCAACGCTTCCGGCGCTGGCGCTCTCCGACAGATCCCTGGGATTTAATGTCCGGTATGCAATATCCGTCAGTTCTTCAAATTCCATTTTCCTTTTCCTCCTATCATCATAGCGGTTTCTTTTACGGAAAGCAAGACTTATCTGCCTTCCCGCCGGCGTCTGTCCGGCATGGGATCCCCGGCATCCTTTCTGTTGTAAACATCCACATCCACCGCATCGTCCTGTTTCGCCACAATCGTAGTGCATACCGCATCCCCTGTGATATTGACTGCGGTCCTTGTCATATCCAGAATCCGGTCAATCCCCATTATCAGGCCGATTGCCTCCACCGGCAAACCTACGGATTGAAATACCATGGACAAGGTAATCAGACCCACGCCGGGCACGCCTGCCGTTCCCACGGAAGCGAGGGTAGCCGTAGCTATTACCGTCAGGAAATCCGCCGCCGACAGGTGTATTTGGAAGGCCTGCGCCGCAAATACCACCGCGACTCCCTGCATGATCGCCGTACCATCCATATTGATGGTGGCGCCCAGAGGGATCGTGAAGGAGGATATTTTCTTGCTCACTCCCATTTTTTTATAAAGGGTATCAATGGAAAGGGGAATGGTGGCATTGGAGGTGGCGGTGGAGAAAGCAAAGGCCATCACGGGGGCAAATTTATACAGGAACCGGATCGGGCTCAGCCCCGTAAACAGCTTCAGGAGTACCTGATACACCACAAGCCCCTGCACCGCCAGCGCCAGAATCACGGCAAGCATATATTTCAGCAGCGGGACAAACGCATCAAGCCCCAGACCGGCAAAGGTTCGGGCTATCAGGCAGAATACCCCCGCGGGAGCCAGCGTCATAACGCCCATCGTCATATCCATCATTATATCATTAAACTGGCTGAAAAAGGAAGAAACCGTATCCGCTTTTTCTCCCCGGTGAGCCAGGATGACTCCCAGAATCAGGGCAAAAAGGATAATCGGCAGCATTTCCCCCTTCGCCAGGGCCTCCAGGGGATTGGTGGGAATTATATGCAAAACCGTATCCACAAAGTTTGTTTTTTCCGCAGCCGCGGTTTCCGTCCCCTGGATTTTCTCCAATTCCAGCCCCAGACCGGGATTAATCAGGCCGGCAAGGAAAATTGCCGCACTGATAGCCACCGCTGTCGTCAGCAGATAGAATCCTATGGTTTTCACGCCCACCCTGCCCAGCCTTTTGGTATCCCCTATGGCCATACTGCCGCAGACAAGAGAACAGAATACAAGAGGGACTACCAGCATCTGCATCAGGCGGATAAACCCCTGTCCGATCACATAAAAAATACCGTCAATGATAACCGTATCCCGGATATACCCTGCCGGGATCCACAGATTCAGCGCCAAACCGGCAAGCGCCCCGCAAAGAAGGGCAATAAAAATAACCGTTGTCAGATTTTTTTTCTTTTTTCTCATTTATCCTCTTCCCCTGAACGTATGCTTCCTATAGTTCTCCAGCAGCCCTTCCTGCATCTAGTATTCCGTTTATCCGCTGCGTTTATCCCTTTTTGCGATCTCAGTACCGCTGCGTTTCAGGCTGCACGGACGATACGCAGGCCCAATATTATCCAATCTTTTTTCTTTCTCATGCCATATCGCCGAAAATCCATCTAAAAATAGCCCCGAAAGCCAAAAAATTGCTGAAAAAATTAAAATATGCAAAAAAGTTATGCCTACCTATAGAAACTGGTGTATAATACAACCAAATTGTTCAGAAAGACAGATGTGTTTCTGTCAGAGACAATTGTTCACCAAACTAATATATGAGGAGGAACTACTTATGAAAAAAGCACTTAGTATTTTCTGCGCTGCCGTTATGTGCACCGGTATCCTTGCCGGCTGCGGTAACACAGGCGCCACAGCTGAGACGACACCGGCAGCCCCCGCGGAATCCGTTCAGGCAGGTACCGACGCGGCGGACAGCGCTGCGGCGGATACCAACGAAAGCGCTGCCGCAGACACAGCAGGAAGCACAGCTGCCGGCGGTGTATTCAAAATCGGCGGCACAGCACCGCTTACAGGCGCTGCTGCCATTTACGGAAATGCGGTTAAAAACGGCGCACAGATTGCCGTTGATGAAATCAACGCAGAAGGCGGAGCCATCCAGTTTGAACTGAAATACGAAGATGATGAAAATGACCCGGAAAAAGCAGTTTCCGCATACAATGCCCTGAAGGATTGGGGAATCCAGCTTTCCCTCGGTTCCGTTACCACGAAGCCCTGTGAAGCGATTTCCACGGAGCATTTTGCAGACCGCATATTTGCCCTGACCCCTTCCGCATCCTCTACGGCTGTAACCGACGGATAGGATAACGTATACCAGATGTGTTTCGCGGATCCCAACCAGGGTACCGCTTCCGCCGATTACATAGCCGAAAAGCAGTTGGGTACAAAGATTGCCGTTATCTACCGGAACGACGATGTATACTCCAGCGGAATCTATGAGAAATTCAAAGCCCAGGCGGAAACCAAGGGGCTGGAAATCGTATCCGCAACCACATTCACGGATGCCAGCTCCAATGATTTCTCCGTTCAGCTGGGAGAAGCTAAAAATGCAGGCGCAGATCTTTTGTTCTTGCCTATTTATTATCAGCCCGCTTCCCTGATTCTCAAGCAGGCGAGCGACATGGGCTACACTCCTACCGTATTCGGCGTTGACGGCATGGACGGAATCCTGACCCTGGAAGGCTTCGATACCTCCCTGGCAGAAGGTGTAATGCTGCTGACCCCTTTCAATGCGGATGCAGAGGATGCAAAGACCCAGAGCTTCGTAAATAAATACAAAGAGCAGTTCGGCGATGTCCCCAACCAGTTTGCCGCAGATGCTTATGACTGTATTTATGCTTATAAAGCAGCCCTCGAAGCTGCCGGCGCAACAGCAGATAAGACTGCCGAGGAACTGTGTGACCTGATGATCCAGGCTTTCCCTTCCCTTACCTTTGACGGCCTTACCGGCAACGGCGTAACCTGGGATTCCACAGGTGCCGTATCCAAGAGCCCCAAGGGTATGATTATTGAAAACGGTACTTATGTAGGTCTGTAAGATAACGGATCCGTCATAATTCAACTGCCGCAAGGGAGCGCGCTATCATTCCACGATAGGTTGCTCCCTTGTTGTATCAGTTCCGTAAATCCGGACTGTTACCCCCTGGTTCCTTAATCAAGTCGTTGGTGCAGGGCGGCTGTCTGCCCTGCGGACCGTCGCCCTGGGCCAACGACACCAAGAAAAAGTGAGGTGTATCCCATGACCTTTTTATCGTATCTGATCAGCGGCATCAGCCTGGGCAGCATCTATGCTATCATCGCACTCGGCTATACGATGGTTTACGGTATTGCAAAAATGCTGAATTTCGCCCATGGGGATGTTATCATGGTGGGGGCCTACATATCCTTCTGTACCACCAGCTATCTGGGCCTTTCCCCTTTTATATCCGTCCTGCTTTCCATCGTTGTCTGTACCGCTCTGGGCATCGTTGTGGAACGTCTGGCTTATAAGCCTCTGCGCAAAGCACCTTCCCTTGCCGTGCTCATCACGGCTATCGGTGTATCCTACTTTTTGCAGAATGCCGCCCTTCTCATCTGGGGTTCCAGCCCCAAGACCTTCTCCTCCGTCGTAGGGAACTGGTCCTTGAAGCTTTTTGACGGACAGCTTACCATATCCGGTGTTACTATTGTCACCGTCCTGGCCTGTATCGTCATTATGACAGCGCTGACACTGTTCACCACAAAAACCAAGACAGGGACCGCCATGCGCGCCGTATCCGAGGATAAGGGAGCCGCACAGCTCATGGGAATCAGCGTGAATTCCACCATTTCCATAACCTTTGCCATCGGCTCCGGGCTGGCGGCTGTTGCCGGCGTCCTTTTGTGCTCCGCCTACCCCACGCTTATGCCCACCACCGGCTCCATGCCGGGCATCAAGGCCTTTACCGCTGCTGTTTTCGGCGGTATCGGATCCATTCCGGGGGCTATGCTGGGCGGTATCCTTCTGGGAATTATTGAAATTTTCGCCAAGGCATATATTTCCACCCAGCTCTCCGATGCCGTGGTTTTTGCGATGCTGATCCTTGTCCTCATCGTCAAGCCTGACGGCCTGCTGGGCAAACATATCAATGAGAAAGTGTGAGGTGAGACGGTATGAAATCTATGAAAAAACTGCTGACAGGCAGGCGTGACAGCCTGGTTTCCTTCGGTATCGTCATCCTTGCCTATGTGATAATCCAGATCATGATATCCACGGGAAATATATCCTCTTCCCTGAAGGGCCAGCTGGTTCCCATATGCGCTTATATTGTCATGGCGGTTTCCCTCAACCTGACGGTAGGCTTTCTGGGCGAACTGTCCCTGGGGCATGCAGGTTTTATGTCCGTCGGCGCGTTTACCGGCATTGTCGTGACCACAAGCCTTGCACAGGCGATTCCTTTTGCCCCTCTCCGGCTGGCTGTTGCCATGGTCATCGCGGGCATTTTCGCCGCTTTGGCCGGGGTTATCGTGGGTGTGCCCGTCCTTCGTCTGAAGGGGGACTATCTGGCAATCGTCACTCTTGCCTTCGGCGAGATCATTAAAAATATTATAAATGTACTTTATATCGGAATGGATGGCAGCGGACTCCATTTCAGCCTTCTGGAACAGCGTTTTACACTGGGGGAAGAAGGGAAGATGATCATCAACGGCCCCATGGGAGTCAGCGGAGTCACCAAAATATCCACCTTTACTTCCGGCTTCGTCCTCATTCTCATCACCCTGTTCCTCATCCTGAACCTCGTCCACAGCCGGACAGGACGCGCTGTCATGTCCGTACGCGATAACCGCATCGCTGCAGAAAGCATCGGTGTTTCCGCCACCCGTTACCGGCTTCTGGCTTTTGTTATCTCCGCCGCCTTTGCCGGTATGGCAGGCACCCTGTATGCCATGAATTTCTCTACGGTTACAGCCAATAAATTCGACTTCAACACCTCTATCCTGGTACTGGTTTTCGTGGTTCTCGGCGGACTGGGAAATATCTGGGGCTCTATCGTTGCCGCCGCCCTGCTTACGGTTCTGCCGGAATTGCTGCGCGGTCTCAACGACTATCGTATGCTTATTTACGCGATTCTGCTCATCGCCATGATGATCTTCAATAACTCCGGCCTGAAAACACGACTTCTGGAAAAACGCGCGGCACGCCGCGCCGGTGATCCGAAGGACACGGCCGCATTATCTGATAAGGAGGAGGCATAACTATGGCAATGCTGGACGTAACAAAACTTAGCATCTCCTTCGGCGGCCTGCGGGCGGTGGATGAACTGACCATGCAGATAGAGGAAGGCGGCCTGGTGGGCCTTATCGGTCCCAACGGCGCCGGAAAAACCACCGTATTCAATATGCTTACCGGTGTATACCAGCCCACGGAGGGCGGCATCCGCCTGGACGGCAAAAACCTGATCGGCAAAAAACCGGCAGATATCTGTAAAATGGGTGTCGCCCGTACCTTTCAGAATATCCGTCTGTTCCCCAAACTGTCCGTGCTCGATAATGTAAAAACAGGCCTTCACAACCAGGTGACCTACTCCCTGGCCGAAAGTATGCTCCATCTGGGCAGCTTTTCCCGGAAAGAAAAGGAAATGGATCAAAAAGCCCTGGAAATCCTTAGTGTTTTCGGCCTGGACAGCTCCGCCTATGATCTGGCTTCCAACCTGCCCTACGGCAAACAGCGCAAGCTGGAAATCTCCCGGGCGCTTGCCACCAGCCCCAAGCTTCTTCTGCTGGATGAGCCTGCTGCCGGCATGAATCCCAACGAGACCGGGGAGCTGATGGATACCATCAGCCTTGTCCGCAAAAAATACGGAGTGACCATCCTTCTCATCGAACACGATATGAAGCTGGTACAGGGTATCTGCGAATATCTGTACGTATTGAACTTCGGCAAACTGCTGGCAGAAGGAACCCCTGCCCAGGTACTGAACGATCCGGCGGTCATCAAAGCCTATCTGGGCGATTAAAGGAGGTCTTAATTCATGGCAATGCTTACCGTAGAAAATCTGAATGTATATTATGGCATGATCCACGCGCTGAAGGGTCTGTCTTTCCATGTAGACGAAGGCGAAATCGTAGCCCTCATCGGCGCCAACGGCGCCGGAAAAACCACCACCCTGCAGACCGTCAGCGGCATCCTCCCTGCGAAATCCGGTTCCATTAATTTTCAGGGTAAGGAAATCTCCTCAGTCCCCGGAAACCAGATCGTAAAACTGGGTATGTCCCATGTCCCGGAAGGACGGCGGATGTTCTCCAACCTCACCGTATATGAAAACCTGATGATGGGCGCTTATACCCGCAAAAATAAAAAAGAGATTGCCGACACCCTGGAAATGGTGTATGAACGTTTCCCCAGGCTGCGGGAACGTACCCGCCAGCTGGCAGGCACCCTGTCCGGCGGGGAACAGCAGATGCTGGCTATGGGCCGCGCACTGATGGCACAGCCCCGGATCATCCTCATGGATGAACCTTCCATGGGACTGTCGCCCTTGTTCGTTACGGAAATTTTCAAAATCATAACCGAAGTCAATAAACAGGGCGTTACCATCCTGCTTGTGGAACAGAATGCAAAAAAAGCGCTTTCCATCGCCAACCGCGCCTACGTTCTGGAAACCGGAAAAATTGTTAACGAAGGAGAGGCCCGCGCCCTTCTTGATGATGAATCCATCAAAAAAGCGTACCTGGGTGAATAACCGGGCGGAACAAAGGGGAAAATCCCCTGCCCGTTAATGAACTCACATTTTGCCACGCAAAATCAGGAGGATTTATATTATGGAGAAAATAATTATTACCATTGCACGCCAATATGGCAGCGGCGGACGGACCGTCGGGAAAATGCTGGCCGAACGCCTGCAGATCCCTTACTATGACAGGGAAATTATCTCAATGGCCTCCGAAGAAAGCGGCATCAATCCCACCCTGTTCCAGGACGAGAAAAAAACACACAGCCTGCGTGCTTTTTTCACAGGCGGCTATCACAACGCCAAACTGCTGTCCCCGGAAAGCGCCGGCTTTACAAGAGACGATAACCTGTTTAACTACCAGGCCAAAATCATCCGCCAGCTGGCGGACGAAGGCTCCTGTGTGCTGATCGGCCGCTGCGCCGACCACGTATTGAAGGATATGCCCGGTGTCGCCCGTGTCTTTGTCCATGCCCCGGCAGATTTCTGCCTGCGTGAAGCTATGAAGGTAAACAGCCAGCCGGAGAACGAAGTGGTGAAGCTCATCGCAAAAACGGATGAATACAGAGCACACTATTATAAATACTATACCGGAAAAGAATGGAAAAATGCCCTGAATTACGATCTGTCACTGGACAGCTCCAGGCTTGGTTTTGACGGTACGGTGGAAGCGATCCTGGCTTATATTGAAGTCCGCAGGAAATTCGACCCGCAGATGAAGGGATGACTGTACCGAACGGATCGTTACCGATATCCCTTAAGATAAAACCAGCCCCCGGCTATCGTAATCTTTCGATAGCCGGGGGCTGGTTTTGTCCGTATGCCTCAGAACCCCTTATGATATATACCTGCAAGTACGCAAGTGCAAAACCCGAATCTATCTGCCGATACCAGGAGGATATTTATGATTTACTATAAAGACACAAATCTAATTATACGACGGATGCAGGAGCCTGATCCGCAGATTTTCAGCGATGAGGAATGCAGACAGGGATGGAAGGCTTCCCCTGAAAAATATAAAAGACGGATTGCAGACGAGGAAAAAGGAATCGCAGCCGCCCTTACCGCAGAATATAAAGGCCTGCCTGCAGGCTATATTAATGTATACCTAAACTGTCCGGCCGGTCCGTTTGCCAACAAAAATATACCTGAAATAGTGGATTTCGGTGTTTTGGAAAAATATCGGAACAAGGGCATTGGTACCCGCCTGATGGATACTGCGGAAAGACTGGCCCAAAACCTCTCCGGTATCGTCTGTCTCGGAGTCGGCCTTCATGCCGGCTACGGAAGTGCCCAGCGGATGTACATAAAAAGAGGATATATACCGGACGGTTCCGGAATCTGGTACCGTGACAGAACCTGTACCCCTTATAGCCAATGCTGTAATGATGATGATTTGATTTTATATCTGAGTAAAGTACTGAAACCAATACAATAGTTATAAGGAGACACCACATGTTATTAAACAGTATTTATCATAAAGAAATACCACTGTTCATTAGTGATTTTTTCGATACAGAACCTATGCAGCGCCTGAAAACACTGGGAATGGATTGTGGATGTGAATATACAAATTTTCCTGCTTATAGACATTGTATAAAATATAACCGTCTCGAACATAGTTTGGGCGTTGCCCTTATCATATGGCATTTTACCGGAGACAGGAAGCAGACCATTGCGGGATTGCTGCATGATATAAGTACACCTGTTTTTTCCCATACAGTTGATTTCTTAAATAAGGATTATCTTCTCCAGGAATCTACCGAATCAGATACTGCTGCATTCATAACAAAGTCGGAACAGATTATGCAGCTACTAGATAAATACGCACTTCCCCTTGAAGCTGTATGTAATTATCATATATATCCCATTGCTGATAATAGTTCTCCTAAGCTGTCTGCAGACAGACTGGAATATACTTTCCGGAAGTTTATGAGTTTTGGGCTGAAATCCTTAAGTGACATTGCTTCTTATTACTCTGATTTAATTATAGGGAAAAATGAAGCAAAGGAGGATGAGCTCATGTTTAATTCTTTAAATAAAGCTGAGGATTTCTTTAATTACTCATTAAAAAATTCTTTCAATGATATATCAGATGATGACAGATATGCCATGCAGTATCTGGCCGATATCTTATTTTATGCGTTGAATAAAGGTATTCTCATACATGATGATTTATATACCACCGAACCAAAGGTAATTAGCAAAATAAAAGCTGTTCCTGAAACAAAGAAGGCCTGGAATCAATTCTGCACTTTTACTCGAACAATTCGTTCTATGGAAAATTCCTGTAATATTGATAGGAAGTGGATACGTGTATCTTCCAAAAAACGATATATAGATCCTTACGTTCTTTCCCAGGGACGCGTATCTTCAGTTTCTGATCAACAAACCCAAAAGATTAAAAAATTCCTTTCCACGAATACGGATTACTGGATAACCGCGATAAACCCAAAATAGATACGCATCTGCAACCTGCAGTTGACCAAATATACAGTACTCCTGCTGGTGTGCAACCGCTACTTTTGTTATCTTGAAACCATAAAAATAAGGAGGTACCAATTATGGATATTTCAGAAAAAATTCTAAAACTAAGAAAGGCAAATAATATGACACAGGAGCAGCTTGCGGAACAGCTCCAGGTCTCCAGGCAGGCGGTATCCAAATGGGAATCCGGTCAGGCTGTCCCGGATGCGGATAAGCTGCCGGCGATGAGTGACCTGTTTCATGTAACCATCGATTATCTGCTGAAGCCGTCCGAAATTGATGAGCTTTCTATTAAGACGGAAATCCTGGAAAAGCAACAACAGGAAATGATACAGAAAGAACGGAAACGGGACGCCTTCTTCCACTGTCTTTTCAGTTGCCTGGCAATTTATCTCATTGCATTTGCCGTTTATTTTATCGGACATTTTTATTTTCAAATCTGGAATCCATCCGTTATTTTTGCGGAATTCCTGATAGCTACGGCTATCTGCATTCTGGTATGTCTGAAATACCGCAATAACAGCAAAAAGGAATAAAATAACTTTGGAAGGCGCAGAACCGTTACGGGTGCCGCTGTCATGGGCACCCGCATGGTGAGAACTGCCTGTGGTAACGGTTACGTTACTGTTCACTCAGTACTGTGCATTTACTGCACGGTACGTGAGAAAGTGATTCAAGAGTGCATAAATCCCATCACCGCAGGTGATTTTTATGGATTTATGCTTGTTACTGGTCACGGAGTGAACAGTAACACGGTTACGGTATATGAATAAAAGTATTTTTAAAAATGGTTTCCTCATCTATATACAATAGTGTATAATAAACATTGGTACGAATATTTTTGTCCCATACAGATTCTCATCACGTTGCCAATTATCAGGAGGAATCATATGCTGAAACAATTATCAATCTATGCCGAAAACAGGAAAGCCACATTAAAAAATATTACCGGTATCCTGGAAGCAGAGCAGATTAATATTCTCGGTTCTGTCACCAATGACAGCGCGGAATACGGTATTGTCCGCATGGTAGTATCCGATCCGGTTAAAGCAGCAAAGGCTTTGGAAAAGGAAGGCTATCTATGTAAACTCACCGAAGTAACCGGCGTGGAAGTGGCCGATGAAATCGGGAATCTGCACCATCTTCTGCAGGCGCTTTCCGAAAGTAATATTAACGTGGATTATGTTTACCTCTCCTTTAACCGGAATACAGGAATGCCCATTCTGATCTTCCATACCGATGATATTACGGAGGTGGAAGGGTGCCTGACGACAAAGGGATTTACCGTTGTACAAGGTGACCGATTTTAATGGTATTCACAAAACTGCCGGACCGCTTGTGGTGTATCTCACTTGCCAGGAGGATATTCCCCGATTAAGCGTCCGGTTTTCTTTGTGTAACAGTCTTTATTCTTCCCCTGCATTTTCCGCTGCCTTATCTCTTCCCGCCTTTTTTGAAAGGCGGCTGGTAAAACGTATTGAAATCGAAATACCTGTTGCGTAATTCGCTTTCATAGGTAAGCCAACCAATAAACAGCTTACAGGCCTCATATTCCCGATGTCCCATATTTTACCCATTAACGCTTTCCAATATATCTCTATGGTCAAACGTACTTATCGAGGAATTCTTTAGGTGTAAGGATTTCAGGCTTCTCAATTTCCATTTCCGCAAAGTCCTTATCCCCGGTGATTAAAATATCCACATTTTCCACGATGGCTGTATATAGTACCGGATAATCATTGCTGTCACGAATTTGGAAAAGGCCTGCCGGTATATTTATTGTACGGCGTGTATACCAGTTCATACCCCAATTTTGAAAGAAAAAGGTCTATCACACCCTTCTTAGCCGGGAATTTCTTATCGGCAACCACTATCAGTTCTTCCACTACAAAGGAAGACAAAACCAGGGTATGTTTTTGGGTAATGCACTCCAGCATCTGCATAAAACGTTTTCCCGGAAAGATAATCATAGAAATCAGGACATTAGTGTCAAGCATAATTCGCATTATCGGCCATTACTCCTTTCAGCACGGATTTCTTTGACCATATCCACTACGTCCTGTTCACCCTTCAAACCTAGTGCCTCTGCCATACCCTGAAATTCCCGTTGGGCCTCCAGCAGTGCATTGACAGAAGCATTCATCATAACTACTTTGTTACCCTCCTGCACAAATAATACCTTATCACCATCCTTCACACCAAGCAGTTTGCGGATAGAAGCAGGAATAGTAATCTGGCCTTTAGAAGTAATTTTTGCTAGTTCCATAAATATAACTCCTTTCTATATTCAATGAATTCCTTACTTTCCTTCCCTTATTATATACAAAATAACAAGATATATCAACTTTTTCCGCCTTTTTTGAGAGGCGGCTGGTAAAACGTATTGATATCAATATATCTGTTGCATAATTCGCTTTCATAGGCAAGCCAATCGGAAAAAAGCTTACAGGCCCCGTATTCCTTAATCCGATACTGCAAGTTTGCAACCATCCGCTCGTGGACATCAAATCCGGCAGGCGCTAATTCCAACATATTCCCATATTCCCGATGCACTCCATACCCTTGCACAGACTTGCTTCTGAGAAAAAATAAATTTTTAGCGTAATATTCTTTTATATCCTCCAAATCGGACACCCTCTCCCCGTTATAATCCAGATTATCGGAAAAAGAATACCCGCCGCCGCTGATAACCAAATTCCTGATATCGTACAAATTCAGCACCGCACCGGAAGTGTCCGCACAATAACTCCCATAGGTAGGATCCAGCAAAATCCACTTATTCCATTCCGTGATAAAAACCTCGGCCACCACATGGTTATCTCCATCCGCGGCAGCCGCGGGCATCATATAAACCACCCGTGCATACATGCCTGCTGCAAGAAGACATTCCGCCAGAACAATAGACATGGCCAGACAGTTGACTCCAAAGCCTTCCTTTTTATAAGCTAAGGAAAGCAAATGTAAGGCATCCTGTGGATCGGAATTATCATAATTTCCTTTATGCCTTATATTTTGATGAACCCATTCCAACAAATGCAATGCCTGCAAAAACGTACCGCCCTTCCCTGCTGTATGACGGATACCATATTCCCTTTCCAGCTCCTGGTATTCTTCACAGGAAAAGATATAACTGATTTCTGCTTTTTTGTCAGCACGAAAGTTTTTGTTCGCTGCTAAAAGTACATCATATTCAGTGCTCATAAATTTCCCCCTCAAAGGCCGTCCTCTTCAGGACATGCACCTGTATCCGACCATTGTTTTTGGCTGAAACATCACTCAACAATCCTGATGTCCATCCCGTCCGTAACCAGGACCGCCTGGTTATTCGTAATACGCAGTTCCCTGCACCCATTCCTGTCCACAGGGCCGGGTGACATCCCTTCGCTGCAATGCACATGGATCGGGCAGGCCGGATAACCGAAGCTGTTTTTCAGATTACCCGCCGCAGCCTGGCTTCCTGCGCTTACCCCCACATATACGCCGCCCTGCTCTATAAAAGCAAGCAGAACACTGCGGAAATCCTGCTCGTCAATCCGATCCAGAAGATATCCGGTATCCCCTCCGCAGACATATACCGCATCATACCCTTTCAGTTCTTCCAGCGTCATCTTTTTATGCAAATCATATACCCGGATATTTTCTTTCGGTATCCCGCAATCCAGTAAATCATGCAGACATTTCGGAAGCACCTCTATGGCATCTGCATTAACCGCCGCTGTAGGGATAAAAACCGCCTTTATGTTTTCCGGCCTTTTTCCTGCTAATGCCAGAAAAATTTCCGCTATTCTTTTATTTTCAAAACCTGCTGAAGTCAGTAACAGTTTCATCTTTCTTTCCTTCTCCTTTCCCCTGCTGCCGTTTTTATTCCGGCCAGTTCATCTGCTCTTCTGCAATTCCCAGCTTTTTGCATTCCGCACGCACCCGTTCCTTATCTATGGAATTACCGATTTCGTAATGAAACACCCGATCTTTTAATACAACATATTTCCGGTTTCCGGCTTTAAAATCCACAAACCATACCTCCCCTTCGTCCGTTCCCCCTTTAATCATCCGGGAAATATGTACCGGGAAATCGGGCCGGGAGGCGGTAAAAAAAATGGCGGTCCAATATTTGGGCACCCCTCCCGCATTCCAGAGTTCGACCTTGTTAACAGATACTTCATCCAAAATTACGTCACTGGAAAGGCTCTCCTTTATCAGAATGCCTTCGTACATCCCGTCCCCGGGTTTCTTTACCGCATGTAATCCACAGGAATGGCTCATTTTCACGCTGTTAACCACAAGCTCGTCCTTTAACAGGACATCCAGGGAAACCTGAAAGGTTCTGCTCAGGATGAGCAGCCTGTCGGTTTCCGGCAAAGCGATATCCGCTTCCCACTTAGAAATGGACTGTCTGCTTACCCTGCAGATTTCCGCCAGTTCTTCCTGGGACAACCCTTTTTCTTTCCGTAGCAGCTGTATTTTTTCCGATAGCTTCATAGTTTTTCCTCCTATTAAGTATAAGGATGGCTCGCGGAGCGTGGCATCCTTTGTTTTCTATTATAGACTCCTTCCGCGAAATAACTACCAATTGCGGGGCGCTTTTTTGCACCTGGTAATTGACATATTACTTTCCTTTCATGTAAAAACGGCGCTGCCTTATCTGGCGCAGCGCCGCTTTTGTTGCACATAAGGATGGGCCGCGGAGCGTGGCATCCGTTGTTAATACCCCAGCCTGGAAAGAATATTCTTAGGCCGGTCTATAAAAACCATATCCGCATTATCATCCAGGAAATGCTTTTCCTTATGGATTACCACGAGCCATTGGCCCTCAAAGTATTTAATATAATGGGCAAATACCTCCGAATTCAGTGTTGTCCCAAGAAGAAGCAGCACCTGCGCGTCATGAACCTCCTCCGTAGCCCTCGTAATCAGCTGGCTGTCGGTCATTTCCCCGAAAAAATACAGCCCCGGCCGGATCGGAATGCCGCAGTCTTCACATGCGGGAATCCCTTTTGCCTGCCGGATATAATTCACCGGATATTCCCTTCCGCAGCGGTTGCATCTGTTATGATAGATGCTGCCGTGCAGATCAATCACATTCCGGCAACCCGCACGCTGGCTCAGTTCGTATATATTGCTGGTGATTACACACTGCAGCTTACCGGCCCGCTCCATAGCGGCCAGCGCTTTGCCGGATTCCGTAGGCTCCGGGGCATCCTCCAGCATTTCCTTTTTATAAAATTCAAAAAACTGTTTCGGACGGGTATGGTAAAAAGATCCGGTAAATATCTCCTCCGGTGAATAGCCGTATTTTTTCTCTATATCATAGGCTTTATCCGGATTTTTCACACCGATGAAACCGCCTTCCTCCATCATCCCTGATCCGCACAATGCAACCGTATAGCTGCTTTCGTCCAGTATTTTTCGTAAAAGTGCTATTCTGTCATCCATCTGCCGCCTCCTAATCCGCTTCCATTATACAATCATTTCCCGATTTTGACTATTTATTACCTGGCGATGGTAAAAAGTACGATTCATCAGGTCAGGCCGAACAGGCGGCAGACCTCCTGCGTCATTTTTTCAAGATCCGCACTTCCGTCCGTAACCATACAGGAATAACCTTTTCTCCCGGCATCTTCCCGGACCCATTCGCCGAACAGGGCGTCCCTTTCCATCCAGCGGGAAAATGCGGTATCCTTATCACTGCAGCCTTCCAGCACTAAAGGGATCCACGGTCTCTGGCTGTAGTGATGGATCTGGAATTCCCTGGTTGGTGTAATGTTAATATAATGTTCCTTATCCACTCCCTTTTCGTATACCAGTTCCGGAAGAAAAGCCGCTCCCTCCGCTATCATGCCGTTCTTTTCCGGCAGTGCATGTAAATCCTCCCAGATATAGGAAAACATCTCCCGGTATATTTCCAGTTCTTCCTGCGCCTGTACCCCGGCATCCCGCATCCAAGTTTCCTCCGGCGATAAGGCGAGGGCTTTTTCGGAATAAGGCTTGTGTTCCGCCCCTGCCCGCTTCATATATTGTTCCAGATAATCATCCGCCTTGAAATATGCAAATCCCAGCTTTTCCGCCATCTTTTCCGCAATGCTGCTTTTACCGCTGCATGGGGAACCTCCTAATATATACAGCTTTTCCATATTTTCTCCTGCCTGCGTATCCTGCCTGCCCCGCGTCGGCAGTTTCCGCTTTTTACTCTTTTTTTCCCAGCTCCCAGAACAGGAACATAGGGATTTTCTGCAGCCAGCAAAGCCTGGGCGATTTTTCCAGAAGGCTTGCTTCGGGCAGCGGTTCGTTTAAATCAAGGATAATAAAACCGCATGCAACAAAGGCTTTTACATAATCCTGCAGCGTCCGGTGTCTCCATATCACCTGTGTTTCCATTCCTTTTGCCAAGGGCTTTTCCCATATTTCAGGCTGGAAATAATCTCCTACGACCACTTTTTTCTCCGTGTCCTCTCCGACCCAGCTCATTTCTTTTCCGTTAAAACAGGGATGCAGAACACTGGCAAACAGCCTGCCCCCGGGTTTTAATACCCTTTTGGCCTCCCGGAGCGTCCCATACAGATCCTCACAGTCCATAAGCATCATGGAACAGATCACCCTGTCAAAACTCTCGTCAGGAATTCCGTACAGGTCATTGCTGTTACGCACAAAATGCCGGATATCCAGCCCCTCTTCCGCCGCCTTATCCTCTGCATAACCGATGAAAAAGGAAGAACAGTCCACCGAGTATACCCTGGCCCCGCCGCCCGCAAGCGCCCGGGAATAGCCGCCTTCCCCGCAGCCTAAATCCAGTATATCCATGCCTCTCACATCTCCCAGATATTCCAGTGTATAGGGCATAATATAAAATAACCTGAAATCATTGGATCGGGCGAGGGTGATCCAGTCTTCCCCGGCCTGATTCCAGCTGATTGTTGAACTGTCCTGTTTCATAGATATCTCCTTTCCCATTTTTTCCTGACTGGCTGCGATTATCCCAGACGTTTTATTTCCAGCGCACGGTAATTGTCATACCGTACAAATCCGAATTTCTCATAAAAGGGGATGGTGGCAGGATCCGAAGGCATCACCTTCACATATAACAGATCCTCATAATGGCAGAGCAGGCGCTTCATCAGCTCCGCGCCGATATGCTGCTTCTGGTATGCCGGATTCACAAGCAGATAATGGATAAACGCCACGGTTTCCCCATCGTCCAGGCTCCTTACCAGCCCCACCAGCCTGTCATGATCCCAGGCGGAGATCACAAGGGAGGATTGTTTCATAGCCCTGGCCAGCCGCTCCGGATAGTTCCCGGATTCCCAGCCGACGGACAGAAAAAGTTCCTCAAGCGCTCCGGGGGTGAATTCTTTTTCTTCTTTGTATTGAATCTCCATGTATACTCCTGTCTCCTGCAAAAGCATAAGCTGCTTTTGCAGAAATCATTCTATAAATCTTATGTCCGCTTGTTCCCGGAAAGGAATATGACGGTAGCACTGGTTATCGGGATAGCCTGCCATCAGGGTTCCATATACCAGACATCCCTCTGGTATTTCCAACAGCCGGCGGCATTCCGGCAGAAGATTCAGGAAACGGGTGAGATAACCTCCCCAGCATGTGCCGATTCCCTGCGCCTGCAGAAGCAGCTCGGCCGTAGTCATGGCAATTGCCGTATCCTGTTGGGGATTTATAGCATCCTCCCGGCACAAGGCGATAAGCAGGACCGCATTCTCTCCCATCACCGGATTGTTCCCGTTCTCATATTCCCCGATGAGTTCAGCTGCCATCTGCTTTTCTTTGCAGCAGCGCAGTATATCTTCCATAATATCCTGTTTCTTTTTTTCATCCGCCAGAATCCGCCAGCTGACCGGATGCTCGTTTTTTGCGCTGGGAGCCATAGTCCCGGCCTCCAGGGCCTCACGCACCAATTCTTCCGGAATCTTGCGTTTCTCAAATCTGCGGTAGGAGCGCCGCTGGTATATGAGCTGCTTCACCGCAGCGGCACAGCCCTCCGGCAGCGGTTTAACCGGACCGGCAACTGTCGGGCCAAAATCACGGGAAACCGCATTGCACGGACAAACGGCCGCACAATGCATACATGCGATACAGCGTTTTCCCCCGTTTTCCGCTTTTCCATTATCGTTTAACTGCAGTACAGTAAAAGGACAAACCGTAATACAACGGCCGCAGCCGATACATTTATCCTGATCAATCAAAATCATTTTGCTTCCCCTCCTGACAATTTGCGTTTTCTTCCGGCTCGTTACGAGGAAGACGAAGAACTGGAGGCCGCTGCCGTTGCTGCGACAGCCGCGCACATCGACGCCTGCTGGGCTATGATCAGGGACAGGGTTCCGTTGATTGCCGCAGTCTGCAGCGTATTTTTCTCCAGATATTCCCCCTGTACCAGCATACCTGCATACATCAGACGCTGGCGTTTTCCGATGCCGAAAGCGCCGAAGCCCTTCTGTCCCGCCAGATACCCGTCCACCTCCGCCATATCCCTTACAATCTCGCTTACTTCTCCGTCCGATAAGGCGAGAACACCTAATGTGGGCAGTTCATAGCTGGTGCCGTATTTACAGCCCCGTTCCTTCAGACGGTCATATAACGCCAGGGTTTTGCTGCATTTTTCTTCTTCCCGCCCCTCTCCCAACGCAAGCACATGGCTCAGGGACTGGACCGCATTTCCTGAAAAAAAGCCGGGCTTCAATATTTCATAGCACTTTTCCATGGCGGAAATCAGCTGTTCATCCGTTTTCCGGGACAGAGAAAGAAGTGCGGCAAATGCGCTGTCCTCACCGGAAGTGAGCATAGGATGTTCCGCCTTCATTTGTTTATAAAGCGCCCTCGTCCGTCCGGCAATCGATTCGAATTCCCTTTCTTGCGCAAGCTGTGCAATCGCCACAGCGGCTACCGGCAGATAGCAGGAGGACAGGAAGGTCTCCTTCAAAAGACCGTATACCTGCAGAGTCCTGGCCAGCACGCCCTCCGGTTCTTTGCTGACCGCCATAATGGAGGCTACCGGAAGCTTTACCATACTGCGGAAATTGGAAAACACACCGGTCTGGCGTTTCAGGACTTCCACACAAGACTTCAGGACATCTCCATCCGCTTCTTTGTCATGTAACGTAAAAACAGCAGCACACAGCGGGTAAAGATAGGAATTTTCCCATCCAAACGTTTCTTTAATCCGATCCCTGCTGCGGATAAACTGCTCGCATCTTGCCTGCATACTATCTTTCATATTCTCTCCGTCCCGCACTCCGGCGCCATTCTTCTTTTAACATCCCATATTCATAGGTATCCTGCCACAAAGGCTTTCCCTCTTCATCCTGAAAAAACCAGATATTCCGGATAAGCGTCCCTTCCCTCCGAAACCCCAGCCTCTCCAATAGTTTCCAGGAAGCCTCATTCCGGGGATTGCACATGGCAACGATTCTCCTCGCCCCCCATTCCTCTGTGGCTCTGGTAAGCAATGCCGACACGCTTTCAAAAGCATATCCCCTTCCCCAGTAATCGCTGTTAAAAACATATCCCAGCTCCCAGGTATCATAATCCCCTTTTTCCAGATACAGATTCCCGATCACCTTTCCTGTCTTTAAAGCAACTGCATAGAAACGGGGATCTTCAGCCCTCCGGGCCGCTTCTGCCGCTGCCTCCTGTCTGGAATAAGGGGCATAAGGCTCATATTTTACCACATCTTCTTTGGAAAGGTACTCGTATAAATCCTCTGTGTCATTCCCCGAAAAACTGCGGATGACAAGACGTTTTGTTTCCAATTCCATAAAATTGGACTCCTTTCATATCACAGCTCACAAAGGGAGAAAGGGGATATTATTGATCCTGCCTGTAAAAAAATTCCGCATACAGCAGAGAAAGCATGGACGCTCCGCAGGTTATCTCCCCATTTTTCATCATGTCCATCATATCGTGCCTTTTCACCCATTTCTTACAATTTACTTCATTTTCATCCCATGCACTCTCTTCCGCCTGTACCCTGGCTGCAAAAATGTGAATCCGAAGATCCGACATTCCGTTATTCGGATACTGACTGCATAAATAAACCGGATTTTCCAGGATACATCCGGTTTCTTCCAGGCATTCCCTCCTGGCCGCATCCACCGGTCTTTCCGCATCTTCCACCCGCCCGGCAGGAATTTCCCATTCCAGCCGGCCCGTAATGTATCTCTTGGACTGTATCATAAGAATTTCATCCTGGTCATTATAAATTACCACACAAACCGATTCATGAGGATAGTGAAGTCTGTGATAGGTGTCTATTATATATCCTTCCGGCATTTTTACTTTATCCGCATATAAGGATATCCAATCACTTTCATAGATTGTCTGGGTGGAAAGTCTCTCCGGCATCATAATGGTGTTACTCCTTTTCTTTCGGCCACTCGCTCCTGCCTTACAATATGTATTCATAGACATCAAATTCCTGATTTACTCCGTCTATTTGGACACTCCACTTTATGACATGGTGAAATCCGCACTTTTCATACAGATGGCGGGCCGGGATATTTTTATAATGGGTATCAAGCCGAAGCGTTTTTGCACCTGCCTGACGGCAGTAATCCAGACCGTAATTCAGAAGCAGTTCCGCCAGGCCCTGCTGTCTGCAGGATGGATGGACAACTAATGTATGTATAACCATTACCTCTTTATCATCGCATGAGATTCCCCATGGAATATTCCGGTATTCGGCATGCTGCTTGTTGTCGATAATAACAGAGCCTTTTATTTTTCCATTATGTTTCAGTATAAACAGGGAATTTTCCTGTATCGCTTCCCATGCGTCCCTGCGAACCGGATATTTTCCCTTCTGCCAATTCGGGAAGCAGTAATTAACATTATCTGAAAAGTAATCATGCACTGCATCATATATGCCGGAAGCAGAATTTATATCCTCAAATATTGCTTTTTCTATTCTTATATCATCCAATTAATCAGCCCACCCTAAAAATCAAACCTGAAACTACACATACATATTTTATACCCCGCGCGACTCCAAATCACGGTCTTCCTCCGCTCTAGCCTGCACATGGGCCTCTTCCAGATCAATGCCATAACAATCCGCAATACGGATGAGCTGTCCGAAGATATCGGCCAGCTCGTTTCCAATGTTCTTTTCCAGACCCACGGGCCGTTCTCCCTTGTATGCATAATATTCCTCTTTCAGCATGATACATCGGGATAAATCGCCCACCTGTTTACTCAGTTCAATCATTGCCCCGTTTACGCCCCATGGCTTCCCTTCCACCTTTTCAAACCTGTGATAAACCTCTCTGTACAGCTCAATTGCCTCCTGAAATGACATTCCCATAATCATTGTCCTCCTGTTTTTATAATCACATATCCATTGCCCGCAAGGATTTTTAGAGCCTTCTCAAAACATTCTTTTTTAGTCAGTATATAATCGGTATTGTAAGTAGAAACTGCAAATACCCCTATTTTGTTATCCGCAAGCAAAGTGGTGATGCGTGACAGGATTCCTATCAGGGAAAAATCCAGAACCCCCTGTATCCGGAATG
This sequence comes from Lachnospiraceae bacterium, assembly GCA_022845955.1. Taxonomy (GTDB): domain Bacteria; phylum Bacillota; class Clostridia; order Lachnospirales; family Lachnospiraceae; genus Eisenbergiella. The sequence continues at coordinate 5,322,831 of AP025576.1, forward strand.
CCCGCCATCCGTCATCACGGCTGCGCACATTATCAGGTACGGATCCGGTACTGCATACCAGAGACAGTTCTTCCTCTGTTTTCCCCAGAAAAAAGAATTCATCCTCATAATTTATACCGGACATATTTTCCAGTTTACATATGGAAAAGTCCTGATCTATTACTTTGATTTCCATTTTATGTCCCCTTCTCCTATAATCTGATCGCTCTTTTTCCGGTTACTTCAACGATAGGGTTAACCAGTGCCGGCCATATGCACATGCTATCCCTTGATAAGTAACTTTAGAGAAGAATTCCGGTATCCTTCCTCGTTTCATAACCCTGCCAGGCTACCGCCAGACCGCGCTGTGGGGAGAAAGCCAGCATTTGGCCATTCATGCCGCCTTTCGCGTACCATCCGTGACCGGCGGGCTGAAACTCAAATCCACTTTCCAACGCAAGGATTGTCCACTCTTTTGATATCACGCGCTTATTTTCGAATACCCCGCCATTCATGTATACCCACCCAAGCTTCACCATATCCGGTGTGTGAAGATAGAGGCCTGTGGCTCCCATGGGGTGTCCCTGCGGGCAGCAGCTCCAGGCGGCCTCCCGGAAGTTCAGGACATTAAACAATACCGGACGCATCCATTCATCCAGACGTTTTCCGCTGACTTTCTCTACGATACGGGAAAGAAGGTAAAATGCCGCGTCCGTATACTCATAAGTCTTTCCCGGAATGCCGGACAAAGGTTCCTCCAGCGCAATCCGGATATAATCCCGGGTTGGATAGGCAGAAGCGTCCTCCGCGTCAATATCCAGCAGTCCTCTGCCATAGCCTGCCCGATGCGTGAGAAGATGCGCCACAGCCACCTTCTTCCAGCCGGGATCACTGACAGGGGTAAAATAATCCTTCAGAATCGGATAAACAGGGGCATCCACATCCAACATACCTCTGTCCCAAAGCATACCTATGGCCGTCATGGTAAAAACTTTTGTAACGGAATAGGTATTATTACAGGCGTTGGCAGGATAGAGAACCACTGTTTCCGGGCCGTCAGGTCCAATTCCCGAGATACGATATAAATGGAGGCCTTCTTTGAGAGCCTGCTCTTTAAAATATTCAAGCATATGTGACATTCCTCTTATTTATGGTAAACTTTTACCGTTTCCTCCACCCGCTGTGTCTGTATTTCACGTCCTGCTTTAAGCACAATTTATATTTAAATGTAAGGAACAATCCCAAGTGGTTCCATTTCAAGCAAAAACCGGGCAAATGCTCTCGCTCCGTCCATGGCTTCCGGTGTTTGAAAGGACGCAAGATCATGCTCATCCCTGACAGAATATAAGCCGGCATAGATAAGTCCGGAATGTTCACATAATCTTTTTATTCCCAGTTCAAATGGCTGTACCGCGTATTCCTGTGTATAACCATGGGTTGCTATAATAGCAATTATTTTTCCTTTCCAAAGAGAACCTTGGGCACTTCCATAAAATTTATTTAATCCATAATACCTGTCTAGCATTGCCTTCATTTCCGCAGTACAATACCATGTATAGATAGGAGTTGCAAGTACAATGCAATCTGCCCGGATGATCTCCTCTACAATAGGATACATATCGTCCTTCTGCGGACATCCATATTCACCGCTCACATTCTGACAAGCCCAGCACCCCTTACAAGGTGCAATTTTTTTATCAGCCAAAGTTATATACGTAACTTCTGAACCGGAAGCTTTTACCTCTTCCATAAATGGTTTACAAAGCTCCGCTGTATTTTGATCCAGTCTGGGGCTTCCCATTATAACTAAAAATTTCATTTATTTCCCCTCCCCACGGCCGACTTCCTATTTAGACCTATTATACACTATTTTCATCCAGAAAGGAAATTCATTCCCCGGATCCGTTCCTTTCCCAAGCGCAGGGGATGCCGCAGGGCACAGGGGGCGTGAACAGTAAAAAATTTTTTAAAATACTGTCTTTTTTCCTTTTATGACATACTGTTGTCGCAGTTAATCCGGTATAATAAACATATCAACTACACAAAAGGAATTTGTAACTATTCAGCAGTTCTGTACCTTTACCGCCCAGACCGTAAGAAAATGATTCAAGAGTATAAAAATCCCATCGCCGCAGGCGGTTTTACTTGGATTTTTACATGTAAGTGTGAAGGCACGGAACCGTTACAGCAATTCCACCCAAGAAAGGATCCTGGTAACCCCTATGATTCATCTCACAAACAGACAGACCCGCCAATTCCTACTGCTAAAACACGGACTGCTCGGCGCACATAAATTTACCGGAAAGCAGGGTGCCCTTGCCTTCGTGCGCCAGGCCGGCTGCATCCAGTTCGATCCGGTGGATTCCTGCGGGAAAAATGCAGAGCTTACCCTGCAGTCGCGGGTCAGGAATTTCACCAAACAAACCCTGTCCGAACTGCTCTATACAGACCGCAGCCTGATTGATTTTCCGGATAAAAATCTTTCTATTTTCCCCACGGAAGACTGGCCTTATTTCCGCCGTTACCGGGACGCGGCAAAGGACGGGGGTTTACGTTTTCCGGAACTGGCTGATCTGGAAAAACAGGCAATTGCATATATCCGCGCCAACGGAGCCGTAAGCTCTGACGAGTTACCCGTGCAGGGCAGTATCCACTGGCATTCCTCCATCCACTGGAGCGGCGGCTGGAACGGAAATACCAATGCCGCAAGGGCGGTATTGGAGCAGCTTTATTCCACAGGCGAGCTTATCATCCACCACAAAAAAGGAAGCCGGAAATACTATGATCTGGCTGATAAATACCTGCCTTCCCGGCTGCTGTCCGCTCCGGATCCTCTCCCCGATGAGTACGAACACCAAAAGTGGAGGGTGCTCCGCCGGATAGGGGCCGTGGGACTTCTGTGGAACCGGCCGTCCGATGCATGGCTGAACATCTGGGGATTGAAATCGCCGGAGCGTATCCGGATATTTGCAGATTTACTTTCCGAGGAAAAAATCCTTGCAGTTTCGGTGGAAGGGATCGCTTCCGAACTGTATTGCCGTGCCGAAGACCGTCCCCTTCTGGAAACGGTTCTTGAAAACAGGACTTATAAACCACGCTGTGAATTTATCGCCCCGCTTGACTGTTTCCTGTGGGACCGTAAACTGATAAAGGCTTTATTTGGCTTTGAATACACCTGGGAAATCTATACACCGGCCGACAAACGCAAATATGGCTTTTATGTCCTTCCGATTATCTACGGCGAACGTTTTGCCGGACGTATCGAAGCCATCGCCCAGTCAAAAACCGGAACCCTGCTTGTAAAAAACATCTGGTATGAGGAGGATTGCCGGCAGACCAAGAAGCTGTTAACCGAAATAGACAAAAGTGTGAAACGTTTTGCCCGCTTTAACCAATGTGGCAGCATTCAATATGAGAATACGCTTCCGCATATACTTTCCTGACAGGAAACTTTTTTATTTCTTAATATTACTACCCGTAGCTTTTCAAGACCGGCTGTTTCCACTATGATTAACCGTATAAGGAGGTATTCTATGAAAATACTGATTGCAGAAACTATACGGGCCAACCGTAAGGCCGCCGGTCTGACTCAGGAACAGCTTGCGGAAGCCATGGGGGTAACGGTAGGTGCCGTTTCCAAGTGGGAAAGCGGCGCAACCACTCCTGATCTTTCTTCAATCCTGGAGCTTGCTGCATTGTTCGGCATTTCCGTGGATGTACTGCTGGGCTACCAGCTGCAGAATACAGATGCCGGACAGTCAGCCGGGCGAATACGCTCCCTGATGCTGGAGAAAAAATATGAAGACGCCGTCCGGGAATCTAAAAGGGCGTTATTAAAATACCCGAACCACTTTGATGTGGTCTATCGTGCCGCCGATTTATATGATTGCATAGGTACGGAGCAGCACAACCGGGAGCTTCTTCACCGCTCCCGCCAGCTGCTGGAGCACAGCCTTCTGCTCCTGGATCAAAATACGGACGAACAGCTTGACGAAGCCGTGATTCAAAGCCAAATCGCCCAGATATGGTCGTCTCTGGGGGAAACGGATCGGGCAATTGCCCAATATAAAAAATATAATTACGCGGGTACCAACAACGGGCGTATCGGTTCCCTCCTTTCCTCATTGGGACGTTATGAAGAGGCCCTGTTCTATCTCTCCGCCTCCACACTGGATCAAATTACGGAGCTGATCCGTGTGACCATGGGAATAGCCTCCTGTGCCTCACAAACCGGAAATCCTTGCGAAGCATTGCAGGTTCTCTGTTGGATGCGGCAGATCCTCGATGGTCTGAAAATTCCCGGAAAGGTTTCCTATCTGGATAAAGCCGGAGTGGTACTGCTTCATCTGCAGGCACTGATTTACGCAGACACAGGAGATCTGGCCTCTGCCAAAGACAGTCTGCTAAAGGCGTACCATGCCGCCCGTCTTTTTGATGCTGCACCGGTCTACACCATGGAAAACATCCGTTTTTACCACGGCACAGAACCGCTCCTGCTATCCGACAGTTTCGGCCCCACAGCCATTCAGGGCCTGGAAAACAGCATCCTTCAGGGAACGGGCACAGGCAGCGGAAAGCTGCGGGAACTATGGAGGGAAATTACCGATGATGACCAGTGACAGAAACCAAACCCGCAAGGCCCTCACCCGCTGTTTTTTCCGGAATAACCACGCCGCTGCTGTGCTCGCCATGGCCGCAGTCGTACTGAATACGCCTCTGAACCTGCTTATTTCCTGGCAGATGCAGCAGCTTATCGACATTGCCGCCGGAACCCCTGCCGCGTTCAGCCTTGCCGGGATCAGCGCCAGCCTGCTGCTCTCCTTTGCCCTAATGGGGGTAATTATGGCTGTGGGCTGCTATGCCCGCCCGCTTTTTATACGGCGCGCCGTACAGCAATACCGTGATTATGCTTTTGAAGAGCTGACCCGGAAAGGTACGGGTACTTTCCACAAGGAAAATACCTCTACCTATCTCTCGGCCCTGACCATTGACACGGTAAGCATTGAAACGAATTATCTGACCGCACTGTTCACTCTGCCCGGCAGTTTTCTGATGCTGGCCGGCTCTTTCTGCCTGATGCTCTATTACAGCCTTCCTCTGACCCTTGCCGCTGCCGCCGCGTCCCTGCTGCCTCTGGCTGCTTCCCTGCTGGCGGGCCGTCGGCTGGCTGTTCAGGAGAAAAAAGTATCCGATCAAAACGAGTATTTCCTGGCGGAGCTAAAGGATCTGCTGGCGGGTTTTCCTGTGATAAAAAGCTTTAAAGCCCAGCCCGAAGCTATCCGCCTGTTTGTCCGTTGTAACGCCGCCAGTCAGAAAAGCAAATGCAGCGCCAACCGTACCCGCAGCATCCTGCAGAACCTATGCGCGGCTTCCGGGCTGCTGGCCTTATTTTTCGTATTCCTTCTGGGTGCGCTGCTCGCAATCAAAGGATACGGTGTCACCGCCGGTGTGGTTTTAGTATTTGTCCAGCTGATGGAAATGGCCGAATCTTCTATTTCACAGCTGCCCCAAATTCTGGCAAACAAGAATGCCTCCAATGCCCTGATAGATAAGCTGGCATCCTCCCTTTCCGCCGGTCAGGAACAGGGCGGCATTCCGGCACCCCATACCCTCCGGGATTCTATAACCTTAGAAAATGTAAGCTTTTCCTATACTCCTGAGGAACCGGTACTCAAAAATATCACCTATCGTTTTGACGCAGGCAAAACCTATGCCATCGTCGGCAACTCCGGCTGCGGGAAATCCACTCTGCTCCAGCTCCTCCAGGGAAGCTACATGGACTATCAGGGACATATCTGTTATGACGGAAAAGAGCTTTGTTGTTTTAAACCGGATTCCCTGTATGATCTCATCTCTGTCATACAACAGAACGTTTTTCTCTTCAACAGCTCTATCCAGGATAATATCACTATGTTCCGGGAATTCCCCGAAGAACAGAAAGAGCGCGCAGTCCGTCAGGCCGGCCTGGAATCGTTCCTTGCATCAAAAGGCGCCGATTATCTGTGCGGCGAAAACGGAAGTTCCCTGTCCGGCGGGGAACGGCAGCGCATTTCCATAGCCCGCTGCCTGCTGCGGAGCACGCCGGTCCTGCTGGCCGACGAAGCCACCGCCGCACTGGATGCCGCCACCGCCTTTGAAATAACCTCAGCGATCCTGTCCCTGGACGGAATAACCCGGATCCTTGTCACCCACCGCCTGGAAGAAATCCTTCTCCGGCGCTTTGATGATATCCTGGTAGTAAAGGACGGCCGCCTGGCAGAGCATGGAACCTTTGACAGCCTGATGAAAAATAAAGCTTATTTTTATTCCCTGTACACCTTATCCCAGTAAAAGAATCGTAATGCCATTCGTCATTCCGGTAAAGAGCGGATTAAAAAGGGCTGCACCCAAACGCGGGGAAAAACCCCGAAATCGATGTGCAGCCCTTTTGATACTTCACTTTTTTCCTATTATTAAACGATTACCCGGCAAAGCTTTTTATAGAAAGTTATTCCGTAGTAAATAAAATCCTCATATCCGTCCAGCATTAACTCTGCATCATATACCGCAATACCTTTATTTGATCCATCTTGTTTCTCCCCGTTATAACTGTATTTTTAGTCGTATTTCCTCCACCAACCCCTGCACCATACAAGCCGGCCACATCTCCGACGGCTTATCCTTCCCATCATCCACGCACTTCCTGCAACACCGCCCGGCTATCTGAATTGCCTTTTGCTCATCCCCATACTGCACCAGTTTGCGGTAAATATCTTTATCCTTCTTAAAATATTTCTGCCCCGTAACCTTTTCAAACTTATCCGCAAACCGGTCACAGCAAGTATATGACTCCCATATCGCTGGCATCTCGCCAAAGTAGGCATACATCCAAATCTCAAAACAGGGATTAGACCAGCCGGCTCCCACACCGCTTTTCTCTGCCGCCAGAATAATATCATCAAAATCCTTTACCTGATCCCTGTCAAAGACAATCCATGGAATACGGTACTGTGGCTCCTTATTTGCAAGCTCCAGCGCCCGTTCCACCAGTTCTACCGTCTTGGCCTTTTCCACTTTTATCACCAGACGATCTTTCAGTCCTGCCGGAATACTGTCCCGCAGACCCTCAAAATAATTTTTCTCCGCTTTTACTCGCCATCCGCAGTTCCCCCTGTAAGCATCTTCATCGGTTTCAATACCGGAATGGCTCCATAGTTTCCTGTAAGATAATTCTTTGCCAAAGCCTCATCTCTTCGCACTTTATTACCGTCCTCGTCTTTAAACTCCGCCAATGAATACAGTTCTGATACTCCATCCCTGTTTTTATTGACCATCCAGATTTCATCCCTACGCAGAAGTTCATTAGAAAATTGCCAGATATCGTGTGTAGTAAAAATAAGCTGGGCATTCTGTGTATTAATTTCTGGTGACAAAAAGGTCAATATGATATTCCGGACCAACAACGGATGCAGCCTGGCATTCAGCTCGTCAATAAACAATGTTCCCCCATTATCCAGCACGTCTTTCAACGATGGATAAAGCGCAAACATTTTCAGTGTGCCGCTGGATTCCTGCTTCAACGGAATGGAGGCCATCTCCTGGCTTCCCACTTTTTTATGGAGGGCATCAATTGTAAAGCTTTTGCCCGTATCCTTCTCGTCTTCCGGCTGCAGTTCTTCCACTTCAAAATCCTGTATTGACTCATCAAAGGAAGCAAAATATTTAACCACATTCTCCTGCACTTCCTTACTATCTGTAAACCCATCCGGAAGGACTCTGGAGCGGAAGAAGTTCTCTGTCGGGTCACCAAAATCAATGATATCATTATTCAGAAACCATTCCCTCACCTTCTTGAGTTTAGCAACCCGCAGCTTTGCACCTAGAGAAACGATTAGCGCTTCTTTATTCAGAGACGCTTTAATATTCTCCACATGGCTCTTGGAGAATCCATTCATTTCCAGTTCTTCCCCTTTTTTACGGTAAAACATGGTCCTGTAATTTTTTCTTGCTGTCTTGGCTTTGGAATACAGCCATTCTTCCACTACCTCATCTGCTTTTAAGGAAAACCCGTATTGGTATATCTTTCCGGTATTTTCAGAATTATCTACATAAAAGACCTCAAATGTGGTCTCTTCATTGCGGCTGTTATCATCAAACAGAAATGGAGTAACTTTCAGATAGTCCTCCTCCTTTTTCCGGCGGCCTTCTTCCTCATCTCCAAATTTAAAAGACTCTTCTACATAATAGCTCATATAGTCAAACGCCTCATACACATTTGACTTACCACTTGCGTTAGCGCCGTAAATTGCAGCTACCTTGAGCAGCTTGTCATTTGCGATATCCACAACGTGATCCTCATGTTCTGTTATTTTAGTCGCTGACAAATCCAGCGACACTTCATCACGAAATGATTTGAAATTCTTAAAGTTAAATTGTATCAGCATAATAATCTCCTCGTTCTGGACAACTATGATATCTTTCTATTATAGAGTATACCATTTCGAGCAAAAATCAACATTTAATTTCAATAAATTTTAAAATTAAATGTTGATTTTATTTATTTTTTGGCATTAGGAGAGAAAGCTTCTCTTGAAGCAATACACTTTTTTCAGCTCTGTATTTTCTTCTGCCAGCCGTTGGACTCGTTCCTCCATTTTGTTTAATGCCTTAACTTTTTATTTCCTGTCTGGATAAAGCCGGGGCGATATTGCTTCACCTGCATACACTATACGTCAAGCAGAGGAAGAGCGGATTAAATAGGGCTGCACCCAAACGCGGGAAAAACCCGAAATCGATGTGCAGCCCTTTTGATACTTCACTTTTTTTATTATTCAACGGTTACCCTGCAGAGCTTTTTATAGAATGCTATTCCGTAGTAAATAAAATCCTGATATCCATCCAGAATTAACTCTGCACCATATTGCTTGTCTTTTATCTGTTGTAATGCTTTTTGGGCACTGTCATTTAACTGCGCAAGGGATTCTGCAACTTTCAGTTCCATAATTACCGCTTTTCCTTCATATGGCGCTGATAACAGCAGCAAATCACTTCTCCCTAATCCGCCTTCCCTGTTAGATTTAATCGTATAACCATCCAGCATTTTCAGCAGGCCCGCCACAAAACCATGGTAATAATCTTCCTTATAGTCATAAAAACTTATCGTTTCCATAAGGTTTTTTGACAGTTCCCGCTCGATCACCTTTGTTTCCCGGTTCAATATAGCATGATATAATTCCGAAAAATCCTTTTTCCTTACCCTCTCGCCAAACCAATCCAGAACTGTATTCCGGTAAATCGTTTTGATTTCCGTATTCGGTATTGCAAGTATCAGATAAATCGTTTCCCCGTCAAACCTTTCAGAAAGCTTTTTCAGATATCCGGTAAAAAACAGGAAATTCCACAGATTATTCTCTGATTTATATACCTCATCATAGGTAATATCCTCATGTACCGGTTTTTCAATTGTCCCGCCTTCCAACAGGTTTTCCATCTCCTGCCTTACGCTGTTGTCTGCATGTTCTATAAGTACTCTGACTATGCTGTTTGATGAAGTATTCGCCCAATAAGGTTTCGGAAATGCCTCATCGTCTGCGGATACCTCTTTTACATAATTAATGACACTCCATGGATTATATACTTCTGTCCTTCCAAAGAGATATCCATCATACCATTCCCGCGCCTCTTTCCGTTTTCCTCCGACTCTATAGACATCGAGCAAGCCTTCCACTTCTTCCTGCGTGAAACCAAAGTACTCCGCATAATTCCGATTCATAATCGATACGATATCCAAGTTGTTTAATCCTGTAAAAATACTTTCTTTAGAGATACGCAGACATCCAGTAATTACGGCAAACTCCAGGTACGGATTGGTTTTTAACGCCGACTCGAACAGGGAACGGATAAAATCTGTCATTTTATCATAAAAACCTTTAAAATAGGCATTTTCCAGCGGCACATCATATTCGTCCAGCAGTATTATCACTTTCTTTTCATAATACGCATTCAAAAGGCGTGACAAAAAAGCAAGTGCATCCAAATATTGTACACTTTGATCCGTCTCATTCATGATCAAATCAAATCTTATCTTATCGTTTCCTTCCAACCCCTCCGACACATACCTGTGCCTGCGGAATTCCTCCGCGATCTGTCGCTTCAGCATAATGAAGGCTTTCTCATAATCCGGCTGTTTGGCTGATTTCAGAGAAATACTGATAACCGGATACTGACATAAATGCCTGGTATAACTGTGACCGGCATCCATAATTTTCAGACCCTTGAAAAGCCTGCTATTATCGCAATCTGAGCCATGCCCGATTTCGAAAAAATACTTCAGCATACTGAGTTGCAATGTTTTACCGAATCTCCTCGGGCGCGTAAACAAGCTTACCTTACTCCTGTTATCCAGCAATTCCTTTATAAATAAAGTTTTATCGACATAATAGTAATTTTCGATTAATTCTTTAAAATCCTCAATCCCTATCGGCAATGGTTTAGTCATTGAATACCCTCTCTTTCCCTGCCTTGATTATACCCTGTTTAGAATTTATCTGCAATAATTCCCTTCCATCTACATTTTATTCAAAGTTGATGTCTGCCAAAAGGAATGCTAAACTAAACATAGCAGTTATTGTACTGTGTTTCCGTAGTTTTGTTGTGATCTTTTTTAAGGGAAGGTGCAAAATGATACAAATTGGCAGAGGTGGTCTATGGCATAACAGTTATAAACAGGAAATTGAATATTGTAAAAAAAATGATTTTGACTTTATCCAGATATGGTTTAAAGACGGGGAGCTTCTCGTAAATGATATTCCGGCTCCCAAAGAAGCATTTCTAAAAAAAGCGGGATTTTCTATTATAATCCATGCCCTTTTTGAATTGGATGATTTTAAACGGTATGGAAATCAATTACTCAATTTAGTCACCTATCTGGGTGAGCATGAAGTAATTGTCCATCCGGTCTGCAAGAAAAAGGCCGTGACCCGGAATACAGAGTATGAACTGGCCGAACATGCCGTCGCATTTTCTGCGAAGGCCAGGGCCGGAGGGATTACCTGGTATCTGGAAAACAACAGTGTTTTAGATGTTTTTCACTATCAAAAGACAGATCTGGAAATTGTATACAGAGCCGACCCATATGTTGAGGCATTGCTGGATATCGCCCACATTGACAATTATCAGCACCTGCAGGATCTCATAGATGTTAAGTTTCCCAAATGCCTTCATGCGGCCGGAAAGCATTTCGCAGTTCCTCATGAACACCTTCCGTTAACCTGTGGGGATATTGACTATAGTCTTGTTTTCCGGAACTATCTGCATGGATATCAAGGCAGAATCATTCTTGAGGTGGATGGAAGCGGAGAAGAAATGGCAGCTTCCAGGCGCATCCTGGCGGAAGCGCTTTTGTACGCCTGACCGTTATTCAAATATAGAAGAGGCCGGAAAAATGGAGTTTGCCCAACTCCATTTTTCACAACCCCTTTTTTCCTGTTAATATCCGAGCTTACTTTTATTTTTCGCAAATATCTCATTTACCTCGGTCACATAATTATCAGCGCCTAAATTCTTTATTTCTGAAATATATGCATCCCATTGCGAATCAATATCCGCCTGTCCGGTAATAAATTTCTGTATCCAGGTTTTTGTGCTGTCAATCAATGGTGTCTGAATCAGCGTCAATTCTTCCGTTTCCTCTTCATTTGCCATAAAGGGAGGATCAATCGGCCTCATTTCTCTATATTCCCTGATTCTTGCATCAAAATCCTTTTCTTCAGCCGTTGTCATCCTGGAATTTTTAATCCATGCGGAACCTCCGTAAGCAAATACCCCTCCTGCAAAGCCATAATCCGCATTCAGCTTTTTGGAGGCCTCCGGATTTAAGCCGCTGTAGGTAATATCCGGATTCAACACAATATCCCCATTTGCATCTTTGGTATAAGTCTCCCCTTCCACACCCCACTGGGCCAGAAGGTGTCCTTCCTCTGAATACCATAACCAGTCAACAAAACGCAGCATTTTAATAAAGCCTTCTTCCCCAAGATCATCCAATGCATTTTGGGAGATCATAACACCGTTTTCCAGCCGGGAATTCTCCATCTGCAAAAGTCCTGCGGGGCCGCCTGGAGCAACAGTCATATATAACTGGGCATCATCTGCCTGCATCTGCATGGCATAATCATTGAGATTCTGATAATTTCCGGTCATCGCATATGTTTCGCCTGTAAAAAACTTGGCCTTTGCCGAATCATCTTCCTGAGAAAAGGATTCCGGATCCAAAATCCCTTCTTTTACCATTTTGTTAAGCATTGCAAGCCATTCTTTCATATTATCCGTGGCATCCGCAAAATAATATTCTTCTTTTTCATGATCAAAAACCAATCCGTTGGAAATTCCCCATCCGGCCTTCACGCCATAAGATATGGAAGAAATATTAAGCAGACAGTCACCCTTGGACATATCCGATATTACATAATCACAGCCGGTATACTCCTTTACTTTTTTACATGCTTCATAGAAATCCTCATAGGTCCAGGTTTTTTCCAGTTCAGTAACATCCACGCCGGCCTCTTCAAATATATCCTTACGGATAATAAAGGAATAACCGCCTCCCCCGATTTCCCATAAACCGGGAAGTACATAGTATTTACCGTCAGCCTGCAGCTTACTCTTTAAATCATCGGCCATATTCCATTCTTTCACACATTTCTGATAGTTGGGCATATACTTTACCCAATCGGAGATAGCAACCACCTGGCCTCCGTTTACATATTTGCCTTCTTCATATGTTTTAGGAATAATATAGGGGGAATCTCCTGAATTGACGAGAACTGATTTTTTATCCTCATAATCGGTTCTTGCTATCACCGTCAAATCAAATGTAACATTTGTTCTTTTCTGAATCTCTGACCAAAGCAGCCAATCCTCCTGATACGGATAATTCTCATGATCCGAATACATCATAGAATAAGTCACCGGCTCATCGGAATGGAAAGTTACATCCTCCCCATACGTATAATCGAGCTGTGCTTCCTCCGAATCGGCCGCCACATCCGTATCCAGCATATCCGCAACATTTGTGGCCGTTTCGGCGGCATTTTCCTTTCCTGCATCCGTTGTGCTTTCTTTGCAGGCCGCCAGGGAAAATATCATAATTCCCGCAAGCGCCGCCCCCAGTACTTTTTTTACTTTCATACGTAGTCCTCCTATTGATTAATTATTTACTATTAACCTGCCCCCGCTGCTCTGTAAAACCGAACAAACATGCAGGATAATTTTATCCCTTCACAGACCCGATCATCATACCCTGGACAAAATACTTTTGGACAAAAGGATAGACACAGATGATAGGCGCTGCGGTCAATACCATACAACAGGAACGCACATTTGCCGATATCTGGCTTGCTTCGTCAGATACCGCACCAATTTCTGCGGTCCCTGTAGCGCCCATAATTATCTGTCTTAAATAAAGGGCTACCGGCCATTTTCCTTTTGTATCCAGGTACAAAAACGGCCCAAACCAGTTATTCCAAATTCCTACGATATAGAAAAGGAACATCGTCGCCATTATCGGCTTGGACAAAGGAAGTATAATTTTCAGAAAAGTTCCATAGGCATTCATTCCGTCAATGGAAGCAGCTTCTTCCAATTCTCCCGGCAGACTGGCAAAAAAGGATTTCATTATCAGAACATTATAGGTGCTGATTGCCCCCGGAATGATTAATGCCCACATGGTATCTCTCATATGAAGCGCCTGAGCAATCAATATATAGTTTGGTATCATACCTCCTGCAAAAAACATGGTAAACACTACAAAAGGGGTGAAAAATTTGTTTAATACCAGGCGTTCCTTCGATAACGGATAAGCGAGCATGGCAGAACCGGCAACGGAAATCAAAGTACCCAGCAGCGAATAGACGATTGTATTTCTGTAATACAGGAAAAAGTCCGGTTTGCTCAAAATGACCTGATAGGTCTTTGCTGTAAATTCCACCGGAAAAAAGCTGACTTTTCCTGCATAAATAGCTCCCTCCGAGCTGAATGACTGTGCAACCAGGTATATAAAAGGATACAGGGTTACAAAAACAACAAACAGCATTATCACAGTATTACATACTTTAAATATCTTATATCCCCCGGATTCTTTTATTTTTACCCCATTGCCACGAATTTCAGTTTTTTTCGTCATAATCTCTCCTTTACCACAGGCTTGATTCGGTTAATTTTTTGGAAACAAAGTTTGCAGTTGTCACAAGAATCAGGCCGATAACACCTTCAAATAATCCAACCGCAGTAGCATAACTGAAATTTCCTCCCGTAATACCCATTCTGTAAACTAATGTGGAAATAACATCTGCTGTTTCATAAGTGGATGGAAGATATAAAAGAATTATTTTCTCAAAATTAGATCCCATAATGCCGCCGATATCAAGAATCAATAAGGTAACAATAGTCGGCATAATTCCCGGGATAGTTACATGCAGCGCCTGTTTAAACCGGTTTGCGCCGTCAACCCGGGCCGCTTCGTACAGTTCGGTATTGATTCCCGTAATAGCTGCAAGATAGAGTATGGTTCCCCATCCAAGCGCCTGCCAGACGCCTGATATGATATAAATCGGAGGAAACCAGGATGCTTCCTGAATAAAAGAAATCTTTTCTCCCCCCATCATCTGGATAAAGGAATTGACAGGCCCGGATAAGGATACTACCTCCTTGATCATCCCCGCAATGATAACCATTGATATAAAATGAGGAAGATAAGACACTGTCTGCACAAACTTTTTCCACTTTATATTCCTGATTTCATTTAACAGCAGAGCAAACAGCAATGTCATCGGAAAACGTACCAGGAGATAACTTATACTTAAAAAGAGCGTATTACGGAAAGCTCTCCAGAAGGAAGGATCTTTAAGAAACTGCCGGAAATACCTCAGCCCCACCCATTTTTCCCCAAATATATTGACCCCGCCGGAATATTTACGAAATGCAATGACATTTCCAAGCATAGGTATGTATTTAAATATAACAAAGTAAAGCAACGGTATCAGCAGAAGACTATAGAGCTGCCATTCCTTCCGCAGATGTCTGGACATAACAATTTTGCCTGCGTGGTTTTTTTTCTTACTGCCATTTTTCAATATATTTTCCTCCCTTTTTCATCCGCTATAAAAGACTTTCTGTAAAAATACGTATTTACCTGATCTCTCCATTCTTCAGCATGTTCCCGCTGGTGATTCAGGCGCTCCTTCACCCGGCGGAATATTTCCTCCGGTATTTTCCCCCGGATTCCCTCCCATATGCCTATCATTTTTTCCACATCCTCCACTCCTTCGAAATGAGTGTCATAAATATGTTGTATCAATGTCTTACCGCTTTTCATTTTATAGTCATACGGAATATAATGAAAAAACAGCAAAAGTTCTTCGGGACAGGAAGCTATATTTTCATACATGGCTGCATTTGGTTCCAGATAAGTTGATGTATAACCGGTTCCTGCCCGTCCCCTTTCCACACCTATTCCCCGGTGGTCCGCCCTGTGGTAAGTTCCCCATCTGTCATACTCATAACCATCTACATTCGGTCCGTAATGATTGCCCGGATTCACCATCCAGCCGATTCCCAGCACAGATGTGTACTTTTCATAGGCAGGCCATGACATCATCAGAATCCTTGTGACGGCAGCGGTAGTTTCCCTATCCGGGCCAAAGGTACATTCACACCATTCTTCTGCAATCTCTTCTGCCGTCAGTGATGCCGAGAAGGCAAGCCTTCCGAATCCAAACCAGTTTGCAGCTGCCAGATCATGTCCTGTCCAGTTCCTGTCCGAACCGGTATTGGCCACCGCCGCCATGCCGCATTCCGTCTGCAAAAAGGTGCGCCCGCTCACAATATCGGAAACCTTATCCTTTGTTTTCCGACAATATGTATGGAAATCAAGGATTTCTTTAAACATCGGGATAAGATAGCAGACATGCTTCTGCTGTCCTGTATATTCCTGGGCAATCTGAACCTCCAATATCTGGTTGGTTTTTTCCAGAGAACCGAAAAGGGGCGACACAGGTTCTCTGACTTGAAAATCCATCGGTCCGTTCTTTATCTGCAGTATGACATTTTCCGCAAACTGCCCATCCAGAGGCATAAAGTTGTCATACGCCGAACGCGCCCTGTCGGTCTTTTTATCCCTCCAGTCCTGCGTACAGTTGTAAACAAAGCATCTCCATATAATCAGTCCGCCGTATGGCTTTATCATATCGGCAAGCATATTGGCTCCCTGGGCATGGGTTCTTCCATATGTAAATGGCCCTGGCCTGCCTTCCGAATCGGCTTTTACCAAAAATCCCCCCAGATTGGGAATCCGTTGGAACAGCCGTGCCATTTTTTCTTTCCACCAGCTTTGTACCTCTTCCGCCTCCGGATCCGCCGTATCCAGATCCCCCAGCTCTATCGGCGCTGCAAAATTCAGGCTCAGATAAAGCGTAATGCCGTACGCTTCCAGCTCAGCCGCCATACGTTTCAGGGAAAGCTCATATTCATCTGTAATTAATCTGGTTGCATCCCCCGACACATTGACATTATTTATAACCACTCCGTTAATTCCCACAGAGGCTGCCAGCCGTATATAATCCCGGGTTCTGTCATTCAGCAATATCTCCCCCTCTTTAAAAAAGAAGGAGCTTCCTGCATACCCCCGCTCAATGCTTCCATCCATATTATCCCAATGATTTAACATCCTCAAAGGCATATCCGGCAGTTCCTGCAGTTTCAGCCCTGTTAAGGGCAGTTCCCTCTGCACCCTCCGCACAAGTGCATAGGCCCCATACAAAATTCCTGAAGCATCCCCGGAAAAAATGGATATTTGTCCGCCGTATTCTTCTATTCTGTATCCGCCTGCGACAGATATACCCGCATCCATGACAAGGCAAATTCTGTTTTTTCCAAAGTTGTCTTTCCTTTCCTGTCTGTCCGTTATTTCCGGCTGCATTCCGAACATCTCTTCAGCAGCCCTGCACAGTTCAGCGACGGCTGTTTTAATTACCACATGTTTTTCCCGGGTAACTATTGTTTGAAAAAATTTTCTGTCCTCATACCAAGGTATGTTACGGTAGGACAGCCAAGCAAGATTATAATCCATCATTACCTCCGTGCCGCAGTCCGCAGCTTCTGTTTTTTATCCGATTCTCATCCGGAACGGGGAGGCCGGATATCCCCGGAGGTTACACAGCAAACCTCCCTCAGGCGCATTGCTCCAGGCATATCTGAACTCTTTTGCATCCATTTGTGCGGGGCACTCCACAATCATTCTGTTTTCTTCCGTCCAGGCCTGTACTTTATAAAAAATCCCGTTTTCCCCTGCAAGCTCCGCCGCCTCCAGCCGTCCCCCCTGTACCAGCAGCTTTTCTGCCGGTTCAAAGGTCACAATAACCCTTCCCTCTTCCTTGCGTATGCCTGCAGGCACAGGCCCCTGCTCCGTTTTTCCATCCCCTGCGTCAAATTCCAAAGCAGCCGCAGCCGCCCTTTCCCCAGCCTCCTTTTTCCGAAGAGGATGTAAATCGTTCCACTCACCCAAATCCAGGTTTACGGTCAGCTTCACCTTTTCCAATTCATGGGATATTTTCCTTTGCGCTTCCCTGATTTCCGGCCATCCGCTGTTTTGCTCGGGAAGATCAATTGCGAAAGAGGGTAACTGCACCAGGATAAAAGGAAGCATTTTTTCTCCCCATCCTTCCCTCCAGGAAGTAACCAGCCGCCGCAGGTATTCTTCATATTCTTCCGGATTTTTATCATTCGACTCCCCCTGATACCACACTACTCCTTTTATTGTCATATTCATGCAGGGCGCCAGCATCCCGTTAAAAAGCTCTGTGGGTTTACGGATAATAAAATCCATCATGGGTGCGGGAGAACATCTGCATCCTATCCTGTACTCCCATTTCCTTTCCGCTGTCCCCCTTAAATCCACTCTTCCTTCTTGGGAAAACAGGCAATATTCCTTACCCGGCGTCAGCCTTCCGCCGCCTCTTTCGCATAATACCCTGATTGTAAGTACGTTCCCGTATTCCTTAAGAATCCCTTCCGGCACTTTGTATTTTCTTGGAGGATACTGATATCCGGTTTCTCCCACCAGACAGCCGTTTACATAAGCTTCATCGCTGTCTGTTATTGTGCCGAGCCATAAATCCGCCGGCTTGCCGGCCATTTGTGAGGGCACATCGAATCGTTTTCTCAGCCAGATTACTCCGCTGAAATTATGCAGCCGATCTCCGGAAAACCATCCCGGCAGTTCCATCGGTTCCCATCCTTCATCGTGCCAGTCCTGATACCAGGGTACGGATGCCAGTCCTGCATCCCTCGCTTTCAGCAGATTCTGCCAGTCGCTCTGCTGCCTTTCATTCTTTTCTATAAATTCTGCAGCATAGCGATCATCCCGGAATAAGGCAAGCGTTTTCCCAAGTACGGGCCGGTCAGCAACGGAAGCATTAGACAGCCAGGCTTCTATCGGGGAACCCCCCTTGCTGACATTGATAATACCAATTGGTATTTTTGACTCACTGTTTACATATTTCGCAAAAAAATAACTGAATGCTGAAAAACCAGCAAGCGTATCCGAATCCGCTTCCAGCCACTCCCCTGATTCCAATTCCTGCTCCGGGCCGTGAAAATTAAAATGCTCCTTCACATGGAAGAGCCTGATATACGGGTTATGGCAATTTTGGAATACATACGGATACGCATCTTTCACTCTGCTTATCGGCAGTTCCATATTGGACTGTCCCGAACATAACCATACATCTCCCACATAAACCTGCTCCAGGGATATCCTGCATTCCCTACTTCTGATTTCCATAGGAAACGGCCCTCCCGTCTGAAGGGTATCCGTAAGAAGCTGCCACCTGCTGTCTTTTCCCACGACGGTTTCCCATTTTCTTCCCTGGAAATTAATTTCCACCCGGCTTCCCGGAAGGCCTTCCCCCCATAAAGTAACCGGCTTTCCCCTTTGAAGCACCATCCCCTCCTGCAACAGCCGGGGCAATTTCAGTTGTAACGCTTTTTTTTCCATAGATACCTCTTTATCTTCAGGTTTTATCAGGAAGAAACCGGAACCATTTCATATCAAATCTGCTGCCCGGCAAGAATATAAAATATACATTCTGCCGCCCCTTTACACGATCCAGCCGGTAAGTTCTTACATCCATTCCGCTGCTTTGTCCGAATTCCACAATCTGCTGTATTTCCTCACCGGTTTCCTGATTTTCAAAACGTATATGTATGGTATTTTTTTCTATCGGGGAGCTACCGCAAATGGCAATTCCCTGCAGCCCATCCTCCCCAAAATCCATTTGAGGAAATTCCAATGTCACATTGTTCCCTATATCATAGATTCCGTCACGTTCCACTTTAAAATGATCGCCATATACATGTTTACAATGCGCTGCGCAGATACAATCATATGCCGGGTTCTGTCTTGTAAAAATAAATCCTTTTATATGAATTTTTTTGTCAACCACAAAACATATACTCGTAATACCTTTCAGCTTTTTGTCCAAATGATATGTTTCTTCCTGATACACATTCCACCGTGACGGTTTCTGGTAAAGCACGTCCCCAATCTGTATACTTCCCTCTTCCCCCGGCATTCCTTCCCAGATACGGATTCGATACGGCTCATCACTCAGGGCAAAAACAGGAAGTGTTATTTCATCTGAACCAACTGGTCCAAAGTCTAATTCACGATAGCCCACCTGCGTTTCTCCATCCCTGGCTGTCGCAACTCCATATTCATTTCCGTTTCCGACTTCCCCTTTTGAATATTGATAAAGTCCTCCGCAAACAAATTCATAAGGATTAAGATACGCCGTTCCTATTCCGGTTACTTCAAAATCAAGCTGCGAAATCAACCGGATTTTTTCCGTCCCGTTTCTGCTCATACACCGGACTCTGAAGCATCCGTCCCCTTTCGCTTTCACAACGGCATGCTTTCCGTTGACGCTGATTTGGGCTAAATTCGATGGAATTCCCGCATCATCTACAACACTCCAGAACAGCACGGTATCAACTGCATTTTCAGGATATAGCTTCGCCGTTATCTCCGCCTGGGGACAAGCTTTGTCCAACTTCCGGCTGCCATTCATGAGTAATTCAATTTTACGCACCGGCACATCCGTTTTATCCGTCCGCTTACCTTCTCCAGTCGGTAAGTCAGACTCGATTACCTCAAATTTCTCCCTGCATTCTCTTGCCCAAAGGATCAGCTCCTGATCCGGCAATCCATAGGAACTGACGGTTACCGTAATTTTCCCGGGTACCGTTTTGGTCTGTATAACAGCAAGCAGCTTTCCGCCAAACAGCCTTCTGTCATTCCCTTTATACGAATCAAAATCCGTACTGTCCCCATTATCCAGCCCGGCAAGCCTCCCGCTGCCGCTCACATCAACACGGACCCGGTTATTGGCATTCTCTACCGCATGGCCGTCTTTATCAACCATGGAAATTTCAACAAAAAGTAAATCCCTTCCATCTGCCAGAGCGCTTTCCCGATCTGCCGAGCACCGGATTTCTGCCGCATCCTGAAAGCTTTTGTGGAATGCTTCCGCCACAAGAGTCTTTTTATCATCATAAGCTTTCACGCGTATTTCACCGGGTTCATAAGTGACGCTCCAGTCTCCAGTTAAAATAGTACCGTGGACATGGTCGATTTTTCTGATTCCCTGGCTTTTACCATTTATAAACAGTTCCAGCCAGCCGGCATTCGAAGCCGCCCTTACATCCACGGTCTGCCCTTCATTAAAATCCCAGTATGGAAACAGATGCAGAACGTCCTTCTTCGCTTCCTGCCATTCCGCCTGATAAATATAGTAGGAGTCTTTAGGAAAGCCTGCCGTATCTATCTGTCCAAAATAGGAATTTTTCGTGTGGTAAGGGGTAGGCTCTCCGATATAATCAAAACCGGTCCATATAAACTGACCGCAGGAAAAATGGTTATCACGCTCCCCCGCTATGCACATTTCCGTTGAGACCGCCCCCCAACTCGTTCTGGAATTCCCAAGAGAAGAACACTGCTCATCTTCGTCCGCCAAAATCGATTTTGAGTAAGGAAAATGATAAATTCCCCGGCTTTGTACAATAGACGCCGTCTCACTCCCATAAATAATCCAGTCCGGATGTTCTTTGTGATGTGCATCATAATATTTTTCCGAATAATTATATCCGGCAAGTTTAACAATATCCGCACATTTCTGCGCATTTTCCCACGGCATATAATTGGAACCGATTGTAACGGGGGCATTACCGGCAGGATCGTGTTTTCTCACTTCATCGCACAACTCTTTTGTGATCTGCAGCCCTCTTTCTCCTTCATGGGTATCGTATATTTCATTTCCTATACTCCACATAATCACACTGGGGTGATTTCTGTCTCTCCGTATCCAGCTTGCGATATCTCTGCAATGCCATTCCGTAAAAAAGCGCGCATAATCATAGGTGGTTTTTGGTTTTTCCCACATATCAAAGCCTTCGGAATCGATCAATATTCCCATCTCATCCGCTAAGTCCATCCATTCTGCCGCCGGCATATTGTGCGCAGTCCGGACTGCATTGACTCCCATTTCCTTTAGTATTTTTAACTTTCGGCGCATAGCCGTCTGATTATATGCTGCTCCCAGGCATCCCAGGTCATGATGCTCACATACCCCTTTGATTTTGATGTTCCTGCCATTCAGCCAAAATCCGGAATCCGGTTTATACGCGAAGGTCCGGAAACCAAACCGGGTATATTCTGTCTGTACAATTTTTCCTCCCTCATGCAGTTCCGTCTTTACAATATACAGGCAGGGATGATCCGGACTCCAAAGGTCAGGACTGTCAATCATCAGCTGTGCCGTTCCATAAAATAACCCGTTATCCGTTCCTCCCTTTTTCTCCTGAATCACTGCTGCACCCGCCAGACATTCGGCAATGGGTTCCTGCCCGTCAGTGATATCTTCCTCATAATTACTGAACTGGCTGGAAGAATATACGGTATCCATACCTGCCGTATTCTTATTTGTATTGCCTCTCCTTTTAAACACCTGAAAACGTAAGGTAATATCCCGCGGATCCGTCTGCTGCTTTACCCCAATCTCTGCAGAAACCGTAACCCTCCAGTTTCCGTTTTGTTCTTCCCTTTCGGATATATAGATGCCATCCTGGATAAGCCATACCGGATCAACTTCCTGAAACCATATATTGCGGTAAATTCCTGCCCCTGAATACCATCTGGAATTGGGACTGTGATATACGGCTTTCACCAGAATCTCATTTACCCCTTCTTTTAAAAATCCGGTTACATCCAAAACAAAAGAGGAATAACCGTATTTCCATTCGCAAGCCGTATTTCCGTTTATGTAAATCGTGCTATCCATATAGATACCGTCAAACCTGAGAAAATATTGTTTACCTGGTTTTTTCTCATGCATAAAAGACTTCCTGTACCAACCTATACTGTCCTGATACAGGTTGTAAGAATCATAAATCAGCCAGTCATGCGGAATCTCTACCGGTATAAAAACACTCGGAACTTCTTCGTTCTTTGTTTCCGTAAGAACCTGTTTTGCAAATTCCCATCCGTCGTTAAACAGCTTTCCCCATCTCATAAGCTCTCCTTTTCCTGAAAGGAACCTTTTTTTGTTAAAATGCAATGGTGCCGTAAATGCACAGACCTGCTGAACAGTTACGTTAAAATAACTATAGTAGTAATTCCAAATGCTTAATATGTATATAAATCATATTTTTATGGTTTAAAATGACTTTTTCATAACAATTCATATAATATATTACTTGTTTTTCAATAACTTATAACCGCGCCTTAAAAATATGCATAAATATAGCACGGTCATTTTATTTATAACCAGCGTTTTTTCCGCTGAATCCTTAAATAAAATTACCGTGCCGACTTTTTTAACCGTTTATTCCCACGGGCAGCGAACCAAACAGATGCGCCCGCTGCGGGGTTTTTGGCTTAATCCAGTACTCTTTTCTGGTATTGTTTGGGGGATACCCCAACATTTTTCTTAAAGATTTTCGAGAAATTCGAATAGTCTCCGAAACCGGAAAGCATACCGCTTTCTGTAACCGACTTTCCCTCACTTAAATAGTTTTGTGCAAGATATATCCGTTTGCGCAGGATATACTGTTGGATTGACAGACCGGTTATTGCCTTGAATTTACGGCTTATGTAGGTCCCGTTGTAATACAATTTCTCCGACAGTTCATCCAGTGAAAATGTATCTAACAGATGTTCATTAATATATTCTATTGTTCTGTCAACAAGAGGAGGCATCACATTAGGCATCGGCGGATTATCTTTATTGTTAAAAAACAACAGATTCACTTTTACCAAAAGAAGCATCACATAAGAAGAAGTGGCAACATCCTGTCCATATTCGGAAGAATTTTTTAAATCCAGCAGAGAATTATAAAGCACCAGCAGCTCTTCTGCCTGTTCTTTGGATAACACCACTACAGGAGGCTTATCTTCAAATCGTTTTTGAAAACAATCTTTTAAATTAGTGCGGGCTGTTGAATGGGCTTCGAGATAGCGGTTACTTATATTGATAACAAAGCGTTTATAAATACTTTCATCAAGCATTTCCACTCTGTGATATTCTCCCGGCTTCATGGCTATGATTGTCCCGGGATCAATTCGGTAACATCTCTGATCAATATAATAATTAACAATGCCGTTAACAAGAAAATATAGTTCATATCCGTTATGAGTATGGTAAAAGGGCTGGCCCTCCAATTTATCAGAATAACGGACAAATAAATCCTCCGGTATGGGATTATATATACGTTCAAAATATTCTTCCTTGATCATATACATCCTCCTTACCGATAGTTACATACGGAATACGATATTTTTTATCCGGATCTGGTACCGATTGGTGTTGTACCGGTTATTTCGCGGCAGTTCCTTCGTATGTATTATTATACAATCACTTCTTGCCAATATCAAGTTAGTTATTGGCAACTACCGGACAGAATGGTAAATGGGGTGAAAGAACACTCAGCTGATAGTAAAGATAATTTTTTGTGAACAGCAGCTTCCGCCCCGCAGAAACGTCTCCACCAGCTCTACCGTAACCGGTCTTTCAAGAATCGTACTCCAGACTTTCTGATGAAATCCCTGCGTACAGCTGCAGAATACCGGCGAATGTACATATCCCGCTTTTACAATCGAACAATCGCAGCCTTTTCCCCGGTTATAGGTTAACAGAAAACCGTCCTTCTCCGGCACACATTCCGCACCCGTATGGCGGCTGATAATCCGTGCCATTTCTTCCATGCTGTCCACTCCGGACAATTCCTCTTTCAGTCCGCCCATCCCGGGCAGTGCATTTCTTTCCGCACAACGCCCGCCGCATTTTTTCAGCAGTTCCTGGCAGACCTCCTGGTTTTTCTCACAGCCTAATTCTTCCAGCAAATCTCCCATCCAGTAACCCATTTCTTCCATATATCCTTTTCCTCCTTCGTTTATTCCCATGCAACTGCCTCAAAAGAACTTATCATATTCCCCTTGGGGAATGCGTCCTTCCAGCCCTGCAACTCTCGGCCATAATCCGGTTTCCGCCACAATAAATCCCATAATCATTCCCATATGGGTATGCAGATGACGATGCTGTGCCATAAGTAAAGTGAATTTCGTATATTCACATCCTTCCGGCCTTTCCAACAAAAAGGCGTCCTCCAGGGAAGCGATATAATTCTGCGTTTTTTCCTTTATACAGGTAAAATAGGCATCGATCTCTTCTCGTTCCAGATGCCTGTGCGACACAACATCCAGATTGTTCAGATTCTCTTCATGGACAGGCGGTTCCTTATAATGCGGATCCCTTGGATTAATAAACCACAAATCAAGAGAATGCAGCATATGATAAATATGTTTCCAGAGCGGCATCCCGCAATATTCCTTATTCCAATATTCATCCGGGACACAGGCAATTACATTTTTCACTTCCCACAGTGCCCGCTCCGTCTGATCGGCTATGATATCCGTCAATGCTTCCTGTTTCAAGCTGCTGCCCCTCCTTTTTCCGGTATGGTAACATACTAAATTTCAATGGTTCTTCCGCACGCCAGATACTCCATTTCAGGCAGCCGGCGGGACAAAAACTGATATGCCCCCATCCCCGTGCAGTGGCAGGTATAAAACTGAGTCCCCACATATTTCTGCAATTCCTGTGCGATACTGCTTAATAAAGAAACCGGCACTGTCTTCTTCGTCAGCGGATTACATAAATGAAATCCGCCTATACATACCTGCGGCTTATATGCCGAGGCTCTTTCCATAATGTTTACAATTCCGGTATGTCCGCATCCTGTAATAATTACCGTTTTGTTTTCCTGAATCCGTAAATTCTGCTCATGGAGAAAATCATCTTTCCCGTCCTTATTATACAATGCATCATTCGCTTCGGAATAACATTTATCCCGCCTCCCGACAAGAAACAGACTCAGTTCCTCATCGATTTCATAATCCCCGTCAATTACTATTATCTGCGGATTGTTTTTCAGCTTGTCATCGAGGCCAACGTTGGCTTTCAGGAAAAGGAATTTACTGTAATGCGGTTCAAATGCCGACCGCTGCACATAAATCCGTGCCTTCGTATTCACCTGCAGAAACCGCTTCAGCGCCCCGCCATGATCCATATGGCCATGGGAAATGATAACCGTATCCACCTGCGTCAGATCAATGTTCATTGCTGACGCATTGTTAAACAATGTATTATCCGGACCCAAATCGAATAATAGTTTATGCTTCTGCGTTTCTATATAAAGGGATAAGCCATGCTTGGGAATGACCTGTCCTTCGCTCTTGTTTTCGACCAATGCTGTGATTTTCATTTCTGCTCCTGTCTGCTTACATTAAATGACAAAGATGATATCTATTTGTATAAGATACCTCACCGTTACCGCCGGTAAATACCCTACCGCTTCTCTCTTTCAAAGGACACATATGCTTTCGCAATTTCCATCGCGTCTATCATCCGGCCAAACCGGATAAAATGGGAGGATCCTTCCTCAAATTTTCCCTGCGCTTTTTCACATTTCCTGATGATGGAGGTTATGGGGGCAAGCGCCTGTGTCAATTCGCTTTTCGTATATACCTCATTCCTGCCTTCTCCGGCAATTAATGCTTTTGCTATATACAAAGCTTTTATCCTGTTTTTAAGCAAGGTATGCTGTGACGACCCTTCTTCAAATTTAGGCCATATCTTTTCGCATCTTCCGACAGCGGAAGCAATCACTTCCAGTGCCTGCTCTTTTTCCTCTTTGCTATACATATCCATTCCGTTACCCTTTATTTCTTTTCTTTGGGTTTCTTTCTCAGTTTCAATACCAGGCCTTTTTTATCCGCCGCTTCCTGGAAATACGCCGCTGCCGCAGACGCTTTCCCCTTCATCGTAAATTCCGGCTTTATTTCCGTCCTGATATGGCGCATCGCTTCTTTGCTATCCGGTAAATCCAGCAGATTTACCGCGATACAGTAAAAGTTTTTCCTGCGTCCGTCATTATAATTATCCAGAAGTTCTTTCAGTATTCCCGCCTTTTCCTCCTGCTCCTCCCGGTAGGCCTCAATCCCTGTCTGCCTGGCTTTCAGGCCGTCGGTTACCATATTTTGGTGGGTGATAAAGGAATCGAATTCCATTACTTTTTCATATTTTTCGCAGGGATAGTTCCCGCACATATAACAGAATTCCAAGGATCCATGCTCTCTTGCACACCGGAAAAAAGAGCATGGCTGGTTGCCCTCTCCACCGCCGCATCCGGGACAATACTGGTTTAAGTGCATGGGACACAGACTGCAGTTCAACCCGCAAAGGGAGAGACAGGGATACGATCTTTCATAATTTTTCATTCATCTACTCCTTCAAAACAATCCTCATTATGTATTCTTCTTCGTTTTCATCCACGATTGTAAAACCTGCCTTTTGATACATTCCAAGCGCGTAATTGTCCTTTTGCACAGCCAGGGAAGCCTTTTCGTATCCTTCCTGCTCCAGATACTCCAGCATTTTTTTCATCAATGCCATCCCGATTCCTTTTCCCCGGTATTCCGGGTAAAGGGAAATGGCAAATTCCGGGGTGTTGTCATCCAGGCTCCCGTATCCCTTAATAATTCTTGTCCACACAGCCCCCACGATCCGGTTATCCGTTACCGCACACAAACAACGATCATCCTTCTTATTTCCAAAGTCCTCTATGTATATCCTCAGCGCCGGCTCCTGAATGACGGATCTGGGCAAACGGTTATTGTCATCTCTTTGAAAAATGGCTTCATAAAGAAAATCGGAAAGCACACCGTATTCCGAGGTATCCATTTCTCTTATTTCATATGCCATTTTCACTCCTCCATTCCATAAGGAATTCCTTTTCACCGGTTTCTTCTTCATCCTGTTCCTTTACGATATGAAATCCTTCTCTTTCATAAAACCGGATCGCACGCCCGTTTTTTTCATAGACCTGTAAGGTAATGATATCACGCCCAACCTTCACATGATCCAGCATTTTTTTACCAATTCCCTGGCCCTGGCAGTCTTTGTTTATAAAAAGCCCGGCGATATAATTTCCTGATAATCCGATGAATCCAACAATTCTCCGCTCATGTTCGCAGACATAAATTTCCGCCTGAGGCAGCATCTCCCTGACTTTTCGGAAATTTTCCTTCCAATAATCGCTTCGGATAAAATCATGGGCTTGTAGATTTGTTGCAAGCCACAGGTCCATGACTGCCTCCAAATCCGTATTTGTTAAATTCCTGATCATAGTTACTCCTATAATATGTTGTTTATCTTCTCAGTAAAACGGATACATCTCGTACAGACGGAGCAGATCTGTCACTCATTTCCTTGTACTTTTCGTTATACCGGAAGGTATCTTTTCAGTACAGTAAATGCGCCGACCTGCCTGATAATGATTCCGGAAGTATCATTTCGTCCTCCATCCTTACAAATCCGAATTTCTCATATAAATATCTTCCGGCCTTTGTAGCTTCCAGGGTAATATGTCCGACGCCTCTTTCCTTTGCATCTTCTGTCAATAGCTGTAGGACATGATACGCAATTCCTTTCCGGCGGTACTCCGGGTGCGTATACATATTCATAATATATGCTTTTTTTCCCGTTACATTATGAAATGTGGGCATGACGCGGTAATAGCTGATCCCCCCTGCCCCAATAAAATTTTTTCCGTCAAAAACCAGGTAAGCCGTATGACTGCCGTCCTGCAGGGCTTTCAAATAATAATCCGCAGATTCTTTTTCCACCTCGGACATATCCGTATCTTCATGCAAACCGTTTGCTGCCCGCAGTACCTGGATTCTGGTTTCCGTTAGTATGGCAATATCCTCCGGTGCCGCTTTTCTGTAGATAAAATTCATTTTTCTGCTCCTGTCATCTGAGTTATAAAAGAAAAATTGTAACTGTTCAGTACCCTCACAGTTACTCTGCAAAAATCCATCCTAAATCGCCTTCGGCGATGGATTTTTGCACTCCTGAATCACTTTCTTACGGTCAGCGCAGTAAATGCGCTGACCTGCTGAACAGTTACGAAAAATTTCCATATCGGTTTCGTACCTTCCCGGTTACGAATTTTGAGCAAACGTAATTCCTGTTTTTTCCGCATGTGCCAAAAATAAGTGTTAATCCACAACAATTCCCTGTCTGCCCGCCGCCCAGTCACCGATTCATTTACCATCATATGGATTTATGTTATCCGGCACGTCAGCAAGGTAAGCGATATAGCCTCCGTACATCTGTATCCTACTTCCCCCTTCTTTATATGTATGACTTTAAATAGTCATCATTCCAAAGCTGTACCTCAATGTAACCTCCGGGGTTCCCATAAAATCCAGGAAGATTACAGATAAATTCACCCACTTTTTTACCGGATTTCCGGATCATATCCAGGAATTCCGTCTTATTCCACACAGTTCCTTCCGTCATCCCCATATCTTTTAAATGCATGCTGTCCCTTGGAGTAAAACTGATTTCATCCGCCGGAATGCCGCTTAACGGAATACGGATACAGTCCGCAGTGCCATAAAATTCCTGGAACTCCCGGTTTTCCCCCAGCACAAAATATATGGGATGCCTGACTGCAGGTTTTCCTCCGCACATACTGAACTTTTCATATAACCAGGCTTCCGCCGCCTTCCGTTTCTGATAATAACGTATGAAATAATCCCCATACCGGTCATTTTTTGATGTTGTTTCTTCCGATAAATGACGGGCAAAAGAAAAGGCTTCCTCCTCTGGCAGCCGCATAATATTCTTTAGCGGCAATCCGCCCGCTTCTCTGTAATTGGTAATATACAGGCTGTCTATATCCAGCTTTTCCATGGATTTCAAACGGTAATAATCCGATTTCAGAAAACCGTAGCATAACAAGTCCGTTATCCCTTTCTTCCCGTTACAGGCACGTCTCAGCGTACCCTCCGCCTGAAAGCCGCTTCGCAACAGCACCTTGCCCGCTATACGGTTATACCCTTCACAGAAGGCGGCAATCCGTTCTGTCTGTACTTCCTCAAATAGAAAATGAACCACAGCTTTGATGGCTTCCTTCATATATCCGTTATTCCACCACTGCCTGCCCAGAGAGAAACACAATTGTGCGCTGTCTGTAACATAGCTGATTTCAGCCCTTATGGAACCTATCACCTGACCAGTATTTTTTAAAACAATTGCCCACTTATAGTTATCTGAATTCTGACAGGTTTGGCAGATCTGTGATAGATCTGTTTCCGTTACTTCCATATCATCGAAAGTAAAGCAGCGCAGATAAAGCCTGTCTGTCTCAATTTTTTGGGTTCCTAATTTTCTCATCATTTACCTCCGGAGGATTCGCTACCCCAATAGGAATTCATACTCCCTGTAAATCAAGCCGTCCCGGAATTCAAAAATATCACAGGACCGTTCCCCCGCTTCATTTTTAAGCACGGTAACAATCCGCTCCCCTCCCGCACTTATATCCATCCGTTCCCATTGAAAAACGGAGTCAGACTTTCCATAGGCCCTCTTTATCCGTTCCAGATAAACTTCTTTTCCGCATACCCGCTCCGTTTTCGTAGAATGAAGCTCCCACTGTATTTCCGGGTGGAGAAAAGCTTCATAGCTTATCCAGTCCCTTGCATTTTCCGCCTGGAAAAATAAAAGCAGCTTCTGTCCGTTATCCATGGTTTTTTCTCCCAAAAACATCCTTTTTAGCGCAGTTCCTTTACATAATAATACCGCTTACCGGTAACAGGGTAATCTTCCCGCACAAATACCTCTTTGTAACCCATCTTTTTATAAAAATCAGGAGCCTGAAAACTGAAGTTTTCCTCTTTTATTTCTTTTCCTAATAATCCGCCTGACAAATAAGCCGTCCTTTTCCCTCTTCCCCGCCCGGATAAATTTCTTTCGCATCCCCCGGCAGCTTCCTTACATGTTCCAGATAGGCCCTGCTGTTTTCCGCCTCGGAATAATCATATGCACAGTCCATTTCCCCGGAAAGCTGTACCGCTGTTTCATGAAACAAACCGCACATCACAAAGACAGCATCCCACACCGCTTCCGGCTCCGCCGCCGAATACGTGGCAAGATACCGCGTATAGATGTCCTCTGAAACAAACCGTTTCATATATTTCGCACATTTTCCGACGCTGACGTTAAAATGATTGTCCGCCCCTATTTTCCATTCCAGAATTCTTGTAAGCATAGGACGGATATAGAGATT
This sequence comes from Lachnospiraceae bacterium, assembly GCA_022845955.1. Lineage (GTDB taxonomy): Bacteria > Bacillota > Clostridia > Lachnospirales > Lachnospiraceae > Eisenbergiella. Next base: position 5,353,533 of record AP025576.1, read on the forward strand.
TATCATGTCCATAACATAGGGAATTTCGTCTCTCCACAGGCCTTTTGCCACATTATTCAGACACCACCAGAATTCATTGCAGGTGTCATGAAACTGCTGGGGAGTCGGCTTTTGTATCCAGTATATTTCATCGGAACGCACTTCATCCGCCGGCAACAGGTTATCCTTATCCACCAGGACCCGGAACAGTTCCAGATCCTTCCTTACCGTTTCCATCGTGCACACATGCAAATCCAGACGGTTCCCGTCCGCAAACTGCATCAGCCACCCATAACAATTCTCCGCATCCGAAGGGAAATAAACACTGTCCTCCGGGTACTGCATGTATAAACGCTTTCCAAACCGATCAATCCAGGAAGCGTCCTCCCGGAAGGATTTTGTTTCCCTGACCACATAAACCACATCATAATCCTGGAAAATATCTGCCGGGACATTTGGGTTCACGCGGGAGCCTTCCAGATACGCCGCACGTATTCTGGGATCCTCTTCCGCTGTTTTTGTTATTAAATCGAGCATTTCTTTTTCTGAACGCATAGCCAACCTCCGCTGCCTGGTAACAGTTAATTACCCTGCAAAACTCTTTTAGCATACTCCCGTATTTTAGTTTCAAGCACATTCCAATCATATTCCTGAACAGGAAATATGCTGTCTGTTTCCACCACTTTTTTGACAGGTATGGATATCCCTGTATTCCATTTATCATCAAAAGGTATTGCCTTTATCTGAATCGTATCCAACGCATTGGCTATCGTATCATTCACCATTTCTTTATAAGAAGGCAGCGCCCATTCACCCGCTCCTCCATGAGAAATAATTCCTGCCGGAATACCGTACAGCTCCGATTGATAACGGTTATCCTTCCACCAATGCAAAAATGTTATTTGTTCCATCTTCTCAAGCAGTACAGCTAATTTTGACGGTATAGGGGCATAATGAGGGGATACAAAAAACAAATAATCAGCCCTGGTGAAGCCGTCATAAATTTCATTGAACCGGGGATCACGGCAGCATCTTCTGCTTTCATAGCATTCACCGCACCCAACGCAGGGGAGCAATTCATACTTCCGTAAATCCACAATATGGCTTTCGATATTGTACCCTGACAGCTGCTTTGCAAGCATTTCACATAGTTTTATGGAGGTACTGTTCTCTTGACTGCCTGCCATATTGGAACAAGAAACGCAAACTGCCCTTCTGCCTTCTCCGGTTTCCATATGCGGTTCCTTCATGTTTATCCCTCCAGCGCACATTCATCTATCCTGCGCACAACACTCTTGGTGTACGGTTCAAAATATTTCGGCCAGAACCTGTTTGCTGTGGAATTGAAGCTCTCATAATCCACGCCCAGCCGGCAAAATCCTTCTTTTTTCAGCATGAGAATCACATAATCCAGAAGCCCCTGATAGATATTCCTTCCCCGATATTCCGGCAAACAATATGCTCCGCATATATTACGCATATCCCCTGCCAGCGTGGCAAAATTCTCTCCACCGTCCGTCACTTCCATAAAAGCAGCCACCTTTTTCCCATCTTCCGCGGCAAAAATTCGGCACTCATTCGTTGTCTCCCGCTCCTGTTCCCGGCATTCCTCGGGTTCCCCCACAGGGGTCCTCATAAAACAGGGACTGTTCCCCATATGTTCCTTCAGCATCCTGCGCAGATCCCGCACCCGTCCCGCTTCCTGCCAATCCAACTCCCGGAAGGCAATACCGGCCGGCGGGAAACAGCCCTCCAGCGGTTCCATGCTGCGGATCGCATCCACACAGCGGCGTCCGAAGCCATAGTCAAAAAAAGCGGAAAGAGCCGTTTCCTCATGGGCATACAAAGCGATGGAATGATATGTAATCCCCTTTTTCACCCATTTTTCAGCCGCCGCCTGATACATCCTCTGATAGATCACTCCTCTCCCCTCTTTCCTTGCCCCATGGGCGTGCATAGGGGAAAACGTCCCTTTCGCCGCGGTTTGAAATGCATGCTCCCACGGTTCCAGACAGCATAAAAACCCCAGCATCTCATCCCCTTCAAAAGCAGCCACCCCCAGATGGTTGTCCGCAAAAGGACGCAGATCCGGGAGTGTCTTCATTACCGGCAGAGCCGGTACCCTTTCTCTTTCTTCCTCATAATCTGCCATAGCGAGTTCTGCGGCCACTGCCGCATGTGCGCTATCAAATTCCACAATTTTCATAAATACCGTTTCTTTCCTTCCTCACTCTTCTTCCGGGATTCGTTCCAGCACAAATATAACGGGACGCACCCCATCCGTACAGCATTCTATCGATTTATTTTCATGCTTATACCAGTATTCCTTCCCCGGCTCCCTCGCCACCCTGTCAATCGACATTCTGCTGATCGCGGGATATAAATCCACCCAGGCCCAAGGACAGAAACCATCCGGCATAATAGCTTCTTTCGACGACTTGTAAAGAAAAGAATCCCCCTCCTTCAAAATAGGACACGGGCCTGCGGCCCTTCCCTCCGATAAATATTCATCCGCGATATCCTCATATAACTCGGTCTTTAATACGGTAATCCTGACGTCCATTTCCATCCCCCTCTTTATACAATTCCCGTTGTCCCCAGTACGACCCCAATTACAAAAAACAAACTGCCGAGTCCGATAAAAATACCGCAGCACAGTTTTTTCATCCCTTCATCCCGTTCCACCCAGATCTGTTCCGGCTTCTCCGCATTGTAATGGATTTCCACCTCTTCCCCCACATGATAACGGCAGGGACTGCTGCCGAAGGAGGAAGTCACACGTCTCATAATCCCATCTGCATAATACACAAAAACCGGATAATAACAGCTTCTTCCATCACTCCCGCTCCTTCTTTCCACGTCTGCCACTGTGGCTGCGGCTATTGCTGAAGCCTTTTCCCTTCTTTTCCGAAAAAAAACGGCCAATAAAACTCCGATAAGTACAAACAGGAAACCCAGTCCTGCAAAAACCACTGCGATAAATATCTTTACATTCATCCCCTTATATCCCTCCTGTCTCGTTTTCCTCCCGGACAGCTTCCTTAAAAAGTCAGTCCCACCCTCCGGGAATCCCGCAGACCCGTATTTCACTATTCCGTTTCTTCATCTCCCTGACAAAGCCGGCCTTGTCCTGCAGCGCAACCACCATTTCCAGCCTTTTCCCTTTTATTACCAGCCGATCCAGAGAGGCGGCGCTGGATGATATGGGGCAATGGGAACCGCGGATTTCTTCTATGGCATCAATGGAAATGGAATCCTTAAAAAACCCAAAATACAGCTGCAGCCTATCCCCGTCTATTAACACATAATTACGGATAATTATCGGCAGAAAAATAGAATTGCACAGCACAAGGGAAAGCAAAAGGATAACAAGATTATCCCTGCTGAAAACCAGTTCATATACAAGCAGGACATTAATCCCCGATGTAATAAGCCAGTACCAGAATGCAACTTTCCCTTTGAATTTCATTCCTTCTTTATTTTCCATATACCGGATCCCCATAATCCTTTCTTTTGCGGCAGCTATCCTTGCCTTGTAACGGTTCAGACCACCCGGAACAGGTATCTTGTCTTTCCAGTATACCAAATGTTCACAGTCAATACTATGGACTTTGCATAAAAAGAGCAGGTAAATAATTCACCTGCTCCCATCGTCTTTCTTATTTTCCGGTACCGGATATCCATTTCCCTGGGCATCCGTAGTGAGGGCGTCCGCCTCCCTGCTCTTATTTTTTCTCAGCTCCCGGTTTATAATCCCCGCTTCATACACTCCTTCCGGAATCGTCTGCAGCCTTTTATCATCCTTTGCTTTTTTCATCAGCGCCTCCTAACACATTTTTCTGTCGTTAGTATTCCCGTTTTGCGCAAATTAATCAGTAACTGCGCGGGAATAATATGAGGTACTGTCTATCTGTTTTCTTCAATTGCATCGATAGCGTCAATAACCGTTCCGCGGAACCCTCTTTTCTCCAGGGCACTCACACCGCGTATAGTTGTCCCGCCGGGGGAACAAACCATATCCTTCATGGCTCCCGGGTGTGTTTGTGTGGTCAAATAAAGCGTTCCGGTTCCCACTATCATCTGTGCTGCCAGCCGGTATGACGCCTCTCTGGAAAGGCCGTATTTGACACCGGCATCCCCCAGCGCCTCCAGATACATGGCAGTGAGTGCGGGTGTGCAGCCGCTAAGTGTACCGGCAGGGGAAAGATGTGCGGAATCCACGAATTCCAACAGGGATATATTCTGAAACAGGGATACAAAGCTGTCCAGCTCATCCTGAGAAAGGGAGTGCCTGTTTTCACATATGAATATCCCTTCGCATACCGAAACCGGCGTATTGGGTATGGTGCTGATGTGGTGGGTTCCCGGCTCCAGAATCGCCTCACAACGCTCGAAATCATATCCGGCAGCCACCGAAATGACCGCTTTTCCTTTCAGCAATTCCTTAACCGGCGAAACCACGGCCTCCATCATATATGGTTTTACCGCAAGGATTATAAAATCACTGTTTCTGATCACTTCAGCCGCTGACCGGCAGGGTACGATTCCGCTCTTTTTTGCATTTTCGCACAGCTTATCATAGTTTCCGGCACAGGCAAATATTTGTTTTTCTGAAACGGCCTTTGAAAGAAGCAGCCCGGCTGTTATCGCCTGCGCCATATTCCCATATCCAATCATACCAAGGCTGATTTCGTTCATAGTTGTCGTCCTCCATTCCCCATCATTCTACCCTATACGCATCATTCTGCCCGCTGCAATAATTTTTCCAGTTCTCCATTCAGCTTCTGCTTCCTTTCTTCCAATTCCTCATCCGACGGTAAATACGCCTCCCCGTAAAGCTCTTCCCGCGGCAATTGCCAGACAGGCCCCGGTCCTGGAGTATCCCCTGCCCTTCTGGGAAAAATATGCCAGTGCATATGCACCCCATCCCCCTGCCCCAATAATTCATAGTTCAATTTATCCGGGCCAAATGCATGATATACCGCTTCTGCAACCAATGTCATTTCATTTAAAAATTTCTCCCGGAACGGCTTTTCAAGAAAATGGAGTTCGGTGGCATGCACCTTACATAAAAACAGGGTGTAGCCCTTTATTCTCTGATAATCCCCGATTACCACATAGCCGGTTTCCAGTTCCCTTACAAAATACCGGTTTCTGCCCTCTTTCGTTTCCCGGATCCGTTTGCATACCCCGCACATAAAATTCCCCCTCATCCCCTTATTTTATATTTGGCAAATGCCTTTTCTGCATCCAGATGCACCTCTTTAAAAAACAAAACGAGCCAGAGAATATAAGCCCCCGCTGCAAAAAGACCGGACAGAAACCAGGAACCAACTGCTCCGGCCAGCATAATGACGGACCAAAGGGCAAACTGATTCCGGCAGTCCTTTGCCATTCTCTTTTTATCATATTTTTCCTGTTCATGCCTGGGAAGGGTATTAAAACCACTTACCAGCCTGGCGGATTTCTCCTTTAACATGCCAAATACCAGAGATAACACGGCAAAACAGGGCACTAAGACAATACACATATGAAATCCGATACGCATTCGTTTCCTCCTTATCATGAACTTCATCCGTTCGTTTTAAAATTAACCACCTCAGCTTTCCCATAAGCATCAAATATCTTTTCAAATTGGGAAGCATCCGTTGCTACCTGTTCTCCATCCTCCGCATCCAAATACATATAGGAAGCATTTCCGTCCTCATCAAAGTTTTCATTTACAGACTCCACAGCGATCAGCTGTTTCTGATTCTCATCCATGGAATACCGAGCCACAAAATGACCTCCCGCGGCATACAGCCCATTGTCATCATAGCGTACAGGATATGCCGTTCCCAGCGATTCCAGAGTCCCGATTTCCTGTACCTTTCCATCCCACGCAGAATAAACTCTGCAGGTTAACGCCGCCTCCGTCTCCTCATCATAGCTATACGTTCCTTCAGCTACCAGCAAAAGGGGCAGTCCGCCCTCCGGCCTCTCCACATAAGCATAGGACTCGCCTTCCGCCATTCCTTCTATAACAGAAGAATAAACCTTCTCCGGCTTTTCTTTTCCACATCCCGCCAAACCCAGCATACCAAACACCAAAATACTAATTACCATCATTTTATATCGCCCCAACACACCGTTCCTCCTTTTGCACGCTTCCAAATCTTCTGTTTCTTCATCCTGCGGCTGCTATTTTCTACCCAAAGCACATATCGTATCTTCTTTGCCGGTGTATTCTTTTCCTGCCGCATCATCATAAAAATCCGGTTTCGGAAAACCGGCTTCTTTTAATTCCTCTTCCAGCATTTCTCTGGAATACACCTGGTTCCATACATTATAGCACTGACAATCCTGCCCGGTAACCACCACGTATTGCTCCAGCGTGTTACGCGTAGCCGGATAAATGCGATTTCTCTGAATAACCGCATACGGTTCTCCGGCCCAAAATCCGCCGTCCTAATAACCGACGCTATCCTTTTCCTCAAACGCACGCAGAAATCCATCCGCCCATCCGTCCAGAATCAAAATACCGCCTGCTTTCAGGGCCTGCCTGCATTTCTTTAATAATACTGCCCTGTCCTCCGGCGCAAGCACTCCGTAATCACAATAAATCAAAATAATAATGTCGAATTCCTCCCGGAAATCCATTTCCAGATAATTCTGGTAAAGGTACCGGATATTCAGCCGTTTCTCCGCCGCCTGTTCCTGCGCATATCGTATGGAGCGCCTGGAAAAATCAATTCCGGTCACGTCAAATCCCTTTTCCGCAAGCTGCTGCGCATAAATGCCGGGGCCGCAGCCCAAATCCAGCAGTGTTTTCCCTTCCCCGCCGTTACAGCAGGCCGTTATCCAGTCCACAGATTTCCTGACAAAATCCATTTTTCTGGTTGCACCATCCTCATTCGGATTTATATGTGCCTCCAGCATATACTTTGATATATGTTCGTCATCCCAGAAAGCGGATGTGCTTTTTTCGTATACCTTCGGTGTTTCTTTTATAAAATGGAGAAAAATTTCATTTGTATTATTCATTCCCATACTCCTTATTCTTCAGGCGCGGGTTATCCGGGCATCTTACCGCCTTTTTCCGGACAGCAGGCCAGATGTTTTGCCAGGAAAAGACAGGGGTTTGCCTCATCCCACAGAAGGGGAAAAACCTCCAGGGGGATAAATCCCATTTTTCCGTAGAACCTCCTGGTCCGTTCATAGGGTTCAAAATTTACGGAACCATCCAGTGTTTTTACAGTCAGATACACCATCCCCTCCTGACGGCAGAACTGTACCGCACGTTCTATCAATGCCGTACCGATACCCATTCTGTGGTATTCGCCCAGAACTCCCATAACACATACCTCTGCCGTGAATGGATTGTGCACCTTGACTGCCAGAAAACCAACCGGATTTTCGTCCGCATATGCGGCATAAAAGGGCAATTCCCCAACCATGCCGATGTACTCTGCCGTGGAAGATTCGATACCGAACCAGTCCGGCAGTTTATGTAAAATCCTATCGCAGATCTTCGATTTTATCTCTCGCTCCGTTACTTCCCTTATCTCCATAACATGATCCCTCTCTGTCAAGCTCCCTTTCTCCTGCTTTCTGTAACTTTTCGTAACTGTGAAAGGGCTGAACCGTTGCAGCTTTTCATAATTATACTATTTCCCTCTGCTAATCACAATCAATTTCTTCAGACAGCACCCTTCTCCTTCCCAACGCAAACAAATCATGTAATAGCAGTATCTTCACTATCCGTGCAGTGAATGCACCGACCTGCTGAACATCTGTCAAATAATCACAACAAAAAGTGCCCGGCATCGGCCAACAAAACCAATCCCGGACACTACTTTTTTCTTCTCATCTTTTCTTATCACAACCCATGCAACTACCGGGAATCTTTCCCCTAACCTTCATTCATCTTCGCCAGCTTCGCTGCCTGGTCTGCCGCAATCAGGCTGTCGAGGAGTTCATCAATATCACCGTTCATAATATCGTCAATCTTATAAAGCGTGAGCTTAATCCGGTGATCCGTAACACGCCCCTGGGGAAAATTGTAGGTACGGATTTTCTCCGAACGATCTCCGGTGCCGATCTGGCTCCTTCTCAGTTCGGCTTCCGCATCGTGGGCCTTCTGCTGTTCGATATCGTACAGCTTGGCACGGAGCAGGGCAAACGCCTTCGCCTTGTTCTGCATCTGGGATTTTTCCGTCTGGCTGTATACGACAATCCCTGTGGGGTAATGGGTCAGACGAACCGCGGAGTCCGTGGTGTTAACGCACTGGCCGCCGTTTCCAGAAGCACGCATAACGTCAATCCGAATGTCCTTATCATCGATAACCACGTCCACATCCTCCACCTCGGGCATAACCGCCACGGTAATGGTAGAGGTATGGATACGGCCCCCGGATTCGGTTTCCGGCACACGCTGTACCCGGTGAACCCCGCTTTCATATTTCAGCCGGGAATACGCACCTTTCCCATTTATCATGAAGCTTACTTCCTTCATGCCGCCGATGCCGATTTCGTCTGCGCCCACCAGCTCCACCTTCCAACGATTACGTTCCGCATACTTCACATACAGACGGTACATTTCCGCCGCAAACAGAGCCGCCTCATCCCCGCCTGCCCCCGCACGGATTTCCACAACAACGTTTTTTTCATCATTGGGATCCTGGGGAAGCAGCAGGATTTTCATTTCCTGCTCCAGCTCCTGGATACGTTTCTTTGCCTCTGCATGCTCTTCCTTGAGCAGCTCTCGCATTTCCTCATCGGATTCGGACTCCAGCATCATCAGGCTGTCCTCCGCATCCTGTTTCACTTTTCTGTATTCTTTATAAGCCTCCACAAGAGGGGTCAGATCGCTTTGTTCCTTCATAAGGGAACGGAAACGCTCCTGGTTCGCCGTTACAGAAGGCTCATTCAGTTCATTCATAATTTCTTCATAGCGCCGAAGCAAGTCTTCCAGCCTGTCAAACATAATTTATCATTCCTTCCTTAATATGGCTGCCCCGATCGCAGCCGGTGTTATTCATACCACAATCCGGAAACCACACGGTCCAGCCCGGCAAAATCCTTTATCACCTTAACCTGGGAAAACCCGTGTTTTTCCATCAATCCCTTTACGGCCTCTCCCTGATCATACCCTATTTCAAAATACAGGCCGCCTCCCCTTACCAGGTGCTTTCCGCAGCCTTCCAGTATTTTCCGGTAAAAAACCAGGCCGTCCTCCCCGCCGTCCAGCGCGGAAAGCGGCTCATGCAGCCGTACCTCATCCATCAGGCCGCCGATAACCCCTGTCTGTATATAAGGCGGATTGGATACTATAATATCATATTTATCCTCTATTTTATCAAATAAATCACTGCATAGAAAACAGGCCTGTATTCCCAGCCTGCGCGCATTCTCTCGGGCAACAGCCAGCGCTTCCCGTGAAAGGTCGGCCCCTGTCCCCAGACAGTCATTGGAATAATGAAGGAGACTGAGCAAAATGCAGCCGGAACCGGTGCACATATCCAGAATCCTGCTCCCGTCCGTCATTTCACGCATTACTTCTTCCACAAGGATTTCCGTATCCTGTCTTGGTATCAGCACATGTTCGTTTACCAGAAAGGTAAGGCCCATAAATTCCTGCTCACCGGTAAGATGCTGCAAAGGAATGTGCTGTGCACGTTTTTGGATCCAGTCCTGATATTTGCTTTCCTCTTCCCGGGAAAGCGGTCTTTCTCCATGAACCAGCAGGATATTCCTGTCTGTACCGCATATCGTTTCCAATAAAAGCCTGGCATCCCAATCGGCTTCCTGTATCCCTGCCGCCTCCAGAATCCGCCTTCCCCAATCATAGCTGTCTTTGTAATTCATTGCAGCACAGGCTCCCCTGCTTCCGCTTCCGTACCTGCGGCACCGGGTTCTGCCGGGTTTTCTTCCTGATCCCTTTCTTCCTGTCCGTCATCCTCCAGCCAGGAATCATCAACCTCATATCCGAATTCTTCTTTCAGGTAAGCTTTCCAGTCGAAAACCGCCTCCACAGAAGCAATCGCCACCTCTACCATGCTTTCGTCCGGTTCCCTGGTTGTCAGCTTCTGAAGCCACATGCCCGGCTTGGAAATCAGATTGATAAACAGGTTGTCGCTTCTTCCCGCAAGCCGGATGATTTCATAAGAAATTCCTGCAATAACCGGAATCAAAAGAATACGTACCACCAGCCTGAGCGCCGGATTTTCCACCCGGATAAACATAAACAGAATGATACTGATCAGCATTACAAATAACAGGAAGCTCGTTCCGCATCGTTTATGGAGGCGGGAGCTTCTCATGGCGTCTTTCACCGTCAGAGGCCGCCCCTTTTCCAGGCAGTTGATGCATTTATGCTCCGCGCCGTGGTATTGGTACACACGCCTGATATCCTTCATAGAAGCAATAAGAGCCACATATGCCAGAAAAATAGCCAGACGGACAATACCCTCCAGAATAGCCAGAAGGGAGGCATTTCTGATATAGGAATGGAACAGAAGGCTGATTCCGTAAGGAAGAGCAATAAAAATAGCCACCGCAAGGACAATGGAAAATGCTACCGTAAGGCCCATCAAAAGCTTTTCTCCGTTTCCTTTGGACACTTTATCCAGCACCTTATCCGTTTTCGTCTCCTGCGCATCCTCCTCTTCATAGAAGCTGGCGGAATAAGTCAGCGTCTGCATTCCCAGGACAAGGGAATCTATAAAGTTAAAAACCCCTCTGATAAAAGGCAGCTTTGTCAGCCTGCTGCCGGACAGAGCTCCGGTATATTTTTCTTTTTTGACTTCTATATTTCCATCCGGCTTTCTTACTGATACGGCATACTCGTCTTTGTTTTTCATCATGACACCTTCCAGTACGGCCTGTCCGCCGATTCCGGAATAATGTCCGCCGTTCTTTTTACTCATATATGACCCTCCTGTCTGCGGTCTGAAGTATGAAAAAGAAGGTTGAGATTAATTAACCTCAACCTTTCTTGCAGCTCTTATTAGTTTTCCACACCATACTTCTTATTGAACTTATCAATACGTCCGCGAGCCTGAGCAGCCTTCTGCTGGCCTGTGTAGAATGAATGGCACTTGGAGCATACTTCCACGTGAATTTCGGGTTTCGTGGAACCTGTTACGAATGTGTTTCCGCAGTTGCAGGTTACAGTTGCCTGGTAAAACGCAGGATGGAGTCCTTCTTTCATGATTTTCACCTCTTCTATTTTCTTGTTCCCATTATTATTTCGTTCTCATCCACTTGCCTTTCGGCTGCCGGTTACAGTTATATCTATAAACAGCTTTTTAATTGTAGCATAGCTTTTCCTTCAATGCAAGTGGTAAATCCGCTGATTTATCAAGATTTTACGGTTTATAACAGGGAATCAGATAAATTTCATTTTTTTGACAAGATTCACGAAATCGACGTTATTTTTTGTCCGTGCGAACATATCCAGTATCTTATCCACCGCGTCCTCCGGCCTCAGGCTGTTAAGCGCTTTACGCAGAATACCGATAGCCTCCAGCTCCTCCGGCGTAAGAAGAAGATCTTCCCTTCTGGTGCCCGATTTGGGAATATCGATGGCAGGGAACACTCTTCTTTCGGAAAGCTTCCTGTCCAGCACGATTTCCATATTGCCGGTTCCTTTGAATTCTTCGTAAATAACATCGTCCATCTTGCTTCCGGTATCCACAAGAGCCGTGGCAAGTATGGTAAGGCTGCCGCCTTCCCGCATATTTCTTGCCGCACCGAAAAAGCGCTTGGGCATATGCAGCGCCGCCGGATCCAGACCGCCGGACAACGTTCTTCCGCTGGGCGGGATTACCAGGTTATAAGCTCTTGTCAGACGGGTGATGCTGTCAAGCAGGATGATGACGTCCTTCTTGTGCTCTACCAGTCGCTTTGCCCTTTCAATAACCATTTCGGATACTCTCTTATGATGCTCCGGCAATTCGTCAAAGGTGGAATATATAACCTCAACATTAGGCCCTTCTATGGCTTCCCTGAAATCGGTCACTTCTTCCGGCCGTTCGTCAATCAGAAGGATAATCAGATGCATGTCCGGATTATTTACTTTAACGGACTGCGCCACCTGCTTTAACAGAGTCGTCTTTCCTGCCTTGGGGGGAGATACAATCATACCTCTCTGTCCCTTGCCGACAGGGCTCATGAGATCCATAATGCGCATTGCCACGGAAGAACGGGACATTTCAAGACGCACCCTTTCTTCCGGGAAAATAGGGGTCATGTCCTCGAAATTTTGTCTCCTGGCCGCCACATCAGGGGCATAGCCGTTAATGGATTTCACATACAGAAGAGCGCTGAATTTCTCATTCTGTGTCTTTATCCGGGTATTTCCTACTACAATATCTCCTGTTTTCAGTCCAAATCTGCGGATCTGGCTGGGTGCCACATAAACATCGTTTTCACCCGGAAGATAATTGGCGCAGCGGATAAATCCGTATCCGTCGGGCATAACCTCCAGGATTCCGTTCGCGGCGATCCCGCTGTCCAGATCCGACGGAAACTTTTCATCCTCCGTTATGGACGGAACCGGGATTTCTGCCTGGCTGTTATCCGTTCTTTCCGCCGCTGTATTCCGGTTTTCCGTCCTGGCAGCATTCGCGGGACGCTCTGTAAAGGAAGGCCGCTCCCCGCCCTGGGCTGCCGGTGTATTCTGTCTGCCGTCATTATTGATGATAATGCTTCTCTGGTTCCCGCCAGGCCTGTTATCCCCGTTTTTACGGTTTCCGTTGTCCCTGCGTACCGGCTTCCGATCCATATTATTGCGGTTCTGGGGAACAGACTGCGTCGCGGTCTGGGAAACCGATGATGCGGAACCCTGGGACTCCGCCCTGGGGGCTGTCCGGGGTGCTGCTGCAGGCTGAGACGGCACGGGTGATTTTTCCACAGCCGGCTGTTCCTGTGCTTTCGCATTCTCAGCAGGTTCCGCTTTCTTTCCCTCCGCAGCCTTTGTGTCCGCAGTCTTTACGTCCGCGGCCTTTCCTCTGGTGCTTTTTTTCGATTCATTGGCGGTCTTGGGCTTTACCGCCGTTTCTTCCTTTGTCTCTGCACCGGGCGCAGCCGCCTGGTCCTTTCCTTCCTTTTCATCCAGAGCTACCATAGCTTCTATAATATCCGCTTTTTTCATTCCGGATGTTCCTTTAATTCCGCGCGTTTTGGCAATCTCCTTCAAATCTGCCAAAGCCAGAGACTGATACTTTTCTCTCATACCCATACCTTTCCTCCGTACCAAACGTACATAAAGTTACTAAAATACATACAATAATGCAAACAACAAATCTGCTACAATACCGCCCATATAAACAGGTAGGCTTCCTGCCGCTATCTTCTGTCTGTTATTCATTTCTTGTTATCAGGGAAAAATTAAATGACACCAGGCTGTTCCGCCGTTGTTCCGGCACGAAAGCCAGCGCTCCATGTCTGTCTACTGGCTCCGCCATCCAACAGGATACGTAACGCCAACAAGATATGTATTGGATACGATACTACAAAATTGTTATCTTTATGTGACCACATTATACAACACTATAGAAAAAATAGGAAGCCTTTTTTTTAAAAAGCTTCCTTCTTCAAACATTTTTACGTTGTGATATAACATAAAACAAGAGTTCTCTATTCTTATCCCCTTTTTCTTATTACCAAAAATGATTGTCTGGTGCAAAGCCGCTGTTTACTCCGATAAAATCCCCCACTCCACCTGTTCTTTACCCATATCATACTTATAATTATACAGAGTTTTTTTATCATACTGATAATTGAAGGTGATAACCGGATGAAGTCTGTCAGTACAGGATATGAGAATAGCTGTTATTTTATCAAACATTTCCGGTTCCATGTAACGCTCCAGCACCGTCTTATAATTGGTATCCACCTCTTCCTGCCCCCAGCCAAGACGCTGTGAATAAACGATCTGGCCCTGTTTTATTTCATAATTCGCATAAAGTTCTATGTATGCGCTCGTGAGGGCAGTTGCGGCAGAACGTAAATCAAGTTCCGCCTGCCTGCTTTTGGCCCTGTTTATGTACTTAAATAAGCTGGGAAGTACAATAGCTACCAAAATGCCCACAATTACAAGGACAACAATCATCTCAACCAGGGTAACCCCTTCCTTCCCTTTTCTTTTATCCTTTCTCATCGTCTCAGACCCCTCCCCGTTTTTGTCGTGTTCCCGACACCGGCAATTTGGTTTCCCCATATCTGCCATGCAGCCGGAACAAAACCTGTTCACCTCCTATATCGTCAACATCCGGGAAAAAGTTAATTCCCCTTTCCTTTCCATGGATCCCTATATTCTTCTTACCTATGCCGCAGCAAAAAAACTCAGGTATTTCCGGGCCGTACCAGCCCGAAAACACCTGAGTTTCTATCTTGCCTGCCGCCGGCAGACAGTATTCCTGATTTATTATTTTAATGAAAATACCATACGTACCGGATCATGGTCCGAATAAAGATAACCGGTATGGATATTCTCGTATTCCTTCATCTCTATATTGTCCGAGATGAGAAATCCGTCCAGCGTCACCGTATAGGTAACTCCTTCTTCATAAGGGATATCCGCATTTCGCGCGCTGTCGGGCAGTGCGGAACGTTCTTCCTCCCCCAGCAGGTCAATGCTGAAAGCAAACCCTTCCGGCAGACTGGATCTGGGGAAAGGATACGCCCAGGACTCCCGTTCCTCCGAAGCATCCTCCGGCGCTTTCAGATCATGGTTAAAATCCCCGCCGCAGATGACATAATTCCCCTTATCATATTCCGCCTGCATATCCGCGCACAGCTTTCCTATCTGCGCTTCCCGGATCGCATCGCTGTTGCCATAAGCCGACATGTGCTGGGAAAAAATAACCAGCTCTTTTCCGTTATCCACCGGTATACGGCTGATGGAATAACACCGGTCCAAATCCAGGAACTTGCTGAAGGAGGTGGAAATGGGAAAGCTTTTCCGCAGGGCCGAGGAAACAGGGTACCTGGAATAAAAGGCGATTCCCGCCAGGCTCTTCCCATGAGGTTCCCAGGGCGGAACCATCAGAAATGCAGAGTCATAATTGACAGCGAAATCGGAATAGTAACTGCCAAAATAGGTATCCAGCAGCTCATACTGGTTTACATGATAGCTTCTGGTGGCATCCAAATCCACCTCCTGGAAAATCATAAAATCCGGATTGTATCCGGCAGCCAGGCTTCCTGCGCCGGAAATGGTCTCCAACACGCTCTCCCTGCTTTCTGCCACGGAGGATTTCCCTCCATCCATAAAAAAGCTGTATTCGGGTGTATAAGCACCGAAACCAATATTATAAGTCATGATTTCATAGTCCGTCCCGGGGGATACGGCAGTTCCCCCTTCGCCGGATTCCGCCGGCCGGCGGATCTCCAGTTCCAAATCATCAGGCAGCCTGTGATAACTGAGCATCACATACAACACATAACCAATGACCGCCAGGAGCAGGACAGCAGCAAACCCCAGCAGAACACGAAGCCATATCCGTTTCTTTTTCTTCCCTTTCGCCATATTCGTCCCTCCCGTAACATGTCTTTTATGCTAATCATACTCTATTATGAAAAAAAACACAATCATGCATGTCCAGCCCGCAGTTCTGACGAGTAAAAACGGTAACCATGGCTTTTATATGTGATATAACTTTGGTACCTCGGATCCTTGCCCTGCTTTAGCCGGGGCAGGAGAACCGGAAAAATGGCGGATATCCTGAACCAGCCCGCACGTCAGATAACGCTCTGCCAGCGGGCGGAAGGCCATTTTGCTCCTGCGAAGTCTGCGTAATTTACTTATCGTCTGAGCTGACCATTCCTCATGCTTAACCATCAAAGGGGCTTTGGAATCGATTATCTCTTTTCAATAATTTCTTTAGCCTCATGGAATGCGGCTAACTCCTGTATTGCAAGTTTGATTCCCTTGTGATTTTCAAAAGCGGAATCAACTATGTTTTTTTCTTTTATTATGAAACGTTTTGTCTGCCATTCCATTTTGCAGTCCAAATAACCGACAAAACTATTTCCCACAAGTATTGAGAGAGGCCATTTCATCCCCTTTTTCTTGAAATATTCAAATTTAAAAGAATAATCAAAAAATGTTTTAAGCCATGTTTGGTCTCTGAAAAGCATATCCATCGGAGAGATAAGGCGCACTTCTTCGCTGTTTTGCATCTGACTTCTGTTACATTCATCAAGGGAATTTATCTTTGAAGAATGGATATAAAACACCTTTTTTGCCGTTTTAAATTGAAAGGGTAAGATTGTTTTTTTTGCTCTAATTGAGAAAAAACAGGCATAACTTCGGCTGTCGGAATCCCTGTTACATGCGATATATGCAGAGGATAAGTTACCCCAAAAGAAGATATCAGTTTTTCTATGATATAGGCTCTGCGCGTTATCTTTGCTGATCCCTTGGTTTGGCCATTCTTTTATGCCTATATTTTCTTTTAAGATATAAAGGGGTTCCTTGAATGTTCCCGCAAATACTTCTTTACTTATATTTTTATTGGTATCCTACCGCATTCCAAAAATTCACCGGTCCGTTTTTGCCTTTACCTTTGTTTTTGCATAGTTACATTATAACACGTTACGGAAGATAAGATGGTTATCGTCAGCCATCTTTTTTTCTTTATTGGAGATAAATCCGTAAGGAATACCGTTGCTATCCTCCGGTAGTTCAAAAGCAGCCTCCATGTCCTGCCGTTGTCAGTGGTTTCTGTTAAAGCTTTGAACTTATCCTCTGAAATTCCATTAAACTGGTTACTTGTTCCCGTCCCCCGCAGGGTATGCATGGCCGCCAGGTAATCCTTCAGGCTTATCCGGGCTGCTGCTTACCTGTCTCTTATCAACACGCTTCAGCAAGTTTCGCTATTGCGCATCGATTCCAAATATTATATGATATTTTTGTAGCTGTCCGGAAGGCCGGCAGTCTGCAGCCACAGCCAAATCCCATAATACAGGCGGAACGGACAGACGTTCGTGGCATTTGACACCACGGCAGCCGCCAGGGCCAAGAGAACCTCCGGCTACAAGAGAACTTCCGGTTCTCTGCAAGCGTGGTTCTGCCCGCTGCCTGCGGGAATAAAGAAAGCGGAGGAATACGTATGACTACGAATGAAAAAGCACTGCAATTACATAAAGAGTGGAACGGTAAAATAGAAACCGTTTCCAAGACACCGGTAAAATCAAGAGAAGATCTTTCCCTGGCCTACACTCCGGGCGTAGCGGAGCCTTGCAAGGTTATTGCACAGGATAAGGAAGCGGCCTACACCTATACCATGAAAGCCAATACCATCGCGGTGGTATCCGACGGTTCCGCCGTACTCGGTCTGGGAAATATCGGCCCCCATGCCGCCATGCCCGTCATGGAGGGAAAAGCGGTTCTTTTTAAGGAATTCGGGGGTGTCAATGCCGTTCCCATCTGCCTGGATACCCAGGACACGGAGGAAATCATCAAAGCGGTTACCTGGATGGCCCCGGGCTTCGGCGGCATCAATCTGGAGGATATCAGCGCTCCCCGCTGTTTTGAAATCGAAGAACGTCTGAAGGAGACACTGGATATTCCTGTATTCCATGATGACCAGCATGGCACCGCTATCGTTGTCCTCGCGGGCGTTATCAATGCCCTGAAGGTCACGGGTAAGAAGGAAGAGGACTGCCGCGTGGTTGTGAACGGGGCAGGAAGCGCCGGCATAGCCATCACCCGGCTGCTCCTTACCTATGGTTTTCCGCATATCACCATGTGTGACAAATCCGGTATTCTTTCCCGCAGCAGCGCAGATTTGAACTGGATGCAGGAAAAAATGATGGCTCTTACCAATCGGGAAGGAAAAACCGGTTCCCTGGCGGATGCCATGAAAGGGGCCGACATTTTCGTAGGGGTATCCGCTCCCGGTATCGTATCTGCGGACATGGTTTCTTCCATGAATAAGGATGCCATCCTGTTTGCCATGGCGAATCCGGTGCCGGAAATCATGCCCGACATTGCTAAAGCCGCCGGCGCAAGGGTGGTCGGCACCGGACGCAGCGATTTCCCCAATCAGGTGAACAACGTGGTGGCTTTTCCCGGTATTTTTAGAGGGGCACTGGAAGGCCGTGCCACACAGATTACGGAAGAAATGAAGCTGGCGGCCGCTTTAGCTATCGCTTCCCTTGTTCCGGAGGATGAATTAAACGAAGACAACATCATGCCTGAAGCCTTCAACCCCAGGGTTTCGGAAGTGGTGGCACAGGCGGTCAAGTCCCATATTGTCCGCTGACTCCATGGATTACCGCGGAAAACCCTACTATTCCCTGGATGCCTGGTGCAAAAACACTTATGGGGAAAAGCTGTATAAAATTGCGCTGGATGCCGGCTTAACCTGCCCGAACCGGGATGGCACACTGGACAGCCGGGGATGCATCTTCTGCAGTGCAGGCGGCAGCGGGGAATTCGCCGCAGGGAACAGGCCCGGATCCGGTAAGCCGGCAGCGCCCCTGTCCATCCGGGAGCAGCTGGAAGCCGGCAAAAAGCTCCTGGAGGGAAAAAGAACAGGCAGCCGTTATATCGCTTATTTTCAGGCGTATACGAATACCTACGGCCCACCGGAATATCTGGCTTCTATTTTCCGCCAGGCTCTCGCAGAACCGGATATCGCCGGTATCTCCATCGCCACCCGTCCCGACTGCCTGGGCGCCGGGGTTATGCAGCTGCTCCTTTCCCTGAAGCAGGATTTTCCCGGAAAATTTATCTGGGTGGAGCTGGGCCTCCAGACCATACACGAGGAAACAGCCCGGTTTATCCGCAGAGGATATTCCCTTTCCTGTTTCACCCGGGCTATGGAAAGCCTTCATAAGGCGGGTATTCCAGTGATCGTCCATGTTATTCTGGGCCTTCCCGGAGAAACGGAGGAAATGGTTCTTGACACCATCCGTTTTCTGAACCGCTGCGGGATATTCGGTATTAAGCTGCAGCTGCTGCACATACTGGAGCATACCGATCTGGCGGCACTTTACCGGGAAGGGAAAGTGTCCGTGCTTTCCCTGGATGCCTATCTGTCTCTGCTGCTAAAATGCATTGCCGCCCTTTCGCCCGACATCGTCATTCACAGGCTTACCGGCGACGGACCGAAACGTATCTTAATCGCTCCGTCCTGGAGCGGCAACAAACGTAACGTATTGAATACGCTTCATCAACGCATGAAGCTTTCCTCTATCAGACAAGGACAATGCTATGAATCAGGAACCTTTGACTCTCTACAAATTGATTGTGCTGTATATGTTGGACAGGGTCACCTTCCCCCTGACCACAGCCCAGATCAGTGAATTTATCCTGGACAAGGAATATACCAATTTCCTGACCCTGCAGACAGCCATTTCCGAACTGACGGAAACCGGCCTGGCAGAATCCCGGACCATTTTGAACCGGACCCAGCTGCAGATTACGGAGGAAGGACGAAGTACCCTCCATTTTTTTGAAAACCGAATCAGTGATGCCATTAAATGTGACATCATCGATTATTTCAAAAACCATAAACTGGAGCTGCGTAACGAATCTTCCATTCAGAGCAATTTTTACAAGCTGGTAAACGGGGAATTTGAAGCGCAGCTGGTAGCCAAGGATAAGGATGTGGATCTGGTAAATATCCGGATTTCCGTCCCTACCCAGGAGCTGGCGGCATCCATTTGCGACAACTGGCAGAAAAAAAACAAAGAGATATACCAGTACCTTACGGAACAGCTCTTTTAATCCGCGTATATGCCGGCCGGGCGCATACGCTTACCTCTAAAAAAACAGCCCCGCCCCCGGTAGGCTTTCCATCCGGGGCGCAGGGTTGTTTCCATCCGCAGCTGTCATACGCGTTCTCAACTGCTTTCCTTCTTCTTTTCTCAGTCTTTAGCTACAGGATATTCATTGCACAGAAGCCTGTAAGGCGGTTCATCCTCTTCGATTTCAGGGAAACGGCCGATGGGTTCATAAAAACGGTTATCCGTATTATCATCGTTGCACATGGAAACCTCTCCCAGCAGTACCGGGCCTGTACCGGGTTCCAGTTCAAAATCATGATACATATAAGGATAAATAGTGATGGATTCGCCGGGTCTTAACTTCACCTGGGTTCCTGCAGGAACGGTAAACTCCCGGCCATCACAGTTAACCGTAACATCCGTGTCGGCGAACTGCTCGTCCTCTGTGGAATTATACACACGGATCAGTACGTTTCCGCCGCCTCTGTTGATGATGTCTTCCATCTTATTCCAGTGGAAATGCATGGGGGCCATCTGTCCCTCTTTTATGTAGAGAAGCTTTTCCGCATAGGTTTTGGTATATTTGGGATTCTTCAGGTTCCCGTTCCGCAGCGTAATCAGGGAGAAGCCCACCTCGTCAAATTTTCCCAGGCCGTAATCCGTGATGTCCCAGCCCAGCATGTTATCCCTGATTTCATCATACTCATGATTCTTATCCTGCCAGTCCTCCGGTGTAAAACCGCAGAAGGGCGGCAGCTCAAAGCGATGCTCTTTAATCATAGCTTCCATGTCTTTTAATGCCGCATTGATTTCTGATCGTTTCATTTATTTATGTACCCCCGTTTCCTGTATTTGCCCGGGATTATTCTCCCGGTGCCACACGGCGTATTTACGCCGGGCGGAATTAGTATCAGTGGTATTATACCCTGTCCCGCGTCTCGATACAAGTATACTTTTTTTACTTTTTCTATATAAATGATTAGAAATTTTTATTTTTCTTCCTCTTCCGTCCCGGCGGCCTCCTGCCGGATCCGCTTCATATGCTCCCGGATTTTTACCTCATAGCCGTTTCCGGAAGGCTTATAGAATTCCCTTCCGCTCAGTTCATAGGGCAGATACTGCTGCCTTACATAATTGTTCGGATAGTTATGGGCATATTTATAATCCAGTCCGTGTCCCAATTTTGCCGCTCCTTTATAATGGGCATCCTGCAAATGGGAAGGCACCGGCAGGTTTCCTGTATCCCGGACGCACCGCATAGCCTCATCGATAGCGCAGACGGCAGCATTACTCTTAGGTGCGCAGGCCACATAGGTCACTGCGTTAGCCAGAATAATCTGGGCCTCCGGCATCCCCACCCGCTCCACGGCAAGGGAAGCCGTAACCGCCACCTGCAGTGCCTGGGGATCCGCATTTCCCACATCCTCCGAAGCACATATCATAATCCTGCGCGCAATAAAAGTAACACTCTCCCCCGCATACAGCATTTTCGCCAGATAATAAACGGCGGCATCCGGGTCGGATCCCCTCATGCTTTTAATAAAAGCAGATATCGTATCGTAGTGGTTATCCCCCGTCTTATCATACTTCACCACACGCTTCTGGATACATTCCCCGGCAACCTCCAGAGTGATATGTATTTTTCCGTCCGCCCCCCGCGGGGTTGTCATAATCCCAAGCTCTACCGCATTCAAAGCATGTCTGGCGTCACCCCCTGCCATATCCGCAAGAAAATCCATGGCGTCCTCTTCCATCACCGCCTCATAAGCGCCCATCCCCTTCTGCCTGTCATACACGGCACGATGGATAAGCTCCTTCACATCCTCCCTGGACAAAGGCTTCAGTTCAAATATTATGGAACGGGAGATCAAAGCGCCGTTCACCTCAAAATAAGGATTCTCCGTAGTTGCGCCGATAAGAACGACAGTGCCGTCCTCCACGAAAGGCAGAAGATAATCCTGCTGGCTTTTATTAAAACGGTGGATCTCATCAATAAAGAGGATCGTTTTCTTCCCATACATCCCCAGGGTATCCTTGGCCTTCGCCACCACTTCCTCCATATCCTTTTTCCCGGAAACCGTGGCATTAATCTGGGTAAATTCCGCACTTGTGGAATTGGCG
Organism: Lachnospiraceae bacterium; assembly: GCA_022845955.1. Classification (GTDB taxonomy): domain Bacteria; phylum Bacillota; class Clostridia; order Lachnospirales; family Lachnospiraceae; genus Eisenbergiella. Next base: position 5,375,355 of record AP025576.1, read on the forward strand.
ATCACCTTGGCAAGTGTCGTCTTTCCGGTTCCCGGCGGTCCGTAAAAAATGATCGAGCTGATTTTATCCGCCTGTATCGCCCGGTAAAGCAGCTTGTCCTTGCCGATAATATGCTGCTGCCCCACCACCTCATCAAGCGTTGCGGGACGAAGCCTGGCTGCCAGCGGGGCTTCCTTCTCCATACTGTTTTCTCTCATATAATCAAATAAATCCATCATTCCTTCTCCTGCAGCCGCCTTTTTTGCAGCGGTTTTTTTTATTATATCGGACCCTGCTGTACAAGTCAAACCTTCTGCAGGGAAGATATCGGCTCCTGCCTGTCGGAACCGTTCCCGGGGAAAACCTCGGGCAGGCACATCTGCAGCACCGTATATTTTACGTCCACATCCATATACTAAAGGGTAAAAAGGAGGAGAAACAGAATGAAAGATGAAGATTACAATATTCCTGCGGATCAGGATTATACCAGCGCCGTTTCCGCCTATGACTGTACCGGCCTGATTCCCGCCGGCACCGTTCACGAAAAGACCTTGGAAGCTTACAAGGAGCTGTATCCGTTCGGCGCCCCGGATATGAGTGAGGAGGAAATCGCCCGGATGAGGGAAAAAAACAAGAAGGATTCCTCCGAATCAGAGAAACAATAGCCTTTGGCAGAAAGACACAAAAGCCCGGAAAGCATATGCCTTTCGGGCTTTACAGCGGCTTCAGTCAAATAATATCTCATCCACCGTCACGAATTCGTACCCTTCCGCCTTCAGGATATCCACAATCTGCAGAGCTGCCGTCACCGTGGAATCATAGGAATCGTGCATGAGGATGATGCTGTTTTCCTTCGTATGGGATAGCACGTTTCTGACCACCTTATCCACATTCGTGGAACACCAGTCCAGCGGATCCACATCCCACAGTACGGGAAACATATTCAGTTCTTTTTCATATTTTTTATCCCAGGAACCATAGGGAGGGCGGATAAAAGAAGTTTCCTTTCCCGTCACTTCCTGGATGATGTCGTTGGTGGAGATAATTTCCTTTTTAAATTCGTCGGAATTGGCGGCGGTCAGCTGTACATGATGGAAGGTATGGTTTCCGATCAGATGTCCTTCCTCGCTTGCCCTTTTCACAATATCCGGATAGCTTTCCACATTCTGCCCGGTGACAAAAAAAGTTACCTGTACATCTCTTTTTTTCAGGCCGTCCAGAAGCTGGGGCGTACACACCGGATGAGGGCCGTCGTCAAAGGTAAGGGCAATTTTCCCCTTATAAGGTTCCTCATCCTCATAACCGGAATCCGCCACCGTCCGTGACCAGGCCTCCTGCCTTTTTGCGTTTTCATTCTCCCGGGCCAGGAAAGTAAGTGCCACTGCAAAAAGAAGCATAGTCAGAACCGCTATCCATTTTTTTCCCTTCAGCATGACGCTGCCTCTTTGATTCTGTTCTCTTAGCTACTATATGCAGCTTTCCGGGAAATTATCAATCCACTTTTACATGACGTTCTGCGGCCTTCCATCCAGATACCCCGCAATATTGTCAAACACAATAACCGCCCGCTTATACAGTGCCTCCCTGGTGGCAAAGGCCACATGGGGCGTGGCAAGCAGATTGGGCGCCTGTAACAGCGGATGCTCCCGGCTGATGGGAGGCTCCTTTTCAAATACATCCACAGCAGCACCGGCAAGCCGGCCTTCTTCCAGCGCATCCGCCAGTGCCCGGCTGTCCACTACCGGCCCTCTTGCGGTGTTTATCAATATCGCTTCCGGCTTCATAAGGCGGAGCTGTTCCTCCCCTATCAGGCCTCTTGTCTGTTCCGTAAGAGGGACATGGAGGGATACCACATCACATTCCCGCAGCAAGGTTTCCATATCCGTCATGCGAACGCCTTCCGCTTCTTTCGGGCTGCGGTTATAGCCATATACCTGGCAGCCGAAAGCGCGGGCCAGCTGCGCGGTACGCGTCCCGATAGCACCCATACCGATTACGCCGAATTTCTTTCCCTCCAGTTCCAGCCCGACAAGCCCGGTTTTATCTTTTTCTTCCCGAACAGCCTGGTTACAGGCAACGATATTACGGTACAGGCTCAATACCATGCCAAAAACCAGCTCCGGTACCGCCGTATTGGAGTAGCCTGCACAATTGCTCACCAGGATCCCTCTTTCCCGGCAGTAATCCATCGCCACATGATCCACACCGGTAAAAGCAACGGAAATCATTTTCAGCTTATGACAGTTTTCCAGAACCTCTTTTTGAAAGGGCAGATTGGAAAAAGCGAGAATATCCGCGTCTTTTGCCCGCTCCACCAGAGCCTGGGTATCCGTGACACGTGTGTCATAATAAACAATTTCCACCTTTTCCCCCAGCTTTTCCCCGGCAAGACCAAGAAGTTTCTCTTTTTCCACACCAAGCGGCTCAATAATCACTAATTTCATCATTTTTTGTCTCCTTTTTAAAATGAATACGGCTCAGATACCGGGCCTCAAAGCCCGGCTGCTCCGCCAGATTCAGTACCTCAGCCCTTCGGCACAGGGCTTGCGTTATCTCCCGCAGGGAGGGATCCCCTCCATACAGGCAGGCTCCGAGAAGGGAGGTATTGCCAACCGCCGTCACTTTTCCGGCAAGGCCGGCCGGAAAAAGCCCTATCCTTGCGGCTTTTTCCACATCCAGGTAATACCCGAAGCCACCGGCAAGACAGACCTGATCCACATCGTCCTCCTGCGCTCCCAAAGCCTCCATCAGAAGCTCCACACCGGCACATACGGCTGCTTTTGCCATCTGCAGCGCCCGGATATCCTGCTGGGTTATCCGGATACGCCCTTTCTGCCAGCCATGTTCAAAATACGCGTCCTCCAGAAGGCCTGTTTCATCGATAATACCCTGATCCAGCATTTCTGCCAGCAGGGCAAGCATATCCGTTCCCGGCACATTGGCCGCCGCCCCTCCTTCAAAAGCCGGCCCCGCTGCCGCGGCAGTACATAGCAGACGGCCTTTCCCGGCAATTGCCATTTCCCCGTTGGTACCCAAATCGATAAACAGCCGGCAGCCCTCCTCTGTCCCTTTTCCCAACCCGCAGGCAAGCAGACCTGCGGCAATATCCGCTCCTACAAACGCCGATATACCGGGAAGCAGACCTATACGCAGCTGCGTTCCTCCCGTAAGCAGCTTCAGCTCCATTTCCTCCAGGCTGACCGGTGTGAACGGGTATCTCCCCAGAGCGGCGGTATCCAGCCCCATCAGCAGATGCTCCATCGCCGTATTCCCCGCCAGCCATATGCAGGCGGGCGCTCTTCCCCTTTCCCGGACAAGACGGCCGATGCCTTCCGCGATCCCTTCTCTTACCGACTCCGTAAGCGCGCCGGCCTGCCCCTGTGCTGCCGCCTGGATCCGGGAGAGCACATCGCTTCCCCATTCCCGCTGGGGGTTCATACAGCTGTATTCGCCCCGGATCAAAAGTTCCCCTCCCTGCTGCCATTCCTTTACGGAAGGCAGCTCCACCGCCTGCATGGCGATGGTAGTGGTTCCCAAATCAACTGCGATAAGATAGGGAACGGGCCTGTCCGTAACCGGACATTCCTCCTGCCCCCGGCCATTAATATTCCCCGTGGCTCCTTTGTGGGCGGTTACCGCTTCCACCGGCCTGCTTTCCACAAATTCCACCTGCAGGCAGCAATCCTGACGCACCCGGTGCATACATGCCAGCCGGAGCCCGCCGCGAAGCTCCTCCGGCGTAAAAGCTATCCGGTCTGCAGGTGCCGGAAGGGGCGCGCCTTTTTGGCCAAACCGAATCCTGCACCGTCCGCAGGTCCCTTTTCCGCTGCAGCATACCAGAGGATATCCGTTCCTTTTAAGCAGCTGCAGAAAAACAGCCCCTTCCGGGGCATCCAGTACCTTGTCCTCTTTTCCTTCCTGCCTTACCGTTATTTTCTTCTCAGACAAACTGATTCTTCTCCTCGCTGTATATATAGTCTATGCCTTTCAGCTTTTCCTCAAGCATGGCCCTGTCCGCCCCGCAGTCGTCGCAGAACGCATCCAGGCTTGGATAAAAATCCCTCAGCTTCATATTTACATAACTCAGCAGCATTACCGGATCTTCAGGTATCATGAAACAGCCTCCTGTCATTTATCGCCCCGGGCGATGGATTCTTCTTTACCATTCGATCCCTATTATAGAGAATGGTTACCTTTCTGGCAACTGCCCTCTGCTAGTTTTTTGCTAATTTTCCTCTCTAATTGAGAAATACTCTTGACAGGCCTTCTTTAGAAATGCTATTCTGAGTCTAAGTTAAAGGGGAGTAGTATCCATGTACAATCAACATACCCTGATCTGTCTGCCGCTTGCAGAATGCAGCATTTCTTTCAGCCTTCTGCCCGGATAACGTGATCATGGTTGTACACTTTCTCTATGGGAAAGAACGAGACTTTTGGCGTCAAGCCGGAAGTCTCTTTTTTATTACACAAACTTCGTACATGCCGGTTTCCCCCCTTCTTTTACCAACAAATTCAGAAAGGATGAAAAAGTATGGAATTCATTTATGAAGGATTACTGTCCATCACCCCCCAGCAGGCCATCATGTATGTGGTAGGCCTCCTGCTCATTTATCTTGCAATCAAAAAAGAGTATGAACCTGCGCTGCTCCTTCCCATGGGATTCGGCGCCATTCTCGTCAATCTTCCTCTGTCAGGTGTCATCAATCAGACAATGACGGGTATCGGGGAAGTAAACGGTATCATTGAATGGCTGTTTGAAGTGGGAATTGAAGCCTCCGAGGCGCTGCCTATCCTGTTGTTCATCGGTATCGGCGCCATGATCGATTTCGGGCCGCTTCTCTCCCAGCCCATTATGTTCCTCTTCGGAGCGGCCGCACAGTTCGGTATTTTCTTTGCCATCTGCGCCGCGGCACTGATGGGCTTTGACTTAAAGGACGCGGCTTCCATCGGTATTATCGGTGCCGCCGACGGCCCTACCTCCATTCTGGTATCCCAGGTGCTGGGTTCCCGCTATGTAGGCCCGATTGCAGTGGCCGCTTATTCCTACATGGCGCTGGTGCCTATTGTACAGCCTTTCGCCATCCGCCTGGTTACCACGAAAAAGGAACGTCTGATCCGTATGCCCGCCAAGTCTTCCAGGCCGGTAACCAAGACAACCCGTATCCTGTTCCCCATTATCGTTACCTTCCTTGTAGGCCTGATTTCTCCCGCATCTGTTTCCCTGGTGGGATTTCTGATGTTCGGCAACCTGCTCCGGGAATGCGGCGTACTGGGCAACCTTTCCGATACGGCACAGACCTCCCTTGCCAACCTCATCACACTGCTGCTGGGCATCACCATTTCCTTCAGCATGCGCGCAGATGCTTTTGTACGGTTTGACACCCTGCTCATCATGATTATCGGCCTTCTGGCTTTCGTATTTGATACCATCGGAGGGGTTGTCTTTGCCAAGGTACTGAATCTGTTCCGCAAGGAAAAAATCAATCCCATGATCGGGGCTGCCGGCATTTCGGCCTTCCCCATGTCGGCGCGTGTGGTTCAGAAAATGGCTATGAAGGAGGATCCGGGCAATATCCTCATCATGCAGGCGACAGGAGTAAACGTATCCGGACAGATTGCTTCCGTTATTGCGGGAGGTCTGGTTATCAGCCTTGTTTCCGCCTATCTGTAAGATTCTTGTTCTTTTATTTATAGAAACCGATTTTCCGGGAAAGGAGAATTTATATGTGGGATAATTTTTTAATCACCCTTTCTATTATGGGGAAAGGTATGGTGGGAATTTTCACCGTAATCATCATTATCAGCCTGGTTGTGGCACTGATGGGCCGCTTTGGGTCCGGGAAAAAACCGGATGAGAAAAATACCGGGAAATAAGAATACGCTGAAAGCGCCGGGACGATTGTTTGCTGCTTGCGAACCGTCCCGGCGCTTTCTATTTTTGCTCTTATGCCATAGCAGGAACTTCCTTCCTGTGGGCTTCCAGCCTGCCGTCTTTCACATCAATGAGTATCGTATCCCCTTCTCCTACAGCATCCTGCAGGATCAGCTTTGCGGAAAGAGTCTCCACATGCTTCTGGATATATCTCTTTAACGGCCTTGCTCCATAGGCCGGATCATAGGCATTTTCCACCACAAATTCTTCCGCGGCGGGTGTGAGTTCAATCGTCAGCTCCCTGTCGGAAAGACGCCGGTTCAGATCGCCTATAATCAGCTTGATAATGCCGGCAATGTTGTCCTTGTCAAGCGGCTTGAAGAGGATGATTTCATCGAGACGGTTCAGGAACTCCGGTCTGAAATGGTTCCGCAGATCCGTCATTACCAGCCTTTCTGTATCCTCTGAAATCCGTCCGTCCTGGCTGATTCCTTCCAGCAGGTAATTGGCGCCGATATTGGAGGTCATAATCAATATGGTGTTTTTAAAGTCTACCGTGCGCCCCTGGGAGTCCGTAATACGCCCGTCATCCAGCACCTGCAGAAGCACATTGAATACATCCGGATGTGCCTTTTCGATCTCATCAAACAGAACCACGGAATAGGGTTTTCTCCTTACGGCCTCGGTCAGCTGTCCCCCTTCCTCATAGCCTACATAACCCGGAGGCGCCCCGATCAGCCTGGACACGGAATATTTCTCCATGTATTCGCTCATATCTATACGGACCATGTTGTTCTCATCATCAAATAAGGATGCGGCCAGTGCTTTGGCCAGCTCCGTCTTACCTACGCCGGTAGGCCCCAGGAACAGGAAGGAACCAATGGGCTTGGTGGGATCCTTGATCCCGGCTTTGGAACGGATGATGGCTTCCGTCACTTTGGTAACGCCCTCATCCTGTCCGACCACCCTTTTATGGAGTTCTTCATCCAGATGCAGGGTTTTGTTCCTTTCACTTTCCGTCAGCTTGGAAATCGGGATTCCGGTCCATCTGGACACAATCTTTGCGATTTCATCCTCGCTCACACTCTCATGGACAAGGGAAAGATCCTCGCTCCTGACCTTTTCTTCTTCAACCTCCAGCTGCTTGCGCAGTTCAGGCAGCTGTCCGTAGCTTAACTGGGCTGCCTTTTCCAGATCGCCTTCCCGCTGGGCGATTTCTATCTGGCTGTGCACGGCATCAATCTGCTCCCTGAGCCTGGAAAGCTTATCCACACTGGCTTTTTCGTTATCCCACTGTGCCTTGCGGTTCTGGAATTCTTCCTTCAGTTCCGCCAGCTCCCTCTGCAGATCGGCCAGACGCTCCTGACTTAACCGGTCCTCTTCCTTCTTCAGGGCGGCTTCTTCTATTTCCATCTGCATGATTTTACGCTGCAGTTCATCCAGCTCGGTAGGCATGGAATCCAGTTCCGTTTTAATCAGGGCACAGGCTTCATCCACCAGATCAATGGCCTTATCCGGCAGGAACCGGTCGGATATATAGCGGTTGGACAAAACGGCGGCGCTCACCAGCGCGTTGTCCATGATTTTCACGCCGTGGTATACTTCATAACGCTCCTTCAGCCCCCGGAGGATAGAAATGGTATCCTCCACCGTAGGCTCCTCCACCATGACCGGCTGGAACCGTCTTTCCAGGGCGGCATCCTTCTCAATATACTGCCTGTATTCGTCCAGTGTGGTGGCGCCGATACAGTGCAGCTCACCTCTTGCCAGCATAGGCTTGAGCATATTGCCCGCATCCATGCTGCCCTCGGTCTTGCCTGCGCCGACAATGGTATGCAGTTCGTCAATGAACAGGATAATCTGTCCTTCACTGTTCTTCACATCCTCCAGCACCGCCTTCAGACGTTCCTCAAATTCTCCCCGGTATTTGGCGCCGGCAACCAGCGCCCCCATATCCAGGGCAAATATTTTCTTATCCTTCAGCCCCTGGGGAACATCCCCCCGCACAATCCTCTGTGCCAGGCCTTCCACAACCGCCGTCTTGCCGACACCGGGTTCCCCGATAAGCACCGGATTATTCTTCGTCTTTCTGGAGAGGATACGGATGACATTACGGATCTCCGCGTCTCTGCCAATCACCGGATCCAGCTTCTGGTTTCTGGCCTTCTCCACCAGATCCTCGCCGTATTTTTCCAGCGTATCGTAGGTGGCCTCCGGGTTATCACTGGTCACCCTCTGATTGCCTCTCACTGTGGAAAGCGCCTGGAGAAAACGTTCCCTGGTAATGCCGTATTCCGTCCAGATGGCTTTGATTTCCTTATTGGGATGCTTAATCATGCTCAGGAACAGATGCTCCACCGAAACATATTCGTCTCCCATCTGTCTGGCTTCATCCTCTGCGGATGTCAGAACCTGATTCAGCTCTCTTCCCACATAGACCTGGCCGCCCTGTACTTTCACACGCTTGCTCACCGCATTCTCCGCCCGGTTCACAAAGTGTTCCTTCTGGATTCCCATTTTCTCAATCAGCTTCAGTATCAGGCTGTCTTCTATGGTAAGCAGGCTGTAGAGCAGATGTTCTTCTTCAATTTCCTGGTTGCCGTACTCATACGCCAGCTTCTGGCAGCGCTCTACGGCCTCCATGGATTTTTGTGTAAATTTGGAAATATTCATACACATGCCCTCCTGTTGCTTCTGTTGTTTTATTTGTTCTATTACCACTATAACAATATCATATCGTATTGTCAACTTTTTTTTCCGTTATTTTTTAACTCCCAAATCCTCCTGCAGAAAGACTTGTGCTTCCGTCAAAACGGAGGTACAATTTATAAAGAAGGGTTTCCATATTCCGGAAATCCGGAAAAATTTATAAATTTTTCTCAGCACACATAAAAAAAGGATACTCCACATATCATGAAGACAAAATCATATGAAATTGACATGTGTAACGGCCCACTCACCGGAAAGCTTTTAAAATTTGCGGTGCCACTCATGCTTTCCGGAATCCTGCAGCTTCTTTTCAATGCCGCCGATATCGTAGTGGTCGGACGGTTCGCAGGCCATCAGGCGCTTGCGGCGGTGGGAAGCACCGGTTCCCTAATCAATCTGCTGGTAAATGTTTTTATCGGCCTTTCCATCGGCACCAACGTCCTGGTCGCCAATTATATGGGAGCACGCCAGGAAAAAGCGGTGAGTGAAACGGTTCACACCTCTATTTTATTAAGCCTTTTGTGCGGGACCTTTCTGATTTTCTTCGGAATCGTACTGGCGAAGCCGCTGCTGACCCTGATGGGGACTCCTGACGATGTATTAAGCCAGGCCACTCTTTATATGCGTATTTATTTTGTCGGCATGCCTGCCACCATGCTGTACAATTTCGGCGCGGCTGTCCTGCGGGCGACCGGGGATACCCAGAGGCCCTTGTATTTCCTTTTTGCCGCCGGCATTATCAATGTGGTCCTGAATCTGGTCTTTGTCATCTGCTTTGATATGGGGGTGGCAGGTGTAGCCACAGCAACCGTCATATCCCAATGTGTTTCCGCCTTGCTTGTATTGCGCTGCCTGCTCCATGAAACCGGCTGTTTTAAGCTGTATTTAAACCGGCTGCATATCCATAAGGATAAGCTGATCCAAATGATCCGCATCGGGCTGCCTGCAGGGATGCAGGGCGCAATATTTTCCATATCCAACGTTTTAATCCAGTCCTCCATCAACTCCTTTGGTTCCGTTGCCATGGCGGGAAGCACCGCTTCCAGCAATCTGGAGGGTTTTGTTTATACCTCCATGAACGCCTTTTACCAGGCATGTTTAAGCTTTACCAGCCAGAATCTGGGAGCGGATAAAAAGGAACGGATCAACAAAATCCTGATTACCTGCGAAGCGCTTGTCTTTACCGTAGGGCTGGTCCTGGGGAATCTGGCCTTTTTTTTCGGCGATAAGCTGCTGCAGATCTATTCTTCCGATCCTGAAGTTATCCGGTACGGCCTGATGCGTATGCAGGTCATCTGCACGGTTTATTTTCTCTGCGGCCTGATGGACGTACTGGTGGGAAGCATGAGAGGCCTGAATTATTCCATTATCCCCATGATCGTCTCCCTTGCCGGAGCCTGCGGGCTGCGTATACTGTGGATATTTACCGTATTCCAATGGCACCGCAGCCTTTTTGTCCTCTACCTGTCTTATCCGGTCACCTGGCTGGTTACGGCTGTCGCCCATTTGATATGCTTCCTCATTATAAGGAAAAAACTAGACGAAAGGAAACACTATGAGCTGGGAAATTGAATTTTTAAACGCCATACAGCACCTGTTCCGTAATGAATTCCTGGATATTGTCATGCCCTTTATCTCTGCTTTGGGAAATGCCGGCATATTCTGGATTCTGCTCACCGTTGTCCTTCTTATTATACCCAAAACAAGAAAAACAGGCATTGCTTCGGCCATTGCCCTGCTCATTATGGTGGTGACGGGAAATATGATTTTAAAGCCGCTGATAGCCAGGCTGAGGCCCTTTACCGTTAATACGGCCATTGAACTGCTCATTGCCGCTCCCACGGATTTTTCCTTTCCGTCCGGCCATACCTATGCATCCTTTGCATCCGCAACGGCAATTTTGAAAAACAACAGACGGCTGGGGATCCCTGCCATGATTCTGGCGGCGCTCATTGCTTTTTCCCGCCTTTACCTCTATGTCCACTATCCTACGGATGTGCTCTGCGGGATCCTGTTCGGTGTCCTGGCCGGGCTGGCCGGAAATTTCCTTGCAGGGAAGCTTGCCTCCAGGCTCCGCCTTTTGTCCTGAAACAGGATGGAAAGTCTCGTAGCTGTTCCGATCTTTGCTCTTATCCTCCTACAATGCGCAAACAATGTCTGACTCGCTGCGCGGGCCATCCGTTGTTCAAAAAAAAGCAGGTTTCCCATCGGAAAACCTGCTTTCTCTTTACGTTATTCTATTTCTGTTTGTGTTCTGCAATACTGCAGAATATTTAAAAGCAGACGACTGAATTATTCAGCTGCTTCGGTGGAAGCTGTCTCAGTTGCTTCGGTAGAAGCGGTTTCTGTAGCTTCGGTGGAACCTGTCTCAGTCTCGGTAGCTGCTTCTGTTGTAGGCTCTACGGATTCGGTAGCTGCTTCGGTAGAAGCTTCTACGGAAGATTCTGCTTCGCTGGACTCTGCTACGCTGGATTCTACAGTAGCTTCAACGGAAGATTCTACTGCGCTGGATTCAACCGGTGCTGCCGCATCGCTGGAACCACATGCTACCATAAGTGCGGATGTCATAACTGCTGCTGTTAAAACTGCTACTAATTTTTTCTTCATAATTAATTCTCCTCCTAATCGAAACATACAGCCTTACATGCGGCTGCATCTGTATTACGAAAATGAGAATAACACTTTTCTCTAAACTTGTAAATAGTTTTTATAAACTTTTTTAACAAATTATGAATTTCATAAGATTTTGTTCACAGTTTGTACACATTCATCGCTGAAAACAACAAAAACATCCTTTTATGGTTTTTCCTTTCTCCCTGTGATACACTGGATACAGGACAGGTCCGGCCGGGAGTATGGCCCGCGGACCGGAAATATATAACAGGAGGTTCTGCCATGTCTTCTTATTTATTAGAATGCTGTGTTGACTCCGTGGAATCCGCTCTTATTGCCGAAAAGGGCGGGGCTGACAGGCTGGAGCTGTGTTCCAATCTGATCATCGGAGGAACCACCCCCACACTTTCCCTTTTCCGCCGTATCCGCATGCTTTCGGATATCCGGATCCATGCTCTGATAAGGCCCCGTTTCGGCGATTTCCTATATTCCGGGGAAGAATTCCAGGTTATTGCGGAGGAAGTGCGCCAATTTCGTCAGGCGGGCGCAGAAGGGGTGGTCATCGGCTGCCTGACCCCTGCCGGTTCCCTGCATATGGAATATATGAAGCAGCTGATGGAAGCGGCGGACGGGATGTCCGTTACCCTGCACCGTGCCTTTGATATGTGCCGGGATCCTTTTGAGGCGCTGGAGCAGTCCAGGGAGCTGGGTATCGATACCATCCTCACTTCCGGCCAGGCCCCTTCCTGCCTGGAAGGTATCGCACTTTTACAGGAGCTTCAGGAAAAAGCGGGAACGGATTTGACCATACTGGCGGGCGCAGGTGTCAATGCCGGCGCTGTACGCACCCTGCTTGCGGAAACCTCTCTAACAGCCTTCCATATGTCCGGCAAACGGATACTGGAAAGCGGCATGCAGTTCCGCAGATCTCATGTCTCCATGGGCATACCCGGAATGAGTGAATATGAAATCTGGCAGACCGACGGGGATGCCGTCCGTGCCGTCCGCAGCCTTCTGGATGCCCCCGCATAAAACCAGGATAATGACAGGTGATCCCGTCCCCGCCTTTCAGGGCTTTAAGACGGAACCGTTTGGACAGACTGCACAGGAAATACGCAGGCCCGCCTGAACGGTTCCCCGGATCATCTCCTTACGCTTCACATTTCCAGTAAAAAGCGCTGTAGGGGGGCAGCGTGCTCCCTCCGCCGAAATCATGGCTTTCACCGCTAATCAAATCAACCGCCGTTCCGCAGCCTGCATCAAAGTGCGCCGTATATGGCTCGCCATCCGCATTTATTGCTACAAGCACCCGTTCTCCCTGCGCCGCCCGTTCAAAGATACACTGCCTGTTCGTCAGGACAACAGAACTGAAATTTCCATAATTGAGCGCATGTGACGCCTTTTTAGCCTTTGCCAGCTTTCCGATAAACGCTGTCAATTCATTCTCCTGCGGCTCCGCAAAACATGCGCGCAGAGCCTGATCGCCGTCACTCTTATTTCCCCTGGCTCCCCACTCGCTTCCATAATATACACAGGGAATCCCCGGCATTCCGAACATCATGGCATAGATCAGAGGCAGATGCTTTTCATTTCCCAGAAGGCTGGCTATCCTGGTCACATCATGGTTATCCACAAAAGAAAACAGATGCAGCCCTTTATACAGCGTCCAGTTTTCCGCTCCGAACTGTCTTAACAGGGAATGGTTGATTTCAAACATATTCATGCTGTTAAAGCTGGAATGCAGTCCCTTATAGCATTCATAATTGGTAGCGGAATGCAGCATCCCCTCATTCACCAGAACCTTATAATCCCCGTGCAGCATCTCTCCCACAAGGAAAAAGTCCGGCTTCAGCCCGTCACAAAGGCTGCGGAGCCGTCTGACAAAGTTGTGATCCAGGCAATAGGCCACATCCAGCCGCAGGCCGTCTATGTCAAATTCATCCACCCAGAATCTCACACTGTCAAAAATATGGGTAATTACTTCCTCATTCTGCAGATTAAGCTTCACAAGGTCATAATTGCCTTCCCAGCCTTCGTACCATAAGCCGTCATTATAATTGGAGTTTCCTCCCAAATCAATATGGAACCAATGTAAATAGGGAGAATTCTCCCTGTTTTTCACCACATCCTGAAATGCCCAGAAGCCTCTTCCCACATGGTTGAACACACCGTCCAGTACCACGCGGATCCCTTCTTCATGAAGGGTTTCACAAACCTTTTTGAAATCTTCGTTGGTGCCAAGACGGCAGTCCACCTTTCTGAAGTCCCTGGTATTATAGCCATGGGTATCCGATTCAAACAACGGAGAAAAATAGATGGCATTGGCACCCAGCTTCTTTATATGCCCAATCCAGCCGTTAACCTTTTGTATTCCGGCCTGTTCCGATGCAGGAGTGCTTCCGTCATTTTCAAACGGCGCCCCGCAGAACCCCAGAGGATATATCTGATAAAATACACTTTCGTAAGCCCACATACTTGTGTCCTCCTAACTAAATTTGCTTTCGCCCCGTAACAGTTCGGAGCATACGGAACTGTTACGCCGCCTCTCCTTTTGATGAGGCGCATGTGCACGCTATAGTATACCATATCCCATTTTCGCTTTCCACTTTTTATTTGCATCGTTTTCCACTTATCCATATGTGTGGATAAGCGTAATTCACACCTTTTTTTCTATTAGTTTTTTCCCTGTTTCTGTGGATAAGCCTTTTAAATTATCCACATTGATTTACATAATAAAATTGACTGCTGCAGTTTTTTTACTTTATATCGACCATGATGTGAAAATGTGTATAACCGACTCCAAACGTGTCAATTCGACAATATCTGCAAAAGAAATCCCCACTTTCCACATAGTTATCCACAATTCCGACTGTCATAAACATGTTTTCCACATGTCATTCCAGGAAAACTGCGTGTCATTTTCTGATAATCCGCACATTCCACAATTTTTTCCACATAACCACTATCCCGCCTGCCCGGGGAAGCGGCCGGGGGAACAAGGGAACCATGGCGGCACCGGCTTTTTTTATCTGCCCCCGTGACGAAACATACCATGGACATCCGGCAGAACCTGTGATATACTAATTTGCTGTCTGAAAAGGCGGCGCTAAATACAGGAAACAGGAATTTTAACAGTGCATGTGAAGGGACTGAACAGTTATAACCGTTCACACAAATCTGCATTACTATGGAGTTTTCATATATGATAAAAATAGGATCACATGTAAAAATGGGCGGAAAGGATATGCTGCTTGGTTCTGCCAAAGAAGCGGTTTCCTATGGAGCCAATACCTTTATGGTCTACACCGGCGCCCCCCAGAATACCAAACGGAAGGCGATTGGAGAACTGAATATCGATGCCGCCCGGGATTATATGGCGGAAAACGGGATAGAGGACTTTGTTATCCACGCCCCTTATATCATTAATCTGGGCAATTCGGTAAACCCGGATACCTATACACTGGCTGTGGATTTCCTCGCCCTGGAGCTGGAACGCACCATCGCTATGGGCAGCAAGGTCCTTATCCTCCATCCGGGTGCCCATGTGGGCGCCGGGACCGAAACCGGTATCCGCCGGATCGTCCAGGGGCTGAACGCGGTGCTGACGCCGGATACCCCCTGCTGTATTGCCCTGGAAACCATGGCCGGCAAGGGTTCGGAAATCGGCCGGAGCTTTGAAGAACTTGCCGCCATCTATGATGGGGTAGTCTGTAATGAGAAATTACGGATATGCTTTGATACCTGTCACGTGAATGACGCAGGTTACGATATCGTAACGGATTTTGAAGGCGTTATGGAACAGTTTGACAAACGGCTGGGAAAGGACCAGATCGCGGTCTTTCATATCAATGACAGCAAGAACGTCCTGGGAGCCGGCAAAGACCGCCATGCCAACATCGGAGAAGGTACCATAGGCTACGATGCCTTAAGATATATCGTCCATCATCCCGATTTTCCGGGTATTCCCAGAATCCTGGAAACGCCGTACCGTCCGGATCCGGAAAACCCGGAAAAGACGCTTCCCCCCTATAAGGAAGAAATTGAATTATTGCTGTAACTGTTCAGCAGGTAAGCACATTTACTGGGCTTGCCGTAAGAAAATGCGGCGGCAACAGACATCCGGGCAATCACACATAAGGCAAATCCCCCGCCGGCAAAAAGGAATAACCTTGCGTTGGCGGGGGATTTCCCTCAGCTTTTTTCTTTTGTGAACAGCCATTCATCCCAGAACCGTTCCACCCGGCGTGCCACTCTGTCTGCCGTGACCACTTCGTATTCCTCCCATTCTCTGGGGAAGAGCTGCTGATAAGCACCGTTCAGGAACCTGTCATCCAGAAGGGCCACGATACCCACATCCTCCGCAGTACGTATTACCCTTCCTGCGGCCTGAAGAACCTTATTCATACCCGGGTAACGGTAAGCATAATCAAATCCGTTTTTTCCGGCGGCATCAAAGTAGCATTTCAGAATTTCCCGCTCATTGCATACCTGGGGAAGGCCGGTTCCCACGATGATTGCCCCTATGAGGCTGTCATTCTTCAGATCGATACCTTCACTGAATATACCTCCCATAACACAAAACCCCAGAAGGCTCTTTTCCTCTTCCACCTCAATGTCCATGTGAATCACATCGCCCAGCTCACAATTCCGGTTTCCTTCAAAGCGGCCCAAAAATTCTTCCCTGTCCGCTTCACTCATGATATCCTCCTGAATCATGCACTCTTCCGTTTCCGTATCCAGGAAGTGTTCCTCGTAGACTTCAAACACGCTCTGCAGGAAGGAATGAGAGGGGAAAAAGATCAAATAATTCCCATGGCGCATCCTGGTAATCTCATGAAGATAGCTGGCGATATTATAATATTCCCTGGGTGACCTTCTTGTGTACTTGCTGGTGACATCACTTCCTATATAAAGTGCCTTTTTCTTGGGATTGAAGGTGGATTTGGCATATACCTCAAAATCTTCCTTGTCTCCCCCCAAAAGGCTCTTATAATACTGGATAGGCAGAAGTGTCGCTGAAAAAAGTACGGTGCTCCTCGCCCGTTCCATGCATTCCTTCAGATTCACCGAAGGATTTACGCAAAACAGCTTCACAAGGAAACGGTCATCCTCCTCCAGCTCCGTATAAATCACATAGTTGTCGTCCAGCTTGTCATAGATCAGGAGGAAATGGGACACCTCAAAAAAGAAGTCCAGCACCTCATCCCTGACAGGGCTTTCGTCATGCTCCTCCAGATATTTTTCCATGGTTTCATACAGCCGCTCCACAGCCTGTACAAAAGGCTCGATGGAACCTACAATACGGCAGTCCTCACATTCCCGTTTCAGAGGAAGAAGCTCCCTGCTGCACCGGTCCAGCTGGTTTTCCATCTTGCCGTCATATTCCCGCACTATCTTTTTTAAAGCCAGGAAATCTTCCTTCACCAGTGCCGCACTGTACATTTCCCTTCCCCTGTCCACCAGGTTATGGGCTTCGTCGATGAGGAAAATATACTGCCCCTGTACACCCTCCGCAAAAAAGCGCTTCAAATATACATGGGGATCGAAAACATAGTTATAATCACAGATAATCCCGTCGGAAAAAAGGCTCATGTCCAGGCTCATTTCAAATGGGCACACCTTATATTTCCGGGCATATTCCTCCACCTTTTCCCGGTTGTAATGATCCTCATGAATCAGCAGATCGTAGATCGCCTCGTTAATCCGGTCATAGTGGCCGTCCGCATAAGGGCAGGCTCCGGGATTGCATTCCGTTTCTTCCATAAAACAGATTTTATCCTTTGCGGTCAGAATAACCGTCTTAAACCGCAGCTGTCTCTCCCTAAGCAGCTGGAAGGTATTATCCGCCACCGTACGTGTGATGGTTTTAGCCGTCAGGTAAAAAATCCGTTCCGCCTTGCCTTCCCCAAGAGCCTTAACAGCGGGGAACACCGTGGAAATTGTTTTTCCCACCCCGGTGGGGGCTTCTATAAACAGCTTCCGCTTATGCACAATACTGCGGTATACATAGGTAGCCAGTTCCTTCTGCCCTTCCCTGTAGGGAAATGGAAAATCCAGCTGGCGGATGGAAGCTGTCCTTGTCTTTTGCCACTCGTTGGAGAAATCCGCCCATTTTTTATATTCCTGCAGCAGGGCATCAAACCATTCATCCAGTTCGGCACGCTGGTAGGTATTCACAAAATACCGCAGCTCTTCTGTTTCTATATTACAGTAGGTCATCCGTACCTTCATCTGCATGCTTTCATGCTCTCTGGCATACATACAGGCATAGCATTTGGCCTGGGCCAGATGGACATCCACCGGCTCTTTCATTTTGTCCAAATCACGGTAGGTTCCTTTAATCTCATCTATGGTAACAACGTCTCCGCTGATAACTCCGTCGGCCCTGCCTTCCACCACCAAATCGTAAGCAGAAGTGCTCCATCTGTAGCGCATCACTACCTCCGCCTGGTAATCGGATCCCATTCTCCGCTGAATCATGCGGTGGATCCGTCCGCCCTCCGCCATAGCATTATCAGGTGCCGCGCCCTTCCGGTTGTCTATACTGCCGCTGCGCAGGATAAATTCCACCAGGCTGCGCACGGATATTCTGATTTCCACGTTACACATTCCTCCTTATTAAGAAAACATTCTGCCGCATCAAAACCCGGGAAAAATTCCAGTCCAAAAGAGAGCCCTTCTTTACGAACAGACAAAAACTCCCTATAAAGATAGTACACACTTCTTTACAGGGAGTCAAACTTTATATGGGTCTAAAACAATTTATACCGTACAATCGTTCTTATTCACGCCATTCATTCAGCAGGCAATTGCAAATTTTCTGAGGTAATTGTCAAATTCTTTGCTGTATCCATGACAGGTTACTGTCAATACACGGGTAAGGTCCAGTCCATACACACCAAGAATAGATTTAGCGTCTACCACATAGCTGTTATACGCTATGTCAATATCGAAATCACACCTGGAGGCCGCGTTTACAAAATCCTGTACCTCGTCCGGTCTCAGCACAATTTTATACTGATTGATTCCATTCATACTTACCACTCACTTTCATCCTTTCCTTAAATATACCGTAACTGTTCAGTGACTTCCCGGATATATACAAAAACCCATGATATACCGCCCGGGGCGTTTGTGTTTTTGCACTCCTGTCTCACTTTCTTACTTGGATTTATCATATTATACAGCATTGGGTAGAAATGTAAACCCCCATTTTTCGACGTAAAATGACAGGTAAAAAAGCCATACTGCATTATGTCCCGGCATGGAGCCAAACCCGCTCCTTTCTTTGTCTAAAAGTGTGATTTCCGGTGTTTGCCCGCATTTTCACCGTCCCGTTTTCTGCTCATTCTTTACAAATTCTATCATATATTCTTGGAACCTGTAAGGGAGGTTCTGTCTCTGCAATTTCTTATTCTCCCGTTCCTTTATCATTATCTTACGGCAGAAATACCGGAAAAGTTCCTGGATATTTCTTTCCTCCTCTGAAAATTCCAAATCCCGCTTTTCCGGGCCATGCTCCATTTGAGCCATAAACCAGGGGTTTCCGGCCTGATGGATGCCGTAAAGCTTCCGTCCCTTATCATAAATAATAAAATTTTCTTTCGGAAACCGGTCCGCAAAATGAGGCATCATAAAGGGAACTACATTATTCTTTGGTCCGATTTCCCCAAAAAGGACGCCCCCTGCGGTCTCCTCAAAGCGCAGGAAACCCAGAAGATGATGCGCCTCGTTTCCGGCAGACCTGCTCAGTTCAAAAACACGGCGTACATCGGCATTCCCCAGATGATCCTGCAGCTTCCCGCGAAACTGCCCCTTAAGCCCTTCCGCAACAGCCCTGTAGACGGCCTGCCCCTTATCTGTTTCCCAGGAGGATAACGCATAACAGAACTGCTCGTAGCATTCCTCCCCGAATCGGGAAAGAATGGTCCGCCTCACCTTATCCGCCTTCTGCACATCCGGTATAATCTCCCTGTATTCAGCAAACAGACGGAGGTTTCCGTCCTCCCCAATCTGTATATAGGTATTGTCATGATCACACTTTAAAGCATATGCGTCATAAATCCCGGTAAACACGCCTTCCTGGGAATCTTCACAAATAAATATCTGTTCCATCCTTACACCCTCCGTATATAAACGGTTATCCCAGCTGCCTGATTTCCTGCTGTTTTGCCGTAAAACGGACATCATCAAACAGCGACAGCTGCCGGAAAGACATCCCTCCGGCTTCCGCCGGCAGCTTTTCCTTCACCGACAGCAGGTTACGGGTTATATAGTCTTCCTCAATCCTGGTATTATACATCATACGCCCCTGGCAGGTTATGAAATAAAGCGCCCTCTTCAGGACCACTCCTATCTTCTTTAAATCCTCAAAACGCAGGCAGGCACTCCGCCGGGCCTTTACTATCCGCTGGGCGCTTTTCACACCGATTCCGGGCACACGCAGCAGCGTGTGGTAATCGGCGCGGTTTACCTCCACCGGAAAACATTCCAGATGCCGCAGCGCCCAATCCTCCTTGGGATCCAGCAGTACATTGAAGTTGGGCCGGCTCTCATCCAGCAGCTCCTCCGCCTGAAATCCATAAAACCGCAGAAGCCAGTCCGCCTGATACAGTCTGTGCTCCCGAAGCAGCGGAGGGCCTCCCGGCAGCGCCGGAAGCTCCTTGTCCTCATTTACCTGCACAAAGGCTGAATAAAATACCCGTTTCAGGCTGAATTTATCATATAGATTCTGGGCCACCATCATCAGCTGGAAATCGCTCTCGCCGGTAGCACCGATAATCATCTGTGTGGATTGTCCCGCCGGTACAAATACCGGCGCATGGCGGTAAACCGCCACCTCATTTTTGTTCTCGGTTATTCCGTTCTGTATCAGCCGCATGGGCGTGAGAATATTCTTCCTGTGCTTATTGGGGGCCAGCTTCTTCAGTCCCTCCGCGGTAGGCAGCTCCAGATTCACGCTCATCCTGTCCGCCAGGAATCCCGTAAGGCGCACCAGCTCCGGATTGGCCCCCGGTATGGCCTTTACATGAATATAACCCTGGAAATTATACTCCCTGCGCAGCTTAAAAAGCGTCCGGTACAAAAGCTCCATCGTATAATCCGGGCTGTACAGAATCCCCGAACTCAAAAACAGCCCTTCTATGTGATTCCTTCTGTAAAATTCAATGGTAAGCCTGCATACCTCCTCCGGCGTAAAAGAAGCCCGGGGAACATCGTTGGAGCAGCGGTTGATGCAGTACTTACAGTCATATATGCATTCATTGGTAAATAGAATCTTAAGCAGGCTGATACAGCGGCCGTCTCCGGAAAAGCTGTGGCAGATCCCCGCCTTAATCGCATTCCCCATACCCGTCCCGTCTCCGCTGCGATCCGTCCCGCTGCTGGTACAGGCCACATCATACTTCGCCGCATCTGTCAGGATCCCCAGCTTATCCATAATGCTCATCTGTCTGTCGGTTATTCCGTAATCCATTCTGCCCCTGCCTTTTCCTGCGCTTCCATCCCTTCTTACGCATGCGGAAACGCGGAGTTAAATCGAACATACGTTCTTTTCCATATTATAGTACATATGTTCGGTTTATGCAAGTCCAAAAAAGGTAAAAATTCCTGCCGACATAAAAACCCACGGAGGAGAATCCATGGGTTTAGTCCGTGAGTATTTGCTTTCCGCTTATCCTTAGGAAGCTGCCGCCCCTTTAAAGCCGATGCGTATCCGGCTGCGCCTTCCCGCAAGTGCGGCCTGATATACGCCGCACACCTTTTCCCCAAACTGTCTGGCGCCGAACTGCAGCCCTGTCCGTACCGCTCCTGCGGACAGGAAATTCTTCCAGTCCACATCCCCGGTAATTTTCAGGCATTCATCCCGGAATTCTTCAAAGGTTTCGTATTGGTAACCGTTTTCCTTATGCTTTACAATCCCTTCCACACAAGGATCTTTTCTGCATACTACCGGCAGTCCGCTGGAAAGGGCCTCCAGATAAGTAATTCCCTGGGTTTCGCTTTGCGAAGCGCTGACAAAGAGGTCTGCCGCCCGGTAATAGGCAGCGGTTTCCTCCGGTGTGGCCATCCCGGTAAAATGAATGCGGCTGCTGTTCTTCTGCTCATCCGCCAGAAGTTCCAGTTCCTTTCTGTAGGGACCGTCCCCGACGATCAGAAGCTCCAGTTCCTCCCGGTTCATCTTCCCGAAATAGGAGATGATTTCTTCTATATTTTTTTCCTTGGCAAGGCGGCCCAGAACAAGCAGCACCTTTTTTTCTTCCCCGATCCCGCAGCTTTCCCGTACTTGTTTTCTGTCCCGATCCACCGTTTCCCAGCAAACCGGCAGAAAGCGTTCCAGCCGTATACCCGTGGGAATCACCGCAATAGGGCGATCCACGCCATAGGAATCAAGAAGCCCTTTCACCTTCTGGGTAGGAGCAATGACAAAATCCGTTTTTTCCAGGATAAACCGGGAAAACCACGCGGCCGCCTGTCTGCCCCAGGGCCTTCCGGCGCTGAAATAGTGGGTGTAGTCCTCATATACCGTGTGATAGGTATGAACGATAGGTATTCCCAGCTCTGCCGCTATTTTGCGGGCGATCAGAAAGCTGCTGAACTCGCACTGGGAATGGACGATGTCCGGCTGCCAGCCAAGCAGTTCCTCGTACAGTCTGTTTCCCGGAAAGCATAC
The DNA here is from genome assembly GCA_022845955.1 of Lachnospiraceae bacterium. Taxonomy (GTDB): domain Bacteria; phylum Bacillota; class Clostridia; order Lachnospirales; family Lachnospiraceae; genus Eisenbergiella. The sequence continues at coordinate 5,397,200 of AP025576.1, forward strand.
AGCCCTTGCCCCGGGATAAATCCTGCTCATATCCACGGAACGCATGTAATAGACATCCCCTTCTTTATAGGAGTGTCCCGTATCGGATAAAGTAGCCACCTTCACCTCATGCCCTCTGCGGATAAGTTCTTTTTTTAATGTGAGAACAGACGTAACGACACCGTTAATCACCGGTTCATACCAATCTGTTGTAATTACTATTTTCATAGGTCCCCTCCTCTAATAAGCCGGAATAAATTTCAGCAAGGGCCGTTCCTATTTTACCGATACTGTTATCCCCTACCAGCCGATAGGCTTCTTCCGTCAGATCCGGAAGCTGTTTTTCCAGAATTGCCGGTATAAGCCTTTCAAAATCATCCTGCTTCTTTCCTTTATATACAGTCTTTCCATGTGTAAGCCAGCCTTCATATACAGGAATATCCCTCACAAGCACCGGCGTATGCATTGCCATGGCCTCCAGCATGACAATCCCTTCCGTTTCTTCCAACGTGGGAAAGAAGAACAAATCGCTTCCGCTGTAGGCATCCATCAGCTTTTCTTTGCTGATATAACCCGGGAACTGCAGATTGGGAAGCTGCGTCCTGACCGCCCTCCTGATCCGCGGGGGAATCAGGGCGGTGGGTGTGGAGCCAAACCAGATAAATTCATATTGGGGATACCGTTTTGCCATTTCCACGAAATCAAGGATCCCTTTTCTTTCTATATAATGGCCCACCCCCAGCACAACCTTCCGGGAGGCGGGAATGCAATAGGTTTCCCGGAATCTCTTGGCTCCCTCTTCGCTCTTTTTATAAACGGCCAGATCAATACCGTTGGAAAGGGGCACTATGGGTTTGTTTAATCCATAAGTCTCAAGAAGCCGTGCGGAATAAGGTGTGGGTGTAATTATCACATCCCCGCTTCTATAGCACCGGCTGATCCATCTCCGGAACAGTCCTGCGGCCATATTCGATCCCACAAAAGAATTCCTGAAATCCTCCATGGTGGAATGCCCATAATAAACCACCGCTTTTCCCTGCATACGGGCTTTTACGCTCATCCACAGCGAATCCGGGAACACGGTATTCAGATGGACCACCGTATAATCATCTTTTGTATCAAATGTATAAGGGATCCCCGCATTTTCCAGCGCCCGCGCCTGGTGCTCCATGGCCCGCCCCACACCGCTTTTACCTGCCACCTTCATACCGCCGTTATAAAGCAATACTTTTTGCATTTTCCACTCCCTCTTTCTTTCCTGCCTGAACGAACATGCCTACCGGATCATCTGGAGAACCTGGGTAAATAGCAACTGCAGCCCCAGAGAATATGCCGCAATGGATAACGGCTTGCCAAGCAGAATAATTATCATAAATTTTTTAAATGACATGGATGTTACGCCGGCCAGGAAGCACAGCAGATCATCCGGCGCTGCCGGAAAGAAAATAGCCAGTGCAAACCATTTATCAAAGGTGCCGTTTTCCATCCACTTCAGATATTTTCCATATTTCTGACCGTCAGCCGCTTTTTCCACAGCCTGCATTCCCAGCCTTCTGGATATCTGGAAGGCACAGGCCGATCCGATACAGATACCTACGTAATTATATACAAAACCCCACAACGGCCCGAAAAGCAGCACGCCGCCCAAACAGGAAACCCCGCCCGGTATAATAGGAACCACTACCTGAACTACCTGGATTACAACAAAGATGAGAGGCCCCCATATCCCAAAAGGCTTCAGGAACTGCTCCATAGCCTCCTGAGAGGTAAACAGCCCTTTCTGCATACCGTATATAGTAAACGCCGCACAAAACGTAATTCCCAGCGCCGTTATTACGTAAGAAGGCTTAATAAGCCTTTTCCCTTCCGTTTTTCCCCGTAATTCCATTTTCGGTTTAAATTCTGCCTTTTTCATTCCCGCCGTATATTCCATACCCTGCTCCTGTTCTCCTTATACATCCGTTTCCTGACTGTCTATATCTTACCAGGCAAAGCTTAAAGAACAGCACGGTAATTTCTAAATATTTCTTTAACAAAACTGATATTTTCACTTAAATAAGTTCCCTTACCACAGTCGTTTTTTGTTACTGTCTGAAGTATAAAACCAAATATAATATTGAAAAAATGGGGAAAATTGAATATAATGCTCCTGTAACCATAGAGAAACCGGCGGCCGCCCGCCGGACAAGTGACATAATTATTTTACAGGAGAGAAGAAATGGAAAAGAAAAACAACATTCTGAAAATCGCATCCTTTATTCTGATTGCGTTTGCCGCAATTGCCCTTGTTATATCGGTAATCAATGTTACCAAAACGCTGGGCCAGATGAATAACATGGATGCGGCAACACAGGCTGCATTGGACAATGCTGTTGCCGCCAATGCCGGAAGCGGGGTATCCGCCGATATGGCAGTAGGTCTGGTAAGCGGTATCGCCTATGTAACGCTTGCAATCACGGTAATCTTCAATGTGTTGAAAATTATCATCGGCATACTGGGAATTAAGAAATCCGAAGTGATGGGAACCAATAACTTCTTTATGATATGGGGTATTATCTTCCTCGTTTTCGGTGTTTTCGGCCTGGCAGGCATCATGTCCCTGCTTGGTTTCTGCAATCTGATGGCGGGTATTGTAGCTCCCCTTCTTTTCATCATCTTTGCAAAGCAGAAGAAAGCGGCCTGATTTACAGCCGCCGCAGACCGGCACTGTCACAGTCTTTGTCCCGGAAAACAAACTGCCTCACCTGCAGGCCGGATATCCTCCGGCAAATCCATAGCAGGTGAGGCAGTTATTTTTTGTAACGGCAACAATACGGTGCCGTTACCAGTTTTATAGTTTCCTCGTTGATTCCTGTTCCAGCAGCACGCCGGCATATACCTTATGCCGGTGCCCGCTTCTTCCCGCCAGGATATCGAACAGAAGAGACACGGATTCCTCCGCGATGTCCTGTACGGGCTGGCGGATTGTGGTGAGGGTGGGATTGTAATAGCTGCACAGCTCTATTCCGTCAAAACCCGCTACGGAATAATCCCGGGGGACATTTTTCCCTTCCTCAAATATGGCACGGCACGCGCCTACCGCCATGGTATCCGAAAGAGCGAAAATGGCAGTAAACTCTTTTCCGGAGTCCAACAGCTTTCTCGTCATCACGTAGCCGCTTTCCATGGAATAGGACTTAATATCCGCAGGCATATGGCAGATCAAATCCTCATCCGGCTGTATGCCATGATCCTTCAATGCCTTTTTGTAGCCGTTCAGCCTCATCTTGCCGATGCTGGCGTCATTGGGCTGGGCAGCCAGAATGGCGATTTTGGTATGTCCCTGGCGGATGAGGTAATCCGTCATCCGGTAACCTTCCTTTTCATCGTCCACCGACAGGGAGGAATAATAGTCATGATGCATTCCGTCAGGCGCGCAGCCCACGGTGGAAAGAATAAAAGGAATATGGAGCTTGCGCAGTTTTTCTTCGGAATGGGAAAAATACCCTCCCAGGAAGATTATCCCTGCAAGCCGCTTCTCTTTCACCAGTTCCAGCGCCACATCCACTTCGTCCTCGTTGGATTCCACATGCCGGATGACCATGGAATATTTTTTCCTTTTGATTTCATCCTCAATAATCTGTATGGCATCCGCAAAAAAAGGATTGGTGATACCCTTGACCAGCACAGCAACGCACTTCCCGTCCGTACGCTTCAGGTTTCTCGCACTGTTATTGGGTATATAACCATGCTTCCGGATGGTATCCATAATCATTTTTTTCGTTTCCGGATTGATATCCGGATGGTTATTGATGGCCCTGGATACCGTGCTTACCCCCACATTACAGAATCTGGCGATATCTCTAATCGTTATTTCTTCCACATCATGCTCTTTCCTCATATTCAAACACCCGTCCCCCACATCTGGCGTCATATTTTACAGGTTTTGACAAAAAACCCACCTTTATTTTATAGGACAGTTCTGGTGTAAGTCAACCCTGTCTGTTTTCCCGCGGTTTTTCTGTGACAGTCCGTTACTGTCCAGCCGGGTCTGAACCGTTACGTATTCCTACCCTTTCACCGCTCCCGCCACAACGCCTTCAATAATATATTTCTGGCAGACCAGATAAAAAATGATAATGGGGATAATCGCCAACACCAGAACACCCATCATAGCACCCATATCAATGGAGCCGTAGCCGCCTCTCAAATACTGGACCGCAATAGGAATGGTCTTATATTTGGTCATATCCAGAACCAGGTAAGGCAGAAGGTAATCGTTCCAGATCCACATAGCCTGGAGAATAGCCACCGTAATGCAGGTCGGCTTCAGAATAGGCATGACTATACTGAAAAAAGTCTGGATAGGCGTACAGCCGTCGATCATGGCCGCCTCCTCTATTTCCAGCGGAATCCCTTTTACAAAGCCGCAGAACATAAAGACCGAAAGCCCTGCTCCAAAACCCAGATAGACCACAACGATACCCAGCGGATTTCCCAGATGAAGCATATCCGCCAGCTTGGAAAGGGTAAACATAACCATCTGGAACGGAACGATCATAGAAAACAGGCACAGGTAATACAGGCCGGTGGTAAACTTGTTTTTTACCCGGGATATATACCATGCACACATGGAAGTGCAGAGGATAATCACGGTAACGGACAAAACGGTTATGAACAGGGACGTCCAGAAGGCATCCACAAAACCGGTCTTTTTAATTCCGTTCACATAGTTTTCCAGGCCCACATACATTTTCCCCGCAGGAATGGCGAAAGGTTTTCTGCTGATATAGGCTTTTTTCTTAAAGGAGTTGATGACCACCAGTACGATGGGAAATACGTACACCAGGGATATGAGGGTAAATACAAAGGTCAGAAGCCCGCCGTGCTTTGCTTTTCTCGCATTCATTACTGCTGTACCTCCTTCCTTCGTGTGATCTTATTCTGCGCTAAGGCTATAATCGCCACCAGGATGAAGAAAACCACCGCTTTGGCCTGCCCTACGCCCTCCCAGCCGGTACGGCCGTAAAAGGTATTATAAATATTCAGGGCCAGCATTTCCGACATCTTGGACGGCTCCCCGTTGGTCAGCGCCAGGTTCTGGTCGAACAGCTTGAAGGAGTTGGTCAGTGTCAGGAAGGTACAGATGGTGATGGAGGGCATGACCATAGGGATGGTCACGTTCCTGAGTATCTGCCTGGAATTGGCCCCGTCAATCTTGGCCGCTTCGATTAAATCCCCGGAAATATTCTGGATACCCGCAATATAGATAATCATCATATAGCCTACCTGCTGCCAGCACATCAGAACGATCAGCCCCCAGAAGCCATAGGTGGAGGAATAGGTCAGCGTCCGGTTGAAATACAGCAGTATGCCGTTGAGAAGGAGCTGCCAGATATAGCCCAGGATAATGCCGCCGATCAGGTTGGGCATAAAAAACACCGTCCTGAAAATATTGGTTCCCTTAAAACCTTTGGTGAGAAGCAGGGCCACCGCAAAGGCCAGTACATTGATCAGGATCACCGATACCACGGTGAATAGCGCCGTATACCAAAGCGCATGGACAAAGGACGGATCCGTAAAAATTTTAAGATAATTGGAAAAGCCGATAAATGTGGCATCCGTTACCGTAGTGAACTTGCAGAAGGATAAATAAATGCCCATGATAAATGGGGCTATGAATCCCAGGATAAAAGCAAGAAATGTAGGAAGTACAAAAATCGGCCAATACCTTCTGATTGCTTTTGCCATTTTCTTTCCTCTCTTAATATAAAGTGTGCATCCGCTGTATGAAACAGGGCGGGCACTCCTCGCCCGCCCTGCTCATAAGCAACTGCCGCCTCTAAACGCTGGCAGCCATTGTTCTCCGTCTTACGGTGAAAGCTCCGTTTCCACCGTATGGATGGCCGTTCGGCCCGGCTGCATTTTATACACTATGCTGCCCGGTAACCGGGCATGGGCGTTTATTGTGCATTTGCCGCATCGTATTCGGACTTCCATCCGTCCACGAATGCCGTTACTACGTTATCCCATTTTCCGGTGCCCTGTGCATATTCCAGAAGCGCACTGCCCACACCGTTCTTCCACTCTTCGGAAGGCATGGTTGTGAAGTTCCATGAAACGGGTGTTTTTCCGGCTTTTGTATATTCATCGTTGGCAACAATCAGCGGATTCGTGGACTGATAGCCGTCTGCAAAAGTCTTGAAAGGAGTTACAAATCCCATCTTGTTTGCAAGGGCGTCACGTCCTTCATCACTGGTTACCACCCAGTTCAGGAAATCAAGGGTTGCCTGGATATCTTCCGGTGCTGCGTTCTTATTTACACACCAGTAGTTTTCAGAACCGGTACAAAGTCCCTGATTCTCTTCCCCTTCCACGCCAATGTAGATAGGAAGCATTCCCAGATCTTCGTCCGCTACTTCATTGTCCTTGATATCATTGTAAGCCCATGTGCCGTTCTGGTAGAATACCGCTTCGCCAAGTGCGAATTCGGAAGCGGCATCTTCACCGGTTTTACCGGAAAGGAGACTGGGTTCACAGGTAGCGTCTGTAATATACAGGTCAAAAATCTGTTTGTAGTTATCCAGATAGGTTCCTTTAATTGCAGGTGAGGAGGTAATTCCATCAGCCTTGTATTCATAATAAACAGGAAGGTTGGCAAGATGGGTCTTGAATCTCCAGTCGGAGGAGGCATCAAAACCTGCGGATGTAAAGGCACCTTCTACGCCGAGATCCTCCTTGTGTGCCTGAATGCCGTCCGCAACCTTTTTCAGCGCTTCAAAATTATTCAGCTGGTCGATGGAGGTGATTTCCGCATCGGGCAGTGCAAAATAATCATTCAGCAGCGCTTTGTTATAGATGATACCGTAGGTTTCGATAACATATGCCATACCGAGAACGGAGTCGCCTTCCTTCAGTACATAGTCATCACTTTCGATATTCTTATAAACTTCACTATCCTTCAGGTCATAGCAGTAATCCTTCCAGGATGCCAGGCCTACAGGTCCGTTTACCTGGAACAGGGTAGGCGCTTCTGATTTAGCCATCTCAGACTTCAGCGTGGATTCATAGGTTCCGGAAGCCGCTGTCACTACCGTTACCGGCACACCGGTTTGCTCCGTATATACTTTAGCCAGCTCCACCCAGTCCTCTGCCTGTTCCGGTTTGAAATTCAGATAATAAACCTTGCCTTCGCCGCTTGCCGCGGTTGTCTCCGCCGTGCTTTCCGCAGGAGCCTCCGGCTCCGCCTCAGAACCCGCTTCTGCCGGTGTTTCTGCCGGTGCAGGTGTGCTTTCCGCCCCTGCCTTTGATCCGCAGCCGGCCAGAAGGGCAGAAACCATTGCTACGCTCAGTAATGCGCTGATCAGTTTCTTTTTCATAATTACCTCTCCTTTTCTTAAATTGCCTAGATTCCGGAAACGTTATCGGTAACGTTGTCGGTAACGTTTCCAATTGCTATGGTTGTATATTACCACATCATATTTCTTAATGCAATACTTTTTTGTATATTTTTTATATTAATTTCTATTTTTCTTGTGCTTAATATACATTTTGAATAATTATAAGTTTTTTCCACTTTTTTTACCAGCATTTTACATGTATTTTCCTTCTGTTTTCTGGGTAAAAACATGCTGTCCTTTATGATTTTAAACATTTTTACCCGAATTATACCATTCAAAAACGCATAAAAATACATTCCGCTGCACGCCAGGCCGACGTCTGCTGCCGCCACGTTTTATACGGTCCGCGCCGCGCATATGCAGACCTGCCTGATCTGCTGCAGGTTTATCCTGCAGAAAAAAAAGAAGAAATCCCCTGCAGGATTTCTTCTTGTGTATTTGCTGTATCTACAACATATATTTTTCCATGATTATAGCTGCCCCGTCATGGTCACAGTCCTCTGTTATTTCCCGCGCCAGCGCCTTCACCCGGGGAACCGCATTCCCTACCGCAGCCGGAAATCCTGCTGCCTGCAGCATTTCCACATCGTTACTGTTATCCCCTACTGCGATGACCGCTTCCATAGGAATCTGCAGATGATTGCACAGGATTCTAAGCCCTTCCCCTTTATTAGCCCTCTGTGCATTGATCTCCAGGTTACCCGCCAGGGAGCTTGCCAGGGAAAGCGGAAGCCTTGCTATTTTCTCAAGCGCTTTCCGGCGGCTGTCGCCATCCTTAAAGAACAGATTAATTTTTTCCACCTCCATGGGATTCTCCCGGTAAAAAGAAAACAGGTTTTCTACCTTTACCACACTCTGACGGAACACCTCGTCAAAATCCCCGAGACCGAATGCGGCAAGACGCCGCATATAGGCCGTATCCATAAACGGACGGTTTCCCATAAAAAAAGAGGTGAGGATATCCTCCCCTTCCACACAGGCAATTACCTTAAGCACAAGCCTGGGCGGTATGGGGATCCGGGCTATATGCTTCTTCTTCTGCAAATCATATACACATGCGCCGCTCTCGCATATCAGATATTTCATGGAAGGGAAAGCTTCCAGGTAAGCTTCCATTTCACGGATACATCTTCCTGTGGAGAAAACCACCTGTTTTCCCCGCCGCATGATCTCTTCCATAGCCCTTCCGGCTCTGGGCGTTATTTCCTGCCTGGAATTCAGCAGCGTCCCGTCCATATCCAGGGCAATCAGCAAATATTCCCTCTCTTTCATCTGTGACCCTCCCATCCTGCCGTAATGCCTATTGATAGTTTACAATATTTCAGCCGGTTTGTCCCGTGTTTTTTTAGGGCAGAGCGGCTGCGGAAGGATTCAAAGTTACTGAGCACGGAGGGAACAGTAACGATACAAAAAAGAAGGGCATGCTGTTGTCATCCCCTTCCTCCCAGGTGCTGCCTGTCTTATCTTTTTATATTTTCATAATAGACACCGCCGACCACACCTGCCACTATAATAATCACCGATAAAATTGACCAGATATCCCACATTGTCTGCTGCCTCCTGTCCGCATTATGTATCTTTCACAGATACCATAGCATGACTGGCAGACAAATACGATATTCCGGGGAGTTCCTTAACGCATTATGAACGTGTTATTAGCGGGATCTTAGCGAATGCCCTCTTCATAACGAGACAGCGCCTTGTTACAGACAGCTGTACCAGTTTGTTTTTGTCAAATAAAACATCATATCCATTAAAGGTGCCGCGTATTTCATTCAGCTCCACAGGGACTCCCGCACGTGCCAGACGGTCCGCATAGGCATTTCCCTCATCCCGCAGGCAGTCAATTTCCTGGGTTTCCACATAAGCGGGCGGAAGCTTCTCCAAAGAAGCGGCGCATAAGGGTGCGGCATACTGCGGTTTGCCGAAATCCCCCTTCTGCAGATATAAATCCCACATCTGACGGTTCAGATTGGCATTCCATCCGGGCGAATCCACAAACTGACGCATGGACCAGGAGGTCATGCTCCTGTCCGTTACCGGGTTAATCAGCATCTGAAAACAGATGGGCGGGCCTTTTCTGTCTCTGGCAAGCAGCGTCACAGCCGCCGCGAGGGCACCTCCTGCGCTGTCACCGATCACCGCTATCCTGTCCTTATCAATTCCCAGCTTTGCGGCATTTCGGGATATCCAGGCAAAAGCCCCGTAGCAATCCTTCACAGGATCCGGATAAGGCTCTCCCAGCCGGTAATGTACCATAATTACCTTACATCTTATATTTTCCGAATACACCTGGGCCAGCCGGTGTGTGGACGGCCTGTCCCTTAATACAAAAGCGCCTCCATGATAATAAATCATACAGGGGGCATTTTTACTGATATTGGCCGGTTCATATATGGTCAGCCCGATTTTTCCGCCGTCTGCAGTACGGATGCTTTTCTTACTCCGCTTCATCCCTTTGGCAGGGCGCTGCAGGAAAACACCGGCCTGAAACCACCGGTTTATCAGCCATACCTTTTTCGGCGTTATAATATAGTCCCTGAAATCGATACGACTCCAGAGACCTCCCACATCCTTTAACTCTTTATCCAATGCATATTTCGAAAACATGTATCCCTTGTGCATACCGGTTACCTCTTCAAGAAAAACACGCTATACTGCTTTACAGTACTAATATATCATAACTTCGGTTATAAAATCTACCCCTTTTCCAAAATTCGCTCTTACTGACAACTATAACAGATGTAACCGTTCAGATACACCCCTGCTGCCTGTAATATCACGGGCAAAAGGTTATTTCCAAATAAAAACGGGAATACTTTTCTATATATGTAAATGGATAATATAAACCGTAAGGCAGGGAGAAAATATGTTCAGGAAAAAATACAGTTACACAATTTGGGGCATCTTGTTTACAGCCGTACTTGGCACTCTTCTTCATTTCTTATATGAATGGTCGGGGGAACTCCCCTTGACAGCTCTGTTTTCTCCGGTCAACGAATCTGTCTGGGAGCATCTGAAGCTGCTTTATTTTCCCTTTGTCCTGTATACACTCTGGGAATTATTCCACGCCTCCCGCGATCCCGCGGTTTTTCTTCCTTCCAGGACCATAGGCCTGGCGGCAGGGCTGATCCTTATTCCCTTGTTTTTTTATTCCTATACCGCCGTTCTTGGCACCAATTATCTGGCGCTGGACATCACCGTGTTTTTGCTGAGTATCCTGCTGGCATTTTTTCTCAGCAGCCTGGCAGAAAGAAAAGCCGCTTATCCCAATAAGGATAAGGTCGTGTCCCGCCTTCTCCCCTATCTGAGCCTGGCTGTACTTATTCTGTTATCCGTACTCTTTATTTATTTCACCTTCCGTGCTCCCCGGCTGCCTCTGTTCCGTGATCCGGTAAAGGGAAGTTACGGGCTTTAAGAAATAACAGGTCGTTTCTATAATATAGAAACCACAGTAAAAAACAGCGATGCCTTCATTAATGAAGATGCCGCTGTTTCTCTGTAATGAGACACGGGGATCCCAACCATTATTAGTTATTCGGTAATATACCGGTAATCAATATTTTGAATGGAAATTGTAGAACTTGGATTGCCCAGTTTTTCCCTTACTTCCTTGGTAATATTTACATACGAATTCCAAAAAGCCTCCTGGCTTCTTACTTCAACAGGATTTCTTACCGTTGTTATTATGTGTGCAGTATCTCCTAATGTACATCCTCTTATTTTTCCGCATACAAGCCTGTCAATGCTTATTAACGCCGTTATGAATATTCCCGATTTTCGGAATTCTTTATTTGCACTTTCTTCCTAAAGATAGGCAATAAATTCTTTTGTGTAAAATTTAGAATCAACACCAAAAAAGACAATTGTATACCGTTCTGTTTCTGTTATCACACTATTATATAACCTGATATCTTTTTATAATTATTTTATGTTTATTACATTATCCCGTTACTCTTTTGTCAATTTACGTGTTTATGGGCAGTCATCAAATACATCCGTCATGGCTGCGGAATATGGGCCGTTAAGAACACAAAAAAAGCCCTGTAAAACCAAGGCTTTCGAAGTGAAGCACGGGGGATTCGAACCCCCGACAACCTGATTAAAAGTCAGGTGCTCTACCGACTGAGCTAGTGCTCCTCATCTTATTCAGTTACCTTTCCCCAAATTGTAAAAAGTATACATCCGGAAAAAAGAATAAAAAAAAGAATCATATACAAAAGATTCCTTTTGTGCAACTGGGCTAGCTGGATTCGAACCAGCGAATGCAGGAGTCAAAGTCCTGTGCCTTACCGCTTGGCGATAGCCCAAGAAGGTGGATAAAGGGATTCGAACCCTTGGCCTCCAGAGCCACAATCTGGCGCGCTAACCAACTGCGCTATACCCACCATATGGATTATGAAAATTCTCATAACCTCAACGTGCTCGAAGGGATTCGAACCCCCGACCCACGGCTTAGAAGGCCGTTGCTCTATCCAACTGAGCTACGAACACATATTACGGGAACGCCTGGCGATTAAACAACAGGACTACTCTGACTGATGCCGGCAGCTGAAATCTGCCAATCGGGCAGCCGCTTACAAATGCCTGTCCCAAAAAGGACCGCCAGTAAACAGATAATCTACCCGCAAACGGGAAATTACCAACAAACAGTTAATCACCCGCAAGCGGGTGATGGGAATCGAACCCACGTATCCAGCTTGGAAGGCTGGTGTTCTACCATTGAACTACACCCGCATATATCAAACAAAAACCGTGTACAACTAAAAGTATGGGTAATCGGGGTGACAGGATTCGAACCTGCGACCTCCTGGTCCCAAACCAGGCGCTCTAGCCAAGCTGAGCCACACCCCGGTTTCTGCTCACCTTTAGCCGTGACGCAGAAGTTATTATATAACACCCATCAGCATATGTCAACGGATATTTTGAATTTTCTTACCAATTTTTTTACAAAAAATTCAAATGGTAATGAACCTGGCCGTCCCTGTCAAGATCCATAAGGATATAAGAGGGCCTGCGCCCTTCCTGGCGCGGAAACGAAAGGCTGCCCGGATTGATCGCGGTAACCTCCTTGTCCACATCGATGACCGGCTTATGGGTGTGGCCATACATAACTATATCAACGCCTCTGGCCCTGGCTTCCTCCTTCAGTATGGAATTTCCCATGGATACATAGTAATTATGGCCATGGGTAAGCCATACCCTGTATTTCCCCACATCAAATTCCCTTTCCCTGGGAAGATCCGTAAAAAAATCGTTATTACCGGCCACAATTTCCACCGGGCAGTCCGCACCGGCCTTATAAAGCTCCTCGCTTCCTTCGGAATCGCCGCAGTGTATAAGCATATCTATAGGTTTTATGCGTTCTATTAAAGCAAGGAATCTGTCATCTCTGCGATGGGTATCGCTGATTATCAATACCTTCATCCTCTGTTCCCTCTTTCCTCATGTGTACCGGAATCCGGACTACAGGATTCCGTCAAGACGCTCCTTCATCATGCGCAGCGCATTCCCTCTGTGGCTGATTTGGTTCTTTGTCACGCTGTCCAGCTCCGCGGTGGAACAGCCGTATTCCTCCACATAAAAAATAGGATCATAACCAAAGCCATTGGTACCCTTTTCTTCCCAGCCGATATATCCCTCAATGATACCTCTGACCACAAACTCCTCCGGTTCATCGCCCGGTATGACCGCGGCAATGGCACAAACAAACCTGGCTGTACGCTCTTCTTTGGGGACGCCGTCTAAGCGGCCTATCAGATTTGCATTTTTAATCCGGTACGAGGTGTCTTCGCCCATATATCTGGCGGAATAAATGCCCGGCTCCCCGCCCAGGTAATCAATCTCCAGGCCGGAATCGTCCGCCAGGACAATATCGCCCTTACCGGCACAGGCGGCCACCGCCCTTGCCTTAATCAGTGCATTTTCCTCAAAGGTACTTCCATCCTCCACAATATCAGCCGCTATCCCGGCTTCCTTCATAGACAGCACCTGCAGTTCCGGATTATCAAGAATCATGCGGATTTCCCGCATCTTCCCTTCGTTTCCCGTAGCAAAAATAACTCTCCTGCTCATTTATCCTGTACTCCATCCGTTTTATTCCCGCGGACAAGGGGCCAAGTTCGCCTTGGCGGCTGCCGCCGGGTATCTGGCCTAGTCTTCCTGCTTCTGCCGTTTCGGCGGCCTGGGGCCTAAATACTGGTAAAAATAGGTCTTCATCATCCCATTATATATTTTCCTGTTTTTATCCGCTTTTCTTCCGATATCACGTTCTGCGTTTTCATAAGCGGTAATCAGATACATGGACCAGGAATCCAGACCGGCGAACCGTTCCCCGATTTCCTTATATAAGGCTGGCAGGGCGGCTTTTTCTTCAAGCCTTTCCCCATAGGGAGGATTGGTAATCAGGAAACCATACTTCTTGGGATGACTGAGCTGCGACAAAGGGCGGCGCTGGAAATGGATCAGCTTTTCCACACCCGCAAGACGCGCATTCTCCCTGGCAATGGAAACCATCTTGTCATCAATATCATAGCCCTGGATATCCGTTACCACATCCAGGTCCACCATGTCTCCCGCTTCGTCCACCGCATCGTACCAGTTCCTTCTGGCAACCACCTCCGGCCAGTTCTCCGCCGTAAAGCTGCGGTTCATGCCGGGAGCCATGTTGGCCGCCATCAAAGCCGCTTCAATGGGAAATGTCCCGCTGCCGCAGAAAGGATCCACCAATATCCGATCCCCCCTCCAGGGTGTCAGCATGATAAGGGAAGCGGCCAGATTCTCCGCAATGGGTGCCTTTGCCGTCAATTTACGGTACCCCCTCTTATGAAGGGATTCCCCCGTAGTATCCAGCCCTACCGTCACCTCATCCTTCATCAGGAACACGCGCACTGGAAAAGAAGCTCCGTTTTCCTCAAACCAGCCCGCATGATAGCTTTCCTTCAGGCGTTCCACCATCGCTTTTTTCATAATGGACTGGATATCTGAAGGGCTGAACAGCTTGCTCTTCACACTGGCGGCCTTAGCCACCCAGAATTTTCCGTCCCGGGGGATATATTCCTCCCAGGCCAGGCCTTTCGTCCCCTGAAACAATTCTTCAAAGGTTTCCGCATGAAAGCTTCCCACCTTAATCAGAATACGCTCCGCACTGCGCAGAAACACATTTGCCCGGCTGACCGCTTCTTCATCCCCGAAAAACGTAATCCGCCCGTCCTCCACCTGAAGCACATCATACCCCAGATCAATAATTTCTTTTTTTAATACCGCCTCCAGCCCAAAATGGCAGGGCGCAATCAACTCAAATTTTCTCATAGCTATATATTACGTTTATTTCTTTTTCCCGTCAATGATATTTTGATCTATCTCCAGCCGGCCCCGCAGGAGGCGGACACAGAGGCATCCGCCTCCTGCAAAGTCCGGGTTCCTGTATGTAAAAAGCCGGGAAGGGCGGATATCTCCGCGCCTTCCCGGCTTTTTTCAGCTATTGTAGATTAATAATTGTTCTCTTTGCTGCTGTCTTTTCCGCTGTGGCAGTCAGAAGAGCTGTTCTTGCTCTGGTTGTTCTGATTCTTCTGGCTGTTGCTGCTGGAATTCTCAGACTTATTCTGCTGGTTCTGCTTTTCGCTGTTCTGGCTGTTCTGGTTGTAATCATTCTTAGACATAATATAAAACCTCCTGATTCATTTTTGTTACAGGAGTAGTATTTGAAAAAACAGCTTTTTTATGCACAATAATTTTATTTTTTTCGAAAGAGCCGGATAATATATACCACCAGTACGATAGGAATCAGATAAGGCAGAACGGCCCACATTAGGGAACCGACCACGCTGATGACCACCACCACCGCCATCAGGACCAGGATAGCTATCAGCCACCCGGGCATATGCACCCGGTTCACAGTACCTCCGGTTCTTTGGGTAAATTTTTCTTCCTGGTAATCATTCTGGCTGCCCGGACCTCCGGCCGCCCGGAATTGTGTCTCGTTGGCTTCATGGGCATATTCATCTCCGGCACGTTCTGCCGCATCTATCAGGGTTCTTGCCAGAATCCGGGGATCCCCAAGTCCGGACAGGATATCGGATTCCGTCCTTCCTTTCGCCGTCTCTGTTTTAAAATAGGTATCATAAAATGTAAGATTATCTTCCACGGATGCAGCCGCCATATTCCCGTTCAGTGCACGCCGCAGAGCTTCCAGGAATTCTGTTTTTGTCATCTGCTTATCTCCTTTTTTACTTCCTATTCGTATCATACCCCACTAAAGGCTATATTACAAGAAAACGGTTTATGAAAAAAAGATTAAAAAATACTAAAGTCATGGGACTGTGAAC
The DNA here is from genome assembly GCA_022845955.1 of Lachnospiraceae bacterium. GTDB lineage: Bacteria > Bacillota > Clostridia > Lachnospirales > Lachnospiraceae > Eisenbergiella. The sequence continues at coordinate 5,412,885 of AP025576.1, forward strand.
AGGAATAAAGTTATACCAATACGGAGGGGCGCGTGTTCCAAAAAGGCCCGCCCGGTTATCATACACCGGACGGACCTTTTTATTTCTGCTTTCCTGTTTCCGTTAGGAAAGCGAATCCCGTGAACTTATTAACTAATAGTAACCGTCACCTTCCGGGTGCTACCGGAAACAGCTATGGAAACGGTATTTTCCCCGGCATCTGCAAGGATTTCCCCGCCTTCCGCCTTACTTTCCCCGCCGATGCCGTGAAGCACCAGGGTGAGGCCGTCCATGTCCGCATCCGCCGCAAAGGTAATGGTATCCCCGTTTCTGTCTGCGGTTACCACGGTCACCGTGTTTCCTTTCTGATCCACCAGACGGCAGCTGCAGGAAGCGCCTTCCGCCAGTTCATACAGATGCAGGGCAGCGCCTTCCCTGTAGTCATAATCCGGTCTGTCATTTACGCTGCCGAGGGCAAGAAGGGTATTTTCCCTGACATAGAGCGGCAGGGAAAAATAATCATATTCGCCTTCATAGTAACGGCCTCCGGTTTTTACCTCACCGGTGAAATAATCCGTCCATCTGCCTTCCGGAAGATAATACTGCGCTTTTTTATCCGCACGGAGCACGGGGGCTGCCAGAATGGCATCGCCCAGCATATACTGGGTTTCCAGATAGGCGGCTGCCGGATCGGCGGGGAATTCAAATACCATGGGACGCATCATGGGGGTTCCTTCTTCATGGGCCTCCACAGCCTTGGCGTACAGATAAGGCATCATGGTGCATTTCAGCCTGGAGAAGAAACGGACAACATCACTCGCTTCGTCGTCAAATAACCACGGCACTCTGTAGCTTCCGGATCCATGCAGCCTGCTGTGGGAGGAAAGCAGTCCGAAGGCCGCCCATCTCTTATACAAATCCGGGCTGGCGGTGCTTTCAAAACCGGATATGTCATGGCTCCAGAAGGAGAAGCCGGACATGGAGAAGGAAAGTCCTCCCCGGATGGTTTCCGCCATGGAAGGGTAATTGGCGGAACAGTCACCGCCCCAGTGTACCGGGAACTGCTGTCCGCCTGCCGCCGCGCTTCTTGCAAAAAGGACGGCTTCCCCTTCTCCCTTCACTTCCTTCAGCAGATGGAACACACACTGGTTATACAGATATGTGTAATAGTTGTGCATGCTTCCCTGATCGCTTCCGTCAAACCATTCCACATCCACGGGGATTCGTTCACCGAAGTCGGTCTTAAAGCAGTCAACCCCCATATCCAAAAGGGTTTTCAGCTTGTCGGCGTACCATTTGCAGGCGGCGGGGTTCGTGAAATCCACCAGGCCCATTCCGGCCTGCCAGTTGTCGGTCTGCCATACGCCTCTGCCGTCGGCCCTTTTTACCAGATAGCCGTTTTCAGCCCCTTCTTTAAAGAAAGGGGTTCCCTGGGCAATATATGGATTAATCCAGACACAGATTTTCAGCCCTTTGTCATGGTATCTTTTCAGCATTCCTTCCGTATCCGGGAATACTCTCTTGTCCCAGGTAAAATCGCACCACTGGAATTCCTTCATCCAGAAGCAGTCAAAGTGGAATACGCTCAAAGGGATATCCCTGTCAGCCATTCCCTGGATAAAGGAGCTTGTTGTTTCCTCATCATAATTGGTGGTAAAGGAGGTGGACAGCCACAGCCCGAAGCTCCATGCGGGAGGCAGGGCGGGACGTCCGGTATAGGCGGTATAGGATTTGAGGACTTCCTTGGGTGAGGGTCCGTAGATAAAGCAGTAGCGCAGCTCTTCCCCGGGAACGGAGAATCCCACATATTCCACTTTTTCACTCGCCACTTCAAAGGAAACATTATCGGTATGATCCACATAAATACCGTAGCCTTTGTTGGTCATATAGAAAGGGACGCTCTTATAGGCCACCTGGGATGCGGTGCCGCCGTCTTCGTTCCAGGTTTCCACCACTTGTCCGTTTTTCACAAAGGAGGTGAACCGTTCCCCGAAACCGTATACATTTTCCCCTACCTGCAGGGAGAGTTCATTTACCATATAAGGCTTTCCGTTTTCCGTCAGATAATTGTCCGCCGGAAACATGGTGGAAGGCGTTCTGTCCCAACGGGCATACCCAAGGTTATGGAAACCGCATCTGGTAAGCTCTTTTCCTTCCGCTTCAAAAGAATAGCCCCATTCCTTCCGGTTCACACGTACGGCAACCTTTCCTGCCCTCATAACGGCTTCTTCTTCCCCGATTTCCACATGGACCTCCACAGGCTGGGGATGCTTGGGGCAGACAGGCTCCTTTTTATCATAGCCTTCATGATGCCATGCCCTTACCGCTATCATGTTTTCCATAGGAGCGGTGAATTCCAGGGTAATGGTGGGCATATTCAGGGTTGCCCCCCTGGAGCTGATATATCCCACCGGGGCAAGCACCCTCATTCCTCCCGGGATTTCCTGCACATCATATGCCTGTGATGCATATAAAATATTGGCTTTTTCACTGCGCAGCCAATATCCTTCCGTAAATTTCATATTCGTTTTCCTCTCTTTCTTAAGTCAGACACCCCGGCGTAAGCAACAGGGTATCCGTCTGCCCGCTGTCCGCGGGAATCCGTGCATCATAATTCCAGACTGCCTACAGACCCGCCTTCAAAAACCTCCCCTTTAACCACAAGGATTTCCGGGACGCTGGTTTTCGGGCTTTCGATCTGTCCAATCAGCTTTTCTGCGGCAAAGCTCCCCAGTTTGCCGGTATCCTGCTTTAAGGTGGTAAGCTTCGGATCCACATGCCTTCCTATCCGCAGGCCGTCATATCCTGCGATGGAAATATCCTCCGGGATCCGGAACCCCTTTTCCCGCAGGATGTTCATTCCTCCCAGACAGGCGAAATCATCCGGGTATAAAATGCAGGTGGGCGGGCAGGGGAGCTTGAGCAGCTCCTCTGTGGCAGCGGCGGCGCCGTCCGTATCCCGATAGCCGGCTTCCAGCACATACTCGTCCGGAATATCCAGCCCCAGCTCCCCGGCCGTCTTATAAAATGAAGAAAGCCTGCTGCCGGTTACGGAGGACGCATGGCCGTGGATATAGGCGATCCGCCTGTGCCCTTTGTGGTAAATAAACTGCAGCAGGGAGCGCATACCCTTGACATTATCGGACATTACAGCGATCCGGTTATTGAAAATATGATCGATTGTCACCACCGGAATGTCGCTTGCCACAAGCTGGGACACCTCCGGATCCTCAAAATCCACACAGGCGATAACCACGCCGTCAAAGCCCCGGTATCTGGCATGCTCCAGATAGGTCATCTGCCTGCGCCGTTCCTTATTCCGGTTGACAAAGGTGATATCGTAATCCTTTTTTTCAGCCGTTTCCTTAAAGCTTTCCAGCACACTTGCAAAATAATCGTGCGTCAGTCCGCTGTTCGCTTCATCGGCAAACAGGACTCCCAGATTATAGCTCCGGTTGGTTTTGAGGGTCCTGGCTACGGAATTGGGGAAATACCCCATTTCCTTCGCCGTCCGGCGGATTAACTGCCTGGTTTCTTCCCCGATATCGGTATGGTTATTCAGCGCCTTACTCACGCTTGCCACGGAAACCCCGCAGGCCCGGGCGATATCCTTCATGGAAACCATCTGCATCACACTCCTTCCGCCGTTTTTTCTTAATCGTTTTCGCCCTTCTATCATAGCTCACTTTCCCCCGGTATTTCAATAGAAATATTTGTTTTTCACAGCAGCTTGACCATTTTTGTCATTTTTATATAAATAACCTCTTTTTTTCTATGCATAATAACCACAACACCGCTCGCCGCAAAGGCCGCAGGTTTTGCGCGCGTAAATTTCGGGTATTCTTTTTACCTGTGAAAGCACACGGGACAGTTACCTTATTTTTTTGGGATTACCTCTTGAAAAACCGGGAATTTTTCTATATAATCCATGTCATAAGCAGTTTTATACGCTTTTACTTAATCGTTTTCGTAATGATGTTGTCACTTTGTATCCTGTCTGAAACCGGCAGGGAGGCAGGACATGGAAAAAGCCTTCCCTTACCGAAAGCAACGTCCGCCGTGCGGACAGAAAGGTGTTTGTATGAAATATGGATTTTTTGATGACCGCAGCTGTGAATATGTGATCACCACTCCCGAAACTCCTCTTCCCTGGATTAACTATCTGGGCTGCAAGGATTTTTTCACCCTGATTTCCAATACCTGCGGAGGTTATTCCTTCTATAAGGACGCCAAGCTTCTCCGCCTGACCCGTTATCGTTACAACAATGTACCCTATGACAATAACGGACAGTATTTTTATATCAAAGACGGCGCAAGCATCTGGAATCCGGGCTGGCAGCCCACCCAGACAAAGCTGGACTCCTACGAATGCCGGCACGGCCTTGGCTACAGCAGCTTCACCGGAGCCCTGAACCAGGTGAAGGCTCAGGTTCTCACCTTCGTACCTCTGCATGATACCTGTCAGGTGACCAGTCTGACGCTGACCAATGAAAGCGGTGAAGCCAGAAGTCTTTCCCTGTTCTCCTACGTGGAATGGTGTCTCTGGAATGCCGATGATGACATGAAGAATTTCCAGCGTAATTTAAGCACCGGAGAGCTGGAGGTGGAAGGCTCCACAATCTATCATAAAACAGAGTACAGGGAGCGCAGGAACCATTATGCTCTCTATTCGGTTAACACGCCTGTGGATGGCTTTGATACCAGCAGGGATGCTTTCTTAGGCACCTACGGAACCCCCGCCGCACCGGCCGTCGTAAAAGAAGGAAAGGCTTCCAATTCTGAAGCGCATGGCTGGTCCCCTATCGCCTCCCACCAGATCAATGTCACCCTGGCTCCCGGGGAAAGCCGTACCTATGTCTTTGTGCTGGCCTATGTGGAAAATGAGGAAGAGGAAAAGTGGGAATCTCCCGGTATCATCAACAAGGCACGCGCCCATGCGCTTTTATCCCGCTATGCGTCCGTAGAAAACGTGGAAAAAGCGTTTACGGAATTAAAGGACTACTGGCAGGAACTTCTTTCCGGCTACCAGGTTGTTTCCGGCTGTGAGGAAGTTAACCGTATGGTGAACATCTGGAATCAGTACCAGTGTATGGTAACCTTCAATATGTCCCGCAGCGCTTCCTATTACGAATCCGGTATCGGAAGGGGAATGGGCTTCCGGGATTCCTGCCAGGATTTGCTGGGTTTTGTCCATCTGATTCCGGAAAGGGCCAGGGAACGTATCCTGGATATCGCTTCCGCCCAGTTCGGCGACGGCAGTACCTATCACCAGTACCAGCCTCTTACCAAAAAAGGGAATGCGGATATCGGCGGCGGCTTCAACGACGATCCGCTGTGGCTGATTGCCGGAACCAGCGCCTATATCAAAGAAACCGGCGATACCTCCATCCTGTCCGAAATGGTTGCCTTTGACGACGGCGGGGAAGGCACGCTGTTTGAGCATCTGACCCGATCTTTTACATTTACAGTAACCCACAAAGGCCCTCATGGCCTTCCGCTCATCGGCCGCGCCGACTGGAACGATTGTCTGAACTTAAACTGCTTCTCCGCACAGCCGGGAGAATCCTTCCAGACCTTCGGCCCCAGTGAAGGACCTGTGGCGGAATCCGTTTTCATCGGCGGAATGTTCGTAAAATACGGGGAGGAATACGCACAGCTGGCCGAGCTTCAGGGACTTGCGGATATTGCAGCCAGTGCCCGCAGGGAAGTATCCGCCATGTATGATACGCTTCTGGACGCCGGCTGGGACGGTGACTGGTTCCTCCGTGCCTACGATGCCAGCAGCCATAAGGTGGGTTCCTCCGAATGTGAGGAGGGGCAGATCTTTATCGAGCCCCAGGGCTTCTGCGTACTGGCCGGTGTAGGCGTCAAAGAAGGCAAAGCAAAGCGCGCCCTGGACAGTGTAAAGGAACGTCTTGACACCCCATACGGCATCATGCTTCTGCAGCCAGCTTATACCCGTTATCACCTGGAGCTTGGGGAAATCACCTCTTATCCCCCGGGATACAAGGAAAACGCAGGAATTTTCTGTCATAACAATCCCTGGATTTCCATCGCAGAAGCCGTAATCGGCAGAGGGGACAGGGCCTTTGAGGTATACCGGAAAACCTGTCCGGCTTTCCTGCAGGATATCAGTGAAATCCACCGCACCGAACCTTACTGCTATTCCCAGATGATCGCAGGCAGGGATGCCGCCACCCATGGAGAGGCGAAGAACAGCTGGCTGACAGGTACTGCCGCCTGGACCTTCGTAAACATTTCCCAGTACATCCTGGGCATCCAGCCAGGCCTGACAGGACTGTGCATCGATCCCTGCGTCCCCGGGGACTTCGGTGATTTCACCATCACCAGACGGTTCCGGGGAGCGGTTTACCATATCGAGGTGAAAAACCCCAACCGGCTGGAAAAGGGCGTATCTTCACTCTTGGTAGACGGTGAAACGGTGGAAGGGAATGTGGTTCCTTTTGTGGAAGGGAAAAAAGAATACCATGTAACGGCGGTTATCGGATAAGCGCGATCCCTGCGGCCCGTAAATGGTCTGCGCTTCAGCAGGCAGACATAAGCCTGTCTTTTCCATAAAAAGCCGGAACCGGCTGTCCTTTTAATAAGGGCCGCCGGTTCCGGCTTTCTTCCTTTCAAGCGCTTTTCCTGTGTCATTGCTGTTAAACGTAATATCTCCGTCACCCTTATGGCAAGCCCACGACATAAAAATACGTAAAGTACTCAAACTTCGCAGTTGCCGAATGGCCCTCCGCCGGCTGTCTGTGCGGCGTTCCCGGGACTGAAAAGGATTTTCGCAGGTCCGTCAGCCTGGACATTCCGATGAGCCCAGAGGCGTCAATTGTGTCAGATGAGGCTGACACAATTGACTGGTCTCATCTCCATAGGCTGAAAGGTGCCTGTGAAAATTCCTTTTCAGTCCCGGGAACGCCGCACAGACAGCCGGCGGAGGGCCATTCGGCAACTGCGAAGTTTGAGTAAAGTAAAAAAAGAGGACGTTTTCCCGTCCTCTAATCGTCATAATGTCCCCGACACGATATTATTTCCAATACTCCGTTGCTAATACGATAAACAAAACGATTTGTGTCATCAATATGCCTACTCCAAAATCCACTCAACTCACCTTTCAATGGTTCGGGCTTGCCTATACCATCAAAATACCCTCGCTCTATATCCTTTAACAAGGCATTGATACGTTTCAGAGTTTTCCTATCCTGCATCTGCCAGTAGAGATAATCGTCCCATGCCTCATCAAACCATACTTTCTTCATTCACCCTCTACCTCAATTGGCTCATGCTCTACACCTTTTCCAGCATTAAGGGCGGAAATACCACGCCGTAGGTGCGCCATATTGCTTTCGGAATAGAACGGGTCAGCAGATAATTCAAAAGGTATACGCCGCTCTCTGGCAACTTTTTTTAAAAAGATATTTATTGCCGCTGACATACTTATACCAATATCATCAAAGGTTTGCTCTGCGCCACGCTTAACGTCATCATCAACACGCAAACTAATCTGTACCATAAAATCACTCCTTCCTTGTGCTTTTATTATACTACATTCAGAAGCAACATACAAGCATTTTTATATACATATGCTTTTCTATTACAGTATACCGGTCTGCTTGTATTTGATACTAAATAACATAAATAATTTATTAAAGATGAATATTTCATGTGCTTTTTAAGTAGATACTGTCGCTTTAATTCCGACAAACTCCAATCATTTTTGCTGCCTCTATCTCATAAAAATGACGTTCGTCAATATTGGCGATTCTCATCAATTGTAAATAATGAGACCAACTCAAGAAAAACTTACGGTCTATATTTACTTTTGGAAGATTTTCAAATTGGTCAGACACTATCTGACCAATTTGATCACTAGAATAAACCATATAAAACTGCCGCATTTGTTTTAAATTTGTAACAGAAAAACCTTAGTAATATATTCGGTATTATATAACAGTTCAGACGGTTCTTTGTGCCCTGCAGCATCCCCCTCCCCTGCATTTCCCTGGGGCGGCGTTGCTGCAAGGTTCCTTGCAGAGAAAAGCAGGGGAGAGGGATGCCGCAGGGCACAAAGGGCCGTCTGAACTGCTACGACATTATATGATACAGATTTTAATCGTATTCTAACATATTCTGTCGAATCATGCCATCACCCTCTCCGTCAGTGCTGCACATCCCGGGCATGTAAAGCCATCAGGTCAAACGGAGGCAGAATCTCGTCCAAAAAAGCCAAAAGCTCATCATCAAAGTTATGGCGCACCTCACATACCCGGTCAAATATCATGGTAGGCTCCTCTTCCGGCGTTACCGGCGGCCATGCTGCAAGACCATCATGATTGGGATTTCCAAAGCGGGCAAACTGCATGGCCGCTTCGAAGATCTGCTTCTCCAGTTCCCCGGAAACCCCGTCAATATTGCAGACCTCCACTTTGTCCGTATTGTGGAAAATAAAAGGGATATCGGAGCAGTGCCAGGCTGCTTTTCCATATTGATACGGGAAGTTCAGAGTGAAGAGATACAGGTAAGACGGCGCTTTCCCTCCCCGGGCGTGGAGTTTTGCAAGAGATTTGGAGGGTTGTCTGAAAACCCGATCCACATCCAGCACATCCAATGCATTTTTACCCGGATACGCCTTTTGGAAAAGCGCCTTTACCTTTTCTGCATGTTCCCCGTATTCCCGGGAAAGGATGGCATCTGTCTCCGCATCCGTCAGGCTGTCTTTCCGGAAGGGGGAGGGCCGGAAGGAAAATTCCCCGAACACGGTTCCCACCAGAAGAGGAATTGTCTTGGCGTGCTCCCGGAAACCAGTCAGCAAGGGTTCCCCCAGATAATAATCATTGACAACAGGCATCCCTCCCACATAGATACCCCGGCCTGCCAGAGCCGGGGAGACGGTGTTATAAGCCCTGGCCAGTTCATAATAGGGTACGGTTTCCAGCTTTTCCACCTCTCCCCGGGGAATCCCCAGCTCCTTCAGAAGGGCTTCTGCAATCTCCGTTCCGTCTCCGGGAAGAACAGGAATCACTTTGCCGTCCGATACGCCGCTCATCACAATGGCCCGATGGAACAGGCCGTCCGCTTCCGGTATCTGCATCAGCCCGGTCACCTTCATTCCGCCGCCGGACTGTCCGAACAGCGTAACATTGTCAGGGTCTCCGCCGAATGCTTCTATATTAGTATGTATCCAGCGCAAGGCGGCCACCAGGTCGGCAAGCCCGGCATTACCGGAATTTTTATATTTTTCTCCATAGGTTGACAGGTCGAGGAATCCCAGGATATTCAGCCGGTGGTTAACGGTTACCACCACCACATCTCCTTTGCTGCACATATTAAAACCGTCATAGGCCACCTGTTCAATGGAAGATCCTGCGGCATAACCGCCGCCGTGCAGCCATACCATGACCGGTTTTTTCGCCTTTTTATCCAAAGCGGGCGTCCACAGATTCAGGTTCTGGCAGTTTTCATCCTGGGGCCAGTACCGGTGCGGCACCAGCAGCTCCCCGGAGGGCGTGTCCTGTGTCAGCAAAGGACATACAAAACCATAGGATGAGGTTTCCTTCACCCCTTCCCAGCTTTCCGTTTCCCTTGGCATCTGAAAACGTTCCGCTTTTGCATAGGGGATCCCTTTGAATATACAGACGCCGTCCCATTCATAACCCTTCACCTTACCTGCCTTTGTCTCCACCGCGGGTATTTCATCATACCGAAATACATGTGCCATTTCAACTCCTCCTTTTTTCTGAAGGAAAAATCCCTGTCCACTTATGCAGACATAGAATTTGTCCTTCCATTTTTAATGGTTATCCCTTTATCAGGCTTCCTTTTACAGGTATCCGCCGTCCGCCCGTACCGGATATTTGTTCCTGTCTCCTTAAGTCGGCCTCCTGTTTCATTATATAACATGTCTATAATTAAAACCAGACAAGGTATGGATAAAGGCGATATTTCATTACATAGTAATTATATAGGACAGAGCAGCGTTAAAGTATCCAAATAATTACCATTTGATGTCGTTTATATGACCATTTCCCCATTTTTATGCCATACTAAAATGACAGGAGTCTGCTGTCCCTTTTCGATAGCATACTCCTGTCATGATTCAAACTTCACAGCCGGCAGGGGTCATTTGGCGACTGCGAAGTTTAAGTCATTATCCGTTCCGCGGGACAACGGCACTATTCGCCGTAATCCTCCATATACAGGTAATCCACCTCACAGCCGGTATATTCGATATAGGAATTTCCGGCCGTCTTACCAGCGTTATCTATTACCTTTTTCAGCTGCGCTTCCTCCATTCCTCCTTTTCCGAATACACGGTCGATCTCTTCCTTCACCGCCTGTGTCACCGCTTTCAGGAAGGCATCCCGGGCGCTTACGGTAAGCTTATCCGCATCCAGGATACGGTAGGTGAAGCTGTAATACCCCTCTGCCATCTGTACCACCATCTTGTCTCCGAATACGTCCTCCTCCCTTGATGATTCAACCCGAACCTCATAAGAAGGATCCACCTGTTTTTGGGAATACAGTTCTCTCTGGCGTGCATAGTATTCATCCTGGGAGGCCCGGACTGTTGTACGGAGGAACTCCGCATTCCCGTCCGTATCCTCAAGATGCTCCATGACATAATCATAGGCATCATAAAAATCTTCTTTTTCCTCCTCATAGCCGTTGAATACCGCATTGATTTTCCGGTTAAATTCCGCTATGGACATTTCTTCATAGTCCGGGAATTTCAGCTCATTCATGACAATCTCGTACTGCTTCGCCGGATCCACAGACTTTTCCTCTTCTGTGTCCTCATCCCAATCTTCGGTCTTTTCTTTATCATATACATCATCCCAGTAATAAGAAAGTTTCTTGCCGCCCTCCCATACCAGCTGTCCGTCCAGAGCCTTCAGGATACGCTCCAGCTCCCCATCCGCCGCTTTTTCCATGGCTTCTTCCTTCTGCAGGTCCGCCGGAGTCTGTTTTTGCAGGAAAGCCTGCATTTTTTCATCCACACCTTTCAGGATGCTGTCCCGCTGGGCCACGGTTACCTTCTGTTCCTCCGGAATCCGGTAATCATAGGAATAATCCGCATAGCCTCCGGACAGGAATTCTTTATCCCCGAACACATCTCCATAGGTTTCCAGAAAAGCTTCTCCGCTGTGCCATGGATTTTTCTGTCTCTGACAGACTCCGTAATGCTTTCTTTCACATTCGTCCCAGGTATTAGAAAGAGTACCATATACAAAATCCGCAACCGGATCCGTATCCGCCAGAGAGGAATAAACACGCTGGAGAACTTCTTCCGCTTTATGGAAGGTTTCCTCATCCTCCCAGTCCATAACCATGCGGTTGAACTCTGCAACACTGCTGTTTTCGTATCCCGCAGTCTGCCAGGAAAGGATTTGTTCATAATCTTCTTTGGTATATTTATTGGTGCCTCTCCACCATCCGTAGCGTGATCTGCCGGATTGAAAGGAATCACAGCTGCTGTCCGAAGTTGCTTCCCCTTCCCCCGCCGATGCGGATTCTGTTTCCGTGCCTGCCTGTAAAGCGGTTTCTGCTGCCTCCTGCGGGGAATCCTGCGCTTTTGTATCCGCTACGGCATCCCCCTGCGTCTTTGTGTCCGCTGCGGCATCCCCTTCCGATGTTTTGGGGCCGCAGGCCGCCAGCAGAACAGTCAGGAGGATAACCGCGGGAAGTGCCGCTTTCCGTGACTTCTTCCTCCCCATTAGCTTTCTTATCTTCATGTTCAGTAATCCTCTCTTTCATATACTTCGAAATCAAAGACTTCACAGCCGGTGAAGCTGATTTTATCATTGGTAATCTTTTCTCCTTCGTTTTGCAGTTTTTCCTGCATTTCCTGCTGTGTGGCATCTTTTATCCCATCCGATTCCAGCATATCCCGGGCCGCCTGCATGACTTTCTGAAGAAATGCATCTCTTTCCCCTACCGTAAGATTATCCTGATCCAGGATACGGTAGGTGAATTCATAATCCATCCAGATCTGTCCGGCTTCCACGCTGTCCCCGAACACATCCGCCATGGTTACCAGCTCCGCCGTGGCTGAAAAGCTGGGATCCTTTCTCACTCCGGAATAAACCTCATCCACACGGCTTTGGTATTCTTCCCGGGAAGCCGGTATGGTATTGCGCAGGTACCCTGCATTGGGGTCCGTGACGGGCAGATTGGACACCACGGAATCATAAAGATAATAAAGGGCTCCGTCTTCAGCGTCATCCTCTTCCATAATCTTGTTTATGGTACGGTTGAATTCCGCTATCGACATTTTTTCATAGGCTTCGGGTTTGACAGCGCTAATCAGCTGATCATACTGTTCCTGCGTATATCCGTCCATATACCCTTCTTCTTTCCAGGAATCCCTTACATCCCATACATAGTCCATTCCGGCAGGCAGCGCTTTCTCTTCGCCGTCTCCTTCCTCCCCCTCTTCTCCGTTGTTTTTCACCAACTGGTTTTCCTCAAGATTCCGACGGACCGATCCGGCTTGTTTTTCCATCGCCGAAGTGGCGAACAGGATTATAACAGCGCATACGATCACCAGGGCGCATACAATACCTGCAACCGTCAGTTTCTTGGCCTTCATGATAGCATCGATCCGCTCCTTCAGGGCATTCTTGCTGAAGCTGGAGGAAAGAGGGGTCAGGTAGGTGCGCTTTTCTTCCATTTCCAGAAGCGCCAGGGCATAGGAAGGGCAGGACTGGATTCCATACTGGCGGATTACCGCCTCATCACAGGCCAGCTCCAGATCCCGGTTGGACAGAATATACATGACCCAGACCAGGGGATTGAACCAATGGACACACAGCATGGCCGCAAGCAGCCACTTCGTAAGGGCATCAAACCGGCGGATATGGGACATTTCATGGGCCAGTATGAACCCCATGGTCTCTTCATCCCTCCAGTCCGCATCCGCGGGCAGCAGGATTACCGGCCAAAGAATCCCATAAGTAAGAGGCGACTCTATTCTGTCCGAACAGCGTACCTGTACCGGCCTGCGCAGCCGGTGTTCCTCTATCCATTCTTTGGCAAAGGGGTGTTCCACAGGCAGGGAGGCGGCATATATCCGGCGCCCCCGCAGATGCATGACCAGAATAGCAAGTGCCAGCAGGGCAGCGCCCCCTGTCCAAAACAGCAGCCAGGGTGACAGGGCCGACGCTGAAGCGGCCTGCGCCGCATTCTCCGAAAGAAGCAGGCCGGGACGCCGCCAATTCTGACCGGCTCCCCGGATAGCCCCCTGCCCCACTGCGGTATAAACACTCACCGGGGAAGGAATGCGCACCGGCAGAATCAGACAGAAGAAAGCCGCTCCCCACAATGCCAGAAAAGCTGTCTTCGGCAGCCGGTTCACTGCCAGCGCCCTCACTATAATAATTACCCCTATCATCACTGCACCGCTTATACTCATTTCAAGCAACGTTTGCATATTATCCTCCTTATGTGACTATGGTGTTGCTGTTTATTTCCGCGGGCAACGAGCCAAACGGATGCACTCGCATAGAACCGAAGGTTCTATTATCCGCTTGGCGACTGCCGCGAGGGTCAAATCCCCATACACATTAGTGTATTGCGCTTGCTGCGTAACAAGTTTTATGCCCTGTCAGCTCACTGTGGGGTATTTGACTTCCAATTTTTAATCCGTTCCTTCATTCGTGTGATCTCATCCTGTGACAGCCGTTTGCTTCCCAGCAGGGATGCGACAAGCAAGTCCGCTGATCCCTCGAAATTACGCTGTATCAGCTCTTCCGTTTCCTGTTCCTGCACGCGTTCCCTGCTTATCAGCGGGTGGCAGATGAAACCCGGCTCCCGTCTTTCAACGGCTTCCTTTTCCACACATTTGCGGATGATGGTATAGGTGGTGGTTTTACTCCAGCCCACCTTTTTATTGAGCCGCTCCGCAATCTCCTTTGCACTCAGCTCCCCTTCGTCCCATAAGCATTCCATTACCCGACGTTCCGAATCAAATAATTTACCAATCATATCTTCAACCTCCATTTTACTCCAGTAGAACATATTGTCATTCTACTCCAGTAAAACAGAAGTGTCAATAGGATAATAAAAAATAGCTTTACAGACGACGGCGGGAAACCAATCCGTCCCCGCCGTCGTCTATAAAGCTATTTACTTTCCCATGCCTCATTCACAATGGCCAGCAGCCGTTCCGTTTGTTCCAAAGATATATGTTCTGCAAGCCTTGCCCCTGCAATAACAGGCATCCAGGCCGGCATAGCTGCCTGGCTCGTTGCTCGCGGGAATAAAGCGCTGCCAGTTCCGCCCTCTACTCCTCTATCCCGCTGTAATTCATTTTCACGTTGATATCCTGATTATAGTTTCCAAAGGACTTTCCAAAAATAGTCAGGCCCCCTACATGGGCGGAGTCCTCATCCACTGCCAAACGCAGCCGCAATGTACTCTTATAATCCAAATGCAGCTGCCGGATATCCACGTTGGAAATCTTCAGGCCATCGATAAAGGTGCCTTTGCCATTCACCACCAGGAGTTTGAGCATACCATACTGGTTCCAGTTGGGATACCACCAGTCCGGGGTAAAAAGCCCCCGCACATCGCCGAAATCACCCGGCGATGTCCACTTTCCCAGAAGCACACCGTTCAGGTAAAAGCTGATATCCGAAGGCCAGTTGTCATTCACGCCCGGCGCTTCGCTTCCCAGCTCCAGGGATATGGATATCTGATCGATTTTGTTGCCGGAAGGGATGAAATTAGGGATGATATATTCCACATACCCTCTGGTAAACCAGAGGATCTCCGCATTATACCGGTCCGGGTGGGCAAAATACCGGGTATCGTCTACCGCCCCAATCAGTGCGGAGGAGGTTGCCATCCCGCAGGTGGGATAGACCTCATAGCCGGCAAAATGGCCCACTTTCAGATCGGTGTCGTAAATATTCTTTTCTTCCTCCCGGCTGTTCACCTCAATCAGAATCTTATCCAGCGCCACGGCGCATTTTTTCTGGTTGCCATGCCCCGCGGACTCGCTGGTAACCGTGATTATCCCGCTGTCCTCCAGCTTTTTGATATGGCTGGTCAGCGCGCCGTTGGTAATCTTAAGCCGAGATGCCAGCTCGTTCATATTCATATCCTGGTTTTCCAGAAGGATTTTTATGATTTCTATTCGTATTTCGGAGCCTAAGGCCTTAAATACTTCAAGCCCCTCCTCCAACGCTTTTATATGCAGCATACTTATCCCCCAGATCCCTCTCTATCCCGGCGCATTGTGCATCTCTTCCAAAACCCGCCGTATGCCCTGTCACTCCTGCCACTTATCATAAGGACAGCCATTTTTTCTGATGACCGCCCGCAGCTCCACAAAACAGCCGCAGGCCCTGCACATTCCTTCCAGGAGCATATCACACTGCTTACAGACGGCGAGCCTTTCTTCATAAAGCCCGCCGTCCGCTTTGATATCCTCATCCAGACCGGCAATATAATCGTGCAGGTTTTGAAAATAAGCGTCTTGATCCATCTCCCTGAGAAGACATTTCAGACAATGCTTTTTTCCTTCTGCTTCCATCGCTTCTCCTGTCTGTATCTGTAAATTACCGGGAAAGCGCCGCTTCCACAGTAGGGATAGCCATTCAGCCCGGCTTCTTTCATGTATGGTGTTACCCGGCGGACCGGGCATGGGGTTACTGTACGCGCACCAAAACCACGCTGGAAGCCGGGATAACAAATTTCAGCCCCTTTTCCGTCAGTTCATATGCGGTGAATTCTTCTTCCTTCACCCGTTCCGGATCCTCAAAGGTGTTATAGGCATCCATTTTCTGTGTAAGGATGCTGGCAGTTACGCGGGAAGGAGAAAGCTCTGCAAAGCTGACTTCCACTTCGCTGTCCCCCGTAACGGACAGGTTATTCAGGGTCAGATTAACGGTTCCGTCCGCAGAAACGGATACCGATTCATGCAGGGAAGGTACGCGGTACTGCTCCTCGCTGATTTCCTTTACGCCTTCCGCATAGCTTTCCACCAGATCCGCATCCTGATGGTATTTGTACATATGGAATACATGATAGGTAGGTGTTTTTATCATCTTGGGGCCTTCCGTCAGGATCACGGACTGAAGCACATTCACCATCTGGGCGATACAGGCCATTTTCACCCTGTCGCAGTGTTTGTTGAAAATATCCAGGGTAATTCCTGCAACCAGCGCGTCACGCATCGTATTCTGCTGATATAAAAAGCCCGGATTGGTGCCCGGCTCCACATCAAACCAGTCGCCCCACTCATCCACGATAAGGCCGATTTTCTTTTCCGGATCAAACTGATCCATGACAGCGCCGTGACGGTTCACCAGCTCTTCCATGTAAAGGGCCTTCGCCATGGTCTTGTACCAGGTCTTCTCGTCAAACTGTGTGGCGCTTCCCTTCTCCTCCCATCCGTCCGGATGCACATAATAATGCAGGGAAAGGCCGTTCATCAGGCGGGCGGGGTCAGGAGAGCAGGTATCAAGCACTTTGTTTGTCCAGTTATAATCCGCCACATTGGGACCGCCGCATACTTTATAAATGGGGGCATCCTGGTGATACTGGCGCACATAGGTCTGGTACCTGCGGTACAGGTTGGCATAGTATTCCGGTGTCATGTTTCCGCCGCAGCCCCAGTTTTCATTGCCCACGCCGAAGAAGTCAATTTTCCAGGGCTTCTCATGTCCATTCTGTTTTCTCAGATCTGCCATAGGGGAAACGCCTTCAAAGGTGATGTATTCCACCCATTCCGACATTTCCTGCACCGTACCGCTGCCCACATTGCCGTTTACATAGGTCTTGCAGCCCAGCTGTTCGCAAAGTTCAAAGAATTCATGGGTGCCGAAGCTGTTGTCTTCCACAACACCGCCCCAATGGGTATTGATCTTTTTTTTCCGGTTTTCTTTGGGACCGATGCCGTCCTTCCAGTGATATTCATCTGCAAAGCAGCCGCCCGGCCAGCGCAGCACGGGAATCTGCATCTCCTTCAGCGCTTCCACCACATCCGTCCTCATGCCGTTTACATTGGGGATATCGGAATTTTCGCCCACATAAAGCCCCTCATAAATACAGCGTCCCAGATGCTCGCTGAAATGTCCGTAAATTTCCGGATTGATGTGTCCTTTTTTCTTCTTTTCATTGATAAAAATCTTGGCCATTTTTTGTCCGTCCCTCTCTTTTTTTTGTTATTTATGTTCTTGAAAACAACGGCTGTATGCGCTGCTTCCAGGTGTTTACCGGTAAGAAAAAACCGGTTTCCCTTCTTCGTTCCACCGTACCTTCATCAGCATCGTATGCCGGTTGGGGTTGTAGAGGGGATCCCCTTCTATAACCGCTTCTTTTCTGGCATGGTAGACGCAGATATCTCCGCCTTCCTCATCCGTGGTAAAGGAATTGTGCCCCGGGCCGTAAATCTCCAACGTTTCATCGGAAGCGAGCACGGGGTATCTTTCCTTACTCCAGGAAGCGGGATCCAGAAGATCCGCATCCTCCGGCGCACTCAGCATCCCCATGCAGTAACAGGCCCCCGTGGCGCTTGCGGAATAGGTGAGGAAGATCCGGCCGTTCCGTTTGATGACGGCAGGGCCTTCATTGACCCAGAAATCCACCCTCTCCCAGTCATAATCCGGCGTGGTGAGCAATACCTGTACTGTCTCCAGGCGGTTCGGCGAAGCCATGCGGGCAATGTACAGATTGGAAATCATCTTTCCCACACCCACCTTTTCCGCCCATACATAATAACGGCTCCCTTTGTTCTCAAACACGGTGGCATCCAGGGAAAAAGCGCGGAAGGAAAATTCATCCCCGTCGGCACACTGCATTTTCCCCAGCTCCGTCCACGTTCCGGTTATGGGATCTTCATCGGCACATTCCAGCACAAAGGGCCGGATCGCCCAGATATCCTCCGCCTCTCCCGCGGCAAAATAAAGATACCATTTGCCATCCAGATAATGCAGCTCCGGCGCCCAGATATGTTCGGACATAACGCCGCTTTCATGCTTCCTCCATACGGTATTCTCTGCGGCATCCGCAAGACCGGCAAGGCTGTCCGCCCGGCGCAGGATGATTCTGTCATAGGCCGGTACGGATGCGGTGAAATAATACCTGCCGTCCGTATGGCGGTATATGTACGGATCCGCCCTCTGCATAATCCATGGCTCATTCCATTTCAGCTGTTCTTTCATTTTTATGCTCTCCCGTCTTTATTTTAGATATATTTAAAATAATTGACTTTATACTAAATTATATAATCTATGGGCGGATTTGGCAATACGGAAACATAAAAAAAACAGGCAATACGAACAGTAACCGTTACTGTTCACTCAGTACTGTGCATTTACTGCACAGTACGTGAGAAAGTGATGCAAGGGTGCATAAATCCCATCGCCGCAGGCGATTTTAAATGGATTTATGCAGGTTACTGGTCACGGAGTGACCAGTGACCAGTAACCAGTTCAGGCGGTCCTCCGTAATCGGACAGACCGCCTGGCTGTGACATTCCCCGCCGTATTTATTCCCGTTTTAACAGCTGTTTGCCGTATGGGTTACCTGCTGAAAACAGGCTGAAAAGGGAGGAAATTATTATTCAAATTGCAGCATGAGCGAATCACATACCGCTCTATATCCTATTTCCTGATAAATATGATTTGATGTGGGATTCAATAAATCCGTATATAATACACATCTTTTGAAGCCTTTGTCTAATGCCATCCGGCTGATTTGAGCCACACATGAGGTGGCATAGCCTTTTCCCCGGTAGTAAGGAGGGGTATAGACAAACGCCACACCCACAGCCGTCTGCATTTCCCTTGTATATCCCGCCATAGAAACCGGTATCCCCTTGTCTTCCAGAATATAGAGCTTCTTAGTCGATAGCCGGTATTGATATGGTTCGGCATCCCGGGGAATGGACATTTGCGTTTGTCCGTAAACAGTTGCCGCATGGAATGCTTCCTCCCAAAACGGGAAAAAAGGCATGTCTTTTTCCTCCAGCAGCCGGACGGCACCAAATTGATTTATAGCCGGGTTTACCGCAGTCAGTTCATAAATCCGCTGGCTCATAGATGTTTTACAGGTCAATCCCCTGCAGGCGGTATATTTCGCAGCAAAATACTCTGCCAGTTTTTTTTCGGTGGTCACGCCGGGAATTTCATGGTTTTTCAGCCCGTCTATCATACAGTCCACCGCTTTGGGATCCACGATGTTGTCCGTAGCATAAAGTGTGAGATTATGCGGAGGCGTCATCAGCGCGGTAAGCCGTATCCCGTCCGCATCCGAAACCGCTGCCATAAGCCAGTTCACCGGATCCCGCCAGTCTGTTTTATCTTTTCCTTCATGGCCGATAATGATGTTGCCGAGGGGTATCATATTCTGCGCTTCGTGGTGCATGAACACATCATAGGTATCCCTGTAAAACGTATGTACGTCTGTATACAAATGGAACTGCATTGCTATACCTCCCTCATTACACAAGATCACTCAAACTTCGTAGTTGCCCAATGGCCCTTCGCCCGCTGTTTGATTATATCATAAACAGCTATACTTTTGTATGTTGAACCGGATTTAACAAGGGTAATTTATACTGTCACGCCATATCATCCCGGAGTACATCAATAATATTTTCTTTTCTGATTTTGTCCACCGCATACAGCATGGTAATAAATACGATGAAGAATACGCCCAGCACACTGACCGCCATGCTGCTCCACGGGAAAACAAAGGAAACTTCCCCGCCGCCTTCCTGCATCCCCTTATAAATCAAGCAGGAAATGATTCCTGAAAGGGGCAGCCCCCAGGCAAATGTCCGCACGCCGTAAAGAATACATTCAAAACGCATCATCTTATTAAAATCCCGGTCGGACATTCCCACCGAACGGAGCATGGCAAGCTCCCGTCTGCGCAGCTTGATATTGGTGGAAATTGTGTTAAATACATTCGCAACCGCAATCAGCGATATCATTGCGATAAAAACCGCAGAGAACAGGTTGACTATAAACAGCATATTACGGTTTTGTTCCAATATTCCGTAAACATTATACAGACTATAATCCGCGGTGATACCGGCACTCTCAATTATTTCCTGCATCCGGGCCACGGAACCGCCTGCATTTTCCGATTCGAAGGTCATGCCCAGCTTTGTCGGTATGACCGTGGCATCTAAAACGTCAAACTGCGGCTTCATCCCGTAAGGAGCGATTACCAGAAGCTCATATCCCGGCCACTCCCCCGGATCTGTGGGCAGCAGATCCGGATAGTCCTTTACAAAGGAGGTCCGGATTGTTTTCGTCTGCATGCTGTCTTTGGATCGGATCGTGAATTCCATAGGTTCTTCCTGCGTATACCAGTATCCGGGCAATATTCCGGCAATAATCATATTATCCTCCTGCCCGGTATACTCCGCAGCGGACAGACCGAGGCCTGCAAGCAGGTCCTGATACACTTTATCCTCCACAAACTGAATATCCAGCTTCACTTCCATCGTTCCGCTTTCTCCGTCATATCCTGCCGGGCCGCCGAATTCCTCCAGGAAATGATCGGATAACTCATTTACATCAAGCCGGCAGGAATATGTGGAAAGTGCCTGACAGGAGCTTTTCGTGACAGAGACAGCCGTTTTCATTTCCTCATAAAGCCGGAAAAACTCGCTTTCCTCCATATCCCTCGTATAGAAGCAGATATCATAATCCTCAACCACCTCCGCCGAGCTTTCCGCGATCTGGTTCAGATATGTCCCAAAGGAGCCTGCCGCCACAAACAGCACGACGCTTAACGTAAGCGACAGGACAATACTGCGGTAGCGCCGCTTGTTCCGCTTGAAATTTTTTAACGCGAGCATTTCCTCCAGGCCGTAAAAATGTCTCGCAAACCAGGAAGTCCTAACCGCCTTCGCTTCCACCCTGACCTCGTTCGTCTGACGGATGCACTCCATCACAGGCATACCGGCCGCCTTTTTTGCCGGGAGATACGCTGAAATCAGAATGGTGATCATGCTGATTACCACCGCAGCCGCAATCGCCGGCGCAGATACCACCAAAGTAAGCGGAACATTGTCATACATGATATTGGCAAAATTCTTTGCCACAAGGGAGAGCACAAGCCGGATACTCGGTAACCCGATCAGAATCCCCAGCGGAATGCCGATGATACCGATGCAGAACCCTTCAAAAAGCACGGAATTGCGCAGCTGCTTTTCCGTAGCCCCCACCGACATGAGTATACCGAACTGATGTGTCCGTTCATTTAATGAAATATGGAACGAATTATAAATCAGGAACACCGATCCCAGCATGACAAGGGCTATCAAAATACCGCCTATGGTGTACAAAAGCGCCATGAGCAGCTTTTCGCCCGACAGCCCCATAAAACGCAGCACATCATCGTTCAGGACATATCCCCCGCCGTCCGTCAGGCCGGATGCATAGGAATGGACCTGATACGGATTCTTCAAAGTGATAAATACGGTAAGGCTGTCCGGGTCCGTCTCATCCGCTGCCGTGATCAGGGTATATCCCGGTGCCATATATTCCTCGACAGCCGGCCGCTGGCAGATCCCCACAACCGTATATTCTTTTTCTGCCAGGGGCACAAGCGTTTCTTCCCCGGAACGGTACGGATCATGCTGGCTGAGCTTGCTCTCCCCGCTCATACGGTTTCCCACCGCGAGCGGAAGCACATCGCCCACGGATATCTTCACGCCCCCGTTGGCCGCAATATGTGCCGGTATCACCACCTCGCTGCTGGTTTCCGGCAGCCTTCCGGAAAGCATTTTCAGAGGCAGCTCCTCCAAAGCCTCCCTGTCCCATCCGGTCACAAACAAATAGGGCTTGTCGGGATTTTGTCCGCCTTCCAGCGCCGCATACCCGATGTTGCGCAGCACAGCCGCATGTTCCACCCGGCTGTCCGCCTCCTGTTTTGACACGAATGAAGAATCCGCAGCGGGAACCTGGACATGCCATCCGCCATATTTGGCGACCGCCCCCTTTATCATATAATTCTGCAATGATACCGCAAAGGTTGCTACCGCCGTTACCAGGGCCGCCGACAGCGCTACGCCGATAATGGTGACAAACGTTTGTGTACGGTTTTTCCGCAGTCCCTGCAGAGCAACTTTATTAAAAATATTCATTATCGCGCCACCTGCCTCTCATCCCTTATCACTTTCCCGTCCGCAATCGTAATAATACGGTCTGCCTGCAAAGCTATTTTCTCATCATGCGTGACCATAAGCAAGGTCTGGTTAAATTTTTTATGGCTTTCCTTTAACAGCCGGATGATTTCTTCCCCGTTCCGGCTGTCCAGACTTCCGGTGGGTTCATCCGCAAGGCAGACCTGCGGCGCATTCATCAAAGCCCGCCCGATCGCCACACGCTGCTGCTGCCCTCCGGACAGCTGATTCGGCAGATGCGTCCTTCTCTCCTGCAGGCCCAGCAGATCCAGCAGTTCATTCAGCCTTTCCTTATCCACCTTCCGTTTATCCATCAGAATCGGCAGCGTGATATTCTCCTCCACATTTAAAGTCGGGATCAGATTATGAAACTGATAAATCAGCCCCACCTTCCGTCTCCGGAAAACCGCAAGCGCTTCATGATCCCCCGCATACACATCTTCCCCGTCCAGGAAAACCTTTCCTCCCGAAGGCACATCCACCCCTGCAATCACATGCAGCAATGTAGATTTCCCCGATCCCGAGGATCCGATAATCGCCGTAAAATCCCCCTTGTCAATCGTGAGGGAAACATGATTAAGCGCTTTAACCTGATTCTCTCCCTTACCATATACCTTGGACAAATTAACAACCTTTAAAAATTCCATTATATGAGCCTCCTATCGTTCTTTTCGTTATCTCATATAATAGAACCGCATCCTTACATCTGCGTGACTTTTGGGTGAGAGATCCGTCACATTCCCCCTCTCTGTTTAAAAAGAGGAAAGCATCTGCGCTTTCCCCTTTTTCCTATCTCAGTGCAAATCCCTCACTGTCAAACATTTCCTTCATATTACACAGACAAAACGGATGCCCCTCCGGATCAAACATCACTCTCCACCCGTCCGAAAACTGCTGCTCCGCGATCACCGCTCCGCAGGCAAGCGCATGCGCCACCGCTTGTTCCAGATCATTCACCGCAAAGTCCAGATGGGCCATCTGCTGCTGCGCTCCGGGTTCTTCCGGCCACACGGGAGACACATATGCAGGGTTGCGCTGAAACAGGATGCCCGGATACGCCCCCTGCGCCGCTCCCGGTACCCCCACGCATGCCCAGTCCTCATCGTGGTACGGGATTTCCCACTTGAGCAGTTTCGCATAAAATTTCGCCAATTCGTATGGCTCCCTGCAGTCTGCCGTGAATGTGTACATTTTGATTTTTAGTTCCTTTTCTGCCATAATACCGCCTCCCGCTGATTCTCCCAGCCCCATTCCTGTCCTTTATTTCCGCAGGCTATTTGGCTTGATGTCCGCCAAACGAGCCTTTTTTATACGGTACCATACAAAAGGAAAAAATACTATCATACTGTCTGAAACAGAAAAACGAGTACTATCAAGAGAAGAAGGATACCCAGCAGAGGCAGCAGCATTCCCGGGCGGAATGCTTTTGCCCCGCCCTGTTCCTTTTCAGGTTCCAACAGCATCCCCCAGGGGCTGTATGGGCTTAGGGGCCATTGCAGATAAGGGATATTTTCCCCGCCGATAGACCCAAGGAACTGGTTCCAGTCCCTTTCCAGTTCCTTTTTCCCTTTTTCCCAATCCTGGCCGGCATCCTCCGCTCCCGTCAGGGCGGAAAAGAAACCGGTGGACTGCCTGGCTTTTTTACCGGTACGGTTTTCCCTGTTTTCTGCGGTGCCATAAAATTCACCCGCCGCATATTTCAGCCCTTCTTCCAGTGTCCTGCCCGGCTCCTGTTCCTTCATAAACAACTGGATGACATGATAATAAACCCGGCGGACTCCTGACATGTCCGTTTTCTTTCCGTCATTTCCCCCGTCCGGTCCCTGCCGGTCAAAGCGCTGGTTCATATAAACGTCAACGAGCCGCTGGAAGGCCTGCCGGATGTCCCGTGCCATATCCAGCCCCACTCCGGCATGCTCCGAATAAACCTGGGCCTTTACCATACTCTCCGCCAGCAAAAAACCGGCCAGCGCTTCATTGCCCCGCAGAGCCGGCAGCCTTTGGAACAAATCCCCTTTCCCTGTAAAATACGTGAGGAACCGTTCTGTCCGTTCCAAATCGGTTGCTGTATAATGCTTATTTTTCAGCTGGCGGACATCGGCCTGGGAATACAGCCTGATACAGGTCTGCTCTCTTTTGCGGATATGCTCCCGGTAGCCCGTTTCCGCCCGGATCCCCTTTCCTTCCCCTTTCCGGTAAAGCACACCCTCCGGAAATTCCTCCCGCTTTTGCGGGCCTTCCTGATAAATATCCCTCTCCGCGTTACCCCGATCTTTAGAAATAAGCACCGCATTATCACTGATCTGCTTTAAAAGCTGGAAGCGGAGGATATCGGCCGCCCCTTTCTCGCCGCAGCGGGACAGGAACGCCAAAAGAGCCGGATATCTGGCGGCGGACACCTTTCCTACCGCTTCCAGTAAAAGGGAATTCAGCTGCTTTGTATACAAAGCCTGCTCCTTTCCCGACAGCCCCTCAAAAAGTCCCTCCAGAAGTTGGTGGTAAACATCTTTCAGACAGGCAAGTTCCTGAGACAGCCCAAGAAACGGACGGTCCTGCCAGCCCTCCAGCATCTCCCAGGCTTCCCGGAAACGTTCCTCCGGCAGACCGTCCGCCCCCTCTTCCGTCCCATTTTGGCCCTCCGTCCCCCCCTGGCTGCGCAGCGCATCCCGGGAAAGCGCCGCTTCATCGGAACGTATCCCGTCCGCTTCCGTCTCCGTCCGGGCAGGCTGCGTTTTCGGAACCGGAGTTCCCGATCCGCCCATTTTTTCAAGCGCCTCATCCACCGCTTCTCCTGACGCTTTGATAAAATTTTTACCGATAGCCAGGGCCGCCTCTTTTTCCAAATCCGCAAGCTTCTCATTTCCGGAACCGGTAAGCCCGGTTTTCCGCTCCGTTTTCTCCGGATACTTTACAGGGAATATCTCCATAATGCCTCCCGCCTTCCTTTACCTCTTTTATCGGCAGGTTTTTCCGGAAGATAACCGCTGTGTACCTGTTCCGTCCTGCGGCTTTCTCAGAGTCCGGCCGTAAGCGCCTATCTTTCTACCAGGATTTCAGCTTTTTCATCCGGTAGCAATAGCTGGTAACCAGAATCACATCGGCTCCCACCCAGGCCAGTATCTCCGCATAAAATATCCCTTCCTCCCCCATCAGCAAGGGAAGCAGGATTGCGGTACCGGTGCGCATTGCAAATTCCGCGATTCCGGAAACCATGGGAAGCAGGGTGTCTCCCATCCCCTGAAGGGCGGATCGGGTCACATGCAGCACATAAAGGACAGGCAGAAATACACTCATGATTGCCAGATAATGATAAGCAATTCCCAGAGTCGCCGTCACATCCTCCGGTGAACCGGATATAAAGCAGCCCAGGATAGCCTTCCCGAAAAGAAGCATCGCCCCCGCAATGACGGCGGAGGTCACCATGGCTACAAGCAGAGCGGAGCGCATCCCCTTGCTGATCCGGCCGACTTTCTTTGCTCCCAGGTTCTGCCCCACATAGGTCACCATGGCATAGCCATAGGAGGTGGCGGCCACCTCCAGGATTCCGTACAGCTTATTGGTAGCCGTAAAGCCTGCGATAAAGAGGACGCCGAAGCCGTTCACCACAAATTGCACGATCATGCCGCCAACCGCGATTATGGCATTCTGGAAAGCCATGGGAAGGCCAAGCTTCATCAGATAAACACACAGGGACCGCTCCATCCGGAAATCCTCTTTGGAAAAAGCAAGCACCTCAACCCGCAGGATAGCGAACAGGCAGAAAATACCGGAACAGATCTGAGCGATGACCGTAGCCCCTGCCGCTCCCTGGATCCCCCAGTGAAAAACAAGGACAAATACCAGATCCAGGACCACGTTGATGACTGCTGCAACTATCATCGCATACAGAGGCGTTTTGCCGTCTCCCAGGGCACGGAGTATGGAAGCCAGGATATTATAAGCCATTACTACCGGAATTCCCAGGAACATGATCCGCAGATAAGCCAGCGAATCCTCTATGATGGAATCCGGTGTCTGCAGCAGTTCCAGCACCGGCCTCGCAAGAAGCTGGCTGAACGCCAGGAGCAGCACCGAAGTCCCAAGCGCCAGGAGAAGGGAATTCGCCACGGTTTTACGCAGCCTTTTATAGTCGCCCGCTCCGAATTCATGGGACATTTTTATGGAAAAGCCCTGGGTAAAGCCCTGGATCGTACCCAGAATCATCCAGTTCAGCCAGTCGGCAGCCCCCAGTGCCGCAAGCGCCCCGACACCCAGCGCCTGTCCCACCACCATCGTATCCACAACGGTATAGAACTGCTGAAATACATTTCCGATCATCAGCGGCAAAGAAAAAGCCAGGATAAGTTTTAACGGTTTTCCCTCCGTCATGTTCTGAATACGTGCTGCCATTCGCCACTCCAACCTTTCTGTCTGTTTCGAATTGTTCATTCATAACCTTACTGTTCACTCCGTGACCAGTAACATGCATAAATCCATTTAAAACCGCCTGCGGCGTTTGTGTTTATGCACTCTTGAATCACTTTCTCACGTACTGTGCAGTAAATGCACAGTACTGAGTGAACCGTAACTTAATAACCGTTCCATGCAAAAGGAAACCTGCACCGCCTTTACAAAGGCCGCATGCAAGTTTATAATCACACTATATCAGAAAATACAGGAAAACAAAAGAGGCGGATTTATGGTTCAGGAAAATACGGTAAATGATTTTTCCAAGGGGAGTGTGGTTAAAAATATACTTACCCTGGCACTGCCCATGACATTAGCCCAGCTAATCAATATCCTTTATAATATTGTAGACCGGATGTATATCGGACGTATTCCGGAGCATGCCACGCTGTCGCTCACCGGCCTTGGCCTGTCCATGCCTATTATTACCGTGATCATTGCCTTTGCCAACCTGTTCGGCGTGGGGGGTGCCCCGCTGTGTTCCATAGCCAGGGGGAAAGGGGATATCAAAGGGGCTGAAAGTATCGTTGGCAATGCTTTTACGATGCTTTTGGTCACTGGAGTCCTGCTGACCGCGGCGGGACTATTCTTCAGGAAACCCCTGCTGTATGCTTTCGGGGCGAGTGAAGCCACTTTTCCCTATGCCGACAGTTATCTTTCCATTTATCTGCTGGGAAGCACCTTTGTGACCGTCAGCCTGGGAATGAACAGTTATATTAATGCCCAGGGTTTTGCACGGATGGGTATGGTTACGACGCTCATAGGGGCGGTTCTCAATATCCTTTTGGATCCTCTTTTTATCTTTACTCTGGATATGGGAATCCGGGGTGCGGCCATTGCCACGGTGATATCCCAGCTGGCCTCCGCCCTATGGACGTTGCATTTCCTCACAAGTCCCAAGGCCATCCTTCGCATCCGCCTTTCCTGCATGCGGCCCTGCCTGAAAACTATCCGGGATATCACGGCACTGGGGCTTTCCAATTTTATGATGGCAATTACCAACAGTATCGTCCAGGTGGTCTGCAACGCCACCCTTTCTATATATGGCGGGGATTTATATGTAGGGGTTATGACAGTGATTAACTCCATCCGCGAAATCGTTTCCATGCCGGTTTCCGGTGTGACCAACGGTTCCCAGCCGGTTATCAGCTTTAATTACGGCGCGGAAAAATATGACCGGATTAAGACCGCTATCCGTTTTATGGCGGTCAGCTGTATTGCCTATACCACCGCTGTCTGGGGAATCCTGCATTTATTTCCCGTTTTCTTCATCCATATCTTTAACACGCAGGCCGATCTGGTGGAAGCGGCGGTTCCCTCCATGCAGATTTATTATTTCGGCTTTTTCATGATGTCTCTTCAGTTTTCCGGGCAGACGGTCTTCCAGGCTTTGGGAAAAGCAAAATATGCCATCTTTTTTTCCATTCTCCGCAAAGTTGTTATTGTGGCCCCTCTCACCATCCTTCTGCCCAGATGGATCTCGCCTTCCGTGAACGGTGTCTTTCTTGCGGAGCCTGTATCCAATTTTATCGGAGGCACCGCCTGCTTTGTTACCATGCTGATTGTTGTGGGCAGGGAATTAAAGGCCGCGCAGAAAATGCAGATCGATACGGCTGAGAATACGGGCAGAGGATAAGGCCGGCAGTACCCTCGTGACAGCGTTTGGCCCCTTTTCTCGCGGTCTGCCCAGTAGATGTGCAGAACTGTTACGACCTGTTTGCATTATTACCATTCAAAGGTAAATTTAATATTGCAGAATTGATAATACCTGTCTTTGGTATCAGACATTAAAAAATGGCGTTAACTGATTGAAAAATAAAAGCTGTTGCGGTGAATGTGAAACCCGCAACAGCTTTTTAAGTGTGAGCGATATTCAAATTTTCTGGTTTAATATTGTCTTTATCTGGCTTTCCGTCAGGAAGTAATTCATCAGAGGGAGCTTTAGCCTTTCGGACAGTTCGTTGATGATGTCACTGGAGGTGGCTGTATTTATATATTTGGTTTCTGCCTTAGTGACCTTGAAATCTTTCATGAAACGAAAAATCTCAGATGTGGAATATCGGTTCTCCAGCACCTTGAACTGGAAGATGCGTTCCAGAAGCACAGCAAGGTAGCAGATTAAGAAATGTCCTTTTATTGTGCTTTCCTTCTGGCAGAATGCCGGTCTTGCGTCCAGATCAGATTTCATGATCTTGAAGGATTCCTCGATCCTCCAAAGATTATGGTATGTGTTGTAGATATCCCGGTCAGCCATCTCGACCTCCGAGGTCACTAACAGGTTGTAGCCGGCAAACGCCAAGTCTTTATCGATAGCATCCTGTCTGATATGCATCTCTGCTTTTTTTCCATCTTTATCCTTGAAGTCTACATATTTCCCGGATTCCCCGTATTCGGACCTCTTTGCCCTGGAAGCGGTCAGTGAGCGGGCTTTTTCAACCAGCCGGTTAATCTCATATCTTTTTTTTGAGGCAAGGGAAGGATTATATGTAAGCAGGCGTTTCTCGCTAAGCCTCACTAGGAATTCCTTTCCTTCGTGTTCCACTTTGTAAGGAAAACTGTCAACGCAGGATTTATAGCGGTACAGAAGCTTTCCCTTTTTGTCTTTCACATCCGTCCAGCCTTCATCCAAAAGTACCCATGTCTTTTCTGTTTCAGGAAGTCCTTTCACAGACTTGGAAAAAAGGTAGCCATCCCCGTTCTTCTTTGAGGATGCGATATTCTGGGCACAGTTGAGGCCCTTATCAGCGACATGGATGGTCTTCCCGGTGACATTGTTCTGTGATTTCAGGCTGCCTATCACGTCCCGCAGGACAGGCTTTTCAGATTCGTTTCCGGGGTACATCCTCATGCCGATTGGGATCTGGTTGCTGTCAAGCAAAAGGCCAAGGCCGACGATCGGCTCTTTCTTCCCCTCTTTGCTTGGCCCTTTCTTCCGGAAGTCATCTTCCCGGTCAATCTCGAAGTAAAAGTTTGTACAGTCGAAATAGGTTTTGGAAGTATCCAGACCATAAACTTTCCTTGTTTGTACCGTGAATATCTCAACGAATTTCATGTAATCGTTGCCGATAAAAGACAGGCCATCCATAAGTTGGTCATAGGAGTAATGAACCGTGTCATAGAGATTTGGCAGTACCTCATGGAAGGTCCGGTGCTTGCTGCAGGGATTGACCGTCCTGGCATAGATGAGGGATGAAAGCAGCTCGTAAAGATCAAACTGGAAGTCATGTGTAAGTTGGAAATAATCCACATATTTCTTGATGTGTAGTTTTTCAAGAATAGACTTGCAAGGAAAATACCCCAGATAGAGGACCGGAGAGACATCAGAGATTTTCCTGGAATTCATCTGGGAGCGTTCCTGGTTTAAGGAATCAACCTCCTTTTGGAAATGGGAGATTGGATCATGGATGCCCTTGGCCATCCATGTTTCGACTGAACCGAGGGACATGTAGCATCGGTGTGCAGTACCTTTCTTTTCATGGCTGTAGAAACTCTCATCAATGGAGAGATAGGTACGGCCTTTGAGCTTTGTTTTTTTGAGATAGAATGCCATAAATTTATCCTCCGAAATATAACGCCACTAACGCCATTATTGTAACACAGAAAAATAAATTTTGCAAGTGTTTGAAGCAATAAAAAAAGCCTTATTTCAAGGCGTTTGTGAGGAATATATGTTGTTTTTGCTCCCAAAGAATATGGTGTTAACTTCTAAAGACGGGAGTAGATGTGCAGAACTGTTACGACCTGTTTGCATTATTACCATTCAAAGGTAAATTTAATATTGCAGAATTGATAATAATATGCTAAAGTGAATATAAGCATAATTTTCTATGAATCCTGGCGTAAGCCGTCTTATTTCTATTCTCTATTCAGAAACTCTATGCTTACCATCCAAACGAAACAGGCAGGAGTTGCTGGACAGAAGCGGTTTACGCATATTCTTTCAGACAGCTTCCTGCCGCAATTGCAGAAAGGAGTTGTCTATGGAAGAAAACTATTCCAGGGAAGAAAAGGAACTACATGTGGTGAGGAACCACAAAGATACGGTATTCCGTTTGCTGTATCAAAACAGGGAAAAACTGTTGGAACTATACAACGCACTGAACGGAACCGCTTATGAGGACTCCGGCGCTGTGGAAATCTGTACGCTGGAAAACGCTATTTATATGGAGGTAAAGAACGATGTTTCTTTCCTGTTTGATTCACAAATGAGTCTGTACGAACATCAGTCCACCTTCAACCCGAACATGCCGCTGCGGGATCTCTTTTATATCGCCAGGCAGCTGGAGAAGTATACGCTGGGAAAGAGCCTGTATTCCGGCAAGCTACGGAAAATCCCCGTTCCCCGGTTTGTCGTGTTTTATAACGGGACGCAGGAGCAGCCGGAAAGCCGGATACTGAAGCTGTCCGATGCGTTTGAAAAGAAGGTCCCATCCCCCGAGCTGGAAGTAAAGGTAACGATGCTTAATATTAATCTGGGGAAAAACCGGGAACTGATGGAGAAGTGCAGAACCCTTAGGGAATACTGTATGTTTGTGGAGCGTATCCGGGGATACGCCAAAGAGCTGGAGATTGCGGACGCCGTGGAGCGGGCGGTGACAGAATGTATCCGGGAAGATATTCTTGCGGATTTTTTATCCGCACAGAGGGCGGAGGTTATAGCCATGTCAATCTTTGAATATAACAAAGAAGAAGAAATGAAGAAAATCCGGGCCGACGAATTCAGTATTGGAAAAGATGCGGGAAAAGCGGAAGGAAAGGCAGAAGATGTGCTTGATCTGCTGGAGGATCTGGGTGAAATTCCGATTGGGCTGCGGGAGAAAATCCTTTCGGAAACCGACCTTGCGCTTTTGAATCAGTGGCATAAGCAGGCGGCTAAAGCAGGAACTATACGGGTATTCATAGAAAAGGCAGGATTGCCTGACATCCTCTGAATCTTCGTGTAAATTCACGCTTCTATCATATACCCTGTCCTCCGGCCTGCCCTGAATGCATGATGCGTACAGAGGCAGGCCCAGAAACGGGGTCTGAACTGTTACAAAAATTGTCACAAAAATTTATATTTTTTCCCAAACCCCTATTGACATTTATTACTGTATCGGGTAAAATATAGAACGTTGCTGGAGTTAATACGTAACACAATGTGCGCGTAGCTCAGCTGGATAGAGCGTCTGACTACGGATCAGAAGGTCGGGAGTTCGAATCTTCTCGCGCACGCTGACAGAGAATGCTGCAGAATGATTATTTATCATTTTGCAGTATTTTTTTACCTCCGGAAGCCGTCGGGCAATTCGGAGGTTTTTTATATCCGTTCAGACAGGTTCGCGCATTCACTGCACAGACCTTAAAAAGCGTGGCGGCACCTTTTTTAAAGCGGACAGCGCGCGGAGCGCGTCATCCGCTTTTTTTCTTAATACAAACCGTTGCTGTATACATTGGATGCATTGGAAACCGCCATCAGGAGATCCACCGCTTCTACCGGACCCGCTGCATGGAAACGGCTGGTAATGGGATCCATCATTTCCACTCCCGGAATGGAGGCGGCGGCAAGGGCAAAACCGGGGAATTTATAAGTGATTTCCACATCAACTTCCTCCAGCTTTACCGGCGGTATCTCCCGGCAGCATTTCACCATTCTTTCCGTCGTTTCTTTGATGCTGCGGGTGACAGTCTCAGGATGCAGACAATTGGCGCAGCTCCGGTTTATCGCATTCTTTGTGGTAACATAGCCGATAGCCGGATTCCATTCCTTCACTTCTTCCTGCAGGCAGTCATCACCGGATACCAGGATGACAGGCACCCCATAGGCGCCCGCCAAAGCGGCATTTATGGCAAATTCGCCGGCCGGCTTTCCGTTATAGCTGACATTGAAAAAAACGCCGCCGCTGATTGTGTGTGCCAGCACACCGCCCGTCCCGCTGCGGCTGTGGTAGCCCACAAACACCGCGGCATCGAAACTGCCGTCCAGTCCGCACATCATCATCTGGGGTTTGGGATAGCCGGAAATCAGCCGGGCCGCCGGATGGATATCCTCAATACACAGGTTGCGCATCGTACCGTGGGCATCATTTACCACGATTTCATCCGCGCCGGCCAGCAGGGCTCCCTCAATGGCTGCATTCACATCACCGGCCATAAGCTTCCTCCCCCTTTCGTACTCCTCCCTACCAGGAGCAAGTGCCTTTTCAAGGCACTGGGAAGTTTTTATGGGTGATTCCGGTTATTCCTTCCATATCCGCAGAAATATAAATCTTCATAGCACATATCCCGCCTTTCTTTTTTTATGCAACCGGATTACTCTTTCCCGTAGATCCGGTGCTGTGTCTCTTTCCCATCCTTCCAGGAGATATCCACGCATTTTCTTCCCTTGATGCACAGCCCCCTCACATAGCCTTCCTGAAACTGCCGGGGAAGCGCCGGCAGCAGCGACACCCTGCCTCCTCTGTCCTGTACCAGCATATTGGCAATCCCTGCGGTACCGCCGAAGTTGCCGTCTATCTGGAACGGCGGATGGGCATCCCACAGGTTGGGATAGGTGGAACGGGTGAGCAGGGTACGCAGGTATTCATAGGCTTTCTCTCCATCCCGGAGTACGGCAAACAGATTAATGATCCAGGCACAGCTCCACCCGGTATGGCCGCCGCCGTTTTCCAGCCGGTGCATAAGGGATACCCGGCAGGCTTCCGTAAGCTTTTCATCCCCGGCAAACAGCTCCGAAGGGAATAAACCGTATAGGTGGGATGCATGGCGGTGCCCGGGCTCCGGCTCTTCGTATTCTTCATGCCATTCCAGAAGCTGTCCGAAGCTTCCCGTACGGAAAGGGGCAAGGCGGGGCAGCTTCTCCCGGATTTCGTGGTAAAGCACATCCTGGGTACCCAGAATCTCACAGATCTTACAGTAATGGGTGAACACCTCTTTAACGATTGCCATATCCATGGAGGACGCATAGGTTACACCGGTGGTCCGCCCGTCCGGTAGACGGAACTGGTTTTCCGGAGAGGTGGAAGGGCAGGTTACCCATTCCCCCTGGTATTCCACCAGCCAGTCATTGAGAAAGAGCGCAGATTCCCGGATGACGGGGGCTGCCGTATCCCTAAGATAATCCTCATCCCCGCTGTATTCATAGGCCCGGAAAATTTCCTGGGTCAGCCAGGCCCCGCCCATAGGCCAGAAAGCCCAGTTTACACAGCCGTCTCCTCCTGCCGTTTCTCCGGGGAGCAGGCCCACAGGGCTGGTGTTCCCCCAGTAATCCACATTATGGTGGGCTACGCTTCCTCTGCAATGATAATTGACTGCAGCTGTTTTCTTTCCTTCCCCGCACACCTTTTCCACAAAACGGATATACGGCTCCAGACATTCCTCCAGGTTACAGCTCAGGGCATGCCAATAATTCATCTGGGTATTGATATTAATGGTCCAGTTGCTGCTCCAGGGCGCACGCAGCTCCCAGCTCCAGATTCCCTGCAGATTGGCAGGCAGGCTCCCTTTCCGGGAGGACGCAATGAGCAGGTATCTCCCATATTGGAAATACAGGGCGTAAAGTCCGTTATCCGTTTCCCCTTTCTTCAACCGCTCCAGACGTTCGTCCGTGGGAAGCGCTTTCTGTTCTCCCAGATACAGCTCCACTTTATCATAAATCTTGCGGTAATCCCGGATATGCTCTTCCTTCAGGACTTCATAATCTGCATTTTCCCCTGCTGTCTCCCGCTTCATGGCAGAAAGCATCAGTACGCAGCGGGAAGCTTCCGCGATATGGATCTTGTCTCCCTCTTCTGTGATACGGCCGTCGCAGTCCAGCACACGGACCGCCGCCTCCACATGCATTCCCCGGGTTCCCTGGATGACGGAAGTCTCCCGCAGGGGGACATAAGAGGGATCCACATGCTCCGGGCACTGTCCCGTAATCTGCAGCGCACGGTTTTCCGCCTTCACCGAAACGCACAGCCGGGAGTCAAAGGATGCAGTAAAACCCAGAATCGGTTTGTCCGCCGTAAGCTGGACAAAAATAGCCTTTGCCGGGTAGCTGGCAAAATATTCCCGTTCATATTTCACTCCGCCGCAGGTGTAGGAAACCCGGGCCACCGCACGTTCCAGATCCAGCTCCCTCCTGTATGCCTCCGCGTTTTCCCCACCGCCGCCTTCCCGGGCAAACTGCAGCAGCAGATTCCCCAGGGGCAGATAGGACTCGTTGTATTCTCCAAGCATATTATTTTGAATCAGCCGTTCCGCTTCCTTGTTTTTCCCGGAAAAAACAAGCCTGCGCACTTCCTCCAGGCAGGCCGCGGCCTTTTCGTTATTCTTATCCTGATAATAGCCCGACCACAGGCTTTCTTCATTCAGTCCCAGGACTTCCTCCCCGACGCCTCCCATAATCATGGCCCCGAAGCTGCCGTTTCCGATAGGCAGGCTCTCTTCCTGGCACCGGGCGCTTTTTTGATACCAAAGCAGCATATCCTTCATTTTTTTCCTCTCTTTCCTTAGGAGCTGTCACGGCAGTTTCCTAACCACAGGGCGGCGGCACAAGGGGCCGTGAACAGCAATAAAACCTTACTTGTTCAGACACGCAGAATTTCCATCAGCTCTTCCCTGGTAAAGGAGGCCGTTCCCATTTCCTCTCCTCCCAGAATCTGGTCTGCCAGCTCTTTCTTTTTCTCCTGAAGCTCCACGATCTTTTCTTCTATCGTCCCTTTGGCAATCAGCTTGTATACCGTCACCACATTCTTCTGGCCGATGCGGTGCGCCCGATCGGTGGCCTGGTTCTGGACCGCCGCATTCCACCAGGGATCAAAGTGGATGACAATATCCGCCGCCGTCAGATTCAGCCCGGTTCCCCCCGCCTTCAAAGATATGCAGAACACCTGGGTTTCCTCTTTGTTAAAGCGTTCCACCAGCTCCATTCGTTTCAGCTTCGGCGTACTCCCGTCCAGGGCATAAAAGCTGATTTTCTCCTGAAGCAGCCCCTGTTTCAGCCGTTCCAGCATGGAGGTGAACTGGGAAAAAAGCAGGATTTTATGTCCGCCCTCCACCGCATTGCGTATCAGCTCCATGCAAAGCCGGGTCTTGGCCGAGTCTCCCGCATAGCCTTCAAACAACAGGGCCGGATCGCAGCAGATCTGCCGCAGCTTGGTAAGCTCTGCCAGCACCTGGATCTGCGCGCCGGCAAATTCCTGCTCCGTCTGTTTGGAAAGGATTGCCAGAAGCCGCTGTACATGGGCATCATACAGGCTGCTTTGCTCCCCTTCCAGAACAGCCACCATATGTTTCTCGATTTTATCCGGCAGATCCGTGAGCACATCCTTTTTCAGCCTCCGAAGGACAAAGGGACGGATCATCCGGTGCAGGCGCGCCGCCGTCTCTTCCTCCCTTCCGGTCACAATGGGAGTTTCCAGCTCCTCCCGGAAACGGCTGTAGGAAAAAAGGAATCCCGGCATGAGGAAATCGAAAATACTCCAAAGCTCGCTGAGACGGTTTTCCACCGGCGTACCGGTGAGGGCCAGCCGAAAGTCCGCGGTGATCTGTTTTACCGCCCTGGATGCCTGGGTGGCATGGTTTTTGATAAACTGGGCCTCATCTATTACCTCACAGGCAAAGCTTATTTTTTCATAAAGCAGGACATCCCGCCGCAGAAGGTCATAAGAGGTGATTATCACGCCCTTTCCGTCCTTCTCTGCCCTTCGCAGGAGAGCCTCCCGTTCCCCGGCATTTCCGGCGGCCGTGTACACGGGAAGGGCCGGGGAAAAACGTTCCAGCTCGCTTTTCCAGTTATAAACAAGGGAAGCGGGGCACACGATCAGCCAGGGCTTTCCCGGTTTTCCCCCGCTTTCCTTCCATTCCGAAAGGAGGAAGGCTATGACCTGCAGGGTTTTCCCTAGCCCCATATCGTCTGCCAGAATGCCGCCGAAACCGTTGGCTTTCAGGGTTTTAATCCATAAAAAGCCCTGCTTCTGGTATCCCCGGAGAATGCTGTCCAGTTCCTGCGGTATCTCAAAATCATTGTCCTCCACTGTTTTCATGTTCCGCACAAGGGAACGGAAGCTTTTATTTTTCTGCAGGGAAAGACTGCTGTTTTCCTTAAGGCTGTTGTCCAGATACATGGCACGGTAACGGGGAAGCTCCGCTCTGCCGTCCTTTATGGCAGAATCGGTTAACATAAGATCCTGTTTCAGCCTGCCCAGTGTGCGGAGGCCGTCATCACTCAGATCCACAAAGCTGCCGTTTTTCAGCCGGTAATATTTCTTGCGCCTGTCATATCTGGACAGGATATCAACCAGCTGATCCACCGGCATTTCTTCCGACTGCAGCGTGAGCTCCAGCAAATCCCCCTCCAGGGATACTCCTACATTCACATGGGGCGCAGGAAGCACACGCATGCCTCTGACCGCATCGGAAATATACACATCGCAAAGCTCCTGGAGCCGGGGAATCCCCTCCTGAAGAAACGTGAAAAGCCGATCTTCATCCGCTGAAATCACCATCTGATGCTTATCGGGATCATAAGCATTGAAAAAACCGCCCACCAGCCCCGCCATCTTCATCTCTCTGTGGGCGTCCCGCCGGTCCGCCAGATTGAAATTCTCATAAAGATTATGTTTTTCCTCCCCATAGACGGAATACAGTTCACAGGTGAGCAGATCCCTCTGAGGCGCGTCCAGATAAATCTCAAATACAACTTCTTCCGGAAGGTATTCCTTTGGTACGAAATTCTGCATTTTCACGGAAAAATGCTCCCGGAGCACAGGAAGCATATCCCGGACAAAAGCCGGCAGCTCCCCTGCCGCCACATAAAGCCCGTTCTTTCCGAAGCTGTCCATATAGAGAAGGAATTCCCGTATCTCCTCGATCCGCTCCCTGTCCGTCTTCCAGATAATCCCGCCGTCAAAAAAACAGGCGTATCGTTTTCCGGTCATAAGGGACATGCGCTGCAGCTTTATGGAAATCCCGGCTTTGTCCCCATGGATTTCCAGAAGCCGTTCCGGTTCCCCTTCCCTGATTTCCCATTCACAGCTTTCCCCATCCTCCGTCATACCGGAAAGAGGGGCATTTTCCGCAGCTTCCAGGAAATCGTCCGCCAAATCCCCCGTAATGGTCAGCTCTCTTTTGTATACGGCAGACAGATAATTCCCCATATAGCTGCTGCCCTTGAGAAGCGTATACTGCAGGAACCGTACCATCGGCCTGCACTCCGGTGCAAAAGCCTCGGGATGATGGTAGAATTCCAGTTCCTTTCCATAGTTCACCCGTTCATTGCGGGCAACCGCATTTACAAAATCCCCGATGTTTTTCAGCACATACATCCTTGTGATCCCTATCCGGAATTCCACCTTCATGACCCCTCCAACCAGTTGGAAAAAAGGTTCCAGCCGTACTTTTCCCAGGATTTCCTGCTGCATCAGGTTCACCTTGTCCCGCATCATATACTGCCCCAGTATTCCGTCAAAGCCATAGGTCGTGGCGCGGACGGAGGGAATCTGCGCCCTGCTCACGGGCACGGCCCCTGATACCGTCTTACCGGCCTTACGCATATCCAGATACGTAAGCAGGACAGCCGTGCAATGCTTACACAGCCCCGCATAATTATAAAAAGCAGGGCATTCACACTCGTATTCCAGAATCTCCCTGTAGTCTTCGTCTATTTTAATTTTCACTTCATAAAGGTTTCCATGGCTGCCGTTCACACCGGCCTTCATAGAAACCACTTCGAAGCCGTCTTCTTTTTCCTTTGTCCAGTTAAGGTTTCGCACGGATCCTCTCCGGCTTAATTCTTCCCCTTTTTGAAAGGTGCCCTTATGACATTCCCGACGGATATCTGTCCGGTTAAGCATATTCTCGGTTTCCTCCGCTGTCCTTGTGTTTTTCCCGTCCGGTCCCGGTACAGGATGAACCGGGTTAATCATATCATTTTTTTCGGGAAATATCTATAAAAAATGTATCACGGGAGGGTTGATATTATGTTATGTTGCAGGCGGAATATAAAAAACACAAAAAATAGGTGTTCTCCGCAGTGAGAAACGGATATAATTGAGAGGCAGCCGAAGGCATAGGCGCAGGAGTTTTTTCCTGATGCCTTCAGTTAACCCGCGGGAATAAGGAGCGACGATTTCTATGGACGGCAGGATTTTGCTTGTGGATGATGAAAAGGATATTGTGGATCTGCTGGAAGAGGTTTTGGGGAAGGATGGGTTTTCATGTGTGGAGAAGGCATATTGCGGGATGGACGCCATCAGGATGTGCAGGGAATTTTGTCCGGATATTGTGATTCTGGATGTGATGCTTCCAGATCTGGACGGCCTGGAGGTTTGTAAGAAAATACGGGAATTTTCTTATTGTTCTGTTCTTTTCCTTTCTTCACGGAACGATGATATTGATAAAATCCTGGGACTGGCCTGCGGAGGGGATGATTACATTACCAAGCCCTTCAGCCCGCGGGAGGTGGTTTACCGTGTCAGGGCGCAGCTGAGGAGGCAGCAGTATCAGTCCGCTTCTTCCCGGGACACAGGTCTTCTGGCGGCAGGCCCGCTGACTCTGGACAGAGAAAGCGGACGTGCCTATAAGGAAGGGCGGGAACTGTGCCTGACAGGACGGGAATTTCTGCTGCTGGCCTGTCTGATGGAGCATGCGGACCGGATTCTCAGTAAGGAACAGCTTTATGAGCAGGTTTGGGGGGAATACAGCAGTATCTGTGACAATACGATAATGGTCCACATCCGGCATCTGCGTGAAAAGATAGAGGACACGCCCTCTGATCCACGGCAGCTTGTTACGGTAAAGGGACTGGGTTATAAGTTAAAGAAAAGGATGGGATAAGGCGAGATGAACAGCTCCGGTTACCGTACGGTTTTTCATATTTACCTGATTTTTTTCCTGTCGTTTACAGGGGCGCTGGCGGCGGCATTCGTACTATTTTTCCTGCTCTTTTCACTGCGCAGGCCGGATGGGACTCTGGTAAGGAGTGACTGGCCCGCCGCGTTTACGGAACAGTTCCGGGAGCAGATCGTTATTTCGGACGGACAGCCGCAGCTGCGTCAGGCGGGAATGAGGCTATTGCAGGAAGAAGGCGTCGGGCTGCAGATCCTGGACGAATCCGGCCGGGAGCTTTACAGCTTCCGGAAGCCGGAGCAGGCGCCTGACATCTATTCTGCCCCGGATTTGCTGCTGCTTTCCGGAGAAGGACGGATACGGGAGGGGCAGGGCAGCTGTTTCGCCGCTTCGGTATCGGAAAACGGCAGGGACTATTGTTATCTCCTCCATTTTCCCATGAAAGTTTCCAAAACCACCATGTATCTGAACGGTCTGCGGTTCACCGGCGGAAAAACGGTTATCCTGACTGCTGCCGGCGTGCTTTTTCTCGTTGTGCTGTTTTCGGGGCTTGCTTATGGTGTCTTTACCACCCATAGTATGAAGCGGCTGACCGTCTCCGTGGAGGAAATTGCAACCCGCAGCTACCTGCCGGTAAAAAGCGGGGGCGCTTTTCGTGATCTCTATGACAGCCTGAACGCCCTGGATCGGGAAATCCGTGCCGGTGACCGGCTGCGGGAGCAGACCGATACCATGAGGGAGGAATGGATAGCCAATATCACCCATGACCTGAAAACGCCCCTCTCCCCTGTCCGGGGCTATGCGGAGCTTATGCAGGACGGCTCCCCGCTCAAAGAGGAGCAGCGCCGGCAATATGCGCGGATCATCCTGAAAAACACTTCGTATATGGAAACCCTCATCGATGATCTGAAGCTGACCTACCAGCTGAAAAACGGCATGATCCCTCTAAAGAAGGAAGAACAGAACCTGGTCCGTTTTCTCCGGGAACTGGTCATCGACATCCTGAACACCCCCGAATATGAGCAGCGCCTTATCCACTTTGAGACCGCCGGGGATACGCTCCTTTTTTCCTTTGATTCCACTCTCCTTACCAGAGCGTTCCGGAATCTCATCCTGAATGCCTTTCTCCATGGTGAGCCGGATACCCAGGTGTCCCTGCATATCAGCAGGGAGGGCAATACCCAACTTATCCTTGTATCCGACGACGGGAGGGGGATTCCCGAACAAGATCTGGAGAACGTCTTCTGCCGCTATTACCGGGGGACCGGTGCCGGTGCAAAACCGGAAGGGAGCGGCCTGGGGCTTGCCATCGCTCAAAACATCGTACAACTGCACGGCGGCACCATTTCCGTTTCCAGCCGTCCGGGGGAAGGGACCTCTTTCCGTATCTGTTTCCCCTTGTCTTAAGGTTAATTAAGGTTGCCTGAAAATGTAGTTAAGGTTGGCCGTTTATCATGTTCCTATGATAACCGTCAACCTTTTTTCGCATCGTAAGGAGGTGCAACCTTGCCTGTTATATGGAAATACATTCTCACCAACGTAAAGGAACGAAAAATGCGTACCGTGGTCATGCTGCTTTCTATCCTGCTGTCCTCCATGCTGCTTTTTGTGTCTTTTTCCATCGGTGCATCCTATGAAAGCGCCCAGCGGAAAATGGCCCGGGGAATGGCCGGCAGCGCCGTTCTGTCCGTTGCCTCATCCGATCCTGCCGGCTTTACCGCGCCTGACGCCATCCCCGATCTCCCTTCTGTCCGGGCAGACGTGGAAATCCTGGAGGCCGCGGCCCTCTATCAGGAAAATGGCTATTTCGAAACCATTGATCTGGTAGCCGCACCTCTGGAGCAGCTGAACGAAATCAATCCGCCCCGCCTGGTAAGCGGTGAAGAGCTTTCCGGTTTTACCGGAAACCGTATCCTGCTGCCTGAGCGTTTTACTTCCAAATATGGGATTGCAAAAGGAGATATCATCACTGTGCAGCTGAAAGGAGAAGCCGTGAGCTTGGAAGTGGCGGATATCGCTGCCTACGATACCGTTTTTCTGCGTCACACAAGAGGAGCCACCGCCCTTCTTCCTATGGACACCCTGGCCGGGCTGCTTGGTGCGGGAGACGGCTGCAGCCGGATCCTGGTGGAACCTTCGGATGGGGTGCCTGCACAAGCCCTGAAGCAGGAACTGGAGGCAGCCCTTCCTGACGGCTTGTATCAGGTAACCGAGGTGGTGGATGAAACCAGCGTCGCCGCACAAGCGAGGCAGAAATCCATGCCCTTTTTCCTGATCAGCTTCTTCTCTCTCACCATGAGTATCTTCCTCATTTTCAGCAGCTATAAGGTTATTACCCTGGACCGCCTGCCCGTTATCGGCACCTTTCGCAGCATCGGCGCCACCCGGAAAGCGGTCTCCGGTATCCTTTTGCTGGAAAGCCTCCTGTACGGCTTTACCGGAGGGCTGCTTGGCATACCCTGCGGCATCCTGGTTCTGCGTTTTCTGCTGCAGGGCATGGGCGAAACCCTTTCCCAGGGCATCGCCATACCGGTGGTGATATCCCCTGCGGGCATCCTCTGTTCCCTGTCCGTAGCCGTTATCATCTCCCTTCTGAGCGCCTGGCTGCCGGTACACAGGGCGAGCCGCCTGCCGGTAAAAGAAGTGGTGCTTGGAACCGTGGAAGAAAAACAGGTGTCCCGCCCGCTGCTGCTCCTTATAGGTGCCGGCCTGTTTCTTCTTTCCATCCTGCTGCCCAAAGCAGCCCCCGATAACCTGCTTTATCCGGCGGGTGCCCTATCTCTGCTGGGACTGCTCTGTGCGGCAATCATGCTTGTCCCGATGCTGACCAATGCGGCTTCCCGGTTACTGGAATTCCTCTATGGTTTCCTTCCCGGAAATGAAGGCCGGCTCGCTGCCAGAAATATGAGGGACAACAAAAATATCACCCAGAATGTCACGCTGCTGTTCATCAGCATATCCGCCGTCATTGCCATCCAGGTTGTGGGAAACTTTGTAACCACCTATGTAAGCGATGTTTTCAACGGCGCCGCGTTGGAGGGTTTTGCGGACGGGACCATGGATCAGGGTTTTGTGGATGCGGTGAAAGCCATGGGCGGAGTGGAGGATGTCCTGCCTCTGTATGTTTTTGACAAGCAGCTGCAGGGAAACGGCCACTCATTTTCCCGCCTGGAAGCCGCTCCGGATTTGGAATTATACAACGCCATGTTCGCCATTCATTATACCGATCCGGATAAAAAAGAACAGGCGGTTGACGCCTTCGGTTCCGGCCGTGCCATCCTTCTGAGCAAGGACTGTATGGAGCGCACCGGCTTCTGTGCGGGGGACACCATAACCC
This sequence comes from Lachnospiraceae bacterium, assembly GCA_022845955.1. GTDB lineage: Bacteria > Bacillota > Clostridia > Lachnospirales > Lachnospiraceae > Eisenbergiella. Next base: position 5,455,619 of record AP025576.1, read on the forward strand.
TGTCCGACGGAAACGTACAGAAAGACTATACCGTGGCGGGAAGCTTTCAATCCAGGGCAACCGATGTGGAAGCCGTCATTCCCTCCGCCTGTGCCGCCACCGATTTCACCCCTTCGGCTTATGGCTTCCTCGCCTATACCGCTGCCGATCCTGAAGCCGTCATGGTACAGATACGCAGCCTTTTCGCCGACACTCCCAACTGGAGCCGGACGGTGGAAGAATTCAATACGGACGCGCTTTCCACCGTCGGCGCTTTCCTGCAGCCCATGCACAGCATGACCTATTTTATTCTGCTTCTGGCTGCCGTAGGCGTGATCAACAACCTGCTGATCAACTATATGCAGAAACGGCGTGTCATCGCCATGTATAAATCCGTAGGTTTAAGCTGCCGCCAAAACCTGATTATGACCTTGCTGGAAGGGTTCTCCTCGGGTCTGCTGGGCGCCCTGCTCGCTATGGTTATCTCCTGGCAGGAAATACAGACAATCTTTCTCGCAGCCGGTCCGAAAATATCCATGTCCCCCCGTCTGGAAGCCTCCGACTTTCTGGCAGCCGGACTGATGGGAATCCTGGTAACACTGATCGGCTCCGCTGTCCCTGTCTGGAAAAGCCGCCGTATGCACCTGATTGAAGAAATAAAATTTGAATAAGAAAGCGAAGGCAGATACTATGAAAGCAGAAAAAAATATTGCCGTGGAAGGCAGACATCTTGTCAAAGATTTTAATCCGGGCGGCACCCCCACAAAGGTGCTCAAAGACGTTTCCCTTAAGGTGGCGCAGGGGGAATTCGCAGCCATCATGGGGCCTTCCGGCTCCGGAAAAAGCACGCTCCTCTATATCCTGGGCGGCCTGGACTCCCCCACGTCCGGATCCGTCCTTCTCAACGGAACCGATATTTCCCGGTTTGACGATGCAAAAATGAGCCGGATCCGCAGACAGAAAATCGGGTTTGTTTTTCAGTTTTACAACCTCATACCCAACCTGAGCGTGGAAGAAAACATCCTGCTCCCCCTGCTGCTGGACGGCAGGAAAAAGCAGGAATATAAAAAGGATCTGGAACACATCCTTGAGGTCGTGGGCCTCTCCCACCGCCGCAGGCATACCCCCCGGGAATTATCCGGCGGCCAGCAGCAGCGGGTGGCCATCGCCAGAGCCTTGATCGGCAGGCCCGAAATCCTTTTTGCCGACGAGCCTACCGGCAACCTGGATACCGGAACCGGCGCCGAAATCATGGAGCTTCTCCGGGAAATAAACCGGGACAGCGGCCAGACTATCCTCATGGTCACCCACTCGCCGGAGGCCGCGGAAAGCAGCAGCCGGATCATAACGGTACGGGACGGGGTTATCTGTTGATATATCCTCCAAAAGGCCGGACAGCTTATAACAAAGAAACGTAACTGTTCAGTACCCTCACAGTTACAAAGAAACAACAATTGCAGGCGGCCTGTCCGGCCTTAAGCGTATTTTCCCTTCTATGCCTTACAGCATTCGATCCAGGAACTCCAGAATCCTCTGTGACATCTCCTCCTGGTAAAATTCCATCCCCATATGCCCGGCCCCCTGTATGCGGTAATAGTCCACAGGCACCTTATTCTGTGTCAGGACCTCATAAAAGGCATCACTGCCTGAAATATCCACCAGCGTATCCCCGGTTCCGTGGGCCAGGAAAAACGGAACCGTATTCTCATTGACATAGTACTGTGCTTCCATTTTTGCCGCCCTTTCGGGTTCCGTCTCCGGATCAAAGCCCAGAAGCTGGACTGTGCGGGAATCGCCTGTGGTTTCCGGCAGCGGCACTCCGTCCATGGACTGCCGTGCCGGTTTCCGTCTCAGGGCTGCGGGACCATAATAATTTACCACAGCCGATACCCGGCTGGACTGTTCCTGATATTCTCCCACATCAAAGGCAGAAATACCGTTTGTGACACCCACCATAGCTGCCAGATTACCGCCGGCGGATTCGCCTCCGACAGCGATCCGCTCCGGATCAATCCTGAATTCACCGGCATGTGCCCTCAAAAAACGGATCGCCTTTTTGGCATCCTCGATTTGCGCCGGAAAATGGGCGCTGTTGGACAGCCGGTATTCAATACTCGCCGCCGCATATCCCCTTTTTGCAAAATAGGTCAGCCATGGAATATAAGCGGAACGTTCCATTGTTGCAAAACCTCCTCCGCATAGCCAAACAAACAACGGCCTTTTCTCTCCCTCCTCCGGTCTGAAGGGCAGAAGGAGATCCAGCTTCAGATCCTTATAGTTATAAAAGGGAAACCAGTAAGGCACTCTGGCGAACGTAATGCCGGACAGCAAAGTGATCGGCGTGCCGGTCAACGGTACATAAATATTTTTTTTCATAGGAAAGCCTCCTTCACAGAAAATGATATAATAAAGGAACGGTTCAGACGTATCTGAACGGTGACATAATAAGTATAAAAACTGTGCCGCCTGAAAAACAGAACAAAGCTGTCCCCTTTTGACAGTATTGTGTCAATTGACAGCAGAATCGTTCTTTTATCAAACGAAGGCTTCCCATAAAATAAACTTACCATCAGAGGAACGGTTCCACCGTACGATTCAGAAAGAGAGGAATTTACTATGAAAAAGAAAGTGTTAGCGCTTATACTCGCTGCGGCTGTGGCAATCGGCCTCACAGCCTGCGGCGGTAAGGACAGCGGGAGTCCGTCGGGTACCGCATCTGCCTCCGCCGGGCAATCCGGGACAACGGAGGCCGGCAGTTCAGAGGCCGGGAATACCGATACACCGGAAGAATATTATTTTGAAGAGCTGCAGCATTTGGTTATGGCATTCCCTACCTGGACAGGCGCGCCGGCGGATTTGGAAATGGTTACGGAAAAGGTCAACGAAATTTTACGGGCAAAATACAATATAGAAGTTGAATTCCAGATCAGCGACTCCGGATCCTATAAGCAGAATATGACACTCGCGCTTTCCAGCGGGGAACAAATAGACATCCTGAGCACCCTGTTTGCAAGCTATTCCAATATGGTAAACCAGGGGTATCTGATGGATCTGGAGGAGGACGAGCTGCTTCAAACCTATGGACAGGGAATCATCGAAGTCCTCGGTCAGGAATATATAGATGCCTGCCGCGTGGGCGGTGTTCTCTACGGACTCACCAATACCCGCGATTATGCATCGGGCCGCGGCTGTATCGCGGTAAGCACCGAATATCTGGATGGTATCGGGTATGAAGCCCCCGCAGATGCCGGAGAAATTATTCAAATAACCGAAGAAGAACTGAATGAAATTTTCGCAAAGCTCCATGCCGGATATCCGGAGCTTGAGGTATACCGTCCTGCGGCGAACGACCTGGTCCAGCAGACGATGATCGATCAGATCGGCGGTGATAACTTCGGCGTCCTCCTTGGGACAAGTGAGGAATTAAAAATCGTAAACCTGTTCGAATCCGATGAATATATGAACTTCTGCAAAAGGGTATATAATTGGAATCAGCTGGGCTATATCAGCAAGGACGCCGCTGCTGATACCACAAACGTCATAACCCTGGTAAAAGAAAATGTTCTGATGGCCTACGGCACCGGCGGCAAACCGGGCAGCAAGGTGCAGGAATCCACCGGCGGCGGACGGGATATGACCATCTTCCAGACCAGGGAGGATTATATCTCTTCCTCTTCCATATCAAGCTATCCCTGGGTTATGCCCATAACGACAGCAAGTCCCGAAGCATCCATGGTTTTGTTAAATGAACTGTATACCAATCCCGCGCTTTCCGACCTCATCATTTACGGTATCGAGGGGACGCATTATGAAATTACAGAGGATGGCTTTCTGGATGCCAACGCCGGTACAAGCCCGGATACCTACTCCACATTAAACTGGCTGTACCCCAATCAGTTCGCCAGCACCGTCCTGGTGGGAAATACGGCGGACCTGTGGGATCGTACCAGGAAATTTAATGAGGAAGCAATAAAATCCCCCGCCATGGGATTTGCCTTTGACAGCACAACAATCACAACAGAACTCACGGCGGTAACTAATGTGTATGAAGAATACCAGAAGAGCCTGGAATATGGCTTCGTGGATCCGGAAGTGGGGATTCCCGAAATGCTGGAAAAAATGAACAATGCAGGGCTTGCGAAAATCATCGCTGAAAAACAGGCACAGCTGGATGCCTGGGCGGCGGCAAAATAAGATAGTAAAGTTGACGCCAGCCTTTCCCCGCATACGTCTTTGCATTCCTGTGTCATGAAACATTTTCCCTGGGACGCCTCCGCCTTTTTCTCTCATTCTTTTTTACTTATCTACATGGGGAAAAACGGATATCCTCATCCTGGCACAGCCATAGGGAACCAGCACCACATCCTCAATTTCTTCGGCGGCCATCCTTTTCGCTTCTTTCTTTGACGGCAATGCCGGAGTAAAATAGAAATCTCCTTTTACCTTCACCTGGGTGGAAAGCTGTTCCGGTGTAACCAACGCAAACGGAATATGGTTTTCGGTTACCTCTGTTTCATGGCGCAGCTTCCATCCCTGCAGACGTCTTGCCTTTGTATGGATTTTTACCGGCGCTCCCTCCCATGTAAAAGGATGCGCTCCCATAGCGCACTCTTCTGTTTCAAACAAACTTTCGGGCGCTTTATCCGGCAGTATAAGCGCATAGTTCCACGGTCCGTCCGAATATACATCATAAGCGGGAAAAGCCGATGTGGAACGGCGGTCTGTGGAATCTATCCGCCAGTCTTCTTTGATTTGCAGTGCATATGCCAGGGGTCCCCTTTCTATTCCCGCCCCGTCTTCAGGCCAGTCCGTAATTCTGATTTCCATAGGAAGGTGCAGTTCTACAACATCGCCGTCCCTATATTCCCGTTTCACCGTCACAAAGCTGCCCGGATGGCATTTTTCCTTCTGCGTTTCACCGTTTACCAGAATATACGCCGTTTTACACCAGCCTGGAATACGCAGTTTCAACCCAAAGCTTATGGCTTCCCTTCCCATATGGATTTCAAACCGAACCGTTTCCCGGAAAGGATATTCCGTATCCTCTGTCACTTTTACAGGAACTCCCATGCAGACAAAGGAAACCTCACTAGGTCCATAAAGTACGGCTGCTATCCCCTCCTCCTGTGGTTCCATCCACATACGGGCCGCATAGTTCGGCATAGCCCTGTTCACATTACCCGGACAGCATTCCGTTGCCGGGTTCGGGCGGTATGCCATTTCTCCAAGCCCCTGCCCCAGCAGATTATGATTAGAATGAGCAGAAGCTATGACCTGGTTTGGACTGGAAAAATACTGAAGACTCTTAAAATCTCCTCCTACAGCGCCCGGAAGTGCATTAAAAGCCGCTTTTTCAATCATGTCTCCGTATGCGGCATCCCCCGTCGCTATCAGAAGACAGCCTGCCATCCACATAAAATCTGTAATCACACAGGTTTCATGACTGTCCAGCCCGCTTTTTCCATGCATAAATTCCGCACTGCTTGGCACACCGTCTATCAGCATACTGTATCGTTCCAGCTTACGAAGAGCGCTCTTACTCACTTCAAGGTAATATTCCTTTCCTGTTATCCGGTAAAGGACAGCTCCCAGCTTACCCACCTCACGAAAACTTACCCCATGGCAGTCAGCAAAATCCTCCCGCAGCAGATACCGGGGAGTCAGTTCTTTCGATTCATCCGGAAAAATTGCTTTCCGTTCCATCTCCGCCCAGGTATCCTCCGCCAGCTGCTTTAGCTTCCTGTTCCCTGTTTTTTCATACAACCATACCAGTGATTCAATATTACAGACATTTCTGCCCGTCGAATGATCATAGGGGCTTTCCAGGTAGTGTCTCTCTAATGCCCGGAGTACCTCCTCCTCACCGGTTATCTCATAATAAGCGGCAACCGCGCGGAAAAATATGGCATGGGACCAGCGTGTATACAAATCCGGGTAAGTACAGGTTTTTTTAATAAAACGCGGTCCCAGATAGCCGTCCTCGTCCGCATAAGACAACACATGGCGGATAATGCTGCCGGCCTTTTCCATCAGAAATGGATCCCGGAGCAATCCTGCGCACCGTATCATCCCATCGATCCAATAAGCATTCTGTTCGTAATACCCCCAAAAGTGGAAATCCCTTCCAAGATCCCGAAGTTCTGTCCAGGAAACAGCAGGGTCATCAAACGGAAAACCTGCATTTTCCAGATGACCCGTAAGCCCATCCCTCTGCAGCCACAGATAGGCTTCCAGCCAGCCAAGCGGTTTTATATTGGTAAGCGCAGTTTCCCTAAATACCTGATAGCTTTTCATTCTGTTTTCTCTCCCCCTCTTTCGTGAACCGCTTTAAGTTCCAGCGTAAAACAGCATTCTTTATCCGGTTTAAGCAGGCAAAAATCCATACAGTAAACCGTACATATTTCATCCCGGGAAGGCTTAAATTCTTCCTTTCCGATTCTTAATTCCCATTTTTCCGAATCATAGGCAAAAACGGCTTTCCCTTGCGTACCTCGCAGGCAAAGGCTCCCCTCTTTGTCTGTGCCCGGAGAAAACGTCGTCACAAAGCGTTCTGTCAGGCTATCCGGTTTCCTGGCAAAGGTAAAATCGTCCCGCAGCATGAATTCCCTTCCTGCTTTCCCTATTAAAAAGGTGCGTCGGATTCCCCGGATAATTTCCTGGCCATAGGCACCGCCGATTTCATAGCTGATTTTATCCAGCCCCGTTTCCTGCTCCACAGTAAAGCTGCCGGCTCCATATTCCTTTCCTGCCTTCTGGCAAAATCCATTTATGATTGGCAGGGAATGTCCCCTTGAGGAAGCAGCAAAGAACGTATACCGCTCCGGGCCGAAGTACTGCCTGGAATGCATGCCGACACCCACATCTGCCAAAAAGGTATCTCCGTCCGCATTCAGCAGAAAGCTGCCTACATCATTGTGATTATGAGGTTCGCCATTATGTCCGCCCTTGCAGGCAAATGCAAACCCATTCCTCTTAATTACCACCCACTCCGCCTGTTCCAGCTTATAAAATGCCTCTTTCTCTTCCTCTCCGTCCTCCCAAAAAGGATCGGTCCATATCAGATTACGCAGATCGGAAGCCCAGCGGTGACAGCCGTCATCTCCGTAATCAGCCATACATATTGCCGGAGGAACCGTAACTTCAGGATTTATCCTGTGCAGATGATGCGTCAGTCCCGGTGTAAACCAGTTTTCCCTGGGTGCATCCGAAAAACTGACCGCTGTCCTCCCATGAAGAAAACATTTCTGCTGAAAGGTCATAATCCGGTTTATCTTTTCCCCCTGCGCACCCTTAAGCAAATCTATCTTTCCGCCTGTACGCTCTTTCAGAAGTTCAGAAAAATAAACAAAATATCCAAATCCATAATTCCAATAAGAAAGGCCTTCCGGGCATGCGCCGTCCGCTCCATACCCATTGATAAATGTCTCCATGGAATTCATAACCCGGTATACAATCCGTCCCAGCAGCATCGGTTCTTCGATCAGATACAGCGCTGCGGCTCCCACAGACCCGGAACACACCGCCGTCCAGTTGGCAGTACCGTTTTCCCAGTCTCTTCTGTCCGTATCCGCACCCAAATAAGGAAGCAGAATCCTTTCAAAGATAAGGGAGCGTGCCCTGTGGCATAAAAAAGGATCCAGCCTGTCATATAGCAGAGAAGTGATTTCCGCCAACGCAAACCCTGTTTCTGATCCAAACAAATCTATAATCTGGCTCTGTCTGCTGCGCACACCGGTGAATATGCCTTTCTCATTGAAAAAAGGCTGTTTCGTGATAATTTCCATCGACCTGCCCTCCATATGGGCAGGCAGACACCAACTGGACTCGTCACATATCGCCCAGATAATATCCGAAAGTTCAGTCAGATTATCCGCATTTGGTTCCAGCAATGATAACAGGGCAAAGGTATTCAGCCGTTTCCTGTGTCCAAAATAAAACACCTCATATTCCTGCCTGCTGCCGGTTATGTCAAAAAGACGATAATAACGGTAAGGCAGGCAGGAAATCGGTGTCCCCCTCATTTCTTCGGCTGTCCTGCGAATGCTTTGCACCATGCGGGACAGAACGGAGGCTTCTCCCGCCGCTTTCCATACGGCGGGGTCCCTGGCTTCCAACATCATGGAATCGGGTGTTGTACCCTGCAGAGCTTCTATTACATCTCCCAAATTCATACTTACCGCTTCCTTATTTCAAGAATTTTTCTATCTGAGCCGCATCCGGCTGCATCGGATCCGCGTGCAGCCCGGGAATATACCTGCATGCCTCATACAAAACCGGCGCAATATCCGCATAAATTCCGGCACAATGGTGGATATAAGGGCCGGTCACCACCCTATGCTCGATAGCCGGCCAGTCTTCAAATTCAATCCAGCCATAGGTTCCTGTAGTGACAGGCCCCTCCACGACTTTTCCTCTGGCAGAAAGAAGCTGATAGTCATCCGCAGAACCATCAAATCTGCAGATCGTAACCGTTCCCTTGTCCAGTTCAAATTTTCCTACGGAAGGTCTGCCTTCATCAAATGAGGCCGAAATTGCCGCTTTGTGATCCTTCCCCGCCACGGAACGGGGGAAATTACCACAATGCCAGAAAAGTTCCGCATTATCATTATCGGGATGACGGGCAGTTATATCTGCAAGAAAACTTGTCTGTTTCCATCCTGATGCCGCCTGCGCCATACAAGAGCTGATCGCACCATGAATATCCATTTCGCAAGCTACCGGCAGTCCTGCATCCGTCAGCTCTGCAAAAGTGAAACAGCTTGAAATCCCCGCGATCTGACGCATAGGTTCCCAACAGCTGGAAGCTATCCCATCAATTTTATACTCCTTAGCCCAATGGCTGATTGCCGTATACATGGCCGCGGTACGGTATAGATATTCCTCTTCGATACGTACGTCAAAATTATCTTTATAGTACCGGACTCTTTCCTTTAGTACTTCCCTGTTGCTGATGGCCTCCTTATACATAGCCTCTACCTCCAGCATGGTGATGGGAACCACTTCGATCCCAAATCGCTCCAGGAGCTGACGCTCATTGCATTTCACCGACCAGAACGTTTCCGGCCTTACGCCGAACTGTCCGATGCGCATACCATAAAAGCTCTTCACCACCAAAGATGCGGCCAGGAAGTTATTCAATACCCGGTCAAAAACTTCATCCTCCACACGGCAGTTAGTCATATAAGTAAAAGGGACGCCGAACTGATTCAACACCTTACCAGTCGCAAATAATCCGCACTGGCTGTCTGTGCAGCGGTTTCCTGCCGCATCTGGAGCCCCATCTCTTGGTCCCCACAGCAAAAGCGGCTTATTCAGAAGCTTTCCAACCTTCGCCACCGCATCCTCACACCCAAAATTCAAATGGGGCATAAATAAGGCATCAACCCCTTTTTCCCTCAGATACGCAGCCGTTTTTTCTGCGTCCAGGCCGTTTCTTATGATTCCTTCTTCATTCAGGAAATCAATATTGATATAAGCAATTCCCATCTGGCTGAGTTTGGCTTCTACCTGCCTTTTCCTCTCCAACGCCACATTACTATTACAGAAAAATTCTCCCGACAAATCCCGTCGTGTAGGCACGACTCCCAAAAGTACTTCCTTCCTGCTCATGTTTTTCCCCTTCCCTTTAAGCCCTGTTGTTGCACATGCAAACATGAATCCATTCCTTAACCACTGCCTTAATTTTCTCCTTCACCGGTTTTATCACGTCCAGTGTGTATGGATTTTCCGGCAGGCTGTCCAGTTCGGCCCTCATGGCATTCATGTATGTACTGTGGATAATCGTTCCCACATTCACCTTATTAATGCCTCCTTCTATGGCACGTCGGATATCCTGTGCAGGGATTCCGGTTCCCCCGTGAAGCACCAGCGGCACATCTACGATATCATTGACCTCTTTCAAACGTTTAAAATTCAGATCCGGCTTTCCTTTATAAAAACCATGGGCATTTCCAATCCCGACTGCAAGGGAATCAGCGCCGCTTCTTTCAACCAGTTCCCTGCATTCCATCGGATCAACAAGAAAGTCTTCCCCTTCTTTAAAATCGCCTTCAATTCCTTTCCCACGGATTTTTCCCAATTCCGCCTCCACAATAATACCTCTTGCATGCGCATAATCAACCACATGCTTTACCATGGTAATGTTCTCTTCCAGAGGATATTTGGACGCGTCCATCATAACCGATCGGAAACCGCAGTCGATGGCTTCCAAACAAAGTTCCTCCGTAAAGGAATGATCCAAATGCTGTAAAACCGGTATTTTCGCCTCTTCCATAACAACCTGTCCGATAGCGGCATTCATTTTAGGACCGAACGCTTCCATGACCAACGGATTGGCCGACAGCATAATAACCGCCTTCTCCTCCTCCGCGGCTTCTACAATCGCCTGCAGATCCCAGATATCGGAATAGTTAAACGCCGGTACCGCATACCCTTCTTTATCCGCCTTCCTCAAAATATCCGTACTCGCAACCATGATTTCTTCCACCCTTTCTGTTACGGCCCTGCGGCCTGTTACCTCATTATAATTATCTGTTTATCGTTACATAAGCAGCAAACCCTCATTCATTTTACCGTCCGCCCTTATCAGAAAATCCCTCTATGGTGAAGGTAAAATGATAGACCTGATTCGCGTGCAGAAGGAAGTCCGGGTGTGTTACGGCAGTATCCCCCCAGCAGCGATCTCCTCCTACCCCCATCTGATGCAGGTTCACCCTCACCACGGTCTTATCCGAAGCAGGAAGCTCAAAAATATGCCCTTTACCTTCGATTTCCGATGGTTCATAGGGAAGTACGGAAAGTTCCATTTCCGGCTGGCCGCAAATCCGCAGTCCTCTTTTTCCATCAGAAAGTTCTGCAAAACGTACCTGTGTTTTATTACCGCATTCCTGCGGAAGGATATAGGGCACATACTGATCGTTTACCGTTCCGGAATAAAGCCCTATCTTCACACCTTCCTTCCGGTCCCAATAGGATTCCTGCGGACCGTTTCCCAACCAGAGAAATTGCTGATATTTCCTTTCCATCGTAAACAGGAGCCCGATAGCCGGGATTTCCGGAAGCCCCCCGGCAGGCACCAGCTCTAATTCCACCTTCACTTTTCCGGATTTTTCCACGCTGTAGAGAATACGGCATTCCGAAAGAGGCTTCGTAGCAAGGCGGTACCCGGTATACACTTCTACCCTGTCTTCCCTCTCCCGCCAGAAAAAAGAAGTAAGCTTTCTGGTATCCCCTGCATCCTTCCACACGCCGCATCTATCCAGGTACCCGCTTCTTCTGTCATTATCGGTAGCTGCCCGCCAGAAATATGGCTTTAAAGGCGTTTTCAGCAGGTTTTCCCCTTCATATTCCAATGTGTCCAGCTCACCTGTTTTCCTGCAGAACTGAAGCTGTACAGAAGAGCATGCGATATGTAACCGGCTTTCCGTCTCTGTAATGTAAAAACCTTTTTCCTGCTGTTTTTCTATGGACAACTGCGGAAATTCATAATTTACCGGAAGACTGAACTGTGCAAACGCACACTCATACCCTTTATTCGCCCATGCCGTGTCTTTGTCCAATCTGGCAGCTACGGTAAGGATCACTACATCACCCCAGAATGCGCGGGGAATCGGGAATGCAAGCTCCACAAATTCTTCCGTTCCCGCTTCCGCATGCAGTTCCCTAACTCCCTGACAAACCGTTTTTCCGTTTACTTCAACCTTCCATTCCACTTCATAACCGTCAAGGCTCCGGAACAGATAGGTGTTCTGCACCCGAAGAATTCCCTTCCCGGCATCTTCCAGGCTGAAACGGATATTTTCATAGCAGCGTTTCACTTCATAAAGCTGGGGCTGGGGCGTTCCATCTGCAAAAAGCATTCCATTACACCCCTCATTGGCACTGTTGGGACTCTCGCCGAAGTCCCCTCCATAGGCAAAATATTCCTCCCCGGCTTCATTTACTGAAAGCAGGGCTTTATCTTTCCAGTCCCAGATAAAACCGCCCTGCAAATTGGGAATACGGTCGAACAGATCGGTATATTTCCGCAGGTTTCCTCCCGAATTTCCTGTTCCATGAGAATATTCGCACAGAATCACCGGCTTCCCGGGATACTTCAGCGCATATTTCTTTATATCCTCCGGCTCCGTATACATCTGGCTTTCCATATCGGAAGCCTCCCGGGAAGAACGAAGATGAAAAACCCCCTCATAATGAACCGGCCTGGTTGGATCCTCTTTTCTAAAAAAATCATGCATTTTAATAAAGTTATCCCCGCCGAAGGATTCATTACCCAAAGACCAGATCAGGACACAGGGATGATTACGATCCCTTCGCATCATGGAATCGGCCCTGTCCATGCAGGCGGGAGTCCACCAAGGTTTGCTTCCAGGCACATTGATCCATTCCTCGCATTCCTGATCTCCCCTCCATGTTCCATGGGTTTCCAGATTTGTTTCGTCCATAAGATATAATCCATATTCATCACACAGATCGTACCATCTCTGATGATTAGGATAATGACAGGTTCTGACCGCGTTTATATTGTTTTGCTTCATTCTTTTAATATCTTGAAGCATATCTTCTTCCGTAATGGTCCTGCCCGTTCTGCAGTCAAACTCATGGCGGTTCATTCCCTGAAATATAATACGCTTTCCATTTAGAAGCATCAGGCCCTCCCGGATTTCAAAAGTACGGAATCCTACCCGGTTCTGTAAGACTTCCGTTACCTCTTTGCCGTCAAGCAGCTGCAGGGTCAGCGTATACAGGGATGGAATTTCAGCACTCCATTGCAACGGATTCTCCACATATATACGGAAAACATTTTCTGCCTTCTTTTCTCCTCCTGCTATTACCGGTTGCCGGGCACAGGAAATTTTGTTTCCGTCTTTATCATAAAGGGAAAGAATAAGCGTTCTCTTTGCACATTCCGCATTCGTATTTTTTAGCCATACCCTGACTCCCAGACAAGCGTCCCTGTATTCTTCATCCAGCTTGGTCGTTATGGAATAATCCGAAATATACATTCCCGGCAAAGCATATAGATATACTTCACGGAAAATACCGCTAAGCCTCCAGAAATCCTGATCCTCCAGCCAGCTTCCGTCACACCAGCGATATACCTCCAGGGCCAGCCTGTTTTTTCCCACTTTCAGATATGGCGTAATATCAAATTCCGCCGGAGTAAAAGAATCCTGGCTATAGCCTAAAAACTCCCCGTTTATCCATACATAAAAGGCCGATTCCACGCCCTGAAAGCTAATCCTCACCGTCCGTTCCGCCCATTCCCGCGGTATTTCGAACTCTGTCAGGTAACAGCCCACCGGGTTGTAATTGACGGGCGCCATCGGAGGGGCTATCTGATCCGTATTTTCCCAGGGATATCGTATATTGGTATATTGGGGATAATCCCATCCCTGCAGCTGCCAATGCCCCGGCACCTTAATATCCGCCCATTCCTGCATAGGATAATCCGCAGCTGTATAATCCCTGACCACCTCGGATGGCCGGTCATATAACCGGAATTTCCATGTACCGTTCAAACTTTGATAATACGGAGAATCCTCCTTTCTTCTTCCGCGCGCCTCTTCTTCCTCTCTAAAAGGAATCACATCCGTATGCGGTTCCAGGCGATTCAATTGTACAAGTTCCGGATTATTGTTCCACTCCGGATATCCGTTTCCAGGCGCAGTATAAAGAAATTTTTTCATACTCCTGCCCTCCTTCTCTTTATTCTGTCAGCTTTTTATGCTTCCTGCCACCAGTCCGGTGAGCAGCTTTTCCCGGAAAATAATAAAAATAATGAAAAGAGGCAGCGCACTGATAAAACAGCCTCCCAAAATCGTACCATAGTCCACAAAATTGTATGCGCCCTTAAAACTGTTTAAGATAATTGTCAATGTAAACATAGAAGGCTCCGTAAGCGTAATCAGCGGCCAAAGGAAATCGTTCCAGCTTCCCATAAACATAATCGTCCCCAATACCACGAAGCCAGGCTGAATGATTGGAACCACAATGGAACGGTAAATCCGAAAATCCGTGCAGCCGTCAATTCTGGAATATTCAATCAATTCGTCCGGAACCGATGTCATATACTGTTTCATAATAAAGATCCCGAAGGCGGAGACCATTCCCGGAACAATCAATGCCCAGTAGGTATTCAGCCAGTGAAATTTGGTCATCATCACATACATGGGAATAATGGTAACCTGCCCGGGAATCATCATAGTAGCAAGAACAAAATAAAACAGTCCTTTCCTTCCCGGGAACTTTAATTTCTGAAATGCGAAGCCGGCCAGAGAACAGAAAAAGAGGCCGAGAACCGTTTTTACGGAGGAAACAAATATGGTATTAAAAAGCGCTCTTGGATAATCCGAATCAAAAAAGAGCTTTTTAAAATTCTCCAGATAGGTAAACCCATATTCCGGCAGAAAATGGAAGTCAACGCTGTTGATCTGTGCCGTGGTACGAAAGCCGCCAATAAACATAAACCAGAAAGGGAACAGCATCAGGAATGCAATAAATAGGATCGCGCCATACAGCAGTACTGTTTTGAATTGTTTTATAACTTTTATTTTTCCCATAGACGCCTCCTATACATTGGACCTAAATGAATTTCTGATTTGGGGAATACTGAACAGGATAATCAGAATAAACATAGTAAATGATATCGCCGCACCCTGGCTTAACTGGAAATTTGTAAATGTCCTGCTGTATAGATACATATTCAGTGTAAATCCGGAATAGCTGGGTCCTCCTCCTGGTCCCAGAAGGATAAACGGTTCGTTGAACATATTAAAGGTACCGATAGTACTGGAAATCATGGTAAAAATAACAATTGGTTTCATCAGCGGTATTGTAATATGAAGAAAAGATTTCCAGCCCGTAGCTCCGTCCATTTTAGCTGCATCGTATAAATCTGCATTGATATTCTGCAGACCACCCAGCATAATCAGCATGTTATAACCCAGCCAGGCCCAGATTAGAACAATATCCACCGTGATTTTTGTCCAGGAAGGAGAAGTTAACCAACCAATCCGTCTAAACCCTAAAGAGAGAAGTGCCTGGTTCACCAGTCCGATTCGTTCATCAAACAGAACAAGGAACACGATTCCATAAGCTATGGAGGAGGTCACATAAGGCAGGAGATAAATCAATTGAAACGCTTTTCTGAATCTGATTCTGGGATTGTTGAACAAAGCGGCTACCCCCAACGCACAGAATATCAGAATCGGAACGTTGAAAATCATAAACCATATCGTATTGAGAAGAGCTTTCCAGAACGCTGCATCGTTAAAAACATTCATATAGTTCTTCATTCCCACAAATTCTATAAAACCTTTAGCCGGTGTATATTTGTAAAAGCTCATGGCCAGAGAATATAGAATCGGATAAATACCGAACACCGCATATAAAATAAAAAAAGGCGCAATAAACAGATAAGCATTCTTATATTTTTTGACTCCTGCTATAAAGCTTTTTATTTTCATAAAATCCTTCCCCCTGTACGGTTTTTAGAACGCGCCATCGCAACCTTACCGTCCTGCTGCAATGGCGCTTCCATACTTAATATTTATCCACAATACTTTCCGCGGCCGTCTGCATAGAGGAAACATAATCATCCAAAGTAATCTCTCCTGACACAACTCTTCCCAACTCACTGCCGATTAACTCGTTCAGTTCACCATATGCAGCGGGAAGCCGGAAATCGGAAGGTACTTTAGTAAGCTCTTCCCTGAAAAAGGAATAAACCTTCTGATCGCCGAAATTCTTCTCGGTTTTACCCGCCATCTCAGGATCTTCATAAACGGGCAGATAGCTTGCAAACTCTCCCATATCCCTTGCCGCAATCAGTCTTCCTTCTGTGGAAGCACAATAGAATTCGATAAATGCCCAGGCTGCGTCTTTATTATCACTTTCTTCCGGAATAGCCAATGCGGATCCGCCGTTATTGCAGGATGCATTCTGAGATGCATCAAACTGGGGCATAGGCGCAATTTTCCAGGTATCCGCCGCCTCCGGCCATTGATTAATGAAGGTATTCATATACCATGCCGCCCCCATATGGGTTGCCAGCTGATCTCCCTGCATTTCCGCATCATAGGCAGGCGACCAGTTCTTCACATCCAGGGCATAGCCGGATTCAAACAATTTGATCTGGAAGTCCACCGCATTCCTGAATTCAGGGGTATCCAGCGTAGGATTCCCATCTGCATCAAAATAGCTGCCGCCCTGCTGCTGCACCATCATGCGAAGCAGCTCCGTATCACCGGTAGAAGGCATTCTATGCAGATAAACCCCGATTTTCTTCAAGGCTTCTCCGGCTGCGAAGAATTCTTCCATAGTTGCGGGGGCCTGCGTTATACCCGCCTTCTCAAGAAGATCCTCCCGGTAGAAAATACCGCAGGGGCCTGCATCTATAGGCGTTCCGTAAATGGCATCCCCTTCGGTAAGCATTGCCATCTGAAACGCGGGAAAGTCACCTTTCATGGGGTTCATATATTTACTCATATCGGACAGGCCGCCGTTGGCTATATACTGAGCCGTATCATCGAACTGAATCTGACAGATATCCGGTCCGCCGCTGCCCGCTGCAAGGGATGCCATCAGTTTGGTTTTCAAATCCCCGCTTGGCAGATTTACCACTTCCACATTGATATCCGGGTATTTCTTATTAAATTCGGGAACGATGGATGCCTGGATCTGTTCTGCAGTCCAAGACCATATTGTAATATCCCCCGACAGGCCGTCGGCAATTTTTCCCTCTGCATCCGATGTGCTTTCTTTCTCCGTATTCACAGCAGCATCCGTGGATACTTCCGTGGCCGGATTGTCTTGCTGTCCGCATCCGGCCAATACCAAAGCCAGTATTGAAGTCCCCGCTATTATTCCCGATATTTTTTTATCCCAATTCTTTTTCATAACGCTTTCTCCTTTAATATTTAATTAATCCCATCATTCTTTCTTCCTTTTATTACAAAACGAAAGACCTGTCATTTGTGCAATGATTTCCCGGTTCAAACTCTCCGTCGTCGCTCCCACGGATGATACACACACCGCCCCGGCAGCACAGGCAATCCTGGCGCATTCCTCTAATGTCCGTCCTTCCGAAAGTCCTGTGAGAAAACCTGCCACAAAATTATCACCGGCACCCGTCGTATCTTTTACAGGAACCGGATAGCCCTTTTGATAAAAGCCGCCCTCATTATTCCTTATATAACACCCCTTTCCTCCCATCTTAAGAACTACCGTTCCCACGCCATACTCCATCAGCGTTTCTGCAATTTCCCCAGGCTGTGTTTTTCCGGTAATTTTTTCCGCTTCGCCGATACTTGGCATAAAAAAATCAAGTTCCGGGAGACATGGTTTTATCGTTTCCAGCCACCTTCCTTTTACATCGTAGGTAACATCCATAGAAGTAACTGCGCCATGTTCATGCGCTTTATTAAAGATGCTCCATGCCCCCTCTCCGTCAATTCCCGGCAGTATGTAAGTTCCTCCAATATGGACGATCCCTGCCCCTGCATAATCCTCTTCTTCCACATCCTCAGGTATCAGACATTTGTTTGCCCCTGCACAATGCAGAAAAGTCCTGTCCCCAGCTTCGTTAACCAACACAATTGTTGACGACGTAGCTTCTTTCTGCGTTTCAATCAGCCTTGCATCCACTCCCCCTTTCTCAAACCGTTCTTTTAGCATACGGCCAAAATCATCCTTACCCACTCTTCCCACAAATCTTGTCTCAGTTTCCAGATATCCCAGTGAAATGGCTGTGTTCATGGCGTCTCCGCCGTTTTTTACTTCTATCTGTTCGACACATACCGTATCCACATCATAACTGACATTTTCAACCGGGAATACAAGAACATCTGCAACAAGCTGACCAATACATAAAATTTTCATCGCTTACACCTGTGCTTATTCAACAACTTTTTTATGTTTCATGACTTCATTATATATCTTTTTATATTTATGTCAATACTTTATTAAACTATTTATTAAAGATTGATTTTAATTGTTGATTTATTTCTATTTGGTGTTATAATTTGACTATAAACCAATATAGGAGGTCCGTATGGCTAGCACAACTGGAGCATTAAAGAAAAGCAATATATTTAAGGTTATATCCGCACTACGTAACTGTTCTCCCCTTACAAAACCTGAAATCGTACTACGAACCGGCCTAACCTCTGCTACTGTACATGCTTTCATCAATGAATTGTGCGAGAAGGGTACTGTCATTGAGGCCGGTCTGGGAGAATCCAGCGGCGGACGCAAGGCATCCCTGTATGAGCTGAACACAAGCTGTTTCTATATGATAGGCGTTCATGTATCTCTCACCGAAATCTCCGCATCCATCTACGACTTATCGCTACTTTCCATGAATACGCTTCAGGAAAGCATGAACCTGGCGGATACCTCCGTAGAAGAGGGACTGGATCTGATTACCAATGTCATAAGGAAACTAATTGCGGACGGGAATATCCCTGAAGATAAGATTGCCGGAATCGGCATCACCGTACCCGGGCCGGTTGACTTTGACAAAGGGATTGTAAACTATCTGCCGAATGCGCACAACTGGAAAAATATTCCTCTTAAAACCATTATGGAATCCCGTCTCGGCATCCATACTCTGGTGGATAAGAACAATAACGGCATCATGATCTATGACAAATGGACCAGACTGTCCGATACCGTCAATAATCTGGTTCATATTTCCATAACCGACGGAGTGGGATCCGGTATAATCATTAACGGTTCCCTGTTCCGGGGAAGCCATTACATTACCGGTGAAATCGGTCATATGAGCCTGGATCCCGATGGTGACCACTGCAACTGCGGAAACCGGGGATGTCTGGAACTCTACGTTTCCAATCGTGCATTAGTCAAAAAATTCCTTACGGCAAATCCTTCCATCCCCGGAGGGGATTTTACGATTAAGAATATGATCCGGGAACGCCAGAACGCAAACCCTGCTGCTTCCCTTATTTTTACAGAGGCCGCCGATTATCTTGCCTTTTCCATTGACAATATTATTAAAATGGTTGATCCGGATGAAATTGTTATTGACTGTGAATGGCTTAGTGAAATGCCCGATCTTTTTTCCCAATGCGTAAACAGGGTTTTCACTCTCAATCACATGATAGACCGAAGTGATGTAAATATAACTCTTGCCAAAATAGATAACATCCTGATAAAGGGATCCGCATCTTTGATTTATAATGAAATATTTGGAGACTACCAGACGAGTGTCCTGATCAACTAAAACATAAAAAATGCCGCGCAGTCTCTGTTTTCAGATACCGCCCGGCATTTTATTTTATAACACGCCTACAGAATCATCCCCTGAACTCCCTCGGCGTAACTCCCGTAAAACGCCTGAACTGCCTGGAAAAATAAGAAATATTCTGAAACCCGCATCTGGTTGCTATCTCACTGATGCTGCGATCCGTTCCCGCCAGCATCCGTTTCGCCTCTTCTATCCGTTCATAAATAATATAGTTGGTCAATGAAAAACCGGTCTCGCGCTTGAACAGATGAGACAGGTAATCCGGCGTGAGATACACCATGGCCGCCAGCGATTCCCGGGTCAGCTCGTGATCCAGATGGGTATGGATATAGTTTTTAACACTTATTACAGCCGCATCCCGGCCCGATGCATTTAAGCCGTATTCCTCATACAGCTTCAGCACTGCATCGACCCAGTCCCGCAGATTCTGGATGGACGAGCAGGCCTGCTCCACGGAAAACTGCGCGATCCGTTTCTGGAACAGGGGCAGCGCGTCCTCGTTCGCGGTTTCCATACAGCGGAACAAGGTCTGCAGAAAGCCGTAATAAAAATGGGACAGCGTGTCCCTTGTTATACTCCGCGAATGCTGAAGCGTGTTCAAAAACATATCCGCCTCCGACGCAAGATTGCTGATTTTGCGGGAAAGCAGCAGATCGCTCCAGCGTTTCGAAGAAAAAGCGACCTCCGCCCCTGCTGTATCCGTTTTCGCGTTCTCCGCAAGATCGAATACATGATTTTCCAGCGATACATTTTTCATGGCCGCATCCTGCAGCTCTTTTAAGGTTTCCTGGAATTCCGAAATCCTGCACCCGGATGCGGCAATATAAAAGTTGAACGTATTGGGAAAACGGGGCACAAAATCCGTCAGTGCCTGCGTGCACCGGGACAGCAGGGCTTCCCTGCTGTGCCCCGCTTCAGGCAGGGGCAGAAAGTAAAACTGTCTGTTTTGGCGTACCGCCACCGGGATCTCCTCTCTGTTATAAAAATATTCCCTGGCGATATTTTTCAGCAAAAATTCATAGAGATCCTTTTCCACAGGAAGCTTCTCCATGCCGTTGCACTGGATTAGGAGGATCAGATAGGAAAGCTCGGCGGCCGCCGGGTTGAGGTTGCGCAGATTCAGTTCACTTGCAATTCCCTCTTTCCTGCTGGAAACTGCACCTTCGGAAAGGTCCAGCCAGAACAGCTCCCACAAATACAGCTCGCTTTCCTTCCAGTAATTGGCCTGCTGGGTATCCAGTCTGGCATTTTTCTGCTGGCGGTACTGATTAACCGCTTTCGTGACGGCGCCCAGAAGCTCCTCTTCCCCCACCGGTTTCAAAAGATAATCGATGCTGGTCAGACGCATGGCCTTTGAGATATATTCAAATTTGGCATAGGCGGTCAAAAAAATACAAATTGTATCCAGACCCTGCTGCCGGATATGATCCAGAAGCTCCAGACCGCTGCCGCCGGGCATTTCTATATCCAGGATCATAACAGCAACGCTATGCCCCGCAAAATATTCCAGGGCCTGGGTCATGTTGTATGCGCAGAATATCTCATCGAACACCGGGCCCTTCTGCGCTATTTTTTTCTTTGTGCCTTCCGCGCTGTAATATTCGTCATCTACAATCAATAAATTCATCGGTACCCCTTTTCTACAGGCTCTGCCGCGCTGCATCCCCATATGGCTGATAAGGGAACTCCATATCTATCTGCGCCCCTTTTCCCGGACGGTTACAGAACGAAAACCGGGTATCGGGAAAAATATGGCGCATGCGGAAAATCACATTGGTCATTCCGATATGCGAAGTATCTCCCGGCTCAGGATAAGAAGGAGCCGTTATTCGTTCCAGCATTTTCGGTGAAAATCCCCTTCCGTTGTCCCAGATACAGATATGCAGCCGGATTTCCTCTTCTGTTTCATAAGAGGTGACGTCTATATGCATTTCCAGAACCTTTCCCATCACTACCTCATATTTGATCGTGTTTTCAATGAAATTCAGAATGAGCAGCGGAACGACCGTGGCCTGGCGGAAGGCATCGGGACAGTTTGCATAAAGAGCCAGACAGCCGGGATAACGGATTTCTGACATTTCCACATAATTTTTGACCAGCTGCAGATCTTCATAAAGCGGAACCGTCTGACCCGAGGACAGCGTATAACGCAGATGTCTGCTCAGATCCATCAGCATGGAGCGGGACAGCTCCAGATGCTCCGGTTCCGAAAGCTGGTAGGCTGTGTTCAGACAGTTTATCATAAAATGCGGTGTGACCTGTTGTTTCAGATACTGGTTTTCCAGATGCTGATACTGAAGCTTCTCTTCATATACATCAATTTTTAAATCTTTGATTTCCGTTACCATTTCATTGAAGGTCTTTGACATCTGCCGGTATTCCTTCAGCTGCCCGGAAATGGAAATATGATTTTCCAGGTTGCCTTCCGATACTTCTTCCAAAGCCTTCGTCAGATTCGTAACGGGCCGGATGATCTGCTTTTTCACGAAAAAAACAAGAGAAAAACAAATTAGCAGAAACAAAACTGTTGTAATCAGGACATCCCGGTTTAAAGCGGCATTCAGCGCCTGCACTTCTGAATAAGGCAGCATCCTCGTCAGGTACAGCGCACCGTTGGAAAGGGGTTGCTGAACGAGGAACATTTTCCGTCCGTCTATGTTTTTAATTGCATAGGTATCGGTAAGGACTTCAAAGTCCAATGTCACCGGCCCTGTATCCAGGCCATATAAACGATTCTCCGGTGTGGTCACGTACAAATCCACCCTTTCGGAACCGGTATCCGTAAGAGACCCGATTAACGAAGGGATGCCAACCAGCGCCCCCAGCCGTGCGCCCCCTATGTTAATAAAACGGATCAGATAACAGGAACCGTTTATCTCCATAATTTCCCAGTCCCTGGATTTTTCTTCCCCGGAAATTTCCTTTCTGAGTGTATTCTGCAGAACCACGCTGATGTTTGCAATCTGGTTGGAGAACAGAAAGGTATCGTTTTCCGGCAGATAGAACAAAAAACCATCCGCCGTATATACGGATAATGCACTGGTAAAGTCCTTATTCAGATGATACAGGCAGCTGTACCAGGAAGTGGAACCAAAATCCCCGTAGATCAGGTTTGTATAATCCGCATTGTCAATCGCAACCGTATAGAGAAAGGTCTCCATACGATCCAGTTCCGTATCAATCTGCTTTTCATACAGCACTACCGTGTCCTGTGTGTTGTGATATACATGATCCAGCAATACCGATACCGCCCTGTGATTGTTAAAGGCTATGAGCGCAAGAAAAAATAAAAGGACGGCAAACAAAAGAAAAAGCGTATAGGTATTGACGGATAATTGCTGCAGTTTCTTCTTCATTCCATCCTCCGTTTGTGCATATTGCCAGAACCATGTTTCGTAATTATCAGTGTAGTCATTCCTTTTTCCAATGTCAAGAAATGCAGATTATAATGTCCGGATAATGCCAATACAAGTCAGGATTGTTGTTTTTTTGCGTCTGGACAGGCAGGTATAATCAGGACACAGGGACGCAGGCAGGCATGACGCAGGACGCAAAAGGCCGTCTGAACTGTTACCACGAAAGCAAAACGGCAGCAAATCTGACAGGCTGCCTGTTGTAACGAAAGGAGTATCCATGACGATGTCCAAAGCGCAGAACATGACGGCGGTCCGGCCGGACCGCGGTTCCAAAATGACATGGCGGAAATTCCGCCGCTATATCCCGATTTACCTCATCATGCTTCCGGGACTGGTGTATCTGTTTATCAATAACTACATGCCGCTGCCCGGCCTGATTGTGGCGTTCAAGCAGTATAATGCAAGAAAGGGGATCTACAAAAGCGACTGGATCGGCTTCAAAAACTTTGAATACCTGTTCACCACAAACGATGCCTGGGTGATCACGCGGAATACTATCTGCTATAACCTGGCGTTTATCGTGATCAATACCATCCTTGCCATCTTTGTTGCTATCCTGTTAAGTGAAATGTGGGGCAAAGCAAAAAAGGTCTATCAGAGCGCCATTTTGCTCCCCTACCTCATTTCTTCCGTTATCATCGGCTATCTGGTATTCGCATTCCTTTCCGTGGAAAACGGTTTTGTGAACAATGCGATACTGCCTCTGTTCGGAAAGGAAGGGATCAGCTGGTATTCTGAACCGAAATACTGGCCGTTCCTCCTGATTCTGGTCAATGCATGGAAAGCCATCGGCTATAACTGTATTATATACCTCTCCACCCTGATGGGCTTTGACCGCTCCTACTATGAATCGGCCCAGATAGACGGCGCCAGCAAAATGCAGCAGATCCGCTGCATCACGCTTCCCATGCTCCGGCCTACCATTATCATGCTGACCCTGATGGCGATCGGCCGTATTTTCTACTCGGATTTCGGCTTGTTCTATCAGGTTCCCATGAACCAGGGTGCGTTGTATTCCACAACGCAGACCATTGACACTTATGTTTACAGGGGGCTGCTGCAGTTAGGCAACATTTCCATGTCGGCCGCTGCCGGCGTATACCAGTCCGTTGTCGGTTTCGTCCTGATTCTGGCTGCCAACCTGGTCGTGCGCAGGGTCGATACGGAAAGCGCATTGTGGTAAAACAGCGTAACGGTTCCGGCAAGTCCGGACCGTTACGAAATAGGAGGATATCAATTATGAAAACAAGAGAAGATAAGATATTTAATGCAGTCGGACACCTTATCATGATACTATTATCAGCTGCTGCCATCATTCCTATTATCCTGATGGTCATATCATCCCTGACTTCAAACGGGGCGCTGCTTCGGGACGGTTATTCCTTTTTCCCCGGGGAATGGAGTGCCTATGCTTACAAATGGATTTTCGCATCCAACGGCGGCATGGTACTGAAGGCTTATGGCATCTCGTTTCTGATCACGGCGGCAGGAACTGCCTGCAGCCTTCTTCTGACCATCGGCCTGGCCTATGGCCTGGCAAAAAAAAGCCTGCCGGGCCGTAAAATATTCACCTTCCTCGTCGTGTTCACCATGCTTTTTAACGGCGGTCTTGTCCCCACCTACATCAACTATACCAATGTCTTCCACATCAAGGATACGATTTATGCCCTGCTGATCCCGTCCTTGTTGATGAATGCGTTTAATGTCCTGCTGATGAAGAGTTATTTTGTGAGCAGCGTGCCGGACGAGATTCTGGAGGCAGCTTATATAGACGGAGCCAGCGAATTCAAGACCATGCAGAAAATCGCCGTTCCCCTGTCCAAGCCAATCATCGCCACAATCGGCATGTTCGCAGGAATTGCCTACTGGAATGACTGGAACAACGGATACATTTATCTGGTGAAACGAACCGATCTATACAGCATTCAGAATCTGTTAAACCGTCTGATGCAGAATATCAACGCGCTGACCCAGAACGCAAGCCAGGTGGGCAATGTCAACCAGGGACTGTCGGAAATTCCTTCCGTTTCCGTGCGTATGGCAATGGCAACGCTGGGCATCCTGCCCATCGTCATCATCTATCCGTTCATCCAGAAGAACTTTGTAAAAGGCATCACACTAGGCGGCGTAAAGGGCTAAAACCCCGGCCGTATGGGCTGCCGGAAGGTATCCCGGCAGACACAGAACGGCTGCGGACAACAACAAGAACAGGAGAAAAAAGATGGGAAAACATTATGTAACAGTAACGGAAAGTTTTGATTTCGCCCCCACATCAGCAAAGTCATCCTGCATGTGGGAACCGGCCTGAAAGGTGCTGCACTTACCAAAGATATGTTTCGCGTATCTGTGACGCGCACCGCCGTATCGGGAGCGGATTTTGCCTGGCCTGTTTTCATGGGTGAAAAACCTGACGATTCCATGAAGGGAACCAGAAAAGTCACCGATCTGTATGTGTCGGACGCGGAAGGAAACCGCTCGGAAAACGGGGAATACATCACCCTTTGCCTGTACTGCGATCCCAGAGAAGGCCTTGGCTCCCTTATCCGCTTTGACGGAAACTTTAACGTGACCGTAAATGTCGCTTACCAGACCGAGCAGCTGGTACCCATAAAAACCGGCACCGGTACGCTGGAGGGGCTGGTTTTTGATGAAAACGACGGGAACTTATTTCTATACGGCGATCTGTTACAGACCGCCGTGCATGAGGATCCGGAAGCTTCGCTGGCTTATTGCTTCTACCGCCCCAAAGAAGCCGATACCCGCAAAGTACCGCTGTTAATCTGGCTGCACGGCGCCGGGGAAGGGGGAAAGGAACCCCTCATCGCCGCCACCGGCAACAAGGTGGTTAACCTGATTTCTCCCGATATCCAGAAAAAGTTCGGAGGCGCCTATCTGCTGGCCCCCCAGACGCCAACCATGTGGATGGACGACGGTAGCGGCGGCTATACGAAAGACGGGTTCTCCATGTATGTGGAACCTCTGGAACGGCTGATTGCCGCTTTTATCCGGGATCATGATGATATTGACACGGCTCGGATATATCTGGGCGGAGACTCTAACGGCGGCTTTATGACTATGAAAATGCTGATCCGCAATCCCGGCAGATATGCGGCGGCCTTCCCGGTATGTGAAGCACTGGCGGACTGCTTCATCTCAGATGAAGACATCGCCGCCATTGCTTCCAAACCCATCTGGTTCACTCACGCCGAGGATGACCCGGTGGTGATCCCGGAACAGTACGTCATCCCTACCTATAAGAGACTGATTGCTGCCGGCGGAAAAAATATTCATTTTACATACTGGGAGCATATTACGGATCAGACCGGCCTGTATTTTAATGAAGACGGCACGCCTTATACCTACATGGGGCACTGGTCCTGGATTCCTATGCTGAACAACCATTGCACTCTCGATTTCGACGGGGAACCGGTGATGTGCCATGGGAAACCGGCCGCCATTATTGACTGGATTGCGGCGCAGAGACTGGGGACGTTGTATCATGGACAATAGCTGCATT
The DNA here is from genome assembly GCA_022845955.1 of Lachnospiraceae bacterium. Taxonomy (GTDB): domain Bacteria; phylum Bacillota; class Clostridia; order Lachnospirales; family Lachnospiraceae; genus Eisenbergiella. Next base: position 5,481,798 of record AP025576.1, read on the forward strand.
TTATCCATTGCTATGTTTCATCCACATAAGCATTTCCTCCCAGTCTCTGACCTGTGTTTTCTGCATCCAGTCATAAAAAAGACCTTTCATCCTGTCCGCAGTTTCCTTTTCCTCCTCCGCAATGTTATGAAGTTCCGTCCTGTCTTTTTCCATATCATACAGTTCAAACGGACCAGGATATTTTCGTACCAGCTTGTACCGTCCCAGCCTGACCCCGCCGTTGCCTTCATGCTCCCAGAAAATAGGCCGTGTCCGTCCCCACTCCTTCCCGTTCCCGGGGAGTCCGGCAAAGCTTGCCGCAAGGCTTTCTCCCTGGAGGGGAAGCAGAGCCTTTCCTTCCTTTTGCCCGGGGTACTCTCCCCCCGCCAGCTCCAGAAGGGTTGGAGAGATATCAATAAAATGCACCGGCGTATGCCGCAGCGCCCCGTTTTCCCTGATTCCATTTTTCCACTGTACCACAAAAGGGGAGGCGATCCCGCCTTCATGAATCCAGTGCTTAAACAGCCGGAACGGCGTATTGCTCACATTTGCCCAGGGAAGGCCATAGCTCATATAGGTATCCTCTCCGCCGGGACGGATCCCGGGACGGTTTCCCACAGCGACCACCCTGCCGTCCCGCGTCTTTTCCTCCGCAAAATTCATAATCCATCCATCCGGGGGCAGTTCCTCCGCACAGGCTCCGTTATCCGATAAAAACAGAAAAACCGTATTCTCTTCCTCCCCGGCGCCGGTTACCGCTTCCATAATCTGTCCTACCGCCCGATCCATTTCCATCACCTGCGCGGCATAAACGGCCATTTTGATATCCTCCCGGTCTTTATCCGCCACGCTTTCCCAATCCGGTGACTGCGCATCTCTTGGCGACATATCCCAGATATCCTGTACGATTCCCATCTCCATCTGCCGGCGGTACCGCTGTCTGCGGATTTCATCAAAGCCGCACAGATAGGAGCCTTCCCGATCCCTGATATCCTTTTCCCTTGCATGCAGAGGCCAGTGGGGTGCATTGAATGCCACATATAGAAAATACGGATTTCCGCTGCCGGAAAACTGTTTGATATATTCACAGCTTTTTTCCCCTATTTTTTCTGTATAATAAAAGTCATCGGAGGGCCGGACGGTAAGCCATTTCCCGTCCTCTGTCAAAGTGACCGGATTATAATAATTCCCCGCGCCCTCCAACGTGCCGTAAAACCGGTCAAAACCTCTCTGCAGGGGCGTGGGATAGCCTTCCTGCCCGGCTATGCTTTCGGCTTCTTTCCGGTGTCCGTACTCGCCTCCCACATGCCATTTACCCACCATTCCGGTCTGGTAACCGCAGTTTTTCAGCCCTTCCGCCAGGGTAAGGCAGTTTTCATTCAGATATCCCTGGTATTGGGGAATCCCTATATTACCGGTCATGTGCCCTACTCCCGCCTGATGGGGATACAACCCTGTCAGAAGGGATGCACGGCTCGGACAGCACCTCGCATTGCTGTACATCTGGGTATACCGCAGACCGCAGGCTGCCATACGGTCAATACAGGGGGTAGGGATTTCCGAACCATAACACCCAATATCGGAAAACCCCATATCATCTGCCAGAAATAATATAATATTGGGCCTTTTTTCCTCTTTCATATACCACCTTCCCGTATCACCAATAATAAGTATCCGCCCCTTTTTCCGGGACTTGCGCCGCCTCTTTATCAAATAACAGCTCACTCTCCGCCTGCGTCAGTTCTCTTCCCGTATATTCCCGGAACCGAGTCATAAAATCCCTCTGCCAGCTTTCGGCGTTAAAAAGCGCGGTACGGCCTGCACCGGATTTTTCCGGATTGTCCGAAGCGTACAAAAGCTCCTGCAACAGATGTCCGGCCCGTTCCCCTTCATAAAACTTCTGCATCTGATAATTGGCCCAAAAATGGAACTTTCCCCGTATGGAACCGTGGTAAGGCTTATAAGGAACCGGCACAAAATCCCCGCCGCGGGTAATGTCCTGCGGCCCGCATTCCTGTTCGTAACGCAGAGCTTCCCCGCGCAGACGGCTGACTGTTTCCCGGATATTCTCCGCCTTTTCCCCCGCCAGGTTATGTTCTTCCCCGCTGTCTTGCTGCATATCATACAGTTCTTCGTACCCGCCGTTATAATGGAAAACATATTTATACCTGCTATTCCTGCACATCACCCAGCGCCGGTATCCCAGGCCGGAGGAGGAGAACTGGAATTCCCGGTCATTCTTCTGCGCCAGCCGGACAAGGGATTCTCCCCGCAGTTCTCCTGCCGGATAAGCAAGGCCGCAGACATCCAGACAAGTTGGCAGCAGATCAAAGGTATCCACAAATCCGCCGGTTTTTCTTCCTCCCTCAAGCCTCTTTGGGTAACGCAGAAGCAAGGGTACGCGCACTGCGCCTTCATAGGGCAGCTCCTTACTGTAATACCCCTTGTCCTGCAGCATTTCCCCGTGATCAGAGGTGAAAATAATGAGGGTATTGTCTAATAGTCCTTTGTCCTGCAGGGCATCCAGTATCTTCCCCACCGCCATATCCACCATGCTCACCGCGGTATAATATGCTTTTCTAACCGCTTCCTTCTCTTCCCTGCTGTCCCAATCCCCAAACCAGGGATTGGGCTCATTGCCGTCCATTGGCATCCTGGAACGGGGTACCGGTTCCGGAACCGCAGACTCCCGGTACATATCATCCAGCTCTTTCGGAATATTCCAGGGCGGATGCGGCTGAATAAACCCGCACATGAGAAAAAATGGCTCCTCTCCGTTTTCTTCCAGCCACTGTATGCTTCTGTCAGCGACCCACATGGTTCCATGGTCCGCAAGCTTCTGAAGCGAATTCTGCGGCACATGATACAATAGCGGCCTGACGCCATGCGGATTCTGGATCTCTCCAAGCCCTTTTTCCTTCAGATACTGCAGATACTGATCATCCTGTCTTCTTTTGGGAAGTTCCTCCATCAGATACATCTCCCCGAAGCCATGATGTTCCCTTGCAGGGAAAAAATGCATTTTCCCCACCGCTGCTGTCCGATAGCCATTCTCACTGAAAATACGGGGCAGAGTAGGGGTTGCATACTTATCAATAGGCTTTTCTTCCAAATTGGTATAGTAACCATGATCCCGGCCAGGCCGCCCTGTGATTAAATCATGCCTGCATGCCATACATACCGGATTGGTGGAATGACATTGCTCAAAAAGGACACCCTCCCGTGCCAGCCGATCCAGATTCGGGGTATGCATATGGGGAAAACCCGCCGCCGCGATGGTATCATACCGCTGCTGATCGGAAAGAAGCAGCAGTACATTCGGCCTTTTCTTTGTTTTTTCTTCCATCATTTCCTCCTTTTCAAAAATTTTATGCAATTCACCAACACTCAGCCCTTGACGGCCCCTATCATAAGCCCTTTTTCAAAATACTTCTGTACAAAAGGATAAACACAAAGGATCGGCAGAGTGGATACAATGATTACCGCATATTTCACCTGATCCGCACTGTCCTGGGCATAGCCGCCCTGAATCCCTCCGTTGCCGCCTGAAAAAGCTTCATTTAAAAGCAATATCCTGCGCAGCACAATCTGCAGCGGATCATTGCCTCCGTTATTATTAAAAATCAGAGCATTAAAATAATCATTCCAATGGGCCACCGCATAATAAAGAAGCAGAACGGATAGCAACGCCTTGGACAGAGGAAGTACCACTTTTGTGAAATAGGACATATGAGAGCATCCGTCCAGAATAGCCGCTTCATATAAATCCTCCGGTATGGAATTGGAAATAAAAGTTCTTGCTATAATCAAATTATAAATATTAATCGCCATATATACAATCAATATCGCTTTGGTGCTTATCAGATTCAGGGAGCTTACCGTCATATAAAGAGGCACCAGCCCTCCGCTGAAGAACATGGTAAAAACAAAATAAAGCATTACTTTATCCGCCATCCGGAAATCCTTACGGGAGAGAGCATAGGCCGCCGGCAGCGTCACCGCCAAATTCAATACGGTTCCAGCCGCTACATAGAAAATAGTGTTTGCATACCCCTTCCAAATCCTCGCATCATTCAGAATCTGTTCATAGCCGTAAAAACGGATATCCTTCGGAAGGAACGTAACCTTCCCCAGATTGACCATGTTGGAATTGCTGACAGAAGCGATAACAACAAACCAGAGGGGATATGCGATTATGATAAAAATCACAATGCTGAGCACAATAACGGCAGCGGAAAAAATCGTATCCGGCCAGTAAATCTTTTTTCTTTCTGTTTTCAATTTTTTTCCTTTCTGTCTGCGTCTTCCCCGCAGACATAAATGCAGATACCTGCTCCTACAGCAATCCGTTTCCGGTCGTCCTTTTGGCAATATGGTTGGTCACCAGCAGAAATAAAAAGTTGATTATATTATTAAAAAGCCCCACCGCAGCGCCGAAGGAAAACTGGGATGACTTGATCCCCACGGAATAAACATAGGTGGAAATCACCTGACTCGCCCCCAGATTCAGACTGTTCTGCATCAGATAGATTTTATCAAAGCCGACTGCAAGGATATGTCCCATATTCATGATCAGAAGAATGATAACCGTAGGAAGAATTGCCGGAAAATCGATATTCCACATAGTCTGCCATTTATTTGCCCCGTCAATTTTGCAGGCATCATACAACTGGGTATCCACGGATGAGAGTGCAGCGAGGTATATAATGCTGTTCCAGCCCATACTCTGCCATACCCCCGACAATACGTATACCGGAACAAAGGCCTTTTCCGATCCGAGAAGGTTGGTATTTCCCGCCACCAGATGAATACTTTTCAGAAAATTTCCCACAACGCCGCTGTCATTTGCAAGCATAATAGTAAGCATTGATACCAATACCACCACCGAAATAAAATACGGGATATATACGGTGGTCTGTACCGTACGCTTCCATTTTTTATTCCTAATCTGATTGATTATCATAGCCAGAATAATCGGAGCAGGAAAACCCACAATAATACTGACCGCAGAAATCACAAAGGTATTTTTCAGGGTTGTAAGGAACATGGGGCTGGAAAAATACTGATTAAAATATTTCATCCCCACAAATTCCCCTCCGGTAATTCCTGCAGAAAAGCTGTATTCCCGGAATGCTAACTGCATCCCGTACATCGGTATATAACAGAAAATAAATACATATAAAACAGCCGGGAGAAGCATAAACCACAGCTGATAGTTCTTTTTCCAGTAATTTGCCTTCCTTTTCATAGCGCGCCTCTCTTTTCATGCGGGACCGCCCCTTTGCCGTTGAACGAGACGGTCCCTGCAGGATTTATTTGCTCCGATATTCTTCAAACGCCGCCTGGCGGATTTCCAATATCTGAGGAAGCCCCGCATCGTTCACATTCTTCACATAAGTATCCCAATCCTTGTCAATATCCGATTCCCCTGTAAGCCACAGGGACCAGTAATTATCAATAATATTATTGATATTCGCCTGGGTAAGAGCCATGGTATTTTGTTCCTCATCCGTATATTTCATGAACATCTGCGGATAATAGTCGGATTCGTCCATTTTATTCAGAACAGCATCATATTCTTTTCTTTCTTCCACGGCAAAGGTCATATCCCGGGCCATTTCCAGCTCCGTGCTTCTGCGGATATACATGGGGCCGTTTCCCGCAAAGGCATTCGTCCATTTCCAGGTGCCCGGATCCATGTCTGCCTCCAGGGGAGGAAGCACCTTGAAGGAATGATCACCGGTCTGTTCCACGCAGTCGTCCGCAATTCCTCCGAACAGCACCTGCACACTGGCAGCCTCTTCATAAAAGGTATCGATAAAACGCATGGCTGCTTCCGGATTTTTACATTTGGCGCTCATACAGATGCGGTTTGCGGACATATTCAGCCCGGAATAGTCATTTCTCCAACGGGTATCATAGGTACCCGGCCCGCAGTCCACATCATATGCAAGAGGTGCGAGCGGCACATACTGGGAATACAATTCAGGCCCGAATTTATCGGTTTCTTCCCAGCCGAAAGCCACACCCACAAGGGCATTTCCGTTCTCGTCACCGCGGGACAAGGATTGATAGGCAGAGTAATCACTTGTCAACGCTTTCTGGTTAATCAGCCCTTCCTTATACCATTCAGACATATATCTGAGGAAATCACGATATCTGTCGTCCACCGCATAGCACTTAACCTTCCCATCCTGTGCAAAGTAACCTTCCTGTCCCCAGTTTGTAAGCTGTATTCCTGTAGCTCCCAACAGGTTTGTCAGGGAATAGGCGCTGTTAAACCATGCATTATTGCCGCCGTACGCATTAAAATCCAGCGGAACCTCATCATCCGGATTCCCATTTCCATTGGCATCCTGATCCTTAAAAGCTTTCAGCACTTCCTCAAGCTCTGTGAAGGTTTCCGGCATTTCCAGCCCCAGATTGTCCAGCCATTCCTTATTAATAAACATGACGGTATTTGTGGCCGGCCATTTCCCCTGGAATTTGGGGGCCGCAAATATTTTTCCTTCCTTTGTGGTTGCCAGGATTCTGGTATCCGGCTCTTCCTCAAACATCTGCATAACATTAGGTGCGTTTTCTTCTATCAATTGGGTCAATTCCATAAATAAGCCGTTATATTTGGTATAATCGGAATCCACCGTGGCGTTAATCAGGATATCCGGTATATCCCCCGAAGCAAACCTTGTGGATTTGGTCGTCTCCCAATCGGAATAAATCTGCTCCCATTCAATGTCCACATTTGCTTTTGCCTCCAGCTCCTGCAGCCACTGCAGTTCATTCATATCCTTTGTTAAGGAATGGGATACATAAAGCCCGGTCAATTTTATGGTTTCCGTGTTCCCGCCTTCCTCCGCCTTTCTATCTGTCTGCGTTTCTTTCCCATTTACTGCAGATGTATTTTCCGAATCTGCATTCTCATGCGAACCACAGCCAGCCAATGGAACAGCCAGCATACATACGGACAACAGAAGTGCAATTACTTTCCTTCTCATAGAACTTCCTCCTGCATTCATTTTTCATTTTCTGCTTTTTTAACCGGTATCAGTTCGTTCTGCTGCAGCACTTCTGAACCTGAAAACAGTGTATCCCCATGCTGTTTTTTTGTAAATATCGCATATTTTAAGCGTGCTGATTTTGAATTAGTACAGCATTTTTATTATTCATTTCATATTTTTCAAAATCTGTTGCATTCAATTTTGGCAATATACCCAATTCTCCTTTACGCATCACCCAATTGTCCCCTCACTTCGCCCAACAAAAAACAGGCAGTCCGATTCCTCTTTCTGCCTGTTTCCAGCTATTCTGCCTTACTATATTCCCGTATCGTCCGATTTCTTCCCAGTTACCGGCTTCCTTCTTCTTCATTCAGCCGGAAATGGTTTTCCAGTTCCTTCAAAACCTCCTGCCGGGTATCCCTGCTGCAGTCCCTGCGTTCCAAAACATAAAACCCGCTCTCCGCATATTCCCGATAACGTTCCTCACTGTTTACCCGTGCAATGCAGGCCTTGTAGTTCGCCAGTGTTTTTTCCGGATCCGGCGATTCATAAATCCGCTGCAGGATAAACTGCTTCTCCTCATCCTCCCGGTTAAAAAACTCCTCCACCGACATTCTTTGGGGGGAAAGCATTACCGCCACATGATGATAATCCGCTATTTCCCGCAGGATAGCAAGCGGTATATTGGTATCAACAATAATTTTCCCGCCCCTTCCCGAAAGCCGCAGCAATTCTGCAATCTCCACCTCCGCCGCCTCCGAAGAACAGCCCCGGATCCACCTGTCATATTCCTCCGGAGAACGGTTCACAAATTCCTGCCAGTCCTTCATTGTCTGAAAATAGCACAAATTCGGCTGCCTGTCCGCTTCCTTTACCTTATCCCCCAGCCCGTCATGATAATTCTCCCCGCAAAAAACCATCCCGTACTTATCCGCAAGCATCTTCACCATAGTAGATTTCCCCGCATAGGCCGTACCTGTAATAAAATACACATCCCGCAGGCAATACCGTATAATATTACTTTCCAATCCGATTTTCATCCCTATCCCCCTTCCGCCAATTGCAGATAACTTATCTGCATCCGTTATACTTCAATAACCTTCATGACACATCTTCCCACCTATTTTAACACAATTCTGCGGGTTCTCCACCAATTCTCTTTTTATTCAGGATATTCCATCCCAAGCCCGGCCCCTTTTTCCAATTCCGGATACAGGCCGGAAGATATCGCTTCATAACCGGCCAGATATCCCCGGGTGGTAAAAACGATCGGAACCATCTGATCCTCCGGGGGTACCTCATACCTTTCAAAAAATGCCTGAAGGATCTCCGCATTCCTTCCTGACCTGGTGTTAATTCTAATTATCTGCTGGGGATAGGAAGTGCCATCCACCACCACCGTTTCCGGCAGCAAATCCATAACCTCCTCACCGGTTTTGATGCATTCCCCGCATACGGTCCGATAAAAATAAACAACGGATGAGCCGCCTTTTTCCAGCTTATAATCAGCAAGCAGCTGTTTCAGCGTCTGCTTCCTGGCAGGATCAAAAACGCCCCGCCCATAAACAAACAAATCCTCACCCGCAGTCAGATAAGCTTCCCGGATGGATTCCCGGATGGAATCTATCCCCAAATAGATATTCCCGTTTATTGTCATAATCGGGTATGTGAGAGAGCCGGCAAATTCTTCCTGGAATCCCAGTTTTTTAAGCTCCGCATCCCTCGTCTGCGCGTCTGCTTTGCGAAAGACATTATAAACGGATACCGTATAAGGATACAGGCCGGAAACATCGTCCAGTTCCTCCGACACGATTTCATAAATCTCTTTTGTCCCATCGCAGGAAGCACAGGGTTCATCATAATAAAAATGTATTTCCACGTTTTCCGGCTGTTCAGGTTCCTCTTTTGTGCATCCGGAAAGGGCAGCGCACAGCAGAATAGAAAAGAAGCATAGGAAAACATTACGCATCGCTGTCAAAAATCCGCCTCCGTTACACTGCATGTCATCCCTTTTGCAAGAGTGACTTTTTTCTTTTTGTCCTTATAACAGATAATCAGCTCTCTTTCCTGCGGCATCGTCCCCTTCAGCTGCGCTTTTTCAAGCCTGCCCTCCCTGAAACGGACAGATACCGTCACCCCTGCACGGGTACGCAGCCCGGAAACCATACCTGTCCCAAAAGCCTTCGGAAGCGCCGGAAGCAGTTCAACCGCCCCTTCCGTGCTTTGCAGCAGCATTTCCGCGATACCTGCACAGGAACCGAAATTGGAATCAATCTGGAACGGAGGATGCGCGCCGAACATATTAGGATAACAGCCTCCCCCCTGCCGGTAATTCATAGGATTGCTGCCGTCCACAGGACGCATTTGTTTTTTCAGCATTCCATAAGCCTTTTCCGGGTTATGCAGACGGGCCCACAGACAGATTCTCCAGGCAAGCGCCCAGCCGGTGCTTTCATCCCCTCTCAGCTCCAGTGTCCGGCGGCAGGCCTCTGCCAGTTCGGGCGTTTTCTCCGCAGATATCTGCCTGCCCGGATATAAGGGATAGAGATGGGAAGTATGCCTGTGCGTCGGCTCGCTTTCCTCCAGTTCTTCATTCCACTCGAGCAGTTCGCCGCGTGATCCCATCCGGTAAGACGGAAGGCGTTTCCGTGCTTTTTCCACTTCTGCAAGAAATTCCTGGTCGATTCCCAGCAGCCGGCAGCAGGCGGCAGCATTCTCTAATGTCTCACGGACGATTGCCATCGTCATCGTAGTCGTCTGGCTGACCGCACCAATTTTGCCGTGACGGACAAACTGATTCTCCGGGGAGGTAGACGGCGCAAAGATCAGTTCGCCATCCTCATTCTCAACAAGGACATCCAGGAAAAAACGGGCCGCGTCCCGGATGATGGGATAACCCGTCTGACGCAGGAATTCCAAATCCCCGGAAAACAGGTAATGGTCATAAACATGCGCACTTAACCAGCCGGCGGAAAGAGGCCAGAAAGCGTACACGGCCGTCCCCTTCCCATGATCCCCTACCGGTGTGGAAAGACACCAGATATCACTGTTATGATGGGATACAAATCCTCCGGCATGATAGTGGATTCGGGCGGTATTCCCTCCGCTGATCCGCAGATTATTAATCAGGTCAAATAAAGGCTCATGCATTTCCGGCAGATTCACCGTTTCCGCTCCCCAATAGTTCATCTGCGTATTGATATTGATTGTATAATTGGAACTCCACGGGGCGCGCAGATGCTGGTTCCAGATTCCCTGGAGATTGGCAGGCTGTGTTCCCGGACGGGAGCAAGAGATCAGGAGATAACGCCCATACTGGAAAAGCAGGGTGAATCGTGCCGGATCCACATCCCTTTCCCAGTCAGCCAGCCGTTCCGGAGTCGGTAATTCCTCTCTTCCCGGTCCCAGGTCGAGGCAGACCCGGTTAAAATATTGCTGATATTCTTCTATATGCCGTGCGAGAAGCCTGTCATATCCCATCTTCTGTGCAGCCTGAAGCTCCCTGAAGCATGGTTCTTTATAAGGCTTCCCCTCCAGGAACGGATGCCGGAACGGGCCATGGAAGCTTGTCCGGGCCGCCAGATACAAGGTGATGCTGTCCGCATGTATTACCTCCAGCGCATCCGGCAGCCTTTTCACTTCCCCTCCCTTTGCATCAACCGCTGCTACCGCACAAAACTGCATCCCTTTCTTTTCTGGAGCTTCCTCGTAAATAACCGGATCCGGGGAATCTATATAGGAAGGATCTACCTGTGAAGGAGCGATTCCATCCAGAATCATTTCGTTTTCTTCCGTAGTTACTCCCACGCGAAGCTGACTGGAAAAACCGGCTTTCAGAGACACCATACCAGGCCGGTCGGCGGAAATGTGTATCACCATAACCTGATCCGGCGCACTGACAAACATTTCCCGGACGTAAGTAACCTCTCCTGCCGAATACTGCAGTCTGGAAAGCGCCTTTTCAAGATCCAGGGAGCGGCGGTAATTGCCGATTTCTCCTTCCGGATGCACCATATCCAGCGTCAATTCCCCTAACGGCAGATAACTCTGTGTATATTCTGCGAGCACATTCTGTTCCAGGAGTTCCTGCGCCTCTTCATATCTCTTTTCCATAGCCAGTTGGCGTGCCTGTTCGTAGTATTTGGCTGCTCCGGGAATATCATAGCTCCTGGGATAACCTGACCACAGGGAATCCTCATTTAAGGAAATCTTCTCCTGCCCGATCCCTGACCATACCATTGCCCCCAGCCTTCCGTTCCCCAGCGGAAGGGCCTCTTCCCAATATGATGCCGGTTCTTTGTACCATAATTCCATCATCCTGTTCCTTCCTTTCCCTAACCTAAGAATAAATGCTTTCTAAAGATAGAATCCCTCCTGCGCCAGTCCCTTCCAATAAATAAAAACAGTCAGGCTCCGGAAAATTCCGGAAGCCTGACCGTCTTATCCGTCTGAACATAAGGTTGGCCTGCGCAGCAGAGCGTCCGTTGTTTTATCTGCCGGCAGCCGTCTTATATATTTCAATATAGCGATCAACTCTATAAGAATCAAGTTCGCTCAGATACTGATCCCAGCCGGATTCGATGTCACGATCCCCTGTAATAAACTGAACGGTAGCCATACGGACAAAGTTGTTAAGATTCGTCTGGATTTCCGCATAGTCATCCGCCATGTCTATAGGAATGTATACCATATAATCCAGTCTTTCTTCCGGTATGTACTGCTCTACCTTTTGGGTATCAAGAGTAATGCGCTGCTCATAATTTCCGGGCAGATAAATATCCTCCGCCTCAGGAAGCATGGAAAGACGGAAAGAAGCCAAATCCGCCTGCGGCCCTACTCCCATCGTGCCCTTCTTGATCTCCGCACTCTGATCTTCCGTAACGGAATTCACAATATATCTGGCTTCGCCGCCAAATACGTTCTTGGTTCCCTCAGGAGCATAATCCCAGCCAAGCCCCCGTTCTCCATACATACGTTCCATATTATAATCGTCATCATAGAAGAACTCATCAATCAGGCGGAAAGCGGCTTCCGGATATTTACAGGTATCTGTAATCACCGCATGGAACCCTTGTATTTCACCCTCATTTGCATTCTGTCCCTGACGCCTGAAACCGTCCGGCCCTGCCACAGGAATTAAAATCTGATAATTTTCCGCCTCTTCCGGGTTGTTATTGTCATACCCCATCCCCGCATGATCACATACATACATACCAACCACGTGCGGTTCTGTCCGGATCGTCTGTGCCATCTGATCGTCCTTCTGGGTAAAGGAAGTACCGTCAATCAGCCCTTCGTCATAAAGGCTCTTAATATAACGAAGTCCTTCCCGGTAAGCATCCGTCGACGGAGAAAATTCCACCGTTTTCCCATCGGCGCCGAGGCTGAGCCAGAAATCCGGTTTTACCGTCTGGAAAGACATACCCATCAATGCGTATTCAACCATCGTATTCCAGGTAGTCGCACCGATCATACCGATTTCATCTTTCTTTCCGTTTCCGTTGGGATCGTCGTTTACAAAAGCCCTTAATACTTCTCTCAGCTCTTCCGTATTTTCAGGCATATCCAGCCCCAGGCTGTCCATCCAGTCCTGGCGCAGATAGATTTTGGGATAGGCACTGCAGTGATAGCACTCTGAAAAACGTGCGAATCCGTAGATTTCCCCATCCGGTGCAATACAGCTCTCCTTATAATTGGGATTCTCATCAAAAATACGCTTCATATTATTGCCGTACTTATCAATGAAATCGGTAATAGGAAGTAACACGCCTTCCTTAACCCCATACTGCATAACATCCGATTTGGTAAATACGGTCGGCCAATCCGTCAGTATAAGATCCGGGTAATCCCCGCTGGCCAGCATCAGATTTCTCTTCTGGAGCGCATCGGAAAGAGGCGTTGAAATAATCTCCATCTTGATATTCGATTTTTCTTCAATCTGCTTCACAAACCGATTCTGTTCCCAATCGATATCAGCCCCACCTTCAATCCATACTTTCAGCGTAATTTTCTCATTCATGATCGGCATTCCGGTGGCGTTAAAACCTTCCGGTCCGGAAGCGTCCGCCGCCTCAGAAGCCGCTGCAGCAGAACCTTCCCCTCCTTTGCTGTCCGCGCCGGTTTCTGTTTTCCCGGACGAACATCCTGCTATGCTGATTACCATACACGCAGATAACAGCAAAGCTAACACTCTTTTTTTCATAGCTACAAATCCTCCTTGTTTTCTGAAGGAAAATGCGAGTCTCTGCGAGCAGAGGATTTTCCTCCTTTTATTTATCCGGAAACCTTTCCTTTCCCGTCACGGGAAAGGAGGCTCCAATGATACCCCCCGCAGGCCTTATCCCTTAATCGCCCCTACCATAATTCCTTTTACAAAATATTTCTGAACGAAAGGATAAAGCAGCATTACCGGCACAGACCCCACAATAATACTTGAATATTGCAGCAGATATTTTGTTTCCTGCATCTCAAGCTGTTTCGTAACATCAAGCGTCATGCCGGCCGTGCCCATATTAACCAGAATCTCCCGCAGAACCAGCTGGAGCGGGAACTTGGTATTCGTACTCAGATACATCATTTCATTAAAATAAGAATTCCAGTGCCCCACCGCATACAGCAGGACATTTACGGCCAGGATCGGCTTCGCAAGAGGAATGGCAATTTTAATCAGGAATGTAAAATCATCACAGCCGTCCACGCTGGCACTCTCCTGCACTTCCCCGGGAATTGTGGACTGGAAATAGGTACGGGTAATAATCAGATTCCAGACCGATATAGAGGTCGGAATCACCAGCGCCCAGATACTGTCAAGCATCCCCAGGTTTTTAATCAGAATATAGGTGGGAATCATTCCGCCGTTAAACAGCATGGTAAACGTAAACAAAAGCATGATGGGATTACGGATCGCCAGATCCTTACGGGAAAGCGGATAGGCTGCCAGCACCGTCATAACCAGATTAATCACAGTACCCACCACCGTATATAAGAGGGAGTTGCCGAATCCGGACATCAACAGTTCATGATTGAGAAGCATCTTATAGCCGCGCAGGGTAAAATCCACAGGCAGCAGAAAAACCTGGCCGGAAAGAAGTGCTTTCGGCGATGAAAAAGAGGCCGCCACCACATAAATCATCGGAATCAGAATACAGATGACTGACACGGCACACAAAATGTGTACCAATGCCATATATAAGTAATCCTTCGGTTTTGTATAATACCGGACAGACATTTTATTCTTTTTAGTTACCTTTGTCATAGCTGCCTCCTCACCACAAGCTGGTCTCATTCACTTTTTTGGAAAACATATTTGCAAGCACGATCAATACCAGATTACATACGGAATTAAACAATCCCACCGCTGTTGCATAGGAATACTGGAAATTAATAAGGCCCCGTTTATACACAAAGGTGGAAATAATCTCAGAAGACTGCATATTCACGGGATTCTGCATCAAATATACCTTTTCAAACCCCAGGCTCATAATGCTGCCTACCGCCAGAATCAGCTGAATGACAATCGTCGGCATAATTGCAGGAATGTCTACATTCCACACTCTTGCGAAACGGCCCGCGCCGTCAATAATCGCGGCCTCTGTCTGAGATATATCAACGCTCGCAAGTGCCGCAATATAAATAACAGCACTGTATCCCATCCCCTGCCAGACCCCCGACCATACATACAGGCTTCTGAAAAGTTCCGGCTTTCCCATAAAATCAACGGCCGTCCCTCCAAGCAGGGTAATAATATTGTTGACCAGACCTGTCCGAACCGAAAAAATATTCTGCATGATCCCAACCAATACCACTGTGGATATGAAATAAGGCAGGTAGGTAACCATCTGGACCATTTTCTTATAATGCCGCCCCCGCATTTCATTGATTGCCAATGCAAGCAGGATTGGCATAGGAAAACTGATGATAAGACTGTACAGACTGAGAATCAGTGTATTTCTCATTAAATTCCTGAAATCCGGTGTGGTAAAGAAATTTTTGAAGTGTTTTAACCCCACCCAGTCGCTCCCCCAGATTCCTCCCCGGATAGAATAATCCTTAAACGCGATAATTGCCCCTCCCATCGGGAGATAAGCAAAAATAAGCAGATAGGTAACCGGCAGAACCAGCATCAAATATAACTGCCAGTGCCTTTTTACCTCCACAGATATTCTTTTTCCCAAGCTTTTCTTAGCATTCGGCCGGCTGTTCATAACCATTCCCTTCTCCCTGGTAGTTTTCACCCCCATAAACAATTCCTCCCTTATAAAAATAAAATGTAATAGATACGCTTCATACGTAATGACGGTATGCGGCGCGTATTTCCCTTCCAAACTTCTCTCTATAAATCAGGTTTAAAAGCGATATACGTTTATGTAACGTATTTTTTTGCAAAATATATGCTATAGGTCATATAAACGTGAGGTGCGTATGAAAAAAATAAGTTTCGGTGATAATAAAAACGTAATTAATGATAATTTAAAAGCAATCAGGCAGGAACGGAATCTGACCCAAAGTGAATTAGCAGCTAAAATGAAAACCTATAATGTTAATTTGGATCAGCAAATGATCAGCAAAATTGAAAACAATACCCGCATTGTAACAGACTATGAACTGGTTTGTTTCTGTCAGGTTCTCGAGGTAGACGTAAATACGATGCTGCAAAATTTCTACAACAATTTAAAACCATATTAAGGAACAATCTTTAATACAAAAACAGCCTTCCAAATCGGAGGGCTGTTTTTGTATCTATGCCCGGAAAGCCTGATATTATGGGCTTTCCGGGCTTTTTCTATTTTCCAGTGGCTTGGCGGAATAGGCCGCTATCATCTCGCTTTCTATTGCGGCCATCACATAGTCCCATAGCGGCTCATTTTTGCACACCCTTGTCCGGCCCGTATATGCCAGAACCGAGGAAACGCTAAAAAGTATCCCTTCCCAGACAGAGCCGCTTCTTTCAGAGAGAACAATTTAGCGGGAACCTTTGCGGCTCCCGCTTTTTTCTTTATTCCCGCTCGAAAGCTTCTCCGCAATCCCCGCAGATTACATTGACCTCCCGCGTTGCCCGAATAATGGTGCCGCAGCAGGGGCAGACATATTTGATGCTGCGGTTAATGGATTTCTTACTTCCGCCCTTGGTGGTGCCTTCTACCGGCAAGCGGCTGGCGTTGATTTTATCCTCGCCCAAAGTTTCTCTGATCCATGCCTCCGCCTCCGGGGCCAGCGTCGTTACCGTCCAGCCGTACTTGGCGTGCTTCTCAATGTGCAGGCCATGGGCCTCAGCGGTAGCCTTAAATTTCTGATTGTGGTAGTAGCCGTTGTTGCTTACGTCTTGGATGCCATGAACCAGATTGTAGAGATGCGCCATCTCATGTAGAAGCGTGGCTGCCAGCTCGAAGATGGGCCGGTCAAGGTACTCGGCGCAGAGATTGATTTCCCGATACTTCTCGCCGCTGGCATTCCATATCTCATTGATACTGCACCAGCCATACGCCCCGCGCCCTCCGTCCGGTGATACAGTGATAGCCGGGCGGTTCAGCTCGCCCTCGTAAAAATGCTCGTTGAATAGGTCGAACATTTCCTCGGTTTTTCTTACGATTTCAGATATTTGCAGCATGGTTGCGTCCTCCTTAAAGATATGTTTTATTTCTGTGAGTGACAGCTTACACACCACCGGTCAAAAAGCAAGCTCTAAAGGTCTTAAAACATATCTTTTTTCACTGAGGACAGGAAAGGCCCCGCCGAAGCGGGGCCGAACTATTATTCAGCATCTCGATTGGCTTGATAGTAATAGCCATGTCCGGTTTTCTCGTCGTCAAAGGTAAACTCGCAAATCTCGTTATACATGGAACCGTCAAAGTTGAGGATATAGGTGTGGTAGTCATAAGGAAAGGTCTTACAAGTTTCCGCCCGGCATGGTGCGTTGGCTCCGGGCTCCGTCCAATCATAGTGGCAAAGCTCTGTTTTCTGATATTCTTCCAGTTCGTCGGTATAGTAGTAATGGACGAATCCTTTCTGTGTTTCGTAACTTGCCAGTTTACGGCGGAGGTGAGTATTGGTTCTATATTCCGCAGAGTGGCATTTCTTTTCGCCGTTGATTACCGTATATCCGTAACTACGCTCCGATAAGGGTTTCTCAAAACTTTCTCGCTCAATACCAAAGTCGATGCCCTTTCTTTCGCACTGCTGTCGAACATAGCGGAGGAATTGTGCGAAGGTTACATTATTGCGCTCAATCTCGATGCTATAGTTTGCCATGATGGGGCCTCCTCAAAGAAATGTTTTGTTTTCTGTGAGTGACAGCTTACACACCATCGGTCAAAAAGCAAGCTCTAAAGGTCTTAAAACATATCTTTTTTCACCGAGGATAGGAACAGCCCCGCCGAAGCGGGGCCTTCTCGATTTATTCTGCTGCAATGAAGCCTTGCTCTTTCAGGCTTTCGATAAGCGCCGGATTTTCCGGGCCGGTCAAGGTTCCTTCCTTATCTACCATGTAGTCACCGATTTCGTAGGCGAAGCTGGGGGCCGCCTTGTATTCCGGCTCGATGTTCGTAAATTCGCTTACCGCTACTACAAGCTGCTTGCGGCGCACACCGGTCACATGATAGGCGGCCTCGATGTACTCCGGCTTACTTTCCTCCTCGGGATTTTCCGCCGAGATTTCGTAGGTTTGTGGGCTTTCTTGCGGCGCGGCCTCTATTTCCGGCTCGACAGCCTCCACGGCCATAACCTCTGTGCTTTCCTGTGCGGCGGCTTTGACGGCTGCCTTTGCCGCCCGGCTTACTCGGGTACGGGCCTCCGGGAATACCTCCGGCAGTACGCCTTCCTCATAGTGGATTTCAAAGGTGATCTTCCCGTCCATGTGTACGTTGAAATGGAAGTCGGTCATTTCCACCTCTTTGAGCATATCCGGCAGCTCAATATTCTTGTATCGTTTTACTTCCTCGCCGTTTACCATAAGGCAAACCGGAACCGCGTCTCTCAGTTTCGCTGTGATTTTTCCTGTTTTCATTATCATTTCCACCTTTCATGTTTGTGTTTGGGCTTGTGCCTTGTGTGAGTCACAGCTTACACACCACGGGTGGAAAAGCAAGGCTTTTTATAAATTTCAAGTAAACTTTTCATGTAATTGCTCAAAGTAAAAAATATAAATACCGCACGAATGTATCTTGACAAAGTGGACGTTTGATGATATGATGGAAACATACCAAACGAATGATAATTAGGGAGGTGATATAAAGATGGCAAGGAATAAATATCCTGAAATAACTGTTGAAAAAATACTTGAAGTATCACAGCGGTTATTTATGGAAAAAGGGTATGATAATACAACCATCCAAGACATTGTAAATGAACTTGGTGGGTTGACTAAAGGTGCTATTTATCATCATTTCAAGTCGAAAGAAGAAATAATGGATGCTCTGGGCGAGAAAATGTTTTTCGATAATAACCCTTTTACTCTTGTCAAAGAACGTAAAGATCTGAATGGTTTACAAAAAATGCGTGAGGTTATTAAAATCAATTATGAAGATACAGAGAGGGCCGAATTAAGCAAACGTACCCTTCCCGTATTAAAGAATCCACGTATTTTAGCGGGAATGATTGATACAGACAGACGCTTACTTGCTCCACTATGGCAAACGCTAATTGAGGAGGGGCAAGCTGATGGATCTATAAATACAGAATATGCAAAAGAATTGTCTGAACTTATTCCGCTATTGAGTGATTTATGGCTGACTCCAACAACATATCCGGCTTGCGAAAAAGAAATAATGAATAGGTTTAACTGTATGAGCGCTATTTTGGATGCGATGGGAATACCGTTATTCAATAGTGAACTCAAAGAGCTTGTTGAACACCGTGTCGAAGAACTTTTGAAATAGATATAAAAGTGCCTTGCAAAAGGTACTTTTATATAAAGCAATTACATTCATTCGTCAGGTATTATTTTTAGGTTTTTAATACCTATCAAAGGAGGCGCTTTTATGACAGAGGAAAGATTTGAAAATGCAATGGAACACTTTGGAAATGCAGTTGAAACAGTCGTTGAAGGTGCAGCAACGGTCGTTGACAAATCTATGGATTTCATGTGGGGATTTCGTCCAGTACGGTTAGTGGGCAGAACACTTACCTTTTTAACAGGTGCGGGGCTTATGGCGAGCTCTGTACCATTGGAAGAAAAGGGGTATCATAAGACGGCAAAAGCTTGCTTAATCGGTGGAGGTGTTGTTATTGCGGCACAGATTATAGAAATAGCCGTACTAAGAAGAAAATGAAGTGAATGAGGAGGTTCTATTATGCGTAGACTGTGGTTTTGGATGAAATTTGTAGCAGTCGCTGGTACAACTGCGGTGGCAATTCTTGAAATATTGTCAATCAACCGAAAATACACCAGCTCAAATAGTAGTTTTTACAAAACTACGCCTAATGAAATGGGAGAGAAAAATGACTGAAGAAAAAATTGAAATTGCAATGGAACGTATGGGTGACGCTATCGAGAAAACTGTTGACGGAGCGGCTAACAAAGCATGGCGACATCGTCCGGTTCGCGTGATTGCAAAAACAATATCTTTTTTAACTGGTGCCGGGCTTATTGCAAGTACCATACCACTTACCGAAAACGGAAATACTACAGCCGCCAAAATATGTTTGATAAGTGGTTGTATTGTTATTGTTGCCGGAATTGCTGAATTGATCTTTATTAAACGAAAGTAATTTGGTTGTGAAAACAAGCCTATTACCTACCGCAACAAAATGGGCCAGTCTGCCTTGTGCGGATTGGCCCATTTGTCAGGCTTAAAAAATTTTCCCAATGGCATCCATATACGACTTGACAAGCTAACAAACGTTAGCTAAAATAGAAGGAGAACGATTGTTAGCTTATTAAAAGGAGTGACTATTATGTTAAAGCTATATTTTGGAAATAGTACAGCCATAATTAGTACCATTTTGCTGGGAAGCAATGTAGCCTGCATGATTTGGGGAGTTTTAAACCACACAACTATAAAAAGATGGGGAGCCGTAATACTGCTTTTTATATTACTGCATGGAATGTTTTGGTATTTTGCTAATATTCGAGATTTATATTCAAATTCTATTGTTTATGCAACAGATCGAAGTGTAAAAGATGGGCTGTTTTCAGTTGGCAGCGTTCAATCTGTCCTTTTCTGGTTAGCAAGCGCAGTAATATGGGTGTTAGGACTTGTTTCTATTTTTAAGCCACAACATAGAAAGAATATCTTCTTTATCATTACTGCTGTAAGCATTATTCAAATGACTTTTATAGAATCTTCTCGTATATGGGTATATCATTTTTCCCCTGAGAAATTCAATTATATGTAAGTGGGGTGATACTATGACAAGAAGAAACACAAAAGAAACTATTTTGTATGAAGCACTTAAATTATTTTCTGATAAAGGGTATGATGGGGTTTCTGTGCGCGATATTGCCGGGCAGGTAGGCATAAAACAAAGTTCACTATATAAGCATTATACCAACAAGCAGGATATTTTTGATTCATTAGTGAAAACCATGCAGACACGCTTTATGGATTCGGCGATCTGCCCGCTTCCATGCGGAGAATTAAAAGAAATTGCAAGGGAATATGCAACCGCAGGAAATGAAATTCTGAAAAAAATCAGTGCGGAGATATTCCACTTTTATCTGAAAGATCCATATGCTTCACAATATCGAAAACTTCTTTCTATTGAGAAATATAAAAATAAGGAAATTGAACGCATTTACCGTGAGGTATATATTGACTCCGCCATTTCCTATCAAGCAGCTCTTTTTGATGAAATGATCCGGCAGGGATTTATGCGACAGGCTGATCCTCGGATTATGGCAATACAGTTTTTCTCGCCTATTTTCCTTTTGCTAAATAAGTATGAGAGCATACCAGAAAAAGAAAATGAGGCAGTAGAAATATTAGAAAAGCATATAGAGCAGTTTGACAGGGTCTATCGCAAGGAGTCTGATTTATGAAGGTTTTAATTGTATATGGAACAAAATATGGCTGCACGAAAAAATGTGCGGAAATCCTAAAGTCGTATCTTACTGGAGAAGTAACTGTTATTTCTGCGAAAGCTGCTCCTGCTTCATTGAAGTCGTATGATGTTGTCTTTATCGGCGGTTCCGTTTATATGGGGAAAATGCGAAAAGAAGTGATTCGATTTTGCAGCAAAAACAAAATAGAATTGATGAATAAACGGTTGGGGATATTTGTGTGCTGTTATACTCCAAATGGTACAGAGGGATTCATAGAAACGCTATTTTCACAGGAAATCCTGTCTCATGCTTCTTATGTAACTTGTGTTGGCGGAGAAATGAACTATGAAAAAATGAATGTTATTTATCGAAAAATGTTCCAAGCATTAAATAAGATTGACGATTTTAAAAAAGGGTTTATAGAACCTCAAATTCACATAGAGGAACTTCAAATATTGGCGGAAAAAGTAATGAAATAAGAAAACAATTTATATTCTCCTATACCTCACCGGATACGATAAAAGTCTTGCCTTTTCCTTCAAAATCCGCTACACTGTCAACCCTACACTTAAACACCAGACTTATAAAGTGTGGTATAACAGAATGGGAGGTGTATAGGATGAAGCAGTATAAAACCATCGACATTGCCAGACGGATTGGCATCCATGTGAATACCGTCCGGCTCTATGAAAAATGCGCTCTTATCCCTAAGCCGGAACGCTTACCAAATGGATACAGAGTGTTTACCGATCTTCATATAGAGCAATTTAAGCTGGCGCGTGCGGCACTTCGGGTAGAGGTACTTCAAAATGGACTCAGAAAGCAGGCGGTGAATATCATAAAGGTTTCTGCTGCCGGAAATTATGAAGAAGCTGTCGCATTGACCCGCCGCTATATCCAGCAAGTGGATCAGGAACGAAAAAATGCGGAGGAAGCAATTCAGATTACCCGGAAAATACTTGCTGGATTGGATGGAAAAGAACATACAGGTATTTACTTCACGCGAAAAGAAGCTGCGGATTTTCTCGGTGTTACCATAGACACGCTGCGGAACTGGGAATTGAATGGCCTGTTCACAATCAAGCGCAGAGAGAACGGTTATCGTGTCTATTCGGAGAAGGATATACAACGCTTGAAGATCATCCGTTCCCTTCGCTGCGCGAATTACTCGCTGGCAGCCATTTTACGGATGCTGCGGGCGATCAACGATGATCCCGCCGCAAATATCCGTACAGTCATTGATACGCCGAATGAGGATGACGATATTATTAAGGCGTGCGACAAGCTGCTTACCTCTCTGGCCGAGGCCCGGAAAAATGCGGTCTATGTGGCCGGACAAATTGAAAAAATGCAGAAAATGACAAAATAAAAGCCTACATTGACCCACCATACCACCGAACCATGCTAACCTTTATACATCAAAATAGGAGGTATAAAGGCATGGATGAAACCATCAAAGTAACCGGTTTGAGTAAATCTTACGCCGGAAACAAAGTAATCAGTAACATTGAGCTTTCGATTGGAACAGGTCAAGTGTTCGGCCTGCTCGGAGCGAATGGCGCGGGCAAAACTACCACGATAGAGTGTATCTTAGGCACTCGGAAGGCAGATGCGGGATCTGTTTCTATTTTAGGATTGGATCCTCGAAAAGACAGAAAACAACTCTTTGAGCAGGTTGGCGTGCAATTTCAGGAAGCCAGCTACTCGGACAAAATTAAAGTTTGGGAGCTGTGCGAAGAAACCGCCTGCCTTTACCGGAAAGCTGCAAATTACGAGGAGCTTTTGAGGCAATTTGGTCTGTGGGAAAAACGAGGCGCTTTCGTAAATGAACTGTCCGGTGGGCAAAAACAGAGGCTATTCATCGTTTTAGCACTCCTGCCTGATCCGAAGGTCGTCTTTCTGGACGAGCTTACAACGGGCCTTGATACGAAAGCACGCAGGAGTGTTTGGAAAAGTCTGGACGCACTGAAGCAAAAGGGTCTGACCATCTTTCTTTCCTCACATTTTATGGACGAGGTGGAAGTCCTGTGCGATACAATCGCCATTTTGAAGGACGGAAATTTCATTTTCACAGGAACCGTTCAGGAGGCAATTCACCAAAGCCCATATGATAATTTGGAAGAAGCCTATTTGTGGTTTACCGGAGAGGAGGAAACGGACGATGAATAAATATGTTACAATGCTGAAAACAGAAATCAAGCTGTCTTTTCGAGGTATGGACATGGTGATCTTCGCACTTTGCCTGCCGGTCGTGATGGTGGTACTGCTCGGTATCATTTATGGAAATCAGCCCGCTTTCGAGGGAGCAAGTTATTCCTTTTTAGAGCAGTCCTTTGGAGCAATTTCCACGATTGCAATCTGCGCCGGTGGCGTTATGGGCCTCCCGTTGGTGATTTCCGACTATCGGCAGAAGAAAATACTGAAACGCTATAAGGTAACGCCAACCAGCCCCATCCTGCTGCTAACAGTACAGGTTTCTATTTACGCCATTTACTCGCTGCTTTCTTTGATATTGGTCTATCTGGTAGGAAGTTTGTTCTTCGGCGTGCGGTTTCCCGGTTCCGTGGGAATCTTTCTGGCCTCTTATTTTCTGGTGATGCTTTCCACATTCAGCATTGGAATGATGGTGGGCGGAGTCGCTCCGAACATGAAGGTCGCGAGTATTGTTGCCAGCGTTTTGTATTTTCCCATGTTGATCTTCTCCGGGGCCACTCTCCCATACGAGGTGATGCCGACAGCATTGCAGAGGATTGCAGATATTCTACCGCTGACACAGGGGATCAAATTGCTGAAAGCGGCTTCTCTGGGCTTACCGATAGAAGTTGCTTGGCTCCCTCTGATTGTCATGGTGGCTCTGATTATTATCTGCGGTGGAATTGCGGTGAAATTCTTCAAGTGGGAATAAAGTAGTAAAAATACAAAAGAACTTTTACTTACGGCAAGGCGGGCCAATTACCTGCCAAAATGATCCAGTCTGCCTTGTGCGGATTGGCTCATTATGAAAGGCTTGCTTTTTCATAAAAGTCCAGTACACTGTCAATCTGACACAAAGCATTTCATACTCTTTCCATATTGCTTTGGTATGATGGAGCGAGGAGGTGTAAAAATGGCTGTTTTATTGATTGTGGAAGACGATACCGCCACCAACGAGGCAATCTGCGAATACATGAGCTCCGCAGGACATACCACCTTGTCTGCCTTCGATGGAGAGCAGGGCTTGCAGATCGCAAGGGAAAAATCCATTGATTTAGTGGTTCTGGACATTATGCTCCCGAAACGAACCGGTTTGGAGGTATTAAAAGAACTGCGTCAAACGAGCGGCATCCCCGTCTTAATGCTTACCGCCCTTGACGATGAGCCTACTCAGGCGGCCAGCTTTGATGAACAGGCGGACGACTATATCACAAAACCCTTTTCCATGCTTTTGCTGGGGAAACGGGTGACGGCTCTGCTGCGGCGGTGTGGGAAAAGCCCGGAACTGAGCCAAATCCAGATAGGCGATATTACGGTGGATTTTGGCGGCTACACCGCTTCCGGGCCGGGCGGCCCTATTGACCTGACACCAAAGGAGATCGACCTGCTGAAATTGCTGATAGAGCATAAAGGTCTAGTTCTTACACGGTCGCAGATCTTGGACGAGTTGTGGGGATATGATTACCCCATCATCGACCGAACTATTGATACCTACATCAAAAATTTACGGAAAAAGCTGAGTCTTGACCGGATTGTAACGGTAAAAGGCGTTGGCTACAAGTATGAGGAACACCCATGAGAAACTTAAAGCTCTTTACTAAAATCTTCTTATACACCTTTGGGGTGATGCTATTTGTCACTGTGATGGCCCATGTCTTTCTCTACGTGCTTGCGCCGCAAATGACCGTAAGCACCAACCGTTTTGTGGAAGGGGCCATTATTGAGAGTGATGTGAATACTGGTATTTTGATAAAATCCGCTATCGGAAAAGCACTGCCGGTATCCCTGCTTTGCTGCGCCATCATTTCCGCCGGGTGTTCCCTGTTGTTTTCCAGAGCCATGACGAGGCCAATCAAGCAGATTGCGGAAACAACGGAAAAGATGGAAAAACTGGATAAGGCTGCAACCTGCGTGGTGCATACGAAGGACGAGATTGGCGAATTGGCCGCCCGCGTAAATAAGCTGTATGCCAGCCTGCTTTCCACCATTGAAAAGCTGGAAGAAGAAAAGCAAAACGTCCGTGAGGCGGAACGGTCAAAAATTGATTTCCTGCGGGCCGCCTCCCATGAACTGAAAACACCGGTGACTGCTCTTAACGCGATTTTGGAAAACATGATCTTAGGCATTGGAAAATACAAAGACCGGGATCGCTGTCTGTTGGAATGTAAGGAGATTACCGGGCAGCTCTCCTCTATGATTAAAGAAATTTTGGATACCTCCCGGCTGGATTTTACACAGGAGAAACAGGACGCCCAAACCTTTGACCTGTCGGAGCGCCTTCCGGCGATCTGCGAGCCTTATCAGTTGATTGCGAAGGCAAAAGAAATCGACTTTACTTTCAGCATACAGGGAAAGTGCCCTGTCCATACGTCGAAGAAAAGCCTTGAAAAAATCCTGTCCAATCTGCTCTCCAACGCGGTTGCTTACACAAAGCCGGGATGCAAGATCACCGTTATATTGAACGCCCAGCAGATAAAAATAGAAAACGAGTGTATGCCCATCCCGCCGGATAAGCTGGCCCATATATTTGAGCCGTTCTACCGCCCGGATTTTGCCAGAGGCAGAAAAGATGGAGGGAATGGGCTGGGGTTATATATTGTAGATACGCTTTCAAAGGCCCTTGGGCTGCCCTATCAATTTGAGGCGACCAAAAACCCGCCGGGAATGTGCTTTACCCTTTATCTCTCATAAAGCGATTGCTTTTTATCCGTTTCATACTGGTTCCATATTGGGGTGCTATGCTGTCAGCGTTGCAACACTTATCCCATATGAAACGGAGGTCATTCTATGAACTTTATGAATCGAGCGTGGCTGTACATCGTCCGCAAGAGGGGCAAGAGTATCCTTCTTTTTGTCATCTTGCTGGTGATGGCAACCTTTGTACTGACCGCCCTGGCGCTGGGGAACGCTTCTAAAGCTGCCCAGCAGGAGCTGCGGCAAAGTCTTGGCGGGAGTTTTCTCATTGGCTTTGACTACACGGAAAACAACCCCTATTTGAAGGTGGAAAGCGTGGATGGCGGAACGCTGATTTATTCCACTCAGCAAATCCGCCCGGAGCTGGTAGAGCAAATCCGGGAAATTGAGGGGATCAAGGAATGCAGCGCAACCGTGGAGGGGCTGGCGGCGTTCCCCTCTCTGGAACTGTTTACCGGCAATATCCCCATTGAGGAAGAATTTCGCGCATCCTCAAAAATTTTAAGCGCATGGAAAAGCGAGGAGCTTACTCGTTTTACTTCCGGGCAGCTTACGCTGACAGAAGGGCGGCATATCCTGCCGGACGACAAAAACAAGGGGCTTATCAGCAAGGATCTGGCTGAAAAAAACGGCCTGAAAATTGGCGATAAAATCCAAACGGACAAAGGCGTGGAGATTGAAATTGTGGGCCTGTTTTCTCCAAAAGAAATCGAAGGTATCAACGATCAGGTAACAACCTACGATAAAATACAAAATCTCATTATCACTGATCTCGCCACTTTAGTGGCTTATGAAAACGGCCCTGCAATCCAAGGATTTAATGAGCTGACCGTATCAGTAGACGATCCGCAGAACATGGAGGAAATTATTTCTAAAGTAAAGGGTATCTCCGGTGTGGACTGGAAGGGATTCTCTTTTCTGCTTGACAACGAGGACTATGAGAACGCCGCGTCCTCCTTAGAACAATTATCGGAGCTGGTAGCCACTATTTTGATTGTCGCGCTGATTGTAAGCATTGCCATCCTTTCGCTCATTCTTACCATGTGGGCCAGAACCCGAATCCACGAAACCGGCGTGCTGCTCTCTGTTGGGATCAGCAAGCTGTCGATTTTAGGACAGTATATTGCCGAGGTTTTACTCATAGCAGTGCTGGCGTTTTCCCTTTCTTATTTCTCTGCCAGCGCCATTGCAGGCCAGATGGGAAACGTCCTGCAATCCGGGCAGGCGGTAACAGAGGTGCAGCAGGAGAACGGCTTATCTGCCGGAAGCCGTGGCGAAGCCGGAACAGACGCAGAAGATCAGAAAATAGAACCCCCTAAATTGCAGGTTCGCGTACAGTTTGAGGAAATGGGGCTCCTATTCCTGCTTGGGATCGGAATTGTAACGGTATCCGCTGGAATTTCCTCGATTTCCGTCATGCGGCTGAAACCGCGAGAGATTTTATCAAAAATGAGCTGAGAAAGGCGGTAACGATATGAAAAAAGTATGGAAATTGTTTCCTATATTCTTTCTTCTGGTACTGTTGTTCACTGGGTGTACCCCGAAGGAGAACAAAGGGGACGAAACGCAGGAGCAGTCTGGTGCGCCCATGATAGATTATGAGGTGCCGGATAAAGTAAAGGACTATGACTTCAACTATGAATTTGTACCGGAAGGTGAATAGGAGGTAGCTATATGGGAACTTTGGAATTACAAAACTTGACCTATTCTTATGATAAAAAGAAAAAGGTACTCAGAGGAATTGACGCGCAGATGGAGGCTGGAAAGATATATGCCATTCTCGGCCCCTCCGGCTGTGGCAAGACAACGCTCCTTTCCCTGTTGGGCGGTCTGGACAGTCCCACAAGCGGGGCTATCCTGTTTGAAGGGAAGGATGTTGCACAGACCGGATTAGCAGGACACCGGAAAAAGAATGTTTCGTTTATCTTTCAGAGCTACAACCTGATTGATTATATGACTCCGCAGGAGAATGTCCGGCTGATTTCCAAAAAACCAGCATTTCCGTTTCTGGAACGGCTGGGGTTGACGAAGGAAGAAACAAGACGAAACGTGTTGAAGCTTTCCGGCGGTCAGCAGCAACGTGTAGCCATTGCGCGGGCACTGGCCAGCGAGGCTCCAGTGATTTTGGCGGACGAGCCTACTGGCAATCTGGACGAAGAAACCGCTCAGGATATTACAGAAATCCTGAAAGAAAGCGCACATCAGATGAATAAATGCGTGGTAGTAGTCACCCACTCAAACGAGCTGGCAAAACAGGCGGATGTGGTGTTCCGGCTGAAAAAAGGCGAACTACATATAGAGCAAAGCGGGAAATCTTCATAAATTATTTTTCAAGGCAAGACTACTACTTGCCAAAATGGGCCAGTCTGCCTTATGCGGATTGGCCCATTTTGTATGAGGAGGAAAATTATATGTGCAGCTCCTAACCAGCATTTAGATAGACTCACCCATTCAAAAATTTTTCTCAAAATATTTTTCAAAAACTTTCCGGTTTGCACCCCTGAGATGTGTTCTGGTTATGTGAGGAGGCGAAAAAGAACCAGCTCAAATCTGCAAAAAGGAGGGATGCGGCATGATGTCTCCCTCTGATGAAGAACGGATCGTCGCCATGGTGGACTCCTTCACCAAGACGGTGGCCCGGAATTTCAGCAGAAATCTCAAACGGGCAAAGGCCAACGCGGAGAAGCATTACTCTGACGAGCCAGTAGACTATCTTCTTGAAACCTTAAGCCACGACGACAGGTATCCGTCCGACCATTTTGTGCTTTATGCGGACGAGCTATCCTGCGTGGTCTATAGCGAAACTTTATATAAAGCACTCTGCTCCCTGCCGGAGAAGCAACGGAAGGTTTTACTGTTTGACTTCTGGTATGCTTGGACGGATGGGGAAATTGCAGCCAGAATGGAGGTGACGACCCGCACTGTCTACAATCTGAGGCAGCGCGCCTTTAAGGCAATCAGAACTTTCTATGAGCGCAAACGCTCAGAGCCATGAATTAACCTATGACCTAATCAAGCGAGCGGTTCACGGCGACCAGCAGGCAATCGAAGCATATCTCCTGCACTATGATGCTTACATCAATTCTCTGGTGGCGTATGACGAAGTCGGCCCGGATGGCCGGATATACCGGCATATTGATGAAGATATGAAAATCGAGGTGCAGATGAAGCTCGTGGACGCATTACAGAACAAATGGAGGAAACTGATATGATTCTCATGCCAGACCTGTTTTCCTTCGCCTACGTCCCGAACTGGTACTCCCAGCTTGATATGCTGGCGGAGATGTCCCTGCCGGAACCGTGGCGATTCAAAAACCCGATATACTTAACGAAAAATCCAGATACTCCGATTTTGGAGCGATATATTCACGCGATCTTTAAGAAACAGCTTATTGACTACAAGGACGAAAGAAATCCCAGCAGCGCAGCAGATTACTTCCACATCGAGAATGAATTTTGCTGCTTCCATACGGGCCTCTACACTCGGCGGTATAAAGCTATTTATGCCTGCTTTGACCGGAATAAAAAGAAGGACTCCCTGCTGGAATGGTATTTCAGGGGCTTTGCGGACGAGCTGTCGCCGATGCTCCGGCACATATCCCCGCTGCCGAAGAAGCCCAGCTACTATATGACGCAATATGGCGTCAATTACAACCCGGAATGGCCGATCCGCGTCAACGTGGATCATATCCTCGGCGACGAGGAGAACCTTTCCCGTATCCCGGCAGAAATCCGCGAAGCGCATAACCTGCCCCTGCTTTTAGAAACGGCAGTTGAGTTGGCGCGGCGGAAGGCTGTGGTGGAACCGAGTATTGTGGTTCCGCAGGGGTATCAGGGCCGGGTGCAATACTTGCTGCCGATCTGCCTGACCGATATGGAGCAGCCAGACCTTGCCATGACCCTCACGATCATGGACAGGTATTACTTGGGGAATACCTGCCTCACCTTAGAGATGGCGTACCTCAACGCGCGGCTTCTTTCCAGACCGGTGGCGCATTGGCTCACGGACATTGTGGAGGAATAGCTGCGCACAGATCGCAGGCCCGCTCCCCGGCAGCCGGATCGGCTCTGGCGGAAAGGGGTGCTTAGACTTGCGCCGAAGCAAGAAGGAGGTTGAACAATATGAGCTGACAGATGAACGGAAGCCTATCCTCTGCCCGAAATGCGGGCGGCGGTTTATGGATTCCGCACCAGATACCAAATCACGGCTGATTATCCCGAAGAAGGGCCGGTATCCCGATTATTATGTGAAGTGCGGGCACTGCGGCGCGGAAATCGGGGTAATAAAAACTGAATAGCAAACACCGAATGTTCTGGACAAGACTCCGGGACTTACCGGATAGCTGCGGCAATACTACAGCCCTCATAAGGAATGTATATGAGGACGGGCAACGGACAGCGAAGCCGGGAAACCGGTGCGCGCGTTTGTTTGTGCATGATGCGCGGAGGGGCGATTTCATTCCTTAGATAGCGGTCAAACCTCCATGATACCACCCGAAAGATGGTGGAGACGACATTGAGCCTGGCAAGCGGCACTTTTGTGCTGCTTGCCAGGCTTTTTTCGTTTTAGCGGCCAAGGTGCCGCCTGCCGGGCTCCGAAAGGAGAACGGCAAATTGAAAGTCCGGTATGAATTTGTAAATGGAGAAATTTCTGAAATCGAGGTGGACGACAACCTTGGGGAGCTGCTGGTGGATTTTGACCGGCAGGAATATAACAACGACCACAAAGAAACCCGCCGCCATACTTCCCTCGACGGGATGGAATACGAGGGCGAGGCGTTCCTCTCCCCCGCAGATACAGAGGAGCAAGTTTTGAAGCGGGAGGATATGGCCCGCCTGCTCCGGGCCATGGAGGCCCTTACCCCGGCCCAGCGGGAGCTGGTGCGCCGGGTCTATTTTGAAAACGAAAGCATTGCTGCCGTGGCCCGCTCCGAAGGAGTGCATGAGTCCTCTATCCGTGAGCGGCTTCGGTGGATTTATAAAAAATTGAAAAAATTGCTGGAATAACCCCCCGGATTTGCCTTTCCCGTGGCCTAACAGTGAGAGCTACAAAAACCGGCTCTCAGAAAGAGGTGAAAGGCAAATGAAACATAACTTGAAAATCTGCATTGCCAGCGGGCCGGAAACCGGCGGCATCGTCCGGTGTAAGACGGTTCGGCTACGCGAGCGGGTGCTGCGGCGCTTGTTCGGAGATACGCGCCGTGTGACGATCATCGTCCCCGGCGACAGTGTGCAGGCGCTGTCGGTTCAGGAGGTGCCGGAGGTGGGCAGCCATGATTGCGCATGAGAATGTCCGCCCGGCCCTGCCTATGCCGATCAAGGCTACGCCCTACCGGCACCAGATCGAAGCCTTCAATTTTGTCTGCGGTCTGTTCGGCCTGCTGCCGGGAGGTGATCGGGATGGCCCAAGCGACAGTGAAATGCCACCTGTGCGGTCGGAGCTTCCAGAAGTCTCAACATGAAATAAGCGAACATAATTTTTGCTGTTTCGCTCACTTTCAGCAATGGAACCGAAAACGGCTGGCGGAATATAACCGCACAGAAAATCCGGCAAACAAACCGGGTGGCCTTCTGTCATCCAGAAAAAAACACCATGCGAAGCTCTCTGGTACTGGCAAGGGAAAAACATACCGCAAATTTTACGGAAAGCACGAGCATAGAGCCGTTGCAGAAGCCATGATTGGAAGGCCGCTTCGTCCGGGAGAAATCGTCCATCACAAAGATGGAAATATCCTAAACAACGATCCGGTCAATCTCGAAGTACTTTCTTCCCAATCGGAACATTGCCGCGTGCATGGCTTTGGCAAGAAGAAAGGTGGTGGTGTCGATGAACATTTCCAGTAAAGGGGCTGCGCTCCTCATGGAAATGGGTTGACCCGGCACAGGGAAAACACTGACTACTATCGCCATTACCGGCGCACTTTCACAGGCGGGCCGGATTCGCCGGGTGTTGATTGTGGCCCCGCTCTCCATCCTTGGCGTATGGGAGGAGGAATTTCAGAAATTTGCCGCCTTCCCGTATGCGCTGGCGGTTCTGTCCGGCAGTAGCGCCAAGAAGCTGGATACCCTGCGGCACATGAACGGCACCGCCCTGCAGGTGGTGGTCGTAAACTATGAGTCCGCATGGCGGCTGGAAAAGGCTTTGACCGCATGGCACCCCGACCTGATTATCGCGGACGAGGGCCACAAGATCAAAACCCACAATATCGCCGCCAGTAAGGCTATGCACCGGATGGGAGCAAAGGCAAGCTACCGGCTCCTGCTCACCGGTACGGTTATCACCAACAAGGCCATTGATGTGTTCAGCCAGTATAAATTTCTGAACCCGGCCATTTACGGGAACAGCTTCTATGCTTTCCGCAACCGCTACTTTGACATGGTGGGCTATGGCAATCATACCCCGGTTTTGAAGAAATCCATGGAGGGCGAGCTGACGGAAAAGCTCCACAGCATTTCCTACCGGGCGACGAAGGCGGAATGTCTGGATTTGCCGGAAACCACCGATGTGATCCGGCAGATAGAGTTGGAATCTGCCGCCCTGCGGATATACCGGGGCCTCGTCAAAGAAAGCTATGCGGAACTGGCCGGTGGCGAGGTTACAGCCACTAACATCCTTACCCGGCTGCTGCGGCTGTCCCAGCTTACCGGCGGCTTTCTCGGAAATGACGAAACCGCTGCCGTGGAGCAGGTCAGCGCGGCCAAGCTCTCCGCCTTGGAGGACATTCTGGACGGGGCCATGGCCGAGGGAAAAAAGCTGGTTATCATCGCCCGCTTTATTCCGGAGATCAGGGCCATCTGCAAGCTGCTGGAAAAGCGGGGCCTTGGGTATTCCTGCATCACCGGAGAGGTGAAAAACCGGGACGAGCAGGTGGCGCGGTTCCAGAAGGAATCGGAGGTCATGGCCTTTGTGGGACAAATTGCCACAGCGGGGCTTGGCATTACCCTGACCGCCGCTTCCACCATGGTCTTTTATTCCCTCGACTATTCCATGTCGAATTTTGAACAGACCAAGGCCCGGATACACCGGGTGGGCCAGCGGATGCCCTGCACCTATTTATATCTGGTAGCTCGTGGCACCGTGGATGAAAAGGTGCTGGCGGCACTGGAAAGCAAGGCCGACCTTGCGAGAACCCTTGTTGACGATTACCGCAGCGGGAGGAATCCCTTTGCTGCTTAGATTTGGAGGAACGATGGATACAGAAAAAATGTTTGAGCTGGCTGACCGGCTCCGGGCGCTTCGTGACGAGAAGGCCGAGGCTGAACAGCACTTGAAAGAAATTAAGGCAGAAATGGACGAGGTGGACTACCGCCTCTCCGAACTGATGGCCGAGAGTGAAACGCAGAATTTTACCCGCGCCGGAACGATGTTCTGCCTGACGACCAAAACCCACGCTTCCGCTGTGGCGGGCCGGAAAGAGGAATTGTTCTCTGCCCTCCGCGCCGGGGGCTTCGGCGACCTTGTGTATGAAACCGTCAACGCCAACAGCCTCTCCGCCTTTGTCAAGGAGCAGGTGGCGGAAAACGGCGATATGCTGCCGGATTGGCTGGATGGCCTTGTCAATGTGTTTGAGAAAACTACCGTGGGCGTGCGTAAGGCCGCAAAGTAAAAATATCAGGAGGATTTATCCATGAGCGATAAAAACGAACTTATGACTACTGGCAGCGGCTTTTTGGCCCTTGCCGACTTCAATATGAACGAGAGTATGGCCGAGGAGCTGGAAGGCTTGGAGGGCGGCTTTGACCGGGTGAAGATCCCGTCTGGCGGTGCCACCATGTTTGAGCTGCCCGGCGATGAGGCGGACGAGCCGGAAATGGTGAAGGAATTTTCTGCCGTGATCCTGCACCATCATCCGGTCTTGCAGTATTACAAAGAAAAATATACCGGAGGCAGCAACCCGCCCGATTGCGGCTCCTTCGATGGCGTGACCGGGGAAGGCACACCCGGGGGTGTCTGCGCGCAATGTCCCCTCAATCAGTTTGGCTCCGGTGAGAACAACAGCAAAGCCTGCAAAACCCGGCGCAGGGTATTCCTGCTGCGGGAGGGCGAGCTGTTCCCGCTGATCCTCTCCCTGCCCACCGGTTCGATGCGGGAGTTTTCCCGCTACATTAAGCGCCTGCTCAGTAAGGGCAAAAAGAGCAACATGGTCGTGACCCGCTTTTCTCTGAAAAAGGCCACCAACGCCAGCGGCATTGCATACTCGCAGGCACAGTTTACCATTGACCGCCCGCTCACCAGCGAGGAGCAAATCCTCATTAACCGCCTGTCTGAGCAGGTGAAGCAGTACAGCCGCCGCGTGGGCTTTGATACCGAGGAGCCTGCCGAGGCTGGCCCGCTGGTTGACCCGGAAACCGGCGAGATCGTGGAACCCCTGCAATAAGCACTTTCGCCCAGCGGAGCGGGGCCTTCGGGCCTCCTCCGCTTTCCGGGCAGAATGGAGGAAAAATGAGTTATATCTGTGCTTTGTCACTGAAAAAGATAAAAGATTATCTGGCCGGGGCCGCCGTGGTCGGCTTCGACTTTGAAACCTCGCCCATCGAGGAATACCGCTCGGAGGAGCGGGCCGCGCTGGATGCCCACAAGGCCACTATCACCGGAGTGAGCCTTTCTGTATCCGAAGACAGCGGCATCTATATCCCGCTGCGGCACCGGGCCGGGCGGAATATTCAAAGGCCGGAGGCGGTCATGGACTATTTGCGGCAGGCCGTATTTGAGAACGCCACCGTGATAAAAGTGGCCCACAATCTGGCTTTCGAGTCCATGTTCCTGTATGCCTTGGGGGTGATCGTACAGCCGCCCTGCTATGATACCATCGCAGCGGCCCAGCTTACCCTGAAAAGCAGCACTACTTTCCGGGGCCTGTCGGACAGCGGCCTTAAAACCCTTGTGCCGCAGCTTTTCCATGTGGAGCTGCCGGACTTTGAAACCGTAACCGCCGGGCGCTTCTTCGACGAGCTTGACCCGCAGGACAAGGAAACCGTCCGCTATGCCTGCGCCGACAGCGACTTTGCCCTGCGGCTGTATCATCTGTTCAACGGCTGGTTCGATCAATACCTGCCCCGGCACCGCCGCATTGTGGAGCAGATCGAGTCCCCGACCGCCGTGTACTGCGGCCTGATGCGGTATAACGGCCTTCTCATGGATCGGGCTGCCATGGAAGCCAAGCAGGCGGAGGCCGAGGAACGGATTTCCGCCATCCGGGAGGAAATCGCCTTCCTGATCGGCGATGTGGAGATCGGGGCCAACGCCTCCACCTCCGCGTTCAAAAGTTATCTTTATAAAGACCTTGGGCTGCCGGTGGTGAAAACCACAGCCAAGTATCAGGAGGCCGCCGACGATGAAACCATGATCCTGCTGGCCGCATGGTGCCGGGAGAACCGCCCGGAACTGACCCGGCTCTTTGAGCTGGTGCAGGAATACCGGCGCTGGGGAAAAATCAAAGGCACCTATCTGGACGGTTATCTGCGGCATATCAACAGCGCCACCGGGCGGATACATCCCGACCTCATGCCGCTGGGGACAGAAACGGGCCGCTTTGCCGCCCGGAACCCGAA
This sequence comes from Lachnospiraceae bacterium, assembly GCA_022845955.1. Classification (GTDB taxonomy): domain Bacteria; phylum Bacillota; class Clostridia; order Lachnospirales; family Lachnospiraceae; genus Eisenbergiella. Next base: position 5,517,192 of record AP025576.1, read on the forward strand.
TATGCAGAACTGCCCGCGCAAGGACAACGACCCCATCGGGGTGCGCTCCATGATTGTGGCCCCGGAGGGCTGCGTCCTGCTTTCGCTGGACTTTTCGCAGATCGAGTTGCGCGTTGGGGCCTTCTACTGCCGGGATGAAAAGATGCTCCAAACCTACCGGAACGGCGGCGACATCCATGCGCAGACCACCTCAGTTATTTATCACATCCCCTTCGAGCAGGCGGCGGATAAAAACGCGGAGCATTACAAGGAGCGCCGGACGATTGCCAAGAACTGCAACTTTGGCGTATTCTTTGGCCTGTTTCCCAAGGGCCTGCAACGGACATTAAAATTCAAAGCCGGCCTCGATACCCCGTTGGCGGAATGTGAGAAAATCATCGCCAACCTCAAAGCTGGTTATCCCCAGCTCTCCTTGTGGCAGGACGTGGTGAAACGGCAGGCCAAGGTGCGCAGGTATAGTGAAACATGGCTGGGTCGCCGCCGATATTTGCCGGGCATCGTTTCCGACGATTGGGGCAAAAAGAGCTTTGCCGAGCGGTGCGCCATGAATACCCCCATACAGGGAACTGCCGCCGATATTTTGAAGCTGGCCCTTGGCCGCCTGATTGTGGAGCTGCCGGACTACCCGTGGCTGCGGCCTTTGCTGCAAATCCACGACGAGCTGGTGTTTGAGCTGCCCGCCGATAAGGTGGAGGAAGCGGCGGCGCTGATCCGTTCCTGCATGGAGGCCCAGCCCTTCCCGGAATTTGACGTGCCTATCGTGGCCGAGGCCGCTTTTGGGCCGAGCTTCGGGGAATTGGCAGAAATGGAGGTGGCCCGATGAGCGTGAACCTGTATAACGCGGAGCGGTATCTCGATCCCACCGCCTATGAGGCCCTGATGAATATTGAACGGGAAGCCAAGCGCACAGCCTATAAGCCGCTGGTCTTTATCTGTTCGCCCTTTGCCGGGAATATCGAGCGCAATACCAGACGGGCGCGGGATTTCTGCCGGTTTGCGGTGTCGGAGAACTGTATCCCCATCGCGCCGCACCTGCTGTTTCCTCAATTCATGGAGGAAAGCGACCCGGAGCAGCGCCGCCTTGGCATCTTCTTCGGGCTGGTTTTGCAGAGCAAGTGCAAGGAGGTGTGGGTGTTCGGCGGCAATATCACAAAGGGCATGGCGGTGGAGATTGAAAAGGCCCATGAGCGCGGCCTGCCTGTCCGGTACTTTACTGAACGATGCGTGGAGGTGGTACGGAAATGAGGAAAGCACTGAATATCCCGTTGGAAGAATTTCTCCGCCCTTTCTTCGGGCCGGGCGAGCGCATCTGCCTGCGGATATTTGACGATAGAAAAACCGGCACCTTCAAAGGGGCCAAGCTGGAAACCTCCCTCTCCGGCCTGCCGGGCCTGATGGATACCCTCAAAAAGCACAACGAGAAAAACCGGGGCATCTATTTTGTGGTGAACTTCGGCGGCCATGAGGACAGTGAGATCACCCGGATCAACGCGCAGTTTATGGAGTGCGACGAGCTGCCGCTGGACGAGCAGCTGAAACAGATTGAAGCGTTTCCGCTGGAACCCTCGCTCATTGTGAAAACCCGGAAATCCCTGCATACTTACTGGCTTATCAAGGATGGGGACGTGGCGGCTTTTCGCCGGGTGCAAAAGCGCCTTGTGGCTCAGTTTCATGGGGACAGATCCTGCGTCAATGAAAGCCGGGTGCTTCGCTTGCCGGGCTTCTACCATTGCAAGGAGGAGCCGGTCATGGTGGAGTGTATCCATTTTCACCCGGAGCTTCGCTATACGCAGGCCGAGCTGGAACAATACCTGCCGCAGATTTCAGAGGAAACCGCCGCGCCTGCCGGGCCAACGGCCAAGGGTACGCAGCAGGGCCTCGCGCTGGTCTTGAAACGCTGCGACTTTATCCGGCATTGCCGTGACAATGGGGCCACCCTCCCGGAACATGATTGGTACGCCATGATTACCAATCTGGCGGTCTTTGAGGGCGGCGAGCGGGCCATCCATGAGCTGTCCGCTCTATATCCGGGGTACAGGGCAACAGAAACGCAGGAGAAAATCCAGCATTTTCTGCAAAGCGGCACCAAACCCATTACCTGCAAGGCCATTGCGGAAAAGGGCTTTGCCTGCCCGAAGCTGGAAAACGGCTCCTGCTCCTGCAAATCCCCAGCGGCCTTGTGCTACCTGCCGCTGTCGCTGGACGAATTGCGGGAGGCCCTCGCCTTGGTGGCGGCGCAGAAATCCCCAGTGGAAAATATGCGGGCGGCCAAGGAATTTGTCCGGGAGTCCTTGTATAATATCGAGCCGCTGGATGCCGGGGCCTTTGTGGAGTACGAGCTGCGGGAGCATTTCCGCCTGAAAGCGGCGGATACCAAGGCGCTGTCCGCCTATCAAAAGGAGCTGCACAAGGCGTATGCCGCCAAGAAGGAAACCCGGCAGGCTGCGGAGGAAAACGGCCTGCCGGAGTGGTACGAAGCGACCGAGCGCGGCGGCCTGCGGTTCCTTTCCGGCCTGCTGGCGAACCATCTGGCCGAGAATATGCACGCCTTCTATACGGCCAGCAGTTTTTTCTTCTATCAGGGAGGCGTGTACCGAGAAAGCGAGGACATGGTGGCTGCGGCCAAGGTACGGGAGCTGATGCTCCCCAAGAGCGCCTCTATGCAGGCCATCAATGATACCGTGGGCCAGTGGAAAATGCTCATAATGAAGCCGGTTCAGGAAATCAACAGCAACCCCTTCATCCTCAACCTGCAAAACGGGCTGTATAATACCCTCGATGACAGTTTTAAGGCCCACACCCCGGAATACTTCTCCACGGTACAGCTCAAAGCGGCCTATGCACCGGACGCAGGCTGCCCGCTGTTTTTGCGCTATCTGGAAAGTATGCTGGCCGAGGAGGAAATCCACCTCATTCAGGAGATCATGGGCTACCTGCTCCTGCCGGTGAACAAGGCGCAGAAATCCTTTGTCTTTGTGGGTGCGCCCAACGCGGGCAAAAGCACACTGCTCAATGTGGTGCAGGAGATTTTGCTGGGCAGCGAGAATGTGTCCAACATCCCGTGGCAGAACCTCGGCGACCGCTTCAACCGGGCCGAGCTGTTCGGCAAGCTGGCAAATATCTTTGCTGACCTGCCCTCCAAGAGCATTGACGACAACGGGATGTTCAAGGCGCTCACCGGCGAGGACTTCATCACCGCCGAGCGGAAGAACAAAGACCCGTTTTCCTTCCGGCCCTATGCCCGGTTCCTGTTTTCCTGCAATGAGATCCCCCGCAACTATGGGGATCGCTCCGAGGGCTTTTACCGTAGGCTCCTCATTATCCGGTTTGAGAAATCCGTTCCCAAGGCCAAGCGCGACCCCAATCTGGCGGAAAAGCTGGCCGCCGAGCGGGACGGTATCCTCATGTGGGCGCTTACCGGCCTGAAACGCCTGATCGCCTCCGGTTATGTGTTCAGCGAAACCGAGCGGACGCGGGCCGAGCTGGAAAAATACCGGATTGAATCAAATAGCGTTTTGTCTTTCGCTAAATTGTATTGCGTGGCTGAGGAAGAAGGCGTGACGGTACGGGACGACCTGTTCCTCCGCTACAAGGAGTATTGCGGCAATGCGGGCATGAAGCCGGTGTCGCAGACCAATTTCAACAAAGAACTGGAAGCCGGTTTCCCGGAGATCACCAGAGGGCGGGATAAGCTCTCCAAGCGCCGGATATGGCGCGGGATCACCTACTGCGAAGGAGGTGTGGAGGCAGATTGACCGTTTTTGTACCGGGAAAACCGGAAAAACCGGGATTTCCTCATTCCTTGCGCGTAACTACCAGAGGTATGTTATGAGGGCCTTTTTTTAAGAAAAATATATAGAGTGTGGTAAATACCCGGTAACTCCGGTTTTTCCGGCACGTCGGTTTTGCCGAGATATGCTGGAAAGAGAAATTGTGGCCGCGATCCTGCGGCACCTGAAAACGATGCCCCGCTGCTTCGCGTGGAAAACCCACGGCGGAATGTACGGCACAGCGGGCATCCCGGATATAATCGCCTGCATTGATGGCAGGTTTTATGCTTTCGAGGTAAAGCAGCCCGGTGGGCGGCTCACCCGGTTACAGGAAGTGACCCTTGGGAAAATCAGGGCCGCTGGCGGCGCGGCCTATATGGTGACTTCCGTGGAAGATGTATCTGCCGCCATTTCTGCGGAAGGAGGTTCCCTATGACGGTGAAAGAATATCTTAGTCAGGCTTACCGCATCGACCAGCGGATCAACAGCAAGCTGGAACAGGTAGCGAGCCTGCGGGCCTTGGCGACCAAGGCCACCTCTACCTTGTCCGACACCCCGCCCAGCGGGAGCCGGAATGTGCAGTCCATGGAGAATGTCATTGTCAAAATCATTGATCTGGAAAACGAGATTAACGAGGACATAGATACGCTGGTGGATTTGAAGCGGGAAATCGTCGGTGTTATCAAGCGGATTGACAACCCGGAATACCAGACGTTGTTGGAGCTGCGGTATCTGTGCTTCTACTCGTGGGAGAAGGTGGCTGTGGAGATGGAATATGACCTGCGCTATCTCCACAAGCTCCACCGGAAGGCTTTGGAGCAATGCTCGGCCTTTGTCCCGGCTGGGAAATAGGCAGGCGATTGGGAGGGCTTCGGCTCTCCCTTTTTTCGTTTTTTCTGAAAGAGGACACTAAAAGACATAGAAAGACACTATGGAAATCTGGTAGTATTACAATAGCAACAAAGAAAAAATACAGCGGCCTTCGCAGGAAAATCTGCGGAGGCTTTCCTTTTGCCCGGAAGGAGGCGGCAGCCTGTATGCCCTATAAACCCAAGCGCCCCTGTTCCTATCCCGGCTGCCCGCGCTTGACCTCCGGGCGCTATTGCGAGGAACACCAGAAAATCATCACGGCGCATTACAACAAGCACCAGCGCGATCCGGCCAGCAAGCGCCGGTATGGCCGCGCATGGAAGCGGATTCGTGACCGCTATATCGCAGCCCACCCATTGTGCGAGCAATGCAAGCGGGCCGGTAAAATCACCCCTGCCGAAGAAGTCCACCATATCCTGCCGCTGTCTAAGGGCGGCACCCATGTGGAAAGTAATCTCATGGCCCTATGCAAGCGGTGCCATTCTGAGATCACCGCCCGCGAGGGTGGCCGGTGGGGATAACCTCCGGGGGTAAGAAAATCTCTACGTCCGGCGCGGCGGGCAGCGGGCGTGGGCTATCGCGCGAAAAATCGCGCTTTCAAGTGGGGTATATACCCCGCAATTTCAAAGAGAGGAGGTGGCGGCCATGGCAAACGGCCACGGAGGCGCTCGTATCGGCGCTGGACAGAAGAAAAAGGCGCTGTCGGAAAGAATAGTCGAGGGCAATCCGGGGAAACGGAAATTGACGGTCATGGAGTTTACAGATACCGCCGACCTCCAAGGGGAAACGATGCCGCCGCCCCGCGACTATCTGGCGGCGCGGCAGAAAAACGGAAAAGAGCTGCTGGCGGTTGAGGTCTATGAGCGCACATGGACGTGGCTCCACGAGCGGGGCTGCGCCCATTTGATACCCGCTCAGATTTTGGAGCAGTACGCCATGGCAATCTCCCGCTGGATACAATGCGAGGAATGTATCACCGAGTATGGCTTTCTGGCAAAGCACCCCACCACGGGGAACGCCATTCCCTCGCCCTATGTTTCCATGAGCCAGAGCTTTTCCAAGCAGGCCAATAACCTGTGGTTCCAAATTTATCAGGTCGTCCGGGAGAACTGCTCCACCGAGTACAAAGGGGCCACCCCGCACGACGATATGATGGAGCGCCTGCTTTCTGCCCGGCGCGGCGGTTAAAACATAATTTTATTCAGGAGGTCGTTTATGAATATCATACAGCTCCCCTTGGGGGAGGTTCACCCATACAAGAACAATCCGCGAAAGAATGACGGGGCCGTGGATGCGGTGGCGGAAAGCATCAAGCAGTACGGCTTTCTCGTCCCTCTGGTGATTTCCGCCGACCATGAAATCATCACCGGCCACACCCGCTTCAAAGCGGCGAAAAAGCTGGGCCTTTCTTCCGTCCCCTGCGTCATAGCCGACGAGCTGACGGAGGAACAGATCAAAGCCTTCCGGCTGGTGGATAACAAGGTCGGCGAGCTGGCCGAGTGGGACGTTGACCTGCTGCCGCTGGAATTGGCGGATATTGCGCAGGATTTGAGTCCCTTCGGTTTTGAAACCATCTCCGAGGACGAATTTGGAGAGGAATTTACGCTGGACTCCGGCGAGAAAAAGCCCTATCAGCAGATCAGCCTGACCCTGCACGACAAGCAGGCAGAGCTGATCCTTGCCTGCATTGATTACGTCCACACCCATGGCGAGGTGAAAGAAACCTTCGGCAACGAAAACCACAAGGGCAACGGAGTCTATGAGGTGGTGCGTCAATGGGCAGAGCAAAAGAAATTAGTCTGAAAGTGATCCCCGGCAAGGTGGCAAATCCTTTTGTGCGCCGCCACCATTACAGCGGCACTGTGGTAAACAATAGCTGCCTGCACTTCGGGGTATTTCTGGATGGGCGGCTCCATGGGGTCATGTCTTACGGGCCGAGCCTCAACAAATCCAAAATCCTGCCGCTGGTGGCAGGCACCGGCTGGAACGAATATCTGGAATTGAACCGGATGGCCTTTGACAGCGTCCTCCCGCGCAATTCCGAGAGCCGGGCCATTTCTCTGAGCATCCGGCTTTTGAAAAAGTACGCGCCCCATGTGAAGTGGATTGTGAGCTTTGCCGATGCCTGCTCCTGCGGCGACGGGGCTATCTACCGGGCCAGCAATTTTGTCCTCACCGGCATTAAGGAAAACGAGGCCATCTGCCTTTTGCCGGACGGGAGCAAAATCCACAAGCTGACGTTGGAATCTCGGCCCAAGGCTCCCCGCCCGGAGCTGGGCGGGCGCTCCTTCTTCGATGTGACGGACGGAGGCTTTGCGTGGAAGAAATACATGGAGGCGGCGGGCGGCGTCCTGCTGCCGGGCTACCAGCTCCGGTATATTTATTTCATCGACAAATCCATGCGCCGCCATTTGACGGTGCCGGAAATCCCTTACTCCCGGATCGACGAGCTGGGGGCCGGGATGTATAAGGGCGAAAAAATCACGCTGGCCGAGCGCCATGTGGGAAAGGAGGCGGACAATGGGCCGGGCAAAAGAGATTGTGATGCGGGTGATCCCCACCAAGGTGGCGACCCCGTTTATGAAGGCGCATCATTACAGCGGCAAGGTCGTGAATAACAGCACGCTCCACTTTGGCGTATTTCTGGATGGGAACCTTCACGGGGTTATGAGCTATGGCCCCAGCCTTGATAAGTCAAAAATCATCGGTCTGGTAAAGGATACCGGCTGGAATGAATTTCTGGAACTGAACCGGATGGCCTTTGACAGCTACCTTCCCCGCAATTCTGAGAGCCGGGCCATTTCCATGAGCCTGCGGCTCATTAAGAAATACGCCCCGCAGATCAAGTGGGTTATCAGCTTCGCCGATGCCTGCTCCTGCGGCGACGGTACGATCTACCGGGCCAGCAATTTTGTCCTTACCGGTATTAAGGAAAATCTGAACCTTGCGGAGCTGCCCGATGGCACCCGCGTCCACAAAATGACGCTGGCGAGCAATCCCACCTCTCCCCGCAAGGAGCTGGGCGGCCTGACCTTTTTCGATGTGACAGGCGGCACCTATAATTTCAAGAAGTATCTGGACTATGTGGGGGCCACCCCGATCCCCGGCTTTCAGCTCCGGTACATTTACTTCATCGACAAATCGAAACGCAAGGATTTGACGGTGCCGGAGATCCCATTCTCTAAAATCGACGAGCTGGGTGCTGGAATGTATAAGGGCGAAAAAATCACCTTTGCCGAGCGGCACAGCAAGGTTACGCCGGAGGAATGACCTCCGGCCATTATGCGCGGGTAGGCTAACGGCAGACCGCCCACCAACCGGTGGGAAGCGGCGGTTCAACTCCGTCCTCCGCGCTCCAAAAATAACGCCCTTGCTTTTTGGCAGTGTCCAGAGTAATCTGTCGTCACATTCTGAAAGCGAGGGATTTTGATATGAGCGAAATCTATTTGAAGATTGGCAGCTATACGCCAGAAACCGAGGATCAGGAAGCCGTCATTGACCGGGGATATTACCGGCAGGGCTGGATTTTCAAGGACGAAGAAGCCTTCCGCCTCTACCCGGAGCGGGTATGCTATGTGCCGGAGCTTTCTGACGAGGGATATGCCCGGCAGGATTTTCTGGCTATGTGTAACGGGCAGGAGGAAGTAGCTACCCTGCTTTTTGAATCGGTTGATTGGCAAAGCCCGGAAACCTTATTGAACGAGCTGTATGATACATACGAGCTTGAATTTTGCCCGGTCTGCCAGAAAAACTATTTCATGGCGGGAGAACAAATTCCCTGCCCGATTTGTGGATACCGGCCCGATGAAGGAGAAGAAAATGCTGATACAGAAAGTGAGTGCTGACCGGCTGAACCCGGCAGCATACAACCCGCGCCGAGATTTGAAGCCCGGCGACAAGGACTATGAAAAACTGAAACGCTCCATTGAGGAGTTTGGATTTGTAGAGCCGGTGGTCTGGAACAGACGCACCGGCTTTGTTGTGGGCGGCCACCAGCGGCTAAAAGTGCTGCTGGATATGGGCGAAACAGAGATTGACTGCGTTGTGGTAGATTTGGAGCCGGAAAAAGAAAAGGCTTTGAACCTCGCCCTGAACCGGATTCAGGGCGATTGGGACGAGGCGAAGCTGGCCGAGGTCATCGCCGAGCTGGATGCCTCCGCTTTTGACGTTTCCTTTACCGGCTTCGATGCCGAGGAAATCGACGCTTTGATGAACAAGTTTTACTCCGCCGAAGCCGTACAGGATGATTTCAACCAAGAGGAAGCGGCGGCGGAGATTGCGGCGGCTGGCGGAGCCACGACCCAGCCCGGCGACCTTTGGGAGCTTGGGAACCACCGCCTTCTCTGCGGTGATTCCGTTTCTGCCGAGGATATGGCGCGGCTCTGCGGGAACGAGAGGGCCGCCTGTGCCTTTACGGCTCCGCCCCTCATTGCACTGGCTGACTACCGGAAGGATGGGCTGGCCCCATGGCTGAAACGGCTGGGCGCAGCGGCGGCGAACCTCTGCAGCCATGCGGAGATTGTCTGCTGGAAAATGGACGACCTGTTCACTACCGGCACCCAGTACATGGAGCCCGTGGGGCTTTACAGCATGAAGCTCTTTGAGGACTGCAATTTCCGCCCTCTCTGGATTCGCGTCTGGAAACGGCAGGGCTTGCTGGCCCGCGCAGGCTCCGCCCATCAGAACAGCAACAAGCCGCAGAAACAGTTTGAATATCTGGCGGCCTTTGCCGGAGACGATGCCGAGGAAATAAACCAGCAGGAATATGGCTGGGTGTCCGCCTTCGCCGCCCACAGCTACCGCTTTGTGAAACGCCTTACCAAAGAGGAGCGCCGCAAGTGGGGCTATGCGGGTGTATGGGAAATTTCTATGCCGGAGCAGACCAGTGGCCCGCAGCCAATCCCCGTGGAGTTGCCTTGGCGATGTATCAAGATGCACTCCGATCCGGGCGGCCTGATCCTTGACCCATTTTGCGGTAGCGGCACAACGCTGATTGCTGCCGAGCAAAGCGGGCGGCGCTGTTTTGCCATGGACAGCGATCCCCTGAACTGTGATCTGACCGTCCTGCGCTGGGAGCAATTTACCGGTGAAAAGGCCCGGCGCATGAAAAAATAAGTTTGAGAATTTTGGCTTTTGAGCTTGCCTTTTGAGGTGTTCCAGAGTAATCTCCACTCACATCAAGCGAAGGAGGTCATTTCACATGACTATGTTAGAGCGAGTAGGAAGTTACAGCAATGAGTATTTTAATTCCCTGATCCGGGAGTACACCGATAAGAGCAAGGCACCGGAAAGCCACGGTATGAACCGCGCCATCCATGCCTACCTCAATACAAACGACCTGAAAGCGAATGAGCTGCTGGTGGACGATATGCCCTTTATGCAGGACATCGACGACTTTATGGGAACGATAGAGGCCGCCGGAATCCATGAATTTCTGCTGTGCGATACATCCACGGCCTTAATGGAGTATCTCCACTATCTCATGGCCCATGGCTGGGAAATCGCAGGAAGCTATCAAGCAGAAGTTTTTCCCTACTCCACCCGGCTGGGACTGCGCATGAAAAAGATATAACCGAAAAGGCCCGGAAACGGGCTTTTTTCGTCCGTGAGCCTTGTCTTTCACCACCGTCCAGAGTAATCTGTGTCACACCAAATTTAAGGAGGTTTGACACCATGGCAAAGAAAACTTTTGAAACGGTTCTGAAATGGAACGGCGGAGAAGCCTTCCGGGCAAAGGTTGAGGTTGGAGCCGATGGCTGGGGCCGGGTATTTGATACGGCTGACGGTCTGTACTGCGGCTCAATGAGCCCGCTCCGTACCCGCCAGCTTATGCAGGAGGCGGCCTATGGAAAGTAAGGACGATTTACAGATTGCGCTCCGCAGCCTGCGCAATGTGCGCCGGATGGCGCGAAGGCTGCAAAGAGTGCCGGTTGACTGCTTGCGGGTAAACGGCAGCGATATTGCTGACGCGGAATATGTGACGGAATGGCTGGGCATCGTCCTTTGCCGGGTATGCGGGCAGCAGGACGTATCCATGCCGCCCTTTGAGGCAGGGGCCGCTCCCGTGGCACAATTCCGCTGGTTTATCCAGAAAGCGGCCCGGCAGGCCGGTGCAATCCGGCGAGCCATCTTTTGGGGCCGGGTATCCAAGGCTCTGTTTGCCGAGAAAGCATGGGAAGGCCTCGACAGCGCAGAAACCTTTCTTGGCTCCTTCCTGTCCGAGAATGTTTACCGGGAAAGGAGGCGGATGCAATGAGGTTCCCAAGAAAAGAAATCGTGGAGGCTGTCCGCGCCCGTTACCCCAAGGGAACGCGGGTAGAACTGGTTTTCATGGACGACCCATACAGCCGGTTAAAGCCCGGCGACCGGGGGACGGTGGAATTTGTGGACGACATAGCCACGGTTCATGTAAAATGGGATTGCGGTTCCGGGCTGGGCGTGGCCTATGGTGCGGACAAAATCCGCATCTTGGAAGGCGGTGATTTTGAATGAGCGGGATCTTCCATGAGGGTCGCTGGTATGAAAACACAGATATGATCTGCCGCCGCTGCGGCAGGCCTGTGTACGACTCCGACAACCCGGAATACTGCTATCAGTGCTTTCATTGCGACGAGGATTTCTATTCCTTCGAGGTGGAGGAACAGGACGCGCTTTATCTGCCGCCTGTCATGGTGGCTCGTCCGGTGGACGGGATCACGCTTAACGAGGCGTTGGAATACCTGCTGGATGATACCGGCAAAACCCGGATTTTTCAAAATCAGCCCGAGGCGGAGGCGTTTCTATTATGCCACGGCTTCACCTCCGAGGATTTGGAGCATTTTTATTTTGTGGAGGTGCCAGAAAATGAAGAATAAAGGATGCGCTTTTGAGATACAAGGTGGTGGGACTTCCCGCTATTTTACCAGCCCTTTGGTACATGGCTTCGCGGATTTTGTCCGCTTTCTCGATGAAAACCGGGGTGAAGCGGGCCATGCGCCTCTGCCGCTGCACAAGCGGATACCGCAGGCCACACAGATTTCCGAGGCGGAATGGCGGAACATCGCCGACAATCAGGACACCGGCTATTCCTGCTTCATCGTGGTAAATGTCCCTGAAAATCAGGTGTGGGTCAACGAGGACACCGGGGCCGGGATGTCGCTCTATTGCTTCCCGTTCCTTGCGGTGATGGAGGTGGCCGCCTCCGGTGCTGCCGATCCGTGGGAAACGCTGCTGGCGAAGTATCCCTCGGCCAAAATGAGCGGCTGATATTCCAAAAGAAAAAGGCCCGGAAACGGGCTTTTTTCGCTGGTGAGCCTTGTCTTTTGAGGTGTTCCAGAGTAATCTCTGACCACATCAAACAAGGGAGGTTTCACCATGAAACAGACAATCGCAATGAAGCAAGCGGCCTTTGAGGAACTTATGCGGGAGCATGGCTTCCAGTACCTCGGAGCGACTACCTACGACGGGAGCTTTATCTACCAGCGCACTTGGCACCGGACGGGTGAGGTGGCCTTCTATGGCCCCATGGAAAGCACCTACAAAATCATGGCGCACATCAGCTATGGGGTGCCGATCATCCAGCTTTTCGAGGACGGGCGCGCACTTGGCACCCGCGACTATTCAAGCCCCAAGCGGGCAATCAACGCCATCCGGGAAATCCTCCGGTGCGCCGGGTACGAGCTGTAAGGAGGGGCGGATATGAGCAACTTTTCACTTGGAAATCTCTACGCCTCTCGGAGTGTAGCCAGCGAGGCCGCAGAAAACCGCGACTTTGAAAATTTTATCTGGCGCTCTCTTGGCCGATACCGGCAGAGCGATTGGGGCGACCTATCTGCCGCCGATAAGCGGGCCAACGATCTGGCAGTACAGCAAGGCGACCTCCGCATCCTTGCTGCGTATGAGTACAAAGCGCAGCCAAACCTGAAAATCTGGATCATCACTGAGGCGGATAGAAGCGCCACAACGGTGATTTTCCCATATGAATATTGAAACTTAAAAATTATCTTTAAGGGACTTTCCCCATACCGGGGGAGGTTCCTTTTTTGTTGCCGTGAGAAAGGAGGCGGCGGATATTCGCAAGTTAAAGAAATACAAGCCCACCCGCTTCATGGCGGAAGGCTCGGCCTATAACCGGGAGCTGGCCGATCTGGCCGTTTCCTTTATCGGCTGCCTGAAGCATACCAAGGGCGAGTGGTACGGGCAGAACTTTGAACTCATTGACTGGCAGGAGCAGATTATCCGGGATCTGTTCGGCATTGTAAAGCCCAACGGCTACCGCCAGTTTAATACCGCATACATCGAGATCGCCAAGAAACAGGGAAAATCCGAGCTGGCCGCTGCGGTGGCTCTGCTGCTTACCTGCGGCGACATGGAATACGGCGGCGAGGTCTATGGCTGCGCCTCCGACCGGCAGCAGGCTTCCATCGTATTCGACGTGGCCTGCGGCATGGTGGAGCAATGCCCGGCCCTCAAATCCCGCATCAAGCCGGTGCTGTCGCAGAAGCGCCTGATCTATAAGCCGCTGGGGAGCTTCTATCAGGTACTTTCCGCAGAGGCATACACCAAGCATGGCCTCAACGTCCATGCGGTGGTATTTGACGAACTGCACGCCCAGCCAAACCGGCAGCTCTATGATGTTATGACCCACGGCTCCGGCGACGCCAGAAAGCAGCCTCTCTATTTTCTCATTACTACGGCGGGCAATGACGTGAACAGCATCTGCTATGAGGTTCACCAGAAGGCGCGGGATATTCTGGATGGCCGGAAAATTGACCCCACCTTCTATCCGGTGATTTATGGTGCGGATGAGGCCGATGATTGGACTTCCCCGAAGGTCTGGAAAAAGGCCAATCCTTCTCTCGGCATTACCGTGGATATAGAAAAGCTGGAAGCAGCCTGCGAAAGCGCCCGGCAGAACCCCGCCGAGGAGAACCTGTTCCGGCAGCTCCGGCTCTGCCAGTGGGTAAAGCAGGCTGTTCGCTGGATGCCCATGGAAAAGTGGGACAAATGCGCCTTTGCGGTAGACCCGGAGGCCCTGCAAGACCGGGCGTGCTATGGCGGCCTTGACCTTTCCTCCACCACGGATATTACCGCCTTCGTGCTGGTATTCCCTCCGGAATATGAAGGCGACAAATATGTGATCCTGCCTTTCTTCTGGATACCGGAGGACAATCTCGACCTGCGGGTGCGCCGGGATCACGTTCCCTATGACGTGTGGGAAAAGCAGGGGTATCTGAAAACCACCGAGGGAAATGTCGTCCACTATGGCTTCATTGAGTCCTTCATCGACGAGCTGGGCGCAAAGTACAACATCCGGGAAATTGCCTTTGACCGCTGGGGTGCGACGCAGATGGTGCAGAACTTGGAGGGCCTTGGCTTTACGGTGGTTCCCTTCGGGCAGGGCTTCAAAGATATGTCCCCGCCCACCAAGGAGCTGATGCGCCTGACTTTGGATGAACAGCTCGCCCATGGCGGCCACCCGGTTCTGCGGTGGATGATGGACAACATCCATGTCCGCACCGATCCAGCGGGCAATGTGAAACCGGATAAGGAAAAATCTACAGAAAAGATTGACGGTGCGGTGGCGACTATCATGGCGCTTGACCGGGCCATTCGAGGCGGCGGGGACACCGGCGCTTCTATCTACGATGAAAGGGGGCTTTTGTTGCTATGAGTGTTTTCAGCCGTTTTTTCCATTCACGGGATAAGCCGGAGGAACTGCGCCGGGCGCAGGATACCTTGGGCGGCAGCCGCTTTTCCTTTTTCTTTGGCGGCTCCACCAGCGGCAAGCCGGTGAATGAGCGCACCGCGCTGCAAACGACTGCTGTGTATTCCTGCGTCCGTATTCTCTCCGAGGCGGTGGCGGGCCTTCCGCTCCATGTGTACCGCTACGGTGAAAACGGGAGCAAGGTAAAGGCCCTCGACCATCCTCTCTACCGGTTGCTGCACGACGAGCCGAACCCGGAAATGACCTCGTTCAATTTCCGGGAAACCCTGATGGGCCACCTGCTCCTATACGGGAACGCTTACGCGCAGATCATCCGCAATGGTAAGGGCGAGGTGATCGGCCTCTATCCGCTGATGCCCACCAAGATGACCGTTGACCGGGACAGCAAGGGGCAGATTTATTATCTCTATACCCGTGGCTCGGATGATTCCCCGGTGGATGATGAAAACGGGCAGGTTTATCTGCCGCCGGAGCAGGTGCTTCATATCCCCGGCCTCGGCTATGACGGGATCGTGGGCTATTCGCCCATCGCCATGGCAAAGAACGCGGTGGGGATGGCGATTGCCTGCGAGGAATACGGCGCAAAGTTTTTCGCCAACGATGCAGCCCCCGGCGGTGTGCTGGAACATCCCGGCGTACTGAAAAACCCGGATAAGGTGCGGGAAAGCTGGAACAAGCTCTTTCGCGGCAGTGCAAATTCACATCAAATCGCGGTTTTGGAGGAGGGCTTGAAATATCAGCCCATTGGCATTTCCCCGGAGCAGGCGCAATTTCTGGAAACGAGGAAATTCCAAATCAATGAGATTGCCCGCATTTTTCGGGTGCCTCCCCACATGGTCGGAGATTTGGAGAAATCCAGCTTTTCCAACATCGAGCAGCAGAGCTTGGAATTTGTGAAATATACCCTTGAACCGTGGCTTATGCGCTGGGAACAGAGTATGGCCCGCCGCCTGTTTTCCGACAGCGAGAAGCGGGAGTATTTTATCCGCTTCAATGTGGAGGGCCTGCTGCGGGGCGATTACGCCAGCCGTATGAACGGTTACGCGGTGGCCCGCCAGAATGGCTGGATGAGTGCCAACGACATAAGAGAGCTGGAAAACCTCGACCGTATCCCTGCCGAGGAAGGCGGCGACCTGTATCTGGTAAACGGCTCCATGACGAAGCTCAGTGATGCCGGGGCCTTTGCCGGAACCACCGCAACAAATCCAACAGAAACGGAGGAACAGACAAGTGAATAAATTCTGGAATTGGGTGCGGAACTCAGACGAGAGCCGCACCCTTTACCTTAACGGCACCATTGCCGAGGAGAGCTGGTTTGACGATGATATTACCCCCGCCGCCTTCAAGGCGGAGCTTCTGGCCGGTGAGGGCGATATTACCGTCTGGATCAACTCGCCGGGCGGTGACTGCGTGGCCGCTTCTCAGATTTACAGTATGCTCATGGACTACAAGGGCGCTGTAACCGTGAAAATTGACGGGATCGCCGCCAGTGCCGCCAGTGTCATTGCCATGGCCGGAACCACGGTTCTTATGGCTCCCACCGCCCTGATGATGGTGCATAACCCCCTGACAGTGGCGATTGGTGACACGGAGGAAATACAGAAGGCCATCGCCATGCTGGACGAAGTAAAGGAGTCGATCATCAATGCCTACGAAATCAAAACGGGGCTGTCGAGGGCGAGGCTCTCACACCTCATGGATGCGGAAACATGGCTGTCCGCCCACAAAGCCGTGGAACTTGGCTTTGCGGACGACCTCCTGTTCACCGCGAAGGAAGATCCCGCTCCCGAGCCGGAGAGCTATGCGTTCTCGCGGCGGGCGGTGACAAACCGGCTGCTGAACAAACTGCCCCATACGAAAACCGAACAGAAACAACCTGCCGAGCCGCTGTACCAGCGGCTTAATTTATTGAAATTTTAAGGAGGATTTTACTATGAGCATGATTTTGGAACTGCGCGAGAAGCGCGCAAAGGCGTGGGAAACGGCGAAGGCTTTTCTGGATGCCAAGCGTGGTGCCGATGGCCTGCTGGCCGCCGAGGATGTGGCGACCTATGAAAAGATGGAGGCTGATGTGGTAAATCTCGGCAAGGAGATTGACCGTCTGGAACGGCAGGCCGCTCTGGATGCGGAGCTTTCTAAGCCGGTCAATACCCCACTGACGGGCAAGCCTGCGACCCCTGCCGGTGAGGAAAAGACTGGCCGCGCCTCTGCGGAATACCGCCGCTCTTTCTGGAACGCTATGCGCAGCAAGATGCCTACCCACGAGATTATGAACGCCCTGCAGATTGGTACGGACTCTGAGGGCGGCTATCTGGTGCCGGATGAATTTGAGCGTACTCTGGTGGAGGCATTGGAGGAGCAGAACATTTTCCGCACACTGGCCCATGTGATCCAGACCAGCTCCGGCGACCGTAAAATCCCGGTGGTGGCTTCCAAGGGTACGGCTTCGTGGGTGGACGAGGAAGGGACGATCCCGGAGAGTGACGACGCTTTCTCGCAGGTTTCCATCGGGGCCTACAAGCTGGCAACGCTGGTGAAGGTGTCCGAGGAGCTGCTGAACGACAGCGTTTTCGATTTGGAGGCCTATATTTCTCGTGAGTTTGCTCGCCGCATCGGTAACAAGGAGGAGGAAGCCTTCTTTACCGGCGATGGCACCGGCAAGCCGCTGGGTGTTCTGGCTGCAACAGGCGGCGCGGAAATTGGCGTAACTGCTGCCTCCGCTACTGCATTTACGGCGGACGAGGTGTTCGACCTGTTTTACTCTCTGAAAGCGCCTTACCGCAAGAACGCCGTTTTCCTGATGAACGATTCTTCCGTGAAGGCCCTTAGGAAGCTCAAAGACGGGAATGGCCAGTACCTCTGGCAGCCCTCCCTGACTGCCGGAACCCCGGATATGCTGCTGGGCCGCCCGGTTTATACCTCGGCCTTTATGCCCGCCATGGCGGCCAGTGCAAAATCCATCCTGTTCGGCGACCTGTCTTATTATTGGGTGGCCGACCGTCAGGGCCGTTCCTTCCGCCGCCTCGGCGAGCTGTATGCTACTACCGGGCAGGTGGGCTTCCTTGCCTCCCAGCGCGTGGATGGCAAACTGATCCTGCCCGAAGCCGTGAAGGTCTTGCAGCAGAAGGCTGCGTAAGGAGGGCTGGCAGATGAACTACAACGGAAAGAATTATGCAGAACAGGGCGGCGATAAATGGGTGATCGGCGGCACGCTTGAAATTAAAGAAGGTGCCACTGTCACCGGCCTGCCTGCCGCTGAGGTTCCCCAAGCGGCCAATCAGGCTGACAGTGTGGCGACGGATGTCCCCACTCTGGTTTCTGATTTTAACGGCCTGCTCGCCAAGTTGAAGGCGGCAGGCCTTATGACTGCCGATTGATAAGGAGGTGGCGGCATGGACGAATTGCTCCAAAAAGTCAAAGACAACCTGATCCTTTCCCATGACGAGGACGACGAGCTGCTCCGGGGATACATCCGGGCAGCCGTTTCCTATGCGGAAAGTTACCAGCATATCCCCTCCGGGCATTATGCGGACAATCCCATGCCGCCCACCACAGAACAGGCTGTTATCATGCTGTCCTCCCATTTTTACGAAAGCCGGGATGGTTCCACAGGCGGCTTCTTCGCAGATAATGTGCAGGCCGGGCAGCAGGTTTGGAATACGGTGAACCTGTTGCTGCGGCTTGACCGGGATTGG
The DNA here is from genome assembly GCA_022845955.1 of Lachnospiraceae bacterium. GTDB lineage: Bacteria > Bacillota > Clostridia > Lachnospirales > Lachnospiraceae > Eisenbergiella. The sequence continues at coordinate 5,535,233 of AP025576.1, forward strand.
CAGGTGTAGCCTATGTCTTACGGAAAAATGCGCACCTCGGTGCAGCTCCTTTCCACTGAGGCGGTAAAGGACGCAGAAGGTTTTGCCACGCAGCAGGATAAAGTGCTGGCGGAGGTTCGCGCCTACCACGAAGCCCGCCATGGCAGCGAGCGGTGGGCCAACCGGGCGGCCTTTTCGGAGGCCACCGACCTGTTCTGCTTCCGGGCCATCCCCGGAGTGGAGATTTCTACTAAGCTGTTCCTGCTCTGCGAAGGCTGCCGGTATGACATTACCAGTGTGGAGGATGTAAAGGGGCGCGGGATGTATGTGGAGATTTTAGCGAAAAAGGTGGTGGCGGCAAATGGCTAAGGTACAGATTAAAATGCCGGAGGATTTCCTCTTAAAGCTCTCCCGGCTGGGAGATAAAACCGACGAGATCCTTCCAAAAGTGCTGGAAGCAGGCGGTGAGGTCGTTCTGGAAAAGGTGCGCTCTAACTTGCAGGCGGTCATTGGCCGCGATACCAAAGAGGAGTCCCGCTCTACCGGCGAGCTGGTGTCCGCCCTCGGCGTTTCCCCGGCCAAGATTGACCGGGAGGGCAATTACAACGTGAAGGTGGGTTTTGCCGAACCGCGCTCGGATGGCCGCAGCAACGCCATGATCGCCAACGTGCTGGAATATGGAAAGAGCGGCCAGCCTGCAAAGCCGTTCTTAAAGCCCGCCCGCACCGCTTCCCGCGCCCCTTGTATTGAGGCGATGAAGCGGACGTTTGAGCAGGAGGTGGAGAAAATTTGAGTCTGTTGGAAGATTTGAACACCTGCCTGCTGCCTTTGGGGATTCCCATAGAAACCGGCGTTTTCAGCGATACCCCGCCGGACGAATATCTGGTGATTACACCTCTCGGGGACAGCTTTGGCCTCCATGGGGATAACGCCCCACTCTATGACATACAGGAGGCCCGGCTGTCCTATTTCAACAAGGGGAGCTACACCAAACAGAAAAATGCGATGATCCGCGCCCTGCTGGGTGCGGATTTTGTTATCACGGATCGCCGGTATATCGGCCACGAGGACGACACCGGCTTTCACCATTACGCCATAGATGTGGCGAAACATTACGGAATGGAGGATTGAATACATGGCGACGATTGGCCTTGACAAGCTGTTTTACGCCCCGATCACCGAGGATGAAAACGGCGACGAAGAATACGGCACCCCTGTCATGCTGGCCAAGGCAATGACAGCGGAGCTTTCCATCGAGTTGAATGAAGCCACGCTGTATGCCGATGATGGCGCGGCGGAGATTGTAAAGGAATTTAAGAGCGGCACCCTTTCCCTCGGGGTAGACGATATTGGCGTGGCCGCTGCCGAGGCCCTTACCGGGGCCAAGATTGACGCAAACGGCGTTTTGATTTCTGCCAGCGAAAATGATGGCGCACCGGTGGCGGTGGGCTTCCGCGCCCGCAAGGCAAACGGCACTTACCGCTATTTCTGGCTTTACCGGGTGAAGTTTGCGGTGCCCTCCACCAATCTGACGACCAAGGGCGACAGCATCGAATTTTCCACCCCGACCATTGAGGGAACGGTGACGCGCCGCAATAAGCTGGATGGCAAGAACGAGCATCCTTGGAAGGCAGAGGTCAACGAGGATGATACTGCGGTGGAGGCTTCTGTTATCAGCGGCTGGTACACCGAGGTTTACGAGCCTGATTATACGGAGGATGTTGCATGATGGATCAGAATGAACGCTCCGCCGCTATTCAGATCGGCGGGGAAACCTACGAGCTGCTGCTGACGACCAAAGCCACCAAAGAAATCGCCAAGCGATACGGCGGGCTGGAAAACCTCGGCACCAAGCTGATGAAATCGGAAAATTTTGAGATGGCGCTGGATGAAATCATCTGGCTGATTGCCCTCATGGCGAACCAGAGCATTTTGATTTATAACCTGCGCCATAAGGACGAACCGAAGCCCTTGCTCACCGAGGAGGAGGTCGAACTTCTGACTTCGCCTTTGGAGCTGGCAACCTATAAGGACGCAATCATGGAGGCCATGTTCCGGGGTACGAAGCGGAACGTCGAGAGTGAGGCTGATCCAAAAAACGTGCCGGTCGGGTAAGCGATGAGGAGTTGTTTACCCGACTGATTTATTATGCAACGGTTCCCCTGCGGCGCTCTGAGGAGGAAGCGTGGCTGATGCCTTTCGGGTATCTGCTGGATTTATGGGAGTGTCACAAGCAGTTTACCGGGATCAGCAAGCCCAAGCGGGAACTGTTCATTGACGATATTATCCCGGCTGGAATTTAAGACTGCCCTTGCCGGAGGAAGGAGGTGGTATCTGTGGCGGACAATTTTGGCTTGAAAATCGGTGTCGAAGGCGAAAAGGAATTTAAGAAGGCACTGGCGGAAATCAACCAGACTTTTAAGGTGCTGGGCTCGGAAATGAACCTCGTGGCTTCTCAGTTTGACAAGCAGGATAAATCCGTGGAGGCCCTTTCCGCCCGGAACCGCGTCCTCAATCAAGAGATTGATACCCAGCGTCAGAAAATCAGCACCTTGCAGCAGGCGCTGGAAAACGCCACAAACTCCTTCGGGGAAAATGACCGGCGCACAAAGCAGTGGCAGACCCAGCTCAATAATGCGCAGGCCGCCCTCAATGATATGGAGTGGGAGCTTGCACAGAACGAGCGTGCCATCGACGAGCTGGGGGATGAATTGGAACAATCCGGCGATCAGGCGGACGATTTTGGCGACGAGCTGGAAGGTGCGGCCAAGGATGCGGATAACGCCTCGTCCAAATTTGATAAGGTCGGCTCCGTTGTCAAAGGCATGGGCGTGGCTATTGGCGCGGCGGTTGTGGCTGCGGGCGCTGCCCTTGCCGGACTGACGAAAAGTTTTCTTGACCTTGCAGAGTCTACACGGGAGTACCGGGAAGATCAGGCCAAGCTGGACGCGGCTTTTATCACAGCGGGTTTTACTACCGATCAGGCCAGCGAAGCCTATAAGTCTTTTTATTCCATTCTCGGTGAGGAAGATCGAAGCGTTGAGGCGGTCAACCACCTTGCCAAGTTGTGCAGCACCGAGGAGGAGCTGGCACAATGGACGGATATTGCCGCTGGCGTATGGGCCACCTTTGGAGACAGCCTTCCCATCGAAGGTTTAACCGAGGCCGCAAATGAAACTGCAAAAACCGGACAGATCACAGGTTCTCTTGCCGATGCACTGAATTGGGCCGGTCTTTCTGAGGATGCCTTTCAGGCTTCTTTGGACTCCTGCAACAGCGAGCAGGAACGGGCGGCTCTCATTACTGATACCTTAAACGGGCTGTATGAGGAAGCTGCAGAAAATTATAAAGAGCTTAACGGCGATGTAATGGCGGCCCAGCGGGCGCAGGCGGAATTGACCGATGCCTATGCAGAGCTGGGAGCCATTGCGGAACCGATTATGACAACGCTGAAATTCATGGCGGCAGATGTACTCACCGCCATGCTCCCTTTTGTGGCCCTCATGGGAGAAGGTCTACAGGGCGTTTTGGAAGGAACCGCCGGATCGGCGGAAACCTTTGCCGAGGGCCTGAGCGGTCTGGTGGAAATGCTTCTGGAAAAAGTGTCCTCTATTGTCCCCATGATCGGACAGGCGGTACTTGCCAGCCTTCCCGCCCTGTTATCCGCAGGCGTGGATATTGTGGTGGCGCTGGCAAATGGGATTGTCACGGCTATGCCTCAGATTGCAAGCGCAGCCGTTACCATTATTCTGGAATTAACAAACGGCCTGCTGGCTCTGCTCCCGCAGCTCATTGCGGCAGCCGCTCAGATGATTGCCACGTTGGCCCTTGGGATTGGTGAGGCCCTGCCGCAGCTTGTTCCCACCATTGTCCAGATCATTATGACGGTGGTGCAGACCCTGATTGCCAACCTTCCTTTGCTTTTAGAGGGAGCTTTACAGCTTGTCATGGGGTTGGCCCAGGGGATTTTGAACGCTATCCCAGTTTTAATTGAGGCGCTTCCGGCTGTTATTGTAGCCATCGTGGAGTTTATCGTGGCCTCTATCCCGCAGATTATTGATGCCGGAATCCAGCTTTTGACCTCGCTGGTGGCGGCCCTGCCGGATATTATCACGGCGATTGTTGCGGCCATCCCACAGATCATCGAAGGGTTAGTGACTGCCATTATTGGAAGTATCCCGCAGATCATCGACGCAGGCGTGCGCCTGCTGGTGTCCCTCATTCAGAACCTTCCGACCATCATCACCACTATAGTTGGGGCTATCCCACAGATTATTTCCTCGCTGGTGAACGCCCTGATTAACAGTATTCCTCAGATCATACAGGCGGGCGTTCAGCTATTCGTGTCGCTGATCCAAAACCTGCCCACCATTATCGTGGAAATCGTGAAGGCGGTTCCGCAGATTATTGCGGGGATTGTCAACGCCTTCACTTCCTCCATGGGCCAGATCGTCAATGTTGGTAAGAACATTGTGCAGGGCCTTTGGTCTGGTATCCAGAGCCTTGCAGGCTGGATTTGGGACAAAGTTTCCGGCTGGATTTCCTCGATTTGGGATGGAATTTGCAGCTTCTTTGGCATCAATTCTCCCTCGAAAGAGATGGCATGGGTTGGTGAAATGCTGGTACAAGGTCTGGCTGGCTCCATCCAAGATAACGGAAAGCAGGCGGTTTCCGCCGCCGAGAAAATGTCCTCGGATATTGACGGGGTAATGAATAAGCTGGCGCAGGATATGCAGACTGCTATCCCCACGGACTACCAGCTTAACGCAAATGCAAATGCAAATGTAACGGGCGGTATGACCGGCGCAGCCTTTACGGCGGCTGGCGGCGGCCCGCTCGTTATGGTACAGCAGATGATTGTCCGCAGCGAGGACGACATCCGCAGGATTTCTCAGGAACTTTATAATCTCATGCAGGTCGGCTCCCGCTCACAGGGCCGGATCATCACAGCGTAAGGAGGTGGGCGCTTGGGCTTTCAATACAACGGAATTACTTCTCAATCCATGAGCGTCAAGGCCCATCTTACCGGCTGGCAGATGGTTCCCACCCTTCGGAGCAATACGGAAACTGTCCCCGGCAAGGCAGGCCTTGCAGACTTTGGGGCAGACAGCGGCGAGCGGTATATTGATGTGGCCTGCAATGTTTACCCGCAGAAAACCTTTGCCGATATGGTGGCGGTTTTGGATCAGGTGGCGGCATGGCTCGACCCTACGGCTGGCACAAAACAGCTTGTACTGGATGATGTGCCAGACCGGTATTTTATGGCCCGCCTCTCCGATACGGTGGACTGTGAACGGCTCCTCCGGGCAGCCGGTTCGTTTACCCTCCGTTTTCTTTGCCCTGACCCTTATGGTTACGCACTGGATGATGAAACCTTTACCCTCTCCCAAGCGGGGGAGCATGAGGTGGAGCGTGAAATCGGAAACACAGACTCCGAGCCGGTGTATTCTCTGCAAGGAACAATTTCCTCCGGTGCGATTGTACTCACGACCAATGGAGAAAACCTGCGGGTGATTGGCCCACTGGCTGCGGATGAGGTGCTGGTAATCGACACCGGAATGGTAACAGCAAAAGTGACGGACAGCGCGGGCAATACCCTGCGAAACGGCCTGCCCTGTTTGGAGGAGCTGAATTTTCCGATTCTGCGCCGGGGTATGAACGAGGTGGAAATTGCAGTTGAGGGCAGCGCCGTTTTTACCGAACTTCACATACAGGCAAAGAGCCGATGGAGGTAAGCAATGGCAGTAAAGACAACTTTAACCACGCAGGAGGATTTCACCGGAGAATTTCCAGCCGCGTGGGCGGCCTCCGGCCTCTGGCGCTTTAACGAATCCGAGCCGGACAGCAACGACCGGCTGATGGATTCTTCCGGCAATGGCCGGGACTTCAATATTATTAACTGGAACGGCACCACAGCTAATCTGCTGGAAGGCTGGCGTGGGCATTATTTTCGCTTGAATCTCAATAACCCCACTTCGGAGAGAACCTATCTTCATGTTGTGAACAACGGCTCCATCTTCTCCGAGCTGGGACAACGGATCGTTGTGGGTGGCTGGATGAACCCCACTATTTATTCTGTGGGTAATACCTTCTGCCCAATCTTTAACACCCGGCAGGGGCCGGGCCAGCCGATCCTGTACCTTTCGCTTTATTCCGGGCGGCCCCGCCTGATGCTCTATAATTCCTCCGGCTCCCTGATTTTGGACGAGTCGGTAACGCCTCCATTTTCTCTGGTAAACAACGGCTGGTATTTCCTCGCGTCTGTGATCGAACCGGAAGAATACAAAGCCTGCTATGTGGTAGGCGACCGCAGCACCGGTACAGTATGGATTTCAAACGAGCTGACGATTGAGGGTGAACTGAACCGTTCCTGCACAGCCGATCTCATTATGGGGATGCACGCTGACACCTATTACTATGCAGGTGGATTTGACGATTGGTTTCTGGATACGGATTCCTCTCTGACCGCCGAAGATCTGGCAGAATATTTTAAGGCCACCCTTTTCGCCAACGGCGGCGATATGTCCGGTGATGTAGATGCACTCACAGAGCCGGGAAGCGTTACCCTTAGAAGCTCGGACGGAGCCTATCCGTCCAGCGGGCAGCTTATTACAAAAGCGGCGGCCTGCGCCCTTTCCGGTTCGGGCCGGGTATCGGTAAATAGTGAATACACAGCAGGCGTGACCTCCATTGAGCAGGTGGAAACCTCCACGTCGGATGATTTGGAGGAATGGTCGGCATGGCAGGCTATCGGCACCAGCGGTGAGCTGCAATCCCCGAACCGGCAGTATATTCGTTTCCGGGTAACGCTTGCCACAGATGATCCATCGCTTACCCCGAAGGTACTGGAAATCCAGCTCCACGATATACCGAAGGCTCCCTATGAAAAGCTGGGATTCGCCCGACCTGTGGTACTGGATGCAAACGGCGCTTGGGAAGCCGTTCTGGAAAACGCTTTTGACATTGTTGTTACCAGCGAGGTCAACGGGGCCGATACGATGGAATTTTATCTGCCTTTCCATGATCCCAAGCGGGCCATGCTGGACAATGAAAAGCAGGTGCAGATCGTCAATGATATTTACCGCATCCGAACCCTCACCGATACCAAGGACACGGATGGGCGGATCATAACGCAGGTTTATGCCGAGGCTGCTTTTTATGACCTGTCCTTTTCCGAGGAGAAAGAAACAGTGGACTTCAATGCGGATACAGCGGATGCGCCGATGCGGCACGCGCTGGAAGGCACCGGCTGGTCGGTGGGGACGGTCAACGTCACCACTCTGCGCACATGGCAGTGTACGGAGAAAAACGCCCTTTCCATCCTGCGGGCCACGCAGAATATCCACGGTGGCGACCTGATTTTTGACTGCCCGAACCGGCTCGTCCACCTTCTGACCTTTGGCGGGAATGACAGCGGCGCTCTGTTTGCATACCGTAAAAATCTCAAAAGTATTGAGCGGGTGGTGGATACCCGCAGCCTTGTAACAAGGCTCTATGCCTACGGCAAGGATGGAATGACGTTCGCTTCCATCAACAATGGGAAAGAATATGTGGAGGATTTCACCTATACCAGCGAAGTGCGTATTTCCACGCTGGACTGCTCTAACTTCACCAATCCCTATCAGATGCTGGAATATACACAGATGCGGCTGGCACAGTACGCGCAGCCCCGCGTTTCCTATGTTCTCTCCGCAATGGACTTGTCGGCCCTGACCGGGTACGAGCATGAGGCATGGGCGCTGGGCGATATTGTAACGGTGGACGATAAAGACCTCAATCTATCGGTAAAAACCCGCGTGGTGCGCCGCCAGTACAATTTGCAGGAGCCATGGAAAACTGTGCTGGAACTTTCCACTACCCTTCGGGAGCTGGGGGATTCCTCCGCACAATGGGATAAGGTCGCCGATGTGCTGGCCTCCACCGATGTGATTGACCGGCAGGAAGTAAAGGACTTGGTTCCCTTCAACCACCTGCGCAATTCCCGCGCCGACAGCGGTATGAATTACTGGACGAACTCCGGCTTTGAGGTAGATGCGGAAAACGGCGTTTCCGGTACGGCCTCTTTCAAAGCGGAGGGCGTTTTGGGTATGACAAAAAGCCTGACACAGACGGTCTACCCAGCCAGCCGCCGGAGCTATACCTTTTCAGCGCAGATTGCCTCGGAGGATTTGCAGAAAGGCCCCAGCGGGCAGGTCGGCATTGAAGTAACCTTTGAATATGAGGACGGTTCCACGGAAACGCGGTTCATCGACCTCTTTTAATATAGAAGGGAGCGGCCTATGGCTTCTTTTTCGCAAACTGCCACCGACCTGTCCCCTAAGGGGTACGGGCGGCTGCGTTCCATCACCATCCGGCTTTGTATTACGGATTGCACCGGCAAGGTGTACTTCACCGACATTATGGTGCAGGGCGGCTCTATTGCTACTGGCTGGGTGGGCCATCCCAGCGAAATCCAGTGGACGCTGGACGGCTAAGGAGGCAGATATGGCGGCGGAATTTAGTCGATTTTCAGAAACGATTTTGACAAAGCAGGCTCAACGGGTAGTGAGCATTACCGTGAAGCCGCTGATCTCCGATTGTACAGGCCGGATTTATTTTACCGACCTGATGGTGCAGGAGGGCGACCGGCTTACAGGTTATGTGATAAATACAGAAACGATTCTGCAAAAGTACCGGGAGGATGGCTCCATTGTTCCGCCACGTTTCTACAACGGCGTGGTACGCTCGGGGGAAACAGTGGTGCTATTCAACCTCGGCTCCGATACGGCGGGGCTGGACTGCTATCTCTACCCGGTGCAGGACATGGCGGCGGGCAGCATTTCTGTGGCCTTGGGCGCGGGCGCACACAAGGCGGCTTTCCCTGCTGCGGTAAGCGCCGGGGATGAACTGGCCCTTCTGGCTTCTTCCCGGAAATGCCTGCTCAATGGAAGTCCCACGGAAAAGCGCGGCTTCTTTCAGTACACGGCTGCCGGGGACAGCAAGCATCCGGTGATATTGGAGGAACATAAATCTGCCCGGTTGCTGTTTCGATTTCAGGAAATGCAGGAAGGCGGTGATTGGTTTTGAGCCGGGACTATCTAAAAGGAAGGCGATGCATGGTCTGGTCGTTCATGCAGAACGCCCGGATGTATGAGGCCCTGCGGGACTATGGCGACCGGCTGGATACGGTGGGAATTTTCACCTTCGAGGTAGACGCTACCGGCACCCTTTCGGAAACTGGCACCAGCATTTCTTCCATGATGACTTACATCAACAAGTGGCCGCATATTCACTGGATGCTGACTGTGATGAATCACGGCACTGCCAGTATTTTCACGGCCCTGCGCAATAACACAAATGGGGCTAAAGATAAGTTTTTAACCGAGCTGGTGCGCATTATGGAGAAATACCCGTGGTGCGCCGGGGTGGATATTGATCTGGAGCGCGGCGGCGGGTATGAAAACCGGGAGGCAGCAAATGCCTTATTTCAGGCTATTTACCAGACGGTCAAAGCCTATGATTCCTCCAAACTCGTCAACATCTGCCTGCCCGGTATGACCGGCGTTCAGGGCAGTGTGGGCGGTGAAAACTGGTGCGTTTATGCTGACCTCAACCCGTACTGTGACACGGCCTCCATTATGTCTTATGGCATGGCGTGGGCAGGCAGCGCCCCCGGCCCGGTATCCCCCCGGAGCTGGTTGGAGGGCATCTATGATTACGCGGTTACAGCCATGGCCCCGGAGAAGATTTTCATGGGTCTGCCAGGATATGGCTGGAACTGGCAGATATACGACACTCCGGAGAACCTTGGTGAAACCTACCGGGGTGTTTCCAACACCTACTATGCCGCCAAGCTCTGGATGACCGGGGGCTATAACTTCACCGGTGACGCGCCGCCCCAGCCCATGATCCCCATTGTGGCATATTGGGACGATGTGGATATGGTGCCGTGGGCGCTTCCGCAGGTATATGATTACATGGAAGGATGGGATGCGGCCTCGGTGGTTTCGCCCCTGCAGCAGGAAGTCTATAACCGCAGGCGGTATCTGACCTGTTACGGGAAAGAGCAAAAGACTTCCTTCGGGACGATCTACATTGACCGTGGCGGAGGCACCCCGGATTCCTATACCGGGATTGCCAGCATTTCCGACTATATGACAGTGCTGGGGGAAGGCGCGACAGCAACCTTCAACTTTACGATTGAGCAAGCAGGCACCTATGACATTGCGGTGCGGCTTGCTTTTCCTTTTTGGGATAAAAACGCGCTGAATGTGTCGGTGGATGGAAGCTCCAAGACCTTTTCAGAAAGCCGCCTGTGGTGGCCGTATTGGCGGCGCACCTGCTGGCTTTCTTTTGCTTCCGGCAGGAGCCTTTCCGCAGGCAATCATACGCTGGTAATCAGCGGCGGCGTTCCCGGCGTTCAGTTTTACGGTTTCCGGGTATGCAGCAGCTTTTCCGAGGAACCGTCTGCCGGAGAGGCGACCTTCACCCTCTCACCCCGGCAGTTTCTGGATGTGAACGGCCAGCCCGCCACCCCGGACAAAGGCTTTAAGCTCACCTGTGAAATGCTCCGGCGAAAACCGGACTCGGCGTTGGTTTGGTATGAGGACTTCCGGGATGATACTCCTCTGCCGGACAGCTATTGGACGACGCTTTCCGGGGAATGGTCTGTGTGGCGGGAAAGCTACACCACCGAGAACCGGCCCTATTCCTTGCTGGAAGGCTCCGGCAGGCTGGCGTGGAAGTATGAGGGGTTCTCCGACCTGCATATCCGGGCGCGGGTGGGTTTCCCGCAGAATGGCGGCGGACGGGCCGGGGTATTCCTTGGAAACCTGTTCTGCTGTTTAAACTACGATACCCAGCGGGTGGAGCTATACCAAGGCTCCTCGCTTTTGGGGAGCTATGCCACCAGCTTTTCCAAGACCCCGGATGCGCAGCTCCACAGCGATCCGACCGTCTATACCATTGAGATGCGAAAGCGCGGAAATAGAGTCCGGGTGTATTCCGGTTCCAGCTACACTCTGCGATTTACCGCAACGGTGAGCGCCACCTCCGGCTATGCGGGCATACAGGCGGACAATGAGATTGTCTGCGACCTGCTGCGGGCCGGGGATGCTTGGGCTTATGAACCTTATGAGTGTTTTGACGTGGTGTATCCGGACGGGGTGCGCACCAGCTTCGGGCGGATTGCCCGCTCCGGCGTGACGTGGGACGAGGAATTTCAGATTTTCTCGGTGAACAGCGACGTGGATGAAGGCTCCACCCGCAGCGAGGATATTTCCCTCGACTATGATTTCTTTCATTCCCATCTGCTGGAAATCTCCTGTGGGAATGACTACACAGCCAAGGTGATTCCAAGGGATATAAATGTCTGGACTGCCCGGCTGTTCTTGGGCGATGCAGATGGTTTTTCCATTCTTTACTATCAGGACGTGGATTCGCTGGTATATTGGGCCAACGAGGCTGCTTACCGGTGGGGCCTGCGCGGCATTGCAATCTGGTCTTTAGGACAGGAAGATATGCGGCTGTGGGAGGTCATGCCGAAGCAAATATAAAACCGGAACGGGCGCTTTGCCGTATGGCAGGCGCTCGTTTCCTATGTAAAAGGAGGATTTTTTATGAAGACTGTATGGAATTGGATTCAGGCGGCGCTGGCCGTCGTGGGCGGAGGGCTGGGCTGGTTCTTCGGAGAGATGGACGGTTTCTTTTATGCTCTCATCGCCTTTGTGGTGATCGACTACCTTACCGGGGTGATGTGCGCCATCATCGACAAGACCCTTTCCAGCAATGTGGGCTTTAAGGGGATTTTCCGCAAGGTACTGATTTTCGTCATGGTCGGCATCGGCCATGTGATCGACACCCAGCTTATCGGGAGCGGTGATGCGCTGCGTACTGCGGTGATTTTCTTCTACATTTCCAACGAAGGCGTGAGCCTGCTGGAAAATGCGGGCCACATCGGCCTGCCCATCCCGGAGAAGCTCAAAGAGGTACTGGCGCAGCTCCATAACCGCACCGAGGACGACAAGGATACGGAGGATAAGGAATGAAAATCTCCGTAAAACTGACCCGCGCCGAGAATACCGCCCTCCTTGGCGCGGGGCCTGTGGAGCTGGATTTGGAGGAATACCTCTGCGGCGTGGTGCCTTCCGAGATTTATGAAAGCTCCCACATGGAGGCGCTCAAAGCGCAGGCGGTGGCCGCCCGCACCTTTGCGGTCAAGCGGGCCATGGCTGGGACGGTGGTAGACGACACCACCAGCTTTCAGGCATACCGCGCCCCTCTGGCAGAGTCCAGCCCCCGCAGCAGGCAGGCCGTGGAGGAAACCGCCGGGCAGGTGCTTACCTATGGCGGCGAAGTCATTGACTGCTTTTATTCGGCCTCAAACGGCGGCACCTGCAAACGCAGCGGAGAGGTTTGGAGCCGGGACTATCCCTACTATGTGAACAAGCCTGATCCGTGGGACACGGCGGCCCGCACAGAAAAACCCACCAATCCCAGCCATGGCGTGGGGCTTTCCCAAGTGGGCTGTATGTGGGCCGCAAAACAGGGTGTCCCTTACAACGAGATACTGGCCTTTTATTACAGCGGCGCTACTTTGGTGCATGAATACGGCACCGGCAGCGTCGTTGGCTTTGAAGAAGAAACAGGAGGTTTCGCTATGAATCTGCATACACTGATTTTCACGAATAACGCCTGCTACAAGGCAGGCCGCAAGATTACCCCCAAGGGCATTATGGTGCATAGCACAGGGGCCAACAACCCGTGGCTGAAACGCTATGTCGGCCCGGATGATGGCTTGCTGGGAAAGAACCAGTACAACAATCACTGGAACCAGCCCATGGATCGGGAGGTCTGCGTTCACGCTTTTATCGGCAAGTTGGCGGATGGGACGATTGCTTCTTACCAGACGCTTCCTTGGGATCACCGGGGCTGGCATTGCGGCTCCGGTTCCAAGGGCTCCGGCAATAATACCCACATCTCTTTTGAAATTTGCGAGGATGGTCTGACAGACTCCGCCTATTTCAACAAGGTCTACAATGAGGCGGTGGAGCTTTGCGCTTATCTCTGCAAGCAGTACGGCCTGACCGAGAAAAATATCATCTGCCACAGCGAGGGCCATGCGCAGGGCATTGCCTCCAATCACGGGGATGTCATGCACTGGTTCCCGAAGCATGGGAAGAACATGGACACATTCCGCGCAGCGGTGAAGGCCAAGCTGGCCGGTTCCTCTTCCGGCAATACCGGAGGTTCTGCAGGAAGCGGCACTCTCTACCGGGTGAGAAAGTCTTGGAGCGATGCTTCCTCCCAGCTCGGAGCCTTTGCGGTTTTGGATAATGCCAAAGAGCTGGCGGACAAGAATCCCGGCTATGCGGTCTTTGACGAAGCTGGAAAGAAGGTTTACCCCTCCGCCTCTGGCAGCACCGGCAGCGGCACACTTTACCGGGTGCGCAAGAGCTGGGCGGATGTCGCTTCTCAGAAGGGCGCTTTCAATGTGCTGGACAATGCAAAACGCTGTGCCGACGAAAATCCCGGTTACTCTGTTTTTGACGAGGCGGGAAAGGTTGTATATGCAGGCAGCGCAGCCGCTTCTACTTACACGGTGCAGAAGGGCGACAGCTTGTGGGCCATTGCAGAAAAGCGCCTCGGAAACGGCACCCGGTACAATGAGATCAAGAAACTGAACGGCCTGACCTCCGACGTGATTTATGCGGGGCAGGTCTTGAAACTTCCCAACAGGTAAGCATGGTAGGCGGCCCTCCGGGGCCGCTCTTTTCTTTCAGAAGGAGGCGATCCCATGACAGACGCACAAAAAGAGCAGGTGCGCTATCTGCGCTGCGAAGGGCTCGGTTATGGAGCGATTGCCACCCGGTTAGGTATTTCCGAGAATACGGTCAAGAGCTTTTGCCGCCGCAACAACCTCACCGGAGTGGCTTCCAAAGAGCCGGTGGTGGTATGCCGGAACTGCGGCAGGCCGCTTCCTCAATACCCCAAGAGAAAACAGAGAAAATTTTGCTCCGAGGCTTGCCGCCGCGCATGGTGGAAGCTGCACCCGGAGCTTATCCATAAAGCCGCCTTCTATCCGGCTACCTGCGCCCATTGCGGGCAGGAATTTCAGAGCTATGGGAACCGGAAACGGAAGTATTGTTCCCACGCCTGCTACATAGCGGCGCGGTTCCAGAAAGGAGGCACCCATGACAAAGGAACAGTTTGACCGGGAGAAAAAGTATCAGGCGGCCCTCGCGGTGGCCCGTGAAATGCTGCAAAAAGGCATCATAAACGAGGCGGATTTTCTGCGCATTGAGGCCAGACTGGCGGCAAAATTCCGGCCTGTTTTGGGCGGTATTTTCTGCTGAAAAGCCTTTCTTTTCAGGGTGGCTTCCTATAACATCAGTGTCCTGAAAGGAGGGCGTATTTATGGAACGCATTATTCAAAAAGTTACCCCGCCCGCGCGAAAAAAAGCGCCAAAACTAAAGCGCGTGGCGGCCTATGCGCGGGTATCCAGCGGCAGAGAAGCTCCGCTTCATTCCCTCTCCGCGCAGATCAGCCAGTACAGCGGCATGATCCAGAAAACGCCCGGCTGGCAGTACGCAGGTGTGTATGCCGACGAGGCGCTGACCGGCACGAAAGACAGCCGTGGCGAATTTCAGCGGCTTCTGGCCGATTGCAGGGCCGGAAAAATCGACATGATAATTACAAAGTCGGTTTCCCGTTTTGCCCGGAATACAGTGACAACGCTTCGCACCATCCGGGAGCTTCGGCTCATGGGGGTGGACGTTTTCTTTGAAGAACAGAATATCCACACCATGGGCGAGGATGGCGAGCTTCTGCTTACCCTCCTCGCTGCTTATGCAGAGGAGGAGGCCCGCTCGGTATCTGAAAACCAGAAGTGGCGTATCAAATCCAACTATGAGCAGGGCCTGCCTTGGAGCATCACCATGTATGGTTACAGGCAGGTCAACGGGCGATTGGAAGTCGTACCGGAAGAAGCCGAGATCATACGGCTGGCCGCCGACCTCTATCTGGAAGGTTACGGGCGGTATAAGCTGGAAGATGCCTTTGCCGCCGTGAATATCAAAGGCAGGCATGGTGCCAACATGGGAGGGAACTCCATCGTTGACCTGATTTGCAACGAGAAAATCGTTGGGGATATGCTGCTGCAAAAGACTTTTGTGGTAGACCCCATCACAAAAGAGGTTCGCAAGAACAACGGCGAAAAGCCGCAGTATTTTGTAGAGGGCAGCCATGAAGGGATTCTTGACCGGGAAACCTATGAGAAGGTTCTGGCGGAACGCGCCCGCCGGGCTGCCGCCTATCAACCGCGCTCCGGGAGTTACGAGCGGAACCGCTTTCCATTCAGCGGGAAGATACATTGCGGTAAATGCGGAAAATCTTTCACCCGGAAGGTTCTCAACGGCAACACCCCCTATGAAAAGCGGGGCTGGCTATGCCGCACCTTCAACCAGAAAGGCAAGGCGCACTGCGATGCCAAGCAGATCCCGGAGGAAATTTTGAAACGGGTGAGCGCCGAGGCCATGGGCCTGCCGGAATTTGACGAGGCGGCCTTTGCGGCCAAGGTGGAAGAAATTCAGGTGCCGGAGAACGGCGTGCTGGTCTTTGTTTTCTATGACGGGCATACCGTAACAAAGACTTGGGACAATCCTTCCCGCCGCCATAGCTGGAACCCGGAGAACCGCCAGCGGGCGTGTGAATTGGCGCTCCGGCAGGCCGCAGAAAGGAGGCTTGCCAAATGCCAGCAGTAACAGCGGCGCGGGTAACGGTTATCCCTGCAAAGAAAGACCGGCTTCCCATCAATGTACTGAGCAGCGAGGCCCGCAAGCTGCGGGTGGCAGCCTATGCTCGTGTATCCACCAACAATGAGGAGCAGCTTACCAGCTATGAGGCGCAGGTGGACTATTATACCCGGTACATTCAATCTAAGGACGAGTGGCAGTTTGTAGAGGTTTATACCGACGAGGGCATTTCTGCCACCAACACCAAAAAGCGCGACGGCTTCAACCGCATGGTGGCTGATGCGCTGGCGGGTAAAATCGACCTGATTATCACGAAATCTATCAGCCGGTTCGCCCGCAATACGGTGGATACCTTAACCACGGTGCGCAAGCTCAAAGAAAAGGGCATTGAGGTTTTCTTTGAAAAAGAGAATATCCGCACCTTGGACGGAAAAGGCGAGCTGCTTATTACCATCATGTCCTCGCTGGCGCAGGAAGAAAGCCGCTCCATTTCTGAGAACGTCACATGGGGCCAGCGCAAGCGTTTTGCAGACGGAAAGGTAAGCCTTCCTTACCGACGCTTCCTCGGCTATGAAAAAGGCCCGGACGGGCTGCCGGTCATTGTAGAGTCCGAGGCGGTGATTATCCGGCTGATTTACCGCCTGTTCCTCTATGGTAAATCCCCTTCGGCCATCGCCACCTACCTCACCGACGAGGGTATTCCCACGCCGGGCGGCAAAAAGGTGTGGCGGGCCAAGGTGGTGGAGAGCATCCTCACCAACGAAAAGTACAAAGGCGACGCGCTCCTGCAGAAGAAATTCACAGTGGATTTCCTCACCAAAAAGCAAAAGGTCAACGAAGGCGAGGTGCCGCAGTATTATGTGACGAACAGCCATCCGGCCATTATTGAACCGGAGCTTTTCGACCTCGTACAATACGAGCTGAAAACCCGCAAGACGGATGGGCGCTTTACGAGCTGCCTGCATCCATTTTCCGGGCGCATTATCTGCGGCGAGTGTGGCGGCATTTATGGCAGCAAGGTCTGGCACTCCAACACGGAGAACCGGAGCCTTGTATGGCAGTGTAACGAAAAATACCGGGGACAGCATTGTTCCACGCCCCATCTTACAGAGGGTGAAATCAAAGCCGCATTTCTGGCCGCCTTCAATATCGTGCTGGGGAACCGGGACGAGATTATAGAGGCATACGAGGAAGTAATCGCGGCGCTGACCGATACGGCAGACTTGGATGCAGAACAGGAAACCTTGGAAAATGAAAGCGAGGTTGTACTGGGGCTTATTCAGAAAATCATTTCTGAAAATGCGCAAACCGCCATGGATCAGGAAGAATACAACCGCCGGTATGACGCTTACTCTGAGCGGTTTGAAGCCGCCCGGAAACGGCTGGCGGAGATCGCAGAGCTTCGGCAGGGACGTAATGCCAAAAAGACAAGAATCCGGCTGTTCATGGAAAACATGAACAGCCATCAGGAACTGGTGCAATCCTTTGACGAGGAGCTTTGGTATTCCACGGTGGACTATGTGACGGTTTACGAAGATAAAAGGCTGGTGTTCACCTTCCGCGACGGGCGGCAGGTCGAAATCACGGCAGAATTATGGAGGGCAGCATAATGGAGAAGGAAGCAAGGAAAGCAATGCGGGTGGCGGTCTATTGCCGCCTCGCCCGCGCGGATCAAGACGATACCTTGTTAGAGGTGCAGAAAGAACGGCTGCGCATATATGCCAAAGAGCGCGGCTATGATATTGTGGCGGAAATAGCCGAGATCGGCAGCGGCCTTTCCCTGAACCGTCCCGGCATCCGGGAAATGGCCGGGCTGGCCCACCGCCACATGATAGACGCGGTTTTAGTCAGCGATATTTCCCGCCTTTGCCGGGATTGCGGACAGGCGCTGCGGTTAGAAGGAAAGCCCAAAAAGCAAGGGGTTTCCATTGAGAGCATAAAGGGCAACCCGCTCACGGAATACCGGCGAGCCAGAATTGCGCTGGGCTGTATAATGAAATAAGGCAAAGAGAAAACCGCAGGTTCCGGCCTGCGGTCTTTTTCTTTGCCCTCTACTGTAAGGTGCTTATAAATTCAAGCAGCAGGGCTTTTTGCTTCTCGGTGAGTATACTCCATTTTGCAAAAAGCTCGCGCTGTTCATCCGTTATTTCCACAGCTTCTCCGCCTTCCGCGAAAAACTGTGCTAAGGTTATTCCAAACGCACGACAAATCACTTCCAGCGTGGGAAGCGTCGGCGCATTATTCCTTTTGAAAAGGTTGGTTATTGTGGAGTGAGATAGATTTGCCTCTTTTGCCAGCCTGTAATCCGTCCAGCCGCGCTCCTCCATGAGCTGCTTGATTCGCTTCTGTGCGTCCATTCCATCACCTGCCCATCTGTATCTATTCTAATTCCCAAATGGGTGGTATAATAGTCACAATCGGTGGCTACCATATTTCCCAAGTGGGGCATAGAGTAGTTTATATCATGGGCCGAACATGGAGATACTACTCATACAGACAGGAGGCTTTACATTGCAAGAGAATAAAAAAGATTTCTTCGCCATGCTGGCGGAGCGGGATCATACGACCGTGGAAAAGGTCAAAGAGAAAATCTCAAAGCGGATATGGGAGGGTCTGCATGACCCTGACCCGGAGCGCCGGGCGCAATGGGAACGGATACCATGCGCTGGGGATGTGCCTACCCCGGAGGAATGGCTGCGCTATTCTGTGGAACGGCTGAAAGAAGATGGCCGGGAGGCTTTGCTGCGGCACTACCTCATAGATTAGGGGTGTGCATTTCAAAGGCGAAGAAATACAATATATAGATATGCAGGCAGAAGAAGAGCGGGAATGAACACCTCATGTTGTGTTTTCCCGCTTTTTATTTCCGCCGTACTGTATGAAATGTTGTCCCTTTAGACAGGTAAATAAAACAATAGTGAGATTTACCTATTTTTTTTAGTTACTTAATGCCAAAATGTACAATACGTTTATGTGACGTATTATAACTCATGTTTCATGATAAAGTCAATAAAAATAAGTCACATAAACGTAGGGAACGAAATGAAGAAAATAACTTTTGGCGATAACAAAAATATAATTGGGAAAAATCTGAAAAGCATAAGAAAAGAAAGGCATTTGACACAGGGTGAACTGGCTGCCAAAATGCAGACGTTTAATGTTAATATTGACCAACAAATGATCAGCAAAATTGAAAATAACGCCCGTATTGTAACCGATTATGAATTAGCCAGCCTTTGTTATATTCTTGGAGTGGATATCAAGGAAATGCTGCAAAATATAGACGAGGTTTTACGAATAAATAAAACATAGCACTTACCGGCAACAGACAGGGGCCGGTTTTCCCCGACCCCTGCGTAATGATCTGTGCGTCTGGTACGGTACCGGACAGGATACCCCGGCAAACGGGAGCTTCCCCCTTCCCATCTACTGAAAATGTCTGCAATATCCCCGCACCGAAAGGCCCGCAAACACCGGAATTTCCGCCAAGGCCGCGCCAAGAATCACGAAAGGTGCCCACAGGCTGTATCCGCCTATATGCAGGAAATTAAAATTGGTTACCTCCGAAGCAAAACCTCCCAATATCGAGATACCTCCCGACGGCAGAATGCACCGCAGCCAGGACACCCCATTTCCTGAAGAGGCCATGAACAAAATGATGGGACTGAGAAAAAACAACAGCGACAGAGCCAGCGCGCTTACCGTGGTTTTACAACGCGAGGAAAGAAACAGCGTAAAACAGACAGACGCCAGCAGGCATGCAAAACCGGCCGCAGTCACAATGAGCTGAAGCTGCCCGATATTCAAATCGCTCAAGCTCACCGTGGAAAAGACCAGCTGCATGGAACTTTTCAGCATATCCCAGCCGAAAAAGCTGTTGGAAAGGATCAGATGCCAGGACGCACACAGGAGAAAGGAAACGGATGTGATCACCAGCGCAGACGCCAGCTTCACTACCGCCAGCCGCCCTTTTCCATACCTGGTACAGCGCAGGATATCATCCGCATGGGTCTGGTAATCGGCGGAATAAACCGGTGCGGCGATAATAACACAGAACAGCGTCAAAAGAAATACCGTGAGCATCTGGTAATCATAGGCATTTGTGCTGTAGCCCGGATAATAAGTAAAAGGCATTTTTACCTTTGCATACATCTTCTCCGCCTGTTGTGCCGCCTCCGGATGATTTTTCTGCTCCAGCTTCATCAGGTCGTTAAGATGGACAGGACACTGTTCATAAAAATGATCCAGCCATTCCGGATCCAGGCCGATTATTCCTGGCGCCATACCCGTTTCCGCATCTGCATACACCTCCGTTATCCTGGAAAGCAGGGGCGCCACGGGAAGTATTTTTTCCACGTAAACCTCTGTGGGCAGCTGATAAGCATAGGTCTTATCATATTCCGCAAGCATCTGCCCGGCGGTTTCAACCGCTTTCTTCAGCTGTTCCTGTGTGATCTCCCCGGACAGCCCCGCCTGGGCCTGCTTTGTCAGCCGGATTGCATCCAGCCCCGTGATTTCCTGTTCCTTTCCCTCTTCTCCGATATTCCTGATTTCAAATGTCACCGGCAGCCAGGCCATCAGCGAAGACAGCCCAAAGGCGGCCAGCAGCAGAATCCAGGTTGTCCTGGTGTGCAGTACTCTCTTTATTTCCAATCGGAACAATCTCATCGTTTTTTTCCTCCTTCCGTCCTGTCCGTTTCTTCCCCTTCTTTATCGGTCCCCTGGGGAAAAAGCCAGAGATACAGATCCTCCAGCCGGGGTTCCTGCCAAACACCGCTTTCCGTTTTATCCCCCAGATAACGGATCGTAATCTCTCCGTCCGGCTCGTTTTTCAAATTGACGATACGAAGCCTTTTTTCATATTCCATAAGCATCCCGGCCGGGATCTTTTCGGAAAAAACCTTTCCTTCCATACGCGTTACCAGTTCCTGGGTGGTCCCGGTTTCTATGATCCTTCCATCCTTCATAATAGCGTTTTTCATAGCAATGTATTCCACATCCGGCACGATATGGGTGGATATCACCACGATCCTGTCATGGGCAAATTCGGAAAGCAGGTTGCGGAAGCGGACCCGTTCTCCCGGATCCAGACCGCTTGTGGGTTCATCCAGAATCAGGATTTCCGGCTCATTTAACAGTGCCTGGGCAATCCCCACCCGCCTTTTCATACCTCCCGAAAGCTTCACAATCTTTTTGTTCCTCACATCCTTCAGGGTCAGCGTTTCCAGCAGCTCTCCTATTTTTTCCCGGGACTGCCCGGGCTTAAGCCCCTTCAGGGCCGCGATATATTCCAGATAATCCCGGACGGTAAATTCCGGATAGAAACCGAATTCCTGAGGCAGGTATCCGAAGATATCCCGATACGCCTCCCCCAGGCTGTCTATCCGCACGCCGTCATAGATAATCTGCCCTTCATCCGGCTTCAGAATTCCTGCTATCATACGCATCAGCGTTGTTTTTCCCGCCCCATTGGCGCCAAGAAGCCCCCAGACACCGGGCGTTATCCGCAAAGAGACACTATCCACCGCTTTTTTATCCTGAAAGCGCTTGCTCACCTGTTCCAAACATAATTCCATAATAACCTCGATTCCCGGAAAATCCTTTCCGCTGCGTTATAACCGTTCCGCTATGTCCGAACGGTTACGTTTCGTTTCCTGCTTTGTTCCCGCCCCCACAGATACGGCCTTCACGGTACAGTCTTATATCCCGCACAGTGCATAAGCCCTGTGCAGCCGTCCATACTGCCGTACCATAAAAGCCAGAAGACAAAGGCATACAAGCCCCCATCCGGCTGTGAACGTCTGGCGGAAAAAGACCGGATAGTATTCACTGCATATCCCAAAGACCAGCAGCAGGGCGGCGCATACACAGACGCTGCTGAGGGGAAAATAACGCAGTTTTAAATGAACCAGCAGATAAAACAGGACCGCTGCTGCCGCAAGAAACGGGACCGCCAGATACAGGACCGCGCTGCCGTACTCCAAAGGCGTTTTACGGACCGTGAGAACCAAAAGCATAAGAAGGCCGGCCATATCCCCCACCCCGGCAAGTACGATCCAGGAGGCCAGCAGCTTTCCCGCAGACATCCTGGAAGCCGCCTCCGTTTCATACATCCGGCAGCGCAGGGATCTCTGCAGGAAAGGAATCGCCGTCATGGCAGCCAATACCGCGCAGCAGCATAGCAGGAACGGGATTTTATCCCGGCTGATCTGGTATATATCCCCGGAAACCCGGAAAAGGAAAAGACCCGCAGCCCCGAACACGGCCGCCTGCAGAATCCATATTTTCCACCCGGTAAACCGAATCTGCAAAAGCAGGAACTCCCCGAACCGGATTCTTTCCCTTTTATTCCCCGCACATAAGGATGTCTCCCGGAGTGCGGCATCCGTTATCTTACCATATTCCTCCTGAACGGCCGCTATCGTCCTTTCCATGCCGCTCGTTTCCCGGCCGGCCCCCGCCGCTTTCAGCTGTTCACCCAACTGCTTTTTCCAGTTATTTCCCATGCTTCCCTCCTCCTTCCTGAATCTCCTTTTTCAGCTGCTTTAACGCCCTGCGCAGCCTCGACTGCACCGTCCGCAGAGGCAGATCCAGTACGGCTCCTATTTCCCGAAGCGTCAGCTCCTGTGCAAAACGCAGCAGTACGATTTCTTTCTGATTCTCAGGCAGCCCTCCCACAAGCAGACAGAAATCCGCGTCTTCCTCCGCCCGGACGAATTCCCGTTCCGTATATTCCAGCTCCTCCGGCAAAGGATCCGCCCTCTTTTTCCGCCACAAATCAATACAGGTGTTTTTTGCTATCTGGTACAGAAAAGGCTTGAATTTCCCCTTATGCTCATACCTGTCAAGCAAACGGACCGCCTTCAGAAAGGTATCCTGGGCGGCATCCTCCGCCGCCATCCGGTCGGGCGCATGCCACAGGCAGTACCTCAGTATTTCCGGATAATACAGCTTCACCAGATCCTCCAGTGCCGTCTCCTCACCCTGCTTCAGTTTTTTGAATAATTCATCTTCACGCGTCAAGTGTTTCCTCCTGAGGGCGTCCCCTCTATCTATATAAACGTATGAAAAGAGGGTAAATGATTCAGCTTCTAAAAAGTCAAATACCCCGCAGCTCGCTGCGGGGTATTTGACCCTCGCGGCAGTCGCCAAACGGATGCACTCGTGCATCCGTTTGGCTCGTTGCCCGCGGGAATAAATGGCAGGTATCCCGTTACCTGCCATCCTGCTATCATTCTGAATGCCGCAGGCTTTTTCTGTATTCTCCCGGCGTCATTCCACAATGCTTTTTAAAAACTCTTCCCAACCCATTGGCTGTGGAATATCCCACCTCAGCCGCTATTTTTTCCAGCGAATCTTCGGAATTCTCCAGGTATTCCTTTGCCTTCTCCACCCGCAGACGCTCAAGCCAGGTGGAAAAATTCATCCCGGCGGAATTTTTAAAATAATGACTCAAATTGGAATAAGACATACCGAATTGCTCTGCAGCGGACTGCAGGGAAAGATTATAATCCCCGGCATTTTCTTCCATATAACGGAATACATCCCGGATATCCAAATCCTTGCCCTTTTCCGGTTTCCCCTCTTCCCACATTCGGGAAAGCTGATCCGCCAGCAAGGAAAAAGTCTGTTCCATCACCTCATAATCCAGTCTTTTCTTATCGGCAATGGTATAGATATATTCCTTTTTCGCTCCTCTGGCATTCCATTCCCTGGCAAGAAGATTATACATATTACGGTACACTACTTTATAGGTTTCCTCCGCTCCTCTCAGACCTTCCAGATATTTAATCATCCGGCCGGTACAGCTGCGCAGCTCCGCCCCGTTTTTCCGCAGGACGGCAATTTCCAGATGCCTTCCGCATTCAAAGATCTCGTTCAGATTTTCCACCCGTTTCACTTCTATACAGTCATAGCTTACCGCCGAAGGGCGTTTTCTGGTCATGGCATATTCAACAGCTGCCACACTCAGCATATAAGAGGTATGGATATCCGGCGGCGCCGCACTGCGTCCAATCCCGGCATAAAACGAATACGTTTCGCTTTGGTAAACCTCCCGGAACATCTTTATCCATGTTTCCAGCATACCTTCTTCTTCTGCGGATACCAACAGCGTTTCATATTCTTTATTCAATCCTTCCGGGCGATAACAAAGAAATTGCTTCTCTTTTCCCCCGCCGCCCATCATGGAGAGCCATTTTTGAGTTACTTTTTCCAGGATAGCGGTTACCTCCGCTTTCTGGTTTTCCCTGTCCTTCCCCTGACAGACAATACAGCAATTCCATGGGAAAAGCACGGCCGAACAGGCCTCCGCATTTTCCCTGACCTGCTCTTCTTCTGTAAAAACACCGCCCATACATTGGGTAAAAAAATAATTTTTCAACTGTTCTTCCCTGGACGATACCTTCTTTTTCAAAAGAAGAATGGGCTTATAGCTGATATGGGCAAAACTCCATATGAGGACGGCTCCCCCTGCCAGCAGCAGCACAAACAGCACCAGCGTATTACGGCTCACCCGGTTCATTCCCTGCTGTATTTTCGTTTTGTCCTGGATGATAACATATTTCATATCATAATAGTTGGAATCCAGAGAAGAAATAAGATACTGCCCGTTTTCCTTTATCCCGCTTTCTACCAATCCGGTGATTGTCTCTTCCGTAAGTCCTGCTTCATGGGCGGATAGCGCAATCGGCCTGTTTTTTTCATCCAGCACTGCAAAAAAGCTCCCTTCCCCTTCTTCTCCCTGCAGGGATCCCATATCAGAGAACAGATTCTTTTCCCTGATTAAAACAATAAGCACCAGTTCGGCCTGTGGATTTCCCACCGGTATGGGAAGGCTTATGGTAATTATATCATTCATCAGAGTCTGATTCATAAATACAGGCTCCGCTTCCCTTACATCCATCTTCTTAAGGCCCAGAAAATACGTCATAAAGGCTTCCTTATCCCAATTATCATAAAAAAAGGCGCTGCCCGGATTATTGATCTCCCAAGAGGAATAAAGAGTATCCGTCCCAAAGAACAATCCGTCATTCCGGTTAAAAAGAAGCACCTTTTCCAGGAAAGGATTCGTACCTGCGATTTTCTTCAGTTCTGTCTGGAGCAGATAATGGTCATAAGAACTTCCGTCATGCAGCATTTTTGCTGTGATATCCGGATCCATCCATATGGCCGACGGGTAATTGGATATCATGCGGAACTGAGTGTCCACAGAATTTTTCAGCAAAGTAAGAGAATGCTTTCCTGCTATTAGCGCACTTTCATTCATATTCCTGCTGACAGCCGGATAAAAATAAATCAGCATAACCATGACAGGCAGCAAAAATACAATAACATATGAAAAAAGGAATTTTAAGTAACTGCTTTTCCGCCTTTCCTTTTCATTCATTTAGGATTCCTCCTGCCGGTAACTCTCCAGCTCGTCCTGATAGATTTTCATCATTTCCTCAAATCCCATCTGCCCGATTTCTTCCAGATACGCGTCCCATTCCTCCTCGATTCCGCCCGAAGCGATCCATTTTACCCATTTTTCATCCACAAGCTTCAGGATGCCGGTTTTTATTATGGCAAGACGGTCCGCTTCCTCCCTGGTAAATTTCAATCGTGGGAGAATATCCTCCTCCGGCTGGAAATAAGGCTCATACAGGCGGTATTGCTCCAGACTCAGGGCTATGGAAGCCGGTGGCTTCAACCGGCTGTCCAGTTCATCCGAAGCAAAACATACGGCGTTCCCTCCCAGGGAATTCATCCATTTCCATTCATCCGCCGTCTTTCCTCCCGGAGCGGGCAGTACCTCATAGCCATCCTCTGTTTTTTCCACCCCTATGCCGAAAGAACCATAAATAGCCTGTACGGAAAATTCTTCCCCATACATTTCATTAATCCATTGCATGGTTTCCTCCGGATAGGGATTATTGGCAGTTACCACCACACGGTTTGTCTCATATTTGCACCGTGCCGGGTGGGAAGGCCAATAAGGGGCCATCTCTTCGGAAGCACTGAGCGGCAGAAGGACCCGGTAACTTTCCGCATAATCCGGCCCCATGCGATCCTCAATGGACCAGCCCAGAGTCGCTCCTACCGTCATGGCTTCCGGATTTTTTGATTTCAGCTGAAACTGGGAATAATCCTGGCTGAACACATCCGGATTGATAAGGCCCTCCTCAAATAAACTGTGCAGATAGCTTACCAACTGGTAATATTCCTCCGTAACCGGCAGAAAAAGAATCTCTCCTTTATCCATACCAAACCATTCTCCGGAAAAATCCTCGGCACATCTTCCATAAGCTCCTATCAGATTCATAGCGGTAAACAATCCCCTGTTATTGGAAAAATCAAAGGGGATTTCATCCGCCTTTCCGTTTCCGTTGGGATCCCCGTCCCGGAAGGCCCTGAGCACTTCCCTGAATTCCTCCAATGTCCGGGGTGTCTCAAGCCCCAGGGTATCCAGCCACTCCTGATTAATCATCATCATGGAAGTACTGTCCGGCCTGTGGAACTTCACAGACGGAAGGCCATAGATATTCCCGTCGGTAAAAGTCGCCAGCATCCTGGTATCCGGCTTTTCCTCAAACATGTTACATACATAGGGCGCCTGGTCATCTATCAGCCCGTCCAGCGGCAGAAAAAGATCCTGATACGCCGATATATCGGCATCCGTAATGGCCCCGCCTAGAAAAACATCCGGCACATCCCCGCTGGAAAGGATAGCATTTTTCTTTTCCTCCCAGCCGGAGCGGACCTGCTCCCATACCACTTTTACCCCTGTTTTTTCACTCAGCGCCTGAAAACTGGGGATGTCCTCCATATCCTTTGTCCAGGCATGCGTGGTTACAAGTACATGTATGACCACCTCTTCCGGCTTCTCATCCCCCTTCTTCCCGCCTTGTACCGTATTACCCGTTAACTGACAGGCGGCGGTAATACCCGCAAGGCATACCGCAAACAGAATACTGCCGATTCTTTTCCATAACCGCTTTCCCCTCATAACATATCTCCCCGTTCTTTATCCTTCCATCCCATCCGCCCAGCTTCCCATTTTTTCCGCCGTCATTTTCCACTGCTCCGGGGGCGTCACCCCGGCCTCTCCATCCCCGTCCTGCTCCCCATACCAGCCAAATCCCGCATGGTTGCCGCCTTCTATCACATATTCCACACTGCCCTCCGGCAGGTTATCCCGGTATTCCTCATATTTTTCCCGGTTCAGTACCCCATCCCGGCTTCCATATATGCTTAAGACAGCCAGTTCCTCCGGCAGAGGCTTTGGCGCATATGCCGCCAGCAGCACCAGTCCCTTCATCTTTTCTTCCTGTCCGGAGGCCGCAAAGGAAGCGGCCATCGCCCCTCCCAGGGAATGCCCTCCCAGATACCATTCCTCCATATCGGGATATGCCTCCATCACCTGCGCCGCCGCGCCGCTGTTGAACACCGCCAGGCGGCCGGGCATCCTTATCAGCACACAGAAAAAATCCTGCCCCGCGATTTCACGAAGCAGCGGCCCGTATGCCTCTTCCTCCACCTTGGCCCCCGGATAGAATACCAGCCCCCTGCCGCATTCCGGATCCCCATAGGTAATCCATTTTTTCCCCGCCTGCTCCGCAGCCGTCTCTTCCCCCGCTGCGGACAAAGTTTCCTGCATAACGGGAAGCGCATGATAATAATCTTCTATATACCCGAAAATTCCAACAACAGTCACAAAGACAGCTGCCGCCAGTATCATTCCCGCCCTTTTCCCTTTGCTGTATTTCCTCCCTTTCATAAGATAACGGCTCCTTTTCTTCTTTTCTATTATTCTATAGAAAAAATGCAGGATGGGCAACTACCAAGTTACGGATCCCTCCGTGATCATGCGCCATACTGAGCAAACAAGAATACTCCCATTTATCCGGGCTATATTTTCAGGCATAATGTATATTTATTTGCAAATTCATTGTATCTTTTGTATATTCTTTAAATATTTGATGATAATATGAGTTTTTTTATCAAATTTCATAGAAATTTAATGGTACATACCATGGTTTTATGGTAAAATATTTAAACCATTGCTGATCACCTGCCCGGCCGCAAAGCCAGGCAGTCCATCTACTGACAGCAGGCGTCCTATACCCCGCAGTAAGCCATGGGGTTATATGAAGGAAAATTTTAATGGAAAGCAGGGGTTACCCTGCGGACAGCTGCCGGAATACCTCTTTCCGCCGGCCTTGGGGCAAAGCCTGAAATGCCGGCTGTTTTCCCGCAGCATTTCCGCACGAACGAAAGGAGTTCACATGTTAACGCAAGAAGAAATCACCAGCCTCGATGAGATTCTTTCAAGCCATGATTACGACAGTTCTTCCGTTATCGCAGTCATGCAGGACATCCAGAAGAAGTACCGTTATCTTCCCGAAGAAGCGCTTACCTACATTGCCGGGAAGCTGAAGCTGAGCGAAGCCAAGATCTACGGCGTTGCCACCTTCTACGAGAACTTTTCTCTGGAACCGAAGGGCAGATATGTCATCAAAGTATGCGACGGCACTGCCTGTCATGTCCGTAAATCTATTCCCATCCTGGAGGAGTTCCGGAATATCCTGGGCCTGTCCGAAACCAAGCACAATTCGGACGATATGCTTTTTACCCTGGAAACCGTATCCTGCCTGGGAGCCTGCGGTCTGGCGCCGGTATGCACCGTTAACGATAAGGTACATGCCGCCATGACACCGGAAAAAGCACGAGAACTCATAAGCGAACTGAGGGAGGAAGCAGCCAATGAGAATTAACAGCCGCGACGAATTAAACCACTTGCAGGAATACTACAGCAGCCGGGTGAATGCCCAGAAGAAACGGATTCTGGTCTGTGCGGGAACCGGCTGTGTGGCAGGCGGCTCCCTTCTGATTTATGACCGCCTGAAAGAGCTTATGGAAGAAAAAGGAATCTGCTGTGAGGTAGTCTTAGAGGAAGAGCCTCACGATCCTTCCCTTCATTCCGCCGGAAATGACGGCTGCGGCTGCAAGGATCAGCCCGTCGGCCTGAAAAAAAGCGGCTGCCACGGCTTCTGTGAAATGGGGCCGCTGCTGCGCATCGATCCGGAAGGGCTTCTGTACATAAAGGTAAAAGTGGAAGACTGCGAGGAAATCATCGAAAGAAGCATTCTGAAGGATGAAATCGTGGAGCACCTTGTTTACCAGGATCAGTCCCTCAAATCCTATCCCAAACAGGAAGATATTCCTTTCTATAAGAAACAGACCCGTGTGGCCCTGGAATACTGCGGCCATATCAATGCGGAATCCGTAAAGGAATACATTGCCGAAGGCGGCTACAGCGCCGTGGCTAAGGCTTTATTTGATATGACTCCCCAGCAGATCGTGGATGAAATCACAGACTCCTGCCTGCGTGGCAGAGGGGGCGGCGGATTCCCCACCGGCCGTAAATGGGCGCAGGTGCTCCGTCAGCCCGAAGAGATTAAATATGTCGTCTGCAACGGCGACGAAGGGGATCCGGGCGCATTCATGGATCGTTCCATGATGGAAGGCGAACCCCACCGTGTGCTGGAAGGTATGCTCATATCCGGTATCGCTACCGGTGCACATTATGGCTATATCTATGTGCGCGCGGAATATCCGCTGGCTGTATCCCGTCTTCAGAATGCCATTGACCAGGCCACAGAAATCGGCCTCCTGGGTGAAAACATCCTGGGCTCCGGTTTTGATTTCACCGTTAAAATAAGCCAGGGGGCGGGTGCATTCGTATGCGGCGAGGGAAGTGCCCTCACCTCCTCCATCGAAGGGAACCGGGGCATGCCCAGGGTAAAACCCCCCAGGACTGTGGAAAAAGGGCTTTTCGAAAAGCCAACCGTCCTGAACAACGTGGAAACCTTCTGCAACGTAGCTCCCATTATCCTGAAGGGCGCCGACTGGTACAAGACTATGGGGCCGGCAAACAACCACGGCACCAAGGCCTTTGCCCTTACCGGAAATGTCAATAATACCGGACTCATCGAGGTTCCCATGGGAACCACTCTCCGGGAGGTTATTTTCGACATCGGCGGCGGTGTAAAAGGCGGCGATTTCAAAGCGGTCCAGATCGGCGGCCCCTCCGGCGGCTGTCTGTGCATCAGCGCCACCGAGGATCACCTGGATATGCACCTGGATTTTGATTCCCTGAAAAAAGTGGGCGCCATGATCGGCTCCGGCGGCCTGGTTGTCATGAACGACAAAAGCTGTATGGTGGAGGTTGCCCGCTTCTTTATGAATTTTACCCAGAACGAATCCTGCGGCAAATGCGTTCCCTGCCGGGAAGGCACGAAACGTATGCTGGAGCTTCTAACCGATATCACGGAGGGCAGGGGAACCATGGAGCATCTGGATATGCTCGGGGAACTCTCCCAGACCATTTCCGATACCGCTTTATGCGGCCTTGGAAAAACAGCCGCTTTCCCGGTTGTCAGCACCATGAAATATTTCCGCGAAGAATACATTGCCCACGTTGTGGATAAAAAATGTCCTGCCGGACAATGCAAGGCGCTTGTCAACCTGCAAATCGATCCCGACCTTTGCAGAGGCTGTACCAAGTGTGCAAGGCTCTGTCCTGTGTCCGCTATTACGGGCGAACTGAAGAAGCCCCATACTATCGATGTCAGCAAATGTATCAAGTGCGGCACCTGTAAGGACGGCTGTCCATTCCATGCAATTTACTGATTTCATGCAATCGCATAAAGGAGAATCTGAAATGGCAAAATACATGATTATTGACGGCATAAGGGCGGATTTCGACCAGGAAAAAAATATCCTGCAGGTAATCAACAGCGTGGGAATCCACGTACCCACCCTTTGCTATTATTCCGACCTTTCCATTTACGGCGCCTGCCGTATGTGTATGGTTGAGGACGAGCGCGGCAACCTGATTGCCTCCTGCTCCACCCCTCCCAAGGATAAAATGTCCATCCGTACCAATACCCCCCGCCTGCAGCATCACCGCAAAATGATCCTGGAGCTGCTGCTGGCTTCCCACTGCCGGGACTGTACCATATGTGAAAAGAACCAGACCTGCCGCCTGCAGGAGCTGGCAGGCCGCCTGGGACTGACGGACGTTCGTTTTCCCAATACAAGAACCCCTCAGCCCGTGGACGATTCCTCGGTGTCCATCGTGAGGGATCCCAGCAAATGTATTCTCTGCGGCGACTGTGTGAGGGTATGTAATGAAGTACAGCACGTGGGAGCTATTGATTTCGCGGAACGCGGCTCCTCCATGGTGGTCACTCCCGCCTTCGGCAAGAAACTGGCGGAGACCGACTGTGTGAACTGCGGCCAGTGTGCGGCCGTATGCCCCACTGCAGCAATCAAGGTAAAAACCAATATGGATAAGGTATGGCGCCACCTCTACGATCCGGCCAAACGCGTGGTGGTACAGGTTGCCCCTGCCGTCCGTGTGGCCCTGGGAGAAGCCTTCGGCCTTCCGCCCGGCGAAGACAGCATCGGCAGGATTTTCACCGCCATCCGTATGCTGGGCTTCGACGCCGTTTATGACACCTGCGTGGGCGCCGATCTGACCATTATGGAAGAAGCCCGGGAGCTGGCGGAAAAGCTGGAAAGCGGCGACGGCCGTTTCCCTCTGTTCACCTCCTGCTGCCCCGCCTGGATACGCTTTGCGGAAACCAAGCATCCGGATATCATGCCCTACATCTCCACCTGTAAATCACCTATGGAAATGTTCGGCGCGGTGTTAAAGGAATACTATAAGGAAAAAGACGCGGAAGAAGAACAGGAAACAATCTCTGTTGCCATCATGCCCTGTGTGGCAAAGAAAATGGAAGCGGTACGGGAAGAATTCAAACGAAACGGTGTCCCGGACGTTGATTATGTACTCACCACAAAAGAACTGATCCGTATGATCCGGGAAAGCGGCATCCAGTTTGACGAAATCGATCCCGAAGCCCCCGATATGCCCTTCTCCATTTCCTCCGGCGCCGGCGTTATATTCGGCGTTACCGGCGGCGTTACCGAAGCGGCCCTGCGCCGTCTGGTACAGGAAAAGAGCACCCAGACCCTGCGCGATATCAAATTCTCCGGTATCCGCGGCATGGAAGGCGTGAAGGAAGCCATCGTGGAAATGGATGGGCGTACCCTGCGCATCGGTGTGGTAAGCGGGCTGGGCAATGCCGATGATTTGCTGGAAAAAATCAAGAGCGGGGAAGAGCATTTTGACTTCGTGGAGGTTATGGCATGTCCGTACGGCTGTATCGCAGGCGCCGGCCAGCCCTTCTGCCACAAGGTGGATAAAAAAGAACGTATGGCCGGAATGTACCGCTCCGACAAAGCAGCCCCCATCAAACGAAGCGAAGAAAACCCTGTCATATTCAATCTCTACAACGGCGGACTGCTGGAAGGCAGGGAGCATGAACTGCTTCATGTCCATTATGCCGGGGCACACGTACACGAGTAAATCCGGCGTTACCGGGAGGGGACCCTATGATAATCACACCGAATTTTCATTTCCAGGGAGACTGTGAAGAAGCCATGAATCTGTACCAAAAGGCTTTCCATGGGGAAATCACCTGTCTCCTGCATTACCGGGATGCCAATCCCCGGGATTACGTTGCCGACAGCCGGTTAGGCGGCCGTGTCTATCATGGAGAAATGCTTCTGTACGGAATCCGGGTGATAATGTCTGACATGGAACCCGCAGAAATAGCGGAAAAGCCGGTTTCACCGCCCTTATCCCTGGTGGTAACCATGGATACAAAAGAACAGGTGATGGAGGCTTATGAAGTCATGAAGGAAGGAGCGGTTATCCGGCAGACGCCGCAAAGCACCACCTACAGCTCCTGCTTCGTTTCCCTGATCGATCGGTTCGGGATACGGTGGGAAATCATGACGGAGCAGACTCTGCAGTAAAAACTTTCCGTCCCAAAAGAATAATACCCCTGTTGGAAGCTTCGTTTTTTCCGAAGTTTCCAGCAGGGGTACTTTTATGTATTCATCCACGGATTATCACAAAACGCCTCCGGCATATGTATATCTCACTCTGACGGCCCCTTATACCGTATTTTCCGCCGGCCCCGGATACCTTTTCCGGAATACCTCTTCCAGCGCATCCGTTTCCCAGGGAAAAATACAGTATCCCGGCGCCCCTGCTGCCGCCAGCTCCTTCAGGCGCTCAAAAGCGATCCAGCACACGCCTTCCACCTCTTCTTCCTGCAGCGTAAGCTCCTCTTCCCTGACGGGCTTTTCATACAAAAACAGCGCGGAGATTTCCCTGTCCAGGACATGGACCCCGCCGAAGTAATCATCCACCTGACAGGGATAAATACCCGCCGGGTACAGATCCTCCTCCTTCGCCTCCAGCCCCAGCTCCTCCTCCAGCTCCCGAAGCGCTCCCTCTGCAAAACTGTCCCCTGCCGATAAATGCCCCGCACAGGAAGCATCGTAGCATCCCGGAAAAGTTTCCTTCCTGCTGCTTCTCTTCTGCAAAAGCACCTCTGTTTTTCCGCCGTTTTGCCGTACCAGCCAGATGTGGGCTGTTCCATGCCAGTCCCCGTCCCTATGGACGGCGCTTCTTTCCTTCACTT
Source organism: Lachnospiraceae bacterium (assembly GCA_022845955.1). Classification (GTDB taxonomy): domain Bacteria; phylum Bacillota; class Clostridia; order Lachnospirales; family Lachnospiraceae; genus Eisenbergiella. The sequence continues at coordinate 5,568,487 of AP025576.1, forward strand.
CCCCCGTAAGCACCCCTTCGGGCGTGCGGATATCAAACATTTCCATTCTGTTTTCCTCATATGTGTTTCTGTCGGTAACTGTGATGGGGCAAACCGTTACTTCTGTCTTAGGTAAACACTGCAGCAGCCCGGAAGACTGCTGCAGATGAGTCCGGTCTTATTGTATCACAAAGAAAATATCACTGGCAAAGGGTCCGTCACCGCCGTAATATATCTTGCTGTTTCCCATATGGTCAGCAACCGAAACCCGTTTGATCCGATAGGTACCCGCTTCCTTCGTCTGGCTCTTTTTGATGGTGCCGGAATAGAGCATATCTCCCTGATATTCCAAGTCGATGCTGATCGCTTTTCCCTTTTCATTCTCAAAGCGCACCGCAACCGTGTCCACACCGGAAAAATCATCCGCAACCGCAGCGGTCACCGTAAGCGGCGACTCCTTTGCCGCCTGTACGGGAGCAACCGTCACCGCCCCCAGTACAGGAGGGGTTTCATCCAGCACCGCCACACCGTTTGCAATGGTAAAACCCGCCGGAAACGGAAGGGTCTGGTATTTGTCATTTTCCTCCCGGTCCTCCGCCCTGCAGTATTTCAGGTAAGCGCCGTTAGTATCCTGCAGGATCACCTTATCCAGCACATAATTGCCGGCAGGCTCATAAATGCTCATCGTTATCCATCCCGCATACACACCGTTGGCATAGTCCCTGTCCCGGAGTATCTTGGTAACGCTTCTGTCATTTACCGGATTTTTAAACTGGATATTAATATGATCGATCCCCGCAGTTCCCGGAAGCGCCTGTACAGCCACATAGACCTTCAGCTCATTCCCTTCCGCCGTCATGCTGCCCGCGGCAACCGCGCCAAGAAGCATACCGTTTCCGGGGGCTTCACCGGCAGCGGTTTCCCCCAACGCCTGCGGCGCGGGTTCCTCCGCCTCCGCCGGTACGGGCGGAAACAGACTTGCCGCCGCCAGAACCGCCGCTGCCGCCAATGCTGTCATTCTGTAACCTTTTTTCATCCGCTCACTCCTTTTCCCTCTGAAAAAGTATATCATACTCTTTTTCATTTTATCATATCCCCTGCAAAAGAAAAGATGATTTTCAGGAAATGAAGCGGTTTGAAATGCAGCGGTTTTGAATGGAAGCGGTTCTGTTTTCCGCCCGCAGCTCAGTCCCCGATAAAAGGCATTTCCGTCATACGCAGGTTGGTGCATCCATAAGGCTGCAGATACATGTCCTCCGGCTCTCCCAGGGCAATCCGTTTTGAAGGCTCCACATGGCAGACGCCGCCTTTCTCCTCCCAGGGCACCTTTACCATTTTCGTTTTCAGGCGCACCGGAGGTTTTTCCACGGAGAACGGATAATCTCCCATGTTTTGCGGAATGACTTCAAAGTGTTCCGAACAGAAACCATAATTCCAGTCTGAAACCGGAGTGAATTCGTAATCGCAGTAAGGCGCTTTCCGCTCCACGCCGTCTCTGCTGTATTCCAGCAGCCGGCATTCCGCCTTAACAGGCAGGGAATAGACAAAAGGCCCGCGCACGGCCGCCCTGGCTCCGAAGGGGCGTTCCGCCAGCTTTGTTTCATAAGAAAAACGGACAGAAATCCGGGTACTGCCTTCCCACGTCCTGTGGATCCTGAAAAAGCTTCCCGGCTCCGCTTTTTCCCCATCCACCCAGGCTTCATCGGCGAAGCCGGGTATCCGGAGAAGAAGCTCCATGGTCACAGGCCGATCGGCAGTCACCTCGATCACCGCCTCATCGCGGAACGGATACTCGGACACTACCTGAAGGCAGACTGCCGTCCCGTCCCGCATCACCTGCGCCCGGGAAGGCACCATGGACATCACCGCCAGCCCCTCCCGGCTCTGCATCAGCGTCGATAAGGCGAATTTGGGCCAGGCCTGGTTGAAATTCGCCGTACAGCATCCAAAATTAGGCTCCAGGCCAAACATATGCGCTTCCCCGCTATTGGAATTAAAAGGAACCTCTTCCTCAGGAATTCTCCGTCCGCTGATCTGATTGGTCATCTGTACGTACTGATGCGCCCACATATCCGGTGTGGTTGTAGCCGGAAGACAGTTAAAGGCTTCTTTTTCCAGCAGATCCCCCCAGAAGGGATCGCCTGCCACCGCCAGAAGGATCTCGCAGGAATACATGGCTTCCGCCACGCTGCAGCATTCGCTTCCCTGGACGGGCGAATCCCCGGACAGGCATTCATCCCCCGTAAAATGTCCTGTCACCATACTGTTATACCGCATCACCTTCTGATACATCTTCCGGGCGAAGGCATCCCCGTCCTCCCCGGTAACAAGAGACATCAGCGCCCTGGATTTCAGCGCCATTGCCGTATTCACCACATGATTCAGCTGCGTCCAGTATTTGTCTGCAGCAGGATGTCCGAAGTCAAAATGTTCATAAAGCTTTTCATAATCCAGCCCCTGGGCATCCAGAACATACATAAGCTGAAGCATCCATTCCTCCGGACGCCTTTCATAGAGCCACAAAAGAGGGATCAGACATTCATACCACCTCGCCGCTCCCCAATTAAAAAGGGTGTTGCGGGTTATGTGCCCCAGCAGGTTTTTCATAGCCCGGCAGACTGCTGACTCGATCCGCTCATCCCCCGTACAGTCATGATAGAGCACCAGTACCTTACATATTAAAAAAGCCGCCCATACATCATAGGTCTCTCTCTCTTCTTTCGGACACGGACAGATCCAGCCGTCCTCCTCCTGCCGGTCCAGAATCGCATCTATATATCGTCCTGCCCTCTTGATCAGATCCTCATCCTCCAGCAGATAAGCAAGCGGAATGAAACCGTCCAGCCAGTAAGGTACCCGTTCCCAGCCTTCCTTATCACCGCCGATCCATTTGCTGTCGCGGATATCCGGCCAAATCAAATCCAGGTGCCCGGAAAGCCCTTCCGCCTGGATTTCCAGCTGCCGCTTCAGCCATCCCTGCGGCTTCAGCTCCTTTGCGGTAAGCGGAATAAATTTTTTTGTTTTCATCCTTCCATCTCCTTATTCTTTTTGTTTCTTTTTTTCTGTAAATGTTTTATTCTGTAACTATAGAGCAACCTCAAACCATCCAGGAAAGGCGGTTTTGCAATGGAAACTATTTTTCTGTCTCCTGCACCCATGCCCTATCTGACAGACTGCCAGTTGAAACGTTTCGGCATAAATGAATACCACTGTTCCCGTTTCTGCGGATACTTTGTCCTCATTTTCATGCTCAAAAATACCCTTCAGTTTACCGAGAATGAGGTTATGACCACCCTCCGTCCGGGCGATTGGTATATCCAGAAGAAAAACACCTGGCAGGACGCCTCTCTTCCCAGTCCCAAGGCGGAATACTACTACATCCACTTTGAAGCCTCCTATACCGAGGATCGCACCAGCCGGCTGATGCTGCCTGTCCGCGGTACCTTCCGCCCCGTCCTTTTCCTTCCGATCCTTCAGCATCTGGAACGCCTTCGGAACCAGACCCCTTGCAGCCACCTGGAGCTTCAGAGTGAATTTTTCAGACTGCTTGGCCTGCTGTATACCCAGGAACAGTCCTACACCCCGCTGACTGCCGCTCTCATGCGCTATGTAAATGAGAACTATGCTTCCCGCATCACGGGGGAACATCTGTCGGAAATTTTTCATTATTCCTCCGAATATATCGATAAGAAAATGAAGCAGGAGCTGGGTATGACACCCCACGCTTATCTCACCGCCATACGCCTGCAGAATGCCAAAAAGCTTTTGGAACGCACCGATCAGCCCATTCAGAAAATTGCCCTGGAATGCGGCTTTTCCGACAATTCCATATTCTACAAGGCCTTTAAGAAAAGCTTCTCCCTAAGTCCCAGCGAATGGCGGAAAAAAGGCAGCAGGTAAGGCATGTCTGAACGGTTTCGGAAAATACCGGTTTTTGCACCGGCACACCGATACCATACCTCTATCATAGTATGAAATCCCTTTGTTTTTAAGTTCAAAAACAGGAGAATACATTGCAAAACTGGTAGTCGCCACCACCCGTAAAACGGGTGGCTCGGGACGCTGGCTGTAAGCCCTTGCTGCCAGACAGCGTCTCAAGGCGCCCTAGACTTTCTCTTCGTTCAAGTCACTATTGCACTTGACGCGTTGCTCATGCCTCTGAAGAGGCGTTCGTACTACTTCGACTTAACCCTTAAAAGGGTCCTCATATTCCTTTACACTTAATTTATCCTGCATGATGTCATACTTCTCTTGATCCTGAATATACTTCTTGATTGTCGCCTCATTTAATCCCACCGTACTAACGTAATATCCTTCTGACCAGAAGTGTCTGTTTCCAAACTTGTACTTTAAATTTGCATGTCTGTCAAATATCATTAGTGCTGACTTTCCCTTTAAGTATCCCATAAAACTTGAGACGCTCATCTTTGGTGGTATGCTTACTAGCATATGAATATGATCCGGCATTAAATGCCCCTCAATAATCTCTACTCCTTTGTAAGAACATAACTGTTTCAAAATATCTCTTATATCAACTTTTAATTGATTATAGATTATTTTTCGTCTATACTTTGGAGGGAATGCTATAGTAATCTAAATCACACATCGGCGGCATGTACGACACCACCGGCAACAGGGGTTCTTCCTCTATGTACCCGGCTGCGCCGAGTACGTCGGAATAATCCTCCGTGGCGCAGCCTTTGATATACACCTGGCATTTCTGCTTGGTGCCATCAGTAGTAATATAAATTCGGTCAACAATCGAATGAACCAAAGTAAACAGAGCTTCAGGCTGTGCGTCCTTTGCAAACTCCTCAAAGGATAGCAGCCTTTTTTTCATGCCATTCAGTTCATGGATGAGATACTGATTTTCAGATTGTGTATCTTCCATTCGGCGCAGGGCAGCTTCGCGCTTTGCCAGCTCGTCCGTCAATTCCTTTATATCATCCTGGATAAAGCGTTTAAGGGCGTCATCTGCTTCACGCAGATTTCGTACCTGTGCGGCAATATCCGCATTTAAGCGTTCAATCGCCTTTTTGGTTTCCTGGTACTCTTTTTCGCTTTGGTCGGTACGGATCATGCTGGCAACCCTGTTCTCCAAAAGCTGCCGGTAATAGTCGGAATGTTCTTCTTGCAGGCTGGAGAGTGAGTGGATAACAAATTCATCCAGCGTTACACCCTCAACCCCTTTGAAGGTACACTCTTTTGCCCTCACCCCAGGGCAGGCATACTTGAAGCGGGGCTTGCCATTCGTCCAGCGATTAGATTCGGGCAGCACACGCAGCCGTTTTCCGCAAATAGGGCAATACATTAAGCCGGACAGCAGAGCATTGGTTTTTCTATGGGGCCGGTTATACTTTTCTGCAATCTCATCCAGCATATTTTGCGTTTCCACCCATTTCCGGGAGCTGATAAATCCCTCATGGCGGCCCACGGAAACAATCCATTCACTAATGGGTTTCCTGGTAAGAAGCTGTGAGAACTTGGGATTGAAAAAGGTGGAATCCTCATCCTCAACTTTCATCTGGTCGGTCTTGTTATAAGCTGTAAGCCCATGCTGACCATCAAAGTCTGACGGTTCTCCAAACAGGTTTCCGTCATGCTCCAGAAAATAGTTGTAGGAATATTCATCCGCCACGCAGTAGATTGGATTCCGCAGAATCAGCCGGATGGTGGATGTGGTAAACTTCGCGCCATGCTTCGTTTCATATTTCTCACTGATGATATTTGCCGTCTGCAAGAGAGAACGTGTCTCCCAGAAGGTGCCGTAGATTTCCAGTACAATCTCTTTTTCTTCCTGCACAGGGACAAGAAAACTGATGGCACTCTTGTTTTTTCCACTTCCCGTTGTCACACGTTGGGAAGAAAAGCCGGTCGGTGTTTTGCCGCCCAGCCAGCGCCCATCTTTCGCCAGCTCCATCAAGTTATCCTGGATACGTTCCGTGAGAATATCACGTTCAAATTCTGCGATAATGGCCAGCACCTGGATGATGATTTTGGATGTGCTGATCCGTGTATTGATATTGTTGGAGCAGACCAAAAGCGTCACATCGTGACGCTCGAAATATTCCAGCAGCCGCATGAGATCGGACGTTTTTCGGCTGATTCGGTCTAATTTGTAGCAGGCCACAGCCTTGATTTTCCCCATTTCAATGTCCCGGAGCAGCCTTTGAAAATCCGGGCGGTCGGAATAGTAGCCACTCAAGCCCTTGTCCTCATATCGGGCAAATTCGTAATCTTCCGGCAGGGAAAGCTGGTTGACCGCATAGTCGGCGCTTTGCTTAAACTGAACTCCAATGCTGTCCCCCTTATTCGTAATACGGGACTTTCTCGCATATATGGCCACCAATCTATCATCGATTCCCGTCTGGATTCTTGCCTTGCGTTTCATAATCAAATATCCTCCTTTCCAGGGCGATGAGTAAACCACCCTTTCTCCATTATTATAGGAACATCCTCATTTTTGCTCAAAGGTGCGATGATCCTCTTTCAGTGTGGAAAGCAACGCTTTTAATTCTTCCGCGTTCAAATCCCGCAATTCACGGGTTAAAAACTCGGCGCGTTTTTCAGCGAACTGGCGCAGGGATTGCTCGCTGTCTTTCCCAGTATGAAATACGATCTCCATCTGCTGTACCCCGGTCATGGACGGCGCTTTACAACCTCATAGTCAAAGCCGGGCCGCTGGCCGCAGTAGGTGCAGATGTCCTTTTCCACCCGTTCGGGGTGAACCCTGCGCAAATAATAAGAGCCTGTGCCGTAGAAGTTATTGGCACAGGCCGGGCAAAGGCACATGATTAAGTTTTCGGGAACTTCCTCGACCAGCCCAACGCTGACCGCCAGCGCGTGGTTGATTCTGCGGATATGCTTTTCCTCCAGATGTCCGATGTATGCGCCCAGACGTTTCTTGTCAATGGTGCGGAGCTGTTCCAAAAGAACGAGAGAGGGCAGTTCCAGCCCGTTTTCCGCCTGGAGAAGATAGTGAGTGGGCAGCTTGGCCTTGGCGTCCACTTTGCTGGATATGGCCGCCACAATGACGGTGGGGCTGTATTTGTTCCCCGTGTTGTTCTGAAGAATAAGGACGGGGCGATAGCCTTCCTGCTCGGAGCCGATTCCCCGGCCCAGATCGGCATAGTACATATCGCCGCGCAGATATGTCCTGTTCATGTCTTATGACCTCCCTTTGAAAAATTAGGCGACGTAGACCGCCTATGTAGAGGCCGCACAGCAGAACAGAATGAAGGCCGGGGAGAGATAAAACCATTCTCCTGTTTTCATTGGCCCGTCCTGCTGTACGGCCCGTATTTCAAAGGTGCTCCTATTTGTCCTCGACGCCCCGAAGCACCGGGTGGGAAGTCATCAAACGGCTGGCGGCTGGCCAGCTCCACGGGGAATCTCACCCCTCGCGTGGTTCTCACGCGACCGCCCCCATTGCCTGCGACGGATCACGGCGGCGGGCCGCTTCAACGCTCGGACGTTAGGCTGGACGGGAGTATCATTGTCCCCGCTGCTGGTCATGGCCGTACCGGGAGCCATCCGGTACTGGCAGCCTGCTGTTTCTCGCTCCTTGCCGGGAAGAACAAACCAAAGACCTGCAATTTCTTTTTCGGTGGTGTCTCGTTGTTTTCTTCCGGCAGATCGCCGCGCAGCAGCCGCCTGGGCTTTGGCTTTCGCCAAAGCAGCGGGAATGTGCCTGATGAATGGGTATGCAGTTTTCAAAGTCCTGGGAGAGATAAAAAAGACCTCTCACTCTATTTGCCGTTGAGTGAGAGGTCTAACAACCTTATTTACTCAAAAAAGTTTTTCAGCTTTTTGAGTATCCGGTTTTTCCGCTTGTGGACGGCCTGCTGAGAAACGCCCAGGGCCTTTGCCACGTCGCTTTCTGTTTTCTCGTCAAAGAACAGGGCACAAATGAAATCCCGTTCTTCTTTGGTAAGCTGCATAAGCGCGGTATGTAGCTTGTCCACCGCAAGTTTTCGGATTACTACATCCTCCACGCTCTCCGCAGCAGCGGCAAACTGGCGGGCATTTTCTTCCATGAGCCTGTCCAGGGAATCTTCCCGGCTGGGGAGAACCTGTTTGATTTCACCGTTGCTGCCGTAAACCGGGCGTTCGCTTTTCAGATCCGCCTCAAAGTAGCGCATTTTCCGGTCGCCACGCATATAAGCGGTATATACTTCGTCCGTGACCTCGACAAATTGGCCGCGAACCCATATTCTTTTTTTGCCAGCGTCCACGCTGTGTACCTCCGTTTCGTCTGAATTTCGGGAAGAAATCCAGACGGACGGCGGCCCCCTGCAATGGGGCTGGCTTGTCCTAACGGGAAATAACAGAAATCTGCATTTCCCGACATAGAAAAAGCGCGCACACCTTATGGCGCACGCGCTTGGCTGTTGTCTTTTGCCGGATGATGGGTAAGGCCCAGGGAAAAAGAAAAAGCCTGTCGAACAAAAAAATACCGCAATCCCCTTGAGGAGTGCGGTATGTACGGAAAATGTTTTTTGTTCGTCAGTTGGCGGACAACCGCCAGGTTCCTTTCTTTTTGGCTCCATGCTATCCCCTTATGGGGACAAGCTGACAGAGATCACCACCTTTCCCCAAACTAAAATGTTAATAGGGGTAGTATAATAGGTGAAATGCAAATAAAATGAGCAAAAAGCGCAAACGAAACACAATTCGGTCGCAAGTTCAGACAATATGCGGCGGGAAAATCTCATAAAAAATCGGCATTTGCAAGGTTTTGGCGAGTTGGAGTGAAAGCAGACAGGAAAAGGCAGCAGCCTAAACTGTTAGACTGCTGCCTTATACTAAGAATGAACCTCGAAGCGATACCCTATATCCCGGATACAGGAAATCACAAACGGCGGTTTGGGATATATGGCATATAGTTTCTGCCGCATACTGCGGACATGGCTGCCCACCGCGATATGTTCGTTGCCAAAGGGTTCTTCCTTCCAGACTTTTTCATACATCTGCCCATAAGTAAGTATCCGCCCTTTATTGGTCACTAACAGGCAGAGCAGGGCAAACTCCTTGGTATTCAGCTCAATTTCCTGCTGGCCGTGATAGATTTTTCGGCGGTCTGGGTAGATTTGCAGGCCGGGAAGTGACAGGATCGGCTCCGGGCCGATTTCCCATGTTTTCAATTCTGGATGAAGCTGTAAAAAGGCAAGAAAATCTTCAAATGTCCTTTCGTCCTTATCCTCCAGTTCCATAATCACGACTCGTCCGATGGTATCACCTCCCGGCTGCCTGAGAAGGCCGCTTCTTTTAACTTTTGAAAGCTCGTTTCACTGATGACGTGTTCCAGCCTGCAAGCGTCCCGTTCCGCCGTTTCCGGATCTACGCCGGCCTCGATCAGCCGGTCGGTAAAGAAGCGGTGCTTTTCGTAGATCTGCTCCGCCACTTCCCGCCCCACATCGGTCAGATGGAGAAAGTGATCTTCGTCCATCGTGAGAAAGCCGCCGTCCCGCAAGGTGGCCACTGCATGGCACACGCTGGGCTTTGACACCTCCATGTGCCGGGCTACATCTACGGAGCGCACCATTCCCATCTTCTTATGGAGAACAAGGATGGCCTCCAGGTAATCTTCTCCCGACGCATGGAGTTTCATTATATTGCCTCCCTTATTCCGCAGGTTCCAGAGAAAGAATGTCGAAGAAGTAGGGCGTTCCGGTAAAGGTATAGCCGGAGATCTTATCCGTGTTATAGACGATCATATCCTTCTGGTAGGTCAGCGGAATGTCCAGCACTGTCCCAATATCGAAGTTGAACAGATAAGTATAAGTATCCCGAACCTCCTGCTCATCCACCATATTTGTCAAGTCCTTGATGGTGGCGAGAAATTCGTCGGAACCCTCAATGCCGGGCAGGGAGGGTGTCTGAGGTACCATGCTGTCCATGGGGGTAAACCAGCAGTGGGGGGAAGCAAAAGCAAACTGACTGTGCCACAAGGTCAAATCAAATTTGCCCTCCAGGTAATCCGCATACCACTGCATCTGCTCGGTACCGTAGATGGTCACATCAATCCCCACCTCCGCAAGCTGGCTCTTGATAACCTCGGCGGTAGGCATACTGGTTGCACTATAATCAGATTCCAAAGTCAGCAGCAGATTCAGCGGCTCGCCATCCTTCTCACGGATTCCGGTGCTCTCATTCATGACCCAACCGGCCTCATCCAGAAGCTGATTCGCCATGTCGGGGTTATAGTCGTAGGTGGTTTCCAGCTCTACATCAGCATAGGGCGTATCACGAGTAACAATCATATCTGCCGCAGGCTCATAACCATTAGAAGTAGCCTGGGACAATTCCTCTTTATCGATGGCGTAAGCCACAGCCTGCCGTACTCGGAGATCAGACATATAGGGACGGGTGGCATTGGTAGTGATAATCTGCACACGAGTGTCCTTATCCGCCATCTGGCCCGCAATACCGTCCATAGCAAGGGCCTGGTCGTATTCCTCATAACTCAGCAGACTGGCACCATAGATCATGTCAATCTCGCCAGTTTGGAGCGCCTGTAGGCGGGAAGTGGAGTCAGGAATGTACTTGACGATGATCTCGTCCCAATAGGGCTTTTCACCCCAGTAGTCCTCGTTGCGGACAAAGCGGGTGTACTCGCCGGCCACATACTCGTCATAGATATAGGGACCAGTACCAGCCACACCAGAAATGGTCTGGAAATCATCTGGGATAATGAACTCCGGCGCGCTCATGGGGCACACATCCGACCAGCAAAAATCTTGCAGATAGGCATAGAAGGGGTGGTCATAGTGGAGCGTGATGGTGTAGTCATCGACGATCTCCATTTCCGTAATATCGGTGATACCCTTCAGCGTATAGAAAGATGGGTTGGACTGCTTGTGTTCCAGATTAGTCTTGACCGCCTCGGCGTTAAACGGCTCTCCATTGTGGAAGGTAATCCCCTGCCGCAGATGGAAGGTGAGCTCCGTCTGGTCATCATTATATCCCCAGCTCTCTGCCAGACCAGGGACAATTTCTCCGTTGTCAAAGTCTACCAGATTCTCATACACCAGTTTGGATGTACAGCACAGGGAGTTGTTCATGTAGAGGGTGGAGAGGTCTGTGGTTTCTGCTCCGATGGCGTAGGTCAGCACTTTCTTTTCAGAGTCTGCCATAGTTGATACATCGCCGCCAGACCCCGCAGGCGTCTGGTTACTGTTGCAAGCAGTAAGGAGCATGGCGAAACAACAAATGGCTGCAATGAGACGAGCAAGTTTCGATTTTTTCATGGTTTACTTCCTTTCTTGTGAATTTATGTCAATATTAGATTGACCGATATTAACGATTTGCCCGCTTTCCAGCTCATAAATGCGCTGGGACAGGCGATAGGCGAATTTCATATCGTGAGTAATAAGGAAATAGCTGCATCGGTATTCCCGATGGTATGCCTCCAAGACCTCACGAATCGCCTTTTGCGAAATCAGATCAAGCCCGCTGGTTAACTCATCCAAAATGAGATAGTCGGGCCGCACAGCCAACGCCCGCAGCAATGCAACGCGCCGCTGCTCACCCCCGGATAGGTTTTTGGTTGGCGTATCCAATAGTTTTCTGTTGGTGGCCGTCAAATCCATCAGTTCTAAGATTCGCTGTTTACGCTCCTGAGAAGATAACTTTGTCAGATTGCGTAATGCTTCCTCCAGATTATGTTCTACCGAGCGCCGGCGGTTGAGGCTGCCAGTGGCATCCTGGAAAACCGCCTGTATCTTTGTGCGATGGCTGCGCCATTGTCCATAACTCCATTTGGCAATGTTCTCGCCATCCAGCAAAATCTCTCCACTGGTGGGGCGCTCCAAACCGATTAAAAGGCGGGCTATTGTACTTTTCCCACTGCCGCTTTCCCCGGTGAAACTGATATTTTCCCCTTTGTTCCATGTAAATGAAATGTCCTTTAACGCATGAAAAGGCTTGCCGGAGGCATCCAAAAAATCTTTGCTTACATTTCGGATTTGGATTTCCGCCATATCCAGCCACCTCCTTCCTCAGCCATAGCCAGACGCACGAACTCTTTTGTCCACTCCTTATGCGGAGCAGCAAACAAATCTGCCGTTGCACCACACTCCACAATGGTTCCGCTCTTCATCACAAGCAGATTATCGCAGAGAGTGCGAATGGCCGCATCATCATGGGACACAAACAGAATTGCTGCCTGCTGTTTCATCCGCATCAACTCTTGAATCAGATACGCCTTGTTTTCCTCGTCCAAAGCGGAAGTCGGCTCATCTGCAAAAATGTACTGTGGGGAGAGGCCAATTAAAATCGCCATTGTTGCCCGCTGAAGCATCCCTCCGGACAACTGGCTGGGGTAGGAATGATAAACCCGATCCGTATCCAGAAGATTGACCTTTTGCAGCGCCTCCATGCTAAGCTTGCGGGCAGCATTTTTGTCTAATCGAAGCCGTTTCCGAAATGTCTCTGACATCTGTGTCCCAACTGGCACATGGAGATTGAAAGCAGTCATAGGGTTTTGCGGAATAAATCCCAAAGTTGTCCCGCAGAGATCCCTCCGCACTTTTTCCGGCTTTTTTAGCAGGTTCTCTCCATCCAGCAATATTTGTCCAGAGTTAATGGATACATCCCCATCCGATACCCCCATCAGCGCCTTTAAGAGGGTGGTTTTGCCGGAGCCGCTGGCACCGGTCAATCCAGTACAGACACCGGGGGTCAAAGTAAACTCCACATGATCCAGCAGAACGACTCCTTTTGATGTTTGAACAGACAGGTTTTTGACCTCTATCATGCCGCGTCACCTCCCTCCAACTGTTTTGCCAACAAATTAAAGGCCAAGGTACACAGGAAAATAAATAGTATCGGCAGGAAAAGCAACGATGGATGGGTCATCAGCATACTGCGCCCCTCGGAGAGCATCGAACCCCAGTCAATCACATCATCGCCCAAGGTTAGCCCGATAAAGGAAAACGCCGAGATATTCATAATCATTTCCGCGCAGGATAGGCAGAGGAAATGTACCAAGGGTCGGATAATGTTCGGCAAGATATGGACAAATAACACCCTGCTGCGGGAGGCCCCGGAGGACACCGCGCACAATACATAAGCCTTATCCAGTTCAATCTCTGTCTGTGTTTTGACCAGTTTAATCATCCTCAAAATCAGGGAAACGGTCAGCGCCACCAGCATCGTAGGGATGCTGTTTCCCCATATTCCGACAAAAATGATAAGGTAAGCTAAAGGCGGGATCGCTGTCACAGCGTCCAGCAGGCTGCTAAATACCAAACTTCTGGCAGCATTTGCTCTGCCCAGCCATAATCCGATCAGCGTACCAAGAACAAGCACAATGCCTCCACCCAGCAGTACAATACCGAGGGTCACATATCCGCCATACAAAAGCCGGGATAATTCACAGCGCCCGAACTGGTCAGTTCCCAGAGGGAACTCTGCACTGAATGGCGCATACTTGTTGGCAATATCCATCGCCTCCGGGTTATGAGGCGCGATAAGAAATCCAAGGAAACAAAAAACAATGATGAGGACCGGGATGATCCATTTCAAATGTTTCATTACAGGCCCCCCTTTCGTGTCTGGAGCAGGCGCTGGATAATGTCTGCCAGAATGTTGAAAATCACCAGTGCAAAAGCAAGGAACAGCACCGTTGCGTAAATCACGGGCAGATCTCGATTCGTCAGGCTGTTTACAATCCGATACCCCAACCCCGGCAGGGAGAAAATATTTTCCACTATGGCGGACCCTGCCATACACATTCCCATCATCTGCATAAATGTGGGAACTGTGGAAATGATGGCCTGTGGCATAGCGTACCGCACTACAATATAAGGATCGCTTAACCCACGGCAACGGGCGTAGAGAACACTGTCCTCACTCATGGCCTGCTGGATCGCCTTTGAAAGTATTTGCCCGAAAAAGGCAATCCCACCCACTGCCAGACAGAGTGCTGCCGGAAGGTATCTCATTAAACCGGTATTGCCGGATACACTAATCAGGTTCCATCTTACGGACACCACATCAATAAACGAAGTTGCCAGATAAAACGCTGGGATGGATATTGCCGCGATGGATGCAAATGCCAGGATTTTGCCAATCACATTCTTTCGTGTCAGATAGAGCAGACCCCCCAATATCAGTGCCCCAACTGCCTGAAGAACCGCAGATAGTAGCACAATACAGGCAGTTTCCTTTAGGGCTGATCCAACGATAAGGAAAACATCACGATTGTCTACATACGAATTTCCCAAGTCAAAATGAATCAGGTCGTTCAGCCAGTCCAGATACTGCACAACAATCGGACGATTCAATCCCATCTGCTCACGCACTGCTTCAATACGCGTCTCATCGACCGTGAATATACGGCGCGAGTAGGCTTCGGCGGCATCGATGGGCGAAAGCTGCATCAGGATAAAAGTGATCGCCGTTACCAGAAATAAGGTTAAAAAAAGTTGTAAAATTTTTTGGAGTAGAAATCTTTTTGTACTCACACCTCCGCCTCCCTGCACTATGCGTTGATTTTCCAGTCAATCGCAGCTTTACGATTCAAAATGAAATCAGCGTAAATACCCTTTTGCTGGATGAGTTGGTCGTGGGTGCCGTGTTGAACAATTCTTCCGTGATCCACCACTAAAATCTGGTTTGCATGGCGCACCGTTTTCAGTCGATGGGCGATCATAATAATCGTCTTGCCTCCGGTTAATGCTTCAATGGCCGCTTGAAGCTCCGCCTCATTCTCCGGGTCAACATTTGCGGTGGCTTCGTCCAGGATAACAACAGGAGCATCCTTCAGCATGGCTCTGGCTATGGAAAGCCGCTGACGCTCGCCGCCAGATATTGTGGCTCCTCCTTCACCAATCACCGTGTCATAGCCATCAGGCAACGCCATAATAAAATCATGGCAGCGGGCATCTTTTGCCGCAGCCACCACTTCTTCGTGGTTCGCCTCCGGCTTACCAAACTTGATGTTATTTTCAATGCTGTCGTTGAACAAATACACATTCTGAAAAACCATACTGAAATTGCTCATCAAGCTGTCCAGCGAATAGTCTTTTACATCAATGCCGCCCAATTTCACGGAGCCTTTGTTTACATCCCAGAACCGGGCCATAAGGTTGGTAAGCGTTGTTTTGCCGGAACCGGATGGCCCCACAATAGCGGTAGTCGTGCCTTCTGGAATAGTGAAGCTCACATCATCAATGATTTTCCGATCTCCATAGGAGAAGTCCACATGGTCAAATGAAATGTCATGGCTTTTCGGCACCTGAACCGATCCGCCCTCGTCCATCCTGGGTGCCCGATCAATTTCCTCTACCCGGTCAATGGAAGCATCAATCATCGGCAGCATAAAGAACATCTCACCAGCCGATTCCAATTCGCTATAGACCAGGAACGCAGATACCACCATCATCAAACAGGTGAACAGCGACATATTCCCTTGCAGGAAAAGCCAAATAGAAAACAGGATTGCCAATACAGAAGTAACGCGCAAAACAACTTGCTCCAGCACATTGTAGGGGATGCGTTTGCGCTCCAATTTGAAGTTTTGATTTTCTGTTTCTTTGATGGTATTGTTTAGAGTTTGTTTTGCCGCTTTATCCCCATGGAAAGCGCGCACCACACTCATACCCTGTATGTATTCCAGCACAGCATCCACCAATTTAGTCTGTGCAGCCAATCGTCCTGGGGAAAGCTCACGGGATTTCTTAAGCAGTCGGGAATTGACCCAAAGGAACAGCAGCATCCCAACAAAGAACACAAGACCGATTCTCCAGTCGAAGCACATAATCGCCAGAGAAAAAACCGCAGTACGAATCATACCCACAACTGTCCGGGCAATCACTGCGAAAGACATACTCTCCAAATCGGACATTGTGGAGGTTGCCGCCGCAGTAAGACTGCCCAGGCTCTGCGCGTTGAAATAACCCATCGGCATATATTTCATGCGTTCACCGATGTGAATACGCTTTTCTCCGCACATTCGGTAGTTAGCGTGTCCTTCGCTATTGTGGGCCAGATACCAGCAGAGCGCGGCACCAGCCACACTAACCACCATAATTCCCAAAGTTGTCCATGCGGTGGCCCCGGTTATATTCTGTTCTACCAACGCCCGTAGCACGATCAATAGAGCGACAAATTGTAAAGCCTCAAAGATGCTCCGCAGCAGTTCAAAGGCCATACCTTTATACCAGGTACTTTTCTCTGTCCCGGAAAATCGAAAGAACCGTTTATATGCGTCAAACATACGCCGCACCTCCTTCCATCTGATCGTTGTCTCGCGCCTGCGTGTGAGCTGCCCACATTTGCTGATATAACGGACACCGATCCAACAGTTCTCCATGCGTCCCGGAGTCCAAAATCTTTCCGTGATCTACCACAGCAATTTGTTCCGCCCCAGTAATGGTGGACAGGCGATGGGCGATCACAATGAGTGTCTTTCCATGAGTTAGCCGCCCTATGGCATCCTGAATGACCGCCTCATTTTCTGGGTCTGTGTAAGAAGTTGCCTCGTCTAAGATAACAATGGGTGCATTTTTCATCATGGCCCGTGCAATAGCGACCCGCTGGCGCTCTCCACCGGAGAGGTGTCCACCTGCGCCGCCTACTACAGTTTCATACCCGTGATCCAGCCCCATGATAAACTCATGACAGCCCGCAGCTTTTGCCACCGCCTCGACTTCAGCATCCGTTGCCTCTGGCCTGCCCATGCGGATATTCTCACGGACGGACAAATTGAATAAAAAATTATCCTGAGATACATAACCAATCAAATCTATTACCTGCTCTGGAGGAAGTTCTTTTGCGTCAACACCTCCAATAGTGATATGCCCGCCTCCAACATCCCAATAAGAGGCGATAAGTTTCGCAATCGTGGATTTACCAGAGCCAGAAGGCCCTACCAATGCCGTTGTGGTTCCTTGCTTGATGTCCAGGGTGATGCCGTTCAGAACTTGCGTATCCTTATAAGCAAAAGTCACATCCCGCAGAGAAATATCCAATCCTTTGAGATTTTTCCGCTGGGACGGACGATCCAGGTCAGGCTCGGACAATACGGCAGTAATTTCTCCGGTGATAGTAGCAATTTTAGAAAAATCATCCGTCAAAAAAATAGCTGCAACCAGCGGCCCCATAATGCCAAGAGACAGAATGGCAATGGTAATAAAGTCCGGAGCAGACAAAGAGCCGTTCATATAGAACAAGCATCCAACGGGTAATACACCAATCAATACAGCCGGCCAAATCGTCATCATCAGAGCAGAATAGCCCTGGGTGGATTTCATCCAGTCCAGCATGAGATCCACGCTCTGGCGGACAGCCTGTGTAAACTTTCCATAGGAAGCAGCACTTTGATTGAACGCCTTGATGACCTCAATCCCATTGATGTACTCCACAGTGGTGGCGCTCATATACTTACTTGCCTGAACAACAGCATCATATTTTTTAGGGTATTCCTTCATCTGGGCCATGTAACAGAGCATTCCGATGGGTATCGTAATCAGGGATACCAGTGCCATTCTCCAATCCAATACAAACAGGTAAATAATGATGGCGATGGGGACAAGCAGGTTAGAAGTCATTTCCGGGATGATATGTGCCAGAGGGACTTCCATTTGCTCTACACGCTCTACCATTGTTGTTTTCAGCCGTCCCGAAGGTGTATCCGTCAAATATCCCATAGAAACACGCGTTAATTTATCCGCAATCGCCTGTCGTATTTCTGAAAGCACATGGAATGTCGCTTCGTGGGAACATCTGGTAGAGAGCCCATGAAAAACAGACTTCATCAGATAAGCTATAAGGGCAACAATTCCCCATGTTAAATAAGCAGAAAAATTCGTTTCACCTCCAATCAGCAGATTTACGATCCTTGCCACAGCGAAATATGGCACGATACCACTTGTGACGCTGATAACAGCAAGAATAATAGAGAGCAAAAAGCCTGATTGATGCGGTTTAATGAATGTCATCAAATTTACAGAATCTTTTTGTCGCTGCATATAATTCCCTCCTTTAAGTTAGCGAAACCTAACCGCTGACCAAAAGTAAAAGCCGACAATCCACAGGATTTATCCTGTAAATCATCGGCTCTGCGTCTTGGCGTCTGGCTCTGATAATATAATATTTTGTCCCTGCACATCCACGATGTGTTCTTTTCCGCATTTAGGACAAAATAACGGAAAGCGTTTGAGAACAGTATCTGGATTTACTTTTGTGCGGGTTTTGTTGCCGCAGGTAGGACAATGAATCCAGCCACTATGGTCAATCCAACCACTCATACGACATCACCTCCATCTGCGGTAAAGATGGTCTGCCATCCAGCGGTATAGAAGCGCCGCATTCTATGGATATGCTCCAATGCCTGTTCTTTTGGCATATCATGAATAATGACCTCGAACATACCTGTATAAAAGGCACTGGAAAGGAGGTGATTAAGTTCTGGCGTAAGTCTACCGCTTTTTATTGCATCATTTTCAGACGCCTCAATATACTTTACGGTACATTCTGTATCCAGCTCAACAACACGATGAATAAACTCTTGATAGGCACTATTCTCTCCACTGGTAAGCAACAGCTTAAATTCATCGAAATGATCGTAAAGATAGTCCACTACTTTAGGAAAGCCATCATTGGAATATCGAAGCATTTGCTGTGTCTGCTCATTACCTGGCATCATGTTGAACCCGGATAATACAGATTGCAACAATTCGCAAAAGCCATCCGCTGCTGTCTGAACGAGGGAACGGTATAGGCTTTCTTTGTCAGGGTAACGAATATAAATTGCGCCTTTACTCGATCCAGCCTTCTCTGCGATTACACGGAGGGAAGCATTTTCATAACCATTTGCTAAGAACTCTTCTTTAGCACATTCCATTAGTTTTTCAGTCACTCCAGCCACTCTTTTTGCCATAGTTCACCTCCGTTCTTTTAAGACCATCAGTTTCAAACCATCAGTCTTAATATACCACGGCACTTTGGAAAAGTCAATAGGCTTTATCGTTTTATGTTGATCCCTATTCTAAAAGTCTGTCAAATAACTTTAAATTTGTTATATGGCTATATGTACTATGTACCCAGCCGCCTGCGCGGCTGGGCTTCTTTTTTAGGGCGTCAAAAAGCTGGACAGCCATAGCCCAGAACCTCATAATGCCCCACGGGGTAGCTGTTCTGCCGGACGGAATCGCCGGAGTTGCCTTCAATGGTGTAAACCCGTCCGTTCTCCACCTTCTCCACAATCCCGGTATGGTCGGAAAGCCCGTCCTGCCCGTTCTCATCATCCCAGTCAAAGAAGATAATCATGCCGGGGGCCGGTTCAGCGGAGCCGTCCATCCATTGGCCCCTGTCCTTGAACCACTGTACGCCGTTGACGCACCCGGCATATTTGGGGATTACGCCGGTGTCAATATAGCCGCACTCGTTGGCGCACCAGCTCACAAAACACGCGCACCATTCCACACGGCTGTCAAAGCCATACCAGCTCCAGTATGGCTCGCCGCCCACGTTTCCCACCTGGGAGAGCGCCACGGAGACGATGGCCCCGTCCTCGGTGTAAATGCCGTAGAGGACGGCGCTCCACAGGCTGCGGTTTTCCTCGTCCAAAAGTTCGGCAAGCTGCTCTTTCTGTTCCTCGTCAAATCCATACTGCGCTGCCATTTCCTCGGCGGTCTTGTGGCTGACGGTAATATACAGATAGGTTTGGGTGACGGTGGTTTCCGTCTCCACGATATTGCCATTGCCGTCGTCGGTTTCGGTAATAACCGTTTCCGTCCTGGTTTCCGTGCGGGAAGATATTTGGTTCATCTCCCAGAAAATAGCCGTAAGGATGGCTTTCTTGCTGTCGTCAATGGTGGCCACCTCCTGGGGGTTATCCGGGTCGGTGGTGGTCTTGACGGCATAAACGGCAAGCACCTCCGGCCAGACGGCGCGGGAACCGGACATCTCCAACACATCATGGGACAGATTGGCCTTTGTGGTGTCGATCTGCTGCTGGTAATCATCGTTGATCTCCTGCACCACGTTCTGCATGGTATAGCCCGAACCGCTGTCCTCACCGGAAAAGAAAATGCCGAAGCAGGAGCCGATCAAAAGCCCGATGAGGCAGATAATGACAATGACCAGCACGGCGATCCAGCCCCCGGCAGCGATGGCGGCGATCAGCGCCTTGGTGGCTGCAATGATGGCTTTCACCGCCGCAATGGTCGCCTTGGCCGCAACCTTTGCAGCCACAACCGCCGCCCTGGCCGCAGCGCGGGCCGCGTGGGCCGTGGCCCTGGCGGCTCTGGCCGTGGCCTGGGCAGTCCGCTGGGCGGCTTTGGCCGCCTGCTGTGTGGTCTTGATACTGGCCTTAGCGGTTTTTTCTGCCGTCTTGATGGATTTGCTGGCGGTTTTTACCGTCCCTTTGGCGGTAGAGGACGCCTGCTTGATGGTCTTGCGGCCCCTGTCCACGGTTTTAATGCTTTTCTTTCCCCGATCCAGGGTCTTGACGGCCCCGCGCTCCTGCCGGAGCGTCCTTGCCGGCTCGGAGATCCTGTCCGCCGCCTGCCGGGTTTTCCTCGCCGCCTGCTTCTCGGCTTGTTTTTTCGGCTGTTCGGCTGCGGCTTTCCGCTTCTGGATATTCTCCTTGACCTTGGAAATGTTCTCCTTTGTGGTCTTTATCCCTTTGCGGCCCTGTTTATCAAACTGATGGATTGCTTCATGGGTGACGTTATCCACCCCAGCGGAAAGGCGATCGGACGCATACTCGCCGGGGGAGCTTTCCGCCGCATACAGGCTGTGGTCGGCCTTATCCCTGGTGCGGATATACGCCTCCTTCATCCGTTCCGAGGCCACCGCCGCTTTGTCAATGGCCTTAATGCCTTTTTCGGCAACCCTTGTTTTAATGCCCTTGCCCATGGGCTTCACCTCCTTTCCAGGGCGGGGCGCGCCCTTATTCCTCCAGCAGCTTTGCCACCACAACCATCCGCCCGTTGGTCCTGGAATACTCGCAGGTGGAAAGGGTAATGAGCTGGTCGCCATATTCCGCACTCACGTCCGTGTCATAGAGCGCCAGTTCCTTGCACTTGGCAATAAACTCGTCAAAAGCCCCGGCGCTCTCCGCATTGACAAAGTGGTAATACTTGAAGCCTTCCTCCGAGTAGGCCACCGTCTTAAAGGCGGCGATCACCTCATATTCGCCAAAGCTGTCCAAGGTATCAAAGCGGATGGTCTTGTGTTCCCGGTAAAAATCCTGGCTCTCATACTTGCACAGGTCAGCGAACATACTGCCATTGTTCATGTGATGGCCGTACAGCACCAGGTTGTCGGAAATGCCGACGTCACAGTTTTCCTGCATATAGGGCACCCCGTAGCTGCTGTACGACTTATCAAAAGCGTGCTTCAGATAGAAGTTGGGGTTATCCTTGGTCTGCATAACGGGATAATCGATCCGGGTGCCGGGAACGGTAATCCAGCCCACCAGGTCACTGTTCTGGGCGTACACATCCGCATATTTCTCAAAAGCCGTAAGTTCTTCCGGCTCTGGGGCCGGGTTATCGGCAAGTTCCAGCGTGGGCGGCTCTACATCTTCCTTAATCAAATCCGCCACTTCTGCAAAGGCTTCGGCGCTCTGCTTCTGGTCGAGGTATTCACGGGCCAGCATAGCCCCGGAGAAAAGGAACAGGGCGGCGCAAAGGGCCGCCCCTGCAATCATCAGTCTGCTTTTTGCTTTATCGCTCATGTTTCACCCCTCCTTATGCTTATCGCGCCTGTTCTTTCTTGGCTGCCTGGCGGCGCTGCCCGGCCTGGGCCGGTTTCAGCCCCCGCAGCTCGGTTTTTACGGAAGATTTTTCACCGCCTGCTTTTTCCGCAAGGCGTCCCGCGCCGCGCTCCATCTGGGCAAAGGTTTTGCCGCAGGACGCAAACAGGCCCCGCAGCCTGGCAAGCGCGCCCTTGTCGGCCTCCAGTTCCTGGGCCTCCAGGGCTTCTTTTCCCGCCAGGGCGCGCCCGGCGTTTTTGATGTGGCCGCCCGCCTGGTGCAATTCTTCCCGCATGGCGTCCAGCCTCACGGCGAGCTGCCCCATGCTTTTTTCTGCATGGGCAAAGCCACGTCCCATCCGGGAAAGAACCGAGGGGATACGCAGGGCCTGGGCAGCATGGCACAGGGCGGAGCGCCCTTTCTCCCGGAAAGTCTGCACCATCTGCTTTGCAGATGAAATGAGGTTTTCTTTTGCCGTGGAAACCATCACTTTGGTCTGGCGGACTTTACCTTCCACAGTGTCAACAAGCTGGGAGCACCGGGCGCGGATTCCTTTGTCGTGGAGCTTGCCCACCTCCAGGCGCATTTCCTTCATTTCGTCCATCATCTGGGACAGCTTTTCTTCCATACCGTCGATATAGCCCACCAGGGCCTGCACTTCTTCCTTTTGCTTTTGAAGCCCGTTCTGCTCCAAAACGGAAATCAGGTCTATGATCTGCGGATGGTCCCGCAGCGCAAGAGCTGGTTCAGCCATTGTTCATTCCTCCATTCTCAAAAGTATCATCGCGCCGGTTCCACCTGCTTTTTCGCAGGGGGCAGCTCCCGGCAGTATTCCGGGTAACGGATTTTCACGCCCTCCATAAAGTAAGGCGCAAACTCGCAGCAGAACAAATCCTCCGGGGAATAGGCGTTACTGTGCTCCGGGTCGGTGTAGCCGTTCCAGAGATTAAAAGCAAGGCGGCACACCCGGACGGTGCCGCTGGTCTGCCAGCCAACCTGCATACCATCCGGTTCAATGCAATCCTGCTTGAAATCAAACATCTGGCGGATGTTTGCCCGCGTTTCCGGGGCAATCCCCATCACATAGAAAAAGGCCCGGTGGTAACAGTCGTTCCGCCGCGCCTCGCTCATCATATCTAAAAAGAAATCCCGGTGTTCCGGGGACGCAAAGCGGATATTGTTCATGCCGGCACCTCCTCGCCGCCGAATACACCTTCACCGGGTTTGGTGGTCATCAAAGCATAGAGCCTGGTGTCACGGGGGAACCGGTTGATGAAAGGCACCAGGGCACTGCCATACCGGATGAGGCCGCAGCCCGCGTCTGCGTTGGTGACGTAGCTCATCTGCTCATTGGAAATGTTCAAGAGCTTCGCCAGCTTTGCCCGGTCGGATGCCGCCTGGTTCAACATGACAATAAACTCCGAGTTGGAGAGCATGGTGCTGGCCTGGACGGAATCCAAAAGGTACTCCACATTCTGCGTGATGGCTGTGGGATAAGCGCCGCGCTTTCTAAACTGCCTCCATGCGGAATTAAAGAAAATGCCGCTTTGCTCATTTTCAAACATCACATGAAACTCATCGATGAACACATGGGTACGCTTGCCCCGTTTCCAGTTGAGGGTGACGCGGTTCAGGATGGTATCGGTGATGACCAGGGAACCGGCAGGCTTTAGCTGCTCGCCCAGGCCGTGGATGTCGAACACCACATAGGGCTTGTTCAAATCCACTGTGCTTTCCCGGCCAAAGATGTCCAGGGAGCCGGTGGTGTAAAGCTCCAGGGAAAGGGCGATCTCTTTGGCCTTATCCTCCGGCTGCTCCAGCAGCTTATTCCGCAGGTCACAGAGGGTGGCCACCCGTCCGATCTTCTCCGCCTCCGGGTACACCAGGGCGGTGCAACGGTCAATGATAGATTTGTGCTGCGGCCCCACGCCGCGCTTGTCGATCTGCTCAATAAGAGACATGACAAACTGGCTCTTTTCCACGATGGGGTTTTGCTCGCCGTAGCCCTCTACCATATACATGGCGTTGAGGCGGTCCTTGCCGCCCGCCACCAGATGGGCCACCGTCGCTTTTTCTCGCCCCAGGGCTTTGACCAATGCGCCAAATTCTCCCTCTGGATCGCAAATCAGGATGTCGTCATTGGCGTAATCTGGGTGGAGCATAAGGAACGCAATCAGCTCTTTGGCGCTGAAAGACTTGCCCGCGCCGGGGACGCCCAGTAGGAAGGCCGACTGGTTCAAAAGGTTCGCCTTATTGCACATGATGAGATTGTGGGAAATGGCGTTCTCTCCGAAGTAAATGCCGCCCTTATCCTGGATTTCCTGTACCTTGAAGGGAATGAACACCGCCAAACTTTCGGTGGTGAGGGTACGAAAGGCGTTGATTTTCCGCGCCCCAATGGGCAGGGCCGTGTTCAGACCATCAAGCTGCTGAAATTTGAGCACCGCAAGCTGGCACATGTGCTTTCGGGCCACGGAGAGTACGGCTTCGGTGTCGCTGTCAAGCTGCTCCTTGGTATCGGCGGTGATGGCCAGGGTCATTACCGCAAACATCATCCGCTGGTCGCGGGTGGTGAGGTCGTCCAAAAACTCCTTGCTTTCCTTGCGCTGCAATTCCATATCGTAGGGGACCACAGCAGAGAAGTTGTTGTTGGCATTCTGGCGGCGCTGCCAGTTGGTGATGTTGGTTTCCACACCCAGCAGGCGGTTTTCCACCTCCCGCACGGCCTCATCCGTGGGAACCGGCACAATGTCGATGGAGAACATCAGATTGCGGTTAAAATCCGTCAGCTCCGTCACCATGTTATCCTTAATATAAGAGGCGTAGTCTTTGAGGAACAGCACCCGGCAGAATTTGCCGCCCAGCTTCAGATAGTCGCTGTTTTTCTCGATTCCGTCCGGGCAGATATAGTCCTTGAAGCTGTGGCCCCGCTTCATCATCTCACGGGCGTTGAACACAAACTCGGATTCCTCGCCCTGGCGGTAGAAGTCGTGCAGGATACGCAGGCGCTCGGTGGCGTCCAGCTCCACGCACTTGGAGCCAAGGGCCGCAAAGTGGGAAATCAGGTCGGCTCCCACACGAGAAAAATAGGCGCGGGCCTCCTCAATGTCCTTCTTCACCACGGAGATGGTGATATACTTTTCCTGCATAATGCCGTTGGCTCCGGTGGCTTTATCCAGCAGCATTTGGTTATATTCCCCCCGGTACTCATCCCGGAAATCCCCCTGCATGGGCATGAGGATGGACGTTTCAAAGTTGGCCTGATTCATACGGCGGTTATTGATGGTGATTTTCGTCACCGCACCGGAATCCAGGGAATTGAGCAGCTCCGAGTAGGTGAGGAACATGGATTCCTTATCCTCGCGGCTGGCCACCAGATAGTTGATGTCGCTGAATTTATAGGTTTTGGAGAACTTGTTCCCCACAAGGAAGATGCCGTCCGGCCAGATACGGCGGACGGGGATCACATCCTGCACCTTCCGGGGGACGGTATAACGCTCCTTTTCCTGCTTGGACATGGTTTTGATGGTCTTAATCATGCTTGGCCTCCTTCCGCTTGCTAAAGTGTTTCGGCTCCTGCCGGCGCTTCTTGCCGGGACGCCCGGTTTGCAGCTCCTCGATGGTATCTTTCAGAGCAGCATAGTAGTAGTTGCTGTCCTCGAACTTAAACTCCTTCGGCTCCAGCATTTCCGAGCGCAGCCACGCCCAGATGAATTGTTCCGCCGTCATACCGTGATAGGTGATGAACCCCAGCATGGCAAAGGGGGCCGCTCCCAAAATGCACATCCAGGACAGGGTCTCCACCCCAAAGTAGGGGCGCAGGATAAAATAAAGGCCCACGGCCACGCCGCAGGCAAGAACAGAAAAGATGAACTGCCGCATACTCAAACCGAAAAACATGGATTCGGTGTAGTTGCGGATTTCCCGGTTGAT
The DNA here is from genome assembly GCA_022845955.1 of Lachnospiraceae bacterium. Taxonomy (GTDB): domain Bacteria; phylum Bacillota; class Clostridia; order Lachnospirales; family Lachnospiraceae; genus Eisenbergiella. Next base: position 5,594,108 of record AP025576.1, read on the forward strand.
CTTGACTTCCAAAATATCACCTCACAATCACATCGCCGGTTTCCAGGTAAACAATGCTGCTCTTGGGAATATAGGCAAAGCCCAGCAGCCGGTCGCCCACGGTAAAAATCTCGTCTGGAGCCGCTTTGGAGAAATGGCCCACAATTCCCTTTTCAGCGGGCAGTTCGTAATCCTCCGCCATCGGGATGGCGGTTCCATCAATCAAGTGCAGCACATAGGTTTGATAACGCATTTGTTTTCCTCCTTTTTTACAGGCCCATCATCTCGCGCACCACGCGGTCAGCCATTTTCACCGCGCCCACGAGGACGAGCATATTAAAGACCAGCTCCCCGATATAGCTCCACACCTGCGTGACTGCCGCCGCATTGGGGTCAATGGCTGGCGGGGACGCCGCAAATAGGGAAAAGATAATGCAGGCCAGCACAATGATGGCACCTTCCAGGCAGACAGCGGCATAGCTCTTGATAAAGCTCTTGCCCACGTTTTGCGTTGGTTCCCCTGCAAAGGTAGAGAGTGGCACCGGCGCGATGGCCGTATATAAATAGAGCTTAAAAAACCGCCCGTAGACGGTCATTATCATAATGAAAGACAATATCGTGATAAACAGCCCGCCGATGAGCGTCACCGCCCAGAGGGGGATACTCTCGAAAAATCCGCAGCTTTCCACCGCGTCAATGATCTCCTGGGGCAACACAGTCTGTTGGGCCGAACCAAAGCCCGCCGCGTTCATAATGGTGGAAACAAGGCCCTGGACAATATTAAAGAGGGCCATCATCAGCTCCAGCCCATAGGTCACGACGCCTTTGGCAATGGCAAATCGGATAAACAGCTTCAGCGCGTGCTCCGGCTTTTTGACCTCCGTAAAACTGCCGCAGGTGCGCATGACGCCCACCACAAAGAACAGCACCAACAGGGCAAGGCCGATGGCCCTCACTGCGTCATGGATGTTGACAATGACGCCCCAAATCGTGCCGCCTTTGAACTGCTCCGGGCTTTGGGTGATGAGCTGCCAGATCTCGGACAGGTACTTGTTCCAGGTATCGAGGGCATTTTGTAAGTTCTGGACTACCCAGTTATCGGACATTCCGCTACCTCCTTTCCAGCAGCGGTAAGGGACGGGCCGCAGCGGCCCGCCCCCGCACTGCCGTATTTTCGCTTATCGTCCGCCGCGCTCCTGCGGCTGGCGGACAATGCCGTAAACATCATCCACAAAATACCGTCCGACAAAGGGGTTGAAGATCGCGTGGCATTTTACGCCGCCCACCTCGGCCAGGTAGTCGTTGTCCCCCAGGCGTTTGAGGATGGTTGCCTCACCCAGCACGTTCTTTTCCCCCTGCTTCAAAGAGTGGATATAGCACTCGCATTTCAGATTCATAGCGATACTCCTTTCCGCTGGAAAATCAGCCCGTAATGAGCGTGAGGATTTCCTTGGCAAACGTAATCACGACGCCGCCAGCTAAAGTGAGGAAGCCGTTGGCCCGCTGGCTGGGGTCGTGGCTTTTCAGGGAAAGGCCGATCTGTACCACGCCAAAGCCCAGCAGGATCATACCAATGGCCCGGATCAGGCCGAAAATGAAATCGCTGAGGTTGTTGATAACCGTCAACGGGTCGCTGGCGGCAAAGGCCGTGGTAGTGCAGCAGCACAGCATGAGCACCAGGGCCGTGTAAACGGCAAAGGCGCTTTTGCCCTTTCTGCCCATGGGCAGGCTGCGGGTTTCTTTCTTCTTGTTAAACAGTTTCATTTTGCTTTTCCTCCTTGAATTGAAAGATTTTCTCCATGTCCTCATCGGACAGAAGTTCACAAAGGGTTTCCGGCTCTTGGATATTGGCAAGGTCGCCGGGGGTAAGGCGGCCAATAGCCATATCCGCCACGGCGTTTTCGGTGCCGCCATGGGTATAGGCCGGCGCGCCGCCATCGGTGGTGTACTTCACATTCGGGTGCTTTAGCAGGTCGTACTTCTCATCCATCAGCGGCGGCTCCCCACGGATAAAAAGCAGCGCCAGGTTGTTGTCCAGCATACGCACCTCATCCGGGGTCAAAAGCTCCCGGCCAGTGATCTGGTTGTTGGTGGAGTAGCTGCCGGAATGGCCGGTGCTCTTGCCGTAAGTGTCCAGCCAGAGGGTGCTTTTGCCCAGGTAGTTCTCGGAGATCAGCTTGTGTGTGCTGGTTTCGTTGCCGCCCAGGTACAAAAACTCGTCGCAGTTGCCCATGATGGATTCCCATTGTTTTTCGTACAACGCCTTGAGCTGGGCGATGTTCTGGATGATGATGGACACCGAAATGTTCCGGCTCCGCATGGTGGCCAGCAGCTTGTCGAAGTCGTCCGGCAAGCTGACGTTGGCAAACTCGTCCATGAGGAAATGCACTGGCACGGGCAGGCTTCCGCCATGCACCCGGTCGGCGCTGTAAAACAGCTCCTGGAAGGTGCTGGCGTAGAGCAGGCTGACTAAAAAATTGAAGCTGCTGTCATTGTCGGGAATCAGCGCGAACAGCGCCACCTTCTTTTCGCCGAGGGACGCCAAATCCAGTTCGTCCGTGGCGGTAAGCGCGGCCACGCTGGACAGGTTAAACTTCTCCAACCGTGCGGCAAGGGTGATCTGGATGGATTTTAAGGTCTTGGCGCTGCCAGAACGGTAATCCTTGTAATACTTCACCGCGATGTGGTCGGGGGAGCGCATTTCCAGGCGCTCAAACAGTTCGTCCAGCGGCGATTGGTAGCTGTCGTCGTCCTCCCGCACCTCACCGGCCCGGAGCATTTCCATTATCATCGCGAAGTTTTTTTCATCCTCCGGCGCTTCATAATGGAGATAGAAAACCAGCGCCATGAGGAGCATACTGGCCGCCGTGTCCCAGAAGGGGTCGTTTGACTGGCTCCCTTTTGGGGTAGTGGATTTGAACAGGTTTGTGACCATTTTCTGCACGTCGTTGTCATTCTTCAGATAGGCGAAGGGATTGTAACAATGGCTTTTCTCCATGTTCAGAAGGTCTACCACCTTGATCTCGTAGCCCATCCGTTCCAGCAGGCCCCCGCAGTCGCGCAGCAGTTCGCCCTTACAGTCCAGCACAAAGTAAGAGACATGGGACGCCTGGAGCAGGTTGGGCTTTGCATAGAACCTGCTTTTTCCTGCTCCGCTGCCGCCGCATACCAGGGAATTGAGCGTCCTGCGGTGCTTTTTCCCGTCCAGCCCCATACGGACGTGCTGGGTAAAAATGCGGTTTTGAAACGGGTCTTTATCCCGGTATTTCTTATTCACGGCCCGCGGATCGCCCCATTTGGCAGAGCCGTGTTCTTCACCCCGTCTGTAGTTGCGCCGGGAAGAAAGATAAATGCCTATGCCCAGCCCATAGGCGGCAATAAAAATGAGGACAGCTTTTACACTGTCCTCGCACCACACGATTTGGAATGGATGGTTCATTGCCGCAGGCAGGGCGTTTACAATTTCCGAAAGGCCCCCGGAAAGGGACGGCGCAATCAAAAGGGCAAACCAGACCACCGGGATCAGCCCCAGGGCATAAAGCCAGGGGCCGCCCGCCTTGTTATCGGGCTTCATCCCGGCGCTTCGCTTTCCTGTCTTTTTGGGATGGGGCGTCAATGGTTTTTAAGAGCACATCTTCCACCGGGCCGGGGTCGCGCTGTTCTTCCAGCAGATCGTTGCGCAGCTCGTTGAGGGCGCGGATCATAATCCCGTGCTCGTAGCTGTCCAGGGTGAGGACAACCTTGTCCTGTCGTTCCATTTTTCAAAACCTCCTTTACCGTTCCTGTTCCTTCTGCCTGCTGGTGCGGGTAAGGCCCATGGCCCTTGCCATGCGCCCGTTCATCTCCTTGAAGGTATCGCGCATATCGGTGAGGGCTGCCGGAACCTCCTCCCTGGGGTCTTGTCCCTGGAGCACGCCGTCCAGCCTGGAGATGTCGTATCCCTTTACATCCACGCCATACCGCTGGCAGAGCATATAGCTGACGGCGTAGGCTTTGTAGCCCTCCGCCTCGCGGGAATAGCCCTCATGGCTTTGGGCAAGCTGTACGTTGGCCGCCTCCAGGGAGACGCAGCGGAAAATGTCCGGCGCGTCCATGCCCTTTTTTACCAGGATGGCGTTTTGCTCCGGGTCATACACAGCCCCGCGCCCCTGGGGCAGTTCCTCCACCGCCCGGATGGGTACGGGGGAACTGGCAATCAGCCCTTTTAAGAGCAGGCGGTCGTCGTAGCTCACCTGGGGCTGGGCTTCATCCCGCGCCGTGGTCTGGGAAATATCATAGACCTCCTTGGCGTAAAAGTTCTGGCCCACGCTGCCATCCTCGCGCCGATACGCCTTGCCCGGCTCCAGTATGATGATGGGCAGGCGCTTTTCTTCTTCCAGCACAGTAACCCCCATGTCTTTCCATCCCTTTTCGTCATGGATACGCTCTGCATGGGGGCACTTCGCTTCAATCAGTAGCGCATTGCGGGCAGAGTGGAAAGGGAACCGGCTCTGGACATCCAGATATGCCTCCATACTGCCCGCACCCTCGGAGAACTCTCCGAAAATCTTATCCAGGGTGGCGTAGGCTTCTTTCCGATGCTTTTCCTCTTTTGCCTGCCACCATTGGCGCTTGGGGCGCTCTTTTTGGCTTTTCTGCTTCTGCGGCGCGGCCTCAGCCTGGGGCCGCTGTTCAAACAGATCGTCAAAGTTATTCATGACCGATTACCTCTCTTTCGATTTTGGTTTCTTTCTGGGCTTGGGCGGCTGGTGCCGCGTGGTTTTCTGGGCCGCCTTTTTCCGGGGCGCAGCCGGTTCTTCGTGATGAGGGGCCTCCGCCTCTTTCTTCCGCTGGGCCTGGATTTCCCGAAGCTCCTGCCGCACGGACGGCTTTTCCGGCCCATCAGAAGTACCCCTTGCGGAGCTGCTGCTGTTCTCTAAGGTAGGCGCGGACGGATGGGATTTTTCCGCCGCTGGGGCAAAAGGGGCGTTCTTCTCCGCTGCCGGGTTCTCCGGCTGGGCTTTTTCTTTCTGGGTGGGCTTTTCCATCAGCTCGTCGATCAGCTTATCGTCCTCGCTCTTTTCCGGCGCGGCCTTCTCCGGGGCTGCCGGTTCGCCGCCGCGCTCCTCGCGGGATTTCTCAATATCCTCCTTGATCGAAGCCGTATCCACCACCGTGAGCTTGAACTTCTCCACGATCCGGTTGGCCCGTGCGGCGTCGTCCTGGAATACCAGGATGTCGATGGTGTCATCCTCTTTCCGCACCGGGATAGGGGCGTAGAGAATCCCGTATCCCTTGGCCTGCCTGGCAAACTCCGGGCAGTCCTCTTTTTTAATGGTATAGACCTTCAAAGGGCGTTTCTCCCGCAGCATGGTTTCAATGCGGGCTTTGCCCTTGGTCTTTTTCTGGTCTTTCAAAACCGTGTAAAGGGCGGCGGCCAGATTTTTTGCGGCTGCGCCGGTGATCTTGAGGGCGACTTCCGCGCCCTCAAGGCTCATGCGTACCACTTGCTCCGCCGCGTCGCCTGAGTTATACATCAAAAATCATCTCCTTTCGGTTGGGCGGCCCGCCCGTTCCGGCTCCAGACGGCCTTTTTCCGTTTTCCCGGCCTGCTGTTCTTCGCGGGCGGCCCGTATCTTATCCTTGATGGAAACGGAGCGCAGGGCAATATCCCCGCACAGCTTCACCTCCCGGCGCAGCTCCTTGATCTGTGCCGTAAGGGTGGCAATCTCCGTCCGGATCTGCTCCTGCTGGGCGGGGTCGTCCAGCACCGCCCTGGTGCGCTGTTTCCGGTACAGGCTTTTCCGCTGTTCCGTTATGCTGGAAAGCCGAGATTCCACATCGGCTTGATAGGCATTGAGCTGCTCCAGGGTGTCAATGCGGTGGCGGGAAAGCAGCCGCGCCTCGTCGGTAAGTTCCTCTGCCCGGATTAAATCCTCCCGCAGCGCGTGGGGCACATGGCCCGTCTGGCGGTTCTGCTTTTTGGGGAACACCCCCAGCAGATAGCAGTAGTGGAAGTAGAGGGCGCGGAACCCCGTCGCCTTTTTGGCCTGTTTCAAATCCCCGTGGAGCCTGCACTGTTTCGGCTCCGGCTTTTGTTCCCGCTGGGGGCGGCTCTGGGCCAGAATCCGCCTGCGGATGTTCTCCAGGGAATAGGCCTCGCCAAAGTTGCGCGCAAGTTTCCTACCGTGGGGCCGGTCGTAGGGGCGCACCGTAATGTCCTTGCCCACCTTGACTTCATAGCCCATCTGCCGCAGATGATAAAAAAACTGCCGTTCCGTCATTGACTGGCGGATGGCAGCGTCCACATCGGCTTTGATGAGGGAAAGGTAGGTGGGGCGGCCTTCCTGCTCGGCCCGCCATTCCCCGTAGTGCTTGGATTTGCCGCGCTGGGGGTTTTCAATGACGGACAGGCCGTATTCCCGGCACAACCGGTCGGATTCCCGCTGCATGGCAAAGTAGTCCTTTTCGCTGCGGTAATACTTGATCCCGTCAACGAAAGACACGGTATTGACCACAAAGTGGTTGTGCAGGTGATGGGCCTTGTCTAAATGGGTAGTAACCAGCACCTGGTATTTTTCACCCCACAGCTTTTTTGCCAGGGCAAGGCCGATCTCATGGGCCAGCTCCGGCGTAGCCTCGCCGGGGGCAAAGGATTGATAGCCGTGGTAAGCTACCGTGCCTTCCTCCTTGCCAAACCGCTTTTTCACGGCGATCATCTCGTCGCGGGCGGTGGTGGGGCTGCAATTCACCCCGGAGACAAACCGCTGCATGACCGGCGCGCCTTCTTCACCGGGCGCAATCCGGCCCGTTTTTTCCTGCCGGACGGCATACTCGATCACGTCCGAAAGGCTCTGGGCCTCCTGGCCGTCCATGCCCTGCTTTTCAAAGACGGCGGGGTTTTCCGTTTTATCCGGGTTTTCCACATAGATGAGCACTTTCCCCAGCCAGCCGTTTACCCGCCAGATGGACGTGGTAGCCATAGCTTTATTCCATTGGCCTGGGCAGGATCACGGCTTTGGTGATGTCGCGGACGAGACGGTCAAACTTTTTCATTTCCTCATCGTAGCGGCGCTCATCAATGACGCCCAGCACATGGGCTTTCTGGGCGATCTGGTTTAAGTTATTGCCCACACCGTGCAGCTCCCGCATGAAGTGGTAATAATCGGGCGGCGGCGCATCCTGGGGGACGACGCCGTTAATAAGATGGCGCAGGTAAACCTCCTGGGAAAGCCCGCTTTTGCGTACCGCTTTCATAAAGCCCTGGTATTCTTTGTTGTCGAGCCGCACCTGTACGCGGCAGTTTCTTTTCCTCATTCCTTGTCCTCCTCATGGCGGCGGTTGATTTGAAGCAGGCACATGACCAGTACGCCGCACACGCCGCCCAGCAGAAATCCAATGGCAAAAAACAATCCTTCCATAGAAAACCTCCATTCTTTCAAAGGGGTATTAGGGGGGCGCTCCCCCTAACAAGCGGTGTTTGGGCGACCAAACACGATGCTTGCTGGTACATACACGTTCCATTCCCCGCAGGGGAATCACAGACGTCCGAAAAAACAATTCATCGTCCATCCCGGTCGCGGCTTCGGCCCCTGGGATAAAACTCCACGTCCTTAAAGCTCTCCGCGTCCAGGATATATTCGCCGTTTTTCCAGTTGTCGGCTACTTTCTGGCGGGCCTCCTCGCGGCTTTCCGCCTCCACCGTGACCGTCATTTCCAGCGTCTCACGGATGGTAATGTCGTACTCTTTCATCGTTCCAGCTCCTTTCCTTTTGCGCTGCGGATGGGAATCCCCAGCCGGTGGCAGAGAAAATCATTGACGTCTTTCCCCTGGGGCGGCGGGCGGTTTTTTACCTCGTACCCTTCGGGAATAGCCGCCAGGATGGCCTTGGCCGCCAGCCTGCCGGGGCCGTCGTTGTCCAGATGGAGATAGAGGGTTTTCACATGGGGATGATCCTCCAAAAACCGGGTGAGGGCGGCGGGCAGTTTGCTTTCCTCGATTTGTTTCTTCGGCTGGTAAATCCCGGCCAGGGATAACAGGTTGTGCCGCCGCCAGTCAATTCCGTCCAGCTTGCACAGGGTGGCGTAGGACATCACATCAATGGCGCACTCGCACAGATGGACAGCCGGGTTTTCCACGCAGGCGGGCAGGGCAAAGGAATAGTGCTTGTCGCTGCCGCTTACATCCCCGTGGAACCGGGCTTCGCCAATCCCCCGCAGGCAGCCGAACCGTGCCTTGCCATCCTTGTCAAAGCCCACAAAAACCACGTTGCCGTGGCCCTTGTTCCGGCTCTCATAAACCCGCCCGGTCTTAACGCAGTAGTCCAAAATCTCCCTGTCAATGCCCCGGCCCGCAAGATATTGGAGCATAGCCCGGTTATTCGGGGTGGGCGGCGGCAAAAGCAGGTGCTTGGGCTTTTCCGCCTTTGGGGCGGGCGCACGGGACGGCGGCGGGATGGCCGCCCTGCCGATGACGGCCTCCATGGCCTCCATAAAAGAGCAGCCCTTGACTTTGATGAGGTAGTCCAGCGCGCTGTACCCGCCGATCCCACGGGAAAACCAGCACCATTTGCCGTTGGAAATCCGCAGGCTGTCATGTTCCCTGGTACAGTAGACATTGCCGGAAACGTGGACAAGCTCCTGCGGCTCACAGGTTTGCAGGTAGGTGAATAAGTCCACCTGGCGCGCTTTTTCAATCTCCTCCTGGTTATAAAAAGGCATAAAAAAATACAGCCCCCTTTCCATAGCCGCAGATTTACCGCCCGCATGGGGCGGCTGGCTATGTAAAGGGGGCGATGTCCTTTTCAGATATGTAGAAAGCCGGCTGGATTGCTCCAGCCGGCACAGGTGTCAACGCTCCAGTCCCACCACCTTCCTTTCCGGCATTTCTTCCCCTTCGTCGGGGCCGTCGTCCATCAGCGTTTTGTCTTTCTCATCCATGTTGAGCAGGATGTTCAGTTCTTTGAGCCGTTTGGTTTTCTCCGCCAGCTCCGCCTCGCGGGCAAAGGGCGTTTGCAGCTCGGCGCGGGCGTTTTCAAGCTGGCCCCTGGTTTCCTCCAGGCGGTTTTGCTCGGCCTCCAGGCTGCCTGCAAGGTTTTCCAGGGCGTTGTCCAGGCGGGTGATATTGCCGAACACATCCGCGCCCAGCGTCACCGTGTGGGAAAGGGTGCCTTTGAGGGTGATCCGGTATTCGTTGCTCCTGCCGTCGTAGGCCAGCACCATGGAAAAGCCCCGGTACTGCCCCAAAAGAACAGCGTCGGAGCCGGTCATACGGGTACAGACGTCGATGATGGCCTTGCCTGCGTCCTCCTTTTCAGCATAGTGTTTGCCATCCACCTCCATGCCGCAGAAGCCCTCCTGGGCCTTGGGGTAGGCCGCCGCCAGCGCCACATCCTGCTCATAGCCCGCGATCCGTTCCGTGAGCCGGGTGATTTCCTCCGGGTACTTGCGGTACACCAGCTCCTCCAGGGCATATACCTGGTTCAAGTGGCTGGCTTTCAGCATATTCAGCCGCGCCACCTCCATATCCAGGTTGCACTTTTCGATGATAAGCGGGTTGCCGGTGGCCAGCGCCTTGATCTCGGAGTAGCTGAGGGCGGTTTCATCTACATCATCCGCCACACGGACGGGAGATTTGCTGGTCATGATCTGAGCGATAAACTTCTGCTTGTTTTCCACGAGCTGGTAGAGGTAAGCGTCAAAGGTGCCCTCGGTGACATACCGATAGATTTCCACCTCCTCGTTTTCGTTGCCCTGGCGGACGATACGGCCCAGCCGCTGCTGAAGGTCGGAAGGCCGCCAGGGGCAGTCTAAATCATGCAGGGCAATGAGTTTATCCTGGACGTTGGTGCCCGCGCCCATTTTGGCCGTGGAACCCAGCAGCACCCGCACCTGCCCGGCGCGCACTTTGGAAAACAACTCCTTCTTTTTGGCCTCGCTGTCCGCCGTGTGGATAAAGGCGATTTCTTCCTCCGGGATACCGGCGTCCATCAGTTTCTTTTTCAAATCATCGTAAACGCTGAAAGAGCCGTCGGTGGTTGGCGTGGACAAATCGCAGAATACAAGCTGGGCAGAGCGTTTTTCTTTGGTCTGTTCCCAGATACGGTACACGTTCCGGGCGCAGACAGCTACTTTACCATTGGGGTCATCCGGGGCCAGGGGCTGGATGAGCCGCATATCCAGCGCCAGTTTCCGCCCGTCGTTGGTAATGCGCAGCATATTGTCCACATGGGGGTCAACCCCACCGGCACGGATTTTCTCGGCCCGTTCCGCCAGCCCCTTTATCATCTCTTTCTGGATCTCGGACGGTTTAATGACTTCCGTGTGGAAGTTGGCCTTTGGCACGGGGAGTTTGAGCATATCCGCCGTCTGGATGTCCGCCACCCCTTTGAAAGTGGCCATCAGCTCCGGCAGGTTATAAAACTTGGCAAACCTTGTCCTGGCACGATAACCGGTGCCTTCCGGAGACAACTCAATGGCGGTGACGGTTTCCCCGAAGTTCCCCGCCCAGTCGTCGAAATGGACAAGGCCCATCTCCTGTAACATTCGGTACTGCAAATACCGCTGGATGGTGTAAAGTTCCACCATGGAGTTGGAAATGGGAGTGCCGGTGGCAAAAATTGTGCCGCGCCCGCCCGTCAACTCGTCCAGGTACTGCGTTTTCATAAACAGGTCGCTGGATTTTTGGGCTTCGGTCTGGGCAATGCCGCCCACGTTGCGCATTTTTGTCGCCAAAAACAAGTTCTTAAAATAATGGCTCTCATCAATAAAGAGCCGGTCAATGCCGAGCTGCTCAAAAGTGACCGTATCGTCTTTGCGGCTCTGGTCGTTGAGCTTGGCAAGCCTTGTCTCCAGGGATTTCCGGGTGCGCTCCATCTGCTTGACCGTGTAGCGTTCCGCCTTCTGCGCCTTGGCCTGCTCGATTCCTTCCAGGATTTCCTCGATCTGGCGTTCCAAAATGGCTTGCTGGCGCTCCACGCTCATGGGGATTTTTTCAAACTGGCTGTGGCCGATGATGATGGCGTCGTAGTCCCCGGTGGCAATGCGGCTGCAAAACTTCTTGCGGTTCTGGGTTTCAAAGTCTTTCTTTGTCGCTACCAGGATGTTGGCAGAAGGATAGAGCTGGAGCCATTCCGCCGCCCACTGTTCCGTGATGTGGTTGGGCACCACAATCAGCGACTTGGTGCAAAGCCCCAGGCGCTTCATCTCCATGGCGGCGGCCACCATCTCGTAGGTCTTGCCCGCCCCCACCTCGTGGGCCAGCAGGGTGTTTCCGCCGTACAGGATATGCGCGATGGCGTTCACCTGGTGGGGCCGCAGGGTAATCTCCGGGTTCATCCCCTCGAACCGGATATGCCGCCCGTCATACTCGCGGGGGCGCAGGGCATTGAAGGTTTCGTTGTAAATGCGGCATAGCCGTTCCCTGCGGTCGATGTCTTTCCATACCCACTCGGCAAACTTCTGTTTGATGAGTTCCTGCCTGTCTTGGGCGATGGCGGTTTCTTTTTTGTTGAGGACGGGTTTTTTGTTGCCGTACTCATCCTCGATATAATCGAACACCCGTACATCCCGCTGGTTTAAGGTCTGTTCCAGGATGTGGTAGGCGCTCATTCGCCTGGTGCCGTAGGTGGTATTGGCCTTGACGTTGGCCCGGTCAAAGTTCTTCTCCGTGATACTCCATTGCCCGGTAACTTCGGAGCGCAGGATTTTAATGCGGCTTCTGGCCTGCCCGTAAGGGGTAAGCAGTTCCACCATGAATTGCTGGTACACGTCGATGGGCACCCAGTTCGCGCCAATGCGCACGCCGATCTCCCCAGCGCCTAAATCCTGTGGCTGGACGGCCTCCAGGGCCTCCACATTCCTGCGGGCGGTTTCCTTTTGCCCGGCTGGGGCCGCCTCCAGGAAGGCTTTTGCCATCCGCAGCTTCTGGCGCACTTTCCCGGAAAGGTACTCGTCCGCCGTGACAAAGGGATAGCGGCTCAGATCCGCCAGGGAAGGCAGGATGTCCTCCGGGTTCTCCGCGCAGCGAATATCCCGGTAGATCACCCCGGCAAGCTCCTGTTCCAGTTCCTCCGGGGATTTCCCCGACAGCTCCGCCATATAGTCCATATCCACGCGGGCTTTTTCTGAAATGGACACCGCCAGCGCCTCGCTGGCCGTATCCACGCTGGTGACAGCCACATGGGGCCGGATGGTACGCCGGGAGAACATATCGGCTTTTCTTTTTAGGCCGCCCTGCTCATCCAACACCTCCAAAGAGCAGAGCAGGCAGTAGCTGGAGTCCTCCGAAAAAGCCAGCTTGTTGCCCCGGCTGTTGATAAGGCCGTATTTGGCGGTAAAGCTGTCGTAAAGAGCATTGAGCTTTTGCTGCTCGGCTGAAATCTCCTCGTCCGGGTAGCCTTCAGTCTGGTATTCAATGAGCCTGCGGACACATTCCCGCAGCTCGATCATGCCCCGGATACGGTTTTCCGCCGTGACGGAGGCTTCCACCGGATGCATGAGGCTGTTTTCCCGGTAGTACACCTGGCCGTCCGTAATCGTATAACTAAAGTTCTTTACATTGGGGTCGGCGGGGATGGATTTATCTTCCTCCTCGTCCAGCTCCTCCAGCTCGCAGGGCTTGATTTCCGCCTGCAAAAACTGGACGGCATTGGCAAGCTGCTCGGACAAATCTTCCCCCTCGCGGGCTTTGCAGGCGCTGTCCGGCCCGAACCGGGTGGATTCCATCACCATGTCGCCTAAAATCATCTCCGGGTGCTGCACGAAATAGCGGTTCATGCGGATTCCGTTTTCATCCGTGTCCAAATGCACCCAATCCGGTTCCAGATCGGTGATGTGGTCGCGCTTTTGCAGGAAAATGACGTCGCTGGTCACTTCCGTTCCGGCGTTCCGCTTGAAGGTGTTGTCCGGCAGGCGGATGGCCCCGATGAGGTCGGCGCGCTGGGCAAGATACCTGCGGACGGCGGAGTTTTCCTTATCCATGGTGCCTTTTGAAGTGACAAAGGCAATCACGCCTCCGGGCCGCACTTTATCCAGCGCCTTTCCGAAAAAGTAATCATGGATGAGCCAATGGTGCTTGTCGTATCGCCTATCCAGCACCTTGAAATCCCCAAAGGGGACGTTTCCTACAGCTACATCAAAAAAGCTGTCGGGCATTTGCACGGTTTCAAAGCCGTTTACGGAAATGCTGGCGTTCTGGTAAAGCTGGCCCGCAATCCGCCCGGAAATAGAATCCAGCTCCACACCATAGGCTTTGCTACCCGCCATATCTGTGGGGAGCAAGCCGAGGAAATTGCCGGTGCCGCAGGACGGTTCCAGGATGTTGCCCTGGGTAAAGCCCATCTGGGACAGGGCTTTGTAGATTCCCCGGATGACCACGGGCGGCGTGTAAAAGGCGGTGAGGGTGCTGGCCCTGGCCGCCGCGTATTCCTCTGAATCCAGCAGGGATTTCAGTTCCTCATAATGGGGGCTGGTTTCCTCAAAACAGTCCGCAAGGCCACCCCAGCCCACATAGCGGGATAGGATTTCCTGTTCTTCGGGGGTGGCCAGCCGTTCCTCCGCTTCGATCTGCTTCAACGTGCGGATAGCGGCGGCATTGGCCGCATATTTCTCGCTGGGGGCGCCATGGCCCAGGGCGTCGTCGGTGATGTGAAAATCATGGCGCTGATCCCTGGGGATTTCCGGGTGCAGGGTTGTGAAGGTAATGCGCTCACGCCGGGGGCGTTTGGGCGGCAGCGGGGCCGGTTCTTCTTTTTTAGGCTGTAAAACGTCCTGCTCCTGGCTGGCTTGCAGTTCCTCTGCGGCAAGCGCCGCCTGCTCGATGGCCCGTTCATCGGGGAAGTCCCCGTAAACCCGCAGCCACCGGCACTCATTTAAATCGTAGATACCAGCGCCGTCATAGGCAAAGCCGTCCTCGCCCTCCATCGTTCCAGCCACATATTGCTGCGCCGCCTGTTCCGCCTCTGCCAGCGTTTGGTAATCCAGCCGTTCATCAAAGCCATTTTCAAAGTGGTGGTACACCGCAACTTCGTAGGGCGGCTCCATGCGCTGGGCGTAGCGTTCGATGTCCTCCGGGGTGAGCCATTTCGGTTTTTCCGGCAGAGCGGCGTAGAGTTCCCGCATTTTGGCGATCTGCTCCCGCACGTTCCCGGCCCACAAATGCTTTTCCGCACGTCCGCCAGCGCCCAGGAAGTAGTCGCAGTCGGCTTTGAGGCGGCCCAGCAGGCGGTATTTGTCCCCATGGCCGGATGGCATGGCTTCCGCAGCCGGTTCTTCTGCTAACAGCTCGCGCTCGATAAATCCGGCGACATCCTGGCTGTTCCCTTTGCCGCCATGGGAACGGTATTCAGAAATGCCGTTCTCGATCAGCTCATCGGATGCCGCGTATCCGGCTTCATCCAGATAGGTTTTGATTTCTTCCCGCAGGGCCTGCTCCGGGGTAAGGGCAGGCGGCAGCGCCTCGATCTGCTCCAGGCAGAGGGCCACATCCACCGCGATTTCTTCCTCCGGGTCGGCATGGTCGAGGAAAGAGCGCAGCAGCTCATAGAGTTCCTCCCGCTGTACGGGGTCGTGGAGCTGCCGGGCAATATTCTCCACCGCCTGGGCGTCATCCTCGCCGTAGTCCATACGGGAACCATCAAACTCGCCAATAAGGCGCAGCACCTGGGCGGCCAGCGCAGGATAGGGGTCTGGGGCTTCTTCTTTTTGGGGTGGTTCCTGTACCCTGGGCGACACGGCGAACACCGGCGCGTCCTGGGTAGCGGAAATGGTCATTTCCGAGGTATCCGCAATCCGTTTAATTTCATCCCGCACCGCTTGGGGCATTTCCTCATCGTATATCGTTACCGTGCGGTCGGGGCCGATGTGGGCTACTGTTTTGTAGTCCCCGTGTTCTTCCTCCAGCCGGTTCCACACCGTCAAGCCATTTCCCATGTGCCCGTAGCCCAGGTCGTAGGCTTTCGCCTGCGACGTGGTGGGGGCTACTGGCTCCTTGTGCTCTGCAAAGAGGGTAAACGTACCCTGCCGGAAGGCGGTGAGGTTTTCAAACGCCTGCTGGCGCAGGGTGTACATCCGGTCGCCCTGCGGGGTGGCCTCCCAAATGGGAACCATCATCTGGTGGATTTCCTCCACGCGGGCCGGGTCGTCAAGCTGCGGCTCGATGACCTTCACCGCGTCCCAATAATCGAAGCCAAACGGATAGGGGTGCGGCTGTTCCTGGGGTACGTTCTCGAAGAACGTGCGGATATTCCGGGCAAGCTGGTGCTTTTCATACTGCGGCATGGCAGCCCGGTCGTCCTCGGATAAAAACCGCCCCTGGGCGATCATGGCGCTGACGTGCTTTTCCACGGCGCTCCATTTCAGTTCCACCTTGGCGTAGGGGGCGGCGATACTGCCATGGCTGAAGGAAACGCCTTTGCTGAGCTGGTAGGTCACATCGTCGTTTCCGCCGCCATATCCGCTGTATTCCCCGTGGTAGTGCTTTAGAAAATCCTCCCGTTCCTTGCGGTCTGTATGGTTGCGGTAAAAGGAATACACGGCCAGCCGGTAATCTACGCTGCGTTTTCCGCCGCGCAGAAGGTTGTCGATCTCGTCTGTGGAGATATACAAACGCCGCTGGGGGTCATACCCCTCGGCGGCGGTAAAATGCAGCGGCTCCCGCTGTAAATCTGCAAGCTGGGCCTGGAGAGCAAGCGGACGGTAAAAGCGGAACCGCAGAATAGCCGGGTTTTCCTGGTAGGCGGCGGCAAAGGCTTCATATTCTGAGAGGATGGCCTGTAAGCCATCTTCCCGGCTCAAAAGCCCAGCGATTTCTTCAGACGCCTCCGGGAACCCGCCTGGTTTATCATAGACGGCCCGCAGCGAGGGGAAAAAACGCTTATCTTCATCCTCAATGTCGCGGAACATCAGCAGCAGCCGGTCGGCCAGCGCATTGACTTCATGGCGATCCACCTGGTCAAGTTCGCTCTGGGGCATATACCGGCCTAAATCCAGCAGTTCCCGGATACGGGCCGCCGCCTGTTCCCAGGGGATGAGGGCGGCGCTGGAACGCTGGACGCTTTCGCCTTTAGCAATGCGGATTCCCTCGGCGTTATACCAAAGAGCATACTTTTTGCCGTTCAGATAAAAACCCGCGCCGTTCTCGCCATAGTGTTCCGCCAGAAATCGGGCGTTGTCCGGCTTATCTTTTTTGAAGTAGGCGCAGATGATGAGGCGGCTGTGCTTGTGGTTGGAGCCGATACACAGCGCCTCGTCGATCACCTGCTGGGGCAGAGCCGGGTGAGGAAAAACGGATGGCTGCGCTGCGCCCTCCGTCCGGGCTGGCTGCTGAAACGCCGCAAAATCAAAAAGGGACATCTGCTGGCCCTCCTGAGTGGGGAGCCTTGGGATGTCCGTCTGAATGAAGTATTCTTTTTTGTCGATGAGCCGGGCCGTCCATCCGGCTACCAAATCCCACGAAAACACCGATTCCTTTGTGCGGGAAAGGTAAGCGCCTTCCCACATGAGCAGCCCGTTCTCTTGGGGTCTATATCCCAGGCGCTGCCCGTCTGCGATGATCTCGGTAAACCTGTCCTGGTAAGCGGATTTCAGATATTCCGCCCGTTCCGGCTCATCCGGGTGGACGGAAAAGAAAAGCTCGATCTGCTGCTTTTTGTACTTGAGGTCGTCATCCTTGTTGGCGATGACGGCCATGATCTGCTTTTCATCCAAAAGCGCAGGGAGCTGTTCGCCACCTGCGCTTTTTTCCGGTTCATCCTTTAGTTGTAGATCAGCTCCGCCAGCACCGTTTCCTCCGCCGCGTTCTGGATGTTGTTCATCATCTGCACCCATTTCATCTGGTCGCTGGCTTTCAGTTCCTCCGTCACGCCCTGGGCCTTCGCCATCTGCGCTGCGATTTCCTCCATCCGGCGCTGGGCGCTCTGCTGGATCTCCGCCAGATGGCTGGAGAGTTTCCCGCTGGTCAACAGGTTCGTGTAGGTGATCCTGCGGTGCTCCTTGAGGAACCGCCTCCGAAACAATGCGTATTTCCCATGGGGAACCGGCTCCTCCTGGGGCGGCAGAAGGTTCGGCAGGTTGTAGTCGCCCTGTCTCGTGTATGTGATCTCGGCCATATTCAAAACTCCTTTCCGGCTGTGTGGTTTTCTGTTCAGTTACAGCATACTGGATTTGCGGCTGGGTTTCAAATGTGCGATTTTCTTTTTTCGGCTGTCTTTGCAGGGCAAGGACGGTACGCGAAATCGCAGAAAGGCACATTTGGGAAATGTCCCCGGCAGCCACGCCCAAAGCGTTCAGTGTCTGCGGCGTGTTAAAGTCGGTTACATCCCGGAAATCCTCATCTTCAAAATATTCGGATGGGTCAAGGCCGCAGCGCACCAGCAGCATATACCCAATGCTGTTCTGCACCGCCCTGCGGTACTCTACCTCCAGATTCAGCCCGTCCAGTTCTTCCAGGAAGCTGCCTTCCGTAAGGCTTTTCAGTTCAGAAAGATAGTCGGGCATATTGTCCTCCACGGCGTTCTTTGCCGCAGAGAGCAGGGCTGTGCCCAAATCCTCCTTGTGTTCCAGCTCTCCAAAGCTGTTTTCCAGCGTTTCAATGATGTCCGGCGCGTATTCTTCCCGCACCGTCCAGATAGGGACAGGCCGGGGAAAACGGGCCTCGTGGGTATCGGAAATGTCAAAATAGTATTTCGGCCGGGGTTTGCCAGTATGCTCGCCGTCAAAAACGGCAATGCCGTTTGCGCCCCGGTTTACCCAGCGCCCAAATTGCCGGTTCCATCGCTCGATCTCCAGGACGGCGGTGGCGTCTGGGCGCTGGGCGTAGACAAGCAGTTGTTCATAGAATGAAAGCCGGTAGTTGCGGCAGGCAGAAGCCAGAAACGCCCGCCACTGGTCGGGAGCTGTCACGCTGCGCTGCGTTTCCTGGTACAGCTCCGTTAGGGCTTTATATAATATCGCCATCCGGCGCACCTCCTTTTTCTTGTTATCTTTCCAAAGCCGCAGCCCGCCGCTGCCGGGGAATCGAAAAACCGTAGACCTTGGCGATGTCGTCGCCCAGCCTGCGGGTCACTCTTGTAATATCGGCGCGGGTCGCAATGCCGCGGTACAATTTTTCTTTCAGCAGTTCAATTTGGGAAGGGCTGGCGCTGTCCTTGTAAACGCGGTAGAGGTAGTGGTTTGTGCCGTCGTGGTGGATGGCGTCGCACCGCAGATCGCCCAGGCGGTCTACATACCATGTGGAGTAGTCCGTATCTCCGTAAAGGCAGTCCCGGATGTTGCCGCTGGGGATTTCCTTATATCCCATGCGCCGCCCATTCCACAGGCCCAGGTCGCCTACAACCAAAATGGGCTAGGAAAGCTGCACATTGAGATTGGCGCGTTCATCATCCAGGTAATCCCCATTGATCTCATACATCAGGGAAATGCGCTCATCTTCGGATAAATCCGGGTAATCCGCCTCCAGATCGTCCCGCCAGTCCTCATAGTCCAGGCCGTAGTCTGTCCAGATAATGTGCCGTTCTTCCTTTATCGCGCCTCACCCCGGTCTTTCCTTTTGGGAAGCTGCGCTTTCTCCGCCAGCGTTTTTTCCCGCGCCTGCCAATATGCGGCGTGAAAGGTTTGCAGGCTGTCATTGATAACAGCCTCATACGCGCCGGGGGCAAAGCGTTCGTTGACAGGCGCTTGGTACATCCCTTTATCCATCAACTCCCGCAGCGCCACCGGCTCGTCGCAGTCCTCCTCAAAACAAAGATATGCGCCCTCGGTAAATCCGCAGTCCAGCGCTTCTTTGCGGAATATCTTTTCCGCCAGTTCCCGGCGCACCATAATGCCGCCGTGCCCTGGGGTAGAAACGGAATAAACGCCGGGGCAGAGCGTTTCGCACTCCTGTACGTTCCCCCATGGGGAATAAGGCGGAGCCTCCGGCGCAATGGCGTCCTGCCGCTGTTCTTCCAGGCACTGTACTTCTTCCTGCGCCCGCGCCACCAAATCCTTTTGGGCGGAAAACAGGTCGCTGAAATAGTGGCCCCAATAATAGTCCTTCCGGTCGGTGCATTTCCAGGTAACGAATTGCTGGGGCGCTGTCAAATGGACGCCCAGCACAAACTCGCTGTCGCCCACATGGCAGGAATCCGTAATGATATATCCCGCGTTCTCTCTGTAATCCATCATCAAACCTCCGTTTCATTCAGAATAAAATCCTTGACTTCCTTTATGCTGGCAAAATCCCGTTCATCCCCGGTAAGGTAGCGCACCGCGTCCTGCCATTGGGACAGCGGGTAGCTGTTCTCATCCATCCCGCAAAAGTCGGACAGGGCCGCCCTGCGCAGAAATGGGGTGAGGTTTAAGTCGGAGATAAAGCAGCCATGCCGGGCCGCCAGTATATCCAGCAGGTGCAGTTCACTCATGGCCGCACCTGCTTTCCCCGGCCTCTTTCAGCAGTTCTTCCACCAGCCTGCCGCTGCGGATTTTGTTGCGGTCGTCCAGCACCTTGTTCTGGACGCACAGCACCGCCCGGATGTTGGGAACGGTAATGCCGGGGATCTCCACCATCTCCTCCGGGGTGACGGTGAGAAGCTGCACCGGCGAGTAACCAGCCTGGGCGAATATGCGGAAAAGCCGCTGCTCGAATCGTTCTTTCATCTGCAAAAACTCCTTTCTTTTGGGTATGTAAAAGGGGCGGCCCCGCATGGCCGCCCCGGCTGGTTACTTCTTCCGGCTTCTGACTTTCAGGAAAATCAGGCCGCCGATGATGAATACTACCAGCGCAATGGCAATGATCGTTTTCAGTTCCATGAAATCATTCCTCCTAACACAGAATCAAGCCGCAGTTATTTCACGGTGTTTTTGCCCTTCTTGCGCTTACCCACATAGGCCGCAACGCCCAGGGCGGCAGCGCCCATAGCGGATACGCCCATCAGGGCCGCCCACAGCCAGGGCTTGCTGTCATCGCCGGTTTTCGGGGTATCGCGCAGCTCATTGTGCATTTGCGCCACAGTGGTCTTATCCGCCAGAATCGTCACCTTTTTATCCGTAGGCAGCACATAGTTGGCGCTGGCCCCATCCGATACCTCGGACACGGTGTAATCGCCTACGCGCAGGCCCTCGATGAAGATTTCGCCGTTTTTATCGGTTTTGAAGGTCTGGTCGTAGCCGTTGGCCCCCGTCACGCGGAAGGAGAAGCCCTCCACCTTGCCGTCGCTGGACGTTTTTTCAATCCGCAGGGAGCCAGTCTGGGCCATGTTGGTGAAGCCAACCCCGGCCTCGTTCTCTACCTCGTAGATTTTGCCGTTCTCGGTGATCTCCACATAGTAGGCGTTTTCATCCAGCAGGAAGCCCTCCGGCGCTTTGGTTTCCTTTACGAACACGCCGCCGTAGAGGATGTGGGACATCTCATAAATGCCGGTGCTGGTTTCCTCCATCTTGCCCAGCAGTTCATCACCCTCATCCAGCTCTTTGTTGCCGTTGGTGTCGCGGTATACCTCGAACTCGGCCCCAGTGAGCTTGTTATCCGGGTAGTCCTTATCCACCTTTGTTAAACGCAGGTCGCCGTACACGCGTTCATTGACAAGGGAAATTTCCACGACCTGCTTATCTTCCTCCACGGTAACGGGGATCACTTCATCGGAGAGGATGAACCCTTCCGGGCTTTCCAGCTCTTTCAGCACCCAATTTCCGTAGGGGACGCCTGCGAAAGAGAAGCTGCCATCCTCCGCTGAGGTGGCGGTGGCCAGGGCATTTTCTGCGGTAAACTCGGTTTCGTCGGACTTAAACAGGCCGATGACAGCCCCGCCCAGGCCCGTGCCGTTTTCGTCAGTTTTGAGGCCCTTGATTTCGCCGCGGATCAGCTCGTTGGTGACAGCCTCGCCATCATTGGCAGAAATCTCCACCACAGCAATGGAAGGCCCGCCGTACTCAAAGGTAAACGGGAAGGTTTCGCCATTCAGCAGGTAATGGCTGTCGGTGGACAGCTCTTTCAGGTAGAAGCTGCCGAAAGGCAGGTCGGTGCTGCAAACGGCCTGGCCGTTCTCATTCGCAGAAACGATTTCCAGAAGCCCGTCCGCCGGGATCACGGAACCGTCTGCTGCGGTGATGTCCTCCTGGGCATAGAGGCCAAAAGTTACGGCGGAGATTTCGCCATTCATGCCAATGCCAAAGGTTTCATCCTGCTCCAGCACCTTGTTAAGCGACACGAGAGCTTTCTGGCGCTGATTATAGAAGCTGGCAGAGGTTTCGGTGACTTCCACCTCCTGGCCTGCGTACACCAGCTCCACATTGGTGACGTTCTCGCCGGTATCCACCATGCCGTGAGGGAACTGGATTTCCTTCACCTGGAACTTGCCCAGGTAGAGGGGCTGGCTCTGAGCAGTTCCGTCCTCGCCGGTGGTGATGGTGTCCACCACCTCGCCCGCAGAATAGCGCAGGGTGCCGTCCAAGGTGTAGATGTCCTCCAGGGCGGTAATTTCAAACACCGCGCCGGACAGGCCCTGCACCTCGTACACCGGCTGGTAAACGCCCTCGTTTTCTGTCACAGAGGAAAATACCTCGCCAGTCTTGCTGACCTTGATGATTCCTTTCTGGGCCATGTTGGGCTTAGTGACTTCGATCACCGTCACGCCGCCTTCTTCGCTGGAATTGTCCTCGGTCACATCAAAGTAAACCGGGGTGCTGTCCAGTACATAGCCGTAGGGGGCCTGGACTTCAACGAGGGAATATCCCGTGCCGTATTCCAGCTTTTCAGGCGTTACCAGATAGCCCTCGGAATTGGTGTAGAACGTATCAATCGTGGTGGGCGTCGGATAGGTGAAGGTCATTTCCACCTTGCTGCCATCCGGGCGGTAAATCTGGAACCCGGCCCCCGCATAGGGAATGGTGACGCCGGTTTCCGCGTCCACCTTGACCACCTTGATGAAGCTCTCAAAATTGGCGTTGTTGATGAGGTAACGGTAGGTCTGGCCGTCCTGGGCGATATACACTTCAAAGTCGTCCATCAGCTCGCGGCCTTCCCAGCCCTTGGTCTGGCGGACGATATAGGTGCCGTAGGGCAGCTTCTTCGACTGTGCAAAGCCATTCTCATCGCAGACAAGAACATCGCGCTCGGATTCCTCGGCGTTTTCATAGCTGCCCGCAGCTTTCAAAAACACCTGGAACTCCGCGCCGGATTCCGGGGTTTCGATCTGGGTTTCCCCGTCGTCGGTATGCTTGATGATGGCAATGTCGCCTTTGATGATCTGCTCCGTCACGTCGTTGGCGGTGTCGTTCAGCTCAATGGTATAAAGCTCCGGCTCCGCGCCCACCTTGTGGATGGTGGAATCCAGCAGGTAGCCCTCGCTGGGGCTGATTTCACGGATTGTCCAGTCCGAATCGCAGACGTAATATCCAGTGGTGAACTGGCCGTTTTCGTCCGTGGTGAAGCTGTCGATGAGGGTATCTCCCTTATACAGCCCATACACAGCGCCGGCCAGGGAACCATCGCCTTGGGGCGTACCCGTTTCCACATCGCTCTTGGTAACGGTAACGCGGAACTTCTTCAGCACGTTGTTCACGCTCTTTTGGGTGATCTCACCCCATTCGATGGTGGCTGTCTGGGAATCCGGCACCACATAACGGATGGGGGTATCCACCTCCTCCAATACATAGCCTGTGCCGATAAGCACGTTTTCAAAGCGCGCCACACCGCTGGAATCCGTCACAGCATACTCATCCACCGGCTGCCCGGAGAGGGATGTGCCGTACAAGTGGAAGGTCATGCCCTCCACCAGCCCGTCTTCGCTGGTTTTCGTCACTTCCAGGCTGCCACGCTTCAGCTTGTTGTTGAAATTCACGGTAGCAGTCTGGCCGCTGACGATGGTCACGCGCTGGGTTTCCTGGGGTTCATACTTATCAATCGACTGCTCGGTTACGGTATAAACGCCGGGATTGAGGTCGGAGATGTCGATCTCGCCCGCCTCATTGGTGGTCTTGGTGGCGCTATACCCCTCGCCGGTGATAGTGAAGTTGATCCCGGCTACCTGTCCGTCCTCGGAAGTCTTAATCAGCTTCATATTACCGGTCGGTGTTCCCACATCCAAATGGGCAGTTACCCGGTCGGCATTTTCCACGCCAGTCACGACATCCTGCAAATTGGGATCACCATAAGCAATCAGCTTGGCGCTCTCGCTTACTGCGGGGATATTATTTCGGCTGGCGGTGATCCGCACGGTGCCGCTGATGGCATGGTCTGTACTGATTGTCAGCGTATTGCCGGACTTTGTAAGGGTCACGCCGCTGTCGGAGCTGGTGAAATCATACTCCGACAGCACTCCGTTGGTATCGGTCAGGGTCGCCGTGTACTTTCCATCCTGATAGTCCAGATCAATACTGCCGCCATTCATAAAACTGGGGACAGTATTGTGGCGCTGAAGCAGGGAAACGATTTGGTCATAAACGGCCCTGGCCCCGGCATTTGGATGGTTTTCTCCAAAGTGGAGCGAATACACGGTGGAATCCAACTGTTCAAAAGAACCGGTAGGGTTTCGGTAGCCCGTCACAAACTCCCATACCAGCGTCTGGGTGGCAAGCCACTGTTCATCGTCATTCCCTGAAAGATTGGTGCTGTTCCCCTGGCGTCCGTAGAGCAGCGCCAGCCCAACCGCTTTTTTCTGAGCGTCTGAAAGAGCGTTCCATGTTTCTGAAGAATCTTTTCTAAGAGTGTCTCCTGTATTCAGCGGAATGCTCGGTTCGATACAATATGCGGTATCTCCATCCACATACATCCGGTTTTTCGCGTGTCCGGCCCCGCCGACCGTGTTTCCGTTGATGACTGCCGAAGTATTATAATACATACGGTTTCCGTTGGAATCATAGGTTCCGGTAAAGGTGATGGTTCCCACTTCTTCTGTAGCGGCAAATGCCGTGGTGCCCGTCCCTGCGAATATGCCCAGGCACATGAGCATGGCCATGAACAGGGACAGGGGCTTTCTCAATACTTTCATCATTTACCTCCTTGAAATGGCCGCAAAAAAAGCACACCGTTTCCGATGTGCTGCGGCTTGTGTTGGTTACTGTCTAAAAAAGAGAGGCCCGCCCGGTTTTCCTCGCAGCCCGATGTCTGCCTGTGGAAAAGAGGCCGGAGTTTTCTGAACATCCAGGCTCCCCAAATATCTTCTTTTTTAGGCTGTTTAGGTTGTTTGGAAGGGGTGAGGTGTGGAGAGGGGGAACCGGCACAAGCTGCCGTTTCCCCGCAAATGGGCGCACCTCCCCCTTGTGAGTGGGCTATCTCTCTAAACTGCGCTGGCGCTTGCGGTAGAGTTCCAGCGCCTTGACAATGGTGTCCTCGATCTTCTGCGTGGGCGTCCCCGGCGCAAAAAACCGGCTGATTTTTTCTTTTGGGATTTTGAACTGTTCTTTTTGATTGGGCTTTTCCTCCTTCATAATGGAAACAAGGGCGTCTTTGGCCAGCCGTTCATCGCCGGTCTTGGCTTCGGACATCTGGCGCATTTTGATGGCCTGGGCGTGGGACGGGGTACAGTCCATCTCGTCCATGATAGCGAATAAGTCGGCCTGTTCTTCTTTTCGCAGGTAAGACAGCTCCACCGCTGGGCGCATGGCAATCTGGAGCATAGCCGGGTCTTTGAGTACCGAGTTATCTACCAGCTCCAGGATTTCCGGGATAAGGTGGGTAAGACGGATATATCGCTGGATTTGTGTTTTACTGTCCGGGCTTTCTGCGGCTAATTCCAAATTAGAGCGCGTCCCGATTAAATTCGGCCCCAGTGGGGCCGAATTATCTTTTCTTGGCCGACCAGCCTGCCGTTTCATCGCGTCCAGCTTCATTTTGTAGGCAAACGCCTTCTCCGAGGGCAGGATCTGCTCACGCTGCAAGTTGGAATCCACCATGATAATCGTAGCTTCATCATCGGTGAGCTGCCGCACAATACAGGGGATTTCCGCAAGCCCCGCCAAATCCGCCGCTTTTTTCCTGCGGTGTCCGGCCACCATCTCATAGCCGCCCTCCGATTTGGGTCGTACCAGGGTAGGAACCAAAACACCGTACTGCTTCACGCTCTCCGTCATTTCCTGCATGGCCGCGTCCATCCGCACCTTAAAGGGGTGATTGGGAAAGTCGCTGATCTCCGCAGGAGAAAGGTTGACGACTTTTTCAAGCCTTGCCTCAGCCCGTTCTTCCTCCGTGGAAAACAAATCATCGGCTGAGGGAAGATTGAAGTTTAGCGCGCTGTTTCTCGCCATCCGCCAACACCTCCTTTGAAAACTCCGCGTAAGCCTGGGCCGCTTTGCTTCCGTTGTCGTAGGCGTAAATACTCTTGCCTGCTGCGCTGGTCTCTGCGGCTTTGATGGCTACGGGAATCTCGGAACGATAGATTTTTAATACGCTCCCGTATGTCTGCCGCAGGATTTCCGCCGTCTGGCGGGCCAGATTGGTACGTCCGTCTACCAAAGTGAGCAGCACCCCGTCCACCTTCAGGGCCGGGTTAATCCGCTTTTTTACCCTTGCGATATTTTTGATAAGCTGGGTCATGCCTTTGGCGGGCAGGTAGTGGGCCTGCACCGGGATAATCACGCTGTCCGCCGCAGCCAGGGCGTTGATCGTAATCATACCCAGGGACGGCATACAGTCGATGAGCACTACGTCGTAATTTTTCTTTGCTTCGTTGACATAGGTGCGTAAAGTGATCTCCCGGCTCATGGCGTTGACAAGGGTGGCCTCTAAATCTGACAATTCAATGTTGGCAGGCATGAGGTCTACGCCTTCGCTGTGGTGTAAAATACCCTCGTCTGCGGTAAAAAGCTCGTCGCGGATGATCTTTCCCATGACGGTAGCGAGGGTGGTCTGTAAGCTGTCCTGGTCTTGCCAGCCCAGGCAGGTGGTAAGGTCGCCCTGGGGGTCTGCGTCAATGAGCAGAACTTTTTTCCCCAGACGCGCCAGGCCAATGCCCAGGTTCACCGTCGTGGTGGTTTTGCCTGTGCCGCCTTTCTGGTTGGCCAGCGCGATCACGCGGCTATCCCTGGGGCGGCTTCTTTGTTCCGGCATTTTCATGTCCTCCTTCTTCATAGATTTAGCCGCCCGTTGGCAGGACGGACGGCTATGTACGCGGAAAATCCGAAAGATGGGCATGAAAAAAGCCGCTTACTCTTTCTGAAAAGAATAAGCGGCTCATTAAGCAGCGATATGTAATTTTACATCTTCTTCACCGGGGCGCACATCACTTTGAGCAGAAGTTCATCCAGGCAGCCGGTGTCCCTGTTTTCCCGGAGCAGGGCGTTACGCAGGTGGTTGAGGCTCTGGATGACGATACTGTTTTCCGTAGGGGTAAGAAATATCTTTAATTTCCGCTTTCTCATTTGACACTCCTCCTTTGTGCTTCTATTATATATGTAAGGAAATAGTGCCGCAAATGTGCGATTTTCAATTAGGTAGAAGCTGGATGGCAAAGGTATGTATCCACATTTACCTTTAGCTTTTTCAGTGCGGCAAGGATTTTTTCATACTCTTTACGGCGCGGAACGCGGATTTCCCTTTCCCAGCCAGAATAAGACGTTTGGCCTATTCCAATTACCTCAGCCATTTGCATTTGAGTTAGGGAAAGTTCCTGCCGTACCTTTTTCAAAAGAGAGGAATACGGGTAATCTACAAAGGCGGTATATTTGTCCAGAAGCCTGTTGCGGTCAATCCCCAGCGCATTTGCAAGTGCTACCGCTGTGCTGTGCTTGATGGGGTGCCGGTCATTTTCATACAGAACCAATGTCGCGGGCACAATACCAACCTTTTCCGCCAGTTCCCTTGTGGTGAAGCCCTGGAATGTCCGGTGATACTTCAAATATTGGCCCGGTGTGGTGCATTTTTCATCGGTTTTATAGTCAAAGGTCAAATGAATCATGATTTTGCCTTTGGAATAGAGGTAAATCCCTGTGTGATTGAGATTACTATCGGTAATACGATGTGGTATTTGCACATCCATTTTGTGTGAGCTAAATCGTTATTCTTTTTGCCATAAAATCACCTTTCCTTTCTTACAATAGTGCCTGAACAACTCTATTGTAACGGAAAGGTGATTTTTTGTATAACGATTTGTCTCCACCCGCATAGCAGGTGGGTTTCCGTTTCGGGCATTTCCATTTTTCGGAACGCGAAAAACTACAATGCCCTCAACAGGCTAAAGCCCATACTAAAAAGAGCCGGACTATGATCAGCCCCGGCTCTTTTATACCTACCATCTTCTTTCCTCTCACTATAGGACGCAAGGTCCCGGCCCTCCCGCCAAACACAGTACTTATCCCCTCCAGATTAGGAAGAAGCTCTCTTTCTATATGGCTTTTCTTGCTTTCAGAAAACAAAGAGGCATCAGCCCTCCGTATAAAACAGCATGCTTCACCGGGTGAAACCCATACTCCGAAACAAAAGCAATCAATTCTCCTGCGTTCCATTTGTGATACGTATGAAATCCGATTGCCTCCATCATCCGGATTTTTACCTTCGGCATTTTCCCCTCGATCCGTACAAAAGTGGGAGCATACAGGATTCCGCCGGGCTTCAACACCCTGTATATTTCCTCCAGGGCCTTTGCGGGATACGGCATAATATGAAGTGCATTGGCTATCACCACGGCATCAAAGCTTCCGGGTGCATAAGGCAGCGACGTGGCATCCTGCACGGAAAAAAACAATCTGGCGGAATGGGATTTCTTTTTTGCCTCCTCCACCATCTTTTCCGAAAAATCCGTTGCCTCCCAGTGCTTTACATATTGGGACAAGGCAAACGTTAGCTGCCCGGATCCGCACGCAAGCTCCAGCACATCCATATCCCGGTTCAGATCCGGCTTTATCTGCTCACATATAGTGTCATAAAGTTTATGGCTGTTCTTCATAAAAGGGCCATAAAGAAAAGCCACCTTTTCCCAGAATTTTTTATTCGCATTGCCGTTCATATCATTCCTTCTTCCTGCATCGCTTTATGTTAGCTTTCTCTAACCTTTTCCCATAGCAACATCCACTCTCTTGCCAACCGGATGGCTCCTTAAGGTACAGATAAAAAAACGAGTGCCGTCTTTATTCCAGAGGAGCGGCAGTAACTCCCACATTCAGCAGGAAGCTCTCCAGAATTTCTTTGTTTTCCAGATACAGTTCCCGGGAAACCGTACAGGTCACAACATAATACGCATAGTCAAATCCGGGTATGGTAAGGGATATGTATTCTTCCACGGCTGCTTCCTCCGTGTCCTCTGCAGTCTGGTTCCTATACCGTTTTCCAAGCAGACCGGTGTTGGTGATAAAATCCGTCCCTGCTTCTCCCTCCGGCTCTTCCGTTTCATAGGAACCGGACACCGTAATTTTACCGGCTTCGTTTCCTTCTATATAAACCGTAAAGCCCCATTCATGGCTTTCCATTTCATCCCCTGCGTTCAGCTTTTCATAAGTGCTGTATGTCCATCCTGAAGGAAGCGTCATATAGATTTTATCCACAAACCTGTGATGTATAAATGTGTGCTCGACTACCGTTTCTTCCTCCACGGCACTCTGTCCGTTACTCATAACCTCCGCACTTCCATTACCCAGACAGCCGGTAAATCCTATCAGGCACACGATCAGTATAACCAGTAAAACCCCATATTTATTCCGCAAACTGTAACCCCCTGTTTTTTTCCGTTTATGTTACTGTTACAACGATTCCCTACCGTCACAGTTATTGCAGAAATCCGTCCAAATCGTCTCCGGCGATAGGATTTATGCACTCCTGAACCACTTTCCTACCATATTATAACAAGTCAGTTACCCCTCCGCAAGTGCCGGATCACCAAACTTAAAACAGATTGTAACCGTTCAGGCAGGTCTGCGCAGTAAATGCGCAGACCACAGAAAACACAGCGGACACCGATCAGAGCATGTTTGAAAATTGCTCTGGAGCGTGTTTGAAAATTGCTTTCTGCAAGATGTGCGTCACAATTTGTGGGGAATTTGTCCCAAATTCATGAGGCGTAGCGGGCTGCGTTGATTGAATTTGGGATAAATTCCACGCAAAGTGGGGCGTGCAGATTGTGGGAATGAATTTTCAAACACGCTCTAGGCCGGAAGAGGTTTACAGGCAAAAAATTCAGGGTTGGGAGTCTCCCTTTGCAATTCCTTCTCTTCCGTATGGTTTCCTCGTTTTTCCGAAACACGATAATCCGTCCAGCCGTTTGTTTCCTGTCCCAGCCAGCAGATGCTGTACCGTTTTTCCGCCGTATCCAGAATCACGGTTTTAATCGTCCCGAAGCCTTCTTTATAGTAAGGTACCGTCATTCCTTCCGGGTATTTTTTCAGCATAAACTCCCGGATTTCCTTTTCTGTAAGGCAAGCCTTCTTTTCGGCAAATGCGGCAAGCTTATCCCGCCGGACTATAGAATTTTCCATCGCGGCAGGTTCCCGGGCTGCCAGGCTTTCCAGAACAATATGGTTGGTTCCGCATAAGTACTGGTTTCCTCCCTGCGGCCCGATGCAGGCATATGCCTTCTCCCCTTCCATAGTCTCAAACAGGATGCCTGTCCCGCTGCCATCCGCCAGATACAGATTGATGTTATAGGCGATGGGCATCTCCATCGCTCTTTCCAACGCTTCTTTTGCATCGGCACAGTTCTCCAGCAGGCTTCTGATAACGGCCCAGAACTGCAGCCCTTTCAGTGCAGGGGGGCGCATGCCCGGCATATTGCTTACGGGGAACCCGCAGGAGGACATGGAAACAGCCAGCCCTTTTTCATTAATCCCTTCCGTTCTTCCGAATTCCGCAATGGATCCGGATATATGGGCATACTTGCCCGCAGGGGCGGTACGGTACAGCTTCAAGTCCTCGTCCTCCAGGGTGAACTCATAATTCCTGGCAATCTTGGTATGGCCGTCATCCGTTTTCTTCCCGGTGAGGATCAATCCGGAACAGCCCGGAAGCAGATAAGTCATCCAGGTATAGGCAATATCCTGCACCGCGATGCCGGCCTCCTGCGCATACCCTTCCAGCTCCTCCCGTATACCGGGGCAGTATCTGTCATACAGCCTAAGAGCTTCCTGCAGATCCTCCTGTGTGAATTTCTCCGGGGCAGGACTATATACAGGCTTTGCCCCCGGCTGTCCGGCCAGCTGTTTTCCGATTTCCCGGTAAGTCCCTTCCAGTTCCCAATATCCTACTTGTTGTTTTTCCATATACTGACTCATCCTTTCTTTCCTCCGCTTTGTCGGAAGCGGGCAGGGCTGTGCTCTTGTGGGGGTTTCCTGCTTCTTCCGAAGCCGGACCCATTGTAACCGTTCACTGCCTTCACAGCTGCTATCCATTTTACAATTCCACGCATTTTTAATCCTGTCACTTTCTGCACAGAATTGTCTGCCGCCCCATGTCTCAGATATGATGCACCGGCTGCCGGAAAGCTGTATTTGCACTTCTGCCCCTCCATTGCGGACATGCGCCTGACGGGTGCACACAAAAAAACTCCGGCAGAAATCTGCCGGAGCCAGGATTGGTATATGCCGTTTATGTATTACACCCCTGTTATATCAATGGCATGCAGGTACGCATCCGAACCGCGCATACAATTTACCGAAATCTTCTTTCCGCTGATCAGTACCTTGCAGTTATTAAGATTCTTTACCGCATCCAGTTTAAGCTCCATGGAACCCTGGGGGGTATTCAGATACAGCATGTTTTCATCAGATCTGCTTTCCACCGTTCCGGTTACGGTCACCGCGGACGAAGAATCCATCGTAACAGAAGAAGGATCGTTCTTTTCGCCTGTAAGAATGGTAGCATGCAGGTACGCATCCGTACCGCGGTAGAAATACACTGTCAGTTTTCTTCCCGGGGTAAGAACCATCCCTTTGCTTGTATCCGCATTGTAATCAATCACAAACTGCATCTCCCCTTCTTTGGTAGACAGATACAGCAGATTATCCTTCGTATTGCTGCCGACCGTTCCTGAAACCGACATATATGCGGAATTGTTGGGGGAATTTGTGGTTGCTGACGTGTCGGAAATCGTTATCGCATGCATATAAGCATCGGAGCCTCTCGCACAGGTAATCTGATAGGTTTCCCCCAATACAAGAAAAGAAACACCATTTAAGCTGGTGGTCGTATCCAGCTTGATTTCCATATTCCCCTGTTTTGTCTTAAAATATATGAGTTCATCCGTGGTCTTGTCCCCTATGGTACCGGTTACCGTAACCGTCGTGGAGGAATCAATCGATGCATTGGAAACCGGCGCATCCGTGGTAATTTTAACCGCATGGAGATAGGCATCGGAACCGCGGGAAACCGAAACGCTGATTTTCTTGCCCGGAAGCAGTATCTTGCAGGCGCTGGTATCCGTTGTGCTGTCCAGCTTAATCTCCATATTCCCCTGCTTCGTGGAAAGCCGGAGCAGTTCGGAGGTTGTCCCCGATAAAATCGTTCCATAAACGGTTGCAATAATCTCATCCGCCTGTACCTCAAGACGGTTTACAGGCGTTATGATAAGCCCCAGCATAAGGCAGATTGTCAGACACAGTTTTGCGATTCCGCACTTTTTCATAACGGTACCTCCTTTAAGCAGTAAAAAAATCCGTAAACAATAATAACCTGAATTTATCATATAATATTTAATCCCGAAAAGCAATAAAAACCTGGATTTGCGGTGTTACGGGATACGATATGTATTTTTATCGGGATATTATGAGGTACCGCTGTAAAAAAGATATAACCATCAGCCCTTGACGGCTCCGATCATCACTCCTTTTACGAAATATTTTTGTACAAACGGATAAATACATAAGACAGGTACGGTGGTGAGTATGATGGTGGAATATTTAATGGATTCCGCGAACTGGTTGACCTGATCATTTTCCGCTGCTGCGGAATTGAGAACGTTGGAATTGGCTATCAGGATTGCCCTCATAATGTTCTGGATCGGAAGTTTATCATTATCCTGCAGATAAATAGAAGCATTGAACCAGGAATTCCAGTGCCCCACGCCGTAATACAGCAGGAGAACCGCCATGGTAGGTTTGATCAGGGGGGCGACGATCCGGAACAAGATGGACAGGTCATTTGCCCCGTCTATGTACGCCGATTCCATCAGGGAATCCGGCAGAGCCTCGATAGCGGTTTTGCATATTATGGAATTATATACGCTCATGGCTCCCGGCAGGATCAGGGCAAACAGGGAATTATACAGGCCCAGGCTGCGGATGTTCAGATAGGACGGGATCATGCCGCCCGAAAAAAACATGGTAAACAGGATTAAAAACTGGACGGCCGGCTTGCACATCATTTTTTTCGCAGCCATAAAATATCCGGTAAACAGCGTCAGGAGAATATTGAGCGGCAGGGATACGCACAGCACGATCAGGATATTTTTATACCCCGAAAGCAGCAGGGGGTGTGTCAGGGCCAGCTTATAGGCGCCCAGTGTAAATTCATGGGGCCACAGTATCATTCCCGGGTGGGAGATCAGATATGTGTTGGAGGTAAAGGATGCACACAGCACATACCAGATGGGATATAAGGTCACAATACACAGCAGTATCAGGATAACCGCGTTTACTGCGGCAAATACCCTGTCTCCCCGGGATTCTGTTTTTTGCAGTCGTTTGGAATAGCTTTTATTCATGTCATTGTTTCCTCCCTGTCAGAACAGGCTGGATTCGGTGGATTTCTTGCTGACGGCATTCGTTATCAGCAAAAAGGCCACATTGACCAGCGTATTAAAAAGCCCGATAGCGGTTGATTTGGAATACATGGGGGTACCGCTGGTGGGAAATGACAAGCGGTAGGTATAGGTGGAAATCACATCCGCCACATCATAGGTGGAGGCATTGTACAGCAGCAGGATTTTCTCATAGCCTACATTCAGGATATTTCCCATGCGCAGGATAAAAAGGATCATGATCGTGGGAAGCAGGCCGGGCAGCGTGATATGAAGCATCTGCCGGAACCGGTTAGCACCGTCCACGCGGGCCGCCTCATACTGCTCCTGGTCAATGCCGGCCAGCGCCGCCAGGTAAATAATGGAATCCCATCCGATTTTCTGCCATATATCCGACACCACATAGATCGTCCTGAAATAGCCCGGATTCACAAGATAGTTCTCCGCTGTTCCCCCGAAAAGGGAGGCTATCTGCCCGAAAAGGCCGTCCTGCATACAGAATATTTTCACCATCGCGCACAGGACCACCATGGAAATAAAATACGGCATATAGGTGATCGTCTGTACGGTTTTTTTGAAGTTCCTGTGACGCACCTCATTTATGAGAAGTGCCAGAAGGATCGGCGCAGGAAAGCTGAATACGATTGTCAGCCCGCTGAGCAGGAAGGTATTCTTAATCACACGCGGGAAATAAGGATCGGTCACAAAATTGGCAAACCATTTGTACCAGGGATTGGCCCAGGACGATCCCTGGACCCCCCTTGTGATTTTGTAATCCTTGAAAGCTATGATAAGGCCGTACATGGGTTTATAGCAGAACAGGGCCAGATAAACCAAAACCGGAAGGATCATGATATATTTCCACTTATTCATGTTCCAATCCCTGCGCAGCCTTTTTCCGAGCATTCCGGCACCGCTATTTGCAGCATCAGCATTCATATGTGTTCTTCTCCTTTCAAAGTGCATAAAACCGGACAGCAGCGAAAGACATGCGTCTTTCACTGCTGCCGCAAGCTCTCGGCTTTCCGTTAACGCTCCTTATACCGATCATAGCAGGCCTGACGGATCGCAAGGATACGGGACAAATGATAAGTTTCCAAATCAGCCAGATACTTTTCCCATACGGCATCATCATCGATGTCTTTGGAACCTGTGAGGAAGACCGCATAGCTTTCCTCCACAAAGGTGGGGATATTCTGGGCGATCTCGTCCAGTTCGTCCGCCTCTTCCGTAGTAAAAGTAACGCCCACCGGCCATTTCCAGCCGCTGGTAACCGCCAGATTCTTTTCCTCATCCTCCGGATATACATAATACCATGTATCGTTGGCTGCAATCGCCGCCTCGCTGTTCTTCAGATACAGCAGGTTGGTTGCCTGAATTCCCGGAGCCCCCCAGGTCAGGCCGTTATATTTGGTCATCGGATCCGTATCCTTATCTTCTGTGACAAGAGCGGTAAAGGCCGGAATGCCTTGATCATCATATTCCCAGGATATCCCTTCCGTCCCGTAATTCCAGTACAGAGAACCTTCCTCCGTATAAGAATAATTCAATATCTGAAGGCACAGCTTCATCGTCTCTTCATCCGCCGTTTTCGTAATGACTGACGTCTGCGTGCCGATACCGGGGCCGCCGAATATAGATGAGATTTCCCCGTCATCCGACTTGGGATAAGGAATCCCGATCCATACCGGCTCTTTGCCGTCCGCTTCCCGTTCCGTATTCCAGATATTCATCTGTCCCATGGAGGTAATTGCCACGCCGCACTTGTCATTATGGATCTTATCCTTGATCGTGGTGTCGTCCTCCGTCAGGATATCCTGGTCAATCAGTCCGTCCTCCCACAGCTTATTCTGCCAGCTTACATAATCGCGCCACTCTGGCTCCGCCTGGCCGAATCCGACCGTGCCGTCCTTCACGTACCAGCCGTTTCCGGCATCCGCATTCCCATAAGCGCCGAATGCGCCGGCAACACCCTCCGCTTTATACCTGACCGAATAGGCCGAATTAAAGGTTGCGCCGTATTTCTCATGGAACATGCGGATCACGTTCTCAAACTCGGAAATCGTTTCCGGAATTTCCAGCCCGCATTCCTTCAGCCAGTCCTCCCGCAGCACAGGACCCTGGTAGCTGTCATTCCAGCCGCCGTCCTCCCGGAAAAAACCAAATGCATAATACCGGCCGTCGTCCGTTTTCATGGCCCGGTCGTAGGAAGGATTGGTCTGAAGCCAGGTATAGTAGTCCGGCGCATATTCCTGAATATAATCTGTCAGATCCCAGATGATGCCGTCCTCTATATACTGGTTGGCGTTATTCATCCAATATACGCCCATAATATCCGGCAGATTAGCGGGATCCGCCAGCAGAGTCGTGGTAAAGGTTGTCCCGTCGGAACCGGTGGTGGGAAACATCCATTCGATATCCACTCCCAATTTCTCGGCAAGTCCGATGTGGAATGGAGACTCCGATTCATCCGCAAATTTTTCATGAGGCAGTATATTATCCTGTGCATACCAGCGGACTTTTCTATCGCTGCTTAACGGATATGTGACGCTTCCTGCTTCCGCTGTGACAGCTTCCCCGCCGTCGTCCGGCTTTTCCGTGTTTTCTGTCTGCGCCGCGGATGCCGCCGTGTTTTCTTTTTCCCCCGCACCGCTGCCGCAGCCTGCCTGGGACAGCAGCATAACCGCTGACATCCCCAGTGCCAGGATCGATGTAACTCTTTTTTTCATGTAACCCTCTCCTTTTTAAATTTGTTTTATTTGTTCAACAGCTTCCCCCAAAAACGGGTTTCCCCGTTTTTTGATTCCCCTGTTAAATCCCTCTTAACAGTTGCTTTTTCCTTCCCCGTATTTCCCTTCTTTTTTATACGTATCACGCATAATTGATTTAAAAAAAATTTCTTTCGCTTTTTCCGGGGACAAATCCAGCACGGAGACTAACTCCACCATTTCATCCATTGCAGGCATCTGCTTCCCATTCAGCACACGCATAAGCTGGCTTTCGTTAATCCTGCTTTTCCGGGAAAGCTCTTCTACGGATTGAATTCCTTTCCGCTCGATTTCCGATTTTAATATGTTCAAATCAACCACATACTTCATACGCATTTATCTCCAACGTAAAATTATGCTTAATAAGTATATTTATAGTAACACAATCTTCAGGAAAATGTCAATCCGTCTTGTAAGATCGTGTCATTCTATTTCCGTTCCCATTCGTAGTCCCCTGTTTCCTGTTTTGGGGTATGGATAAAAATTCTGCATGCCGTCCGGAGGGAATCGTTCAGAGGGCACGCAGAATTTTTATCTGCACCCAGCTCTGACGATTAAAAAATTAGAATAAAAAAAACCTCCCACTTTACGTGGGATTGCGAGATAATAAAACTGACCAAAGAATTATTTCTTCGCAACCGCATAAAGAAAGGAGGTTTTTATCATGAAAACAAAAGCAAAGATCACCAGAAAAGATACGCGGGAACACCTGGCCCAGTTTCATCTGGCATGTGAACTGGTAAAGGTGATCCATCACTATTTCCCCGGGCTCCTGTCCCTGTTAAAGAACTTGGAGGATCCTCGCGACCAGAGGTATATCACTTACGAGAGCCATGTCTTACTGATGACACGCATCCTCTCCTCTATATTTTATATCAGCAGCATGAGAAAAACAAGCCAGGAATTCAATTCGGATACCGTGATCGAAAATATCGGATACCTGTGTGGAAGGCCGGAGCTCCCGGAGCTGCCCTACTGGGAGACGATAAATGACTATCTTAAGAGGTTGGACCCCGGCCAGCTGCAAGGTGTAGTCTGCGGCCTGGTGCGCCGTTTGCTGCGGAGCCGTGTGTTTGAAGACTCCCGTATAAGGGGAAGATACTGGCAGGTGATTGTGGATGGAACCCAGCTGGAGAGCAGCCGGAGGGAATTGGATCCTAAGAGTCTGTACCGTATCCATAGAAAAGGTACCCCGGAGGAATACCGGGAATACTATTACTATGTATTGGAGGCAAAACTCGTGCTGCGGGAAGATATCCTTGTGAGCATCATGACAGAGTTTGTAGAAAACGAAGGCAGTGAGGATGAAAAACAGGACTGTGAACGGAAAGCCTGCCGTCGGCTGCTAAAAAAGCTGCATGGGGAATTCCCACGCCTGCCAGTATGTCTGAGCGCAGACAGTCTTTATGCCTGTGAACCATTTTTTGAGGAATGCCGTGGATATGGGTACCATTATATCCTGCGCTTTAAAGAAGGGAGTATCCCGTATGTTGCAGACGAATTTGGGACACTGCGGAACAGGGAAGGGAACCTGCAGAAAGAAGAAACGGAAGATATGACCTTCTGGAGTGACTATGTAAATGGGATAGATTATGAGGGGCATCTGGTAAACCTGTTGGAATATAGAGAAGAAAAGAAAAACGGGAAAGGAAAAGAAAAGAGTTTCTTGTTCCTCACCGATCTGGCAGTAACGGAAAAGAACGTGAGGGCGACGGCAGAAGCCGGCAGACGGAGATGGAAAATAGAAAACGAAGGATTTAATACCCAGAAGAACTACGGATACTGTCTGGAACATATGTACAGCAGGGTGTACCAGGGAATAAAAAACCATTACTACCTGATCCAGATCGGGCATATGATAGCGCAGGTGATGGAGGCATGGGAAAGCCTGTGGAAAAAGGTGAGGCAGAGCCGGGAGCAGAAGCACCGCAGGATACTGGAATCATGGAAGCAGGATAAGTTAAAAGAAACTATGCAGGAAAAAGAACAAGGGTTCCAGATACGTTTTGGATAAGGGTGCAGGCCGAAGGGAGGTGAGCTGGGAACCGGTAGAACAACAGGATAGTAAGGGAAAATCCCAGGGAGATTGTGTGCCTTTATACAACCGAAAAGGAGAGAAAGCTTGAAAATGCAGGATGAAACTGGGATTATTCCACTAAAAATAAATTTACTCGTCAGAGCTGATCTGCACCCACATTCGTTGCTTAGCGTGTAAATTTATGATATATTTACTATGTATCAGTATTGACTTTTAAGCATGAGAAACATTTTGTAAACAGGTGATAATTCATGAATCCGAATCCATACGAAACATTCCGCTCACGTATGAAAGAACGCAGAACGATATTAAATATAACGCTGACCGAAATAGCTGAAGCACTGGATATCACACAGCCCACTGCCCAAAGATACGAAAGCGGTGAAATCAAGAATATCCCCTATGACAAGCTGGCTATGCTTGCGGAGATTCTCCAGTGTTCTCCGCCTTATCTGCTGGGATGGGAATCTATGACGAATCCGCCGCCGGAGATTCCCGGGGAGGAAGAACGCATGCTTCATTATTTCAGGAAGCTGAACGCGAAAGGGAAAAAAGAAGCGGCACGGCAATTGGAAAATTTAACACTTATTGCAAAATACAGAAGTTCTTCGGGCCATTAAAGCATGTTTTATGATCCCCTTCCGTCAAAGGGCTTATAACCGCTTCCAATAAACTGTACAAACGCAAAATCATCCGCATTATGTCTGATAATCCAATCAATATACGTCATAACATAATGCGCCGTAAGCAGATAACCCATGGCATTCATATGCCCGCAGAAGTATTTTTTCTTAAAGGCTTCATCATAAGGAGGGGCATACGTATATAAATCAATGACATAGCAGTTTCTTAACCTGCCCGCTATGCTTTTTATCACCTCGGCAAAGGCTTCTTCGCTCCCGTCCTCTTTCGGCATAGTCATCAGAAAAAATTTGGCGTCCGGCTGAGTGGACTGCAGTCTTTGTATGATCCTGGAATACCCCCACCAGAGTTCCCTTGTTGTTCTTATAATTCACCCTATCGATATCCGTCTGCACATTTCCAACCTCGCCCCCGTAGATATTTTTCAGGTTATCCTTCCCTTTCAGATCATTAACCCCCAGAGCTATGATATATCCCTGCTTGGCAGATGCCGGGTCAAATAGCCGGTTGATATCCGCAACAGGGCTTGTCTGCATGTCCGCCTCCCTATAAAGCTGACAGGCCGTAAGCCCTCCTTTTTCGAAATTTGCACCTGTAATATCCGCCAGCAAGTTGTGTGTCTATTTTTTGTATGCTATAATTCGGATATATTCAAAAGATAATGCAGGGGGCAGAACCTATGAAAACTCTTGACACCGGAGAACTGATGAAGCTGCTGCAAAGTAAAAAGAACTTCGATTATATCATTTCAGTAGGGGAAAGCAGCATGAAGCCGCTTTCCCTTAAAGCATTTTTGGAGCGGATAAGACAGGAAAAGGGAATGACGATTCCCCAGATAATGATATCTTCCGGGTTGAGTAAGTCTTATATCTATCAGATCTTTGAGGGGAAAAGAAAGGCCGGAAGAGACGTAATGCTGCGGATTGCTTTTGGAATGCGCCTTTCCGTTGAGGAAACACAGCGTCTGCTTACCCTTTCGGGCAACAGTGTTCTTTATCCTAAGGTAAAAAGGGATGCGGCAATTATTTATGCGTTGAATAAAAAAAGCACGCTTATAGAAGCCGAGCTGCTGTTAGAAGAATTGGATGAAAATCCAATGTATGGAGAGAAACGGGATGAGTGAAGCCGAAAAATTTGCCAGGCGGTATGAACAGGATATTTTGAGCAAAGTATATCTTCCCGAAGCCATAAAAGAAAAATGCCGGTTAACGGCCTGCCTGAAAGCCAGGGAGGACAGGGAAGTATATCTGGTAACAGGAAAGGATAAAAAGCAGAATATTCTGAAAATCCGGCCTGCGGGAAAGCCGGATTCCCTGGAAAAAGAATTCCGGATTCTTCGGACGCTTTCTCACCCCCAGCTCCCGGAGGCTGTTTTCTACATGCAAGAAGCCGGAAAGGAATACATGCTGCGCTCCTATATCCCGGGCAGAAGTCTGGATGAGGCGGTGTACGAAGATGGGATATTGCCGGAAAAAGAAAGGATTCCGATTCTTCTTTCACTTTGTCGTGTCCTTGCGTTCCTTCACAGCAGGAAACCTCCGGTAATACACCGTGATATCAAGCCGCAGAATATAATATTGACACCGGAAGGCAGGTGTGCACTGATAGATTTCGGTACGGCCAGGTTATATAATAAAGAAGGAGAAGAGGATACGGTCATCATGGGGACGCAGGCGACTGCTCCGCCTGAACAGTTCGGTTACGGGCAAACGGACGAAAGGACGGATATCTATGCACTGGGCATGATTATCCGTTATCTGTCAACCGGCTGCCTGGAAAAGAAAAGCTCCGAACGGTATCCCCTTATAAAAATTGAGAATAAATGTACGGCTTTTGATCCTGCCAAACGTTATGCCAATATCCATAAAGTGGAGTCCGCATTAAAATATGTGCAGCACAGGAAAACGCTGGTTAAACTCGCCGTTTCTTTTTTATCTGTCATTATATTTCTTACAGCAGCGGCAGGAATACGGAAAATGAATGCAGAAGCGGTATTTACGAATCCTCTGCTGGAGGAAGCTGTCCGCCGGGAACTGGATGTACCGGATGAGGAAGCAATTCCCAAAAACAGGCTTTCCGAAGTGCGTCAGATTGTCATCTGCGGCAACGATTGTCCGGGGGACTGGACGGGACATAGTTCATCTCATTATGATATGAAAAATGACAGTACTCTTCGGAGCGGAAAAGGAAACTTGTTTAATTTAGAGGAAATAAACCAGTTTCCGAATCTGGAAGCCCTGGTTTTGGACTATCAGGAAATTACCGATATTACGCCTCTGGAGAATATGCAGCTTACGTATTTAAGCTTGTGCGGGAATCCCATTACGGATATAACCGCCCTGGCGGAAATGGATACACTCCAGGCACTTTGGCTGGAGGATGTGCCTGTGTCGGACGCTTCCGCGTTAGCGCAGCTAACATCCCTTAAGGAATTGGAAATCAGCGGGACGAATCTGGCTGATGCGGAGGATTTCTGCAGGCTGCCGTTGGAAGTTTTGAAAATGGGCAACACCTTAATTACCGACCTTTCCCCGTTAAAGTGGTTAAGGGAGCTTACGGTACTGAATGCAGGGGAAGTGGATGCACAGGGTATGGAAACGATTCAAACCATGACACAGCTGGAATACCTGACGGTCAGCGGGCAGTTGGAAAATCTGGAAGGTTTTGCAGGCTTTCAGCGGCTCAAAATGCTGGATGTAAGTATGAGCCGTCTGCACAGTCTGGAGGGTGTGGAAAAACTGCCCCAGCTTGAGTATATGGGTTTTGGCTATACAGAACCCGAAAGCCTGGAACCGCTTACGCAAAACGATGTTTTCTATATTGTGGAGATGGTAGGAGCAAAAATAGAGGACTATACCCCGCTTCTTCGCTGCCGGAACCTCTCGGAGGTGCATGTGGGACTCAGCCGGAAGGAGGCGGCGGAAAGCCAGCTGCAGGGTTCCGGCCTGACAGTTTATGCCTGGGAAGAATAAATCGGGGAAGTCTGCAATCTGCGAACCCTATCTGTCATTCCTATTGCTATAATAAAAAAAGCAAATCAGAAATGGAGGACAGGTATGAAGAAATGGATTGCGTTTTTTATAGCATTAACACTGGTAATATCGGCCGGTATTCCGGTGCTGGCGGCCCCTGATGTAGGAGAAGATTATACTTTTGATGATCTTGCACGCTTTACCGAGTATTATTATGACGATTTTTTTCAGAATCGGGATATCTGGGAACGGGAAGATGGGGAATCAATGGATCCAAAGGATATTCCGGAAGGACAGGAATATGTCGGTAAGAGCTATGTTGATGCGTTTAAGGAAAAAGCAGACGAGTTATGGGCAGTAGGAGACGCCGGTGACGAAGCCAAAGAACAGTTTAACGCGCCGGAAAATACGGATAACCGAAAGTCGCTGTATGAAGCGCTGAAACAGTGTGTGAAGGATGTGGAGGATAATATTAAGACCGGGACGCGTCCGGCCGCCCTGGATTCGCTTTATGATAAACTGGAAAATGCCTGGAATAAAGTGAACAGCCTTACGGACAGCTATGGAGATGCGGAGGACGAAAGCAGCAGCGTGAAAAATGTCCATGTGATTGAATTGAAGGAAGGGGAAACAGCGGATGAGGCATTTATTAATGGAATGAATTCCCTGATTCCGTCGGGTCATTACTGGATTCTTTCTGATGCCTGGCATGAATTTTGGGGAGGGAATGAAGCCGAGAATATGGACTGGGTCTATAAAACGTTAGAGGAGTGCAGTGATACGCTGAACAGTGCCGACAAAACGGGAAATTGGGAGTCTCTGAACGGCCTGTCGGAAAAGATCGACAAGGCGGCAGGCAGGATTCAGGAAATGCGCCGGTTCCTGGAAAGCCATCTGTATCCGAAACCGGAGCCTGGAAGGCCGGAAACTCCTTCACAGCCGGAAAAAAGCCATGGCCAATCAAAGGATACGAAAGAGGATCTCCCTCCTGAAATAAAAGCCAATCAGGTAAAAGGTACGGACGGAAGAACTGTTGTTTCCACTCTTGCAGGCGTATATTCAGCCCGGCAGATAAACGGAATTGCTGTGATAACGGCAAAAGAACAGGCTGAAGCGGCGGCAGGGCTGCAGACAGAAGAAAGCAGACTCAGCCTGTATACCAGCGATGTTTCCGGCAATAAAGATTTATTAAAGGTAATGTCGGATGCGGCATTACTGCTTGGGGCGAATACGGCGGGCGCCGTGCAGATAGATTTATACAGGATTGAAGGAATCAGGGTCAGCGCGGTCAGAAATACGCAGGAGCCTTTACGGCTGGTGCTTGAACTTCCCCAAAACATGATTTATGCCAACCGTACTTTCAGCATTCTTGTACCGGACGGCAATGGAGGTGTGCTGGAGATGATGGATTTGGATCAGGATCCGGCAACCATTACTTTAGATGCGGCAGTGTTTGGATTATGGACAATTATATACAGATAACCGGACTGAAAAAAGGAACATTGGGACTGTCTCTTTCTGATACGCTCCCTTTGTTCCTGTTAATTATCAGCCCGGGCTGCCGGCACCGCCGGCCGGCATTCCTGTCGCATTCCACCCCCTCCCATAGACAGCAGAACCGTATCAAATCCCTGTTCTTCCTTCCTCTGTCTCTCAGCCTTTCTATTCTGCGGTTATATCCCTGTACCGGTTCTGGGCATAATCGAAACCATATCCCCTTTCACAGGCCCGTCTGATATATGCCTCCATAAGCTGCGAAACGGTATACCCCTTGATACATCCTTCCCTGTATAAACAGTATTCATGGGTAAAAAGCTCAATAACCTTTGGTTTATCATAGCTTTTTATTTTGTCAAACTGCTCCTCCAAAGAAGATACGCTTTCCAGTCTGAGCTGGGAACGCAGGAAGAGCAGCCTGTTATCCGGATCATAATATTCTCCTTCCCTGTTTATAAAGGCTGTCACCTTATCATCAAAATAGTAAGAACGGCGTTCTTCACTGTTATCCGCGGTAAGATATCCGACAGGCCCCCATTCACACTCCCGGAGTGCCCGGACGTTCTCCTGCGTTCCGGTGAAAAAACCAAGCCTAATCACCCGGTCTATACAATCCCCATGACCCCCGGAAGCCTTCCTGACAGCGGCGGTAAATTTCTCATAATCCCTGCGGATCTCCTCCGCCTCTTCCTTCTCATATCTTTTTTCATTATCTCTTGCGTGAAAACCAAATTTGAGCCAACCGGCACTGTCCGACAGTTCCTGTGCATACCGGGCCGGAAATCCGGATATATCATAATCCGGAGCATGGCTGTCTGTATTGAAGGTATACAAGGAAAAAACCGCGCCGTATTTCTCATGCATCTGTTTTAACCACCCGAAAAATTTATGCT
The DNA here is from genome assembly GCA_022845955.1 of Lachnospiraceae bacterium. Classification (GTDB taxonomy): domain Bacteria; phylum Bacillota; class Clostridia; order Lachnospirales; family Lachnospiraceae; genus Eisenbergiella. The sequence goes on from AP025576.1 coordinate 5,637,509, forward strand.
CAAATAAGGACTGCAGACTATCCGCATGAACCGTGATATCCCGGATGCACTGGTATACATCGTCAAAAGAAATATGGATATACTGCCTTTCGTGCTTTTGACAGAAAATCTTTGTCTCCCTCTCTGCCGCTAAGCGGTTCCATGGATCCATATCCGTAAAAACCATGTTCTTTATCTCCTCTTATCATATGCGGCATAAGTTAATGCCTTCTCCTGTCCCGGACTAATGCAGAAAAGTTCCCCGTCTGCCTCCAGAAAAATTTCCATGGCAGACGGATTATATACGCTTTTCCCATCTATATGGAAAATCAGGTTATCAAAGGCATGTACATAATCATAAATCTGTATATTTGTAGCATACCATATATCATTCCTTCCTCCCATATAATCCGCAAATTGTTCTATAACCTCCCAGTTATCATTTTCCTCAAACTCATAGCTATGTCCCCATAAAAGGAATAAGACAGAGTCATACAGCACAGAGATTTCAACGAATTTTTCCGCAAATTCCATAAGCTGCGGATCATTATGATGACATGTGGGTGACATATGATACCAGTCTGTCGGCAGCCTGAAATCATGAGCGGAACATACGGTACGGCCATAAACAATTCCTGCATACCGCATTATTTCTATAACCTCATCGTTATACTGACCGCCCGGATAAGCCAGTCCTCTGACCGTACAGTCATACTGACTCTCCAGGTTCTCGCGATCCTTTACTATTTGCTGCATGTTTAAGCATGATGAAAGCCTCTCTCCTAAAGCATGTGTCCATGTATGACAGGCGATTTCCATACCGCTGTTAAGATATACTTTTCTGCAATCTTCCAGGGACATACGTCTGTGAACATTTCCCGGATTATATTTCATACCGGGAGATGCATACAGACCACTATTGATATTAAAAGTGCCTTTTAGCCCATTCTTTTTCATAACCTCAATCAGGCGTTGGTCCTGCTCCACACCATCATCATAGCTTAATGTAAGCGCTTTTCCTTTTCCCTCAGGAAAACGCATGTGTATTCTGCGCATGTCTGTTCTTTATTCCTTTCTTTCAGAAAAAGCTTCCTTTAAAGCATAGTAAGCCATCTTCGGTCTGCGGTATTCATCTACCACACCTTTATTATTTCTGCTGAGCGGACGTGTCATCGGCCATCTTCTGGGACCTTCCTGAGATATGCGCACGTCACAGAACTGCCATACAAATACCCCTGCCACATCCTCCTGAGCAAATATTTCCTTTGTAGCCCTGGTAAGCAGTTCCGCCTGATATTCCTCACTCCATTTCACCCGCATCACATCATGGAAATTATAAATTCCGCCGCCGCCATATTCGCTGATGATAATTGGTTTCCCTTCATTTCCGGTTTCTCTCATACGTCTGCGCATTTTCTCCAAATCCTCTTCCACAGTATCGTCCCCATACCAGTAAGGATACATGTTAAAGGAACATAAAGATTCCATTCCCAGACAAAGATCCCCTTTTCCCATATCTTCCATATATTTATTGCTGGCAAACGTATTCAGACGGCTTTTATCCGTAGCCAGAAGTTCAAAATGCTTCTGATAGATCCTTACCCCTTCTTCCTCATTGGAAGCAGCCTCATTCAGACAGCCCCATATAAGAATCGACGGATGATTATAATGGTTTTCCAGCATTTCATGCATGACTGCCATGGATTGCTCCAGAAACAGCGGATGCGTCAGCCGGGGGACGTCTCCTCCCCTGTCATGGCTTTCCTCCCATACATAAATTCCATGTTCATCACATAAATCCAGAAACCTCTCATCGTTGGGATAATGGCAGGTTCTGACAGCATTTGCCCCCAGATTCTCGATTAACTTAATATCTGCATCCATCAGGGAAAGAGGAATCGCACACCCGCAGTTTCCGTGATCCTCATGCCTGTTGATTCCCTTTAAAAAAACCGGCAGGCCATTAAGCAAAATCCTGCCGTTTCGCTGTTCCACCACACGGAACCCCACACGCTCTGTCAGATCGTCCGCTTCCCCCTCTTTTGTCATCAGGACTGCCCGAAAAAGATATAGTGCCGGATTTTCATGACTCCAGGCAGTTACCCCTTCAAAATGGAATTCCAAATTTGCTGTGGTATCCTCTCCCGCCTGTATCAGAATATCCACGGCCTCCTTCTTTCCGGCACAGCTTCCTTCCAATCGAACCTGTTCTGCATTGCCTGAAAGATTTCTGACAATCACTCTTACCTGGGCAAACCAATTTCCATCCACGAACCGGGGTTCGAATTCTAACCTTTCTATAAAGCAATCCGGGACCAGTTCCTGGTAAACCGATCGCGTAATTCCCCCATATGTATAATAATCATTTGGAATATGAAGTCTTGACTCCTCCGACCATCGATTATCTACGATTACTTCCAGCTTATGCATTCCTTTATCCACACCGGGAATTACCAGGCTGAAAGGAGTATAGGCATTGTAGTGCCTGCCTATATAACTTCCGTCCAGATACACCATTCCCGTATGGCTTATCCCCTTGAAAACCAGCCTTAAATTCCCGGATTTTTCCACACATATTTCTTTCCGGTAAGCTGCCAGCCCCCGGTATCTGCAGTAAGGCATAGCCATTTCCCAGCAGGAAGGGACAGCAATACTGTCCCGATAATCTCCGGGCAGATTACATTCCTCTATCGTCTGGAACTCCCAGATTCCATCCAGATCCACCTGTTCTCTTATTGTGTGGGTCGGAAAAACTCTTTCTGTACTCATACCAATCTCCTAATCTACTTATCCATTAAGCTTCTGTATTTCCCGGGAGATACTCCCTTAATTTTTTTAAAGTTACGTATAAAGGTAGGTGTATTCGCATATCCTACGCTCCTTGATATTGCATCAACAGACATTGACTTATCCTTAAGCAGTTCAACACTGTCTTCAATCCTGATTCGGGTAATATATTCCACAAAACCTTCCCCAACCTGCTTCTTGAACAGTTTTGATACAGAACTATAGGAAAGATCCAAAGTATCCGAAATCATCTCCAGAGAAAGATCCTCCCGGTAGTGTTCCTCTATCATCTCCATAATTTTCCCAAGAATTTCTTCTTCCCTGGAACCCTGTATTTCCTTTTGGCATCGTAAAAGTTCCTGATATATCTGTAAAATATCTTTCTGATAATCCGCAAGACAATATTCCTGACGCCTGCTTCTCTCCAGAGGTTCCTTCCTGTTTACAAAATTTTCCCGTTTCAGCTGTCCGCTTCCGGCCATATCCTCTGCAAAAGAATATAATTCTTCATAAAATTTCTCAAGGAAAAACATTGGAACCTCTGGCCTGAAATATCCGCACACAAGATTTTTTACCAGTTCAAATGCATCCTCCTGCTCCCCCGACTGAATACAGTTTTTATATTGTTCCCTGAAGGAAAACGGCAGCCGGTATCTGGAAAAATCCGCTTTCAGGAGATCCGATATAGCCAGATACTCAAATTCCTTCGAAGAGGTACGATACTGCCAGGCATACTGTGCCTGATGATACGATTTTACGATATCTGACAAATATTCATATTCTGCTCCCCGGGATACCACATAAGGCTTATCTGCAAACCTGGAGATAATTTCAGAAATTTTTCCTTCATTATAATTAAGTAATACTACTATAAACTTCCCATCACAAATAACATAATGATTCATAAAGCTTTCCTGAAATATCTGCCGGACAGATTCTGCATTCACTTTTTGTTCCTTATGGTAAAAAAGAAGGACAACAAAATATCTGTGCGGCAAAACTATATTATTTGCCTCTAATTTCAGACGGATTTCATCTTCCGACATCTGATTATGCAGAAGATCCTTCAAAACGCTTTGCTGGATAACCGGGACCGTTTTCATCATCTTTATCTGCAGATCTTGATTTAGAAGAATCATCTTATCTATGTTTTCATCAATCAGGGAAAATTCATCCCTCCTGCTCATCCCCCGCTTATCACCATAGCTTTCACTCACCCCAACTTTATGATACAAACGATCGATGGGGAAATATAATTTTTTACTGTAAAAAAAGGTGAAAATAAAAATCAGGACTACACAAACGATACACAGATAAAATGTAATCCAACCGATTTCCCTTACACGCACTGTTATTTCATCATATGGGATCAATGTCAGGTAAGTCCAGTTGGTAACCAGGGATTTCTGTGATACGTATAACCACGTTTTACCATCAATAGATATGGATGACTGATCTGTCAGTCCGTCCAATCTGCTGCTGACCTCATCCCATCCTAATTTTTCCTTCATAGAATAACTGACTACCGGATTATTTTCCCCGTCCACAATAAACGTCTGTCCCGCTTCCAGATACTGAATCGTCTCAATATCCTTCAGCAATTTATTTTTATCAATTACAACCTCTACAAAAACATTCGGATTTTCAGACTGAAAAGGAATGGAACTTCCAAACATAACCGCATCAAAGGTATTCGCAATCATTTTGTAAGAGTCTAAATAATGCGTATTCCAAAAACCGTTGGAAAGTATGATTTCCTTCAGCTCCTTATTCTGAAACTTCTCAAAATAAAACTCCGACCGCATACTCCCTTCGCAATTCATTACAAAGTCAATATCTTTAATATAGACAACAATATCTTCTATGTATGAATTACTCGCCTTTAGCTGTATCATATCCGTCAGCAGATAGCCGGTGAGATAAAAATCCTTTTGATTGGTTTTATAGGCGAATGCATTGATATGTGAACTGTTTATCATATAACTGAGCATATCTGTCTGTATGCTTTCCATATTGGCATCCCATTTTTCTTTTGCCTGCTCCTGCAGAAGATAAATCGAATTATTAATTTCTGCTTTCAATAGATTGGAAGAATAGGCATAGATGGCAGCAGCCAGAAGAATCATTGGAAAAATAGAAAAAAGCAGCAATGTAAGAACCAGCCGGACATAAAACTTACCCTTCAGCATCTGTGTCATGAATTTTACCCTCCCCTTGTATTTTAGATTATATGACAGGGTATGCCAAATGTCCACGGAAGCAATACTGTAATAAGGGAATTTGGGGCATCGCTGCCCGAAACTCCCTTATGCCTTTTCCGGCTGCTATTTGGCAACTATAACCGCTGTTCTCCGGGTGTTCAATACTTCATCCAGACCAGCCTTTTGCAGCCTCTCCAGATATTCGTTCCAATTTCCGTCATCGGAAGGATCCAGGCTTCCGGTAATAAATCGCAGCGTATATTCCTGGAAAATATCATTTATCTGTGTCTCAGGATCAATCAGGGATTTTTCCTGCTCTTCCGTCAGATTATAGGCTACCGTTTTCAGATACTCCTTTCCGGCAATTGCCCGGGAAAGCTTCAAATCATCTGCATAGCCTATCTGCTCAAGGGATTCCTCCGCCCGAATCAGAAAATAGCCATAGCCTAACTGTTCCAGCGTCTTTCCTTCCGGATTGGATACGGAATATATTTCAGGAAGCAATACAGGTTTCCCATCAGCCATTTCATAGGTGATACCCTCTTCTCCCATACTGAACCATCTCTGTCCCTCTTCGCTGACCGCCCAGTCTGCAAATTCAAGCCATCTTTCCAGCTTCTCATCGGAAAGCGCCTTCGTCATAACAAAACCTCCCGTATTCTGGTAAGAAAGTTCATGTGATACCAGAGCCTCCTTATCAGGATATGCGGTGATGAAGGTATCCACCCACTGCCAGTCCGCATCCGGATCTGCATTTATCATGGCGTTATTCGCCCATACAGCGCGGTTCGTATAGCTGTATTCTGCAATGTTCAGTCCATTTGCATAGATTTCTTCCCATTGGGTATCCGTAGCTGTCTGAAATTCCGGATCGATCAGGCCTTCGGCATACAGTTTTTCCACATATATCAGCATATCCCTGTATTTATCCGTAGCAGGGCCATACGCAAGCTGCTGTGTATCCGGATCAAAAAAGAGATTTGTATTTGTACGGAATGCCAATGCAAAGCCTCCCAGCAGATTATTAAATCCCCAACGGTTTGCAATAGGTATGGAATCAGGATATGCCTCCTTATATGCTTTCAGCAAATCATAAAGTTCTTCTGTTGTGGCCGGCACGGATTTTCCCAATTCTTCCAGCATTCCCATCCGATACAGCCATGCCTGGGATGCCGAGCGGTAATTTTTGTTCGGCGTATAATAAACCTTTCCATCGGAATTGGAAGCATAGGTCAGCATTTCATTCCATTCATCATCCGTATATAACGCCCGGTAATTGGGCAGCTTCTCATAATAATCACTCGCCGGGATCAGATATCCCTGGGATGCCCAGCGTTTGATATCTTTTTCCCCGTTGTAATTCCATATCAGTTCCGGGAATTCACCTGTTGAAAACAAAAGATTCAATTGTTCACTGGGTGTACTTGATCCAATGTCTGTCCACTCCACATTAATATTAAATTTGTCCTTCAGCAGCCGATTGACAGGGCCGTGATCCGGCGCCACATCCTTACTGACACACCATACGATACTGAGCGTAATTTCCTCCTTGTCTCCAGCAGTGCTGCTGTCTGCCGCTTCCTGCTTCTGTGTTTCCTGTGTTGTCTCCGGTGCTGCTTCCGTATTCGCAGCATCTTTGTTCCCCTCCGGACTGCCGCAGCCTGCTAACATACTGATCATAAGTATTCCGGCAAGCGCTATGGATACTACTTTTCTTTTTATCATTTCTCCCTTTTCCTTTCCTCATTATATATTTTAAATTATATATTTTAAATCCTCCTCTGCCTCAGTAAACTGGCCACCTTTTCCTGCTGCAGCTGAAGGATCAAAAACCGTTATCAGCCTTTTAAAGAACCGATCATAACTCCCTTTACAAAATACTTCTGAATAAAAGGGTAAATAATCATCATAGGTACGATTGAAATAAACAAAGTAGCATACTTAATGGAATTGACGGATACCTGCCCGGTCATAGCCTCCGCAGCTGCTGCCTGTCCCGCTGCTGCAAGCTCATTCGCCATCTGCCCTTCTATTACAATACTTCGAAGAACAAGCTGAAGCGGATATTTTTCAGCGGTTTTCAAATATATCATTGCGGAATAATAAGAATTCCAATGTCCAACCAGATAAAACAGTGAAATCGTAGCAAGGCCGGCCTTTGACAGCGGCAGCACTATCCGGAAAAAGATTCCGAGATCACTCGCCCCATCCAGATATGCGGCTTCCTCCAGTTCCAGCGGCATGGCCGCATAAAAGCTGCGCAGTACGATCAGATTATAAGTAGATATTGCTGACGGCATGACCAAAGCCCAGACAGAATCATACATACCAAGGGAATTAATCAGCAGAAAGGTAGGTATGATACCGCCGCTGAAATACATTGTCAGCAAAACCAGCTTCGTAAAAAAAGAACGCAGAGGCAGCCTGGCTTTCGAAAGTGCATAAGCCATTGTTGATGTCAACAGCATGTTGATAACTGTTCCAAGTGCAGTATATATGAGACTATTCTTAAAGGATTTTACCAGGGTCCCTGTAGCAAGTATCTTACGATATGCCTGTAGGGTAAACTCTCTGGGCCAAATGGAAACAAGATTTTTTGATACGGCACTGCTGCTGCTCAATGATAACGCCATCAGATGCAGTACCGGATAAAGTGTTATAACGATTACCACAGCGACAATAATATAACAGATGACATCCATCGTTTGTATCGTTTTGATTTTTTTCTTCATCTTTTTCTCCTCACCCGTTAAAACAGACTTTCTTTTGCTACTTTACCCGATATCCAGTTTGCGCTTAACAGCAGGAACAGGTTAATGACCGAGTTAAACAACCCAACAGCCGTGGTATAGGAAAACTCCGCATACTGCAGACCTCTCCTGTAGATAAAGGAACTGATTACATCCGCCGTCTCATAGGTACTTGGCTGATACATCAGGATAACCTTCTCACCGCCTATGGAAAACATGCTCCCTATATTCAGAATAAGCAGCAGTAAAATAGTAGATTTCAATGCCGGCAGGGATATGTAAATCATTTTCTGGAATCTGCTGGCACCATCTACAGTAGCAGCCTCATACATTCCCTGATCCACGCTGGAAAGGGCCGCCAGATATACAATGGCTCCCCAGCCCAATCCCTGCCAGATTCCGGAGAGTACATATAACGTACGGAACCATGCAGGATCCTGCATAAAATATATCGGCTCAATATGAAACAGATTCGTAATAATCTGATTGATGAAGCCTGAACGCGGTGACAGAAATAATGTCATCATGGAAACAATAGCCACTGTCGATATAAAATGCGGCAGGTAAGATACCGTCTGCGCAAATCTCTTAAAGAACCTCCCCCGGATTTCATTTAACACCAAAGCAAAAATAATCGGCAAAGGAAATCCAAATATGAGATTATATAAACTCAGTAAGATGGTATTCCTTAATAAGTTTACAAAATTATAGCTCTTAAAAAAAGATAGGAAATGCTCCAGCCCAACCCAATTGCTGGTAAATACATTTTCAACAAAACTTTTTCCATATTCCGGCGTATAGTCCTTAAAAGCAATGAGCGCACCATACATAGGAACATAACAAAATACCAGATACCAAATCAAACCCGGCAAAAGCAATAATAGCAGATACCTGTTTCTTACTATACAGGACCATATGTGTTTTCTCTTCTGAGACAGTGATACTTCTTTTTGCTTGACCCTCATTTTCTTCGCTCCTTCTTGGTTGTTGGTGTCATTCTAGCAAAGAAAATCGAGAAAAGATATGGCTCAATTATGCTTTATTAACCGTTTTTTCCTATTTCACGGCCTGTTGCAAAAAATAGCAATTCAGAAAAAAAGGATAATTAAATATAGAAGAGGGAAATTTATATTGGATTAAATACCCCATATAAATTTCCCTCTTATAATTATAGCTTAACCGGTGAAGGACTTATAATCACTTCCGCTAAACTGCTTACTATCATTCTGCTTTCGTATTTTTTGATTCTGGTACCGTTCCAAAACAGGCGGCTTTTCTTCCGTAAGCAAGCCATAGGTATCTGTCCTTCTTTGTATTACCCTTGTATAGCGCATAGAATTATGTCCGCTCCCTCTAACACAAGGATACCGTCCGCACGTTTAGCCGATTTTAATTCCGCAGCCTGATATAATCACAAATTATACTGGTTGCTGCGTCCACACCGCATGAACTGTCAATACAGAGATGATAACCATGCGGATTCCCCCATTCCCCGCCGGAAATGCTGTTATAGTATGCAGAACGCGCCGCATCGGAACGTGCAATACTTTTCCTGCCTGCTTCTTCCGTATCGCCGTACATTTCCATCACCTTTTTCACGCGGTATTCTTTAGGTGCATAGATGAATACGCGAACCACATCCGGATACTCTCCTAAAACATAGTCAGCGGCACGGCCCACAATGACACATGAACCACTATCGGCAATCCTGCGGATAATCTGTTCCTGCGCAACGATTGCTTGCTGTATGACATTCGTACTCAGATATAAAGAACGAAGCAGGTCAGGGGAGTTTTCGTTTATATCTGACACAAAACGCCGGTCTAAACCGATTTCTTGTGCTGCCAGCGCGGTCATCTCTTTATAATAACAGGCGACCCCCATTTGTTCTGCCACAAGTTGGGCAATCCGTTTACCACAGGAACCATGCTCACGGGCGATGGTAACAATGACCCCTTTATGCGATGGACGGATTCCCGCATTTTCCGGAACAGGTTCGCAGCTTTCTTTGCACTCCATTGTTTTGAAATAGCGTACTGTCAAGCACATGGCAACAATCATTCCAACCACGTCCGCAGCAGGTGCGGCATACAGAATTCCGTTGATACCGCTGCCCGCCCGGTTTCCTTCAAAAACAGCGGGGAGCAGTATCACAAGCGGCACAAAACAGATAATATCACGGGTAAGGGATGCAATGACCGCCATGACAGGTTTCCCCACTGCCTGAAAGAAAATGGAGGACATTTTAATCACACAGGTAAAGATGATGAGCGACAAAAATATTCGGAACGTTCGCATTGCGTATTCCAGGTAAAGCGCATCATTTCCGGAGCCAAAAATATGGATGACAACCTGCGGGCATATCTCAAAAACTAAAGTTGATACAATGCCGACTGCAAGAGTAGCAATTAAGATCGTCCGGTACGTTTCCTTAACACGATTATATTTTTTTGCGCCATAGTTATAGCCTAAAATCGGCTGCCCGCCAAGAACAATGCCGACAACGATGTTGATAACAATGGTAAACACCTTTGTCTCAATGCTGATGACCGAAATCGGAATATCCTGCCCATAAATGGACAATGCGCCGTATTTGGCAAGCATAATGTTACAGGTCAAAGAAATAACGACAACAGACATCTGTGTAATGAAAGAAGATGCACCTAATTTCAAGGCGCTGCTGAAAATTTTGAAATGCGGAACAAAGCTCTTCTTTGACAGATGAAAGCTCTTTGATCTGAAAAAATACAGCACACTAACGAGAAAAGATACCGTCTGCCCAATCACCGTTGCCCATGCCGCGCCGGCAATGCCCCAATGCAGAACAAAAATAAATATCGGGTCAAGAATGATATTCAGAATTGCACCCAATGACATGGAAACCATGGAAACCGCCGGACTTCCATCTGCACGAATGACAGCGTTCATCATATTCATCAGCATAAAGGCCGGGAAGAAACAAAGAACAATCGTGAAGTATTCCATTGCCATTCCAATTGTCTGGTCAGAAGCGCCGAACAGCCGGAGCAATGGTTCTTTCCACACTGCGCAGAGTGCAAGCATGATAACGCTGAGTATTAACGTAATCGTAATACCGGTTCCAATACAGCGATGTGCGTTTTGCGTGTCCTTTTTCCCTTGGCAAATGCTGAGATAAGCGGCACTGCCGTCACCGATACACCACGCAAAGGCTTGCGCGATAATGAGAATTGGAAAGACAATACCTGTGGCAGCGTTGCCGAGATACCCTAATTCACTGTTGCCGACAAAAATTTGGTCAACAATGTTGTAAAGTGCGCTGATAAGAAGCGAAAGGATGCAGGGGATTGAAAATTTCAATAATAATTTTGAAATTTTTTCCTCTCCCAGCATACGGTTTTGATTTGTTTGTTCCATAATTTTCCTCCTGATTACGAATTTACTTTTGGAGTCTTTATCAGAGAAAAGCTGCCTAAAAACTGCGAAGAGCAAAAAAAATAGTGCGTAGAATTCGTTTGGAATTCTACGCACTTAGCTGCCCGACCCGATTATGGTATCATATTTTTTTCAGAAAAGTCAAGCGTGGTTTTTCCGGATTTGTTAACTTTTTCCGGCACAACGTAACCGTTCAGACGGCCCTTTGTGTCCTGCGGCATCCCCTCCTCTGCTTTTCCCTGAGCTGAATGCACCGTAAAACACCTCATTCAGGTATGGTAACACCAAACGACGGCAGCTGCACATATACGGAATGATGTCATCAACGTTACCCCCAGCAATCTCCATGTCTGCGTTCACGCCTGAGTCCTAATTCATCTGTTCTGTCATTTGTTTTTAACAGCTATGTAAGCGTAATTCGTATGCGTCAGATTGCCATACTCGGCATGGCACTGGTACTCCACCTGAACCGGAATATCAGGAGCTTGTTTATAACCGTTTTTCTCCGCCACGCCTTCCAATACCCCGAAATACTCCCAAGCACCGTTGCTGCTCCTGCCAAGCAGGGTGTTATCCGTTTCCGCGGTGATGCTGACCCGGAGCCATAATCCGCCCGGTTGTATGAACAGATCATACCGTTCATCCTGCTTGTCCGAATACGTTTCCTGGGCGAACATCAAACCGCAGGGTTTGTTGTCATTCCCATAGTTAATTGAAAGAGCGGCGCTCCAATCGGGATGAACCAGATCCTGTTTCGGAATACCAATAAGTTTTTCCCGATACCGTTTCAGCGTAGCGCCGATATCCGACTCATCGGTGTTGTTTTCGGCGTAATCCACGCAGCCCACCCATAGCACATCAGGGCGCTCTACCACTTCAAATACCACACCCTTACAGGTGATCGTTTGTACAAGCGTTTCCAGCGGATGATTCGTTTTTTGCATTTTGTACCTCCTTCCAATCATTATAAATACCATTCTTCCGGCATCAGTAAACAGCTTCCCTCTTTATCAAAGCAAGTAAACTATCCTGGTCATCATAATCCAGCTCTGGGAAATAGAAGCTGCATCCAAGGCATTTTCGATATTCAATCCCATCTATAGTAAACGGATTAGGACCTTTACAATGGTTGTTGCACTTATGGCAATCGTAGGCCGTTTTTATCAAATGAATCAAATGATCGGAGCAATGATCAAGCGCATCCTTATACTTTTCAATATTGGAGAGCATCGCTTTAATTTGCCAGATCGCATCGGTACATTCAACCGTAAAGAGTACTCTGGATGGCTTCCTCTTCGAGAAAACGCATTTCCACGTTTTATGAGCAACGGCAAAACGCACCTTGCTTTTGCAATTCAACTGTTCCCCTAATTTTATAAATTTTTCCGCGTCTGCAAATTTATCCGCAGGTAAAATACGTATCATTTCTATTGGTGTTTTTTCCAACGTTTCCTCCTTTTATTAGTGCTTCCTGATTCTCATTTTCCAATTTCCACCAAATTGATGTAATCGCTTAAATACCTGATTTCGGGGCGCATGGTAAACAATCCGCCGGAGCAGGCACAATGCCAATACTCTCTACCATCAAGGATATAAGCCTGACCGCGGGTACATTGCGCGCGGTTATCGCAACCCGTATCTCCGGGTATAAAGATGCTCTTTATTTCATCCGGGCTATTTTCTATATATCCGGCGCAGTTTTGAATACATTTGATCCGAAGGCCAAGCTGTAATTTTGTCCGCTGTGAAGAGAGTTTATATCCTGCTTTGCTCCTGTTTCCCTTATCTTTTTCCCGGAAATAGTAAAACACAGCATAGTTGTCCTCCCCGGGCATTTCACCGCGATTGTCGATCTCAGACAGCAGCCCTTTCTCCTGCATTGCCGAATCAAACCGGTACACACACTCTTTTTCCTGCTGTGTGTGCATTTTATCCGCAAGGTAATCTGCGGCTGTATAATGGAAGGTGTTCCTGTCGTCCTGCAGCAGCCGGTAATTACATACCATGAATTCCTGCCGCCTGTTGTGTTCGTGGGCCTTATCCGCCATCCACTTCAATACCGTGAGCACATCAGGGTTGTCAGGGAAGCTTAGATGGATGGACTCGCCGCAGGGTACCGGCCTGTAGTTTTTTAAGCCCTCCAAGTATAGGCCATAGCGGTCGAATTGGGAATAAAGCTTGTCCACGTTTTTAATCGTGTAGGATTTTGGTGCATAGGCTTTGTATTCGCTCAAATGGTCGTTTTTGTTCGCCGCCAGAAGCTTTTCCGGCACCACCTCCAACTCGTTGTTCCGAATAGTACCGCTGATCAGCACGTTGATCAGCGCATCAAGGAACATATATGCCGCTCTTTTGGAGGACTGTGCCTTCGGTGGCGGAAAGCCGTATTTAGTCAGATTATCCGTTCGAATCTCCACCAAAGGCATAGAAAAGCATTCCGGATGCTCAGCAATATCCTGAAAGACATCAAAAAGCATTTTATGGATGATCCGTAAGGCTGCCGTAATCTGCTCCTTTGGCAGCTGCCTTACATAATCCGGGTGGATCGGGAAATCCTCCGGTAAATCGATGAGTTCGGCCTGCCTGCGCAAGGCCCATTCACTCACATAATATTTTATATTCTTCATCCCTTATTCTCCTTGCAAGCCAGCCTGTTCCAATCTGTTTTCCAATCAGATACTGTTGATGAGCCGCTGGATTTCTCTTTTATACAATTTATTTTACTATATCGGTACCTAAAACTCCATGTCACAAAATGCGGTGTTATGTCCGCTCCGGGAAATACAAACCCCTGAACAACGAAAGTTCAGGGTAAGAACCCTTTTTATCCGCCCCCGCCGGTACATTTATTAGAATGAAAAGACAAATGTTTTCTGTTATTATATAAGGAGGAAACGATTCCTGCAAATAAGTCCTGCCGGTAAAACTGCTGCGGCGCAAATGAAAATGGAGAATGACATGATTAGGAAAATAAAGAGAAAGTATACGGATCAGACACTGCATCAAAAGGTAAGGTTTTCCATCCTTCTGTTTTCCCTGCTGCCGCTGGTCTGTCTTGCGTGTATTTCCCTTCCTCTTATTTACAAAAACCAGATTGGTAAATTAAAGGAAGAGGTGTACGATGAACTGCAGAACAAAGCAGATGATATGAATTATGAAATGAATACCATAGAATTAATGGCAAAAACCGTATGGTCCGACACCACCTTTATTACAGAGGTGGGGAAGGCCGCTATTGACGGCAGTCTGGGAGAATATAACCGGTATCTTTTCCAGGAGCAGACCCTGTCGGTGTTAAAGGTAATTACCAGCATCAGCCAGGTGCAAAGTGCAAGGATACATCTGGAATATCCCGGTCTGAGGGAATATTTCTCTTATTTATACAGTATGGACAGAGCCAGGGACAGTCTTTGGTATCAAGACAGAAATTCCCTTACCTATAACGGGGCCTGGTATTTGAATGTGACTGATAAACAGTCCGCCGGAACGTATTCCAATTATTTTACGGAAAAGAATATGGCCTCTTTCGTCATCCCTGTAAGAATCAGCAGCGAATTGACCGGTATTTTTGAAATCGTGCTTCCAATGAAGGCCATTGTACCGGAGCTTTATACTACGATGAAAACAAGCGATATTTTCCTGGTTGATTCACAAAACAGGCTTTTAGGCGTTGAAGCGTCGGGGAAATTCGGAGAGATTACCGTAGAAAAGCTGGCGGATATGATGGGGCTTTCCTCTCTGAACGATTTTGATTTGCAGGGAATTCAGCTATATCAGGGGTTGTGGAAGCATTCCCCGGTGATATTGTCTGTAAGCAAAAATGAGAAAAATGGTATATTTCTGATGCAGCTGACCTCCGTACGGAAACAATATCAGACTATGCTTCTGCAGATTATTATAATTCTGCTTACGGAAATCATGATGACGGCGCTGCTGCTGCAGGCTGTCAACAGTATCGTGAAGCGTCTGCTGCATGATTTTGATGTGTTTTCCGAATGTATGCGGGAAGTGGAAAACGGAAATCTGGATGTGGAAATACCCAGGCTGGAGCAGGTGGAAATCAATGCGGTTGCAATGGAATATAACCGGATGCTTGGCAGGGTAAAGCAGCTGATGGAAATCAGCATCCACAGGGAGGTTATGGTAAAAGAAGCGCAGCTAAAAAGCCTGGAAAAGCAAATCAATTCCCATTTCCTTTATAATGTACTGGATTCCATTAAGATGATGGCGGAGGTCAGGGGAATTTACAATGTATCTGATGCGCTCCTGGCACTGGCAAGAATGTTCCGCTATAATCTGCAGATTGACAGTCACAGTGTTACCCTGCAGGAGGAGATTGCCTATCTGGAAAATTATCTGAAACTGTGTAATATAAGATACGATTACTATATTAACCTTAGTGAAAATGTGGAAGATCCTGCCGGAAAGCTGAAAGTACCCAAGGTTATCCTGCAGCCTATTGCTGAAAATTCCATTGCTCATGGGCTGGATGAACTGGCGGAGGACACAACAATTTATCTGAAGGTATATCGGAAAGGGGACTGCGCTTATATCGAGATGACCGATATGGGGAAGGGCATGGATGAGGATAAGCTGAGGAAGGTCCGGGAAGTGATTCAAAACGGAGGCGGGGGAGACAATTCCACGAATGGGATCGGTCTGCATAATATTCACGAAAGAATCCGGCTGATGTATGGAGAAGAATACGGGGTTGAAATTTTCTCTATGGAAAACTGTTATACAAAGGTAGTGCTGACAATACATGCGGAGGTGACAGCGTGAGAAGGATTTTACTGGTGGAAGATGAAAAAATGATTCGGTACGGAATATATGTCATGATAGAAAACAGCGGCGTCCCTTACAGCGAAATAACAGAATGCCGCAATGGCAGGGATGCTGTGGAATGCCTGAAAAAGAACAGATATGATCTTGTTTTGACAGATATAAAAATGCCGATAATGAGCGGGCTGGAACTGGCAACGTGGATATACGGAAATATGGAGGAGGAAGAACGCCCTCTGATTGCTGCTATCAGCGGTTATGCGGAATTTGAATATGTGAAGGGCATGATGAAGATCCAGGCAATGGACTATCTTCTGAAACCGGTAGACAGGGAGGAACTGGGAAAGATCCTTTGGCATGCGGAAGAAATTCTCAGGGCAAAAGGCGTGGAAAGCCCGGAAAACGTGAATCCCGGCAGGAAAACCGAGGTTACCGGGGTAAGCAGGCATAAGATGCAGAAGGCGGTTGATTATATCAGGAAAAATTATGGGAAGCCGATAGATATGGCCGAAGTATCTAATTACGTTTCCATGAATTATTCCATGTTTTCCGCCACCTTTAAGGATTATACAGGGGAAAACTTCAGCTCCTACCTGAGAAAGCTGCGTATAGAAAAGAGTAAAAAGCTTCTTCAGAATACAGACATGAGCATTAATGAAATCTCCCAGCGGGTGGGCTTTGAGGATGCAAGACGCTTTGCAAAGGTCTTTAAAGAGGAAACCGGCCTGACGCCCACCGCAGGCAGGGATAAAATGATGACAGAAAAAAAATAACACATAAAACAAAATCTGATCCATTTTTCCGATGCCTTTTATACCATATAATAATCTCACAACGATGTCGATATCCGTATGAAAGTAATTTAAGACTATGTATCAGGAAAGGGAGAAGAAAAGTGAGAAGAAAGAAATGGTTAGCATTGATTCTGGCCGCCTGTATGGGAATAAGCTGCCTGGCCGGCTGCCAAAATACCTCCGCAGGAGGGGATCAGACTTCTGCAGCTTCGGGTTCTGCTGCACAGGACAGAGACAGTTCTGCCAAAGAAACGGTAAAGCTTACCGCCCTGATTTCAAAACACAGCCTGACAAAAGATGTGAACGAGATGGAATGGCTGAAGCTTTTGGAAGAAGAAAATGGAGTTGAGGTGGAATGGCAGCAGATCACCGCGGACTGGGATCAGAAAAAGAGCGTTATGTTTGCCGGAGGGGATATACCCGATATTTTATTTAAGGCAACGGTTACGACTGACTTTGCAACCTACAACGGGCTTTTTGAAAATCTGGCACCCTATATTGATTCGGGAGCTATGCCCAATGTTGCCAGGATGTTTGAGGAACATCCGGAACTGAGGGTACTGTGTACCGATGAAAATGAGGCAATTTACGGAATTCCCAATTACAGAAGTCTCTGGCCCAGAACAAACAGGGTGCTTTACATAAACCAGACCTGGCTGGATAACCTAGGATTACAGACGCCGCAGACCATGGACGAGCTGGAGGAAGTTCTCATCGCGTTTAAGGAAGGGGATCCCAACGGCAATGGGGATACATCGGATGAAATACCCTTTGACTTTAACGGCTTTCCTACTTTTATGCTTGGATGCTTCGGCGTTCCGATGATGAATGAAAGTGACGGTTATTTCATTGAGGATGGTAAAGTTAAGAATTACCGTGTGGATGAAAGATATAAGGATTTTATGATCTGGCTTCAGAAGCTGTATAGTGAAGGGCTGATTAATGAGGAAGTGATTACGCAGGATTATTCCAAATTCCAGTCTCTGGCACGCGGGGAAGGAACGACGGCCAAGGTGGGCGTTACCCTGGGCTGGGAAAGCGGGGATCGATTCGGAACGGAAGTGTCGGATCAGTATACGCCGCTGCCCGCGCTGAAGCCCCATGCGGATTCCGATGAGGGCGAGGTTTTCTGGGGGTATTATTCCGATAATAACTCTGTGAATGCAGCAACGGTAGCTATGAGTGCAAACTGTAAAAACAAAGAGGCCGCAGTGAAATTTATGGATGCCTTTTATGCGGAAAACATGGGGCTTCAGGTGTTGTTCGGCGGTATGAATGAGGTTGACAAATGTGTTCAGGATAATGGGGACGGAACCTATACCGTGCTGCCTCCCGCGGATCCCGGCGTTGATGCAGGCACCTGGAAGTGGACCAATTCCTTTGCGGATTACAGCCCTTATTATATTCCGGATGATATGAAGGACAGACTGACTATGGGTGAGGATATGCAGAGGGTGATTGAAGAAAGATTACCTTTGGAAACCACGCTGGACATGATGGAAGAAAAGTGTGAGACTTATCCGGCCAAATTCATAACCTATACAACGGATGAAAACTCCGATCTGGCAATGACGCAGGCAAACATTAATAATATTGTGGATCAGACCTATTCCGCATGGCTTACGGAACCTTCAAGAAATATTGATGAAGAATGGGAAGCCTACGTGCAGTCCGTTTACGATATTGGCCTGACCCAGAACCTTGCGATCAGACAGGCAGCATATGAAAGATATTTGGCATCAATGGAGTAATCCGGAGAATGCGGGAGCCGGGAAAACCTTTGGAAACAGTTTTCCCGGCTCTTATCACATAAAGAATTATAAAAATTGCATCAGCGGAGGTATGCTATGGGACGAAAAATTATGTCCGTTCTAAAAAAAGACTGGCAGCTTTGGGTAATGATTCTGCCGGCGCTCGCCTATATTATTATATTTTGCTATGGACCTATGTATGGGATCCAGCTTGCATTCCGGAAATATGATTTTTCAAAAGGACTGACCGGCGGAGACTGGGTAGGCTTCAAATATTTTATACAGTATTTTGAAAGCCCCATGTTTTGGAGCACACTCCGCAACACCTTTGTCATTTCCTTTTTTACCTTGATTTGCGGATTCCCTGCGCCGATTCTTCTGGCGCTTGTAATCAATTCGCTGCGGCAGAAAAAATGGAGACGGATAGTGCAGACCGCAGTGTATATGCCTTATTTTATATCAACTGTCGTTATGGTGGCTCTTCTGCAGATTCTGCTTTCGCCGTCCACCGGAGTGATCAGCAGCCTTCTTAAAAACATGCATTTCATACCGCAGTCCATGAACCTGCTGGGAACACCCGGCGCCTTTGTACCGGTCTATGTCCTGTCAGGAATCTGGCAGTCGGCGGGCTGGAACAGTATTATTTTTATAGCGGCGCTGTCCTCAGTGGACGGCCAGCTGTATGATGCGGCGAAGGTGGACGGTGCCAACCGCTGGCAGCAGGTAATCCATGTGGAGCTGCCGGCGCTTGTTCCCACCATTGTGATTTTGCTGATTATGAATATGGGACGTGTCCTGAGCGTGGGCTTTGAAAAGGTGTTCTTAATGCAGAACGACCTGAACCTGCCGGTGTCCGAAGTTATCTCAACCTACGTATTTAATGTGGGCGTGCAGTCGGGACAGTTCAGCTTTGGTTCCGCGGTGGGACTTTTTAATACGGTTATTAATTTTGCCTTTCTGATGATTGCCAATATGGTGTCAAAGAAGGCGGCGGACATCAGTCTGATGTAGGAGGAAGAGAACATGAGAGCAATTGAAAAGAAAATGCAGCAGAGCCTGTCGGACCGTATTTTTTATTTTTGCGCAACGGCGATTGCCGCTGCAGCATTGATAGCCGTATTGTACCCCCTGTATTTTATTATCATCGCATCCTTCAGCAACTCCAATATGGTTAATCAGGGGCTGGTAACACTGCTGCCGAAAGACATTAATTTTTATGGATATCGGAAAATCCTGGATAGAACGGATTTATGGGTGGGATACAGGAATACCATTCTGTATACGGTATGCGGAACTTTGCTGAATCTGGCGGTAACACTGCCGGCAGCGTATGTGCTGGCACAGAGCAGGTTTCGGGCGCGCCGTTTTGTAATGCCTCTCTTTGTCATAACCATGTACTTCGGAGGAGGTATGGTGCCCACCTATATGCTGGTTAAAACACTTCATCTTACAAACTCTCCTCTCATCATGATTATAATGGGAGCCGTGAGCGTATATAACGTAATTATTACAAGAACCTTTTTTGAAAATTCAATCCCCGCAGAACTGCAGGAAGCGGCGGAACTGGATGGTTGCTCCCACTTCCGGTATTTTGTCTCCATCGTCCTTCCCCTGTCCAAAGCGGTAGTCTCCGTAATAACTTTGTACTATGCGGTAGGGCACTGGAATGATTTCTTCAACGCCCTGCTTTATCTGAACAGGGATGAATATCAGCCGCTGCAGACGGTTCTGCGGAATATTCTTATCAGCAACCAGGCTATGGCCGGCACCACGGGAGCCGGTGAGGGAAGCTATGCCCAGCAGTATGCGGATCAGATTAAGTTTGCCGTGATTATTGTATCCACGGTACCGGTTTTATGTATCTATCCGTTTATTCAGAAATATTTTGAAAAAGGGGTGATGATCGGTGCCGTGAAGGGCTGAGCGCACATTAGAAATGTGGCATGAAAAGAGGCAGAGCCTGACAAATAGATGCTGTCAGGCTCCTTTATGATGAAATATTTACAAGCAATGTTTAGCAATCGCGGGATAACAGAAGGCTAATCAACGTGGCTAACTATCTCTTGATTGTCATTATATTGTAATTATATAAAATAAAATATCTTCTTTCTGCCATTACATATCAATATCCTGCCAATTTAGTGATACTCCAATGGTATTATCCATCTAAGTTGTTCGTCCCAAACCACTCAAGGCGTCCGCAAGAAGCACCACCATCCCAAAGGGCTTTTCGACAGGGACGCACCACCACATTTCCAGGGATTAAGGCGGGCTGCTGACAATCTTTTATACCGATCGCATCACCTTTCAAAATTTTCGGTATTACGCCGTTATTCCTGACCAAAGCAGCCGCCTCTCTCCAGTATGCCGCACCCAGCCTTTCATATTGTCCTGTGCAGGAAGGATTTTGTACCTCTATTTCATTTACCTTTTACATTCACAATGCTTCTGATTTGCTGCTTGTCTTGTAAAACTCCCGGAACAGGGCAATGTAATCCGGCAGCCGCTCCACTGATGGATCGTGGAACTCAAAGGTCATTCCGTTGCATTTTTCATATGGTACGCCGTCGATCTCATAATCCTTCCGAAATTTGCAATGATCTCCCTTACAATGCTTACAGGTACCGTAATCTCCGGTAAACACATTTTTGATATACTCCGGAGCGGCGCAGATGAATGCGTTATGCTTGGTAACGTTATTGAAAAACAACCGAAGGACAAGGGATTTCTCCCGGATATAGATTCTTGCCACAACATTCTTTGACTTCGCGTTGGCTTTCCGAAAGATCAGCATATGGCTTCCCCAACAGAAGCCTCTGCCAATGGTACCGCCGTAGGTGTAGCCAAGAGCCTCCAGGCCGGTGGTAAAGGCAATGATAAAGTCCTTATCCGTTTCACTGATAAAGTCAAATTCCGGTTCCTTTATTTGCTGTTCAATCATCGCTGCTCTCCTTTGTGAATGTAAGCGGTTTGGGCTTCAAGAGGGAGGAAAATGTTTGTCATACAGCACTCTTCCCAAAATCCGGGAAGCCGGTTGTCTCCCTTATTCAATGCCTCATCACTGTAACGGATTTCCTTACCGACAATATAAACCTTTGGAAGCCTCTTTTTCTTTCACTGAGTCCCCAGTCCGGTCCGTTTTCACATCCAACCCGCAGGGTTTCATGAGGGTACACTTCGATATCGAGGGTATGGTCTGCAAGGAGTCCGTTCATTTCAAGGAAAGCGTCCGCTTCGGCTCTTTCCCATAATTTCCATTCCTACATACCCTCCAACACAAGATCTTCATTTTTCCCATTCACCTTTGTTCTTCCAATATCTCAATCATCCGCTTCACTTCCTCCAGAACCGCACTATCATTATCCCTGATTTGGCGGAGCGTCAGCTGAACCATCTCCCCCCAATAGCCCGCATAGTGTTTGCCCCAATCGGCACATTCTTCCAGGCCGATGACTGACCAGGCAAGGTCGTGGGTGTAACCGTATAAAGGAGCGCCGATTTTTCGGCAGATTTCATCAAAGACGGGAGATTTCAGTTCTTGTACATTGCGCTGCCGGAACACCTCGGCAAAATTATGGGAGTTAAAAGTAAACCACATGGTATCCGCCACTCGCTTCATACGGACCTTTTTTTCCTCCAGGGATGTTTCACCCAGTCCCTCAGGGCCATACAGCCCAATTTTCTCCATGTATCCATCCCAAAGTTTTTCCTCCTGATTATATTCCATCACACGTCGGATGCGCTTCAAGCCATCTAAAAACGTATACCGGGGCGCCGTCTTCTTTCCGATGATGTAAAGGACATCAAGCTCTTCATAGCAGGGCGCTGTTTGCGCACTGCCAAAATCAGGACAAATCAGCGTATCTGCGTCGTAACCCGTAATGACACGGAACCGCGCTCCCCCCGATTTAACCCTGACAAGGATCGGCTTCCCTGTGTCAATGGCCGCTTTGATTTTCTCCCGGAACACTGAGGGGTCGGTTAACTGCTGGTACTCGTATCCGGCAAAGCCAAACAGAAACTCCACGTTGTTGTCGGTGCCACCGTCGTCATAATCGGGATCGCTGATAAGCAGCTGCATTTGTGTGGGTGTACCGTCAAACCGCCACCTAAGGGAGCTGCAGCCGCACATGGTATCGAAAACAAAAAAATATCTTTCCTGCATTGCAACAGGCGTTTTTCTGCAGCTGCCGCATTGGCTGCAATGCCCTTTTTCACGGTAATCACAGCGGTATCCGGCTTCGCCTGTCACCTTAATATTCTCCAAAAACAGATACATGGAAGCAAAGCAGTTGATAAACGTTGTGCCCGCGAAGCCGCTGAAGGGTATTTGGAATGCTAATTCCTTTTTCATTATTAATTGTATCCTCCCACGCAATTTGTACAGATGTCCCGTGAAACGGGCGAATCGGAGTCAAAATATAGCAACCGTCACAGGTTTTATATCCGATTCATAATCTGGTCTTTTTATAGTTTATCATAACGTACCGGAACCTAAAAATCCATGTCACAAAATGCGGTGTTTTGTCCGCTCCGATAAATGTAATTATGTCACTCCATGTAAAACTTACTGATTCCTCTTTTTTGCACTCAGACATACTATAACCAAGTCCATGGCAGACGGAAAATATATAATAATATTCAAAATATATATTGAAATCAGGATAGGCATAGGTTTCAGTCCCCGCCGGGTCTTAACAGCTGATTATGGATATGGGCTTTATCTTCATGGGTATAGACCGTAAATTGCTGTTGCCTTTCGTGTATCTATTGCCAGCTCATAGCCGATCTGATTCGTCACCTCCGGCGTGGTTTCACCGGGTTTAAACGATTGCAAAATCCGGTACATAATCACGTCCCGGTATTTCTGGAGAGCTGCTTTGCAATCACCATATCGGTTCCTCCTTTTATGCAAACAAAAAAATGCGGCAGAACAAAGGCCGCCGCGTCAATCTATATATTTGTTTAAAGATCTTTCAGGATTTCGTTTAGCGCTTCCAAGCCATCCGTTATGACTGCCACCAGCCGTATTAAACCATACGGGCTTAAAAGAAACGCAGTCACAAAAGGAATTCGCACACCCCCATGAAGCAGACAGCATAGGTTTTTTCGACAGCTTTCCGATGGTGATGCAACCCTATGAGATAGAACATTAAAATTCGAAAAGAAGTGAAAAGAGAAGCCTCATTGTATGAAACCGCTCCGCATTTGCACGGAGCGGTTCCTGCAACTTCTGCATAAAATTAATTTTTCACACCAGTGGTGCGCGTTTCCCCTTGCGATATAAGGAAAGAAAAATAAAACGGTTTAAAACCTGTTGCTATTACCATTGGATTTGGTATTCAAATTTGATACTAATACGATTGGAGCAAATTATTACACAGCCTGTTTTTTTTATCAAAATGGTGAAACACGTTCTACCGTGAGCGTAGCGTTCGTAAGCGAGGCCAAGTTCAACGATGCGGTGCCAGTGGAAAGAAACGATAAATCAACTGTGCCGCTCAGGAACTCAATGACACTGCCTTGTAAGATCGTGTTATCTGTTGTGGATAATGTGCTGTACTGCAATGTGGAGTCGATGAAGTTGCCGTTTTGTCGTACTCCCGCAGAAATTGTCTGATTTGGTGTCTCAACCGGAGCTATACGGAGCATATAATTGATTTCGTATTCACCTGAAATAAAAATTTGCAGTTCGTTCGGATTTGTCCCAACATCAAAAGAAGGCATAAAATTATTGAGCTGCACCTGTTCAGTCTGGCCGCTGGCGGTGAAAACAAATGTTTGAGCTGCGTTGGAATAAAGACCACCAAATGCATTTCCCATTGTTTTACCATCAATTTCGACCGTCGCTGGATTGTCAAACAAATTAATATTTAAATTGGGGGATATAAAATTTAAATCCTCTCCAAACCTAATAGGTATTGGGCCGCCGTTACCGTTTATAAAAAACAAAACATCACCTGGATTAAAGGAACCCTCCGGTCCCTGTTCTCCTTGCGGACCGGGTTCCCCCTGTGGTCCGGGTTCGCCCTGTGGTCCGGGTACACCTTGTGACCCAGGTTCGCCTTGCGGCCCAGGTTCGCCCTGTGGTCCGGGTTCGCCTTGCGGACCGGGTACACCTTGTGACCCAGGTTCACCTTGTGGTCCGGGTTCCCCCTGTGGTCCGGGTTCGCCTTGTGGTCCGGGTTCGCCTTGTGGTCCGGGTACACCTTGTGACCCAGGTTCGCCTTGTGGTCCGGGTTCCCCCTGTGGTCCGGGTTCCCCCTGTGATCCGGGTTCGCCCTGTGGTCCGGGTTCCCCCTGTAGTCCAGGTTCGCCTTGCGGACCGGGTTCCCCCTGTGGTCCGGGTTCGCCCTGTGGTCCGGGTTCGCCTTGTGGCCCAGGTACACCCTGTGGTCCGGGTACACCTTGTGGCCCAGGTACACCCTGTGGTCCAGGTACACCTTGTGGCCCAGGTACACCCTGTGGTCCTTGACAGCACCCACAGTTGCAGCAGTTAAAACAGTTTTTAGGATGATTATCACCATTGCAGTTGTATATATACATATCTGTATCCCCCATTCCTTTATGAATATTAGAAACCTGATGCATATCAAGTATCTAATATGAGTTTATTCTCCAAACTGAAAATAGTTCACCTTTTTTACAGGATTGAGATATTCATTCCAGTTAAAATGTTTGTTACCCAACCGCCAATCATTTCCATATATCACCCATTTTTCACCTTGCCAGTCAACCGTCCGGACATTCTTCAGCCTAGCACATTCCTTTTCCCGGCGCGGGGCAGCGTGTTTCCATTTTGCCAGATCGTTATCATCCTTGCCGCAGAACACAGGCGGCGGACTGTAACTAATCAGTTTCACCCGCAGGCAAAGCTTCGGGACTGCCTGGACTGCCTCATGGATTTTTGTCATACCTGAATGCTCCGCCTTGTCATTATCCAGGCAAAGGCTGATATCCGTCCGGCCTTCGGGGCGCGTCCGGCGTTTCGGTGGCCTTTGTCATGCAATCTCTCCTTTTGATTTTGGCTAAAAAAGGAACTCACCACCATCCTTTACTCTGCTTAAAAAACCTTTTTTATATTAATCTCCTTTATAACAGTGCATAATCCGACTGGATCTTTTTTTACAACAAAGCTGACATCTGTCAGACTCCACTCCCTTTCTCATTTTTATTTGCTTTAAAACGAAAATTATAATTTATCTACTGTACGTCTATCCGGTTATGTTCTTAATTCTCCAGCTCCGTCCCGTCTGTAACCGCAGTATATGCAATTATCAATTTCTACAATCTCAAAAAGGATGGATGCTTTTATTTCAAACTTCTATTGTGCATAATCATTTTTAATTAAAAGTATTTATCCTTCTTTTAAGGGTTTTACAGCCAAAGTTCATGATTTCAGTCGCCACCACCCGTAAAACGGGTGGCTCGGGACGCTGGCTGTAAGCCCTTGCTGCCAGACAGCGTCTCAAGGCGCCCTAGACTTTCTCTTCGTTCAAGTCACTATTGCACTTGACGCGTTGCTCATGCCTCTGAAGAGGCGTTCGTACTACTTCGACTTAACCCTTAAAAGGGTCCTCATATTCCTTTACACTTAATTTATCCTGCATGATGTCATACTTCTCTTGATCCTGAATATACTTCTTGATTGTCGCCTCATTTAATCCCACCGTACTAACGTAATATCCTTCTGACCAGAAGTGTCTGTTTCCAAACTTGAACTTTAAATTTGCATGTCTGTCAAATATCATTAGTGCTGACTTTCCCTTTAAGTATCCCATAAAACTTGAGACGCTCATCTTTGGTGGTATGCTTACTAGCATATGAATATGATCCGGCATTAAATGCCCCTCAATAATCTCTACTCCTTTGTAAGAACATAACTGTTTCAAAATATCTCTTATATCAACTTTTAATTGATTATAGATTATTTTTCGTCTATACTTTGGAGGGAATACGATGTGGTATTTGCACATCCATTTAGGTCAGTTTACAAGGAACTACACGCAGACCACGAAACGGGGGCTGCTGACAACAAATAAAGGCTGAGTATCAAGCACCGGGAAAGTGCGGGATATTCAGCCTGTTTTGTTGTCAGGGGTTTCCAAAGGGGCTTGCCCCTTGGCACACGACTTTGCGTAGCAAAGTGTAGTGTGTTATACGCTCTGTCGGCGTTGCTGCGAAAATGGGGTTGCCGCCGGGGAGGGCAAGGGCATTTGAAACGGCAGGAAAACAGGGCTGTGATTGCGTGGCATGGAGCCGCAAGCGCAGGACTGGTTTCGCCAGCAGACAGGGCGTATATGAAAGCCCCCGTCCCTTGTCCCACGCCGGACTTCGGGACAAAATGTCCCGAACTTGTGGACACACTCACAAAAAAGCAAACAGATTTTTCTCTCAAAATTGGAATGGGCGGGGAAGCCATTTTAGGGCTTTGCTATCTCCCTGATAAATGAGAAGTTAAGTTTCGTCCATATATATTTTTACCTCGATGTATTCATGATTTCTTGCATAAGCAAACGACGCTGATTTTCTGATATAGTCAAATATATTTTCGTCTAAATCTTCGTCCCATGTTGTTTCGCTGAAAATTTTATTTTCAGCGGTTGGCTTATACAAGATGACTACATGGATTTGATAAAACTCTTCATCATCATTTGAAAACTGTCGAACTAATGAAATTTGAAAAAATGGTTCTTTTGAAAAAGCAGTAAATGTTCCGGTTTCAAATAAAACCATATCTTCTTCAAGCGGTGTGCTGCACATCTGCTCAAAAACATCAACTATTTCTTCCACAGACATTTTATCCGTTATCTTATCTTCTAAAAACTTAATCAAGTTCTCCATTGATTTTCCTCCTGTAAATTCTTATTTATTGTTCTCTACTTCCGTCCCCGCTGTGGATTTGGATTTTTCAGCAAATCTGACTTATCAGTTCTTAGAAATGGGCGGGATGCCATTTTAGGGCTTTCCCGCCTTGATTGCCCATCAGCAAAGGCGGGCGGGGCTGTCAATGGCGGCGCATTTGTGCGCCGTTCATCTTGACCGTTGACTGGCTCGGCTGGCTTTGCTATTTTCCCGGTAAGTGAGAATGGGAATAGGTATGTATCATATTATTTTATCATAATTCCATCTGGCAAAATAATATCGCCATCATCTCCACTCACATCAAAAAATCCAACCTTGTGTTTTTGAGCTAAACTACGCATAAGTTCATACGCCTCGTCTGCCACCGACCAAGAAAACGCAGCGTAAATTACATTATACCCAATACTGTAATCAACCATATGCAACTCCAAATTTTCATCGTCATCAAGAGCATCGTCATTCGGTGCATATTCCCCATTCATGGGCGGGAATTTTTCTTTCATTTCCATAAACCAGTTTTGTAAAGCCGGAGAAGAAACACTAATCGTTTGGTAATCATGTTCTTCCTCCCATTCCATTTGCTTTTCATACCATGCCATAAACTCTTTTTTTGTGGTAGGTGCTTTTGTTCTCTCAAAAACCATCAAATCATAACTCATATTGATAACTCCTTTCAGATTTCTTGTTTATCGCTCTCTTATTTTCTCCCCCGCTGTGGGTTCGGATTTTTCAGCAAGTCCGACTTCTGTGCAATCTTTTTCAGCCACTTCTTTTCTTCCTCGGACAGCTTCTTCAAGTTCAATTTGAGCCGCTTACAGATAAACGCCAGCGACGCTTGCTCCGGGTCGCTGCCCTCTTTGGCGGTTTCCTCGGCGGTCTGCAAAAAATCTTCCAGTGGGTTATCCTCCGGGACACTGAAAAAATCTTCCTTATGTGCTTCCCGCAGGTCAAGAGCTATCTTGTTTATGTCCTGCTGTATCACATAGCGGCAAAAACTATCATCATCAATATGGGCGGCGATAAGCTGTCTTAACTGCGGGTCGGTCAAGCCGGGATTGTGCTGCTTCATAATGGTTGTACTCACAGCGTCTACAATGGCGTTTGCACTCTGCACCTGTTTGCCAGCGATACCGTTTACATAGATTTCAAGGTCAGCCATGAGCCGGGGGAAATCCGGGTGTACCGCCAGCTCACACAAGAGGGAAGTATCCACCCGCCCACTTTTCAATAGTTCAATCATATCATCACTCAAGCGCAGGTCTGCAAGATCGGCGTTTGGGTGATTTTTTGTTTGAGAACGCCCCAGCAGATAATCAACAGTCACTTCATAAAACTTTGCCAACTCAATAAGGGCATAATGGCTGATGTCCTTGAAATTATCCCCCTCATAACTGCCCAACGCAGACTTGGAGAGGTGCGTCTGCTCCGCAAGCTGTTCCAGCGTCAACCCACGCTCCACACGCAGGTCTTTTAGGCGTTCCTGTATGGATAGTTCCATGCTCTCCCCCCTGTCTGCCCAATAAATGGGAATAGCTGTTTTCTCATGTTTTAATTTATTTCTGTTCTGTGTAATGAATACAAATACCACTACTGCACGAGCGCGGGTCAAAGTAAGATGAAATAGAACCCCATGAAAACAAGTTTTCTTCGTTCTTCAAACCACAAAACCTCATGAGCCATTCATCACAATACCTTTTATCTTTCTGAGCTTCTTCGGGCGTC
Source organism: Lachnospiraceae bacterium (assembly GCA_022845955.1). Taxonomy (GTDB): domain Bacteria; phylum Bacillota; class Clostridia; order Lachnospirales; family Lachnospiraceae; genus Eisenbergiella. Next base: position 5,666,554 of record AP025576.1, read on the forward strand.
CAGCATTCCCAATGCTGAATAGCATTTAAGTCAAAGTGCTGCGGATATAGATTAACAAATTCAAGATTTTTCTGTGGATTGAAGCAAAAATAAACAGGGATTTTGTTGTCATAAACTTTTTCTTTTATATCGTACCATATATATCCATTTCTCATATCTCTGATTTGTGTGATTTTATCTTTTGGAAAATCAGAAATAAAGTCAGCATAATGCAATAACGGTGATACTGTTATATTCAGTTCAGGGAAAGTAATCTTTCCTGTTTGTAACTCAATCAAATAGGCTTCCCCCTTTCCAAATGCCGATTTGTCTCTTTGTAATTATCATTTTACCACAATTCCGAGAGCGTGGAAATAGGCAGTTTTTTGGGCGGATTTCCTACCTTTCGGATATACGGGATGGGCGGTCATTTAGGTGTAGACTTAGGGTAGTCCATCGATGGGCTGCACCTTGAAAACCAAATGACCGTCCGAAAAGGAATACCCCGGCAGGGGAAGCACCGCAAGGAGCCAACTTCTGGACACTTTGTCCAGAGGTCACTTCGGGACAAAGTGTCCCGAAGCTGTGGGGAGCGTGCCAACGCCGGAACACGCCGCAGGAATGGGGCAGGAAGCCTTTTCGGTGAGAGCGGCAACGGAAAGCAAAATGGAGGAAACACATGAGAGAGAACCCATATAAACGACTGCCGCCCATAGAGCGCAAGCAAGACGGTTCCCTTTACCGCATGACACCGGCACAGAGGAAACAGGCAAACGCCCTGATCCGCCGGGAGTGCTGCTGTTATGAGGACGGCAATTGCATCGTTCTTGACGATGGGGACACCTGCGCCTGCCCGCAGACGGCTTCTTTCTCGGTCTGCTGTAAGTGGTTCCGCTGGGCGGTCTTGCCGCTGGACGGGACGCTGGAAGCGGAGATTTTCCGGGATAAGGACTTGAAACGCTGTGCGGTCTGCGGCGGTGTGTTCGTCCCTAAATCCAACCGGGCAAAATACTGCCCCGACTGCGCCGCCAGAGTTCACAGGCGGCAGAAAACAGAAAGTGAACGGAAAAGGAGGTCTGCTGTGGACAGTTAGGGGCTGAAAAGTCCTTGATTTTCAAGGCTTTGCAAGCACAGAACAGGGGCAGGCAATAGAAACTACCGTCTACCCCCAAAAACGGGCTTCTAACCGTCCACAAAACACGATATGACAAGCACAATTTATATTCATCAGCCGGAGAAAGCAGTCAGCTTCACACGCTTGCCCAACTTTCTCTTTGAAGCCCCTACATTCAGCCCTCTGTCCAACGAGGCAAAGATGTTGTACGCCTTTATCCTACGCCGGACGGAGTTATCCCGGAAGAACGGCTGGGCGGACGAGTACGGGCGGATTTTCCTGTATTACCCAATCTGCGAGGTTGTTGCCCTGCTTCACTGTGGGCGGCAAAAGGCGGTGAACACCCTGCGAGAACTGCAATATGCCGGATTGGTGGAGATCCAGAAGCAGGGCTGTGGAAAACCCAACCGCATCTACCCAAAATCCTTTGAAGCGGTTCCAAACACCGACTTCAAGAAATCCCGTTCTGGTACGCCGGAGGACTGAAAACCGCACTTGACAAGTACGAAAATCAACCCTCTTGGAGTACGAAAACCGGACGGTATATAGAACTACAGAGATTAAAACGATTTTATTTATATCTTATCCATTCCTATCCTATCCGAGATATTTTCTGCGGGATTTTCCTGTGGAAAAGTCCCGGAAAGGAACGGAACGGGGAAAGGAGTTTCATGGCACAACACGCAATTTTGCGATTTGAAAAGCACAAGGGCAATCCGGCAAGACCGCTGGAAGCCCATCACGAACGGCAAAAGGAACAGTACACCAGCAATCCCGACATTGATACCAGCCGGAGCAAATACAATTTCCACATCATCAAGCCGGAGGGCAGGTACTACCACTTCATTCAAAACCGCATTGAACAGGCAGGCTGCCGTACCCGTAAGGACAGTACCCGGTTTGTAGATACGCTGATTACCGCAAGCCCGGAGTTTTTTAAGAAGAAGTCCCCAAAGGAGATACAGGCGTTTTTCCAGAGGGCGGCGGAGTTTCTAATCGGGCGGGTAGGCCGGGAAAATATCGTGTCGGCTGTGGTACACATGGACGAGAAAACGCCCCACCTGCATTTGGTCTTTGTCCCGCTGACAGAGGACAACCGCCTGTGTGCAAAGGAGATTATCGGGAACAGAGCCAGCCTCACAAAATGGCAGGACGATTTTCACGCCTATATGGTGGAGAAATATCCCGACTTGGAGCGTGGGGAAAGTGCCAGCAAGACAGGCAGGAAGCATATCCCTACCCGCCTGTTCAAACAGGCGGTCAATCTCTCCAAACAGGCAAGAGCCATTGAAGCCACGCTGGGCGATATTACCCCGTTCAACGCCGGAAAGAAAAAAGAGGAAGCCCTCTTCCTGCTGAAAAAGTGGTTTCCGCAGATGGAGAACTTCTCAGGGCAGCTCAAAAAATACAAGGTCACGATAAACGACCTTTTGGCAGAAAATGAACAGTTGGAAGCCAGAGCCAAAGCCAGCGAAAAAGGCAAGATGAAAGATACAATGGAACGGGCAAAGCTGGAAAGCGAGCTGAAAGACATTCAGCGGCTAGTAGACCGTATCCCGCTGGAGGTGCTGGCAGAACTGAAACGGCAGCAGCGGCACACAAGGGAACGGTGATTGATGACGGAAAACATTTCACGCCGCAGCATGGCGGCACTGCACTTTGAAAATTAAATATGGAGGTACTATGGAGCATATCAGATACAAGAAAGAAACCGAAGTCGTGACTTTTCAGGGAAAGGAAATCACGCTGGAAAATCTCTCCCCGGTGTTCACGCCGGAGCAGGAAGCGGCAAAACGCCGGGAGCTGGAACAGCAGCTTTATGAGGTGTTCCGCAAGTATGCCGACAAACGGCAGAGTGAGGAAGCCGGGGCATAAGGTTTTCCGAAGCCATCATTGATTTGCGGGGCTGCTGGCGGTATAATAAAACTGTCAGCAGCTCCGTTTCTTTTTTAAGAAAAGGAGCGACAATATGAACAATCGAATAGACGCAATCTATGCAAGACAATCGGTGGACAAAAAGGACAGCATTTCCATTGAAAGCCAGATTGAATTTTGCAAATATGAGTTGAAAGGCGGTAACTGCAAGGAATACACAGACAAAGGGTACAGCGGCAAGAACACAGACCGTCCGAAGTTTCAAGAACTGGTGCGGGACATCAAGCGGGGCTTGATTGCAAAGGTCGTGGTTTACAAACTCGACCGTATCAGCCGTTCCATTCTGGACTTCGCAAACATGATGGAGCTGTTCCAGCAGTACAATGTAGAGTTTGTGTCCTCTACGGAAAAGTTTGATACCTCCACCCCGATGGGGCGGGCGATGTTAAATATCTGTATTGTGTTCGCCCAGCTTGAAAGGGAAACGATACAGAAGCGGGTAACGGACGCTTACTACTCCCGCAGTCAGCGTGGTTTCAAGATGGGCGGGAAAGCCCCTTACGGCTTCCATACAGAGCCAATCAAGATGGACGGTATCAACACAAAGAAGCTGGTGGTAAACCCAGATGAAGCGGCAAATATCCGGCTGATGTTTGAGATGTATGCTCAGCCCACAACTTCCTATGGGGACATTACCCGGTACTTTGCCGAACAGGGGATTTTATTCAACGGTAAAGAACTGATACGCCCCACGCTGGCGCAGATGTTACGCAATCCCGTCTATGTGCAGGCAGACCTTGATGTGTACGAGTTTTTCAAAAGTCAAGGGACGGTCATTGTCAATGACGCTGCCGATTTTACAGGCATGAACGGCTGCTATCTGTATCAAGGGCGGGATGTGAAGCCCAGCAAAAAGAACGACTTGAAAGACCAAATGCTGGTACTGGCTCCCCATGAGGGCATTGTTCCCTCCGACATCTGGCTGACCTGCCGCAAGAAGCTGATGAACAACATGAAAATCCAGTCTGCCCGAAAAGCCACCCACACATGGCTGGCGGGAAAAATCAAGTGCGGGAACTGCGGGTATGCCCTTATGAGTATCTTCAATCCCTCCGGCAAGCAATACCTTCGCTGTACGAAACGGCTGGATAACAAGAGTTGTCCGGGGTGTGGGAAAATCATTACTTCGGAACTGGAAGCTGTTGTTTATCAGCAGATGGTAAAGAAACTGGCAAGCTACAAGACGCTGACAGGCAGAAAGAAAGCGGCAAAGGCAAACCCGAAAATTGCCGCCCTGCAAGTGGAGCTTGCCCATGTGGACAGCGAGATTGAAAAGCTGGTGGACAGTCTGACGGGCGCAAACAATGTGCTGCTCTCCTATGTGAATGTGAAGATAGCGGAACTGGACGGACGCAAGCAGGAACTTCTGGCGAGGATAGCGGAACTAACGGTGGAAGCCATTAGCCCGGAACAGGTCAGCCAGATTTCCGGCTACCTCGACACTTGGGAGAATGTATCCTTTGACGACAAGCGGCGGGTGGTGGATTTAATGATTACCACCATAGCCGCCACAAGCGACAGCTTGAACATCACATGGAAAATCTGACGGGCGGCACACCTCCCGTCAGACCGTTACCCTGTGTAGTCCCTTGTAAACTGTACTTTTGTGTGAGCTAAATCGTTATTCTTTTTTGCCATAAAATCACCTTTCCCTTCTTACAATAGTGTCTGAACAACTCTATTGTAACGGAAAGGTGATTTTTTGTATAACGATTTGTCTCCACCCGCATAGCAGGTGGGTTTCCGTTTCGGGCATTTCCATTTTTCGGAACGCGAAAAACTACAATGCCCTCAACAGGCTAAAGACCATAATAAAACAACACATTCAAGGCAGTTAAACTGACTTGGATGTGCTGTCAAAAGAACGTCAACCTTTCTTACGTACCTCACTTGGTGTATATCCATAAAAAGCACGGAACTGCTCCGCAAAATAGCCCGGTGTTGAAAACCCCACCTGATATGCCACTTCGTTTATCCGACAGTCCGTTTCTTCAAGAAGCCTGTGAGCGGCATGAAGTCTGGTAGCATTGATATACCCGTTTAGGTTTATCTCTGTCTCTTTTTTAAATAATGCACTCAGATAATCAGGATTCATATTAAAAATTTCTGCCAGTCCACGGATAGTTAAATCATTGCTGTAATTTTCATTTACATATTGTATTACTTTCTTAATTGAAGGATGATAAACCTTCTTTTCATTACTATCATCGCCTGCAGTATTTTTCTTACTGTCAGTCAAACTTTTTTTAAGTCGTTTATCCCGGATAGTCTCCAGGCATTCTTCTAATTCTTCCGTTTTCAGCGGCTTCAATAAGTATGCACACACACCAAGACGTATGGCTTCCTGAGCATAAGGGAAATCATCATAACCACTGACAATAATAATATCCACACTCATGCCTTCTTTGTTAATTCTTTGAACTAATTCCAGTCCATCAATTTCAGGCATTTTAATATCGGTTATTACCACATCAACAGCCGTCTGTTTTATAAATTCCAAAGCTTCCACAGCATCAGTAAAACCTTCCGGCTTTTCAAAACCAAAGCCTTCCCAGTCTACATGCCGAATAATTCCCCGTACATGAGCAGGTTCATCGTCAATAACTATTGCTTTCATTTCTGCCCTCCCTGGCCCCAATTCACTTCATCTTCAATTTTATCAGGTACAATCAAAGATACTCTGGTCCCTTCTCCCTCTTTACTGCGTATATCATAAACAAAGTTCTCCTTATAGTAACACTGCAGAATACTTCGAATATAAGACACTCCAATTCCCCTGCTGTCTTCATCTGTACCATTTTTAATTCGTTCCAGACGTTCCGCCGAAATCCCACTCCCATTGTCAATAACTAGAATTTGAAGCAAATTTTGATCCAGCTTATGAATTGAAATCCCAATAAACTGGTTTCCCTTTTTTGTAATATTTCCATGAATCCAAATATTTTCTACCAAAGGCTGTAAAATCATCTTCGGAATAATTACACTTTCAATCTCCTTATCAACTTCAATGTCAACTTCCACACAATGATCACAACGTTCCTCTTGAATTGCAATATAGGCTTTAATTAATTCTACCTCCTGACTAACTGTCAGAAAGCTGTTGCCTTTATTTAAGGAACGTCTGTAAAAAACAGTTAAATTGTCTATCATATCCATAAGCCGCTGGCTATTACAGTCTAGTGCTTCCCACCGCATTACTCCCAGCGTATTGTATAAAAAATGTGGATTTATCTGCGATTCCAAAGAACGTACCTCAAATTTTTGCTTTTGAAGCTTAATATTAATTACTTCTTCCTGTGTATCATACCAGCGCCTGATTATTTGAAACAAAACAAAGCTTGTCACAAGTGCAATACCAAACATAATTATTCCAATTATCAAATATGTGCTTTGCATCTTTTTTTTCGTATAGGCAGAAGGAATAGCTACCACAACTGACCAATTATCATCTATACGCTGACATAATGCAATGTCATTTTTAACTTCAAAAATAGTTCCTTCCGGAATATCATAATCAGCAACTCTTATAAACTCATTAAGGTTTCCGCCCTCTGCAAACTGCTGCGAAGATGCAATAATCATTCCATCATTGTTTATCAAATATGCCCTGCCATCAATATTCTCCTCAAAATAAATATAATCACCGAAAGCCTTTTGTCCATTAATGGAAAGCTTTATAAATGCTTCCACAGAATTATAAAGTCCTCTGATATTACAGCAGATGCTATATGCCGGCAGCCCGTTCTCTTCTTCTTCAAACCATTTATAATTTACACTAAAATTCTTCTCTAACGGTTCCTCCGTAAAAATATAAAGACCATCTGTCCACAAAGAACTGCCCTGTGCATAAACTGATAATTTCTGTATAGCCGGCATGATACCTTTATTGCCTTTCAGCAGCTGAGTAATATCCTCCATGGCCTTCCAGATTTCAATCGGTTTCTCATGTTGTTCAGACAAAGCTTCAATTAAAATATGGCTGCTGCTCAGCTGCAGTACCATTTTTTCATATACTTCTTTTTGATTCAGCACACTGGATGATATCTGACGGGCATAATTGGTTATATACTGATTTCGCTCTTCCTTCAAAGGACGAAATAAAAAAATATTTAAAATAATCCAAATAACAATATAAAAAACAAAAAGGGAGCAAAAATAAAGAAATAACATTTTAGTTTTCGTAAAATACCATTGTTTATTCATCTTTGCTCCCACCTTCACTCAAGGCATGTATTTAATCAGGGATGTCGTAAGAACAGTTTTCCACTCTCACGCTCCTCCCGTTTTTATATTATACTATTCTTAAGGTACAAAATCCACTACGCAGTCCATCTGCCGAAGCTATTATACATATATCCCCTTGCTTTTCTTCCGCCTGTACAATCAGCTGACAAAGACCATGAAAGGCCCTTCTCATGGGCTCCTTATCCGATTCGTGGCTTCCGGGATCTCCATTACCCGTCCCCAGTATTCTGCCGCCCCCTTCAACAGTAAATCTTATAAGAGTATCACAGTCTGGTACCACAGTCTCTGATTCATCCACAACTTTTACAGTAATTAATGCTACATCTGTTCCATTGTTCCTGATTTCTTCTAAATCCGGAACCAGTGAAACTGCTGTCGGAGTGCTTGCTGCCTTTATCTCTTTCATTAAGCTTTCTCCATTTTTCCAGTATCCGACTGCACTTAATTTTCCTGGCTGATAAATAACATTACCCCACTCCAAATACCAGTTTTTTACCATTTTCTTTTTTCCCTGGCTTATTCCATTAACAAACAATTCAACCTCGTCTGCATTGCTGTAGCAAAATATATTAACTGGTTTTCCTACCTGATCAGGATTAATCCAGTTAGGAAAAAAATGTAATATTTTTTTGCTGGTCCACCAACTCTGATAATAATAAAAATTATCCTTTGGAAATCCACAGGCATCCATAATTCCAAATTGTGAATAAACAGCAGGATAAGAAAATGGTGTGGGCTCCCCCCTATAGTCAAATCCCGTCCATAAAAATATTCCGCTGATATATGCAAGTTCAGCTGCCTTTTTCCATTGAAATTCAGCCACATCCTTTTTAGCAAGATTACCTTCATTCAACGGATCATTTATAAAATAGCTGCTTCGCTTACTATCTGTTTCATAACATCCTCTGGTTCCGCTGTTTGTAGACGCCTCAGTAATAATGATAGGCTGATCTTTCATTATCCTGTGATATTCATCCCACCCTTCCGGCATGTAATTAAAGCCCATTACATCCAGTTTTTCCGATACAGGGAAAAAGACTTTAGGATCGTGGAAATATTCTCCATTCCATCCGCAGAATGCCATAGTAACCGGCCGCGTGGAGTCCAGTTTCCTGACCTCCATTTTCATATATTGTACAAGTCGGCCGCCTTCTTCTTTATCCTGAACCTCTATTTCTTCATTACCTATAGACCACATAATAATAGAAGGATGGTTCCTGTCTCTTTTAATCATACTGCGAAGCTGCTCCATGTTTTCTCTGGAACTGCTCAGTTTTCTTGTTTCATCCATTACAAGCAGCCCCATACGATCGCACATATCAAGCACTGCAGGCGCCGGTGGATTATGAGAACATCTTAGTGCATTTCCTCCCATCTCTTTAATCTTACGCAGCCTGTATTCCCAAACCTTGTCCGGAACGGCAATTCCCAAACCAGCATGATCCTGATGGCAGCAAACACCTTTTATTTTTAGATTTTTTCCATTTAGATAGAAGCCTGTATCCTTATCAAATACAATATCTCTTACTCCAAAAAATGTAGTCTTTGTATCTGCCAATTCTCCTTCTTTATAAATGCAGGATTTTATCTGATATCTGTAAGGATCCTGAATATCCCAAAGATGAATTTCCTTTAAGTCCACTTCCTGTTGCAGCCGCTCTTCTCCCCATGGTTCCAGACTGAGTTCACTTTCTGTTTTTGTTATTACATTTCCTGCTTCGTCTAAAACAGAAGTCTGCAATACTGCTCTTTCCGATACGACTGAACGGCTTATCAGTTCAGTCTCTATATGGACAAGTGCATTTACATACTCCCCATTCTTTTCAACAGGTTTCGATGTAACAAAGACTCCCCATGGTTTTATGTGCACAGACTCTGCTATAAATAATGACACAGGCCTATAAATTCCGCCTCCTTCATACCACCAGCCTTCCCTGCCCGTAGCGTCTACACGAATTGCTAAAAGGTTAGAACCTCCATAATTTAAAAATTCTGTTACATCGTAATAAAAGGATGTATAGCCGCTTGCATGTCTTCCCACATCATAATGGTTTAGAAAAACAAGACTATCCCTGAAAATTCCCTCAAAGTATAAATATATTCTTTTCCCTTCATACTCCTTCGGAATAACAAATTTTTTACGATACCATCCGATACTACCTTCCAATGAGCCTCCCGATACATGCCTGTTATCAATAGTCTCCATAGCAGGAATTTTACCGTAACTGGAAAAATTTTCTTGCCTTTTTATATAATCCCCTTCTACAACAAAATCATGGGGAATATTTACTGTCCTCCATCCAGAATCATCAAAATCTTTATCTGTAGCACCAAATCCGAATGCCTTCGCTTTGGCGCCACCCCAACCTGAAACATCACCTGCAGGTTCCAAATCACCTTTAAAAAAACGCCAGTCCGAATCCATACCTATAATCTGCTTCATTTTAACCTACCATTTTCAATTTATGCACAAGGTGTCTCAGAAGTCTTTACCAAGTCTTCTGAGACACTTTCTCTGATTAGTTACCGTACTGTTCCTTATACAAAGTATTCCATTCTTCCTTCATTTTGTCCCACTTGCCACGGGAATTTAGTTGTTTTAAAAATTCTTGATATGCCTGTTCGAACTTTTCATCCGACTCTGCCATTATCATCTTAGCGGTATACTCATTAACTACAGCATTCAAGGATGTTATATTCTGTGCAATTGAACTATCTGCTGCCGCTTTTACCTGATCAGCATCAGTCACTACCCTGTGGTTACCTATTTCTTCTCCGATATAATCACACCAGGTATTAACCATATCGCTCATCTTTTTTTCCTGAGGATCTACATACACGTTCCACCATGGATACCATTCCTTACTATAAGGAGTCAACTGCCATAATTCAGGTGTTGCCGTTGCTTTCTGGGCTACATCTCCTGAATTCCTTATACTGTCATACTCTTCATCAATGTATTTCCATGTACCGGTCTCTTCATCCACCAAATCCCAAAATACTCCTCTCGGCCCTTCAGAAAGTTCATGTCCACGGTATGGATCAGGTTCATTGACCCATTCCAGGAAATTTAATACAGCATTCAGATTCTTTGTATCTTTGTTAATAAACAGCATATATCCTGGATTGGGATTTACATATGATGTATGTCCTTTTTCCACGCCTGCTACCGAAGGATCCGCAACTGGTTCATAGTTTAAAGTAACGCTTTGACCATAATCTGTATAATTTCTCCAGGTTTCATTAAGGTTTGTTATCCATAAATCGGTTGTAAATATTCCTACCTGTCCACTCTCTATTTTTTCTATAAATCTTTCCTTTGACTGCGTAGATACCTCCATATCAATCAGGCCTTCTCTGTACATCTGGTTCATCCATTGATAAGCAGCTTTATATTTAGGGTTATCATACAGAAATACAAATTCATCTCCCTCTTTCATTACAGCAGGCATATTGGAACCGCCTCCTGAAGTATCAACACCAAATGTAGCCAGAATAATTCTTTCCTGGAATGCATTATCTGATTGTACAAAACTTAACGGTATAATAGTATTTCCATTTTCATCCTTCAGCTTTGCCATATTGCGCATTACCTGTTCAAGACCTTCTATCGTTTTAAGATCCTCTTTTTTAGCACCAACTTGTTTCAGCAAATCCATCCTCACCCACCATGCATCCAAAGTCCATCCTGGCCAGGGATCATCATATTCTGCAGCATACCAACCAGGCACATACCACATATTTCCCTCTTCATCCTTCATAAACTCTTTAAGTTTATCATTTAATCCCGGAAGGTTCTTTAACTTATCGCTGCTGTAAATGTCTGTAAGATTCATCACCCTGTCAGCTGTAACTAAAGCATTTTCTGCCGCAATATTATAAGGTACTACAATTATATCAGCCATCTGCGCATTACTGCTCAGCTTCATATTCAACGTAGACATAAAGTCATTATCCTGAATAAATTCCACCTTATAATCAATTCCCACTTGTTCTCTGGTAATTTTCTGTACCATCGTATCATCCGGTGCAGAAGAGGTCCACCCACACCATATTGTAAACTGATCTGTCGTCTTACCTCCTTCTGCTTCAGACACATAAAAGCCGTTTTCCTCCCCAGCATCTGCTGCCTGTTCCGTTCCTGATGTTGAGTCAGAATTTCCGGTATTTCTGCTGCCTGTGCAAGCTACCGTTCCCATGGCGAGGATACCTGCCAATAAAGCTGCTATAATTCTCTTTTTCATTTTGCGTTCTCCCTTTTTAATTATTTAAAAATTTTTTATTAAAGTTCTCCTTTACGACTCCAACATCACCCCTTTACAGAACCAACCAACATACCTTTTACAAAATGTTTCTGCAAAAAGGGATATACGCATAAAATTGGAAGCGTCCCTATCATAACTGCTGCCATCTTCACAGACATAATCGTCATAGTTGAGGTTTGGGACTGACGAATAGCAGCTTCTGCCACTATCTGATTATTTCCTGCAAGCATGCTGAGACTATCCGATGAGAATAATTTTTGCAAATAAGTCTGTAGTGGCATCAGCTTATTGGAATTAATATAAAATGCCCCGGAATACCAGTCATTCCAATGACTTACCGCTACAAAAAGCCCTATTGCTGCAATCACCGGCTTGGATAGAGGAATTATTATCCGCAAAAATATATTCATTTCTCCAGCCCCATCAATCAGTGCCGATTCACGAAGACTTTCCGGAATTCCCATAAAAAATTTCATCATAACAAACATATTCCAAATATTAAAAGCGCTGGGAATTACAAAAACCCAAAATGTATCAACCAAATGCAGTCTGTTGAGCTGAATATAGTATGGAATCAGTCCTCCATTAAACAGCATAGGTACCAAAGCCACCCCCGTCAAAAATTTTCGGTATGGCAAATTCCGAAAGGAATAGCCATATGCGGCAATACCTGTAACAGTCAATCCAAGTATAGTACCTAATAGTGTTCTTGCAATTGTAATTATATAAGCTCTCTGCACAATACCATTGCCTAATACATATTCATAATTAAACCACGTAAACTCTCTTGGCCAGAGAAAAAGCCCTCCCTTTAAAGAGTCCATTCCTTCGTTTAGGGAATACACAACTATGTAAAATATAGGATAAATAGTAATTAGACATAAAAATGACAAAAACACAGTATTCAATAAAACAAATATTTTTTCTGCCAGGCTCTTTTTTATTTTTCTTTTCGCATAATTCTTACCGATCATTACCATAATCCCTCCCCTGTACATATATTTGATACTTTATTCGTGATAAGCAGTAATAGCAAACTAATAACAGATGAAACCATGCCAACTGCAGTAGCAAAACTATACTTACCTAACTGAAGTCCATTTTGCAGAACATATACATCCAAAACAGTAGATACCTCAAGATTTGCATTATTAGTCAGCGGATATACGGAATCCAATCCGGCATTCAATAAATTCGGCATACTTAATATCAGCAGCAATACAATTGTAGGAACAATTGCAGGAAGGGTAATATACTTAACCTGTGCCCATCTTCCCGCACCATCAAGCATTGCAGCTTCATACATCTCCTGCTCAATAGATGAGATAGCAGCCAGATAAATAATAGTTCCCCAGCCGATTTCTTTCCATACACTTGCTATAACTACAATAGGTACAAACCATTTTGTGCTCCCCATAAAAAAAATTGGTTCGCCACCTAACGCGGTAATCAACTGATTGATAATGCCATTATTGGGTGATAGCATGGATTCCAGCATATACGCAACTACTACCCAGGATATAAAATGGGGAATATAGGTAATGGACTGTACTATCTTTTTAAACTTTACATTATTTATTTCATTTATTAGGTCATTTTACAAGGAACTACACGCAGACCACGAAACGGGGGCTGCTGACAACAAATAAAGGCTGAGTATCAAGCACCGGGAAAGTGCGGGATATTCAGCCTGTTTTGTTGTCCGGGGTTTCCAAAGGGGCTTGCCCCTTGGCACACGACTTTGCTTGCAAAGTGTAGTGTGTTATACGCTCTGTCGGCGTTGCTGCGAAAATGCGGTTGCCGCCGGGGAGGGCAAGGGCATTTGAAGCAGCAGGAAAACAGGGCTGTGATTGCGTGGCGTGGAGCCGCAAGCGCAGGACTGGTTTCATCAGCAGACAGGGCGTATATGAAAGCCCCCGTCCCTCGTCTTACGCTGGACTATGGGACAAAGTGTCCCAGACGGATAGCCACATTCACGAGAAAACAGACAGGGTTTCTTCTCAAAATTGAAATGGGCGGGAAGCCTTTAGGGCTTTGCTATCTCCCCGATAAATGAGAAGTTAAGTTTCGTCCATATATATTTTTACCTCGATGTATTCATGATTTCTTGCATAAGCAAACGACGCTGATTTTCTGATATAGTCAAATATATTTTCGTCTAAATCTTCGTCCCATGTTGTTTCGCTGAAAATTTTATTTTCAGCGGTTGGCTTATACAAGATGACTACATGGATTTGATAAAACTCTTCATCACTATTTGAAAACTGTCGTACTAATGAAATTTGAAAAAACGGTTCTTTTGAAAATTCAGTAAATGTCCCGGTTTCAAATAAAACCATATCTTCTTCAAGAGGTGTGCTGCACATCTGCTCAAACACATCAACTATTTCTTCCACCGACATTTTATCCGTTATCTTATCTTCCAAAAATTTAACCAAGCTTTCCATTGATTTACCTCCTGCAAATTATTGATTTATTGTTTTCTTATTTTCGTCCCCGCTGGGGATTTAGGGCAATACCGCACAGAAAAGTAGGCGCGATACTGCCAGAAGTGATATAATAAGGCCATGGATAAACAGATGACAATGTCTGCGCTTAGTGATGAGTTGGCGCAGGTACGGACAAAGAAGAAAGAATTTCTAGCCCAGATCGAGCGGATCGTCCCGTGGAAGGAATGGCTTACGCTGATCCAGCCGTGCTATTACAAAGGAGAGCGCGGCAATAAACCCTATCCACTGGAGACCATGCTGCGGTTGTATCTGCTGCAAAATCTGTATGACCTGAGTGATGAAGCAACAGCGGCGGAGGCAATCGACAGCCGGGCATTTTCAGATTTCTGCGGCGTTGATTCCAGCAATCAGGTGCCGAACGGAGATACCATTGGCCGCTTTCGGAACCTGCTGGTGAAGAATGGACTGCAGGAGAAACTGTTTGCACAAGTTGTTACCGCGCTCACTGAACAGGGCCTTATCCTGAAAAAGGGAACGATCGTAGATTCCACCATTATTTCCGCGCCGTCTTCCACCAAGAACAAGGAGAAAAAGCGGGATCCGGATGCACATCAGGTCAAGAAGGGCAACACATGGCACTTTGGCTATAAAGCCCATGTTGGGGTGGATAAGGACAGCGGACTGGTACACACAGTGGAGGCGACACCAGCCAATGTCCATGATGTGACGCAGACTTCATCCCTGCTGACCGGTGAGGAAGATGTCGTTTACGGCGACAGTGGCTATCTTGGAGCCGGGAACCGTGAGGACGCGATCGTTCGGAACAAATCCGGACGCAAGATCAAATACAAAATTAACCGACGTCCATCTCAATTAAAAAAGCTGAGCAAGAGCGGCCAGTATGCCGCAAAGAAAGTAGAACACGCAAAGTCTTCTGTTCGGGCAAAAGTAGAGCACGTATTCGGTGTCGTCAAGAAACAGCTGCAATTTCGAAAAACGCGATACCGAGGGCTCGAAAAGCAGCGAGCCAAATTCAATATCATGTTCGCATTGGCGAATCTGCTTCTGGCTGACAGGCCCTGCCTGGCGGCTTGAAGTTGTGCGCTCTCGCGAAGAAATGCGCCGGGAAGCCTATGGTTTCCTGCCTGATGGGTGATTCGACAGCGCTTGCCTCAGCAATTGTGCGGTGCTGCCTTAGATTTTTTAGATTGCCGTTGACTGGCTCGACTGGCTTTGCTATCTCCTCGACAAATGGGAAAAATCAATGTTAAAAATTTTGTAGCAGTTATCATAATTTACTTTATTTTCTCCACACCACCAGTTGAGCGGATAGGATAGGCTTTGTCTTAAATCTCCGGTATCTCTCATCAATGGTGGGGTAAAGGAATGTATATATCCTTTATGCTCTGGTGTTTCCAAAATCCCACAAATAGCAAGCGTTTCAAGGATTCCAATAATCTCACCTTTATTGCAGGGTAATAGTTTGCTTTCCTGAATTTTTTTACATAACATAATGCCAGTGGCGTGGTCGCTCATTACAGATGATATTGATATTATTTCTTTCAAAATATTCTTGTCGGTACTTGTAGGGGTTTGTTTATCCATATGAGCAAATTCATTGAGGTAAAAAATGGGTTTTCCAATCCCACCCCAAATTCCGCCGCCTTGATACTTAACCCAATTATAAAATGTTCTATCCAGCCGAGATGGAACTTTGTCTGTTCTACCTCCATCAAACATCAACCAGCTTACAGCATATACATACGATGCTAAAATATACCGATACTCCATATCACGAGTAGATAAGCTATATAAAAAAGAGTTGGCAGCATCACTAAGAGAAATACATTTAAGACTTTGTGTCAAAATGCGTATAGCTTCTTCATGCGAAATAGATAAATCCTCTAAAATGGCTCCATGTTCTTTTGCATACGCAATTTCTTCAAATGATAACAGTTTTCGCTTCGTATCATCCATATAGTGCATCAGAATTTTTTTACTTTTCTTATCCATAAGCATTTTCCCTCATGTTAGTCTCTTAGTTCCCTTACTTCCTCCCCTTTGTGGGTTGGGATTTTTGAGCAAGTCCGACTTCTCCGCAATCTTTTTCAGCCACTTCTTTTCTTCATCGGACAGCTTCTTAAAGTTCAGTTTGAGCCTTTTGCAAATGAACATCAAGGACGCTGTTTCCGGGTCGCTGTCCTCGCTGACAGTTTCATCAACAGCCTGTAAAAAACCTTTCAGCGGGTTGTCCTCCGGGACGCTAAAAAAATCATCCTTGTGGGTTTCCCGCAGGTCAAGGGCAATTTTGCTTATGTCCTGCTGTATCACATAGCGGCAAAAGCTGTCATCATCAATATGGGCGGCGATAAGCTGTCTTAACTGCGGGTCGGTCAAGCCGGGATTGTGTTGTTTCATAATCGTTGCGCTAACAGCGTCCACAATGGCATTTGCACTCTGCACCTGTTTGCCAGCGATACTGTTTACATAGATTTCAAGGTCAGCCATGAGCCGGGGAAAATCCGGGTGTACCGCCAGTTCACACAAGAGGGAATTATCCACCAAACCACTTTTCAATAGTTCAATCATATCATTACTCAAACGCAGGTCTGCAAGATCGGCGTTTGGGTGATTTCTGTTTTTAGACCGCCCCAATATATAGTCAGTTGTTACCTCGTAAAACTTCGCCAGCTTGATAAGGGCATAGTGGCTGATGTCCTTGAGGTCGTCCGCTTCATAGCTGCCCAGCGCAGATTTGGAGAGTTTGGTTTCCTCCGCAAGCTGTTCCAGCGTCAGCCCACGCTCCACCCGCAGGTCTTTCAATCGTTCTTGTATGGATAGTTCCATGCACTCCCCCTCCTTGTCTGTTTATGTTACCTGTTATATCAAAGTTTGTTCAGATACCCGATTTCATCTAATTCTGCCTTAATCTCGTCCCATTCACTACGCTTGGGGTTTAATGCAACAATCATCTCTTTTGTCACCGGCACCCCGTCTGCAAGCTGGCGCACAACTTCCAAAGGCAGGTCGGCGGGATAAAACCACTTCCCGTATTCCACATAGGTCTGCGGATTACCATCAATCATAGAGAGTAAATCCTTGGAAGCGTCCTCACCAGCCATAGGATTACAGTGCCAAACAACGCCATCTTCCGTCCAGACGCAAAAAGTGCTTTTCATCTTTTTGACTTCTCTGCTATTCATGAGCTTTTGCAAAGCGGAAGGCATCCCATTTGTCAAATCCTCTATCCGAGGGAGTTTTTCTTCCCAATCGTAAAGTTCAGAATCTACACCATTGATAACACAGCCTTCAGATGTGAACATGATAATCATGCTTTGCTCACTGCCATCGGTAGCCCAAAATGCTTCTTTTCCCCTTCTCCATATGGGATTGTATGTATAGTGACGGATGAAACTCCATTCCTT
Source organism: Lachnospiraceae bacterium (assembly GCA_022845955.1). Taxonomy (GTDB): domain Bacteria; phylum Bacillota; class Clostridia; order Lachnospirales; family Lachnospiraceae; genus Eisenbergiella. The sequence goes on from AP025576.1 coordinate 5,683,967, forward strand.
CTCTAACATGATGATGTCCAAAGCTGCAAGCCCTTTGCAGAAAGCCCTTAGGCGATTTACATCAGGTAATCCAGACAAATTTTTCGTTGAAATCATATCGCCACTCCTTTCAAACTTTAATTGCCATCCAAGTACTTTCATTTTACCACAATTCCGAGAGCGTGGAAATAGAGAGTTTTCCGAGCTGATTTCCGACCTTATGGATATACGGGGCGGGCGGTCTTTTAGGTGTAGACTTAGGGTAGTTCATCGATGAGCTGCACCTTGAAAAATGAATGACCGTCCGAAAAGGAATACCCAGGCAGGGGAAGCACCGCAACGAGCCACTTCGGGACAAAATGTCCCGAAGTCCGGGGAGCGTGCCAACGCCGGAAATCCTTTCGGGAAGAACGGCAAAGGAAAAATGGAGGGAACACATGAGAGAGAACCCATATAAACGACTGCCGCCCATAGAGCGCAAGCCGGACGGTTCCCTTTACCGCATGACACCGGCACAGAGGAAACAGGCAAACGCCCTGATCCGCCGGGAGTGCTGCTGTTATGAGGACGGGAACTGTATGCTCCTTGACGATGGGGACACCCACACCTGCCCCCAGACCATTTCTTTCTCGGTCTGCTGTAAGTGGTTCCGCTGGTCGGTCTTGCCGCAAATCGGAACGCTGGAAGCAGAGATTTTCCGGGATAAGGAGCTAAAACGCTGTACGGTCTGCGGCAGAGTGTTCGTCCCAAAGTCCAACCGGGCGAAATACTGTCCCGACTGTGCCGCCAGAGTTCACAGGCGGCAGAAAACAGAAAGTGAACGGAAAAGGAGGTCTTGTGTGGACAGTTAGGGGATGAAAAGTCCTTGATTTACAATGCTTTACAAGCACAGAACAGGGGTAGGCAATAGAAACTACCGTCTGCCCCAGAAAACGGGCTTCTAACCGTCCACAAAACACGATATGACAAACACCATTTATATCCATCAGCCGGAAAAGACGGTCAGCTTTATCTGGCTTCCCAATTTCCTTTTTGAAGCCCCCACATTCACGCCACTGTCCAACGAAGCAAAGGTGCTGTATGCCTTTATCCTGTGCCGGACAGACCTGTCCCGGAAAAACGGCTGGGCAGATGAATATGGACGCATTTACCTCTACTATCCCATCAACGAGGTAGTGGAACTGCTCCACTGCGGACGGCAGAAAGCCGTCAACACCCTGCGGGAATTGCAGTATGCGGAGTTGATTGACATTAGGAAGCAGGGCTGTGGAAAACCCAACCGCATTTACCCAAAATCCTATGAAGCGGTTCCAAACACCGACTTCAAGAAATCCGATTATGGTACGCCGGAGGGCTGAAAACCGCACTCATAGAGTACGATAATCAATCCTCTTGAAGTACGAAAACCAGACGGTATATAGAAATACAGAGATTAAAACGATTTTATTTATATCTTATCCATTCCTATCCTATCTGAGATATTTTCAGCGGGATTTTCCTGTGGAAAAGTCCCGGAAAGGAACGGAATGGGGAAAGGAGTTTCATGGCACAACACGCAATTTTGCGATTTGAAAAACACAAGGGCAACCCGGCAAGGCCGCTGGAAGCCCATCACGAACGGCAAAAGGAACAGTACGCCAGCAATCCCGACATTGACACCAGCCGGAGCAAATACAACTTCCACATTGTTAAGCCGGAGAGCAGGTACTACCACTTTATACAGAACCGTATTGAACAAGCTGGCTGCCGCACCCGTAAGGATAGTACCCGGTTTGTGGATACGCTGATTACCGCCAGCCCGGAGTTTTTCAAGAAGAAGCCCCCAAAGGAGATACAGGAATTTTTCCAGAGGGCGGCTGATTTCTTAATCGGGCGGGTAGGGAAAGAAAATATCGTATCGGCGGTGGTACACATGGACGAGAAAACACCCCACCTGCATTTGGTCTTTGTCCCTCTGACAGAGGACAACCGCCTGTGCGCTAAGGAGATTATCGGCAACAGAGCCAATCTCTCAAAATGGCAGGACGATTTTCACGCCTATATGGTGGAGAAATATCCCGACTTGGAGCGTGGGGAAAGTGCCAGCAAGACAGGCAGGAAGCATATCCCCACCCGTCTGTTCAAGCAGGCGGTCAATCTATCCAAACAGGCAAGAGCCATTGAAGCCACGCTGGACGGCATTAACCCGCTGAATGCCGGAAAGAAAAAAGAGGAAGCCCTCTCCATGCTGAAAAAGTGGTTCCCACAGATGGGGAATTTCTCCGGGCAGTTGAAAAAATACAAGGTCACAATCAATGACCTGTTAGCGGAAAATGAAAAGCTGGAAGCAAGGGCAAAAGCCAGCGAGCAAGGCAAGATGAAAGATACGATGGAACGGGCAAAGCTGGAAAGCGAATTGAAAGACATTCAGCAGCTGGTTGACCGTATCCCGCCGGAGGTGCTGGCAGAACTGAAACGGCAACAGCGGCACACAAAGGAACGGTGATTGATGACAGAAAACATTTCACGCCGCAGCATGGTGGCACTGCACTTTGAAAATTAAATACGGAGGTACTATGGAGCATATCAGATACAAGAAAGAAACCGAAGTCGTGACTTTTCAGGGAAAGGAAATCACGCTGGAAAATCTCTCCCCGGTGTTCACGCCGGAGCAGGAAGCGGCAAAACGCCGGGAGCTGGAACAGCAGCTTTATGAGGTATTCCGCAAGTATGCCGACAAACGGCAGAGTGAGGAAGCCGGGGCATAAGGTTTTCCAAAGACATCGTTGATTTGCAGGGCTGCTGACGGTATAATAAAGGTGTCAGCAGCTCCGTTTCTTTTTTAAGAAAAGGAGCGACAATATGAACAATCGAATAGACGCAATCTATGCAAGGCAATCGGTAGACAAAAAGGACAGCATTTCCATTGAAAGCCAGATTGAATTTTGCAAATACGAGTTGAAAGGCGGTAACTGCAAGGAATACACAGACAAAGGGTACAGCGGCAAGAACACAGACCGTCCGAAGTTTCAAGAACTGGTGCGGGACATCAAGCGGGGGCTGATTGCAAAGGTCGTGGTTTACAAACTCGACCGTATCAGCCGTTCCATTCTGGACTTTGCCAACATGATGGAGCTGTTCCAACAGTACAATGTGGAGTTTGTGTCCTCTACGGAGAAGTTTGATACCTCTACTCCGATGGGGCGGGCGATGCTGAATATCTGTATCGTGTTCGCCCAGCTTGAACGGGAAACCATACAGAAGCGGGTAACGGACGCTTATTACTCCCGCAGCCAACGTGGTTTCAAAATGGGCGGGAAAGCCCCCTACGGCTTCCATACCGAGCCGATCAAGATGGACGGTATCAACACAAAAAAGCTGGTGGTAAACCCGGAGGAAGCGGCAAATATCCGGCTGATGTTTGAGATGTACGCCCAGCCCACCACCTCCTATGGGGACATTACCCGGTACTTTGCCGAACAGGGGATTTTATTCAACGGCAAAGAGCTGATACGCCCCACGCTGGCGCAGATATTACGCAATCCCGTCTATGTGCAGGCAGACCTTGATGTGTACGAGTTTTTCAAAAGTCAAGGGGCAGTCCTGGTCAATGACGCTGCCGATTTTACGGGTATGAACGGCTGCTATCTGTATCAGGGGCGAGATGTGAAGCCCAGCAAAAAGAACGACTTGAAAGGCCAAATGCTGGTGCTGGCTCCCCATGAGGGCATTGTCCCCTCCGAAATCTGGCTGACCTGCCGCAAGAAGCTGATGAACAACATGAAAATCCAGTCTGCCCGAAAAGCCACCCACACATGGCTGGCGGGAAAAATCAAATGCGGGAATTGCGGATATGCGCTTATGAGTATCTTCAATCCGTCCGGCAGGCAATATCTCCGCTGCACGAAACGGCTGGATAACAAGAGTTGTCCGGGCTGTGGGAAAATCATCACTTCCGAACTGGAAGCGGTGGTCTATCAGCAGATGGTAAAGAAACTGGCAAGCTACAAGACGCTGACAGGCAGAAAGAAAGCGGCAAAGGCAAACCCGAAAATTGCAGCACTGCAAGTGGAGCTTGCCCATGTGGACAGCGAGATTGAAAAACTGGTGGACAGTCTGACGGGCGCAAACAATGTCCTGCTCTCCTATGTGAATGTGAAGATAGCAGAACTGGACGGGCGCAAACAGGAACTTGTGAAGCAGATAGCCGAGTTGACGGTGGAAGCCATCAGCCCGGAACAGATCAGCCAGATTTCCGGCTACCTCGACACTTGGGAGAATGTATCCTTTGACGACAAGCGGCGGGTGGTGGATTTGATGATTACCACCGTTGCCGCTACAAGCGACAGCTTGAACATCACATGGAAAATCTGACGGGCGGCACACCTCCCGTCAGACCGTTACCCTGTGTAGTCCCTTGTAAACTGTACTTTAACAATGCCAAAATAATCGGCGTTGGAAATGTAAACAGAAATCTGCTGAGTGTTAATACTAAAGTATTTTTTACCACCCTCCAAAATTCACTGTCTCCAAAAAACCAGAAATTTTCCAGGCCAACGAACCGGGCATTCCAGATAGTATTGCCCGGTCTGAAATCCCGAAATGCTATTTGCAGGCCAAGCATAGGTATGTAACTAAAAAGAATGAGAAACACGATTCCGCACATAATCATTATATATTGGCATTTGTATTTTTTTAAATTAAATAAAACCTTTTTCATCTTCAACCTCCCCATAATTGCTTTTTATATAAGTTATTTTACTTTTTTTATGTTATATTTCAACAAACCAAATCTTTGAAAGTTATAACAAAACTTAGATTTATAAAAAAATGACCTATAAAGAAATTTTTCTTTAATGGCACAATATTGACACGGTAATTATCAAATATGGCATAGTAATGCGATTTACATAGTAAAACCGGTATGTTAAAATTACTATTGTGATAATTTATGAATACAAAAAAGCAGGATAGATTTTTCTATTCTGCTTTTTTGTTGTTCAGGATTTACTTAATTTTAATATTTTACGGGATAGAGGTGATAGTTTTACAGTAATATGCAATTTTCATAACTTGTCAATTATTTATTGGTAAGCATTCTCCGCAGAAGGATAAAGGACGAAGTCTTTATCAGCCTAATCTGGAAATTCCTAAGAGCCGGACACATGGAAAAGGGACAATTACAAAGGCCGGGCAGAGGACTACACCAGGGTTCAATTATCAGTCCTACCCTTGCCAATATTTACCTAAACGAACTGGATTGTTTTATGGCGACATACAAAACCTCCTTTGATAAAGGAACAAAACGACATCTGTCCAAAGAATACATTTCTGTCCAAAATAAAGAACAACGGTTGAGAAAATCTATCTCCGGGCTTGCAAGGAACTCCAGAGAAAGAATCAAAAAACTAAAAGAACTCAAAACGTTGCGCAACCAACGGGTAACTATGTCCTGCTCCCAGCCAATGGATTCATCATTCAGAAGGATTTTCTACCAGCGGTATGCTGACGATTTCCTTATCGGAGTAATCGGAAGCAAACAGGACGCTATAACAACCAAACAGATAATCCAGTCATTCCTGCACAAGGAATTACATCTGGTACTATCCGAAGAAAAAACACTGGTTACTCATGGATATGAAAAAGCACAATTCCTCGGTTACGAAATAACCATTAGCCGGAAAGGCGTCCCGTCCAGGGATAAGCTGGGAAAACTGTCAGACCGTCATCATGGAAGAGTCAGGCTTTATCTCCCCAAGCAGGCGTGGTTAAAGAAATTAATACAGTCTGAAGCAATAAAAATCGAACACAACGCTGATGGAACGGAAATCTGGAAACCGAAAGCAAGAAATAACCTGCTCTATCTCCCCGACCACGAAATCTTCCGTATATACAACTGGGAAATCGTCGGTCTATACCAATACTATAGGTTTGCGGACAATGCATCGGTGCTTAATGATTATTATTACATCATGAAGTACAGCCTTGCTAAAACTCTTGCAGGTAAACACAAAAGTTCCGTACACAAAATAATGAGGAAATATTTCAGGGAAGGACGCATGCAGACACGCTACCAAACCCATAATGGTTCCAAAACAGTATACTTATATGACTATGGTTTCAAAAAACAACCCATCATCACAAATCATGCTAGTAAAAAACAGTCCAAGGAGTTGCTTACACACTTTTCAAAAGGCTGTTGCGAACTTTGCGGTAAAACACCCCCCAGAACAATAGTCCATCATGTAAGAAAGCTGTCGGAACTATCCGGAGTCTCCGGCTGGGAACAAAAAATGCTTGAAATGAACCGGAAAACCCTGGTTGTATGCGAAACCTGTTATAGCAAAATAGTAAGTGGATTTTAAGTCAACACAAATGGAGAGCCGTATGCATTGAAAGGTGCACGTACGGTTCGGGGGCAAGCACGCAAAAACCTGCCTTTGGGTAAGGCGTTGTGTGCTTAGCCTACGGTTCGCTTTAGGAAAGTTCCTGCAGGACAACGGAATGAAACCTGTGCATGTAAATCCTCACCATGTCAAGAAATCCAAGGAACTGGATGATAACAATCCGAATAAAAATGACCGCAAAGATCCAAAGACGGTTGCCTCACTGGTTAATGAGGGACGTTTTTCCTACCCTTATATACCAACTGGGATTTATGCAGAGATCAAAAGCTTATCCAATCTACGCTTCCAGGCCCAGGAGGAAATTACCTGGATCAAGAACCGCATTGCCAGATGGTTTGCCATCTACTTTCCTGAATACAAAGAGGTTTATGGGGATGTAAAGGCAGTCAGCGGGCGGATGATACTGAAGGCAGCGCCACTGCCGGAGGATATCGGGAAGTTGGGAGTGGAAGGTGTAAACCAGGAAAAATAAATGTCTTCTAACTACTATCCTGCTGTCCGGAAGCCTGCTGCTTACACAGCCAATTACCGTTTTTGCCCTTACTGAAGCCGATGTAGAATCTGTCGGCAAGGAAACTGCTGCAGGAAATATACTCATCTGGTTCCTTTGCGCAGTTGCTTTTCTCAAAATAAGCCAAAAGATAGACAGTTTTATGTCCAGTCTGGGGATTAACGTCGGCCAAACCGGGAGTTCCATGCTTACAGAGCTAATGGTGGCTGCAAAAGGGCTCTCTTCCGTTAAAAATGTCTCCAAAGGCGGAGGCTTCCGCGGAAGTTCTTTCCATGCGGGCGGTTCTAATTCCTTCAGCAATACTTCCTTCTTATCCGGTGGCTTGGCCGGTGCTGTAGGACATCAATTCACACAAAACGCCGTACAAACGGTAACCGGCCAAAAAAGTAATCCGATAAGCAGCAAGGCATTTGAGTCATCCGGCCAAAAAGGAGGCGATTTTGCAAACAACGTGACCAGTGCGGTTGCCCAGGGAATTATTAACAATACGGGCATCATGCAGGGTTCTCAGGCTGCATCCGCTTTAACGCTCCTTTATACTTATTATCACAATACTGCGAGAATATATTTGTTCAAAAAGCATACCTAACATAAGTTGTTTTTCAGCTTTTCCTCCATCAAGAAATACAAAAGTATTTTACTAATATTAGCATATTAATATATGATTGCTTCTTCATCCCTTCATTTGCTTTATAGCCGTCCACGTCTAGTATTGATGGACGATCCGGAGTAGCACAGGAAACGGATACATGGGATTTGACAATGAGTAAAGCCATTTTCCTTTCCGGCTAACCGCCCTATGGGATGGGATCGCAATGGGAAAGTCAGGAAAGAAGCGGTATGATGATAGTAAAAAAAACATAGAAATACTTATTGAACGTTCAAAAGGAGATACGGGAACTGGATATAAAATTCAGTTATATTTTTCTCAAATTATCTCAGATCAACATGAATAAGTAAGATGAAAAGGAATACGTCAATGACGCTTACTTATATATTAAACACAATCTTCCTGGCGACGCTTAACACGCTTTTAAACTATATCCGTTATAGGAAAAAGATAGCCAAGTTTATATAGTTCACTGAGTGAAACATCTTCGGCCAGCAGGATTTATTTTATATACATCTTATTCCACATTTTATAACTTCACAGTTATCAATAATATAAGGCTCTCTTTCGTCCCTTTTTTCAGATGAAAATACGACCTGATCTAAAAACAATCCTTTAACGTTACGGATGTCCATAAATGCTGCCCTGCTCCAGTCCGGATAATAGTTTTCTGAGCTTTCCGACCCCGGCTCTTCCAAATAATCCACTACAAGCGGATAAGAGGAAGGTATCTCTTCTTTTCTCACCCCTCCTATACTCTGATAGCGGACATCTCTTACCGTCAAATCCTCTATAGGATTTAAAATATTGGCATCCACTCGAATTCCATTGAATTTAGGGCTTCCCATTATATCATTTCCAAAGCGGTAATTGGATTTTTTCATTTCTTCCCCATCTATGGCTGAAACATTTGTAATCATAATCCGCCGCATAGAACCAATAGCCGGCATCTTCTGCAGCTCGACTGAAGTACCATAGTCATCTGGTTCAAAACGATTGTTTAAAAGCATAAATATAGGACGTCTTACACTATACATACCAATATTTTGTATTAGAATATCCGTAATATTTCCACCTTCTGTACACTCAATCTTAATTCCTTCCCGATAGACATTTTTCATCGTACAATTGGAAATTGTCACATTACGGATATCGCCAATTGATTTTAATCCGATCCGCACAGCAGCACAAACGGAAGTAAAAGAACAGTTTGTAATGTGGATTTCTTCTACTGGATAGTCCTTTGAGCTTGACTGCAGGCATAAATTATCGTCAGTACCTTTAATAAAGCAGTCGGAAACCCACACATGGCTGCATCCGTCAAAATCCAGCCCGTCTCCGTTATAATTTTTTTCATTTCGAATAGCAAGCCCTTTAATCCAGATATACCGACTATCCAAAAACGCAGTTGTCCATGCCGCCGAATCATAGAGTTTCAAATTTTCTATTCTAATGTTTTTACATCTAAGCAGACGAATCAGCATTGGCCGGTAGATATTTCCCTGGTTAGGAAATGCCTCTGCATTTCCATTGATTTCCCCATAACCTGTCAAACCGATATTTTCTGCATCCTGTGCATAAATAAAACAGCGATCCAGGGCTTTTTCATTGCGGTAACGGTTATAATGAGTATCCTCTCCATAATCTTCAATATCGGGGCTGGCCATTAATACAGCTGACGGTGCTACTTCCAGATAAACTCCTGATTTCAAATATAGTGTCCCTGACACATATATCCCTCTTTCCAATATTACCTTTCCGCCTCCGTCCAGGCTGCATCTGTCTATTGCGTTCTGTATGGCTTTTGTATCCTTTGTTTTACCATCGGCTGCTGCGCCATACTTATTTACATAATAATCCATATATTTCCTCCTGGTAACAATCAATATATTACATATTAAATTAATTACAGTGTTTTCATTTCAAACCAATCAAAATCCGCCGCCTTTCCGAATCCTGTCAAATCCTGACAGCAAATCCCTGTCATGGCACCGGTGAACCATCCTTCAAGACAGGCCTCATCAGACATAAAACTACAGTCCAAAGCAGGGCCAATTTCAGTTAGTTGCTCTTCCTTATACCCAAAATAAAACTGCAGCTTGTCCTCCATTACCCTTCCTTTTAAAATAATTGCTTTGCCTTCACTTATAGGTTTAAAGCCTATCGGATATTCATAATTTTTATTTTCTGCTTTAAGTATGCTGATTACCTTTCCCATTTCCTCATCATGGCTTACATGCAGATACAGATAATTCTGTTCATCATATATAAATATCAGCCCTGCCATCTGCTTAAATACTTCCGGTTCAAATTCCATACTGGCTGAAGCTTCAAAAGTAAATTCAGTCCATCTCCTGGCAATCAGGCTCTGCGAAAATTTGCTGGCAAGTCCGGCGCGACCATACATGCGTAAAAATCCAGGCCGTGCCGTCAGGCTGATATAATTCTCATCCATAGGAACCCGTAGGGACTGATAATCCAGGTCTAATTCCTTTTTTGTAAAATCATCCCTGTCAGGCTTTGGCGGAAATACATAATCCGGCAAACCGGGGGCTGTCACTTCTTTTTCCGGCAGACAATTCTGCGGATTCCTGTCCAGTACAAGCCAGTCGTCCTCCGTCCATTTCACCTTTTGAAGCGCTGTTTCCCGCCCCAGCGGATAACGCCTGATACCCGAAAATAGGGGAACATCTGCACTGTTTCTTGCAGAAAGCGGTCTACCGCAAAGATGGGCTATATACCAATCTCCATTTTGTGTTTCCACAAGATCCGCATGTCCGCATTTCTGAATCGGTAACTCTTCATGATGCCGGCAGGTCAAAATCGACCATGCCTCATCTTGCGTACGCTCCATAAATTCTGCGTGATATATTTCATAAGGTCCCCATACACTGCGGGAGCGCTGAATTGTTTGTCCATGCCCTTCACCGGTTCCCGTGTCCGCAGAGAAAAGATAATACCACCCATTTCTTTTAAAAATGTGAGGGCCTTCCAGGAATATTCTGTCCGCTGTATAAATCTCTTTTACAGGCCCTGACATTTTTTCCCGGACCGGATCATATTCCTGCAGCACCAGCCTTCCTGCATATTTCTTAGGTATCCGATGATCTGTCACCATACATACCATATATTTATGCCCGTCGTCATCATGAAATAAAGACGGATCAAACCCAAAATTGTTCAATGCGACGGGATCTGACCAGGGACCGTGAATATTTCCGGCCGTCACAAGATAATTATTGGTATCATACATATTACAGTAAAAAGCCTTCACAACTGTATAAACCAGATAAAACGTTCCCTTATCATAGCTCAGACAAGGTGCCCAGACCCCCTGGCTTGCACCCACTCCTTTTAAGTCCAGCTGTTCTATCCGGTTCAACGGGTATTCTATCAGTTCCCAATTAACCAAATCCCTGGAATGATGAAGTCTGATACCAGGCCACCATTCAAAAGTAGACGTCGCAATATAAAAGTCATCACCAACTCTTATTATAGATGGATCCGGATGAAATCCTCTTAAAACAGGATTCTTGATTACCTTCTTAAACATCATATATCTCCTCTCTGCCCCACATATTTGACTTTCCAATTCTGTTATTTTAATATAAAACCATAATTCATCCTTACTCCCGGAGGTATTTATGATTAACGTAACCATATGCGGACATGATTCCCACCATCCCAGGATATGTAATATTGAACATTCGCACGGCTTGTCTGACTATCTGCTGTTGCTGGTAAAAACAAATGCCTGGTTTTATATTGATGGCAAACGTACTGCCACATCACCCGGAATGGTAATTATGTTTGACAGAAATCTCTACGTCCATTATGGCTGTGACATTCCTGATTACAACGACGACTGGGTTCATTTTAGTATCTCCGGTGACAAAGACATCGCCTTTTTTTCCATGCTGGATATTCCCAGAAATATACCCCTTTATCCTCCATCAGTTTATCTTCTTGAGCAGTATTTTCTGCTGTTAACTGGAGAATTCCGCGGTGATCAGACGAATTCAGAAGTGATCCTTGACTCTGTAATGCACGCTCTGCTATACAGCCTGGAAAGTGAGTTGAAAAAATCTGAATCTCCTAATGCTTCCCACAAATACTATGATGTTTTCTGTCACCTCAGAGAAAAGCTGTATAACAGCCCCGCCCATCCCTGGTCCGTTACTTTAATGTCGAACAGCCTGCATCTAAGTATCTCCCATTTCCAGCACTTATACAGGCAGTTTTTTGGACTTTCCTGTCAGAAGGACATTATTAATGCACGTCTGGAGTATGCAAAATTATACCTGACAGAGAGTGAGATGAGTATCCGGAATCTGGCCGATTTCTGTGGTTATGAAAATGAACTGCATTTTATGAAGCAGTTTAAACAGTATGAGGGAATGACGCCTTCCGAATACAGGAAGCGGCGGAACCGCTAATTGTAAACATCACCAGAGCAATATCGTATTTCCTTTCAGCTTATAAACCGCTTCCATAAAAAAGTAATCCGCATAAACCATGGTAACATGGTGTTCCGGATTATGGTAGGATGCGGAACAGTTCCTGACTATCGCATCACAGTCACGGCTCCAGTCGGAACGTGTACGGTAAATGGCATCCAGTATCTTGAATGCCGACTGTTTGTACATCTCCTTTTCCTGTTCCGGAACCGCCTTCGCCAACTCCAGCAGACCTCCAGCTATGACACAAGCGCCGCAGGAATCCTCCCAGGCCGGCTCTTTGGGCTGTCTGAAGTCCACAGGGATAATTCCGCTTTCATCCAGCGCAGCCATACAATAGTGGGCCACTTTCTTTGCGGTAATCAGATATTCTTCCTTTCCCGTATGTAAGTAACTGATCATAAAACCATATACTGCCCAGCCCTGTCCTCTTGTCCAGGAAGAGCCTTCTCCATATCCTTGTCCGCCATAACTGCGTAACATCTCTCCCGTTTCAGGATTAAATTCCACTATATGGTTTACACTACCGTCAGGACGGACAAAATATTTCATAACTGTATCTGCATGTTTTACGGCAATATGATAAAATCGGGGATCCTTTGTTTCTTCAAAAGCCCAGTAAAGAAGAGAAAGGTTAAACATACAGTCGATAATTGCCCATCCTCTTGTATCTTCCCCTGGAAGATCATTCCACGCCCGTATAAACTGTCCTTCCGGATTATAACGTCCCGCCAGAAGCGTAGCTGCATGAAGAGCAGTCCTTCTGGAACGCTCATTCCCTGTCAGCCTTAAATCCGCTACGCAGGTTGGCTGAAACATAAAGCCCACATCATGATGAAGCCCATAAAAATCCATAAGACACCGTTCCATACGGTATTCTGATCTTCTTGCAATTTCTGCATATTTCTCATTCCCGGTATCCTGAAACAACAACCACATCATCCCGCCGAAAAAGCCATTTGTCCACCAGTTCAGTCCATTATCCGCACTCCATTCTTTGGCCATATCTCCTTTATCATCATAGTTACCGCCGCAGTCTGTGGTATAAGGGATTTTTTCCCTGTTTTTCTCACTGACCCATTGCATCTTTTCCCTTATTTTCCCGGTGACTTCCTCTGCCCATATGCTGTACTTATCCATGCGTGCTACCTCCGTTAATTCTTCCTATGTTAACCAATTTTCTACAATTTTTGTGCGACGAAATCATAGCAGGTTCCATACCATGCATGTCCGCCTTCAGGAACAGTGAATTTGATATTATCCTGTGTCTGAAAAAGAGTATATGCTTCCCGGATTTTTTCCACCTGCTCTTTAGGACCGGCAATCCCCTTCGATCCGTTTTCCACATCCGTACTTCCGTTTTCAATGTAAAGAGGCCTGGGCGCTATCAGCGCACAGATATCACTGATATCCGCCAGTTCCCATAATCCGGGAAAATAATTGCAGCAACAAAGATGGCTGTGAAACATACTTTCATAGTATCCATGCACATAACCGCTTATCACAGCTAACCGAATCCTGTCATCCATAGCGGCAAGCCACATAGCAGCCTGACCGCCGCCGGAAAAACCGGCACAGCCAATCCTCTCTTTCTCTACGTAGGGGAGCGTCTGTACATAATCCAGAAGCCTGCACATATCCCATAACATCAATCCGGTCAGACTGAATCCAAGCGCCTGGGAGGTAAGCGACAGATTTTTACAAGTGGAATCCAGAGGAGTCTGCTGCCCTTTCGGCATAAAGCTGGCATCCTCTGCCGGAAGCATTTCCAGCCTTTCTCCGAAACCAGGTAAATCCGGACATAGAACAACATAACCCCTTTTGACGAATTCTTTCCCGTAACATTCCGCTGGTGTCTTTTCCAGTTTTCTTTTTACCTCCGGTCCCGTTATGACGCCGGCCACCGTATCTTTATTCGCCCCATGAGCAGGAAATGCAAGTATTGCAGCACTTTTTCCGGAATCTCTAATATTATCAGGAAGCAGGATAAAAAAAGGCATATGTACACCCGGCAGTGTTTCTATCGCCATCTTTTTGCGAATATATCCATTCTCCTGTACAATTTCCAGTTCCTGAACGCTCTGCTGTGTTTTTACACCATCCTCTCTTTGAACCACACATGCCAGTTCATGTATTGCCGGAATGCCCATTTTCTCTGCCAATGCAGTTCTCAGTCCATCTTTCCACTCTCTGAATTCCGTCTCATTTTGCGCACAAAAAGATAATTTTCTGCCTCTTTGTCCATAAACTTTCCTGAAAAAATCCACGTAAGAATAATGTTCCATATTCTGTTTCCTCTCTCCATATCTTGATAAAGCCACCGTAGCAATCCTTCCCGGCGGCCAATATTTCTCAAAATAATTCCACTGCAGATTCAGTATAAAGAAATAGCCGCGGCATTCCTATGGCATAATCCATGTTTTTACTGTCCTTTTCTGCTGTAAAAAGGATTCATTTTTTCTGACAGCCCAGACTTGTCTGAATTGTTAGCATTGTCTTCCTGTGCTTTCAATTATCTTACTTTTTCCCTTACTTTTTTCAAAGGTTATTTCTTGTACAGCTTTTTTAAAACATATCGTTTCAGTGCTGCCGTCTGTCTTTTCCACTATTAGCTCATTGTTTAAATAAGACGCTTTTTTAATCACAGATTCTTCTTCAAACAGTTCTAATATAGAAATAAATTCTGCTTCCTCTCCTGTCTTGCGCAGGCAGATCATTTTTCGTTCAAACGAATTTACATATGGGAGATAATTCATTCCAATAATGCCTGAAAAAGTCCTGCTGCCTTCAGGAAGCTTAATAAGCAGCTCCCCTTCATTCCGTTTTTCCGGCGTAAGCCAGATTCCGTTCCGGTGATGTTCTCCTTCAACCAACGCCGCCGAAATAGAAGGAATGCCATCCTGCAGACGACACATATCTGCAGTAATGGGCATTGTCCGTCCATCAAATAATGTTACTGCTGCATCTGTCAGCACCAGCGGTGACTCCTCGCACCCATTACAATAATCTGCCTGAAAACGAAGCTTAAGAAATCCTTCCTCTACAGGAATATTACATAACTTCGCAGCTCCCAGAATCCATGCACCGGTTGTCCCCTCTTCCAGCTTCCTGCCATTCTGCTGCAGTTCATAAGAAACTACTGCATATGCGTTTCTGTTTACGGGTGTTCTTCCCGTAATGATTTCTCCGCATTCTGTATGTAAATAACGGATTGCCATCTTCAGATGTCCGTCGTCCGGTATACAAGTCTGAAACTTATCTTCTCCATTGCTTCTCAGATTCATCTCAAAATCCGCCTGTACCAAATCGTCTGTAGGTTCATACACATCGCAGTCTGTAATAAACTGACCGCTTGACAATGCACTCTCATCAAATTTATTCCGATGTTCTTTATATTTTACATTTGAAATAGATTTCAGTCCTGCCGGATGATAAATACAATCATAAACATGTTCCTTCTGCGCCTTAATGTGATCATTAATAATCAGATAGTCATTTGTTAAGACAAATGTCCTCGTACTCGTAACAGTCTCTGTATAATCTGTCACCTCTCCATACTGTGGATGGTCTTTTAAATATGGGAATGATTTTCCTTCTTTAAGCGCTTTTTCATATATATCAACGCCTTGTCCGTACTCCATTCCTCCGAAAGGTGGGTTTGCCCATCTAGCTTTTGCCTGCAGGCCTATAACCTGCATGTTTTCTCCATCATACTGCAGTAATTTTTCACAGGGAACTGCCTCCTGATTCTTGCCATCCACCACCACCATATTGTGGTTCAAAGAATTCTGAACATAAAACTTATACATATAACTGCTGTATGTATACCATACGAATTCCGGAAAATAAAAGCTCTTCCCGTACCTCATCATAGAAACAAGACTCAGTCTGTCAAAATGACCATGATATCCCCCATGAGAACCATATTTTGTCACCATCTGTATTCTTTCGCGGTCATTTTCCCCTTTGCTTCTGAGAACGGTATATCCGGCATTATAAGAATCCGCATTCATTTTATAGAAACGGCTCCCATCATAATCCGGTAATTCTGCCACGCCATACAGACAGTCACGGCAAGGGGACAGCGAAGCAAAATATGCATATTCCGGCTTCCTGTAAATATAATATGCCAGGTCATACGGTGAAAAGCCATGCCGTCTTGTATAAATTCCATGATCCTGTGCGTCATTCATTGCAAAGACCACCCCCCTGTAGTCCGCAAACGGCATCAGACCCTGAAGCATCATTTCAATATTCCGGTAATTTTTTTCCTTTGCCCCCCATTCTGCAGATTCCGTTCCATAGCGGAACTCTGATCTGGGCGCCAATTCGCAAAAATTATTCGCACTGACCTTTTCATTCAGGATATAGTATCCGAACCTTTCCAAAGGTATTCCAACCTGCATAAATAAAACCAATACCCACAGATTATAGCCTAAGGTACACTCATAATACCAACCGTCATCAAAAATACTTCTGGACAAATGCTCTAAAATACCGCAGTTTCCATATACAAAACGCTCAATTCTCTCCGCATCCTGTACCGCCATGGCACAACATGCCGCCCCTACCATTTCCGCAAGGTAATGATTTGATATTTCACCAATATACAATTCACGATCTACAATATGCATATATCTGTAAAAACACTGCTCTACTTTTTCCTCTTCCATTTCGGTTAAAAAGCCTTTGCCTTTAATCAGATCATATGCCATCGCCATATGCTGGAAAAAGTGCCCTTCCTGTACAAGTGCATTTGTCCCCGCCTGATTTCTGTCGAGATATTTGGATATCAATATTTGAAAAAGTTTTGCACATTTTAAAGCGTATTGTTTCTCTCCGGTAACTTTATAAGCCACTGCAGTATTCATACATTTTTCTGATTCAAAAGTTTCTATAAAACCGTTTTTGCTGTTTTGATCAGCAGCTTCCGGAATATAAGATTTTACCTCATAAGGCTCGAATTCTTCCGCAGCTTTTAAATAGCGTTTAAAATCTTCTTGTGCCCATGAATAGTTTCGGATTTTTTCCCTTGTTTCATTCCATCCCTCTTCATTGTGGATCAGATAAGGATTCCCAACTTTAATTCCTGTTATAAATGTCAGAGGGTATTCTTTCTTATAATCAATGTCGTTTACTTTAACAATAATCTTATTGTATTCCCTGGAACCGGAAATCATCTTCATACCTGTTCTGACAAAAATACTAACTTCCCTACAGGATCCTGCTTCCAGCACAATATGTTTTTCCGAAAAGCTGACTTCACAAGCTTCCCACCCATTCTTTTCTTCTCTGATATCCAGCAAAACTCTTTTTGCAGAGCAGTTTTTAATTCTCAGGCTATATTCCGCCGTCTCTCCATATTCTACATATCTGGAGTACCGCCCACATGTGATATGCAGTGGATTTCCTTCCAGAATCCTGACATCCTTTACCTTGGCTCCCATAAAAGAAAAAGCTTCTGTAAAATACCACTGCATTGCCTGTGCCTTGTTATATTGGAATTCGTCCAAAGACACCGTTAATCTCTCTGCGCCCTTTTCCACTAATACCGACGCCTCAGGGAAAAATTGATACTCATCATTTAACTGATCCCTATTTACGTATGTTATTGCCCTGATATTTAAAATACGATCTTCCGTTTCCGGCTCGAGTATAAGTTCAATGCCACCACATTTAGAAATATCACAAAATTTCTCACTTTGAATCAGGAAACCATCCATAAACCACCTTCTGGCAGCAGCATCCGCTATAAAACAATATTCCTGTTTTTCTATATACAATTTCCATATTCCAGCCATAATCCGCTCCTTCTGTTATTATTATGGCACACCCTGAAAAATTGCCAAGGTGCGCCACTATTTATAAATTTTGTAACTGTGCAGTATTTGCACAGACCTGCTGAACAGTTATAAAATTTTACTGATTTACAAATTTCTGCGCTTCGCTGTTTAAATGCTTCGCAATTGCATCTACATTTGCAGCCTTGCAGTCTTCCGTATATTTATCTACAGCTTCATCCGATGAGCCTTCGTAAGCACCCAACAGAACTAAAGGACGTTGTTCATTAATCAGTTGCGTTCTCTGTGCAAGCTCTGTCTTTACCGCATCCATATTAGGAGTAAATCCTACCAGGGGTGCCATCACATTCGTTTCTTTATTATGCCAGTCAGTCAGATTTTGTTTTACCTCGTCAGTATATGTTGCAGTCGCTTTATCAAATTTATCTCTAACAAATCCCCAATAGAACCATCCCATATACTTGGAGTTAGTGGCATCCTGCCCTTCAGGATATTCAAGGACTCCATCATTCACAACATAATGTTCCCCTTCCATTCCATACATAAACATATCATAGGCTTCTTCATTTGTGTTCAGAAGTTCAAACAGCATCAGTACACGTTCAGGATTTTTGCAGTTAACGTTAATTCCCATCGCATTATTCATAGGTGAATCAAATACTGCCAGAGAATCCGGATACAGATTGGTAAAACCAACCTCACCCTCTACATTCAGTTTCCAACCCTCATACCATGATTCCACAGTGTTGACCCACATAAAACATTTTCCGTTTTTAGAGTCGTTTATACTGTCCTGATTGGAAAGTGCATTCTTTTCAGTAATTCCTTCGTCATACCATTTTTTTCCGTAATATGCCGCATCTCTAAAAGCCTGGGTCTGTTCCAAAGGGATCATTGCATTATCTCCGGCCGCAATATCATAGCTGAAGTCATAATTGGAAACTGCAGATAAACCATCCCGTGCTTTCATCAGTTCCATCAATTCATTTGCGCTGTTTCCAATATTAAAAGCATACATACCTGCAGGAAGTTTCGGCGCAATCTCCGTCAGTACCCTGTCCACATCTTCAATAGTCGTAATGTTGGACATATCCACGCCAAGCTTATCCGCAATATCCTGTCTCCATAAAATTGTTTTCTTTCCTACCTTAGAACGTGTCCAGGGCATTGCCAGCAGATCGCCATCCACACTACAAGCTTTAATCAGTCCCATATCCTGATATGTTTTCCACAATGTAGGAGCATATTGGGGCAACAGATCCTGTAACGGCAGTAGCGCATGATTTTCAGACATTTTAGCAAAATTCATATAATCCGCCACATAACAGCTATCATAATCATCCCCGGCGGCAGCCAGTGATGTCATCTTGTCCGTATAATCCCCGGCAGCAATATAATTAAAGGTAATACTTTCAAGGTTTAATTCTTCCCTGTATTTTTCACAGAACGCCTCCATAACCTTTTCCTGATCTTCTTTCGGCTCATTCCTGAGCCAGAATACCAGCGATACAGGCTCTAGACCGCTCTCTGATACGGTCGTTTCTGTCACCGTTGTACCAGTATTTTCTTCCTTGTTTCCACAGCCGATTAATAGCCCTGCTGTCATCACAGCAGCTACAGCCACAGAAATTGTACGCTTCACGAGATTACTTGTTCTTTTTTTCATGGGAACCCTCCTATTTAAACGTGTTTTATATAATTGGCACCGGAACCGCAGCAGAGCTTCATCCTTTGACAGATCCCGCCATTATGCCCTTTACAAAATATTTCTGAACAAACGGATATACCAGCAATATAGGACCGATTGTTACAATACAAGTTGCCATCTTTATTCCCTCACTCGGAATCACATCGCCAAACTGTGTTGCCACAGATGAATCCACCGTTAAAAGGAACTGTATATTTGATGTAATACTCCTGAGCATTAACTGGAGCGGCTGCAGCTCCTGTTTATCAACCAACATCAATCCCAACCACCAATCATTCCAATATCCAAGGCAGATAAACAACGCCACAGATGCAAATACAGGCTTTGATAAAGGAAGTACAAGCTTTCGCCATATAGTAAATTCTCTGGCGCCATCTATCTTCGCAGATTCTATAATTTCCTCCGGAATAGAACGATAATAATTTCTTACCAGAAAAATATTCCATGCGCTTACCAGTTGAGGCAGAATCAAAGCCCAAATGGAATCTTTTAAACCGAGCACATTTCTGCATACAATAAACCAGGGAACCATACCTCCTGAAAAAATCATGGTAAGAAGCACATAGAAATTCATAATTTTCCGCCCGGGCAAATCTTTTCTCGCCAGTGGATAGGCTGCCATTCCAATAGCCAGCAGACTTAAAACGGTTCCCGTTACCGTTACAAAAACGGTAACCTTATAGGCCTGCAGCACCCGTCCCGAATTTGATAAAAGATTTTTATACGCCGACAAATCGATTTTTGCAGTAAAGAACTGATATCCGTTTTCAATAATCGTCTGCTCCGGTGTCACTGAGTTTACCAATACCAGCCAAAAAGGAACCACACAGAAAACTGCCATTAATGAGATTGCTCCAATCGCAACAATATCCAGCAACTCAATCTTTTTATGTTTTACTCCCATTTTCCTTCCTCCTAAAATAAACTGCTCTCATTATCCATTTTTCTTACCACTGTATTCATAACAACAAGTAAAATGAAGGAACATACTGACTGGAAAAAGCTGGCTGCCGATGACATGCCAATATCCCCAATTGTCCGCATAGTCCGGTAAATAAATGTATCCAGAACATCCGCTGTAGAATAAAGCTGCGCATTATTTCCAATCAGAGAGAAAAACATGCCAAAATCGGAATTCATTATTTTACCACAATTCAATAAAAACATTGTAAGTATTAACGGCTTAAGCATAGGAATGCTGATATATCTGATTTGCTGGACTCTGTTTGCCCCGTCAATCCTGGCTGCCTCATAAAGTGAACTGTCCACTGAGGTCAATGTCGCACTATAAAGTATCATCCCATATCCTGTACTCTTCCACACGGAAAATAAAACCAAAATAAATATCCACAGTTTGGGTTTTGCGTACCAGTCAATCGCTTCACCTCCTAAAAAAATAATTATAGAATTAAGAACCCCGTTGCTGTAATTAAACAAGTTATAAGCAATTACCCCAACTACTACCCACGATATAAAATACGGCAGGAAGATTCCGGTCTGCATAACTTTTTTCAGTGTTTTTTTACGGTATATTTCATTAAACAGGATTGCCAACCCTACCTGGAATATTATCCCTGTTAAAAGAAATAAAAAATTTAAAATGAGCGTGTTAGCCATAGCCGTCCATGCAGACTTTGATGCAAAAAGAAATTCAAAATTTTTAAAGAACGGTTCTGCCCATGGACTTCCAATAAAACCATCTCTGAAGTTAAAGCGTTTAAATGCAATTATTACACCAAACATCGGAAGATAATTAAATAGAAACAATAGAATTGCTGCTGGAAGAAACATCAGATATAATGAACTATATCTTTTCACTTTTTTTATTCTTACCATAAATTTCCCCTTCCCTCTTCTTTATTTTTATATGTTCGTCTGAGTTGACAAGAAGTTTTCATGTTTGTATAATGTTGTAAACTTCTTACAAATCATACCTAAAGTATATGGTTCAATTTGCGCCAATGTAAACTTTAAATGCACAGCATTTTATTTAAAAAGACAGTATTTTATCTTTAATTTTAGGTTGTAGACTTTATTTTTAGGGGATTATGTACATATGGCACAAACATTTAAAAAAATATACAGCAAAATGCGCAGTCAGCATTTTCGATTCAAATTGATATTTTCATTTATATTTTTCTCAATTATTATTGTAATAATTTTGGGCTTCTATTTTAACCGGCTTTTAAATGCGTCTTTAACTGAAAAGCTGATTGCTGCCCATCAGTCTCAGTTGGAAAATAATGCTTTGTATTTCAGAAATTCCATTGAAGGCACAGCACAGATAAATCAGAATATACGTTCTAATCAGTGGTGTAATCTGTTTCTGGTACAGGATCAGAACCAAAGTACCAATGAAGTAGTCTACAGCGACTTTATGGCATACCGCTCACTGAGTTCTATTGCTATGGTCAACCCGCTTGTCAGTTCTGTAGTCCTGTATAACGGCTCCCGCGGACAATGGCTGGAGGCCATTTCAAGTCCTAAAAATGTTCTGTCTTCTTATATAAATCAAGAAACAGAACCTGCTGCGCATGATCTTTATGGTTTTACACAAAATGGAAAACAGTACCTTTCTTCTGTTTTCAATTCCCCTGCCCAATCGAAATATCCCTATTCCATTTTTATTAATATTGATATTTCGAGCTTATCCCGGCATATTTTTACAAACCATGAAGATTACGCAGCTTTCATCACTTCTGCCGGAACTCTCCTTTTTACCAACGGCAATACTGAAATCGACATTACTCCTGAAATAGTAAAAGAGGTTTCTGCTGTTTCACAAGAAAAAGGATATTATCATATCACAATGAATAATAAGGATTATGTTTTAATTTATATAAAAGATGAGATGTATGATACAATCGGCATCAGCATTCACAACTATGACAATATCAGCAGCGATGTACACCGCCAGCTAATAGGTCTATTATTGACCGTGTCAGTGTTTGCCGCTGTTTTCTCCATATTCTCCCTTTTCATTTCGCAGATATTATATAGACCTTTAAAAGCTGCCAAAAAGAAGTTTGAAGTTTCGGAGTATGCCTCTGTTCAAAGTTCTGGCGATGAGTTTTCCATGATTGGGGATATTTATGAAAAGACAGTTTCTGATCTAAACTTCTTTCATGAAAAAGCAGAAACCTATCTTCCGGGCATGCAGACAGCGTTTTTAAAGAATATACTTTCTCAGTCTTCTGCCTATACGGAAGAATTATTTGACGAAAAAGTTTCAGAATATCAGATTCCTGTAAAATTTGATAACCTTTACCTTGTTTGTTTTGATATACCCCAGCCGGAAAAAAATTCAATCTCTTTCATTAAGCTAATGGAAGATATCGACACTTTTGTCCATACACATATGTCTATGGAAATATCCTCAGATATTGTAACTTCAAAAAACGATGGAATTGTGCTTTTATTTAATCCTTCCTTATCACCAGAACATGGGGATATGTTTTCTGCCTTTCGCCTCCGCTTTGAAGAATTAATGAAATTATTGATACAAAAGTATCATATTCGGCTTATTGCTTCCATCAGCCGCCCCTGCAGTGATTATTCTGATTGTTCCAGATTATATGGCGAATGTCATAGCCTTTTAAATTATCGATTTATTTTTGAATATAATCATATTATAACCTTCGATGATATTGCATACCTAAAGCCCAAAATCGAAGCATATCCCAGAAAAACAATTCAGGAGATAAGCACGTCTCTGGTCACAGGCGACTATGATTCTTTTGCTAAATCTCTGGATCAATTTTGTAATTTTGTACGTTCTTACCAACTTGATATAGCAACATCACTTTATTTGGAATTGTTAGTGGACTGCTCCAGGGAATACAACAAGCTTCACTACAATATAGGTGATGAACCGGAAAACGAAATGCCTGCTATTGCCCTGGCCGCCACGCTTTCTGAAGGAAAGAAACAGCTTTCAGACTTGTTCAGGCTTTATCAGCAGGAAAAATCAGTTCAGAGAGAGCTGAAAGGTTCCAAACAGCAGCAGCTTGCTTTAAATGCCAAAAAATATATTGAAGAAAACTATGGTGACGCATCTCTTTGTGTGGACAGTATCGCCTCTCATTTCAGGTATTCCAGTAATTATTTCTCAAAAACTTTTAAGGCGGCTGCAAATACTTCCCTTAATGACTGCTTAAGGCAGATCCGCATCCGCAAAGCGCAGGAGCTTATTATAAACAGCACGCTCAGCATTGAAGAAATTTCTGAAAGAATAGGTTTTTCAAGTTCTAACTATTTCTATATTACCTTTAAAAAAGAAGTTGGTATGACCCCTAACCAATATAGGGAAATAAATAAAAATATCTAAAAAAATGGAGATGTCATAGTATGGCATCTCCGGTTTTTATGGTTCTTTTAAGCAGGCTACATACATTCCCGGGGCAAAGGATCCGAGGAATACAGTTTAGGTTCTAAAACTGGCTGGCCATTTTCCATAGCATATCTCATTTCAAGGCTTAGGGGAGAATATTCATTTTCCAGAATCTTCCCATCATTCTGATAACGGAATTTACGTACAGCCCGCCCGAAATAATCAAATAGATAATCGTCTGTTTTCGGCTGCATTTTTAAACGGAATTCATGAAAACTCTTATATTGGCCGGCTGTCCTCACCTCTACTGCAACGCCATTTGTTATTTTGGCGAGATTCATCCTTTCAAAAGATTTTGGAACCCCACAGTAATTGATAAAGGATATTTCTATCAGCTTGTTTACCCGCCGAACCACGCAGCGCAGATTACGGTCAGGAGGGGACTGCATCAAAGGCTTTAGACATAAATATAACTCTCCGCTTCGGATATAGATACATTCATCTTCCGTAGTCCCGCCTTCAGGAATTTGAAGCAATCTGTCCCCAATCCAGATTTCATCCAGACCGTCGCCAAAAAAATCGGTAAAATTTACAGTCATTTTTAGACTCTTAATATCACGGTCATATAACATCCGGGGAGAATAAAGGGCAATCGCAGTATTCTCCTTCTGCTGTGTTACACACACGCCCATTTCCCAGTTTACGTACTCCGCATCATTAAATATCTCGTGATCATTGATAACGTAACGTGTAAACATTGCCCCCACCTGATGTTGTCCAGTGACTTGTGACTGTTTTCTGTAAAGAAGCTGCAAATTATGGGATTGTGTACCCCCAAGCCACCCGTATCTTGCTGTTCCCAGACAATAATCGGCAGTCATATAGGTAGTTATTAAATTTACGTGCTCCGGATATTCCCAGAACTCTGGCATCAGCGAAGACGGCTCCGGTGCGCAGGACATAGGCGGATAATCCCTGCCGCTGACAGATTCTGCTGTACCGATAACGGTATAAGGATACTTTTTATGCATCGCCCATTGTCCAAGTTTAAAGGGGCAATGATACTGTGCCATTGCATGCCATGCGAACATTAGGCGCAGGAAATCTTCATCGTTACGGGCAACTTCCCCTGCCAACCCACAATTTTTATTCACAATCAATAAAACGGGATCTACCACGAGAGCTTTTCCATAGAGCATATAATATAAAAAACGGGCATGTGAGGTAGCTGCACAAATATCTCTTGCATAACCTCTGGAACAGGCACCACCAAGCTGTGCAGTTTCCCAGTGCATGTGTGTAAGAAGATCCAAATGAATCCTTGCCTCTGCAGCGAGTGCCTGTGCGTTTATCTTTGTAAGCAGATCCGTACATACATTGTTCAGCCTTTTGTTTGCAATAACTTGTGGATGTGCCGAAAACTCTGCAATTTCTGACAAACAAAGAGCCTGTATTGGGGTATAGGTATTACTGGTATATTCGGAAGAAAAGCCCCTTCTGATGAGGAGCTTATCTAACTGTTCCATCCGTTTTGCGGCAGCCTGCACCCAATAATCTCTGCCATAACGGAGACCTCCTCCTAACAGTGCTGCCGCTGCCATCAAAGGATAATTATCATTACATCCAATTACTTCAAGTGCAGGCTCTGTGAATGAATCCAACCATTTCAGGCAATAGGTATCCATTTTTTCTATAGAACTATATTGTAGCTTTTCCCCACAATGATAAAAAATCTGCATGCACAGAAAGGGCGAAAAATGACAGAATTCCTGATCCGGCAGGTACGTGTTAAGAATCTGATTAGCCAGTGCAATACGTTCTTTTGAACCTTCCCATAAATAGGTCATTGCCGTATGTAGCATTAACCGAAGACTATGTGGCATCTTGCCATTTAGAAAATGGCCATTATCATTAAAGCTGCATTCCATATTTTCCACTACAAGATTAATTATTTCAGAGCGTCTCTCCCGCTGTTCTTTCTCAGCATAATATGTAAATGTCGTCTCCATTCGTAATCACTCCTTTTTAATGTAAATCCCCTGCCCTGAACCTCCCTGGCAGATACAAGTATGATAAAAGCATGTGGAACTTCCTCATCTATAATCTTTTTTAGCTCTGAAAGCTCTCTGGAGGACAAAGTACACAGGATTGCTTGTGCATTGTTATATTAACCATTGCAGAAGAAATAAGCACTAAAAGTATACTGTAAGGAAGATTTTCTATAGGTGCATAAGCTAACTGAGCACACAAAATTACCATATCCATACCATAAAGCACAATGGATACAGGTATTCCTGTCTTGGTATTTACGATCAACGCAGGAATATCCATTCCTCCCGAAGATGCGCCTGCCCTAAGAACTGTGCCGATACCTGCCCCCATTAGTCCGCCGCCGAAGATTACGTTGATCCATGGGTCGGAAAACCTTGGTATATACGGAATGTATTCAATAATTGTCAAAAGCAGAGGATATAAAAGAGAACTTATCAGCGCCGAAGCTGCCAGAGTATGTCCTAATATAGTCCATGCCAATATAAGCATGACAATATTGACTACAAAAACGGTATAGGAAAGCGGTATATGGAAAATATTCTTAAATACCAGGCCAATACCTGTAATTCCTCCACATAAAAATCCGGAAGATTCTATAAAATAAATAGCTGCGATAGCAATCAGGAAATTTCCTGCCATGATCCGGGCCAGCTTTTTCATAGACCTAAAACCTCCGTATCCATCATTTTTTGAAGTTCTATTCCAGCTAATAATACAATTCCAGTACCATGTGGATCATTTAGTATCCACCCCAGCTCCTTTGTGTAATACTCCGGTTTATAAGAATAAGCGGAACCTTCACATACGCCATAAACATTTCCTTTTCTGTCAATAGCTGTATCTGTCAGGGCTTTCCACCCTGACCGTGCCGCTTCCCAAGCTTTTGAATACTGATTTTTTTTCAGCCACCCGCATCGTATGCCTCTACATAGTCCACAGATAAACATCGCCGTACAAGAGGTTTCGGGATATGAGTCCGGTACATTTAGCAGCTGTGGCCACATGCCATCACTTAACTGTCTCTCCATATAACCATCCGCCAGAATACAGAAGAAATCAATCAGCTGCTGCCTATATACATCCTCCTGCGGAAGAACAGCAAGCAGCTCAGTTAAGGAAAAGAAGACCCAGCCATTCCCCCTTCCCCAAGGCAGCTCCGTGGCAGTTTGGTATTTAAAGTCATAGACATGGGACATCAGATTCTCTTCCGGCATATAAAGATACTTCTTAAATTGAAGAATCTGATTGACCGCATCATGGGCATAGACTATATTCCCTGTTAATTGATAATATCTGCAAAGAAAGGGGATACTCATATACAGATCATCCGCCCACAAGGTATCCTCCATGAAATTCCCCTTACAAATACGATAAAAAGCTCCATCTTCCCGTCTTTCCTGCTTATCAGAGATATAATCTGCTACCATATCCGTTACTTTTTTCACCTGGCTGGAAAGGATTTTTCCCTGGAAAAACTCTAATATACAGTTTGCAAAAGATCCACAGTCATCCAACATGGAAATATTTAAAAGCTGAGTATTTACCTCCGGATACCCATAGGTTTCCTGATCCCAGACAGCATATGCATAATAGCTGATACAAATACTTATATGCTTTTCAACATAAGCCATGATATGAGGTTCATTCAAATAACGAGCTGCCGTCATAAGTCCGTACATAGTGACCCCCAAAGGGTAATTCCATCTCGCAAATAATAAATTTTCAAGAACCGGTCGAATTGTAGTATCTGGTGCATCTAATTCAAAATAGCGCTTCTCTTCTCCGTCAGAATATATTTTTTCCGGGTCAAAGGAAATGGTAAGGTCTTCCCTGGGATTTGTAAAGGGACCAATATATATTGTATTGTCCCTGGTTCCTTTTATATATATAGGAAGATTAAGGTGATAATAAATAGCTTCTTCCAAAATACGCCATCCCCAATCTTTATTTATCCCAGTATGTTTTCCCCTGATAACAAGAAATACCTTTCCATCTAACGGCGGCAGCAAAATCTCTTTTATAGCCGCATGCTTTTGGGGATTTATTGTATGAACTAATTCTCCATTCAAATAGACATAAACCTCTGTCTCAGGGCCGCACTCGAGCTTTAAGGAAAAAGGATTTTCTTTTTGTATCGGAATAAGCTGGGTTCCTCCATATACATATCTATCCTGGCAACCGCCAAATATTCGGCTCACAGGATAAGCCTTTTCCAGATCCTTTGCATATTCCGGATTAGGAAGCCATTCTCTCTCCCCTTCTATTTGGTAACGGAAGCCAAGGCCCCCCTCTTCCTTCAATACATTGGAATAAAACGGCTTCCACCGCCACTTTGGTTCATTAACACCAAAAATACAGCCAAATCCCGATTTTGTCTTTTGAATACACAAACGGACAGTATTCCAGCCCTGCTTACATGTTACCGCAAACTTTCTCTTGATATTGCAATTAACCTCTTCCTCCACGCCGCTTCGGAAACATATAATACCTCCGATTTCCACAGTAACAGGACTATAGCAATTGATAGCAAAGTATTCTTCACGAGGATTTTCCTGCCAGAATTTTGCTTCCACAACTACTCTGGTACCGATAACTGATTCAGGAAATTTATTATTCAGGTTAAACAGAAATCTTCCATCTCTTCCGCAAAGAAATACATTTCTGCGGTAACTGTGAAAAATAAAAGGCTGCGGCGGATTATCCGCAATATATCTGTCAGCTATCAAGGTAAGTATAGACGCGATATCATAACCAGTAGCTTCTCCGGCCCCGTATATCTCATTAAAATATTTCATAACGATTCCATCTCCTCTTTTCAGCCTTTTATTGCACCTATCATGACTCCCTTGGTAAAATATTTCTGCAGAAACGGGTAAATACAGATAATTGGCAGGGTAGAAATCATAATAATGGCATATTTAATAGTCTCTGTATAGGTATCTATCTGTCCTGCTTCTGAGACAGCTGTATTTTCAACCAGCTGACTGTTCTCAATCAATACAGAACGCAGAATATTCTGCAGCGGCAGCAAATTATTCTCCTTAATATAAATGGAAGCCGGGAACCAACTGTTCCAATGTCCAACACCATAATATAATACCAAAACTGCAATGGTGGGTTTTAACAGCGGCAGAATGATTTTAAACAGGATAGTAAGTTCTCCCGCACCATCCAATCTTGCAGATTCTGTCAAAGAATCCGGGATAGCTTCAATAGCAGTTCTTGTTATAATAGCATTATACACAGACAGGCAGCCGGGAATAATAAGTGCTGCTGTAGTATTATATAAGCCCAAATCACGTATATTTAAATAAGTGGGGATCATACCTCCACTGAAATACATGGTAAAGAGGATTAACAATACAATAGGCTTTTTGAAATAAACCTCCCTGCAAGACATAAAATAGCCGCAGATTACAGTCATTACAATATTTAGCGGCAAGGCACACACCAGAATCAACAGGATATTTTTAAGCCCTGACAAAACTAACGGATGCTCAAATGCCTTTAAATAGGCGCCAAAATGTATTCCGCCCAGAGGATGTAACAGAATGCCTCTAAAACCCGTGAGCAGCGTATTATTGCTGACAGATGCCAGCATACAATAAAAAAACGGATAAAACATTACTATGGAAATAGCAAACATCAATATTGTATTTAGAACAGGAAAAATAATGCCATCATTATTCAGACGGCTTTTTGTGGAAATCATACTTTTCATATATTACTCCAATCCCAGATATATCGTCAGAACAATCCGCCCGAATCTGTTTTTTTACATATGTAATTTGTCAGGCACAAAAATAAAACATTCACAACTGAATTAAACAAGCCCACCGCCGTACTGAAAGACCACTGCGCTTCCTGTAATCCCATACGATAAACATAAGTAGATATCACATCTGCAACTTCATAAGTTTTGGGATTATATAATAACAGGATCTTTTCGTAGCCCACATTCAAAACCTGACCCATCCGCATTATAAACAATACAGTGATGGTGGGAAGAATACTGGGTAATGTAATATAGAACATCTTCTGAAATCTTCCGGCTCCATCAATTCTGGCTGATTCATACTGTTCCTGATCTACCCCCGCAATGGCAGCAAGGTAAATTATAGATCCCCACCCTACGGACTGCCAGATATCAGAAATAATATAAATCGGATAAAATAAAGGTTTACTTTCCAAAAGGTTGCTTGCTGTACCGCCCAAAGCTGTAATAATACTATTAATCAATCCTGTACTCATACAGAATTCCTTAATCAGTCCGCAAACTATAACTATAGATATAAAATGAGGCAGGTAGGTTATAGTCTGCACTACTCTTTTAAATGCCGTGTTTTTGATTTCATTTAACAGTAATGCAAATATAATAGGTGCAGGAAAGCCGAACAAAATAGTCAGGAAACTGATTACTACCGTGTTTCTTAATACCCGCATAAAATAATAATCTTTAAAGAAATTTATAAAGTGTTTAAAGCCAACCCAGGAACTCCCGCTCATCCCCTTAAAGGGAGTATAATCCTGGAAAGCTATCAAAAGTCCATACATAGGCTTATATGAAAATAGAATAAAATATACAATAACCGGAAGTATAATAATATACTTCCACTTATTCATTTTAAAATCTCTGGAAAGCTTTTGCCCAAGGCTTTTTTTATATCTTTTTTGGTCATTCATATATTACCGACTCCTTCTAAAAAAGAATAAAACAGCCCTTATCCATTTGATGCGGTGTTGGAAAATGCAGTCATAACGTTAGGGGATAAGGGCTGAAATAACTCTTTATAATAGATTAGCGAGCATTATAACGATCCAATGCCGCCTGTTTAATTGCAAGGACCTCCTGAAGTCCCAAGTCATCTAACTGCTTTTTATAAGCATTCCAGGTTTCATCACTAATTGGCGTCTCCCCGGAAATAAAGGAAAACCACATTTCCTCTGCATAAGAGCTGATAGCAGTTATTTTACTGGAAATTTGTTCTGTCTCTTCTTTGGTCTGAGTAATAAGAGGCATCATATGATTCTGCATATTGGAGATGCTCCACTTTTGCATGCATTCGATAGTGGATTCATTGCTTATGGCTTCCTTGGCTTTCTGCATACGAACCATGGGACCACCAAATTTAAATGCGCTAACCTGCCATAAGGCTTCCCCTGGATCCATATCAGGATTTTTCATAATTTTATCTGTAAACTGAATATTCCCATTTGTATCAATCGTATAGTCATTCCCTTCCTCCCCGCAATTCCAATAGAGGCTTCCCTCTTCTCCATAATCCCAGTCTAAAGCCTTCATGACAGACGGAATATTCTCACAGGCGGTTGTTATCATTGCCCCGTAGCCGTAATCTACCCTGGTTGTCATACGTGTATATTCAGGGATGTCACCTTCCTTTTCTACCGGGAAAGGAAGCGCTGCCCATTTACCCTCTTGTACATTTGATATGCCATAGGAAAAACAAATACCTGTCTCATTATTCTCCATTTTTTGATCCACGGTTTTACTGTCCAGAGAAGCAAAGTCAGGATCAAGAAGTCCTTCAGACTGCCATTTTGCAAGAATTTCCAAAGATTTTCTTGTGCTGTCAAGAGTATAGCCAAGCTGTACTTTGCCATTATCATCACGAATATATTCTCTGGTACCTCCCAGAAATCCGAACCAATACAGATCATCGATAGATGCAAATGTTGCACCATATTTATCCTTAAATGCCTTTAATGTTGTCTCCCAGTCATTGTAAGTAACAGGAAGGGGAAGCCCAAGCTCCTCCAGCCAGTCTTTACGGATAATAGGACCTGCAGTAGTCAATGCATATGTTTCATTTACCATAGGAAACATATATATCTGTCCATCGTCTGTCATACAATCCTTTCGAATATCTTCATTTTGCTCAAACAGTTTCTGAAGATTAGGTGCATATGCCATATAATCATTTAAAGCAACGATCATTCCGTCATCCAGATATTGTGATGCATTTCTGTGATTTGCCCTGTAATAGATAACATCCGGAAGAGTTTCACCGGCCAGCATCAAATTATATGCCGTTTCACGATCAGTTCCTTCCGCAGGCCATTCCCACTCCCATGTCATCCCTGTTTTTTCGTTTAACCCGATATGGAAAGGCGACTGAGATGGATCCGTATAACCAGTCCACGGCTTTGTTGTATTAGACCAGATATTAAAAGTTACCGCATCCGAGTCCGTCTCTTTTTCCACTATACTGTCTTTCTCTACATCCATGGCG
Organism: Lachnospiraceae bacterium; assembly: GCA_022845955.1. Classification (GTDB taxonomy): domain Bacteria; phylum Bacillota; class Clostridia; order Lachnospirales; family Lachnospiraceae; genus Eisenbergiella. The sequence continues at coordinate 5,716,052 of AP025576.1, forward strand.
ACAGTGTCGGAGCCTTCTGATGGATCCATGTTTTCAGATGAAGTATCATTTGTTCCACAGCCTGTCAGCAGAATGCTCAATGATAACAGCGCTGCTGCAGTAGATAATATTTGCCTGGTACGAAACAATTTCATAACCACAACCTCCATTTTTTTCTTTTTTATTGTATATCTGATGCGATATCGCTTTACTCTTGCGCAACTCAAAATTAACATAAAAAATCCCGAATGAAAATATTCAAATTCGGGATTCATTGACCAAAACAATTATCTGTCGGGCAAATACCTATTTACAAAAAGAGAGTCTATTGATCATATCATTCAAGACTACTATTATTCCCCATTGTACAGGGACAATTATAACCGATAGTGCTCCCGATAGGCGCCGGGTGTCATACCGATCAGCTTTTTAAAAGTGCGTATAAAGGAAGCACTGCTTAAAAAACCAGTATTTAATGCAATGGTTTCAATATTATCCATTCCAAGTTCCAAAGCCTCCTTGGCATGGGCAACTCTGACCTGAGCAATATAATCTATAATGCTGACCTGATATCGTTCACGAAAACATCGGGATAAATGCTGCGCTGATACATGAAAATGTTCGGAAATATAGTTAAGATTCAAATCCGCATTGTGAAAATTTTCTTCTATATATACAGCTGCCTGATTGATCAAATCCTTTTCTTCCCGGGTTATCTCAGAAAACTTTATAAACAACTTTAAACATTTAGCAGCATAAAGCTTATATTCCATCCATGAACTGCTGCATGCAAGCGTCTTAAAATATTCCGTCCATGTACTTGAGGATATGCCTAGTTCTGAGGAAAGCTGTATGAGCACTTTTGACAGATCCTTCTGAAAAAGTAGAAATGATTCTGCATCCGCATCCTTTTCAGATATAGATTCATCAATGAGCCTGCGGAGAACATCAAATTCATTTGTGGTCTCCTTATCGCGCTTAAGCCAATCCCAAATGTAATTTTTGAAATATTCTTTATTACCTTGGTAGCCGAATTTTCTAAAAGAAATTCGATGATACTGAATCAAACCTTCCCGTCCAAAAACAGATCTATATTTTTCGCATTCCTGGATCTGCCGGAACAATTCAGGCAGACGTGTTTTTTCATTATCCACATCACTTAACAAAACAGTACTGCTTATCCCTCCAGATTTTTCAAGAATAGCGGCAATTTGACTGACTGATTCTTCCAAGAGTTGTACAGAAAGAACATCTGTATCCAAAGAAAGCAGCACAAAAAATGACCTTCTGTCCCATGGAACGATCATACTGCCTTTCATATGAGGATTAGAAGCACTATCGAGCAAATCAGCAATACTCTGCTTAATGACAGCTGAAGTATCCGCGGTTCCTAAATCGGTTATTCTGCCTTGGTCCCAACTCTCAATATGATATTCTGCCAATGCAAATGCTCCCTCTATGGGAAACAACGCTTCCTCTTTCACAAGGCGGAAAAATTCTTCTCCGCCACTTTCTGAACGAAGATATCTGAGCAATAAATTTTCGGCCTCATTGGCTTTGCCTGATTGTATACGATCATAGTAATCCTGTCTTTGCTGGAGGGTTATATGAAACGCTTCCTGTATTAATTCGTTTTCTGCCTTTTCACAAGATGAAGCCATGGAAGTCCCTGAATGCTGTACTGTATCCACTAATCTCCGCCATGGCTGATAATTTGCCCGTGATAACCATATAATCATTGCTGCACTTACCAGAAAGAATAATCCCATGAACAAAAGAACGGTATTAAGATATTCTCTTTGCTTATTCCAGAATACAGACTCTGGAATTACATGTACATACAAAAAACCGCTTTCTTCTGACCTGCTTACCTGGATTACCAATTTTTTTCCATTTACCGTGTCAGTATAATAGGATCCCATTTCAGCAGATACCTTAAAACCAGGAATCATCGTTCCGGAAGCTGCCAATAATTGTTCCTCATTATTATAAACATAAAGACTTCCTTTCTGCAGCCCCTGCAAAGCGTCAGAAATCACAGCCGGCCGTAAGACAGCTGCAATTATTGCTTTAGCATTTGTTGTATGATAAGAAGGATAATTCATGCTTATAAATATAGTATTCGTACCTGGGCTGACTTCCCTACAGATCAGGGCTCCACTGCCTGCCTCAATACCGGTACGCCATATTTCAAAACCGGAAGTATCTGTTGTAAAAGTATTAGGCGCATAGTAAGCACTAAAATAGTTCTGAACATCTGTGGAAGTATATACACTTGAGACTACCCTTTTTGAATGCTCATAATATACGAACAGATCTGCAAGATCCTGCGTGTGCCATTTGTTTAATGCCTTTTTCAGGTTATATTGCGACATCATTCCGATTCCTTCCTGGCTATCCTGCCATACACTAACCTGAAAACTATCATCCATATAAACTTTTTCCAGAACTTTTTTTGCAGAAGAAAGCCTATCCTCTATCTCCTGCTGCGTTTTCTGAAGCAGCACATAGCTTCCGGAGCGAATCTCTTCCTGCAGGTGATTAGAGTATATTCGATAAAATGCAAAATTGGAAAGAATAAAGATTAAGAAAAATAGCAGGTAAGAAAATAAGATTTTGTAAAATATACTTTTTTTTCTGAATTTACCCATATGTTCCTGCATTATTATCCCCTCAAGTCTTTTATATTTCCTACGCCATTCTCCGATACATTCTTTGAATTTACTATTGAACCGTCGGGTATTATTATATCAAATTTTATATACGATTTCATTACCTTTCCGTGATTTCTATAATCTAAGGCAAATCAAAGCTTCTCATTTACAAAAGCAAAATTATCCCTAAAACCTGCCGCCCCCTACTCCGGTAGAAACGGGGCGGCAGGTCATCTGTAACAGGATACACATCACTCAGAGAGTCCATTAAAATACGAAATACATGCTTAAAACTGCGTATTCCGTGTATCCCAATCCGTACCATTTCCATGCTGCAGTTCAAGTATATATCCGGCTTCTCTCTTTGTGCCGAAATAAATGTCCCCAGCCTGTTATCCGCTTCTTTTACATTATTCATACCTAAACGATTTTAACGAATCCATAATACCATTCCAGGCTTCCTCCCCCAGTTCTATCTTCTGCTCATCTGAAGGCTGTATGACTTTTGTTTTCTTTCCGTTGCCCTTTGTCCTCATTATACCATCATTAATCGCTCTACCCTCCATATATTCTTCTACCGCCTGCTGAACGAAATATTTAACCTGCTCATAATCAACCGAATTACGATTCAACGGTACTTTCTGCCTCCCCTCCTCTTCATAAGCAATAACTGCATTCACGATATACTGTGCCTTCGTCCTGCCCATCCCATTCAGAAGGCCTGCCACCTTACGATGTTCCTCCAGCTTTTTATTAAACCCAATGGTAATCACATATTCATTCTTTTTTTCCATGCGCACTGCCCGCCTTCTTCTCCCGGTCATACAACATACCATATCCCATAGCGTTGGCCTTGATATCCTCAATAAAGAAACAGTCCCCCACTTTTTCAGAAGCTTCCAGATATTTACGTAACAGCAATGCCCCTCCCCCAACAAATACCACACATCCCGACTTCAAATCTATCCCCCGCTCCCTCAAGGTTCCCAATAAATCATTTACAAAAACAGCCGCCATATTTCTCGCTGTTTTTATAACACCCTCTGAATAATCAGTATCTTCCCTGAATGCGGCCCCCATGTCTTGTCAAACCACATGCCTTTCCACTGGTGGGCTTTGAAAACACCGGTCACAAAATAGCTGGAAGCAATAGCCATGTTTTGTTTCCCTGTCTTTAATTCATTCTGTCCCATATGTGTATCCGACATCCATACATTTAAATAAAACGCATACCTGGTAAATGGCATCAGCTTCCCTTCCAGATTTACTTCAATACCACTCTGCTCATCCGAAATCACTTTCCCCGTATCCGCCAGAAGCCCGCCATCCGTATCATTCACTATAATACGATAAGCATTCTGGCAGGCTCCACTGCCGCCCCCGAAAAACTTCCAGGAAAAAACAGGATGAAAGGTATTTACCCCCAAAGCTTCTTTTTGATATTCACAGGTCAAATCGTATATCTGCAGTTTCATATAGTCCTCCCATAATCTCAATTAAACCATTTCCCAGACTCTGTCTTTCATCTATTATTGTATATCCTTCCATGCCATATCTTCAATTTCAATATCAACGGTTTGTTCTAATACTGAGGAAACTGCATTAACATTCAAATCTACCATGCTCTATTTTTTTACTTTTCTTTCCTTAAAGACTTTCAATAATTTCATAATCCTTTAGTTTTAATGGAACCTTGACGAACCGTCACCGCTCCTCTTTTCTCCTGTTTTTTCTTCTGATACAATTCAGGAAGGATATATAATAATAAAGGGGTGTAATCTATGTATTCAAATAACAATGAAGAAAGTCTAAGCCATGAGCTATTCCGTGCTCCCACAAGCGAATATCGCGGCGCACCGTTCTGGGCATGGAACCGTGCTCTGGATCGGGAAACCCTGCTTCGCCATATCGACTATCTGAAAGAGATGGGTATGGGCGGGTTTCATATGCACAGCCGTTCCGGTCTTGATACGGAGTATCTAGGCAAAGAATTCATGGAATGTGTACGTGCCTGTGTGGATAAGGCGAAAAAAGAAGGGATGTATGCCTGCCTGTATGATGAAGACCGCTGGCCATCCGGGGCTGCAGGCGGCAAAGTTACAAAGGAGCAGCGCTACCGCAGCCGCTATCTTGTTTTGACTCCCTGGCCCAACGAAGAAAGGCCGGAACAGGATACGGGGGATGACTCCTTCCGCCGCGGCCTGGCTCTGGGAAACGGAATCCTTCTGGAACGCTACGATATCACACTGGAGGACAACTGCCTGAAGGCATACCGCCGTCTCAAAGAAGGTGAAAATGGTACAAATGTATGGTATCTGTACGAAGAGCTGACTAAGGAAGGCCCCTGGTATAACAACCAGACCTATATCGATACCCTGAATCCGGAAGCGCTTCAGCGCTTTCTGGAAGAAACCCATGAAAAATATCTGGCTTGTGTGGGAGACGAATTCGGGAAGACTGTTCCTTCCATCTTTACGGATGAACCGCAGTTTATCAATTTCACCACTCTGGCTTTCGCAGAGTCAAAACAGGATGTGATTTTGCCTTATACGGATGCCCTGCCCGGACTTTATACCGCTGCCTATGGGGAAGACGTATTTGCCGCTATCCCTGAACTGGTATGGGAACTGCCTGACGGCAGACCCTCTCCGGCACGTTACCGTTATCATGATCTGGTAACCGAATGCTTTGCCTCCTCATTTGCCGACATACTGAGCAAATGGTGCCAAGACCATAACATTATGCTCACCGGGCATATGTTTGGCGAAGAAACGCTGCATACCCAGTCCTCCTATCTGGGTGAGGCCATGCGCTCCTTACGTTCCTTCCATCTGCCCGGCATTGACATGCTCTGTGACGGAAGGGAATATGGGACCGCCAAACAGGCGCAGTCCGTCTCCCATCAATATGGCTGTCCCGGCGTAATGAGCGAGCTGTATGGGGTAACCGGCTGGGATTTTGATTTCCGCGGCCATAAGCTGGCGGGTGACTGGCAGGCTGCCCTCGGCGTAACCCTGCGTGTCCATCACCTTGCGTGGGACAGTATGAACGGGGAGGCAAAACGTGACTATCCGGCATCTATCTTTTATCAGTCTCCCTGGTACCGGGAATATGGTCTGATCGAAGATCATTTCGCCCGCCTGAATACCGCCCTCACCAGAGGAAAACCGATTGTACGCATCGGTGTGATTCATCCGGTGGAAACCTACTGGCTGCACTTCGGCCCTGCCGAGCAGACGGCGCTGATCCGTCAGGAGCTGGAGGAACGCTACCAAAATACGATTGAATGGCTGTTATTCTCCCAGTTGGATTTTGATTTCCTGTCAGAGGGCCTCCTGGCAGGCCAGTATGAAGAATCCGCAGACCGAAAACTTCATGTGGGAAACATGGCCTATGATGTGATTCTGGTTCCCGGCTGTGAAACCCTGCGTTCTTCCACGCTTTCCTGTCTGAAGGATTTCCTTTCCGGCGGAGGCGATGTTCTCTTTATGGGAGATGCCCCATCCTATCAGGATGCGTTTCCTTCCGATGCAGGCAGAGAACTATATGAAAAAGCACGCCATATCGGTTTTTCCAGAAGCGCCCTTATCACTGCCCTGGAACCTTACCGGGAGGTAGGGCTTCGGGATGCTTCCGGCAAAATATCCGATCATCTGATTTACCAACTGCGTGAGGAAAATCCCGAAAGCACATACTGCCTGCCCTGTGACAAAACGGAGGATATAAAATGCCGCTGGCTTTTCATCGCCAACGGAAAAACAATGAAATATCCGGTTCCCGTTTCCTGCCGCAGCAACATAACCGAACTGGTGCACCTTATGTATGACCACACCAGCGTGCTTTTGCGGCTGTGCCCTGTTACAGATGCACAAAAGGAACGCCCCATGCCGCGGACCACTTCCCTGTGCAGCACACACAGCGAATCGCCCCGCCTGAATCCGCCCTCCTCTTTCCGTCTGTCTGAACCTAATGTGCTGCTGCTGGATCAGGCGGCCTATCGTATCTATGCCTTTGGGCAGGAGCCGGGCGAGTGGCAGCCTGAGGACGATATTCTCCGCGCCGATGACATATGCCGGAAAATAGCCGGTTTTCCCGGACGCGGCTCTTATGCACAGCCATGGACAAGACAGAAACGCCCTGCCGCACATACGCTGGAGCTGCGTTTTACTATCCACAGCGAAATTGAGATTTCAGATGGTACGCTGGCACTTGAGGAGGCAGACAAGACAGAGCTTTTCCTGAATGGAATAAAAATCCCCGGGAATCCTGCCGCAGAGGGAAACACTGCCGCCGGTTATTTCGTGGACGAATGTATTCAGACATTACCTCTTCCTGTCATCCCTGCCGGGGATTCGGAGCTGATCATTGCCTAATTACCTTCTTAAAAACCAAAAGTTGAAAGAAATTCGTATCTCTCAGGAATTGTGCTCAGAAGTACCTGATTATCATGAAAGCTGGCCCAGTGATATTTATTTCAGTATCAATAATGTTACTCTCGGTTATTGGACATCCCCGACAGATTTCGTCTCAACGCGCGGTCTTTATACCCCTCACTGGTGGGCAGATGGTGCCAGTCAGTATGGGATGCTGAAAACACTGTCCGTCACCGAAGACGGCTCTTTTATTGACAACAAAAAAGTAAGTGAAGTAACTTTGGAAAATCTGAATCTGATCCCCGGAAAGTCCATTAAATATCGTATCAGTGTTCCCAATGATGCCCAAAACGTCGGTGGATGCACCATATACGGAAAAGGGTTCGGCAACTATAATCAGAGCATACGCGTCTCTCTTTACTATGAAACAGAACAGGCTGCTGTTTCCTGTTAATAAGATAATGGTACTATAAGTTATTCTGTCAGACTTATTTACCCCGGCACGCCTGCAGTTTGCTGTGGGAGTGCTGTATTTACTGCAGCTATATTCACTGTAACAGTCAATATAGCTGCAAGTTCATATTCCTATTGGGGCTAAGATAAGTGCGCAGCGAAACCGACATCTGATGTCAGGCAGTCTGTTCATTCATCGTTCGTAGGTATCCGCAACACTTAAGAATTTTATTTTCTCCTTTAATTCCTCAGTTGTAATATTTTCAGCACGTTCCTTCGATAAAAGAAGCCTCTTCCCTATCCCAGGAATCAAATCAAAGAAATTATCAGATAAAACAAAATCGCGATCTGCAAAATCCACATATAATCCCTTCACCAGGGTATCCGATGTGATATCAAAGACAAAATTTTCTTTTGTCTCCGTCACAGAAACACTGATTTCCGGTTTTTCCAGTTCCATATACTTTACCGGAGCGAAGTAAACCTTATTTTCAGAAACAACAACGCCGTCTTCTTTCAGTTCCACCTGGAACACATAATTGATTTCGTCCTCCCAGGTTACGATATCTTCTCTGAAGTCAAGCTTCAACACTTCCGTTGACCGGCAGGCGCCGGCAATTATATTCTGCCTGCCGCCTTTCACTCTGGTCCCGTTAAAATGGTACAGGCCCCAGGCCAGTTCCAGGCCGGATTCCTGATTACGGTCATTTGTCACAAAGACAGCAAGCTGCTTGTTCTCATCATTAACCGACACCAGTACCGGCGCAAAGAATTTCTTGCTGAAATAGTGCAGCGCTTTCCATCGGCCGCAGGAATCAATGCCCGACCAGGAAGCAACCGGCCAGCAATCATTCAGCTGCCAATATATCGCCCCCATACATCGTCCATATATCCTTCTCCAATACTCCACGCCATACCGAATTCCCTCCGCCTGTATCATCTGTGAAATATAAAGCAGGGATTCAAAATTCCTGGGGTAACGGTACAACTGGGATATGTAGTTAAGAATTCTTTCATTCCCCTCCGGTCCGCCTTTCTGATGAAGCTCCATAATTCTGGAGAATATATTTCTGTCCTTCGGAAGTGTACAGGTTTCCATCGTTTTCAGACAGGGGAAGGACTGAATTCCAAACTCACTCATAAACCTGGGATTAACGGTGCGGTAAGCTACAAACGGCTCACACATATGCCATACGCCCCAATAATGCATATCTCCCTGTTCTTCACCATTCGGTTCTGTGAAATCTCCGCCTGAGGATGGAGAGGCAATCCAGTAAGCAACATCAGGAGCCGTTTCTTTCGCAAGTGCCGGAAGTTTCTGCTCGAACATCTGCAGATACTTCTTTTTATTTTCTTCTCGATCCTTCATCTCCCATTCTACATGGGCCAGTTCCATCTCATTGTTGCCGCAGATAAGTCCAAGACAGGCACGATGGCGGATTCTGGCGATGTTATATGTTAATTCCGCCATTGTTGTTTCCATAAATCCGGCATTATCGGAAGGGTAAGTAGCACAGGCAAACATGAGGTCCTGCCATACGACAATTCCCAGTTCATCGCATAAATCGTAAAAATATTCTTCCGGGTAAATTCCGCCGCCCCAGACACGAATGGAATTATGATTGCATTCAATACAGTCAAGCAAAAGACGTCTTGTTCTATCATAGCTGCATCTGGGCAGGATATTGTCTTCCGGAATATAATCCGCTCCCTTCATATATACAGGAACGCCATTGATTCTGAAATAAAAGGAAGTGCCCCATTCATCCTTTTCCTGAATTAACTCCATGGTACGCAGCCCTGTCTGATAATGTCTGTGATCAATTACCTTTCCTCCCTTTATCAGCCTGACCTCTACCTGATAAAGGTTCTGCGCGCCATGTCCATGAGGCCACCAAAGCATAGGGTTTTCAATACTGATTTCACATTCTGCTGCCTTGCCGGAACTGATCATCGTCTCCCCTTCAGGAGAACACAATTCTACTTCACAGGACACGCCGTCACACCAGATTTGCGCATCTGTCTTTACTCCCAACTTTACTTTTCCGTCCTCATGTATCTGGTGAAAATGTACATCCATGATTTTACCGGCTTCATAGCCTCTTAATGAAATGGGGCGGTAAATCCCCATATCCGGTATCTGCGGGCCCCAGTCCCACCCGAACATATAATGTCCCTTCCGGATATGCCCCATGCCGGGCATCGCATACTCAAACTGGAATAATTTTTCTTTTTCATCTTCCTGCTGTGCATAGCGTGATACGGAAATAAATTCAATACGTATTGTATTTCTGCCGGCCTTCAGGGCATGCTTTACATCCAGTTCATACAGCCGGAACATATTATCGGTTTTCCCCACACAAATCCCGTTAATAAAAATAGCAGTCAGGGTATCAAGCCCTTCACAGCACAGTTCGATCCTGTCCAGCTTCAGAAAGTCGTCCGTAATATCGAATTCTCTTTCATAAACATAGTCATAAAAGGAAAGCTCTCTTGCTTTTTTCTCATTATCCCTGTAAAAAGGATCCTCCATCAGACCGTTTTCCATTAAATCATGAAATACGGATCCGGGTACCTGTGCCTGTATTTGCTTTCCCGTATCTTTCTGATGCATCAGCCAGGTTCCGTTTAAAGAAATTTGTTTCATACCTGCTCCTATCTGTATATTTATTTCCCGAGATATTCGTTCAACTGTTTCTGATATTCTTCAATAACTTTATCCAGGCCCGCCGCTTTCAGCTTCGCAATTGCATCATCATATGCTTCCTCATAATCTACAAATCCGAATTTAATGGGATACATACTGGATACCACTTCATTAGTCAGATTTGCCATTTCCGTAATTACCGGCTCTTCATTAAAAATAAATCCGGCAACCGGGCTTGTTACAAAAGTTCCTTCTTCCAGAGGGGTTGTCTGCTGGATAATGGATTCTTCCGGTTCTTCCCTGTCAAATAAGCTGTAAGGATAGTAGCCCACTTCCCAGTTATCAAACTGATACAGGGCCATTCCGGCATCATCCTTGAGAATCTCAATTTTCTTTTCTTCCCCTTCCACCTTATTGTAATGTTTACCCTCGATTCCATATACTACCAGCTGAACATTTGAGGCATCGGAATAAAACCAGTCCAGGAACTTAATAACAGCTTCCGGATTCGTGCATGACTCAGGAATTCCGTTCATATTCCCAATCGTCAGCGGCAATACTCTTGCAGTATCTTCATTGAGAAAATAGAATTCCAGATCCGCCTCCGGATATCCTGCATCCCTTAACCCTTTAACAGTCCCCCAATTATAGCAGTCCCCCATGATTACGGTTCCTTTATTCTGCACCTCCCATACTTCATTTTTGGTAAGAAGATCAGGGCTGATTAAACCGTTCTTATACATTTCCCTGTAATACTGTGCATCCTTTTTGAACTCCTCAGACTCAAACCAGGAAGTTACCTTTCCATCCTGATCTACCTTCCAAAGATTATTAACACGATCTACATAGAAAGGATAAGTATCATAGGTACGCTCCAGCCATTCTGCCGGGTATTTAGTATTCTGTGTCCAGTAATAAGCTTTCTGCCCGGTTTCATTTTCCACGTATTCTTTGATTTTAACGGCAGCCTCCATTACCTCATCAGCTGTCTCAGGAAGCGGAATTCCCAGTTTATCCAGAACATCTTTCCGAATGGACAGCTGACCTAAAGGCTGCATAACCTGCCATTGTGCCGGTACTGCAACAATCTGTCCATCCTTTGTCGTCATTTCGCTCCATGCCTGCTCATCGAAACGGCCTTTCAAATCCGGGTATTTATCCAGATATTCGCTCAAGTCATATAATACGCCTTTGCTCATAACGGAACCCTGATCCTGCATAATATGCAGAAGGCCGAACTCTTCACCGGTCGTCAGCATCAGGTTGGTTTTCTGCTCCCACGCATCCCAGGGGATCCGCACGATATCAACCTGCAGATTCATACCGTCATCTACCAGTTTCTTATTCAGGGCTTCTTCTATCTCAGGAAGATCCTCGGGTTCATTGCCCGGCATAACCCATTTAACCGTATAAACCTCTGCATTGTCTCCTGTCCCGGCCGTTTCTGCCGCTCCGGCCGTTTCACCATTCCCGTTCGCTGTTCCGCATGCTATTACGGAAACAGCCATGATTCCAGCCATCAATAACCCTGCTAATCTTTTCATTTTCATTTTTTTCTCCTTTTAATATCTGTTAATATTACCAGAACCCTTAACCGGTCCTGCAGTCAGCATTATAATCCTTCTCTGTATTTATCCTTTCACAGCTCCCACAATAATACCCTTGATAAAATATTTCTGCAGGAACGGATACAGCAATATAATGGGACCAATTGTAATAACCGCTGTTGCCATTTTGATTCCTTCTGCGGGCGGGTTCCTGACAATGCCCGTCGTCAGCTGTTTCATCATCTGTACATCCGACTGCAGCCTGAACAATATCATCTGCAGCGTGTGAAGACTGCTTTTATCTACAAACATCAGGGAATTGAAATAATTATTCCAATAGCCGATCCCATAAAATAAAGTGATTGTTGCGATAACAGGCTTGCTTATAGGCATATATATCTTTCCGCATATCGTAAGAAGTCCTGCTCCGTCCACTCTTGCAGACTCCATCAGGGAAAATGGAATTCCATTGATAAAATTTCTCACAAGGAACATATTAAACGGAGAAAAGCAGCCCGGAATAATCAACGCCCATAGAGTATCATACATTCCCATATTTTTAATGATTAAGTACTGTGGTACCAGTCCGGCACTGAAAATGGTAGTAATAAAGAAAAACAATGCGAAGCCGTTTCGGTATTTGAACTGTTGATTGGCCAGTACAAATCCTGCGGTGTATGTAATCACAACGGAAAGAAAAGTCCCTGCAATCGTCACCAGAGTGGTTACCATATAACTCGTAATAATCGTATCCGATTTTGCAAACAGCGTCTTATATGCCTCCAGGGACCAGCTTTCAGGAAAGAAAGAGTATCCGTTTTTCAGAATTGCCGCTTCTGAAGTAAAAGAGGTAATCAGTACCAATATCATGGGCAGCAGACAAAAGACGGCAATCAGAATGACTGCGGTGTAAATAAACACTCTGCTGACCTTACATTTTTTCCTATTCATTTTCTCTCCTCCCCTTAAAATAAGGCGCCATCCGGATAAAATTTTTTCACGAGTTTATTCACGCCAAATACCAGCAGGAAACCTACAAATGACTGGTACAGCCCCACCGCCATGGCAACCGATGCATCCCCGCTCAGTCTCAAAGTCCGGAATACAAAGGTATCAATAATATCCGTGGTAGGCATCAGCACGCCGTTATCTCCTATAATGGAATAAATCATGGTAAAGTCTCCGAAGAAAGCGCGTCCCACATCCATCAGAGTCAGGATACATACGGTAGGCATCAGCAGCGGGATTGTCAGCTTCGTTGTCTGCTTCCACCTGCTGGCGCCATCTATGGAAGCGGCTTCATAGATTTCCGAATCCATACCGGTAATCGTCGCCAGGTAAATGATGGAGCTGTATCCTATCCCCTTCCACAACCGCATAATCACCAGAATCAACGGCCAGATCGCTGCTTTGCTGTAAAAGCTTACCTTTTCCAGTCCAATCCCGGTCAACATACGGTTGATTAATCCTGTATCCGTGCTGAGAAGCGCATACAGCATCATGGCCACAACTGCCCAGGAAATAAAATAGGGAAACAGCATGGTGGACTGTGCCACCTTTAAGAACCGCTTATGTACCACCTCATTTAATATCAAAGCCAGGCCCACGGACGCAATTGTCCCGGTAATGATAAACAGAAGGTTCAGCCCTACCGTGTTGCGCGTTACCTGCCAGGCCCATGTGGATTTAAAAAATGCTTCAAAATTCTTCAATCCTACAAAATCACTCAGCAGCCCTTTCTTATAATTGTACTTTTCAAAAGCAATCACCATATACGGATAGGTTAAATAACCAAAAACCAAAGTGTAAATGAGTGCCGGTGCAAGCAGAACATAATTGCCCGCATCTTTCTTTAATTGTCTGAAAAACGGCAGTTTACTTCCCGCCTTCTTTCTTTCCATTTCCTTCCCCTCCATTCTTATATCATTCATTACTCATTTTGTGCATTCAATAATGCGTTTCATGAATTTATGATAATACTTTTTGCTCAATATGTCAACTGCTTTTTTACATTTTATCTGTCATTTTTATGTTTTACAAAATATATAATATTACATTTAGTGCATTATGTACGTCTTTTTCAGATGATATCGTACAGATACTTTATTTTATTATCTATTTATCCAATTTCTAATATAAAACAGCCTTTGCACATTTTTAGTATTGGAGTACAAGGAATTTCATGAATACATCAATCGTGCACAAAACGCACAAAAACCATGAAAAACATAGTTTTCCATGGTTTTGCAATATCTGTCTTTTTCGTAAGCTCCGGTGTCATCTTGCCTCTATCTTGCAGAGGATTCCCGAAAATAAGGTTCTGTTGCAATTATAATGATTTCCTTATGCATTGTGGGATTCTTAATTCTCCAGAGAAGCTGATCCGCGGTCCGCATACCTATCCTGCGGTTTGATGTATTGACAGTCGTGATATGAGGTTCCATAATCATGCACTCTTTTTTATTGTCAAATCCGGTTACAGCCAGCTGCGCCGGAACAGAAATCCCTCTTTTTTTGCAATACTGCATCACAATAATCGCAATGTAATCGTTCGCGCATACGAAAGCATCCGGTAACGTATCCAGCTCATCCAGTTTGTTTTCTATCATTTCATCTGAATAATAGTGGGCTTTATTCGCTTCCGTGAAAGTAAAATGTTCGTCCATTTGCTTACCAGCGTCCTCCAGAGCAAGCCTGTAGCCGCGAAACCGGTCAAAAATCGATTCGCAATAGGTAATATCACCGATAAATCCAACCTTTTCACATCCCCGCTTTATCAAATCCATTGTCAGCGCATACACGCTCTGCGCTCCCTCAAGAATTATCCGATCATGCTCATGTATGTAAGGAATACGCAGCACCGGCGAATCCATAAACACAACAGGGATTCCCAGATCGCAAATCTTTTTCTCATATTCCCTGGAAAATAGTGTCAGGCATATAATTCCTTCAATCTTTTCCGTAAGGAGAGCAGATGGTATGAGCATATTCTCATCATCTTCATAAGAGGCTATCACCAAAAGGCAGCTTCCATTTTCCTGTTTGATTCTTTCTGTGATCCCCAGAACAACACCGTTCCAGAAATCATCTTCAGCAAAGCTGCTCATAAGTATGGCATATTTCTTATTAGCGGCAGCCGATTGCGGCCGTTCTTCCTGTATATCCTGGAGAAATGCGGGATCCAGCTTCTGATACCCCATTTCTTTCGCTTTCTTTATAACCTTTTTACGAGTTTCTTCTAATACAATTTCATCATTCTTCAATGCTTTTGAAACTGTATTTCTGGATAATCCTAATTCACTGGCAATATCCTGAATCAGTACTTTTTTCATAAAGTTCTTCCTCCGTCACAGTTTCTTCTGTCCGTTACCTTTTTTATATTATATCAATTTGTATTAATTTTCAAGTAATTTGCACTCTGAATGATGCATTTTTTTGTTATTTGTATACTTTAATCTTGTGTTTTTAGCATGATATATTTCAATTTACCCATACCGTCAGATCCTTTTCCCTTTGTAAGCAATCAGGAGAACCCGATCCTTACTCCGTCTGCCTGACTGTAACCTCCAAATGTAATACACTGCAGGCCGGAATAGTAAATACAAGCCTGTTGTCAATAATCCTGCAGTCATTGAATTCTTTCAGTTTTACAACCTCCGGCTGTTCAAACGTGTTATGTGCATGCATCTCGTTCATAAGAACAGTTCCTTTTACTTCCAATACTTCTGTTTCCGTAAGCTGGCCTTCTATCTCGTAATCCCTGTCAACGGAAAGATTATTCATGGTAATATGAATCTTTCCATCCGTTCCAAGAGAAACAGATTCGTTTAAATTCGGAACCATATACTCCTCTTCCAGACCAATGGCCACTGTTTCAACATAGCTGTCAAGCAGCTTTGCATCCTGATGGCAGCTGTACATCTTAAATACATGATAGGTTGGTGTCAGAAGCATCTTCGCCCCTTCGGTCAGAATCACCGCCTGAAGTACATTGACCATCTGCGCAATATTTGCCATCTTTACTCTGTCACAATGCTTATTAAAGATATTCAGATTGATTCCGGCTACCAAAGCATCCCTCATCGTATTTTGCTGATACAGGAAGCCAGGATTTGTGCCGGGTTCACAGGAATACCAGGTGCCCCATTCATCAACAATTATCCCTACCTTATGTTCCCTGTCGTACTTATCCATGACCGCCCCATGGCGTTCTATCAATTTATCCATATAGAAAGTCTTTGCTAATGTCTTATACCATACTTTTTCATCAAACTCTGTCGCACTCCCCTTTTCCGCTGCGTTTTCCGGGCATGTATAATAATGGAGGGAAAGGCCGTCCATAAAGCCGTGTAAGAATTCCGGAGATTGGAAGCAGGTATTCATTACCTGATCTGTCCAGCTATAATTATCTACATCCGCGCCACAGGCAATCTTTCTTATCGGCTGTTCCGGATTGTAATTTCTTACGTATGTCTGATATCTTCTGTATTCATTTGCATAATACGCAGGTGTCAGGTTACCGCCACAGCCCCAGCTCTCATTTCCCACACCGAAGTAATCCACAGTCCAGGGCTCTTTGCTCCCATTTTTCTCCCTAAGTTCCGCCATCGGCGAAATGCCGCCGAAGGTCATATATTCTACCCATTCACTCATTTCCTGTACGGTGCCGCTTCCGAGATTGCCGTTAATATAGGTTTTGCATCCAAGCTGTCTGCAAAGCTCCATAAACTCATGAGTGCCAAAGCTGTTATCTTCCACTCCCCCGCCCCAATGGGTGTT
Organism: Lachnospiraceae bacterium; assembly: GCA_022845955.1. GTDB lineage: Bacteria > Bacillota > Clostridia > Lachnospirales > Lachnospiraceae > Eisenbergiella. Next base: position 5,732,484 of record AP025576.1, read on the forward strand.
AATCATCTTTTTTCTGTTCTCTTTAGGACCAATGCCATCCTTCCAGTGATATTCATCGGCAAAGCAGCCTCCCGGCCAGCGAAGGACCGGAACCTTCATTTCCTTTAATGCCGATACAACATCATTTCTCATTCCCTTAGTATTAGGTATATCGGAATTTTCTCCCACATAGATTCCTTCATAAATACAGCGTCCCAGATGCTCTGAAAAATGCCCCTGCAGCTCCGGATTAATGTGGCCCAATTTCCTGTTTGTATTGATGAACAGCTTAACCATAAACCAATCCCTCCCGTGAAGTACTCTATATATTTTTTCTTATATGTACATCCGCAGAAACCTCCGCGCCTTCCGAAATATATAAATCACAATCCGCCGGAACATCTGCAACGATGCGGGAAGGCGCCAAATCAAAGGTATTACCCTTAAGCATAATGTTATCTGACGGTTTCCGCATATAATCAATATTTCTCAGAGTGACTTCTTTTATATTGGAGCCTTCACCGATAATGCCTATCGCGTTTTCAGCCATACAGCTCACTCCGTCTATATGTACATTCCGAATTGCACAGTCCGTAACACGGCCTGGCTTTTGCTCTGACGGCAGATTATCGTCATGCTTTACCGCCATAAAGAATATCGGCTCCCCATTGCCCCACCAGTTACCGGCACGGACTCTCGTATCAATAATCATATTGCTGACACGTACATTTTCCACAAGAGCAGACTCATCATTGCACATAATACATAAACCACGGTTGCTTTCTTTGATAATGCAGTTCGTTATAACTACATTGCGGATAACGCTGTAAATATAACCGATAACAATTGCTTTTGAACAAGAACGCAGGATGCAGTTGGTGATGACAATATCCTCACATGGTTTTTCCCAGTTTGTGATACATGACAGCGCTATGCAGTCATCCCCGCTGGAAATATTGCAATCGGAAATAATAACTCCCTTACAGCTGGAAATATGGATCCCATCGTCATTGGGCACGTTAAGATCCGTGTCTATGGTAAGTCCTGTCAGCTTTACATTTTCACATTCATTAAAGCTGAAGGTCCAGCAGGGTGCATCAATCACCGTAATTCCTGTTATTCTTATATTTTTGCAGTCGTAGAAAAAAATACACTGCCCGGGACGTTCACCGATAGGGTAAGTACATTCGGCAGCCTGTCTGTCATTAAATGGAACCCTGCCCTCCGGCACATTCATTACAGAGGTGTCGTAGAATGATTTCCCGTTAAGATCGATGGTGCCTGAACCGGAAATTACAACATTATCCGCATGAAGGTTTACAATGAGTGCACGAAGTACCCCAAGTTCGTTATGATAAAAATCCTGCTCCGGGTAATCACTTAAATCAGAAGAACCCTTGATAACCGCACCTGAATCAAGGTAAAGAGAGACGCCGTCAAGATTTATCGTACCCGTCAGATAAGTTCCCGACGGAACATAAACACAATCCTTTTTTTCTTTCGCAGCCGCGACCGCTTCGGCAAAAACTGCCGTATTTAAAAAGGTTCCATCTCCCGCCGCGCCAAAATCAACAATATTAATCATTTATATATACCCTTTCCCTTATATTTATTTGCATTAATGTAATATTCATATCATCAGGTCATTACAACAGGTATTATTTCATCGTCCCTGAAATTCAAATTGTCAATACAAAGTATACGGTGGCCGGCTTCCCTGTCTCCGATTATACGGCGGTGATAAACAATACGCCATTCGTCGGACCCGTCAATATGGATGTATCCATTATGTCCCGGCCCTTCCGCAATATCGGAGGATTCAAGGATCACTCTTCCGTCAGGGTTTATTTCTACCGGACTCGTGCTGCTGCTGGCCCACACATGATAGGTACCATTTATCCAGTCCCCTTCGGACCACATAAAATGATATATCCCATTACGTTTGAGCATACAGGGTCCTTCCACATAATTATTGGGTGTAATCAGTTTGAAATTTTCTCCGTTTTCAAATGGGACGAACCCATTCATCTCCTCATTCATCCTGGCTGCATTACAATGTTCCCAGCCGCCATAATAAAGATAAATTGTGCCGTCATCATCTTTAAACAGATGGGCGTCAATAGGCTGGGCATAATTTATAAAACGATCAATCAGTGTCTTTCCTGTATGATTTGTAAATGGGCCGGCCGGAGACGCAGAAACCGCAATCTCAAGCCCTCCGATTTCATCATCGCTTTGAATATCATTACTTGCAAAAACCAGATAATACATACTATCTTTTTCTATTATCGTCGGCGCCCATACAGCCTTATGTACGTATGGATAACCGCTCATATCAATAATATCAGGATGCCTCTCCCACTGTACGAGGTCCGTTGAAGAAAAGGCATCAATATTCATCTGCCCGGTCCTGTCGGTAAACGACTTGGTAACATAAATATAATACCTGCCCTCATAATAACGTGCCTCCGGATCCGCATACCATCCTTCTACAATTGGATTCATCCGCTTCCTCCCTTAGATAAATAAATCCCCGCCGGCCATGATTTGACCGTGCGGAATAACCGTGTTATTTGTCCCATTACCATTTCTGATCAAAAGTGTATTCCCATTCCCCAGATGAAGCTTCACGCTTTCGGTACAGCACGTACCGGCTATGTATTCTGCTTTTCCGGGACACAACGGATAAAATCCCATAAAACTGAATATATACCACGCACTCATAGATCCATTATCTTCATCACCCGGGAAGGAATCGGCACTAAAGCCTTCCTCTATCATTTTTTTCACCCAATACGCGGTTTTCCGGGGATAACCAATTGCGGAATATAGATAAGGGATATGGAAGCTCGGCTGGTTTGATATGGCGCATTGTCCGAAATCCGCAAAGCTCATTTCTGTCATTTCATGAATTTCACAAGAGTATGTACCAATTTCAAAAACAGGTGGTGTACGGAACAATTCATCCAGTTTCTCCGCTAACTTCTCCCTTCCCCCGTAAAGCCGGGCCAGCTGATTAATGTCATGATAAACTGCAAACCCGTTCTGCCATGCACTGCCCTCGCAGTAATCGCCGCCCCATTCGGTTGGAGAAAAATAGTCGTCCCTGCTGCCATCCGTCCTCATTCCCCGGATAAAACCAACCTTTTTATCAAACAACAGCCCGTACCCCCGGGAACGTTCCAAAAATTCATCGCGTATTTTATTTCGTCCCAGCCTATCCGCAAGCTGGGAAATACAGAAATCGCAATAATAGGCATCCAGGGAATTATTCACGCTCTCTTTGTACTTATCCGAGGGAATATAACCCAATTCCAGATAATCCTCTATACCCGTTCTTCCATTGACATGTGACTCTCCCGCTACTGTGGCATTTTTCAGCATTCCCTCCAAGGCAAGCTCCGACTGTTCCCCTGACAAAATCCCCTTTACGGCAGCATCCGCCAGAACCGCATCAATAAGGGTCCCCGGCATTATTCCACGTTCTCCGGGAGACAGCCATTTAGGCAGCCAGCCCTCCTCTTCGTAAAAAGTAAGGTAAGCCTCCAGTATTTCTTTTAGCCTGTCCGGAATTATCAGCACAAACAACGGATAAAGCGTCCGGTATGTATCCCAGAAGCCGTTATCGGTATACATAACACCTTTACGGATTTCACCGCTTTTTGTACAATAATGTACTGGTTCACCGCTTATATTCAGATCATAAAATGTATGCGGAAATAAAAAGCAGCGATAAAAACAGGAATAGAAGGTACGCATTTTTTCTTCCGTATCTTCGATTTCTATTTTTGAAAGAAGGCGATTCCATTCTGAAGCCGTTTCGTTTCTGATTTCATCATAGGACTTGTTACTAATTTCATACTCGAGATTCCGCCTTGCATTCTCTGCTGATATAAAAGAAGTAGCCGCCCTAATCGTTAATTCTTCCCCCTCGGAAACGAAGAAAGCAATATTGATACCCACACCAATACCACAAGCTGATGTGCCGGCTGTTCTTTCCCCGGTGTTTTTTGTGATGACCGTATTTGCACAGTCAACCGGCTTATCAAACTTCATATGGAAATACATTTTAAAATCCCTGCGTGTACCATCTCCATAAGCATTAACATAACCCGAAAGTTCTCCAATTTCAGGGTCGAGCCGGATGGAAGCCGGAAAATCATAGGAAAGAAACGCAAACCGGGGCGTCCTGTCCGTATCCCATTTTATTTTTATAACAACGCCTCTGACCGACGGTGCAACACACATTAAAGCTTGATAACGCTTAAAATATATTTCCATAAATGCCGGATTCATGCAGATTTCCTCAAAACCCGAACTGCGCTCATTTTCAGAAATGTATGGCTCACCGCTTTGCGGCATAATCAGAAAATGTCCATAATCCCGGACCCACGGGCTCGGCTGATGCGTGAGCCTTATCCCTTCCGTTTGCTTATGTGCCGGATGATAAAACCAGCCGCCGTCACTGCCTTTTGTCTGCAGACTAAAACTGTTCATACCGAATGGTGCACTTACAAGAGGGAGCGTATTTCCTGCAGAGTATCTTGGCCCGGAAAATGTCCCCTGCTTAATATTCACATAACCGGTGTAGTCCGTATGTGATTTTCCGTATTCTTCTTCATCCGCCTGAAAAAACGGCTGTTTATTTTCCGTCGTTTCCTTCCCCATACAGTCCTCCGTTTCCTAATCAGCCGACATCTGCATTGTGCATATTACAATGCATTTATTGTGTTCATGATAATACTTTTTGCATAATATGTCAACAATATTTTTACATTTTATTCGTTTTATGCACTATTAAATATTGCATTTTATCGATTATATTACATGACCCCTTACATATCAGTTAAGTTCTTCTGAGGAATCGGTATACTATAGCTAAAATATAGGATGGGGTATGAAGACAAAAGTTTTTCCTGGCAGAGTAGCTTTTATTTATTATCATACAATAATCCCCCGTTCCGCTTTGAAATCAAAAGCAGTGGACACGGGGGAGCGCGTAATAAATCGTTTGTATTTACCGGGATTGATATAGGATACAGTGAAAATTTTTCATTAGAGAGAGACCAATCCACAAACAGACAGTCAAAACCCTCGAACAATCCACCGGCACCCACATGCGACATAACGGCATCCAAAAACTTTTCCACCTGCAAATCCCCCAGATTTGTGTTTGTCGAACCGCTGATGCCCTTTGAGTGCCTTCCCCGGCAGGCAGATCTTATCCTGCACCGTCTGGGACGCAAAGCTTCGGATGAGCCTGCTCTGCGCACCTATTTTTCCAAAAATGCAGTCTGCGACCTCCCAACACTGTTCTCCCATCTAAAGCTCCTGAATTATGCACTGAATCAAAAAACAGAACCGGATATTGTGGGAATGCCATTTTCATGGAACATTCCCTATCCCGTCCTGGAGGAACTGCCTATAGAACTAAAAATTGAAGTGGCACCTGAAGATCCCTGGAATGAAAACACCCTGATGTCCTATTTGCGCTATGGCCGCCTGGATGCCATGGAAAAACTGCTGAATGAACATTTTATTCATGCTGACTCCTGGGATGAAATCAGCATTGATTATATGCGCATCTATATTTTAAGCGCTAATATCATGGCCTCACGTACCTCCGTCCAGGCGGGAATGGATTTCAGCCTGGCCAATGCGCTGGCCTCCTATTACCTGGACAAAATCCTCCATGCAAAGACAAAGTCCGAGCTTACTTATCTGTTCTATGATTATTTTCAGGAATATACCAAGCGCATTGCCCGGATACACCAGTTCCATTCCCATTCCGTTATTGTGCGCCAAATTCACCAGTATATTCAGTCACACCTTTATGAAAGTATAACTCCTGCACTCCTGGCTGAAAACCTGCATATGAACGGTTCTTATCTGTGTACACATTTCAGGAAGGAAACGGGGAAAACCATTTCCATTTATGTTCAGGAATGCAAAATAGAAGAGGCCAGACGGCTATTGGAATATAAAGAGCTTTCCCTTGTAACCATTGCAGAAATGTTGGGCTTTTCTTCCCAGAGTTATTTCTGCAGTGTTTTTAAAAGGGTTATAGGAAAAACACCGAAGGAATACAGGGAAAATCCTGATATTTGATTACCAATATAACACGACTTTACTACTTTATTAATAATCTGGGGCTTTTTCCTGCCACGTCCAGAAAATCTGCAGACTTTCTGGAAACACGGTGCACACCCGTAAAATAAGCGGCTGCCGCCCTTTCAGCCTGCAACTGCTTATTCTTAATCCCATTTAATTTCACTGTCTTTTACATATCCCCCGCTGTCAATTCTCTGTTCTGCCGCTTCCAACCTTTGCCGTTCTTCCTTTGTTACTTTTGTAAATCCAGGTCCCATGCAAGCACCAGCCTTTTAATGAACTGGCTTGCAGATTCCTGTTCGCTCTCCGGCAACATTTCCATAACTACAAGTATATCTAATACCCCGTCTTTTAAATAGCGGTATATTACTCTATACTTCCCTACCCTATAAATTGCAGGACGAATCACATTTTCCCATGCATCATAAATAAATGGCACTCCTTCTTTTCCAATCTGAATACCACCATGATATGGAGATGTCCCTTCATTAACGAACATAAAAACCTCCATATTATCCTGGTGGGTATAATGCTAATAGCGGAGTCTATCGTTTTCCTGTTCAAGCTGTATTTCGGCAGCGCCAATCTGCCGCATTTCCGTTGGTACATGGGCAAGGGAAATCACCTTTGCTCTTTTAATGGAATTAAGCAGTGTAGCAGAAACCTTTTCATCAAATCTTTCACCCTTTTGCATCTCCCTGTTCAACGCCTTTGTCCTGTCAATACAAATTCTTCCCGGATATGCTTCTATAAAATATACAGGTACTCCATGATCCATCAGCATTTCTATAGCCTGTACGAAGGTTTCCGTTATAAAATTCCAGCCATGTCCTGTCCACCCAGTCCTTGAAAAAAATGACCTAAAGAAGATCCCATCTTTGTATGCTGGTTGTTATCTTCAATCAAATGTCCGATATAGCAGACGCCGTGCTCCCTGCACCAGTTTCCCAATTGAAAAGAAAAGTTTTTTTCTACGATCCTGGTAACCAAATCCATATATGTATGCCTGACTTCAGGGATCGTACAGACTGCCCTGAATCTGTACATTATCATTAAGGTTGAGGGAAAGCATCCCTGCAGGGGTCTCCTCCTCCCGTGCTTTGTAGTATAGCTTTTAACAAGCATTATCTCACGGAGTAGAGGTTTTGAAAATCTTTCATTACTATTTGTGCCGCGCCCGAAGGCGCGCGGAATGGAAATTATAATGGGACAAACTGACAACAGCCTGACCACAGACTGTCAGGAAATAAGCAAATAGCGCAAGTTGCGACGCAAAAACGGCTTAATTTCAAGAATTCGCTCTGGGCTTCGCTGAACTTCTCTTTGTCGTAACCGATGGCCAATACCCCTTTTCCCATGACACCCCTTTCCCGAAACAGGGCGGCGGGCAAGGGTACTCCCTACGCCCGCCGCCCCGTCCGTATGGGTGACACACTTGTTTAGTTAATCTTCTTTCCGCTTGCCGTCCGGGCCGACCTCATAGCCGTCCGCCTTGGTATTCACGGCCATGCTGCCGTCCGGGTAGAAGTAGTACCAGCTATCGCCGATCTGCTTCCAGCCCCCGGCCTGCATGAGGCCAGCAGCGTCAAACCAATACCATTTGCCGTCCAGCTGTTTCCAGCCGGTGGCGGGCCTGCCGTCCAGATAGTAGCGCCAGTGTCCGGCGTCGTCCTGCCCCCAGCCGCCAGCGGTGGCGGGGTCGATGACCACCTCCACGAACCGGCGCAGCACCACGGCGCCCTCGGCGCGGGTGGCGGCGTCCCCCGGGCCGAAACGGTTATTGCCCTTGCCGCTCATAAGCCCGGCCTGCTGGACGGCCCGCACCGCATCTTTCCTGCTGCCGGTGATCTGGCTGGCGTCCGTAAAGGCCACGGCCTCCCGCGCCACGGGCAGGGGGTACCCCAGCTTTTGGGCGTACCGCTGCATGATAACCGCCATCTGCTCCCGGGTGATCGGCGTGTCGGGCGAGAAGGTCTTTTCGCCCGTGCCGTCCACAATGCCCTTGGAGGCCGCCCACTCCACAAAGGGGGCGTAGTAGGCGGTGGGGGCTACGTCGCTAAACCGGCCGGAAGGGTAGGCGGCGGGGTCTATCCCGGCCAGCCGCCCCAACGCCGTTACGAACATGCCCCGCGTGAGGATGCCGTTTGGTGTGAAGGCAGATTCCGATGTGCCGGAGAACAGGCCCCGGCTCACCGCGAAATCAATATCCCCTTTGGCCCAGTGTCCCGCCGTGTCGGCAAAGGCCGGGGCTGTCCGATAGCCCACGCCGTACACACTGAAATGCCCGGCGGAAGCGATCACGTTTCCGCTGTTCCTGTCGTAGCCGGATTGATACAGCCACTCCGCCCCCCTTCCGTCCGCGCTGTAAACCAGATACAGGCCGCCGGCCTGCTCATTTTCGGCGGGCTTGTAGGCGAGGCCTATGGTGACGCGGCCTGCGCCGAAGCTGTCTACCGTGGCCGTCTTGCCGTCCGCGCCGGTATAGCCCACGGCCAGCCGGTAGGCGGGGCGGGAGCCGGCAGCGGCCAGCGCGTCCCCGGCCAGGCCGGTTTCCCGGACGGCGGTCAGGGTGATGTCGCCGGCGGCCTGCTTCTGAATCGCTTGCAGGGCCGCGAGGTCAAAGGTCATATCCACAACGCCGGTGTTTAAGGTGACATACTTCACCTTGGCGGCGATCAGACGGTCGAGGGTGGCCCGCGCAATCACGATGGAAAAGCCGTCGTAGGCCGTGGCCGTTTGTGCGTCATATTGCACCGCGATCCCGTTTGTCCTGGCCTTGGCATCCCTCCCGGCCCCGGCTATGGCCGACGCCGTGCGCCCGTCGTCCGCCCTGCCGGCGGCCGTTCCGTTCTCCACGGAAACAGGCAGCTCGATCACGGCCAGCATGGGGGGATTGGGCTTCGGCAGTTCCGGGGTGGTGATAAGGTAGTAGCTGCCGCCTCCGCTGCTGCTGCCGCCTCCGCTCCCCCCGCTTTCCCGCGCGTTGACGGTGAAAGAGAGGGAAACCGCGGCGCTGCTGCCAAAGGAGCCGTTGATGGCCAGCCTCCCCTTGTGGGAGCCCGCCGCAAACCCCGCCTGGGGCTGGACAGTGAACGTGGCCTTTTCACCCGGCGCAAGCACTGTTTGGGAGAGATTTCCCACGTCATAGCCGGTGGCCGAGGGCTGGGAGAGTGTCACGTCCTGATTGCCCGTGTTCTCCACTGTCACGGTCTGTCCGGCGGGGGAGGCGTCGCCCACGGTGACGGTGCCGAAGTCCAGTGCCGCCGGGAGCGCCCGGATGGAATAGACCGGGGCAGCGTTTGTCTTTGGGAAAGCCGCCGTGACGATGCCGCTGTCCGCATCATTGGTGGCGTTCGCCCCCGCCACGGTGAAAGCGTTCTGCGCCACGCCCTGCAGGGTGTAGCCGTCTTTAGGGCTCAATGTGATGGTGGCGATGTATTCCGTCTCGGCGGCAAAGGCTGCGCCGGGGGCGGGGTTCCACGCCACCGTGCCGGTGTACTGCGCCGTGGGGGTAACCGTCGCCACGGGGACCGCTCCCGTAGCCGGGGCCGTCACGCCGGGGATTTCCGTGATGGTTACGGGAGAGAGGTCCGCCGTCGAGAACGCCGCGCCGTCAGAGGTCACGTCCATATAGATTGTGCCGCCCGTAACTCTGGCAAAGAAATAGTAGGCCGTGCCCGCTGTCAGGCCGTCAAAGGTCAATCCGGTCTGCCAGCCGTCCACCGGGGCGGTGTTTGTGTCGTTCCTCGCGTATGCCACCCTGCCGTCCCCCTTGGGACTGACGGCGTTCAAGGTCACGCTGGTTTGGGTGGCGTCTGCACGGGTGGGGGCAGCGATGGTGCGGGTAACTTTTGTAATGTAGGTGCCCGTGCCCTGAAAAATGCCGCTGCCTTCCAGAGTGCCGGAGCCGTCGATGGTGCCGTTGTTGGTGAGGGTGTGGTTGTTGGTGAGGGTGTGGTCATTGGTCAGCGTGGAGCCGCCCGGAATGGTCAGGTCGCCGGGCAGGGTTACGTCGCCGCAGACTGCGCCGGCCGTGCCCTCGAAAATCACGCCGCCGTCTTGGTGGATGGTGCCGCTGTCGCCTTTGCCGGTGTCTCCGGAGCCGCCGCCGATGTGATCCGCGTTGTGGTGGCCCGTGGCGAACACCACGGCGTTGTCCTGGACGGTGATGGTACCGCCGCTACCGCCGATGCTGCTGCCGCTGCTGCCGCTGCTGCTGCCGCCGCCGCCGCCGATGCCCGCGCTGTCTTCGCTCGTGGCAATCACCTGGGCGCTGCCGCTGATGGTAATGGTGATGCCGTCGCCACCGGAGCCGCCGGCAAAGCTGCCGCCGCCGCCGCCGATACCCGCACCGTCGTTGCCCGTGGCCGTGACGGTACCGCCGTTAATGGTGATAATGCCGCCGTCGCCGCCGCGGCCGCCGCCGATGCCAGCGCCAGTGGCAGCGTTGCTGCTTGTGGCCTCCAGCCTGCCGGAGCCGCCGATGGTCAGCGTGGAAGTTGCCGGGGCCTCCAGCCCGGCGCGGTCCCAACCGCTTTTCAGTATGTTGTCGGATCCGTCCGCCAGGATGAGCTCTACCTCCGCGCCGGTCATGTCAAAGGCACAAGCGCCGTTCGTGCTGCTTACGTCGATGTTTACCCCGTCCAAGGTAAGCCGGACTTTTTGCGCACCGCTTTCCACCACGATTTTGTCCTGGGTGGCGGTGCCGGAGAGGGTCAAATCCGCGCCGCTTTTGATGGTCAAAACGTGGTCATCGGGGTCGTAGGCGTATTTTGTATTATCCCCCGTCACGGTGAACGAGCCTGTTCCGGAGGGGTTCGACCGGAGCGCCATGCCATAGTACAGCTTTATCACCGGCAGGGCCGCGCCCTCGTCCAGCGTATACCCCTCCGGCAAAACCGCCCGCAGCCAGTAGATGCTGGGGATTGTCCGGCCCTCCTCATAGGCGGCGGGGCTGCCGTCCTTTTCAAAGACCTCCCAGGTCACGCCCTTAATGGAGATCGCCTCCGGCTCCGGGGCCGGCTCCGTATCGTCCGTCACCGTGTATCCGGACGCGCCCAGCGTCGCGGGCAGGCCCAGGCCGTCCCATGTGGTCTGCAGGGGGACGTATTTTACCGCCCCGGTCCATTCGTCAAAGGCCGTGATGGTGACAGCCGCCGCACCGCTGTCCTCCACCGGCTCCTTGCCGCACACGCCCTCGTGCCCGTCGGGAAGGGGGCAGCCCGGCGTCTTTGCGCAGGGCTTCGTCTCCGCCTCCACCGTGACGGTGATCCGCGGCAGCTTCGCACCGTCCGCAAGGACATAACCGCCCACGTCCGGCGTGAATACATACTTGCCCGCCGTGCCGTCGTCATAGGCCGGGGCGCTCTCCCAGGTCACAGAAATCTTCTGTGAGGACGTGGTGACGGTCGTGACCGTTTCTCCGCTTTCCGTTTCCTGCCCCGCGCCGTTCCCCGACACGCTTTCGTCCGCGTCGCTGGGGCTGGCTGTGGAAGCGCCGCCGGTTTCTTCCTCAAACTCGTCCTTATCCGGAACCACCATGTCCTCCGTGACATGGTACACTTTTGCCTCCACCTTGCCCGGCAGAACCAGTTTCTCATAAGCCGTCCCCACCGGGACGGTCTGCTCCGCCACGCTGCTGGGAAGCTCCATAAAGGACGCGATACTCCCGTCCTCCGGTACGATATTTTCTGCCAGCGCCACCACTGGAAGCTGTGTCACCACCAGTGCGACGGCCAGGAGCATCGCCCCGGTTCGTTTCTTTTTTATCATCTTATCTTTCCTCCTTCTCGGCGGCGTGTCCGCCGCTGCCCCGGTTTTTTCCCTGAACGCACAAACAGACGCCCGCCCTTCCGAAACCAGAAGGGCAAGCGCCTGTTTGGGTGGTGAATGATTCAGTTTTTGGGCATGACAAAAGGACAGACTTACGAAGGATCTGTCTGTCTGTCTGTCTGTCTGTCTGTCTGTCTGTCTGTCTGTCTGTCTGTCTGTCTGTCTTGAATTATATCGCGTCTATTCAACTTGTCAACCCCTTTGAAAAATTTTTTGAAGCCGCCCTTCTCCGCGCCGTGCGCTATGTGCTTTTCTGCGTGGGCTGGGGCGTGTCCCGGCCCTGCGCCCGCTGATAGGACGCTGTGTCCACCGGCCCTGCCGGGGCTTTCCCCCTCCGGCACAGCCCATCCAGACGGCAGGGCTTACCGATGAAGCCCCGTGCGCCGCGCAGCCCTCCCGCTCCAAAATCTGCCGGCTGGCGGCATTCCCATTTCCATCGTCCCCGATCAGAAGGACGGCTGGTTTCCGGTTCCGCATCATACCCGCCTTTCCTTCCGAAACGCGCTGTAATAACTGAAAAACAGAAAGCCGCCATCGTGACTTCCTGTTTTTACGGGGCCTTGTGACCCCCACACACATTATAACACAGGCGGGCGGCAAAAACGAAAAGGTTGCCAAGTTGTAACCTTTTTATGGATATTTATTGTTCCCGCTCAAAGCAATAGCCCCCGCCCCACCCGGAGGTGATGGCATAGCCGCTCCCCTCCAGCTTTTTGCGCAGCCGGGACACGGTGGTTTTCACCGCGCCTGCGCTGCCGCCCATCGGCAGCTTCCACACCGTTTCATACAGCCGCTCCGCCGGAATGCCCTCGCCCTCGTGCTGCATCAGATAACAGAGGGCGGCGAACTCGCGGGGCTTGAGCAGCATGTCCTCCCCGTGCAGGAACGCCCGCTGCGCCACCATGTCAAGGGCCAGGGCGCCCCGCGTCAAGAGGGCGCCCTCCCGCGCGGCGTCCCGCCTGTGCAGCAGGGCCACCATCCGCGCCAGCAGCTCCTCCACCCGGTAGGGCTTCGTCATGTAATCGTCCGCGCCCCCGGTCAGGCCCTTCACCATGTCCCCATAATCCCTCTTGCTGGTGAGCATAAGCACCGGGGCGGGGGTCGTCTCCCGCAGCTCCGGGATAAACGCTAAGCCGTTGCCGTCCGGCAGCAGAATATCCAGCACCACAATATCAAGGTTGGGATGCTCCGCCAGCGCCCGCCGCGCTCCGGCAAGGTTCCCCGCGGGGAGCACCGTGCAGCCCTCCCGCTCCAGCACCGAGCGGTTGAGCGCCAGCACATGCTCGTTGTCCTCCACCATTAAAGCGATTTTCCCCTTCATCCTGTCACCTCCCGTTCCAGCGCGGGGACGGTAAACCGCACGGCGGTGCCCTCCCCGGCCCTGCTTTCCACTTCGATCCGGCCGCCGTGGGCTTTCACGATCTGCCCGCAGATATACAGGCCCAGCCCGTTTCCCCCCGCCGCGCGGTTTTGGGGATACCTCTCAAAGAGCTGGGGGAGCAGGCCGGGGGCAATGCCCGCGCCGGTGTCTTTCACCGTCACCGCCACCAGGTTCCCCTCCGCCCGCGCGGACAGGGCGACGCTGCCGCCCTCCGTGTGTTTGACGGCGTTGGACACCAGGTTGAGCAGCACCTGCAAAAGCCGCTCCCGGTCGGCGTACAGCGGGGGCAGGCCGGGCGGCGCGTCCACCGTCACGGTGTTGCCGTGGCTGTCCATCACCGGGAAGTGGACGCGGGCCACTGTTTCCAGCAGCTCCCCGATGTCCGTTGGCCTGCGGCTTAAGGAGAAGCTGCCGTTCTCGATGGCGGCGGCGTCCAGAAGCTGCTCCACCAGCCGCTCCATCCGTCCGGCCTCGCTGTCCACCCGGCGCATGTTGTCCCGCACGGCGGCCCGGTCGATTTCCCCGTCGTCCATCATCCGCCCGGTGAGCTGGGCAAAGCCGGAAACCACCGTGATGGGCATCTGCAATTCGTGGGAGAGGTTATGTAAAAATTCCTCCTTCATGTCCGCCAGCCCCTGCACACGGGCCAGGGCTTCCTCCCTGGCCGCCTGTTCACGGGCGTACCGCAGGCAGATCACCAGGATCATGCAGAACGTGGCGCACAGCAGGCCCACCAGCGTCCGGGTCAGCACATAGCTTACCCGCCGGGCGTTCAGCATCCCCGGCGTCGCCACCGCGATGACGAGATAGAACAGCGCCATCGGCACCCAGGCGATTTTCCACACCCTGGGGTCGTCCACGTCCATCACCGGCTCCAAATCCCGGCGCAGGAAGCGGAAGATCAGCGGGTAGGCCACAAGGTAAAAAGCAAGGGTGGCGAGGTTCCCCGCCGGCAGGTTATTGCCCAGCCGCTGCATGACGAACTGGGAGACGCCGATGCTCACCGTCATCAGGTTATACGACATGAGGTAGACAAAGAAGTGCCTGACAAACCGCTCCTTGATGATGATGCAGGAGAGGGGGAAGAAGATGAGGATGGCGGCGCTGCAATAGATGCTCATGGAGTATTCCTGCGAGTAGCCGAACAGCACGAGACAGAGTGCGATGCCGCCCCACACCGCCACCGTGATGGCCGCCAGCGCCCACACGGGGATTTTCAGCTTCTTGCGGAAAGGGTAGTAGCGCAGGAACATCGGACCCACGAACTGCAGCACGCACCAGAGCCATTCCTGCCACATCAGGGAATCGATACCGTTCATGGCCCGTCCTCCCCCCGGTTCTCCCGCCTGCGCCTGTCCCTGGGGCATTCGGAGCCGGCGGGGATCAGCCAGTCACGGGCGGGGCGGTACACCCCCTTGATGCGCCCTTTGATGCAAAGCGTCTGCACCCAGCGTTCCGAGCGGTCCCATTTTTTCGCCGCCTGCCTTACCGTCATGTATTCCATATCCGTCCTCCCGCCGTAATTCCCGTTTCTTTTCTAAACTTAGGTTCCTTTTATTATATGCGCTTTGCCGCACAAAAGCAAGACGCCAGGGGACGGGAAGAAACCGGCAGGCGATGCCTGTGTTACTTTACCACACACAGGGCCGGGCCGGCGGATGCCCCGTTCCTCCACCGCCCCCGTGATCGGGGGCATGGAGGGGTTGTCGTCCCCTACATGGTACGGCTGATTCCCCGCAACGCGGGGGAGCCCTCGAATAGGTGCCGTCCCCCCGCAGGAGCCAGAAGGCACGTTCTTCCCGCTTCGGTGCGGAGGACTTATCCGGCGCCTGTTTCCGTCCCCATACTTTTTCATTTTTAATACGAATAAAAAATAAATTTGGAAAAACCTCATACCGTATGATTTTACTCTTTTTCATAACATGGTAAACTGATCACAGAAAAGCAGTGATATCTTATGGGTATGAAAGAAAACGCCTTTCCTCTTTCGGTGCGCATTGCCGAAGCCGTCCGTTATTTGCAGGAGGAGCCCGGCCGCTTTCCCCTGGACGCAGGCGGCCGGACTGCGGCGGCAGGGCGGGGATTCCACGCGGGAGGGCGGTTTCAAAGCCGCCGCGGACCCTGTGCGGCAGGCGGGCTGTATCCTGGCGATGGCAATCCGGCGGTCTGTCAAAGCGGCAGCGTTTTCCCGTCCGGGAGGAATGCGCCGGGTTTTTGGCGGCACGGAAGGAGGCGGGGCCTCCCCGGTGACAAGAAAGGGACATAAGATAACGCAGGTAAGGGTTTTCACAGAAGGGGATATCCCCTTATAGGGCAGGTATCTTTGATACATGCCATAAACCACTTTTATTTATCTACCAGGAGGGAATACGGATGATACAAAAAAGAAAAAAACGATGGGCGTTGTTTTTATCCGCCGCCCTGATTGTGACGCAGCTTCCGGCGGTAGCGATGGCGGAGAACAATGTGCCGGAGGACGGAAGTATCGCGTCCTTTGAGGAACTTCCCAGCGGCGTGGCGGAGCAGACCGTCCCGGTGGGGACGGAGTTGTCCGGGCTGACCCTGCCGGACACTGTGACGGCGACAGTTTATCACGTCACCGAGGACACGGTAATTCCGGACAAGGTGAATGGCGGCGAAGCCGACAGAGAGGGCGGCCTGGGCCGCGAGGACGATATGGAGGACGAAAGCGGCGATGCTTCCACCGCCACCCCCAGTGACGCGGACGAAAGCGCGTCCGGCAATCACGCCGGGGATTCTTCCGAAAAGGACAGTGGGGAAACGGTCACGGTCGTCACCACGTCAGAGGAAGACATCTCCGTGACCTGGGATAGCGACCCGGCCTATGACGACAACACGGCAGGCGCCTATGTATTCACGGCGGACGTGGGCAGCTATACTCTCGCGGATGGCGCGAAGCTGCCGCAGATCACCGTGACGGTGACGGAGGAAACGAAGCCCTGCGCAAAGACCGAGGGCTGCACGTTGGAGGACGGGCATGAGGGCGAGTGCGTACTGGCTCCCCCGGCGAATGACGCGCTTGTAAAAACCATCACCGACTGGACGTTTGTGGACGATGAAAACTTGAACGAGGGCGAGCTGCCCCTGACCAGCGTAAACGTGGACCATCAGGCGGATTTTGACACGGTGGTTTCCATGCTGCCCACGCAGATCAGCGCGGAAATTGAGGGCGAGGCGGACCCGGCCACGCTGGACATCACCGGCTGGACTTGCCCTGAATACATAAAGGACAGCGAGGACAACTGGCCGCTGACCGGCGATTACACCTTTACAGCAGGATTGCCGGAAGGCTACGCCTGCGACCTGCTCCCAACGGTCAAGGTGCTGCTGGGTGGAGCGACTGTCTTTGCCGCCAACAATACAGTAACGGAAGGCGAATTAACGGTAAAGGCCAGCAAGGGCGGCGAAGTGGAATATACCGCAGGCAGCGGATTTACGCTGAAAACAGGTGGCACTTACGGAATCTCCGGCACATGGAACGGAAATCTGAGTGCCGATGCCTCAAATCCAAAAGCGGTTATCACTGTGCCTGACGGTGTGACAGTCAATGTGACCCTGAATGGTGCGGTCATTGACGTGAGCAGCACAAACTATGCCTGCGCCTTTGCAGTGGCGGCGGGCGGCACGGCCAACATCGCCCTCACCGGCACAAACACCCTGGCAAGCGGCAGGTATCGCGCCGGGCTGGAGGTTCCTGAAAGCGCCACACTGACCATTGGCGGCAACGGCAGCTTGAACGCCACGGGCGGCGGCAACGGCGCGGGAATCGGCGGCGGCAACGGCGGCAGCGGCGGAACCATCAAAATCAAAGGTGGTACGGTGGAGGCCACAGGCAGCTACGGCGGCGCGGGCATCGGCGGCAGCGGCGGCGCGGGAATCGGCGGCGGCTACAGCGGCAGCGGCGGAACCATCGAAATCAGTGGCGGCGAGGTCACGGCCAATGGCGGCTACGGCGGCGCGGGAATCGGCGGCGGCGACAGAGGCAGCGGCGGAACCATCGAAATCAGTGGCGGCACGGTCACGGCCATCGGCGGCAGCGGCGGCGCGGGAATCGGCGGCGGCGACAGAGGCAGCGGCGGAACCATCGAAATCAGTGGCGGCGAGGTCACGGCCAATGGCGGCTACGGCGGCGCGGGCATCGGCGGCGGCGACAGCGGCAGCGGCGGAACCATCGAAATCAGTGGCGGCGAGGTCACGGCCATCGGCGGCAGCGGCGGCGGCGGCGCGGGCAGCGGCGGCGGCGCGGGAATCGGCGGCGGCAACGGCGGCAGCGGCGGAACCATCGAAATCAGTGGCGGCGAGGTCACGGCCAATGGCGGCTACGGCGGCGCGGGCATCGGCGGCGACAGCGGCGGCAATATTACCATCCACAGCGGCACAGTGAACGCCTACGGCGGCGCTGGTGTAAATGGCGGCGCGGGCATTGGCGGCGGCGGGTACGACGGCTCTGGAGGCGTCATTCAAATCAGCGGCGGCATGATCCATGCGGAAGGAGGAACCGGCAGCTATAAAAGCGGCGCGGGCATCGGCGGCGGCGGTTCGCCAAACGCTACTGGCACGGCTGGGGATATTACCGTAAACGGCAATGCCGTTGTGTTTGCCAAAGGAGGCAATACCGGCGTAAACGCCATTGGCAGCGGCGAGAACAGCAACGATAGAACCGCTCCCACACTGACGAAGGGCGTGGTTTTTGAGGGTAGTGACGGAACGGTATACGGAAGTCCTGAAGTTCCCGGAGATTTTACTATCCCTGATGGCTCCACCCTGACAGTGCCGGACGGTTCTTCACTCACAATTCCAGATAACACGACCATCACCAATAACGGCGAAATTACCAATCAGGGCACCATTGAAAATCATAGTGCAATAAACGGCAGCGGCACAATCACAAACAATGGCACACTCAATGACCACAGCAACGGAATCACGGTGTCCGTGACGGGCGCAGGGGCCAACAAGCCAGCAGAGGTCATGATTACTTTTTGGAAAAGCGGTCAAAAGCTGACGGACAGTAAAGCAGTATCTGGCGACAACATAACGGTGCAGGCTAATGTAACGCAAAAAAACACCCGCCTGCGCACGGCCGTTCCCGATCAGGTGATTTTCAAAGTCGGAACGACTGCGCTTGGAACGGCAAACGTGACAAACGGAACAGCCACTCTCACCCTCTCACTCACAGGGGATTCCTGGAAGCCGGGCAGCTATACGATCACGGCGGAGTACGGCGGCGGCGCGGGTTTGCTGCCGGTTGACAGCGCGACGGCAGATCTGATTGTGGTGGCTCCTTCCTATACCATCACATTTGATTTGGCGGGTGGCACCCGAACTGGCGGCGGAGAATTGGTACAGACCATTCCGGCAGGCAGCGCGGCCACCGCTCCCGCCGTTACCCGCAGCGGCTATACTTTTACTGGATGGGATAAAGATTTCTCCCGGATTACCGCGGATTTGACTGTAACAGCACAATGGAACAAGAACAGTTCTACAAACGGCAGTTCATCTTCCGGCGGAAGCTCCTACTCCGAGCCGGAACCGCAGGGCAGCTACACGGTTGCCGGGGACAACATCAGCCAGACCGTTTCCCGCTCCGACCTAAAGAAACTGGCTGACAGCGGCAAGAGCCTGACGCTTGGCTGTGACAAGGCAGGCATGACCTTCGACCCTGCGGCGCTGAAAGCGATTCTGGCGGCGGTTCCGTCCACGGCAGGCAACATCACCTTTGCCGCCGCTCCCGCCGATCCCCGCGCGTTCCCGGACGCGGCGAAACAGCTCGGCGCTCACCCGGTTTATGACTTCACCATCAGCTATAAGGACAGCAAGGGAAACCTTGTCACGGTTCCGGTGAACTTCCCCGCTGGCTCGGCTGCTATCACACTGAACTACACCCCCGCCGCTGCGGAGGTTACGGGAAGCCTGTTCATGGTCTATGTGGACGGCAAGGGAGCCGTGACGTGGCTGGACAAATCCAGTTATGACGCTGGCAAGGTGCTGGCGGAGGTTCCCCACTTCTCCACCTATGGCGTGGCCTATAAAACGCCGGTGCCGGTGTTTACCGACATCGCGGGCCACTGGGCGAAGGAAGATATTGAGTTTGTGGCGGCGCGGGGCCTGCTCTCCGGCACGGGGAACAACCAGTTCTCCCCGGACGGCGCCATGACGCGGGGCAT
This sequence comes from Lachnospiraceae bacterium, assembly GCA_022845955.1. GTDB lineage: Bacteria > Bacillota > Clostridia > Lachnospirales > Lachnospiraceae > Eisenbergiella. The sequence goes on from AP025576.1 coordinate 5,751,975, forward strand.
GTTCGTCACCGCTCTGGGGCGGCTGGCGGGCGTGAACCCAGACAGCTACAAAACCCGCAGCTTCACCGACGTAAAGGCGGACGCCTACTATGCGGCCTATGTGGAGTGGGCGGCGCAGAAGAACATCGCGGGGGGAACCGGCGATAAGCTGTTCAGCCCCGACGCGCCTGTGACGCGGGAACAGATGGCGGTGATGATGACAAACTACGCCGGACAGATGGGCTATTCCATTCCCACGCCGCTTGCTTCTGTCACCTTCGCGGACAACGATACGATCAGCCCGTGGGCGGCAAAGGAAGTCGCCGCCATGCAGCGGGCCGGTATCGTGAAAGGCAGGGACGGAAACCGCTTCGCCCCGCAGGAAAACGCCACCCGCGCCGAGGTGTCGGCGGTTCTGCGCCGGTTTATAGAAGTTGTAATTGACCCGGCCACAGCTGCCGGCTGGACAAAGAACGATTCCGGCCATCTGCTCTACTATCAGGGCGGTAAGGCCCTCACCGGCTGGAAGGAAATCGGCGGAAAGATGTACTACTTCGACGAGAACGGTATCATGGCTGTAAATACCAAAGTGGATGACTATGTGCGCCCGGAATAGGGGATTGTTACAGGAGGGAATGCGGTCTTTGAAGATGAGCACGATTCCCTCTGCCATGACGGAAGGAAACCGCGCCATATCCGGGCAGAAAGCAAAGGGCAGGATGGCTGCACCCGGACCGTTGTGGTATATGGCTGTGCGGACTGCAACGGTTGTGAGCATAAATCCAAATATGAGAAGCGTCCTAAAATAAGAGTTACGAAAAGGAAGAGATAATCCCAAAGAAAATCCGGGCTTTAAGAAGCCAGAATTCTGTAGGATTGTCTCTTCCTTGCATACCAGGGGAAAAAACGGTATTAACCGACAGCCTCATGGATATTACATTTGAGAGTTGCTTCTGTTCACAAATTGCGGCAGAATATCAAGACCCGTTCCCTGTGCAGTAAATTCAGTTTAAATATCTCTGAACATGCCGATAAAAAAAGGAGCAGCGAGCCAATCATGATTATGCCTTAATTATTCATATCATATACTCTTTTATATATCAGCATTACCACCATTAGATAGTCTTTCTTTTCCATGGCTTTCTGTATAAACTCCTCTATCTCCTTCTTTGGAATTTTTTCTCCCTGTACCAAATAATCTACAATTTCATTCTGTTCCATAATCCAGAGCACTGCACTCTGTATTTCCTGCGGAAGCTCTCGATATAAGCTTACAAGCCTATCGATTTTTTCTTTTTCCATACCTTCTCCTTTTTTGAATAAATTCAATATTATCACTATGATTCTTAAATTGTCTTTTTAACTCCCTAAGTAATATAATCGAATGCCTGAATCCACTATTTCAATACTGGTATTTTTAATATTTTAACATTTCGTCCATACTTACTTGAAAGAAGAAAGGACGGAGTGAGCACGTTTGCATACCGTATCAAGTACCTGCGCCAGACGCGGGAATTAACTCAGGTTCAACTCGCAGATAAACTGGGTGTATCAAAACAAAGTATTAGTAACTGGGAAAACGATAACATCATGCCTTCGGTGGATATGCTGGAGAAAATTGCTGATTTCTTTTCTGTAAGTACAGACTATCTGTTAGGACGGGAAAAGAGGAAAAGCACAGACGGCAGTACCATCGATGTTACTGGATTAAGCCCAAATCAGATAGAGCATATCATGCTAATTGTTGATGATTTGCGTAATTCATAAGACTGCGCAATGAGTTTTTAAAAATATATTGTTTCCCGGCCAGCAGAAAACTCAAAAATTAATTTATATAACAGATTAAAAAAGGTCACTGGCAGGTTTCCTTCCAAACTTGTCAATGGCCTTTTTCACATCTATAACGAGTTATTACCTGCTATTTTTTCAGGCAATGCCTTATCTATGTTACATTTTTGAATCACCTCAATCTCCTCTATGTCATAAGGCCGGAAATCTTCATGGAAAATATCATGCATCCAAAGTGAAGTATCGATATCCGGCAGGCTCTTAATGAATTCCCACACATAATTGAACTGGCTCTTCCCATTTACAAATCCGAAAAAGTAACTTCCCACCCCTTCCTTCTTCCATAACGGCAGATACGTCTGGATCAGGCTGCGAAACGGCCGGTGCAGCCATTCCGTATTAATCAGCGGCCGGCTGAACTGCCGCAGGAGTGCAATATATTGCCTGGAATGGGTATAGTCTCCATAATAATGAAAGGTAATAATATCAGACAGTTCTATGGAATATCTCTCTATCTCCGCATGGACGGGCATAAGCGTTATCCCATACCCCTCCAATAAATAACTTAACGAGGAAAGCTGTATATGACATCCTCCAGAAAAGCCGACTGGTATCCGTTTTTGTGAAGAATCCGCAGGGAAGTACGAAGCTTTTCCTCAAAATCCCGTTGATAGTCAGGATAATCTTCATAAAAATATTGTTCATGGGTCATCAACTGAATAAATGGCACATGAATTTCCTGTTTAACTTTCTCAATAATATCTACCATAAAATCTTCTATATCACCCATGCCATGCTGGTTCAGAATAATATCGTTGTGTGCAAAAATCATGTCTGTCTGCGCGTCATATAAGAATTCTCCCCGGCGGAGTTTATCTGTCTCTGCCGGCGGGAGAAAATAATGTAGAGCTTCTCTTCCTGGTTTTTCATAAAACATACCAATCAGGCCCCTGATACCACAATTTCTAAGCATGGAACAGCCGATTCGGGATGCTGCCGCATAATGTAGGGTAGTGGTGTTGGCTAAAGCATCCTGGCTTGCGATCCACATGACATCTTCAAAATCGCCCTTCAAAAGCTCTGCGTCGTCCTCATAAGGAAATGGGGGATCATTATGGCGTGCATGAAAAGAAAATTTAAGCCAGACAGAATTTTCTTTTAATTCCTTTTTATAAGTATCAGGAAAATCAGCCAGTGAAAAACTGCCAGGATAATAGCTGTAGAACATATTGAGTTGAAACTTACAGCCAAACTCCTTATGCTGACGGAAGAGCATAGCCAGATATGGAATCTGAAATAAGGATGATACATTCCGGCGGCAGGCCTCTTCCATAAAACGGATATTATCATCAAGTGTAAAGCAATATACTTTTTCCATAAGCGCCCTCCTTTTATTCCAGGGGAATCTCGGGAACTGCCGGTATATGGATAGTTACAGCCGTTCCGGTTCCCGGGATGCTTTTGCAGGATAATCCATATTGGCATCCATAGGCTATCTGTAAACGATCAATAATATTTTTAATACCATATCCACCCGGCTCCCGTGCAATCTCACCCGGCTTAGTAGAAAATACCGCATCGATTTTTTCCTGGGAAATTCCGATCCCATTGTCGGCCACCTCTATATATATATCTTCCCCTTCCCGGTATCCATGTACAGTAATGGTTCCCGTTCCATCTTCCCGTTCATATATTCCGTGAATTGCCGCATTTTCAATGATAGGCTGAAGAACGATCTTTATCATGTACAAATTTTCAATTTCAGGGGAAATATTCCATTGTGTATGAATCCGATTTTCAAAGCGTGCATTCTGGATCTTCAGATACATCTTTGCATGCAGAATTTCGTCGTGAACAGGAATCCGGTCCTTTCCTCTGCTCAATGAAATCTTATAGAAAGTGGCCAGAGAGGTGGCCACACCAGCGATTTCCGGCACGGCCTTCTGGATCGCCATACAGTTAATGGTATCTAGCGTGTTATAGAGGAAATGGGGATTGATTTGTGCCTGGAGTGCCTTTAGCTCCAGATTTTTAATTTCAAAGCCATACTGAATTTTTTCCTCCATCAGCTGTTGAATTCGCCCCATCATATGGTCAAAATGCAGAATGAGCCGTCCGATTTCATCTTTTCCTTCGCTGTTAAAACGAACCTCCACGTCTCCCTCCTCAACCTTCTGCATTGTCTCCGACAGCAGCCATATACGCCGGAGCATATGGTTAATCAAATAAAGTGCGACGGCGTAAGCCGCTCCTGCAACCGCCACCATGACTCCTATCATTTCATTGCGCATAGCCCGGCCCACGGAATAAATATCCGTATAAGGAACCACCGAAACGAGCATCCATCCAGTGGGCGGAAGCGTGGCGCTGTAGGTATAGCATGGTATTCCGTCTATTTCAATAGTATTCCAAGTATCCTTCACGGATTGAGACAGGGATGCCGCGATATCCTCCGGCAGAATCCGATCGGCCCCATTTTCAGAAGACAAAACAGTTTTATCTCCGGAAAGCAGAAGAATGTAGCCATTCTGTGTGATGGCTGTCCGATTGAGGGCCTGTTCCAGCATACTTTTTGATAAATCTACACGCAGGACGGCAAGAGGGGTGGTCAGGGCACCGGGATCATATACCATCCTCATACATGAAAAAAAAGACTGATCCTGAGAAGGCAAATCTGCAAAATCCAGCGGTGTGTACCATTGATTCGAAGGCGTTTGTGTCAGTGTTTTATAACAATTTGAATGCGACAACGATTCCAAGGGAAAAATGCAGGTATTCTCATTAGAATACAAATAATCATTTTTCACATACAGACGGATATTTTCCACACCGGAAAGCTGTCTCAGATAATTAAAGGAGGATGCCAGGACATTGGTATCCTCCAGCTGATAAATAGCCGGATAGTCCTGAGGATCAGTAGAAGCCATTTTATAAATCATATCATCATATATGAGCAGCTCTGTAACATTGACCACCTTCTCGATTCGGGACTGCACGGAGGCAAAAGTTTCCTCAAAGGTTTTGCCTGCCGCCAGGAAGGTCTGCTCCTGAATCACAGAACTAATGCGCCGTGTAGCGTAAAAGGTAAAAAAGCAAAATGGAAGAATCAGCACCATAAAAAAAATAATCACCATTTTTACACGAAGGCCAGTATCCTGCAGAATATGTTTAAAAATATGTTTCCATTTACGATACCTCATGATGACGCTCCCTATATTCCCGTGGGGATATCCCGGTTTCTTTTGTGAAAACCCTGGTAAAATATTTTCCATTTGTATAACCGACGCACATTCCTACCTCATACAGTTTTCTATCAGGCTCCTTAAGCAGCTTACATGCTAACTCTATACGGGCCTTTGTGAGTGCGGCATTGATTGTCTGTCCGGTTTTTTTCTTATAAACGGCACACAGATAGCTGGTATTAAAATTCAGGTCCCGTGCGATCCCATCCACAGTAACCGTACTTTCTGTAAAGTGCGCCTGAATATACCCGTTTACCTGTGAAACCGGCTCGAAATCTCTTTCCCTGATTTCTTCATACAAAAACGCAGCAATGTGAAAAAGTTCGTTTTCCAGATCCTTTAAGCAATCCATCTGTGCAGTCATGTATACGAAAGCACCGCCGGCTGCCTGGGTTTTCACCGCGCCGTGGAATTCAGCTGCGCTTTCCAGCAGGAGGGCCAACTGGGAATATACATTCCGTATGTAGTCCGGCGGCGTACCTTCACACTGGCGTATCCGAGCGCACAGGGAATGGAGTGCAATCAGCAGTGCAGTTTCATCATTTGTCGCAAGGAAAGTTTTTATTTGATTCAAATCCGTTTTCGTAAGTGTAAAAACTTTGTTGTTCAGAACAGCTTCCTTCGTATTCCCATGATAAAAAAACAGCTCGGGATTATTCCGGGCCTCATCCTGCAAGCATAAACAGACAAGCTCCCTCACCATGGAAGAAATCTCGGGTAAATTGAGAGGCTTCTCAATATACCCGTCCGCATGTAGATGAATAGCCCCCTTAAGATATTCCTTATCGGTATAGCCGCTCAAAAAAACGAGACGGCTGCCGGGATATTGCTTCCGGATGATCTGCGCAAACTCCATTCCTCCCATATGCGGCATTTTAATATCGGTTATCACGATAGAAGGCTGTACCTTTTCCGCAAGCAGCAGCGCGCGTGAACCGTTATCCGCAAGGTATATGGCATCTATACCCAATTCTTTCCAGTTTATATAATTTGCCAGAGTATCCCGCACCAGCTTTTCATCATCTACAATCAAAACGGATATCACAGCAGACTTCCTCCTTCATTTTATGAACATATTATACATCTGTTCTTATGGCCACACAAATATAATCAGACATTATGGTGAAACAGCAAAATTCTGTGTTCCTTTCCAAATTTAGTCCCGTTGAAATCCAAATCCCAAAACTGTTATGCTGGATATAGAAAAGGAGGAGTACGGATGAAAAAAACACATTTGTTGTGGTTGGATTTAAAGAAAAACCGTATTAAGTGGCTTATGCTGGTACCGGCGACGGTGGCAGTAATCCTGATGTGCTATATCCCAATGGCGGGTATCGTGCTTGCTTTTAAAGAATTCAATTATCAGGACGGCATCTTTGGAAGCCCCTGGATCGGTATGGAAAATTTTAACTATTTTTTCAAGAGTGGCAAAGCCTTATCCATTACACGCAATACAATCCTGTACAACATGGCCTTTCTGGCTGTTAATACCCTTTTCCAGATTGCCTGTGCCATTTTATTATCAGAAATGGCGCACAAGCATTTTAAACGTATCACGCAGTCATTGATGTTTCTGCCTTATTTTATTTCATGGGTTGTGGTCGGCGCCTTTGTATACAATATGTTTAACTATGAATTCGGCGCTGTAAATACACTGCTGCGCCAGCTGGGGCTGAATAGTCTTGATATTTATTCCAACCCGAAAGCATGGATTCCTATCCTGATCGGAGCAAGCCTTTTTAAAAATCTGGGCTATGGTACCGTAATGTATCTGGCAAGTGTGGTGAACATCGACGATCAGCTTTATGAGGCTGCAGATGTGGACGGGGCTACCATGTGGCAGAAAATATGGAATATCACACTTCCATGCATCAGGCCGACAATGGTCATTCTAATCCTGCTTTCCATCGGTACCATTATGAAAGGAGATTTCCAGATGTTCTGGCAGGTGACGGGTAACAACCCCATGACGCTGGAAACTACGGATGTGATTGATACATATGTAACACGTAGTCTGATGTATCTGCAGGAATTCGGAATGACAAGCGCAGCTGGCCTGTATCAGTCCGTATTTTCCTTTATTCTGATTATGTTCGCCAACTATGTGGTCAAAAAAGTGGAACCCGACTATACACTGTTTTGAAAGGAGGAAGTAATGAAAAGGCAAACTGGCGTCAAAAGAAAACAAAGCAGTGACCGAAGAGTATTCAATATCATCAGTGTGGTATTGCTTTCGCTACTTACTCTGTTTTGTATTATCCCGTTTTGGCTTATCCTCTCAGGTTCCTTCACCAGCCAGAATTCAATCCTGACGGATGGATACCGTCTGCTTCCAAAAATATTTTCCCTGGAGGCATATCAGTTTCTGTTTAAAGCACCCGGTGATATGCTGCATGCTTATGGCGTCACAATTTTTGTGACTGTCTTCGGAACATTCTCCAGCATGATAGTTACGAGCATGGCCGCCTATGTACTTTCAAGCAGGGATTTTACATACCGCAATATCGTTTCTTTTTTCTTCTATTTTACGACGGTATTTGGAGGCGGCCTTGTACCGTGGTATATTTTTAATATGAAATATCTGCATTTTAAAAACAGCTACATATCACTGATTCTGCCCACCTTAGTCAATGTCACCTATCTGTTGATACTTAAAAGCTATATGAACAACATTCCGGAGGCGGTTTTCGAATCGGCAAGGCTGGATGGCGCCAATGACTGGACAATCTACCGGCATATTGCTCTTCCTTTAAGTAAAGCCGGCCTTGCCACAGTGGGACTGTTTATTGCCTTGAATTATTGGAACGACTGGTATGCTGCCATGCTCTATATTGATGATGACAGGATGTATCCTTTGCAGTATTATTTGAATGATATTCTTAATAAAAGCCAGGGGATGATGAATGCCGCCGCCCGTGCGGGAATTCCTACTGCACAGGTTCCCAGCGAACCTGTGAAGCTTGCGATGACTGTTGTGGCCACGGGTCCTATTGTATTGCTGTATCCATTTTTACAAAAGTATTTCGTTAAAGGGGTTACTATTGGAGCCGTGAAAGGATAAGTACCTCTCCGGTAAAAAAATTAATTAAGGAGGATTCTATATGAAAAGAAAATCCAAAATTTTTGCAGTGTTTCTGGTACTGGCAATACTTTGGTGCATGATTTTATCCGCATGCGGACAAAAGTCTACGCCACCGGCAGACACGAAACCATCCGAAGAGCCGGATAAGGAAGCGGCTGTTATGGAACCGGAAGGAATGGAAACCATTGATACTTCCCAAGAAGTGACACTTGTGATGTACCTAATAGGGGAACGTACACCGGATTTTGACCAGGTTTTTGACCGGATTAATGAGAAGCTTAAAGAAAAAATCAATGCAACCATTGAAGTCAAATTTATGGGATGGGGGGAATGGGAACAAAAGTATCCTCTGGTGTTTGCATCCGGTGAAGATTTTGACCTGATTTATTCCGCAGACTGGGCCATGTACAATTCTCAGGCAAGCAAACAGGGATTTTTTGAAATCACAAAAGAGGATCTTGAAAAGTATGCGCCTCTAACAGCCGAAAGCATTTATGAAGATGCATGGGAGCAGGCTAAAGTAAATGGAAAAGTTTATATGCTTCCAATGAATTATAAAGAACTCACCTCCTATGTTTTCCTTGTGCGCGGTGACCTTATGGAAAAATACGGGATTACAAAAGCAGAAACAATGGAAGATGTGGAAAACTATCTGGATACGATTGCGAAAAACGAGCCATCCCTGATTCCTCTGGATATAGGTTCTGATTTCGATGCACGTATGCTTTATGACCTGTTCTGGCAAAAAGAGACAATGGACCGTCTGGAAAAAATCAATCCTATGCAATTGATGGGATATACTAAAAAGGGGGACGATACGGTTACTGTATTTAATGAAACGGAAGATCCCGCTTTTCTGACTGTTGTAGAAAAGCTCCAGGATTGGAAAAACCGCGGTTTCTGGAGTAAGAGTGCAGTAGTAAATACACAGAACAATAAAGAGAGCTTTGCTGCAGGAAAAAGCGCAACGGCACTGATGAATATTAATAATGCTAAAAGTGAATATACAAATAATATCCTTGCACATCCTGAATGGGATATTCGTGTCGTGGACGCACAGGATGATGTTCCGGCCATTGTACAATCATATCTTGCAAACGGTATGTGCATTTTTTCAAAATCAAAGAACCCTGAGCGTGCGCTTATGGCACTAGATCTGCTACGTAATGATGAAGAGCTTCATGACCTTTTCAGTTATGGAATTGAGGGCGAGCATTATATTGACCTTGGGGGTGGGAAAATTGAATTGACAGAACAGAACAGCAATTATCCCTATGATGGCAACTGTAACTGGGGCATCCGAAATGATAAATATTGGAAATCGGTGGAGGGCGGAATCCCCAATTATGATGAGTTATATGACAAATGGATAAAAACAGCACAGGCGGGGGAATTTGCTGCATTTACCTTTAACAATGAAAGTGTTAAAAATCAGGTCGCTGCTATGAATGATATTTATAATACCAATATCAAATTGCTTTATCTTGGTTTTACAGATGATCCTCAAAAGGATATAGAGGCAGCACAGGAAAAGCTAAATGCTGCCGGAGCCAATGAGGTTTACTCGGAGATGACACATCAGGTAAAAGAATGGAAGGATTCTTTGAAGGAATAGCCGACAGTATATAATTCCGTTAGGAATGGGTTCTGTTTAACAGAGACTCAAACCATTTTTCTATTCTTATCTATTTTCATTGTGGCTATGCGGAAGAAAATTGCATATTTCAAGCCGGAGCGAATCCTTCCCGAAAGCCTTCTTTATCCTATATTCTGTCAGATGACCGACACAGACCCGGTGATGTCTGCATAGAGTTTAGTATTGAGAAAGGCCCTTTCTCTCTTCTTCTGAAAGCCGCATACAGTGGGGATGCCACAAAAACGACACCGCAGCCGCAAGAGATACTATGAACGCTCCCACGTGAAGTATGGTATTATCCGGCCTTTAACAGTTAAGCAGAACATAATACCTCGCAACGTCAGTATTTACACTGGTTGCGAGGTATTCTTATTCCATTCTTAAAGCCCATCAAGATTCATCACTGCCATATAGTGCCTGCCCTGGTATTCATAATTCACAGGCACACTGTCATTTGCCCACTTATTCTGACAATTGTAGTTCGTGGTCTTGCACTCCAGGATCCCTGTCCTGCCATCGCCAAAATCTATGAAAGAATCCACATCTGAAAGCATAAACAGAAAGAGCGTATGTTTAATCATTTTTCGGACAGGATGCACTTTCAGACCTGTTTTTACGGAAAAAATTTCTGCAGCCAAATCCTCCAGACATTGGCCTAGTTGAATTCAGGCATATACTCATTTTATTTTTCTCCTCCTGTTTAAAAGAAAAGACGGATACCCTGATCCGCCTTTTCCGTGATTTTTCTATAAATCCTCGCCCTGATATGCAATAAAAATCTTTTTCGCCATAGATAACGGCCAAATCCAGAAAAGGAAAATGAGGGACTTCTTTCAGCATTCCTGATTTCCCTGTACAAGTCTGCTGCTATCTTATCTGCCTTCTTTCCGTTCTGGTACTCATCAAATACCTTGTCCAAATAAATTACCATACCCAAAAATGAACAGGGACTCCCTCTAGCCGCAAACTAAGAAAAGAGTCCCCATCATATAAATAGTGCCGGCAACCGGACTTGAACCGGTACGAGATTGCTCCCGAGGGATTTTAAGTCCCTTGCGTCTGCCAATTCCGCCATGCCGGCGTAGCTGTGATCCAAATAAAAAGATAAGCACCGTCAATCAGACAATGCCTTCCTCTTCTTTTACATTTGTAAAAAAACGACCCAGATCGGACTCGAACCGACGACCTCCGCCGTGACAGGGCGGCGCTCTAACCAACTGAGCCACTGGGCCAAAAACTATGTAACTAATGGACCTTCGGGGACTCGAACCCAGGACCGACCGGTTATGAGCCGGTTGCTCTAACCAACTGAGCTAAAGGTCCGTAAACTTTTACGGATATATATCCTGTTATCCAGGATAAAGCCGATGATCGGACTCGAACCGATAACCTGCTGATTACAAATCAGCTGCTCTGCCAATTGAGCCACATCGGCACATAAATGCCGTCTGCTAAATCTTTTTACAACTAAAAACGCATCGGTTATTATCACTGCTGCGTTTGACTATTTAATGACTCCGACGGGAATCGAACCCGTGTTACCGCCGTGAAAGGGCGATGTCTTAACCGCTTGACCACGGAGCCTCTTTTCTTTTCCAGGGACTGTTCCCCCGGCCTAAGCTTTTTCCCTTGCGCTCCTCAGGACCCAGCCTTCACAGCGACTCCCCGAGTAGGGCTCGAACCTACAACAACTCGGTTAACAGCCGAGTGCTCTACCATTGAGCTATCGAGGATCATTCCTCTACATCTCCTATAACCAAATGTATGAACCCATACCCTCAAAACCGAACATTGAATCTAATCTTCTCCAAAACCTCTTTCATACCTTCAGGATAAGCCCTCGACCGATTAGTACTGGTCAGCTCCATACATTGCTGCACTTCCACCTCCAGCCTATCTACCTCATACTCTCTAAGGGGTCTTACTTATTGGGATATCTCATCTTGAGGGGGGCTTCACGCTTAGATGCCTTCAGCGTTTATCCCTGCCGGACTTGGCTACTCTGCCATGGCTTTGGTAGCCAACAGATACACCAGCGGTCCGTCCATCCCGGTCCTCTCGTACTAAGGACAGCTCCTCTCAAATATCCTACGCCTGCGCCGGATAGGGACCGAACTGTCTCACGACGTTCTGAACCCAGCTCGCGTACCGCTTTAATGGGCGAACAGCCCAACCCTTGGGACCTGCTACAGCCCCAGGATGCGATGAGCCGACATCGAGGTGCCAAACCACTCCGTCGATGTGAACTCTTGGGAGTGATAAGCCTGTTATCCCCAGGGTAGCTTTTATCCGTTGAGCGATGGCATTCCCACTTAATACCACCGGATCACTAAGTCCTACTTTCGTACCTGTTCCACCCGTCGGTGTCACAGTCAAGCTCCCTTATGCCTTTGCACTCTTCGGATGGTTTCCAACCATCCTGAGGGAACCTTTGAGCGCCTCCGATACCCTTTCGGAGGCGACCGCCCCAGTCAAACTCCCCGCCAGACATTGTCCCCCGCCCGGGTCACGGGCGCAGGTTAGAAACCCAATGCTGCAAGAGTGGTATCCCAACAGTGACTCCATGATTACTGGCGTAATCACTTCCCAGTCTCCCACCTATCCTGTACATACAGCATCGAATCCCAGTATCAAGCTGGAGTAAAGCTCCATGGGGTCTTTCCGTCCTGGCGCAGGTAACCAGCATCTTCACTGGTACTTCAATTTCACCGGGTGCATTGTCGAGACAGCGCTCAAATCATTACGCCTTTCGTGCGGGTCGGAACTTACCCGACAAGGAATTTCGCTACCTTAGGACCGTTATAGTTACGGCCGCCGTTTACTGGGGCTTAAATTCGGAGCTTCGTTGCCTGACTCCTCCTCTTAACCTTCCAGCACCGGGCAGGCGTCAGCCCATATACCTCACCTTTCGGTTTCGCATAGACCTGTGTTTTTGCTAAACAGTTGCTTGAGCCTATTCTCTGCGGCCTCCTTTCAGAGGCACCCCTTCTCCCGAAGTTACGGGGTCATTTTGCCGAGTTCCTTAACAATGCTTCTCCCGCCGGCCTTAGGATTCTCTCCTCATCCACCTGTGTCGGTTTACGGTACGGGTATCATATGAACAATAGCGGCTTTTCTCGACAGCTGGCTCACCTGCTTCCCTACTTTAATTCGGTACGCGTCACGGCTTCAGATTGCCAGGCGGTTTTTCCAACCTGGCTCTTACTCCGCTTGCACCGGGTTTCCCTTTCCCGGCTCAGGCTTTCCCTCTGTGTCCCCACAGTTCTGTCATATGATAGTACAGGAATCTCAACCTGTTGTCCATCGGCTACGTCTTTCGACCTCGCCTTAGGCCCCGACTTACCCAGGGCAGATCAGCTTTACCCTGGAAACCTTAGATATTCGGCCTGGAGGATTCCCACCTCCATCTCGCTACTCATTCCGGCATTCTCTCTTCTTGCCAGTCCACAATGCCTTACAGCACTGCTTCTTCCCGGTAAGAATGCTCCTCTACCAACGCAGTCGCCTGCGTTCCTAAGCTTCGGTGCCGTGTTTCAGCCCCGGACATTTTCGGCGCAGGACCTCTCGACTAGTGAGCTATTACGCACTCTTTGAATGTATGGCTGCTTCTAAGCCAACATCCTAGTTGTCTCTGAAATCCCACATCCTTTTCCACTTAACACGTACTTTGGGACCTTAGCTGTAGGTCTGGGCTCTTTCCCTTTTGACTGCCCAACTTATCTCGTGCAGTCTGACTCCCATATAACATTCCTATGGCATTCGGAGTTTGATATTCTTCGGTAGACTTTGACGCCCCCTAGGAAATTCAGTGCTCTACCTCCATGGAACTCATATGAGGCTAGCCCTAAAGCTATTTCGAGGAGAACCAGCTATCTCCGGGTTCGATTGGAATTTCTCCCCTATCCACACCTCATCGCCACCCTTTTCAACGGATGTGCGTTCGGTCCTCCATTGCCTTTTACGGCAACTTCAACCTGGACATGGATAGATCACCCGGTTTCGGGTCTGCAGATACTGACTGATTATCCAATGGATAATTTACGCGCAGTTAACACTTGGTTTCCCTTCGGCTCCGTCCCTTAAGGACTTAACCTCGCCAGCACCCACAACTCGCCGGACCGTTCTACAAAAAGTACGCGGTTGTACCCTGACGGTACTTCCACAGCTTGTAAACACAAGGTTTCAGGTTCTCTTTCACTCCCCTCCCGGGGTCCTTTTCACCTTTCCTTCACAGTACTATGCGCTATCGGTCACTAAGGAGTATTTAGCCTTACGGGGTGGTCCCCGCTTATTCCCACAAGGTTTCTCGTGTCTCGTGGTACTCTGGATCCTGCTGTCCAAACTTGGTTTTCGCTTACGGGGCTTTCACCCTCTCTGGCCGGTCTTTCCAGGACCGTTCTGCTAACCTCATTCATAACGTATGCAGTCCGAACCCCAGCATGCACGCACGCTGGTTTGGGCTCTTCCGTTTTCGCTCGCCGCTACTCACAGAATCGATATATTTTCTTTCCGAAGAAAGAAAACTCGTTTTTCTTTCTTTTCCTCCGGCTACTTAGATGTTTCAGTTCACCGGGTTCCCTCCGTATCCCTATGGATTCAGAATACGGTGACGGAGGATTTCTCCGCCGGGTTTCCCCATTCAGACATCTGCGGGTCAATGGATATTTGCTCCTCACCGCAGCTTTTCGCAGCTTATCACGTCTTTCATCGGCTCTTAGTGCCAAGGCATCCACCTTGTGCTCTTTATAGCTTAACCTGTTTGTAACTCGTCCTTGTGTGGTCTCGTTACGGCATACATAGCGTTGTATGCTCTTTTGGTATTTCTTATCCAACCCTTCCGGATTGGTTATTGCTTGTTTTGGATGTCTTCTCGTTTATCTTCTTCTATCCGGTCGGTTTCTTTATTTAAAAACCTTCCATATAGACGTAGATGATTCCGTTAGGATTCATCTATCAGATACTTTAAGATTATTTTCAATATTCGGTTTTCAAGGTACGGATTCTTCAGGATTTTATTCCTTGGATGTCTGTGCATCCAGTGGAGACGGAGAGATTCGAACTCTTGACCCCCTGCTTGCAAGGCAGGTGCTCTCCCAACTGAGCTACGCCCCCATTTAATCTGGCAGCCACCTGCTCTCCCATACCGTTTCCAGCATAGTACCATCGGCCGCTTAAGTCTTAACCATCGTGTTCGGGATGAGAACGGGTGTCTCCCCTAAGCGCATCGCCACCAGAATTTTCATGATGCTTTTCAGGCGCCTTTCGGCTCCCTCAACATCTAAACAGTAATACAACCCCTACTTCTTCGCCTTAGAAAGGAGGTGATCCAGCCGCACCTTCCGATACGGCTACCTTGTTACGACTTCACCCCAGTTATCAGACCTGCCTTCGGCTGCTCCTCCCTTTCGGTTAGGTCACAGACTTCGGGCATTTCCAACTCCCATGGTGTGACGGGCGGTGTGTACAAGACCCGGGAACGTATTCACCGCGACATGCTGATTCGCGATTACTAGCGATTCCAGCTTCATGTAGTCGAGTTGCAGACTACAATCCGAACTGAGACGTTATTTCTGGGATTTGCTCCACATCACTGTCTCGCTTCCCTTTGTTTACGCCATTGTAGCACGTGTGTAGCCCAAATCATAAGGGGCATGATGATTTGACGTCATCCCCGCCTTCCTCCGGGTTATCCCCGGCAGTCTCCCTAGAGTGCCCGGCTTTACCTGCTGGCTACTAAGGATAAGGGTTGCGCTCGTTGCGGGACTTAACCCAACATCTCACGACACGAGCTGACGACAACCATGCACCACCTGTCTCCCCTGTCCCGAAGGCCTATCACTTTTACATGATATTCAGGGGGATGTCAAGACTTGGTAAGGTTCTTCGCGTTGCTTCGAATTAAACCACATGCTCCACCGCTTGTGCGGGTCCCCGTCAATTCCTTTGAGTTTCATTCTTGCGAACGTACTCCCCAGGTGGATTGCTTATTGCGTTAGCTGCGGCACCGATGGGTCCATACCCACCTACACCTAGCAATCATCGTTTACCGCGTGGACTACCAGGGTATCTAATCCTGTTTGCTCCCCACGCTTTCGAGCCTCAACGTCAGTTACAGTCCAGTAAGCCGCCTTCGCCACTGGTGTTCCTCCTAATATCTACGCATTTCACCGCTACACTAGGAATTCC
The DNA here is from genome assembly GCA_022845955.1 of Lachnospiraceae bacterium. Taxonomy (GTDB): domain Bacteria; phylum Bacillota; class Clostridia; order Lachnospirales; family Lachnospiraceae; genus Eisenbergiella. The sequence continues at coordinate 5,767,888 of AP025576.1, forward strand.
GCTTACCTCTCCTGCACTCCAGCCTGACAGTTCCAAATGCAGTCCCAGGGTTGAGCCCTGGGTTTTCACATCTGGCTTGCCATGCCGTCTACGCTCCCTTTACACCCAGTAAATCCGGATAACGCTTGCCCCCTACGTATTACCGCGGCTGCTGGCACGTAGTTAGCCGGGGCTTCTTAGTCAGGTACCGTCATTTTCTTCCCTGCTGATAGAGCTTTACATACCGAAATACTTCTTCACTCACGCGGCGTCGCTGCATCAGGGTTTCCCCCATTGTGCAATATTCCCCACTGCTGCCTCCCGTAGGAGTTTGGGCCGTGTCTCAGTCCCAATGTGGCCGTTCACCCTCTCAGGCCGGCTACTGATCGTCGCTTTGGTAGGCCGTTACCCTGCCAACTGGCTAATCAGACGCGGGACCATCCTGTACCACCGGAGTTTTTCACACTGCCTCATGTGAAGCTGTGCGCTTATGCGGTATTAGCACCTATTTCTAAGTGTTATCCCCCGGTACAGGGCAGGTTTCCCACGCGTTACTCACCCGTCCGCCACTAAGTTACACCGATTCCATCCGAAAACTTCCTCTGCATAACTTCGTTCGACTTGCATGTGTTAGGCACGCCGCCAGCGTTCATCCTGAGCCAGGATCAAACTCTCTTGTTCAAGTGTTCAATCCGGTTAAGATTAACTCTAGCTAATGTTTAACCGTCGTTTGTTTCCAAACATTTTTTACTGTTTTTGGGTGTCTTAAATGCTTCTTGCGAAGCTTTAAAACTTGTTCTCTGAATTTTCTTTTTTAGAATTTTCAGGGTTGCATTACTGTTTATTTGTCAAGGTTCAGAGCTTAGATTCTCTGTCTGTTATCTATCGGCAGACATTTGCCATAAGCCCACGCAGATATTTCTATTTGTATAGAAGAACTGCGAACGGAGAAGGAGGGATTTGAACCCTCGCGCCGCTATTAACGACCTGCACCCTTTCCAGGGGTGTCCCTTCGGCCTCTTGGGTACTTCTCCAAGCAAGCTGATTCAATCAACTTATGCGGTTTAACCCGCTATTTATTTTTATTGTGTCCCGAAAATCATTCAGCCTGATTTCCGCAGCGGTTTACGCTAACGGAGAGGGTGGGATTCGAACCCACGCGCCCTTGCGGACAAACGGTTTTCAAGACCGCCTCGTTATGACCACTTCGATACCTCTCCATTTGTTTTCAATTGTGCAAAACAATGGGTTGTTTTTTTGTGTTCCTCAGCAGTGCAAAAGTTATTATAGCGAAAAAGCCCCTCAGTGTCAACACATTTTTTCCATTATTTTTAATTATTTTTTCAAAAGAGGAATTTTTCCCGTATTTACTGCATATGAAGGGCAGGGCCATTCTTTAATATTTACAAAATCAGACTCTTTTTTCCAAAATGCCGTCTGCAATCAGTAAATCTTCCGGTGTTGTTATCTTGATATTCTCATAGGAAGCCCGGAACAATTTGACGGGATGGCTGAGGAGGGTTTCCACCACCATGGCATCATCGGTGATTTGTACTCCCTGGCTGCGCAGCTTTTTTTCTTCCGATAACAGCTTGCGGTAAGCCCCGCGGATCAGAGATGCCTGAAATACCTGTGGAGTCTGCATCATCCAGACCAGATCCCTTCTTGGAGTGGATACGGCAAAATCCTGTTCGTCCGCAATTTTGATCGTGTCCTTTACCGGCATTGCGGCCACACAGGCTTTATGGGTTCTTACTTCCGCCAGCGCTTGTTTTATAATAGCTTGTGTAACAAATGGTCTGGCACCGTCATGGATATATATGTAATCACAGTCTTGTGATACTGCCTCCAGGCCGTTTGCCACGCTGAAATAGCGTTCGGTCCCGCCTGCTGCTATATGCTTAACTTTGGTAAATCCGTATTTTTCAATAATTTCTTTCCGGCAGAACTCTTCCTCTCCCTTTTCCGCTACGAGAACGATTTCATCCACAAAGCTTTCCTGGAATACCTTCAGGGAATAATAAAGAACGGGTTTATCCCGCAGCAGCATATATTGTTTGGGAATATCGCTGTTCATCCGTTTCCCTTTACCGGCAGCAAGGACCACCGCGGCTGTTTTTTCCTTCATAAACCATCCCCCGTTTCTAAATCCTTTCGCCCAGCTTCAGGTTGGGAACTGCATTCAAATCCCAGCCATGGCGTGTTCCTTTGCAGTATTCATAATAGCCTGCCACTCCGATCATGGCTGCGTTATCGGTACAATACACAGGAGAAGGATGATAGAATTCCAGCCCTTTTTCCCTGCAGGCTTTTTCGAATGCGGCACGCAGTGAGGTATTGGAAGCCACACCGCCGGCAATGGCGAACTTTTTAAAATGATACTGGGAAACAGCATCCATGGAATGTCCCACCAGGACGTCTATTACCGCTTTCTGGAAAGAAGCCGCAACATCTGCCTGGTTAACGGCAATCCCTTTCATTTCACAGGAATTCAGATAGTTCAGCACTGCGGATTTCAAGCCGCTGAAGCTGAAATCATATGTACTGCCGTCCACTTTGGCACGGGGAAAACGGATGGCATCCGGATTCCCCTCTTTGGATACTTTATCGATCTTGGGGCCTCCGGGATAACCAAGTCCGATGGCCCTGGCAATCTTGTCGAAGGCTTCTCCCGCGGCATCATCCCTTGTTCTTCCTATTATTTCATATTCCCCGTAATCCTTTACCACGACCAGATGGGAGTGTCCGCCGGAAACAACAAGGCAGATAAAAGGAGGCTCCAGTTCTTTGTTTTCTATATAATTGGCGCTGATATGCCCTTCTATATGATGGACTCCCACCAAAGGCTTGTCCGCAGCAAAGGCTATGGCTTTGGCTGCGGATACTCCAACCAGGAGCGCGCCTACCAGGCCCGGGCCATAGGTTACCGCTACAGCGGTCACTTCCTTTAAGGTGATTCCGGCATCGGAAAGAGCCTTTTCTATGACCTGGTTTACCTTTTCTATATGTTTTCTGGATGCGATCTCAGGAACCACTCCGCCGTACAGGGTGTGCAGATCAATCTGGGAATAGATAACATTGGAAAGAACCTCCCTGCCATTTCTGACAACAGAGGCCGCGGTCTCATCACAGGAGCTTTCCACTGCGAGAATATAAATATCTTCTTTTTCCATAAACTTTCTCCGTTATTCTTCAAAAAGGAGGTCTGTGCTTTTCCCGTCTTTCCCGGCGACAGCCTGGGGAAAGATCTTGCGGACACCGTCCATATACTCCTCCGGCCTGGTAAGGGAAGGGCTGTAATGGGTCAGCCACATCTGCTTTACCCGGGCGCGTTTTGCCATATCCGCGGCTTCCAGGAAGGTCATGTGCTTGTATTCCCGCGCTTTGTCCTTCTTTTCCGGTTCCCCATACATGCCTTCACATATAAAGAGATCGGCACCCGCCGCATTTTTGACAATTCCTTCCGTGGGTCTGGTATCCGTACAGTAGGTCAGCTTAATCCCTTTTCTGGGAGGTCCCAGAACCAGATCCGGGGTATAGACTGCGTCCGGGGTTTCTATCGTTTCCCCTTTCTGCAGGCGGCTCCAATACTGCTTGGGGATATCCAGTTCCTGGGCCTTTTCCAGCTGGAAGCGGCCGATCCGTTCCACAACGATATTATAGCCATAGCAGATCACATTATGGTTTACCCGGAAGGCTTCGATACAAAAACCGTCAAAGGGTATCCTGTGCTCCGGCTCCGTCAGTTCCAGGTATTCAATAGGAAAAGGCAGCTCCGGGGCAATGACACGCAGGGAATTCACCACCCGGGCAAGCCCCTTGGGGCCGATCAGAAGCAGCGGTTCCGTGCGTTCGGCATTTCCCATGGTGAGAAGCATTCCCGGCAGGCCGCTGATATGATCCGCGTGGTAATGGGTAAAGCAGATAATATCCACCGGCTTGGGGCTCCAGCCCTTCTCCTTCATGGCGATCTGTGTTCCTTCCCCGCAGTCGATCATGATACTTTTTCCGTTATAACGGGCCATAAGAGACGTGAGCCACCTGTAAGGCAGGGGCATCATCCCTCCGGTTCCCAGTAAGCATATATCCAGCATTTATACGTATTACTCCAATCCGCTACAGAAGCTCCTTTGCCTCCTTTACTTCAGCAGGCACCTGAAATTCTGCGAGCATTTTATCAAAACATTGTTCGCACAGGTCAAAATGGTACACCTGTCCGTCCTTGTCACTGAAATACCCGAAGGCATGTTTTACTTCAAAACAGCCTTCTTTCAGTATTCCGTTTTCCACTTTTAACTCTTTTTTGCACCGGTTGCAAATAACCGATATGAGCTGGGTATTATTGTTATCCTGATATATCCGCATGGTCACTCCAATCCGCGTATTTTACGCTTTCCGTTTTTATTCATTATAACGTAAATTTTTGTCGAAAAACAGCGGTAATTATTCCATGCGCTGGCTATCTCTTCCACATAATAAGCGCATTTTCCTTTGGATTTCTGTAAAAATCCTTTCTGACGCCTTCCGTCACAAAACCTAGAGACTCGTACAGGCGGATAGCCGGCAGATTGCTTTCCCGGACCTCCAGTGTGAAATTTTCCACACCGGAGAGTGACGCTTCTTCCATCAGCTGCTTAAGCAGCAGGCGGGCATACCCTTTTTTCCTGTGTATTTCCTCCACTGCCACATTGGTGATATCCCCGTCCTCAAAGGATTTCCAGATCCCGCAGTAGGCTACCAGGGTTCCCTCTTCCACACCGGATAAGTACAGGGCGTTGGCATCTTCCAGCGCATCGGCAAATGCCTGCAGGGACCAGGCATCCGTCCCGAAGCACTTTTCTTCCAGTGCGGCGGCCTGGGTGAGATCGTCTCTGACCATTCTGCGAATCGTCATGTTCAGCCTCCGCTTTCCCCGGAACCGGATTTTTTTTGTTTGGAGAAGGTCCCTTTGCTCATCATGGCGTCTCCCGCCTGCTCTCCCGCCATTTTCCTGGCTTCGCTGCGTTCCCGTTCCGCCTGGGAGGGGCGGAGATATTCCGGGACATACGCATAGGCGGGTACCATTTTCCCCTCTTTGGCATATCCGGCTGCCAGGACAGCGACGGCAGCCGCACGCTGCCGGTTGCACAGGGCCGGTGCAAACGTATAAGGACGGCGCATCAGTTCCGCCAGCTTTTCCCGGAAAACAGGGACGCCGTCTCCTAAAAAGATAACCCCGGCATCACCGGGAAGCCGGTTCAGCTTATCTGTGATTTCTTCCACCGGCACCACGCACTGAGGCTCCAGGATATCCAGGCTATATTGGATTTCCAGGGTATCCTGTGTATCCCGGGGGGAGGCGGTATGTTCCGTTCCGCTTTTATTTACAGGGACAAAGCGGTATATACCGGTATAAACCTGGCTCCGTCTGGCATCCATCAGGGGACAGATAATCTGATCCGTCCCATAGAGGTTCATCGCCAGCGCATCCACGGTAGGCACCCCGATCAGAGGCTTATTCAAAGCAAGCCCCAGTCCTTTTGCTGTTGCGGATCCTATACGGAGTCCGGTGAAGGAACCAGGTCCGGCAGATACCGCTATGGCATCGAGGGTGGATAAATCCAGCTCAATCATTTTCTTCACTTCATCCAGCATGGGAAGCAGGGTCTGGGAATGGGTTTTCTTATAATTAGTGGTGTATTCCGCAATCAGATTGTCATCTTCGGTCACCGCCACACTGGCTACCAGCCCTGAACTGTCTATGGCTACTATTTTCATTCCTGATTCGCTTCCTTCCTTGTCAGGGTGATTTTACGATAATCAAAACCCTTTTTCAAGTCTTTTTCGATTTTCACCCGGATATAAGAGGAGGGCAGGATCTCTTCTATGAGATTGGCCCATTCAATAAGGCAAAGGCCGTTTCCATAGAAACAATCCTCATAGCCGATCTCTTCCATCTCTTCCACATCACCGATACGGTACACGTCAAAATGATAAAAAGGCATCCGCCCTTCCTCGTATATCTGGACTATGGTAAAGGTGGGGCTGTTAACCGGCTCCCGGATCCCCAGTCCCGCCGCAACACCCTGGGTAAAAACCGTTTTGCCCACGCCCAAATCACCGACTAAGGTAAGCACCGTACCGGGTTCGGCCAATCTGCCTATCTTTTCTCCCAGCGCAAAGGTGTCTTCGGGGCAGAAGCTTTCGATTTGTTCTGTTTTCATTATAGTCAATCCTCCTGCTACATCCGGATGTTCACTTTTTTGGGAGGCATATGCGTGGAGATCATTTCCACCGCCTTGGTAAGGCTGTCCTTTAAATCCCTCCTTGGAAAAATGCTGGCATTGATTCTTGTCGTATAGAGGATGATGCTCCGGCCTGTGGAAACCGCCTTCACCATATCCTCCCACTTCTGGAATTCCACCATATCCCCCTGGGATACCTCCACGCCTTCTTCTGTCATTTTATAATGAAGGGGCTGCTTAAATGCCGGGTTTGTAAGCGCCTGCTGCTTGGCTTTCAGGAGCAGGCTCCCCGGCTGGTACAAAAGAATTACCAGCCCGGCGATCAGATAGATCACATGTCCGGTCATACCGAATGCAACCAGAATCAGCGCGCCTACCGTAGTTCCCACCACTCCGGCAAAGCTGGTATAGGTATGGTGGAGCATATAATCATAAAGGATTCCCGAATCAATTTTTACATCAAATTCCACTTCCATAGCGTACCTTCCTGTCTCTGTTCATTCGCAGACCCGAAAAAGCACCTACGTCGTAGGTGCTTTTGTCTACTTATCCTTATATTATACTGAAATTCTTCCGTTACGCAAGAGATTTCGGCCTATTCGTGACGCAGCGCTTCGATGGGGCTGAGCTTCGCCGCTTTCTTGGCAGGGTATATCCCGAAGAAAATACCTACTCCTGCGGAGAACAGGGATGCTATTAAAACAGTGCTCACCTGGATACGTGCCGAAAATCCGATTACCCCGCCTATGAGGACCGCTCCGGTAACGCCCAGGATAATGCCGATAATTCCTCCCAAAAGCGTGATAATCGCTGATTCGGACAAGAACTGCAGCAGGATGGAACCGGTACGGGCTCCCAGGGACTTTCGGATACCGATTTCCCTGGTACGTTCTGTAACGGAAACGAGCATGATATTCATAACACCTATCCCGCCTACCAGAAGGGAAATGGCGGCCACGATTACTACAAAGATGGAAATACTTCCTAAAACGGAATTAATCTGGGAAATCTGATCCTGCATGTTCTGAACCTGAATCAGCCCTTTCCCTCTAATGTTATGTCTTCCTTCCAACAGGTTTATGGTACTCTGGGCCACCTGGACCGATTCCGTAGGAGAATCGCAGATAATGTAGAAATCCGTGAATTCCCCGAAATATAAACCATAGGAAGCGCTGAGCACGGTGAGAGGCAATTCAATATTGATCATATCACCGTACATACTGAACATAGCCGACGCGCTGTCCTGGCGGACCCCCACAATCCGTAAATCCTGGGTAGTCCCATACAGGGTAACTTCTATGGTAAGCCCGATTACATCGGTGGTGCCGAACATCTTTTTGGCTGCCTGCTCCGGAATGACACAGACCTTATTTCCGGAATAATAATCACTGGCCGAAAAATACCGGCCCGCCACAATTGGTTCGCTCTGATAATATTCCATACTGTTTGTTCCGCCGGAAACATAGGCGGTGAACTCGCCCTTTTTCCCGATCGCGCTGCCGTAGAGGGTATACACGGGAGTTACTCCTTTTACCCCTTCTACCTTTTCACTGATCGCATCGAAATCATCCGTGGTAAAATAAACCTCGTCCTCGCTGTGTTCGTTGTTTACATATATGCCGATAAGCCCTCCGGCCATGGCATTCAGTTCATCATTGACCTGTCCCTTCACGCCGTCACCTATGGATATAATCATGATTACGGATGTAATACCTATGATAATACCCAGCATCGTCAGAATGGACCGGCCCTTATTGCTCCGGATATTCATCAGGGCAATTTTAATATATTCCCATGCCTGTGCCACTATTCAGTCCTCCTTATATAGGCAGCTTCGAATAGTACCTGGCTATTCATTTTCAGACCCCAGTGTGCCATCCGCCGCCTGTGATTCCGCAGTTTCTGTTTCTCCGCCTGCTTCTTCGGAGGAACCTTCACCGGCTGCTGTCTGTGTTCCGGCCTCCGATGCCGTTTCAGCCACAGCGTCTGTTTCACCGGCTGCCGCTCCGGTCTCCGGTACAGCCTGGCCGGCCCCTGCGCCGCCCATGGGAACCGCTATCACCTTCATGCCTTCCATAACGGTGCCTGTAACGTCATAGACGATCTGATCCCCGTCCTTCAGGCCTTCCTTAACCTCAACCATGCTGTCTGAGGAAATGCCGGTGGTAATACGTCTCATGGTCACCACGCCGTCTTCCACCACATAGCAGAATTCACCCTGCTTATCGGCATTCACGATTTCAACCGGGATAGTTACTACATTTTCAGCAGACGCGGTATGAATCACCAGCTTTGCTTCCACACCCAGGAAAATATTGTCATCCGGATTCTTAATGTGGACTTCCGCGCCTACAACAGGAGTTCCCTGGGAGTTGGCTGCGGCCACTTTGTTGATTTTGGAAACTTCCCCTTCATATACGCTGCCGGCAATGGTAACATCCACCTGCTGCCCGATAGCGATTTTGGGAAGATCATATTTGGTTACTTCGATTCCCACTTTTACCTGTTTGTTGCTTTCTATGGTAAAGAGTTCGGTTCCTTCCGAAACCGTCGCGCCTTCCAGAAGGCCGCCTCCCTTGATCGCATCCTTGGATGTGGATACGGTGGCAATCTTGGTCACGATACCGGGGAATTCAGCAATTACGCCCGCCTTGGCTTTTTCCAGTTCATTCGCTGCCTGGCTGGCTGTAATCTGCGCGCTCTGGGCGCTGTCCGCCTGCTGCTGTTTCACATAAGGATCGGAAATTCCGGCTTCTGAGGAGGATTCCTTGCCTTCTCTCTTGCTGATTTCTTCCTTCATATCCTCCAGCTTCTTCTGCTCTGCATCAATAAGACGCTGTTTTTCTTTCATCTCATCGGACATGTTCAGGTCACTCAGCTGGTTGCTGGTATCACGGATACTGTTGTTCAGGTTCTGTATGATTTCCTGGATGCTTTTTCTTGTCTCTTCATCCCTCTGTTCGGCCAGCTTATTGTTCTGGGTTTCCAGCTCCTGGTTCAGTTTTCCCAGCCAGTCCTGGAGCTTTTGCTTCTCGGCCTGCTGTTCGTCCTCCAGTTCATATTTTAATCCCTGTACGTACTGTTCCTGCTGCTCTGCCAGTACCTTCAGCTCAGGAAGGCCGATGGTTGCTTCGTTATATTCCGACTGGTTTTTATTGCTCTGATACTGGGAGCTTTTATAGCCGTTCGCGGTTGCGGATGCATCCAGCGCGGCTTTTGTTTTCTGTGTTTCCAGGTCAGTGGTGTCAAAAACCACCAGCTGCTGGCCCTCCGTCACTTCATCACCCAGGGCAATGCTCATCTCGGAAATGGTCGCACCAACCGGTGCATAATATGTTTTGCTCTGTTCACTGCTTACCGTTCCGCTGGTTGACATGGTCTCTTCAATGGTTCCCACGGTGGCTGCAATGGTATTTATCTGCATGGGGGTATTCTTCGCAATAACGCTTGTCACCACGGAATAACCAACAATAACCACCACTAATGCCAGGGCGATTATCCAGCCGATTTTCTTCTTTTTCTTCTTTCCGGTGCCTCCGGCCATAATGGCCTCTCTTTTCTCCTGGGCCTTCTTTTCCTTTGCCTCGGTCTTTTCCCTCTTCTTTTTCTCTTTAACCGATTCCCGGGATTCCAGGCTTCCGGTATCTTTGTTCTCTAACTCACTCATTTTGATTCCTCCATAATTTATCCCATAGGGTAGTTACCTATTATATAAAGAGCTGTCTCACTCTTGTAAAAATACGGATTCGCAGCTGTTGCTCTGCTCCTTACTGCGCAAACCCCACTATTCCTCATAAACCTCCAGGTCCTGATTATAATCCGCTTCAATGTAGCCGTCCTTGATACGGATGACCCGTTCCGCCTGGGCGGCGATATCATTGTCATGGGTGATGATAATAACGGTTCTCCCTTCCTGGTGAAGGCTTTTGAGGATACCCATAATTTCTTTGGTAGAGCCGGAGTCCAGGTTACCGGTAGGTTCGTCCGCAAGTATGACAGGCGGCGCCTGGGCGATGGCCCTGGCTATGGCCACCCTTTGCTGCTGCCCGCCGGACATTTCAGAGGGCTTGTGGTTCATTCGTTTTTCCAGGCCTACCTTCATAAGGGCATCTTTGGAAAGCTCCATACGATCTTTTTTGCTCACCCCTCTGTAAATCAGGGGCAGTTCCACATTTTCCAGGGCGGTCAGATTGGGTATCAGGTTAAAGCCCTGAAAAATAAAACCGATTTCCCGGTTTCTGATATCGGACAGTTCGTCATCACTCATTCTGGATACGTCCTGGTCATGAAGCAGATAGGTTCCGCTTGTAGGGACATCCAGGCATCCCAGCATATTCATCAGCGTGGATTTTCCAGAGCCGGAGTGACCGATAATAGCTACAAATTCATTTTCGTCAATCGATACATTTACATGGTCCAGCGCCCGCACTTCATTTTCACCCGGGTTATAAACCTTGCACATGTCCTTTACTTCCACCAGCGCACTCATACATTCTCTCCCTTTGTTCCCCTTCAGGGCGGATCCATTTCCGATTTTTGCCCGGGGAAACCGATTTACAATTCATCTGTATTATACAGTTAATACAGTAATGCAGTTTATCCTATTTGTCAACCGGATATTTTATCCTGCTGCTTTTTCCGTTCCGTTTTATCCTCCCGGATCGTACCGGAACATTACTTTGACTATCATACTATAGTTGCCTCTGAAAAATCTATGCGGTTCCTTTAAAATTTTCTTAATTTTTTCTAAAAACCGATTGTTTTTGAATAAATTTCATGGAAAGACACATACTATCGTTACTTCAAGGACTATCGAAAACGGCAAAGGAGAAAATATGAGTCTGTTAAATAATGATGAAATACCTTTAGGGTTAGGAATGGCATTAGCCCAAAATATGGATGCCATGCGTGTTTTTTCCACAATGAACGAGTCTTCCCGACAGCATGTGATAGATCGTTCCCGGCAGGTGAATTCCAAACAGGAAATGGAAAATCTGGTGGCGGGGCTGACAAGGGATACCAAAGATGAAGGATTCATTTTTTAGTTCCAAAAGCTTCACAATTTCTTCAAACTTCCATCACGAATCTTCCATACTTGGATGATATCGTATATGTATACAAAGCCAATAACTTATTAAAATAGATTTCTTTTTCATAACTTGCCGGCATCTGCCAAGATGCCGGCCCTCCCTCAAATATCATGCAGGCCTGCGGGCCTGTTTTTTTATGGTTTCGGACAAAGGTCCGGTATTTTCAGAAAACATAATTGGCGAGAAGGAACAGAAGGAAGGTATGGGCGGGATAGAACAGGTAAAAGAAGTATTTCATGCCCGGGCCTTTTTGGTTGTTGTAACGCAGCATCAGGGGAAGGGAGAGGATCATAAGCCATTGGGTGGCTCCGACGCCTCCGTACTCAAACATTTCCGTACTGAACTGGCTGATGCAGAAGATGAGATAGGTGACGCTGAATAAATCCTTCTTTTCTTTTAAGAAGTACATGAGCACCCCTAAGGCTACGAAGGAGAAGCCATATTCGTTGAGCGCCAGGTTGGGCACAATTCCGGTGCGCAGGTCCCCGGAAAGATCACGGGTAAAGGGAAGGAGGTTGGGAAGCAGGTAGTAGAGAAGCTGTACAAGGGCTATTGCACCGAGCAGGATGCCGCCTTTTTTCCGATTCTTTTGGTAAGTTTCTATTGTCGTGATGAGCAGTCCCACCAAAAACATGGGCAGGAAAATATTATGGTTGCCATATCCGTTTCCGTCTGCAAACAGGGTATCCACTCCGTAGGAAAAGAAGGTCATAAACAGGCTCATGAGATACAGGCGCAGCAGATATACCCCGCGGTTTCTGGTGTAGTGGAAGCCCCAGACCATGCAGAATAGAAACAGGGGATAGGATCCCCGGCCAAGCCATCGCAGCCACGAGGGGGCTCCTTCAAAATAATAGCCGATATGGTCGATGACCATAAGAACAAGTGCGATCATTTTCAGTGTAAAGGTATTCATTTTATACTCCTTTTCGAAACCGGCAAATATTCACGGTTATTTACGCTGCGGGCAGCGGCCCAAACGGACGCGGCAGTAAATGCGCCTGCCTGCTGAACCGTTATAAAATATCATACTATAATATTCTTCAGGAAATCCCTGGGGGTTCCTTTAAGGATTTCTTATTTTTTTCTAAAATACTGGGCCCTCCCTCAAAAATAAGGCAGGCCGCATGGCCTGCCATTTTATATTTCTTTTTCTTTTATTCCACTTTCATCAGCTCCCTTTTATGGCACCGGTAATAAAGAAGCCCCGCCATATCCGCCAGCACCCAGCCGACAGGGATGGCAACCCAGATTCCGATCACGCCGATATAAGCCGAAAGCAGATAAGCCAGAAGCACCCGCATTCCCAGGGAAATCACCGTAAGCACGACGGACATGCCGGGTCTTTTGACGGCACGGTAAAAACCGTAAAGCAGGAAAAGACAGCCGATCCCCCAATAAAAAAGTCCGACCACCTGCAGATACCGCACTCCCTGCGCAAGAATTTCCGTCTCCTGGGGCTGAACAAAAATAAGCATCAGCGGTCTGGCAAAAAGCACTACTGCCGCGGATACGGCAATACAAAACAGGAAAGTCAGCTGTACCGCTTTTCTTATGCCCTCACGGATCCGTTCTTCTTTTCCCGCGCCATAATTTTGTGCCACAAAGGTGGAAAACGCATTGCCAAAATCCTGTACGGGCATATAGGCGAAGGAGTCTATCTTGACTGCGGCGGCAAAGGCAGCCATGATCACCGGTCCGAAGCTGTTCACCAGTCCCTGTACCATGAGGATCCCGAAATTCATCACGGACTGCTGAACACAGGTCAGTATGGAAAGGCTGCCTATTTCCCGGAGGATATGGCTGTCCCAGTGCAGATCCGAACGGGAAGGCCGCAGGTTTTGGCAGCGGATAAAGGCATAGCCCGCAATTCCCAGGCCGGATACGAACTGGGCAATGACTGTTGCACCGGCGGCTCCTCCCACACCCCAATTACAAACGAGCACGAACAGCAGATCCAGGCCGATATTCAGGGCCGCGGATATCCCTAAAAAAAGAAGGGGTACCGCGGAATTTCCCATGGCACGCAGCAGGCAGGCAAAAAAATTATAGAGGAAGGTAGCCCCGATTCCGGCAAAGATAATCCATAGATATTCCCGCATCAACGCATAAACCGGATCCGGCACTTGCAGAAAGGCCATAATGGGATCAAGGAACAGATAAACGCCGATATTCAATACCAGCGCAATGACAAAGATCAGGCCGAAGGCATGCAGGATGGAAGCTTTCAGCCGTGCCTGGTCGCCCTGTCCCTGATAGATGGAAAATAAGGCGCCGGCTCCCATGGACAGCCCTAACAGTATGGAAGTGAGAAATGTCATAAGCGTATATGCCGATCCCACCGCAGCAAGGGCATTGCTGCCAAGGAAGCGGCCTACAATCAGGGTATCCGCAATATTATAAAACTGCTGCAGCAGATTTCCCGCCATCATGGGCAGGACGAACAGAATGATTGTTTTGGTTATATTTCCTTTGGTCAAGTCTCTGTACATGAATAGCTTGCTCCTGTTATCTTAGATTACCATACCCCAGTGCCTGTCAGCGGAAGGATGGCTGTGAAAAAAGAAAGCAGATTATATCCGCCGTGTGCTATCACACAGCACAGAAGCGAGCCTGTCCGCAAATAAAGAAGTCCCAGAACAAGGCCGCAGATAAACGCGGACAGGGTCTGTACCATATTAAAATGGAAGAAGGCGAAAAACAAAGCCGACACCAGCAGTGCTGTCACTGGTTTATATGTATGTTTCAGTCCCTGAAGGAGAAATCCCCTCATCAGCAGTTCCTCCGCTGCCGGCGCCAGCAGGCACACATGGATAAGGGAAGGAAGCGGTGCCCTGGCCAGTGAAAGAAGGGTATCCTGGTAGGCCTCTCTGCTGGCCGGAAACAGGCTGTCGAAGAAAGGATCCAGGCAGTTATCCAGCAGGAGATAAAAAAGGAAGGCGCACAGCAATGCAAGGATAATACCTTTTACAGAAATTTTCTTAATAGGATGCAGGATCCACGGGGCCTTTACGGTTAACAACCGGAAAAACAGGAAAGCGCTCACAAGCATGGTTCCCAGATTCATCCAGTCGGAAAGGGGATTTCCCGCTCTTCTCCATATCCCGACAGCAAGGGCCGTATCCAAAAGCAGAATGCAGAAATAACCGCCCAGCCAGGGCAGGGCTTCTTTTATGGTGAGGTTCTTTATTTCGTTCATTTTTATCTCCTGTTCCGGGCTTTTTCAGCATGTCCGATGGAGGCGTTTGAGGACTTGGATAGTTCTCCGATTTCCCTGTCTGCATAACGGTATCGGCCCTGCGGTCCACTGTTAATCATATTGACAGATAGATCGAACAGTCATAAAATATATCTTACGATATGCCGGTATAAGAAACAAGGCGCCATACGGACGTAAAATATAGTACAGCTTATTATAGGAAACCTTTTACCAAAAAGCAATTTAAAAGGGGTATTTTTTTAGTCCCGCGGTAACAGTTCAGACAGGCAACGAACCAAAACCTGCCTGGCCCTGGCGGCCGCTGACTTTTCATTGCCAAACAGAATTACAGGAGGATTAAAAATGGAGAACCAATTGTCAAGAAACGAAGCCTGGGAGCTGCTTACTGAGTATACCAAAACCCCCGCGCTGCAGAAGCACGCGCTGGCTGTGGAAGCGGTCATGAGCCATTTTGCCCGGATTAACGGAGAGGATGAAACAGCCTGGGGCGTAACAGGGCTGCTGCATGATCTGGACTATGAAAAATATCCGGAGGAACACTGCAGCAAAGCGGCGGAAATTATGAAGGAGCGGGGAATCGATGACTTTTATATCCATGCGGTCTGCAGCCATGGCTATGGTATCTGTTCCGAAGTGAAGCCGGAAAGCAGGATGGAAAAAGTACTTTTCACCGTAGACGAACTGACGGGTCTTATCAATGCCCTGTGTCTGATGCGTCCTTCCAAAAGCGTTCTGGATTTGGAAGTGAAATCCGTAAAGAAGAAATTCAAGGACAAGTCCTTTGCCGCAGGGGTAAACAGGGATACCATCCGTACCGGCTGTGAAATGCTGGGAATGGAACTGGATGATGTTATCCGGGAAACGATTGAAGGGATGAAGGAAAACGCCGAAGCGCTTGGCCTGAAAGGGAACCTGTAATCGCTCATGCAGGCATAGCATGAGGCCGGTGTCCTTCCGCCTGCTGTCGGAGCGGAAGGACACCGTAAGCGTCAAATAGAAATCAAATCCGCACGGACCTCCCCGCTATATATCGCCGCAATCCTTGCACTCGTTATGCCGTGAATAACTTCATGGCACTTATTATGGCAGATTACCAGCATTAGAAGGCACCGTATTTTCAGCATAGTAAATCACCATTGTTAAATTAAGGAAATCGGCACAATAAGGTTTTCGTTATCAAACGCTCCCAGTTTTTCAGAAAGGCAAAGCACAGCACCCGTACCTCGCCTCAAAGGGGACTTCTCTATCACTGAAAAATTACTGATTATTCTTTTTTCCGGGGTAGCCGTTTTCTTAACTTCAATTGGATGCAATTGACCGTCTCCCTCCATTAACAGATCGATTTCCCTTGCATCTTTATCCCGATAATAATACAGATATGATTCCTTTCCAACATTCTGATAACTTTTTTGAATCTCGCTAACAGTGTAATTTTCTAATAATGCACCATTCATTGCGCCATTCATTGCAGTTTCGCTACTACTCCACTTCGTCAGATAACAAACAAGACCTGTATCATAAAAATATAGCTTTGGCGTTTTTACTGTACGTTTTAACACATTGTTCGAATAAGGGTGCAAATAAAAAATGATCCCCGATGCCTCTAAAATCCGCAACCAGCTTTTTGCTGTTGTTTGGTCAATATCACAGTCATCAGCGATACCTTTGAAATTAACCATTTGAGATGCTCTGGCAGCTACAGCCGTGATGAAATTCAAAAACTTCAATGAATCAATATTTCCCGATAAATCTCTTACATCCCTCTCTATATAGGTACTGATATAGCTAGAATAGAAAATGTCACGCTCCTGATATTTTTTGCTGACTAATGCAGGCATTCCTCCTAAAAAAATACGCCTATAAATTTCTGGTGCTGAAACAGGCGAGATTACTTTTTGACGCTCAGCGAGTACATTGACATCTAAAGAAAATGCACCAACATAACTGCTATAAATTTCTTGCTGGGAAAATGGAGAAAGCTGAAGTATAGCAACCCGACCGGCTAAAGACTCCTGTACACCATTCATCAATTTAAACAGTTGAGATCCGGTCATCCAAAAATCACCGGCGTGTTGATTTTTGTCCACATAAATTTTAATATAGGTAAACAATTCAGGTGCATACTGTATTTCATCAATTAAAATGGGCGGCTTATGAATCTGAAAAAACATTGCCGGATCCGATTTAGCCAATGCCCGATCATTAAGGTCATCCAATGAAACGTAATTTCTTTTGCAAGCTTCTAAATGAATTAATTTTTGAAGCATCGTAGTCTTTCCAACCTGTCTGGGGCCAGTTACCAAAATAGCTGGATATTGTTTATTTAATGTAAGAAAAATTTCCTCCATATTACGCTTGATATATTCCATCCCAACGCTCCTTTCGGCTATTTTATGACACATTCATATTTTAGCCGAAAAACGAAAAAATAGCAAGTGGAGATATCTTTCCGTTGGGAATTGCTGAACGTATTTGTAACAGTTCAAACAGGTCTGAACTGTTACAAGTATTTTTAATCTGTACAAATACCTTCAAACCCACAATGTAATTCCATGCAAAACGCGATTGAATAAGAGCTTGCGACTGTTTTTTTATTCCAATCACAAGCCCTTATTTTTTACTTTATTGCAGGAACAGCAGCAAACCGTCATTTACTGTTATGGATTATGGGGCTGAGTTTCTTATACACCAGCATCGTAACAAGGGATACAATACCGCCTTTTAGTATGTTCATAGGCGCTACCGCAAAAATAACAAGCGTGTTCACGCTGTTGATCGCCGGGTTGATTGCATGGCCCATTTCAATTATGGAATCCAGGGGCATTCCATAAAGCTCCGCAAATTTAGGGAGCAGGTAAACTGCGTTAAAGGCGGTGCCGAACACCGTCATGATCAGGGTTCCCACGATGCAGCCGATCACTGCATTTTTCTTGTTTTTCCGGAACAGGTAAATGATGGAGGCCGGAAGGAGGAATGTACAGCCGATAATAAAGTTTGCCAGATCTCCTACAAATGCGGTGGACGTGCCTTTGAACAACAGCTTCAAAACGATTTTACAGAATTCTATCATGACGGCGGCTACCGGTCCGAATGAGAATGCCCCGATGAGGGCCGGCAGTTCGCTGAAGTCCATTTTATAAAAGCCGGGAGCAAAAGGGATCGGGAAATCCATCACATGGAGGACGGCTGCTATTGCGGAAAATACGCCGACCATGGCAATTTTTCTGGTCGTGAGGGTACGTTCCTTCACTCCGTTTTTCTTCTTTTCCATTTTCTCCACCACATAGGCAATGACTACCATTGCGGCTACCAGGCCCAGAAATTCCAGTACAAAAATAAAATTTTCCGTAAATGTTGCTGCTAAATTACTCATAGATACTCTCCTTTTCTTTTTCCCTGTTTGGGAATTGGTAAGATGAAGGAAAATTCTTCTGCCTTTTCATAAGAGGGACGCCCGGGGTTCCATGCGTTCCGGAGATATGGTTTTCTGCGGAAGCGGACAAACCGGTGCATCCGCTTTTGCTCCATGCCCGCGAGGATAATGCCGCGGGAATAAAAAAAGCCCGGAGAACCAATTTCCCCGGGCAGATATCCAATCCATAGAACAAAGCGGTATTCCCTGTTTACGGGAAAAGGAATATACCGGTCTTTCCTCTCATGATTTTTCTTCTTTCATCCAGACTTTACTGTCGGTTCCGGATTCTTACCGGAATCAGCCGCATAATGCGGGTCGCGGACTTGTCTGCTCACGCAGCTTCACCGCCGGTAGGGAATTGCACCCGACCCTGAAGAACTTTACCTTTATGCAGTTGCCGGCAGGTTCCTTTGCTGAGGAAGCTGCTCTTTTGTTATTTTTTGTAACGGTTCGGTCCCTTCACAGTTACAACCTAAATCCATCCCAACTCGCCTTCGGTAATGGATTTTGGCACTCATGAATCCTTTTCTTACGATCAGGGCAGCAGGTGGGCTGACCGGACTGAATCCTTACACTTTTTTATCATAGCAGGATTTCCCTAAATGTCAACCGTGTTTTTCTTCCTCCAATATGAGGTACCCGTTTTTCCCCATCTCTTCTTCATCAGCTGCGGGCATTTGTGTTATATAATTCCGGTATCCCCTGCAGCCTGTTATTTTCCGGTTTGCACCGGCAAAATTGAACAGGAAGTAAATCCGGCGCCCTTGCAGGAAACGGACTACGCATTCCACGCCGTCCGGAACGGCAATCTGTCTGTAAGACGGGCAGACGGGATCACAAACTGCGCGCAGGAAGTGCTGCCAGGTTTCCTCCGGCATATCCGTTCCCACGTAGTAGGCTTTCCCTGCTCCATATTGGTTTTCCGACAGGACCATGCTGCCCTGTTTGTAGTCCTCCCGGTATACGCCCAGGGGCTTCCCTGTACCGGAGAGCAGTTCACTCCACAGGCCGTCCTTCACGGTCAGCACCTCATCCTCGTTCTCCGGTTGTTCTTCCCCGCCGTCCTGTTTCCCGGGCAGGGTGATG
This sequence comes from Lachnospiraceae bacterium, assembly GCA_022845955.1. Classification (GTDB taxonomy): domain Bacteria; phylum Bacillota; class Clostridia; order Lachnospirales; family Lachnospiraceae; genus Eisenbergiella. The sequence continues at coordinate 5,786,902 of AP025576.1, forward strand.
GTATAGGTCGTATGGTTTTCTTCAAAAACGGGTTCCACCTCTTCCACACGTACCCCGAATACATCGGTAAGGCCGGCCGGCAGAGGCTGGGTATAACCCGCATTATCTTCGTTTTTGACGCCGGTGAGGAAGGTGGCGATCAGGATACCTCCTTTATTAACATACGCACGCAGTCTGTTTATGGTATCCGTATCCAGCAGGAAAGCTGCGGGCAGCAGCAGGACCTTATAGGTTTCCCAGGCCGCATGGAAGGAAAGGACGTCCGCATTGATACCGATGCGTTCCAGGCTGTGATACCGCTTATTTGCATAATCAAGATAGGTAAAGCAGGGATCGTTCACCGGTTTGATACGCAGCGCCCAGTGGGTATCATAGTCCAGAAGGATCCCCGCCTGTGACGGGAAAGCCGCCTGTTCGAGAGGCTCCAGCTTTTGTAACAGCGCCGCCGTTTCTTTCATTTCCCTGTAGCGTCTCCGGGGAATCCCGTCCATATCCACAATCGCATAATTCAGCTGCTCCGCCCCATAGGGAAAGGTACGGTACTGAAAATGCAGAAGCGCCTGCGCCCCGTGGGCAAAGGCCTGGACGACGGCCTGCTTTAACGCCCCGGGATTTGGCTGAAGCCTGCCGGAGCCGCTGAGACGGTGGCCGCCTCCCGACATAAATTCCAGCACCCAGAAGGGGGCCCCTTCTTTTACGCCCCTGGCAAATGCATAGGGAAAAGAGTCCACACGGGCATTGCGCAGCCCCGGATAATAGTCAAAGGCATAGCAGTCCAGCGCCTTTGTGCTCTTATAGTAGTCTATGCTGTTGGTAGCCAGCCCCGTGGCGTTGGTGGTGACCGGATGGTCTGTGTATTCCCGCAGAACAGCCGTCTGGATATTCTGGAACGCGATCTGGCTGTCACTGGAAAAGCGTTCGAAGTCCAGACGTACCAGGGGATTTTCGTAAAAAGCGTTTATCAGGTTCTGCGCCCCCGGCTCGATGGTATTGACCGGCGGGGTGATTTGATCAAAGCTCTGATATTCCTGGGACCAGAATACGGAGCCGCTTCTTTGGTTAAAGGTTTCTATAGTGCCGTATTTTTTCTCCAGCCAGAGGCTGAATTTTTTCCGGCATACCGGACAGGTACACCGGCCCGTCCCCTCCTGGGCCGGTTCGTTATCGATTTGAAAGCCGGCCACATAGGGATTCTTCCCGTAATGTTCTCCCAATCTGCGGGCGATACGGGCGCAGGCCTCCCGGTACCGGTCGTTATTATAGCAGTAATGCCTTCTTCCCCCGAAGGGTCTTACCACACCCCGGTTATCCTGATACCGGATTTCGGGGCAGCCGGTCACAAGCCAGGCCGGGGGACATGCCGTGGGGGTGCATATAATGGTGCGGATCCCGGCCTGCCCCAGCGTTTCCACCACCTCGTCCAGCCAGTCCGGCACAAAACGGCCTTCCTCCGGTTCCAGGCGGCTCCAGGCAAATTCCCCCATACGTACCGTATTGATTCCCGATTCCTTAATCAGGGTGAGATCCCGCTGCAGTTCGTCTTTGTCTTTCTGCTCGGGATAATAGGAAACGCCGTATAACATCCTTTTTTCCCTATTCCTTTCCTGTAAAATAAATGACATTTTCTTCGTTTCGGGGTACCTTTCCGTCAAGCTCTATGACCACAATGCGGTCCGGCTCCCGGGAATCGGCTTGTATCTCTTCCGGCAGCCGAAGCCGCAGACCATTTTCCCCCTGTTCAAAGAACAGTTCCTTTTCCTCCCCGCAAAGGGTGCAGCGCCGGACACCGACGCCCGGATCCGGGAGCAGGCGGCCTGCAAAAGCTCCGGTATCCAGGATGTGCAGATAGATCCGGTTATCACGGAAGGTGGTTCCGTATACGTTATCCACCGGTTCGAACGGGCCTCCTCTTGTGCCGTAAATGCTTTCGCCATAGCGGCCCAGCCAGCCGCCGATCTGCCGGATGCGGCTATGGATTTCCTCCGATACTTTCCCGTTTTTGTCAGGGCCTATATTCAGCAGAAGGTTGCCGTCCCTGCATACCACATTCACCAGCATACGGATCAGCCAGTCAAAATCGGATACCGGATCCTCCGCCATCCATCCCCAGCTGCTTCCGCTGCAGATGCACATGTTTTTCTCCCAGGGTACGGGAATGATTCCCCCCTGGATTTCATGGGAGCCTTCATCGCAGTAAAAATCGCCTTCCCAGCCGGAGCGGGGATTGATTACCGTTTTGGGGCTGCGGGAACGCACCATGGCATTCAGTTTTCCCGGCTCCCAGAACCAGGCGCTGGAGGTATCGCTCCCCTTGTGAGCCAGCCAGCCGCCGTCGTACCACAGGATATCGGGGCTGCCATAACGGGTGACCAGTTCTTCTACCTGATCGTAGCATTGTTTTTTCATCAGCGCCGCATTCTCCGGCAGGCCCTCCGGATCAAAATAGCCGGGGAACCGCCAGTCCATGGGGGAATAATAGTATCCTACCTTCAGGCCGGCTTTCCGGCAGCTTTCGGTATATTCCGCCACAAAATCCCTGCCGGATCCGGTCTGTGCCGTGGTAAACTGCCCGAAGCTGCCCGGGCTGTCCCAGAGGGCAAAGCCGTCATGGTGTCTGGTAACCATAACCATATATTTTGCCCCCATTTCCGCCGCCATCCGCGCCCACTCATCCGTGGAAAAATCCTGCGGGTTAAATTCTTCGGCCAGGGCTTCATATTCTTTTTCCGGGATCTGTTCATTAAAACGCACCCATTCCCCTCTTCCCAAAAGGGAATACAGGCCCCAGTGCACGAACATCCCTATTTTGGCATCCCGCCACCACTGCATGTCCTCCGGCCCCAGCTTCAGGCCGGGAACCTTTACCCCTCCCAGGCTTTTAAAATTAATGCTGCTTTTCAGCATGGATTTCAGTTCCGCCCCTGTCATTTCTCTGGGTATTTTCTTTTCCATTTTCTTTTCCGCCTTTCCAGTGACCGGTCCGTCGCCCTTTGGACCGGTCACTTACTCATACAACCAGTCCAGGGTTTCTATGCCTTCTCCCTCCAGCCCCGCGTTCCGGGGGACAATAGGCGCCTCCTCCGGTATCACGCCCGCAACCACAAAAGCACCTGTGCCCAGGTAAATCTCATGGGTTCCCTTTTCGTAGGAAAAAGCGTGAATATGGACTGCCCTGCAGCCCTGGGCCTTTATCGCATTGGCATAAACCACAGCAAGGCCGCCTCTGTCGTCCGCATGGGTATTGGTTTCCAGCTGGGGCACCTGCAGCCATTCCACCCCTTTGTCATCAAAATAACCAATCAGTATTTTGGAATCCCGGGCCAGGGTTATCCTTACGGTGATACCGGTAACAATGGCTTCAGCCATACCGAAACGGATTCCGGTAAGCCCCTGCAGCTCGGGCGCGATATTCTGGATCCGGCTGTCGCTGTCCGTAAACAGGCATTCCCCCTTTTGCAGGGGATAGGTTTCAAGCCCTTTTCCCTCCAGCGTAAAGGACGCTTCCGGGAGTCTGCTTCTTTCGGTGTCCGTTTCCTCGTTTCCGGGAAGCCAGCCTTCTTTGAGCTTTTCCAGATTCTTTTTGAAATTCGAAAATTCTTTTTCATATTCCGGGAGGCACTGTGTCCAGTGGCCGTAGGTTTCCCCGTTGGGGAAAGGGATTTTCCGCTGGGGAGTCTGCATACTGTTGGCGTACAGGTATGTTTTTTCCGTGAGGGCAGTCAGTTTGCGGTACCAGGCCATCGCCTGTTCCCATTGCTCCTGTGCCTCTTCCAGATAGGTGATATCCCCAAGACAGGTATCGTCCATCCCGTATTTATAGGCCAGAATATGCATGGCAGCCCGGATTTTAAAACAGTAAAACAGGGTCATGGCTTTTACTGCCCTGCAGTCGTCCAGGATTCCCCGGATCCCTTCCTGATCCGTGGCGGGAAACCGGGCGGCCTGCGCCGCACAGGCATCCATACGCTCCGCCAGGACTTCCAAATCCTCCGCCAGATCCCAGGGTGTTTCCCCCACATGGGGAAGGCCTTCTTTTTCTTTTCTCCAATAATCATCCGGCTGCTCTCCCACGGCTGCCACGGAATGCCACAGTTCCCGGTTGGGGCGGTATTTTACCACATTAGTGAGCTGGGACATGGTCATCCCCAGACTCATCGTCTGGCGGTTCCCCTCCGTGATTCCCACTCTGCCAAGGATTTTGGGCGCGCACAGGCCCATGGCCTCCAGCGCTTTCAGCAGGCTACCCGCGCCTTCCTCCGGCATTCCGTATTCCCCGGCGATCCTGCGTTTCCAGTATTCCTGTTCTTCCTCCTCCGGCCTCCAGGGATTCCAGGCGTAGCGGAACCATGCCTCGTACCACAGCCAGTCGCGGCGGGGCTGGGTAAGTCTTTTTTCCGTTTTATCCGGGGAATAAGGCCAATCCCAGTAAAACAGCGGATACAGATGCAGTCCGTTGGCCCCCAGCCTGGCGCTTCCTGCCTGGACACATTTTTGGATAAATCCGGGCGCCATGAACCGGAATGGCTCCAGATTGGCCAGAATATGTACGTTCATGATATGGCTGCCCCCAAGGGCGCTTAAGTTCCGGTGAAGCTGCTGCCAGTTTCCCCTGGGCAGATAGGTGGTCAGGCTCTCCCCATTGTATTTCCACATGGTATACAAATGGGAATATTGGGCCGAAGCAGCTTCCATGGCAGCCACCGGATCGCAGTCATGGCCCCGCAGGATGACCGGCGGTTCCTCCTTCAGCCCGGCTTCCTGCGCCCCCTGTTTAACGGCTGGTATAATCGTCTTGGCAAACCAGTCCGTTTTATTCTGTGTTCCACGCAGCGCTTCCCCCAGACAGACCATCAGGCCGATATGGGGGTAGGTCTTTATAAATTCCACAATGGATTTATAGGTGTAATCCGCCACCAGAGGATGGATATTGCTTTGGTTCAGATCCAGTCCGTGTGCCCGGGCAAAGGGCAGGGAAATATGGATGTTATAAAACTTCAAGACCACCCAGATCCCCCTTCTGTCACATTCACGGGTGAGCCAGCCGAAAAGCGCCCTGTTTTTTTGGTATTCTTCTTCGGTCACCTCCAGGGCCTCCGGGTAATCCGGCACCTTCACCAGGGAAGCAAAGGGGTGTCCGCTCCAGATATAGAGGACATTGCAGCGTTCCTGAAGCATCCTGTCCAGTAATTCCTGCCACATTCCCTTATCATAAAACCAGGGAAACCGATCCGGGGTGACGGGGTATTCATATGTATGCCTCGGCGGCTCCAGTTTGGTTTTCTGAAGGCCCACACAAGGCCCCCGCAGCTGAAAGGCCGGCGCATCATAGAAGCTGAGATCGGCCGGCAGTTCCTTTTCCGCCCGCAGCAGTCCCGCCAGCTTCAGGCAGCCGTACAGGGCGCCGGATGCACTTCCGCCGCAGACCACAAGCATTTTCCCGGGAACGCGCTGCAGATAAAAGCCTTCCCCTTCCGGCTGCCTGCGATGGAAGCAAAGCACTTCTTCCTCTTCCAGCCAGGTCATCAGTTCCTCTTCCTTACGGATTCCCACATAGATCTTTTCACCGGGAAGCAGGCGGTATTCCCATGGATGTTCGGGTATCTTTGCCCACCGGGTGACATAGCCGGTTTCCTCCAGTGCGTTTCGTACCAGTCCAATCCCGAAGGCGATCCGGGGCGCTTCTTTTTCCAGCTGCGTTTGATCTCCGAGCAGGGTAATTTCTCTTTTTCCCATAGTTTCCTTTCTACATCCAATAAAATCGCTGCGCGATGGGCTGGATGTCTGTTTCCACTACGCTTTTTTACGGTCTGTGCAGTGAATGCACAGACCTGGCCTACCTGTTACAGAAGCTTCCTTTCACATCACTCCAATACCGCTCCGCGTGTTCCAGGATTCTGTCCGCATTTTCCCTGGACATGGGGCTAAAATATAGGAACAGGGCGCTGCTTCCGTAACGGGCCACAAGTTTATCCAGCCGTTCCAGCCACTCGTCCACGCTGCCGCTGTATACTTTGACCCAAAGGCCTTTTCCGGCTGCCACGGCCTTGTCGTAAATGGGGTACCATTCCTCAAAGGTGCCGTCCGGGCCGTAATCCCCGCTGGTCCACTGCAGGGCATCGATTTCCTCAATCTCCATAATGGCATCCAGATGGCGTACCGCATCCGGGCCGTCCAGATGGTATAGAACATGGTTCAGCCGCTTTGCCTGTCCGCGCAGAGCCTCCTGTACGAATTCCCGGAACTGGCCGGGCGAGATCATGGCGGAGAAATCACACTGCAGTTTGGCAATTTTCCCTTCCCCCCAGATCTGGAAAACGGTATAGCAGGAGCTGTCTTTTCCGTTTTCCTCCTGCTTTGCCAGTTCATAAAAGGCGTCGTAGTACCGGAAATACAAATCCTGTACCTGGTTTACCCGGCGAAGCAGCTCCTCCGGTTCATCCATCATGTCAAAAATGGTATTTTCCGCTCCCCGCATAGATACCAGGACATCCAGGTTTTCCATTATATCCGGGATACCCACATAGAAATCCCCTTCCGACAGCTCGCATACCCGCCGGAAAACCTCCAGGTGCTTCTGAAACCATTTGTTTTCCGGATCGAAGGTGAGATCCGGATATTCCAGCCAGTCCTCCACACATTCCTGGAACCATACGGTTTTCATGTCAAAGAGGATTTCACTGCCAAGGTAACCGGCCATGGATCCGGGGCCGAAATCCACGCTCAGGTTGGGAAAGCTTTCCGCCAGAAAATCATGGGTTTCACAAAAGTAGCGGAACCGTTCCACTATCCGTTCCGGGTTCCCGTATTTATCCTCTATATCCACGGATTTCATGCGCGCCGCTTTGACCGGGTCCGCCGCTTCCGGTTTTTCGGCAATAATGCTCATCAGGGGCCTGCCCGTGTTCTCCCGTTTCCAGTACTTTTCCCATTTCTGTTTGGTCTCTTCCCAGTTTTCCTTATATTTCATTTCCCTTTTTCCCTTTCTTTTTGTGCAAATAATGCCAGCTTGCAATAAAAATCCTCCAGAATCAGTCTGGGATCCACGCTGTTATATACGCGTATGGGGCGGCTGCGTTTCGTATGTACATAGGTCATATCTGCGGTTATCAGCGGTGCGCAGATCCAGTCAAAGCAAAACCGGTGTTCATAGAGGAGGAGGCCCGGCGCGGGGGAATCCCCCAGCACCCAGGTTTCCCCTGTCCGGAAAGGGCTTTTCCGGGACGCTTCCTCCATCTGGCAGGCAAGAAGCTGCTCAAACAGATACCTTCCCAGCCTGCCCTGGGGGAATACCCGGTATTCCAGCTCCGCAAAGCTTACCGGCATCATTTCGTATACGTTTTTGGGTACCTGCCACAAAGGGATGGGGGAGGAAAATACCACGTTGGCGGCGTGGATATCATTCCCCAGGTTAAACTCCGGCCCTCCGTCAGGATATTGTCCCCCTCCGATCCAGATGACCGATAGCCGTCCTGCTATGGCGGGTTCCAGCAGATAAGCGCTGGCAATATCCGTGAGCGGCCCCAGGAAGGTCACAAATAAGGGGCGGTCATCTTCCCGCATGGCCTCTCTGATAATCAGCCTTGCACCCTCGGAATCCACAGGCACTCCCGGCCCGGGAAGCGGCCGGCCGGCTCCCCGGAAAAGAAGATTTTCTTCCGGGATATCCATCAGGGAAAGGATCCTCCGCAGTTCCCCGAAGCTTTGCTCCATACTGTCCGCCGCTCTGTCCGTCCCGAAATGGGCGGCTATCAGCCCCACATTATCAAAGCGGGGGGAAAGCAGGGTGTGTACCACGGCAAAGGGATCATCCGCCTCATTTTTCGCATCCGTATCCGTGATGACACGGATCTCTTTTTCCCGCGGCACCTGAAACCGGTAATTTTGGTATCGCATGTTTACTTCCTCCCCTCCGGAGCCGGCACAAGCTGCTCCAGTTCTTGTTTCATGGCCAAAAGCGCTTCATCCGACACTTCCGCAAACGGAGAACGGGCAATCTCCTCCACTATGGTTCCCTCTCCCTGGAATGGGATGCCCGTGGCCGCTTTCGGAAAATGCCGCACAATGATTTCCCTTGTTTCCGGGAGGGAAAGCAGCTCATTTAAGTTGCTGTCCATCCCGAAGCGACGGCGTATGGAGGGGTTGGGCCGGTAGGTGAAGAGGTAGCTGCCGGCCTCCACCGTCGCCCATGCATCCGTCCCTTCTTCGCAAAACAGAAGCTCTTTTTCCTCCGTATAAGCATCGTCTTGTTCTTGCCGTATCTCGGCACCGGCCCCTCCCGGCAGCACCAGCTTTGCCGAAGCCCCGAACGGAACCGTGAAATGCAGCCGGAGTGTGCCGTCCGCTTCCAGTTCCCAGCCGGAACGGTAGGTTCCTGCCGGGGTCCGCAATTCCCCCTTTACGAAGTTCAGCCTGTAATCCGGCCGGGGAGCCAGGACCGCCTTTCGAAAGCCCGGCGCATCCTCCACGGGATTGATACCTGCGGCATAGCGGTACAGGAAGGAGGCTATGGAACCATAGGCGTAATGGTTCAGGGAGTTCATTCCCGTGCCGCTGACAGAGCCGTCGGGCAGCACCGAATTCCAGCGTTCCCATACGGTGGTCGCTCCCATTTTCACTTCATACAGCCAGCCCGGGTACGTTTCGTTCAGCAGCAGCCCGTATGCTTTTTCCGTAAAGCCGGAATCCGCCAGTGCCGGACACAGATAGGGTGTGCCGACAAATCCGGTATTGAGCCGGAAGGCATTTTCTTTCATCTTATTAAAAAATGCCTTTTTCACCGGTTCCCGGAACGCATCCGGCACCAGGCCGAAGGCGTTTACCACCGCATAGGCGGTCTGGGTATCCACCGCAAGCCTTCCCGAAGGGGTATAGTATTCCCGGAAAAAAGCCTGTCTGATCTCTTCCGCCAGTGCCGCATAAGATTCTTGATCTTCTTCTTTTCCCAGGACTCCGGCGGCTTTTGCGGTAAGCAGGGTGGAATAATAGTAGTAGGCGGTCGAAAGGAAATAAGGATCCGTGCTTCCGTACACCCCGCCGTCCACTTTTCCGTCCAGTGCCAGCCAGTCGCCGAAATGTCTGCCGGTACGCCACAGCCGGCCGCCTCCGTTCCTTTCCTCTTCTCCCCGGATATACTCCACCCAGGCTTTCATGCTGGGATATTGGGCCTTCAGCACATAAGGGTCCCCGAAGTGTACATAAACCACCCAGGGAATGATGGTTGCCGCATCTGACCACGCACAGGCGCCGTTTAGCTCATAGCGGGACATGGGAACCACATACGGCACGCTGCCCCCGCATTTTTCCTGTTCCAGGGCCAAATCTTTTAAAAATTTCAGATAAAAAGCATAGGTGTCGCTGTGAAAGCTGGCCGTATCCGCAAAGATCTGGGCGTCTCCCGTCCATCCCATCCGTTCATCCCTCTGCGGGCAGTCGGTGGGCACATCCAGGAAATTTCCCCGCTGGCCCCATTTTATGTTGGACAGCAGCCGGTTCACCATAGGCGATGAGGTCTGCAGCGTGCCGGTGTCTTCCATCGCGGAGGATATCACGCAGCCGGTAAAATCCTCCGGGCTGACGGTCCCGATAAAGCCTTCTACTTTCACATAACGGAACCCGTAAAAGGTGAAGTGGGAACGGGCCGTACCGGGTTTCCCGTCCGATATGTAGGTGTACTCACATTTTGCCGTGCGCATATTGTCCCGGTAAAAATTCCCGTTTTGCAGGATTTCCCCGAACTGCAGACGGACGGCGATCCCCGCCGGCTGATTAATGGAAAATTCCATCCAGCCCACCATATTCTGCCCCATATCCAATACGGTTTCCCCGGCCGGTGTATGAAGCAGGGCCGCCGGCCTGAGACGGGCCTGGATCACAAGAGGAGGGCTGAGTCTTGGGGTAAGGCGCCCGGTGGATAATCCGGCTTCCTTCACCGGGTAATCCGTCTCCCCCTGTCCCCTCTCATCGTAGATTTCCCCGTCATAGATGCTGTCAAACAGAACCTTTCCCTTCCGCACGGCCCAGCTTTTATCGGTGCCGGTTATCCGCTCCTCCCCATCCCGGAAAAAAAGATGGAGTTCGCCGATAAACGCATACTCCTCCCCATGGCGGGGCAGCTTCGCCTTCAGCCCGTAGGGGCCTTTGTACCAGCCGTCTCCCAGCATGGCCTCCAGCATATGGACGCCTTCCGTCATTTCTATTTCATAGGTCTGGTACTGCAGCCAGCTGTCATAGGCATGAAGTCCCGGAAGAAGAACCTCCTCCCCTATTTTTTCCCCATCCAGGTACAGCTCGTAAACCCCCAGGCCCAGCGCATAGAGGCGGGCGTACTTCAGGGGCTTTTCCACCCGGATTTCCTTCCGGAAAACCGGATGCTCCTGCTGGGAAAAGGTTTGGGTTATGAACACGCCTTCCCAGGCTTCCCCCTCTCCTTTGGCGGTTTCAAACCAGGCAGGTGCGCTTTCACAATAATCTCCGGCATCATCCCATACCTCCGCCTTCCAGTAATATCTGGTCCGGGGCTGCAGCCGTATGGGCAGCTCGTGGCAGATACTGTCTATAGCCTCCGACTTTCCCGAATCATAAAGAAGCTCTGTGAAAGTCTCCTCTTTAGCAGCCGTCACTCTTGCGGCAGTCTGCCGTCTCCCCCGGCTTTCCTCCACCACATAGGAAACCCGGGCGCTGTCCATGGAAAACCCCAGCGGATTTTCCATCCGGTTTGTCCGCATTCTTGTTATCTTCATTCTTTTCTCCCTTCCCGGTAATTGTAACTGTTCCGACAAGCCTGAACGGTTACCGGTAATTGCCTTTTTCCCTGAAAAGCCGTTTCACTACGTCATAGGAAAGTTTTTTCCTGCGCAGCTCATCCACAACGCCTTTGTTGTTCATGGTCCGGGGCCTTGGCCCGAACCATTCTTCACTGACCCGGGTATCGCAAAACTGCCATAAATTCCTTCTTTGGATACCCGCGTTCTCCCTCTCTTCTCCTGTATCCGTCACAAGCTGCCCGGCCGGCTGCCGTTATCTTTCGGCAGACCCAAAAAATTCCACGGTAATCGTTTCCCTCTCCCCTGCTTTCAGGAAAAGGGTCCTGCGGATTCCCCGGTATTCCAGGCAGATGCTTTCCTGCCGCGGCGCCGTGAAACCGGCTTCCCTCAACTCTCCCTCCTGCCAGCGGATGTCCGCACGGATTCCCCCTCTGGCTGTAAGGCCTTCCACGCAGCCGTCATCCCATGCCTTTGGCAGGCAGGGAAGCAGGCGGATTTTCCCGCCATGGCTCTGCAGCAGCAGTTCGGCGATTCCCATGCTCAGGCCGGTATTGCCGTCCAGTTCATAGACCTCCATAAAAGAACCGGCCCCTCTGGTGGGCGGGTGCATGACCAGGAGATTGGGATGGGTTAAGGTCTTGTGCATACTCCCAAGATGGAGGGAGGCCGCTTCCTTCTTTCGCAGCCTGGCGCTGTAAAGCAGCAGCAGGGAACGGGCCCAGCCGGTATCCTCCCAGTTTTCCTGCGGGTACAGCCGGGCCTCCAGGCTCTTCCATGCAGCTTCCGCCAGCTCCGGAGTCTCTTCCGGCGTGATTTGGTCGTAGGGGAATACGCCCAGCAGATGGCTGGTATGCCGGTGCTGGGGATCGGCCGCCGGCCAGGAATGCCTCCATTCGGCCAGTGTTTGATCCGGCAGGATCCGGTAGGGGAGCAGGCGGGGAAGGATCGTTTCCGCCCGCCGTTTCAGCTCCCTGTCCGTTTCCCCCGCTTCCGGCAGCAGCGAAGCCAGTTCCAGGAACTCCTCCAGAAGCTCCCGTATCATAAGGATTTCATAGGTACAGCCGTTGGAAAAATACCGTTTCTTCCCGTCCTTTAGAAACGCATTTTCCGGCGACACGGACGGGCCGGAACTATAATATCCGTCCTCCTCTTGGAACACATATTCGGTAAAAAATTCCACCGCCTCGCGGAACACCGGATACGCATGTTCCCTGGCAAATGCCTCATCGCCGGTATACCGGAAATATTCCATATAAAGGGAAGCCTGCCAGATCCCTCCCGTGGGGCAGGGCGAAATGGTGCGGGACCAGTACGGGGCGGAAAAGCCCCAGGCGTTGGACACCAGATCGGCGCTCCATCCCTTCCGGCCATAGCTTTCCCGGGCGCTTATCCGCCCGGAAGGAAGCAGCAGCTCTTCCATCCACGCAAAAAGCGGCCTGCAGCATTCGGGCAGATTTCCCGGCCCGCTCAGCCAATAATTCATCTGGGTATTGATATCCAGATGCATATCGCAGGTCCATCCGATGCGGCAGGCCACGTTATCATTCCACACACCCTGGAGATGGGCCGGCAGGGGCGAATCTTCTCTTGAGGCGCACTGCAGAAGATATCTGCCGAACTGGAAGGAAAGGGCCGAAAGAGACGGATCCTCCGTTCCCCGGCGCAGGGCGGACACTCTTTCATCCGTAGGGATCCTTGCCGCCCTTTCCTGTTCCTCTCCGGTACCAAGGCGCAGAAAAACCCGTCCCATCCTGCGTTTTACATCCTCCATGTGCGTTTTCCGTATCCGGTCATATTGCTCCGGCAGCCTCCGTCTGTCATCGGCCGTATTTTTGTGCCTCCGAACCCGGATACCTGCCTTTTCCTCATAGTCCGTTTCCATCCACAGGCCTACGAGAAGCCGGCTGCATCCGGCAAAGGCTATCCCTTCATCCGTACAGGAAACCGCCCCGTCCTCACACCATACCCGCACGGTGCCTGTAAGATCCACCCCGCTGCTGCCGTCGCTGTGCAGCGTTTCTCTCGCCTGTACCAGAAAACGGAACTCCTCCCCTGCCTTCTGTGACCGAAAGGGATTCTCCCCGCCGTCCACCCACAGCGTTCCGGTCAGGCTCTGCGGCTCACTCGTCCTTACTTCATAGCAGAATACCTGATCCGGCCAGGATACAAACGCATTCCGGTCCACCGTATTCCCTCCCTGCCGGTATTGCATGGAAAACAGCCCGTTTTGCAAATCAAGGCTTCTTTGGTATCCCCGTATGTCTTTTCCTTCGTCATCAAAGGCAATATGCAGCTTTCCCACCGGAAGATTGGTTCCATAATTTCCCCGGTTTCCCATGAAAGCAGAGGCTTTTTCCATAGCCTCCTCCTCTTTCCCTTCCTGCAGGAGAGCCCGCATTTCCCGGAAGGCTGTGGCCGCCCCCTGTTTATTATTCTCCCGGGAAGGCGCCCCGGAAAAGAACGTAAGTTCCGATAAATCCACAGTTTCCCGTGTTATTCCTCCGTAAACAACGGCGCCCATCCTGCCGTTTCCCAAAGGGTATGCCTCCTGCCATCTGCCCGCCTCCCGGGCAGACCATATCCTATCCAGCATGTCTTTCCTTGCTCCTTCTGGGTTCTTTTCCGGGTTTGGCGTGCCGCAGAGGCAGCACGCCAAACCCGGAAAAAACTTCCTCTTGCTTGACTTTGCCTTTTATTCTCTTTATTATGATTGTAAATGGTCCGGTTCTGTCCGGACTGCCGTAACACCGTAAAGCAAAGACGGTTGGAAGGGGGTTTTTATGTATCAGGCTGTTATTGTGGACGACGAACCGGTCATCGTATCGGGCATCCGGGACGCACTGGACTGGGAAGGCTTCGGCTTTGAAATTGCCCTGGCCTCCACAAGCCCTGCCACAGTGCTCCGGTTTCTGGCTGTTCATCCGGTGCACCTTCTGATAACCGACATTTCCATGCCGGAAATGGACGGCATCGCGCTGATCCGGGAAGCCAAAGCCCTCGTTCCCCTGCTTTCCGTCATAGTCCTCAGCGCCTATGATAACTTTGATTATGTCAAAGGGGCGCTCCGCTATGGGGCGGAAAATTATCTGTTAAAGCCTCTTTCTACCGATGAGTTAAGCGATTCCGTCCGCAACGTGGTTTCCCACGTCAGGGAACGGGAGGTTCTGAACCTGAATTACGGAGGTACCATGCTCACCTTCCGCAGCACCTTTGTGGAGCAGTGGCTGAAAAATCTCCTGACACCGGAAACCCTTCTGGAACGGGCCGGACTTCTGGGAATCAACCTGGAAATGGATAATTATACCGCGGTCATCTTCAGTGCGGATAACCGGAATGCGGCTTCCATGTCCCAGTTCTTCGATTTTCTGTTATCCCTGCTGCCCGGAAGGCTGCTGGCTCATTTTTATTTTGAAATGCCGTACCGTCTGGTCTGTATCTTTTCCCGGCTTAACCCCTCCATGGATATCCGCTCCTTCATCCTCCATCTTTTGGCTCTGTCCGAAAGCATGGGCATTTCCATTTCCGCCAGCATGGGGGATACGGTCCCCTTTTACCAGTCTGTCTGGGAAAGCTACCGCCAGGCCTGCTCCACGCTCTTCTGCAGCTGCTGCCGGGTTCCTTTCGTCTCCCACGACGATTTCCTGGAAGAGGAAATCGTGCAAAAGCTGCTGATGCTGCTGGAAAAGGGAGGCACGGACGCCTTCTGTGAATGCTGTCCGGACCTTTACGGACAATACCAGCCCTTCCGCTGTTCCGTCACCCTTACCTCCTGCCTGCTGCTTTATCTGTCCGCCGATTTGGACGAGCTTCCGGAAAAACATCCCGGGCTTGCAGGACTTCTGCTTCCTTTTCCCGGCAGAGAGGAAAACGCAGACAGCCATTGTTCCTATATCAAACGCCTTGCGGAGGAATGCACAGCCATCAAAAGCGCAGCCGGTCAATCCATGTATCCTTGTGTGAATGCGGTCATTAAGTCCATTGAGGAGTTTAAGGAAAAGGATATTTCCCTAAAAACCCTGGCTGCCCGGCTGCATGTCTCCCCTTCCTATCTGGGAACGGTATTCAAGCAGCAGACAGGCTATTATTTCAACGACTACCTCACGGAAGCGCGTATCCGGTATGCCGCAAAGCTGATTGAAACCACGGATATGAAAATGAAGGATATCGTGGAAAAAGTGGGCTTTTCCAGCCAGACCTATTTCAACCGGATGTTCAAACGCTTTTTCAATGTATCTCCCGTTACTTACCGGCGGGACAAAAAAATAAATTCCTGACGGTTTCAAAAAGAACCGGGGCTGTCTGCACAGCCCCTTTTCTGGTCTTATTCGTAGTCCTTAACCTTCTCCAGTGCATGATTCCACTCTGTGGTGTAATATTCGGTTATCTGATCCAGGCCAAGCCCTTTGGCGTCGGTCACCATAGTCTGCCACAGGCTTTCGAATTCCGCTTCATCCTTGGCATATACCATCTGCCAGGAATATTTTTTCACCACCTCGCCGATCTGGGTTTCTATGATCTGCTGATCGTCGGAAGGGATCTGGACCATATTCACAGCCTGGGTGGATTTGCCCACCATATCGTTGGCGTACAGGTATTCCGCAAGGGTGGTGGTTCCCAGCCATTCGTTCACCTCCACCTTCATTTTGGTTTTGGTGGCGTCTCTTTCAATGGTAGCCGGCCAGTAACGGTAGCTCAGGGTAAATCCGTCTTCCAGCTCTGTAGCCGCCTGCGGCCCCAGGGTGTTGAAGGCATATACGCCGTCCTGGAAAGCGCCTCCGCCCACTTCTTCGGGCATAAGCATTTCCGTTTTCTGGTCAACAATATCCCAGTTTGTTATGACAGGTTCCCCGTCCTCCCCTTTTTCCCAGGCCACGCCTTCCGGCCCGTTGGTAAGGTATTTGCAGACCTCCAGGTCATACAACCAGTTGAGGAATTCCAGTGCCGCATCCGGGTTCTTGCAGCTCTTGCTGATTCCGAAATACCAGTTACGGCCGATTGTCTGATCCGGCGCTTCATACAGCTTCATATCGTTTGCCACCACGGATGCATAACCGTCCGGATCCTCTTCATTGTTCACATGTCCCGCATTGGGATCGTTATAGGTTCCGGTAAGCCAGGAAAACCAGGAAAACATAACGCGGCCGGAGCTTAATTTTGCTACCATTTCATCGTAGGTCTGAGTCATGGCATCCGGATCCAGAAGCCCTCTCTGGTTGGCATCAAAGTAGAATTTAAGGGCTCTTTTATAAAAGCTGTCATCGGCAAGAAGAGACTTTGTCTCGTTGGTGATAATATTGGTTTCCATCAGGGTGGATACATACTCCGTATCAATTCCGTACATAAAGGAAAGGGTGGAGATTTCCAGCGCGGTATATTTATCCCAGTCGGAGAACAGGGAGAAGCCGTACACTTTTTCGCCGTCCGGTGTTGTGGGTTTTTCTTTTACCATCTGTTCCACCACATCCAGGTAATCCTCCAGCGTATTGATTTCCGGCTTGCCCAGTGCCTTGTAGACCGACCACTGGAGCAGGGGTACCCAGTTATATGCATTATAGGCGGTGGGCCCGATTGCGGTAGGCATGATATAAAGTTTGCCGGAACCGCCGCTGGTATAATCCTGGGAATACTTGATCGCATTCTGGTATACTTCTTCGCCGAAAATGTTGGGCAGCTGATCCTGATATTCATCCAGAGGCAGAAGCATACCTGCATCCATAGCCAGCTGCGCCTGATCCAGCCCCTTGAAGCCTATAATGTCAGGAAGCTCTCCCGCCACCAGATACTGGCTCAGTTTGGACTCCACTTCATTCCCGGTGGGGTCAAAATTAATCTTCATGTTCAGGTCTTCATACAGCTTCTGCGCTCCCCAGCCCTGCCAAATGCCGGATTCCCCGGTCACGGACTGCTGGATAAACGCGCTCAGGGTCACTTCCTCCCTGCCTGGTTCCCCGCCCGCTGCCTGTGTTTCGCCCTGCGCTGCGGTCTGTCCGCCTGCCGCACTCTCCGCATTTTTGCCGCAGCCGGCCAGTGTGCCGACAGCAAGTATCGCTGCCATTGCCAGTGCCAATCCTCTTTTTCTCATTTTTCTTCTCCTTCTGACTTTAATTGAAATGGTTGTAAGTGCTTCTTATCCTTTGACGGCTCCAATCATGATCCCTTTTACGAAGTACTTCTGGAAGAACGGATACACCAGAAGTATAGGCAGGATAGTGACTATGGAAATGGTATATTTGATGGTTAACGGCGACAGCTGGGTCGCCAGGTCGGCATTCATGGCCGACGGATCCTCTCTGGCTATCTCCGCCAGGGTATTGGCTTCATTCAGATAACGGTACAGCACATACTGCAGTGTCTGCAGCGCTTTGTCTTTGGTATACAATACCGTATCCATCCAGTTATTCCACTGCCCCACCGCGGAAAATACGGAGATGGTGGCGAGGATAGGTTTGGAAAGGGGAAGGATGAGCCGGAAATAACGTACCAGATATCCGGCCCCGTCTATTTCCGCCGATTCCTCCAGGGATGCCGGCAGGGATTCTATGTAGGTTTTGCACAGAATCAGATTGAACGGAGTCACAATTCCGGGAATGATATAGACCCAGAACGTATTATAGATACCGATGGTCCTGTAGGTCAAAAACAACGGGATCAGCCCTGCGCTGAAGTACATGGTCACCACCACAAAACGGTAAAAGAATTTCCTGCCCCAGTATTCATTTCTGGTGAACGCATAGGCCGGGAAGGACGCTGCGAAAACCGTGAATATCGTTCCCAGCACCGTTCTCGCAAGGGAAACGAACAGGGCGGGGGGCAGCTCCTTTAAGGTCAGCACCCTGACATAATTCTCGAAATGGATTCCCTGGGGGAACAGGGAAATCTTGCCGGTAATGACCAGATTGTTATTGCTTATGGTGTTGATGAAAATATAATAAAACGGGAAAATACACACCAGAGTGAACAGGCCGAACACAATGCTTATGAAAATATCAACCGCCCAGTCCCCTGCACTCTTTTTTCCAACTCTTTTTTTCTCTTCGGCTTCTTTCTTTGCCATGTTTCCTCTCCTCTCCTGTTTCCGGATTTACCCAAGAAACGATAATGCGCCTGCGGCTTGTGTGGTGCCGTCTTGTCCCTTTTCAGGCAAAATCCTAGAAAAGGGCGGTGCCCCTGATTTTCTTCGACAGCTTGTTCGCCCCGAATACAAGAACCAGACTGATGATGGATTTCCACATGCCGATCGCGGTGGCATAGGAGATATTCCCCTGTACCAGGCCGTTTCTGTAAACATACAGGTCAAGCACTTCTATAAAATCCTGATTCATGGCATTGGAAAATACCAGATACTGATCGATTCCGTTGTTGATGATATTTCCGATTTGCAGGATAAACATAACGAAGAAGGTGGGAATCAGGTGGGGGATGGTAATGTGTCTGATTTTGGCAAACCGGCCGGCCCCGTCAATATTTGCTGCTTCATAGATTTCCGCATCAATGGAGGTAATGGCACTGATATAAACAATAGCTCCCCAGCCCAGCCCTTTCCAAAGATGATACCCCAGCATCTTAAGCCACATATGGCTGCTGCTTGCCAGATAGTTTACCGGGGATTCCAGGATTCCCATACCCACCAGCAGATTATTTAAAAGACCTTCCGTGGACAGGAGGGAATAAAACGCGGAATAAACCAGGACCCAGCTGATAAAATTCGGTATGGTGGTCAGCGTCTGCACCGCCTTCCGATAGCGTTTGGACGGGATTTCCATGAGGAAAACCGCAAAAAACATCGGCAGTATCATAGCGAGCAGATACAGGAAATTAATTCCCAGCGTATTGGCCATAACCCTTCCGAACTGTGAACGCAGGACGGGGTTGGCAAAAGGCATGGTAAACCACTTCCAACCGGTAAACGTGCAGTCCCAGATGGACAGGCCCGGTTTGTAATCAAAAAAGGCATAAATCCACCCCAGCAGGGGCAGGTAGGAAAAAATAAAAATTCCTATCAATATAGGTGTGGTCAGCAGAAACAGACGAAAACCGGCTTTTTTTCTCGGGTTGACTCCTGTTTTTACTTTTTGGTTATTTTTGCTCATTTTCTCTGGATACCCCCTAATCCTATTTCACTGTTGTCGCTCTTCCTGTCTCTATTATGGGGTGTAAGTGTTTACATTGTATATAGTACTTATTTTAAGTTTTTGAAATAATTGCAACTAACTGGTGAAAAGTGCCAGTATTCCGCCTTCCATGCTTGCAAGGGATGGGCAGATCTGTTTTAATGAAAAAAAGAACCAAGGAGGCGGCTATGCAGAAATTACGGAAATTACTGTTACCCAAAGGCTTCTACACAAGCATGTTCCTGTTGAGCGTCATCATATTGGGTGTTTTTTCCCTGTTCAGCGCCATGATTGCGGGGAGTATGGCGCAGCGTTATGAAAAGGCCCGGTATTTTAAGAATTATGATTATGCGCTGCAGAGTATTTCGGAAACCTTTGCGAACAAAATCATCGATTTTCCCAATGGGATTGCGCTTAAAATCACCGGAGGCACCACCCGATGCGACGAATCTGTCTGCCGCCTTCTGGAAGCGCGTGATTATGAAGAGATAACGCCTGCTATCAGAAGCAGTGTTATCTCTGTGCTGCATTCCATTGTGCAAAACGACAATTACCTGACCGGTTTTCTTCTGTATTCTTCCGAAGAAGGACATCTTTATTATTACAGCCGTGTATCCTCCCTTACCTACCTGTCCCGGACGCCGGACAGTTTTTCCCAACTGGAACCCTTTACAAGACAGCTGCTGCCGGATGAATGGCTTTCGGAAAGTTTTACGGAAAACGGGATCCCAAAGCCTTCTGCCCATATTTACGGTCTGACCGGAACCCTGTTCCGCAGCGCAAAGGAACCCATCGGTTCCCTGATAGCCCTGTATTCCACATCAGAGCTGACCGGCGTGCTGAACCGTTATCCGCTGGACGAAGACAGTACCTTCCTCATCACCGGTCCCGATAACCGGATTCTTTTCAGCTCGAACCAGAACCTCGCCTCATCCCTGCCGTCTGTGGTTTCGGATGCAGATATCCCGGTTTCGGATTCCGGCTCTTTTCCCGCCCTGCTGTCCCTGGAAGGGAACCGTTATTACGTATCCTCCCTTCCCAATAAAAACCACGCCTTTTGTGCCTACTACCAGATTCCGGAAAACAGCCTGCCTGCCAACTACACGCTGTCCCTGATTTTTATTTTATCCGTCTGCCTTTTTCTGGTATCACTCTGTATGTATCTGGTTACCTGTTTTCTCGGGAATAAAAAGGTAAACAGCATCCGGGAAGGCATGAAGCATATCGGAGCCACCAATTTATCCTACCGGATCCCGTCCACCAGAGGACAGGATGAATTTTCCCAAATCATATCCGGCTTTAACCATATGTGCGATGCCCTGCAGGAAAACGTGGAAAAATCCTATATCTATGAACTGCAGCAGAAAAAATCGGATTTATATGCCCTGCAGACCAGCATCAACCCTCATTTCCTGTATAATACCCTGGAAATCATCCGGGTGCAGCTGACCCAGGGCAAAAATGCGGACGCATCCCAGATGATACTTCTGCTTTCCAAAATCTACCGTTCCCAGACCAACCGCAGCATGTATGTCTCCATCGGCGCGGAGCTGGAAGCCTGTGAAAATTTTATGGTTCTGTATCAGTACCGGTTCCGGAACTTTGAATATGAATTCGACGTACCCTCCGGGCTGTTACCCTATGGCCTGCCGAAAAATACGCTCCAGCCGCTGATCGAAAATTATTTCGTCCACGGAATCGATCCGGCACGGGATGATAATCTTTTTACCATCATAGGAAGCTCCTTTGTTAAAAATGAGGTGGAATATATCTGCCTGGAGGTATCGGACAACGGTCTGTGTATATCCCCGGAAAATCTGGAAGCCCTGCGGATTAAGCTCTCCGGCAATATGTATGCGGATAACCGCCGTGCATCCGAATCCGCGGAACCGCCGAATATGCCAAAGGAAGGGGGCTTCGCGCTCACCAATATCAATAACCGGCTGAAAATCGTATTCGGCAGCGACAGCTCCATGAACCCTTCCATACCTGCCGACGGTACCGGCTTTTCCCTGAGCCTTGTTTTCCCGAAGCGTCTTCCGGTACAGCTGGAGGAGCGCATGAACCGGACCGTCATGGAGGAACGAAGCGGGACCATCCCTGCAAAATAATGCAGAAACGGCCTCCACCGGCCGGGGAGGGGAAAGCGGGTGTGGGAAAATTCCTTTTGACAGGAAAAAATGCCGTATTCATGCGGTTTAAGAGCCTTTTTATAAGAAATATTCTTCGTAAAAACGTCATTTTGCCAATTGTTCCGCCGTCCGAAATCCTTTATTATAAAAAAAACAATTACAAAAACATTACTGTTCTTAATTTTCGGCACAGGTTCTGCTGTGCCAATCACTCTCATCTGCTGTCCGGGAGCCTTTCCTGTGAGACAGTATTCATAATTCCTGCCGGATTCGTATTAAGTAAACGGGTCGGCACAGTCAAAGGAGGCATATCTTGCTTAAAAAGAAAGGAAGGAACGTAAAAGGAAAACAGCTGCTCAGACGGCCGGCTTTTTTCTGTGATCTGATTAACGGAGGTCTGTTTCAGGGCAGACAGCGGCTCATACCCGGTATGCTGCGGGGAAGGCCGGAGGTGCTGGGTTTTTCCGGCTGCGATAACGGGCGAAAGGAAATCAGCCTGGAACGGATACCGGACGTGTTATATGCGTCAGGAACCGGCGAAGATTATCTGCTGCTTATGGATGAAAACCAGACACAGACAGATTATACAATGCCCTTACGCAATATGCTTGATACGGCGCTGGCCTATTTGCAGCAAAAGGAGCAAATAACAGACTCCCATCGTAAAATGCATGATCTCAGGACGGGAAGCGAATACCTGAGCGGCTTTGCAAAGCAGGACAGGCTGCATCCGGTAATATGCATCACCTTTTATCATGGGGAAACTCCTTGGGACGGAGGCACCAGACTTCACGATATCCTTCAATTCCCGGAAGGATACGAAGATATGAGAGCTTTATGCCCTGATTTCCCGATGAATCTGATACATGCCTGGAATGTGAGGCCGGAGCATTTTAAAACAGGGCTGGGAACTGTTTTTGAGTTACTTCCTTTTGCTGCGGATAAAGGGATGCTGCAGAGTTACGTCCACAGCCATGCAGAACATTTTGAAAATCTGACTGCCGAGGAATGTGATTTACTGGAGGTATTTATCGGAATGGAAAATTTGGGAGAAGAGGAACGGAAAGATTACCGGAATAGAAAGGGTGGTTATGATATGTGTACTGCATTATTGGAAATAAGAGAAGAAGGTTTGAAGGAAGGCCGTAACGAAGGAGAACGGCTTATGCTGATTTCCATAGTCCAGAAAAAAATGCGTAAGGGGAAAGCACTTACCGTCATTGCGGAAGAACTGGAAGAGCCGGAAACCGTCATTGAGCCGATCTATGAATTAGTGAAGGACCATCCGGAATATACCAGAGAAGCCGTTTATAATCTCTTAGAGGGATAAAAGCCTTTAAACGGCCTGGTTTGTCATTTCATTAAAATATCTGCATAAACAGGTCTTACTGTAGTTCCTCCTGTCTGTGGTCCATCCTCCCGGACGATGATATCCACATTAACCGCATCCACGGCCTCCGTTTCCTGTCCCCGGATATCTATCCCGGAAAGGGACAGCCGTTCCACATTACGGAAAAATAAACCCGTCCGCCGCATTTCCGGTATCCCGCACATCATGGCAGGCAGTCCTGCCCTGGCAAACGCTGCGTAACGGATCCGTACATCTTCCATGGTGATTGACTTGATTTTCTTCTCCGGCAGCCCATAGAAGAAAGCCCCGGCGATATGACAATCCGTACAATATATATGCCGAAAAACCAGATTTCCCACGCAGGGCGTGCGCGCATCCACAGGAAGAGCTTCCTTCGACTGCACATAATCCGAACGTCCGTCCGGTTCACAGGAATAATAACAGTTCAGCACAAAGGGCGTCTCCACCTCCTCCATGCATATGTTTTCAAAAAGGACATCATCCACCACACAGGCTTTCCCCCGGCCCCGTCTTGTCTTAATCCGAAGTCCTCTGTCGGTATGCCGGAAACGGCAGTCACGCACAGTCACATGATGGATGCCGGAACTGATTTCACTGCCGATCGTAACCCCTCCATGACCGTTTTCCATAAAGCACTGGCGGATCGTAATATGACAGCCGGGTACAGGCTTATCCTGCGCCCGCTTCCCTTTTCCGGATTTTATGGCAATGCAGTCATCCCCCAGCGAAAAATGACAGCCTGCAATATCCACGCACTCGCAGGATTCGGGATTCAGCCCGTCCGTATTGGGAGAATTCTCCGGATTCCTGATTTCGATATCATAAAAGCCAAGATCCCTGCAAAAACAGGGATGGATACACCAACTGGGGCACATGGAAAAATGAAGCCCATGCACCCGGATATTCGTACAGCGCGTCAGATACAGCATCCTCGGACGGTGAGGCGTACTTTGCCGGTTCTCCTGTTTCCACCAGTTATCCATAGAAGCCCCGCCCCGTATACATCCTCTTCCGTACAGATTTACATTTTCCACCCCGCAGCCTGTAAAAAGGGCCGCGTACATATCGGCGGCTTCCCCTTCCCAGCTGCCCAGAGAAAAGGACTCCGCCCCCTCACCGGAAAGGTGTCCGGGCAGGACGGGCAGCCGGCCCGGCCGCCCGTCATAGAGAAGGACCGCCCCTTCCTCCAGCTCCAGATTCAGGTCACTTTTTAAAAACAGACTGGTCACACGGTATTTCCCCCGAGGGATCCGTACCCTGCCTGACTTGGGACATGCCATAACCGCGGCCTGGATAAATACGGTGTCGTCCTGCTCCCCGTCTCCCGAAGCCCCGAAATCCCGCACATTCAGGACGGCGGCTTCCGCTTCCGTATGAAAGCATACCTCTCCCCGAATCCTCCCGTCCGCCCCTGCAAGCTGCAGCCGGTAATCCCTGTCGGGACACAGCCCGAACAAAGAGGTTACCACTTTTTGTGCGGTTCCCCATGTTTCCCCATTGAGAAGAAGCGTATACTCTTCCTCCAGGCTGTAAATGCCGCCGCATCTGATTTCCACCACAGCACTTCCCGCGGTCAGCATTAATATCACAAGTTCCATTCCCCTTCTCCCTGTTCCCTTTTTTCCGTTAAGCCACTGACTACAATCCATAGTAATCGTTTAGGAAGGATACTAACTATGCACCACCACACGTTCCGTCTGCTGTATCCCATTGCCAAAAAGCATTTTCCTCTCATCCTCCCAGACAAGCTCCGTAAGTGTATACTCGCCCCGTTCATAACCATAACCGTCGCCGCTGTCCTGATATAACGTAAACCGGCAGTCCGCCCCTGCATAAACGTGGTATTCCACTTCCGCCTCTGCCGCACGTGCCGTATTCTGCACCGCTTCCGTCATGGGAAGGATGCTTCCTGCTCTTATGAACAACGGAATCCGGGACAGCGGCGCATCCGCTTCCACATATTGTCCTCCCCCGTACCGTTCCCCGGTATAAAAATCATACCAATCACAGCCCTCCGGCAGATATACGGTTCTCGTTTCAGGTATTCCGACAAGCGCCCGGGATCCGGTTCCGTAATACATAGGTTCTGTTACAGGACACACCAGGATACTCTCCCCGAACATATATTGATCCGCAATATCCAAAGCTTGTTCATCCTGCAGGAAATCAAAAGCCAGCATACGCAGGAAGGTTTTGTCCTCCTTCCACACCCGGTATGCCCAGGAATAAATGTAAGGAAGCAGGCGGTAGCGCAGGGAGACGGCAGAGCAAAGCGCATCATAGAAACCCGCTTCCCGGCTGTCGAACAGCCATGGCTCCCGTCTCACGTCTGTTCCGTGGCTTCGGAACACGGGCAGGAATGCTCCATATTGGAACCATCTTACAAATAGCTCGCGGTACCCCAGATCCGAAAGCCCTTCTTCATAGTCCCCGTTCCAGAACCAGGGTTCCCCCTTTTTGACAAAGAAAGCGCCGATATCCAGCGTCCAGTAGGGAAAGCCGCTGGCACAGAAATTCAGTCCCGCCGCTATCTGCTTTTGCAGCGTTTCCCAGGATGCATAAATATCACCGGACCAGAGAATCACCCCGTAACGCTGTCCGCCCACATAGGCATTCCGGGTCAGGTTTACCACCCTTTTTTCATCCGTAACCGCTCTCTGCCCCTCATAGATTGTCCTGGCATGAAACAGCCCGTAAGCGTTCACATGTTGTGCTGGTATATACTTCCCCGCATCCCGCACAAAAGCGGTATACATTTCTTCCGGCCCGGGTTTCACTTTTCTGGCCCATTCCGGAGTGAAGGGCTCACTGGAATCACACCACCAGGCATCCACGCCATGACGGAAAAGCCCTTCCTGTACCTGTTTCCAGTAAAGCTCCCTGGCCTTTTCATCAAAGGCGTCATAGATTTCACTGGCGGGCAGCAAAAGCTTCTTTTCCAGGAATTCTCCATAGTCCCTGGTGCTCTTGCTCATATTCGGCCAGATAGACAGCATGAAATGCACATCCATCTCATGCAGCGCCTTTGTCATCGCTTCCGGATCCGGGAAACGGGACGTATCAAAGCTCTTCTGCCCCCACATGCCGTCCTCCCAGGAACACCAGTCCAGCACAAGCGCATCCAGCCCGAAGCCCCTTTCCCTGAATTCCCGGGCGACTTCCAGAATCTCCTCCTGGCTTTCATACCGTTCCTGGGACTGGATGAAGCCATAGGCCCATCTGGGCAGCATGACCGCTTTCCCCGTCAGAAGCCGGTAGCCTTTGATAATCGCATCCATGGATTCTCCGGCAATAAAATAGTAATCCATCTCTTCATCCGCTTCCGTATACAGATACGATCCATACTGGGTATCCTGGAATATAGCCGTGCTTCCCGTGGAAAGAAGAATTCCGTAACCATTGCTGGACACCAGGAAAGGAATAGCGATTTTCAGGTTGGCCTGATGCAGATACTGCACGCTCCCCCGCAGATTCAGAAGCCCTTCCTCTGCCTGCCCCAACCCGTACAGCCGCTCCGACTCCTGCCACTTCAAATGGAGACGGGTATGATACAGCTTCCTGTCAAATACCGAACCGGCTTCCCTGATGACCCGCTTTATCCCGTCCGCGGTTTCCACCTCTTCCACCTTTGTATTTTCATCGATCACTGTTTTATAAGAATCAAATTCCTCCAGCTCCCTGCTGTTTTCCTCCCTCTCTGCCAGAAGCAGGCGGCCGCCCTTTTCCAGATAACGGATACTGCCCGTCCTTTTATCCACCTCCAGAACCAGCTTCTCCGTATGCAGAAGCACTTTTGTTTCCTGCTCTTCATACTCCCAGCCGTCCCAATCCTGCTCTTCCAGAATGCCAACCCCGCAGGTCCCTGCAACCGCATCCCTCTGCGTATAAGTAACACGCACAATGGATGGGTTTAGGGGTTTCAGACGCAGAAGGCCCTTACGCGTCTGCAGAAACAAACCGCTGTCCTGTCTGTATATTCCTTCCACCACATCCTGTTTTCTTTTCACAACCTCAAGCATAGTAGTCCCCTTCTTCCTTTTCTCTCCGGTTCTCCTTCCGGCCGTTACGATAGTTACCGGACGGACGGTGCCAACACGATTTCTTACGGTCTGCAAAGTACATGCGCAGACCTGTCTGAACAGTAACCAATATTATTCATATTACCATTTTCTCATCCGTTTTTCTTGCACTTTCCTATAGAAAAATAGTATAATTCTGACATCACCTACATCTACGTCTGTGACGGAAGACCCCATGGCCACATCCCAAAAACCGTTTCCGGAATCCCTTATCCAATACCCGACAGGAGGCTGCCTTATGAATATCTTTTTACAATACCAGGAAGTCGGAACCCGTCCCATAAGGGACATCCCCTTTTACATCTATCCTCTTCACGTAAAAACCCCCGGCCCCCATGTTCCCATCCACTGGCACGAAGAACTGGAAATCATACTCCCTTCCGTACCCGGATGCCTGGAGATCGACGGAAACCGCCATCCCTTCCAGCAAGGGGATATCATGTTCGTAAATCCCTATGAACTCCACGCAACCAGCGTCCGCCAGCCCGGAGATGTCTGCCATATCCTCCTGCGTACCGACTGCTTCCAATTTCTCCACGATACCCCCTTCTTCTCCGCCGCACGCAAGCTTATGGAAGGAGAACTCTCCTTTCCCTCCCTGCTTTCCCCCGGGGATCCCGCCTATGGCAGGCTGTTCCCCGCCGTATGCCAAATGTCCCAAATGAAGCCCCCGTCCGACGAAGCCATGGCCTTTCACCTGGCATCCCTTTACTTTTCCCTCCTCTCCGCCCTGCTTGCAGAAAACCGCCTCCTCCCCTCCGCCCCCGACGAACATGCCCGATGCATCCGCTATATCAAACAAAGCATCCGCTATATGTACCTCCATCTGGATGAAAAACTCACCATCCCCTGCCTTGCCGACACTGCCGGGTTATCCGAAGGCTACTTTACCAGACTTTTCAAAAAATATACCCATACCACACCCGCCCGTTTCCTCACCGACCTGAAACTGGAAGCCGCCTGCGTCCACCTCGCTTCCGGATGCACCGTAACGGAAGCAGCCCAGAAAACAGGGCTGGACAATATCAGCCATTTCATCCGTCTCTTCAAACAAAAATACGGCATCACTCCAAAAGCCTACCAAAAGGGGGTTGTAAATTCCAGTCAATCCGCCAGACTGAAAGTAAACTTTAACCCGGCCGGGGACTTCTGAACTTCCTTGCGGATATAAAAGGGATACGGGACAGAAACCGGCTGAAGGAACCGGCCGATCTGCTGGAGCCGGATCCTTCCGGCAAAGTACGGAAGATGTCAAAGGGGATAAAACAGAAGCTGGGAATGATAAATGCATTTATGGGAAACCCGGGAATTGTTATTCTGGATGAACCCACCAGCGGTCTGGTTCCTCTGATGCAGAACCGGTTCATCGTTCTTATTATAGATTATAGAAGAAAAAAAGAAAGGGACAACCATTTTTATGTCCTCCCATTTATTTGAGGAGGTGGCGCGCACCTGCGAGGGCCTGTTTCCCGGCAAAGATATCGTGGACGGCAGGGAGAATGTGCCCCTGCGGTGCCTGATCATGACCGGCACCGCCATTGTGTTATATGGAGGAGGCATTGTATCCTTCCATAAGAAGGATTTGCTGCTGTAAGCTGCTTACTTACGCAAAGTTGGCAGCTGCCGCATGGCCTTTCCACGCCGCGAACTTTTTGTTACTTTATACTGGCCTCCACATCCGCCATTACCGGTATGGAAACCGCCGCCCCTTCCCGGGATACCGTAACCGCCGCCGCACAGGCCGCAAGCCTCATAGCCTCCTCCTGCGTTTTTCCGAAAGAAAGGGCGGCGATAAAGTAACCGGTAAAGGTATCCCCTGCCGCTGTGGTATCCACCGTCCTCGCAGGAAAGCAGGGCTGCCGGAACTCCTTTTCACCGCTCCGGAACAAAGCACCCTCTTTTCCCAGGGTGAGGATGATATTCATATGGGGATAGCGTGCCAGCAGTGTTTCCGCAATACGGGAAGCCTCTTTTTCCCCGGTGATCTCATTTCCTTCCGTTTCATTCAGCATCAGCCAGGTAACCCCCGACAAATCCATTTCTTTCAGATGCCCGTCCATAGGCGAAGGGTTCAGCATGATCCGCATTCCCTTCTCTTTCCCTCTTTGCAGAAGATAATCCAGATTGCTGATTTCATTCTGTAAGAGAAGGATATCCCCTTCGGAAAAATCCTTTAGTACCTCATCCATAAATCCCCTGTCATTTTCATAATTGCTTCCGTTAAACAGGATGATGCAGTTCTCCCCTTCCTCTGATACCTGGATAAGCGCATGTCCGGTAACCTCTCCGCATTCTCTGAGATAGCGGGTATCCGCACCGCTGCGCTCCAGTATTTCCTTCAGGAAAAGCCCGTCCTTTCCGATGGTCCCTGCATGGAAAACAGCCGCTCCCGCCCGGGAAACGGCTATGGACTGGTTTAACCCCTTCCCGCCGGGAAAGCTTTCATAGCTCCGGGAAGAAATGGTCTCCCCCGGCCTTACAAAGTGAGGGACCTTATATACCTTATCTATATTAAGTGAGCCAAAATTCAGAATTTTCATAATAACACCAATCCCCAGGACTGGAAACCTGGAATTTCCAGCCTGTCCCCTTCTCCTTTATTCTGCTAACTTCCGGAACAAATCCGCAAACAGGTTATCCCGGTTAATATGGTACACATACCGGATAAAATGTCTGGTAGGATCAAAGCTGTAATGATGATCGTACTGGGGAATAGGGCTGGGTATCAGCTTATCCTCCATGAAATCCCCGTCCAGCAGCCAGGCTACCGCCGTCACATCCCATATCACTCTGGTCCAGCAGCTGTTTTTGCTGCCTGCGGCCCCTTCTTTTTCCGTATAATCCACGAGGTAGTCGCAAAGCTTGTTTTTGCCACGCAGGAACATTTCCAGCTCTCCCGCACCTGTGGCAAAGGAGGATACCACCCCCATGCAGGGCAGCTGCACCAGCGCCACGCCGCAGCCGAATACCACCCGCGCTGCCGCCACATCCTGAAACAGATTGAATTCTTTATTATCCGGCCATTCCAGGGCATGTCCTCCCAGCCAGACAAGAACCATCCTGTCTGTGATTTCCGGGCGCATAAGAAGGGCGGAAGCCACATTGGTAATGGCGCCGATAGCCACCACATACAGAGGCTTTTCGGGCGTATATCCCATTGCCAGATCCGCCAGGTGACGGGCGGCGGCAGAATCCACCGGAGTCTGTTCGTCCGGCAGATATCCTGCGGATCCTTTATAGACCTGATCCTTATATTCCTCCTTATCCAGCAACGTCAGTATGTGCATAATTTCCTGGTAACTCTTTTCCATCCCATCCGCAGGCCCTGTTGACTTTTCATTAAAAAAGGGCGCTGCATAAATAGCCTTTACCTGCAGCTTATCACCTGATTTCATGAGATACGATAACGCATACTGGTCATCGATCTCATTGTAGGTATCCGTATCCAGCACCACGTCTACAGGACCTGCCGGCTTGTTAAGGCGGCTTAATAAACCTGAATCACTATTCATTTCTTCTCCCCTCTGCGCTCCCCTGCGCATATGCGGACAAAGCCGCACTCCAACCGGAGTCTGCGGGTCGTTTCCGTTCCCTGCCTTTCTCCGCACCACTATATTACAATAACCGTTCAGACAGGTCCGAACGGTTACCTATTACTTACCCATATATTATATAAGCTATCTTCCTGCTTGTCATTTAAAATTTATGACTTCCTGTACCGGATTTTGTCATATCCTGACCGGACAGACAGGCCGGAACCGTTACACAGCGGCTTAACCGTTCCGACCGACCCGAACTCCTGCTTTCCCCAATCCATGACAACAGGCTCCTGCGCCGACGCTGCCTTTATCCCAGCATCATATCCAGGATCTCCCGATCTGTTTCCCGCATACCGTCACGTCCCAGCCGGGCCACGTTGGCAATAGTGGATTCCACACCTTTTTTTACTATGCCGTCCCCGCCCACGAATTCCTGTCCGCTGCGGTACATATAACAGCCCAGGATTCCGGCATCCACAGCGGATGCGATCTTGGCGGCGCAGGAGGCTTTCGCCCCATCGCATACAATCCCCGACACATTAGCCAGCGTATTGACGACGGTATGGACAATTTCTTCATAACCGCCTCCCATGAGGTAAGCAATCCCGGCTCCCGCCCCCGTACCGGCGCTGACCGCCCCGCAGTAGGCGGACAGCCTTCCGATGCCTTCCTTCAGATGGATGGCGGTCAGATTGGAAATAAGAAGCGCACGGTAAAGCTTCTCTCTGCCGGCCTCCAGCTCCGCCGCGTATTCAATTACCGGAACGGAAACGGTGATCCCCTGGTTTCCGCTGCCGGAATTGATAACCACAGGCAGCTCACAACCGTTCATCCTGGCATCCGATCCCGCTGCGGCCTTGGCCCTGGCACGGATTTTTACATCATCCCCGTAAGCCGCCAGAAGTACCTTCCCCACATTGGCGCCGTAGTCATTCTTCATCCCTTCTTCCGCGATCGCCATGTTGTATCGGATCTGCCGCTCCAGCAGCTCCTTCACATCCGCGGTATCGGCCGTCATGGCAAAATCCACAATGCCTTCCATAGACAGCGGGGACGTTCCCTCCTCCGGCTCCGTTTCCGGGCCGGGCGTTTCCTCTCCCCGGAGAATCTGCCCGTCCTTTTCTATCCGAACCACATTCGTGTGGGAATCTGTAATCCGTACCTTTGCTTCCTCTTCCTTCGCCCACACGGTCACCGTCAGATCAAAGGTACGGCTGCCCCCGGCCTTCTCTATCCGGATCTCTGTGTTCTCCATATATTCCCGGATTGCCTGCCGATCCGCCGCGTCCAGTTCCTCCAGCAGCTCCAGCTTCCGCTGCGGACTGCCTGCTATAATACCCGCCGCGGCAGCCGTCTGTATTCCTTTCATGCCGCCGGTGCCCGGCACAATCACACTTTTCACATTCTTAATGATATTCCCGCTGGCCTCCACCCGGATTGTATCCGGCCGTTTTCCCAGTACCTCGGCGGCAAGTGCCGCCGCATAAGCTATCGCTATAGGCTCCGTACATCCAAGGGCGGGCACCAGCTCCCGCTCCAGAATACACAGGTATTCCTTATATATACTGCTATCCCGTTCCATGCTTTCCTTCCTTTTCCGCCGCTCACGCCTCCGCTTACATACTTCTGGCCGTATCCAGCACCCACCGGATATGTTCCGCCGGCAGGTCGGAAGGGATCGTGCAGTCCGCACCCAGAAGGAATCCCTTCCTGCCGCAGGTTTCTATTAACGCTCTGGCCGCCTTACGGATCTCCTCCTCACTTCCGGAATAAAGGATGCCTTCCTTCCGGTTATCAAAGCCGCCCAGAGCCGGTCTTCCCCCAAAAAACTGTCTGCCTGAGGGGATATCCATATCCTCCACATAAACAGCCCAGTTGATGGCAGCGGCTTCATAGTCCTGCCATACCTCCACCCGGTTCTTATCTCCGCCCCAGCCGCAGCAATGAAGGATATTATGCGCGCTCAGGGTATTGGCATAGTCGAGCACCTCCTTATCGGAGGGTGTAACCTGGCGGCGGTACTCTTCTGCCGTAAAACGGAAGGTTTCCGCGTTCTGCACACAATAATAGATGCCGTCACAGCCGGCCTCTTCGATCAGGCCCTTCACCAGCGCTTTTGCATCCCGGGCAATTACGCTGCAGGCATACTTCATGGCTTCCGGATCCGCCTTCATGCATGCCATCATTTTTTCCCAGCTCGTCTGCAGCCGGAAAAAGGACAGAGGACAGAATACATTATAGAAAACACAGCATTCCCCGTCCACAGCCTTTACGATAGCCGCCGCACGCGCGATTTGTTCCCGGATAAAGGGATGATCCGCCCCCAGAGGTTTCATCTCATAAAGCTGTGACACCTCCTCCAGCTTCTCCAGCGTTTCATTGGGATAGCCAAAATAGCCGTCACACATGATTTTGATAAAATCCTGATCCGTATCCCGGTACCATTGCAGATGGGCATCCACACAAGCCTGGCCCTCCGCCCTGTCTGCGGGGAAATGAAACCAGAATGCAGCCGGGACATAATCCGTTTCCCGGTTTTCCAATGCGGACAGGACTCTCTCTTTTTTATTCATATTCTTTACCTTCCTCTCTCAGTCTGTCCTTTTATTATAAAAATCCCCGCGGTATCCTTCTATATCCTATTCCCCCAAAAACTGTGCAGTTTCAATCATTTTATATTTATGTAAATTCTTTTTGCCAGGCAGGCATGCATAGATTATAATAAAGGTCAGATAACGGAAATTATCTTTGGAGGACTCCTATTATGAAAATAAGAAAAAAGCGGGTTTTGACGCCCGCATTACTGTTTGTGCTTTGTCTGGTATTCTGTGCCGCCATCCCCCTGCCCTTAAGCGCGGCAGGCATACAGGGGGCGGGCGCCTCCCCGGACGGCGGCGGGACCTCTGCTGCTGCCGTGCCCCAGGCTGACCGTGTCACCTATCAGGAAGGATTTTTTTACGAGTCCCTGAGCGAAGCGGTGAAGGAACGGATAACCGGGATATCCTATGGAGAGGGATGTATTGTTCCTTATGAGGATCTAAGATATCTGCAGGTAATGCATATCGATTTCCAGGGCCTTCCCCAGGTGGGGGAAATCATATGCAATAAGGCCATTGCCCAGGATTTGGCGGAGATTTTCTATGCGCTTTATACAGCCGGCTATCCCATTGAAAAAATACACCTGATAGATGAATATGACGGGGACGATACCTTATCCATGGAGGATAACAATACCTCCTGCTTCAATTACCGGGTGGTTGACGGCACCTCAAGCCTGTCCAGGCATGCTTATGGTATGGCAATTGATATTAATCCCCTTTATAATCCCTACGTTACTTATCCGAATGGCAAAAGAAGGGTCTCCCCAGCCGCCAGTGCTATCTACGCAGACCGGAGTGAGGATTTCCCCTGTAAAATTGATAAAAACGACCTGTGCTACCAGCTTTTTAAGGAATATGGATTTACCTGGGGCGGCAGCTGGAAAACCATGAAGGATTACCAGCATTTCCAGAAAAGCCTGCCCGCAGACTGATCTCAGGGAGGAACCTATGGACATTCAACTGCATTATGTGGAAAAGGGAAGCGGCCCGCCGCTGCTTCTCCTTCATGGTAACGGTGAAAATTCGGATTATTTCTGCCGCCAGATAGATTACTTTCAGGAAGCTTTTCATGTATACGCGCCGGATACGAGAGGGCACGGGAAATCTCCCCGGGGCACCGCCCCCTTCACGCTGGAGCAGTTCGCCCTGGATTTGAAGGATTTTATGGACGAAAAAGGGATAGGGAAAGCGGATATCCTGGGCTTTTCCGACGGGGCCAACATCGCCCTTCTTTTTGCACTGAAGAATCCGGGCCGGGTCCGCCGCCTGATTCTCAATGGCGCGGATCTCTTTCCCAAAGGGGTGAAACGTTCGGTACAGATCCCGATTATAATCGGTTATGGAATCGTTTCCTTCCTTTCTCTATTCAGCAAAAAAGCGATCCCCAAAAAAGAAATGCTGGGACTTATGGTTACCCAGCCGTGTATTGCCCCCGGGGAACTGGCTTCCCTGAATATGCCGGTTCTGGTCATCGCCGGCACCAAAGATATGATCCGGCTGAGCCACACCCAGCTCATAGCCCGGTCCATCCCCGGCAGCAAACTTGCCATCCTGGAAGGGGATCACTTTATTGCTTCCAAAAAATGGGAAGCATTTAACCGGAGTGTGGATGCCTTTTTTACGGAACGCAAATAAACGGCGGCACTATAGTTACCGATAAAACAGGCAGGGCTTCTTTTCTTGAAAGTCCTGCCTGTTTATCATTTTCTTTTTATTTTTTCAAAGCTTCCCTGTCCAGACGCATGGTCAGGGAAATCCGTTTCTTAGCCAAATCCACATCCAGCACCTTCACATCCACAATATCACCAACGCTCACAGCCTCCAGCGGATGCTTAATGAAGCGTTCGGTAATCTGGGAGATATGCACCAGCCCATCCTGATGGACTCCGATATCCACAAAAACACCGAAATCAATCACGTTGCGCACCGTACCCTTCAGAATCATTCCCGGCTTCAAATCCTTCATATCAAGCACATCGCTTCTTAAAATAGGAGCGGGCATGTCCTCCCTGGGATCCCTTGCCGGCTTCTCCAGCTCTTTCAGGATATCCGTCAGTGTGATTACTCCGATTCCCAGCTCACGTGCCATTTTTTCCTTATCCTTAACCCGCCGATCCAATCCGTAAGCTGCTGCTTTGCTTCCGGCGGCCCCTTCTTTTCCCCCGCCGGTACCGGATACTGTGCCATTCTTTCCCGGCTCTTCCTGAAGGGCCGTGTTTCCCATAGCCGCCGCAAGCGCCTTTCCCATAGCCGTATTGGTATTGCGGATAACTACCTGCTTCTGCGGCTTGGGCTTTGCGGGAGCCGCTGCCTGCTGCTTCCGTCCGGCCTTCATGGTCTTTGCTTCCGCCTGCAGCTTTTTTACATCCTCCATGGACAGCTCCAGCGTATCCAGAAGCTTCATGGTAGCTTCATAGGATTCCGGATGCACGCTGGTGGCATCCAGCGGATTATCCCCATCCGTAATACGCATAAAACCTGCACACTGTTCAAATGCCTTAGGCCCCAGCTTGGCTACCTTCAAAAGCTGTTTCCTGTTGGTAAATCGGCCGTTTGCTTCCCGGTAATCCACTATATTTTTGGCAATGGTTTTGGAAATCCCGGATATATATTCCAACAGGGAGGCGGAAGCCGTATTCAAATCCACCCCTACCTTATTCACGCAGTCTTCCACCACGCCATTCAGGGCTTCTCCCAGCTTTTTCTGGTTCATGTCATGCTGATACTGCCCCACGCCTATAGATTTGGGATCGATTTTCACAAGCTCCGCCAGGGGATCCTGAAGCCGTCTTGCGATGGAAGCGGCGCTTCTCTGCCCCACATCAAAATTAGGGAATTCTTCCGTTGCCAGCTTGCTCGCGGAATAAACCGACGCGCCGGCTTCGTTTACAATAATGTACTGGACCGGCACATCCAGCTCCCTGATCAGATCCACGATGATCTGCTCGGATTCCCTGGACGCCGTCCCGTTTCCTACGGATATCAGCGATATGCCGTATTTTTTAATCAGCCGCTTCAGCTCCGCCTTGGCTTCCGCCACCTTATTCTGGGGAGCTGTGGGATAGATAACTTTCGTGTCCAGCACCTTCCCGGTGGCGTCCACCACCGCCAGCTTACACCCTGTACGGAAGGCCGGATCCCAGCCAAGAACCACCTTCCCGGCAATAGGAGGCTGCATCAGCAGCTGCTCCAGGTTCTTTCCGAACACGGAAATCGCTCCGTCCTCCGCTTTTTCCGTCAGTTCGTTGCGGATTTCCCTCTCAATAGCCGGTGCGATAAGCCGGTTATAGCTGTCCGCCGCCACTTCCTGAAGGACAGGCCCCGTGACCGGATTCTCCTTTGTGATCACTTTTTTCTCCAGGAACCTGAGAATCCGTTCCTCCGGCGCTTCTATTTTAACTGTAAGGAACTTTTCCTTTTCCCCCCGGTTCAGCGCCAGGATCCTGTGTCCCGCCGCCTTTTTCAGCGGCTCTTCATAGGCGTAATACATCTCATACACGCTGGCTGCCTTTTCATCCTTGGCCGTACTGCTGATTTTTCCCTCCTCAAAGGTAATATTCCGGATATAAATACGATAATCCGCTTCATCGGATATCGCCTCCGCGAGGATATCCTTCGCACCCTGAAGAGCCTGCGCAGCCGACTCCACACCTTTTTCCTCACTTACATATTTCGCCGCCTCTTCCTCCAGAGGAACCCGCGTCTCCTGGGCGAGGATAAATTCCGCCAGCCCGTCCAGCCCTTTTTCCTTTGCCACGCTGGCCCTGGTTCTTCTCTTCGGCCGGTAGGGCCGATAGAGATCCTCCACAACCACCAGCGTCTCCGCTGCCAGGATT
The DNA here is from genome assembly GCA_022845955.1 of Lachnospiraceae bacterium. Lineage (GTDB taxonomy): Bacteria > Bacillota > Clostridia > Lachnospirales > Lachnospiraceae > Eisenbergiella. The sequence continues at coordinate 5,823,334 of AP025576.1, forward strand.
TTGGCCTTAAGCTCCTCATCCAGCTTCCCCTGCTCCTCTATACCGGCAAGAACCTGTTCCTTCTTTTCCTCCAGATTACGCAGATAATTCAGCCGTTCGAAAAGGTTACGCAGCTGCTCATCATCCAGCGAACCCGTAACCTCCTTCCGATACCGGGAAATAAAAGGAATCGTGTTTCCCTCATCAATCAATTTGACGGCGGCTTCCACCTGCCATCGTTCCACCTTCAGCTCTTCCGTCAGTTTCCTTATAATATCCATTCGTTTACACTGCCCCCTATCCCGCAAAAACCCGCCGATACGTGTATCCGCATATCCGCAGCGCTTCCGCCTCTATGGAGCTTCCTTTCTTTCAACTACTTTGTGAATTGGCACTCACCTGTCCTTCATTATAATTGAAAGCGGCCTCCCTTTTCAAGTGCCTGTCCGATTTTCATCCCCGGTATCCTTCCGCAGTAAGATACTTTTCCTCATATTCTTCCATGGAAATGGGTTTGCTGAACAAAAAGCCCTGTAACAGCTCTACGCCGCATTTGCATAACTCCTGCATCTGCTCCTCCGTTTCTATCCCCTCAGCAACCAGCCGGATCCCTTTTTTCCGGCAGGTATCCACAATGGAAACTATGGCATCCAGATTCTGCAGGACATCAACAATCATCCCCTTATTCAGCTTCAGGACGTCAAATTCAGCAGAACTGAGAAGCCGGATCCCTTCGGCATTCGTATCAAAGCCGGCCAGCGCCACAACAAATCCCGCCCGGCGCAGCTGATGGACCAGGTTCAGCAAATCGGATTCCTCCGATTCCATGACAACCTCCGTGATCTCCACTTCCAAAAGTCTTGTGGCAATTTCATGCTTTTCGCATAGGGAACAGAGCTGCTTTACAAAGGACGGCTGGGCCAGCGTAAGCGGAGAAAAATTGATGGAGACGGGATAGACCTCTTTTCCCATATCCAGCCATTTTCTAATCCGGGAACAGACCGACTCAAAAACAAAAAAATCAATCTGGCTGATCGTCCGTGTTTCCTCCAGCATAGGCAGAAAATTACCGGGCAGGACCGGCGTCCCCGCATCAGGATAATAGCGGATCAATGCCTCGGCGCCGATGGCCGTAAGGTCATTGGAGGATACCTTGGGCTGCATATACACGACAAAGCGGTTTTTTATAATCTCCGTCTCCAGGATGTTGGGGTTGGATAGCTCCAGCAAATCATCGCTCTGGTGGCGATAACGCTTTGAGGTCGGATTTTTCCTGTAAAATTCCTTTTTGTCCTCATACATGAGCGCGTCGGCCTGTGAGGTTATTTCATTCATATCCGCAAGCTGTGCACACCATTGGCTGCCGATTGCCGCACGGCAGTCGTTGTCCTCCCGGAACCGCCTTTTCAGTTCCTGCAGCCGCTCGTTGAATGCCTGTTCTTCCACGTACCGGCAGATCACAACAAACTCATCACCGCCGATCCGGTATAAATCCGCGTCATAAAACACCTCCCTGAGACGCTTTGCCGCCTCCATTAACAGCCTGTCCCCGTAAGAGTGGCCTCTTTTATCGTTCACATCCTTCAGCCCGTTAACATCCAGATAGACAACCCCCACCGGAATATGGGAGTTCTGCAGGGCTTCCGAATCCTTTATATAGCGGTTGCGGTTATAAAAGGAGGTAAGTGTGTCATGAAAGCTAAGATGTGCCAGCTGCTCCTCATCCTCCGCACGTTTGATAGAGAGCATCAGGAAATAGCACAGTGTCTGCAGCATGGTACCGATATAAGGCAGCCTTTCCTCCGGAGGATTATCCACACCAAGACAACCGCAGAATGCGCCGCTGCGTTCCATCGGGGCCGCCACCAGACTGTGGATGTTCTGGCTGTTCAGGATGTCGTATTCTTCGGGGGAACTGTCCCGGATCTGTTCCAAATCCGTTATCAGCACACATTCCCGCCGGTTAAACCTGGGCATCCAGCTGTCAAAGAAGGAAAGCGGCAAATCCTGCAGGTTTTCCCGCTGCGGTGTGACACCCTGTCCGCACCATTCGAACTCGTTATAAGCAAGACCGTCATGCACCATGAAAATATAGCATCGCTCCGCTTCCAGGAATTCGCCAAGGTTTTCCAGAATCCGGGGAATCGTCTCGGCAAGCTTCTGCCCCTGGTACAGAGTACGTACGCAGTCCATAATCATATCTTCCATTTTCAGGGTATATCTGAGTTTTTGCTTCTCCTCCTCGGCTTTCGTGATGTCAAAGGCAATTTCAAGCCGTGCAGGGCGGCCTTCCCACAATATTTCACGGTCCTTCAGCATATAATGGCGGCCTGTAACCGGGTTGGTGTCCTCCCAGGTATAGGTATCCCCGTCAGGCGACACATGCTGCTTACAGTTTTCGCAGGGGGTATCCCGTCCGCGCAGCACCTGATAGCACTTTTTCCCTTCGTAGGATTCCAGTTCAAAATTCCGCAGGCCCGTCCTGTTAAAGAACAGCAGATCATAGTTCTCCAGATCCGCCACATACATCAGCTCCGACAGATCGTCCAGCGGTGCCCGGAGAGCGACGGTCATTTTCTCTAATTTCTCTTTTTCCTTCCGGTTATCCGCCTCGGCAGCTTCAATCTGCCTGAGCCGCCGCCGGCCCCGATATTCATTGACCACAAACAAACAGCTTCCTGCGGCTACCAGAACAAAGAGGGCACAAAAGATTTTGACTGTATCATTAACCTGTTTTTCAGTATAATCTTCCGCCCTGGATACCGCCAGATCGGCTTCCTGGAAAAATGCTTCGCTCAGCTGGTAGAGCGTCTGCGCAGATTTGCCCTGCCTTACGTTACCGATCTCTTCTTTCATGGAAATCCAGCTGTCTTTCAGAACCCCCATCGCTTCCTGATAGTCCGGATCCTGCATTTTAACAAGACGGTTATTTCCTTTCCCGGTCAGCAGCTCATCTATAATCTGATCCAAACGGCTGATCAGTGCGTCATTCGGCTCTCCGTACAGTTCCTCTTTTATCAGCCGCTGGGATGCCCCGCGTACCACTCCGGTATAATTGATGACCCGGGCATTTCCCTGGATGCTGAGTATAGAAAGCAGTGACCATACGCCCGATAAGAGCAGGACAGCAAATAATGTTATCGGTATTATTTTCTTTTTCATATGCTTCATTCATCCTATCTTTTCATTTCCTGCAAAAGAAACTTTTTATGTAAACTGATATGCCTGCTGCTTACATAATTTGGCATCTGAACACAATATAAGTCTGATTATAGTCTTTTTTGCAGAAGAAGGAAACCCTTTTTGCGGAAAAGAGAATGGGACGGCGGGTAACAGTAACCGCAGAACCAACAGCGCGCACTTCATACTTTTTTCATTTGTACAGCGCTCCCAAACGTGCTACAATAGCAACGATAAGGATCCCCCTGTTCCGGGAGCGATCCGGCATCATAGTCTGCATAAAGGAGATTTTGTTATGGATAACTACAACAACGGGCCGATCCCGCCTTACCAGAATAACAATTCCGGTTATCCTCCATACTATACACCGCCCACCCGCCATCCCGGAAGCAGTTTTGCCGCCGCATCCATGATTCTGGGGATTATTGCCGTTATTTCCGCGTTTTTCGGTACGGTTTATCCGCCTGTTATCTGCGGAGGGCTTGCTGTCATCCTGGGGCTTCTGTCCAAGGGAAATGACAAGGCCATGCTTCCCAACGCCAAGGTTGGCATGCTCACCGCCATTCTGGGAATGGTTATCAATGTTCTTGTTGTGGGAAGCGTTATGGTTATGCTTTTCACCAATCCTTCTTATAAAGAGGATTTCCACAGGCAGCTGAACCAGTATTCGGAATATTTTTACGGGGAAAGCTTTGACGATATGTGGAACCAGATTGAAGAAGGAACGGGACGTTATTAGGATATGAAGGAGTATTCATCTATGGACAGACACGCATCATCAGCCGAACTGAAAGCCAAGGCAAAGGGGCAAATGCTTGGGAAATACGGAACTCTGGTTCCCGCCATCCTCGTGGTGGAGGTCATCATGACGGCCATTAATTTCATGGCTACTTTTTCCCTGGATACCAGGACCATGCCGGGGCTTACCATACAATTTGTCATCGAATGCCTGCTGCAGCTTCTGGCCGGTATTTTTCTTGCCGGGCAGACCTATATGTACCTGAATGTTTCCTGCGGGGGCAATATTAAAATCAGTGATGTTTTTTACGGCTTCACCAACCACCCGGATAAAGCCATATTGATTCAGCTATTGCAGCTCCTGCTTTGCCTCGCCTTTTTTGTCCCTCTCTTTATATGCCTGGGCGTATTTACCTTTATTGACGGGACTTTTTCGGTAATGCTCCTGTTACTTTCGGTCACCTTCTGCATCGGTCTTGTGGGTTCCACCATCATAAGCCTGCAGTATTCCCAAAGCTATTTTGTCATGCTGGATTTCCCTGAATTCACAGCAGTCCAGTGTCTGCGTTACAGCAGGGAAATCATGAAGGGGAACAAGGCCCGCCGTTTTTATCTGGGCGTAAGCTTTCTCCCGCTTTATCTGCTGGGGCTGCTCACCTGCTGCATCGGCCTGCTGTTTGTCATTCCTTATTCAAACACGGCCTTCTGTAATTTCTATCTGGAACTGATGAGCTACCGGAATAACCACAGCCGTACCAATCCCTCACAGGAATAAAGCGATGACTGCCAATAACAAAAGCCTTCCCATCACTTACAGGGAATATAAATTTGCGGAGGAGTTTCCTATCCTCCTGATGGAGGGGAAAAGCACTTCCCCGCAAATTGATTTTATCCATTTCCATAACTGCATAGAAATCGCCTTTTGCAACAAAGGAACTATGACCTGGAATCTGGAGAACCGGGTATTTTCCCTGACACCGGGAAATATCTGTTTTCTCCCGCCTTTCTTTACCCATGGTTCCTTTTTCCCTCCTCAGGAGGGGGAGGTATCCTGCACCTATCTGTTTTTTAACCCGGAACAGCTGCTGGCGCCTTTTTATCCCAGCGGCCTTCCGCGGGAGTTTACCTGGTATCAGTATACGGACTTTTCCAAAATACTGCCTGCCGACAGTTTCCCGGAACAGGCAAGGCTTCTCCGGATGATCCTGCAGGAGCTGCGAAAAAAAGAGGGACAGTACCGCCAGGCCGTACGGGGTCTGGTGGAAACGCTCCTTGTGCTGTTGTACAGGCAGCACCGGAGCTGTCCCGTTTTCGGCGGGACGGTCTCCGCCCTGCCCCAGCTCTTCCCGGCTGTTTCATACCTGGATGCCGAATATGCCTCCGAGCTGGATACGGCCCATCTGGCCTATCTGTGCGGCCTTTCCCAAAGACAGTTCCTCCTCCATTTCCAGGAATGCTTCCGCCAGACGCCGCTCCAGTATCTGCGTACCGTCCGTATCCAAAAGGCCTGCCGGCTGTTGACCAGTACGGAAACCGGCATTCTGGATATTGCCCTCCAGACCGGTTTCCATTCCCTTTCCAGCTTCAACCGGTATTTCCACAAAATAGTAGGGAGCAATCCCCAGGCCTTCCGCAACGACAGACGCGTCATTGTCAAAAAAGATCCCAGGTATGCTCCCTATCACGCCGGATAACCGGGTATGCCGGATGCGTTCATCCAAAGGCTGCTTTTTCCTCCCGCTCCCATTCGCGGAGCGCCTCCGTTACCCAGCAGAACCGTTCCGTTTCAAAGTCAGGCAGGAAGGAGCAGTCTGCGCCCAGCATCAGCCCGTCCGTATTGCCGAATGTACGCCGGTAGGTTTCCAGGATATGTCTGGTTTCCTGCCGGATTTCTTCTTGTGTCCCGGAATACAGCAGCTTTCCCCTCCGGTTGTCAAAACCGCCCAGACAGTTGCGCATGCCGAAATACTTCCTTCCCTCTTCCAGGGAGAGTTTTTCCACATATACTGCCCAGTTCACCGTATTTCCCGGATAATCCCGCCAAAGCTCCAGCTGGTTTTTGATCTGGTTCCAGCCGCAGAAATGCAGGATATTATAGGGGGAGTTCTCCTCGGCGGCCGTTACTACCAGCTGTTCGGACGGCGCCACCAGAGCGGTGAATTCTTCCGGGGCAAAAAGACCGGTTTCCGCTCCCTGCATTGCGAGAAAAATGCCCAGGCAGCCCGCTTCTTTTATCAGCCTTTCGCTCAGCCAGGCCAGATCCTCTCCCAGAAAAAGCAGGGCGTCCCGCACCGCCCCCGGATCTTCCTTCAGGAATCCAAGCAGCCTGCCATCCCCAATCCGCCGGAGAAGGGTGAAGGGCGTAAATACATTGCTATAGGTATCCGCCTCTCCCGCCAGGGCTTCGTTGATGCGGCAGGCGCGGTCCAGATAGTCCCTTATATAAGGGTTCCGATCCTTTCCCGGACGGTAGGCCTTCAGCTCCTCCAGGCTTGTCAGGTCAAGGCAGACGGGGGCCGTAAGGCCGTCATGCATAATTTTCAGAAAATCCGGATCCGTCCGTTTATAAAAACGGATATGGGCCTTCACACAGGCTTCCCCTTGCAGCTCCTGCGGCTGCATATGCTGGAAAAAGCTTACGGGGATATGTTCATGGGGCAGTCCCTCCAGCATACGCCGGAGATTTTCTCGTTTTTGTTCCATCAGCCCTTTACCGCTCCTATCATCACGCCTTTTTCAAAGTATTTCTGCAGAAACGGGTACACAATCAGAATGGGGATCGTGGATACGATGATAGTACAGTATTTCACCAGCTCGCTGCTGAAGGTATCTTCCACGGCAGCGATGAGGGAATCCGCATTCTGCGCCTGGTTCTCTATAAGGATTTCCCGCAGTATCATCTGGAGGGGATAAATTTTCCTGTCTCTGGTGAACATGGCTGCGGGAAACCAGGAATTCCACTGCCCCACGCCGTAATACAGAATCATCACCGCCACCACAGGTTTGGACAGGGGCATGATAATCCTGGAAAAGATGGTGAAATCGTTGGCCCCGTCGATGACAGCGGCCTCTTCCAGGCTCTCAGGGATGGATTCAAAGAAGGTTTTCATGATGATCATGTTATAAGCGCTTACCGCATAAGGGATACTGGATACCCATATGGTGTTGTAAAGCCCGGTATTCCGGATGACGAAGAACAGGGGGATCAGCCCGCCGCTGAAAAACATGGTAAATATCATCAGCTTCAGTACGCCTCTGCGGATCAGGAAGCATTTCCTGGAAACCACATAGGCGGCGAAGCTGGTCAGCCCCACCTGGAGCAGGGTTCCGGCAACCAGGTAAAACAGGGTGATCTTAAAGCCGTTGAACAGGCTCTTATTGGCCAGGGTTTTCTGGTATCCCGCTAGTGTGGCTTCTCCCAGCGGCATCCACAAAAGGCCCGTATGGGATTTCAGAAGAATGGGATCGCTTATGGAGGCCACCACCACATAATACATGGGATACAGGGTAATTCCTATCAGAAAAAGCATGATCAGGACATTCACGACCTGGAACGGTTTCAATTTTTTCTTCATTTTGCACCTCACTTTGTCAGCATACGCTGCGTCTACCACAGGCTGGTTTCGTTCACCTTCCGGCTCACGGTGTTTGCCAGGATCAGAAGGATGAAATTAATGATGGAATTAAAAAATCCCACTGCGGCAGCGAAGCTGTATTCAAAATTCATCAGTCCGATCCGGTAAACATATGTGGATATAACATCGGCTTTTTCATAGACCATGGGATTATAAAGGAGCAGGATTTTGTCCCAGCCCAGGGTCATCATGTTCCCGATACGCATGATGAGAAGAATCACAATCGTGGGGGATATCCCGGGAAGGGTGACATGGAGGATTTTCTTCCAGCGGTTCGCCCCGTCTATTTCGGCGGCTTCGTACAGGCTCTGATCGATGCCGGTCAGCGCGGCAAAATAGATAATGGAATCCCAGCCGAATTCCTGCCAGATACACATCAGCACATACAGCGGCTGGAAATAGGCGGAATGGCTGAACATATTAGAGGCCTCCCGGCCTGTCAGGGCGCAGAAAACACTGGTGATAACACCGTTTGTTTTACAGAAATCCAGCATAAGCCCGCAGATTACCACGGCAGATATGAAATGCGGCATATAAGTAATGGTCTGGGTGATTTTCCTCAGCCTGGTTCCGGTGAGTTCATTCAGCAAAATGGCAAACAGGATCGGAAAAGGGAATCCGAACAGAAGCAACAGCAGATTGATGGAAACGGTATTCCGCATGGTACGGAAGAAATAGGGGTCCCCCAGGAAGGCTTTGAAATGCTTCAGTCCCACGAAATCACTTCCGAATACACCCTTCGTAGGAACATAGTCAAACAGGGATATGATCATTCCATACATGGGATAGTAATGATATACCAGAAAATAGGCGAGTACCGGTAAAATCATGATGTACAGAAGGGGATGCGACCTCATGTTTTTCCACAGTCTCTTAAAAAAAGGTTCTTTCAGCGCTGCATGCGTACCTCTTTTCATCATTGCTCCTCTCTGCGGATGCCCGCGGCTTTTTATGGAAAAAGGCCGGCTTTTCTCCCGCCAGCCTTTCTCCTGTATTTCTTTATGGGGGTTATATCTTTTTATTCACGGGCTTCATATCTTGCATATGCTGCTTCATTGATTTCTTCGCCCCGTTCGCTGCCCAGTTCCTTCAGCTGTGCCACAAAGCCGTCCCAGCCGCTTTCCAGATCCTCCTCTCCGAAGATAAAACGGTATACCATTTCATCCGAGTAGTTGGCAAGCTTGGTTTTGATCTGTGTCAGCTCCTTGGATTCTTCCGTCGTAAGCGTCAGGTAGCCGGGAAGCGTATGTTTATCATCGTTCTGCATGCCCCATGCATCCCAGGACTGGTGGCATTCCTCCAGCGCATACTGGGCAGCTTCCATGGTTTCATCATATTTGATCTGGAAGGGCGCGCACATATAAAGGGATCTTACCGTATCATAGTCCAGGCCGTCCGGGTTATTGCTGACAAAATCGGTAAATTCCCTGGTTCCGTCCGCATTTTCCGTATAGGTCTTTTCTTCGCCTTCATTGGTACCCCAGGCGGTGAGAAGCATCACCTCGGGATCCATCAGATAGTCCACAAATTTCACTGCCTCCTCCGCATGCTTGCTGGCTGCGGAAACCTGCCAGGAATAAGAATTGATGGAACTTGTAATTTTGGACATATGGGTGGTATCCTCCGCATTCACCCTGGGCAGCACGCAGGAGGTCAGTTTAAATTCCGGATCCACGGCTGCGCCGGCGGTTACGGACTGTTTCACATTATAGGTATGGGCAAAACACATGCCTGCCGTACCGTTCTGGAACAGCTTCAGGGAATCGTCGATGGTACGGGAAACGAAGTCGGTATCGATGAGACCTTCCTCCGCCCACTGGTTCAGCACCTTCAGGAATTCCTTGTAGCCGTCCTGGGTCCTGCTATAGTGTACCTGTCCCTCCTCATCCAGATCGAAATCCTTAATGGAAACATCAAACGCGGAGGAAATGGGGTTGTTGGCATAAAACTGTGCCTGGTTGAATTCGCAGAGGGCCAGGGGGATCTGCACGCCGTTCTCTTTAAAGGTGCGCAGTACATTGGTATAATCCTCCAGGGTGACCGGAGCCTCCAGATTGTACTTGTCCAGCCAGTCCTGTCTGACTATAAGGCCGTTGAATACCTTGTTGTTATCGGTGGGGGGAAGCCATGTGGTACCGAATTTGATAATGTTGCCTTCGTCACCCCGGATCTTTTTCTGTACGTCCGGATCCCCGCTTTCTTCGCAGAGTGCATTAAAATTAACCGCATACTGTTCCACCAAATCGGTTACGTTCAGGAGCACGCCGTCCGCAATGGCTCCCTCCACGCCGCCGGGATAGGTTGTCTGGAACAGGTTGGTATACATCAGATCCGGCAAATCCCCGGATGCCAGCAGCTGCTGGAAATAAGAACCGTCATCCCCTACGGGCGCGTGGATAAATTCAAATTGCAATCCCGTATCCTCGGAAATCTTCTGCACCACCGGGTTTTCCCCCAAGTCGGAATAATATGCCCGTGCCGCCGTCTGGAAATCACAGAAAACAGTCAGGGTAACATCCCCATCTGCTATTTTGGCACTTCCCGTCTCCGCAGCCGTCTCCGTCCCTGCATCCGTCCCCTGGGCGGCAGACGCATCCTGGGCGGCGGTGCCGCCCTGCGCTGTCTCCGACGCTGCGCCGCCGCAGCCTCCCAGTATGACTGACGCCGCCAGAATGGCCGCCGTAAGTACTGTGCTTGTTTTTCTTCCCTTTCTCATAACCTCTTCATCCTTTCTGTCATATGTTTCTCATATGCTACAACACATGGGTATCCACGTGATACTGCCTGTTCAGGGTTTTATATCCAGCCTGTCAATCCGCAGGATTCCGCAGATATATACCTCCAGCGCCCTGCGTATCCTGAGAAGCGGGATGCTTTCATCCGGCTGATGGTAATCGCCGTGCCCCGGCCGGAACAGCCCTTCCGGCGGCGGGGGAAGCTTCATTCCCGTGCCGAAAGCAAAGGCGTTGGTAAGCTTTCGGGCATAGGTACCGCCGCTCATGACAAACGGGCCGTCCTCATTTTCCAGAATCTCCCGGCAGGTTTGGGTGAGCGTCCGGGCCACCGGGTGCTCCGGGTCAAAATAGCCGGCTTTGGCAAGGCGGGTTATCTTTATCTCAAACCCCCGGCGCTGTGCCGCTTTTTCCGCCCGTTTTGCAAATGGGAAATCACTGCAGGTTACCGGATATTTGGACATGAATCCGATGACCAGCCGCCCTTCCTGCATACGCAGCTGTGTCGCCGTCAGACAAATCGGGCCGGACAGCGCATCCTCGCAGAATACGTCCAGGGCCTGTCCTGTATTGTCCTGGTTAATAGCGGGAATGCTCCCGAACAATTCCCTGTTTTCCCCGTCTATCAGTTCCTGCGTGCAGAGGGCCTGCGCCAGCAGGGTCAGCGCATTCACTCCGTCCCCCGGCCGGGATGCGTGGGCCCGGATGCCATGTGCTATAATCCGTATGGTTTCCCCCACCCTCTCAGCGGTGATTGGCGCACTGAGACGGGAGGCTTTTTCCCAGCGTTCCCGGCTGTAGGCAAGTACCGCCCGGGCCTGATCCGGTATGGTATACAGCCCGCAGTCGCAGGAAACCTCCAAAAGCTCTTTTCCGCATTCCCGGCGGGATATCAATTCCGCGTTGAAGGAACCTCTCTCCCCGCAGCAGACCGGGAATCCGCTGTCCGGTACAAGGGACAGCGCCGGGAGAGGATAGTGTGCGACGTAATAATCCAAATCGTACATCCCTTGTTCCTCACAGGTCCCCAGATACAGCTCCAGGCCATGGGACAGGCTGATGTGATGTTCCTTCATATATTTGAGGATATAAAGCCCTAAAATAGCGGAGCTTTTATTGTCCTGGCAGCCCCTGGCGATAAAATAGCCGTCCTTTACCGTCGGATCATAAGGCTTATACTCCCAGCCTTCCCCTTCCTCCACTACATCCAGATGCGCCCAGATACCTATCGCATCCGCTTCCGGGGAAGCGGCATAAGATATTTTCCCCACATAGTTGTCAAAGTTTTGGACAAAAAAACCGTTTTCCTCCCCGATGTGAAGCATTTCTTCCAGAACATCCCGGCATCCTTTTCCAAAGGGCGGGTATTGGGAAGCTTCCGCCTCCGCCACACTCCGGATCCGGCAGATACGCGTCAGATCCCTTACGATATCCGGCATCCTGTTATCTATCCACTGCCGGATTGCCGGCAGATCAGCTTTTCCTTCCTGTAAAATACCATCCCTTATCATTTCTTCCCTCTCCTCAAAAACCAACTCCCTACCGGTTTGATACCATTCCCCACTTTTTGGGAAAACCCACAGGGCACCATTACGTTTGACTACTGTTCTGTCTCCCCATATTTGTCGGTATTCCTTTACTTTTCCCCTTCTTTCCGTTATAATTTTTTAGGAAAAGGGGGTTACGGCATCCCGGAATTATCGATTTCTTATGCACTTTATTACATTTTTGTTCGCTGATTGATTTACTGTTATTATAATTATACAAAGCACCGGCTTCCTATCATTAAGGAGATAAAAACTATGCAGAAACAATCATTCCAACGGTTTCCCCTCCGCTACCGTCCCTACGATTTTCCTGCCCGTTTTCCGGTTCTCGCCTTTCTTGGTGAAAACTGGACGATATCAGTGGACTCCCCGGCATATCTGCATTTCCATAACGGCCTGGAAATCGGGCACTGTATCCGGGGAAACGGGCGGCTGTTTCTGAACGGACAGACCTCCTCTCCTTACGAAACGGGAGCCTTCAGCATCCTTTTTCCCCAGGTTCCCCATATGGCGGTCTGCGGCACGCAGGAAAGCCAGTGGGAGTATCTCTATATTGAACCCCGGCATTTTCTGGAATCCGCGGCGGACTGCGGGGCCGATATCTGGCAGGTTTTCTATATGCTCCAGGAAATACCCGTGATCATCCGGGAGGGCGCTTTTCCCCTGCTTCATTATTACCTGACCCGTATTTTTCAGGAATTCCATGAAAAACAGCCTCTCTACCAACAGGCTGTGCACGGTCTTCTTTTTTCCCTCTTTTCGGAAATCAACCGCATCACACTGGCGGCCTCGGCTTCCCATACCGCGGAATCGGAGGATGGCTATTCCTATATCCGCACCGCCCTTACCTACATATACGCCCACTATAACGAACCGTTTTCCGTACGCAGCCTGGCCGCCCACTGCTGTATCAGTGAAAGCCACCTGCGCCGGCTGTTCAAAAGCATGGTGGGGATCAGTCCTTTGGAATATCTGCAGCATTACCGCATCCAGCAGGCCTGCCACCTGATTCACCTGAACCGGCTGCCTGTCAACTGCATTGCCCGGGAAGTGGGCTATAGCAGCCTGTCCAGCTTCAACAGACAGTTTCTGCAGTACATGCATTTGTCTCCTTCCGGGTGGAAAAAGGAGCATCTGTCCGAGAGGCCGGAGCATGAAGTGCGATCCTATGAGGATAACAGTACCAGACATATTTTCCAGTTCTGAGGAGTGCGTCCTTTCCTTTGCCACCCTGCTGCCCGCAGAGCGATGTCCCCGGGACGGAAAAGGATATTCGCCAGTCCATCAGGCCGGACATTCCGATGAGCCCGAAGGCGTCAAGTGTGTCAGATGAGGCTGACGCACTTGACCGGTCTCATCTCCATGGCCTGAAAGGATCTGGTGAACATTCCTTTTCCGTCCCGGGGACATCGCTCTGCGGGCAGCAGGGTGGCAAAGGAAAGGACGCACTCCTCAGAACCGGAAAATAGCCTTTTCATAGATGGGTGCTATAAAATGGGAGTGCATGACAGGATTTATATATACTACAAAAATCAGCCAGAGATGAGGGCGCGAACATGATAATCAAGAATAAAAGATATCAGTCATATGAGGTATTGTCGTTGGCTTTGAAGGCATCGCCGGTCTGTATGGTGCTTTATTTTGTTTTGTCCGTTACGCAGTCCGTCATGCAGACGGCGGTTATGGCCATGGCTACGGCGGGTTTTGTGGATACGGCTGCGGAAATCCTTACCCATTTACGGCCGCAGGGGGATATTTACCTGCCGTTGGTTTTGTTGATGCTTACGCTGGGGGTGGCCGGTACTGTGGGTGCGTTGGCACGGTTGGCGGGTTCGCGGATCCGAGTAAGGCTGGAACGGGAAATCAAGCCTTCACTCGTCAGGATTTATGCGGCCTTTGATTATAAACATATAGAGAACGCGGAAAGCTGGGAGTTAATATCGCGTGTATCCAGGGATCCGGTGAAATCCATTATGGATGGGGCGGATGCTTTTATACAGTTTCTGCAGATCATGGTATCCGTTTCCTCGGTTTTCCTTTTAATTGTGACACAGGTCTGGTGGGCGGCGGTGATCATCCTGGCATTTTCGGTTCCCATGTTCTGGTTATCCATGCGCGCGGGAAAAAAGAACTACCAGGCGGAACGGGAAGCGGAAAAATTCAACCGCCGCACGGATTATCTGGGGGAAGTGTTAACCGGACGGGATAATGTGGACGAGCGCACTTTATTTGACTACAGTGATGCGGTCAACCGGCAATGGCAGGAGCAGTATGAGGCAGGCAGAAAAATGCAGGTGAAGGTTACGGCGAAAATGTTCCTGATCACCAAGGGGTCCAGCCTGGTTCTGGCACTGATTTCGCTGCTGGTGGCGCTTACCCTGATCGGGCCGGTCATACAGGGACAGATGACGGCAGGTATGTTTATGGGTATTATCAGCGCCGTGTTTGGTATGATTCAAAAGCTGGGTTTTCAGATGTCACGCTCTCTGGAGAATATATCGCGGGCGGGCGAATTTATGAAGGATTTGAGTGCGTTTGCTGCACTGAGCGATGCCGGAGATGCCCTGACGGAACCGGATGCAAAACCGACAGCCATAGAACGGTTGGAATTTTGTAAGGTACGTTTCCAGTACCCGAATGGAGACAAATATATTCTGGACGGGCTGTCTTTTACGCTGGAAGCGGGACGGCACTATGCCTTCGTTGGTAAAAACGGAGCCGGCAAGACCACGATCACCAAGCTGTTAACCGGCTTATATACGGAATATGAAGGAGAGATCCTGGTAAACGGCAGGGAACTGAGAACCTATCCTGCCAGCACCGTCAAGGCGATGTTTTCTGTGGTATACCAGGATTTCGCCAGATATTATATAGGAATGAAAGACAACATATCACTTGGCAATCTACATGCCAAAGGAAACGAGAAAGAAGCGGCCCATTTAGCCGGACTGGATGAAACCATCGGCAGGCTGAAGAATGGGATCCTCACGCCGCTGGGCAAGATCCTGCCGGGCGGGCAGGATCTTTCAGGAGGGCAATGGCAGCGTGTTGCGATTGCCCGGTCACTGATCAGTCAGGCGCCTGTAAGGATCCTCGATGAACCGACATCCGCCCTGGATCCCATCAGCGAAAGCCGGTTGTACAGCGAATTTGAGAAGCTGATGGAAGGAAAAACAACGGTGTTTATCAGCCACCGTCTGGGATCGACCAAGCTGGCGGATGAAATACTGGTAATCGATGGCGGCAGGATTGCAGAACGGGGTACCCATGAAACGCTGATGGCCCGAAAGGGACAGTATGCCGATATGTTTGAGACGCAGAGGGAGTGGTATCAATGAATACGGAAACGAAAAAGTACAGTCTGCTAAAAGTCATACTGCGGATTATCCCCATACAGTTTAAGTCTGCGCCATGGAACTGTCTCCTTGAAAATACCCTGGGAATTATGAACGGCCTGTCTTTCACCCTGACTGTGGCGGCAACGCAGAAGCTGTTTGATGCCATTTCCGGGGCCGCCGCGGGGAAAGCGGATTTTTGGGACTGCCTGTCTCCTCTTCTAATCTTAGCCGCCTTTACGTTCGGACAGCAGATTATCAATGGCGTCCAGAATTTCCACGGAATCGGTGTGCTGCTTCCGAAATCGGCCGGAAGGCTGACCGCATTGATTCATCAGAAGCTGGGACGTATCGATCCTGTGTACTTTGAGGATACCGGTTTTCTGGACGATCTTAACAAAGCGAAAGAAGGCGTCCGGGCCATCACCATGTTCTGTATGATCGTGTTTGTCTGTGTCAGCTTTTACGGCGTTTATTTTGTGTCGATAGGGGCCTATCTGTTCCGGCTGAAGCCTGTGCTGATCCTGACATTGCTTCTGGCTTTTCTCCCCGCCATGGCTGCCCAGACCGTCAATATAAAAGTATTTACAAAGCTGGAAGAACAGAGCGCTCCCCTCCGTCGGGAGTCCGCCTATTACCAGAAAACCATTTGCGATCGGGAATATTTCAAGGAAACCCGTATTCTGGGCGCTTTTACTTTTTTTTATCAGCGCTTTGAGGAAACCCTGATGCTGCTCACCGGTAAAATATGGAAAGCAGAACGTAAAACGGCACTGCTGCAGCTTTTGCTGGATTTCTCCTCCTTTGCGGGGATGGCGCTTTCTTCCTATATGTTGTTTCGCGCCACGATGGCGGGAGAGATTACCATAGGCATGTTCGCCGCCGTTTTCGCGGCACTGGGGCAGATATTCGGCATTATGCAGGAAATTGTCAGGCAGCATATCGGCAACATGAACAGGGATATGGGAAAGGTCGTGAATTTCATACGGCTGCTTGCTATGCCGGAGCGTACCGGAACGCAGGGTATCCCGGATTTCACCAAAGGGGTCACGGCAAAAGATATCAGCTTTACATACCCCGGCAGGGATAAGCCGGCTATTTCAAAGGTATCCCTGGAGATCGCCCCCGGAGAAACGCTTGCCGTGGTGGGGGAAAACGGGGCCGGGAAAAGCACGCTTGTACGCTTGCTTACCGGGATTTACCGCCCTTCGGAAGGGAAGGTACTCCTTGGCGGCCTGGATACGGCAGCCGCTTCCGCTCCCGGCGTTTATCAGGGGGTATCGGGGGTTTTCCAAAAATACCAGCGGTATAAGATGACTCTTCAGGAAAATGTGGCTATCAGTGATGTTTCAGCCGGAGCGGATCCAACACGAATCCGTTCCGTACTGTCCGAGGCCGGTTTTGAGATGGGCGGAAGGAAGCTTGACGACATGCTTTCCCCGGAATTTGGAGGGGTTGATTTATCGGGAGGGCAATGGCAGCGTGCCGCCATCGCCAGAGGGCTGTACCGGGTGAATGGCTTTATCGTATTGGATGAACCCACGTCCGCCATCGATCCCATAGAAGAAACAAAGATTTACAAGCAGTTCGAACAATTGGCCCGGGGAAAATGCGCAGTGGTGGTAACCCACCGCATCGGATCCGCCAGGCTGGCGGATCGCATTGTGGTTATGGACGGCGGGAGGATCGCCGACATCGGGACGCACGAAGAGTTAATGTCCCGCAAGGGGAAATATGCAGAAATGTGGGAGAAACAGGCCCAGTGGTATGAAAGGCAGGAGGAAAAGGAATCTGTGTAAACTGTGACTATCTGCCGTCCCTGTATCTTAGGAAATCAAAAAAGCCATTGCATTTCCAGGATTCCTCCCGGGATGCAATGGCTTTTCTTTTTTATTCATCCCCCGCTGTTTTACCTGTGCTGATCCATTTCAGATAAGCATTGATAAAGGGATCCAGCGCGCCGTCCATTACCGCGTCCACATTGCCGGTTTCATGGTTGGTCCTGTGATCTTTCACCATGGTATAGGGCTGGAATACATAGGAACGGATCTGGTTGCCCCAGCCGATTTCCTTTACCTCGCCCCGGATACCCGAAAGCTTCTGGGCATTTTCTTCCTGCTTAAGCATATACAGCTTGGCCTTCAGCATCTGCATGGCCTTATCCTTATTCTGGAACTGGGAGCGCTCATTCTGGCACTGCACGACAATTCCCGTAGGAAGATGGGTAATGCGGATTGCGGAGGACGTTTTGTTGATATGCTGTCCGCCCGCGCCGCTGCTTCGGTAGGTATCAATACGAAGATCCTCTTCGTTGATTTCAATATCCAGCTCTTCTTCGATATCCGGCATAACATCCAGGGACACGAAGGAAGTCTGGCGTTTTCCCTGTGCGTTGAAGGGGGAGATACGCACCAGACGGTGCACCCCTTTTTCCGACTTCAGGTAACCATAGGCGTTTTCCCCGTTTACCTGGAAGGTAACGGATTTGATACCCGCCTCATCCCCGTCCAGATAATCCAGCACCTCCAGGCCAAAGCCCTTACGCTCCGCCCATCTGGTATACATACGGTACAGCATGCTGCACCAGTCACAGCTTTCCGTTCCGCCCGCGCCCGCATTCAGCTTAAGGATAGCACCATTTTTGTCGTACTCCCCTGTAAGCAGCGTGCTGATACGCAGCGTTTCCAGTTCATCCGTAAAGGAATCCAGCTCCGAACGGATTTCCTCCGCCATAGATTCATCATTTTCTTCATTCCCCATTTCGATGAGTGTTTCAATATCCTCATACTGGGTTCCGAGATGCTCTATCTGTTCCACCGTATCCTTCAGGTTCTTCAATTCTTTCATTTTCTTGTTGGAATACTCCGGATTATCCCAAAATCCGGGAGCCTCCATCTCGCGCTCCAGCTCTTCAATCCGCTTCAACTTTTCTGCTAAGTTAAAGTGAATCCCTCACTTCCGCCAATGGAGTTTTGTAAGCCTGTAATTCCTGTTTCATCTGATCTAATAAAACCAATGCCGAACACCACCTTTACAATTTTAATATAGGAATGTTACTTATTCCAAGGAATGTTACTTATTCCAAGGAATGTTATTTATTCCTTCCGCAACAATTCTTGTACTTCTTCCCGCTTCCGCAGGGGCAGGGATCATTCGGATATACCTTAGCCGCGCCCCTCTTCACCGGAGCTTTCGGGCCGGAATCATCCTTATTGGTGCCGGTCACCTTGGCAACCTGCTCCCTCTCCACCTTCTGCTCCACTCTCACATGGAACAGCAGACGGATCGTATCCTCCCTGATACTGTCGGTCATGCTGTCAAACATCTCATAACCGCTCATCTTATACTCAACCAGAGGATCCCTCTGGGCATAAGCCTGTAAACCGATTCCCTGACGCAGCTGATCCATATCGTCGATATGGGCCATCCACTTATTATCAATCACCTTCAGCAGGATAACACGTTCCAGCTCACGGATTGCCTCCGGCTCCGGGAACTCCGCCTCCTTGCTCTCATACAGCTTCACAGCCTCTTCCTTAAGCTGCTGTTTCAGACTGTTTCTCTTAGGCTTGTTCACCCGATCCTTCGTTATCGGAACCAACGGTATAATAGGAAGCAGAAGGGAATTCAGTTCCTTGAAGTTCCAGTCCTCCACATCCGCATCTTCCCCGATTACCATGTCCACCGTATTGTCCACAATATCCGTAATCATCTTGTAGATCACATCCCGCATGCTTTCCCCATCCAGGACACGGCGTCTCTCCGCATAAATGATTTCACGCTGCTCATTCATAACCTGATCGTATTCCAGCAGGTTCTTTCTGATACCGAAGTTGTTGCTCTCAATCTTCTTCTGCGCCGTTTCAATGGCGTTACTCAGCATCTTATGCTCAATTTCCTGATTTTCCGGGACACCCATGGTGTTGAACATATTGATCAGACGCTCGGAACCGAACAGCCTCATCAGATCATCCTCCAGGGAAATATAGAACTTGGATTCCCCGGGATCCCCCTGACGTCCGGAACGGCCGCGCAGCTGGTTATCAATACGCCTGGATTCATGCCTTTCGGTACCGATGATCTTCAGTCCGCCCGCGCCCTTCGCGGCATCATCCAGCTTAATGTCGGTACCACGGCCGGCCATGTTCGTGGCAATGGTTACAGCCCCGTGTACACCGGCATCCGCAACGATTTCCGCTTCCAGCTCATGGAACTTCGCGTTCAGTACCTTGTGGGGAATTCCCTTCTTTTTAAGAAGCCCGCTCAGTTCTTCGGAAGCCTCGATGGTAATCGTACCAACCAGAACCGGCTGCCCCTTGGCATGGGATGCCTCCACCGCCTCCACAATCGCATGCAGCTTCTCTTTCCTGGTCTTATACACCGCGTCCTGCTGATCGATTCTCTGAATCGGCTTGTTGGTGGGAATCTCAATGACATCCATCCCGTAAATATCACGGAATTCCTTTTCTTCGGTAAGGGCGGTACCCGTCATACCCGACTTTTTCTCGAACTTATTAAAGAAGTTCTGGAAGGTGATGGTAGCCAGCGTTTTGCTTTCCCGCTTCACCTGCACATGCTCCTTCGCCTCAATCGCCTGATGCAGACCGTCGGAATAACGGCGTCCCGGCATGATACGGCCCGTAAACTCATCGACTATCAGAACCTGATCATCCTTTACCACATAATCCTTATCGCGGGCCATCAGGTTATTGGCACGCAAAGCCAGGATGATGTTATGCTGGATTTCCAGATTTTCCGGATCCGCAAGGTTCTCGATCTGGAAAAACCGTTCCACCTTGGCAACACCCTGCTCCGTAAGGTTAACCACCTTATCCTTTTCATTTACAACAAAGTCGCCGCTTTCCTCCTGCTCCACACCCATGATGGCATCCAGCTTGGACAGGTCTTCCATATCCGCGCCCCGTTCCATCTGTTTGGCAAGGATATCGCAGGCTTCGTAAAGCTTCGTGGACTTCCCGCTCTGCCCCGAAATGATCAGAGGTGTACGCGCCTCGTCAATCAGTACGGAGTCAACCTCATCGATGATGGCATAATGCAGATCACGAAGCACCAGCTGCTCCTTGTAAATGACCATGTTATCCCTTAAGTAATCGAAGCCCAGCTCATTGTTGGTAACATAGGTAATATCCTTGGCATATTCAGCCCGTCTTTCCTCAGACTTCAGGCTGTTTAAAACCACACCTACCTCCAGGCCCAAAAACTCATGCACAGCGCCCATCCAGGCGGCATCTCTGGCGGCCAGGTAATCATTGACCGTAACCACGTGCACCCCTTTGCCCTCCAGGGCGTTCAGATACGCGGGAAGCGTGGATACCAGCGTCTTGCCTTCACCGGTTTTCATTTCAGCGATACGTCCCTGATGCAGGATAATACCGCCTACCAGCTGTACGGGGAAGGGCTCCATATTCAGTACCCTCCTGGCCGCTTCACGTACCGTGGCATACGCCTCCGGAAGCAAATCGTCCAGGGTTTCCCCATCGGAAAGACGCTTCTTGTATTCCTTCGTCTTATCCTTAAGCTGTTCATCGGAAAGCTCCATCATGGCAGGTCTCATGGACTCAATCTTGTCCACGATAGGCATGATGCGCTTCAGTTCCCTCTCACTGTGCGTGCCGAAAACTTTTTGAATTACATTCATTTTGTATTTGCTCCAATCGTTTTGTCCGACAAAAATAACCTGTCACAGCCTGTTTTCCTGCCATTTACGGCACAGGCCGGACATGCACTACCCCTTATAATAGCAGAAAAGCGCTCTTTGTTCAACTTTTATCTGCTTTCCGGCAAAACCTTAGCCTGTTTTTTGCAGCCAATCCCGGAAAAATACCCTTCCGCCGGCCGCCATTTCCATACATCATTACTGTTATATGACTTTTCACAAAAAAAATCCATAGATAAACTATGAAAAGTCTGTAAATTTTGTAATCATAAGTACGGAAGGAATGCGGCTCACCGGGACAACCCTTTTTTCCTGGTGGATTCCCGTTCCAGAACGGAAGGCAGCGTGCTGTAATAACGAACTGTCAGATTGGGCTTTCTGATTTTGGACAATATACATTTTCCTGTCTGGTATCCCATATCGAACACATCAATGTCAACGACCGTAAGCATGGGTTTTAAAATACGGGACAGGGGATACTCGTCAAAGGTAATGACGCCGATCTCCTCCGGGATCGCCGTCCCGTGCTCTTGCAGCGCCATGACGCAGCCGTAGGCGATGTAATTATTGGCGCAGATAATGGCATCCGGGCGCTCCTTCTGTGAAAGCAGCTCCTCCGTCATGGCATATCCGCTGTCACAGTCGGATGTCCCCCGGCGCAGATAGCCTCCGGGGATCAGTACGTCGTGCTCGTTCAATACGGAAAGGACCCCTTCCAGACGGTGGCCGCTGATACGGTCCTCCTGCCTTCCGCCCAAAAAAGCAAGGGAACAGTAACCGCACTGCAGCAGATGGCGGGCCGCCAGCTCGCCGCCCAGCCGGTTATCGATATCTATCCAGCTCAAATGGCTGGGAAAGTCCGGGATGCCGATCACAATATGGGGGATCTCTTTCGCAGAAACCAGCTCGTCCATTGCCGGTGAAATAACGGAGGCATGCAGCACCACGCCGTCCGCTTCCCCGGAATCAAAGATGTGTTCCACAAAGGGACAGGCATCCTCGGCCGCAATGCTTTTTACACAGAGCAAATAGCCCTTTTTGGACAGGGCCTCTTCCATACCCGCCATGATTTCAAACATATGAGGATTGGTAAAACCCGCATCCTTCCCCAGTGTTGTCAAAAACAATACCGTTTTGTTCGTCTGCCTGGCGAAATTGCGCGCCCTGGCGTTGGGATGGTATCCCAAATCCCGCATCGCCTGCTCCACCCTGTCTATGGTCGCCTGCGAAATGGAACCGGAACCGTTCATCACCTTGGAAACCGTAGCCGCCGAGGTCTGGGCGGCCTTCGCCACGTCCCTGATTGTCACCGACATATGCTTTTCCTCAACCTTCTTTTTTAATACGCTTTCACAACGGCAAAACCTTTGCCGCCCAGCTCATCTTTCCGGAGCTTGTGCTGCCACAGCACGCGTCCTTCCAGCCATTCCGGCAGGAGCGCCGCAGGGGTTTCCTCTCGGTTCAGTGCCACCAGCACCCTTTCCCCGGGAAGACTTCTTTCATACACGTACAGCCGGCTCCCTTCCTGCGCGCTGACCGTGCGGAATGTCCCGCGCCGCAGAGCCTTTATCTCCTTCCGCAGACGGATTGCCGTCCGGTAAAAGGCCAGAAGCGGATCCGCCTTCCCCCAGGGCATGGCCTGTCTGTATGCATCCTCCCGGACGCCCTCCGCTCCCAGCTCATCCCCGTAAAATAGGCACGGCATGCCCGGAAACGTCATGAGAAAAAGCACGGCCAGCTCATACGCTTCCCGATCCCCGCCGCACAAGGAGAGAAACCGGCTCACATCGTGGCTGTCCAGGAGATTCAGCTGGGCGTAAACACTCTGCCGCCTGTAGCGCATCCGCATATGGGTAACCCGTCCGTCAAAGGCGGCGGCATCTATGCTGCCGGAAGCGAAGAACCGGCGGCAGTGTTTGCGGAAATCATAATTCATCGTGGAATCAAACAGTTTCCCGTCCAGCCAGTGTCCCGCGCTCTCCCATACCTCTCCGATCAGAACCGCCTCCGGATTTACACTTTTTGCCGTCCGGTAAAACCGGCGCCAGAAATCATCATTCACTTCACTTGCCACATCCAGCCGCCAGCCGTCAATGCGGAATTCCTCCAGCCAGTACCGGCAGACGCCGCAGAAATATTCCGCCGTCTCCTCCCGATCGGTAGCCAGCTTGGGCATCAGCCGTTCATAACCAAAGCATTCATACCCCGGATAGGCCTGCGGATCCTCCGGCCGTTCCACCGGGAATTCCAGCCGGTAGAACCAGTCTTTATACGGGGAAGCCTGTCCTTTTTCCACCACATCCTCGAATTTGTCCCACTGCCAGCCGCAGTGATTGAACACCCCGTCTATAATAACCCGCATTCCCTTTTCATGGCACGTATCCACCAGCTCACGGAAATCCGCATCCGTTCCAAAGCACGGATCCACATGGAAATAGTCAAGCAGATCATACTTATGATATTCCCCCGCTGCAAAGATCGGATTCATATACAGGGTGTTAATCCCCAGCTCCTCCAGATACCCCAGATTTTCCGTTATCCCCCGCAGGGTGCCTCCCCGTTTTCCCCGCACCGTCTTGCCCCGGAATTCCTTCTGGCTCTCCCGTCCGCTGATATAGCCTTCCCCGGTGGCAAAGCTGTCGGGAAAAACATTATAAATCACCGCATCCTGTGCCCAGCCGGGAGGGCTGACCAGATCCGCCCGGTGCATATAGGGAAACTGATAGTATTCCGAACGATCCTCCACACAATGATCGGTAAAAAAATCCCCATAATACAAAACCCGTTCCTCCCCCGCCGTCAGTTCAAAATAATAGCATAACCGTCTGTAGGGGCTGACCAGCTCCGCCTCGTAATAATCAAACAGCTCATCCCGTGCCGCCGCTTCCATGGGGAGGGAAGCAAACAGCACCGGTGTCTGCCTGCAGGAACGGTCACCGTAATACAGCCGGCAGGAATCCAAATCCCCCCGTGCCGTGCGGATCCGGAAAACCATACGCTCCTCATCCAGGGCAAAGGCGTACTGCGACATGGGTATATGCAAAACAGCTTTTTTGTTCATATCGTATCCTATCGTAACCCGTTCAGGCGATCCTGAATGGTTATCTCCTTTCAGCCTTTTACACCGCCTGAGGTCAGGCCGGTTGTCATATTTTTCTGCAGCAGGAAGAATATAAGCAGGATGGGAATAGAAACCACGATGGAGGCCGCCGCAAATACCGGCCAGCTGCCGCTCATTTCCGTAGCCTGCAGGGAATACAGCCCTGCCGCCAGGGTAAACGTATCCTCCCCTGTCATAAAATTAATGGCAAAAATATATTCATTCCACACATAGATAAGCACCATCATGCCGGTCACCACAATCGTCGGCCTGGCAAGCGGCAGGACGATTTTCATCACGATCTGCACCGGCCTTGCACCGTCAATCATAGCCGCTTCTTCAATTTCCACCGGTATCGTGTCAAAATATCCCTTCATATTCCACAGGGCAAAAACCGCCATAGTCCCCGTATACACGATGATCAGCCCCAGCCTGCTGTTAATAAGCCCCATGGGGCTTAACAGCTTATATAAAGCCGTCATGGAAAGCAGGGCGGGAAAGGCGTACAACAGGATCAGCAGGCGCAGAATCACCCTGCGGCCCGGAAATCGTTTGCGTGAAAAGACGTAGGCCGCAGGGATCCCCGTCCCCAGGGATACCGCCACCGCTGCCGCCGCCATCAGCATACTGTTGGAAAACCATCTCAGGATGGGTTCCTCCACAAATACCGCCCGGTAATTCGCCAGGGTCATCTGCCTGGGAAGGAAAGTAAAATCAGATCCCAGAAGGCTGTTGCCCGCATGTAAGGAAACGGAAAAGGCATACAGCACCGGTACCAACACCAAAAAACACAACACGAGGAAAAAAAGATTGACCGCAAGCAGCAAAGCCGCTTTCCGGGCTTTTTTACCGCTTCTGACAGACATCATGCCTCCTCCTTCCCTTTTCTGCCGGTGAGGCAGGAAAACAGAATCAGCATGGCGAAAATCAGGATAGAAACCGCCGAGCTGTATCCGTAATTATTGGTTATGAATGCATTTTCATAAGCATAGGTCAGAATCGTATGGATATGTGCTCCCGTTTTTCCGCCCGCCTGCTGCGTCAGCAGGTAAATCACGTCAAACTGCTTGAACGTAGTGAATATGGTTATGACGACGGAGGGCGCGATGATAGGCCGGATCATGGGAATGGTAATGTACCGTGTTCTTGCCGTCCAGCCCGCCCCTTCCAGCAGCGCGCTTTCATAAAAGCATTTGTCCACACTCTGCAGCGCCCCGTCAATGATGGTTATCATAAAAGGCAACGCCAGCCAAAGGTTTACCACCGTACAGCAAAAGAACGCCAGGGCATCCTTCGACAGCCAGCCCACCGGTTCCAGCCCCCATTTCACGAGCCACTGGTTCAAAAGCCCGAACTGGGAATTAAACATCCCCGTTTTCCAGAGCAGGATAGAAACATATCCGGGCATTGCCCACGGGAATATCAGCAGCGTTTTATACAGATTGCGCAGCCGCAGCCCGGGCAGGTTCAAAAGGCTGGCGAGAAAGAAAGCGATCACCAGCTGGGCAACCATATTTACGGCCGTCCACACGACCGTAAGCACCAGCGCCTGCAGAAACCCGCTGTCAAAAACCAGCAGGGCATCCTTGTAGTTTTCCAGCCCGATGATTTCGTAATCGAACCAATGGTATACATTCATATTTGTCAGGGATATGTAACCCGTATATATAATAGGAAAGACAACTATCAGCAGGATCAGAAGCAGTGACGGCGCCGACCATAGATATGCTGCGATTATCTTTTCTTTTTTTCCCTTTCGCTCCATCTGTGTACTCCCCCTTCCCGCACGGTCACTTCATCTGCCCGATCAGGCGGAGCGCTTCCTTCTGTGCACCGGCACAGCTTTCCTCCACATCCCTGCCGCTCATATTAATATCCGCCAGCAGATTGCCCGCCACCGTCCACATAACATCCATTTCCGGACGGTTTGGCATGGGGACCGCATTTTCGGCCGTCTGCTTCATAGCCATCACCACATCATCGGAGGTGATTTCTTCCATGTCATAACAGGCCTCGCTTGCGGGGGCGCAGCCGCTGGCTTTTGCCAAATCCACCTGCAGCCGGGGATCCATCAGACTGCGCAGAACCTTTTCCACCGCTTCTTTTTTGGTTTCCCCTGCGTTCTTCAGCACCTGGATTCCCTGTACCCCGCTGTAGGGCGCCAGTGCCATACCGGTTTCCTCCACCACGGGCATGGGGGCAATTCCCAGATCCATTCCCGCCTGCCGTACGGTAGGCACCAGCCATGGACCCGCTATGGTCGCATGGGCTTTCCCTTCGCTGAAAAGGGTGTTAACCGTAGCGTATTCGCTCTCTCCGGGCATGAGATCCACAAACTTCTTATGATAGGCCAGCGCCTTCTCTGTCTGGGGCAGATCCAGTCCGGGTTCCCCCTGGTCATTCAGGAGATAGCCGCCGAAGCCGTGAATCCATCCGGCGCTGTAATAGGCCGTACTGTGCTGCTCCACAAACCCGTAATGACCGCCCTTTGTATTTTCCTGCATATAGGAATACAGTTCCTCCGTGGTACGGGGGACCTCCTCTTCCTTCATATACCGTTTGTTATACATAAACAGAAGTGTTTCATAGTACACCGGCAGCTGGTAAACCACATCCTGATAGGTGGCTGCCCGTATCGTCATATCCATATATGGATCCAGCTCTTCCCTGGGGATAAAATCGGTGACAGGCGACAGGATTCCCATTTCCGCATATACGCCGATCTTATCATGGGCGAAAAAATACATATCCGGCGCTGCCTTGGGATCGTTTCCCACCATCTTCAAGGCTTCGGTCAAATCACTTTTCCGCTCCAGCTTCACCGTCACCTCCGGAGCCAGCTGATCCAGCTGCTTCTGCAGTACCTGTGCCACCGCATCCTCTTTATCGTGCCATATGGTAATAACCGATGCATCCGCGGTATCTTTCCCGCTCTGGCTGCAGCCCCCCAGGGAGGCCGCAGCAATGATAAAGGCAAGGACCGCGCTTCGAATTCTCTTTTTCATACGCACCTTTCCGCCCTCATAAAGAGCTTTCCATTACGATTTTTTCTTCTTTATCAGCACCACAGCCGCTGCGGCGGCCGCGGCCAGCACAATTACCAGCACCGCCAACGGTATCCGGCTTCCGGTATCCTGTGCCGCCGGAAGATTTTCTTCTGCGGACGGTGCCTGTGTCGGTGCCGCCTGCGGCTGCTCCTGTGATTCCTCCGCCGCCGTCTGCAGTTCTGCATCCTTCTTCTCTGCCGTATCCCCGGGTTCTTCATAGGAAACCGCCACGTCCTCCGGGCTGTCCACCACCACCCAGATATCCTTTCCGGTATCCACAGAAAGATCCCCGGTCTGCACGCTTCCTTCCGATCCGTTCACAATCACGGAATTGATCCAACCCGGCACGGTTTTCTTCAGCCACCCGGAAGCGTCCTCCTCCAGCGGTTCCCCGGGCCATGCAGAAAAAGCATTGGTGCCGTCCGGCGCCGACCAGGCCCACAGGCACGGGGTATCCCAGTCCGCAGGAGCTTGCACCCACACCGTTATATCGGGAACTTCCTCCGCATCCGGATCCTCATAGCTGAAATCATAGCTTCCGTCCCCGTTCACCGTCAGCCACAGATCGGCGGGATCGATGGAAATATCCTCCGTCTGCACCTCGCCTCCGCCCGCATTGACGATAAGGGAATTCACCCATACAGGAAGCTTCTTTTCGTACCATCCGCTTTCCTTTTGTTCCAATGCTTCCCCGGGCCATGCCTCAAACACATTGGTGCCGTCCGGTGCGGACCAGGCCCACAGGCAAGGATCCTTCCAGCTTTCCTCCACTTTTACGTGAACCGTGAATTTCTCCACATATTCCGGGATTTTCCCCTTCGTCTGCTGCTCAGTGAAAAGCTCCGTATTTTCCGCATCCGTAATGACAATCCAGGTATTCGTCCCCTCCAGCAGCAGCTCGCCGGTCTGCACATTTCCTTCGTTTGCATTGATGATCACATGATCCGCCCAGGAAGGGATCCATATATAATACCAGCCTTCATTTGCGCTGTCCGCATCCATTCCCTCTCCGGGCCATGCGGCAAACGCATTGTTCCCCTCCTCATCCCATGCCCAGATACAGGGGTTCTCCCAATCCTGCGGCACCTGGACGTATACCGCCGCCCTTTCTTCCCCCTTTTGGGCAAAGGCGGTGAGCGGCACTGCAAATACAGACAGCAGCGCAGCCAGGATAAACAGCCCCCAATTCTTCCATCGTTTCCGCATAACCCATCCTCCTCGTTTTTCTCTCTATCTTCCATATGGCTGCGGCAGGATCCTGCCGGGGAGACCTGATCGCCTCTCTGCCGGGACGCCTGCCAAATCCCCGTTTCCCCTCCTTAAGGGAATCCGGATTGATTATGCTCCGATTTTAGCATTCCTCACTGCTGCGGGCAATTCGTATTTAGGTAACCGTTTACCTTATTTTTTGTTTATTCCATATATTTTTCCGTTTCTTTTTTAGATGATAAGTCCAATCATTTTTCCATTTTAACTAATATCCCAGAAATTTTGTGAATTTTTAACGAAACTGTTTCCTTTTTATTTCCTATTCCCCCGTTCCCCAAAATCCGCTTCCGGATGCAGACGCAAGAAGGCATGCTTCTCCGGCATCCGGCCTTTTTCCGCTTTTTCTCCGTCCGCCTTTTCTGTCCATCGCATTATCCAGGTCCGTCCGCTTTCCTGTCCATCGCATTATCCGGGTATGCCTTGCCGCGGGTCCGTCCATAATAGCCGCCGTCATAAGAATATTTACCGTATTTCCGGTAATACCTCCCGTTATACCCTTTGCCGCTCATGTTTACCTTATTCAGCACACATCCCAGGTTCCGGCATCCGGTCCTGTCCAGCTGCTCTTTAACCTGTTGGGCAAACCGGTAGCTGATCCGGTTATCTTCCACCACAAGAATATAACCGTCACAGCAGGATGCAATAACCGCTGCATCGATTACGTTTTCCAGCGGAGGTGTATCGATAATCACGTAATCAAACGTCCTCCTGAGTGTGTCCACCGCTCCCTGAAAGTAAGGGCTTCCTAAAAGCTCGCTGGGATTCGGAGGGATCGGCCCGGCAAAGGTAATATATAAATTAGGGATATCCGTCTCAAAATAAATGTCCTCAAACGGCATCTGACCGCTGAGGAAATTGGAAAGCCCGCTTTTCCCGCCACCGCCCTGGTATTTTTCAACCAGTGCGGACTTACGCAGATCCGCGTCCAGCAGCATAACCTTTTTCCCGTTATCGGCTATCGATTTCGCCAGATATAAAGCTATCGTGGATTTTCCTTCATCCGGCGCACAGCTGGTGATTTCTATCACTTTATTTGTTTTCCCGCAGAACTCAAGATTGGAACGCAGCGTATGATAGGCCTCTTGCCTTCTGAAATCCAGCTCCTTAAGTCCGCGCAGTGTAATCCGGTGCATATGGGTTCCCTCCCTGACTGAATCTGTTATACCTGCTTATTTTCTTTTTTTGCTTTTGGCCGTCTTTCCTTCCTCATCCAGCGGTATTACGGCCAATACACTCATGTTCAGATAACGCTCCACATCCTGGGCGCCTTTTATGGAATCATCCAACAGATAAACCAAAACCAGAATCAGTACCATTCCCGCACCGCCGGCCGCACCGCCCAGCAGCATGTTCCGGGAAGTATCAGGGCTGTGCTGTTCCGGAGGCAAATCCGCATCTTCCACCATATTAACGGCTTCAATATCCATGACCTTCCGTATATGCTCTGCGGAAACATCCCTGATATAATCCGCGGTCTCCTTTGCCCTTGCCGGATCGGTATCCGTAACGGTAATGGAAAGGATCCGGGTATCCGCAGGATTCGCAACCGTTACCATCTCCTTCATGGCCTTATAGGACAGCCCCAGCCCCATATCCCTGGATACGGTTTCCAATACATATCTGCACTGGATAAGCTCGGCATAATCCTTCGTAAGCTGCGTCCCAAGCTGTAAATCAGAAGCGGTAACCGTATTGGAGTTCTCTCTGTTCAGAATATAAATCTTTGTGGTGGACTGGTACCGGGGGGTTATCAGAAAACGGCTGATTATAAACGCGGCCGCAGCGCCGCCTATCATCGCCAGAAGGATCAGCCACAGCCGGTGCAGAAGCATCCGCACCAGATCTCCCATATCTATTTCCCATTCCTCCTCACGCCGGCTGAACCCTCTGTTATCTTCCATGTTTTTCCCTCACTGTGCCCTTACAAGGCCCGCTTTGTTTCTCTCTGTTGTTTTTGCTGCACTGCCGCCCGGCAGTCCAACCGTATCGGTAAGACAAAATGGATCCGTACAGGCAACGCTATACAGATCCTATGTAACACTATAATCAAATGACGCAAATTAATATACAACGTTTAACTCATTTATACTATACCACACAAAACATGTCAAGCGCCCAGATATCCTCCGCATCTTTCATCTGCATGAGTGCAGAAAGCATTTGTAACCGTTCAGCCTGCTCTTGACCTTTATATATAGAAGTGTTATAATTTTAACAATGGGCTTTTGAGGGGGCACTGTGTCTTCCCGTGCCCGGTGAACCTGTTACCTGTTATACAAATTCAATTCTATTAAATGAGGTATGGACAAATGAGTACAAGTTTTGATGGACTGATTTCCAAAGTAAAAGAATGCGGACAAAAGACGGTTTCCGTTGCTGTGGCACAGGACAGCGCCGTTCTTGAAGCAGTGAGGGCCGCCAAGGACCGGGGCATTGCCAATGCCATTCTGGTCGGTGACGAAGATAAGATCAAGGCAATTGCCGGTGAACTGAAAATTGATGTTTCCGATTTTGAAATCATCAATGAGCCGGATGAATGGACTGCCGCCCTTACCGCCGTGAAGCTTGCCCATGACGGAAAAGCCGATATGTATATGAAAGGACTTCTGGAAACCAAAACCTTCTTAAAGAGTATTCTGGACAAGGAAGTGGGCCTGCGCACAGGACGCACTCTGTCCCATGTCTGTGTTTTTGATATCCCCGGTATTGAACAGCTTCTTTTCTTTACCGATGTCGCTTTCATGACCTATCCCACGCTGGAGGATAAGGTACATATTATTGAAAATACCGTGGAAGTGGCCCATGCCTGCGGCGTTCCCAATCCCAAGGTAGCCCCTCTGGCCGCCGTTGAGGTTGTGAATCCCAAAATGCCCGTTACCGTGGATGCCGCAGAACTGACGAAAATGAATGAAGAAGGAAAGATTACCGGCTGTATCGTAGACGGCCCTCTTTCCCTTGACCTGGCTATCGACGAAGAGGCAGCCCGTCATAAAGGGGCAACCCACCGTAAAATCCAGGGAGATGCCGACGTCCTGCTCTTCCCGGATATCCA
Organism: Lachnospiraceae bacterium; assembly: GCA_022845955.1. GTDB lineage: Bacteria > Bacillota > Clostridia > Lachnospirales > Lachnospiraceae > Eisenbergiella. Next base: position 5,854,625 of record AP025576.1, read on the forward strand.
TGCGGGAAATCTGGTTTACAAAGCTATCGTCCATATGGTTGACGGCGTAAAGAACGGCTGCATCTTAACGGGAACCAAGGTGCCCGCCATCCTGACCAGCCGCTCCGATTCCTTTGAAACAAAGGTCAATTCCATCGCTCTGGCCGCCGTGGTTGCAGAAGAACTGAACAAGACCCGCTGAGAACAGAACCGTTGTAATAGTTCAGATAAGTCTGGACTGTTCCGAATCGTTACAACTTTGCGGCACATCCGCTTGTGATTAGAAAAGGAGATCGAAAACTATGTCTTATAAGAGCTTAATCATCAATCCCGGTTCTACTTCTACTAAAATTGGTGTATTTGAGGATGAAACCCTTCTTTTTGAGGAAACCTTAAGGCACCCCACGGAAGAAATCTCCAAATACGCTTCCATCATCGACCAGAAGGATTTCCGTAAGGAAATTATCACGGACCTTCTGAAGGAGAAAAATTTTGATATCCATTCCCTTGATTTTATCGTGGGACGCGGCGGTCTGTTAAAACCCATTCCGGGCGGCACCTATAAGGTGAGTGACGAACTGCTTCATGACTTAACCATCGGCTACCAGGGGCAGCATGCCTCCAACCTGGGTGGCATCCTTGCCAGGGAAATCGGTGATTCCATCGGCGTTCCTTCTTTCATCGTGGATCCGGTTGTTGTGGATGAGCTGGAGCCTATTGCCAGATTTTCCGGCTGTCCCGAGCTTCCCAGAAGAAGCATTTTCCACGCATTGAACCAGAAAGCGGTTGCCAGAAGATACGCCAAGGAGTCCGGCATTCCCTATGATCAGCTGAACCTGATTGTGGTACACATGGGCGGCGGCTGCTCCGTGGGCGCGCACAGAGGCGGCAAAATAGTGGATGTAAACAATATTCTGGACGGCGAAGGCGCATTCTCCCCGGAGCGTGCCGGAACCGTACCCGCAGGTGATTTGGTTAAAATGTGCTTCTCCGGTAACTATACGGAAAAGGAAATTTATAAAAAGCTGGTGGGCGGCGGCGGCTTCAACGGTTATGTGGGAACCAACGATGCCCGTATCGTGGAAGACAAGGCACTGGAAGGCGTTCCGGAATATGTGGCCGTGCTGGATGCTTTCCATTACCAGATCGCCAAGGATATCGGAGCCATGGCTACTGTTTTAAACGGCAAAGTAGACAAAATCATCCTTACCGGCGGCATTGCTTATTCCAAGGTAACCTGTGAAGATCTGAAGAAGCGTGTCGGCTGGATCGCTGATTTTGTTATCTATCCCGGTGAGGATGAACTCCTTGCGCTGGCCCAGGGCGGCCTTCGTGTCATCAAGGGCGAGGAAGAGGCAAAAGCCTATTAAACGGCAGCACGCAAAAGAGGACGGAGAACGAATATGACAAAAAAAGAACTGGCAATTGCCAACCACGATAAGAAATATAACTGCTGTCAGGCCGTAGCCTGCTCCTTCTGCAAAGAAACCGGTGTGGATGAGGAAACGCTCTTCAGGGCCGGTGAAGCCTTCGGACTGGGCATGGGCGGAATGGAAGGGACCTGCGGCGCCATTTCCGGCGCGGTAATGCTGGCAGGCTTCCTTAACAGTGACGGACAACTGAACGATCCCAAAACAAAAGCCGATACTTACAGGCTTTCCAAGGAAATTGTGAAACGCTTCGAAGAAAAAAACGGCTCTACCATATGCAGGGATCTCAAAGGCGTGGATACCGGAAAGGTGCTCCGCACCTGTCCCGGCTGTATCGAAGATGCAGTGGAAATTGTCCAGGAGGTCCTGGGGCTGTAAATTCCTGCCTGTAATACAGGATCAAGAAGTGCCGGTCCGGCAAGTTTGCCCGGACCGGCACTTTTTATATAGTCAGAAAAGAAGGCATCCTGCACTGCTTAATTCAGCTCATATTCATCCGGTTCCCCATCCTTTTCCTTCCCCTCCGGCCAAAATCCTGCCGGTTCCAGCGAAACAGGGGAGAAAGGAATTCCACGAGAGGTTTCCAGGAAAATACCGCAACTAACAGAATGCTGAGAAGGAAGGCCGCCGCTTCTTCCTGCTCGATATAGCTGAAAAACTTACCTTTGCTTAACAGCTTGATAACGAACCCATGCAGAAGATATACCGGCATGGTATTCGCTCCTATATAAGAAAGAAACGGGATTTTCCCCGCCGGTACGCACAGGAGGAAAAAGGCAAGCCAAAGAAGGGCGGCACCTATACTCAAAATCCGGAACTGCCAGCCATAGTTTCCTTTTTCGTAGGAAACGGATCCATAAAACCACGCGGACTTGATGTCCTCCACATTTTGTCCGATCAGCCAGATAAAGGCCCCCAGAATTATACCCAGGACAAGGATTGCCGCGCCTTTCAGAATCCATTTTTTCCTTTTTCCCCATACGCCGTCCGGCTGTCCCGCCGCTTTCTGCAGCCCGCAGGCCTTTTCCCCGGCCTTCCTCTTTATCTCTCTGTAATAAACGCCGAGAAGGAAATAAGGGAAAAACTCCACGATCCGGGATGCGGACAAAAAATATCCCGCTTTATCATCAAAGCCTATGAACACGCTGGCCGCAGCAGCAGCCAGAAGCATAAAAAGCTTTTTTTTCATTCCCTCCACCTGCACCAGCGGCAGCACCAGATTCCATACAATGATGGCAAACAGATACCACAGCAGCCAGTATGGGGTCGTATATTGTACATCCGCATCCTTTTCCAGGATCCGGTTGGAAAAAAGCAGATAAAGGGTCTGGAAAATCAGATAGGGATAAATCATGTTATTTTTTATTTTAACCGGGTTATACCGGGCAAATACCCCTGACACAAAGGCAAAAAGGGGCATATGGAAAGAATAAATCACCAGATACAGTACTCTTTCCGGCGAATTTTTTCCCATAAACAGCTCCAGCATATGTCCGAAAACTACGGAAAATATGAGCAGGCACTTCAGGTTATCCATCTGGTAATTTCTTCTGTCAATACCGTTTGCAGGCATGTGGGCCGCCCCCACTTTCTGTTCCATGTTAATCCTCCTGTGTTTGCGGTTCAAAATACGAACCCGCTGCGGACAGAGGATTTACCTCCGGGATGTCACGCTATAATTGTCTTTCCAACTATAGCCCTTTTCCTAACGGTTGTCCAGATGGAATATCCTTAAAAATTTTTAAGAATTTCTTAGCGGACAGAACATATTTACAACAAAAAACTTCCTCTTTTCCCGTTTTCAGGCTCCTGCCCCGGAAAGATGCCCAATCCAGATGACCACACGGAAAATACCGTCTCCATGGCTTATCTGCATCTGCCCGTCGTACAGCTCCACCACATCCTGCACCGAACGCAGCCCGTAGCCGTGCCCCTCCGTCTTTTCCTTCGTGGTCGCCAGCCTCCCTTTTACTTCCTTCAGCTCCCCGGCAAACGTATTTTCCACCTCAATGCATAAGGCATCGTTAAGCAGACGGGCTTTCAGGGCGAGCCTGCGGTTTTCCTTCTCCGGAATACAGGCGGCCGCCTCCAGGGCGTTATCCAGAAGATTGGCAAAAATGGTGCATAGACTCACATCGTCTATGTCATATATTTTTTTCAGTTCCATATTGACAAAGCAGGGGATTTCCTTTTCCTCCGCCAGATTGTATTTGGCGTTTATCACTGCATTCACCAGGCTGTTATCACAGAATTTACGGCTTCGGGCCGCCGAGGCGACATGCAGCTGCCTGAAATAATCCAGCGCCTTTCCATAATCCCCGGTTTCCAGGAAAGAGCCGATGATACCCAGGTGGTTGTTCATATCATGCCGAAGCTTGCGTATGGCAAGCTGGTTCTTTTCCAATTCTTCATAATAGGTCTGCCGCAGCTTCATATTTTCATTTTCCAGTTCCTGCCGGACGGCTCCGCCTATGTAAAGGCACAGCCAGATACAGCCCAGCCCCGTAATGATACAGGCAATGCCGGAGGGATAAGCTATCCAGGCCTGTTCAAGCCTGGCCGTAGAAATGACGGTTATGCTGCCGGCAAAAGCAGCCGCACAGATCACATCCGGAAGCAGCCACATCCGGTCATTCATCAGCCCCGCCATTCCGGACAGCTTTTTATGGAATCCATAATAGACGCCTGCCCAGAACAGGATACGCATAACAAAGCTTACCAGCGTCAAAAACCGATCCAGAAAATATCCTCCTGTCGTAAGGCGGAAATAGATCAATCCCGTCACATCCGTAGTCAGGAAATTCAGGGATACCATAATCGGAAAGAAAATCAGCACTACGGATATTTTTTCCGTCGCTGTCCCCCTGTAAAAGAAAGCTACGGTCAACAGAAAGAGCGCCAGCATGGCAAAAATGTTAATGGGATCATCCGGGAATACTACCATGCCGCCGGTTAGCCATATCCCGATAAAAGCGCCGGCTTTCCAGACAGGCCCCTGTTTTATTTTCAAAAAACAGCCTGTAATGCGGTAAATATAGAAAACGTACAGAAACGTTGCCGTCAGTAATATCAGATATTCCAATGCTTTTAGTATCATCGCAGCATAAACCTCGCAAAAGCCGCAGCCGTTTCCTGGGCACAGGACCGGCTCACGGCAATTTTCTCGCCGCCGCACAGTAGGGAGGCGTTTTCCAGCTTAGTTACATAACTCAGGTTAACAAGATAACGGTTATGGCACCGGATAAAGGTATCCGGCAGTTCGGTTTCTATTTCCCCCAGCTTTCCATAAAAGGTGATGGGTTCCCCTCCGGTAACTGCCGTCACCTTCCTGCCCTCGCTGACAAAATACCTGGTTTCCCGCAGGGGAAGCCGGCAAGTCCCTGCCTTCTGTTCCACGATGTAATATTTTTCCGCTTGTATATCCAGCTCCTGCAGGGCCTGATCCAGTACCTCCCGGATTTTCTTGTCTTCATATGGTTTCAGAATGTAATTCAGCGCCTTCACTTCATACCCATGGAAAACAAAATCGGGATAGGCTGTGACAAAAACGAGGATAGCATTACCGCCCGCCTTCCGCAGCGCCTTTGCCGCCTCCATACCGTTCATCCCTCCCATTTCGATATCCAGGAAAATGATGTCCGCAGGCCTTTCCCCGTTCTTGCGCAGAAGCTCCTCCCCGCTCTCCATTTCCGTAATGCGGTATTCCATCCCGCTTAAGTCCAACTGCATCCCGATGATATGATGCAGGTCGTTTCTGAGTTTCTTTTCATCATCACAAATGGTTATTTCCAGCATTTTGGCTTATCTCCGTTATCATGGTGGTTTGTCCATAAATATAGCAAATCAGGTAAATAACATAAAACTGGCCTATAAAATCCTAAAAATCCGGACGGGAATAAGCCAGTTTTTCTTACTTTAATTACTATTACAGTTGTCCTAACTTTTCAAAGCAATTCTGTATTTCTATATACTTTTCCCATTCAATTCCTTTTAAAACATTTTGTCTCTCCACAAAAAAAGAGGCTGGCGTGCGAATGGAAAAATATACATCGAATTTTGCTTTTATAATATATCTGCGTGAGGTAAGGTATCTTTTTTCCGGATCAATGGAATCAACAAACTGATTTCCTTTTCTAATTATATTTTTATCATACTCACTCTGCTTCGAAATAGAGTGTAATAAAAACGTTTCCAAAGCCCCCGTTTCATCAAAGGGTATGACTAAAACCAAAATCTGTAATCCCATTCGTTCATTTCTGGCATTCAACATTGTGCCGCGTATCCACTCATTAGCCCCCATTTCCTGGGTCATCATGACATGATATTCCTGAAGAGCGTTATTAATCCCATCCACGAAAATCTCTTCGGTATCTACTTCATCCCGATCTGTTACTATGACAATTTTATCATAATATTCATTCTCTGATGCCGATAAACGATTCCCTTCTATAACTTTACGAAAGTTAGGTAAGATCTGACTGCAGCCGCCAACACCACCGATTACCAACTTTTTATATTCTTTTTTTAATCTTCTGGCAGGGCGTAAAAATTTAGGTCCCATCGAATCATCCTGCCATCCAAATACCCCCCGCATAAAATATTGAAGCAGCACAAAATCCGTAGAGCCTTCACATAACAATATTCCGTTCATCAGCGTAATTCAAGCCCCATTTCATCCTTGATTTCAATAGCCTTACAAGCAGTTAATACACGTACTACTGTCTCTTTATCATTTTTATACAATGTATAGACTTTTATCCTATCTTGTAAATCAGGACTACACTTCAGCACTTTGTCCAATGCTTCTTCACTATGGGTTGTTAAAAATAATTGTACATCCAGCTTTACACAGGTTTCCAATATCCATTTAAAAGTTGTATCCATAGCTGTAGTATGAATTGCCGTCTCGAATTCATCCAGCAGAAGAATTCCTCCCTGTGTTTTGATGACTGCACTCATTAACAGAAGCGCTTTTTTCATTCCATCGCCATAGACATTTAGAGGTAATGCCTTACTATGATCTTTAGACAATATTTTATAGACATTTCCGCGCCTGTATTTTTCATTTGCATTATCTACATTAATACTAATAATTCCAGGATCAAATTCTTGAAGTATCTGTATCATCTGTTCATATAGCTCCGGATTATCCAATACACTGTTTAGAAAAACAGTTCCTTCCGTATGACGGACCGGTGAAATATAAGTTACATCCGCTAACTTTATATTTTGTGTTTTATCATATCTGGGCCGTCTCTCTATATCATACATTTCATTATGCGTTATTCTGTTTCCATTCAATAAAATTTCCATAATGAATTTCTCGATATTTACAACTTCATCTCCCTCATCATCCTCCACATAAGAGAAACCCGTCAATTCACGTATTTCTTTTCCTGATAAAACCTCTTCTTCTATTTTTCCAATTAATTCAATCCGATCTTTTTCGCCGTCCGTAAATTCCACATCATATGATATAGTTAAATTTTCGCCGTCCACAGGAAAAAGATTTATCAATCCTTCATAGAAGGATAAGCCAAAGCTTACAGGACTATATCGTTCTTTTCTGACTAACGAACTCCACTTACTTATATCTCCGGGTGAATCCAAGCTTTCAATTATTTCTAAAATACTTGTTTTACCACTATTATTGTCTCCTGTCAGAATATTAATAGGAGCCAAATCTTTCATGCATAATTTCTGCAATCCCCGATATGATTGTACTTCCAATGTACGGATATGCTTGGACATTTTTCACCTCCTTATTTCTCATATAATAATTATATTCTTACAATATCCTATTAATTACTCAAACTTCGCAGGCGCGAAATGGCCTTCCGCCCGCTGTCTGTGGCGCGCTGCCGGGATGGAAAAGGAATTTTCTTCAGCGCCTTTCAGGCTATGGAGATGAGACCGATCAAGTGTGTCAGCCTCATCTGACACACTTGATGCCTTCGGGTTCATCGGAATGCCCGGCCTGATGGACTGAAGAAAATTCCTTTTCCATCCCGGCAGCGCGCCACAGACAGCGGGCGGAAGGCCATTTCGCGCCTGCGAAGTTTGAGTTTTTACTATAAAATGTATCCGCTATTAGTATACAATATATAAATCTATTTTTCCATAGAAATTAATCTATCCGTCCAATCCCTGTAAAACCTTTCCTCATGGGACACCAGGATAACCGTCCCTTCATATGCGGCAAGCGCCTCTTTGAGAGCGTCCTTTGCCGGCTCGTCCAGATGGTTGGTCGGTTCGTCCAGAAGGAGAAGGTTTGAGGGCGTCAGCGTCAGACGGCAGAGCTTTACCTTGGCCTGTTCCCCGCCGCTGAGAGTAGGCAGCTGACGGTCCGCTTTTTCCCTGTCTATGCCGCAGCCTGCCAGATGACGTCTGGCTTCCTTTTGTGTCAGCTGCGGGAACCAGTCCAGCAATACCGACAAAGGCGTCGCTTCGTTGTCCTCCCATACGGATTCCTGCTCATAATAGCCGATCCGGGTGGTATCCGCCAGGACAAAACCGCCCTGCAGCGGCGGAAGCTCCCCGACCAGCGTTTTCAGCAGAGTGGATTTACCGATGCCGTTAAAGCCGGTGACCGCAATTTTCTGCCCTCTGCGCACTTCAAAGTTGATATCACAAATAACCGGATAATAATAACCCGCCGCCAGATGGGATACCCGCAGAGCGAGCTCTCCATGCGGTTCCCCTGCCAAAGGGAAGGCAAAAAGGGGCTTAACCTGTGTCCTGGCCGGCGGCTCCAGCCTTTCCAGCCGTTCCAGCTGCTTCCGGCGTCCCTTCGCCATTTTACTGTTTACGCCGGCGATATTTTTCCGGATATACGCCTCCGTTTTCTTAATTTCTCTCTGCTGCGCTGCATACCGGCGGATATATTCCTCCCGCAGATGCTTCTTCTGCTTCAGAAAATCAGAATATTTTCCCGTGTACTTATGGATACCGCGTTCCTCAATATCACAAATACAAGTGCATATTTTTTCCAGGAAACCATAATCATGGGACACCACCATAAAGGCTTTGGGAAAAGCCGCCAGATAATCGGACAGCCACTGGATATGCTCCTTATCCAGAAAATTGGTCGGCTCGTCCAGGAGGAGCACATCCGGCTCCTCCAGCAGAAGTCTGGCCAGAATCACCTTCGCCCGCTGCCCGCCGCTCAGTTTTCCCAGCTCTTTATCCAGCCCGATCGCCGTTAGCCCAAGCCCTCCGGCAATCCGCTGTATCCGGTAATCGATGGAATAAAAATCCGAAGCCTCCAGCAGCCGCTGATATCGTTCGGCCTGTTTCCAGGCCTCCTCTCCGCCGCTGTCCGGCAGACCGGCTTTCTCCTGTGCCGCACAGCTTTCATATGCCTCCAGCATTTTTTGTTCCAGAGCATAAAGCCCGGCGAAGGGAAAGTGCAGATATTCCAGAACCGTCTCCTTCCCCTCCGTCCTCACATGCTGATCCAGATAACCAATCTGAATCCCCGGCTGCCATACCAGACGGCCTTCATCCGGCACCAGCAGGCCTGCGCACAAATGTATGAGTGTGCTCTTTCCCACCCCATTCGCTCCTACAATACCCATATGCTCTCCTTTAAAAAGAGCAATCTCCGCATTCTTATAAATCGATTTGTCCCCGAAGGTAAGGGACAGTTCCTTTATATCCAATAAACTCATTGTATTTTTCCTCTCCATCTCTTATACATAAAAACTTCCGATCAAATCCCCCGGATCAAAAAACAGAAGGCCGTATTTTTACATACGGCCTTCTGCTTTCCGATGCCGGGGACTCCCTGCTGCAGAAAAGATCATGCCGCTCCCCGGCACAATACAAAAGGCCGCAGACAAAACATTGTCCGCGGCCTCACTCAAAGAAAGGAACCTTCTGGAAAAACCGGTATACAAAAAACAACCCGCCGTCACTGATTAAACGGCAGATACACGCTCTCTCTGTCCCTGTTTTTCCGATGAATTCTCTTACCTTTATTTAACCTCTGTACAATGTTTCATCGACTGCAATTGTACAGAGCTGCTTCGCCTTGTTATCTGATCGGTTTCTGATGGATGTCTCATTTTCTTCTCTCCGCTGCCTTTCCCTGAATATTGACTATGCTATCATACGAATAAAATCTTGTCAACACCTCTGTTTCCATATACTTTCTTATATGAACCATTTATGATAATGTCCTTATATACCCCAAGCGAAAATGTCCCAACTATGGTATACTAACTCCTGCTTATTTATTACGACAGGAGGAATTTATTATCAGAAAGGTTATACTTACAATGGATGAACTGAAGAAATATGAAGTGATCAAAGGCCTGGCTGATCACCCTCAGCCTAACAAAGAAAGAGCTGCACTTACACTGGGGTGCACAATCAGGCACATCAACCGTATGCTCGCCGGATACAAAACATATGGAAAAGTATACTTCGTACATGGAAACAAAGGACCTCAACCAGCCAATACCATTCAAAATGACGTAAAGATTACTATTATTGATCTTTACCGCAGTAAATACTATGATGCCAACTTTACACACTTTACAGAATTACTTGACAGGCACGAAGGTATTTCTCTGTCTGTCTCCTCAGTTTCTAAAATTTTAGAATCAGAATACATTCTCTCACCTAAGGTCACTCGTGCAAAACACAAACGTATCATAAAACATTTGAAGGATTTAAAGAAAGCTGCCAAAACACAAACGGAAGCTGATGCCATCCAAACCAATCTTGTAGCTGCCCAAGATGCCCATACCAGACGTCCCAGAGCCGCCTACTTTGGAGAACTGCTTCAGATGGATGCGACTTCATATGAATGGATTCCTGGTAGCATTTGGCACCTTCATCTTGCTATTGATGATGCCACTGGCAGAATTGTTGGTGCATGGTTCGATACACAGGAAACTCTGAATGGTTACTACCATGTATTCCAGCAGATTTTGACCGATTACGGCATTCCTTATAAGTTCTTTACTGATCGCCGTACTGTGTTTACCTATAAAAAGAAAAATTCCCCATCTCTCGATGAGGATACCTATACACAGTTTCCCTATGCCTGCCACCAGCTTGGTGTTGAATTAGAATCCAGCAGTATTCCACAGGCAAAAGGCCGTGTAGAACGTTTCAATCAAACTTTACAGTCGAGACTCCCAATTGAGTTAAGACTCGCGGGAATCACGACCATAGAAGCTGCTAACGAATTCCTCAACCTCCAAGTAAAAGAATTCAATGCGAAGTTTTCACTTCCTTTCAATACTATCAAATCTGTGTTTGAAGAGCAACCCTCAAACGAAAAAATAAATCTTACACTGGCAACTTTGTGTGAAAGAACTGTCGATACCGGACACTGTCTCAGACACAGTAACAGCTACTATAAGATGCTTGATAAGAACGGTCTGCAGGTACATTACCGGAAAGGAACCAGGACTATGTTTATCCAGGCTTTTGATGGCAAAAAGTATTGTTGTGTCAATGATGCCGATATCTATGCATTGGAAGCTATTCCTGAACACGAAGCCAAATCCAAAAATTTAGATTTAGACTACAAAGAGCCAAAACCGAAAAAGAAATACATTCCTCCAATGAATCATCCCTGGCGAAAATCTATCTTTCATAAGTTCGTCCAAAAACAGGAACACCATTGGGACGACGAAGAAAAAGCATCTGCATAATAATCGAAGCGGAATCGTTGTCAAGTGAACCGTGGAATAATGGGGCAAAGTCCCTTTATACCGGGAAAGTTATTGACAAAAGATTCACGGATTACCCTCATGACCAGGAAAGGAACTTTGTTCCTTTCCCTGCCTTCCCGGCGAGGGTTAATGGGTCAAGGGACTAGTCCCCTGCAGGTACATAGGGCAGAGCCCTATGCCCCGGAGGGTGTACTTGTGGTATCAAAAAATAATAATCAATCCAACAGTCTTTATAGACCATGCTTTATTTTGTTTTAAAAAGCCCCAGCAATTACCGGGGCTAATGTTTCACTTATTTTGGGACATTTTCAAAAACGCTTGACACACCTCTGTTTCCATATACTTTCTTACGATCTGTGCGGTTCACGCACAAATCTGTCTCAGTTGTTTCCAATATATGCCATATATCCTTCAATCTGAAGATATTCCGCCTGGATTCCATGATACATGTCCAAAATAGGCTGGCAGCGTCCGGCGGTCTCTTCCATGATTTCATCAAAGTCCGAAGCTATTTTATCCACTGCATCCCTGTCTATCAGCCCATCCGCCTTCATGGTTTCCATGATGGACAGGATCCTCTCTTTCGGGAAGGCCTCCTTATAGCTCCGGGTTCCTGCCAGGGCACTGACAATATCCGCCACGGCCACAATCCGCTCTCCCATGGTCAGTTCCGCTCCCGGGATTCCTTTTGGATAACCTGAGCCATCCAGCTTTTCATGGTGTCTAAGGGCGATCTTCCTGATTTTTTCTTCCACGTCCTGCCCCAGGATTCTGCCGGTCAGCTCCACATGGGTGCGCATGATACGCATGGCCTGGGGACTCAGCTTTCCCGGAAATTCCAGGATTTCCACCGGTATCCCGATTTTGCCCAGGTCATGGAGCAGGGCACCGAAATAAATGTCGCTCAAATCCTGTCCCGTAACCCCCATACGTTTTGCCAGTTCATAGCTGATGCTGGTGGTGGTCATGGTATGTGTTACGGTATGGCGGCTGCGGAAATCTATGGTATATATAACCATGTTCAAATATTTTTGGATCTCTTCCCTGGTAAAAGGGTAGTTCCATATACGTTCCCAAAATTCTTCTTCCCCTTCCTCCTGTATGGGCATGGTCTCCGCAAAATCCGCACCCATGAGAAGTTTTGCTATCCGGGGGCAGTATTTCTTTCCTCCGTCGGTCTGCATCTGACGGAGGAAATCCGGGAAGCTCCCTCCCTCTTTTTCCATAAATACATCGGCCCTGTCGGTAATGTTCAGAAGCTGGGCCACGGTTTTATTTTCTTCCGACACCTCTTCCAGGTTTTCCAGAATACACCAGGGCGTATGATGAAAAAGCACTGCCGGAGCCAGCCTTGTCAAAGGCGTAAAATATTTAATGAACAGATAACCGTAAACAGAATGCTCCTGCACATTGCAGGTCTCAAATTCCAGCATGCGGTTGATTTCTTCTGTCTTATAAGCGCCGATATCATGGAACATGGCAAGGATGGAGATATCCCGGGCCGTCGCCGTATCGTAGGTTCCCATCCGCTCCAGGAGCCGGGAAACCATGCGGGCCACGCGGAAACCATGATCCACCAGCCTTGCGTCCACATAATTGCAGGTGCGCCGGATGATGCCTATCATGCCCTTATTATCAATATAATTGGTGTATTCTATCATAATTTATTTTCCCTTCGCCTCTTCCTTTCTGGCAAAGATCTCCCGGAAAGATTCTTCAAAAGGCGCGGTGGCAATCCCGTATTCCGTGACAATACCGGCTATCAAATCGTGATCCGTCACATCAAAAGCCGGATTAAATACCTTCACACCTTCCGGGGCCATACGCTCTTTATACCACATTTCCGTCACTTCCTCCGCCGGACGCTCCTCAATATGGATATCCGCACCGGTGGCCGTGCCCATATCAATAGTAGAGGTGGGTGCGCAGATATAAACCGGAATATGATAATATTTAGCCGCAATGGCTACGCTGGAGGTACCGATTTTATTGGCGGTATCCCCGTTTGCCGCCACTCTGTCACAGCCTACGAAAACCGCGTTCACCCAGCCGTTTTTCATGACCGCAGCCGCCATATTGTCGCAGATCAGGGTGACGTCCACACCGGAGGATAGCAGCTCGTAAGCGGTAAGCCTTGCCCCCTGAAGAAGGGGACGTGTCTCGTCGGCAAATACCCGGAAATGATACCCCCGTTCTTCCCCCAGATAAATGGGGGCCGTAGCGGTTCCGTATTTGCTGGTGGCGAGCTGCCCTGCATTGCAGTGGGTGAGAATACCGTCTCCGGGCTTAACCAGGCTGAGCCCGTATTCGCCGATGGTTTTGCATACCAGAATATCCTCTTCCTTGATTGCCGCGGCTTCTTCTTTTAAAAGCGCTTTGATTTCCTCCACCGTCCGGCCTGCATTGTCCGTTACTTTTTTCTCCATGCGGTTCAATGCCCAGGAAAGGTTCACCGCCGTGGGGCGGGAGGAATCCAGATATTCCTTCTGCTTTCTGAATTCGCTGTAAAACGTATCAAAATCCGCGGCCTGAATCTGCTTGGCAAGAAGGTAGATCCCGAAAGCAGCGGCCACTCCGATAGCCGGGGCGCCTCTCACCTGAAGCAGATAAATGGCATCCCACATCTCCTGAGCCGTTTTCAGCCGCAGGATCTCCGTCTTTCCCGGCAGCTTTGTCTGATCAATAATGACAAGGGCATTCTCCTGATCATCCAGCTCCACCGTTTCATAATCCATTATATTTTTCTTTTCCGTCATTTTCCTGATCTCCCTTTTTTTATATCTGCGAACAACGAGCCAAAACGGATGCGCTCACAGAGAACTCAAACTTCTCTTGTCCGCTTTACTGATAACCGTCCATAACATCTGTCCGTCCGGTTATTTTCCCTGCCCGAATTTTCCCTTCAGCATACCCACTGTAATTCCTCTGGCTTCCAGTGCCTGCAGGAGAGCTGCAGAGGCAAAGATAAGAAAGAAAATACCTAGGATAAGGAAGTCTAATTTTTTGGCCATTTTCTTTTCCCAGTTTTTTATTTTTTCTTCTGTTGTCAGTGCTTTTTTAGCCATAGTGAAATCTCCTTTTCCAACCGTCTGAACGGTTACGGCTCCGTCACCACATCTTCGAATTGTGCCTCCGCCGCTCTCGCCAAATCCGCCGGAAGCAGTTCGATCTGAGAACCGATACGGCCGCCGCTCACAATGACCGAAGGCAGCCCTTCCGCTTTTTTCTCAATGACGGTGGGGTACTGTTTCTTCATGCCGATAGCGGTACAGCCTCCCCGGATATAACCGGTGACTCCATTGATATCCTTCACATGCAACATGCTAAGAGACTTCTGCCCCACGGCTTTTGCCGCTTTTTTCAGATCCAGTTCTTCCGCAACAGGGATTACAAACACAAAACAGTCTTTGGCCGGTCCCTGCGTCACCAGCGTCTTATATACCTTTTCATGGGAAAGCCCCAGCATGTCCGCCACCTGGATACCATCCACAAATTCCTCACATGCATAAGTATAATGCGTATAAGGAATTTTCATACGATCCAGAATGCGCATGGCATTGGTTTTGCTATCTTTACTTTTCGCCATTTTTGTTCCCTCTGCCTGTGAACCGACTTGATACCAAATCATTATATCATACAGAACGGAAAACGGAAATCAGGAAACGCAAATCCGATATTACTAAAATAGTTTTAAACATAACTGTCACAGGACGTTAAAAACCGGGAATCCGCTGTCCGCCAGCCGGATTCCCGGTTTTCCATCCATCAGTCCAGTCTCCTCAAACTATCCGGACCGTTATCTTTTCCCCGGTTCAGCCTGCGGAAGCCAGTTCAATAATCGTGTCGCAGTACTGTTTCAGGTCATAGTCATGGGAAACGATGATACACAGCTTTTCCTTTGCCTCCTCCACCAGGGTTTTGATGATGGCGTCCCGGCTCACAGGATCCAGGGAAGCGGTAGGTTCATCAAAAACCAGGATAGGACGGCCGGATAACAATGCCCTTGCCACAATAATACGCTGCGCCTGGCCGAAGGAAAGATTCTTTCCATTTTCTTCTATCATCGTTTTATAGCCCTCGGGAAGTTCCAGAATCGTATCATGGATATTGGCTTTCAACGCCGCTTCCATAACCGCCTCGAAGGAGGCTCCGCTATTGCCGTAGCGTATGTTATCTTCCACCGTTCCGGTATGCAGAATATGATCCTGGGGAACATAGGAGATACAGCGGCGCATCCCCGTCCCGGTAATTTTCCTGTCGTCAAGCCATACGGCCACTTCTCCCTCCTGGGGTTCATACAGGCCCAGGGCCAGCTTGAGGAAGGTGGATTTGCCGCAGCCGCTCGGCCCGAAAATCCCTACAATCCGGCTTCCTCCCATCTCCCGGCTGAAACGCTCCAGCACCCGTTCCTCGTCTCCATAGCCAAAGGACACCTCCGAAAAACACAGGGCGGCGGCCGTCTCTTTATAGTCCGTGTCCGGCTCCTCCGTCTGCGGCTCTTCCTCGATTGCCATCACTTCCATTACCCGTCTGGTACAGGCCAGATTATTCTGCAGTTCTCCTACCAGCGGTATCATCTGTATGAAAGGCCAGCAGATATAATTACTCACCTGCACCAGTCCCAGCACCGCACCGATGGACATTTCTCCTTTGATCACAAACCAGGCGCCCATGCCTATAGCTGCAAAATTTATCATGATTCCCAGGAACCCGCTGCCCGCATTCATCACGGCCTGAATCTTCACGGATTGTAACTGCTTTTTCTTTTTATCACCGAATATCCGCCCGAAATCCCGGGCCGACCTTTCGTAGCCGGAAAAGCATTTAATGCTGACCAGGGTGGCAAGCTGTTCCTGAAGATAGCCCCTCACCTTTCCTTCCGCATCCTTCGCTTCCAGCGTCCACTTCTGCAGGGCCGGCATGAGAAAATTGCTGAAAAGGACGGGCAGCGGAGAAAGCAGCACCAGCACCAGGGCGATTTTCCAGTTCACAAGGAACGCATAGGCAAAAGCAAAAAGGAAGGAAAATATCCCGGCTGCCATGTTCACAACGGATTCCGGAATTACCTTTGCGCTCTGTGCCGAATCCTCCGTCAGCCTGGTAAGCATATCACCGCTGTGGTACGCCTGGCTTTTCTGCACCGGGATTTTCTCCATATGCAGCAGAAGCTTTTCCCGCAGCTTTCCGTCCAGCCCCAGGACAGACCGGTTCTGTAAATAGAGCTTAATGCCGTCAAGCACCATGCTGATAAGACCGATACACACCACGCCGGCCATCAGGTAAAAAAGAGGGACCGTGCCCCTTCCCTGTGCTTTATCCACAATTAACTGAACGGCGATTGCCAAAATCACCTGAAATACGGCAATCACACAGACCAGGGTTACCAGCCCCAGCAGCAATCCCCTTTTCTTCTTCGTAAGCGACCAAATCCATCTAATCTGTTTCATAATCTCCTATCCTTACCTCTCCTGCCCGTTCTGCCGGGCAATCTTTCTGTTTCCAGGTTGAGGCCAGCATATCATGTTTTCCTTCTCCTATCACGCAAGGAGGGGTTGACGAAACCGATAGTGGAGATACGTTATGTCCTGTTGCGGCTGGAATATTGTTTTCTTTGTAGAGGGCACGGGAATGTGGTAGAATCTTGATGGGACGTAACTGTTGTAAATGTTGTGCAGAACCGAATTTGAGAGTGAGGAACTTATGTTGTATATTCTTCTGTTTACTGGTAATGACAGGCTTAAAATGGATTGGGAGGGAATGTTTTCTTCCTGGCTTCCGGAGGTTTTCCGGATAGAGACTGCAGCATTTCCGGAAGGGCCTGTGGGACTGCTGCCGGAAATTCTTCCTTCCTGTTTTATTGTTGATTCCGTAAGCGCACAGTATGCTCCGGAGAATCCATGGCTGTCGCTTCTTCCGCTTCAATATCCCCAGGTTCCTGTGTTTTCTTTTGAAGAGAGCGGCAGCTTTCGGGAACAGCTGGAAAAGCTGTTGGACGAGGATGGGGAGACGCCGGACCGGGCGGAAATACCTGACGGGTCAGGTCTGAAATGCCGCCTGTATCTGGAAGGGCTGACCTCTATCCGGCAGGCTGTTCCCCAGGAGAATCCGGATCTGCCGGATTATTCCCATTTAAGCTTTGCCGCCTGTGCCGCACGGATATCCGATTGTTCCGGGAAAGAAGGTCTGTATGACACGTGTGCCTTCCTCGCCGGCAGATATCCGCTTTCTTTTCTTTATTTTAATGAAGAAAAGGGGATCCTTTTGTTTGTACTCTATGATCATACCGGAAGCTTCACCCGGCTGGAAGTAAACCGGCAGACTTTGATGGATCAGGTAAGCGCAACCAATAGTTTCCTTCCGCCATTTAAGTTCGGGGTGATCCATCATGGGCTTATGGGGCTGGGCTCTTCGTTTCTGGAAGCGGATCAGGTGTATTATGTGAATAAGCTGCGCACGCCCTGTGTCTGTTTTGAGGAAATATCCAGTCCTCCGGGGCAGCTGTTAAAGGCGGAGAAGCTGATGGAAATTGAGCGGTCCATACGCACGGATATCCAGTTCCGGGAGGGACAGAATGCGCTGGCTTATACACGGCAGTGGTTTGCGGAATACCGGAGGCTGGAGTACGAACCGGATGCGGTCAAATACGATATGATCATTTTGTATGCCAGCATTAAGTATGTGCTTTTTGATATGTATGGCCTGAAACTGAAGCGCATTAAATCGGGCCTGGAGGTGCATGAGATTATTCATATATCCACGTTGGATGAGCTGGAGGAATGGTTTGTCACCTGGCTCCTCTATACTCTGGATAATTTCGATCTGACGCGTTCGAATACCGGGTTCCGCATTCAGGAGGTACTGCAGTTTATTTCCAATCATGTCATGGATGATTTGTCCCTGAATACCATTGCCAGTTATTTTTATGTGAACCCTTCTTATTTCAGCACCTTGTTTAAAAAAGAAACCGGGCAGACCTATATTTCTTATATTACGAAACTGAAGATGGATAAAGCGAGGGAACTGCTGGCAGCAAACTGTAAGGTCTATGAAACTGCACGGCTTCTGGGTTATGAGGATATCCGGCATTTCCGGAACACGTTCAAAAAATATCATGGAATCCCGCCTTCTGAGGTAAAACCGCCGCCGTCCGGGCACGGGCATCCGGTGTAAGGCACAGAAAAAATCCGGGAATTTTCCATCCCGGATTTTTTTATGGAAGAGCGGTTATATTCTGGGCAGGTTATTAATTCCCCTCGGCCCTTTCTTTTCCCATTTCACTTCCCGGACAGTTCCGGTCTCGCTTACCAGCACCACAGGGACATACATGACGCGCCGGTTCTTATTCTCCTCATAAGTGAATTCGGCTGCAAACCGGTATATCGGCTTCAGGGGGCCTTCCGCGCTGATTTCATATTCCAGCTCCTTGATTCCTGCTCCCATGTGGGCCATGGTGAGAAATACGGAGGCTTCATTCTGGGGAAGGACGGTACAGCCGTCCCGGTTGTACAGGTAGACGTTGACCCTGTCCGAGGTAACGGACTGGGAGGTGTTGGATAAAATGAATTTGATTTTCTTGGGTTCCCCGCTGGTAATAACCGGATCGCCGCAGTAGTCCAACCGTACATTCAGATAGGGGAATTCATACTTAACTGTTTTCATTTCATCATAAATATTTGCAAAGTATGGCTTCGCGTAAAAACATTCTTCCCGGTTCTCTTCCGTCAGGGCCAATTCTTCCCGGGCCGTGTCATGAAGGGCGAGAACCCTGTCCGTGAGTTCTTCCACCGTAGCCGGTATCCTGCCCGCCATACGGAAGGGATCGATGCTGCAGGTAACGATTTTTCTTCCGATTGGTTCAATCCATTTTTCTTCAAAAAATTCAATTCCATACATGATTCCGAACAGGGAAGCGATTGTCCCTGCCGTACAGTCGGTATCCTCTCCGTAATGTACGGCTGTCAGAATGGATTTTTCAAAATCTCCCTTTCCGAAAAGCAGGCCGTAAATAATAATCATGATATTGGAGGGCACGTCCCAGCCCATCTTTCCGTTGTTATATCCTTTTTCTTCATCCTCCTCGGATATGTAGTGCCACTCCAGATGTCCGATGAAATTCTGCATGATGTATTCCCGGGTTTCCTTTTCATCCATGCCCGCATCATAGGTTTCCATGGCCTTTCGCACGCCACGGCCCACGGCACATCCCTCCGGAATATAAGACAGGCCGATTTCGATCAGCCTGCGGATATCCCTGCAGTAAAAAGCAGCGCTCTCCATAGCGGCAATAAAAACCTCGGCATACACGCCTTCTCCGTCTCCATGATCCACAATGGCGTCCTCAAAGGCATACTGCGCCGCCAAATCCGGATGTCCCGGGAACAGGCAGGCCCAGATTTCGGAGCGGATATAGGAGCCGCAGCTGTCCTTGAAATCGTTGTTAAAGCTTCCTGTCACGGGGGGCTGGAAGCCGCTTCGTAAATTGGTTTTCGCCACGCCGTATTCCGCATGGGTAAATATCATGAATTCATTGAAATATTCGCCCAGATCCTTGGCATCGACATGGATTCCCCGATCCTCCAGGGCAAGCAGCCACAATATCTGGATATCCAGATCGTCATTGGGAAGAGGCTCCCCGTTCAGATCGTGGGTGTAATAGGTGATGTCATTTTTACAGCGTTCCCATTCCATAGGCATGCCCAGGGTTCCGCCTATATTTTTCCCCATCCAGCAGCCGTATACTTTGCTGCGAAATTCTTCTTTATTCATATTCTGACCTCTTTCTTTTTGTTATTCCTTGACTGCCCCGGCATTCAGGCCGTTTACAATAAATTTCTGCATGAGCAGGTAAATAATAATACCCGGCACCAGTATGATAAACAGAGCCGCATACAGCTTTCCCACATTTCCGCCGTACATGGACTGGAATTTGGTGGGGATAACCGTAATGGTCATGATTTCTTCTTTTCTCAGCATTACAAACGCCATCATGTATTCATTCCAGCTGGACAAAAAGGTCCAGATGACCGCCATGACGATGGAGGGCTTGCACATGGGAACCGCGATTTTAAACAGGGTTTTCACGATGCCGCAGCCGTCAATCAATGCCGCCTCCAACACGGTATTGGGCAGTGCGTCAAACCCGTTTTTAATGGTGAGCAGGTTAAAGGGGGCTATGAGAACCACATATGGACCCAGTACCGCCAGATAGGTATTTAAAATCCCCAGTTTGGAATTAATCTGGAAAACCGGCACGAGGATAGCCGCTGCCGGGAGAAGCAGGGCGGACAGCAGAAAAATATAGATCCCGTTCTTAAAAGGAAAATTCAGCTTGGAAAGGGCGAAGCCCGCCAGTACATCCAGGACCACCACCAGCACTACCACGCTCACACTGATGATCAGGCTGTTGATAAAGTACGTTCCTATATGGTATTTGGTCAGGATATCCACATAATTTTTGATTCCGCCGCCCTGGAAAGAGCCATGGATGAGGATACCGATAGGCAGAAGGATCACCGCTACACAGGCTATACAGATCAGGTATCGGAGAAAACTGCCCATTCCTTTTATTCTTTTCATGTTCATACCCTCTTTCCTTAGTAAATGGTTTTGGAATTATAAAGCCTGAGCTGGAATACCGTGATAATCCCGGCTATCAGGAACATTACCACCGCAATGGCAGAGGCATAACCCTGTTCGTAATTGGTAAAAGCCGCCTCATATAAATAGGTGGCAAAGGTCTGCGTGGAGTTCGCCGGCCCGCCTCCTGTCAGAGAGGCCACCAAATCATACTGCTTGAGGGCACCGATCACACCGATAATCGTCAGGTTATATGTGGTCCCCCTTACCAGAGGGAATGTGATTTTCTTAAGTATCTGGAAATGTGTGGCCCCGTCGATTTTGGCCGCTTCATACAAATCTTCCGAAATACCCGCCATAGCGCCGTAATACAGCGTCATGGAGTAGCCGGTCCACTGCCAGATGTTAACAAGGATAATTGCCCATATAGCCAGCTTGGGATTGGAAAGAGGGGCGCTGACTCCAAAAAAAGAAAGGATATCCTTTAAATAACCGATATTCGGATCCAGGAGCCGGTAGAAAACCTGTCCGATAATGATGGAAGAAAGGATAGCCGGCATGAAGAGGACTGCCTTGGAGACATCCCTTCCCACAAATTTCTTCTGGAACATATCCGCCAGAAGGAACCCCAGAATAGCCTGCACGGTTACGGTAAACAGTGCAAAAAGCAGAAAATTCCGCAGAACAATCCGGAATACCTTGTCTTTGAATATATTCATAAAGTTCGTCAGCCCGATAAAGGTCATATCCGGGTCAATACCGTTCCAGTCATACAAACTGATTTTCACGTTATATAATACCGGATAAACCATATATACCATTACAAACAAAAGCAACGGCAGTACACATAAAAATCCAATTTTCCTGCTGTTTCTAAAATTAATCATCCTTCCGGCCTCCTGCCTTTTTAACTAACGTGCAGAACCTGCGCCCGCCGGACGGCAGCCCCTGTTCCACATAATCTCCGCGGACAGCGGGCCGGACGGACATGACAGCATGTCCACCCGGTGTCTGCCGCCAGGGTACTTCCCATACGGAATCCCTGTTATTTGGAAATTCCTGCAGCGGCTTCCGCCATTGCTGCGGCGGCTTCTTCCGGAGTGGCCGCGCCGGTTCCCAGAAGCTGCAGCTGGTCGAACAGCTCGTCATTTATCTTGGTGTAGAAGGAGCTGCGGAAGCCTACGGTCTGATCGGAGGCGGCTGCCGCCGAAATGGTATCATAAGCCGCTTTATAATCCGCCGTAAGGTCAACGGTGGGGCTGGGTGCTTCCTTCAGCACGCTGAAGAACCCAAGACCGTCCACTACGGACTGCTGCATATCGTAGCACATCCATTTCACAAATTCCCAGGCCGCTTCCTGGTTCGGGCTTGCGGCGTTGATTCCCCATGCCACATCGGGAGCGGTGAGCACCGCACCTTCTTTTCCTTCGATGGAAGGAAGGGTTGCCACTTTGATATCATTGGAGGAGAAGTTTTCATAAAAGGAGTTCTCCGCCTTCAGGGAACCCAAATCCCAGGAACCGTTGAAAATCATAGGGATGGTGGAATTTCCGTCGTCATCCTTCCACTGGGAATAGCCTTCGTTGTAAATGGTGGTGGACAGCGCGCCGTCCTGTACAATGCCGTCGGTAAACAGCTTCTGGTAATAAGAAAAGGCTTTTACCACATCGCTTTCCGTCCATTCCGCATCCAGAGAGAATACGTCGTTGCACAGATCTTTGTTGACAGTAGCCAGAATGGCGATAAACATATCATAATTCTGCCAGTTATCCTTGCCGCCGAACATCAGGGGAATCTGCTTTGCACCGCGTAATGTCTGTGCCGCCTGCGTCAGTTCCTCCCAGGTTGCAGGAAACGCTGCAACACCGTTTTCCGTCATAAGCTTATTGTTGTACCAGATGGTCCCCGATGCGCTCATGGCACTGGGGAATGCATATATTTCATCACCGGAAAGCGTAATGGTGGTGAAGGAGGCGTCGGTAAACTGATCCTGCCAGTTCTCTCCCCATTCTGCAGATGCGTAATCCGCCATAGGCGCCAGCTGGGATTTGTATTGTTCCAGATCCGCGCCCGGTGCGATGCCGATAACATCCGGAGCGCTTCCGGCTGCAAAGTCAACCTTGAGGGCGTTATAGTGATCTTCCTGTCTCATTATCGTTACGGTTGCATGGATCCCGGGATGGGTGGCGTTAAACTCATCTGCGATGGCCTGTGTCAACTCGGAATCCTCACTGAATCCCTTATAATTGCCCAGGGCATACTGCCAGGACTGTACGGTGATTTCCACAACCTCCCCGTCCGCAGCCCCGGTACTGTCCGTGTTCTGGGCTGCGGCTGTACTCTGGGAAGCCGTCTCCTTGGTATCGGCGGTTTCTGCAGACGTAGTGTCCGTGCTTCCACAGGCTGCCAGTGACATTACCATTGCTCCTGTCAGCAGCATTGCAATTACTCTTTTCATAAATAAAACCTTCCCTTCCTGCTTCTTAATTTCTCTGCATGTATTTCCTTGTGACTGTTCCGTCCCTTCACAGATACTGTGCTGACCTGTCGAACAGTTACCTTTCATTTACTATTGCATTATAGTGTACTGAATAATTTTATCAAAGAGCATTATTTTTAGTAAAAATAGGTTGTTTTTTTTAGATTATTAAATTTCCCCCGTTTTTTTCCGTATTATGGAAAAGCGGTGCCTGTGTCCGGGAGATACGCATAAAAAAAGAACCGGCAGCCTGTGCATACCGGTTCTTCTTTTTCCCTGCTTCTATTCCGTTCTTTCCCTGCCCCAGAAGAACAGCGCCACGGTTCCCGGCCCTGTATGGCTTCCGATGGTAGTGCCCACATAATTGATTTCCACCTTCCCGTTCAGTTTGGGAAAACGTTCTTCTATCATGTCCGCTACCGCACGGGCATCCTCGCGGCAGGCCGACTGGGAGATATAGCATTTGCCGGAATAATCCAGACCGCCATCCGCATATTCCTCCATCTTTTCCACAATAGCCTGTATCACCTTACGCTTGGTACGGATCTTAAACCGGGGAATCAGCCTGCCCAGGTTATCCATATTCAGAAGCGGGCAGATGCCAAGCACGCCTCCGATAAACCCGGAGGCCCTGGATACACGGCCGCCCTTTATATAAAAGGTGAGGTCCGTAGAAAAAAACCAATGGTTCAGCCTGCGTTTATTCTTCTCCGTCCAGGCATAAAGCTCATCAATCCCCATTCCATCATCCCGCAAATCTGCCAGCTTATCCATTAAGAGTCCGTATCCTGAAGAAGCCCCCAGAGAATCCACCACATAAATTTTCCGGTCCGGGTACAACTCTTCCAGCTCCTGCTTTGCCGCAAGAGCGGAGTTAATAACGCCTGAAATTCCGGAGGAAAGGCATAAATGCAAAACATCCCTGCCCTCCTTCAGGAAAGCCTCAAAATATTCCCGGAATTCTTCGGAATTCACCTGGGAGGTTTTGGTATCGGCTCCCTGGGTCATCTTTTTATAAAATTCTTCAAATGGCATGGATTTGCCTAAATCATCCGCATACTGCACTCCATCCAATTCATAATGAAAGCATATGTAGGATATGTCCCTGGAACGAAAATGTTCTTCCGTCAAATCTGCCGTAGAACAACAGCTTATAATATAATCTCCCATCCTCTCCGCCTTTCTATCCTTTCTGTCAGGATTCTTTCTTCACTCAGCCGTATAGGCGGCCTTGTAGAGTTATTATACCCTATTGTGCAACCTGCCACAACTCCATTTAGCTATAGTTTCCGAAAAACAAAAGACCAGTTTCCCGTCCGCATTGGAAATCTGGTCTTTCTCCTGCTTATTTAATTCCTTACTGACTACCTGCTATCGGCCTTTCATCCGCAGCCCGTGCCATCCTTTTGCAGGAACCAGGTAGTCATTTCGCTCACGCCGCGGTTCGCCCATGCAAAATATGGAATCAGCTTCAGCTGCGTTTCTTCCTCCCCATACGGCTTATCAGAATACAAAACGGCCGACTCTTTTCTTTTCCATGCTTTCATCGTCAGCACGGGGATTTCCATACCGCCTATTGTCTCTCTTTCCAAATTTACCGCACTTTCCCTTTGAATACGCACATCCCGCAGTAAATATGCATTGTCTATCCCTTCCGCACAAAATACAATCGGTCCTCTTACCACCGCGGCCCTGCCGCAAAGATCCGAAACTCTGGGATTTGCCTCCACGATTCTTGTTTCCAAAGGCAGCTTTACATGAATACAATCTCCCTGGGCAAAGCTGCGGTCCACATAAACATAACCTTTTACAGGGGCACATACTATCTTCTCACCGTTTACTGTGAGTTCTGCTTTTTCAGCCGATGCCCAGCCGGGTATTCTCAGGGCTATGGTAAATGTGCCTGCTGTTTTGACAAGAATCTGCACATCTCCTTCATAAGGATATTCCGTCTTCTGTTCCAGAAGGATTTCCCTGCCGCCAATGCTGACCGTGCCGGTGCCGTTCATATAACAATGGGTAAAAACCGTACTGCCGGATGTTGCGTACATAAAATCGGCGATGGAACCGACAAACCTTAACAGATTGGGCGGGCAGCAGGAGCAGCCGAATACTTTGGCTCTTTCCAGAATCGGAAGGTGTTCCTTCAGTCCCTCCGGCCTGCTGTCATTAAATGCATTTCTGCGTGGATCGACCGACATCGGATTTTCATAAAAAAAGCTGTCGCCGGATATGGATATACCGCCAAGAACCGTATTATAGATTGCCTGCTCCGCCGCATCCGCATATTTTCCATCAGCCTCTATCAGCCACATTCTGCGGGCAAACAACGCCAAAGCAATTGATGCGCAGGTCTCATTATAGGCCGTATATTCCGGCAGATCATAGTCGAAACTGAAGGATTCCCCCCTGTGGGTGGAACCTACTCCTCCGGTGATATACATTCTTTGATTCACAATATTATCAAATAAAGCCTCGCAGACCCCGGCAAGATCTTCTTCCTTATTCTCTTTTGCCAAATCGGCCATACCGCTGTATAAATAAAGCGCCCTTACGCTGTGTCCCTCCGCCGTCAGCTGCTTTCTGACCGGAAGATGTGACTGCATATGTTCCTGATCCGTAAAGCTGTAGGTTTCATCCCTTTCGCTTGTTCCTCTTGTATTGATAAAATATTCCGCCAGCGCCTTGTAACGTTCCTCTCCCGTATACCGATAAAGTTTCATCAGCGCCAGCTCAATTTCTTCGTGTCCCGGCGTATCAAAGCCGGCCGAGTGCTCGATACGGAAAACCCTGTCAATTAAATCTGCATATGTAACCGCCACCCTGAGCAACGCGTTTTTCCCCGTAGCCTGGGCATAAGCTATGGCTCCTTCGATTAAATGGCCCGCGGAATAAAGCTCATGATCGGTTCTTCTTGTAAACCTGGCTTCCGGTTCCACAACGGTAAAATACGCATTCAGATAACCGTTCTCTTCCTGTGCGCGCTCCATCCGCCCTACAAGCTCATCTATTTTTTCCTCCAGCAAAGGGTCTCTGCGCTTCTGCAGAAAATACGCCGCGCCTTCTATCCATTTCGTCACATCGGATTCCCAGAAAATATGCGGACGGTTAGGCATTCCCTCCTTCCAGTTGAATTTCAGCGCCTCAAATCTTCCGGTTTCCTCAAATCTGTCATAAACAGCTTCCATCGTAACACCCCGGAATAAATCCTGTTTTTTCTTCCAGAATCCTCCCGTTATTGTTATGTTTTTAAAGGAGTTCTGCTCTCCGGTATACTTTTCCATAGTCGTTCCTTTCCAGATATTATTTACCGCCATCACCTATGCTTTCAGACCGGTCAATGAAATTCCTTCAATCAGATATTTCTGACCAATCAGATATATCAGAATACATGGGGCAACCACAATTGTGGAGCCCGCCATCATAAGATTCCATTTCGTGGAGTAGTCCCCGCGCAGCTGCAAAAGGCCAAGCGCCAATGTAAAATGTTCTTTTTTGTTCAGATAAATAATCGGGCCGAAAAAGTCGTTCCAATTATTCAAAAATGTAAATAAGCCCACCACTATCATAGCCGAACCTGAAAGCGGTAATATTATTTTAGTAAAAATCTGCAGCGCGTCAGCGCCGTCAATTCTGGCCGCTTCGTCCAATTCCTTAGGAATTCCGAGAAAAAACTGTCTCAGAAGAAAAATATTGAAGGCACCTCCGCCAAAAAAGGAGGGTAAAATCAATGGCCAGAAGGTATCCACCATGTTGAAATTACGCCAAATCAAGAACTGAGGTATTAATGTAACCGAACCGGGAAGCATCATAGTAGTCAGAATCATAGCAAAGCATATTTTCTTACCCTTCCACTCCACCCGGGAAAACGCATATGCAGCCATAGCTGAAGTCAGAAGTGTCCCAACAAGGCAGCCGCCTACAATAATAATGGTATTTATGGCGTAGGTTCCGAAATTTGCCGCCTTTATAGCCTCCGCATAATTACTCCACAGCATTTCCTCCGGCCAGACGATAAACGGATCCATAACATAAATCTGCGTGTTTTTCATAAAAGAGGAACGTACCATCCAATACAGGGGGATGACACAGATAAGGGCCATAGAGCCTAAAACCAGATAAAAAATTATTTTGCCTATATAATATTTTGCATTCCTTTTTCTTACCACTACTTATCCCCTCCTTCATAATAAACCCACTTATTTGACGTTTTAAACACTACTATGGTCAATACCAAAACAGCTACGAACAGAATCCACGCCATTGCAGATGCAAGTCCCATATCCATATATTTGAACGCCTGCCTCCACAGATTAAACACATAAAACAAAGAAGAATTATTGGGACCGCCCTCTGTAATGATATATGCCTGCCCGAATACCTGCAGAGCGCCGATGATCCCCATAACCAGATTGAAAAACATTGTGGAGGAAACCATAGGGAGCGTAATGTTCCAGAATTTGTGCCATGCATTACCGCCGTCTATTTCCAAAGCTTCATAGTATACCCTGGGTATATTTTGTAATCCCGCAAGGAAAATAACCTGTGTGGAACCCGTCCCCCAGATCCCCATAAATACAATAGATGGCAGCACACTTCCCTTCCCCCAGAAGAATTGGCTTTCCGGCAGATGCAAAAAACCAAGAAGCGTATTAAACAGCCCAAAATCCGGATTCATAAGCAGAATCCACACAAAACTGGATGCCACCGCGGGAAGAATGCACGGCATATAAAACAAAGATCGGAAAAAAGCCCTTCCCACCATTTCCCTGTTCAGCAGCAATGCAATCATAAATGAAAAAGCGAGATTAGCAGGCACCGCCATAATTGCATAAAGCAATGTCACACGCACGGAAATCCAGAATGTGGTTTCTTCCCCGCCGAATAATTTTATATAATTCTGTAAACCGATCCACTCGGGCTTTCCAATAATACTATACTCACAAAAACTGTAATATCCGCTCAGGAGCATAGGGAGCAGGTTAAATATCAGAAATCCCAGCACTGCAGGAAGCGCAAATGACCATCCGACAATATTTGACATGGTTTCCATTTTTATAGTTTTCTTTTCTTTCTTCAAAGGAACCCTCCTCTTACCATACAGGGGACCTGCATATTTTCTGCACGGCCCCCTGATATCTTAACGATTTGTCAGTTCTGTCAATAAACTATTTCCCAAACCAGCCCTGAACTTCCTTATTTGCCTGATCTTTTATGGCTCCCATCGCTTCTGCAGCTGTCTTCTCACCAGACCACACATCATCCAGTGCCGGATTCAATATATCATTTATTTTTGCAAAATTCTTTACCACTGCGGCTGTGGAAGGTTCCGCCGTTCCGTCAACCTGCGGCTTAACAATAGCTTCATAGTAATTGGAAGGGTGTTTATCCGTAATTACGGTTTTAATATACGCATCCGATAATTCGGCTTTTGTGGTAGGCAGCCATAATCCTGACTTATATAACGGCTCACATGCACCTTTGGAAAGCAAATATTTCATAAATTCCCAGGCAGCCTCTTTTTTGTCGGTGTTCATAATGCTTATACCGCCGTAAGTCATAACCGTTTTACCGCTGTCACCGCCCATCTTAGGCAGGGCCGCAACATTATATTCCACCTCATCGGCCATCAGAGTCGCATTTACCCACTGACCGTCAAAAGCCATGGCAACCTTTCCTGTTACCAGTGCTTCCGATAATCCCGGCATTGTCTCACTCGCCGTAGGCGTGGGGGCAACATGATATTTATAAATCAAATCGGAAAGATTCTGAAGTGCGGTGATTCCGTAATCTTCCGCATATCCTACTTTGCTTCCGTCTTCTGTCAGATAGTCTCCGCCCAGGGTATAAATAAAAGGCATATAACCTGCCCACCATTTACTGATGTTAATGCCGTAGGTATCAATATTTTCCGGGTCAAATTCTGGATCCAATGCATTTTTACCGTTTTTATCAACAGTCAGCTGCTGACAGATATTCACAAAGGTATCCCAGTCCCATGCATCGGCATAGCTTGCCGGCGGCTCCTCCACCCCGTACTTTTCAAAGATGGCGGGGTTATAAAACATACATATATTTTCAGAACCGATACCATATCCTGCCATATAATCATCGTTCAGCATGAATGTAAACGGATCCATCAGATTGTCCTTGTCGAATTCAGGATCCCTCTCCATAAAATCATTGAGGTTTAACACAATTCCTTCCTCCGCATATTTGTACATCAGGGTATCCGCATTTAAACAGCAGATTTCCGGGATATCATTTCCCGCTATCATGGAAGTAATTTTCGTATCATACTCATCCGGAATATTCATAACCGTAACATGGATATTGGGATGTTCTTTATTGAAATTTTCGGCAATCTCTTCATAAACAGCGAGTGTATCACCGCCGTCCCATTCTGTGAAGCGGATTTCCACCACTTCACCATCTGAAGCGGCCGTACCTCCCCCGTCCTTTTTTTCCTCAACTGTACTGTTTCCCGCCTGATCCGTATTTGTTGTCTTTACCGACCCGCATCCAACCGCAGAAACCACCATTGCAGCTGCCAGCAACATATGCAACAACCTCTTTTTCATCTTCCTTCTCCTTTCGTACTCTACCTTTTCCAGGTAAATATAAAACTGTTTTCATGTACTTTGAGTTTACCATCCGTGCTATATTCTTCTCTACAGGACAATTCTAATATAATCGGACATTTCAAAGTTCCTTACAATTCAAAAGGAATATACAGATGAAGGCAGGTGCCTCTTCCTTCCTCAGACTCCACGTCCACCCGATACCGCTCTCCATAAATCAACACCAGCCTTCTGTGCACATTGGAAATTCCAATTCCTCCGTCATTTGCAGCTTCAGCAATATGCTGTTTCATAGCTTCGGCATCCGTTCCTTTGCCGTTATCGCTTATTCTGAAATGAATATCTTCCTCTTCCTGACAGGCTGTTACCAATAATAATCCGCCCTCCGACTTTCCTTCAAAACCATGGATAATGGCATTTTCCACTAAAGGCTGCAGAAAAAATTTGGGAACCCTGCACTGCATGAGCTGGGAAGGAATCTGTATATCTGCAGTGAACATATTGCCGAACCTCTTCGCCATAATAAAAATGTAGTTTGATGTCCACACAATCTCATCAGACAAAAGAATCTTTTCCGATCTGTTTTTGAATGTATACTGAAGCATTTCCGACAGGCTGACAATCAGATCCGACGTTTCTTCATCATCATTCTGAATGGCCAGCATATTAATCGTATTCAGGGTATTATACAGAAAATGAGGATTGATCTGCATGGCCAGGGCCATCAGCTGTGTTTCTTTTTCTCGCAGAGATATTTCATAATTTTCATGAATCAGCCTGTTGATTTCCAATTCCATATGATTAAAGCTTTCCGTCAGCAGCCTGAAATCCCCGCCTTCCGGAACCGGTGTATCGGCGCTGAAATTACCTGTTGCCACTCGCCTGGCAGCTTCTGTCAGCTTTCCCACAGGACGGCTGATTGTTTTTGACAGAAGACTTGCCACCACTGCCGATAAAACCAACAATATTGCCAGCATCACAAGCTGAATAAGCCTGGCCTGCATCAGCGTATCCCGGATCAGCGTATCCATAGGTACCAGCACCCAGGAAAACCATTGCGGATATTCCAAGGTATCATAACACACCAGGTATTCCCTGTTTCCCAATACACAGGTTGAAAAACCATCCTTCCCATAATATTTCCAGATGTCCTCCGGCAGCTTTTGAGATATTGCAAAGCTTTCATTATCACTGGATATCACGATCCCATTCTCGTCGGAAATTCCATAAATACTGTCTTTATATTCAACACTTTTCTCATATACCTTCCTTATACTGTCTTCCAATATGTATACAAAAAGCACCGGATTTTCATCTTTTTCCGAAAGTCTCCGGTAATCGGACTTAAAAGAATACTGAAAAGTCATTTTCCTGACCATAGTAATCGGATACCTGTAAGAATAATCTTCTTTTCCGATGAGGTAATCCGACTGCACGGCCTTTCCGTAGTCATACCCCGCCGTCCAGCACGGCAGTCCGCCTCCCATCTCCGCTTTCTCCAGCAGCCCTGACCGTTCGATTCCATCCAGCGTCGTGCTAAGCATACCGCTATCACCAAAAATCCATTTCGATGTAAAAAGATAAGCTTCATATACATCCTTTGATGTGGAAAACTGCCTGGCAAGCTCTGTTTCCAGCCGTCTGTCATACCGCATCAAATCCGATGTTGAAAGCGAATCAAAATCAGAGAACACTTCATAATAATATTCATTGTTCAGCATCAGCTGAGAGATATCTTCAATTTGATTCAGCATCATTCTCAAAACATTATTATTTGCCCGCACTACGGAATAGATGTTCCTTGAAGCTTTCTCTATGATATGATCTTCGTAAAAATGCATCATCAGCTGCTGCATCAGTATGGATGGTATAAATGTAAACAACACAAGAATCACTCCGATTTTTTTCCGAAAACTCCATGATTGTATCATATCTCTCGCTTTTTTCAGCATTTTTTATGTACCTTCCTGTATTGCTCCGGTGATATTGTAAACTGCTTCCGAAATACACGGTTAAAATAACTGCTGTCTCTGAATCCGCTTTTCCCCGCTATATCCGCTATTTTTAAGTCTGTCTCCGTCAGCAGCTTACAGGCCAGTTCCATACGTAAAGACAAAATATAACTGCTATAGGACATTCCCATCCTGTTTTTGATTTGTGTTGACAGATAATTCGGATGAAAATGAACCTGATCCGCAAGAAACTGCAGGGACAGATCTTCCTCCAGATGGTTTTTAATATAGCTGATACAGCTTTCCACCGCATCATAACTCATTGCCGTCTGCATATAATATCCGGCAGCCCGGTCCAGAAGATCTTCTGAAATACCAAATAACGACACGAACGAATCACACTGACCAAACAGCTGATATGCTTCATTCAGCAGCACATCATAATCTGCCTGGGGAATCATGCCGTCCAGTTCCTTTAAGACAGACATTATCATTGAAGAAACTCTGTGCTTTATCTTGTTAGGATATCGGTACGGCGCCTGCCCAAGAACTTTTTCCAGCTCCGACAAAGCTCCTTTCCTCCTTTTTCCATCCCCTGCGCGCACTGCCTGCCGTATATCCGTTTCATAGGCTGATACAGATATCATCGGCATTTCCATGACAGCCCCGAATTTTGCATATTGGAAAATCCCTCCCGTTTCAGGGGTAAAAAAGTAAAACGACAGAACTTCTTCAGCCTGCCTGAAGCCTTCCGCCCCATGCTCAATCATGTTTGGCAGGCTGTTGGATATACCTGCCCAGAAAATAATGTCATGAAGCCGAAGCCGCAGCAGCAGCTTCTCCAACTGGGATGCAACGACTGCGGCTTCCCATCCTGCAAGCATTACCGCCGCCTTCTGCTCGGTCTTATCCAATCCATGTTCCCGGGGCACAAAACAGGCTCCGTGAAATCCGTTTATCATTTCTGCAATCAACTGATCCTGCTGCTGTTCACTCATCTGCGCCCTGCTCTGGCGGAACCCTCTCCTGACTTTCCATCTCAGCGCCACTATTGTACCCGGACAGGCAAAACCTTTCAGTTCCTCTTCCGCTGTCTGGGATTCATTCCCGCTGTTTAAAACAGACCAAAGCAATTTCAATCTGTCCTGTTTTTTCCCTTCCTCCACCATTGACTCATAATGGATCAGCTGCCGGCTGGTTTTCCGTTCTCTTTCCAGCTCCTCCGATACTTTATCAATCAGCTTTTGTGCATCGCTGATCCGGAACGGCTTAATCAGATAATCGGATACACTTCTTTGAATTGCTTCCCTTGCATATTCAAACTCCTGGTAAGCGCTTATCAGTACTATTTTAACACATGGATAATTAGCTGATATCTGCCTGATCAGCTCCATCCCATCCATAACCGGCATGCAAATATCCGTTATCACCAGGTCAGCGCCATTATTCTGAAGCTCCTCATACACTTCCTTTCCATTGGCACATGCGGTAATTTCCGTTTCCGGCGTGATTTTCTTCAATATTTTAGTAAGCACATTTCTTTGCAATATTTCATCGTCAGCTACAATAATCCGACGCAATATCATGTCTATCCCCCCTGTAAACCGCAGGCTTACCTGCGATACAACATAAACTATTCGTTTTCGATATTTTACTAAGTTTACCATTTAACGGCTTTCGATTCTATTGTAAATTCATTACATAATATAACAAATCAAATATGTATGTTCTACCGGAACAGCTGTGGAGAGGACGGTGATATCCATGATTGGATTAGAATGTTTGATTGCAGTAATAAGCCTCCGCATTACTGCATTTGGACTTGGCTATCTAATTGGAAGTAACAGCGCACAAAAATAAACCGCCCTACGGCAAAGCCGTAGAGCGGCGGTCATTATTTACTGCATTATTTTGCAGCTTTTGCTTCTTTGATTTTTTCGGTAAGGGCAGGAACAATCTTGTTCAGGTCACCTACGATGCCGTAGTCAGCTACGTCAAAGATAGGTGCGGTATCATCCTTATTGATAGCGATGATGAGATCCGATTCTTCCATACCCGCCAGATGCTGGATGGCTCCGGAAATACCGATTGCAAAATATACATTGGGGCGTACGGTCTTACCGGTCTGTCCAACCTGAAGATCCTTGGGCTTCCAGCCGGCATCCACTACTGCACGGGAGCAGCTTACGGTTCCGCCTACTGCATCTGCCAGATCCTGAAGGATTTTAAAGTTCTCAGGGCTGCAGACACCGCGTCCGCCGGATACCAGAATCTTTGCATCCATGATATCAACCGCATCCACTACGGATTTAACAACTTCCATGATTTCCACATATTTGTTATTCGGAGCAAATCCGGGATTGAACTCTTCCACGACTGCCTTGGCGCCTTCCACCTTAGGAGCCTTCTGCATAACACCGGGGCGTACAGTAGCCATCTGAGGACGGAAATTCGGACAGGCGATGGTTGCAATGGTATTGCCGCCGAAAGCAGGACGGGTCATCAGCAGCTGATTATGTTTCTGCTCCTGTCCGGGAATGGGATTTAACGGGAAATCACCGATATCCAGCTGGGTACAGTCTGCGGTCAGACCGGTATGGATTCTCGCGGAAACGCGGGGACCCAGGTCACGGCCGATTGCGGTTGCACCAACCAGGAAGATTTCCGGTTTGTATTTCTCGATTACAGATGCCAGTGCATGTGCATAGGGCTCTGTTCTGTATTCCTTCAGTTCCGGATCGTCAACAACGATTACCTTGTCAGCACCGAAAGCTGCCAGTTCGTCAGCCAGTGCCTTTACTTCATAACCAACCAGTACAGCAGTTACTTCCGTTCCTAAATCTTTTGCCAGATCTTTCCCTTTGCCAATCAGCTCAAGTGCGATTCCGCTCACTACGTTATCAACCTGCTGTGCAAAGACAAATACTCCCTTATATTCTTCTAAATTCATCCTTATTCACCACACTTTTCTGTTTATTCTTAAATAACGTGTTTCTCCAGTAACTTTTCAACAATGTAAGAAGCAGATTCCTCCGGCGTATCCAGAACTACTTTCTGTCCTGCACCCTTTCTTACCTTATCAGAAGCCTTGGCAATCTGTGTGGGTGAGCCCTTCAGACCTAAGTTGGAATCGTCAACATCTACCAGATTTGCTCTTCCCCATACGGTGATTTCCTTTTTATAAGCATCAAAAATTCCGCCGGGAGTCATGTAACGAGGCTCGTTTAATTCGCCCAGAGCAGTGATCAGGCAGGGCATTTTTGCTTTCAGCACATGATATCTGTCATCAAACTGACGCTCTACGATCACGCTGTCACCTTCCACCTTGATATCCTGTGCATAGGAAATAACCGGGATTCCCAGATGCTCGGAAATCTGAGGGCCAACCTGTGCGGTATCGCCGTCGATAGCCTGGCGGCCAGTGATGATCAGATCATATTCCAGGTTACGGATCGCTCCGGCCAGTGTCTGGGAGGTAGCCCAGGTATCCGCACCGCCGAGTACTCTGTCAGTTACGAGAATACCATTATCTGCGCCCATAGCCATAGCCTCGCGCAGAACTTCTTCTGCCTTGGGAAGACCCATTGTGATTACGGTAACTTCAGCGCCGTATTCGTCCTTCAGTCTCAGTGCGGCCTCCAGACCTGCCTTATCATCCGGGTTCATGATTGTAAGCATAGCACCTCTGTCCAGCGTACCATCGGGATTGAATTTAACGCCGCCCTTTGTATCAGGTACCTGCTTAATACAAACAACAATTTTCATTGTATTCCTCTCCTTGTTTTCTTATATTCTCTTAACCTTAGCGGTGTTATTTCAACAGTGCACCGGAGATTACCATTCTCTGAACTTCGCTTGTTCCTTCATAAATCTCGGTAATCTTGGCATCACGCATCATGCGCTCCACATCGTACTCTCTGGTATAACCATAACCGCCGTGCAGCTGTACCGCCTTGGTGGTAACTTCCATAGCAACCTCAGCCGCATACAGTTTCGCTCTTGCAGCTTCCACGGAATATACCTTCTGGGTAGCCTTAGCCATAGCAGCCTTGTAAACCAGCAGCTGTGCACATTCTACCTTGGTAGCCATGTCGGCAAGCTGGAACTGTGTGTTCTGGAAAGCGCCGATAGCTCTGCCGAACTGCTTTCTTTCCTTCACATAATTAACGGTGCACTCAAGAGCGCCTTCTGCAAGTCCGAGAGCCTGTGCAGCGATACCGATACGTCCGCCGTCCAGGGTATGCATGGCAATACCAAAACCCTTGCCTTCCGCACCCAGCAGATTTTCCTTGGGGATTCTGCAGTCGGTGAAGATCAGCTCATATGTGGAAGAACCGCGGATACCCATCTTCTTCTCTTTGGTACCAAAGGAGAAGCCGGGAGTTCCTTTTTCCACGATAAATGCAGAAATCATTTTTTTCTTTCTGCCTCTTTTATCTTCTACAACGCTGGTAACAGCGAAAATTACATAAACATCAGCTTCTTTACCGTTGGTGATGAAAATCTTGGATCCGTTAAGAACCCATTCGTCCCCGTCCAGATAAGCCTTTGTCTGCTGTCCCTGTGCATCCGTACCTGCACCGGGCTCGGTCAGGCCGAAAGCGCCCAGCTTCTCGCCTTTTGCAAGGGGAACCAGGAATTTTTGCTTCTGCTCTTCCGTACCATAGGTCATGATGGGATCGCAGCAAAGGGAGGTATGTGCGGATACGATAACGCCTGTTGTGCCGCAAACCTTAGAAAGTTCTTCCACGCACATAGCATAAGTTAAAGGATCGCAGCCCTGTCCGCCGTATTCCTTCGGAACCGGGATTCCCAGGAAACCAAGCTTAGCCATTTTTTCTACGGTAGCCCTGGGGAACTCCTCTGTTTCATCAACCTCCTGTGCAAGAGGCTTTACTTCTTTTTCTGCAAATTCTCTGAAAAGAGTTCTTGCCATTTCATGCTCTTTGCTTAAAGTAAAATCCATGATTAATTACTCCTCCGTTTTATCTTATTTACTTGCTGTAATCATAGAAGCCCTTGCCGGTCTTCTGTCCAAGCTGTCCGCCGCGAACCATCTTCTTAAGCAGTGTATGAGGACGGTACTTCGGATCGCCTGTTTCGGATTCCAGAACTTCCATGATAGCCAGAACGATATCCAGGCCGATCATATCGCCCAGAGCCAGCGGTCCCATAGGATGGTTAGCGCCCAGCTTCATAGCGGTATCGATATCTTCTACGGAAGCAACGCCTTCCGCATAAATGCCGATTGCTTCATTAATCATGGGAACAAGGATTCTGTTAACTACGAAGCCTGCTGCTTCATTTACCTGTACAGGAGTCTTGCCGATAGCAGCGGAAATCTCTTTGATGGTTTCCACAACGCTGTCAGGTGTATTCAGGCCTGCGATAACCTCAACCAGCTTCATAACAGGAGCGGGATTGAAGAAATGCATACCGATAACAGGTCTGTCAAGGCCTGCGCCGATTTCCGTAATGGAAAGGGAAGAAGTATTGGTAGCGAAGATACAATCCTTCTTGCAGATATCCTGCAGCTCCTTAAAGGTCTGCTTCTTGATATCCATAACTTCCAGAGCAGCTTCCACAACCAGATCACAATCCGTGCAGATAGTCTTTACACCGGTAGTAATCTTACCAAGGATAGCGTCAGCAGCCGCCTGCTCCATTTTTCCTTTAGCAACTCTCTTCTCCAGAGCCTTTGCAATTCTGTTTTTGCCGTTAG
This sequence comes from Lachnospiraceae bacterium, assembly GCA_022845955.1. Lineage (GTDB taxonomy): Bacteria > Bacillota > Clostridia > Lachnospirales > Lachnospiraceae > Eisenbergiella. Next base: position 5,892,033 of record AP025576.1, read on the forward strand.
CGGCAAACTCTTCATTAATGTCGCACAGAAATACCTCGTATCCTTCCGTCTGGGCAAAAGCCTGCGCAATACCGGATCCCATTGTACCTGCACCAATAATACCAACCTTCATGATGTATAGCCTCCTATGTGTTTTATAATTGAGCCGGGCGTGGAGATGAACCTGAGCCCTGATCGGGGAGCTTGCTCACCGACCAGGACTCAGATTCACCTCCACATGCGGCGAAGCCGCACAGCGAAGGGCCAAAGGCCCTGAGCGGCCCGGCGGAGTAACGCGCCAAAAGTCCTTAAATCCCTAAATCCCTTTTTTCCTACTTATTAAGAAACTTCTCCACTTTCCTCTTCTCCAGGAAAGCCGCCATTCCTTCCGTCTGATCATAACTCTCAAAGCAATCCCCGAACAGCTTCTCCTCGATCACAAGCGCATCGTCCATATCCGCATCCAGCCCGTCATTTATGGCCTTCTTGCAGTTTCTCACAGCGATAGGCGCATTCTTTGCAATTCCCGCCGCCATCTTCTCAGCAGCCCCCATCAGCTCTTCCTGCGCATAAACCGCATTCACAAGCCCGATCCTGAGAGCCTCATCCGCCTTAATATTCCTTGCCGTATAAATCATCTGCTTAGCCATTCCCGGCCCAACCAGACGCGCCAGCCTCTGCGTTCCGCCAAAGCCCGGAGTAATTCCCAGACCGACCTCAGGCTGTCCGAACACTGCATTATCCGAACAGATTCTGATATCACAGCTCATGGAAATCTCACAGCCGCCGCCCAGAGCGAAGCCATTCACAGCAGCGATTACCGGAACAGGGAAGGTTTCCAGCTTACGGAAAACATCATTTCCCTTCTTCCCGAAAGCCTCTCCTTCCGCCTTTGTCAGTGTGCTCATCTCCCCGATATCCGCTCCGGCAACAAAAGACTTGGATCCGGCTCCGGTAAGAATCAGACATCTTACCTCCTCCAGATTCACTCCGTCAAGAGTCTTGTCCAGTTCATCCAGAACCTGGGAATTCAGTGCGTTCAGCGCCTTTTCACGGCTGATGGTAATAACCGCATAGGAACCCTTCTGCTCATAAACAATGTATTCCATGATACTCATCCTTTCTCTTTTTCCGCCTGGCGGTTGCCCCCGGCGGGAATTGTCCGCCGCTTGGGCGGTTCATCAACAAGATACAAAAATGTAACCGTTCAGCCCTGCCCCGAACCATTACACGAAACAACCTGCTGCATAACGAATGATTAGCAGACAAAAAGTCTACTAATCATTCTGTTTTTTAAACCTATATCAGTCTCTCTCAACGATGGTAGCGCAGCCCATACCGCCGCCGATGCACAGAGTCGCAAGCCCCTTCTTCGCATCCCTTTTAACCATCTCGTGAAGCAGAGTAACCAGAATACGGCATCCGGAAGCTCCTACCGGGTGTCCCAGTGCGATAGCGCCGCCGTTCACATTCAGCTTGTCATTATCAATGCCAAGGTCATGTCCCACTGCCAGGGACTGTGCTGCAAACGCTTCGTTCGCTTCAATCAAATCAAATTCATCTATATTCATTCCTGTCTTAGCCATAACCTTCTGTGTAGCTGCAACAGGCCCGATTCCCATGATAGTGGGATCCACTCCGGCCAGTGCTCCTGCCACCCAGGTTGCCATAGGAGTAACACCCAGCTCTTTTGCCTTTTCTTCGCTCATAACGATCACTGCTGCCGCACCGTCGTTAATTCCGGAAGAGTTCGCCGCAGTTACAATACCATCTTTCTTGAATGCAGGACGAAGCTTTGCAATACCTTCCGCCGTAGTACCCGGACGAGGGCCTTCATCCTTATTGAAAACGATGGTTTCTTTTTTCTTCTTTATTTCCACAGGTACAATTTCCGCATCGAACTTTCCTGCTTCCTGCGCTGCGACAGCCTTCTGCTGGCTCCATGCTGCGAACTCGTCCAGCTGCTCTCTGGTCTGTCCCCACTGCTCAGCAATGTTTTCTGCGGTGATACCCATATGATACTGATTAAAAGCATCGGTAAGGGCATCATTCACCATGGTATCCACCATTGTGGCATTACCCATTCTGTATCCGTAACGTCCCTGAGGGATTGTATAAGGAGCCATAGACATATTTTCCATACCGCCTGCAACAACGATATCCGCATCACCTGCCAGAATCATCTGTGCAGCCTGGTTCACACAGTTAAGACCGGAACCGCAGACAACGTTCATGGTAACCGCCGGAACCTCGATAGGCAAACCAGCTTTGATAGATGCCTGACGTGCCACGTTCTGTCCAAGACCGGCCTGGATAACACATCCCATATATACCTGATCAACTGCTTCGGGAGCGACTCCCGCTCTGTTTAAAGCTTCCTTAATAACAATAGCACCCAGCTCAGCCGCCGGAGTTGTGCTTAAGCTTCCGCCCATAGTACCGATGGCAGTACGGCATGCACCCGCCAAAACGATTTTCTTTGCCATGTTTTCTCCTCCATATTCATTAAAAAGTGCGAGTTTACCGGGCTTTAACGGTATTGTTAATTTTTTGTCATTGCCCGCAGCTTTTATTATAACATAGGGAATATTTAATAGCAAGGATTTTTCAACTTGAAATCCGATGAAATAATAGATGAAATGCCCGTAACTTTATCAATCAGGAAAACTCTCTTAAAATAAAGTAAAAACTATAAATTTTTCATAAAAATCCCGGTTCTGGACCATTCTTTTTTCCCTTTTAATCAGTTTATTCAAACTTCGCAGGAGCAAAATGGCCTTCCGCCCGCTGGCAGAGTGGTGTCTCCGGGACGGAAAAGGAATGTTCACCAGATCCTTTCGAATTACTTTAGTAATTTACCATGGAGATGAGACCGGTCAAGTGTGTCAGCCTCATCTGACACACTTGACGCCTTCGGACTCATCGGAATGTCCGGCCTGATGGACTGGCGAATATCCTTTTCCGTCCCGGAGACACCGCTCTGCCAGCGGGCGGAAGGCCATTTTGCTCCTGCAAAGTTTAAGTCAGTTTAAAAACACTGCCAGGGCATTCGCCCCCGGACCCACATGCACACCGATTACCGATCCCACCGCCACCGTTTTTTTATATCCGGATCCCAGACGTCCCTTCACGAAACGTGCGAAATCATCCAGACATTCCTTTTTTCCCGTGAAGCCCAGATTATAACCCATGGCTTCATTCATGCCGCCCTCCTTTTCCATTGCCTTAAACAGCTTATCCCAGGCCCCCTTTTGCCCTCTTGCCAGCCCCGCGACCTTAACCTCGCCATAACGCACGGCCAGCACCGGTTTCAGGTTCAGCGCACTTCCCACCGCCATGCCGGCGGCTGAAAGCCTTCCGCCCTTCTGCAGATAAAGAAGCGTATCCACTATCAGGTAAATACATACTTTTTTCTTATCCTCTTCCAGTGCCCCAACAATCTGCTCCGCGTTTTTCCCTTCCTTTTGCAGGGCAAAAGCGCGTTCAATAAGAAGCTGCGTCCCCAGAGTCGCCTGCATGCTGTCCACGATATAAATCCGGTCATATTCCACAATGTCCTTTGCCACCAAAGCGCTCTGGCAGGTGCCGCTCAGCCTGCTGGCAAGCAGGATACAGATTACATCATCCCCCGTCTCTTTTGCCTCCCGGAAATACGCAAGAAAAGCCTCCGGCGACGGCTGGCTGGTCGTGGGCAGTTCTTCCGATGATTCCAGCTTCTCATAAAACGCTTCCGGTTTTATGTCCACTCCGTCGTAATATTCCTCCTCCCCGAATAATACCTTGAGGGGAACAAGCGTGATGCCCAGCTCCTCCGCCTGCTGCTGCGTATAGTCACAAGTTGAATCACAGATAAAACGAATACTCATTTTTCCTCCTATTAAAAGCGCACACCGCCGTTATCTTACAACAATATCATATGCCGAATCAAATAATTTGATTATCAAAACATTTGAAAGGATAACAAATATTCCGGCAGCTGTCAATGTTATTCTTTGACAATTCCGCAGGAAAAATATTTCCTGCTGTGGAGCAGGCCGGGACATAAAAAGAATGCAATAAAATAGTTTGCTATTTCGCAGGCTTTTTGCTAGAATGAAGGAAATAAATATACAAAAGGGTTACTTCCGAATAATGCGGAAGAGGAAAAGGATCTACATATGAAACGTGAAAATAGAAACAAGGGTTTTACCCTTGTAGAGATGATTGTTGTAATCGTTATTCTCGGCATTCTCCTGGCAATTTTAGTGCCGGGTCTTTTTAAGTACATAAAAAAGGCGAAAGACCAGCAGGCGATCATTGAATGCCGGGCGGTAGTTACGGCGGCGCAGGCTTTGGCGCTTGAATTGTATGGAAAAAACTTATTCCTGCCGGAAGAATTTACTACAGATTCTAAAAGAGAAAATATATGTATTGAGGCCGGAACTGATGGTAAAATTGTTTCAGGTGTCAAATTTTCTTCGAGCGTTGTTACTGAAGTAAATTATTTGGAATATGAAACCAAAGGAGAGATTAAGGTTATCTTCGATAGTTCTTCCGCGACTCCTTATCGTATTAATGAAAATAGCACTGAATCATATAGAGATAAATTGGATTATGTAACCAAATTTTATAACAAAAACTATTCAGGAAACTTAGATGCTACATATAAAAAAGCAAGAGAAGATTTTTTCAATTCAGATTATGCTTCTCTTTCAACAGCAGAAAAAGAATTATGGGCGAAATTCAGCCTTCCAGGTACATCCGAAGGTTTTAAATGGAAACCTTGCATTTATGAAGATTCCGATAATAACCCTCAATTTTATTTTATAGCTACTGCTTCTGTTCAGGGAAATGATAATACTTCCTTAGTTATGTTTAATGATAATTACTATATATGGAAGGGTAAGGGTAATAAATTTACTTCCAAATGGTTAAATGATACTCTAGGAACTCCTTCATTTGAAGACTCTGGATTTACAACGGAAGATGATTTAAAGGATGTTAAGGATCAATGGATTAAAGTAGTAAACTAAATTGAAATATTAATGTAAGGTGTATGCACAATACTTACTCATTGGGCATGCACCTTTCTTTATTCTTTAAGATCCCGGGAATCAAATAATCGTCCTCCTCGTATCTCTTCCCCGCAACCCTCCCCAGCAGCAGTTCCACCGCCTTCCCTGCAATCGACGTTTCATCCTGTTTGACATGGAGGAATGCCCGTCCCGGACGGCGGCAGTGGTAACGGCAGGCACAATTCCATACTCTTCCGCAATTACCTCATCGATTTCTTTTCTATCTCTTGCCAGGAACTCTGCGGCTATGCGCACCGCTTCGGGGCTGGGCCTGTTGTCCAGAAACCCATCCGCACCTTTCCCGGAGGGAAGGACGTAGATTCCGGCTTCGGTCAGGTTTAACCTCCCGAGCAAGTTCCCTGACCAGAGAAGCCGCTGCCGCCCTGTTATCCGTTCGTACCGAAGGGACCGGGATTCCCCGCAGTTTCTTATCTATCATAACCATGGGGAAGCCATCCCGGTACCGCTGAAGGATGGCCGGGCTGTAGTGCTTCCCGTGGCTGGGCATAATGATCATGCCGTCCACCTGTAAAGAAAACAGAAAACGGCTCTCTTCGGTTTCCGTTTCCCGGCACCCTTCTCACATAACCGCTGTCCGCCAGCATTTCCAGCGCTTTTTCAGCGTGATTGTGCTCACCTTCAGTTCTTCACATAAAATATCATCCCCGGGCAGCTTCCCGCCCGGTACGTAAATCCCCTTAACAGCATCTTTAAAATATATTTTATAGTCAATTTACATGTAATAATATCCAGTATTTTATGCCCTGTTTTGGACTATATATAGAAAAAATGCCCTCCGATTTACAAAATATACTTATTATGCTACCTTTGAATGAGAAGAATGATCCCGCCGCAAAGGAGGATTTTATGAATCAACCGAAGAAAACCAGTCCCTTTCGTTATGCTGTCGGCATGTTCGGCACTTCCATACCTATTAATATGTTCAAAACCTACGCCGCCGCCTTTTATGTCATCGGACACGGCGTCACCACGGCACAATTTTCCATGGTATTGTTCTTTTATACCTTTGTGGATGCCATTGACAATCCGGTCTATGGGTTTTTGTCCGACCGGACGCGCACCCGCTGGGGGCGGAGGCGTCCCTGGCTCGTTATCGGCGCTCCCCTGCTCGCCCTGTGTTTCATCGGCTTCTTCAACATTCCCGCCGGCCCGGTCGGCGGCTCCATTGTTTCCTATATGCTTCTGATGTATATTCTTACGGGAACCCTGGATTCCCTGATAAATGCCAATTATGGAGCGCTCTTTCCCGAGTTGTTCACCTCTGATGCAGAACGGGCCAAGTCCAATGCCATGCGTCAGGCTTTTCAGCTGCTTGCCATGGTCATCAGCATTGCGCTCACACCGCTGGTAACTGATGCTTTGGGATACGGGCTGACAAGTATTCTCTACGGATGCCTGGCTGTGGCTGTTATCCTTTACTGTACGCTTGGCTGCCACGAGACTGCACAGGCGGAGGAACTGCAGAAGCCACGTCTGCTCGCCACGCTCCGGGATCTGCTCACCAATCCCAAGTTCTGGATTTTCGGCTTTACCAACGCTTTTTACAGTGCGGCCATGTCCCTTGTCATGTCCGCGGTCCCTTTCTATGTAAAATATACCCTGGGGCTTGACAGTATGGCAAATACCGTCCTTCTTGGCATGGTTCTCCTGTTCGCCATGGCAGGGGTTTCCGTATGGGCTGCTTTTGTTAAAAAGCATTCCCTGATGCCCGTATGGCGCATTGCCTTAATCGCTTTGACGCTTTCTTTTCTTCCCCTGTATTTCGTATCCGGGCTTATTCCGGCCGTAGCGGCCTCCTGCCTTTTGGGTTTCGGTTATGCGGGCGCCATTACCACCATGGATTTGATCGGCGCACGTATCATGGATGAGGATACACGGAAAAACGGGCTGCGGCGGGAGGGTACGTATGCCAGCGCCATGGGATTTATGAACCGTCTGAGCGGTTTCTTTACCAGTTTTGCCTTCCTGATCGTAGGACGCATATACGGCTTTGAAAGCGGGGAGATTCCCGGCCCCCGCCCGCATGATGCCGCACGTTTCCTGATGGTGGTATTTCCGCTGTGCGTCATGGCGGTCAGTGTTCTGTGTTCCCGTTTTCTGAAATTCCCGGAAGCAGGAGCAGGTTCTCCCTCTCCCTCGGAAGACGGCGCTGCGAAAAAGGAGTCGGTATGAACGAACGGTATCTGATTATTAATGCGGATGATTTCGGTCTATGTCCGGCCATGAATCAGGCGATCTGCGAGCTGTTCCGTATGGGCTCCATTACTTCCTCCTCTGTTCTTGCCCCGGCTCCGGAGGCTGTGGCCGCCTGTAAATATGCCGTGGACGGCCATTTTCCCGTAGGCGTACACTGGACTCTGTATTCCGAGTGGGAACGCAGCTGCTGGCCTCCTGCTTATTCCTCCGGAAAGCCCTCTTCCCTTACGGCAGACGGCTGCCTGCCCGCCGACGGAGGCGCTGCCGCAAAACGGGCTGCTTCCGGGGATGTGACAAAAGAACTGGATGCCCAGTACCGGCTGATGGCCGGTGAAGGCTGTCTGCCGGATCATGCTGACAGCCACGGAGGAACCTTATATGGCATCAACGGCAGGTTTTTCTTTATCAATGCCTTCCGTCTCTGTCAAAAATACCGGCTGCCTTTCCGCTTTGCCCGTTCCCCCTCTTTTCTGGAGCGGCAGTTTTGCGGAAACGTATCTCCTGCCCTGAAGGCGGCTCACGCCGGGATCATCTTTCTGGCGGATCGGATGAAGGTTTCCCTGCCGGATGATTTCATCACCCATCCGCTTCCTGCAGAAAAAATCAGGGATTATGAGGATTTGTGTTCTTATTATGAAGCACAGCTCACCGCCGCTCCTTCCGGAATAACCGAGGTGTTTTTACACCCATCCGTTCCTGATCCCGGCATGCTGCGGCTTACCCCCCAATGGCGGAAGCGGGTTTGGGAATACGAATATTTAAAAAGCGGGCGGCTTGCCCATTTTCTGGAGAAAGAAGGTTTCCGCACGGTTTCCTGGAAAACGGCGCCTTTTCCGAACAAGTAGCATAGTATCCGCCAATTTCCAAAGCGGCACAGCCATTTCCCACATATTAAAAAGGAGTAACTATGACGAAAAACATCCATTTCCAGCTTTTTCTTGATAAATCCCGGGAAAGGGAGTATATCCGGCTCCCCTTTGATGTGGAAAAAGATACAGAAAGCATTACGATACAATACAGATATCCTTCTTCTCCCCTGCGGGAGGAAGGCCCGTTTACCATCGCAGGAGAACCCTGCACCATTGATCTGGCCGTCATGATGCCGGACGGAACAATGGCCGGGGCTTCCGGCTCCGACCGGAGCCGCATCCGCCTATCTCCCCTTGGCAGCAGTGCGGGTTTTGCCTCCTGTGAGCTGCCGGCAGGGACCTGGCACATAATAGCCGGGGCTTATCATATTCCCTCCGGCGGGGTTACCGTAGAATACGAACTGGAGCTGACATTAAAGGAACGCAGGCTTTTTAAGGGAGACACCCATGTCCACACCACTGCCTCCGACGGGGTTCTGGAACCTGTTGAGGCCGCCATGCTCGCCCGCCGCATGGGCCTGGACTTCCTGATCCTTACGGATCACAACAACAGTGCACAAAATGAACGGCTGCCCTTTTTCCAGGATATCACGCTTATCCCGGGAACGGAATGGACACATTACAAAGGCCATGCGGGCTTCCTTGGGGTAAAGCAGGCTTTCCGCGCTCCTTATTTTACCGCTTCGCTGCAGGAAACGGCGGACTTATTCCGGGAAGCGGGAGAAAACGGGGCTTTCCGCGTCATCAATCACCCCTTCTGCCCTCTGGTTCCCTGGGAATGGGATTTCGCCCTGCCCTTTGACGGTCTGGAGGTATGGAACGGCGTCATGTCGGAACGGAATGAAAAAGCGGCCTTCTGGTGGCACCGGCAGCTTTGCGCCGGACGCCGGTTTCCGGTTACCGGGGGAAGCGATTATCACCGGCCCGGTTTGCTGGGCAGCCTTGCCATGCCCTGCCAGTGCCTGTATGCTGCCTCCCGATCCCAAACCGATCTGATGAAGGCACTGCGCCGGGGAAACGGCTACCTTTCTTATCTTCCCACAGGCCCACAGGCGGATCTTCTTACCCTGTCGCCGGAAGGGCATCCTGCCTCCTTTGGTGAGGACGCCGCCCCCGGAGCGTCCGTGGAAATCTTTTTTTCCGGCCTTTGCCAGGGGGATGAAATCCGTCTGCTTACCGATACGGCAGAGGAATCCCTGTCTGCTCCTGCAGGCGCTGCTGAATTAAAACTGACAAGATGTTACCCGGATGCCCATTTTCTGCGTCTGGAATTGTACCGAAGCTATGCCCCCGGCCTCCCTCCCATGAAGGCGCTTCTTACCAATCCGGTCTATTTCCGATAACAGCCGGGAAGTCTTTGAAGCGGCGAGGGCCAGGGATAAAACTGGTTCCGGTGGGGTACGAACTTCAAACAATGGTTTGAGGAGGATACACGTTTTGAATTTGCGATCCTCTTGTAACCGTTTAGACAAGTCTGAACGGTTACATCTTTTTCTACCCTATAATTCATATTGGAAATACCTCGCCGCAGCCGGGAATGCCTTATCCGTCTTTAATTTCAGTGCCACTTTCTGAACTACTAAATTATAATCATCCCAGGATCCCGACGACACCATATACAGGATCCTTCCGTCCTCCGTCATCCATTTTGTGGGAAAATTAGGCTGATAATCGCCATAGCTTCCCCAGCGGTCATCCTGATAGAACAGTTTCCAGGGTCCCCAGGGTTCCGCCGCCTCGTATAAGGTAAGCTGGCTGTAGTGGGATTCCGGATACCGCATCTGATGGACAGGACGGGGATTCAGGTTTTCATCCACAAAGCTGTAGTTCCCCATCAGATATCTATGAATGCCCGGATTATAAGCCACATGGTTAGCGCCTGTCATTTTATAATAAGTAAATACCGGTTGGGCAAGTTTTTCATTTTTACTCCACGCCGGATGCGCCGGATCGGTCCCGCAATAAAATTCCCAGGAATCCCGTATAGGAATCTGATCCGCCAAAACCCTGCCCAGCAGCAGTGCGTCATTGTTTTCCCAATAGCTGTTCCCATCCTCCAAATCACAGGGAAAATAGGCATAAACATAACCGTCCCGCGCACCGGTATACCCTCTGCCGAACTGCAGGAAGTGGCAGGAAGACAGCTTTCCTTCAAAGAAGCTGCGGGGAGTTGTTTCCGGATCAAAGCTTCTGCCGCCGTCTGTTGATTTTACAATCCATCCATGGATATTCCGCTGTCTGCAGAAATAAGGATTATCACCATAATTCTGTGCTTCCATGCTCAGGTAAAGGCTTCCCCCAATATCCAGAAGCCCGGAAGGCTTAACATAAGGCGCTGCGGGATCCATGCAGTATTTTTTGATATCTATCGGCTGTTCATTGACGGGATCCATGCACCAATGCCCTGTACAGGTCAGGCTGTCAGGGGAAAAACGCAGCGTTTTTATCCTCCAGATATTCATAGGGCAGCCACGGTTATCTCCTGCGCCGGCGTAAATCATATCATCCTTTGCCCAGGTAAGGGGCCACATATCCCCTTCTCCGCTGTGATAACGGAAACGGTCAAAAAGAACCGTCTCGATATAATCTGATTTTTCATAAGGGGGGACTGCCCTGGGATATAAATAATAGTCTCTTCTGTCACCGTCAATTCCTGTTATTTCTCTGATTTTCATAATTTACGCCTTCAAGGGGGAGAACAGACACCCTCTCCCCCTACCCTTACTATAGATTAAAATTTCTGATCCAGGAAATCCTGATACCATTGCAGCCAGGTATCATATTGCAGGGCCTCCAGCTGTTTCAGATGCGCATCCCATGAAGCATCATCCACTCCTTCCAGAATACTTGTAGCGGTAAAATTTTTAATATAGGCAAAAAGTTCTGTTTCCATAAAGGTTCTTTCACTTGTTTTGGCAGGATCCACGAACCGGACAGGGAGCTGGTTTTCCACAGGCTGACAGTAATCATGCACCTCTTTTACACATTCGATACGATACCAGGAGGTCCAGGCAATATCCTCCGGCACATCTGCGTTTTCGTCTTTCCTGATCAACGGTCCATAATCCACCATACCATTGGTGTATTTATAATTTTCAATTGTAAAATCATCTGTCAGGCCGTCGGGCAGTTTTTCGTATACCTGACCGCTTTCATCAACATCCCAGGCTTCCCCTTTTGCCCCGAAGCGGGAAATGTATTTTAATTCTGTGGTACTTGACATATAATCCCACCACGAAAGCAGCCTGGAAACATCCTTACAGGCACTGGTAATGGTAAATCCCGTCCGGTTTGCCGCAAATTTATCCTGTGCGCCGGTTTTTACATAGCCAGGGCCGTCTTCTGCACGGATCTCCCCAACCGGCACATAATTGGCAGCGGCAGCATCGCTCATATCCCCATTCGGTATCCAAGTATAATAGCATCCCACAACGCCTTCATTCAATTTGGCATGATATTGTTCGGAGGTCTGTGAAAAAGCTTCCATATCCAGCAGCCCTTCCTGGATCATCTGATGGGAAAACTCCAGGAAGCTCCTGAATTCGTCCGTATTTACGGTTCCTGTTACCTTACCGTCCTTTACCATCTTATAGGCATCCTCATCTGCCGAATCCGTTCCGGCAATTCCCCACGGGTTTGCCGCATTCATAATCTTGGAGCACCAGTCACTCTGGGAAGGTTCAAAAGGAATTTCATCGGAAGCGTCTCCGTTTCCGTTCATATCCCCATCCCGGAACGCTCTGAGGACATCCATAAACTCCTCCGTTGTTTTGGGAATTTCCTTTCCCGCCTTATCGAGCCACTCTTTATTCATGAACATGATACCCATTGCATCGTTTTCATAGCTGGTCTGTCTGCCGGTCATCAGGGAACGGATGGAGCCGTCCGGCCAGGTTACCAAATCAAGACCGCCGGGTATCGTTTCATAATCCGAATAAACGTGAGGGGCGTTATTCTTCAGCGTATCATCCGCGGCCAAATCCGCAAAGGAGTCCATATTGTTTGCTATCTGGCCCTCGCTTATCAGTCCCAGAAAAGCATCCGGCAAATCCGAAGCGAGCATAATATTTACCTTGTCCTCCGCGTCCGATGCCGCAATCGGGATCCATTCAATATGTACGCCTGTGGCTTCCTCCGCCAGCTTATAGATTTCCTTATTGTTAAACTCTTCATCCTTGGTCAGCGGATGGAGGACCACCGCAATTTTAAAGGTAGTCTTCTCCTGCTGGCCGCCCGCCTCTGCGGATGACGCTTCCTCCCCTCCGGCCTGTGCTTCCGGGGTTTTTGTTTCTGCCGGTGCTGTGCCTTTGCACCCGGCCATGACGGTCATAACCGCCGCCAGTAAAATTGCCAGTACTTTTCTTTTCATTCCTTTTTCCTCCTTCTTCATTTACCCTTTTATTGATCCAATCATAACTCCCTTGACAAAATACTTTTGCAGGAAGGGATACACACAGATAACAGGCAGTGTGGAAACCACGATAACACCATATTTGATCACCTGAACCATAGTCTGAAGCTTGCGTGCGGCATCGGCATCCGTAGTCATGGAATTGGCGGCCCCCGTTGCCGCAGTGAGCAGTATCTCCCGCAGATATAAGGCAAGAGGATATTTGCTCCGGTCAGTCAGGAAAATCATGGGGTTAAAATAAGAATCCCAGTAGGTTACCGCGATATAGAGCACCAAAACAGCCATAATTGCCTTGGAGAGCGGCAGGACGATTTTGAAAAAGAAACGTCCGTTGCCGCAGCCGTCCACCCTGGCCGCGTCCCGCAGCTCCTCCGGAATGTTGCTTTCCATAAAGGAACGGGTAATGATGATATTATAAACGGCAACCGCACTGATAATGACCATCAGCGTCCTGGTATTGGTCAGCGAAAGCTTCTTTACTACCATATAAAAGGGGATCAGGCCGCCCCCGAAATACATGGTAAATACAAAATAGCCCATCATGGCATTGCGGAAGGGCAGATCCTTTCTGGACAGGGCGTAACCCGCCATCATGGTTACCAGTGTCCCCAGCGCCGTTCCGCCTATCGTATAGATCAGGGTATTGCCGTAACCAATCCATATCCGCGTATCCTCAAATACCTTCTGATACCCCAGGAGGGTAAAACCTCTCGGCCACAGCAATATGCTCCCGTTGTTCACATACGCCGGATCCGAAAAGGAAGCCACGAAAACAAAATAGATCGGATAAGCCATAATCACAATTATCAATACCAGGATCACCGCCACCACGAGGTCAAACACCTTGTCTTGTGTAAGCCGGAATTTCTTGACTTTACTGTTCTTACAGGAAATTTTCTTCAATCGCTCCATAATGTTCCTCCCTGGTCCCGTTTTTGCTACCATAAACTGGATCCCGATACTTTTTTGGATATCTTATTCACAACAACAAGCAGGATAAAATTAATCAAATTATTAAACAGCCCGATAGCGGCGGAATAGCTGTATTGCTGCTGTTTCAATCCAATTTTATATACATAGGTAGAGATGACCTCCGCCGTTGTCAGATTCAGATCATTCTGCATCAGATATACCTTTTCATACCCCACACTCATAATATTGCCTGCATTCATAATGAGCAGGATTACCATAGTCGGAAGAATTGCGGGTAAATCGATATGGATGATGCGTTTCAGCTTGCCTGCGCCGTCCACCATGGCAGCCTCATGCAGTTCCTGGTCCACCCCGGCAAGGGCTGCCAGATAAATGATTGAGCTCCAGCCCATATTCTGCCAGATGCCCGACCATACATACAGATGCGGAAAGGCTGATGAATTCCCCATATAATACATATCTCCGGGACCTCCCAGCATGGTAATCAGATGGTTCAGGAAACCCGATCTTGGTGAAAGGAAAACCGACATCATACCTACCAGAATAACCGTGGATATAAAATGCGGCATGTAGGTTACCGTCTGGGTTATTTTTTTAAACCTGGTACTTTTTACACTGTTTATCATCAGTGCAAGTACAATGGGAATCGGGAATCCGACTACCAGGGAATAGAGGCTTACCACCAGCGTATTCTTCACAATCTGCCAAAAACGGGGTAAATCAAAAAAGGTGCGAAACCACTTCATGCCTACCCAGGGGCTTCCCATTATGCCCTTCCCCGGCGAATAATCCTGAAAGGCCATAAGCACGCCGTACATCGGCGCATAACAGAATATTGCGATAAAAACCACGGCCGGAACCAGAAAAAGATAAAGACAGTAATTCCTTTTCATCAGTTTCCATGTCTGGTTCTTCTTTCCGCCATTTACAGCGGTTTCTGTTTTCCTCATTTCTTTTCCTCCCTGTCCTGTCATGATTGGCATATCATTATTTTATGGTATCCGAAGCCTGTGTTCTTGTATAATTTTAGTGTATTCTGGTAAAATATTCACTTTTCTGTGGTATACTTAAGTTAATCGAAGGAAAGAGGGGATTTTCATATGAAATTTTTGGACTATCCGGAACAGCAAAAGCACGGCAGCCAGGATTTCCCGTATTTTTTTTATCATGTCACCTATATCCACCCACGTTACACCATGCCCTATCACTGGCATCCGCTCTGTGAAATCGTGCATGTTTTTTCAGGGCATTTCCGTCTCCAGCTGGAGGATTGCGAGCTTCTCCTTTCCCCCGGTGACAGCGCCTTTATCTCTTCCGGCATCACACACGGCGGAGCTCCGCTGGAAGCGCAGAGCTGCTGCTATGAATGCCTACTCCTGGATTTGGATACTATTTTCCAGGCCGGCTCCCCCACCAGGGTATATGAACATAAAATCTTTGATCTTCTGAACCAGAAAATACTTATCCGGAACTTTTTTCCGTCCGACTGCACCATCATAAACACCATAGTGGGCAGCATGCTGGATTTACTCCGTTTCAAACCGAGTAGTTACACGCTTCTTCTCCAGGGATATACCTTCCTTCTGTTCGGGCAGCTTTTTCAGCATCATTTTTATTCCAAAGCCCCCGTTCTGAGCACGCAGAAAAAAGTCCTGCATCTGAAGAAGGTGCTTACCTTTATCGATGAGCACTATGCAGAGGATATCCGGCTGTCCGATTTGGCGGCCTGTGCAAATATGAACGGCAATTATTTCTGCCGCTATTTCCGTGAACTGACACATCGGACCCCGCTTGACTATCTGAATTATTACCGTGTGGAGGCCGCCTGTGAACAGCTTTCTTATACGAATAAAACCATTACGGAAGTTGCCTACGACTGCGGCTTTCACGATGCCAGCTATTTTGTGAAAGTATTCAAACGCTATAAAAAGCTGACGCCCTCCGAATATACGAATGCCGACTTTTAGCGTACAAAAAACCAGGCCGGCATTCCTGTGGTGAAATGCCGGCCCGGTTAATCGTTTCCTCTTTGCTAAAACCGCTCTATGCCCGGATAATATATCCTTCTTTTCTCTCTTTTGCCTGCGGGAGCGGTTGATCGGAATATCCCAGAATACAATTCCCAATACCGATATATTCCTCTCCCAATCCCCATTGTTTCATAAGGGCCTTTCCTTCATCCGTAAGGAAAACCTCCTTCGCCCGGTTAATCCAGCAGGAATCCACACCCAGGGAAAAGGCGGCGTTCATCAGATTCCCCATAACAAGGCTCCCGTCCTCCACGTAGGTTCCCCTGGTGCTGTCTCCAAACACCACAACAACCGTAGGCGCGCCATAAAAGGGATCGCCGCCGCCTCCCATAACGGCCGCATTCATGCGGGACATCTGCTCAATGGTGTCCTTGTCACGCACCACCACCATAACGGCTGACTGGAGTCCCATTCCGCTGGGCGCATATTCTCCGGCTTCCAGGATCTGCCGGAGGATTTCCTCCGGTACCTGCTCCTCCTTATAAGAGCGTACACTTCTGCGTTCCAATAATGTTTTCAAAGTCTCATTCATTTCCGCTTCCTCCTGTTGTTTCCTGTGATCAGGTACGATCCGTACTGCATTCTTCTTTATAAATACCATTCATTTTTCCCGCGGATTTCCATGAAAGGGGCCAGCTTCTGTTCCAGGCCGGCCATAACCGGTTCCGGCAGCTTCCTTGCTTTTTCCGGGCAAATGGCAACACATCTCATACAAAGGAAACATTTGGACGGATCGGTCCGGGACGGTTCCTTTGCCGGGATTGCCTCCACAGGACATCTGCGCGCGCACAGTCCGCACCGGACACAGGCGGGGGTGACCTCCGGGACGGCCTGCATAGGCTTCCAGCTTTTATACGGGCGGTTCCCCGGAACCGGATATCCGTCCGGCTGTTCGGATCCAGAAAGGATCCGCTCATATTTCATGAGAATTTCATTGGCAAAATGTCTGATTTCTTCCGCATCCTCCTGATCCGGCCGTCCGGATGCCAGCTGTGTGACAATAGAATGCTGCGCCGTAAGTGCAGCTGACGAAAGGCGCCTGAAACCCTGTTTCCCCACACTGTCATCCAGCTCCGCCAGCGCGTCCTCATAAGCCCGGTTCCCATATACGGCCAGCGTTACCGCCAAGGCCCCGTTTCCCTGCAATGCCGCCATTCTATGTACCATTATCTCCGGCAGACGGCCTCCATACACCGGTCCTGCCACAATTACCACATCCTCCGGGCCAAACGTACAGCCCTTATTCTGCGGCAGGGTCAGATCCTGTTCTACCGCCCTGCTGCCCAGGGCCTGTGCCAAAAGCAGAGCCGCCTTCCTGGTATTCCCGGCCGGGCTGAAGTGTACTACATGTATATTTTCTAGCATAATCCCCCCCATTTCTCCGCCGGCAGTTTTTTTCCGGCAGCGTTACTTCTGTAATTGTTCTATTTCATCCCCATTACAGTATAGGTTCCTTTCCTTCCGGTGTCAATCATCCTCCCCCACGCCTTCCAGTTCTGTAAACACTTGGGAGAAACTAGTCGTTTTGTTTTGGGCTGTCTTTTTATGACTCATCCCCATGTTCGGAAACATCATTATCCGACACGCTGTTGCCTGAGACTTCCCCTCCATGCTCCTCCAGATATTTTTCCACCGCCGGATCTTCCATGTCATACACCCGTTTCCATTCCTTGCTGTCATCCACCTTCACCGCTTCTGAACGGTTCAGATACAGGAAACGGGAAAGCTGATAGCAGTCAATCCAGATTTCATTATCCGATTCCTTCTGGGACTCGTCGAAAACCAGCTCCAATCCCCAATGAAGATGCACGGTCTTAATGTTGTTTACATTTTCCTGTTTGGAATAGCCGGTGTGGCCCATATAGCCGATAATATCCCCGGCAGTCACCGCGCTGCCCTCCGTCAGCCCTTCCGCATAAGGATAATCCTGGCGCAGATGGGCGTAATAATAATATCTCTTTCCGTCAAAGCTGCGGATCCCGATACGCCAGCCTCCGTACTGGTTCCAGCCAAGCACCTCCACGTATCCGGATTCCACGGCCACCACGGGCGTTCCGATCTGCCCCATCATATCATGGCCCAAATGAGGTCGTTTGTAGCCGTAGCTTCTGGAGGATCCGAAATCATCGTAATCGGAATAGGGAAAGCCCTTTGCAATAGGGGAATAAGCTTTAAGGCCATATTTGCGTTTCCAAACCGTATTGCCGGAATCATCCTGTTCCTGAAGCAGGAATTCCCCCACCATACCGCCCAGGGCGGCGTCGTAGGCCTGGTAAAAGTAATCGTAATTCTTTAAATCAACGGAAGCCTCCTCCAGTGTAGTTTCCCCGTTTTTGATTTTCTCGCTAACGGATTCCATATCCTTCAGGGCCTGTTTTCCGAATTCGCCTCCGTTTTTTGCGGCGGTATAAGCCAGCAGGGAAATCCAGTCTATGTGGAAATCCTCGCCATAGGTTTCCACATCCGTTTCGTAGGCCTGGCAGAGTGCTTCATAGGATACGTTAAAATCCACCCATTTAATATAATCCGTTCCGGCCTCCTCTTCTCCCTCTCCCTCATTCATTTCTTCTACTAAAACAGAGCCGGAGACCGCCTGATCGGAAGTCTTTCCTGCCTGTCTGACCGTAAACAAAAGGATGAGAAGCACCAGTTCAATTAGAATTGCATGTTTTAGTTTTCCGCAGTGTTTCATGGCGGCTCCAAAGGTCTTTTCTATCCAATATATGCGGCGGACGGCGCTGTAAGTCCTTCAGGGAGGGAATTTCTTTGCCGCCGGGCTTTGCTGCAAAAGCCCGTACCTTACCCTGTCATCAGCCTTTTTTATTGGATTACCAGATAGGAAACCGCATGGGACGGCATACAAAAATCCAGTCTCAGGCATCCCTGCGCCATAACCGTTTTATCCGCACACAGCTTTTCCAGGCCGTCCTTTTTCTTAATCGCGTCATACTGCTCGCCCGACGGGAACAGAGGCCGTCCCTGCTTTATCCATTCCGCATACGCGTTGGAATGTGCGGAATCGATCCGATAATGGCTGACCGCAGCTTCCTTTTCCCCGATTCCTTCCACCGTCAGGCTGATTTCCTGCGTTTCCTCCTTATCCCTGTCATTACAATGGCTGTAAATAACTATCTGAATTTCTCCGTTTTTACCCCTCACGGCAAAACCGGCCACCTCCGTATCTTCCCCTTCTCCGGTATACCGGCTGTGGTTCTTCACACCGATTTCCGGCTCCTGCAAAAATTCCAGCGTCTTTGTGCCATCGCTTGCGAAAGCCAGCTTTTCGTCACCAAGGGAGCCGTATATTTTGAACATATTAAATACCGCCTTATCAATTCCTTGTGTGGTAAAGGTTCTGGTCCCTTCAAAGCAACGTTCCCCGGGGAACATAAAAGCCCAGGCGAGAGGTCTTACCCGGATCCCGTATTGGCTGCCGAGCCGGTCGATTTTATCATAGGCGGAGGCAATATAGGTCGCATAGTATTCCGTATTCCTGAAAATCATATTGGCATTATCGTAAATGCCGCCTGCCGCCCATCCGTCCGGATCCGCTTCGGAGAGAACCACCTCACGGTCCTGGTAGCCGTACTCTGTAATGATATCCAGGCCCAGCTTCACCTGATGCACCAGGCTTTCCACGGAAGGAACCGCTTTAGGCGCATGCATTTCAAACGGGAAGCCGCCCCCCTTCACATGGAAAGTAATAAAATCCAGCCGCGTTCCCTTTTCCTGGGTGCAGAAATTCGCCCCATCCCTGCAGTGATTCAGGAAAAAACGGAAAAATTTCTGCGCATGGCCGCCTTCGAAAATACCGGTCACAGCAGGTCCGGAAAGCCGTAAACCGGGAAGTACCTCATGTACCGCATGCTCCGTGTAGTCATACAGCTTACAGTATTCTGCCGCAGTTCCGCTCCAATAGAAAATATCCGGCTCATTCCAAAGTTCAAAATACCAGCTTTTCACTTCCTCTTCCCCGTATTTTTCCACCAGATGGGCCGCCACCGCCTTGATGAACGCATGCCATTTGTCATAATCCTTGGGCGGGCAGGTCCAGCCGGCTTCTTTGTACTGTCCATATTTTTCCCAGTTGCCCGCCGCCGGCCTCAGATAATTGGTATCCGCCAAATCCATAGGCATAAATCCCAGCTCCACAAACGGTTTATTCCCGGTTCTGAGAAAAGTGTCTATGATATAGTCATAGTAGGTAAAATCATAGACCGGTTCCCCCAACTCATTTTCCCAATAAACATTGGTGGAGCCGAATTTATAGGTTCCGTGGCAATTCCCGGTGCAGAACATAAAATGAGTTCTGAAATAATAAGGGGCATCTTCCAGGGCCGCAAATTTTTCCAGAAGCTCCACGCCCTCCGGAATATAGGTATAGTTGCACTCGTCATAGCCGATATAACGCCAGAGATGTTCCTGTACTCCCGTGGATTTTCCTGCGTCCACCTTCACATTTACCTGTCTGCTCATCTTTCTTTTTCCTCCGCTCCATTTGTTTTTATTTTTTCCCTTTCAGGGAAGGACTTTTTATTTTAGTCACATTATACAATTGCGCAGTTTTGTTTAACCCAAAATGTATTTATATATCATAATAAATGCATATTTTTTATATTAGAATTGGTTTTATCGCTTTTTTATTTTTCTAATTTTATCTTATTTATTCATCATTTTTACCAATAATACATCCGTACATTTTCGATGTCAATGCCATTCTTGCTTCTATCTTTTTTCGCAGGCAATCCGTTGTAACTGTTTAAGTAATATTTTTTAACCGGAAAAAAAAGTCAGTATACTTTGCATGACAAAAATAGTTCGTCGAGGCAGCAAAAAAACCGCGCTCCGGTGTATTATAAACACCGGGAACGCGGTTCCTGTTCGGTTTCATTGGCTGTATTCTAGTATTCCGGTTCAATCAATCCGTAAGTATTTCCTTTTCTCTTATACACAACGTTAACCTGTTCGGTTTCCGCATTAAAGAATACAAAGAAATTATGCCCAAGCAGTTCCATCTGGATACATGCGTCTTCGGGATACATCGGCTTGATGTCAAACTTCTTGGTCCTGACAATCTGCACTTCCTCTTCTTCCGGATATTCCTTTTCAATAAAGGCCTGCTGGAAGTTGCCGCCTGACTGATGCTTGTCCGTGATTTTATTCTTATATTTCTTAAGCTGTCTTTCGATTACCTCTTCAACCAGGTCGATGGATACATACATATCGTTGCTTGTCTGCTCCGACCTGATAATACTGCCTTTTACCGGGATTGTTACCTCTATCTTCTGTCTGTCTTTCTCAACGCTCAGCGTCACATGTACTTCGGTATCCTGGGTGAAGTACTTTTCCAGCTTTCCGATCTTCGATTCCACGGCGCTGCGAAGCCCCTGCGTTATTTCGATGTTCTTTCCGCTGATAATGAATTTCATGCCGATCATCCCTTCTGTTTCATATTAGGCACAAAGGCAATACTGCCTGTCCACTTCCTGCGGCATATCCTTTTGTCCTTAACTGGATTATACCATATCCCCATACTCACGTGCAATGTTTTCAGAATTTTAACTGAAAATTTATAATTGTTTCAGTCAATGTAAAGCGACATATTTTCGTAATTATTTTGTAAAATTCGTGGAACTTACCAGAACATTCGTTTCAATATACGTTCTCCCGCACAGCAGTGAAATACTTTGTCAATCTGTGGATAATGTGTATAACTTCGTGTATAACTCTCTAAGCCCCATGAATACCGCATTTTTTATGTGGATAACTTTGTGGTTAAAAAAACCCCTTTTCGACAATATCCAACAGATTTTGTGCAGATTTTACAAACGGCTTATAATCAGCCCCTTTTCAGATAATTTGCAAGCTGTCTGACAATTAAATACTTTTGTCTGATTTCTATGACGGCAACAGTTCAGACGGCCCTTTGTGTCCTGCGGCATCCATGGATAACCGTACTCAGCTCCGTTCCGTCCATTTTTCCGCAAAAAAACAAGGTATGTCTTAAAACATACCTTGCACTCAGCTATTTATTATTCATCTGTTAATGAAGGACTCTTCTTACAGCAACCGGAGTTCTGTAATCAGCTTCCGAAATTTTAATCCCGGTGCTGGCCGTACTTGCATGTACAATCTGGCCGTCTCCGATATAAATTCCCACATGTCCGGTATAACAAACCAGATCACCAGGCTGTGCGTTTTCCAGTCCGCCTACATCCACGCCTACGTTTCTGTCAGCAGTGGAAGAATGAGGAAGGGATACGCCGAAGTTCTCATATACGCTCATTACGAACCCGGAACAATCGGCACCGTTGGTAAGGCTTGTCCCGCCATATACATACGGGTTACCCACAAACTGTACCGCATAATCCGCAACTGCACCTCCATGGTTAGAAACCGCTGCCGCTGAGGAAGGGGTTTCCGCCGCTGTTTCCGCCTGCGAGGAGGCTTCTGTACTTTCCTGAGAAGCAGCCGTTTCTGCAGTCGAAGAGGTTTCGGTCTGGCCTGCTGTTTCCACAGTGGTTTCTGTCGTCGTTTCCGTAGTGGTTTCAGCGGAAGATTCCGTAGTAGTTTCGGTAGTTGTCTCCGTTGCCGTTTCCGTTGTTGTAGCGGATGAGGACTCCGAGGTTGATTCCGAAGCCGTCTCCGTCGTAGTTTCTGAGGCCGTTTCCGAAGCCGTCTCTTTTGTGGTTTCTGAAGCAGACTCCTTCTCAGATTCTGATTCTTTGACGGATTCTGTCTCCGATTCGGATTCCTTGTCCTTCTTATTATTATCATCGGCCTGTGCCGCTTCGTCCTGCGCAGGCTTCTCTTCTGTCTCTGTCTTAGCTGTCTGTGTTTCCTTTAAATCTACAGGTTCCACAATTGTCTTGGGCAATTCCGCCGCTTCTCCAACTGCCAGAGTATCTGCCGGCAAAACAGCCTGTCCGCCTGTTGCGGTATTCCCAACAGCTGCCGGAAGAGCATTCGATACGGAAGCTGTCGTCTCAGAAGTTCCCGCCGCATCCAGCACACTCGCTACGCCAATACCATTGGCAATGGCTGCTTCCGTCTGCTGCTCCTGGATGTGGTTATCCACCTGTGCATCGATAGAAGATTCTCCGACACTGGTGATACCGGATTCCATATCCGCAGAAGTTAAATCCGAAGATTCCTGTGCTGCCTGTACGGTCTGTTCCGCTTTTTCACTCTGATCAGCCGCTTCCTGTACGCTTCCAAGGGAACTGCCTTCATCCAGTGCCAGGCCAACACCTGCCGCCGGAAGCTCATAAGATACACCGGTTGCACTTGCCTGCATTGCAGCTGTACTGAAAAGCATCGCCGATACAGTCAGTGCACATGTTACTGCTTTCACGCGTGTATATTTCATGCGTTCCTCCAAAATCATTTGAACTGTTACATTTGTTACGAAATTATTACATCTGTTGTTAACTATACCACCGAAGCCTTCCTTTGTCAACCTTTACACAAAAAGCGGTTCTAAAGGAAAAACTCCTTTAAAACCGCCTAAAATCAAGAAAAGAAGGGTATTTTTCCCTTCTTTTCAAATTGTGAACATTTTTTGAATTTTTGACATATTCGTACGAATTTTGGAAATTTTTAACAAAAATAATTGTTACGTAACATTTAATATTTATATTGTAATATCCATGCCTATCGGTGCCCGTGTGGAATAGCATTATTCAAACTTCGCAGGCGCCAAATGGCCTTCCGCCCGCCGGCAGAGCGGCATTCCCGGGACGGAAAAGGAATGTTCACCAGATCCTTTCAGGCCATGAAGATGAGACCGGTCAAGTGTGTCAGCCTCATCTGACATACTTGACGCCTTCGGGCTCGTCGGAATGTCCGGCCTGACGGACTGGCGAATATCCTTTTCCGTCCCGGGAATACCGCTCTGCCGGCGGGCGGAAGGCCATTTGGCGCCTGCGAAGTTTGAATAATGTTACAGGAAGTATTCCTACAGGAAGTATTCCTGTATTCCCTCCACCGCATTTGCACCGTCTGCCACTGCTGTAACAATCTGGCGCAGCTTTTTGGTACGGATGTCCCCTGCAGCAAAAACTCCCGGCATGCTTGTGGCGCAGTCTTCACCGGCTATCAGATAGCCTTTTTCATCCGCCGCTATATTCGTTATGAAGCTTTCGGAATTCGGCTTGATACCCACGGCGATAAATACGCCCTGTACCGCCAGTTCATTCTTTTGGCCTCCGTTTTTATGGAGCAGTGTGATGGATTGGACTTTTCCGTCCCCGTTGATGCTCTCCACAACACTGTTCCAGCATACTTCCACGTTAGGGAGCGCGAGCATGGTATTCTGAAGGGACTGGGCAGCTCTTAAGCTGTCACGGCGATGGATCAGATACACCTTTTCACAGGCCCTCGCCAGGAAAATGGCATCCTCTACCGCCACATCGCCCCCTCCTACCACAGCCACGGTCTTTCCGCGGAAAAAGGCACCGTCACAGGTGGCGCAGTAGGATACCCCCATTCCGCTCAGTTCTTCTTCCCCGGGAACGCCCAGATGGCTGTGGGAAGCGCCCGACGCGATAATTACCGCCTTTGCTTCATAATCCCCTTCCGCCGTTTTCACCAGCTTCAGGTCTCCCATATCTTCGATTCCCAGCACGTCGGCTTCCATGAACTCCGCCTGCATTTTCTCCGCGTGCTCCCGGAACTTCATCCCCATATCAAAACCGTTGATTCCGGGAAGCCCCAGGTAATTATCCACCTCATAGGTATTGAGCACCTGTCCGCCGCTCATAGGATTCTTTTCTATTACTAATGTGGAAAATCCGGCTCTTCTTCCGTATACCGCAGCGCTGAGCCCTGCGGGGCCTGAACCGATAATAATCAAATCATACATATTTTCTACCCCTTTACTCTATCATACTTGGCTTCTGTTTCATTTATACCTGATTCACCCATTCTCTCATACCCGCATCGCGGGCATGGAGGTATAATGTCCACTCTGTGGACATTATACCTGTTTCTGCCGCAGCTTTCAACCTTTGGCCGCATATGTTATAATAGGAAAATCATGTTCCGGAAAATAACTTATGGTTTCCCCGCACTTGCGGAAACGGAGGATATAAGAATGAAGAAAAAAGCATTGATAACCGGTGCTTCCCGGGGAATCGGGAAAGCAATTGCCACGCAGCTGGCAGAACAGGGCTATGATCTGTATCTCACCTGCCTGCAGTCCATGGAGGAATTAACGGCACATTGCCGGTACCTGGAACAAGCATACGGAATTTTGTGCACCCCTTTCCAGGGGGACATGGGCGACCCGGACGCGGCGGACAGGCTGTTCGAAACTATCACCCGTCTGGATGTCCTCGTCAATAATGCAGGTATTTCCTATATCGGCCTGTTGTCGGAAATGTCCGCCGGCGACTGGCGGCGGGTTATGTCAACTAACCTGGACAGCTGTTTTTATACCTGCCGGCATGCCATTCCGCTCATGGTGCATGCAAAACAAGGCCGGATCCTTCAGATCTCTTCCGTCTGGGGACAGGCCGGTGCATCCATGGAAACAGCCTATTCGGCATCCAAGGGAGGGGTGAACAGCTTTACCAGGGCGCTTGCAAAAGAACTTGCTCCCAGCAACATCCAGGTAAACGCCGTGGCCTGCGGTGTTATCGATACCGATATGAACCGGTGCTTTACCGAAGAGGAAAGGAATGCCCTGATCGAAGAAATCCCTGCCGACCGGATGGGAACACCGGAGGAAGTGGCCGCACTCGTGGGCCAGCTCGTCAATGCCCCGGCCTATATGACCGGCCAGATCCTCACAATAGACGGAGGATGGATTTAGGAACCATCCTCCCTGCCGCTGTTACTCCGTCAGCGTCCTTCTATCTCTCTTTTCTTTTTGAGGATGGCTGCGTTTTCCTCCACTTTTTTCCGGCCCAGCGGATAGACAAAAGCGAGGATTGCCGCTACTGCCAGAAAACAGACCGCAGGTATCAGGTTTACCGTGGCATAGATCCCTTCCACAACGCGGGTGCTCTGAACCGCTGCCAGCTCGTCATACCCTATGGCCTGCAGCGCCGCCCCGCCGAGTCCGCCGGCCAGGGCCTGGCCGATTTTTCTGGCAAAAGAATAGACGGAATAGACCGTTCCGTCATCACGGCTTCCTGTCCGTACCTCATGGTCGTCAATGACATCCGTGATATTGGCCCATATGATCATGTTAAACAGATTCACCCCCAGAAAGCCGATGACAGAAAGGAACATATACAGCCAGGAATTCCTGATATGCATAAAGTATAAAAGCAGATAGGAGGCTCCTGAAAAGCAGGTGGCCGCCGCCGCAACCTCTTTCTTCCCGAATTTCCTGGAAAGAGGTACCGTCATACCTGCAATGGCCAGGGAAACGGCTGTGGACACGAGGCTGAAAACGGACAATGCCCTGGTATCCTTGAAATAATCCAGGTACAGATACTGGTTCATAGATTGGATCAGAAGCTGGCTCAGCAGAAGGCCAATCGCCGCTCCGATAATTGCCAGAAGGGCCCTGTTCGAAAAAACCGTCTGAAAGGTACGTGCCAGGGAAACTCTGTTCTGCCCTCTTTTTTCCTCCATACGCACCCGTTCTGTGGTGCACTTGTAGCAGATAAAATAGCAGAGGATTGCCAGTACCGAAAAAACTCCCGCAATAGCCGTGAATCGGGGCCCGCTTACAATCTGGTTCCCGGCGGCGTCCGTGGTATAGATGAAAAGAGGCGTCCCCGCCCCAATCACCAGCCCGGCAAGCGTAGCCCCGATTCCCCGGAAGGTGGACAGGGAGGTGCGCTGGTCCGGTTCGGAAGTAATTGCCGATGCCATGGATCCATAGGGGATGTTGATCGAGGTATAAAAGATACTCCCCCACAAAAGGTAGGTCACATACATATAAACCATTTTCACCGGCATGGAAGCCCCTGCCAGGCCGGACTGGTACATAAGAAAGCTCGCTAACGCCACAGGCGCGCTCATTCTCCGCAGCCAGGGCTTAAATTTCCCGTCCCGTGACGGGCGGCTGATATCCACTATGCGCCCCATGGTGATATCCGTAACCGCATCCACACACCGTGCAGCCAGAAACAGTGTCCCCACCGCCAGTCCGCTGATTCCCAGCACCTTGGTATAAAATACCATAAGAAAAGAGCTTGCAAAAATAAACGTGAAATCATTACCGAAATCTCCGAACATATAACCTATTTTATCGCGCAATCCAAAGGGTCTGATCCCTTTCCTGTCCTGTTCCGTCCGACCGTTCATTTTTTTGTCACCTCCGCTGTGCCCGTTCACCGGCTTTTCCGGGCTTTTGTCCGCCTTCCTTTTTCAGTGTTTCCCAGATGCCTGTGAGATAGGCGGCTCCCAGCGCCCTGTCATAAAGGCCATAGCCCGGCTTCCCCTGTTCCCCCCATATCATCCTGCCGTGATCCGGACGCATATAGCCTGTAAAACCAGTCTCATAATAAGCCTTCATAATTGCTTCCATATCCAGCGAACCGCAGAAGGAAGGATGGGCGCTTTCTTCAAAGGAACCATCCTCCAGGATTTTTACATTACGCATATGGGCAAAATGAATCTTTCCCATCCCGCCATATTTGCGGACCAGATGGGGAATATTATTACAGGCGCTGCATCCCAGGCTGCCGCTGCAGAGGCTCAGGCCGTGATGGCTGTCATTATACAAAGCGAGGAACCGGTCAATCGCGGCTTCCCCGGTTATAATCCGGGGAATGCCGAAAATCGGCCATGGGGGATCGTCCGGATGCAGTCCCATATTCACATCACACTCTATGGCGGTGGGCATGATTTCATTGATAAAGTATTTTAAGTTTTCCCAAAGCCCTTCGATACCCAAAAGCTGATATGCCTTTATCAGACCGTTTATTTCTTCCGGAAAATAAGAGGAGTCCCATCCGGGAAGTGCCATTTTGGCCGGGTCCATCCTATCCATATCCTCTTTATAGTAAACCAGTGCATGGGAACCGTCCGGCAGGGGCTGATCCAGCCGGGAACGGGTCCAGTCAAAAACCGGCATAAAATTATAACAGATACACCGGATGCCCTCCGCTGCCAGACGCCGTATGTTTTCCTTATAATTTTCAATATACTCCTGGTATTTTCCTCTTCGCAGCTTGATATCCTCATGGACCGGCACACTTTCAATCACTTCCAGCTCCAGCCCCGCGCCGGTCACTTTTTCTTTCAGTTCTTTTATCGCCTCCACAGGCCACACCTTTCCCACAGGGATATGGTAAACAGCGGAAACCACTCCTGTCACACCCGGGATCTGCCTGATATCGGCAAGGGTGACCGGATCCTCTTCTCCATACCAACGGAACGTCATTTTCATGCAGACTGCTCCTTTCTGAGCTGTCCCTTCCTATATTAATACAGGCGGACGTATGCCTTTGTAACAGTTCGGATACATCCGGACTGTTACATCTATTTTCATCATTTGCCATTATTCTTTCCCGGACTTTTGTTTTTATGAGAAAGTTGGAAGAATAGGATTGGAAAATTTTGCAGTAAAAAAGGCCAAAGCAGCGGTATCCGGTTCTTTCCCGTATCGGATATTCCGCTGCTTTGGCCTTTATGACTGCTTAACCGATCAATAGATATTTCCTGCCTGACGGACAAGGCTTTCCATCAGTGTCTCCATATTGTGTATCACGGGCTGTGTATCCAGCCCATATTCTGCCGCCATCCGCTGAAGCCGCGGAAAAGCCAGCCAGGTGCTCCCTGCTTCATCCTCCCATACGGAGATACGCAGCGGTAGTTCAACAGAAATACTCTGATCAAGCTGCATTAATCCGGTTCCAACTTTAGGGGATCCAAATACAAGCACTGTGGTAGGGCGCAGCACAAGCCCTGCCTCGTCCGCATTCCGGGCGTGATCAAACTTGGCAAAAACAGGGATTCCCCTCTCTTTGAGCGCTTCCTCCAGCCTCTTAACGGTATCCGCCACCGGTAACTGTCCTTCCAGTAAAAAAAGCTTGTTATCATCATATCCCGTGGAAAGCAAATCCCCGAAGGCTCCGGCAATGCGCCGTCCCAGATTGGTAAAATCCACGCCTTCCCTGTTCGCAAGCAAGGTCACGCAGACCAGTTCCTCCGGATGGGTAAAACGGCTGAGAAATGAGGAGTAACCCGGAACCGATCCCTTTATGTCCATTAATCCCCGATGTTTATAAAACTGCCATCCTGCCACGGCAGGCATTTCTCTGCCGTCCGGCAGCTGCCAGGGAGCGTAAACCACCGCCCTGTCCTCCGGCTTCTTAATCAGTACGGAACCGGCGAGGCCGATATCCCAGAAGGAGATATCCTGCGCGGAAGCCCATATATCGGAAAATCCTCTCAAAGCAGAAGAATCCGTGCGTTTTATGATGTTTCCATCCGCATCAAAGCTGGCCGCCGGTTCGACGGGATCTATGTAAAGCCGGTCGGCTTTGAACATCTGATGTACATTTTCTGTCAATGCCACCTCTTCATGGGGAAATCTGGTATCCAAATCCTCTGAGAAACCAGTATGGCGCAGTCCCAGGAATTCTATCTGCCGCAGCATCACAAAGTCGTGATAGCTCATGCCGCTGGTACGTTCGATGATCTCTGTAAGTACCAGAAAATTGGTAGCGCTTTGCTCTACCTGTGTTCCGGGTTCAAAAGACAGCTTTTGGTCTTTTACCAATCCAACCAGTTCCTGAAAATCCCATTTACGGAAAGGGCAAAATGCTTTTTCTTTCCGGTAATCGGGCAGCCCCGCCGCATGTCGTATCAACTGCCGGGCGGTAACCGCCAGCCAGCTTTCCGGGAGTTCCGGCACATACTTTCCTGCAGGAGCATCCAACTCCAGCTTCCCGTCCTCAAACAGCTGCATCGCTGCCACAGCCGCAAAAGCCTGGGAAATGGGACCCGCCGGCCACAGGGTATTGGGAGATGCCAGACGCCGCTGTCCGGTATCAGACATCCCATACCCCACTACCCTGGGAATATAGGGGGCCTGCACTATAGCCAGCGTAAGACCCGGTATATGTTCCTCTTCCATGAACTGCCAGATCATCTGATCCACGGTTTGCCCTAAATAGGAGGTATCTGCACTGCCCCGCATTTTCATAACTGCATGTTCTCGTGTGTTCATTTGCAACCTTCCTTTCTTTACCGTCCGGCTTTCCCGGGCAGCAGCAGCTTTGTTTTTCGCTTCTTACTGTAACTTTTATTATTACAGTTTATAAATTAATAATACGTCGCTTTTCCTGGTTTGTCAATAGGAATTCCCCGCAAATGTCCAAAAAGGCCGGAGCCGCGGTTCTCCCGCTGCTCCGGCCTGCCTGATTCCTGTTACCCTGCAGTTCACATAAGCTGTGTATCCTTCATCAGTTTCACATGCTCGCTGTTAAGCTCCCTGAGAAGCTCCTTATCCTTATCTTCCATCGCCTTCACGATATTCCTGTGCAAGAGCCAGGACAATTCCACGACTTCCGCCTTCCTGCCGGAATTCTTCAGATTCTTTCTCACAATCAGAAGGCAGGTTTCTATTTCATTAATATATTTCATCAATCGCTTCGAACCCGTCATTTCCGCCGTCATCAGATGGAACTGGATATCATATTTCTCATGATTGGCAAGCTGTTCCTCCTGCGGCAGGGCCAGGAAAGAATCGATATATCCATTCAGCCGTTCAATATCCTCCCGGGAAGCCCTGTCCGCGCATTTGCAATAGCAGTAATCCTCCAGAACCTGACGCAGCTCCAGTAAATCTACAAGCTCTTCCCTGGAGATCTGGACACAATAAAGCCCTTTCCGTTTCACATTATGGATAAAACCATTCTGGCACAGCTGATTCACTGCTTCCCGCACCGGTGTCCTGCTGGTCTCCAACTGTTCTGCAATAATATCTTCCCGGATCCGGTCTCCCGGCTTAATCGTCCCATTCAGAATCTGATCCAAAATATAATTGTATGCATTTTCAACAAGCAATGTGTTATTTGGCACGGCAATCCCTCTCTTTTCTTTTCCATAGTACCAATATTATACCGCGTAAGCATTGGAAAATCTATGAAAAAAAATCCATTATTTGTCAGGTTCTGACGAAATACCAGCAATTACCTTTGCCAGTTTCTTTTTTTCTTCCAGCTTTCCCTGTCTGTTTATCATAATCCTTTGCGCCTGGGGGCTTCCGGCTCCATGCATGGATTCTGTCCGGTAGCCTACCGCCGCGCTTCCCAGCGTCATATTTTCAATGAGACGCAGGATTTTCATCCGATCCATCGTGTCCGCATCCGCACTTCCTTTAAAATATTTCCGGCAGATTTCCGCCGTTTCCGGCGAAGTAAAATCTTCCTCCGAGGGCATGGTAACCATAAGGCCTCCTGCAATGTCTTCGGCCAGCCGGGCGATTTCATAAGGGAATCTGGTTACATTCTGTTTGCAGACATTTGCCAGCAGGTTATCAATCTGATAATTTCCTGCTGCTGTCTGTATGCCTAATGCGGAGCAGGCAATCCCGCAGCTGTACATAGTTTCATTCAGCTGTATCATTTCTATGAGCTTGTCCTTTATATGGGAGGCTTTTTGTACTCCATTATATTCCGCCGCCACGGCAGCCGCTCCTATCAGTACATCTCCCACACCGGTTTTACAGCCTCCGTAGCTCTGCCTGTGGTAACCGGCAAAACGTTCCACCAGGACTCCTGCAAATTCGTATTCTCCGCATAAAAACACGCGTTCCCAGGGCACAAAAACATGCTCAAAAACTACCAGGGCCTCCTGTCCTCCAAACCGGCAGTTACCACAATCCATACAACCGGATTTCTCCAGTTTTCTAGTATCACAGGACTGCCGGCCATATATCATCTTAATGCCTTCCGCGTCAGATGGTATGGCAAAGGACACTGCATATTCCCTGTCATTCTCTCCCATAGCCACTGTAGGCATGATCAGATGCTCATGGGAATTCACCGCTCCCGTCTGATGTGCCTTAGCTCCGGTAACATAAATGCCTTTGGCATTCTTTTCCACCACATGCAGATACATATCCGGATCCTCCTGTTTTCCCGGAGGAAGGCTCCTGTCCCCCTTGGGATCCGTCATAGCTCCGTCCACTGTCAGATCTTTTTCCTGTACTTCTTTCATAAAGGCAATAAAGTTCTGATGGTAATTGGTATGGTACTTCCGATCTACCTCAAAGGTTGTGGAATAAACGGCATTAAAAGCATCCATACCAACACACCGCTGAAAACAGGCCCCGGTCTTCTGTCCTAAAAGCCTCTGCATTCTGACCTTACTTATTAAATCCTGTTCATTCTGGTGTAAATGGCAGAAACGGTTAATCGTTTTCCCCGTAAGATTGGAAACCGCCAGCATAACATCCTGATACTGCGGTTCCAAAGCCAAATCATAAGTCATTGCCACAGAATTGACAGATGGCCGTATGATAGGGTGATCCACGAAATTTTCCACCCTTTTACCGAAGAGGTATACCTTTGTATGCAGTCTGCGTAAGCTTTCTATATATTCCTGTCCCGTCATTAATCCCATAAATTATCCTTTCCTCTTCAGGCAAAGTTACAGTATCTGGCCATGGACACATCCTGGAAACCCAGTTCCTCCGCTTTGGTCCTGCGCCCATTACATACCGCCTCCACCATAGCAAACAAATCTCCGCCCGCACCTTCCATAGAACAGATTCCTTCCAATACCCCGCTGCAGTCAAAGTCTGTGTTATCCGCCATTTTTTCGGCTGTCTCCCTGTTTGCAGTCAGCTTTATTACCGGCAGGATGGGCGACCCCGTCGGAGTCCCATGACCGGTGGAAAAAATGACTGCCTGAGCCCCTGCTGCCGCCATGCCCAGAATCGATGCGATATCCTGACCGGGAGTATCCATTACCACCAGTCCCTTTTCCTTTATCGGCGCGCCATATTCCACCACTTCATTAATCATGCTGCTGCCCGCTTTATGGATACACCCCAGAGACTTTTCTTCCAGAGTGGTAATTCCTCCTGCTATATTTCCAGGGGTTGGGTTCCCGCTTCTCGGATTTTCCCCCACACGCCTGAAATCTTCCTCATAATCCGCGATCATTCGAAGGAGCCGGCGGCTGATTTCTCCATTCCTGCACCTTCCCGCCAATATTTCTTCCGTTCCCAGAAGCTCCGGGGTTTCCGACAATAGCACTGTCCCCCCTTGTTCCACTACCCTGTCGCAGCAGACTCCCACAACAGGGTTTGCCGCCAGTCCGGAGGTGGGATCGGAACCGCCGCATTCGGTACCGAGAATCAGCTCCGACAGCGGCGCTTCTTCCCTGCATACGTTCGCGGCATCGGCACACATGTTTTCAGCCAGCTCTGCTATTTTTTTCACGGACCTGATGCTTCCGCCTTCTTCCCGTATTACCACTGTCTCCAGAGGTTTATTCGTTTTTTTCCGTATTTCCTTTTCCAGCAGTGACGCCTGCACCACCTCGCAGCCGTTTCCCACCAAAACCGTGCCGTAAATGTTGGGATTTGCCGCAATACCGGACAGCACCTCCAATGTTACCTTTAAATCCCGGCGGCCCAGGGAACAGCCTCCCTGATTGGCCAGATATACCGCCCCTTTTACATGCTCCGCCGCAAACCTCGCGGTTTCACTTGCACAGAGGGAACAAGGAAGAATCAATACATGGTTTCTGATTCCCAATCTTCCGTCTGGCCTCCTGTAACCGCTCATCCTACCATCCATCATTTACTCTCCACCTTTCCGGGCATTGACGCCAGGCATACACTTTTCAGATTGTGGGTATGGATCAGGCATCCCGCAGGAATCTCTTCCACCGCCCTGCCAATCACCTGTCCATACTTTAAAACAAGTTCCCCCTTCCTGATATCACGGCAGGCGGCTTTATGATAACAGGGAATGCTTTCTTTCACCGGCAGACAATGTTTCTGACCCGCTTTTTCATATACAATCCTGTCGCCAACTGCTGCCGGTTCACAAAGAGTGACTGCCATATCATTATCTTTGATCAGAATCCCCTTCCGCTCCATCCTCACCCTTCCTTTCCGTCAGTTTCCCCAATCTTCTTTTCTGCTTTCCGGGCAAGCTCCTCGTATCTCTCATATCGTTCCCCGGCTTCTCTGCCCGCCTGCTTATACAGCTGCTCTGCCAGTTTGGGATCTTTCTTTTTGAGAGATGCAAACCGTACCTCGCTCATCAGGAATTCTTCAAAATCTCCTTCCGGCCGGCCGGAGTCCAGAACAAAGGGATTTTCTCCCCGTGTCTTTCTCCTGGGATCGAAGTGATAAAGATTCCAATAGCCTGCATCCACCGCACGTTTCTGCTGAAGCTGTGTCTGCCCCATACCGCCTTTCATTCCATGATTGATACATGGTGCATATCCGATAATCAGCGAAGGACCGGGATAGCTTTCCGCCTCCTGAATAATCCTTACCGCATGGGCCGGGCTGGCTCCCATGGCGATCTGTGCCACATATACATCGCCGTACTGGATTGCCATCATTCCCAGTTCCTTCTTTTTTCTCTGCTTTCCTGCTGCCGAAAACTTTGCAATAGCTGCCCTGGGAGTCGCTTTGGAAGCCTGTCCCCCCGTATTGGAATACACTTCCGTATCAAATACCATGATATTGATATCCGCACCGGTGGACAAGACATGATCCAGACCTCCGTAGCCGATATCATACGCCCATCCGTCGCCTCCGAATATCCAATTGGAACGTTTGATCAGAAAATCTTCCCTGCTGCATATCTCCGTTACCCCTTCCATATGTATATTTTCTTCCAGACATGTTATCAGGTTTTCTGCCCGTTCCCTTGTTCCTGCGGCTTCGGCAAATTTATGATTCCACAGGCATATGGCGTCATACAGCCTCTGTTCTTTCTCATTCCGGTCGTTTCCTTCCAGCCTTTCCTTCAGCTGCAGAAGCTGCTGACGCACTTCCTTTCTTACGGCGCTGTAACCCAGATACATGCCGAGTCCATACTCCGCATTGTCCTCAAACAAGGAAAACCCCCATGCAGGTCCATGTCCCTTCTCATCCTTCCGGTAAGGAACCGCCGGAGCGCTTCCTCCCCATACCGTGGTACAGCCTGCGGAGTTAGAAATCATCATCCGATCCCCGAAAAGCTGGGTTACCAGCCTTGCGTAAGGAGTCTCCCCACAACCTGCACAGGCGCCGGAAAATTCAAAGTAGGAAGGAAGGAACTGACTCTCTTTTGTATTAACAAATGCGCCCTCTCCCTTTGGCTTCTTTGTCCTTTTCTGCAGATATTCCCAGACATCATTCCCCGTTCCCTTCTCAAAAGGCGCCATTTCCAACGCTTTATCCTTTGCCGGGCATACACTGATACAGTTCCCGCAGCCCGTACAATCCGGCCGGGAAATTCCCAGGTAAAAAAATTGTTCCTTACAGCCCGCAGCGAGTTTGGCTTTTTCTCCGATATCCCCCGGTGCTTTTTCTTTCTCTTCTTCTGACAGAAGCACCGGACGCAATGCGGAATGAGGACAGACGAGGGCGCATTGATTGCATTGGATACATTGTTCCGGTTTCCATTCCGGCACATAAAGGGCAATTCCTCTCTTTTCATACTGTGTTGTCCCAAGGGGAAACGTCCCGTCCTCATTACCCTGAAAAGCGCTGACGGGTATCTTGTCACCCTTCTGCCTGTTCATTGGGAGCATAATATGGTTGACAAAATGGTTCAGTTCTCCGGATCCGGTTTCTATCCTGACCGTTCCGGGATCCGGACGTTTTCCCTCCGCTCTCAGTGTCTTTACCTCTACCTCTTTCAGACATCCGGGCGCAGCATCAATTGCCGCAAAATTCTTTTTAATGACTTCCTGGCCCTGATGACCGTAATTTTTTACCACTTCTTCCTTCAGATAACATACCGCCTCTTCCATAGGGATAATTGCGGCTAAAGCAAAAAAAGCGGACTGCATAATCATATTTATCCGATTTCCAAGTCCCAGCTCTCCGGCAAGGGCAAAGGCATTGAGGGTGAAAAAACGAATCTCTTTTTCCTGTATGGTCCTGATCATTCCGTCCGGCAGGTGCCCCGCCAGTTCTTCATGGCTCCATACACAATTCAGCAGGAAAATACCTTTCTTTCTGATCCCCTCCAGCAAATCATACTGTTCTACATAGGACTGATTATGACAGGCTATATAGTCTCCATGGCTTACCAGATAAGAGGAACGAATAGGACTGCTGCCAAAACGCAGATGGGATACGGTCAGTCCCCCTGATTTCTTGGAATCATAGGAAAAGTAAGCCTGCACATACTGATCCGTATGGTTTCCGATAATTTTAATTGCCGATTTGTTCGCTCCCACCGTGCCGTCAGAACCCAGTCCCCAGAATTTGCAGCTTATTGTATTTCTTGGTTCCGTATCCGGTATGTTTCTTTCCGCAGGCAATGACAAGCCTGTCACATCATCTGTGATTCCTACCGTAAAACCATTCCGGGGTCTCTCCGACTTCAGGTTTTTTATTATGGAAAGGACATCCCCCGGGGTAAAATCCTTGGACGCCAGGCCATATCTGCCTCCGATTATAAAAGGGGTTCTCCCGCTTCCTGCAAAAGCGGTGCAGATGTCCTTATAAAGAGGCTCTCCGTCCGCCCCGGGTTCCTTGGTCCGATCCAGCACTGCAATCCGCTTCACCGTTTTGGGAATGGCTTTCAGCAGATGTTCGCCCGAAAATGGCCTGTAGAGCCTTACCTGTACCAATCCGGCTTTCTCCCCCTGACGGTTCAGATAATCTATGGTTTCCTTAATTACCTCACAGGAGGAGCCCATGGCTATCAGCACATAATCCGCTTCTTCATGTCCGTAATAATCAAACAGCTTATAGTATCTTCCCGTCCGTTCACCCAGCCGATCCATATAATTCTGCACAATTCCCGGAAGCCTTTGATAGAAGGGATTGATTGCTTCCCTTTCCTGGAAAAAGATATCCGGATTCTGCGTCGTTCCCCGGAGAACCGGATGATCCGGGTTCAGCGCCCGGTTCCGGAATTCCTCCAGGGCTTCCCGGTTCAGCAGCTCCTTCAGGACAGCAGGCTCAACCACTTCTATTTTCTGTATTTCATGGGATGTACGGAAACCGTCAAAAAAGTGGACAAAGGGAAGTCTACCCTCCAGCGCGCACAAATGGGCCAGGCATCCCAAATCCATACACTCCTGCACATTTCCGGAGGAAAGAAGCGCCACACCGGTCTGCCGGATACTCATAACGTCCTGGTGATCCCCGAAAATGCTGAGTGCATTGGAAGCCAAAGACCGGGCGCTCACATGCAGTACGCCCGGCAGCAATTCTCCGGCTATTTTATATAAGTTGGGAATCATCAGAAGCAGGCCCTGGGATGAGGTATAGGTAGCGGACAGCGCTCCTGCCTGCAGGCTTCCGTGAAGTGTCCCTGCCGCGCCGCCCTCCGACTGCATTTCCATGAGATTGACCGGACTGCCGAATATATTCTTTTTGCCTTCCGACGCCCATTTGTCAACCGCCTCCGCCATGGGAGAAGAAGGGGTAATGGGATAGATGGCGGCGACCTCGGTAAAAGCATAGGAGGCCAAAGCCGCCGCCGTATTTCCATCCATGGTTTCTTTTCTTATCTCTGTATTCATAGTCCGCCTCATTTCCGGCCTTCCTCTTCCCCGTCCTGATCCCGGAACACAATTCTTCCGGTAACCTGAGGGAAAAGCGCTATCGCCTTTTCCAATTCATCCGGTTTCATCCGCTTTCCAACATAAGAATTCAGATCAATTCTGCCGGTTTTCAATATATTCATGACTTCTGTCCAGGTCTCATACATACGGCGTCCGAATATGCCGGTCACGTTCAGTTCCTTATAGACCACTCCATACATAAAATTCTGATAGGTGAGCGGTTTTTCCACCATTCCCACATGGACAATGGTTCCCGCTATTTTCACAGCCTCCACCGCCTGATTAATCACTTTTTCATTCCCGGTAAAATCTATGACGGCATCCACTCCCAGGCCGTTGGTTTCTTTCCTTACTACTTCCACAAAATCTTCCTTCAGGCCGTTGATTCTGACATCCGCCCCTCTTGCGGCGCTTTCTTCCAGCTTCTGGTCATTGACATCCACTGCAAAAATCTTTACACAGCCTAAAAATCCGGCAATTTCCACCGCCATCTGCCCAATCGTTCCTACGCCTGCCACCAGCAACGTCCTGCCGGACGGAGCCGCTTTGGCCACCGCATGCATGGCTGTTGCAAAAGGTTCCAGGATAGCTCCCTGTTCATAGGTCAGATTTTCAGGCAGCCGGATAAGCGCTTTTTGATGAAGCGCGATATATTCGGCGAAGCAGCCGTCCACAGTCCTTCCCAGGACACCCATGTGGTTTCCGCATATATGCTGGTTTCCCGTCCGGCAGGTTTCACAGTACCCGCAGGGAATATGGGTTTCTCCCGCCACCCTGTCCCCTACGGCAAATCCTTTCACATCTTCTCCCGCCGCCACAATCTGTCCGGCAAACTCATGTCCCATAACAAAAGGAATGGGATAGCCGGCCTTTTCCACAAGAGGAGTCCATTCATAAACATCCACATCTGATTTACACAATGCAGAGGCCTCCACTTTAATTAAAACCTCATCCCTTTTTATGGAAGGAATCTCCCTTTCCGTTAAAACTGCCCCTACCTGTCTTTTATCCTTAATCCATGCCTTCATACTATTCTTTCCCCTTTCCATATGTCAGCTGCCTGTTCACTGATCCTGTCATAGTACCAGTCATTGTCTCCTCTGCTTATCACTTCCAGCGAGCAGATATCCACATCGCGCAGCATATTTTGCTCCATTAATGCACAAAAATGTTTCCTGATATCCGCAACGGTAAAATCTCCGTCCTTTACCCCGAATAAAGGATGCTTATCCCCATACAGCGGATTATTCCTGTTAACCGATACGCTGTTTGCAAGATGCAGATGCCGGATCCAGGGTGCCAGGCTGGCAAAGCTTGTCTTGACATCCGCTCCCATCTGGGCTACATGGCTGGTGTCAAAAGTGATACCGATACCGCACCCCTGTGTCTGTTCATAAAGCGTTCTGACAAAAGGTACTTTACCGATAGCCAGTTCCGGTTCCCCTTCCTCGTTAAAAAATTCCAAAGTAATTTCCGGTCCATCCCCGCCGATTCCCGTTCCTATTTCTTCCAAGGATTGACAGGCCTGGCCCATAAGAGCCTGTCCGTCCTTTTCCTTCCATGCAGGCCCGCTTACAATCAGCATTTTTCCGGCTCCCAAACCCTGGCAGCGCTCATACATCCTCCTGCAGAATTCCACACTCTTCCTTCTGATCCGTTCCTCCGGGCTGGTAATATCCACACCATCCCTTTTCATAGGAAATCCTGCCAGAAAAACAGAACACAGATTCCTTTTTTCCAATAGCTTTCTGATTTCTTCCTCTTCTCCGGCTGTCCCCTCAAAATAAAATTCCACACAGTTAAAAATGCCCTGATCCGCTACTTTTTCCAGTAATTCCTTTAATAAACCGCTGTCATACATAGCCTGCGGATAGACAGCGGTTAAACAAATCCCTTTTTTCATTCATCTGCCCCTTATTGAGGAATCCAGGATCTTCCGGGATATGGCAAGAACCTCTCTCCCTACAGTTATGTCACAGCCTACCGGTATATTTTTCTCAATGCAGGTTATGAAATGGCGGTTCTCCTCAAGATACCCCTCTCCCTCCTGAAAAATATCATCCAGGCTTTCACAGACAGCGGTTCCATCCTCAAATTCCGCCGTCAGGCAGGTAGAATCCCAGATATCTTCCCCTTTAAGCATAACACTTCCTCTGGTACCGATAATTCCTTTCGCATTCCATGCGATGTGGGAGCTCCAGCTTGCTGTTATGCTTCCGATACCTCCCCCTTCGAAACGCAGGGCGGCGTTCACATTATTATCAAATTGAGGCAGGGAAGCCACCGTTCCCTTTACAAACCCTTCCGCCTGTATCACTCTTCCTGCCAGAGACTGAAGGAAGTCGATATCATGGGAAAGAGATTCAATAGTCATTCCGCAAACATAACCTGCTGCCGTCCTCCAGCTGTCGTTCAGTTTTCCCCCAAATCCCGGGCCCGGGCCTATCCGGAAGCAATATGCCGAAACCACATCCCCCAGCCTTCCCTGATCCAGCCATTCCCGTATAATCCGATAGCCTTTGCGGAAACGCTGGGTAAAGCCTACCATAAACTGTACGGGCACAGCTTTGGCCGCCAATTCCATTCTCTTTGCATCTTCCAAAGATATAGCCACCGGTTTTTCCATGAATATATGCTTTTTATTCGCAAGAGCACACTCCACATACTCCCACCTTTTGGAAGGCGGGGTCAGAATATGTACCATATCTGCCTCAGCGATTGCATGCGCCGGCTCCAAAACGACAGGACAGTCAAACGCTTCTGCAAGCCGTCCTGCATTTTCCGGATTAATATCATATATCCCGCCGATCTCCACCCCCAGTTTCCGCAATGCTTCACAATGCTTCCAGGCAATTCCACCTGCCCCAATCAATACTGTTTTCAGCATTTTTTCCCCTTTCTCAGGAACTGTCTCAAAGTATACAAGCTCCTTACTCTTCCTCCAAAAAGGAATATAACTGCAATGGCTTCTCCCAGTCCTCAGCGGTAAAAGGAACCGTATTACCCGTTTCCCTTATTTCCGGCGATAGTTCCACCGACATGTAACCACTGTATCCTCTGTCTTTCATCCGTTTCACCATTTCCACATTATCAGTCCCGCCGCAGCCGAACCGGCAAAAGCTCTTTGTTCCGAAAATCAGATTTTCTTTTAAGTGGAGATGGTTTATTTTGGGATAAAACCGTTCCATAAAAGTTTCTGTTTTTTCCCCATGAGCTTCCAGGTGTCCGCCATCCAGGCATATTCCAATATACGGACTGTCTATCCTTCTGAAAATATATTCGTAATCCTTCTCTCCGGCTAAAACATTTTGACAGTGATTTTCCAGGGAAAGCTTAACTTTATATTCTTCTGCCGCCTTTTCCACACATTCCAGCTCATAAATAATATCGTCCAGAGAGCCTTCGGGCATACCGGATGCCACCACTGTGCTGCAGCCAAGCTCACATGCCGCTTCCATAGCCCTGAGCTTATGTGCCGCATTCAGCGCACGGATTTCCGAAGTGCTTCCTCCGAATGCGGAGACATGCAGCGCGATAGGTTCCAGGCCATTCTGCCTGCACCGCTCTTTTATGCTCCTGATCCTGGAAGGCGTCAGCGTTTCTCCATACCAGCAGTTGAATTCCACCCTGCGGTATCC
The DNA here is from genome assembly GCA_022845955.1 of Lachnospiraceae bacterium. GTDB lineage: Bacteria > Bacillota > Clostridia > Lachnospirales > Lachnospiraceae > Eisenbergiella. The sequence goes on from AP025576.1 coordinate 5,932,830, forward strand.
TGCCTGCGCCGCATGTGCGAACAGACATTTATAATCGTTGTTTTCGAAACCGTCAAACGTTAATGACGAGGTTGCCAGACGCAGCATAAACTCACCCCTTTAATCCGCTGGTAGCGATTCCTTCAATCAGCTGCTTCTGGAAAAAGACAAACAGGAGCAGGATAGGTATAATGGAAACCGTCGACATGGCAAACATCGCGCCGAAGGCGCTTTTGGCCGTTGGATCCACAAACATCCTCAATGCGAGAGTAACCGTATATTTGTTATTCGTCCGCAGATAAATAATCTGGGTAAAGAAATCATTCCAGGACCACATAAAAGTAAATATGGTGGTGGTTACCAGCGCCGGCTGGCAGAGAGGAAGAATCACCTTCCAGAACACCTTATAAGCACTGCATCCATCCACAATAGCCGCTTCGTCCAGTTCTCTGGGAATCCCTCTGATAAATTGAATCAGCAGATAGACAAAGAAAGCATCTGTTGCCAGAAATTTGGGGATTACAAGAGGGGAAAAGGAATCAATCCAGCCCAGTTTATAGAAATAAACATACTGAGGGACAATAATGGCATGCTGGGGAAGCATCATAGTCATCATCATCAGGGCAAAAAAGAGGTTTTTCCCTTTAAAATTCAATCGGGCAAATGCAAATGCCGCCAATGTACAGGAAAAAAGATTACCTATCACACACAACCCGGATACAAGAATGGAATTCAGGAAATAGGTGGAAAAAGTCACCCTTCCATTCGATCTCCAGCCTATTTCATAATTTTCCAATGTAAATTGTTTCGGTATAATACCCAGGTCGGTAAAAATATCCGATTCCGGTTTAAAGGAACTTCCTACCATCCAGATTAACGGATATAATACCAGCAGGGCAAAAATGAGGAGGATCGCAAATTTCACCCATTCTGCCGTTTTATTTTTTTTATACATATCCTTCCCCCCTGTCAGTCATAATGAACGAATTTCTTGGACACACCGAATACCAATGCAGTAAGCACGGCAATAATCAGAACAAGGAACCAGGCAAGAGCGCTGGCATAACCCATTCTCATTTTTCCGAAGCCTTCGTTATAGATATGCAGTGTATAGAAAAGAAGGCTGTCCAGTACACCGCCGTTTCCGCCGCTGATGATATAAGATTCCGTAAATACCTTAAATGCGCTTATTATCTGCATAATCAAGTTAAATAAGATAATCGGAGAAATCATGGGCAGCATAATACGTATGGTCCGCTGAAACTTGGATGCTCCGTCGATGGCAGCCGCCTCCAGCATTTCCTGGGGAACCTGTTTAATTGCTGCAAGAAAAATAATCATCGGGGATCCAAACTGCCATACCCTGAGTACGATCAGCGTCCATACTGCCGTATTGGGATTCGCCACCCAGCTGATTGTTGATTCGATCCCCAACGCATTCAGCAGCTGATTCAGTATTCCATTCATTCCAAAAATCTGTCTCCACAGAATAGAAATAGCCACGCTTCCGCCCAAAAGGGACGGTACATAAAAGGCAGCCCTGAATAGGGATAACCCCTTCACTCCTTTGTTCAGGATAAAAGCCAGCACTAAAGAAGCCAGCAGCTGCAGAGGGACAGATGCAAATACATAAATAAAAGTTACTTTTAAAGCGTTCATAAAATGATAATCAGAGGTAAACATTTTAATATAGTTGGTAAGACCTACGAACTGCGGAGCGGACAGCAGATTATAATTCGTAAATGAATAATACAAAGACATCCCCATGGGAATCAGCGTCAGACCGATAAATCCTATCAGCCATGGCAGAAGAAATACATAACCCGCGTATTTATCACCTTTCTTTTTCATCAATACCCTTCCCCTTTCAAGCCGGCCAGCCTTAACTGTTCTCAATTACAAATATTTCCGTAATTTCTTTTGCCTGCCTGTTTTTCCGATTCCGGGGAACGCTTATGCGCTCCCCGGCTGTTTCATGCCTTTAATTGGCATTTTCCGCTATCATCTCATTGGCAATCTCTTTAATATGTTTTGCCGCATCCACAGGTGTCAGATTACCAACAGCCACCTGTTCCGCCACACTGCTGATTTCATTCTGGATTGCCCATACTCCGGGCGCTTTAGCAATAAAGGGAGGCGCTTCCTCTGAAATCATATTCAGATATTTGGTGGCGGCAACATCGCTGGGATCCGCGTCAGGCTCCAGCAGCTCCTGAATGGTCATGGAAGCGGGAACTCCCAGCTCCATGTTGAATATCTTCTGGGCTTCTTCATTATTAACAAAGAAATTAATATATTCCGCCGCTAAATCCTTATTCTTGGAGGTTTCAGAAATAGCAAACGCAGAAGTAATAAGCAAATCTCCGTGCTTTCCGTTGTTTCCTACCGGAACTTTTCTGATCGCGAGTGTGTCTTCCATAGAATTCTGATAGGTCTTGTACTGATTTGCATTGGCAAAATAGAACAATACTTTTCTGTTGACCAGGGGCCCTTCTTCCCATGCCTTGGAATTCCATTCCTGCGTCCACTCCACATTGGCAAACGCACCTGATTTTCTCAGATTATTTGAGTATTCATACCAGGACGCAAGCGTTTCTTCCGATGGTGCAAAATTTCCGTCCTTGTCCAGCCATTCATAACCTTCTTCACAGTTCTCCCTGATCCAAACCCATACCAGGTCATTGTTCGTATAAATATCGAGTCCTGCATAAGTATCCGCTTCCAGCTTAGACTGTACCTCATTCAGATAATCCGCAAATTCATCCCAGGTAATGTCCTCCTCCTCAGGCCACAGCTCCATGCCCAGTTCATTCAGGAAGGTTTCATTTACATACAGAGCCTGTGCGGTCATTCCCAGGGAAACCATGTACAGATTGTCATTATACCTGCCGGTATCCACAAACCCTTCGTTCCAGTTATCCAGATGAATAGTACCGGATGCAACATAATCGTCCAGCGGGGCCAAAACATTCTTGGAACAGTATTCTCCAATCTGATTGGACTGGAACTGTACGACATCAGCGGCGCTTCCGCTGGCAAATGCGGTTGACTGTGCGGTCCAGTAATCGTTCCATCCGGGACTCTCCGTAACGATTTCCACATTAGGATGCTCCGCCATAAACAGATCGTTAATCTGATAATAGAGCTGATCCCTGGTCGTTGTTCCCCACCATGCAACCCTGAGGGTCTCCTTCTCTCCGGTATCCGCTTTTTCCTGATTTTGTTCGGAAGCCGCTTCCGTTGCCGCCTTCGGTTCCGGGGATGATTCCGCGGATGTCTGTGTGTTGTTTCCGCATCCGCCTAAAAGTAAGGAACAAACAATCCCAAGCGCCAATAATTTTTTACTTCTTCCCATTTTCTCTCCTCCTTGGATTTCATTTAAATAGAGATCACTTCTGCCTGCCAGAAGCTGATCGGTATTCCTCTTTAAGGTTCTACCCGGAAATAGGAATCATTTTCCGACAGAACATCGTTTCCGCTGCTTATCTTCATATCCACCCGGCATCGATGGCCGGATAATTCCTCCCCTAAAGGAAGTACGATATGATCCGGTATTTCCGCACTGTCCGCAAGCAGTTCCAGCCGGAAACTGTTTCTGCATAATATTTCATCCGTCTCACAGTCCGTCACCTTCCATTGCAGCAGGACATCCGGAATGCTTTCGTAATTATCGTTAATCGCCCACACTCTTGCCGTATATGACATTCCCACATGAAATATCTTTTCCCTCCCCAGCTTATAAGGATGGATACACGGCTGTGCACATACCAGCACCGGTGTGTAAACCCTCTGCATATAGTCATATACTTTGTAAGGCCTCCGGTAATAGTCCAGAAGTCCGGAACCGATCATGGGACAGGCATCCGACCAGTAATAAAGATACATACTGGATACCGGATCATACTTTTTCATGCGCAGGAATTCGATCTGTTCTTTCACCGAAACCGCTTCATATTCCTGCGTATTTTCAATAAATTCTTCCAGCGAATTTCCCAGCTCGACTTTGGCAAATTCGAAGGTATTGGAATAAAACAGTCCCCAGTATTCCCATGTATCCCAGTGGGGCGGCCAGAGCTTATCCTCCGGAATAAATGTCTTGAGTGTTTCCAGGCATGGGATGGACTGCGATCCGAATTCCACAATATTGGGCGGGATTATCAGATCATCCACATCCGTATCTCCGTCTGCGCAGCAGCCAATCATAATATTCATGACTCCTTCTCTGTAGTCACCCAGATGCACCCACCTGACCGGATCGACTGTCTTTAAGGTTTCCTTCAGGACCTGGCATAATCGGAAATAATTGTTCGGCTTATCCGGAAGCTGGTAAATCTCCGGCTCTTTATATACCGACCACATTCCCATGCAGGCATGATTGGTAAGCATCATCCCCATATCACGTATCATATCGGAAGCCCTGGAAATCATATCATCGTCATCGCTGACACAATAATGCAGCGGAAATACCTGCCACATCAAAAGCCCTAGTTCGTCACAAAGGGAATAAAGCCCATCCTTTTCCATATGGCTGCCGATACGTATGGAATTGATATTCATCCGGATCATCTTTTCAAAATCCGGTTTCCACATTTCTTCTCCGGCTTCGCTCATCCACAGGCTGGAAATATAACGCATTCCCCTTAAAAATATCCGCTTATTGTTCAGGTACCATTGTCCGGCATCATCCTGTACGATTTCTTTTATTCCAAAACGGATCGTTACCGTATCCTCCTGCCATCCCAGCACCAGATTATAAAGGTGGGGATATCCATGATCCCAGGTCCACCAAAGCTTCGCTTCCTCCACCGTAACCACCATTTTTACCGTACTGCGGCCCGGAGGAATTACCACATTTCTGCTGCTTCGGGCCGCCACGCCGCCTTCAAAATTATCAGGTATGATATCTGCGCGAAGGCTTCCGGTTACGGTTGCAGATGTCATATTATGAAGCGTTATGTCCAGGCTTACCATAGCCGATCCGGTTTCCTTATCCTGACCGTCTCCCAGCCAGTCCTTTTTCTGAACCAGACGTGTGGATATTTTACAATACGCAATAAATTTTTCCGGTCTTATAATAAGTTCTGCTTTATCCCATATTCCGGCGGAGTTTCCATCCTGCCTGAAGGACGTCATTGCACCGGGACGGTGCATGGCATCGATCATATGTCCCTTTACCTGGGTAATTGCTTTAGCCTGATGCCTTTGGTACGGCTCGGACAGCGGTGTGTTTTTATCCAGTCCGCTGTTTATATATTCTGTTTCGTCTCTTGGCGCACTGTCCCGTACAAAAAGCCTGTTGCCCCCATCCTTTTTCAGGAAATCCGTAATATCAAATTCAAACGGGTTAAATATCCCCTCATGGTATCCCAGATAAATATCGTTCAGCCAGACATCCGCCGTATAGTCCACAGCGCCAAACCGCAGCCAGACATGCTCTTCTTTCGAAAATTCCGGCGTTTCAAATTCGCATTGAAACCATATAGTCCCAAAGTAATCTCCTATTTCCGTCAGATACCAGTTATTCGGAACAGCAATCTCTTTCCAGCCATCCTCCGCATGTCTCTCTCCGGCATAAAAATCCTCTGCGGAAATTCCGTCCGTCTTTTCTGTCTCATAGCGGTACTTCCATGTTCCGCTCAAATCTATGGCTTTTCTGCCCTCATGAATCATTATCATCGTTTTCTCCCCTTTCCCTGTCCCGCATGCAGCTTCAGATGCATGCTTTCCACACACAATAGTTGGTTGAGAGGATTCTGCCGTCTTCATCTTTGACAAACATATCTACCACATAATTACCCACATAATCCTCCGGTATCATCCATGATATGGTATCCTTTACCGTTGCACTGTCCTCTTCCAAATCAGAATAAAATGTTTTTTGTGCAACAATACATTTCTGTCCCTCTCTATGGATTTCCCAATGGATCTGTGCCTTTTTAATATCATGAAAATGGTCGTTATTCACCCATACTTTTCCGGTAAATTTACTGCCTCTTGCATACTTTTTCTGTCTCCCGAGAATATGGGGTTCCGCCTCCCATTCCAGGCTGATAAGCACCTGTGTATACACCGCTTTCATCGCGTCATATACCTCATAAGGTTCCCTGTAGTAGTCCAGAAGGCCGGACCCCATAATGGGACAGGCATCACTCCAATAGTATAAAAACATGGAGGCAACCGGCTGGTACTTTCTCTGACGGAGGAATTCAATTTGTTCTTTCACCACCAGCGCTTCATATTCCTGGGTATTATGGATAAACTCCTCCAGGGAATTCCCCATCTCCACTTTCGCTCTGCGGAACTGATTGTAATAGAACAATCCCCAATACTGCCATGTATCCCAATGAGGCGGCCATAGCTTATCCTCCGGAATAAATTTTTGCAAAGACTTCAGACATGGCACCGAATCCGCCCCGAATTCCACAATATTAGGCTGGATTACCGCCTTATGTACATCCATATCCCCATCCTGGCAGGAACCGATCATGATATTCTGCACACCTTCCCGATAATCCCCTTTATGTATCCAGCGTATCGGATCTACAGATCCCAGTGTTTCCTTTAAAATCTCACAAAGCTTAAAATAAACATTCGGCTTGTCCGGCAGCTGATAAATTTCCGGTTCTTTATAAACAGACCACATTCCCATACAGGCATGGTTGGTCAGCATCATACCCATATCCCGGATCATATCGGAAGCCCTGTTGATAACATCATCCGAATCACTGATACAATAATGAAGAGGAAACACCTGCCACATTAAAAGTCCCATTTCATCGCACATGGTATATAAACCATCACGTTCCACATGGCTGCCGATACGGATTGCATTGATATCCATATCCAGCATTTTCCGAAAATCAGCTTCCCACATTTTCTCATTGGCTTCACTCATCCAAAGGCTGGAAATATACCGCATACCGCGAAGGAATATATGCTTCCCGTTTAAATACCACTGCCCGGCTTCATCCGTAGTTATTTCCTTCACACCGAAATTCATTTCTATCCGGTCCCCGTCTGCCAAAAGAGCTGCCGTATAGAGATGGGGGAAACCGTGATCCCATGTCCACCACAGTTTGACCTGCGGTATGGTAACCGTAATCTTGTATACATTATCACCAGGCTGAAGAACTACTTCACGGCTGCTATTGCTGACAGTATCATCCTCAAAGTTATAGGCGGTTACTGACAGTTTGATTTCCGTACGGACAGCTCTTCCTGTTCCGTTATTAATAAAAACATCAAAGGCCGCCAGGCCGGTTCCATCCGGTTTATCCTGCTTATCTCCGAGCCAGTCCTTTTTATAGCCTATCTTCGTAAAGCTCTTAACATATTGAATATGTACAGCCGGCCTGCCAATCAGCTTGACATCCCCCCAAATTCCTCCGGAATTTCCATCCTGTCTGAAAGAAGTCATGCTTCCGGGCCTATGCATTGCTTCAATCATGTGGCCTTTAATCTGGGTGATTCCTATCGACTGGTGGAATTTATATTTTTCGGACATCGGCGTCTCATCATGATCTGCTTCCACGTATTCCGTCAAATCCTTTGGAGCACTGTCACGGACAATAATGGTATTTTCTTTATTTATATCCACTAAATGAGTGATTTCAAATTCAAAGGAATTGAAAATCCCTTCATTCTGTCCCAGATATTCTCCATTTACCCATACATCCGTAATATAATCCACGCCTTCAAAGTACAGAAAAAGCCTGTCGTTTTGCATATATTCAGGAACCGTAAACGTTCTTGTATACCAGATTGTTCCGAAATAATCCCCAATCTCTTCTTCCAGATACCAGTTATGCGGTACTTTAATTTCTTTCCAGCCCGGAGCTGACGCTTCCTTTTCCAGATACCAGCTCTGTCTGTATCCCACATCATTCTGATCCAGGCGATAGTTCCATATCCCATTCAGATTTTCAAATTTTCTGTTATATACTCCTCGAAACACCAACTTTCCCTCCGTTCGTTACTTAGGAACCGTTTCCAAAAACTTTGTCAGATACGGATTTCAGGACGGTTCCTCACTGACAGGAAACAGCTTTTTCACATTTTCAGGTGTCAATACCCTTTTCAGTGCAAAACCTTCCAATTCAATCACAACCAGCTCCATCAGATATAAAACTCTGGTTCCCTTTTCCAAATGCCCCACATGAATCCCCTGTACTCCGCCTCCGCTAAAATGCAGATGTGCTACTCCATCAATTACCGTACCGGTAACCCCTCCTGTTTCAAAAGGTCCGTCCAAAGAAAGGAATTCATCCTCCGTAGCTTCCTCCATAGTCAGAGGCCTGTGATACTCCAGATGCTGGATACTTCCTACTGCGCTCGCAATATAAGCATTTTTAATTCCTTCTTTTTCCAAGGCTTTCTCCACACTTTCGACAATATCATCACCTCTGTCCAGTTCAAGTATCACCGTTCTTCCGACTCCACTGCCCATAAACGCTTTCACTCTTTCACCTCCCTGTTCATTTTTTATAATTTATAAATTATAATTTATATATAACACATTAAACGTTTTGTGTAAATAAATATTTGTTTTTATTTTACCAGTTCGTTATTATAACTAATATTATTTTCTTATATCAGATATATTTTATATCTATTTACCATATCAATTGTCATCAATCATTTATTTCTTTGTTTCAGTATATAATCATTCTTTATAAGAATCGGTTCTCTCCTATTTTTACATAAACAAAAAACCCTCCAGAGAACATAATTTTATGCTCCCTTGAGGGTTCTCCTGAATCACACTTATTAAGTCAAATACCCCGCAGTAAGCTGACGGGGCATCAAACTTGTTACGCAGCGAGCGCAACGAACTAAAGTTCGTGGGTATTTGACCCTCGCGGCAGTTGTCAAGTGGATGCACTCGTGCATCCGTTTGGCTCGTTGCCCGCAGGAATAAATCCTACCGTACCTGCTTCATACATACAAAGGTAACCGGCCTCCCATACGAAACCGCCCGCCGTTCTCCATATCGTACAAATCCCGCACGTTCATAGGTCTTTATTGCTCTCTGGTTAAAATCAGCTGCCAGCAGTACCACAGTTCCTCTCTCATAATGATAAAAGCTGCGGGCATAGGATATCCCGGCATTCACAAACCTAAGCCCCATGCCTTTTCCTGTCTCCTCCGGCCGCATACCCAGACCGATTTCCATCACTTTCTCTCCCTGCTCCTCATGAAAACTGAATTCATAGAAACCCCTCAGCATCCCACTCTCATCGGCAACAGCAAACCAGTTATCAATGGCTCCTTTGATTTCCTCCATGTTCTCCTGCCTGTTTTCTTCCGGTATGTTATAGAAGTCATAGGGAGCGGAATAATTCCAGCCAAGATACTCTGCGGCATACTCCTCTGTCATGGGAACAATATGCCAGCCGGAGGCAGGCGGGACAGATTTCTCTTCCTGCTTTTCTTTCTTTGCTCTCCCGTCAATCAGCTTCAGTGAGCGGGCCGCCTCGGCTCCCAGCAAATCCGTTCTTCCGGCAAATTCTTTTAACACCCGGATTCCTTCCGGGACAGGAAAAGCAGAAAGGCAGAGCAAAGCTTTCCATTGGATAATCTCATCGCTTTCCTTTTTCAGGAGACGGATAACCCTGTCAGCGTTTTTTTCAGAAACCAGGGACGGATGATAAAAGGCCATAAAACCAACCGCATCCAGAGCCTCCGAAATTTTCCATGTATCCCCGGTATCCAGGACATCAAGGAGAAGAGGGAAAACAGCAAGGTCCATTCCTGCCAGCGTCCGGGCTATCAAATCTCTCGGCAGAGGATACGATTTTTTGGCGGACACCTTATCCGGCAGACTTCTATGCTGATTTTTCCCCACCCTGCCCAGATAGGGTATCATCTTTTCAGCCGCAGCCCTGCCGCCTTTTTCCAGGCTTTCACAGACAGCGATTCTTGTATAAAGACACGTTTCCCGGCACAGCTGTTCCAGAAGCAGTTCCGCCGCGCCTTCTGTTTCCGGATGCAGACAGTATGCTGCCGCCGTTCTCCGGCAGGGATCAGGATTGTGAAGTTCCTTTGCCAGTTCTTCTGCCGGCAGGCCCATACAGGCTGCAATCTCTTCTTTGGAAGCCTTTCCCCGGCTTCTCAATTCGGTTTGTGTACTTTTCACTCCGTTCCTCCCCTATTTCCTTTTATAGCATATTACAAATATAATCACCGAGGCCACAGCGGTCAAGGCTTCCGCCGCAGGAAACGCCGTCCAGATACCGATAACACCGGCAATCCTTATCCCCAAATATGCTGCCGGTACAATCAGCGCAAAATAACGCAGCGCAGATATGAGGAAAGAGGCAAAGCCTTTTCCCAATGCCTCCAGGGCGCCGGAACAGACCACACTCACACTGGAGACTACAAAACCAAAGCTTATAATGCGCAGGGCCAAAGCCCCTTCCCGGATTGTAACCCCATCCTCGGTGAACATTTTCATAATGGCGCCGGAAAATACAAGGAATAACAGCATTCCCACAGCCATAATCGCCAGTATCATCGCGCCGCATATCTGAATGATCCGTTTCATACGTTTTCTCTCATCCGCGCCGTAGTTATAGCTGAGTATGGGCCGCATTCCCTGAACGATACCATTTGCGGGAAGATAAATAAAGGACTGCAGCTTAAAATATACCCCCAGAATCAGAATATAAATAGGGGAGAATGCCGCCGCAAAACCATTCAGTATGGTGATCAGCAGGGACGGAAGCCCCATGGTAAGGGAACAAGGCACACCCACCATATATACCCTGCGGCAGATATCCGCAGAAGGCTTCATATAAATCTTCTTGATTGCTAATCCCATATCCTTCTTACAATACCATATCAGATACAGCAGAAGGGTAACCACCTGCCCGATAGCCGTTGCGATTGCGGCGCCTTTTACCTCCAGGCGGGGAACCGGTCCCAGGCCGAAAATAAACACAGGATCCAGTATAATATTCGTAATGCTTCCCGCCGCCATGCAGACCATCGGCACGAACATATTCCCGGTTGACTGGTATATTTTTTCAAAAGCGATCTGCACCGTTACTACTACGGAAAAACTCAGGACGATGACCGCATATTCCTTTCCCCACGCAAGAATCCGATTGTCTGCGGTAAACATAGGCAGAAAATAGGGAATACAGATAACAGTCCCTACAGAGAGAAGAATCCCATGAACCAGACTCAGAAAAAGCCCCTGGGACGCCGCCCTGTCAGCCTTCTCCTTTTCTCCCGCTCCCATAAAAAAAGCCACTGCCGCGTTAATTCCCACGCCGAAACCCACTCCGATGGAAACGATGAGTGTCTGCAGCGGATAAACAAGGGAAACCGCGGTAAGGGCCTGTTCCCCAAGCCGGGCCACAAACATACTGTCCACAATGTTATAGAGGGAATTGATAAGCATGGAAAGCATCATTGGCAGCGACATGGATAGCACCAGCGGTAAAATAGGTTTCGTTCTCATAAAATCCTGATTCATGTCTTTGTATCTCCTTTTATAAATACGGGATATTGTACTTATTTTACATAAAAAAGACTATAAATCTCACTGTTTGACTCAGAAACAGAAAAATTTATAGTCTCGTATTGGACGCAATATCATTTCAGCCAATATAGGGTATCATACCTTATATAAAAAGGCAAGGGGGATTTACCGTTTTTTTGCGGGTATTTCAACCTATTCCGTAACAGTTCAGACAGCCCCTTGTGTCCTGTGCCCTCCCCTGTTCTCCCCGGGGCGCCCCCGCTTCTTTACGATACTGTTTGGGCGTCACGCCGAATTCTTTCCGGAACAATTTATTAAAATAGGATATGTTATGGAACCCATTTTCCAGGGCGGCCTCCATTACCGGCTGATCGGACTGGGCCAGGGAAGCGGCCACACGGGAAAGACGGTAATGGTTAATATATTCCACACAGGTCATTCCCGCAAATTTCTTAAAGAAACTCATAAAATGCGCCTGGCTGAAATGGCATACCTCAGCGAGATCTTCTATCGTCATTGCTTCGGTGTAATGCTCCCGGATATAGGTCAATACGGTTTTCAGCTTCCGTTCCAATTCGGAGTCGGTTGCGGAGTTTTCATTCTTTACCACATAACCGTTCTGGTATAAAAGGCGGAAGAAACGGAAAAGAAGCTCCTTCATGTACAATTCATTCCCTTCCCGCTTCCTGTTCTCCCCCGGGGTAATCTCCCTGCAAAGCAGCGGGGAATGATTCTTATCCTCCACTCCGGTCAGCATTTCACGGAAGCACTGCAGAAGCTCCTCATGTCCGGGAGCACCGGCGCGGATTACAGGGATAAAACGGTATTTGCCTTTCAAAAGGGGGCTGATATATTTAATGGTACAGGCATCCGGTGTCTGATACCCCAGCATATCCAGGTGAAATACCAGGCTTTCCGATATCATTTCCTCTTCTTTCAGCGCATGGGCGGAGTGAAGGGTATGGGGTGATATGAGAAGAAGATCGTCCTTTTGGACCCGGAAGGTTTCGAAATTGATATCATAATCAATGCTGCCATCCTCAATCCAGGTAAATTCCACTTCATCATGCCAGTGAAGAGACAGATCCTGATAAGAAAAAGGCACGATACACCGATAACGCTGCATTGGCATTAACACATCCCCATGGGAAGCTTTTTCTTTATAATCAGAAATACCCGTATCCTTCATATCCTGCCCCTCCCCTTCCTTTTTCTTTTTTTATTATAAACATACACCTGCCGCCCAGTCAATCCACTCCGTTCCCAGCGCCACTACACAACGCAATACATCCAAAAAATTACTTCTCCGTAAGCTATACGCCACACTTCCCCAGCCATCCGCCCATTGGTTCGTCCTGTCAAGGCCATTGCCTGCCGTCCGGCCCCATGTCCCTGCGCCTCCGGCTCCCCCGTATGTTGGCTCCCTGCCCTGCCGGCTCCGGTCCGCCCCGGGGCTATGATGTCCCGCAGATACTTTCTATACCATGAAGAGGAGACCAATCAAAATCGGCAGCCCATCTGCCGATTTTGATGCTTTGGGCTCATCGGAATGTCAGGTATAGCAGTATCTGCAGGACATCATAGCCCCGGGGCGGACCGGAGCCGGCAGGGCAGGGAGCCAACATACGGGGGAGCCGGAGGCGCAGGGACATGGGGCCGGACGGCAGACAATGGCCTTGGCAGGACGAACCAATAGGCGGACGGCGCTCTCACGCCAAAAAAACAGAGGAGAATCTCTTCTCCCCCGTTTCCCAAGTACGATATAAATATTCTAATGGCCGAACCCAAAATGCGATGGTACTACGGACGACAGAATACTTCTTCTTCTGCTTATGCTGCGCAGACGTTAACCGCTCTCAGTTTTCTGCTGTCTCTGGGATCACTTTCCATATCGAAAGTAACCTTCTGGCCTTCGTTCAGGCTCTTATAGCCTTCAGAAACGATGGAAGAATAGTGTACGAACACATCCTCACCGCTTGCGTCATTGGTAATAAATCCATATCCTTTTTCTGCGTTGAACCATTTCACTGTACCGTTATTCATTTTCAGTACCTCCATTATAATATTTATATCAATTTAAACCGGCGGGAAGAATTCCTGATGCCTGTTTTTCACGTATCCCTGCAGAATTTTCCTTACAAAAAAGCTGGCCTGCGTATCAGTCATTAAGAAAAAAGGAATGACTCATAACGAAGGCCAGCTCTAAATTCAAATTGATTACTGTCTGACTATAACATACATTTGAAAAATTGTCAAACATTTTTTATTTTTATGATATATTTTATTTTTATGATATATTTACTCTGTAGTATCGTTTTGTTATCTTTTTAAACTCCTGTCTCCGGCGGTCACGCATCCATTTCCTTGTCAAAAACCGCCTCAAAAACAGAGCTTCTTGCCTTCTCCACCGTGATGTTGAAAACAACGGCAAATTCGGAAATAAGCATCTTTTCCGCTCTCTGCAGATTCTTTTCATCGGAACAATTCAGCTTTTTGCCGTTTTTCTTTTTCCGGTCCTGTTCCAGAAGAATTGCTTTCATCAACTTCAGATACTGGCTGACTTCGCAGGATTTCAGAATCTGCCTGCTCAGCCGTTCCCGTTCCTTGTTATTGGCTTCGTACTCAGCCGTCATTTCCGGAAGCTGTTCCAGATATTCCTTCGCTTCCTTCCGGGACATGACCGGCCGCATGTATACCTTGTCATTATTCAGCTTCACATATATCGTACTTTCCTCATTCCCTACGGAACGCAAAGTATAATACGTCTCCGGCCCGTTAACAAAATCAGGCTTTCCAATCGCTGCAACTCTGTACACACCACCGTTTTCATGCACTACCACATCATTCACATTATACATTTTACACCTATTCCTTTACAACTAAAAAAACTGCAACGAAAACACAGGTCAGTTACCGATGCAGCAGTTATAAAGGTATTATAACACACTTTCCGGGAAAAAGCACCTTATTCTCAAAATCCGGTAAAATACGCGTAACAGGCGTTACTGTTTACGACCCATCGGGCAGCGGCACAGGGGGCCGTAAACAGTAACTAACAGGCTCTTATACCGTTTCATCCCTCACCGCATCGGCAATCGGTTCCTTCCGTATACTCAGGAAAGCCAGCAGATAGGCAATTCCGACAGCGGCCATCACCAGCCCCATATTGCCAAGCACCTTACTCCATGGGAATACCGGAAACAGGGTTCCCGGGGATATTCCCGTAACCTGCATCAAATAGATACAGAGGAGGAGGAGAATGGGGATCCCGGTAAGGATAGGGGCGGCTGCCATACGCAGCCCTTCCAGGAAAAGCATTTTTTTAAGCTGCCCTTCATCCATTCCGACGGAACGCAGTACCGCAAATTCCCTTCTGCGCATGCGCAGCGAACCTGCCGCGGCGGAAACCGCATTGGAGATACCTATCAGGGAAAGCAGTCCGCCTATGAGATTTATCACCGCTTCCATGGCTCTTCCTGCCACTTCCCCGTCCCGCTCTTCTTCCATACGGCTGCGTATGATAAAATCCTCCTCCGCCAGATATCTGCCGCTGATTTCCCGGATTTTTTCCGCTGTTTGCAAATCCTCTTCGGGGGAGGTACGTGCGACACCTCTGACCTGGTAATATTGGGCAGCCTGTTCCGGCCGGAACCGGGATACTATCTTGAGATATTCTTCCATAGGCACATAAAGCTGGATGCTGTAATCGCTTGTATACTCGTCCAAGACAGGCCTTTGCTCCGTTTTAGCCCCTATCGCAACATCAAACCGGTAATCCGTATCATCGGAATCCCGGAGTTTTTCTTCCAGGGAAAGGATCGCGCCGGCCTGCGTGCGCAGCATCTGGTATTCCTGGCTGTGTTTTTGCATATTGTTTTTGACATTGGGGTAATAAGAAATATTACTTACCATAATAGCCCGCGGGAGATCCTGTCCGTAATAATCTTGCGGATCCTCTCCCAGGGAACGGCAGTATGAATCAAAGAAATCTTTTTCCAGCCCCAGTATGTCCGCTCTTATCCGATAGCTGCCTTTCCGTTCCAGCACGCTGAACTGGTTTGGGTTCACCGCCCCAAAGCCTCCGCGGGCCGCAAATTCATCCGATTCCGCAGTCTTGTCAACCCAGAGGGAAACACGGGTACGGTAATACCAGGTGCCCTCCTTCATGGCAGGAATACGGAAAATCTCATCCGTCATTTCTTTTTCCGGCCTTGCCGTCAGGCTGTATCTCATCTGGATATTATAATAATTTACGCCTTCATTCCGTTCGGTCACCAGAGTATTCAGGGTAAGCGTACAGTAAAAACCGGTAACCATCACAAAACACATGGCAAGTGCCGCAAGCCCTGCCCGAAAGGCTTTTTTATGAGCCTTTTGGGAGGCTGCCCCCAGAATCCCCTCTATTCCCAGGAGGGCGCCTGCCGTACGGCGTCGTTCTTTTTTCCCGGACAGACAGCTTCTGTTCTTCCTTTTCTTATTTCCTCCTGTACCTGACTGCATCCGTATGGCATCCACCGGGGTGAGTCCCGCCATCCTTGAAGCCGGTATCGCCGCGGATACCAGTACGGTTGCCAGGGATATAACCACAGCTCCCAGGGCTATCCGGGGCGGAAAACGCAGCTGGATCGGATAATAGATGAGATCCCCCAGAATTTCCGTATATACCTGTACCGCCAGTGCAGTAAAAAGCTGTCCCAGGGCAATGCCCGCAGCGATGGGAAGCAGGGATACCGCAAGCCCCTCAAACAAAACAGCAGCTCTTATCTGGCCGGGTGTGGCCCCTGCGGACCGGAACAGGCCAAGCTGTTTGATCCGGGTTTCCGCCGACATGGCAAAGGCGCTGTGTATAATCAGGACAAAAGCCAGTGCTGCAAGCACCACCATGCTTCCATATATGAACAGGGTTACATAACGATCCCATATTTCCGACAGAGATGCGTCCATAGGAGGGAATACTCCATACAGGGCCAGCAGCCGCCCATGATAGCGGAAATGGTTTTCATAACTGCCGTATTCATTTGTCTGAAAGCCCAGCTGTTCCATAAGTTTTGGCATCACCCGGTAGGTGTCTTTTACCCGGTTCAGCTGCACATAAACCACCAGCTCTTCCGAAGGCTCCAGCGCATCCCGATCCAGATACCCCATGGCATAATAGCCGGGTGTCGTGGTGGGTGTGGTCATATCCATTTTTCCGACTATGGTCAGGGTTCTTTCCCCGGTTTTCTCAAACACTTCGCCTTCCTGCCGGATTCCCGTATCCTGTATTTCTCCTTGTATCATCCGATGCCCTGCCGGGAGAGTTACCGTGTCTCCCAGACGGAACCCGGGATTATCATCAAAAAAGGATTTGGATACCGCTATCTCTCCCTGTTTGGAAGGGATATGTCCCTCAATAATCAGATTTTTTTCCCCCATGCCGTCCCAGTAGCCTTCATCCGCATCCCGGAGCAGCAGATAGGGGAGTCCGCTCCCCTCCGGCAGTTTAACGGAAAGAAACGGCCCCTTTACCATTGTCTGCCGAATGTTCAGGTTATTGTCTATCCGTTCCAGATCCTTTTTGGTAAGCAGGCCGCCCACCTCCGCATGCCAGTCCCCGCTGTCATGGATTTCGATATCGGTCTGCCAGGTATTCTGGTTATAAAAAGCACTGCAAAGGGAATACAGAAGTGTGGAGGCAATAAGAACCGCTATCATGGAAGCCAGCGTGGTCCGCCGGTTATTTATTATGCTTCGGAGCGTATATGATATCAGAACCTTCATTGCACCCTCCCCTTCCCGCCGTCCGCTTTGCTGTCCCGCAGCACACGTCCGTCCTCTATGGTGATGATGCGATCCGCTTCCAGCGCGATCTTTTCATCATGGGTAATGAGCACTACCGTCTGATGGTAGCGTTTATTGGAAAGCTTCAGCAGTGCCAGAATCTCCTCTGAGTTCCTGCGATCCAGGTTTCCGGTAGGCTCGTCGGCCAGAAGGACGGCGGGACGGTAAATAAGCGCCCTCCCAATGGCCGCCCGCTGCTGCTGTCCGCCGGAAAGCTGGGACGGCAGATGGGAAAGCCGGTCGCCCAGCCCCAGGGTATCCACCAGCTCCCGGAAGCTTTCTTCTTCCGGCTTCCGTCCGTCCAGCAGCAGAGGCAGAAGAATATTCTGCCGCACATCCAGAGTGGGGATCAGATTATAGAACTGATATATCAGTCCCACCTTGCGCCTTCTGAAAATAGAAAGCTGCTTTTCGGACAACGTGGAAATATCCGTTTCTTCAATCCATATTTTCCCCGAAGTAGGCCGGTCCACCCCTCCCAGCATATGGAGCAAAGTCGATTTCCCGGAACCGGAAGCCCCTACAATCGCAGTAAATTCTCCTTTTTCCACCGTCAGATCCACCCCGTCCAGAGCTGTTACCGTCCCCTGTCCCAGTTCATAGGTCTTTGTCACTTTTTCACATCGCAGAATGTTCATAAAATCCTCCTTTTCCGTCAGCGCCCTTGCTCATTCACTCCGCATTGTAAAAGGCCTGTGTGACAATCCGGTGACAAACAACGTTTGCCGCGCTCCGCGAGCCGTCCTTATGCCTTGAAAAATATGATTACTGGTAAAAGGTCATAAGGAACCGCGCCCCGCCTTCCTTTCGGTTTTCGGCCCGCAGCTCCCCGTTCTGGCTCTCTGTCAGAGATTTTGCCAAAGCCAGACCCACCCCCGCGCTGTCTCTGTCTCCGCCCGTTCCTTTGTAAAAGCGTTCAAATATCCGTCTGCATTCCTCGGAAGTAAGCCCTGGCCCTTCATCATCGATCAGGATACGGGTATATATGGTATTCTGAGTCACATGGATACGGATACATCCGCCTTCCGGCGTATGCTCGCTGCAGTTTTTCAGAATATTGGCCACAGCCTCCCCCGTCCAGCCCAAATCACAGCACAGGAGTTTCCCTTCCCCGCCCGTGATACGCACCTCCTGTTTTTTATCTTCCGTCAGGGAACGGACCGTTTCCGCCGCAAAGGAGAGGACTTCCTGCAAATCCTCCTCCTTTTTGACCAGAGGGAGGACTCCCGCATCCAGCCTGGACAAAGTCAGAAGGGCCGCCGTAAGACTGCGGATATGGCCGGTCTGCTGTTCCATCCTGGCAAGCAGCTGTCTCCCCTCCTCTCCTTTTACCTGCTCTTCCAACAGCTCCTGGAGCAGCGAAAGGGATGTGAGGGGTGTTTTCAGCTGATGGGATATATCCGTCAGACTCACCGCCAGATTCTCCCTTCCTTTATGGGCTTCCTCCCGGCTCTCCCGGATATTTACTACTGTTTTATAGATTTCGTCCTGAAGCCGGGAATATTCATCTTCCCGGTTACCGATACCCGTATCGTATTCTCCGTTATTGATTCGTACCAGATATTCTTCCAGTTCAAGGATCCGCCTTCTCCGCCGTTTTGCTCCCATGGTGTACCAAAGCATTCCGCCTCCTGCCGCCAGACTGTAAAAAAGGAGCAGCCACCCTGTCAGGCTGCCGAAAGCCTCACGGGTGAATCCCCCTTCTTCATAGCCGAACCGCTT
Source organism: Lachnospiraceae bacterium (assembly GCA_022845955.1). Lineage (GTDB taxonomy): Bacteria > Bacillota > Clostridia > Lachnospirales > Lachnospiraceae > Eisenbergiella. Next base: position 5,951,836 of record AP025576.1, read on the forward strand.
CAGCAGGATTTCCCCTGCGGCCTCTTCTGCCGGCTCTTCCCGCTTCAGGGATCGCATCATTTCCCCTGCCCTTTCCGGCGCCCCGGCTGCCATGAGCGCCGCCTTTTTATAAAAAAAGGCCTCGCTGCGCCGGACAGCCAGCAATGCTGTCCCGAAGCCGGCCAGCAAACAGACACCAAGCCACAGAAAAAGAAAAACCGTCTTTTTTCCGCTATATTTCATCCCCATCCTCCGCTTTATAGCCAATCCCTCTCACCGTTTTAATAATTCTCTGGGGATCCCCGCCCAACTTCTCCCGCAGCCGTTTTATCAGTACGGTGAGGGTATTGCTGTTCACAAAATTGCCGTCAATATCCCAAAGCTGTTCCAGAAGAAGGGTGCGGGTTAAAGTACGTTTCTTATTCTCCAGAAGGATTTCCAGAAGCCGGTATTCTCCTGCAGTCAGCAGGACTTCCTTTCCGCCCGCACATACCCGGGTTTCTATTTTATCCAGAACCACATCCCCGCATACCAGCCGCTGCGCCGCGCTATCCTCCCCGCTATCCGGCCGGGATCGGCGCAGGGCCGCACGAATCCGAGACAGAAGGATTCCCAGCTTAAATGGTTTGGTGACATAATCATCCGCTCCCATATCCAGCCCGCGGATGATATCCGCTTCCTCATCTCTTGCGGTAAGGATAATCACAGGAGGCCCGTCCATTTTTCTGCATCTCTTCAGGAATTCCAGCCCTTCCCCGTCAGGCAGCCCCAAATCCAGCACGATAAGATCGGGGTTTTCTTCTGCCAGGATCCCCGCTTCCGCCAGGCTGCCTGCCGTGAGAATATCATAGCCTTCCCGAAAAAGACCTGCGCGCAGGGCAAATAGAATCGTCTCTTCATCCTCTACAAGTAATATGCGGCACATTTTCTTATTTCTCCTTCTTTTTTTCCTATGCGGTCAGCCCGTCCTCATCCGCCGGCAAGCTTCTCCGCCAGCTGTTCCAATTCCGGCAGATGATCCGCCAGGTTCTCTTCGCCGATATAATAAGCCATAATCACCTGATTTCCTTTCCGGGCAAACAGATAATGCAGCCCTCTGTCATGGATAACCAGTTCATCAAAATAACTGCTTTCCACCCTTTCGGGCACCCAGCCTTTATTCCACTTCATATAATACCGTCCCAGCTCCCGCATCAGAGGCGCGGCCAGCTTTGGGGAAGCCAGACGGTAATACTCCAGTTTCAGGGTACTCTCCCGGGCAGCCCCCTGCGGCTCCCACACGCCATACTGCATCGTCTCCGCCTGCACCGGCGCTAAAAGGAAGCGGTTGACGCAAGAGTAGCTTTCCAGCTCCTCCCCTTTATAATCCCGGGTCTGGTATTCCATGTCCGGTTCCCCCTCCAGCAGGGAAAGCGGCAGCAGCATTGGTGACAGTTCCTTCCAGGATGGATTCTTTTTCAGAAAGGACTGCGTCCGGGGGGCGTCTTCCTCCCATGCGCTCTCCGATACCCTGCCGGTATAAACGGTTTTCATCCGGCCGCCCCAGTAATGGATACCTCCTGCAATCCCAAGCACCAGACTGAAGGAAAAGACTGTCAGAAGGACTTTGTATACCGTCCTGCCCGATTCCGCTCCGGTACCGGACCAGCCGCGGATCCCTTCCAGAAGCTGTTCTGCTATCCGGGCTTCCTCTCCGCTTTGCAGCTGCAGAAGGCCGCATAGACCCATTGCCAGAAAAATCACCCAGGCTGCCCCTTTTACAAAGAGCAGAAGGAACCCATATCCCTGGATATAATACGAAAACAGGAACCAGACAAGCCAGAACAGGAAGGGCGAAAAAGCTCCCCATACCCTGCCGCGCTGCCTCTTTTTCAGTTTCCGGAACATCGTTTCCCCTGCAAACAGCTGCACCCGCTCGCACGTTCCCGGCACGCCCCGCAGAACCAGCACCATACGTCCGAGCTGTGTCACGTATTCCCAGCCGAATTCTTTATATTCTTCGCCCTGATCTGCAGGTCCCTTTACGCCGTCCGGATCCATAGGAACCAGCATATATGATGTTTTTACCGGTTTTTCTTTTATAAAAACCGCTTTTTTTCCCCATATACGCGTAAGCAGATATCCCCGGGCCGCATTTTCTTCCAGCCAGCGTTCCGCATGGTCCGGATCTGAAAACGAATCGGGTATTTTCTTAATGCTCTTTTCCTTTCTCACCTTTAGAACCTCCCGGATATGTCATTTCTTTTATTATACTATTTCCTTCTATGGGGGAACAGGGGAGAGGCGGAAAGGATTTCTTATTTTTTCTTTAAGACAAAATCCCTTTCCTTCCTTGACAAAACCAGGAAAAGTTTCAATAATGAATTATAATGGTGGAAATAATGAGAGGATGTAACAATGGACAAAAGAAAAGCTTTCGGTAATAAGTTGGGCTTTACCCTGGTGGAAATGATTGTGGTGATTGTAATCCTTGGAATTCTGCTGGCAATCATAGTTCCCCAGGTGACGAAATATATTTATAAAGCCAAGGCAGTCCAGTGCCGGGTGGATGTAAGCTATATTATGAAGGAATACCAGATAGAAGCGATGGAAAAGGATCCCGGTAATGCGGAGGAAGCCCGTGAGCTTCTGGAGGCTATTATCAAGGAACATAATGGAACTCTGGATAAACAGGCCGATATTTTTAACGGCGGCGTTTATTCCGGTGTGTGCACCTCTAAAGGATTATATACCTGCACCTTTGATCAAAATTATAAAACCGTTACCGTAACCTGCAGCGAACATGACGAAGAACAGATAGAGGTGAAGAAGCTTGCGGATGTTTTGGGCAATCTCTCCTTTGATGATATCAGCGGCTGCAACTATAAAAGTCTCGACGAGTATTTTAACGGCAGCAGAACCTCCATTAATTCGGAAGCGATTTCAACAGGGGGCTATGGTGAGTATGGTTCCTTTGCCAAAGTGATCGAAGGAAAGCTGAAAGAACAGGGTATCAATATGACGGGCCGCAGCTGGAGACTTGACAAAAAAGGCGGCACCTACAATCTTTTCCTTACCGATTCCACAAAAATTACAGAATCCATGAAAGGACAGGAAATTGGCTGCACCTTATACGATATCACAAACAATAAGGTTATCCACGGTACCATAAAAGTAGCAACAGAAAGCCAGGGTACGCCTTATCCCGTACTGAATGGAGGATCCTTCGTCCCGGATAAAGAGTAAATCCCGTAAAAAAACTGCGGTTCCCGCCATGTAAGGCGCAGCCGCAGTTTTTATTCTTCTTCCTATTCCGTCCTGATGCTTATTCCGCCGCAGTGCCGCTTTCCGTCTCTGTAGTCTGCGTGCTTTCTTCTGCCGCGGCACCCGTTTCATCACCGGCTTGTTCCGTACCCTCTGCCGTCTCGGTGCTGGTTTCCGGTATCGTCAGATATTTCAGGTCCCCTGCCACATCCGTCACTTCGTATTTCTCCGTCAGCCCGTTCATATATTCACCGGCCTTCTCGTTGGCAAGCGTACCGGAAATGGAGCTGTTGGTAGCCGCTTCATCGTTGCTTCTTTTGATGAATTCCACCACATAATAATTGGTATTGGCTTCATCCGGAAGAATTGTGGTATCCCCTTCCTTACGCGCTTCCTCAAACAGCCAGTCTGCAATAGCCGCCGGCGCTGCGGAGTAGGATCCGCCCTCCGTCAGGCTTCCTTCCCCGTCCTCTCCGCCATAGAGCGCTTTCTGATCTTCGATAGCATTTTCCACACAGAGGGCTTCAAAATCATCACCGGCCTTTACCGCCTTTTCCATAGCTTCGGCTTTCCCCTTCAGCTCGTCCATAACCTTGGCGATATCTTCTTCCGAAGCATCCTCCGCTGCTTCCCCTCTGAACGGGAAGCTTCTGTAGTCCACTTTATCATAGCTGTTCTTATTCGCTTCGTAATATTCCTGCACTTCATCATCCCCGGGCTTGTTGATTTCCGTCAGATGTTCAAAGTAAGCGGTGGCAAGCATATTTTCCTCTGCAAAAGGCCGGATTCTTTCTTCCGTAGCGTACTGGCCGTAAAGAGTGGTATAAACCTCTCCCTGGCTAATGGATTCGGTTTCCGCCTGCGCCGCGATCTGGGTATCAAATGCTGACATATCTTCCGCCGCATCATAGGTAAAGCCCTGCGCCGCCGCATCATCCACAAGCGCCTTAACCTGGGTTATCTGGCTGACCGCCATTTGATCAAAATAATCCTTCCAGGTCATATTATCCGTATACTGCTGCTTGGATAAATCAGAGGTGGTATCCAGCCCCATATAGGACAGCAGGGAACCATACATGGAAACGTAACTGTTTACCGAATTATTGTAATAATAATCATATTCCACCCTGGTAATCTCATGATCGCCTATTTTAATATAAGCATTGTGCAGGGCACTGTACTTATTATAGGCGGATAAACCGATGGAGATTACAATCGCCGCAGCGATTGCCGCGAGAATCGCAATACTCCCTATCTTCAAACGCTTCTGCGCTTTTCGCTCCTTTTCCTCCTCGATTCTCCTCTTTTCCATTTTACGGTCATATTTGGTCATGACCTTTTCGTTCTTTTCTTCTGTCTGCTTGTTGTTAGACATGATAAGAATTCCTCCTTTTATCTCTGTCAGGTATTATACCTGATAAATGTGAAACAAACGTGAACTCATGCATATAATTTTCTGTTTTATGTGAAACACCGGTTTCAATTCGTTCCCCACGGATGCCGCCCGGCAAGTGCCCGGTCCGGACAGCGCTATTCACAGTATAATACACTCTCCTCCCGGCTTCAACAAAAATCCGCATATAAATTGCTTTTCGATATGTTTTCATGCAGCAGACACGCCTCCAGCCCTTCTTGTGTATTCCCAAACCGGATGCCGAAGGACAGCAGCTTATCCTGGCTCAGGCGCAGATCCCTGGGCTTATCCGCAAAGGCCTCCCGGTTGGGTACCAGCAGCTCTGCACCATATCCCAGCAGCCGGAGAAGCTCTTCCGCCACTTCATAGGTACTTTTTTCATTCGGGCTTCCGAAATTATAAATACCGCCCGGAAGATGGATGGCTTTTTCCAGATGGCGGATCATTTCCCCCACATAGGTAATGCTTCGGAAATCATAAACAGGATACTGCATCCGGCTTCCCTCCCGCAGCGCCTGTCTGACGCTGGTTACCAGGGTATCATGCTCCCCGGGACGGTTCTTATCATAATCAAACATCCAGCTCATCCTGAGTATCACCACATCCGGGAGCACCTTCCGGCACCTTTCCTCCGCTTCCCGTTTCTGCTTTCCATACAGACGCCGGGGTGACAGAGGCTCCTCCTCATGGTGCGGTCCCTGTACCCCGCCTCCGAAATACACCTGATCGGTGCTGAATAACACCATACGGCTGCCCGACTCCCGGCAGGCTGCCGCCACATTCTCCGCACCTTCCACATTCACCTTCCGGGAGCTTTCAGGCTCCCTGTCGCAGACCGCCAAATCGGAGACCGCTCCGCAGTGGATCACAAGCTCCGGCGATAGTTCCCTTATCTTCCGGCCTGTCCCGTCCCGATCGGTAAAATCCAGCAGGCTGCGTGTCGTACCCGTAATTTCATGCCTGTCCTGCCATGCCCTTATTATTCTCGATGCGGCAAAGCCATCCGCCCCCGTAATCATTATTTTCACAGCAGTTCCCGCCTTTCCGTTCCAGGCGGGAGCTTGTACTCTCCAGCCTGAAAGCCAAAATATTAACGAAACAAGTAACCGTTCCGTCCCTTCCCAATTATTGCCAAAATCCATGCCGGCGCGCCGGCCTGACTGAATAGTTACCGAAATAACACAAATAACTTCAGTAAAGCGGCATACCTGCCGCCTTACCGAAGTATTATCCTTTTCCTGTGTTCCTGTACCACCCCGTTATGTTTCGTACACCCAAAGCTGCAAATGCTTCTTATCCCTTCAGTTTGGAAAAAGCGAGTATAATAAAAAGTATGCCGCTCAGCCAGGATAAATCCCACCGCAGGCGTGAAACTACCTTCCGCCCGAACATCTGCCCCGCCGACATGGCACACACGCCTATGAGAAAAGCGGACAGCATGGTGAGCAGAATATTGAGCCGCAGAAATGCGGCGAAGGTTCCTGCCACCAGGCTGTCAATCGACATGGCAAAGGCCAGAAAAACCGTTTCTCTCATGGAAAGCGTATGGGAATCATCGCTGTCTGCCGCCGTGGGGTTCCCATAAATACTGATGATGAATTTTAACTGGGAAAATGAAAAATGGATATCCTTACGCACTTCACAGTGATGATTAATATAATTTTTAATTAAAGAATCCGCAAGCCGGATTGCCCCCAGAATAAAAAGGCTGGTGAAGCATACTGCTTTCGTCAGTTCCTCAGGCACCACGGCCTGAAGGACGGTTCCAAAACACAAGGCAGCGCCCAGGCAGGCGCTGCATATCCCGTTCATTACACCGTTTTCTTTCCAATTGATGCTTATACCGCCCGCTCCATAGGCAATACTGGCCACAAACTCATCCATGCAGAGAGCCAGACATAATACTAAAATCTGAAGCATAATGATTTCTCTTTTTATTTTAGTATATTCCCGACTCCGAAATTTGACATACATTCCCGTCAGGGCGCATAAACTGGATAAATACGTCTGTTTCCGGTTACACCGCTTACTTCCTTCTGTTTTCTAAGGCAGAATATGTCCTCCTGCCAGATAAATCCGATACCATTCTTCCCTGGTGAGCACGATTTCGGAAGCCTGGCAGATTTCCCGGAGCCGGGATGTCTTCATAGTCCCAGCCACAAGCTGCATGCCGGCCGGATGACGCAGAATCCAGGCAGCTGCGACAGCCGTATCTGTCGTATTATATTTATCTGCCAGCTCCGTCAGGATCTTATTCAGCTCCGGATACTTTTCACTTCCCAGAAATACACCTTCAAAAAAACCATACTGGAACGGTGACCAGGTCTGGATGGTAATATCATTCAGACGGCAGTAATCCAGCACGCTTCCGTCCCGATCCACAGCCCCTTCCGAAAGCATGTTTACTTCCAATCCATTTGCCACCATATTGGAATTGGGGATGCTGAACTGAAGCTGATCCACCGCAATCTCCTGCTTTACATATTTTTTCAGAAGCCGGATCTGGGAAGGCTTATGGTTGGAGACGCCAAAATAGCGGACTTTCCCTGACTTCTCCAATCTGTCAAAAGCCTCCGCCACTTCCTCCGGCTCCACAAGCGCATCCGGCCGGTGCAGAAGGAGCACGTCCAGATAATCGGTCTGCAGGCGTTTCAAAATACCGTCCGCCGCCTCCAGGATATGTTTTTTGGAACAATCAAACATCACGCCGGGAATAATGCTGCATTTGGACTGCAAAAAAAGCTTATCCCTCTTGCCCGGATTCCCATGCAGGAATTTCCCGAACATTTCCTCACATTTACCTGCCCCATAGATATCTGCATGGTCGAAAAAAACAGCATCCATATCTATAGCCGCCGCAAGGAATCTGTCCGCTTCCGCCTGCTCCAGATCCCCCAGCCTCATACATCCCACTGCCACCGCCGGTACCTGTAAACCGGTCTGTCCCAAACTGATCCTTTTCATAATAAACCTCCCATTTATTTTTCCGCAACTGATCCATATCTTTACAGTTAGTAACAGTTACGTCTATCTTTCTATTTTACTTTACTCCTTCTGAAAAAGAAAGAACATATCCTTGTTTTCCGGGATTTTCTTTTTTGTTCCGTAACCCAAACTATGCAGGTGCCAAATGGCCCGCTGTCCCGGGATCGCCGCACGGACAGCGGGCCATTTGGCACCTGCATAGTTTGGGTTACGTAATAGATCAGACGGCAAACAGCCTGGATGCCAATTCCACCAGCATGGGCACGATAATGGGCAGAAGCCATACGAGATTTCTTACCAGCCAGTTTCCGTTTCCCTGCTTCAGCTGCTTTCCTTCCTTAACATAATATTCTTTTTTCTTGTCATCATCAAAATAGATGTCATAAGCCGGATATTCAAACAATGCGGCAAATATGACCGATGCAAAAATACCGAAAGCAATCAGGATCTGCTTTTCCCACCCGGCCTTCAGGGAAACGGCATACAAGCACGGCCAGAACAGATACCACAGCGACTGCAGCCATATCTTACGGATGATTTTTTTATCCGCTTTGATTTCGTCCGGCCGGGGCAGGTCCACCGGTTTCTGGTAGTCCTCATACAGCCTTCTGCAATCCGGGCAGGTTTCCAGATGATCCCTGATCACGGCCGCCGTTTCCGGCGAGATAAGGCCTTCTGCATAATTAGGCAGTAAATCCTGTATTACACTGCATGTGATTTCATTCATACGTTTCCATTCTCCTTTCCCTTACCCTTGTTTTCCTTTTCCTCCAGATACCGGATTAACCTGCATTTATCACGCATAAAGGTTACTCTGGCCCAATTTTCTGTTTTTTCCAGCATCAGCCCGATTTCCCGGAAGGAAAATTCATTGACAAGCCGCAGTATCAGCAGGGAACGGTGCGGTTCTTCCAGTGAATCGATATAACTGAAAATAGCCGCCGCCTGTTCCCTGTTCTCGCATTGTTCCAGAACATCCCCGTTGCCGGCTGCTGTTTCCGTCAGCTCCTCCGTAGGCGGATTCGCCCGCAGCCAATGATAATACTCATGCCGGGCAATGGTAAAAATCCATGTCTTGACAGAGCAGCTTCCGCGGAAGCCCCGAATCCCCGATATCACCTTGAGAAAGGTATTCTGGCTGAGATCCTCTGCCGCATGGCAATTACGGCACAGAGACAGCAGATACCGGTAAACATCTCCGTAATATTTCCGGTACAGACCTTCTATTTCATTTTGTTCCTGCATATCCGGTACCTCCTTTCTACTTATTAGAGTCTGCAGAAAAAATTTCGTTACACGAAATAAAAATATTTTATGGCATAACAAAACCCGGTACAGCGGGTATTCCCCCATTCGGGAGTACACCGGCCGTTCCGGGCTGTGATTTATATCCATTCGTTTTCCAGAAATTCAACCATATCCAACGCTTTCGGCGGACATCCCTTCAGGGATTTTGCGAAACAGGCGGTACAACGGCCCACGCCGATTTCTCCTTTTTTCCCTTTATGCCCCTGTCCGATAGCAAGCGGGGGCAGGCCTTTTTTCAGTTCTCCCCGATCCTGAAGGCGGTCCAGCGCATAGATCAGGGATCCAAAGCAGGCGCTGCAGGCATCCCGGCTGTCCGTATAGGAGGCGAGCTTTTTCACCCTGCCGGTCATATGGAACCTGGACTTGTCCGATAAATCCTCATTCAGATACACCACATTGGCCGAGGCGGTATCCGTACTGCCCACACCCAGCTGGGCGGCCCGGGTGATATATTCCACCTCTTCCGGGGAATACCCCATGCTTTCGCATACGAAGGAATCACAGAGTACCGGATCCCGGAAGGCCAGGATGCGGTTCATCACTACCGGGTTCCCGCCTTCTTCGAAATCCAGATCCCCGCAGATATTATCTGCCAGAATAAAATCATTTCTGGCGATGGTATTCAGATGGGCGATAGGCTTATGCAGCCCCATACTTCCGGGTAATACGGTCATAGCCTGCGGCACGGAAAGCGGCGGGCGTACTGTCTCCCACCCAGGAACCTTCCATTATGGTTATATTCCGGAAGCCGTTATCGTGCAGATAACAAATGACGCCCTCCAGAAGCTCCGCGTGTGTTGTTGCCCCCCGGGAGGGCTCTTTTGCCACCACCAGATTGGGTTTCATACCAATTTTTTTATTTCTGTCCCCGATGAGTTCCGCCAGCCCTGCCTGTTCCAGCAGACGTATCGTCATGTTCTTATAGTCCGTACCATGAATGATAAGGATATCATTGCGCTTCATACACATGCAGCTTTCTCCGTTTTTTCTTATCAATAATCAGGTAAATGGTCGGCATCAGCAGCAGCGTAAGCAGCGTGGACGCCACCAGTCCGCCGATAATAACCAGAGCCATACCCTGCATCATTTCCCCGTTGCTTCCGATTCCCATTCCCATAGGCACCATGGAAAGAATGGTGGTGAGCGTGGTCATAAGGATAGGGCGGATCCGGATGGCACCGGCGTCAACCAGGGCGTCCTCCAATGGGATTTCCTGCCGCAGCTGGTTTACCGTATCCACATAAAGAATACCGTTATTTACCACAATTCCCACAAGCATCAGGAATCCCATTAATGATACCATACTTATGGTGGCTCCCACAATAAAAAGCAGGAAAATAGAGCCTACCAGGCTGAAAGGAATGCACATCATGACCATGAAGGAAAACCGGGGAGATTCAAACTGCATAGCCATGACAAGAAATACAAGGAATACGGCTATCAGAATGGAACGGTACAAAACCCCGAACTCTTCATTCATGATTTCCGTCACCATATCCTGGGCAACCTCCACGCCTCCGGGAAGTGCAAGGGATCTCACCGTTTCATTCAGCTTATCCTGCGCCGTAAACCTGGCCTCCTGGGTGGTGGCGGCTGTAAGGCTGATCTGGTAAAGTCCGTCCACCTTCATGATTGTCTGGGGCGCATCCGTATATACCGCCCGGGCGATTTCCCGGACGGGAACCTGGATTCCCTGGCTGTTCGTGAGTGTGGCATCCATAAGGCTGTTCATACTGTCATAGAGACCTTCCGGATATTCCAGTCTGACCTCATATTCCGTACTGTCCTTTGTAACCGTAAGGACATCCGTCCCGCTGAGGATATTACGGATGCTGCCTGCCACCTGCACCGGAGTCATTCCGTAATGCATAGCCATCATGGGATCGATTTCCAGCTTTGCCGCGGTGCTGGTGTCCTGGGCGGAGGAGGTAACCTTGATAACCCCGTCCACCTGCTCCATCGCCGCCTGGGCCTGTAAGGCCGCCGCCTTCAGCACCTGCATATCCGCCCCGCGCAGATCGATTTCTGTGGTGGAGGACGACATCATACCGCTTCCCATACTGCTTCCGCCGGAGGCAATTTCCAGTTCCATATCCGTATAATCCCTGGTATCCCGGTTCCATTTCTCTATCACATCAGCCGTGGTAAGTTCCCTGTCACTTTTCAGATAAGCCCGCATGCTGGCGGTGGATCCGCTCTCTATCGTGACGCTGTAGGAACGCACATCAGGCTCTGCCTTGGCCAGCGCTTCCAGCATCTCCATTGCGGACTCTTTGGATTCCAACGTGGTACCCGGGCGGAAGGACGCAGCCACCTCCACGATCCCTTCATCGGATGCCGGCATCAATTCCATATTAACCTGGGTCATCATAAGTCCTGCCGCGGCTACCAGAACAGCGGTCACTCCCAGGACAAGCCATTTTTTATGGAGAAGCTTCCGCAGAAAGCCCTTATAAAACCGTGTGAATTTCTCCAGGATACGGTTCGCCGGAATGTCCTTCTTTTCCCTGGGCTTAAACAGGAGGTAAAACAAAGGAACCAGGGTCATAGCGGATATCAGGGATGACACCATGGCAAATACTATCGTAAATCCCAGCTGGCCGAATAGCTGCCCGGCCAGGTCGTCCACCGTTGCAAGGGGCAGGTAAACCACGATGGTCGTGATAGTGGAGGCAATGATGGACATAGTTACCGTTTTGGTTCCCTTCAGTGCCGCTTCCCAATAGCTTTCCTCACTGTCCTTCCTGCGGAAACAGCTCTCGATAACAACAATGGAATTATCCACAATCATACCGATAGCGATAACAAGAGATCCCATGGTAACGATGTTCATGGAATATCCCATCATACTCATCAGGATTAACGTCGCCAGAATGGATACCGGCATGGAGCTTCCCACAATAAGGCTGGCCTTGAAATCCCCGAAAAAGAGGAAAAGAACCGCCATGGAAATCAGCACGCCCGCTATCAGCGTCTTTCCCACGGACCAGAGAGAGGACGTAATGATATCGCTGGAATTGTATTCAATCCCTATCTCAATGCCGGGATTTTTTTCCATATAGGAAGCCACCAGCATTTCGATCTTCCGCGTCACCTGCACCACGCTGGCGCTCTGCTTTTTCTGGATGGAAATACTGATATTTTCCATTCCGTCGCTTTTGCTGACAGTATCCGCCTTTTCTTTTGCCATGGATACTTCCGCGATATCAGACAAATGGACAACGCTGCCGGAAGCCGTGATAACCGGGACCTGTTCCAGCTTCTGTACCGTATTAAATTCCATGGCCGCACTGACGGATATGTCCTGGCTGCCCTGCTTCACGCTGCCCGCAGGGACGGTAAAATCAACGGCCCCCAGATAATTGGCTACCGCCGCCATATTCAGCCCATACTGCTTAAGCATATCCTCCCGGAGAAGAACCCGGATATAATCCTGGGTCCCGCCGGAAACATCCACCTGCGCCACATCCGTTATGGATTCTATATCGGGAACCAGCGTTTCCTCCAGCGTCTTTTTCAGATCCAGATTCCCATCCGCCCGGACATTCAGAATCATATCCGCGGACTGGGACATATTCAGCTCGATCACTACCGGAGAGGAGGCATCGTCGGGAAGCTGCAGGCTGGCCGTATCCAGGGCAGTCCGCAGATCCGCATAGCAGTCGTCAATGTCCACGCCGTATTCATAGCTGAACATTACCATGGATACATTCTCCGCGGACTGGGAGGTCACGGAATCAATCCCATTCAGGGTGGAACCGGAATCCTCCACCACCTTGGTCACCAGCTCATCCACACTTTCCGGATCCGCGCCGGGATAGGTGGTCATAACGATGAGCATGGGCATATCCATATCCGGTGTCAGCTGCATCTTGAAGCCCGGGATAGAGCCCAGCCCGAAAACCGCCAGGGACAAAATGATGAGGATAACGGAAACCGGCCGCTTCAGTGCTAATTTAGTCAGGTTCATTTTCCGGCCTCCCCTTCTACCAGACGTATTTTCGCGCCATCCGTCAGCTGGGAGGACCAGGTATGTATCACGATGCTGTCAGAGGACAGACCGTTCAGGATTTCTATTTTATCTTCATTGTAAAGTCCGGTTTCCACCGGTGTTTTTCTTGCGGTCCCGTCTTCCACACAAAATACATAGGCCTGCTCCCCTTCATAATAAACCGCATCGTAGGGAAGCAGCATAGCCGAAGAGGTTCGGTAGGTATCCGCGGTGATTTTCACCGTTACCCCATTGGAAAGAGCCGTATTTTCTGTTGCCGCCTTGATTTCAAACAAGCCGGTCCTGGAGTCCACAGACTGCCCCACTTGGGTAATCACAGCTTCGAAGGTTTCCCCGTTTCTCTCCAGGGTAATTTTTTCCCCGGTAACAAACTGGTTCTTAACCGCCTCGCTCACATAGAAGGTAACCGTCATGGAATCCTTGTTGGAAATGACATAGACCGGATTCCCCGCACTTACCATACCGAAGTCATCCACATTTTTCTGTTCAATCACGCCGGATATGGGGGCGGTGAGCGTATAATTCTCCAGCTGCATCTGGGCGCTCTTAATTCCCACATCGGAGGATGCGATCTGGTTCTGCAGGGCCGCCGCCGTATCCTGATAGGCCTGTCCGTTCTGGATGCCATACTGCACCTGGGCATCCTTCAGGTTTTCCTCATAGAAGTCAATCGTATCGCCTGTTGTGGAACGCGAGGTTTCTGCGGAATCAATGCTGCTGTCTATGGATGACATATTTCCCTCCAGCGTGGATGCCTGGGATTTCATGGATGCAATCTGGGATGCATACGTGGCAAGGCTGCTGTCAAGCCTGCCCTCTCCCACATCCGCCGCCGTATAGCCGGCGGATTTGAATTGGGAAACCACCGCCAGATTCCTCTGGTATTTTTCTTTTGCTTTCAGATAATCTTCATAGCTGCCTTTGTGGGGCTTTCCGCTGTCCGTTCCTGCAGTTACCAGGATTACCCGGTATTCCCCCGCCCTGCCTGTTCCTGCAACAGCCGGCATAAACTCCGGTTCCTCCCCCCGCGCTTCCTGCCTTCCGCCTTTCCCTAGAGAAGCTGCCTTTCCCGTATAAAAAGCCACGCCCCTGGCTTTCGGGCCTTCCCCGGAGGCGCCTTCCGGAAGAGTGGGGCTTTCGGAAACCGACGGGCTTTCGGAAACCGACAAGTTTTCTTGTACTGCCGTGCTCTCCGCCGTCCCGTTTTCCTGTTTGCCCGCATGGCTTCCATTATCTCCGGATCCGGCGGCTCCGCTTCCTGTTTCACCGCTTCCGGTCTCTCCTGTACTATCGGTATTGCCGTCTCCTGTACTGCCTGCTTCTTCCCGTTCCTCCTCTTCCGGCTTCTCTTCCCCCGGATTCTGCGTGGAAGAATCGGCACCGCCGTTATCAGAAGAGACCGATCCCTGCCCATTCAGACCGCCGTTGGTCCCTGCGGCTCCTGTTCCGCTTTCGTCTGACGAACTGTCCGCAGGCGTACTTCCCTGGGATGTGTCCCCTGTGGATGGGCTTTGCGTGGACGGCTCCGTCTCATATTCTTCTCCCCAGTTGGGTTCCGGCTCCGTTATCCATCTCCAGACACCGTTTCCATCCTGATAGACATACTGCTTGGCGGTAACAGCCATACTCTTCATGCTGTTATAATTGGATTCCATATCATCGATGCTGTCGTTGATTTTATCCAGGGCGCTTTTTATATCTTCTTTTTTCTGCCGGGTGTCGTCTATCGACGTACCTGCCGTATCATATTGTTTTTTTGCCATATCAATCTGATACTGTATGTTCTTAATATTGCTTTCCATGGACAGATTGCTCATAACCTGGCTGGACCCCAGGGTCCTCTGGGCGGAAAGCTCCGCCCCCTCCTTGGTAAGCCTGGCTGATTCCAGCTGCAGCCGGGCCGCTTCGTCATCGATCTGAAGCAGCACATCCCCGGCCCGGACCTGATCCCCCACCTCAAAATGGACGGCCGACACCTCCCCTGAAACAAGGGGAATGATGCTGACCTGTTCCTGGGGGCTTACCGTACCGATAAATGTACTGGATACCGCAAGATCACCCACCTCCACAGCTGCAGCCTCCACAGCAAGGGATGTATCCGCAGCTTCTGTTTCCTCCGTATCCGCGCTGCTCTGGCAGCCGCCCAAAACCAGGGCTGCCGTAAGCAGAACCGCCAGACTTCTCATCCGGTAATTTCTTTTCATAACTGTACCTCTTTATCCTGATTACTTAGCCTTGCTAACTATTTGCTTTCTCATTCTAGCTTTCTCACTGAGAGAAGTCAATTAAAAAACTATAAAATCAGCGGTAAACGTGCTATACTTGTTACAGTTTACATACCGTCAGCCCGCAGTGTTTTCAAGGCCTGCCGGTTCCCTGTTGAAAAGAGGAAACTATGTCCGAATCGAAAAGAATACCCTTTGAATTAATCTGCAAATTCCATCGTTTTAAGCTGAGCGCCCTTCCCATGCCCCTGCCGGAGAGCGAGTTGATTACGCTGTCCACCATTTACGAATCCAACCGCTGGGAAGGCGTGGAAAATACCCTGATTTCCGGCCTGGCGGAAAAACTCCATGTATCCGTGCCCACTATGTCCAGATGTCTGCGCAAGCTGGAAGAAAAGGGACTGATACAAAAAAACAGCCAGACAAACGACCGCCGCAATACGTACGTCTGCCTGACTCCCGGAGGAACCGAAATATATGAAGAAGCCTTCCACACACTCAGCGCTTTTGTGGAACGTGCCTTATCCCGTATTGCGGATGACGAGCTGGAACAGTTTTTTGCCACCTTTGACAAAATATATGATGCCCTTGCCATCGAATATAATGCTCTGGAGACAGACGCACAGCGTTCCATGGAAACGAAGTGTTCCATGGAAACAAGAAGTTCCGTGGAAAAACCGGAGCTTCCCGTCTCTTCTCACGGAACTTCTTCCCGTCTTACATAAATCCGGAAGCAGTTCCCTCTCTCCCCGTAATTGCTTACGGATACATAGCCCCCCTGATCCGTAATGATTTTCCTCGTAAGAAAAAGTCCCAGGCCGACGCCTTCCTGAAGCATGGCCGCCTGTTTTCCTCTGTAGAATCTCTGGAATACCGCATTTCTTTCTTCCTCGGGAATCCGGCTGCCTTCACTGCACACCTCTATACAGGCATACAAATCATAAACGCTCATGCGAAGCAGGATTTCCCTGCCCTCCTCCCCGTACTTTATGGCATTGTCCAGCAAGTTAAACACGGCCTCCAGCGTCCATTTCCCATCCACCCTGGCCCGGATATCCCGCTCTCCCTCCAGACGGATTTCCTTCCCCCTCCGTTCCGCTTTGGGTGCCGCCTGTCCTATCGCTTCCAGGAGAATCGGAAAAAGCGGCTGGTTTCTGGGCTGAACCGTTATCATATCCGTCTCCAGCCGGGCTGCCTTTTCAAAGCCTTCCCCAAACCATCCCAGTTTTTCCGCCTGCTTGGCTATATTATCAAGAAACCGCTTCCTGTTATTCTCCTCCAGATCCGGCATCAGCAGAAAATCACAATACATCCGGATATTGGTAAGAGGCGTATTCATCTGATGCACCAAATCCGCCACCAGGCCGCTTAACTTCATTTTAAGCTCCTGCTCCTGTTCCTCATGGCTTTTCATGATTTCATACAGCTTATATATCTGGTTTTGCAGCTTTCCGGTCAGGGTATCCTCCCGGGGATCAAAAAAAAGCCGGCCGTTCCCTTCTTCCCAATGCCCGTCAATTAATTCCTGTACACAATCATTCGCCAGGCACAGGCTTTTGTTCACATAACCGGACAGCCACAAAAAGCCCCGGAATACAAGAATGCATTCCAGGACGGCGTATCCGCCTGCCAGCCACCATACACCTGCCGGAAACAGGGAAAGAAGAAACAGGAACAGCGCAGATATCAGTACCTGTCCGGCCAGGATCAGCCGGATGACCGTATCAATCCCCTCTGTCCTTATGCCCTCCTCCGGCCCGTTTTTCCCTCCTGTTCTGCTTCCTCCCCACAGCCGTTTTCCGTCTGCCCTTTTATTCATAACTCCTCCCATTTATAGCCGATCCCGAATACCGTCCTGATCCGGGACGGATTTCCCGGATCCTCTTCTATTTTTTCCCGAAGTCGCCGGATGTTTACCGCCAGCGCTTTTTCGTCCACATAACTTTCCCTGTCATCCCATACACGGGCCAGAAGCATTTCCCGGGTCAGGACCTGTCTGCGGTTATTCAGGAAAACCTCCAGCAGCCGTATTTCCGTAGGAGTGAGTAAAATCTGTTTTTCCCCTATCACCAGTTCCTTCCCTTCAAAATCATAACGCAGCTCACCGCTGTAATACATACAGCTGTTCTGCCGCAGGCTTCTGTTCAGTACGGCCTGTATTCTGCGCAGAAGGAGGGGGACGGAGAAAGGCTTTGTTATATAATCGTCCGCCCCGGCATCGAAGCCCGCAATCATATCTTTTTCCGTATTCCTTGCTGTCAAAAAGATAACCGGCACTCCATTCCCTTTCCGAAAACCGGGCAGAAAATCCCTGCTGTCCCCGTCGGGCAGGCTCACATCCAGAATTACCAGCTCCACCGGTTCCGCCAGCTTTTCCATCATCCCGGCAAGGCTTTCCGCCGCTCTGACCTGATGGCCTTCCCTGGTAAGGGCAAACACAATACCGTCCCGTAAGACAGCATCATCTTCCACAACAAGTATCCGGGCCATACATAATCCCTCCTTATTCTGCCTCCCGCAGCCTTTCCACCACCGGCCTGCGTGTGAGGAATCGGGTGAGCAGCACCGCCACCGCAAGGGAAACCAGGCACATGACCGCCAGAAGTATCATACAGCCGGCGGCAAAAATCCCCTTTGAGAAACCGGAAACAAACAGGATAGCTTTTCCCAGCACCGAACAGAAAAAAGCCCCCAGCGGTATGGCCGCAAGCACACTGGCCCCGCTCAGCAGCAGCCCTTCCCTGCACAGCATCCACCTCATCTGCTTCCTGGTCATTCCCACAGACTGCATGGCGGCAAACTCAATTTTACGCGACAGCACGCCGGTTACCAGGGTATTAACCACGTTGCAGATCCCGATCATGCCGAACACACCGGATAAAAACAGTCCCAGAAGGATCATGGAAGCCTTTTCCGACTTTGTCTCTTCTCTTCTTATGACCTTGGATTCTATCGTCAGCTGATAATTAAAGCTGCCCTGCACCGCTTCCTCCACCTGCTTATATTCTGCTTTTGTCAGCTCCTGTATCCCGTTTGCTTCAAGAACACTCACCATATCCGGATATCCGGAATATATTTCTTTAAATACCATGTCCGGAAAAGACAGCGCAGCGCTTGCCAGCAGACCCGTAGGAAACGGATTAACCCGCTCCACCACCGCCAGGACTTCGGCTTCTTTATCCACATACTGCTCCATGTCCGGATCATATACAGATAAATGCAGCACCTGCCCTGCATGAATCATCCCTTGTTCTCTCCGGTTCTGGTTTGTTCCCTGGTTATATATCACATATCTTCCGGTGGCAAATTTCTCCTCATCCAGGCTGCCTTCCAGGATACGGATATTTTCCTCCTCCAGATGAAGCTTATCCGCAGGAAATCCCCAGATGGAAAGTCGGATATCACCATTTTCGGCTTCACTCATCCAGCCGTTCCCCAAATCTTGACATCGAATAAACTCCCCGCGCAGTTCCTCCGTCATTTTTATCTGCCCATACCCGGCACTGCAGCCGCCCTGTTCGTTGATATCCCAGTCCCTGGCCCGATAATACAGCGCCGTTTCTTTGATAAACGGCAGGCTTTGCAGCTCCTCTATCATTTCCTGCTTCACAGGCTGATAAGGCTCTTCACTGCCCCAGATCATGGCGTCCTGCCGTACCCGGATGTCGGCGGTGTGGTAACGCTTCACCATATTTTCCACATTGTAGCCCATAGGGAGGGTAAAAGCAACCAGGAAAATAATCCCGCTTAAAGCAAAGGATACGGCAGACCACAGCTTTTTCCTTCCCGCTCTTTTTTCCCGGTACTTAGCCGCCTCCACCGGCGAAATCCGCATGGCAAGGCGGTATGCTTTCCTCCCGCTGATGTACACGGTAAGCAGGGAGAAAAAGGCTGCGGAAACAAAAAACATAGGATTTGCCGTATTCTGATAAAAATCTCTGTAATTCGTACCGGCAAGAACCGCCGGCGCAGCCAGCAGCCCCACCAGATAACCTAAAATAAGCCCTGCCGATATTCCCACTGCTGTCAGCTGCGCCACCTGCCAGGTGAGAAGGGAGCGGATTTGCTTTCCGGTGGTGCCAATTGTTTTTAACATCCCGAAAAAGCGGATGTCATTTACCACTGAAATATAGAATATATTATAAATAAGCAAATAGCCGCAGAACATGATCATAATGACAAACAACAGCACCACCAGAAGATACAGTGCGGTAAAACCATTATCCATCCGATACTGCACGCCCGAAGCACCCACTTTTTCTGCAATATCATATAATTCCCCGGGAACGGTGTCCCTGATTTCCCCCTCTTTGAACTTCACATAGATACCGGCCGGCTCCTGCAGCATCTGGGGCGCATACGCTGCGGGAAAAGCCTCAGAAGTATATATTTCTTCATACGTGTGAGCCAGCCCTCTGATGGGAGAGGTTACAATTCCCGTAATAGTCACCGGAATTTCCTTTTCTACCTGCTCCCCGTCCTCCCGAATGACGGGATGAAGCACCAGACTGTCCCCGGTATGCACCGCCTGGCCCAGCCGTTCTGCCATGGTATCGGATATCACGATTTCATCCGCTTCCTGCGGAAAGCGGCCTTCCAGAAGCTCCACTTTATTTCTTTCATAATATTCCTGCTGGGGTGCCAGAAGGGCTGTCTTGATACCGGCCATTTCCCGGTTATGCAGGCTTCCCACATTACAATAAATCACATATGCCGCCCAATCCACCTGGGGCATATCCCTGATTTCCCCATATTTATCCAGATCCGCTTTAATTTCCCCGTCGGCAAGGGGGCCGGGGGTAATATCCGTGCCCCTGTCTATCGTATCGTAAAAACTGATTCCCACCGTACATACCATAGTAATCAGAAGCGTGGTGAGCATGATGCCCAAAACAGCTGTCAGGTTCCTGAGCTTATGGGCCTTCATACTCTCCCTGGCAATTTCCTTTACGACCTCCTTGTTGGAATTTTCAAACATTAGCCGTCCCTCCCACAATTCTGCCGTCTTCCATATGGATGGTTCTGTCCGCCAGCTGGGCCACCGCTTCATTATGGGTGATCATAAGGATCGTCTGATGGAATTTGGTGCTTGTCATTTTCAGAAGTCCCATAACCTCCGCGCTGGTACGGGAATCCAGGTTGCCGGTAGGTTCATCGGCCAGAATCACGGACGGCTTGCTGGCAATCGCCCTGGCTATGGCAACCCGCTGCTGCTGTCCACCGGACAGCTGGTTAGGGAATACCTTTCTTTTGTCTGCAATTCCCAGAGCCGAGGTAATCCCCCTGATATATTCCTCATCCACACGGTTTCCGTCCAGCCGTATGGGGAGAGTAATGTTTTTTTCCACATTCAGTACCGTCACCAGATTATAATTCTGGAAAACAAAACCGATATTCCTTCTGCGGAATATTGTCAGTTCTTCATCCTTCATGCGGGTAATATCCTGCCCGTCCACAATGACCGTCCCCTCATCGGCGTAATCCAAGCCGCCAAGCAGGTTGAGAAGTGTGGTTTTGCCGGAACCGGAGGTCCCCACCACCGCTACAAACTCTCCCTTATTTACCGAGAGCTCAACATGATCCACCGCTTTTACCAGATTGTCACCGCTGCCGTAGTATTTTACCAGATTTTCCGCTCTTACGATTTCCATTCGTCCTGTATCCTTTCTTTTCGGCTTCCCCGCCGCAGCTGAAACCAGATAATGGCAGAGTAGTAGCCTTACTCAGATATACCTTAGCATATGCTTCTTACAATCCGGTAACAAACAGGAAAGGATGAGTTGCTTTCCTGCATAATACCTAAATGGGTGCAGATAAGAAGAGTGGTGCCGCCAGGGCAAAGGTTCCCACCCTGGCAGCACCCACTCTTTTATCTGCATCTTGTCCAGCTATCTATTTTACTGCATACCTGGCTGCAGTTTTATCCGTGTATAATATTCTTTGTCATTTATATGGTGGATATATGCCCCGTTGTTTTCCGCAACCACCAGCGCTTCTGCCCGTTCATATCCGCGGTCTGCGCCTATATATGGAACCATTTCCACAAACTTCAGGTTTCCTCTTCCTTCAGCCATATCAATGATATCCTTTCTTTTTTATTCCTGGATCATTTATAACCAGACCGCTTCACTTAGCACACTTTGTGCCTGTAAATCTTCTACACATACCATTTTTACCAACATCCACGCACGTTCCTCTCTGCTTAATTCGTCAAGCTTGGTTACCGGCCGGGAAGCGGACATACGGGTAATAATGGTATCGATGGCACTGATTTTATTTTCAGCAGAAAAAACGATATTCTGCCATGACATTTTTTTATGGACAAGAGCTTCCATAAATTTTTCATTCTCCATACCGCCATCCAATAACCTTTTAATCTCTGCCAATGAAAACCCAAGTTGCTTGAGTTCAAGAACTGCATCTAATTGCTGTACCTGATCGGCAGAATAATAACGGTATTTTGTCTTTGGATCAACTTTTACAGGCTTGATAATTCCCATTTTTTCATAAATGCGTATAGCCTTCACCGACACATTAAAAAATCCCGCAATTTCACCAATACGCAATAAATTGTCATCCATCTGAATCCTCCGTTTTTTCGTACATTGTTTGATTGATACGGTGTATACCCGCCATGCTTGTCTGTATGGAAATCAGACAATTTATCAGCATATTAGCCCCTGTTATGACACCGAGACGATATTGAAAAGCGGCAGTCAAATCACCAAATGTCAAATGTCCTGCCGCAATCTTGCTGCCGCTGACCAGGAGCAAGACTAAATACCCGCTCAGCCCGAAAGGCAGAATAGCAAGGGCGGCATTCAAAGCGTGCCGTTTCCATAATTTCATTTTTGTACGCAGCAATTCCAGGCTGCTTTTTTCAAATCTTTTCATCAGGTAATCCTGTCCGTCATAAATAAGGGCAATAGCATTGCAGGTAATCAGGGCGGACAGTTCCTCTGTGTTCCGGGCAGCAGCCTCCAGAGCCTTTTTGTTAAGTCCCGTCATAGCACTTCCAACAAAAAGCTGGCTGATATAAACGTGAGGAACTGCAAATACCAGGACCCATCCGAACACGCAGGGATTGATAATCCACAGAATAACAGCCGATACCAATATCCGCAAAATCGCGTTGACTGCATGAGGCAGATGAATCGGTTGGGAAAATGGCATTTGCACATCAGTGTTCAGCCGTGTCAGCCACTCCCCCTGCGTTTCCTCTTCCATACGCTCATAGGAAAGTTTGGAAATTTTCTGAAATAACTTAACTCTTAACCGGCTTTCCATCCGTACAACAAAAGACGAATAAATACCCCAGACAATTCCATTATACAGAAAAATACAAAGTCCGGCGGCCATAAAAGTAAAGCATACAACATGCAATCGCCCTGCGTCGTTTTGTTCAACCGCATTGAATGCATTCTGCAAATAAGCCGCCTGTATCACGGTCATACATAAATCAACCGGTGAACGCAGGATAAG
Source organism: Lachnospiraceae bacterium (assembly GCA_022845955.1). Taxonomy (GTDB): domain Bacteria; phylum Bacillota; class Clostridia; order Lachnospirales; family Lachnospiraceae; genus Eisenbergiella. The sequence continues at coordinate 5,974,484 of AP025576.1, forward strand.
CAGGATGGCAAACCGTTTCCCGCCACCAGTGATTTTCAGCAGCTTTTTCAGTTCATACCACATGCAGATGCCCTCCTTCAAGCCGTAGAATACGGCTGCAACCGGAAAGCCTCTCCATTTGGTGGGAAACGTGCAGAACGGTTCTGCCCTTTGTTAAGCCGGTTAATGCATTCATCACGGCTGTGCCCGTGCCCCCGTCAAGTGCGGAGGTGGGTTCATCCAGCAGAACTACAGGCGCATTTTTGGCAATGGCCCGGGCAATGGCAATACGCTGTGCCTGACCGCCGGATACCTGACTTCCCCGTTCACCCACCGATGTATCAAGCCCATCCGGCAAACCCGAAATCCAGCCGGAGAGCTGCGCCAACTCGCAGGCATGATATAATACGGCATCCTCCATCGCATGGCCGCATGAGATATTATCCCGGATACTGGCCGGAAAAAGCATTGCATTCTGCATTACCATGGCAACATTTCTACGCCGCCCGGCCGAGGATTGTGAGCCGCCGATGTCAATACTGCCATTTTGTACTTCATACAGTCCGCTTATTAATTTTAACAAAGTGCTTTTGCCGCCTCCGCTCACGCCGACAATACCCACGGTTTCCCCAGATTTTATTGTCAGGTTTATGTTGTCAAGCACTCGTTTCCCACCATATGAAAACTTTAGATTATCGATAACTATTTTCATGGCGCCCTTCCCTCCCGTCCAGAAGAATTTTCGGGGATAAGAGTTTCATATGAACCGAAAATTGCCGGAATGATGCAATAATCCCCGGCATATTCATCATCACGCCCGACACGTTCCCTGACAGGTTCAGGAAAACATACAATGTACCAAGGGCCAATGTGCCTTCCATCACCATACCGCCCCCGATAAATAACATGAGCATAAGCGGTATGCTGCTTAACAGGCCGGATAATGACATAAGACGCGCCCGTAATTTTTCAACTTTTACCGTCTGCTGTTCCCATTTCAGGACTTCCCTGTTGTATTTTACAAGCATCATATCCGCTGCGTCATAGAGACGTATTATGGGAAACAACGTTAATAAGGTATCCGCGTATTTATTCATCCTCCCTTTGGCCTGTTGGCTGCGCAAGGCGGCATTGCTGATAATCCTGCTTGTATAAAAAACATAAATCATAATGGCAATGACCGGCAGATTTACCGCCAATGTCAGTCTTACGTTTAGGATTAACAGCCACGCGAACGAAAAAAGGAAAGTTATGCCATCGTTTACCAACTGAAATAAATTACCGCTTATATATCCCGAAACGTCAGAAATCTCATTTTGCAGTTTTGATAGCTGCTCCCCTGTGTTCAGGCGCTCCATTTGAGACAAAGGCAGTGATGAAAAGTACCTGGCATAACCCATGCGTAAATCATGGATCAGAATTTCACAAGTTAATCCGGTAACATATGTTTTTATATAATTAGCAGCACACAGTACAAGCATAATAACAACTGCACCTACAATAACATCCGGCGATACGTTCTTCCCTTTGCTTATTATGTTTATAATATCACCCAGCAGTAAATTCCATCCTAATGTAACAGCCGCAGCTAATCCGCTTACGGCGAGCGCAGTAAGTGTCAGAAGATCATGCTTTTTTAACAATTGTGCGAGTATATGCATTGGCTCATCTCCCTTTGAAAATAGTATAAACTATGTCCCAAAGGCAGAGTCAACAGGTATTCCGAAAGAAGGAATATCCATTTTATCAATGATACCATAGATCAACTTCTCTGTATCATAAAAGTTCCCCATACCGTCTCACATAGAATTTCTTGGCCGCCGTTGCCAGGAGCATATAGCATATCACAATCACTCCCAGCAAGACGAAATATACGGCAGGCAAGTCCGCCAGCCCAATAGCTTTTCCGAACGGTGTGAACGGAATCGCCGTAAGCCCTGCGATACCCGCAAAAGTGAGAAGCGTAACCGGCAGGGATGCCCGGCTCTGGAGGAACGGAATTTTCTGCGTCCGTATCATATGAATTACAAGCGTCTGGCTCCACATGGATTCCACGAACCAGCCCGCCTGGAATACGGCGGTAAACAGCATCCGTGCGGCGGGATCCGTAATCTGATGATAATACAGCCCGCCGCTCACCGCCGGGCAGATAACAAAATACATCAGCAGGAAAGTCAGGATATCAAAGACGGAACTCACCGGCCCTATGATCAGCATGAACCTCCCCAGGTCAGAAGCATCCCAGGCGCGGGGTCTTTTCAGGAATTCCTCATCCACGTTGTCCCAGGGGATAGCCGTACAGGAGATATCATAGATCAGGTTCAGCAGAATCAGCTGGATGGAAGCCATGGGAAGGAACGGAAGAAACGCACTGGCCGCCAAAACGGAAAACATATTTCCAAAATTGGAAGATGCCGTCATCTTGATATACTTAATCATATTTCCATAGATTTTTCTGCCTTCCCGGATGCCGTCCTCCAGAACCAGCAAATCTTTATTCAAAAGCACCACATCGGCACTTTCCCTGGCAATATCCACCGCCGTATCCACGGATATCCCGGCATCCGACACTTTCATAGCAGCCGCGTCGTTGATCCCGTCTCCCATATATCCCACCACGTGGCCGTTTCCCCGGAGTACCTTCACGACCCTCGCCTTCTGCTCCGGAGACAGCTTTGCAAATACCGCTGTTTTTTCAGCTTCCCCGGCCAGCTGCTCATCCGTCATGGCCTCCAAATCCGTACCGGTGAGAATATGTGCCGTATCCATCCCCACCTGGGCGCATACCGAACAGGTTACCCTCTCGTTATCCCCTGTCAGGATTTTTACCCCCACGCCGCAGTCACGCAGCGCCTTCAGCGCGGCAGCCGTTGTTTCCTTGGGCGGATCCAGAAACGCCAGATATCCCATCAATACCATATCCGCTTCATCCTGCACGGAAAAAGCCCCTGCAGGTGCCGGATTCGTTTTCTGTGCCACAGCAATCACCCGGAGTCCCTTGGCATTGTACTCCGCGGCCTGCCGTAAGATCCCGGCCTTTCTCTGCCCCGTCAAAGGAAGGATTTCCCCCCGGTAATCCACATAAGCAGAGATTTCCAGCATTTCTTCCACCGCCCCTTTGGTTATCATCTGGGTTTTCCCCCTTTTATCCGTGACTACCACGCTCATCCTGCGGCGTTCAAAATCAAAAGGAATCTCATCCGTTTTGGTATACTCTTTTTCCAATTCTTCCGGTGAGCCGTTTCCTCCGGCCAGCTCCCCGGCTTTTTCCATAATTGCGATATCCATCAGGTTTTTTAAGCCCGTCTGGTAATAGCTGTTCAAAAAGGCATGACGCAGTACTCTTTCGTCCTCCTGCCCCGCAAGGTTCCGGTGATATTCCAGCACCACCTTATCCCGGGTCAACGTACCGGTTTTATCCGTGCAGAGTATATCCATGGCTCCCATATTCTGGATGGCGTTCAAATTACGGATGACCACTTTTTTGGATGACATAGCCGCCGCACCCTTGGCAAGACAGGTGGTCACTATCATGGGGAGCATTTCCGGGGTAAGCCCTACGGCGATGGAAATAGCGAATAACGCCGCATTCATCCAGTTCCCTTTTGTAAACCCATTCAGGAAAAGCACAACAGGAACCATACATAACATAAAACGGATTAAAATCAGGGATACCGAATTCACCCCTTTTTCAAACGAAGTTTTTCCGCTTTGTTCCGTCAGCGCACCTGCCATACTTCCCAGCAGGGTACCGTCCCCTGTTGCGGCAACAATCCCTCTGCCGCTTCCGCTGATTACATTACTCCCCATAAAAGCCAGATTTGCATATTCCGTCAAAGCCCGTTCCTTCCGGTCCGCTCCTGCCCGTTTTTCCACCGGCTCGCTCTCTCCGGTAAGCGCGGACTGGCTGATAAATAAGTCCTTGGCGGCAAGCAATACGATGTCAGCAGGAAGCATATCCCCCGCCGAAACCTGTACCACATCCCCTACTACCAGTTCCTCCATGGGGATTTCCTCCGTAATAGGCCTCCCCTTTTCCCCGATACGTGTAACGGCGGCAGTGGAACGTATCATTTCCGATAACTTTTCCGCAGCATTACCGCTTTTTGTTTCCTGTGCAAAACGGAGCAGTCCGGAAATCAATACCATCGCCGCGATAATGCCTACCGTAACCCCATTCTTTTCCCCCTGCTGCGCCAGAATAATATCCGTATATGCGGATACCCCCGCAAGGACAAGAAGAATGGCAGTAAACGGATTTATAAAAGCATGGAAAATACGGTGTGCCAGTGAATTTTCCGTTCCCCCGGACACCACATTCCGGCCATATTTCCTGCGGGAATTTTCCACCCTGCCGGTTTCCATCCCCTCTACCGAGCTTTCCAGAAAGGAGCATATCTCCTCCTGCGTATGGCCGGCGCCATACAGCAGCCTCGCTGCGGATTGTTCTCTTACACTTCTTCTGCTATCCTCCTTTTCTCCGATGTTACGGAAAAAAATAAATGTTCTGATACTTCTCATTGGTCTGTACCTCCATTTCTATAATGTCCGGATGCCTGTAGCTGCACCCAACTGTTACTGGAAGTAAGACACAAACCGAAAGACGTTGTTTAGACGCCTGTTCAAATATTTCTATCATGCGGCCTCCCGCAAGACAGCCTGTGCCCCGCCGGGTTTCCGCGGGATAAACCGCTTTTAAACGGGTAAAAAAAACAGAACCCGTCCATAAGCCTTTTCCCTTTTTCGTTTCGGTTTTATGCCCTTACTACCTCCGGGTTCCATTTTTCTCACCTCTTTCCTGTCGCTAATTTTGTCTTAAGGCTAAAAAATCCCCATCCAATCACGGATATCCACCTGCAAGGTGATAAAGCAATCCGGTGATCGGATGAGGACATTTTGTTCCCAAATAACCGCCTGAGCTTTAGCTTTACAGGGCGATGTAACTGCGTTATGTCATACCTTGTGTTCGATATGACCTGTTCAAACCAACTCATTGTGTCTCCACAATTTCGCGGCAGCAGTCCGTATCCCTGTAGTAGCCTCACCTATCGGGTAGCAGCCTTATTTATTTGTGCCACTTCATTGTACACTTCTTTCTTGATTTGTCAACCCCATTTTGGTTTTCAGAAAATGTGTGAAAATGTGTTTTCGGTTTTCAGATAATGTGTTACGCCTCCATAACAGTACAGACCTGTCTGAACTGTTACACTACTCCGTAATTTCACGCACCTCATCAACAGGAATCCCGCAGATTCCCGCTATTTCCTCCGCACTCCTGCCTTCCTGGGCATAACGGATTACTTTTTTCGCCAGAAGGATCCCCTGCTGGACGCCTTCCTGCTTTGCCATCTCTGCAATCTCTTCCAATGCTTTACACATATCCACTTCCCCTTTCCCGTTTTCCTGATCCGCTTTCCGCCACTTATCAACGTGCAGAAGCTCTCTCAGGCAATCATATGTTTCATACGGGATATGCCCGAACTCTTCCGGGCGCTCCCGGATATATCTTTTCATTTTCTTCCCATCTCCCGCCATCGACAGAAGAGTGAAAATAATTTTCAAATCCGTCCTGAAATTTTCCGGATCCACATTGGAGGCCTGTACCAGATTCACCTTGTAATTTGTCATGAACGGCTTCATATCCTCATATTCTTCCGGAATATTCAGCATATTAAAAAGATCCAGAGGCCCCTCCCATTCCTTCGTCCCGTAATAAAGACAAATGGTAATAACCGGCATCAGTCTGTCTTCCCGCAGCAGGCCGGACAGGAATTCCGCACTGTCCCGGTAATCCCTTTCCCTGCGGTGCCTCTCTGAAAGCTCTTTTACCTGTCCTGCATAATTCATGGCATCATAAAGCATCTCCCGCACCGGCATGGCATAATGGGTTTCCCCCTGCCCTTCCACCGCAAAAACAGCATAGGCGGTGTCGCCGGATGCTTTACGAATCACATCCCGGTATCTTCTGACCGATACCTTTTTTCCCTTCTTATCCGTAAAAGAAAGGGCGGACTCTCCCGGCAGGTTTTCAAGCCTGTCCGCTTTTATTACCTGCTTCCCCTGAAAAAGGGAACCATTAAACAAATCACTGAAATTCTCCGGTCTTTCCAGAAATTTCGTTACTGCCAGATCCTTTTCGTTTGACATATAAGCACATGTCCTCCTTTTGGTATGTTGTTAAATCCAAAAGATATGTGCTTTATATAGAACATTATAGAGATATCCCGATTAAAAAGCAATTCTTTTGGATATAAAAAAAGAAAATGGTTGGCTGATACAGCCTGAATTAAAAAAAGAAATCTGATTCAGAACCTCAGGCAATTCCACTCATTCCGAATCTGTAAAAAGTTCGAGTAACAGATTCCTTCCAAAAAGTGTTCTTCCATGTTCTGATAATAAGAATATAATTATGATACTTTATCAATGCCAAACTGTCAATCCTTTTTTGCAGGCATCCATAAGCATTCCTCTCCGCAAAGGTAAATGGGCGGGCAGGCATAACCACCGGACAGCAGGCACAAGGCCGTGAACAATAACCCCGCTGGAATAAAACCAACTGAAAAGAGCATCCGCCAAACGAAGAGTAAAAACCCTTTTCCTTGACGAATGCTCCTTTGTTTCTATTCCGTCTCATTCCTTCCGGTACTCTTGCAGCCCGGATACATACCGCTCCCATCGATGCGCCCGTATGAAAGCAAAAAGGAATAACCCGGACATAAGCAGACGGTAGCTTCTTTTCATTATCTTACGCACATTATTTTACCCTTACGCGGTGCTTCAGCATAAAGTTCTCGTCAGAGGAGCAAAGATAAATAATCCCCTCAATAAAACCAACAATAGCAGGAATATAGGTCCAGCAGAAGCACAAATACAGGATCCCCATTCCTACCTTGCCCAGATAAAACTTATGTATTCCGATTCCTCCCAGAAAAAGCCCGAGAAGTCCCGCACATACCTTACTCTTTACCGGCCAAGACGGATCGATGGCCGGATTGTTGTAATAGCCCGGCATAGGCTGCTGATAGCCCTGGGACTGGGGCGGTACCTGGTAAACCTGAGGCTGCCCCTGATAGGAATTCGGCTGTGGTCCTCCCTGGAAAGTATCTCCATACGCCGGTCCCTGCTGGTAACCATCGCCATAGGCGGGGCCTGCCTGGTAATTTTCCTGCTGCGCCCCGAAATCAGGCTGTTCCGACTGCTGCATGGAAAGCCTTTCTCCGCAGTATCTGCATTCTGTTGCGCCCGGATCTACGGGTGCCCCGCATTGGGGACATTTTAACTCATTCATAATAAAATCCTCCGTTCTTCTTATTTTACTACGCTTTATCCTGTTTTCCCATTCCAATTACAGGAATTATTTACTGTATTTTCCTTCCGCATTCATTGCAGAATTTCGCTCCCGGAGGAAGCTTTGCCCCGCATTCACAGATTCTTTCCTGCAGGCTGAAGCCGCACTCATCACAGAACTTGGCATCTCCGTCATTTTCTCTCCCGCAGCTGGGGCAGCGCTTTTTTTCCACCTGAAGCGGCGCTCCGCAGCTATTGCAGAACTTGCTTCCCAGTACGGATTTATCTCCGCATTTCGGACAGATCATCATCTGCCCCGCATTCATGGCAGGAGCCATGCCGCCTGCTGCCTGGGCCACATTCATTCCTACCCCTGCGCCGATTCCTCCGGCCGCAAACGCACCCGCCACCCCGTTATTGTTATTGGCAGCGCCTTCATATACATCGAAGCTTCTCTTGGTCACATAACGGCCGTCCCCCATTATTTCAAAGGCTGCCTTATCCTCCAGGATTTTATTGATTGTGGCAAAATCATCGTCCGGGAAATTAATGGACTGCACGAAAAAATTAACCACATTAAACCCATATTTCAGGAATTCTTCAGAAATCTCTTCCTTACATTTATCGGAAATATCATCCAGGTGGGCGGATATCTCCAAAGCGGATATTTTCTCAGCCAGAATCATCTCCGAGATAATGGACTTCACCTTGGTTACCACCATCCCCCGGTAAAACAGCTTGATTTTATCAAAACTGACGATATCATTCTGATTCATGGAACCGATCAGCTCCCGGAAAAACACACTGTAATCCATAAGCTTCAGTCCCATCTGCCCAAAGGCCCGGATCCGCAGCTTCACAAAATATTTCGGATCAATCAGCTGGATCGGGTCGGATGTCCCCCAGGCGATATCCAGCTTGGTCTTGGTATTGATAAAATAAACCTCTGCCGTAAAGGGTGTTTCCCCTCCATAGGGAAGATTAAAAATATGATATAAAACAGGAAGATTTTCCGTATCCAGAATATAGGAACCCGGATAGAACAAATCACAGACCTGGCCGCCCTTTACGAACACGGCAACCTGCCCTTCATTAACAATCAGCCTGGTGCCAAAAACCAACGAATCGGACGGAAACTTGTAAACAAGCCAGTCTCTCGAACGCAGACCATCGAATTTTACGACATCAATAATAGCCATTATGCTTACCTCCCATATGCTGCGTGGCAAAACTACTTCTCGTTATATTTTAACATATATGGAGTAAAGAACAAGGCTTTTTTACCGTTCTTACCGATCTTGAAAGATCTTCCCGAGAATCTTCGCGGTGTCCGGTATGCCAAATTCTCCCTTCCCGCCGCACCAGCATGTGTTTAAAAATCACTTTCCGCGCGAAGCGGGACATACCGATTGCGGGAATAAATGTTCAAACACCCTCTACAGCGTTCCCAACATCTGGGCCGCATTTTCACCGGCCTTAACCTTCGTAAAAGCTTCCCTGATAATCCCCTGTTCATCAATCAGATACGTGGTACGCACCACCCCCATGACCTTCTTACCGTACATATTCTTTTCCTGCCATACGTCGTATTTCTGTATGACCTCCAGTTCCGGATCCGAAAGAAGCGTAAAGGGAAGACTGTATTTTAACGCAAATTTTTTATGGGATGCCACACTGTCCTTACTGACTCCAAGCACCACCGCACCTTTTTCCTGTATCTGGGGATACATATCCCCGAACGAGCAGGCCTGGGTGGTACAGCCCGGGGTGTTATCCTTCGGATAAAAATAGAGAATCACCTTTTTCCCCAGGAAATCCTTCAGGGACACATCCTCCCCCTCCTGATTCTTCAACGTGAACTCCGGCGCCTTCTTTCCTGTTTCCAGCATAATACATACCTCCTGTCCATTTTCTTTTCCTAACATAACACACCTCTTTGTCATTATGCAATACACTTTTGCGGAAGCTTTTCTGCTGTAAGGGGAACCTTTACCGGCCGCGGAGTGAACAGTAAAGGTTCAGACAGATTTGGATTGTTACAAAACAGGCCCCCGGACGGATATCCTGTTGTCCGCCGGAAAGCCTGTTTCCTTTCCCCTTATTCTGTTACTCCTCCCTGTCTGATATAAACAGTCCATAGGAGTTGCTCTGCCATGAAGTAACCTCTGCAATGCTGTCCTTGTATTCCCGCAGACAGCCCAGCATTTTTTTCCGCATCCTGCGCAGCACATGGACAAACCCCAACAATTCCGCCAGATTATGCAGTTCTCCCGGATCGCTTTCCATATCATAAAGCTCATCCTGTCCGAAGGGATTATACACATACTTCCACTTTCTGGTACGTACCATTCTGCTTGTAAGGAGGGTAGATTCATAGCCGTTGAACTCACTGAAGGACTCCTGTCTCCAGCCCTGCGGCACCTTCCCTTCCAGCATAGGCATCAGTGATTTTCCCTGCACTCCGGCAGGTGTCTCACAGCCACCCGCATCCAGGAACGTAGGCATCAAATCCACGGTATTCACAAAAGGATCCATAGATATTCCTTCCGCTTTTCCCGGGCAGGCTATGATCAGCGGAATGTGATGATCCTCTTCATACATATTAAACCCTTTATTAAACAACCGGTGGGATCCCAGCATATCCCCGTGATCGGTGGAAAAAACAACCATAGTGTTCTCCGTCAGTCCCAGTTCCTCCAGTTTTCCCAGTATCTGTCCCGTCAGGCTGTCCAGATAGCTGCAATAGCCCCAATAGGCAGCGATAACCTTCTGCCAGTCCTTCCACGTCAGCTGGGCCGTATTCCACCGCATCAGCTCTTTCTGCTGGACAACAGGCTTATCCCGGAATGTCTCCCCAAAGTTGTCCCATCTTGGCACATCTTCCGGCCGGTACATGCCGCAGAAGGGTTCGGGAACCGCATAAGGAAAATGCGGCCCATGAAACGCAGCGCACAACATAAAAGGCTCCTGCTCCCCGGCAAAGGTTTCCAGCATCCGGCAGGCTCTCTCCGCCACCCAGCCGTCGTGATGATCCTGTGCACCGAGCACCGAGGGCCCGCAGAAAGGCGCTTCCTCTCCCCATTCCAGATGCTGCACCTCACTGACTCCCATATCGTAAGAAATTCCTTTCTCTTGCAGGTACTGATCATAATCCCTCTCCGTATCCCAGGCATCAAAGCTCCATATTTCCTTATTTCCTTCCTCCGGCAGATGCCACTTACCAATGTATCCGGTTTGATATCCTCTCCTTTTCAGATAGCAGGAATATCCCTTCCAGTTCAATACCTGACGGTCAAACACACCGTTAAAATTCCCCATATTAGCCAGCTGGCCGTGCATATGTGGATATACCCCTGTCAGGATACTGGCCCTTGCCGGCGTGCAGAGTGCATTTGCAGAATAGGCACTGGTAAAATTCGTCCCTCTCTCCGCCAGCCCGTCAATTGCCGGTGTTCTGCATACAGGAGCCCCATTGCAGGACAATGCATCATACCGCATTTGATCTGTGAGTAAATATAAAATGTTCATTGTTTTTCCCTTCTGTTATTCTCAATTTCACGCCGTTATTCCCTAAGCATATGGGGTAAAACATGGTGTATGCACATGTCCGCCCGCCACACCTAGCCCTTTACGGCCCCTGCCGACAAACCAGCCACTATATTCTTTTGTATCAGGACATAAAGCACCAATATTGGAAGCATTGTCATTACGAATGATGCAAAAGCAAGGTTATAATCAAAGGAATACTGTGACTTAAAATTATACTGAAACAGCTGCAGCGTCCAGCTTTTGGTGCTTCCGTTCAGAATAATTAACGGAAGCTGGAAATCATTCCATATGAACAGGGAATCCTTAATCAGCAAGGTGGATAAAATAGGTTTCAAAAGAGGGAAAACCACACGGAAATAGGTCGCCCCATAACTGCTTCCATCCATATATGCCGCCTCTTCAATTTCGGCAGGAACCGACTTAAGATAGCCTGTTATCAGAAACACCCCCGGAGGTGTGGTAGCTGCCAGATATAAAAAGACCATTCCCAGCTTTGACATCAGATGAAGCTGGCTCATCATTTGAACCAGGGATACCATCCGGACCTGAAAAGGAACAAAAAGCCCGCATACAATAAAGGTATATAAAAAACGGTAATACTTTCTGTTATTCCGCTGTATGCTGTAGGCTGCCATAGGAACAATCAATAATTCAACAGTTACTGAACAGACCAATATGACTGCCGTATTCCATATGTACCGGAAATAATAGCTTTTGTTCAGTACCGATACAAAATTCCCCCAATACCATGCAGAGGGCAGGGCAAAGAAGCTGCTCCCAGATTCCTGAGGCGTCTTTAAAGCCGTAACCACTGTAATATACATTGGAAAAATAATAAGTAAAATACCCGGAAGCAAAGCCAGCAGGATCAGCAGATTTTTCCCTGCTTTATTTTTATTGATCTTCATAATAATCCTTCCCTTTCCGCCTCTGTCATGATTCCTTTGCCTCTACAAAGCCCATAACCCGTATCTGCAGAAAACCAAACAGGGCTATCAGGATAAACAGTACTACTGAATTTGCTACAGCATAGCTGTAATTAAAGCTCTCAAATGCGGTCTGATAAATAAAGGTACCGATGGAATTTGTCGAGCCCGCCGGCCCGCCTCCGGTTATAGCCAGAATATAATCAAATACAAGAAAGCCATCTTTTACTGCAAGAACCAGGACTATGGTAAGCGTAGGTGCCAGGAACGGCAGGGTTATACTTAAAAACCGTCTCCCCCATCCTGCCCCGTCAATTGCCGCCACCTCATACAGTTCCTGGGAAATGGACTGAAGCCCCGCGATTATTATAACAGCAGGGATCGCTACTGCCTGCCATATATTGGCTATCAGAATTGCCCATATTGCCGTTTTGGTATCCGAAACAAGGCTTTTACTTAATATACCGATACCTGCCGCCTTTCCCAGTGCCGGCAGTGCCCTGTAATAAATCTCATTGAATATCAGTCCTATGATGATTGGACTCATTACCGCAGGAAAAAAATACACCGTTTTTATAAATTTTATTCCCTTTACCTTTTGATTCAGCAGCAGTCCCAAAACCAAAGAAATCAGCAATATCAAAGCACTTAGCAAAACCGCATACTTTATCGTAAACAAAATGGAAGAATAGGATTTCCTGTCCGTCAGTATCTTCCAATAATTTTCCATGCCGATAAACTGAAAGCCCCTGTCAATACCGTTCCAGTCTGTAAGGCTGTAATAAAGTCCCAGAATCAGCGGTAATATGAAAAAGACTCCATAGCATAATACAGCCGGAAGGGAAAACAAAAAGAAAGTGGCTTCTTTTTCTCTTTTTCGCATAATAATTCTCCTTAGCCTCGGGATAATCCCACAAAAACTTGTGATTATCCCATTTTCTATTCCATGAGGAATACTATGTAATATTACTGATAGAAATCGGGTGTTATCATATCCACATCCTTTAAATAACCTTCCAGGTCCCGGTTCAAAAGCATGGCTGAGATATAATCCATCAATGTTGTATTATAGTTGACAGGCCACATATTAGACATCATTTCGTACACATCCCCCTGATCAATCATCTGGTAGGCATCCGTAAACTCCGCAATATTATTTTTGACCCCTGTAATACAGGACATGGAGCCGTCTGCATCATTGAATACCTGGGCATTTTCCGGCGTGGATATGAACGCAAGAAATTTCTTGGCTCCATCTATGTTTTTACTCCCCTCCGGTATACAAAGGCCAATATCAATATTCATGGAAAGATAAGCCTTCTGGCCCTCTTCCGCCGGTAACGGAACGAATATAAAATCCAGATCCGGATTCACCTTTTTGATATTCGGGTAGGCCCAGGTACCCTGGAAAAACGCAATCCCCCTTCCATTGGCAAAGTCATCGCACATCTGAGGGAAACTGGTACCGAAAGGATCCTCCTGGGAAAAAGAAAACAACTCCAGCATCTGCTGCGCGGCTCTGACTATTTCCGGAATATCTTCCGCTTTCTTGTCTCCTCTTCCTATTGCAGCAAAATCTGCGGCAAAATCGTTTCCTGAATTCATATACAGCTGTCCCAGCAGACGATCCATCATCTGCCACAGAGTCCATGTATCTTTACATGCAAACAGGAACCTGCCGTTTTCTTTATCTGCTGCCGTTTCCAGCATTGCAATCAGTTCCTCATAGGTCGAAGGTACGGAGAGGCCGTATGCATCCAGTAATTCCTTGTTTATGTAAAGTCCCATAGTATTGATGGTTAACGGAAGGGCATATACCTTTCCCTCTTCCGTTTTTGACATTTCAAGAATACTCGGATTCACATGCTTCAAATATCCGTCTCCTGTAAGTTCCAGCACCTGTCCGCTTTGTGCGAGCACCTCAAAATCAGGCCGGAGCGGAAAATGATTGAACAAATCCGGATATTCTTCACTGCTAAGACGGGTGGTCAATACCGTATAAGTATCCGGCAGGTTGACCTGCTCCACATCAATTTCATCGTTTTCCTGTTCAAACAGACGGATTACTTCCTCATAGGCATCCACGCTTTCCGGTTTTCCCTGCAGGAATTCCACCTGCACCTTTCCCGTCCCGCTCCCGCCGTTTGCCGTTTCCGAAGCCATGGCACCGTTGCTCCCTGCCGGATCCGCCGTTGCATTTCCACATCCCAGAAGTCCTGCCGTTAACAAAATCACCGTTATGATCCCTGCTTTTTTCATAAAGATTTCCTTTCTCCCATTGTAAATAGCCTCCACATCGCTACACAAAACAAATGCTGCGCGCAATCGTAACCGTTCAGACAAGCCTGAACCGTTGTGCAAAATCAACATATTTATCCACCTGGCCAGATAAAATCCATTGACATATTTTCATGCAATACATACAATAGATATGTGACAGTTGCTGCAGTTTTCTATAAAATATTTTATATGCTATCTACAATATAATAGATTAAGAAGAAAAAACAAACGAATAAATTCCTATAATAGGTGGATTTTTCCGAGGTATATTATGTTTTTAGAATTGAATGGCATCCCGCAATTTACAGACTGCGGAAAATTGGTATCAACCCTTCCTTTTCTGCATGCCAACCGTACAAATGAGGAATATCTCCTTCTGATTGGAATGGAGGGTTCCCTTCATATCAGGGTGGGGGAAGCAGCATGTACCATAAAGCCCAGGGATACCATGCTCATTCTTCCCGGTGTCCCCATATCCGGGCTTATCCCTTCCAGGAATCTGACGTACTTCTGGTGCCATTTTGACATGACTGGTACCTGCAGGCTGCTTTCGCAGCCCGAAGCTCTCAGCCGTTATCAGCTGATGCTTCAGCCGGGAACAGAGACAGACACACTGCTTATCCCACAGGCTTTCCATCTTGTGAATTCCTCCAGGGCCATTATTTTCAGCCAGCAGCTTCTCAACTACCGATGCTGCCCGGAATACCCCAAAGCGATCCTGCATAACCTGATGGGCTGCCTTTTGCTTGAACTGTCCACCCAGGCCGCAGATAATTTTTCCTCCTATTCTGCGGGGAAAAACCACCAGCGCCTTCAGGAAATCCTCCAGTGGATCCGGGTAAATGCCTGCATGAAAATAACAGTATCAGAAATTGCAGACCGTTTTAACTATAATCCGGATTATCTTTCCCATCTCTTCCACGAAAAGCTGGGTATCTCCCTGAAGCACTATATTATTCAGGTTAAATTGGAAATTGTAAAAGAAGTTCTTGTATCGTCAGATAAATCAATTAAAGAAATTGCCCGGTACGTTTCCTTTGATGACGAAAAGTACCTGATGAGGCTGTTTAAACAAAATGAGGGGATAACACCAAGCGAATACCGCAACGCCTGTTCCCGGACAAAGTTCAATACCAATCTCCGGGTGTCCAAACGCATCGATACACGCTGGGTATCCTTTCTTGAAGAATAAATTCCGTTCCTGTAACCGTTCTGACGAGTCTGAACCGTTACCCGCTCTTTCACTCAAACCAGTCATTTATAAGAGGGATTATATGTATAACAGGTTCCTCATAAGGATGGATGGATCGGATAATTTTCAACGCCCCGGGGACGAGTGCAATCGGGCAGAGTGCTTCCAGTTTCACTTCTTCCCCGGTACAGATACGGCCTTTTTCTCCCTGAAACGGATTGCTGTCCTCTAACGGCCTCCAGCAGCCCTTTGTTTCCTGCCAGGATATCACGTGATCATAGCTGCCGATTTTACAAGCACCCAGTGCCGTAAGGGAATCCCTCAGCTCTCCTATATATTCTGCAGGTGTATATATTTCCAGCTTTACCTGTTTGATATGATTCACATCCATACCCTGTTTCCTTTCTGTCCTTTTGTTTCCGCCTTGTCTGAATTCAAAAACAACAAAATGCTTTGTTACGCTGTCAAAACGCATATTATCAGTATACATAAATAAATCCCAAGCCACATAAAACGCACGCTGAATGCCGCATAGCCACAGCCGTTTATTTTATCGTTGACAGAACCGGCCGGCTCTGCCGCTCCTGCTTACGCTATTTGCCCATGATGCGAGGTTGTTTACCTATTAAAAAACGCGTCCTGTATTTTAATGGCTTCTTTTACTTCTTCTATGTTTTCGGCTTTAAATGTAGGAATTGGAACCACTCCAAAACCGCACAGAAAGCCTTCTGCACCACTTTGCGTGATACATTTATAGCCATGCGTACCATCACATTTGCCGCACCCAAAGCATTTAGCCTCATATCCCAACTTGTTCCAATAGCTAAGTCTTTCATCAATGGCATCTTGAAAAATGCCCTTATATTCCGAAAGAGCATAAAACTTTATTGCTATCCAACGGTAATCCGGGTTTGTGTTTATTTTTAATATTGTTCTTTTTAACTTAGAGTTAATAAAATCCGCGTAATCCCTGCGGCTACCTTTAAGAACAGGCATATAACCTAATGATATAGCATACTCAGCAATCTCCTGATAACTTTCTCGGCAATCTTCCGGCAAAGCCGTTAGAATGGTATTTAATGCATTTTGTTGTTTTTCGGTCATGTGAATGATCCTCCGATTATATAAATTAGATAACTGTCATAACAAACAACAATCGTATCTGAACAAATGTATTTTACCACATTCTTGCAAACTTGACTGCACATTCGAATGAGTACCTATTTGGGAAACAGATTACTACATCTTACTAAATTAATGGGTTAATTCAATTTATTGGTCTTCCGCCTTTCGGTCTCTCGGTAATTCCCAATTCTCTTGATGATAAAGCCCCTTTTATTACTGCATTCCGTGCATTTATAACAGAAAACATTTATGACAATCACCAGACAACTCTCCCAACAAGCAGCTTGGTAACCGCTATTTTCTTAAATGCATTCATTTCCTTGATGTTTTCTATCTTGTACAATATCATCCCTACCCATGTAACTTATCATTGTAAGTATACTATAATTTATATTTGAAAAAAACCCACAAACATTGAGTTTGTGGGTTTCCATGCATTATATCTATATGGTCGATTATCTCTTGGAGAACTGAGGCGCACGACGTGCTGCTTTGAGGCCGTATTTCTTTCTTTCTTTCATACGAGGGTCACGTGTCAGATAACCAGCCTTTTTGAGGGTGGGTCTGAACTCAGCGTCTGCTTCCAGAAGGGCTCTTGCGATACCATGTCTGATAGCGCCTGCCTGTCCTGTATATCCGCCGCCCTTTACATTAACCAGAACATCAAACTTGCCGTCTGTGTCGGTTGCTGCCATAGGCTGACGAACGATAACCTTCAGAGTTTCCAGTCCGAAGTACTCATCGATGGGTCTTTTATTAATAGTAATGTCACCTTTTCCAGGTACCAGATATACTCTTGCGATAGATTTTTTTCTTCTGCCAGTTCCGTAATATTTTGCTGCGTTAGCCATTTTCTATTTCCTCCTTAATAGATTCCTTTGGATTAAAATGTCAGTACTTCAGGTTTCTGAGCTTCATGCTTGTGCTCCGGTCCTGCATACACGTGAAGCTTGGTGTACATCTGTCTTCCTAAAGGTCCCTTGGGGAGCATACCCTTAACAGCCAGTTCAATAACCTGTTCCGGTTTCTTAGCCATTTTTTCTTTCAGGGTAACTTCTTTCATACCTCCAACGTAATCGGAGTGATGATAATAGATCTTCTGATCCATTTTCTTTCCGGTTACCTGAATTTTCTCTGCATTGATTACGATTACGTAATCGCCTGTGTCAATATGAGGAGTGAACTCCGGTTTGTTCTTTCCTCTTAAAACCTTGGCAATCTCGGATGCCAGGCGGCCCAGTGTCTGGCCTTCTGCATCAACAACATACCATTTTCTATCAATCTTAGCCGGATTAGCCATAAATGTCTTCATAGTGTACCTCCATCGATTTGTACGGATTTGGATCCTCTGATCCGCATGACTGGCTCACATGTACTCACCCTGGGAATTGGGGTTTTCCACATATTATTTATATCAAAATGTCTTTCCGGGGCTTTGGTAAGACATTTTTCAACATCGTCACATTGAGTTATTATATTATACGCATCCGCGCGTGTCAATATCTTTTCTTAAGAAAATTCGCATAAAATCGGCCTTTTCACACCGAAACCCAGCCTATCAGATTATTTGTCCCCCCGAACGGCTTCCGAGGACCCTGGGAGTTTGACAGTTAAATTTTAAAACAATCCTGGAAGCTACCAGTAAACACTTTTCTTTTCTGGCCGCCCAGAAATTCCTCGAACCGCCTTCCTAAGAACTTCATGATGACTACCGGGCCTTCTTTCCTACCGTCTGTTGGAGCGAAAATTAGGGGGATTTATTCTTGTGAAGAGAATCTAACGATCCTCAGAGGACTCAATTCCAATATCTGACCAGAAGTCTAATGAATACGATCCAGAAAAAAGCAAAGGAAGGGAATAAATTACTATACTTTGTAAAACAAAAAAAACCGCTGTAAGCCTTGAAGATTCAGGGATTACGGCGGTTTATTGTCTCAGCGGCTGTCAAAGACAGGATTATAAACCAGACGCCCTTTTTTGTACAATCGTATTAAGTCCGATATTCGTAACGGTTCTGCCTTCTGCCGCTGCCCGTCTGCAGGTACGGAACCTCATAGGTATCTAAGGACAGCCGGGCAACAACAGAAGACAGAACGGAGACCCATATACAATTTTCATAATAAAAAAGCTTCCCGGTTGAGAAGCCTTTTCATTATTTTATTTTCTACTTTTCATATATTATCCATATGTTTGCATCATCATAGGCTATTAATAATTGGAAGGTATTGCCTTCGGTATTTTGCAGTATACCCGTACCTAATTTTTCAGCCTCATCGGTAATAAAATTATATGCCGTATCTCCGTTCTCAAGCTTACTGGAATCCGCTTCAACCCATACACCCGTAACAGTGTCTTCATTAACTGTAAACGTAAACGTATTATCCTCATTAATGATGGCCTCTGTAGAGCCATTTTCAATCTTAGCAACTTGATCATTCATATATGTTGCCACACCCGTCCACTTTCCAACAACATGCAATATATTCTCTATATTCTCAAGCATTTCATCAACATCTTCATACCCTGCTATATATTGAAATAATTCTGCACTTTTACTATATTTCCCGCTTTCAAGAAGTTCCATTGCTTCTTCATAAATAGCTCTGTTTTCCGCTTCTATTTTTCTTGGCTGCAATACTTTAATGTTATAAATAACTCCCGCCAATACACCTATGACCACAACAACTAAAGCCACCGGAATAATCAGCTTAGCCTTATTTTTTTTATTGATTGTTTTCGTTTGTGGTTCATTCCTTTCAGTAACCTTTGTTTCCTGAGAATCGGTTGTAAGCGGTTCCTTATTAATCGGATAACCGCAGGCCGGACATAAATCATCTTTTTCCGATAATTCTTTTCCACATTTAGGGCATTTAAGTAATGGCATCACTCTTTTCCTTCCTCATATAGACATTTTTTTAATTATACATCATTTTTTGACTTGTTTCTACTCTAAATTTGTAGAATCAGCTCTGACGAGTAAATTTATTTTTAGTGGAATAATCCCAGTTTCATCCTGCATTTTCAAGCTTTCTCTCCTTTTCGGTTGTATAAAGGCACACAATCTCCCTGGGATTTTCCCTTACTATCCTGTTGTTCTACCGGTTCCCAGCTCACCTCCCTTCGGCCTGCACCCTTATCCAAAACGTATCTGGAACCCTTGTTCTTTTTCCTGCATAGTTTCTTTTAACTTATCCTGCTTCCATGATTCCAGTATCCTGCGGTGCTTCTGCTCCCGGCTCTGCCTCACCTTTTTCCACAGGCTTTCCCATGCCTCCATCACCTGCGCTATCATATGCCCGATCTGGATCAGGTAGTAATGGTTTTTTATTCCCTGGTACACCCTGCTGTACATATGTTCCAGACAGTATCCGTAGTTCTTCTGGGTATTAAATCCTTCGTTTTCTATTTTCCATCTCCGTCTGCCGGCTTCTGCCGTCGCCCTCACGTTCTTTTCCGTTACTGCCAGATCGGTGAGGAACAAGAAACTCTTTTCTTTTCCTTTCCCGTTTTTCTTTTCTTCTCTATATTCCAACAGGTTTACCAGATGCCCCTCATAATCTATCCCATTTACATAGTCACTCCAGAAGGTCATATCTTCCGTTTCTTCTTTCTGCAGGTTCCCTTCCCTGTTCCGCAGTGTCCCAAATTCGTCTGCAACATACGGGATACTCCCTTCTTTAAAGCGCAGGATATAATGGTACCCATATCCACGGCATTCCTCAAAAAATGGTTCACAGGCATAAAGACTGTCTGCGCTCAGACATACTGGCAGGCGTGGGAATTCCCCATGCAGCTTTTTTAGCAGCCGACGGCAGGCTTTCCGTTCACAGTCCTGTTTTTCATCCTCACTGCCTTCGTTTTCTACAAACTCTGTCATGATGCTCACAAGGATATCTTCCCGCAGCACGAGTTTTGCCTCCAATACATAGTAATAGTATTCCCGGTATTCCTCCGGGGTACCTTTTCTATGGATACGGTACAGACTCTTAGGATCCAATTCCCTCCGGCTGCTCTCCAGCTGGGTTCCATCCACAATCACCTGCCAGTATCTTCCCCTTATACGGGAGTCTTCAAACACACGGCTCCGCAGCAAACGGCGCACCAGGCCGCAGACTACACCTTGCAGCTGGCCGGGGTCCAACCTCTTAAGATAGTCATTTATCGTCTCCCAGTAGGGCAGCTCCGGGAGCTCCGGCCTTCCACACAGGTATCCGATATTTTCGATCACGGTATCCGAATTGAATTCCTGGCTTGTTTTTCTCATGCTGCTGATATAAAATATAGAGGAGAGGATGCGTGTCATCAGTAAGACATGGCTCTCGTAAGTGATATACCTCTGGTCGCGAGGATCCTCCAAGTTCTTTAACAGGGACAGGAGCCCGGGGAAATAGTGATGGATCACCTTTACCAGTTCACATGCCAGATGAAACTGGGCCAGGTGTTCCCGCGTATCTTTTCTGGTGATCTTTGCTTTTGTTTTCATGATAAAAACCTCCTTTCTTTATGCGGTTGCGAAGAAATAATTCTTTGGTCAGTTTTATTATCTCGCAATCCCACGTAAAGTGGGAGGTTTTTTTTATTCTAATTTTTTAATCGTCAGAGCTGTTGTAGAATTAGATAATTGTAACAGTTTCGCCTTATTTCAACGTCTGTGCCGCCCCGGGAGTTTGACCGTTAAAATTTCAAGAAACACTGGCAGACCGCATAACGCCGGTCTTTTTTGTCAAATATTTTGTTTTATTATACAGTATTTAATGCAATATTTGGTGCAATGAGGATCAGGCAGTAATGCCCAAGGAGCTGACCATCCCCAAATCAAAAAATGCAGAATCCTTTTACATCTCCAAATCCGTTATCAATGACAAGGGGGCAGTACCTCCGTTATTGTACGCAAGCCGGGTACTCTGTCCGATTGATTAACCGAACATGGCCGCTCCTGTGGGGATGTCATCGCCTGGGCAAAAGAAGAAGTAAAAAAAGAAACCCTGACTTTTAAAGAGGAAAAAGAAAGTAAGCCTGTCCAGATCCCTTTTCATGCAGACAGGCCGCTGGATTATGGCAGGCAGAAAGTTTTCCGGGGAAGAGGCAGTCATCCACTATTATCCGGATACAGAAAAACTAAAGCCCACTTTCTCATATGTTTTTATCCCTTCTTTCCTACCGTCTATTGGAGCGGGAATCCGGAGGAAAGTATCCTTGTGAAAAAATTCTAAAGACCCTCAGGGGAGTCAATTTTGCATCCGCAGAGGAGCAGGGGTATATGCCTTTATATTGGAGGGATGAAATCACGGATAAGCTGCATGAAACCTGCGGCTTCCGAGGACCTCATTTCGGATTTTTCCAATGGAAATGTACCGTTCCAGAACCGCTTCCATATCCGTTCCTTTTCCTGCCGTCTGTGCTGCTTTGCCGGAAACAAAAAGGCAGAAGCTTTTATCTTCCCACTCTTCCACCCGGTAATCATCCAGGAAAAAAGGGATCCTGTCCGGAATACGGTTTTCGCAGATTCCCCGCAGTTCTTCCGGAGGGCAGCCGGGGAAGTTTACATTCCATATTTCATCTTTTCCTATTTCCTTTGCCAAAAGCTTTCTGACAACCGGCAGCAGATGGGTATCCGCAGCCGCGCCGCTTCCTCCTCTTTCCTCAGAAAAAGCAATTGCCGGAATTTCATTAAGCAAAGCTTCCATCGCGGCTCCCACCGTACCGGAATACAATATATCCGCTCCCACATTATAGCCGCAGTTTATCCCGGAAAATACAATATCCGGCTTTTGTGGCAGAAGATACTTTATCCCCACCTTCACACAATCGGCGGGAGTTCCGTCCACACTGTATGCCTTCACTCCGGGGACAGGGAAGCTTTCTTCTTTCACATGCAGGCTTCCCCGAACGGTTATACAATGGGACATGGCGCTGCACTGATGTCTGGGAGCCACCACCCATACCTCACCCAGCTCTGCCGCCATTCCGGCAAGCCTGCGGATCCCGTCTGACTCAATTCCATCATCGTTTACCACCATTATCCTCATAGTCCACTCCTTTTCATAGCCAGAAGTACAGATACGTACGTTTCCATTTACAATATTTCCTGCTGTTCAGGTGATTCCTTCAGTTCAGGGAATTCATAAGAAATCAAGGTAAGTCCACTGGCCGGAGCGGTAGGCCCTGCTGCCGTGCGTTCCTTCGCCTTCAGGATATCAGCCATTGCTTCGGGCGGATATTTTCCGTTTCCCACCTCCATCAAAGTCCCCGCGATAATACGTACCATATTATAAAGAAAGCCTCCTCCGCTGATCCGGATAACCAGCTCTGTCCCTACTCTTTGCACCTCACAGCTGTAAATGGTGCGCACGGTGGATTCCACCTGAGCATTTACACTGCAGAAGCTTTTGAAGTCATGTTCTCCTATAAGGAACTTTGCCCCTTCATTCATCTTCTTTTCATCCAGAGGAAGATAGGTGAAATGACTGTACAGCCGTTTCACCGGATTGGGAAATTCTTCATTTAATATCCGGTATTCATAGGTCTTTATACTGTCCGTCTTTCTGGGATGAAAGGAGAGCGGCACCTCCCTGGAAGCCCGGATCCGGATATCCTCCGGCAGACGCTGGTTCAGGGCATAGGAAAATTTATCCCCCGGCATACGGGCCTGCGTATCAAATACAGCTATATTCCCGTATGCATGCACCCCGGAATCCGTCCGGCTGGCTCCGATTACCTGCACCGGTTCCTTCAAAAGCTCCGTGAGGCATCCGTTCAAGACCTCCTCTATGCTGATTCCGTTCTTCTGCAGCTGCCAGCCATGATAATTCGTGCCGTCATAGGCCACTGTCAGCATCACTCTTTTCATATAACTTCCCTTCCTGTCCCTATGGGATAACCGTTCCGAACTGTCCGAACCGTTCCCCTATGGGAGCAGCACGGTCAGCACAGCGGCAGCCAGATACAGCCCCAGCACTACAAAGCCCGCATAATCCCTTTTTTTATACACAAGGGGCTTCATCTTCGTTCTGCCTTCCCCGCCCCGGTAACAGCGGGCTTCCATTGCCATAGCCAGATCATTGGCCCGCCGGAATGCGGAAATAAACAGCGGCACCAGCAGAGGAACCATACTTTTCGCCTTATTGATGAGATTCCCGCTTTCAAAATCCGCTCCCCTGGCTATCTGTGCTTTCATGATTTTATCCGTCTCCTCCAGAAGGATAGGGATAAAACGCAGGGCGATTGACATCATCATGGATATTTCATGCACCGGCACATGTATTTTTTTCAAAGGGCGCAGCAGGCTCTCCATGCCGTCCGTCAGATTATTGGGAGTGGTGGTGAGCGTCATTACGGAAGAACCGATAATCAGAAAGCTCAGGCGCACCGCCATGAACACCGCCGTACGCAGGCCCTCTTTGGTAATGGTAAGCTTCCACAGGGAAAGCAGAGGTTCGCCGGGAGTGAGAAACAGGTTGAATACCACCGTGAGGATCAAAAGCAGCAAAATAGCCTTCATCCCTTTTACCATAAATTTAAAAGGCACATGGGATAGCCGGATCATTCCTGCCAGAAACAACGCCGCCAGCAGATATCCCCAGAAATTAGTCACAACAAACAGGGAAATGATAAATACCACCGTTGCAATCAGCTTGACTCTCGGATCCAGGCGGTGGATTACCGATTCCGTCTGGTAATATTGTCCTAATGTAATGTCTCTTAACATTGCTTTCTTTCCTTCCCGCGCCCGCAGGCTGCCAGAATAGCGTCCCTGGCTTCCGTCAAAGTCGTGGCGTCCGTCTCCACTGCAAATCCCGCTTCCTTCAGCGTATGCATAATATAGGTAACCTGAGGAGCGGCCAGCCCCACTTCCTCCAGCTCCTTCACGTGCGCGAATACCTTCTTCGGTTCCTCATCAAACATCACGCTTCCCTTATTCATCACAATGATGCGGTTCACATAGTTCGCCACATCCTCCATACTGTGGGAAACCAGTACAATGGTCATTCCGGTTTTCTCACGCAGCAGGGAAATTTCCCCCAATATTTCATCCCTTCCCCTGGGATCCAGACCGGCCGTAGGCTCGTCCAGCACCAGCATATCCGGCTTCATGGCAAGGACGCCGGCGATGGCCACCCTCCTTTTCTGTCCCCCGGACAGATCAAAAGGAGACTGTCT
The DNA here is from genome assembly GCA_022845955.1 of Lachnospiraceae bacterium. Classification (GTDB taxonomy): domain Bacteria; phylum Bacillota; class Clostridia; order Lachnospirales; family Lachnospiraceae; genus Eisenbergiella. Next base: position 5,998,982 of record AP025576.1, read on the forward strand.
GTAATAGTCCTCCCCAATCCCCACCAGCTCCAGGGCTTCCACTGCGCGGGCTTCCACCTCATCCCCGGACAGCCCCAGGTTCTTCGGTCCGAAGCATACGTCGGAAAAAACGTCAATTTCAAACAGCTGATGCTCCGGATACTGGAAGACAAGCCCGACCCGGCTTCGCAGTTCCTTCATATTATAATCTTTTTCATAAATATTCTTTCCATTATAATATATAGCACCGCTCGTAGCCTTCAGCAGGCCGTTTAAATGCTGTACCAGGGTGGACTTCCCGGAACCGGTATGGCCGATAAGGCCGATAAACTGCCCGTCATCAATAGAAAGGCTCACATCTTTCAAAGCAGCCACGGACAGTTCCGTGTCCGCACCGTAAATATAATTCACATGCTCCAGTTTAATTGCCATTTTCCTTACTCCCTGTTATATCCGCAGAATCCCTGATTGCTGCATGGTATCTGACTTTCAGCAGCTCCTCTTTCAGTTCTTCCGTGGTAAGTATCCCGTCAGGCAGAGGAAGTCCCGCTTTCTTCAGCTCATAGCTAAGAAGAGTCACCTGGGGTACGTCCAGCCGGAGGGCCTTCAGCTCATCCACGCAGGAAAAAACCTCTCTGGGCGTTCCTTTCATAACCACTCTGCCTTCATCCATCACCACCACCTGATCCGCATGGATCACCTCTTCCATGTAATGGGTTATAAGGATAACCGTAACATTCTCCACATCATTAAGCGCCCTGGCAGCCCGGATAACTTCCTTGCGTCCGCTGGGATCCAGCATCGCCGTAGGCTCGTCCAGCACGATGCATTTGGGATGCATCGCCAGTACACCGGCTATGGAGACCCGCTGCTTCTGCCCTCCCGAAAGCTTATTGGGCGAATATTTCCGGTATTCATACATACCCACCGCTTTCAGGCTTTCCTCCACACGTTCCCAGATTTCCGCGGAGGGCACCCCCATATTCTCCGGCCCAAAGCCCACATCCTCTTCCACCACCTGCCCGATAATCTGGTTGTCCGGATTCTGGAACACCATCCCCGCAGCCTGTCTGATATCCCATACGTTGCTTTCTTCCGAGGTGATTTTCCCGTCCACCCATATCGTGCCGGAGGTGGGAACCAAAAGTGCGTTGATGTGCTTGGCAAGCGTGGACTTCCCGGAACCGTTATGGCCCAGGATCGCAATGAAATCCCCCTGCTTCACCTCCAGGTCCACACCATCCACGGCCCGTATAGCGCCTTCCTCGTTCCCTTCTTCATCATGCCTGATATAGTCAAAGGTAAGATCCTGCGCTTTTATAATATCCTGTTTCATCTCTTTTTCCATATGTTACCCTATTTTAAATATTGGTTTACAATCACTGCCACTTTCCTATTTTACTAGAGTCCATTGAGAATTACAAGAAAAAGGGTGTAGATAAAAAAGTTTGGCGTCACCCGGCCCTGCTTCCCTGTGCGGCTTGCTGCCCTGCAAGGTTCCTTACAGGGGAACGACTTTAGTCGTTTTCGCTCTCGCTCGGATAATCACGCAGCGGTACTAAGGCTGCAAAGAACGCAGCCTAAGGACCGGCGTGCTTATAACGCCCCTTACAGGAATCCTTGCAGGGCAGCAAGCCGCACAGGGAAGCAGGGCCGGGTGACGCCAAACTTTTTTATCTACACCCCAAGAAAACTGTTTCTTGAAGTTCTCAGCGGAATTAGGTATAATCTATAGCTGGTGCGTACGGAGCAGCAAGCATCGTTATCTGAGAAAATGCAGGGGGATACCATGAATACAAAAGCAAAAAAGGGAAATGACTTCGGAAGGGATTCCGTACCCGGCCTTGTGCTGCGGGTTTCGGTTCCGTTTATGTTCGCACAGTTCGTCAATGTTCTTTACAGCATCGTTGACCGCATTTATATAGGAAACATTCCGGTAACCGGGGCCGATTCCCTGGCCGGGGCAGGCGTATGCGCCCCTATTATTACACTGCTCTCCTCCTTTGCCACGCTCATCGGTATCGGCGGATCCATTCTGTTTTCCATGCGTCTTGGACAAAATGACAAAAAAGACGCGGAACGGATTCTGGGCAACTGTTTCAGCACCCTGCTCCTTTTTTCCGCGGTGCTAACCGTTGTTTTCCTTCTTACCAAAGGTATGCTCCTGCGTTGGTTCGGCGCAAGTGATATTACCTATCCCTATGCCAATACCTATCTGACCATTTACACCTGCGGTACGTTCTTCGCGCTGCTTTCCATGGGTATGAATTTCTTTTTAACCGCCCAGGGCTATCCGTTACTTGGTATGGTGACCACACTCATCGGCGCGGTGTTAAATATTATCCTGGATCCGTTATTTATTTTTGTATTCCATATGGACATTGCGGGGGCTGCCGCAGCTACGGTGCTGGCACAGCTCGCTTCCTGTATTTTCGTTCTCTGTGTCCTTTATAAAAAAAGTATGCCGATCCCCCTTCATCTGCGCCGGCCTGAACCCGGCCTTGTGAAACGGATTCTGGCTCTTGGTTTTTCCCCTTTCCTTATTCTGGCCACCGACAGCATTATTATTATAGCCATGAATGCGGTCCTGCAGTATCATGGAGGTCCGGGCTACGGAGATACGCTCATCACCTGCGCCACCATTGTGCAAAGCTATATGATGCTCATCACCTCCCCCATGCTGGGGATTACCGGAGGCTCCCAGCCCCTCATCAGCTATAATTACGGAGCCAACAAACCGGACAGGATCCGGAAAATCATCCTCTGTGTCCTGCTGCTCTGTATCGGGTTTACCACCATAATGTTCCTGGTATCCCGTTTCCTTCCTGCTGCCTTTGCCGGAATTTTTACAGACAACGCCGAATATATCGGACTTTCCGTATGGGGAATACAGGCCTTCACCATGATGATCATTCCCTTAAGCTTCCAATACACGTTTGTGGACAGCCTTACCGCGCTGGGAATGACGAAGCTCTCCCTGTTCCTTTCCCTGTTCCGTAAAACCACTTATTTTGCGGCCACCTGCCTGCTGCCCTTCGTCTTTACCGCAGCCGGCGCTTTTTATGCGGAGCCTATTGCGGACGGCATTGCGGCGCTTACTTCCACCACGGCCTTCGCCATCGTATATTTCAGGTATTTAAAAGGATCCGGCGGCCTGACCCAAATCGGGACAGACCGGGAACAGGCGGCGGCCTGAACATTTAGGGTTCTTACTGTTACTAATCATTTTCTCGTCATTCACGTCAAGCCATTGACTTGAATGACGAGAATAGTTATAATACATAGGGAAGATTTTAATTCAAGCAGCAGGAGGTATCCCATGTTTTTTCAGGAGAATGAAACTACAGAGTTCAAAGAAATTGTTGTCGAAGATATAAAAAAAGAAGTGATCGCTTTCGCAAACTCCGGTGGGGGGACTCTATATATTGGAATCCGGGACGATGGTGAAATCATCGGTGTAGAAAAGACCAATGAGGAAATGCTTAAAATCAGCAATATGATAAGAGACTCCATTAAACCTGACGTTACCATGTTTGTCCATTATGATACAGAGGAGCAGGACGGGAAAAAAATCATAGTTATAAATGTCCAGCGCGGGACAGGAAGGCCATACTATATTGCAAAAAAAGGATTGCGGCCGGAGGGTGTTTATATTCGGCAGGGAACCTCCTCCGTTCCGGCAACAGATACCGCAATCCGCCATATGATAAAGGAGACAGATGGGGACAGCTTCGAGGAAATGCGGTCACTGGAGCAAAATTTAACCTTTCAATCTGTAAAAAAAGAATTTGCACTCCGGAATCTGGAATTTGGGCCACAGCAGATGCAAACCTTAAAAATATTGAATTCCGATGGTATTTATACAAACCTGGGGCTTTTGTTGTCTGAACAATGTATCCATACAATCAAAGCTGCCTGTTTTCAGGGAACGGATCAAAGTGTCTTTCAGGATCGGCGGGAATTTTCCGGTTCCCTGATGCAACAGCTAAATGATGTTTACTCTTATATTGATATGCACAATCAAATCAGATCCACCTTTGAGGATCTTCGCCGAATTGATATCTTGGATTATCCAAAAGTAGCTGTGAGGGAGGCTCTCCTTAATTTGCTTGTACACCGCGATTATGCCTTTCGTGCAAGCGCTTTGATCAGTATCTACACAGACCGGATTGAATTTGTATCTATTGGAGGGCTTTTGCCGGGAATCGCACTGGATGATATTATGTCAGGTGTTTCCGTATGCAGGAACCAAAATTTGGCAAATATATTTTACCGTCTGGAATTAATTGAAGCTTATGGAACCGGTATGCGGAAAATCATGGGTGCTTACAGAAATATGGATAGGAAGCCTTTGGTGGAAATTACCAGTAATTCGTTTAAGATCATCCTTCCAAATAGTAATGTCAGTACAGAATCTTATGAAACGGATGATTCTTCCTCAGTAAATTCTATAAGCCAAAATGAGCGGAAAATTCTAGACTATGTTAAAGACAATGCTTTTGTGACCCGCGCCGATGTGGAAAAGCTACTGGAAATCAGTGCCTCCACCGCATCACGCCTGCTAAAGCATATGGTAGAAAAAAGGGATCTGTTACAGCAAAAGAAAGGAAAAAAGACAAAATACACATTACCGGAATAATAGAAACGTAACAGTTCAGACAGGTCTGAACTGTTACATAGAAACCATCATTTTTTTCAGCCGGCTGTTGTAATAGATAAGGGCCGGGGAGGAAACATGGGCAGAACACCACATTTCCTCCCCGGCTTTTTACGCATTGTTCCAGAGTTCTTCCATAAATTGTCTTGCCTGTACCGCATTTTCCGGGAGGGTATCCTCCAGTGTGGCATGGATATAGGGCTTATCCTTTTTCATAAAACGGATCAGATCGCTGTAATCCATCTCGCCCGTCCCGGCCGCCATGGATACCACCTTCCCGTCTATCCGCCTGAAATCTTTTACGTGGACTACCGCCACGTCCTCTCCCAGCACGTCAATCGCTTCCTTCACCACATCCTTCTGCCTTCCCGCATTGGAGGCATCCAGCAGGTTTACCGGATCCAATATGATCTGCAGGTTGGGCGACTGGATGGAACGGAGCACCTGCCGTGCCCGGTGGGGGCTGTAAACAATATGCTGGCAGACCGGCTCAATCGCCACCACGACTCCCATCTTTTCCGCATACTCCACCACATAGGACAGGTTTTTGGTAAAGGTATACAGGGCTTCTTCCGACCGGCTGGCCGGATCCGGCGCATAGAGGGAGTTGGGCGTACCGGTTTCCGTTCCCACCACGCCTGCTCCCAGCCAGGAAGCAAAACGGATCTGCGCCCTGTACTTTCCGATTGTTTCTGCCAGCCGGGCTCCGTCGGGATCCGCCAGATTCAGATAGCAGCCGAGCACAGCCACATCCAGATCCTGTTGTGCGAACAGCTTTTTTAAATACATGGCAAACCCGGGGGTGAGGGTGGAATTATTGACTTCAAACGTATCGATTACCTTGGCAAGAGCCACATGGGCGCAGGTAAAGCCCTGTTCCCTTGTATGGGCAAGCCGCTCCGGCAATGCCAGAGGCCGTGTATCGTGTAAACGGATTCCTATCTGCATATGTTATCTCCTTAAGGGCTGCTGTAACAGTCCCTTACGCTTCAGATACGAAGCATTTGGGTGGCATAAGGCTCCAGCTGCGCTTCCGCCGGTCCCTTTGCCGTCTGTATGGTTGTCTTTTGCGGCATGTCACTGTTGTTGATGACAACAAGCCGGCCGCTGCCCGGATAATAAGCGCATTCCGTATAACAATTATCCGTAAGATAAAGCCCGTTCCTGTCTTCTCCCCCTGCAAGCATGATGAGGTTTAAAAGCAGCCTTGTATTTTCCACCGTCTTTTCAAAGGATGCCATATAGATCCCCATCCCCCTGCCGAACCGGTTCACGGTCAGGGTGGGAACCCCTCCGTCCTCCGCCAGCACTTTGGCATTTCCATCGGTGAGGAAAGGAATACCCTTCCGGTAATCACCGGTTTTCCTGACAAAGCTGCCCTCCGGCATAAGCCCTTCTTCCGCCTCCAGGTCAAATTCCCATTTTCCATGGCAGATGCGCGCCCCGGTGTCCTCGTCCACACCCAGCACAGGCGCCATGCGGAAGAAAGAGTCATATCCTTCCACGGCGGAAGGTTCATTCACGCCGATGAAAGCGCCGCCTTCATATACAAAGCGGGTCAGCTTCTCCACAATCGCGGGATTCTTCCAGTCCTCCCCGCCGCTCCAGGCGCTTCCTGCAAATCCGGCGTTAACCACCACATCCGCTTGTTCCAGCGCTCCGTCCAGAACATCCGCAAAGCTGATAAAGGATACGTCTACCGGAAGCCCGGACAGCGCTTCATTGATATGGATCAGATCATTCCTGTACGTCTCATGGAAATGTCCGGAAAGGGTCCAGGAGCGCAGCTTTCCCCAATAATGCAGCACCGCAACCCTGGTGCGTATGCTGTGGGGCCTGCCCTCTTTATGGAACTCCCCTATCCTGCGGAATTCATCCGCCACCTGTTCTATGTAATCACAAAAATCCGGATAATCCGCCACCAGATGGAGATAACCTCCCAGGCCGATCCGCTGGACCGGCTCCCTGAGCAGCGCCCTTCTCACGCTGTTCCAGTATTTTTTTGCCTCCAGTGTGGGATCCCCGCCTTCCATAAAGGTCGGCGCACCGCCCAGGCCCACCGGAAACAGATACGGGTGAAGGCGCAGTTCATGGGTATCCACTTTCACACCGGCACAAAGCCTGGCCTCATAGCCGGAAAACACGCATTTAATCAACCCGTCAAAGCCGAATTCCTCAAACCTGCCGTTATAAGGTTCGATTCCCACCCAGCTGTCATCATAAAATACATATGCCTTTTTACCATATGCATGTACCATATCGATCAGCTTACGTCCGAAAGATATGACGAAATCATTGATAAATTCCATCCAGTCCGCTTTTTTCCGGTTCCCGGGCATATGGGTCACATGCAGCTTCCCCTGATTGACAAAATCCTCGGCAGTCAGCCTGTAGCCGTATTTTATCTCAAATTCATCCAGCGCTTTTTCACTCACTGTAAAATCATAGGATCCCCAGTCCGTAAACAGGTTTCTGTTTTTTACGCTGCTTCCCCAGATCCACACAAAATTATAAAACAGGGAGGTAAAACGCACGACGGTTGTCGCCGGATGGGTTTCACACCACTCCTTCATCCAGTCCAGAAGAAACTCCTGTGCCTCCGGATAAATGGGATCAATCTGCATCAGATGCTCTTTGTCCCAGTTATTGGTGGTATGGTTGTACATGGAAATCTCTTCCCAGATACGGTATGCCATAAAACTTACCGTATAGGTATGCCAGGCCTCCGGCTCCTCAATGACAACGCAGCCTTTTTCCCTGTCATAGTTCCATTTTTCCCTGTCCAGCAGGGTATCCGTAGTCCTGTCATACACCTGCCAGTACCGGAAAGCCCTCTCGCTGTCATTGATCCTAAACTGCTCATCAAAAAAATCCTTCATCAGGGCAACCGTAAGCTTTCCTTCTGCCGCCACAGCCGGATTTGTCATCAGAAAGCATTGCTGCAGCTTATCCTGATTTTCCTCCGCCCACGCATTATGATCGCGGATCATGCAGATAGTGGAATAAATCCCGTATCCCGCATCCAGTATTTCATCGGACAGCACCGTACCGTCGCTGTCACGGATGACATCGGCCCCCCATTTTTCCGCCAGCTCCAGCGTCAGCTTTTCATAGCCGGATTCTCCCGGAAGGGTAAAGCTCCCTTTTCTTTTTTCACTCATTCTGTCTTACTCCTTATTCCTTTGCTTTTCATTCACCTATCATACATACACCGTACCATCCCGTTTATAACGCGCCGTCCTTTGAGACATTGCCTGCGGCAAGCAGCCCGGAGAAAAAGGCCAGTGCCAATCCCTGTCCCCAGCCCTGGATCCAGCGTCTGGAAATATCCCTGTAACCGTCTCTGTCCTTCATAACTGCGGTCCCTGCGGATACATTCATCACCTTGCCGTCCTTGCCCACATTTTCCAGGATCCCTTTTATGGCTTTGTTTATGTATCTGGAATGCAGCGGGTTACCCTTTTCCAACATAGCCGCAGCAATACCGGCGGAAGCGGAAACCTCCTCATAGGAATCCTCATCATCCAGTATCGTCCGCCACAGCCCGTTTTCCGTCTGCAGCAGCTTCAAAGCGGCAAGCTGCTCATTCAGGGAACCGGTCACCTCCAGATATTTCGGATACAGGTAAGCCTCCGGCAGGACACTTCCCACCTGGGACATGGTATAAGCCGCCCATGCATTCGCCCTTCCCCAGTAAAAACCGGACATATGATCGCCCGTAATATTATTGTAGCCATGATAATATAAGCCGGTTTCCGGATTCTGCAGATAATGAATATGCCAGTAATACTGGTTCAGCGCATCCGCAATCATTTCTGCATTTTTAAGCTTCACCCCTACCCGCAGCAGAAAGAACGCCGCCATAAACAGGGTATCCGCCCAGGCCTGCTCCGGAAAATCATTCTTTGCCGATACCGTATGCTGAAGCACATGATCCCCGAAACGCAGGGCGTCCTCCTGCAGATAATGCACCTTACTCATAACCACATCCCAATACTTCTCATCCCCGGTAGCTTCATACAAGGTAATCAGGCAATGTCCCATGGCACACGTATTCACCGTCCACACAGACGGAAGCCCCAGCTCCATATATTCATCTATCCTATCCTTTAAAAGCGTCAGATACTCTTCCTTCTTGGTGATCTCCCATGCCCTGGAAATCCCATAATAGGCCACGCCGCAGGGCCAGTCCCAGGTCAGATCCATATTCATGGTTTTCTGCACAATACGATCGATTGCATCTTCAATTTGGTTTCTGTCAAAATCCAGTTTTAACATAAGTCCCTCTCTTTCTCCGGAAACTCCGGCACGCATCCCTATTATGCATTAACCATAAAATAATTTACTACCAAATTCTATTTAATTTCAATTATATACTTTGCAATTTCAACCATTTATGATATATTCTTTTTAGCTTTTATTCATTATTTTAAATATATTTATAACATAATTTTCTTAAAATCCGTTAAATTGCCTATTTTTTTAATATTTTACCTTTTTTTATGGTTTTTCTATACAATTTATTGCATTTTCTATCCGTTATTTATTTAACATTTTGGTTGTTATAATTATAATTTACCTTTTCCTAAACGAAAAGCCCCGCCCATTTTACCTTACGCATTTCCAGCGTCGGTGTTACGACGCCCCCGCGCTTATGAGAAAAAAGGAGTCCCTCTTATGTCCAAACCCAAAAACACCGTTATGGAATACCGCAATTATTACCTCCCGATGGATTTCCCGGTTCTCGTCCTCACCGGCGGGCATTGGAAAATTTCAGACATCCCCAGCAGCCGTCTGCATTTCCATAACTGCCTGGAAATCGGGCTGTGCCATTCTCACAGCGGGACAATGAAATTTTACAGCGAGCCGATGCCGTTCAAAGAGGGGGATGTTACCTGCATCCCAAGGAATATCCCCCACACCACCTATTCCGATCCGGGGACCGAAAGCCGCTGGTCATATATCATGTTTGATCCTGCCGAGCTTTTCAAGGGCCTGCTGCTCACCCCGGATGCCGGCCCCGGCCTTTCCCTTTTTTCTTATCAAAAATACCGCCATATCCTGCCCCGGGAGGAATATCCCCACATCCACTATCTGGCCCTTTCCATCGTCAGGGAAATGGAGGAGAAACGGCCCAACTACCGGGTATGCGTCAAAGGGCTTCTGCTGGCCCTATCCATCGAGCTGAACCGGATCCAGGAACAGGCCAGCCAGGATGCGGATCCGGGCGCGTCCCCCCGCACCTCGCTGCCGGAAAATGCCCTTATCATCTCGCCTGCCCTGGATTATATGGAAGACAATTACAGCACCCAGTTTCCGATAGAAGTGCTGGCGGAGGTATGCCATATGAGCCTCACCCATTTCCGGCGCATTTTCCATACCATCATGCGCACCAGCCCTCTGGACTATCTGAACAGCACCCGGATCATGAAAGCTTGTAACCTGCTGCGCAGCACGGAAGAATCCATTCTCACCATATCCGAAATGGTGGGTTTTGCTTCCGTCTCCAATTTCAACCGCCATTTCCAGGCTGTTATCCATATGACGCCCCGGGAATACCGGAGACAGATGCTCCTGGCCCACCAAGAGACAGGGATCGACTCCCGGCAGACCATCCTGGAATTCACCGGATGGATGGCGCCGGAAGCCGATCCCAATTAAAACCTGTTCTCAGATAAATACCCTGCCTGCCGTCCGTCTTACCGGTAGAATTCCTCCAGCGCTTCCTTTACCGCATAGTAGGCCGGTTTGGGCCTGCATTCGGTATCCACGATTCCCCAGAAGCATTCCGCCGGGCAGTCCGGCTCTCCGCAGTGATAGCAGTGATAGGCATCCCGCCAGCAGAACATGAACGAGCCGAGACAATGGGGATGTTCCGCAAAAATACGCAGCCCCCTTCTGAAATAATCCGCCTGGATCCCAGGTGTATGCCCGCCTCCCACCTGGTTAAACCATCGCTTCGTATGGCAGACCTCATTCAGCCCCAACGGGATCTGTGCCGGATCCGGCGTTTCCTCCGCCATCTGTCCGTCGGAGGAATAGCCCCACTCATTTGCCAGCACCGGAAGAGCGTATCTGTCATACAGCCCGTCTATCACGCCGATCCAGTCCTGCACATCGCCGGGCTGCCAGGATCCGAAATATTGATCCACTCCCATATAATAAAAAGGATGCCCTTCCCGGTAAACCAAATCCGCAATTCTGACGGCGTTCTCATTATAGCAGGAAATATTGATCCCACACCTTGCCTCCGGATTTGCCCTGCGGATTCCCTCCGCACTGGCTCTGGCGGTGTCCGCCAGGATAGCATCCGCATAATCATTGGAAAATACGGGGATATCAATTTCATTCATACACTGCCAGTAGATTCCGGCGGCTTCTCCCAGATCCTCGCAGATAAAACGCATAGTTTCCCTCACGTTCTCATAAAAAGCTTCCGTCCCCTTTTCTCCCACGAAATCCGGGAAATGCTCATGCCAGCAGGTCTTCCCCTCCTTTTCGTCATAAGTAAATCCTCCAAGAGGAGGCGTGGCCGGCATAACCTGGAAGCCTCTTTCGTGCGTATCCCGGATCTCCTGCCGTGCCTGTATGTATTCCTCACTCAGAGTGCCGAACATTTTGTCCGTCCAGGGAAAGCAGATATTCAGGCGCATCCACTCCACCCCAAGCTCCTTTACCATCTCATATTCCCCGCTCGTGTTATATGCAAAAACAATTCCTTTTATTTTTTCCGATGCCTTCATACCTTACTTTTCCTCCTTCTTCGTAACGGTTCCGTCCCTTCACCGTTCCCCTTCTTCTTCAATAATCGTCAGCCACGCCAGTTGCGCTCCCCAGAAAGCCGCCAGTTCCTTCTCCGCTGCGGCTTCTGTCTTTCTCCCAAGTCCTGTCAGCGCATAAAACCTCGCCGGATGGGCCTTGCCATGATTCGCCCTGCGCACCTCATGTTCTCCCGGCAGATTGGAAACAAAACCGCCGAAATAGGGAAGTCTGTTGTCTTCCTTCAGCAGGGCGTCCGCGCCTTCCAACATCTGCCGGTAGAGACACGCCGCTTCTTTTTCCCTTCCCAGCCGCCGCAGCGCGCAGCCTGTATAGAAATCACTTTCATCCAGGCGGCCCACCGCATGGGAGGCGGCTTTCCGGTACCATTCCAGCGCCTCCTTCCGGCGGCCTTCCGCCTCCAGTACCTCCGCCATATAATAATACACCGCCGCCTCCCGCGCCATAACGCCGCGGCCCTCGTGATAGTTCTCCGGATACTCCAGCGCCTTTTCGAAAAGGTCAATGGCTTCTTTGTTTTTCCCCTCCCTGCGCGCCCGCCTTCCCAACTGGATATAAGCCAGGATATGCGACTTTACCAGGATTCCTTCCCCTCCTTCATAGGGATGGAAAACATGGTTTTTGAGACATTCTGCCGCTTTCTCCGGCATACCCGCTTCGTTGTACAAAACCAGCTGCATGTGATACAGATCCTCTCTTTTACGGACCTGCTCCGGGTATTCCTCCAACAGCTCCAGAAGCTTTCTCACCGGCTCGCCGCACCGTTTCCGTATTTCCATGAGTTCCAGAAGGAAACGTGCATCCGGGCCGGCAGCTGCTTTGTCCATTCCGCCGGACACAAGCTCCGCAGAACCTGTTTTTCCCATAGAAGATGCCCTCTCCAGGGCGAACGCCTTCTCCATTTCCCGGCGCGCTCCTGTTTCATCCCCGTATCCCTCCAGAAGAGCCAGTGCCAGACACCGGTGGGCCTGATATAGCCCTTCCTCCCTCAAGATTGCTTCCTGCCAGTATTTCATGCCTTCTTCCCGGTTATCCCTTCCATAATACAGGCATCCCAGATAATAGGCGCTGCGTCCGCCGTCCATCCCTTTATCCCATGCATATTCCAATACGTTTTTATCCATATCTGTGTAAGGGAAACAATAATCTCCCGGATCCTCTCCCGCTTTTTTCAGGAACGTTCCGGCTTCCTCCTCTTTCCCCAGACCTGCTGCCGCATAGGCACAGTCATAAAGAACCATGGGATCGGCAGGCGCTTTTTCCCCCAACGCCAATACCTCCTGCCAGGCTCCCAGCTCCAGATAGGCGGACAGCAGGACTCTCCACGCGGTTTTCCGGTCCCTCAGAACCGCCCGCAGCCTTTCCAGGCCTTCTTCCCCCTGTAAGAACCAGTTTTCGCCCAGGCTCCCATAAGCCATGGGATCGATTTCAAGCATTCTCCGGTTCACCCGGGCGGCTTCCTGCGCCTTTCCCGTTTTCCGCAGGATAAAGGCCTTCAGGAAAAAAAGCGCCGGGCTTTCCCCGTTCACCGTCAGCGCCTCTCCGACACAGCTTTCGGCCGTTTCCATATCCCCCTTCCTCACAGACAGTTTCGCCGCCTGCTTCAGTCCGGCTCCCTTGTACCCGTAATTCCAGGCTGCCTTCCGGTAATAACGGACGGCTTCCTCCTCCTGCCCGTTCGCCTCCAAAGCCCAGGCATAGTTAAAGCAGGATTCCCCGTCCCTGGGATTGGGGTTGCGCAGCATACAGCGCTTCACGGCCCGCTCAAAAAATCCCAGTGCCTCCGCAAAGTTCCCGCCCCGCATCAGCAGCAGGCCCATAGCATTATTACAGCGGCTGTCTCCCGGATCCCTCCGCAGGGCTTCCCGGTAGTAATCCACCGCCCGCAGCGTCACATGGCGGTACTGCTCCAGATGCAGCCCTTCCAGGTACAGCTCCTCCTGACTGGTGATTTCTTCCGGCCGCCTGGCAGGCCTGTGGGGAACAGGCTTCTCTCTGTCCTGGAAAAAAGGAGGCCGCCGGGTATAGGAAACCAGTTCCTTCCCCTCTTCGTCATAAAGGCCCGCGGACACATCCTTTTCCTCCGTCAGCTCCGGAACCTCAAGGCTTCTGCACACAGGCTGTCCCGGCCCGATGGAAACCTCTTCTTCCCAAAGAGTCTCTTCCTTTACCGCCACCCGGATCCGGGCTTTTTCATGGACCGCCGTGGCATTGAAGCATATCTCCAGGCTGCCTTTTGTACACAGGAATCCCACCGCTGCATCCTTCCCCGCATTCTTCAGCCCGGGCATATCGGATAAGGCATACCAGGTCTGCTCAAAGGTCTTGGTTTCATCCGGCGCTATAAAGGAAAAATCAGGCTGGTTGTCAGTATAGCAGCCTGTCATGATTTCCAGATAGGCCCCGTCCCCATCTGTCAGGTTCCTGTGCCACACATCCCCGAATTCCCGGCTTCCCCATGTGAAAAATTTCTTGCCCACGGACACATGGTGATCCGCCACATGTACCGTCCCCCTCTTTTTTCCATGATCATAACCGCCCATAAAATTATAGTCGGAATTCAGGATAAAGAAGGAGGCCGGCGAGGGAATGTTTTTAAACCACGTGATATCCGTCCCTTCCCCGAAATCCGCCCTGGCAAATTCCCCCTTAACCACCGGGAACGGGGATACCGCGTCCTTGTAATGATAAGTGATATAATCCACATCCGGCGGGAACTGCAGCTGGTAATCCCGGTTGGCATGAACCGCCAGATTGGCCCACCAGTGAAAGGTCTGTGCGGCATTTCCCGGATTATACAGCCTGGTCTTTACCGTCACATAGGCTTTATCGGGCCAGATGGTTACCCCCACCATTCCCTTCATGCCGAACAGCGGTTCATATTCTCCCATCCAGGCAGTCTCCGATCCGTCCTCCCCCTTTTCGATCCAGGAATCCACAGGCATATAAGTGGTAGGTCTGTGATGCTGCGGCCAGTTGAATTCAATCCCGCCGGAAATCCAGGCTCCGCCCAGGCCGATCAGCGCCGGCTTTATCACGTTGTTTTTGTAGACAAAATGATAATCGGCTTTTTTGTCATATCCTTCATAAATCCTTCCTCCCAGCTGGGGAAGCACCGTTATGCGGAGGAATTCATTTTCCAGCAGGATGGCCTCGTACGTTTTGTCTGCCTTTACGTTCGTAAAGGTATCAATCATCGGGATGGGATAGAGATTCCCTCTGGTTCCCTGATGGTTTCTCACATCATAGAAAATCGGTGCTTTCTCCGCTTCATCCATTTCATAAGTGGGTATCACCAGCTTCTGTCTGCTAATCATATCAATGCCCCTCTGTCCGCCTCCAGCGGACACCTTTCCCCTGAAAAACAAGCAATTCCGTCTATACCTTATATTCTAAAGGAGCCCGTGTATTTTAGCAATACACGGGCTCCTGCCGGGTCAGTATCCGTTATCGGTTACTATTCCCTGTCGGCCTTGATAGCGTTATTCATTTCAACCAGCTTGGCAACATCATCCGCCTGTTCAACCGCTTTATCATAGAAATACTGGAACACCTCATCCACATGGTAATTGTCCTGCAGCTCTTCAATCATTTTGGTACGGGCTGCTTCAAATTCTTCATCGCTCTTGGCAGCAACCGCAGTGACAACATTCTTGCCCATAAAGGCGTTGATTTCATTAACATAGGATGCGATATCCCCTTCCGGATCCCCGAAGGAAATATACATTCCGGCATCGGTAACGGGAGTCTCGGCCCGGTATACATCCGCCTGGGTCTCCTGTCCGTAATGGGAGATGAAATCCTTCACCGTATCATTCATCTTGGAATCCAGCGCCTTCGGGGAGAACTGGTACAAATCAATGGCAACACCGTCGTCGGGATCGATAGTTCCGTTCCCAAACCCGCAGAAATGATGATATACATTGACGCCGGTCTCCACGCCGAACGCATCATCCTTGGTAACCTTGAGATAATCGTCCGTAGGTACGGGTTCTCCGTCCTCCACGTTCCAGAACTGCCCTTCCAGGCCGTTCCATGCGATTCTGGAGAATTCATAGGTGGATACAAAATCAAGCAGGGCCACACATCTTTCCGGATTTTCCGTATTGGCATTCACCACATACTGCCTTTCCCCGCGGTACATGTTACCGAAACGGTCTTCCGCATCACCGCTCAGGCTGGGCAGGGAAATAAATGTTTTCTGGTTGCCTTCCGTCTTGTTGAATTCCAGGTTGGCATTAGCGGACATCCATCCGGGTACGTTAAACATATATTTTCCGGCCTTCAGGTTTTCTTCATAGATATCGGAGGTCATGGTAAAGGAATCGGGATCCAGCAGCCCCCTCTGATTTGCTCTGTTGTAAAACCGTACCGCTCTCCAGAAAATACCTTCCGGATCGGTGAGCTGGTTGTTTTCCAGAGGCTTGGAATCCACGGTGGACACTCCCAGGACACGTCCTGTTGTTTCAATCAGGTTTACGCCCTCCTGCGGCCCCAGCCCGAAGGTAAATACCCATTCCCCCCAGCCCTGGCCTGCGCCGAACCATGCGCCGCAGCCGTAGGTTTTCTGTCCGTCCGCTGTCTGCGGTTCTGCGGCTACCATAGCTTCCATAACATCCAGCAGATCCTCATCATAGGATTCCAGCTTGGGATAACCGGCTTCTTTATACACATCCCATCTGATATAGTGCCCGCAGGTAGGCACGGTGCCATCATCCCAGGAGCCTTTGCACATTCCCCACAGATAGGCATTCCCGTCAGGACTGTTTGCCGTCATTCTCTGGGCCTCGAGCATCATCCTGCCCGCCGGATCGTTCACCGTATTGGGTGCGTATTCCTCCAGATAAGGCTCCAGATTCAATGCGGAACCGGATTCCAGCAGCATAGGAAGCTGCTTGGTGGGATCGGATAACAGGAAGATATCCGGCAAATCACCGTCTGCCATCATTGCGGATAACTGGCTCGGCCAGTCCGCTTCCGTAACGCCGGTGAGATACAGATCCACATTCAGCGTATCCTCAATGTACTTGCTGACCGGATCGCTCCGTAAGCCGTCCGCCTCCCCTCTTCCCACGAACGCAACCACATCCAGGCTTACTCGTTCCTCAAATTGGGGAACCACCACTCCGGAGTCACCGGCTGCCGTCTCTGTTCCGGAGCCTTCCCCGGATTCCCCTTCCGCCGCCTCTGTCTGTGCGGTGTCGCCGGCTGCCGGCGCCGAACCGGAAGCAGGCTCCTTTGAGGAAGCGCCGCAGGCTGTAAGTCCGCCCAGCATTGCAACGGAAACGGCCACTGCCAGCATTCTGGCTAAAAGATTTTTTTTCTGGAAACTGGTTTTCATACTCTCTCCTTCCTTTGGGTGTATTTTAAACACCCTCTCCTTACTTATGGAATTTCATTATGTGCCGGATACCTTCTCTGCTGCGGAAGGATATCCGCCCCGCGGAAACTGCCGGGCATATGCACGGATGCGCTCACCCGGCCCGCCGCCTGCGGGAATGAAAGTAAGAACTTCTCACCCCTTAACAGCACCCAGCATGATTCCTTTGGTAAAAAACCGCTGCATATAAGGGTATACACACAGAATAGGGATTACGGTAATAAAACTCATAGCCATCCGCAGCGTGGTGGAGGTAACCTTCACCGCCGCTCCCGCCGCCGCGCCTGAACTGGATGTGGACACCACATTGGACTGCAGCTTGGTATAGAGCAGATACTGCAGGCAATGCAGATTGGCGGCCTTCCTTCCCTGCATAAAGAACATATCGTCCGACCAGGTATTCCACTGGTTCACCGCAGCAAATACCACGATGCAGGCCAGTATGGGTTTCGCCAGCGGCAGGATAATACGGAAAAATACTTTTATCAGCCCCGCGCCGTCCATTTCCGCCGATTCCACCAGTTCACCGGGAATCGATTCAATATAGGTCTTTATCAGGATAATAAAATAAGCCTGTACCGCATAAGGCAGTATATATACGAGAAAATTGTTTTTCAGCCCGATATTGCTGATGAGCAGATAATAGGGAATAAATCCCGCATTCACGTACATGGTAATGATAAAAAAACGGTACAGCAGCTTCCTGCAGGGCAGATCCCGGTTTGCCAGGATATAAGCCGCGAAACTGCAGCACAGCAGGGTGAGCAGCGTCCCCAGAATGGTACGGGCAAACGCGATTCCGATACTGGAGGTCAGCCCGGGAATTTCCAGAAGATTACTATAAGCTTCTACGGAAAACTCCTTGGGAAGCAGGTACACCCCCCGGTTCACCGCCGCGGGTGAGGACCAGGAATTAATAAATATGTACCAAAGCGGATAAACGCAGATAAAGGTAAACACCCCCAGAATAAGGGAATTCAGTACACCGGAAAAAGTAATTGTTGTCTTCTTCTTTTTATTCATAACACAGCTTCCTTTCTCAATTTCAGTCCCGTCAGCCCCTTATCAGAAAATGGATTCCCCTCTCAGCCGCCTGGAGGCCCAGTTGGCAAAGGAAAGAAGAATGATACTGACAACGGATTTGAAAATCCCCATTGCTGTTGCCAGGGAATATTCCATATTCTTAATACCCATCCGGTATACATAGGTGTCAAAGACCTCAAGCTTATCCCATGTCATGCCGTTTCCCAGCAGCCAGTACTGGTCGAAGCCGTTGGAAAGCATATTGGAAATTGCCAGAAGAAGGAGGACAAAGAAGGTGGACAGCAAGCCGGGTACGGTAACGTGAACAATTTTCTGCCAGGTATTCGCACCGTCCACATCCGCCGCCTGATACAGCTCCTGATCGATGGAACTTATGGCCGACAGATAAATGATGGCGTTATAACCCAGTGTTTTCCACGCCCCAATCGCCACCTGGATAAACCAGGCATGCTTTACATTGGTTAGCGGGTTAACCGGCTCCTTTACCAGCCCAAGGCCCAGCAGGATATTGTTCAATGCGCTGCCTTCCGATGACAGCAGCATAAACACAATGGAATATACCAGGACCCAGGAGATGAAATTGGGAATCGAGGTTCCCGTCTGTACCATTTTGGCATAGCGCTTATTTTTCAGCTGGGAAATGGCAATGGCAAAAATGGCAGGAAGCACCGAGCAGCAGATATTCAGAAAGGAAATACACAGCGTATTACGCATTACATTCAGAAAATCCCTGGGATTGGAAACGATTTTCTGAAAGTATTTCAGTCCCACAAAATCGGAATGGAATACGGATACACCGGGCTTGAAATCCACAAAGGCGTAACTCCATCCCAGGAGCGGGGCATAATTAAATACCAGTACAAAAAGCATAAAAGGCAGAAGAAGAAGCACCAGACGTATTTTTTTCTTCTGCCTTCCTGTCAATTGTTTCTTCGCATTATCAGCTGTCCGCGTCATACGCCCCCCTGCTCCTTTCTATTATCCGTTTCTTCCGTCACCGCTTCCGGGCTCACCCGGAAACAAGGCTCCTCCACACAACGATCTTTATAGGCAAAGCCGGCAGCAATCCCGCCCACATTGTTATACCAGTTTCCCGTCACCTCATTGACAATATGAATACCGTCAAAGGACTCCTCCATTTCAAAGAGAAGAATCCGTTTGGCCTCATGCCGGTTTGGGCAATGCAGGGCCATCATCAGCTGTCCGCCGAAAGTGGTAAACAACATGGAATGGGCACCGTCCATGGCATACAACGGCTGCTGCTCCTGGATCCATGGCCCCTGGATATCCCCGCTTAACGATCTGGCATAACCGGTGGTATACCCGCCTTTATCCGAAAAGCTGGACCAGAGCATAATAAGCACGCCGCTTTTCAGCCTGTGCAGAAAAGGCCCGTCCGTCACCCAGCCGCTTCCTTTCATGGTTTTAGCAGCCCATGGTCCGTCGGATGCACGGAAAAGAATGACCGGTTCTCCCTCCGCCTTCCCTAGATCATCACTCAGCGGCACCGCACATATCTGCCCGTCATTCACCTGAAGCCATTCATGGCAAAAGACCATCCACGGTTTTCCCCTTTTATCCTCATACAGGGTCCCGTCCAGACAATGCCACCCTTCCGGCGTAACCGGTTTCCCGCTTACCGGTTTAAAAGGGCCTTTAGGAGAATCCGCTGCCAGACACTGGCATCTGCGATAGGTTCCCCTGGCCCGGAAGGAAGAAATCAGATAATATTTCCCTTTCCAGATATGTACCTCGGGAGCCCAGTAGTCTGAATCCGCCCAGAATCCACCTTTCCGGAAAGCCACCTCCGGCCTGGACCAATGTACCAAATCCCTGCTTTCCAATACATAAAAACAAGGTTCCCCCGCATACACATCCGGAAATCTGTCCCGATCCGCAAACTGTACATAGGTATAGTATTTTTTACTCACCGGATCCGCCAAAATAAAGGGATCACTGATATGGACATCCCTGATATGATATGGATACTGTTTTTCCAATTCTTCTGCCATAGCCCTTAATTTCCCTCCATATTTATGTATTTTTCTCCATTTTATCGCATTTTGTATATTTACTATTGTTTATATTGTATTTTTGCAATATAGTTTTTACCAATTATTTGTGCGTTTTATCTATATGTATTATCTTATATTTAGCAGTTCCCTTTCATCCACATTTTTATCAAATACCTATGCAAATCTGACCATATTAACAGATTTTATTTTTTATGTTATACTGCTTTCAAAAGAAACAGGTTATCTGCTTTTCCGGGAGGAAATGTATTATGTCGATAAAAAAGCCAAAGCCGGTCATTGAATACAGAAATTATTACCTTCCATCCAGTTTTCCGGTACTTCTTCTTACCGGTGATAACTGGAAGATATCCGATGTCAAAAGCGAACATCTGCATTTTCATAATTGTCTGGAGGTAGGTATCTGCCATTCCAGGAGCGGAATCCTGGAATTCTGCAACGCTATGACTATGCCGTTTTCAGAGGGAGATGTTACCTGTATTCCCCGGAATATCCCTCACACCACTTACTCGGCCCCCTGCACCAAAAGCAGATGGTCCTACCTGTTTTTTGATCCGCGTCAGCTGTTCCGGGATATGCTGCCTCCCGATTTCAGCTACAGCATGATCTATGACGATGTTCATAAATACCTGATACCGGCAGGCCTCTCCCGGCGGATCCCTCTGCTTGCGGATGCCGCGGTGGAGGAGCTTTCCGCAGAGGAACCGGACCGTATGCTGGCGAAAAGCTATCTGTTCGCTTTATATATGGAAATCATCCGTTTCCAAAACCCGGAGATGCATAATATACAATCTGAAAATACCCCCCCCCTGGCAAAATCCACCATGTTTCGGCAATAATTCAATGAATATCACGCCGGCGCTGGATTTTATCGAAGATAATTACATGAATAAATTTCCTGTGGACCGTCTGGCGGAACTCTGCCATATGAGCCCCACCCATTTCCGGAGATGTTTTCAGTCCGTTATGCACACGACACCGCTTACCTACCTGAATACCATCCGGATTATGAACGCATGCAATCTGCTCAGGAACACCAACCATACTATCCTCACCATTTCAGTAATGACAGGTTTCAGTACCCTAAGCAATTTTAACCGGCTGTTTAATCAGATGATGAAGGTTCCTCCCAAGGAATACCGTATGCAGACCCTGCGTGGAAGAAAACCGGGTGAAATCCCTTCCATTATCGAATATGCAGGCTGGCTGGAGCCTGACGAGTCCCCCCATATGGGAAATCAGGAGTAAACATGGAATTACTGCTTCCTCTTTCTTGATAAAAAAAGACATCCGTCCGCGGAATTCCTTCCGCAGGGGATGTCTTTTCTATAAAGGAAAGCATTACTGCTTTCTTAACTCTATCTTATACCAGCTCAAGAACAACTTCCATTGCTCCGTCGCCTTTTCTCTGTCCAATCTTGATGATACGGGTATATCCACCCTTACGATCCACATACTTGGGAGCGATTTCATCGAAGATTCTGGCAGGCATATCTACCTTCTTGGTGCCTTTCTTACGTCCGGCTGCAGTGGTGGGAACCTCGGTAATCGGATACAGAACTTTCAGCATCTGCCTTCTGGCATGAAGCCTGCTGGGCATATCCTTCTTGATTTCCTTTTCCACTTCATCATAAACGGTAACTTTCTTTCCGTCTACGGTTTCTTTTACTCTCTTGCCGTCTTTGTCTTTTCTGGCAACCTTTGCGGTAACCTTAACGGTTTCGAAATTATCTTTTTCTTTCACGCCCATCGCAATGATGCCTTCCGCGATTTTACGTACTTCCTTAGCTCTTGCTTCAGTCGTAACGATTTTTCCATGATATAACAGGTTCGTTACCTGGTTTCTCAGCAGAGCCTTTCTCTGATCAGAAGTTTTTCCTAATTTTCTGTATTTTGCCATTTTATTAATCTCTCTTTCATTCTTGGTACATCCGGCCACGCTCATCGGACTTACTTACCGGATGCTTATACTAGCGGACAGCCGCCCTGAAGCAGCCGCCGCGGCCAATCATGCTACAGGTCATCTGCAGGTGACCTTTCAACTCCAGGTGACCTTGCGCCCCAAAGTGCTTATGCACCCTGAGACACTCCAACATCTCCGCGCACATCGGACTTACCGGAAATGCCCATACAGATTTTGAGTATATCATAACTATTCCGTACCTTCACGGTTACAGCTTGTTATACGTTTATTTCATCGCTGGGATTCAGCTGAAGCCCCAGTTCCTTTAATTTCGCAAGAACCTCTTCCAGTGACTTACGGCCCAGGTTACGGACCTTCATCATATCTTCTGAAGTCTTGTTGGTCAATTCTTCTACCGTATTGATACCAGCACGTTTTAAGCAGTTATAGGAACGAACAGACAACTCAAGTTCGTCGATGCTCATTTCCAATACTTTTTCTTTCTCATCATCTTCCTTCTCTACCATAACCTCAGCGGTTTTGGCATTTTCAGAAAGGTCAATAAAAAGGCTTAAATGTTCACTGAGTACTTTTGCAGCAAGGCTGACAGCTTCATCCGGAGCCAGAGTACCGTTGGTATATACATCCAGTGTCAGTTTGTCAAAGTCAGTCACCTGGCCGACACGGGTATTGGCAACAGCCATGTTCACTCTTTCTACCGGAGTATAGATGGAATCAATTGCGATTACGCCGATAGGCAGGTCTTCGCTCTTGTTCTTCTCCGCGCTGACATATCCACGTCCCTTGGTAATGGTCAGTTCCATGTACAGCTTGCTTTCCTTGCCGCCGCTTAAGGTAGCAATTACCAGGTCGGGATTAAGAATCTCAATATCCTGATCTGCCTGAATATCTGAAGCACGGACAACACCTTCGCCTTCGAATTCGATATAAGCGGTCTTAGGTTCATTGGTTTCGCTGTTATTCTTGATTGCCAGACTCTTGATGTTCATGATGATTTCAGTCACATCTTCCTTAACACCAGGAATCGAGCTGAATTCATGCAGCACGCCTTCAATTTTCACCTGGCTTACAGCCGCACCCGGCAGAGAAGAAAGCATAATTCTTCTCAGGGAATTGCCCAGTGTAATACCGTAACCTCTTTCCAGCGGTTCTACAACGAATTTGCCGTATTTCTTGTCCTCAGAGATTTCAGCAACCTCGATATTGGGTCTTTCAAAATCAAACACTGCAAATACCCTCCTTTACGAACGAAAAGTTTCTTAATTGAAACGTTCACGCCAGCTACAAGAAATTACTTGGAATACAATTCGACGATAAGCATTTCGTCTACAGGTACGTCAATCATTTCCCTGGCCGGAAGTTCCTTAATCGTTCCTTTGAAGTTTTCGATGTCTACATCCATCCACTCCGGAACCAGTCTTCCTGCTGTAACTTCGAGGATATCTTTATATCTCTGCATTCCTTTTGCTTTTTCCTTGATTTCAATCACATCGCCTGCTTTAACCAGGTAAGAAGGAATGTTGATGCATTTTCCGTTTACCAGTACATGCTTGTGATCTACTACCTGTCTTGCTTCTCTTCTGGTTCTTGCAAAGCCCATCCTGAAGATAACGCTGTCCAGTCTGCTTTCAAGAATGGTCATCAGATTGGTACCGGTCATCCCTTTCATTCTGTCGGCTTTCTTATAGTAATTTCTGAAAGGTTTCTCCAGCACGCCGTAGATGAATTTAGCTTTCTGCTTTTCTCTCAGCTGAAGGCCGTATTCACTTACCTTCTTGCCTGCTCTTGCGTTGCTTCTGTTAGACTTCTTGTCGTATCCCAGGTACATGGGTTCCAGACCAAGGGATCTGCATCTTTTTAAAACAGGGGTTCTGTTTACTGCCATTTTTGATTTCCTCCAAATATTGTTTACAGTGCGTCAGTGCCGCACTTTCTTCCAACGTTATCTCCATTTACTGATTAAACTCTACGACGCTTGGGCGGGCGGCATCCGTTGTGAGGCACGGGAGTAACGTCCTTGATGCTGGTTACTTCCAGACCACATGCAGAAAGCGCACGGATAGCAGCTTCCCGTCCTGAACCAGGACCCTTTACAAACACGTCTACAGTCTTCAGACCGTGCGGAATAGCTGCCTTTGCAGCTGTTTCTGCAGCCATCTGTGCTGCGTACGGAGTAGATTTCCTTGAACCTCTAAAGCCCAGACCGCCGGCGCTTGCCCAGCTTAAAGCATTTCCTTCAGTATCTGTCAGGGTAACAATTGTGTTATTGAAAGATGACTGAATGTGTGCCTGTCCGCGTTCAACGTTTTTTCTGACACGTTTCTTTGTTACTTTTTTCGCAACTTTCTTAGCCATTTAAACTAACCTACTTTCCTCAATAAATTTAGATTATTTTTTCTTATTTGCAACTGTTCTCTTAGGACCTTTTCTGGTTCTTGCGTTGTTCTTGGTATTCTGTCCGCGAACCGGCAGTCCTTTTCTGTGACGGATACCCCTATAGCATCCGATTTCCTGTAATCTCTTGATGTTCAGAGCGATTTCTCTTCTCAGATCACCTTCCACAGTCATTGATTCGTCGATGACAGCGCTGAGTCTCTTTACCTCATCATCCGTCAGCTCCCTTACACGGGTGTCAGGGTTGACATTTGCCTTTGCGCAGATTTTTGTTGCGCTCGGCCTACCGATACCATAGATATAGGTAAGTCCGATCTCCACACGTTTTTCTCTTGGTAAGTCAATACCTGCAATACGAGCCATTTACGTTTCCTCCGTTTTCCTTTCGCGCCACATCCGCCCGGCGTTTTGCCGGGATGCGCGTTTCTTCACTGCGCGCCCGAAATACCTGGTCTTTACAATAAGTATTTAACGCGCAATTACACAAGGCAGACTCCACCCCTTCCGCGTCCACACGCTTCCTGGTGTATCACACCCTGTGCATACGATCAAATCGTATTAATAATAGTTACTAATTGACTGGGGCTTTTTACAGGAAAAATAAGATCAAATCGGAGATTTGCTTTTATTTTTCTAACGACTGCTCCGCAGTCGCAGCGAGAGCCATATCCTCGCTTGCCCAGCCGGACACCCATCCGGCCTTTCCGATACTCCGGTATCCGAAAAAGGATACTGAGGATGCTGCGCACCCTAATTTTCGGTATCAAAAAGTAATCTCCCGTAAACCCATGTAAGAAACCATACGGCGCCTGCAGAGCTGCCGTACTCCAACACGAATTGCCTTACGTTCAATTATTTCCAAGCACCGTCCTCAAGAACGGTACTGATGCCGCCTGAATGGAACGACAAGGATCAGCCCTGTCTCTGTTTGTGTTTAGGGTTCTCACAGATAATTCTGATCGCGCCCTTTCTCTTGATAACTTTGCACTTTTCGCAAATCGGTTTTACTGATGATCTAACTTTCATGTTAAACCTCCTTTCAAAAAAGACCGTTTTAAATTATAACATGCAAAAACGGGTAATGCAAGCCTTTCACTCACTTTTCCTGCAGAAAAGCCCGTTTTTTACTTGTCTCTCCAAATAATGCGTCCCTTGCTCAAATCATAAGGGGAGAGTTCCAGCGTAACCTTATCTCCCGGAAGGATACGGATAAAGTTCTGTCTCAGCTTTCCGCTGATATGTGCAAGCACTCTGTGCCCGTTCTCCAACTCCACCTGAAACATGGTGTTAGGCAACTTTTCTACTACGGTTCCTTCGATTTCAATTACATCTGCTTTCGACATACTTTGTTTCCTTTCTGTTTCCAATTATCATTATCCTAAGGATTTGTCCGGGGAATCTTCCCGGCTGGTGTAACGATTGATTCTCTCTCTGATCTGATTATTTCCCCAGGCCGGGTTTGCAAGATACTTCTCCAGCTCTTCCCGGGAGATCCCGGCATTTATTAACTGGATATGCTTCTTGTTTTTCTTCTTTGGATGCCGTATATCCCTGCCGCAGCCGTCCGTCAGATATACCGTTTCCTGTTCTTCTTTCATAATCAGATAAAGCGTATTCTTGTCATGCCCTGCTTTTGAGAGCGCCAGTTTTCCTGTCATACATTTCCTCATTCCCAGATTGTGAGAATATCCGGTTCACCGTCTGTTATCAGAATCGTATTTTCATAGTGGGCGGACAGGGATCCATCCTTTGTCACAACAGTCCATCCATCGTCCATCCACTCCACCGGCCAGTCTCCCCTATTGATCATCGGTTCCACCGCCAGTGTCATGCCGGCCTGCAGCCTTACGCCTCTGCGTTTCTGTCTGAAGTTCGGAATCTGCGGATCCTCATGCAGGCTGGTACCGATGCCGTGTCCAACCAGATCATGGACAATGCCGTAACCGAACTGGCTCACATAATCATCAATAGCAGCGGAAATATCAAACAGATGGTTACCTTCCCTGGCCTGTTTGATTCCCACAAAAAAGCTCTGCTTCGTCACCGAAATCAGTTTTGCCGCATCCTCGCTTATGGTCCCCACCGCATGGGTCCTTGCCGCATCGGAATGATAGCCCTTATAAATAAGCCCGGCGTCCAGGCTGACTATATCGCCTTCCTTAAGGATGTGGTTACCGTTGGGAATGCCATGGACTACTTCATTATTCACAGAAACACAAATAGATGCCGGATATCCCTGATAATTCAGAAAGTTGGGTGTGCAGCCGCGGCTGCGTATTAATTTTTCGCCCAGCATATCAATGTCCAGCGTGGAAATGCCGGGACGGATAAAGGCGCCCAGTTCTTCATGAACCTCCGCCAATATCTTTCCGGCTTCCCGCATTAATTCAATTTCTCTTGCAGATTTAATGGTCACTGCCATACAAATAACCTCCGAAGGCCGCAATCCTTAACCAAGGATTTTTACAATTGCTTCAAAAACCTCTGCCATAGGAAGGGTTCCGTCAACTGTTCTCAGCACGCCTTTGGCTTCATAATACGCAATCAGAGGCTGTGTCTGTTCATGATAAACCTGCAAACGGTTTTTCACTGTTTCAGGCTGATCATCTTCTCTGCATACCAGGCTGCTGCCGCATACATCACAAATTCCTTCTTTTTTGGACGGAATGTTTACAATGTGATAGGTTGCGCCGCAGCTTAGGCAGGCACGTCTGCCTGACATCCTGTTAATGATATTTTCATCCGGCACATCCACATCCACCGCTGCATCAACGCTCTCACCCAGCTTGGCGAGTTCGCTGTCAAGCACCTCGGCCTGAGGAATGGTTCTCGGGAATCCATCCAGCACATACCCGCCGCTGCAATCCTCCTGGGCAACTCTGTCCAGAAGAAGGCGGACCGTAAGCTCATCGGGCACCAGAAGCCCTTTGTCCATGTAGCCCTTTGCTTCTTTTCCAAGCTCCGTACCGTTCTTGATATTCGCCCTGAAAATATCTCCTGTGGAGATATGGGGAACCCCGTATTTGTCAGCGATCATTTTAGCCTGGGTTCCTTTACCGGCGCCAGGAGCGCCCAACATAATAATTTTCATAGCATTTTCTCCGCTTTGAAGGATATCGCATTTTGGGACAAAACAAATGTTCTGTCCCAATTATCGTAAGTTTATAATATTAATCGTTCAAAAAGCCTTTGTAATTCCGGACAAGCATCAGGGATTCAATCTGCTTCAGAGTTTCCAGGACTACACTGACAACGATAATAAGGCTCGTTCCGCCAAAGGAAACATTCGCGCCGAAAATACCGTTGAATACAAATGGCAGTACGCAGACTATTGTCAGGCCGCATGCGCCGATAAAAATGATGTAGTTCAGAATTCTGTTGAGATAGTCGCTGGTAGGCTTACCGGGTCTGATACCGGGTATAAAACCGCCCTGCTTTTTCATATTATTCGCAATCTCAAGAGGATTGAAGGTAATCGATGTATAGAAATAAGCAAAAAAGATTACCAGAATAATATATACAACAAGACCGATGGAATAAATCGGCTCGCTCGGCTTGCACCAGTTATTTGAGCTTAATCCTTTCAGAATATGGCCCCAGACTCCCGTTCCGCTAACCCCAAGAAGCTGACAGATAATAACCGGGAACTGCATGATGGAGGATGCAAAAATAACAGGGATTACGCCTGCGGTATTTACCTTCAGCGGAATGTTGGAGGACTGTCCGCCCACCATCTTCCGTCCCTGCACCTTCTTCGCATACTGCACCGGGATTTTTCTGGTCGCATCGTTTAAGATAATAACCAGAATGACCATAGCCACAATCACCGCCAGGATAATAAGCGCCGCCAGAACAGCGGTTGCAACCGGCTTTCCTTTTACAAACTGGTTGTAAAGTCCGGCCAGATCCTGAGGCATTCTGGACACAATATTGATGGTCAAAACAATTGATATACCATTACCTACACCGTTTTCAGTAATTCTTTCGCCAATCCACATCAGGAAAGCACTTCCTGCGGTGAGCGCTGCAACTACTGTAATTACATTCAATGCATTGAAGTTTTCCAGCAGCCCGCTTCTGCCGAAGCCGATTGCCATGGCAGTGGACTCAATAAGGGCCAGACCTACCGTAACATATCTGGTGATTGCGGTCAGCTTTTTACGGCCGTCCTCTCCGTCCTTCTGCATTTCCTCAAGCTTCGGTATGGCAATGGTCAAGAGCTGTATAATGATAGAGGATGTAATATACGGCGTGATGTTCAACGCAAACAATGACATGTTCAGGAAGGAACCGCCGGTAAACGCATCAAAGAAATTAAATGCATCTCCGGTCTGCGCCGCAAACCATCTGGAAAAATAAGTCCTGTCAACCCCCGGCACAGGCAGCTGTGATCCTAAACGGATCACAACCAGCATGGCAAAGGTGTAGAAAATCTTTTTCCTCAGCTCTTTCATTTTAAATGCATTTTTAAGTGTTGTAAGCATTACATCACCTCTGCTGTTCCACCAAGTGCCTCGATTTTTTCTTTAGCGGATGCGCTGAAAGCATTTGCCTTAACATCGAGTTTTTTGGTCAATTCTCCATTTCCGAGGATTTTTACTCCATCTTTAGGATTTTTAACGATTCCCTGTTCCAGTAATGTTTCAACAGTAACGGTGGTTCCGTTTTCAAAAACTTCCAGAGCGCTTAAGTTAATTCCTACAATTTCCTTCGAG
The DNA here is from genome assembly GCA_022845955.1 of Lachnospiraceae bacterium. Classification (GTDB taxonomy): domain Bacteria; phylum Bacillota; class Clostridia; order Lachnospirales; family Lachnospiraceae; genus Eisenbergiella. Next base: position 6,027,888 of record AP025576.1, read on the forward strand.
TTTCTGTTTGTAAAGCCCCTCTTAGGAATACGTCTGTATAAAGGCATCTGACCGCCTTCAAAGCCCGGTCTTGTTGCTCCGGAACGAGCCTTCTGACCTTTGTGTCCCTTACCAGCAGTTTTGCCGTTTCCTGAACCATGTCCACGGCCTCTTCTGAAGTTATCGCTGTGCTTGGAACCTTCTGCAGGCTGTAAATTTGATAATTCCATTCCTGACACCTCCTGTTCTTATGCTTCTTCTACTTTGAGCATATAACCGACATGGCGAATCATACCTCTTACGGATTCATTGTCGGGCAGCTCAACTGTTTTGTGCATTTTGGTAAGTCCCATAGCTTTTACGGTAGCCCTGTGCTTGGGAACCGCACCGATAGGAGATTTTACCAATGTAATTTTTAACATTTTTTCTGCCATTTTAAGTTTCCTCCTTAAGCCATGATTTCGTCAACAGATTTACCACGGTTAGCTGCTACTTCTTCAGGAGTCTTTAACTGGCTTAAGCCTTCGATGGTAGCAAGTACGACGTTCTGCTTGTTGTTGGAACCAAGAGACTTCGTACGGATATTTTTAATACCTGCAAGTTCGCATACGTTACGAACGGGGCCGCCGGCGATAACACCGGTACCATCAGGAGCTTTCTTAAGAAGAACGGTTGCAGAACCGAACTTGCCAAGGAAGTCATGGGTAATACTGTTGTTTTCGTCCAGTGCAACTTTTATAAGGTTCTTGGCAGCGTCTTCTTTTCCTTTACGGATAGCTTCCGGGATTTCCGTTGCTTTTCCAAGTCCAACGCCTACGTGGCCAGCACCGTCGCCTACTACGACTAAAGCTGTGAAACGGAAGTTACGACCACCCTTTACAACCTTAGTTACACGCTTGATGGAAACCACTTTTTCGGTGAGTTCCAAATTGTTTGTGTCAATGATTGTATGTCTCATTTACGATGTGTTCTCCCTTCCTAGAATTCCAGGCCAGCTTCTCTGGCCGCATCAGCTAACGCTGCGATTTTACCCTGGTATATGAAGCCGCCTCTGTCAAAGACAACAGTGGTGATTCCTTTTTCCTGAGCCCTCTTAGCAATAACAGTTCCCAAATATGCTGCTGCATCAACGTTATTGGTTTTTTCCAGTTCTGCCTTTACGTCTTTTTCAAGAGTAGAAGCGGAAACCAAGGTGTTTCCAACTGTATCGTCGATAATTTGAGCATACATATGATTATTACTTCTGAACACAGCAAGACGCGGACGGGAAGCAGTGCCGCTGAAACGGTTACGTTGTTTTCTATGCTTGTTCAAACGAACTTCTTGTCTTGATTTCTTGTTAACCATTCTTACACTCTCCTTATCTATTTCTTACCAGTCTTACCAACTTTACGTCTGATTGTCTCATCAGCATACTTGATACCCTTGCCCTTATAAGGCTCCGGTCTTCTCTTGTCTCTGATTTCAGCTGCGAATTGGCCAACTTTTTCTTTATCGATACCTTTAACGATGATGATGTTCTGGCCTTCCAGAACTGTTTCCAGTCCTTCCGGATCTTCCATCTCCACCGGGTGGGAATAACCTAAAGATAAGGTTAATTTGTTGCCGGATTTTGCTGCTCTGTAACCAACACCGTTTACTTCAAGCTTCTTCTCGTAGCCTTGGGTAACACCAACAACCATGTTGTTGATGAGTGTTCTTGTCAGACCATGCAGGGATTTCATTTTCTTTAAATCATTAGGTCTGGAAACCACGATTTCGTTTCCTTCCATCTTGATTTCCATTTCTGCAGGGAGCACTCTTTCAAGTGTGCCCTTAGGACCTTTTACAGTCACTTTATTATTTTCTGCAATTTCCACAGTAACGCCTGCGGGAACCGCGATTGGCATTCTTCCTATACGTGACATGCCCGTACCTCCTTAAATATTTGTCTAAACCTACAGTAAACGAAGTCCGCCGTTATTACCAAACAAATGCCAGTACTTCGCCGCCTACCTGAAGCTCTCTTGCCTTCTTATCTGTGATAACGCCCTGGTTGCTAGAGATGATGGCAATGCCAAGACCACCCAGAACCTTGGGAAGTTCTTCCTTGCCTGCGTATACACGGAGACCAGGTTTGGAAATTCTCTTTAAGCCTGTGATGATCTTGTGATTCTTGTCTTCTCCATATTTCAAAGTGATATGGATGGTCTTGAAAGCACCGTCATCCAGAATGTCATATTTCTTAATGTATCCCTCTTCCAGCAGAATCTGCGCGATAGCCAGTTTCATTTTGGATGAAGGTACATCTACGGTATCATGTTTTGCAGTATTTGCATTACGGATTCTTGTAAGCATATCTGCAATCGGATCGCTCATTGTCATTTGAATTGCCTCCTTCTTACCAACTTGCTTTCTTTACGCCGGGGATCTGTCCTTTATATGCCAGTTCACGGAAGCAGATTCTGCAGATTCCGTATTTTCTCAACACTGAATGTGGACGACCACAGATTTTGCAACGGGTATATTCTCTTGTGGAGAATTTCGGTTTACGCTGCTGTTTAATCTTCATTGCTGTTTTAGCCATGAATGAACCTCCTTATTTCTCAAAAGGCATGTTGAATAATCTCAGTAATTCACGTGCCTCTTCGTCAGTCTTTGCAGTAGTAACGATGATAACATCCATACCTCTTACTTTGTCAACCTTATCGTATTCGATTTCAGGGAAAATAAGCTGTTCTTTAATGCCCAGCGCATAATTTCCCCTGCCATCGAATGCATCAGGATTAACGCCCCTGAAGTCACGTACACGGGGAAGTGCCAGGTTTACAAGACGATCCAGGAAATCATACATTTTCTCACCACGAAGGGTTGTTTTACATCCAATTGCCATACCTTCCCTGATTTTGAAGTTAGCGATGGAGTTCTTCGCCTTTGTAAGTACTACATGCTGTCCTGTGATTGTTTCAAGGTCCTTCACAGCGGATTCCAGAGCCTTTGCATTGTCCTTTGCTTCGCCAACACCCATGTTGATGACGATTTTATCCAGCTTCGGAACTTCCATAACATTTTTATATCCGAACTTCTTAGTCATTGCCTCTACAATTGTATCATTGTAAATGTCTTTCAGTCTGCTCACGTTTACGGCCTCCTTCCTTAGAATTAATCAATTACGTCGCCGGTTGATTTAGCAAAACGTACTTTCTTGTCATTTTCAACTTTGAAACCGATTCTGGTCGGCTTTCCTTTGTAGACATACATTACGTTGGACATATCAAGCGCAGCTTCTTTTTGAATAATTCCGCCGTTCTGGTTTGCTGCAGACGGTTTCGCATGCTTGGTTACCATGTTCACGCCTTCAACAACCACTTTGCCGTTCTTCTTATCTACGGAAAGAACTTTTCCTTCTTTGTCCTTATCCTTACCGGCGATTACTTTAACAGTATCGCCTTTTTTAATTTTCATTGTTGACATAGGGCACCTCCTATAATACTTCGGGAGCCAGAGATACAATTTTCATAAACTGTTTCTCACGAAGCTCTCTTGCTACCGGCCCAAAGATACGGGTTCCTTTGGGAGTCTTGTCATCTTTGATGATTACAGCAGCATTTTCGTCAAATTTGATATAAGAACCGTCTTTACGACGAGCGCCTTTTACCGTACGTACAACAACAGCTTTTACCACGTCACCTTTTTTTACAACGCCGCCTGGTGTTGCATCTTTGACGGTGGCAACGATAACATCGCCGATATTCGCATACCGTCTTGTGGAGCCACCCATAACTCTGATGCACAGGAGCTCTTTTGCACCGGTATTATCAGCAACTTTCAATCTGCTTTCCTGTTGAATCATGCTAATTCTCCTTCCAACCAGATTCATACCCGTTTTATTGGGAGCAGAACCTGTATTCCAAATTATTGCAAACGTTAGAAATAACGCTATTTATTTTGCTCTTTCGATAATTTCCACAAGTCTCCATCTCTTATCTTTGGAGAGCGGTCTTGTTTCCATAACTTTAACGGTATCGCCGATGTTGCAATCGTTGTTCTCATCATGAGCTTTCAGCTTGTAGGTTCTCTTAACGATTTTGCCATAAAGAGGATGTCTTACATGATCTTCTACAGCAACAACGATAGTTTTCTGCATTTTATTACTAACGACTTTACCAGTACGTGTTTTCCTCAGATTTCTTTCTTCCACGTTGATGTGCTCCTTTCTGGAATGGTAACGGCTTACTGAGAAGCCTTGGCTTTTTCAGTAATGAGGGTCTGGATTCTAGCGATATTCTTCCTTACCTCTTTGATTCTTGCCGTGTTATCAAGCTGATTTGTTGCGTTCTGGAATCTCAAATTGAAAAGTTCTTTTTTAGCATTTACCAGTTCCTGTGCTAAATCAGCGTCGGATTTTTTCTTTAAATCTTCAACATACTGTTTAGTTTTCATTTGATACACCGCCTTCCAAATCTGCCTTAGAAACAACTTTACATTTACAAGGAAGCTTATGCATAGCAAGACGTAATGCTTCTTTTGCGGACTCCTCAGGAACTCCTGCAATTTCGAACATTACACGTCCGGGCTTAACAACTGCTACCCAGTATTCCAGAGTACCTTTACCGGAACCCATACGTGTTTCTGCTGGTTTTGCTGTTACTGGTTTGTCAGGGAAAATCTTAATCCAAACTTTACCGGTACGTTTTGTATAACGTGTAAGCGCGATACGGGCTGCTTCAATCTGATTGGATTTAATCCAGCAGGGTTCTGTTGCAACCAAACCGTATTCACCGTAAGTGATAGTGTTGCCGCGCATTGCTTTGCCTGCCATAGAACCGCGGAACTGTTTACGACGTTTAACTCTTTTAGGCATTAACATTATTTATCGCTCCCTTCCTTGTTTCCTTTCGCAGGAAGTATTTCGCCCTTGTAGATCCATACTTTAACACCAACTTTACCGTATGTGGTATCTGCTTCCGCAAAACCATAATCGATATCAGCTCTCAGTGTCTGAAGCGGGATGGTTCCTTCACTGTAGAATTCGGTACGGGCCATATCTGCTCCGCCAAGACGGCCTGCACATGCTGCTTTAATACCCAGCGCACCAGCCTTCATGGTTCTGCCCATGCAGGATTTCATAGCTCTTCTGAAAGATACACGGTTTTCCAGCTGCTGGGCAATGTTCTCTGCAACCAGCTGTGCATCCCTGTCAGGTCTCTTGATTTCTTTGATGTCAACAAGAACTTTCTTGTCTGTCAGCTTGGACAGCTCTTTCTTGGTAACTTCGATTTCCGCACCGCCCTTGCCGATAACAACACCCGGCTTGGCTGTGTAGATGATAACCTTTACTCTGTCGGATGCTCTTTCGATTTCAATCTTGGAAACACCGGCGCTGTAAAGTTTTTTCTTTAAATATTTTCTGATGTTGTAATCTTCTACTAAAAAGTCTGAAAACTCAGCGTCTGCATACCATCTGGAGTCCCAATCTTTGATGACGCCGACTCTTAAGCCATGAGGATTAACTTTCTGTCCCATATTTTCTCCTTTCACGTTTGCCCCGTCAGGGACAATTCCTTCCTCGGATTATTTCTCATCCAGCACCAAAGTAATGTGGCTCATCCTCTTTTCGATTCTGTAAGCCCTTCCCTGTGCCCTGGGATGTACTCTCTTCATTGTAGGTCCTTTGTTTGCAAAGCACTGTGCAACATACAGGTTATCTTTATTCAACCCCAGGTTGTTTTCAGCGTTTGCAATTGCAGATTCGAGTAACTTCTTAATCAGGCTGGATGCATATCTGGGATTGTATTCCAGGATAGCCAGTGCTGTCGTTACGTCTTTGCCTCTGATGGCATCCAGTACGAAGCATGCTTTCTGTACAGAAACCCTTGCGTATGATAACTTTGCAGAAGGTCTTGTATCTTTATTTGCATTTCTTTCTCTCTTTATTTGAGTTCTGTGTCCTCTTGCCATGGATAAAACCTCCTTTCAATTATCTCAGTTTGGATTTCTTTTCGTCTTTTCCATGTCCTCTATAGGTTCTGGTGGCAACAAACTCACCCAGCTTGTGTCCGACCATATCTTCTGTTACATATACAGGCACATGTTTTCTCCCGTCATGGACAGCAATTGTGTGTCCAACAAAGGACGGGAAGATTGTAGAACGACGGGACCAGGTCTTGATAACCTGTTTCTGTCCGGCAGCGTTCATTGCATCTACTTTCTTGAGGATGCTTGCATCAGCAAACGGTCCTTTTTTCAGTGATCTAGCCATTGATTCTTTCCTCCTTATTTAATAGCCTTACCGTCTCTTCTTCTTACAATCAGCTTGTTGGACGCTTTCTTCTTCTTACGTGTCTTCAAGCCGAGTGCAGGTTTGCCCCAAGGAGTACTCGGGCCCGGACGACCAATACCGGTCTTACCTTCACCACCACCATGAGGATGGTCATTGGGGTTCATAACGGAACCGCGGACAGTGGGACGGATTCCCATGTGGCGTGTACGTCCTGCTTTACCAATGTTGATCAGGTTGTGGTCGCCGTTGCCAACAACACCAACGGTTGCGCGGCAGATAACGGGTACCATTCTCATTTCACCGGAGGGAAGTCTCAGCGTTGCATATTTTCCTTCTTTAGCCATCAGCTGTGCGCCGTTACCAGCGGAACGAACCAGCTGACCGCCTTTGCCGGGATATAATTCAATGTTGTGTACCTGGGTACCAACAGGAATCTCAGATAAAGGAAGGCAATTACCGATTCTTACTTCTGCGTGAGGGCCGTTCATGATTTTCATGCCATCCTTAAGTCCTTCGGGAGCCAGGATGTAAGCCTTCTCACCGTCTGCATAGCAGATCAGTGCGATGTTTGCGGTTCTGTTGGGATCGTATTCGATACCGATTACAGTTGCCGGAACATCATCTTTATATCTCTTGAAATCGATAACTCTGTATTTTCTTCTGTTTCCGCCGCCGCGATGTCTGACGGTGATTTTACCCTGATTGTTACGGCCGGCATTCTTCTTCAGAGATACGCAGAGGCTCTTTTCCGGAGTTGACTTTGTAATCTCAGCGAAATCGGAACCAGTCATATTTCTTCTGGAAGGTGTATATGGGTTGTATGTCTTAATTCCCATGATTTTGTCTCCTTTTCTTCATCATTTATTGTCGTGCTTGATTTGCACTTAGCAGGAGAAACGGAAGGGTTAAACCGTACCGTGTGTCTCCCGATGCAAGTACAGCAGGTACCTGCATCCGCGTGTCCTACAGGCCGGCGAAGATTTCGATATCTTTGCTGTCGGCTGTCAGCTGAACAACCGCTTTCTTGGTCTTTGCAGTCTTTCCAACGACCATTCCGCGTCTTCTGTTCTTGCCTTCACAGTTCTGTGTATTTACGCTCTTAACCTTGGTTCCTTCGAACATCTTCTCCACAGCTTCTTTGATCTGGGATTTGTTTGCTTCCGGATGAACAAGGAAAGTATATTTCTTATCTCCCATACCAGCCATGCTCTTCTCAGTGATGACGGGTTTGAGGATGACATCATAATATTTTACGTCAGCCATTATGCGTACACCTCCTCGATAGTCTTAACAGCATCCTTGGTAAGAACTACGGTGCCGGCCTTCATTACATCATATACATTCAAAGTGCTTGTCAGTGTTGTATTGACGGTGGGCATGTTCTTAGCGCTCATTACCACATTCTTATCATTTTCATTAATGATTACAAGACCTTTGTTCACTTTCAGGTTATCCATAACCTGCTTGAAGTTCTTTGTCTTGATTTCGTCAAACTTCAGTTCATCCACAACGATGAGCTTGTTTTCCTGTACTCTGCTGGTTAATGCAGATTTGAGAGCAGCTCTCTTTTCCTTCTTGTTAAGCTTGAAGGAATAATCTCTCGGCACGGGAGCGAATACCACACCGCCGCCGGTCCACTGAGGAGATCTGGTTGAACCCTGTCTTGCATGACCGGTTCCTTTCTGTCTCCAAGGTTTTCTGCCGCCTCCGGAAACTTCAGAACGGGTCTTTGCCTTCTGTGTTCCCTGACGCTTGTTGGCAAGCTGCTGAACAACTGCCATGTGTACCAGGTGCTCATTCACTTCCACACCAAATACTGCATCGCTCAAGTCAAGTGTTCCGACTTCCTTGCCTTCCATATTATAAACAGCTACGTTAGCCATTGTTAGTTCCTCCTTTCACCCCTAATTTAAGCATCCATTCTTGTGGTTTCTTTAATAGTTACCAGTGCTTTCTTAGGGCCCGGTACTGCGCCTTTTACCAAAAGCAGGTTATTCCCCGCATCAACCCTTACAACTTCCAGGTTCTGAACGGTAACCTTTACGCAGCCCATATGTCCAGGCATTCCTTTTCCCTTAAATACACGGCTCGGTGAGGAGCATGCACCATTAGAACCCTGATGACGATGGAATTTGGAACCGTGAGCCATAGGTCCTCTGTGCTGGCCATGTCTCTTAATAGCGCCCTGGAATCCTTTACCTTTGGAAATAGCGGTTGCATCCACTTTATCTCCGGCAGCGAAGATATCAGCTTTGATTTCCTGAGCCGGTGCATATTCGGATGCGTTGTCAAATTTGAATTCCCTTACATATCTCTTGCAGGAAACTCCGGCTTTATCGAAGTGGCCCTTCTGAGCCTTATTAACACCATGTCTGTGAATAACTTCTTTCTTGCCGCCCTTGTCTTTGTTGACTGTTCTTTCTTTTTTGTCTACGAATCCAACCTGTACGGCGCTGTAACCGTCGTTGTCAACTGTCTTGACCTGGGTTACCACGCAGGGGCCGGCCTGAAGTACGGTTACCGGAATCAGGGAACCATCTTCATTGAAAATCTGTGTCATTCCGACTTTAGTGGCTAAAATCGCTTTGTTCATGAATTTTACCTCCTTGTTTTCTACATAGCGGAATAGTCTCGGCGCCGCCGAGCCGAAGCATCCTGTCCTGCAGGCTGCCTGAAGAACGCCTGCACCGTTTTCCAGCGCTGCTGTTCTCCTCCCGGACACCATTCATACGTCTTTGTAGAGGTTTGTTGTGTTGATTATTTGGTTTTCATTTTGATGTCGATGTAAACACCGGCAGGCATTTCCAGTCTCTGCAGAGCATCTACCGTTTTGTTGGTAGGAGCGATGATATCAATCAGTCTCTTGTGGGTTCTCTGCTCAAACTGTTCTCTGGAGTCTTTGTACTTGTGTACGGCCCTCAGAATCGTAACCACTTCCTTCTTAGTAGGAAGCGGTACAGGTCCGCTCACCTGTGCTCCGTTCTTCTTAACTGTTTCGATGATTTTCTTGGCAGACGCATCAACAAGCTGATGGTCATAAGCTTTCAATGTAATTCTCATTACCTGATTTGCCATAAAAAAAGTCGCCTCCTTTTCGCACTTTTTGTTGAAGTACGACAAGCGGTGACTGTACACTCTCCCGTGTGTGTCCTAAATTTTGACGTATCAATACGTCTGCGACTGTTGGAACCTCATCCCGTTCCTTCAGGACTTTTCACGCGGTTGTTTCTGTTAAATAACAGACTTCATTGCTTGTACAGTGACTTGTCGTCAGTTTCCTAACTTGACATTCGCTCCACGGAAAACCTGCTAATTCAGCAGCAACCTCACGCTTCATCGCTATCATGTCACAGCATTTGTTATTATACTGGTATTTTCCTGAAGTTGCAAGCTTTTTTTCTTAAAAAAATAATTTTTTTTGTAACAGGTAACAGTGCAGACAGCCTCTTGTGTCCTGTGCCCTCCCCTGTTCTCCCCGGGGCTGCGGCGCAGGGGAGAACAGGGGAGGGGATGCCGCAGGACAAAAATGGCTCTTTTTGTCAGGGCGGCAGTGTACGGTTTCTTCCTATTATATAGAAACTGCTGTAAGAGCGGTTACATGGCATTCTCTCTCTGCCGCTCTTTTATCACAAGAAGCACGCCTGTCAGCATAGCCAGCCCTATCGGCAGCGTTATCCATGCACTTTTCACAAATCCTGCCAGAAGATAGGTCACAAAGGATACGGCCGCCACGGTGATCACATAAGGCAGCTGGGTTGTTACGTGATTAACATGGTCGCACTGCGCTCCTGCGGAAGCCATAATAGTGGTGTCCGATATGGGGGAGCAGTGGTCACCGCATACGGCGCCGGCCATGCATGCAGCGATGGATATAATCATCAGCTGGGGATCAGACTTTTCAAATACGGCAACGACGATAGGAATCAGGATGCCGAAGGTCCCCCAGCTCGTACCTGTGGCAAAAGCCAAAAAACAGCCTACCAGGAATATAATAGCCGGAAGCAGGTTCATCAGTCCTCCAGCGGCCTGTTTTACCGCTTCTGCCACGAACACGGCTGCTCCCAGGCTGTCCGTCATCGATTTAAGCGTCCAGGCAAAGGTGAGAATCAGGATCGCCGGCACCATAGCCTTAAATCCGGACGGCAGGCAGGCCATACAATCTGTAAAGCCCAGGACTTTGCGGACACAGTAAAAAAGAATGGTAATAACCATGGCAAAAAAGCTTCCCAGCGCCAGGCCCACCGAAGCATCACTGTTGGAAAAGGCCGTAATGAAACCGGCTCCTGCAAAGAAGCCGCCCGTATATATCATTCCGATAATACAGCAAAAGATCAATATGATAATAGGAACTACCAGATCCACTACTTTCCCTCTGGGATTAGCAGTATCCGGCTCCGCCTCTTTTTCTTCTTTTTTGCCGGATGAGAAAAGATCCCCGTTCTTCGCATTTCTTTCATGATCCGCCATCGGACCGTAGTCAAACTTCATAACCACCAGGATAATCATCATGGCAATGGTGAGCAGCGCATAAAAATTATAGGGAATGGCCCGGATAAAGATAGAGAACCCATCTTCCCCCTCCACAAAACCGGTAACTGCCGCCGCCCAGGATGAAATCGGCGCAATAATGCATACGGGCGCCGCCGTAGCGTCAATCAGATAAGCCAGCTTTGCCCTGGATACATTATGCCTGTCCGTCACAGGACGCATTACGCTTCCCACAGTGAGGCAGTTAAAATAATCATCAATAAAAATCAGCACTCCCAGTACAATGGTGGAAATTTGCGCACCTTCCCGGCTTTTGATTTTCTCCCTGGCCCAGCGCCCGAAGGCAGCGGATCCTCCCGCACGGTTCATCAGGCTCACCATGGCCCCTAATATCACAAGGAATATCAGAATCCCCACATTATAACCATCCGAAAGCACCGCAATAAACCCGTTTTGGAAAATATGGGTAACCGTGCCTTCAAACCGGAAGCCGGAATAAAACAGACCGCCAACCAGGATTCCCACAAACAGGGAACTGTATACTTCCTTGGTAATCAGTGCCAGCACAATTGCCACAACGGGCGGCACCAGCGATGCAAAGGTTGCGTACATGGCCGGAGCCGGCGCTTCCCCGTCTGCCGCCAGAACCGTCATGGATGCCATCGCTGTCAAAAACAGCATCAGCACCACTCCTCTGGTTATTTTCTTTCCCGATTTCTTCATACAACAAACTCCTCTCTTTCCCCTCTGCAGCAGGTTGCTTTTCCACACAAAAAAGACCCTGAATGCGGCGCTGCCAAAACACATTCACGGTCTTCTGCTTTCTCAAAGCTATTATCCCAGATAGCGCTCCACATTCTTGTGACAGTGCACGGCATATTCTGCCGTGCCCCAGAGAAAATCCCCCGGACCGTGGACGTTCTCTTCGGCGGTCTTTCCTTTCCCCTGCGGACGGCTGTCCTGCTCCCTTGCCCGCCTGGTACTGATAAAGCCCGCGCCTCTATCATTCTGTATTCTCTTTTGTGTATGTATACAGACATACTAACATCACATACTGTAAAAAACAAGTGGTAAGTACAAATAGGGTGTAGATAAAAAAGTTTGGCGTCCCCCGGCCCTGTTTCCCTGTGCGGCCTGCTGCCCTGCAAGGATTCCTGGAAGGGGCGTTATAAGCACGCCGGTCCTTTGGCTGCGTCCTTTGCAGCCTTAGTACCGCTGCGTGATTATCCGAGCGGAAGCGTCCCCTGGAAGGAACCTTGCAGGGCAGCTGGCCGCACAGAGAAGCAGGGCCGGGGGACGCCAAACTTTTTTATCTACACCCGTACAAATAGGTGTTGCGAAAAACGCTTGCGGTACTGTTCACGGCTCCTTGTGCCGCCAGAAGCGTAACAAGTTGCATTCCTGCAACGGTTCGTGTATAGTATTATGAGAATAACGGGCTGCCGGAAACGGATTTTCATACGGACGCGGTACCGGCACGCTGGAGATAAATTAATTCACGTAATGGTTCAGACAAGCCTGAATGGTTACCATTTTATAACAAGAGAGAGAATGGAGCAATTATATGTGGAAAGCGGAAAACTGGAAAGATTACGAAGTACTGGATACCGGGAACGGAGAAAAGCTGGAACGCTGGGGAGAATATATCCTGGTGCGGCCGGATCCCCAGGTAATATGGGACAGCCCCCGCAAGGCACCGGGCTGGAAGAAGAGGAACGGCCATTACCATCGGAGCAGCAAGGGCGGAGGGGAGTGGGAATTCTTTGATCTCCCGGAGGAATGGAGCATCCATTACGAAGGGCTCACCTTCCGGCTGAAACCCTTCAGCTTCAAGCACACGGGGCTTTTTCCGGAACAGGCAGTGAACTGGGACTGGTTCTCCGGCATCATTCGTAATTCACAACGGCCTCTTAAGGTACTGAATCTGTTCGCTTATACCGGAGGCGCCACTTTAAGTGCCGCCAAAGCCGGAGCCAGCGTCACACATGTGGATGCCTCCAAGGGTATGGTTTCCTGGGCAAAAGAGAATGCTGCCGCATCCGGCCTGTCCGACGCCCCGATACGCTGGCTGGTGGATGACTGTGTAAAATTCGTGGAACGGGAAATCCGCCGGGGCAATACCTATGACGGCATCATTATGGATCCGCCTTCTTATGGAAGAGGCCCCAAGGGGGAAATCTGGAAAATAGAAGAAAGCATCTTTCCCTTTGTCAAGCTGTGCAGCCAGCTGCTCTCCAAAGACGCCCGCTTTTTCCTGATTAATTCCTACACCACGGGCCTGCAGCCCGCAGTGCTGTCATATATGCTGCAGCTGACCATCACGCCTGTCCTTGGCGGACATGTGGAAGCCGGCGAAATCGGCCTTCCGGTTGCCGAAAACGGTCTGGTCCTTCCCTGCGGGGCATCCGGACGCTGGAGCAAAGATAGTATTTAACTCAATCCTGATATAATACCTGCCAATACCACCATATAAAATACAAAAGCAATTACCATCACAATGGCGGACCAAATCAAAGCTGCTTTACAAAAATTAGCCTTGCTGCGGTTTTCCGTGCTGCTGAAGCCCCAGACGAACAGCATGACTATCCCCACACAGGGAATAGATAAAACCAGCAGCGTTACGATCCATTCTGCTATTTTCATTGGCTCTTCCGGGCCTTCCGGACGGATGGGCGCTCCCTGGTAAGGGCTTTCCGGAAAATACCCCTGAAAACCTGGCCGGGTATTCATCTGCCGGCCGCTGTTTCCACCGGGATACGGATTCCCGTTCGGGACAGGTTCCCTGTATGTATTGGGATTGCCGTACGGATTTCCCTGTGCGCCCTGATTTCCCTGGTAATACGGGCCGTTATAAGCGTTCTGTCCGTTGGGATAGAGCGGGGTCTGTCCATAGGCATTGGAATTCCCGTACCCGCTGTTTCCTGCCCCATATCCCTGCCTGGCATCCGGGTACCCGTTTCCCTGATATCCATTTCCTGTGTTCCCGCCGGCGGACGCGTTTTCCTGATAGTTCCTGCCGGGATATGCGGCGTTCCCGTAATCCGCCCCCATCTGCTGCCTTGCTGCACCCGGATCCGGCTGTGTCCCTCCCATCTGCCTGTTTCCCATCTGTGCATTTTCCGGTTGTGAAGCCCTAAAATCCTCAGCCTGCGGTACCTTATCGGACTCTGCCGCGTGTGTATCCGCAGTCTCAGACACGTTTTCCGGCGCGGCCGCCTCCATATCCGCAGTCCCCGATACGCTATCCGGCGCGCTTGCCTCTGTATCCGCAGTCCCAAGTACGCTATCCGGCGCGCTTGCCTCTGTATCTGCAGTCCCCGATACGCTTTCCGGCGCGCTTGCCTCTGTATCTGCAGTCCCCTGTACGCTTTCCGGCGCGGCCGCCTCCGTATCCGCAGTCCCCGATACGCTATCCGGCCGGATAACGTCCTGCTGCTGCCCGTCTGCCGCACACTCCTGGCGCACGTCTTCCGTCACCGGCTCCCCGTTCTGCTGTTGTGTGTCATCTATGGAACCAAACCAATCTCTGTCGCTCATGCAAACCTCCTGTCACCGCATCCGATCCTTCTGCTGCTATCTTTTTGTTATCCTCTGTCACTGTTCAGTACCTGTACCGCCATGTACATAAAGATTACGGTCACCCCATAAAAGGAGATGTCCTGCCGAACAGTTACTGTTATTCTATCATATGCCGAACAGCCGCCGCAATAAGTCATTATAAAAGGGGAATAACCGGTTCAGCATATTATCCCGTTTAAACGTCATAGGCGGGTATCCCGGAAACTCCGAAGCCATCCGGAACAAATACACCGCAATCATTACCGCCGCGATCACCGCCATCCCCTTCACTGCTCCTTTCACCGGCATGCCTCTTATATAGCGCCGGTAAATGAACCAAAGAGCAAAGAAAACCCACAAAAATGCACAGGGATTCAGATGCCACGCCCTTGCAAACTGCCCTGTCAAAATACATAAGATGGCTCTCGTAATCCCGCAGCCCGGACAGGGAAATCCGGTGAGAATAAGCAAGGGGCAAAAAGCATGGAAAACCGTGCGCACCACCAGATAATAGACCAGGAATGCTGCCGCCGCCCACTTATACTGTTTTATATCCTTCCCTATCCGGTGCAGAATCAGGTGCATACAATCTCCTTAATAAAAAAATCCCTGCCGCTTATGATCTTCATATTCCGGCTGCCGCAGGACGGGCAGACCCCGCCGCATACCGTGGCATGGAACTGTGTCCCGCAGTCCAGGCAGCGGCCGTTTGCAGGAAGGATTTCAATTTCCAGATCCGTATGCTCCAGCATACTTCCTTCCACTGCGGCAGAATATACCTTTTTCATATATTCCGGTATTACGGATGAAATCTCCCCAATCTGCAAAACCAGTGTTTCTATGGTATCCACCTGGTTTTCCACGGCAAACTTCTCAACGGTTTTCACGATTTCCATCAAAATTCCCAGTTCATGCAAGGCGTTTTACTCCTTCCATTCCCGTACCTGCTCTCTGAGCCAGCCGGCCCATTCATCCATTCCCTCTCCGGTTTTGGCACAGACAGGGATAATCTTTATATCCGGGTTGATTTTTCTGGCTCTTTCCATACAGGCTTCCATATCGAATTCAAAATATGGAAGGACATCCGTTTTATTGATCAAAAGGACATCCGATACGGAAAACATCAGGGGGTATTTCAGAGGCTTGTCATCCCCTTCGGGTACGCTCAGAATCATGGCATTTTTAGAAGCTCCGGTGTCAAATTCCGCCGGGCATACCAGATTTCCCACATTTTCCAGAACCGCCAGATCGATTCCTTCCGTCTCCAGCGCGTCCAGACCCTGTTTTGTCATCCCCGCATCCAGATGGCACATTCCGCCTGTATGAAGCTGAATTACCTTTACCCCTGTTTCTGATATGGCGGCAGCATCCACATCCGAATCAATATCGGCTTCCATAATACCGATTTTCATTTCCTCCTTTAATAAGGCAATGGTCCTTTTCAGAGTGGTAGTCTTCCCCGATCCGGGAGATGACATCAGATTCAGCAGAAAGGTTTTGTGTGCCTTTAATTCCTTCCGCAGCGCTTCCGCTTCCCTGTCGTTATCTTCAAACACACTTTTTTTGATTTCCAGTATCTTTATTTCCTTCATATCTTTCTCCTTTACCTGTAAATGCATGATTTCCGCTTATATAAAAGTAACACTCTGTCCTGTCAAAGTCAACGGACACGAAAATTTAACCTGAAGAAAAGACGTTACGGTTCACTCCGTACTGTGCAGTAAATGCACAGTTCTGAGTAAACCGTAACGAAAAGACTTCCAAAATCGGAGCGGAAAACAAACGCCGCCCGGCGGGCGGCGTATAATCCTGCTTTATTCGTATTCCACAAACTCGGAATATTCCTTCCAGATATTACAGATCCAGGTCTTGCCCTGGTTGAAAATAATTTCGTTTCCTTCTTCATCATAGAACTTGGCCGGAACCCCGTCGCCTTCCATCCGGGACCAGGTACCCTTTATCACTTTACCGTTGGTGAAAACAAGGGCATCCCCTTCACCATGGACGCCGAAGGCCAGATAATCCTTCGCATCCCTCACCTCACCATGACAATACTGGAACACCACATTAGACACGGCAAGCTGTTCGTTGTTCATCTCGTCTATCTGCTTCTTTCCGTCCTGGAAGCGGTAATACAGGTTATCCTCTTCGTTATATTCAAAATATGGATTATAGGAGCCATAGCCGCCTGCATTGCTCTTGGTTCCGCCGGGACGGATTATAACGGCGTCCTTTGCATCCTCATATTCCGCCCTGTTTCCCTCCGCAGCAAAGGTAAACTGGGGAACAAAATCATCGTCATATTCCCATTCGTAACCCAGGCGGTCGGCGGCTTCCATCACGCCGTCAATGAACAGATAGCCGGTAAATTCCCTGGCATAACCGGGTCGTGCAATCCGCCCGAAGGCTTCATCCGCAGGGTTATGGATCCCTTCCACGCCGGCACTGATATTCTGCACCGTATCCCGGTTAATCAGTTCCTCCACATAGGGTATGGCCAGCCCCCAGTTACAGTAAATCGCCTGATAGCCCATAGCTGTATAAATATAATAATCCCGGCTGCTTCTTACAGGACCGATATGATCCAGATCATCAAAATCCTCAAAAACAGCCATAAGACGGGTAATTCGTCCTTCCACAGGAGCTTCATAGATGATACTTGCCTGAGAAATGGCATACTGCGGCATTGCCTGGGCATTGTTGGGTATCATAACCGCCAAAGGCCTTCTGACAACCACCTCTTCCTTTTTCCATTCCCCGGTGAGATAACTCTGCATCTTCCCATCTACCACTTTACGCTCTTCAATTATCTGAAGGCCCGCTTCCTCACTCTCCGTTTCTGTTTCACTTTCCGTTTCCTGTGCCTGCGTGGAAGCTGCCGTCGTTTCTTCTACCATCGTTTCCTGCTTTTTGCCGCAGGAAGTCAGCGCCAATGCCATAACCATAATAGATGCAAGCGCCCATACTGTTTTTTTCCGTTTCATCATTCGTTTTCCTTTTTTCGACTAAAAACCTGATTTCAGTAACTGAAGCTATTATATAATAGGCAGTTCCCTTTTGTCCATGTCAAAGAAAGGAATTTTTGCAGACCAGCTACAATTTCCGTAACAGTTCAGACGCGCTGTGAATGGTAACCAGCCTGCCTTACCTCATCTGGGCCTTACTGTAAATACGATATATAAGGGGCCATATCAGCATGGTCAGCACCGAATAAACCACAAGCAGGATTCCAGCCGCCCCCACTATTTTTCCGGCTATATGGTAGAGATTAAAGTATACCACAGACATATTCATCTGCAATAACTGATCCGGCATCAGCCCGATTATTTTATTCACAAGGGAAAACCGGATTCCGCTGAAAAATGAAGGGATAAAAATCAGGATAAACGGAACCATTACCGCAACCACAGCCGATTTACATGCTGCGGATACCAGCATGGTGAGGAACAGCATAAACACACATCCCACATATCCTCCTGCGAACACAAGCACACCTTCCTGCCAATAGGTAATATTGCAGAAGCTTTTCCAGCCGCCGCTGCCGGTCTGGATATAACAGCCAGCCCCGTCCGTTCCCAGCACCCCCAGGACAATTCCCATGTAGAGAAATACCATAATCCAGTAGATCGCCGTTATCAGTAAAAAACCAGCCTTTATTTTGGCGGATACCGCCTTTCCTCTTCCATGGTACGCTGTGAAAAAAACAGCATTGGCTTTATATTGATACTCGCACGAAAAAATGGTAGCTGCAAGGAAACCCAGTATCAGAACCAGAATCATGAGAAGCGTGGGGGCATATAAAAAAAGCTGCTTCCAGCCGTCGGCATAATCATAATACAAAGGGACTTCCATTTCCCCGTATTTTTCCACCAAAAATTCTTTTTCTTCCTCCGAAAACTGTTCTTTCCCTTCCTTATCCAGCCAGTCCTTCAGGTGCTTTGTCCTGTTCATGTAAAACAGAGGAGCATCCTCCGGCACAAGGGAATCCGGCAGATAATAGTCATAGTCCCTGAATTCTCCATAACTATATACCAAAAGCATACGGATATCAGAAAACCCCTGTTTCCAGCCATATGCAATATTATTTTTCCGGATATCCGCAGAACGGGATTCCTCCGTTTGGTTTATAGCGGTATTTGCTTCAATGACCTGTCTTATTTTTTCCTCTGTAAGCAGTCCCGTCCATTCCTTTTTCCTTTCCCGCAGCTTTTCTGCCGCCGCGATTCCGTGTTCCGTCTCCCCATTTTCATTCACATAATCTACGCCGGATATGGCAAAGAAGCAAACGAGGAACAAAAGGCAAGCCAGGCATATGACAGCTATTTTATTACTTGTTTTTGATAAAATTTTCTTAATCTCATAATAAACCATCATCCTCACCGCCTTTTTCTCCAAAATAATATAAAAATACATCTTCCAGTGTAATTTCTTCCTGCCTGGCATCCGGACAGGGCTTTTCACGGGATAACATTCGCAGTTCCACACCGCCGGTAATTGTCTTCCTATTTGCAACCTTATAATCCTTTGCCCAGTCCTGCGCTTCCCTTAGAGAGGTTCTGCAGCTGTAGACCTTATCGGGTACGGACGCCATAATCTTTTCCGGGCTTCCGGAGAGGACAATGCGGCCCTCCCCCATCAGCAGTATCTCATTGGCAATATACTCGACATCCGAAACGATATGGGTGGAAAGAAGGACCAGCCTGTCCTGGGACAGTCCGCTGAGTAAATTCCGGAACCGGATTCTTTCATTGGGATCCAGGCCGGCTGTAGGCTCATCCAGAATCAGGATATCGGGGTCGTTCAGCATCGCCTGGGCGATTCCCGCTCTCCTCTTCATACCGCCGGACAGCTTTTTCATTTTTTTATGGGCCGCCTTTGACAGTCCTACCCGCTGCAGCAATTCGGTCACCCTTTTTTTAGCTGACGCCTGGCGCAGTCCTTTAATAGACGCCACATACATCAGATATTCCTGCACGGTAAAATCCGGATAGAAACCAAACTCCTGAGGCAGATAACCCAGCCGTTTTCTGTATTCTTTATCCATCACAAAGATATCCTCCCCGTCACAGGTTATTCTCCCTGCGGTTGGCTTCAGCAGGGTACACAGCATTCTCATAAGCGTGGTTTTTCCGGCACCGTTCACTCCCAGAAGCCCATAAACACCGTTATGCATATGACAGCTGACCTGATCTACCGCCTTAAAACCGCCAAACTCCCTGGTAACTCCTTCTATCTTCAATTCCATAAGGCCTTCCCCTCCTGATAATTCCCGCAGCTTCTGCGTATCCTTTCCACCGCAGCTGCCATGTAACAAACGGTTCCCACCAGAACAAGCCCCCATACGGGCCTGCTTATGACACTGTATATTTTTTCGTCAAGCACTATTAAAATCCACAGTGCAATCCACAGCAGGGATAAAACAACCGCTATATATTCCGTCCCGCAGCTTCTGCTGCACAAAACGGAGAAGCATATACAACAGGTCACATTAAAAGGCAGGAAAAACTGGATCAGCATCTCCCACGCTGTCATCCTGACCGTAGCAGATACCGCAACAAAAAATATGCTCAGGAAAAAAACATCCACCATTCCGAAAAGCAGCAGCCTTGCCGAATAAATCTGGCGCAGCGAATAAAAGGCCGCCCCCTCTACCTCCATGGAGCCGCTGCTCCGGTTTTTCCACAATTCAGGAATAACCAGAATAACAAAAGCGGGTGCCAGCACTCCCATACTCCTCTGCACATAATAATTCCCCTCCGCCATATACAGGATCCACCATAACAAACATAGCGTTAAAAACTGGAAAAGCCACCATCGTTTACGGATATACGCTGCCTGCCGGAATAAAAATTCCAGATAAGCAGCCGTCTGCTCCCGGCTGCTTTGGTAAAATGCCTTTTCCGCCATGCGGATTGTCTGTTCCAGTCTTTCCTCCTCCGGATGGATATCCATTTTTTCTATGTACTCTTTCAGCAATCCGTCTATTTTTTTCTCTTCTCGTGTCATTCCGCCATATCCTCCTTTCCCAAAAGACCGCCCAACTGCAGCTTTGCCTGCTTCAGCCTGTACTTTACAAGCGGAAGCCCTATATTCAAAATCTCTGCGATTTCCCGCTGCTTCCGTTCCTGAAAAAAATACAAAATAAGTATATCCCTGGACTCCTGAGACAGCCCCGCAAGAGCCTTTTCCATATCCAGCCTGGTATTGACAGGATCCATCTGGTAATTTCCTGCGTCCGGCACTTCCCTTAAAGGGATGTCCGCCCTTTTTTTATACAAATCCCTGCAAAGGTTTCCGGCAATGGTATACAGATAATTCAGTGCCTTTCCACGATGCCGATAGACAGGAAGGGCCGCAAAAAAATTTTCAAAAGTCTCCTGCGCCATATCTTCTGCAAAGCTTTTATCAGCTATATGGTAATGACAATAACGCAGTATCTGCGGATAATACCTGCGTACGAAGCTTTCCATAGCTGCTTCATCACCGTTCTTCATTTTATTGATCAGAAGAAAGTCCTTATCCATGGGCCTCTCCTTTCGATTTTATCCGGGGTCGGGTGCCTGACGGGCTGCCGGAACGTAGTATATCTACTAAGTATAACGATTGGGGAAGAGAAAAAGATAGTTTTTTCCCGTTTTATTTATAAAATAAAAAACAGCCCCCATTGCTCAGGGACTGCGGATTGAAAGGCAAACGACGGGCAGAAGAGGTTAAACAAATAAAATGGCTCTCCGATTTCTCGGAGAGCCTCATAATATCTGGTTATTACTGATTACTCAATAATTGTGGCAACACGGCCTGATCCTACTGTACGTCCGCCTTCACGGATAGCGAAAGTAAGACCCTGCTCCATAGCGATAGGATGAATCAGTTCGATGGTCATCTCTACGTTATCACCAGGCATACACATTTCTACACCTTCAGGAAGGTCACATACACCAGTTACGTCAGTTGTTCTGAAGTAGAACTGAGGTCTGTAGTTGTTGAAGAAAGGAGTATGACGTCCACCTTCATCTTTGGTCAGAACGTAAACCTGAGCGGTAAATTTCTTGTGGCATTTAACGCTGCCGGGTTTTGCAAGAACCTGTCCTCTTTCGATTTCAGTTCTCTGAACACCACGAAGCAGAGCACCGATGTTATCACCAGCCTGCGCTTCATCCAGCATCTTACGGAACATTTCGATACCGGTAACAACCGTTTTCTTGGTCTCTTCTTTGATACCAACGATTTCAACTTCTTCATTCAGGTGAAGGGTACCACGCTCTACTCTACCGGTAGCAACAGTACCACGGCCTGTGATGGTGAATACGTCTTCTACAGGCATCAGGAAAGGCTTGTCTGTGTCACGCTGAGGATCAGGAATATACTCATCAACAGCAGCCATCAGCTCAAGGATCTTGTTGCCCCATTCGCTCTGAGGATCTTCCAGAGCTTTCAGAGCGGAACCCTGGATAATCGGAGTGTCATCTCCGGGGAATTCATACTCGTTCAGCAGGTCTCTGATTTCCATTTCAACCAGCTCAAGCAGTTCCGGATCGTCTACCATGTCACATTTGTTCATGAATACTACGATATAAGGAACGCCTACCTGACGGGACAGCAGGATGTGTTCTTTGGTCTGAGCCATAACACCATCGGTAGCTGCAACAACCAGGATAGCACCATCCATCTGAGCTGCACCAGTGATCATGTTCTTTACATAGTCAGCATGGCCGGGGCAGTCAACGTGTGCGTAATGTCTGTTCTCTGTTTCATACTCAACGTGAGCTGTGGAAATGGTGATACCACGTTCTCTTTCTTCCGGAGCCTTGTCGATCATATCGAAAGCTACAGCTTCACCGGTTCCAAGTCTTGTATTCAGAGTCTTGGTAATAGCTGCTGTCAGAGTAGTTTTACCATGGTCAACGTGGCCGATGGTACCAATGTTACAATGCGGCTTGTTTCTTTCAAATTTAGCTTTAGCCATTTTTGATAATCCTCCTTAAAATCAATAGATATAAATTGTTTCTTTTTCTAATCGGCTACTTCTGATTATATTAGATACTGCCGATATTTTCAAGCTTTATTTCGCCTTTGCTGCCAGTACTTTCTCCTGTACGTTCTTCGGTACCTGCTCATATTTTTCAAAGAACATGGAATAGTTACCGCGGCCCTGTGTCTTGGAACGCAGGTCGGTGGAATAACCGAACATCTCAGCAAGCGGAACATATGCCCTTACCAGCTTGCCTCCGCCGATGTCATCCATACCTTCGATACGTCCGCGGCGGGAGTTGATATCACCGATAACATCACCCATATAATCTTCCGGCATAGTAACCTCTACCTTCATGATAGGCTCAATCAGTACCGGGTTTGCCTTAGACATGGCATCTTTGAATGCCAGGGATCCGGCAATGTGGAATGCCATTTCGGAAGAGTCGACTTCATGGTAAGATCCGTCGTATACCGTAGCGTGAACACCCAATACAGGGAATCCGCCGAGGATACCGGCCTTGGAAGCTTCTTCAATACCTTCGCCGACAGCAGGGATATATTCCTTGGGAATAGAACCGCCCACAACTGCAGTATCGAATTTGAATGTCTCTTCGCCGTTGGGATCCATAGGCTCGAACTTAACCTTACAGTGTCCATACTGTCCACGTCCACCGGACTGTTTTGCGTACTTGCTGTCCACATCAACAGGCTTGGTGAAGGTTTCCTTATAAGCAACCTGAGGGGCACCAACGTTGGCTTCCACTTTGAATTCACGAAGAAGTCTGTCAACGATGATTTCCAGATGAAGCTCACCCATACCTGCAATGATTGTCTGGCCGGTTTCCTGATCCGTATGGGCACGGAAAGTAGGATCTTCTTCTGCCAGTTTGGAAAGCGCCTCGCCCAGCTTGCCCTGTCCAGCCTTGGTTTTAGGCTCGATAGCCAGCTCGATAACCGGTTCAGGGAATTCCATGGATTCCAGAATTACCGGATGCTGGTCATCACAGATGGTGTCACCTGTTGTGGTGAACTTAAATCCAACTGCTGCAGCGATATCGCCGGAATAAACCTTATCCAGCTCCTGCCTCTTGTTTGCATGCATCTGCAGGATACGTCCAACACGTTCCTTTTTATCTTTGGTCGCATTCAGCACGTAGGAACCGGAATTCATTGTTCCTGAGTACACACGGAAGAATGCAAGCTTTCCAACAAACGGGTCAGCCATAATCTTGAACGCCAGAGCGGAGAAAGGTTCCTCATCGGAGGAATGTCTTTCCACTTCATTTCCATCCAGGTCCATACCCTTAATAGAAGGGATGTCCGTAGGAGAAGGCATGAATTCAAGCACCGCATCCAGAAGCTTCTGAACACCCTTATTCCTGTACGCAGAACCGCAGCAAACCGGAACAGCGGTACATTCACATGTCGCTTTTCTCAGAACTGCTTTCAGCTGCTCAACAGAGGGTTCTTCCTCTTCCAGATACATCATCATCAATTCTTCATCAAGTTCACAGATTTTCTCGATGAGTTCCGCACGATACAGTTCCGCATCATCCTTCATATCCCCAAGATCTTCTGTTACCGTAATATCTTCACCCTTATCATCATTAAAGATGTAGGCTTTCATTTCAAACAGGTCGATGATTCCTTTGAATTCATCTTCCTTGCCGATAGGCAGCTGCAGGATGATGGCGTTCTTGCCAAGTCTGGTCCTGATCTGATCTACGGCGCCGTAAAAGTTTGCACCAAGGATGTCCATCTTGTTAATGAAGGCCATTCTGGGTACGTTGTAGGTGTCTGCCTGACGCCACACGTTTTCTGACTGAGGCTCAACGCCGCCTTTTGCACAGAATACGCCGACAGCGCCATCCAGTACACGCAGAGAACGCTCTACTTCCACTGTGAAGTCAACGTGGCCGGGAGTATCGATAATATTGATACGGTACTCAGGCTCATTGGGATCAACCTTACATTCGAAATGCTTGGTCCAGTGGCATGTGGTAGCAGCTGATGTGATGGTGATACCTCTTTCCTGTTCCTGCTCCATCCAGTCCATGGTAGCAGTACCTTCGTGAGTATCCCCGATCTTATAGTTAACACCGGTGTAGTACAGAATACGCTCTGTCAGAGTAGTCTTACCTGCATCGATGTGAGCCATAATACCAATGTTTCTGGTTCTCTCTAGTGGATATTCTCTTCCAGCCAAAGGTTTTTCCTCCTTAATTTTGTATCCCGGGCCTAAGCCGCAAGGACGCTCTCACCCGGATTAGAATCTGTAGTGAGAGAACGCCTTGTTGGCTTCTGCCATTTTGTGCATATCTTCTTTTCTCTTAACTGCGGAGCCGGTGTTATTAGCTGCGTCAAGAATTTCGTTTGCCAGTCTTTCTTCCATGGTCTTCTCGCCTCTCTTGCGGGAGAAGGTTACAAGCCATCTCAAGCCCAGCGCCTGACGTCTGTCAGTCCTTACTTCGATCGGCACCTGATAGGTGGCACCACCGATACGTCTTGCCTTTACTTCGAGAACAGGCATGATATTGTTCATCGCTTCCTCGAAAACTTCAAGAGCCGGCTTTCCAGCCTTTTCTTCAACTCTGCCAAACGCACCATATACAATTTTCTGTGCAACACCCTTCTTACCATCCAGCATAATGTTGTTGATAAGCTTGGTGACTACCTTGTCGTTGTATAAGGGGTCTGCCAGTACGTCTCTTTTCTGAATATGTCCTTTACGTGGCACGGTTCTTCCCTCCTTAATTATAATCTGCAATTAAATCATCGGTACTCACATGTGTCTGATACTAACAATACACTTAATGTGTATTACACCCAATGTGTTCGTGCGGTCTATCTGTTCGCTTAAAAAGTGAAAATCAGAATCCCAACACTGAATTAGTTCGCTCTGTGGTACATGGAAAATAAGAAATTATTTTCCTGCCTTAGGTCTCTTAGCACCGTATTTGGAACGGGCCTGACGTCTGTTTGCAACGCCTGCGGTATCCAGTGTACCTCTGATGATGTGGTATCTGGTACCGGGAAGGTCCTTAACACGGCCGCCTCTGATCAGAACAACGCTGTGTTCCTGCAGATTGTGTCCTTCTCCGGGAATGTAGCTTGTAACTTCGATTCCGTTGGAAAGACGAACTCTGGCGATCTTTCTAAGAGCTGAGTTAGGTTTCTTAGGAGTAGCTGTTTTAACAGCGGTGCAGACACCTCTCTTCTGAGGAGCGGAAGCATCCGTAGCTTTCTTGTGAAGGGAGTTGTACCCTTTCTGGAGAGCCGGTGCGGTAGACTTCTTTACCGATGTCTGACGTCCTTTTCTGACTAACTGGTTAAATGTTGGCATTCTTTTTCACCTCCTGCGGTATAGGTTAATGTGTCGTTAAACGCATGCATAAGAAAAAAATGCACCCAAATGCACGCTAGAATAGTATACGTGCTTGTGGATGCATTTGTCAATACATTTTCTTTAAAATAAGTGTAAAATAATGGCAGACAGCTGTGTTTTCCTTCTTCTTATGTAAAAAGGCGCTTCAGATGCTCCTCCGCTTCCTTCACAGAGCTCTCCACCTTCCCCCTTACTTTGTCCACACAGCCTTCCCCCTGGCCGGTCACAAATCCCGATACCGGCACCTCCGGCATCTCTTCCTGCACCTTTCTCATCCTTCTCTCCAGCGTCTCCCATTCTTCCTCGTAGCCTTTCAGGAATTTATGGGCTTCCCTGGTATGGGCCGCCTGCTGCCTGCACAGATTTATAGCCTCCCCGATACAGACCGACGCCCGTTTCAAAAGGACCTCCCGCTCGATTGACTGGGCCTGAAGAGCTGCCAGCTCTTTATTTTTTGCCGACAGGATCTCCTGGAGAGATGTTATCTGCCGTTTGGCGGATTCTATCTCGTACATGAGATTATCTATTTCTTCCCTGCCGGTTCCTGTTTCCCGTAAAGTTGTATCGCTGTTCACCATTTTTGCTTCCCTCGTACAGATAACGTTTTCCATTTTCCATTTTACCACATCTTCAGGGGATTGCACAGCTAACGTCCATACATTCTGATTTCCTCATACATTTTCCAATTCGTCAAATGCATCCTGGCTAACCGGATAATAATAATAGAAGCCCGTGGCATAATTGCAGCCGATACTTTTAAGATACTCTGCCTGCTCTCTGTTTTCCACTCCCATACATATCACCTTCAGTCCCAGCTCCCCGCAGAAATCCATAACGCTTTGTATGACCTTTTGGCCCTCCGGCTTATTAACATGGCGTATAAGATCATGGCGAAGCTTTATACTGTCCACTCCGCACTCCAGATATTCAAAAAAAACGCTGTCCAGTTCAAGCCCCGCAAGACAAATATGGAATCCGAACCGGCGCAGCGTTTTAATCGTCTCCATAAAAATATGGGAACGGCTCATCTCAACCAGCTGATTCAGCTGAACAACAATCTGATCCCGGTCAATCCCATATTGAGACGCCGTTGCATCCAGTTCCCGGGGGAACTGCTCATCTCCAACATTCTCTATGGTAAAGTTGAACAGAAGCTGCAGACGCCGGCCCTGGTCCGCTTCCATTTTCAGGAAACGGCAGCCCTGCCGGAAGATATCCATATTCATTTTTCCCGTCAGCTGCTTTCTCTTAATCACATCCAGAAAATCCCCGGGCTGCAGCAGCCCTCTCCCCGGATTCTGCCACCGCACGAGCGCTTCCGCTCCCATAATCTTTCCGGTGCGCATCTCAACTACCGGCTGCAGATACATGATAAATTCCTGATGCATCAAACCATGAATCGCCTCATGTTCCATGGCATAGCCTGTAACGGTTTCTTTTTCCACCATTTCATCATATACAGCGTACTCCATATAATGGTTGCGGGAAAACTCCGCTGCTATTTCGGCCCTCTGAATGGTCTTTAAAGGCTCTGTTTCCAGACCGGACATACGGTATATCCCTGTATGCGGTTCCAGAAAATACCGCTTCTGCCGGCTCTTCATAGCTTCCGTTATAGCCTCGTAAATATCCCTGACTCTTTTTTTTATGCTGTCAACACTTGTATACCGCAGGAAAAACACATAGTAAAATTGATTGAATCTCGTCATGGCCTCGGCCCCGTCCTCCAGCATGGGGACGCAAATGTCACGGATAAGCTGAAGCACCTTTTCGGATTCCGGATAGCCATAAATATGGCTGATCGTGTCAAGCCCGGCATCCAGAAACAGGATAGCATAATGTTCTCTGTTGCCATCCGTAATACATTCTTCAAATTTCTTTTTCCAGGCCGTGAAATTATCCCCGCCTGTCAGTTCATCCTGAAAAGCAAGCTTTACCACCTGTCTGCGTTTTTTTATGAGATACCATACCAATAGCAAAATGGAAAGCAATAAAAGCAGGATGGAGATCCAGGCGATAACGGCGGGGCCATCTTCGCCCTGATACGCCTCCTCTGCATACTGCACCAGCAGGCTTTCCGTTTGTTCCTCATTCACCTTGCGCAACGCAGTTTCCAATGCTTCTTCTGCCGTCTTTCGCATACTTTCGGTATAAGCAAGGCAGATGCTGGTTATATCTTCTCCATTCTGGTACGAGATTATGGTCTCTCCCTTACGTAATCCAGCTGCTTCCAGTTCCTCATCAGTAAGCCCCAGGGTCCAGATCGCATCCACCTGCTTCTTTTCCGCCAGTTCCAGCCGGTTATCGTCTCCGGAGCCTTCCACATACCTGATTTCCATAGCTGCCTGTTCGGCGGCGGCCTCCAATAAGTCGGGCAGAATACCCTGATAGACGTCTTTTTGGGTATCATAGAACTCAAAGGGCCAGGAATCCGGCATTCCTCCCACATAGATTTCTTCGTCTCTTCCCCATACCGTCTGAAAGGGCATAAGCAGCCATACAGCTGCAAATACAGCAGCGGCAGCAATCCCCTTCCTGATATTATCTTTTTTACGTTTTCCCCTCATTATTTCTCTTCCACTTTCTGTTCTGCCGTCTGGTTCAGCTGTATTTTATGGCGCTGTATCTGCCCCCACACATTTTTCTTTTTCCGATATCCGATAAATGCTGTCATTCTCGTAAAAGCCTGTATGAAACGGAAAAACACGCTTTCTGCGATACACAGGTATATAGACTTAAGCACATCCATAAAAGACAACCGGATATTCTGTGTATATATCCTGGCAAAAAAAGCCGTAATAGTCAGTACCGCACCGTAAAGGGCATATATGAGAAAAAACAGGATCATAAAAGGTACATTAATCAGATTTACCGCATATGCCAGGATGATGGTCGCAAGTCCGAATAACTCGATAAACGGGGATAACAGCTCATATACAAAATAATAGAAATAAGATACATAGCCAACCACTCCATATTCCGGGGAGAAAAACATGTTCCGGTGTTTTTTCAGACACTGGAACAATCCAAGATACCACCGCCGCCGCTGTTTTTTCAAATCCCGTATGGTAGACGGGCACTGGCTCCAGCAAATTGCATCAGGAACATAACGGATACTATAAGGAATTTTGTTAATACGGCAGAAAGAATGCAGCTTGACTACCAGTTCCATATCCTCACCCATGGTGCCCGTATCATATCCTTTTACAGCCGTTACCATATCCTTGCGGAATAACCCGAATGCTCCTGATATAATCAGGTTTCCATTGAATTTATCCATAAATACCCGGGAGGCCATAAAGGAGCGATCGTACTCCAGAATCTGCATCCCCACAATTGGGCTCCAGGGCATATGGTAATCCACAAGCTCCCCCTGTTTAAGCACGGCACAGTTTGAGATACGGACAAGTCCCCCCACCGCTATAATGGTATCGTCCTGAAGAACAGGCTTTACAATTTCCTTTAAAGAATCCCTTTGCAGGACACTGTCTGCGTCCATACAGATGAAATAAGGGTATCTGGACGCATTAATTCCTACATTGAGGGCATCGGCTTTTCCTCCATTCTCTTTCCGCACAAGCGTGAGTTCTATTCCGTTCACCACAGCTTCATAAACACTGCTTACTTTTTTTGCAGGAATCTGGCAGTTGATCGGCCGATTCACTTCTCTCAGCGGAAAGGCATCAAGCAGGACCTGTGTGGTGTTATCCTTGGAACCATCGTCAACCACCACAATTTCATACAGCTTATAGTCCATCATCAGAAGGGATTTTACGGTATCTGCCACCGTAATTTCTTCATTATATGCAGGCACTACTATCGTAACCGGCACGTAATAATCATGGGATATTTCATTATGGTATTTCTTCTTTTTCTTTTCTTTATATAAATCCAGGGAACCATATATGACCGAAAGCATAAGAAAAGTGGAATAACCGAGCAGATAAATTACAAACATGACACCAACACAGCTGTAAAAAAGCTTAACTGCATCAAACATATCGTATCCCCTCTTCCCTGTCCTTCTGCCGGATTTCATCCTTTTCCAGAACGTAATTCAAAATTTCCCTGGCATAGCGATCTCTGCCGTTATAGATATCAAAGAGCTGCGGCTTCGACAGTCCAAGCCCTGCAATAAGTGCTTCGGCACAATTAAGACGCACATACCAGTTTGATGCACGCAGCCCCTCTTTCAGGCAGATTACCGTGTCCTCTCCGGGATAGGAGGAAAGGGCAGATGCCGCCATGGCAGCAAATTCCCAATCCACATATTCCTGATAACGTACATAATTCTGAAGGATCTCCCTTACCGGTTCATATGGATACCTCCGGAAATAACGGATCGCTTCCAGCTGTATTTCCTTATCCTCATTCGCCCCATCCAGAAGCGTAAGAAACGCAGACTGGAATTCTCCTGTAAAAAAACGGATAAACTGCATAACCGGAAGTACAAGCGCCGTCGCAAACTCCTTCCGGTGCCCAAAAAGCAATCCCGCAAGTTCCCTTTTATCTCCGCAAAAGCTTAAAAGGCCGTCTGCCAGCAGCTTCCTGCTATGATATCGCTCATTATCATCCAGCTTTCTCCATGCGGCAAGAACTGCTTCCGTGTTACCGATGGAATAAAAAGCCCTCAACGCATTCTCCCGTACACTTACATCCTTGCTGATGACCATTTCCATGAGAAAATCCATCAGGCCATCAAAGCTCTTTCTCCCGCAGTCTATTCCCAAAATTCCCACCAGGTAAGCAAAATATGCCTGTTCTATCATATCCCGCTTCCGGTAAACTTCCGTCAGTTCCAAAAAAACACCACGCATATGCTGCAGATACCTTGCCGTATATGCCTCCGGCTCCCGCTTCTTCACCTCCAGCACAGAATCCTCGAAAGCCGACAGATTTTCCACCTTTCTCAAATCTCTGCCCATTTTCCGGAAATGTGCGGCATCCGGTTCCTTTTCTTCCTTCAGCAGTCCTATCTGTTCCGTTATTTTACCCACATATGACAAGCTTCTTCTGATAAATTTTTTCCCATTGTGCCTGTCAGCAAAAATATATAGAATATTGAAAATCAATACGGAAATACAGCTTGCCATATAGATATAAAGAATGACCTCTGGCTTAAATGAAAGCACATGCATATGCTTCCTCCTTGTATCAGTCGGTTTTTCCCGCCCACTTTTCCTTAACCACATAATAGGACTGCTTCAGCCTTTCATGATAAGAGGGATTTCTCCCCCATCCATTCAGCTTCAGTTCTCCCATCCTTATTCTCTCCCCTTTATTCTGTGATGTATCAGCTCCTGCATATATGCTTTTAATTTTAAGATTCTCTATTCCATAATGTTCATAATAGTCATCATGGATCTGTTGTTGGGCAGGATTTGAAAAATTAAACAGCTGCCAGGGCAGACGTATTTCTATATCATCCGCATTTATATAAAAATCAGAAACCGAATTATAATCCTCATCCGAAGGGTTCCCATTACCAAATGTCAGCCGTCCCGTCTCGAATTTCTCGGACATCTTGTCTTCTTCATATAAAGCGTTTACCATTCCCAGCTGTAACGCCAGATATATTTTTTTAAATACGGGGGAATCTTTATCCGGTATTTCAAAATACGGGTTTTCTTCCCCATAATCTTCTGCAAAAATAACACGGAAGGCTTCGTAGCGCTCCTGCACCAGGACTCTGCTGTTTTCTCTGCCGTTCAGTACAATTAAAAAATCAGCCTTTCTGTCGAATTTCACATCCTCCCCATCCGCATAATAACTTCCTGAATTCGGCGTGACATCCACAGGAATATATATTGTTTCCGTTTCCGCATCATAATTGTCTTTATGGACTCTGAAATACAAAAATTTTTCATCATATTTCATATAGAGTCTGATATTTCCGTTATCCGTAAGTAAATCATCCTGTGTCCACTCCCCCACATCCCCGTCCGTATAGCACACGCTTGTTTTTTCACCCGGATCAAAAGCCATAAGGCCGAAAAACTGTTCGTTTGTCTGAAAATCACTCCAATAAGCAGTTTTGGTTAAATCAATATTTGCCATGGTATTCCAGGTCCGTTTAAACCACTCATCCTGCCATGAAAAAATCACACAGCCTGCACAGCCCGCCTTCCGGATGTCTTCATAGCTTTCCACCAGTGCCTCACCCTGCTCTTGCTCCGACATATATCCCTGGGACCTGGCAGTAAAAAAATCCAGCTGCGCCCGTCCCCTGGAGGTAGGGGTACCAAACTCGGAAATGACCACCGGCATTTCGTGGTGCCGGCTAAGCATTTCCAGGTAAATGCCATAGGTATTGTATTCTCCGTCCTTCAGGCGATACTCCTCAGCAAACGGCAGTTCTCCTTTCCATGTGTCATAATGCGCCAGATAATCAGGGTAATAGGAATAAACATGGTAGGAAGCAAACTGGCCGGATTTATAGCGATCCGTAGTCAGAATATGTTCCACATCCACCTTTGCACATTTCATAAAGAGCCGTTCCACCTCTACCGGATAATCCAACGGATCTGTGGCAGGCCAATTGGAAAAAGCAAGCAGTCTTTGCTCATTGTATTTGCCGCTTTCGTACCGGATGATGTTGTCACCTGTCTCAGCCAGCATAGCCTCAAAAGGGGTAGCCTGCTCCGAGGTATACATATAGTTTCCCTGGTAACTGTTATTTTCAGGCTTCATATGATCCGTATAAGCCACGGTCACATCTTCCCATTCCACCCCTAAAATATAGCCCAGAACCCACTCTGAAATATCCTTTGTATAAACACCGCTTGCGCCGGAGGCCTGGTAACCCAGACGTATTTTCTTCCTTCCATGAATCACATCCACCAGTGTTCTGCAATCCTGTATCAACGTTTTACGAAAGGAATCATCATAAGCGTCTACATGGGAATTCTGGACATAATCATTTACCCATACCCCATGCAGGACATAAAGAGGTTCCGGATTTTCTTTATTATATTCGTAAACCGCTTCATAAAAATCCGGTTGCAGTATCGTATAAACCCGGATGGTATTAGCACCCATCTCCTGTATCAGGCCAAACCATCTGAGATAGGTTTCCTTATCAATAGCAAATTCCGTGGAAAAATGTCCCGGGATCCCTACCCCAAGATCCACCCCCCGTATCTCAAAGGGTTCCATTCCGTCCCCCGTATCCACCAGTATCTCCCTTCCCTGTGTGGAAGTGAATGTCCTGACTTCCCTGTCCCCATGGAAATCAATATAAAATCCCCACTGGTAATATGCCATATCTAACAACAAATACAGCAAAATGAATGAAACGGCCGCAATTAAAAATTTTTTCAAACTGTAATGCCCCCAATTAATGGTTGAACTTTTTATTCTTTGATTCGTGGCTGTAAAAACGCAGATCCTCTATATGCTCATCCAGCCAGCGCATACGCCTGAGCAAACGTGTTTCATACTGTTCCACGGCTTCTTCATAAGAACCTATTTTACGGAAATCTTCAGTTAGCAGGTCATTTTCGGGCAGGAAAGAGTATCCCCATTTTTCAAAATTACGCTCCGCTGCAGTCCCCAAATAAGCCTGGATATCTCTGATATCCGCAGTGACCGCTTCTTCACTCAAAATACCCCTGCGCAGTTCCCTGTACCGGCTGATAATCTGTTCTGTAAATTCCTCGTCTTTACAGAGCATATAATACCATGGACGATCTTTCATAAAAAACCCGGACATAGGTGTTTGTTCTTCCATATAATTATCACAGCAGTTATTAAAATCCCAGACACACATCTTTAATTTCCCGCTGACATCTTTATAAAAATATGTGGAGTACAGACCGGCATCCGTATTCTGCGTCACCTCGTTTATAATGAAATAGTCCACAAAGCTGTCTACATCAATATACTTCTGATAACCATAGCGCACCGTATCATAATCATAGGAATACAGCGATTTCTCAAACTTTGAAAAATCCCTGCCGATATATTCCGTAAGCTCCGGCGTCAGTTTAGATGTCCCCGGATACTTTATCTCAAGCCTGCCATTTATTCTCTTCGCATAACTTGTAAAATTATCCAGATACTGCACATCATTGATACTTTCCCTGTCAGCACAGACAATATAACTGGATACACCGGCTTTTCCGTCATATTTGCTTACTTCTATCCTTCCTTCCCCAACGCTGATCTGTTCCGTCATGACATAGACACCCTGATATTCCTGATTAATAAAAACCTCACAGAACCGGACATCAGGTGCCCATTCCATGATCTGCCCGGACAGGTTATACCACATATAATTACGCATCAGAGTCTTATCCAGATAAGGCCCATGAAGCACCCAGGTACTGTCCCTCTCCATCCCCATTACCGGGAGCTCCCTGTCCGATCCATCTTCCTTTGTGAACTTGAACAGATATCCTGTCTTATCAAAAGTCCTGGAAGAATTGCCCCGGATCCTGATCTGAATCTGTGATTCCGTATCAGGATTCGAGGATAATGTATTTAATTCTCCCGCCGCCTCATATATTTTCATATCCGCCCGGATATAACTATTTTTCATATTCCTTACCCGCTCACCCTGTTCCGGCTTTCCGGGTATGATTTGTCCCTCCGTATCAATACTGACAATCGGCAGGCGTGTGGAAAAAGTTCCGGCTGCAACAGACAGGCTGCTATCTTCCACATCTGTATTATATGTCAAATGCTGCCGGATTCGTTTGTTTTCCGGGTCTATATGTCTGGAAAGCAGCAGAGCGGCCAAAAGCAGGGCTATTACAAAACCGGCATATATTTTCCTACTATTCATAGCTTTACCCGCTTATTTCGTCATTCTGTGTCACAATATTTACATATTCAATCGACTCCAGTTCATACAGCATTTCCACGATACTTTTTTCCTTTTTATTGGAAAGAAGATAGGTTTTCCTCGGCATTTCAAATATCAGTTCTATCGATTCCCTGCTTGTATTTTTTACACGCAGCATAGCTTTTGCTTCAAAATAATCGAATACCACCGCTTCGATCCGGCGCTCCATATTCCGTGCCCCCCGGATAATAAGAAGTATCCGGTTATCATTTTTAACTCTGCCAAGTACAAAGAGCACGGCAAAGACAGCGGCGCTGCCCGTTACCGCAACCACATAATCTCCCACGCCGCAGCAGATGCCGACAATTATTGTCCAGAAAATATACGCGGTATCTCTGGAATCCTTAATTGCCGTACGGAATCTGACAATAGACAGCGCGCCGACCATACCTAATGAAAGAGCTATATTATTTCCGATTACCGTCATTACCGTCGCCGTAAGAATGGTCAGGGCTACCAATGATACATTGAATTTTTTCGAATAAACGCCGCCCGCATGTGTAAAATAATAAGATAAATAAATAACACCGGATAGGATTACCGCAACTATTATGTGCAGAAGAATCTCTTCCGCAGACAGAGAACCGGATTCCTGGAATATAGTATAAATATAATCTTTCATCTTTTTCCTTTCCTGAGACATCAGCGATGATAATTTAAAAATTATAATGGAGTCCCGCACTTCTGGATAAACAATATTTGCTGACGGAAGTAGGTGATTTGCCTTCCAGGCTCACCATCTGTTTAATATAGCTGAGCAAGAAGCCATTATATTTTACTTCCATCACCACAAGATACGGATCCAGCACAGGATTTTGATTTAATGAGGGGGAAAACAGGCGCAAATCACTTTCCGTTGCCTTAATCGCAAAATCAAAGGTGATTCTTGTTTTATTTTCACTGGCAACATAGGCCTTCCTCTGATACTCCACGATTGCTTTTGGCCTGTAACACAGCATATTCATCAATCCATAACATTCCTGGGCAAAAGCGTCCCTATAATGCAGAAGAGAGGAATACCTCCCCTGGATCAACTCCTCTGCATGCTCCCGGCTGAGACGGAGGGAGCGTTTTTTCTGGTTTTCACCTTGTTTCTGCTTCATTTCCAGCATTGCAAAATCGGAATCAGGCGAATACGTCCTGAGTCTTATTTTTCTTCTTATCTCCAGCCCGTCTTCCTTTTCATAAAAATCCCGTTCCTGCATCGTATCGAAATATAAACTTCTAATGGGATAACCGTTTACTCCGTTGTGGGTATCCGGCTTAAGCACCTGTACGAAGGTATGATCAAGTCTGCGGAACTGGTCATAGGAAAGCAGATATTTTTTCTCCTGGCGCAATACTTCGTTCATACTTATACCCCTCTGTCAACTTTCCGTTTCCATAAGCTCCAGGCAAGGTTTCAGATAGTGCCAGGAAAATCCGAGATTCCTGTAAGGATATTGTTCCTTCAGTTTTTCCCAACTGTCAAAGACTGCCTCAATACCGTCATCATGGTAGGTGTTCTCATCCGTCAGGCCATGATACCCCTGCATCTGCATTTCTGTGATATTAACAATCCCTTTATTATATTCCTGTGCAAGCTTAAGCTCTTCTTCTATTTGCCCGGCTTCGTCTTTCTTGTTATAGTTCATGACCGCGATTCCATCGCAGCCGTTTTGTATTAATTCTTCAAGAAAACCAGATAACCCAATCCGATCGTAAAAATTAGGAATACAAACAATGACAGCCAGGTTATCTTCTTTCGCTCTTTCGTAGGTTCTGACACAGTTTGTCACGTACTGTTTCATACAGCGTTCCTGATCCGCCTCCCATTCCTCCAGCAGGTAAGGCTCCACATCCAGCACGATACCGGTAAATCCCCCTTCTTCTCCCGCCTTTGCATTCCATTCCGCTGCAGTATCCACGACATCCAGCATGGATTTTCCATCCTCTTCCACACCCCATTCCGCAGCTCCGGCCAGATAATAAACCAGTTGTTTCTTTTCCTGCCGCCGTCTCAGATAATCCAGAACAACCGTTTCCTTTGTATCCGAAGATATCTGCTGATAAATGGCTATGCACCCCAGCTTTTCCATGGCCTTTTCCACTTCTGCTTCCAACTCCGGACGCAGATATTCCTCCTCCCATGAGAAAATACTGGTTTCACTTACAAGCTCGGAGACTGTTTTATCCCTCCGTCCGCATCCCGACAGAAGAGATACTGCTATTTGTATACAAACACCGCTGATAATGATGGGACCCATCCTCTTATTTTTCACTAGCCTATCACCGTATCCCAGAAAAAACCTTGAAAGATTTATTGAATATGATTCCTCTTTATATAACTGTTACATTATATATATTATTTACATAATATTAACACTTACTTTATCAGCAGGCAACAAATATCAATTTAATACGTTTTATCGTATACTATATTATATTTACCATTTATTCTTACGGAAAGAATACGGAAAGA
Source organism: Lachnospiraceae bacterium (assembly GCA_022845955.1). Taxonomy (GTDB): domain Bacteria; phylum Bacillota; class Clostridia; order Lachnospirales; family Lachnospiraceae; genus Eisenbergiella. The sequence goes on from AP025576.1 coordinate 6,064,840, forward strand.
TTCAAAACAGGCATGGAAAAATTTCCATGCCTGCAATATAACTTTATTCACTTCAGATAATGTCCGGATTCCGGTTATTCATTACCGTCCGCGATGGAAGCCGCCAGTTCATCCGCTTCTTCCCCGCCTTCATAATCATCCGCTTCCTCTGTGATGATATCCACTTCCTCATCCGGCAGCAAATCTTCATCCATGCCTTCGTCAAAATCGAACGCATCATCCAGATCCAGCATATCATCCATTGCAATGTCCGTATTGAGGTGAACATCACGATAACGCTTCATACCGGTTCCTGCAGGAATCAGTTTACCGATGATTACGTTTTCCTTCAGACCGATAAGAGGATCCACCTTGCCCTTAATAGCCGCTTCCGTAAGAACCTTCGTGGTTTCCTGGAAGGACGCTGCGGACAGGAAGGAGTTGGTAGCCAGCGCCGCCTTGGTGATACCAAGCAGTATCTGCTTGCCGTCTGCGGGCTGCTTTTCCTCTGCAGCCAGTTCTTCATTCAGATCTTCATAATCCAGGGCGTCCACAAGTGTTCCGGGAAGGTATTCCGTATCCCCGCTGTCTTCCACACGCACCTTTTTCAGCATCTGACGTACAATCACTTCAATATGCTTGTCGCTGATATCAACACCCTGCAGGCGGTAAACACGCTGTACTTCGCGGAGCATGTAATCCTGTACTGCACGGATTCCCTTGATTTTCAGCAGATCATGAGGGTTAACGCTACCTTCTGTCAGCTCGTCGCCGGCCTCCAGAATCTGGCCGTCCATAACCTTGATTCTGGATCCGTAAGGGATCAGATAGGCTTTGGATTCTCCGGTTTCATTGTTGGTAATGATAACCTCACGTTTTTTCTTGGTATCCTTAATGACCGCAACACCGCCGAACTCAGCGATAATCGCAAGTCCTTTGGGCTTTCTGGCCTCAAAAAGCTCCTCAACACGGGGAAGACCCTGTGTGATATCGTCACCGGCAACACCGCCGGTATGGAAGGTACGCATGGTAAGCTGGGTACCGGGCTCACCGATGGACTGTGCCGCGATAATACCTACTGCTTCACCCACCTGGACCGCTTCGCCGGTAGCCATGTTGGCGCCATAGCACTTGGCACAGATACCGTTTCTGGAACGGCAGCTTAAGATAGTACGGATCCTTACGCTTTCAACAGGCTCCCCTTTTTCGTTCACACCGATGCTCAATATCTTCTCCGCACGGGTGGGGGTAATCATATGATTGCGTTTAACAATTACATTTCCGTCACGATCCTTGATATCCTCACAGGATACCCTGCCGGTGATTCTGTCCTTCAGGCCTTCAATGGTTTCCTTGCCATCCATAAAGGCTTTCACTTCCATACCCGGGATTTCCGGACGGTCTTCACAGCAGTCCATCTCGCGGATAATCAGCTCCTGGGATACGTCAACCATACGTCTGGTCAGGTATCCGGAGTCGGCGGTACGCAGAGCCGTATCGGACAGACCCTTACGTGCACCATGGGCGGACATGAAGTATTCCAGTACGTCAAGCCCTTCACGGAAGTTTGATTTGATAGGCAGCTCGATGGTACGGCCGGTTGTATCGGCCATCAGTCCGCGCATACCTGCCAGCTGCTTGATCTGCTGGTTGGAACCACGGGCTCCGGAGTCCGCCATCATGAAAATATTGTTGTATTTATCCAGTCCTGCAAGCAGAACGTCGGTTAATTCTTTATCTGTCTCATTCCAGGTTTCCACAACCGCACGGTAACGCTCTTCTTCCGTGATAAGGCCGCGGCGGAAGTTCTGGGAAATACGGTCAACCGTAGCCTGTGCTTCGGCCAGCATTTCCGGTTTTCGTTCAGGTACCGTCATGTCGGAAATAGAAACGGTCATAGCAGCCCTTGTGGAATATTTATAGCCGGTAGCCTTGATATCATCCAGTACCTCTGCCATTCTGGAGGATCCATGGATATTGATAACCTTTTCCAGAATCTGCTTCAGTCCCTTTTTGCTGACATGGAAGTCAACCTCCAGCTTAAGGGCATTTTCAGGGATACTTCTGTCCACAAAACCCAGATCCTGAGGAAGGATTTCATTAAAGATAAAACGGCCCAGGGTGGATTCCACCACGTCGGAAGCTTCCGTTCCGTCAGCCAGTTCTTTCGTAATTTTAACCTTGATTCTGGAATGAAGGGTAAGAACATGGTTTTCATATGCCAGTATGGCTTCATTCAGGCTCTTGAAGTATTTTCCTTCTCCCATTGCCCCGGGTCTTTCCTGTGTCAGGTAGTAAATACCCAGTACCATATCCTGGGAAGGAACGGCAACCGGTCCGCCGTCGGAAGGCTTCAACAGGTTATTGGGGGAAAGGAGCATAAAACGGCATTCCGCCTGCGCTTCCACGGAAAGAGGAAGATGCACGGCCATCTGGTCCCCGTCGAAGTCCGCATTGAATGCGGTACATACCAGGGGGTGAAGCTTAATCGCCTTACCTTCCACCAGAATAGGCTCAAAGGCCTGGATACCGAGCCTGTGCAGGGTAGGGGCACGATTCAGCATAACGGGATGTTCTTTGATAACATCCTCCAGGACGTCCCAAACCTGGGGATCCAGTCTTTCCACCAGTTTCTTTGCATTTTTAATGTTCTGGGAAATTCCTCTTGCCACCAGCTCCTTCATAACAAAGGGCTTGAACAGCTCGATAGCCATTTCCTTGGGCAGGCCGCACTGGTAAATTTTCAGTTCAGGCCCCACTACGATAACACTTCGCCCGGAGTAGTCAACACGCTTGCCCAGCAGGTTCTGACGGAAACGTCCGGATTTGCCCTTCAGCATGTCGGAAAGGGACTTCAGCGCCCTGTTTCCGGGGCCTGTTACCGGACGGCCTCTTCTGCCGTTGTCGATAAGGGCATCCACCGCTTCCTGGAGCATTCTCTTTTCGTTTCGGACAATGATATCCGGAGCACCCAGCTCCAGCAGTCTTTTCAGACGGTTATTTCTGTTAATAATCCTGCGGTACAGATCATTCAGGTCGGAGGTGGCAAAACGCCCGCCGTCCAGCTGTACCATAGGACGCAGATCCGGAGGAATAACCGGAATAGCATCCAGTATCATCCATTCGGGACGGTTTCCGGACTCCCGGAAAGCCTCCACAACCTCCAGGCGCTTAATGATTCTGGCGCGCTTCTGGCCGGTGGATTCATTCAGTCCTGTTTTCAGTTCTTCCGATTCCTTTTCCAGGTCAATTGCTTCCAGCAGCTCTTTGATGGACTCAGCACCCATCCCTGCACGGAATTTATTTCCCCAGGTTTCTCTTGCATCCTGGAATTCCTTCTCGGAAAGCACCTGCTTGTATTCCAGATTGCTCTCGCCCGTATCCAGCACGATATAAGAAGCGAAATAAAGTACCTTTTCCAGCACTCTGGGGGAAAGATCCAGAATCAGCCCCATACGGCTGGGGATACCTTTAAAATACCAGATATGGGAAACCGGCGCCGCCAGTTCAATATGTCCCATACGCTCACGGCGGACGCTTGATTTGGTGACTTCAACACCGCATCGGTCGCAGACAACGCCTTTGTATCTGATTTTCTTGTATTTACCGCAGTGACATTCCCAGTCCTTGGTAGGCCCGAAAATACGTTCACAGAACAGGCCGTCCCGTTCCGGTTTCAGGGTTCTGTAGTTAATGGTCTCAGGCTTCTGAACCTCGCCTCTGGACCAGTCCCTGATCTTCTCGGGTGATGCCAGGCCGATCTTGATCGCATCAAACGTCATGGGCTGATATACTTCATTTTTTGTAGTTGTTTCAGACATTGTGCACTCCTTCCAAAACTATTCCATGATTTCCTCGATTTCCTCAAGGCTCTCATCCATATCGAATTCCAGGTCATCATCGGCTTCCTCTTCTTCAGCAGTTACCAGTTCGCCGCTCTCGTCGTCGAATTCCTGGGACTGATATCCGAGTTCACCAAGAGAATCTTTTTCAAGCTTCTCATAACCTTTGGAGTCACCTTCGATTTCGTAACGGTAATCCGTATCACCGTAGTCCACCGTTTCCATGATTTCCACTTCCGTATTGTCCTCACGCAGAACCTTAACATCCAGCGCAAGAGACTGCAGCTCCTTCAGCAGAACCTTGAAGGATTCCGGAATGCCGGGCTCAGGGATATTTTCACCCTTGATAATGGCTTCGTAAGTCTTTACACGTCCCACAACGTCATCGGATTTAACCGTCAGGATTTCCTGCAGGGTATACGCAGCGCCGTAAGCTTCCAGCGCCCAAACTTCCATTTCTCCGAAACGCTGCCCGCCGAACTGTGCCTTGCCGCCGAGAGGCTGCTGGGTTACCAGTGAGTAAGGGCCTGTGGAACGGGCATGGATCTTATCGTCTACCAGATGATGCAGCTTCAGGTAGTGCATGTGGCCGATGGTTACAGCACTGTCAAAGTACTCTCCGGTACGGCCGTCGCGCAGCCTTACCTTACCATCCCTGCTGATGGGAACGCCCTTCCACAAATCTCTGTGGTCTCTGTTCAGTGACAGATACTGCAGAACCTCCGGGCGCAGCTCCTCTTTATGCTTTGCTTCAAATTCCTCCCAGGACAGGTTCACATAATCGTTCGCCAGATCCAGGGTGTCCATAATATCAATTTCGTTCGCGCCGTCAAATACAGGCGTTGCCACGTTAAAGCCCAGGGCCTTAGCGGCAAGGGACAGGTGGATTTCCAGTACCTGTCCGATATTCATACGGGAAGGCACGCCCAGGGGATTCAAAACGATGTCCAAAGGACGTCCGTTAGGCAGATACGGCATATCTTCCACAGGAAGCACACGGGAAACAACACCCTTGTTGCCGTGTCGTCCTGCCATCTTATCACCGACGGAAATCTTTCTCTTCTGTGCTATATAAATGCGTACGGCCTGGTTTACACCGGGAGAAAGCTCATCGCCGTTCTCTCTGGTAAATACCTTGGCATCCACAACGATACCGTATTCCCCGTGGGGAACCTTCAGGGAGGTATCCCTTACTTCCCTTGCCTTCTCACCGAATATAGCACGAAGCAGTCTTTCTTCTGCGGTCAGTTCGGTCTCTCCCTTGGGAGTAACCTTACCTACCAGGATATCTCCTGCACGCACTTCCGCGCCGATCCGGATAATACCTCTGTCATCCAGATCCTTCAGGGCATCATCACCCACGCCGGGGACATCCCTTGTGATTTCTTCCGGCCCCAGCTTGGTATCCCTGGCTTCCGCTTCATATTCTTCAATGTGGACGGATGTATATACATCCTCCTGTACCAGTCTCTCACTTAAAAGGACCGCATCCTCGTAATTGTAACCTTCCCAGGTCATGAATCCGATCAGGGGGTTCTTGCCCAGAGCCAGTTCGCCTTCCTGGGTGGAAGGGCCGTCCGCAATCACCTGCCCCGCACTCACATGGTTGCCCTTGAATACGATAGGTCTCTGGTTATAGCAGTTGCTCTGGTTGCTTCGTGCGAATTTGGTAAGGTGGAATTCCATCTTTTCCCCGTCATCGCAGGTCATCTTAATCAGATTGGAGGATACATAATCTATCGTACCCGGCTTCTTGGCCACCACACACACGCCGGAGTCAACAGCTGCCTTCACTTCCATACCGGTTCCTACCGCCGGAGCTTCCGTGGTAAGAAGAGGAACGGCCTGACGCTGCATGTTGGATCCCATCAGCGCACGGTTGGCATCGTCGTTTTCCAGGAAAGGAATCAGGGCGGTAGCCACGGAGAACACCATCTTGGGAGATACATCCATGTAATCAAACATGGCCTTGGGATATTCCTGTGTTTCTTCCCGGTAACGGCCGGATACGGAATTCCTTACAAAATGTCCTTCCGCGTCCAGGGCTTCATTCGCCTGGGCAACATGGTAATTATCTTCCTCGTCGGCTGTCATATATACAACATCTTCCGTTACCCTGGGGTTAGACGGATCGGATTTGTCTATTTTACGGTAGGGTGCTTCCACGAAACCGTACTCGTTAATTCTCGCATAACAGGCCAGGGAGTTGATCAGACCGATATTGGGTCCTTCAGGCGTCTCGATAGGGCACATTCTTCCGTAATGGGAATAATGTACGTCACGTACCTCAAATCCTGCACGATCACGGCTCAAACCGCCCGGTCCCAGCGCGGAAAGACGTCTCTTATGGGTAAGCTCACCCAGCGGGTTATTCTGATCCATGAACTGGGACAGCTGGGAGGAACCGAAGAATTCCTTAACGGCAGCCTGTACCGGTTTGATGTTGATCAGAACCTGAGGCGAAATCTCTTCCGCATCATGTGTGGTCATTCGTTCACGGACCACTCTTTCCATCCTGGACAGACCGATACGGTACTGGTTCTGGAGCAGCTCGCCCACAGCCCTGATACGTCTGTTGCCCAGATGATCGATATCGTCTTCGTTTCCGATGCCGTATTCCAAATGGATATTATAATTAATGGAAGCCAGGATGTCTTCCTTCGTAATATGCTTCGGTATCAGCTCATGGATGTTCTTCCGGATAGCTTCCGCCAGCTCTTCCGGATCCTGGGAATATTCTTCCAGGATCTGTGCCAGGACAGGATAATATACCAGCTCGGTAACGCCCAGTTCCCTGGGATTGCAGTCCACATAATGGGTCAGATCAACCATCATGCTGGAAAGCACCTTCACATTGCGTTCCTCCGTCTGGATATAGACGAACGGCACCGCACAGTTCTGGATGGTATCCGCCAGCTCTGCGGTCACTTTGGTGCCGGCAGCCGCCAGAAGTTCCCCCGTCGTGGTATCTATCACATCCTCCGCCAGTAATGCACCCCGGATGCGGTTCTTAAGCATAAGTTTTTTGTTGAATTTATATCTGCCCACCTTCGCCAGATCATATCTTCTGGGATCGAAAAACATGGCATTGATCAGACTTTCCGCACTTTCAACGCTCAGAGGTTCACCGGGACGGATTTTTTTATACAGCTCTAAGAGACCCTCCTGGTAATTCTCTGAAGTGTCTTTGGAAAAGCTTGCCTCTATCTTGGGTTCATCGCCGAACAATTCCCTTATTTCATCATTGGTGCCCACTCCTAGCGCACGGATCAGGACTGTGATGGGAACCTTTCTTGTACGGTCCACGCGGACATAGAAAACATCGTTGGAATCCGTCTCATACTCAAGCCAGGCGCCTCTGTTGGGGATAACAGTACAGCTGTAGAGAGTCTTACCAATCTTATCATGGCCGATTCCATAATATATGCCGGGTGAACGAACAAGCTGGCTGACAATGACACGCTCCGCACCATTTATAACAAAGGTTCCTGTCTCAGTCATCAAAGGCAGATCGCCCATGAAGATTTCATGTTCTGTAATCTCTTCTTTTTCTTTATTGTAAAGACGTACCTTAACTTTTAAAGGGGCCGCAAATGTAGCGTCTCTTTCTTTACATTTCTCGATAGAATACTTCACATCATCTTCGCACAGTTCGAAATCCACGAATTCCAGGCTTAAATGGCCACTGTAATCTTCTATTGGAGAGATATCGTCAAAGACCTCTTTCAGGCCTTCATCGAGGAACCACTGATAGGAGTCCTTCTGGACTTCGATCAGGTTCGGCATCTCCAAAACTTCCTTCTGCCGTGAATAACTCATACGCATGTTCTTGCCGGTGGCAATTGGACGTATTCTGTTCTTTTCCATTGACATTTCACCCCGTTCTTATGATTTGTTCGCCATTCGTTCCCGCGAAGGCAGTGCCTGCACCTTAGGTGAAAGCAAACGAATCGGCATCTGCCGGCAGTAACAGAACCCTCCGACAGGCAGCTTGATATTAGTTTATCGGTATTACGCACAAAAATAGCATAACTTACCACAATAGTGCACTATCCATTCTACTACAAGAAAAATGGGAAGTCAACCAATATTTTTGTAAAATTGTGGATAACTTTGGAAACAGGTTACAGTTCAGACGCCCCTTTTTCCGTAAGCAGATTAAAAGGATAATAAAAAGAAACCTCTGCCGCACTGAATCAAACAGCATGGCAAAGGTTTCATAGTAGTCAGTCCAAAGTGTGTGAGTACTCCGATTATTTAAGAGTAACTTTAGCGCCTTCCGCTTCCAGTTTAGCTTTGATGTCTTCTGCATCATCTTTGGAAGCTGCTTCCTTAACAACCTTGGGAGCGCCGTCAACAACATCTTTTGCTTCCTTCAGGCCGAGTCCGGTAACTTCACGAACAACTTTGATAACCTTAACCTTGTTAGGGCCAACTTCTGTCAGCTCTACGTCGAATTCTGTCTTTTCTTCCGCTGCTTCTGCTGCGCCTGCACCTGCTGCTGCAACTACAACGCCTGCTGCTGCGGATACACCGAATTCTTCTTCACATGCTTTTACAAGATCGTTTAATTCTAATACGGATAATTCTTTGATTGCATCAATAATTTCCTGAGTGGATAATTTAGCCATTTTATTTACCTCCATTTAATTTGTTATTTTTCTTTTCTATGTGTTACGGATTATTCAGCTGCTTCTGCAGTATCCGCTGCCGGAGCCTCTTCTGCTGCTTCTGCTGCGGGTGCCTCACATGCGCCTGCGCCGCCTTTTTCAGCCAGCTGCTTCATGACGCGTGCAAAATTGGTGATAGGTGACTGGATGCTTCCAAGCAGTTTGGAAAGCAGTTCGTCTCTGGAAGGGATCTGGGAAATTGCAGCCATCCCCTGTGCGTCGTATACGGCGCCTTCCACTACACCGGCTTTGATTTCAAGCTTGTTCGCAGTCTTTGCAAATTTCGCAAGTTCCCTGGCAGGTGCGGTAGCATCTGCGGAAGAAATTGCGATTGCGCTGGGTCCTTCCAGGAAAGGTGCCAGTGCTTCAAAGTCTGTTCCCTTGAAAGCAAAGTTCATCATTGTGTTTTTGTAAACTTTGTAGTTGATGCCTGCTTCACGAAGCTGTTTACGCAGAGCGGTATCCTGTTCTACGGTAAGCCCGCGGTAGTCAACCAGTACAACTGACTGCGCGTCCTTGATTGCTTCGGAAATCTCTGCAACTACAGGTGCTTTAAGTTCAACTTTTGCCATTTCTTTACCTCCTTATAGATTTTTCTGAAAACGAGTTCAGTGCCGAAAAGGAGTAACGCCGCTGCGGCCGGAAGTCCTGAGACTGCAGCCGGATATAAAAAACCTCCCTGTGAAGACACAGAGAGGATAAGTTACGTAAATTCACGTTACAAACGTTAACTCTTTTCCTCGGCAGGCGTTCTTTCCTTATACCGGGCTACCGGTACCTGCTGTCTTCGGCTTGGTCAATTAAGACCTCATTCAGACTATCATAAAACATGTTTCCTGTCAATGTATTTTTTTACTTTCATGCCTGAATTCTCCCCGTATTTTCAACGCCAGGATAATATTACTTTGTGACCGTTTTATCCAGGGGCAGGCCCGTGGCCTTTTCAAACCGATCCGCCCATTCCTTGGTACGGTAAAAAACCAGCGCCCCCTGGCCGTTATCCCCTGTGACATAGAACCGCTCTTTTGCATCCGTCTCCTCAAGAAGTCCGTTCAGCACGCCCAGGATATTCCCGTCGATCCAGTCATATTCCATCTTCATGTCCCAGCTGTACGGTTGTCCCTCCCATTTCAGGAATACGGTTATTTTACCGGTGCCCTGCTCCCAGTCCGCCTTGTCCGTATCCTCCCCGATGTCCTCCACACGGTCAAGCGGGCTTCCCTTTGCCAGGGCAAGCATTCCTTCCAGGACATGGATATAGTCGGTACTCACATCCATGCCTTCAAAATCAAACCAGAATACCTGCGCAGGATAGGCGCTGATTTCCCAGTTTTCATCATAGGAGGGGGACCCAATCCCTGTCAGCAGCCAGGTATAAGGATAGCCTTCCACATAGGCCCGCATCCCGTATTCCTCCATGGACGCCCTGGCCGACTCCACCGTTTCCGGGGGCACCTCGAACCCCAGCGAGGAAAGCACCTGCACCTGGGTGTCCAGAGGCACATAATCCGGATAATCCTCCGGACGGAACTCTTCTTCCCAAGCCGGAACGGTTTCATGTACGGGATTATCCATACGTTCCTGAATCCCGCGCATATCTCTGCGCATGCCGCTCCATACGCCGATGAGCAGAAGCAGCAGAAGCAGAATAACGGTGCCCACGGCGAATGCCCGGACAGGCCAGTATTTCACCCGTTTCCCCGGAAGGTAACGAAGCCCTTTTTGTCCGCAGAAGGCGCACATCCGTGCCGCCTGGTCCGCACTCTCCATATTTTCTTTGGGAATGGGGATAAACTGGGCCTTATTTTTCTTGAACAGGAAAAACAGATATTCGGTTTCCACCACCCAGCCGAATTGTTCCCAGGGAAGAAAGCTTTTATTGCGGCCTGCCAGTGACTCCACAATGCCTTCCTCCAGAAACGTAATTTCCCAGTGCCCATAAATATCATTCTGCACATCTCCCGCCTTCAGCTTCCGTCTTATGCTTTTTTCCGGATCCGCTTTCCACCGTATCAGCATTATGAAAAGCAGGAGAAGAAAGAGGGCGGCAGGGAACAGAATGGTACGGTCGGTGGTCATGAAATACCAGATCACGGATGCGGCGGCAAAAACTGTTCCATAAATCCCGATCACCAGCATTTCTGTGCGGGGAAATCCCAGTGTCCTCCCGTTGATGACTGCGGCGGCTTCCCGGTATATCCAGATCCACTTTTCCTGCTCCATAAAAAAGGAAAAATGAAACCGGCCGGTGACGCCGGGCACGGGTTCCTCCTGTGTCGGATGTGCCCCCGTCTGCGCCCGCGGCGTCCCTCCGGCATCCGGGTCCGGACAAGGCGGGGGACAGACCGGATTCCGTATCTGATCCAGAAATGCATCCAGCTCCTGTCCGCTCTCAAATATACGCAGCGGCATAGGATACCAGGCAAGCCGTCTTTTGGACTGGGGATAGCCCAGCATGAGAATGCTGCCTGTTTTCCGCATTACGGTGATGCGCCCGCAGGGTATTTCACTGCAGCCGGCGGCACTGCATTTCAGCAGCCCGTCCTCCACCCACATAATACGCCGTTCCAGGAAATGCTCCTTTTTCAGGAAGCGGAAGGTACGCACCACATCCAGGATGACTGCCGCAAGGAATAAAAGCAGCAGGGCTGCGCTGGCTACGGGAACCACAAACAGCTCCGCCAGGCACAGGACAAACAGAGTTATCCACATGGCAGGCCGTCTGCGGTACAGATCCGCCACCGCCCTGATGCAGAACTCCCGCAGTTCTTTTTCCGTAAAGCGAAAGGAATATTTATACTGATTCATAAGCTTCCCTCAAAAAAAGCGGGTGAAATCCTGTCATTCCACCCGCAGATATGCAAATTTCCGTATCGGGGATCAGTAATTGCTTTCCCCGCCGTCACGGAAGTACGCGTCCGTCTGTTCCATATTTTTCGCCGGATTATACTTCAGGTTCAGGAACTGTTCATAGTTTTTCTGATAGCAGGTCTCCAGCTCTTTGCTGTAGCCTATTACCATATGAGGCTGTTCTTCCCCATAAAATTTCAATGCTTCCTGGGTTTCCGCCTCGGAAAGGTTTATGGAGAACATTTTCTTCGCCGTTGTGAAAAGCCGCATCTGGCTGGCGCTGTTTTTCCCTGTCCGCCTGTAATAATAACCCCAGAGCAAGTCGCCGTTGGACAGGATTTTTGCTTTTGGCCCGTCCATATAAATGGTCCATTTTCTTCCTACCCAGACATTTTTGCCGATGGGGTGCGCCTGGGAGAAATCCGCTTCGATAGCCGCCATGGAAACGGTGGTGTTGCTCCGCAGATACGCATTGATGGAAGAAATATATGTGCTGTTGAAATAATTGATAATATTATAGATGAAATAAATCAGCAGCAAAAGGGCGGCCGCCATGCATACCCAGAAAAAGCCTACAGACTGGCCCCCGATTTTAGCGGTATCCACTGTGTAAAGGTAAACCACATCAAATTCATTTTCCTCCACGCCCATCTCCGTCAGCGTTTCCCTGTAATATCTTTCCAGCTGTGAGCTGAGCTTCGTCCAGGTACCCGTAACCGTAGTGGGGGCCGGCGGCGCTACCGTTCCTGTCTCATCAAACCAATAATCCCAGGTTTCATCTATCTTGTCATAGAAATCGGTCTGCATATTCTTATTCATATAGACGCTGTAATAATACCAGACAGATGCATTCTGTTCATAATCATCAAAAGCATTGAATACAATATAGCTGTTACCGTCCACCCGGGTACTCTTATGGCCGGAAGTGGTATTGGTGGTTGTAGTACTGTGCTCCACATAATCCGTAAGATAATTTTCCACGTCTATGGTCACATATTTTCCTTCATAAGCATCCGGAGATGATGTCAGGTCAAGCTTTGTCGGACCGGTAATCACATCAAATATGGCAAATTTTGTCAGGGCAAGCAGACCGATTACAATCACGATAGATACAATAGCCCTCGTCATCCTTGATTTTCCGGATTTTTTCTTCAGTGTCTCCAGCATGTTTTTATCTCCCCTCGTTTCTGTTGTTCATTCCCGCAGGTTATACTCCGGGTTTGGTAACAAACCCTTCTCCGTCAATGGAAACCTCCGGAGAAAGGTTCTGCATATGACGGATTACCCTGTCTTTTTCGCTGCCGGCAAGAAGGGAGGTATAACAATCCTTCTGAATCGCCGGGATGAACTGAAAGCTCTTCAATGTCCCGCTTTCACTGTCCAGCGTAACCTTAACAAGACAGGTATCCAGTGTTTTGGAATTAAAAAGGAAATTCCCCAGGCTGTATATCACCGGGGTTTCCCCGAAATAGGCGATCCCCTGCAGCACATGGGGGTGGTCGCCGATGATCAAATCCGCTCCTGCCGCAGCAATCTGAGGCGCCTGCTCCTTCTGGGCCCAGTCCAGATCTGTAGTGCTTTCCGTTCCCCAATGGATGTAAACCACTACAAAATCACTTTCCGCTTTTGCTTTGGCAACCTCCTGAAGCAGCATGTCCACATTCCGGCAGCGGAATACGCCTGGAGAGCTCTCCGTGGCTCCTTTGGTATCGGGATTATCCACCCGTTCTATCTGCGTCGCGGAAAGAAAAGCGATCTTCACGCCGCCTGCAATAAAGTACACAGGCTTTACCGCTTCCTCCAGGTTCCGTCCCGCCCCTGCATAAGGCATCCCTATGGACTGCAGGGTATCCAGGGTATCCGTGAGGGATACCTCCCCGTAATCATACGAATGGTTGTTGGCAAGAGAAACCAGATCCGCTCCCATATCCAGCAGGTAGGAGGCATGGGCGGGATCCGCACGGAAGGTAAATGTCTTGCCGGGAGTGGGGGTGCCTCTTTTGGTATAGGTGAACTCATTATTCACCATAAAAATATCGGCTTCCCGCATCTGCCCGAGAAGTCCGGGATCGATGCTTCCCTCTATCCCCTTTCCGCGGCTTTTCATTTTGGACATAATGGCATAGCCGTCATCAAAAAGGATATCTCCGGCAAAAACAAGGGAAACCTCCCCCTCCGCGGAGGGTGTCACGGAATAGATGTTCTGTGCGTTCATCAGCTCCGGATCCGCCAGGATATCTGCATACTTCCCGGTCTCTGCCGTTTCTTCCTCCGCAGCCATAGCCGTTTCCCCGTTAAAAAGGGAGACCACCTCCCCTTCCACCGTAACGGCTGCCAGAGCCATCCCTTCACTGCCGAGAAAGGCCCAGCTCACAAGGAGCGCCGCACTGCCGAGAGAGATTGTGATGATCAGCGTCAGGAAAAAAATACTGATTCTGCCTGTCCGTTTCTTTCTTTTCCGTTCCGCCAAGCTTCTTCCTCCCTTTCTTTTTACTGGCTCCTTCCTGATCCTATTATCAGGGCTATTGTTCATTCCGTCAAGTCCATACGGTTAAAAGTATGTATGGGAAACAACAAAGCAACAGTTCAGATGGCCCTTTAAATCCCCTCCCCTGCTTGTCCCCGGCCAACCTTTTCCTCCATAAAAAAACACGGCCGATACATCGGCCGTGTCTGTGCTGCCCGCGTGAATTAATATTTGGCAACAGATACCTTTACACCAGGTCCCATGGTGGAAGCCAGGGTGATGCTTTTCAGATACTGTCCCTTCAGTGCGGAAGGTTTTGCCTTTACGATGGCATCCATAAGGGCGCTGAAGTTCTCAAGCAGCTTTTCTTCGGAGAAGGAAGCTTTTCCAACCGGGACATGAACGATATTGGATTTATCCAGTCTGTATTCAATCTTACCGGCTTTGATATCGTTGATAGCCTTGGTTACGTCCATGGTTACAGTACCTGCCTTGGGATTGGGCATTAAGCCTTTGGGTCCCAGGACTTTACCGAGACGTCCAACCACACCCATCATATCAGGGGTAGCTACTACAACGTCGAAGTCAAGCCAGCCTTCGTTCTGGATCTTGGGGATAAGCTCATCGCCTCCCACATAATCTGCTCCGGCAGCTTCTGCTTCGTTTACTTTATCGCCCTTTGCGAATACCAGTACCTTAACGGTTTTACCGGTTCCGTTGGGAAGGACAACAGCACCACGGATCTGCTGTTCTGCATGACGTCCGTCGCAGCCTGTTCTGATATGGACTTCGATGGTTTCGTCAAATTTGGCAGTTGCCGTCTTTTTTGCCAGTGCAATTGCATCAGCAGGTTCATAAGCGGTAGCGCGGTCTACTAATTTAGCAGCTTCGCTGTATTTTTTACCATGTTTCATTTTCAATTCCTCCGTTGGTTATTAACGCAGTACTTGTGTTTTCGGCTCACCCGTACGGAAGGCCGGAATACTGCTCCCAATTAATTTGTTTTAGTCTTCTACTACAATACCCATGCTTCTTGCCGTACCAGCGATCATGCTCATTGCTGTTTCCAGGCTTGCAGCATTCAGGTCAGGCATCTTCATTTCTGCGATTTCCTTAACCTTGTCCTTGGAGATAGTTGCAACTTTGGTCTTGTTCGGAACACCGGAACCGGATTTTAAGTTGCATGCTTTCTTCAGCAGCACTGCAGCAGGCGGAGTCTTGGTTACGAAACTGAAGCTTCTGTCTGCGTAAACAGTAATTACAACGGGAATGATTAAATCACCCTTGTCTGCTGTTCTTGCATTGAACTGTTTGGTAAACTCAACAATGTTAACACCGTGCTGTCCGAGTGCAGGTCCAACCGGGGGAGCTGGTGTCGCTTTACCAGCAGGAATCTGTAACTTGATGTATCCTGTAACTTTCTTTGCCATGTCAGGCACCTCCTAAATATAATGTGGTATGGCGCAGCCAAAATGCACGTGATACACTCACGCGGCCCGTTTCCTCCGTAGCCTGCGGCCTTTCGGAACCGGAACGCTGCTTCCACAGTTCAACGGATTGCTCCATTAAACATCAAACTATTGTAATTTACGAACCTCTGCAAAACTGATTTCCACAGGGGTCTCCCTGCCGAACAGCTCTACATTAATCGTAGCGGTCTGCTTGCCGTAATCGATTCTCTGTACAACGCCAACCGTATCCTTCCAAGCCCCTGCAACAACAACGATCATATCGCCTTCCGCAAAGTCGATGGAAACATTTTCCTGTCTAATGCCAAGCGGTTTCATTTCCGCTTCCGTAAGCGGCACCGGTTTGCTTCCCGGTCCTACAAACCCTGTTACACCTCTGGTATTACGTACGACATACCAGGTATCATCATTCATGACCATGTTAATCAGGACATAGCCGGGGAACATCTTCTTCTGGACTGTTTTCCTTGCTCCGTTTTTCATTTCCACCACATCCTGCATGGGGACACGGACCTCCAGAATTTCTTCTTCCAGGTGCCTGTTTTCTATTGTCTTTTCAATGTTGGCCTTTACCTTATTCTCATATCCGGAATAGGTATGAACCACATACCAGTTTGCTTCTGCCATACGTTACCCCCACTGTTATTTTACAAGGAAATCAACTGCATACTGAAGGATCATGTCCAATATGGCAATGATGCCTCCCAGTACAATTGAAATTCCCACAACAGCAACGGATTGTTTCAGCAGCAGCTCCCTGTCCGGCCATGAAATTTTCCTGAATTCTGCTTTTACACCATCAAAGAATTTCGGCTTGGACGCTTTTTCTTCACTTGAGGAATTTCCCATTACTTACACCTCTCTGTCCGTCGGGCTGATTACTTGGTTTCTTTGTGCGTTGTGTGCTTCTTGCAGAATCTGCAGTATTTGCTGGTTTCCATTCTGTCCGGATGTGTTTTCTTATCCTTTGTTGTGTTGTAGTTACGCTGCTTGCACTCCGTACATGCCAATGTGATTCTTGTACGCATGGTATTCCACCTCCACCTTTTTCTCTGTTAAGGATTTGCCAACAAATAGCTTGTGCAGTCAGCCGGGCTGACTGTACGAGTTATTTGTTGACAAATCCTAACCTATATTTTCTCACGATAGCTTCTCGTCTTTATTCACTCCATGAATGCCGACAAACGCCCGTGGCCAATACCCTTACGGGCAATTGGCATACCTGGTCTTTTGAGAATTTTAAGCATAAAAAAAAGACCTAAATCTCATCTCGCCATATGACTATAGCATAAGGGACGGCGCAAAGTCAAGTAATTTTGCAAAATCAAGGGGGAAATATCAAGAGGGAAAACAGAGGAGGATTGGTAACCGTTCAGGCAGGTCTGCGCGTTTACTGCACAGGCCGTGAGAAATCGCGGCGGCAGCATGGATCGGTTTCCCGGCCGCCGGGGCCGTCCATTGGGGCGGGCCTGAAACGGCCGGGGAAACCCGAACCCCGTCTTCATTAATCAGACGACAGTTTCACGGCGGGAAACAGGGCGGAAAGCTCTGTCCGGACGGCTCGCATACGGGTATCGTCGGGCATAGACGTCTCCGGCATGGGATATTGCAGGCCCAGAGCCTCGTATTTCCCCTTTGCCATGCTGTGGTACGGTAAAAGGCGCCATGCCGTGATATTACCGTAACCGTTCAGCAGGGAGGCTATGCACCGCAGCGTCCCGGGATCGTCGTTATATCCGGGGATTACGGGGGTGCGGATCTCCACGGCGGCCCCCTGTTTATGGAGATTTTCAAGGTTTTCCAGAATTCTTTCATTTCCCCTGCCGGTCCCTTTTTTGTGCATGGCGGAATCGGGGTGTTTGATGTCATATAGAAACAGATCCGTGTAGGGGAGCACTTGTAAAAAAGCGGACCAGGGTACATCCCCGCAGGTATCGACGGCAACAGGTATCTTTTCTTTTTTCAGCAGCTTCATGACTTCTGCGAGGAACGCGGGCTGCAGAAGGGGTTCGCCGCCGGAAAAGGTGACGCCTCCGCCGGAGCGGACGTAGAAGTCTCTGTCCTCCAGAAGGAGGCGGGCCGCCTCCTTTGGCTCCATCTCCCGGCCGTAAAGCTTCAGGGCGCCGGGCAGGCATTCCTCCGTGCAGGCGCCGCAGCCGCTGCAGGCATCAAAGCGGATGTGGTGTTCCTTTCCCGGAAAGCTGTGAAGGCCTCCGGGGCATACCCGGGCACAGGCGCCGCAGCCGATACAGAGCTTACGGGTAAAGCTCAGGGCGGGCTTTGTCTGTAGATTTTCCGGGTTATGGCACCACAGGCAGCGAAGGGGACAGCCCTTGAGAAACAGTGTGGTGCGGATGCCGGGACCGTCATGGACACTCATCCGTTTGCTGTCGGAAACCATTCCTTTTGAAGTTTCCATATTCTTTCCGTCCTCCTTCATACGACCTGCATGGTAGTCTCGATGAAGTGATTCTGTTCTTCTTCACCAAGGGTGACAAAATACACATTCCAGCCGCAGACGCGCACCTGAAGGGTGGCATATTCGTCGGGATGCTTCTGTGCCCGCCGGAGTTCATCCGCGTTCAGGATATTGAACTGGATCCCATATCCGCCCCGGGCAAAATACGTCTCTATCAGATGGATCAGCGTATCGATCCCCTTTTCTCCGTCCACCGCTGTGGGATGCAGGTAAATATCCAGGACGGATCCATTGGGAATCTCCGTGAAATCCAGCTTGGAAACGGATTGGATCTGTGCCGTCACGCCGGCTTTATCCAGCCCGGTCATGGCACCGATGCCTTTCGCAATATAATGTCCCTCTGTCCGCCCGTCCGGCAGCGCCCCTGTATGATGGCCCAGGCTGAAGCAGTGGTCAAGGGTAAACAGGGAAGCGGTAAACTGCCCTCCCCGGCCGTTTTTCACTCCATTTACCATCCCGGTGTAGCTTTTTGCCACACGGCAGGCAAGCGCATCCACATCCTCCTGATTATTGCCCCATTTGGAAACGCGGTTTACCAGGTAAAGCCGTTCCCTCTCGCTGTCTTTAAAATCGGCCCGGAGCATGGCTTTCAGTTCTTCCATTGTATAACGTTTTTCTTCAAAAACCAGTTTTTTCACCGCCAGGAGAGAATCCGCCGCATTGGCCAGCCCGCCGCCCATGCTGCCGGTGTTGTTATAGTCCGGCCCGCTGCGGGAGATGTCCCTGCCCTTGTCAAGACAGGAAAGAAAGGTTCCCGAAAGGAACGGCTCCGGGTTAATCTGATCCCAGCAGCCCTCATAGGCCCTGACCGCCCCCTGTACATCGCAAAGCAGCTTCGCCATCTGCTTTTCATAAGCTGCATAAAACTCCTCAAAGGAGGAGAAATCCCGGCATTCACCGGTCCGGACACCGATCTGTTCCCCGGTCATCGGGTCTGTTCCGTTGAAAAGCGCCAGCTCCACCGGTTTTGCCAGATTAAATTTCACACACATATTGCAGCCGGCTTCTTTCCCTTCGATGGCCGGCTCATAGCAGCCGATCAGGAGATAGTCATAGCTGTCCGCTTCCGATACCCCCCGTTTGCGTATGGCTTCCAGCGCTTCTTCATCATTGATGATCACCATGCTGGTGCGGCCGTCCCGCAGACATCTGGCCACCAGACGCTTGAAGCTTTCACCGGTCCGGCTGTTCCATTTGATGGAAAGCTTGGGATCCGGCTGGTTCAGCTCATAATAAACCTCCAGGGCAAGGCGGGAAAGAGGGCCGGCCGTATCCGTCCCGTCTGCACACAGGCCTCCGAAATAAAAGTTCTTGCCATTGCCCGAACCTCTTGTATTGGAGAAAAATTTCATCCAGAAAAACCGGATCAGCTCCCTGGCATCTTCCCCGGTGATCCGCCCTTCCCGGATATCCGCTTCATAATAAGGGCCGAAGTTTAATTCGAAGCTCCCCATGGAACGCACCCATTCGCCTTCAAATTCTATGAGCTGGTGGAAAAGGCACGCCAACTGCAATGCTTCGTAAAAGGTTCCGGGAGGCCCCTGCGCAAGGGCGGCAAGGCAGGCCGCCAGCTTTTTCATCCGATCCGCATGCAGGGGATACTCCGAAGCCATTCTGTCCGCCTCAAGTTCCAGACGTTTCATAAGCTTCAAAAAACCGCCGTATACCCGGAGCACACTTCGGTAAAATCCCTTTTCCTCTTCCCCGCCGTCCCTGTCAAGCCCGTCCTGGGCCTTCCGGATAATCCCGGGTACGCCCTCATGCAGCAGAAAGCGCCATCCCGGAGAGATATGCCCCAGATCCAGTTCCGCCTCAAACGCACCGGTTCTTTTCCCCTGCTTCAGAAGTTCCTCCGCCTCATGCAGCGGTCCCTCTCCATATTCCTTCCGCCATTTTTCCCTGTGGCGGATGAGGATTTGGGAACAGGTATCAAAATGATTGGCAAACCAGTCCTTGGGATCTACGCCCACACGCGCATGTTCCGTCACATAACAAAACAGCACGGCGCGAAGCTCCTGACGCGTAAGCTTCCCTTTGTTTTCCGCCAGCTCCCGGAAGCCCTTTTCCAATGCCTCCCCGCTCATCCCTGCATTATTTTCATAACACGGATGTACAAACTGATCGAATAATTTGTCCTTTACCTCTTTATAAGAAGGTCCCCCTGCTGTAAATATCCGCTCTCCCATTTTCGCCTCCGACACATTTCCCCATTCCCGCAGAAACGCTGCGGGTTGACCGCCTTTTACCGCTGCGGCAGACAATAACTGCTGTTATGATCCATCAAAGCACTGCTGTGCCCTGATGTCAATAGATTCCCTGCATTTATGCGGGATTTTATACCTCATAATGAACGGTGACATTTCCGATGCAGGGGGCGCAGAGGCAGAGACTGTAGTCCGGCCGGAAGGGGATGACCTTCAGCCGGACGCCGTTGATTTCCCGGGCCAGGGCGGCGGCGGTGGCGGCGGTGAAGGAGGCAAAGCCTTCGCCGATGCCGGTGCCGGTATATTTGACATAGCTTTCTTTGGCCGCCCAGACATCGAAAAAGTCCCGGTAGTTACAGCTGCGGAGGTACTCATTTTCCTGTGGGTGGAAGAAACGGGCGGAAATGCGTTCCCTCCTGCCTTTGGTATGGATTTGGATATCCAGCCCCACCTCTGTGGAAGCCATGGCACAGGCCCAGTATTCACCGCTGTGGCTGATGGAAAAATGAAGCCAGGGGCAGTCCGGGAAGTAAGGCTTTCCATGGCTGCCTTTCCGGGTATGCCAGCATGAGGGAACGTCCGGCGGCGGGGTGATTCCGGCCGGGCAGTGCCGCGCGGCATAATGTGAGGCGGCCCGGGCCAGGAAGGCGGAGGACAGCTGCTTTTCCCGCTGTCCTGCCGCGCCGGGCCGGTTCTTTTCTTCCGGGACCGGGCCGGCTTTATTCATATGGTAAATATAGAGGACAATTTCCTCATTATTGATTTCCATTTATACCTCAAGTCCTTTTTCTTGCATATAAGCAATCACATCCTTTACCTGATGCAGCTGCCAGACATCCCTGTTCGGAATCGTCGTATCAAAATATTCCTCAAAAGCGCTGACGATATTCATAATTTCAAAGGAATTCAGACGCAGATCCTGAACAAAATCCGTATCATACGTAATCGTATCCTTACCGGTAACCTGAAACACAATTTTTCTAATCAGCTCCAGCATGTCAGTTTCCCCCCTTCAGACCAGATGTCTTTTGATTTTTTTGGAGGCAGTCTTGGAGAACTCCTGCTCCCGTATGTTCACCATCTGCACCTGTTGGTATATGGGCAGATGGGCATTGATTTTATTGATTTCCTCCTGCAGCTGCTCCAGGATTTCATAGGAGGAAAGGCCTTTCGCCCTCTCCGGATCCGGATAGATGCTGGCGGCCAGCTTCACGTCATCCGCAGATGCCCCGCTCATGGCCCCGTAGACAAGCACATCCTTTACAAGCGGAATCATGCCGATTTTTTCTTCCAGCTTTTCCGGGGAAAGCTTCTTCCCGTTTTTGAAAACGATGAGATTCTTTTTGCGTCCTGTTATATATAGGAAACCTTCCTTGCCAAGGCATCCCAGATCCCCGGTCCGGAACCATTCCCCTTCCATGACCTCGGCGGTCAGATCCGGGGCTTTGTAGTAGCCGTTCATGACGGACTTCCCGCGCACCCATATCTCTTCGTCCTCTATCTTCACTTCACAGCAGGGAAGCACATAGCCGACGGAATCCATGTCATAGGAATAATTGCTGTTTACGGACACCAGCGGGGAACATTCGGTGATACCGTACCCCTGAAGCACCAGAATCCCCAGCAGCAGGAATTCTTCCGCGATTTCCTTATTCAGATGGGCGCCTCCGCATATTATTATATGAAGCGTACCCACACATTTCTGCCTGATTTCATCCAGAATTTTATTTTTGGATTTGATGCCAACCTTCCGCAGCAGCCGCTGCAGGCCCAGAAGCCGGCGGAGCCCCTCCGCTTTTCCTTCCCGCTCCGCATTCAGCCAGAGCTGGTTGTGGATCGCTTCCACCATAAGCGGGACGGTAAGCATGGAATCCGCTTTTGCCAGGTGCAGATCCCGCATCACGGTTTTCAGATCCCCGTTGATAAGCAGCAGCGCCCCTCTGACCAGGGTAGCCAGCACCGCACAGGTCATGCCGTAGGTATGGTAAAAGGGCAGGGAGGTAAATACCCGTTCTTCTGCGGACACATAGACACTGGAATCGCTGGCATTGTGGAGAATCGCCTGGTTACTCAGCATAACCGGTTTGGACAGGCTGGTGGTGCCGGAGGTGAACACAATGGCCGCCGTCTGTCTTGCCCCGATTGGAGGATACACGGCCGGCCCGTTTTCGGAAAGACAGCGTTCCCCCTCTTCACACAGCCCGGCATAGGTCGGAACCCTGCCGTCCCCGGTATCCCCCAGCAGGACGAACAGCTTGATGCGATCCTTTCCCTCGGGAATATCCTCGCAGATGGGCAGGCAGATATCGGAAGCGAATACGGCTTCCGCCTCAGCCATCTGCAGCATCTGCCAGATACTTTCGTTCGACTGTTCCGCATCAATGCAAACCGCCGTCCCCCCGCAGGAGGCCACAGCCAGATAGGTGACGATCCACGCATAGCTGTTTTCGCCTACCAGAGCGATATTTTTCCCTGCAAGCCCGCGGGCGCAGAGGGCTGCCCTCAGCTGTCTCACCTCTTTCGCCAGTTCCCGGTAGCTTCTGCTTTCTTCCGCCTTGTTTCTGCGGAACCAGGCTACGGCGGGCTTATCCCCGAAGGCATTTTCTATCCCGTCCGTAAACGCATCAAAGGTATCATAATAGGTTACTTCATTACGTGGAAAATTTTTCATCGCTTTTCTCCTCCCTCGTCATGCTCTTTTCCGGTATCATATTTTTGGCTGAAGCTTTCTTCCCCCATACTTTCCAGCATTTCCAGAAAAGCGTCCACTACGTGAGGGGCAAACTGTGTTCCTCTTCCCTGCTCTAATTCCTCCACAGCGGCGGACAGCGGCAGATTGCTGCGGTAATGACGGTGTGAGGTCATGGCGTCAAAGGAATCCGCCACGGCTATAATCTGAGATTCTTCCGGGATTTCCTCTCCCTGCAGCCCGTCCGGATAGCCTTTCCCATCCATTCTTTCATGGTGGGAGCGGACAATAGGTACCACGTCGTTAAACAGGGTTATGGCGGAAAGTATCTTGGCCCCTTTATCCGAATGCTTTTTGATATCCGCATACTCCTTTTCATCCAGCTTGTCCGGTTTCATCAGTATTTTATCCGAAATTCCCACTTTGCCGATATCATGGAAGAGGCCGGCCAGCCGTACCCTGTCCACAAACCGTTTGTCCTTTTGCAGCCAGGACGCCAAATCCGCGGCAAGCTCCGACACTCTGTCCGAATGTCCTCTTGTGTATATATCCCTTTCATCCACCACCGTGCGCATGGCATTGATAATTTCCACATAGCTTTCATTCAGCTGTTCGTAAGCCCTGGTAAGCTCCTCGTTCTTTACGCTGACCAGTTGGTGGAGGCGCATGTTGTGAATGGCGGAGGATATCTGTCTCACATAGATTTCCATCATCTGCGCCTGGACGTATTCGGTACCGGGGCTCATGCCCGTTCCCAGGATCCCGATGGTCCGGCGGCTTTCGTCCTCAATGGCAGCCAGCATCATGCCGTCCCTGCAGAGGACGGTCTGCCCGTCAAACTGTGCTGTCTCCACCATGCGGGGCACCTCCTCCCGGCTGATATTCCCCGTCACATGGATTATTTTCTCCGTTTCCCCTTCCTCTTTCGGACCCCATACCATCAAAAAGGCCCCCTCTCCGCAGAAAACCTTCCCGGTGATCCGGAGGATGCTTTCAAAAATGGATTGGGTATTGTCCAGATTATACAGCTGGGGCAGCGAATCCATCATCTGGGAAAGTCCGGTTTTATAATTCTGTATGATGCGCATCTGGGAAATGGACTTGACGCAGGATTCCACGAGCAGCTCCAGCTGATCAAACCGATCGCTTTTCTCATAATATCCCTGGATATCCAGTTCCCTGATCGTCCTGATAGGCGGTGCCATGCTTTTATGGCCCGTCAGCAGGATAATATAAATATCCTTGTTGAACTTCCGGATCTCTTCCACCACCTGATCGCCGCATATAGGTGTCATGAGGAAATCCAGAAGCAGGATATCATAAGCGCCCTCACGTACCTGTTCAATGGCACGGCAGGGATCATTGATTACATCCACATAGTAACCGGAACGCTGAAAGTATGCCTGCAGCGTGGATGTCATGATGACGTCATCGTCTAACGTCAGGATTCGGAAATCCTTATGCAGCGTCCTCCTGTTCTTTCTCATCCTTCTTCGTTATCCCCCTTGTTCTTTCCCGTTTTCTCTTCCTGCACCTCGCTCAGCGGAATGGAAACGCCCACGACAGCACCGCCTGCCGGATTGTCCTCCACCCACATGGTTCCGCCGAATTTTCCTCTGACCACAGCATCGGATATGTAAAGTCCCAGCCCTGTCCCATGGGTTCCCTTGCTGGTAACCATTTCTTTAAACAGCCGCTCCTTCACTCTCCCACTGATGCCCGGCCCGGTATCCTTTACAAACAGCTTCAGGTACTCCCCGTCTTTTCTTACCCCCACGACGATATCCCCGCCGCCCATCTGTTTCTGGGAATATACGGCATTGGAGAGAAGGTTATTCAGCACCTGTACCAGATTATTGATATCACCCCGGATGGCATACACCTGATCGCCCTCTATTTCCGTCACCACTCTGCAGCCGCTGCTCATCAGCTCATGGCGCATGAGCAGCATGCTTCTTTTAATCAACTCTTCCGTAGTAAATGTGACGTCAACATTCGTGTTCACACTGGCCGCCTGTCCTTTGATAGCCGTTATGATGTCCGACATATAGGAAGAGGATTCCTTCACCTTTTCAAACCAGTCCTCCATCTCCCTGTATATTTCCCGGTAATCCTCCGGCGTCACCTCCGGATCCTCCAGGCTGTCCCTGCATTCCTCCACCAGGCTTTCCACCGCGGAAATACATCCGGATATGCTCATTATAGGGGTTTTCAGGTTATGGGCAAGCCCCCCTATCATCTGTCCCAGGGAAGCCAGCCTCTCCTGCTCCATCATTCTGGCCTGGCTGTCCTGCAGCTGCTGCATGCTTTTCTTCAGCTGTGTCACATCCTTGAAAATAACCACAAAGCCGGACAGGATTTCTTTGATATACAGCGGCGTCACATCCACCACATAGTAATTTTTCCTGGTCCCCTCACCGGTATCGATGGTGACCGCCTGTTCGTAGGATATGGCGGAACACGCTTCCCGGCTGGAGGAAATGGCGGTTATCAGGTTATATATGGCTGTTTTCTTATATACATCTTCCTTTTTGACACAGTCGCTCAAATAACGGCTTTCCGCGATGCCGTAGCCGGAAGCCAGAATTTTTTCAAAAGGTTTGTTATAGCTGATAACCACGCCTTTATCGCTGAGAAGAAGGTAACAGTCCGAAATCCAGTCCAGCACATGCTGCATGGCAATCGGCCTGATATCCAGAATATGAAGCTGGTATATGGCTATCCCGTTGAGAACAATAGGGACCATGAAGCTTAAGGGTGTGGCCGTAATCGAAAGGCTGCTGGTTACGGTAGCGACAATGCTTACCGTCAGCGGGCAGAGGCAGCCCAGGGAAAACATCAGGCACTGCAGCAGATAAAGCCGGCTCTTGTTATGCAGGGCAAAGTTGATCATGAGCAGCAGGCTCACAAGCTGACACAGCCAGCTGTAGATTCCGGTTACTGCGATATAAGGCCCGAAAACAATCTCACTTTTTATAGTGGAGAACACCTTATAATGCAGATGATGAAGAGGATTGGTCCATACCACCAGAATCGTGATGACGGGAATCAGGAAAAGCAGCATGCTTTTTTTCGGCATCTGTTCCCAGCCCTTGACGAATATCAGGGCAATGCAGAGGCAGAATACCGGCATTAAAGCCCCCATGGTATTGGTCCACGCATCCCAGAACATCAGCGCCGTCACATTGTCCCTGGGCGTCAGCTTCATCCCCAGCAGGGCAATGACACACAGGCCGTAGGATCCTGCCAGCATCAGATAATATTTATGGATAAGCTGGAGCCTCTTCACCTTGAAGCTCCAGATAAAAAATAAAATGATGGCAATCAGAGCCGCTAAAAAGATGGCGGCAGAAAAATCAGAAATCATGTTCTCTTTTCCTCCTGCGTACTTCTCATGAAAACAGCCCCGAAAAGCCTTCCGTCAAATGGGCTGCCGGAGGAATGGCCCACGTAAAGCCTTCCTCTTTGAATGCCTCCAACGTAACTGTACAGTCCACCCGTATCCTGCTCTCCCCGGCTCCCGTACGATTATGGTAATCCAGAAGGGGCGCCAGGATATCCCGGTTGGCATCCGTCATCCGCGCAAGCAGAAGCGGGCCATAGGAGGAATCCGGCACGATAAGCAGCCCCGGAACCATAGCCAGCGCCACCTCCTTCATGGAAGGGGGCAGCGGGTTGAGCAGATGGAATGCGGTTCTCCGCGATTTCCCCAGGGCAAGCACCGCAGCCGCACACCAGTCCACCGGCGTCAGATCCACCGGCAGCCGGGCCATGGATTCGGTTATGGCACCCGCACACCGCACCGCCCGCATCAAAAGGAAGGCGGCGTTGTTCTCCGGATTCCTCTGGAACACCTGATCCGTGCATCGTCCCGTAATCCGTCCGAGCCGGTAAACTCTGGCATGCAGCCCTTTTTCCTCCATCGCCCTGTAAACCTCCGCCTCTGCAAGGAATTTACTCCTGATGTATATGTTGTCCTCCCAGTTCTGGCCGATATAAAAATCCGCTTCGGTGAAAACTGCCGTTTTTTCCGGCTCCCCGACAAGGAAATCGCCGCTGATGCTGGCCGTGGATATATAATGCAGCATTGCGTCTGCCTGAAGGGCCAGCCCGATCATAGTCTCTGTACCGGTCACGTTTGTGGTGAGGAATTCCCCGGCATCCGCCGCATAATGACGCACATCCGCCGCACTGTGGTATATTCCGTCAATCTCCTCCGCCAACGCCTTCCACTGCTTTTCCTCCATCCCCAGGCGGGGCAGCGCCAGATCCCCGTCCGCCGTCTGTATACGGCTTCTGACACCGGCACTCCAGCCGGCTCCGAAATACCAGGAAAGAGTATCCTCCAGCCGCTTTTTGTCTCCGCCCCTGACCAGGCATACCACGCGTACTCCCGGGCGGGCCAGAAGCTCCTTCAGAAGATGGGCGCCGAAAAAGCCGGTGGCGCCGGTAAGCAGCACGTTTTTCTCTTCCGTAAGGACTGGCCGGGCCGGAGGGACTTTTGCCG
Source organism: Lachnospiraceae bacterium (assembly GCA_022845955.1). Taxonomy (GTDB): domain Bacteria; phylum Bacillota; class Clostridia; order Lachnospirales; family Lachnospiraceae; genus Eisenbergiella. The sequence goes on from AP025576.1 coordinate 6,091,996, forward strand.
GATAAGCCGGCGCCTCCTCTTTTCGGTTTTCCGGCCCTGCGCCCGCCAGTATTGCCGCCTGCGCCCTGGCTGTGGGATTTTCATAAAACCGGGCCATGGTCATTTCCATCCCCTCATTAAAATAGCGGCTGAGCACGCTCAACGCGCCCAGAGAGGTGCCTCCCTGTTCAAAAAAGGAAAGCCCGGGTGAAAGATCCTCCTTCCCAAGGACTGCGGACCATATGCGCAGGAGTTTATCCTCCAGGCCGTTCCCGGCCTTTTTTTGTTCCTTTCCGGACGGACAAAAACCCGGCTCCGGGCTGGAAATGACGCCGGTGTTTTTTACAGGAGCCGGATCCGGCATACGAAACGCGGCAGCCTTTGTTTCCGGTCTGTCCTCCTCTTTATCCCGGTTCTTTTTCAGCAGAAGCAAATCCACTTTCCCGTTGGGTGTCACAGGCAGACGGTCCAGCCGGCAGAACCGTCCGGGCACCATCACCTCCGTCAGGCAGGAACGCAGCCAGGTGCGGATCTCCTCTTCCCTGTCCCCGCCGTCCCTGCTCACATAATAAGCGATCAGCTCCGTGGAACCGTCCGGTTTCTTTACAGGAACCACCGCCGCCTGGGAAGCAGCCCCGGACTCCAGGATACTGTTAACGATTTCGTCAAGCTCCACCCGCTGCCCATTGATTTTCACCTGGTCATCCCGGCGTCCCAGGAATTCGATCCGGCCGTCCGCCCGCAGCCTTCCTATATCCCCGCTTTGATACATCCGCTGTTCCGGGAAATAAATATCCGGGAAGAACCTTTCTTCCGTAAGCTCCGGCCGCCCTATGTAGCCTTCGGCAATCCCCTCGCCCGCAAGGTAAAGCTCGCCTGCAGCCGTGGGAATAACCGGCCGCCGTTCCCCGTCCAGGACATAAACCCTGCAGTTGGAGAGCGGGCAGCCGATGGTAATCCGCCTGCCGGGCACCACCTCTTCCGCGGTGGTGCAGACCGCCGCTTCCGTGGGGCCGTACATATTAAGCAGCGTCCCCTGGCATACCTGCCGGAAATCCGCCGCCAGAGTCTCCGTGAGAGGTTCCCCTCCGGCTATAACCAGCTTCAGGCCGGCCGCTGCCTGCCGGAAGGTTTCATTTCCCAGGCACATCTGCAGCCTGGATGCCGTCATCTGCATGAACTCCGCGCCGGTGTCCCGGATGAGGCCGGCCAGCTTCCAGGACAGCATCATTTCCTCCTCATCCGCCATCACCACCGGATTTCCCAGAGCGAGCGGGAACAGGGATTCCACAATAAAGATATCAAACATCATATTGGCCGTACAGAGCACAGGCCCGGTAACCGCAGCCATGCGCATTTTCATATTGGCGAACAGATTGGACAGGCTGCGGTGGCGCAGCATGACCCCCTTCGGCCTCCCGGTGGAACCGGAAGTAAACAGGACATGGATCAAATCTTCCCCGTTTATTCCCGTATCTTCCCAGGCACCTGTCTCCGTCCCCTTTACCGGAAGAAGGGGAAGCGCCGTTTTTTGCTGCATATTCTCTCTGTTTTCTTCATCGCACAGAACCATGGCGGCTCCCGCCGTCTCCAGGATATAGCGCACCCTTTTTTCCGGCAGGGACGCCCCCAGCGGCACATAGGCGCAGCCGGCCTTTAAAATACCCAGCATCCCCGCCAGCAGCCAGGGCGTACGGGCGGTGCACAGGCCGATACGATCCCCTCGTGCCGCGCCGGCTTCATGAAGCCTGTATGCCACGCCCCCCGCCATCTGTTCCAGCATTCGGCAGGTAAGCTTCTTTCCATGATAAATGACCGCGGTTTCCCCGGGATACAGTCTCGCCCGGTTGCGTATCATCTGATGCACCGGCTGATTCAGATAAGGCATAAACCGGTAGTTGGGAATCTCGATCCGCTCCATCTGATCCCCCGCATCCAGAACAGACAGCTCACCGATAGTCTCCGCCTCCCCTTCCACAAGCCCTCTGGCAATGGTTTCCAGGCTTCTTGCATAAAGCCTTATCGTCTCATCTTCAAACAGGGAAGAGGCATATTCAAACTGCAGCCGGAATTCCCCCTCCTCCTGCACCAGTTCCATAAACAGCTCGGTCTTTGCGGTTCCGGTGAAAACAGGCACATATTCCATGGGTGTTTCCCCCAGGGCCAGCTTACCCGTCTCAAAGGGGCGCATGGAAAAAGCGGCCTGGTACAGGGGATTATCCGAAAAGCTTCTGGGCAGCCCCAACATAGCTATCATTTCCTCCAGGGAGCAATCCGGATGCTCCAGCATTCCGGTCACTTCCTGCCTTACCTCCTGAAGATAAGGCAGGATCCGTGCATCCCTGTCAATCCGCAGACGAAGGGGCATGGTATTGATAAACGGGCCGCATATTTCCTGCAGCTGTCTGTGGTTCCTTCCCGCTGCCGGTGTGCCCACAAGAAGCTCCTTTTTCCCGGAAACCGCAGAAAGAAGGATACCATAGGCCCCCAGGAACAGCATATAAGGGGAAATCCCGTTTTCCCGGCACCACCGGTTGCAGCGTTCGGTTATCTCCGCATTGATCCGGTGGGTATGGTTCTTCCCCCGGAAATCAAAGTTCTTCGGGCGCGGCTTATCGGCGGGCAGCAGCAGGGGTTCCGGAAGCGGGGATAAATGCGCCTTCCAGTACTGCCTGTCCCTTTCTTTCCCTTTTTCCGGCCGGAGGGACAGGGCATAGGCATAATCCTGATACCCCAGTTTCTCGTATTCCTGGGCGGCTCCCCGGTAATACCGGCTCAGACGCTTTGCCAGAAGGGGCGTGCTCATGCCGTCCGCAATGATATGATGCACATCGATGATAAGGTACCACGCCCCCTGCATATCCTGCCAAAGGCCGGCACGCAGCAGAGGCGCTTCCGCCAGGCAGAAGGGCCTGCATATCTGCCCGGCGGCTTCCTCCAGGCTTTCCCCCCGCAGCAGCGGCAGGGAAAAAGGAACCGCCCCGCTGATACGGGCAAATACGCCATCCTCCTCCTGTACAAAGGCGGTACGGAAAATTCCGTCTCCCGCGATCACCTTCCGGAACGCGTCCTCCAGCCTCTCCCGATCCACAGCCCCGCGGATCCGGAAAGCGCCCGCCATATGATAGGCAAATCCCTGGGAATCCATGCAGGACTGCACATATATCCCCTGCTGGACAGGCGTGAGCGGGTACCGCTCCAGCTTCGGGGCGGGACGCAGCTCCTGGGTATGGGTTTCCTCCTGCAGCTTTTGCTCCCCGCCGATATAACGGGCCAGGCGGCCTGCCGTCCGGCAGGCATACAGATCCGAAATCCGCAGCAGTTTCCCCGTGTGATCCTCAAGCTGTGCCAGCACTTCCATGGCATTCAGGGAATTCCCCCCGCACAGGAAATAATCGCTGTCCGCACCCATCTCCTCTTTTTCCAGGACCGCCCTGAAAATCTCCAGAATCCGTCCGGTCAGGGCATCCTCCGAAGCGGCGGACAGGCAGGCCTTTTCTTCCGCCGGCAGAGGCAGCTTCTCTTCATCCACCTTACCGCTGGGCGTAAGAGGAAGCCGGTCAAGCCGGATAACAAAGGAAGGGATCATATATTGAGGCAGGTAAGAGGCCGAAAAAGCAAGCAGCTCCATCTCCGGTATTTCCTTCTGCGCGCAGTAATAAGCCGTAAGGACCATCTGCCCGTTCAGCGGGCATACCCTGGCGGCGGCTTCCTCCACCCCGGGATAGGAAGCGATACAGTCCGCCACTTCCTGCGGCTCGATGCGCAGCCCCCGCAGCTTCACCTGCCGGTCCAGACGGCCGGCCAGAACAATTTCCCCCTCCGCCGTCCATCGGGCCACATCCCCGGTGGCATAGATCCTCTCTCCCGCTTCAAAAGGATTTTCCAGAAAGCTTTGTTCCGTCAGCTTTGGCGCATTGCGGTAGCCCCTGCCCACACAGACGCCGCCGATGTACAATTGTCCGTAAACGCCTACCGGCTGGGGATTCATCCAGGGATCCAGCACATACATCCGGCAGTTGGGCATGGGTTTCCCAACCGTGATGGCAGATGCATCCCCCAGCTCTTTCATACTCACGGCCACAGTGGTTTCCGAAGGCCCGTACTGGTTATAGATCCGGGCATTGGTACTGTTTCTGAGAAGCTTGAGAAGCTCTCCCGTAAACGCCTCCCCGCCGCAGACGATACTTTCCATGCGGCGCATGGCGCGGGAAAAGGCAGGATCCTTCAGAAACGCCGTGAGCCTGGACGGCGTTATGGACAAAAATCCCGCTGCATACCCGTTGATCAGTTCCGCCAGCCTGCGGGGTGATTCCTGCTCTTCCTCCTGAGGCAGGATGACCGTTCTGCCATTGAGAAGGGCGGCGGTGCTTTCCAGGGTAAAAGCGTCAAAGCCCACATTGCATACGGACAGCACCGCCCCTTTCCCATAGATAGGCGTCATTGCCTTGACCAGATTCAGAAGGCTGCGCCGGGTGATTTCCACGCCCTTCGGCTCTCCGGTACTGCCTGAGGTATATACCACATAGGCCAGAGCCTCCGGTTTTGTCCGGGCCGCTTCTTTTCCCGTACCGCTTCCGGTGAGCTGTTCCGGGAACAACATCCGGATATCCGCCCCTTCCCTTCTCAGCCGGCCGGCCATCTCCTCATCCGTAAGCAGCACTCCGGCGCCGCTTTTCCGGCAGACAGCCAGGATCCGTTTCACCGGAAGCTGTGCGGACAGCAGCAGATAGGCATTTCCCGAACGCAGCGTCCCCAGCATTGCGGCCAGCAGCGCAAACTGCCTGGGCAAAAGGATAGCCGCCACCCCTTTTTCTTCCCCGAAAAACGGCTCCAGCCCTTCCGAAACGGCGCAGGCCCAATCGGAAAGCTGTGAATAGGTCAGACGGTTCCCGCGGCAGATAGCCGCAGCGCGCTGCGGATATTCCCTTACCACCTGTTCAAATACCTGGTACAGCCCCGTTTCCTCCAGATACTGCCCGGTGCTGTTAAAGGTATAGAGTACCTTTTCCCGTTCCTCCCTGCCAAGCACGGAAAGACGGCAGAGCGGCTTATCCGGATTGTGCAGGGCCTCCATAAGGATATTCACCAGATTTTCATGGAGCCTGGCAATTTCTTCCTCCGCAAAAAACTGGGAAAGGTAATCATAATCCACACAATACTGCTTGTGGCTTTCCATATTGCTCAGGTGGATACACAGCTGTTCCGCCTGATAACCGCTGTAATGCCATCTTCCGTCAAAGACCACACAGGCATCCCTGTTCTCGTATACAACGCTGTCCTGATAGGACAACGCGATATGGAAAAGCCTTCCGTCCTCCCGTCCCCCGCGGTCCGCCAGACGGACAATATGGGAAAAAGGATACCGCTGGTGACGCAGCAGTTCATACCAGGCGTCCATCAGCTCCTCGTTAAACCGGTCCAGGCTCCATTCATCCTGAATCTCATTATAAAAGGGGAGGGTATTTACAAACATCCCCGTACATTGCTTCATCAAATAGCTGGAACGGTTAAAAATGGGCACACCCACCGTAAAACGGGCGGCACCCCCTATCCGCCGGAAATAAATAGCCAGCGCCATATAAAATACCGCAAAAGGGGCCACCCTGTTTTTCAGGCAATACAGATAAATAGCGTGGTTGAGCACCTGGGGAAGCCGGAAGCTGAGCCTTCTCCCCACAGGACTCACCGCCGCGCTTTTTATGGATTTGATAACGGAAGGCTCTCCTGCCTTCTCCACCTGCTCTTTCCAATACTGCTCATCCTTCCGCCGGGCCTTTCCCGCCAGATATTCCTCTTCCTCCTGCAGGTGCCGATCATAGGCCGGTATTTCCCCGGTATCCGGCTCTTCCCCTGCCAGCAGTGCCAGATACGTACGCCCGATCCGGTTGCAGACCAGCATCTGGGACCAGCCGTCCGATATAAGATGATGAAGTTTAACAAAAAAACCACCGGCATTTTCGCCGGTGCAAAAAAGGGCAAAACGATACAGGGGGGCATCCAGTATCGGAATTACCTCCCTGCTCATTGCAGTCTCCCAACTGCTGATTCCCTCCTGATCCGTATGGGTAAAATCATAGATATCAAAATTCTGTTCCTGATAAGGGGCAAAATACTGCACAGGCTTCTCCCCCTGCAGCGTGATTCTGGTCCGCAGCGTAGCATCTGCTTCCAACAGCATGCAGATGCTCCTCTGCAGCAGCACAAAATCTATTTTCCCCCGGATGCTTACGGTCGTACTGATATAATTGATAGATGTTCCCGGATAGGCCTGCTCCAGATTCCAGATATTCCACTGGCTCTGGGACAGGGAAAATACGGTTCTCCCTTCAAAGTCCACTGCTTCTTCCCGCCCTTTTCAACTAGTCGCTCCGCTGTCTCCCGATGCCGGGAAACGTTTTTATATACATTCTATTTATACCGTTTTTTGTGCATAAATGCAATGTAATTCGCTATTCTGTAGTAAAAAGCGCTGTATTCTAAGTAAGAATGGCAAATATTATGCCCCTTTCCCATTTGGGACTGTATGATACCTGCAATCCTTTCTGCCGTTACAGAGGGATATTTCCGTGTTTTTTCTTCGGTGCCTCTTCCTTCTTTCCCCGGAAAGCCTTCAAGGCGTCCAGCAGCTTTTCCCGTGTTTCCTCCGGCTTGATCACCTCATCCACATATCCCCGGGAGGCTGCCACATACGGATTGAGGAACCGTTCCTCATACTCCTTGATGCACTGGGCACGCATGGCTTCCGGATCGGAGGCCCCTTTGATCTTCCGCTTAAAGGCGATATTGACGGCGCCTTCCGCCCCCATTACCGCGATTTCCGCTATGGGCCAGGCATACACGTAATCGGCCCCCATTTCCCTGGAATTCATGGCGATATACGCGCCGCCGTAGGCCTTGCGCATAATCAGGGAAATCTTGGGCACCGTTGCTTCGGAATACGCATACAGCACCTTTGCCCCGTGCCGGATGATTCCGCTGTGCTCCTGGGCCGTACCGGGCAGGAAGGCCGGTACGTCCACCAAAGTCAGGATCGGCAGGCTGAAGCAGTCACAGAAACGGATAAAACGGGCTATTTTGTCAGATGCATGATAATCCAGGGATCCTCCCATCACCGCGGGCTGGTTCGCCACAAAACCCACCGTTTCCCCGTCCATCCGGGCGAATCCCACCACCGCATTTCCGGCAAAATCCTGCTGCACTTCAAAAAAGCTGCCTTTGTCCGCAATCCTGCTGATGACATCCTTCACATCGTAGGAATGCCTGGAATTATCCGGCACGATGCTCTGCAGATCCCCGCAGGGGTTCTCGCTGTTTTTCTTGCTTCCGTGGATTTTGCGGCCCAGGCTTCCCACATGCTCCAGTACCCGGTTAACGCTGCGGGAAAGCGCCTTCTTTTCCTCCAGACGGATAACCGGCGCCTTTTCCTCAAAATGGGAAGGCAGGTAGTTCAGGAGCTTTCGCACCCCCATCATACATTCCCCTTCGGTATCGTAGGTAAAATGGGAAACGCCGCTCTTTTTCGCATGTACCTCGGCACCGCCCAGCTCTTCCACCGTAGTGACCTCGTTGATGACCGTTTTCACCACGTTGGGGCCTGTAATAAACATTTTGGAGGTATCCTTCACCATGAAAATAAAATCACAGATGGCGGGCGCGTAACAGGCGCCGCCGGAGCATGGCCCCAGAATCACCGCAATCTGGGGAATCACGCCGGAAGCCTTGGTATGGCGCAGGAACATCCCCGCATAACCGCTTAAGGAACTGATCCCCTCTTCAATTCTGGCACCGCCGCTGTCGTTAACGCACACAAGAGGGGCTTTCATTTCCATTGCCATATCCTGCAGACGGCAGATTTTCATGGAATGGTACTCCCCAAGGGTGCCGCCGATTACCGTAAAATCCTCACTGGCAGCAAAAACCAGCCTTCCGTCTACATACCCATACCCCGTCACCACGCCGTCCCCCGGCACTCTTCTTTTATCCAGATCAAAATCATCGATCCTGGATTCGATAAAAGCATCGGTCTCCACGAAGGTTCCCTGGTCAAATAGCAGATCCAGCCTTTCCCTCGCCGTAAGCTTTCCTCCGGCATGCTGTTTGTCTATCTTTGACTGGCCGCCTCCCAAAAGCGCCTTCTGTCTTCTTTCGTCCAGATTCTTGTTCGCCTGTTCCCAATTCATGTATGGAATCCTCCTGAATCACTTGTTTATCTAACTATTTGAACTTATAATAATTTGAATATCAAATTATTTAATCATTATTATAGCACGGCTGGGAAAAAGTGCAATCTTTTTTTCAGCCGTGCTTTTTTATTTATCTGTTTTCATTCCTGTAACCTTCTTCAACTCTTCCCTGCTGTTTGCCCGGATACCGCAGGCACCCCCTTCCTCCGATGCCATATCAAGCGCAGCCCTCAGCACTTTATCCATGTCATAATACCGGTACTGGCCCAGCCTTCCGCCGAACAGCACGCGTTCCTCCCGCCGTGCCAGCTCCTGGTACCTGGCATACAGCGCCGTATTTTTATCATCGTTCACAGGATAATAAGGCTCATCCCCCGGCTTCCATTCCGCGGGGTATTCCTTTGTTATGACGGTCCCGTGCTGTGTTCCGAACTCAAAATGCTTATGCTCGATAATCCTGGTATAAGGGACGGCTTCATCGGTATAATTCACCACCGCATTCCCCTGGTAATTATCTTCGCCGGGAAGCTGCTCCGTCTCAAAACGCAGCGAACGGTATTCCAGCGCTCCCAGACTGTAATCAAAATATTCATCTATCATGCCGGTATACAGGACCTTGTCCCAGGTATCCGGAGAACTGCTTTCCTCATTCTGCTTCAGGAAATCCCTGTAGGCTATGCCGGTACGCACCTCAATGCCTTTCAGCATTTCAGACACTATCGCCGTATAGCCGCCTTTGGGTATCCCCTGATAGGGATCGTTGAAATAATTGTTGTCATAACGGAACCGGAGCGGCACGCGCTTAATAATAAAAGCGGGCAGCTCACGGCAGTCCCTGCCCCACTGCTTCTGCGTATAACCCCTGATCAACTTCTCATAGACATCTTTTCCTGCCAGGGACAGCGCCTGTTCTTCCAGATTCCGGGGTTCCCCGATATTCAGGCTGGCAATCTGATCCGCGATTATTTTCCGTGCTTCCGCCGGGGTGCGGATTCCCCACATCTTACTGAACGTATTCATATTAAAGGGCAGGTTATAAAGCTCATCCTTATACACCGCAACCGGCGAATTGATATAGTGGTTGAACTCTGCAAACTGCCCTATATAGTCCCATATTTCCTTGTCGGAGGTATGAAAAATATGGGCACCGTACTTATGTACCTGGATGCCCATACTCTCTTCCGTGTAGATATTTCCGGCAATATGGTCTCTTTTGTCAATCAGCAGGCAGCGTTTACCTCTGCCGTACATCTCGTGTGCGAAACAGGCTCCGAAAAGCCCTGCCCCCACAATCAGATAATCATAATGCATGGAATCTCTCCTTCATTATTTTGCTTTGTATTTCTTAATCTGTACAAAGTCGTCCATCAGTCCGAGGATCTTGTCCCTGCCTTCCTGATTGAGCTTTACGTAATACTGCATTACGCGGTTCTCAAGAAGCTGCTCGCTGATGGTAGTGTCTCTTTCCAGAGAACTGAAATCTACCGGATTCAGGTTAAGTTTGTTACACATTTTGATAACGGTTCCATAGGCCATACCATCGATGCCCCGTTCCAGTGCCGTTACCAGCGTACTGTAAGGGATCTGCATTTCTAATGCAAACTGCCTTACGCTTCTGTACTGGCTTAAAATTTCTTTTTTCAAGATCTGTGCTTTGGTCATTTCAAATCCCTCCATTACCTTTTAACCCTAAGGTTTTGCATTGTTAATTGTACACTATTTACCTTTCATTTTGCAACATATCTTTTGAAAAATAAACAAAATTTCGAATATTTTAAGAAATTGGTCATAATATGCTATAAAATTGCCATAAGTGTTAAAAAAATTGTCGGTTGATGAAAAAACAGGGAATCCGAATAGCTTATCCACCACGGAACGGGAAGTTACTTCCTTGTTGTGCTTGCATGCTTCAAAATATCTTCCGTACGATTCCTGATAAAGCCGATCCACGAGGTAGAGCTGGCTCATTTTGGCTTTCATGGAGCCGCTTTCCGGGGAAATGGGTTCCGGATGCGGGGAGCATCCCCGGCATGCACATGCATCCCAACGATTCTATGCATGCCCACAGGGGCCGGATCACAAAAAAAGAGGCCATCGGCCTCTTTTTTGTGTGTCTCTGCTATACTGCCGGCATCAGCCCCAGACACGGAAACGGTTGAAACCTTCCTTCAGCCCGGCGATTGCACCTGCCGCGCTGCCGGCTTTCCTGCTTTCGCCAAGGTAATCCGTATCCAGCACGATGGGATTGCCGTCCGGATCATCAAAGGGGGCCTCCACAAGACGTACCATTCCCAGCTTCTGCGTATCGATCACTTCCGTAGGGATGGAAAGCATTTCTTTTTCCACATTCATTTCCAGATACACCGTATCCCCTTCAGGCACTATCTTCACCTGCGGATCCCACGGGCTGACATAGTTTTCTTTTTCCCTGTCAAAGGCGGCTGCCCCTTTCAGGTAAGCGTTAGCATTGATATAAACCGGCTGTTTTACTTTTTCAAACATTTCCACATCGCCGTTGCCAAGAGCCAGAAGCTCTTCCACATACTCCTCCAGGGAGGTGCAGCTTCCATTATAGTCGGTAGTTCCGGCTACGGACTGCTCGGTATAGGTTTTTGCACCCCCGATAAAAATGTTCTGGTATATCCGGTCATCCCCGCCGTATACAAGCGTGGTTCCCGCCACCTGGGTGGTGTGAGGGAAATGATAGGGGGTGGAACGGTTGAGCACAGGCTCCCTGCGCATGGTTCCGCAGCACAGGTTGTTCACATAAGCGCCGCCCTGGGCAATATTGTCGAAATTATAATCGGATCCAAAAATATTGTTGTCCACCATGTAAGGGCCGTGGGTTACTTCCATCATCAGATCCCGGTCATTGGCATACATCAGGTTTCTGCTCACCCTGGTTCCCTGCGCCTGCCAGTCAAACCAGGCTCCCAGTGTGCAGTTATGGATGCGGTTATGGGAAACTTCCACATCAATGGCAGCATGCAGCTTGATTCCTGCTATTTCATAACCGAAATATTCATGCTTGACCGCGATGTTATAAATATGGTTGTCCGTAATCTGGCTGAAAACACAGCCCATATGGCCTACCACACCGTTCTGTCCGCAGTCATGGATCACATTGTTGCGGATGATATGGGAACCGATTTTTTCCTTGCTCCAGCCAATCTGAAGAGCGCGGAACACGGCTTCCATCTGATACTGATAGCCCGGCTTGCGGTGCCTTCTGGTACACAGGTTATGGCCGGTGGAGGATTCCTTGCCGATACTGATACCGCTGCATTTTGCATCATGGATTTCATTATTTTCTATAATCCAGCCTTTGCTCCAATGGGTTCCCAGAAGGCCGGGCTGATCGGCGGTGGGAGGCGTCCAGGGACATGCGGCCTGGGCCATTTCAAAACCGCGGACGGTAATATAGTTCATTCCCGGTTTTTCGGGATAGAAGCAGCATTTACGCACATTGATCTCCGCCAGCTCCTTATTGGGATCGGCCCCCTGGAAATTGGCATAAATAACGGTGTTTTCTTCCTCCACTTCTGCATACCACTGGTATATGGTATCTTCCGGATGAAGAATCGGCTCGGTATGCTTCGTCCACGGGGGATTATACCCATGAGTACGCATGACAGGGTTCTTCACATCCGCAAGACAAGCGGCTTCGTAAAAGGACTTTCCGTTCAGATACACATCTCCTGTGTGTATTTCATATCCTTCCGGGCCGTTGATGCAGGGATAAAGAAACCAGTCGCCGACCAGCACTTCCGTATAAGGATTGTAATCCCCGAACAGGGAGTTGGGAACAACAGCCTTCCATACGGTACCTTCCGTATTTTCCCAGTTTTGGATTCTTTCCGAGCCTTTAATCACCACCTTTTCCCCTTCGGCGGCCTCATAGGTGATACGGCTGATATCACTGTAACCGGTATGGGCGGGTTTTACCCATTCCCTGTATTCCCCTTCATGGACAATAACCCTGTCCCCGGTTTCAGCAACAGCCGCCGCTCTGGAAATTGTCCGGAACGGATTATCCATCGTCCCTTCGGCACGGTCGCAGCCGTTTACTGATACATGATATTCTCTATTCATTACGTCCTCCGCTCCGCCGCATAAGCGGCACTTTTACTTATACAGCTCAGCATACAAAAAGAGGATGGAAATTGCAAGGCAATATTTTGCAACAATTCATCACTTCTTGCTATGATTGTAACCTTCAGACGGCCCTTCGCGCCCTGCGGCATCCCGGCTTATACCCCGCCCGGCAATGCAGACAGCCGGAAGCATATGCCTGCCTCCGGCTGTCTCCTGTTTCTCCTATAAACCAAATTCTCCTGTTATGCTCAGTTGGATCGCTGGATCTCCAGTACCTTGTAAGTAATGGTCCCCGCCTGGGTCTCCACTTCCACCACATCGTCCACTTTAGCGCCGATAAGCGCTTTACCCACGGGAGATTCATTGGATATCTTTCCCTTCAGGCTGTTGGCCTCTGTGGAACCGACAATTTTATATTCCAGTTCTTCGTTATATTCCATGTCCAGGATCCGCACACGGCAGCCGATGTTGATTTTCTCCAGATCCACTTCATCCTCAACAACCACTTCCGCATTCTTCAGGATTTTCTCCAGTTCTTCTATCCTGGCCTCGATATCCCTCTGCTCATCCTTTGCGGCATCGTATTCCGCATTCTCAGAAAGATCCCCCTGTTCCCTTGCTTCTTTGATTTTCTGCGCCACTTCCTGTCTTTTTACAACCTTCAGATTATGCAGCTCGTCCTCATACTTGCGAAGTCCTTCATACGTAAGGATATTTTTCTTTTCTTCCATTTCTCTCTCCCTTTCTTAACAAAGCTGTAACTGTTTGGTACCTCCACAGTTACACAAATCTTTTCTGTACGTGCCTTTAGCTGAGTACGGGCTTTTCCTGCCGAAGCAGGGCCAGCTTTGTGTTCATCACAAGAATATGGCAATGCTCTTCCACAAGCAATGCCATATTTCAGTTATTATTCAGCCATTCTCATCCATTCATCCATATAACGATATTCTGATATTCATTCCAGAAAGTAACGGTTCAGCCCCTTCACAGCCTGCGCAGTAAATGCGCAGACCTGACGGAATCGTTTCCCCGGAAATTACATTCTTTTCACAATACAATCCATCGCCGACTCTCAGTAACGGTTCGTATTATACCTGTTTCTCACATAAGTGTCAAGAAAATTCAGGGCACTCCTGTAACAAATATCCTTTCTTTTAGCAGAAAGCAGCCTTTCTTTTTCCGGATCGGAGGTCATATCCAGATAAAGCAGCTTTTCGGGCAGCCGGCGGAAAGGAATCCGGTAACCCGGGCGCATATCAATACACACCCCGTCCGCAAAACCAAAAGAGGCCGCGGTTCCCCCGCATATGACCGGAAGGCCCGTATCCTGATAGATATGGGCATAATAAGGCACTTCCTCCTCCAGGGATATCTGCATACCTTCCTTCTCCAGGACCCGGCTAATCAGCAGCAGGCCATTCAGGCCTCCGTAATCCTCTCCCAGGAATGCTTTGAGACAGTCCGCTTCTTCCCTGATTTCCTCATAAAAGTCCTCTTTTCCGTAATCCGGCATTATCACAATCATACTCCGGCATGGCTTCTGTTCTTTCCAGAACAGCCGCATCAGCTCCGTCTCAGGCACCTTGGGCTTCCATGGAAATACTTTCCTGATTTCGGGAGCCACCCACACCTCTCCGGAACCGGCCGCGGCAGCGAGCCATTCCGGAAGCCGCTCCTTCAGCTTTTCCGGCTTCTTCATCCAGCGCTCCGGAAGCATATAATAAGCTATTTCTGCCTCTTCCCCCGCCTCCCGCCAGATAAAAGGCCTGCTTCTCTGTAAAAATATGCGCCCCGGCCCGCTCCGCGCCGCCGGCATCTGTTTTACTATTCCCCTGTCCCAGGGGAAAAATGCATTCATATATATCATGCTTAAGATTATGCAGCCCGTCGTTTTTTCATGCCGTTTTTTTCCGCCTGAACCGCTCAGGCGGGATTTTTATCTCTCCATACGGTCAGGTATCAAGCGAGGAACAGGGCCTCCAATTCCTCCATGGTCTCCATTTCATTAATACGCTCCCGCAGCCTGGCGGAATGCGGATAACCCGCGGTATACCAGCACACATGCTTGCGCATTTCCCGGATGGCGGTGAATTCTCCTTTGTATTCCGTCAGCAGGGCCGCATGGCGCAGCATCATGGCCCGCACTTCCTCTATGGGAGGTTTGGATAGCAGCTCCCCGGTTTCCAGATAATGGATGATCTGCCGGAAAATCCACGGGTTGCCTCTGGCCGCACGGCCGACGAGAACCGCATCGCAGCCCGTTTCCTTCCGCATTCTTTCCGCGGCCTCCGGCCCGTTCACATCCCCGTTTCCCATAACCGGTATGCTCACCGCCTGCTTTACCTGCGCGATGCAGTCCCAGTCCGCCTTTCCCGCGTAATACTGTTCTCTCGTGCGTCCATGCACAGCAACCGCAGCCGCCCCGCTTTCCTGGGCGATATGGGCTAGTTCCACAGCATTGGCATGCGCCTCGTCAAAGCCCTTCCTGATTTTTACCGTAACCGGCTTATTCACCGCCCCTGCCACTGCGGATATGATCTTCCCCGCCAGCACCGGATTTTTCATGAGGGCGGATCCCTCCCCGTTATTTACCACCTTGGGGACGGGGCAGCCCATATTGATGTCCAGGATGGAAAAAGGGCGTTCCTCTATCCTTTTTGCCATTTCCGCCATCAGCTGCGGATCGGATCCGAAAAGCTGAAGGGATACCGGACGTTCCTTTTCGTGGATTTCCAGCAGCCCCTCCGTATTTTTATTGTTATAATAAATAGCTTTGGCACTTACCATTTCACTGCATACAAGGCCGGTTCCCATCTCCCGGCAAAGCAAACGAAATGGCAGGTCTGTTACGCCTGCCATGGGTGCCAGAAAAACGCCGTTTTCCAGCGTTACATTTCCTATCTTTACTTCCGCCATGTCCTCTACCCTATTGTTATCTGTTCTTTCCGTAAATATAGCGCAGCCCCTCCAGGGTCAGTGCGCTGTCGTAAATATCAATGGAATCCGTTTCATCCGATATGATCCGGCCCAGACCGCCGGTCGCCACTACTTTCATATCGGCAATTCCCGTCTCTTTTTTAACCATGTTTACAATATATTCCGTCTGGCCGATCTGTCCGTAAACCAGTCCGGCCTGCATGCTGGATATAGTCTCCTGAGCCAGGATGCTTTTCGGTTTCTTGATTTCCACCATAGGAAGCTTTGCGGTATCCTCCCACAATGCCTTGGCGGACATACGGACTCCCGGCGCCGTAATTCCTGCGGCGAAGCAGCCGTCCCCCGTCACGTAGTCATAGGTGGTCGCCGTCCCGAAATCCAGCACCAGCACAGGCCCGCCGTATTTTTCATAGGCAGCCACCGCATCCACGATACGGTCCGGTCCGATTTCCTTGGGATTCTCCGTAATAATGCGGATTCCTGTTTTTGTCCCCGCACCCACAATAAGGGGAGGCGTCCCCAGATATCTGGTAATACCGCCCACCAGGGAATGCATGATATTGGGAACGACGCTCGCCACTATGGTCCCCTCTATCTGTTCTTTGGAAATCCCGTCAAACATCAGAAGCTGCCTGATATTCATCCCATACTCATCCGAGGTATGGGGCATTTTGGACATCATACGGAAGGTGGTCACAAGTGTTTTCCCCTCGTATACGCCAAAGGTTATATTGGTATTCCCCACATCGATCACTAATATCATTCGCTTATCCCACCTTCCTCATCCAGAAAATCGGCCACATTCTCATGCAGTACCATCGCCCTGTAATAAAGGCTTAAGGACTCCAGCAGCTCCCTTCTTTTCCTACGGATTTCCCCCAGCAAAAGGCCGCTGCTCACCTCGTCGTACAGATAATCGTCTTCTGCCGCCGTGGTTTCCAGCGTCACACCGCCGTCCTGCTCAAACAATATGGTAAAAATGCCTCCCACATCCTCCGTGTACAGCACACACAGGATATGAAGCTCCTCCCGCACAGACTGCGGGAGCTTTTCAAAATCCGGGTTAAAATAATATTTTTGCTCATAGGAATTGGCGCCGCACAGGACAATGCGTCCATCCCGGGTCTTTCCCGAATCCCAGCTGTTTTCCCCGCCTGTCATTTCCTTCCTGTCACTCATCCCTGACTCCGTTCCGGCTCCACACCCAAAACCGGGAAAGAACCCATCTTTGCATATTGCAGGCCCAGAAGCCCGCTTTGTTCTCTATACATATCCATAAACACCACGCACGGAAACTTCTCCTGCATAGACACTTACCAGCTCTCCCTGCTGTGTTTCCACCAGAAGCTCCCCGTTTTCATTCACTCCTCTGGCAATCCCTTCGAATTCCCCTTTCGGATCAAGGACACGCACCGGGGTATCCTTATTCAGAAGGAATTTATGATAGGAGGGAAGCAGCCCGGACAGGTCCCACGTTTCCCGGAAGGCCCCGTAAGCCTTTTCGAAATGATCCATCACCGACACCAGCAGGGCGGATCGGGAGATTGTCCCTCCTTTTTCCCGCTTCAGGGAAGTCGCCGTCCTGCGGATCTCCTCCGGGAATTCCTCCTGGTTCACATTAATGCCGCAGCCGATCACCACATAATGGATATAATCCGGCTCGGCGCTCATTTCCGTCAGTATTCCGCATATCTTTTTTCCGGAAAGCACAATGTCATTTGGCCATTTGATTCCGGCCTCCAGCCCCAGTTCCTCCACGGCCTCCGCCACGGCAAGAGCCATTACCAGCGTGAGCATGCAGGCCTGATCCGGACTGCAGTCCGGACGGAGAAGGAGGGTGAAATACAGGTTACAGCCCTGGGGGGAACTCCAGTCCCTCCCTCTGCGGCCTCTTCCTGTTTTCTGGCAGTCGGTTACCACCAGCGTCCCTTCCGGCGCGCCGTCCTCCGCGGCCCTTTTGGCATCCATGTTGGTAGAGCCTGTGCTGGGGTAAAAAAGCAGGCTGCTGCCGGCCCAATGTCCTTCTCCCCTGGTCCGCAGCCGGCTCCCCAGCTCAATCTCCCCCATCACATCCGGGGAAGCTTTCAAACGGTAGCCCTTGTTCTGCACCGCCTCGATTTCATAGCCTTCCTCCTTCAGCTGGTTGATCGCTTTCCAGACAGCCGTCCTGGATACACCGAAACGGCTGCACAGCTCCTGTCCTGATATATATTCCCTGCCTGTCGGGTGCCCTTCCCCGACTGGCATGCCTGCCGGGTGCCCTTCCCCGACTGGCATGCCTGCCGGGTGCCCTTCCCCGACTGGCATGCCTGCCGGGTGCCCTTCCCCGGATGGCATGCCTGCAGGGCCGGCCGCCGTATTTCCACCGGACACACGCTCCCGGAGCAGCGAAAGTATTTCTGTTTTCATGAAACTGTAAGCTCTCCTTTACCGGTTCCTGTGTCAGAATTCATAGCCCAAAGTAGCCGCCATAACCGCTTTAATGGTATGCATCCTGTTTTCCGCCTCATCAAACACCACGGAAGCGGAGGATTCAAAGACCTCATTGGAAACTTCCATTTCATTGATTCCGAATTTTTCCCCGATTTCCTTACCTATCCTGGTATGCAGATCATGGAATGCGGGCAGGCAGTGCATAAAGATGGCATTCCCTGCGTTTTCCATGATTCTGCGGTTCACCTGGTAAGGGGAAAGAAGGCGGATACGCTCCTCCCAGACATAATCCGGCTCCCCCATGGAAACCCAGACATCGGTGCAGATCACATCCGCGCCCCGCGTCCCTTCCATGGCATCCCCGGTAAGCGTAATGCTTCCGCCTGTCTGCGCGGCTATCGCCCTGCACTGCTCCACAAGCTCTCCGGAGGGGAAATACTCCTCAGGCGCACAGGCGGTAAAATGCATCCCCATTTTGGCACAGGCCACCATGTAGGAATTTCCCATGTTGTAACGGGTATCTCCCATGTATACCAGCTTCACGCCCTGTATCCGTCCCAGATGTTCGCGGATGGTCAGCAGATCCGCCAGCATCTGGGTGGGATGGAATTCATTGGTCAGGCCGTTCCATACAGGTACGCCGGCATATTGCGCCAGTTCTTCCACAATATTCTGTCCGAAACCGCGGTATTCGATTCCTTCGTACATTCTTCCAAGCACTCTCGCCGTATCGGCAATGCTTTCCTTCTTCCCTATCTGGGATCCGGAAGGATCCAGATAGGTAGTGCCCAGCCCCAGATCATGGGCGGCCACCTCAAAGGAACATCTTGTCCGGGTACTTGTCTTTTCAAAAATAAGAGCTACATTTTTCCCCTGGAAACAGTTTACCGGAATTCCTTTTTTCTTTTTTTCCTTCAAATCTGCTGACAAGTCCAAAAGATAGGTGATCTCCTCCGGGGTATAATCCAACAGCTTTAAAAAATGACGTCCTTTCAGATTCATAGCATTCTCTCCTTTCGTCCCGAACTACGTTTCCCAGAGCCGGAAAGGCTCTGACGAAAAAGTCTCACATCCGCTTCTTCTTTGATGTGAGACCTTTCTCCGTCTATTCACGCATGCTTATATAACTGTTCCGTCCCCTTCCCAGTTACTTCTTTTATCCTTCTCTCTCAGGCGTTCAGCACTTCCTTGGCGGAAGCAAGCATTCCTGCCATTCCCTGAATTTCGGAGGGGATAATAATCTTGGTTGCCTTACCGTCCGCAGCCTTTTCAAAGGCCTCCAGACTCTTGATCTTCAATACCGCATCATCCGCGCCGGCTTCTTTAATAAACCGGATACCATCGGCTGTAGCCTGCTGTACCTTCAGAATCGCCTCGGCTTCACCTTCCGCTTCCCGGATCATCTTCTCTTTTTCCGCTTCCGCATGCAGGATTGCAGACTGCTTTTCACCTTCTGCTTCCAGAATAGCGGACTGCTTCTTACCTTCGGCCACAAGGATGGTGGATTTCTTCTCACCTTCCGCACGCAGGATGGATTCACGTCTTTCACGTTCCGCCTTCATCTGCTTCTCCATGGCATCCTGGATAGCCGCCGGAGGAATGATGTTTTTCAGTTCCACCCTGGTAACCTTAATGCCCCAGGGATCGGTTGCCACGTCCAGGGACGCGCGCATTTTGGTGTTGATGGTCTCTCTGGAGGTCAGGGTCTGATCCAGCTCCAGATCACCTATAATATTACGCAGGGTGGTAGCTGTCAGATTTTCAATCGCCATGATGGGATTTTCCACGCCATAGGTATACAGCTTGGGATCCGTAATCTGGAAAAACACTACCGTATCAATACGCATGGTAACATTATCCTTGGTGATAACCGGCTGGGGAGCGAAATCAACCACCTGCTCCTTCAGGTTCACTTTTCTGGCAATTTTATCAATGAAAGGCATTTTCAGCTTAAGCCCCACGCCCCAGGTCCCCTGGTAGGCGCCCAGCCTTTCCACAACATATGCCTGCGCCTGGGGTACAATCTTGATACATGACGCCAGCAGGATAATGATAAGCACAAGAATAATCAACAACACAATTGCTCCAGTCATACTACATTCCCTCTCTTCTCTCTTCTACGATTAGTTTTACTCCGCTGATGGCACGGATTATAACGACGGTTCCCTTGGGAATCTTAATCCCGTCCATCACGCATCTTGCCGTCCATTCCTGTCCGTTGATGCTTACCGAACCTGTGGCCGGGAGATTGTCAATTTCTTCCGTAACCACTGCCTGCCGGCCTATCAGGCTTTCCGCATTGGTCCGGATCCGGTCTTTATTAAAATACTTCATGGCAATCGGCCTGGTAAACAGCAGCAATACCACCGATACGATCAGAAACAGCGTAATCTGCACATACAGCGGTGCGTTAAATGCCGCCGCTATGATTGCAACGAAAGCGCCGCCCGCAAACCAGATAGTGGTAAGCCCCATGGTAGCAATTTCCACGGCCACCAGAATTATCAGCAGAATCAGCCAGAATACGACCTGGTTCATACATAGCCCTCCTTTTCGGCAAGTGAAAGCATGCTCCTTTCTGTAAGGGAAAGGATTCGCTTAACACTTTCCTCCATAATACTATAATGCCAAAAGATATTCAATCTTTTTACGGCAGGGAAATTTTAATATTTTGAAAAGGAGCCGTAAAATACGGCCCCTCTACACATTATTTTCCAGATTATACTTATTTATTACCAGAAAACATGGTTTCCGATCACGATCCCGTCCCGGCTTCCGGCCCGGCGGAAATGGGTGGCATTCCCTACATTGGTCACACCGCTGAGGGCTTCATTCGCCGCCTGCAGGCAGCTGCTCTTGATATTCCCGCCGGATAAAAGCGAGGCTACCTTTCCGGATCCTGCGGGACCGAACTGTCCGGACGCATAGATGACGCCGGATACCGTGCCGGGATAGGATCCGCTCCTCACCCGGTTAAGCACCACCGCTCCCACCGCAAGCTGGCCCTCGTAGCTTTCTCCTCCGGCCTCACATTGGATCAGTGCTGCAAGAAGCTGGGCATCACTGGTGCCGGCAGGTACCGCGCCGGCATTCTCTTTTTTCGTCTCCCCGCCGGAGGCTGTTGTCATTGACCGGCCTCCCTTGGATGCCGCCGTGCTTGCAGCCGGCACCTGTGTTTCCGCCGCTTCCCTTGCGGCAATTTCCTCCAGGGTCTCTCCGCTGTCCACCTCGAAATCGACGGTAATATAGTCGGCGGAAATATAGCCGGTACGTCCTTCATAATCAATGGCGGCCCATTCGTCGCCAAGATGGATACCGTCACTGTATTCAAGTTCGCTTTCCCCCACTACTTCAAAGCTCTCTCCTTTAGCCGCCAGGGCATACACCCCCGCATCCGCCGCAGGCTCCTTTCGGATACGCAGGGTATCCCCGGTTACGGTAGCCATTGTCCTGCCCACCTGTCTGGCTTCCTTAACGGCGTCCTCTTCAAAAAGAAGATATTCATCCTTGGCCCAGCCTACCAGCCCGCCGGACTCCAGCCTGGTCCAGCCGTCTTTCCTTTCCAGAATCGTACCGCCGCAGTCCGCATACAGATATCCGATCCTTTCCGCCTCCTCGTCCGGCTCCTCCCTGACATTCAGCGTATAGGTCACATTGGTCATAACCAGTCCTGTATCTTCTTCCGGCTCTTTCCTGGTCTCCTTTGCCGGCTGCCTGCCCACACTGACGGACAGGGCGGCTTCGCCAGCAAAGCCGTTTTCCAAAACAGCCTGTTCCACAACCGCTGTATCGTCTTCTTCAGGAACCGTATCCTCGTCGAGGATACCTGCCACGCCTGCTCCCGGATTCTCCCCGTTCCCCGGCTGTGCCATCACTTCCGTTCCGGAAGCAAAGGCAAATACCGTAATGAGCAGCCATGTGCTGAGAAAAGGAAAATGAATCCTCTGTTTTGTTTGCTCTTTCATAGTATAACCCCTGTCAGGTGCTTTCACACCTTCTCTCATAGAATCTCCCATAACAGCTCACACAAGCCTGAACCGTTATAACCTCCCGCATATCCCGTTACAAAACCGAAGCCATCCTGCTTCCATTATTTGTATATATTACAGACATGTTAACAATTGTTGCAAATTTTGTCAAGATTTGTTAAAAAATACTGTAAAATCCGTATTATGGATCGTAAGCGGTTACCCTATTTCCGGCTGTTGTTAATCCGTTTTCCTTCCCTCGTTTCCTCTTTGCAGGCGGCCGGAAAACAAAAAGCCATCAAAAAACGGCGGGACTGTTTATACAATCCTGCCGTTCATTCTCTTCCGATGTATGGTTAATAACTTTTCAGCGTCAGGCGGTTTTAAATAGATTTTTGCCTGCAACTGTGAAGGTGCCGGACAGTTACTATGCTTAATAGAAAACATGGTTGCCGATAATCTGGCCGCTTCTTCCGTTTGCCCTTCTGAAATAAAGCTTATCGCCTACCGGGGCAGAACCTGCTATAGCTTCCACAGCCGCCTGCCTGCAGGAAGGACTGATATTTCCGGTTGACAGTGTTCTGGAAAGTGTCCCGTTCCTTACCGGGCTGAACTGTCCGGCGGCATAGATCACATCCGGAATGCTGCCGGGATGGCCGGCTGCTTCCACACGGTTCATCACCACATTTCCTACAGCCACCTGGCCCACATAGGATTCCCCGCCCGCTTCACACTGAATCAGCGCGGCAAGAAGCTCCACATCCTGGGAGGTAACTCCGGCCTGGGCTATCACTGCCTGCTGGGCCGCCTGTACAGCGGCTGCCTGGGCTTCTTCCGCCGCCTTCCTGGCGGCCTCTTCCGCGGCTCTCTGGGCTTCTTCTGCCGCTTTCTGTGCGGCTTCTTCCGCCGCTTTCCGGGCTTGTGCCGCCGCTTTCTGCGCCGCTTCTTCCGCAGCTTTCTGGGCTTGTGCCGCCGCTTTCTGCGCCGCTTCT
Source organism: Lachnospiraceae bacterium (assembly GCA_022845955.1). GTDB lineage: Bacteria > Bacillota > Clostridia > Lachnospirales > Lachnospiraceae > Eisenbergiella. Next base: position 6,114,586 of record AP025576.1, read on the forward strand.
TCCGCAGCTTTCTGGGCTTCCGCCGCTGCTTTCTGCGCGGCTGCGGCGGCCTTTCCAGCCGTTTCCTGTGCGGCTTTCTGTTCCTCAGCCGTCTTTCTCAGGGTATCTTCCTCTGCCTTTTTTGTGGCTTCTGCCGTCTGTTGTCCGGCAGCCGTCTGTGATTCTTCCGGCATTTTTGCAGCGGACTCATCTGCCGCGTTCTGCTTTTCTCCGGAAACCTCTTGCTTCTCTTGCGTCTGCTCTATCTGCTCTTCCGTATTGCCCGCAGTCAATGTTTCCTCCGGGCTTTCCGGCACGATATCTTGCGTTGTATCACTGCCGTTTGTCAGGTGTTCACTCTCCACCCAGCCGGTAATCTCACCGACCTGTACCTTCGTCCAGTCCTCTTCGTGTCCCAGTACAACTGCCTGCGTACCGGAAAGCGTGATCAGTACCGGAGAGGTCTCATCAGCTTCTGCATGGACATCTGCCACACTGGCCGTTTCAACCAGCATAACACCATTTGCCATAGCGGTTGTTCCGCATGCCGAGCTGAGCACCATAATACCTGTCAGCCATCCGGCAGCATGCCTGCACAACCTTCTGCCATTTGTGTTCATAAATAACCTCCGTTTTTATTGTCCCCCGGGTCAGTGGGAACATTTTCACAATTGTTACAAACTTGTTAACAAATGTTACGTTTGATATCATACCAACATTATTCCCATTTGTCAACCCCTTGATACAACCGGCTAAAAACAAGGATTTTCGACTACTTTTTATCATTTATCTACTATTATAAGAATTTATTTTTTATTGTATTACGTCTATTTTTTACATTCTATCGCTATTATTTTTACATTATTTTCATTTTTCCTTAATTTTTAACAGTAAAAAAGTTGCTGCCTCGTATTCTTTTCTACGTGAGGAGCAACTTTTCTTAAGAATTTATTTAGATGGTTATCTAATTGTTACAAATATTACATAATATTTTATCTTTTTCCACCGTCTGTCATAATACGCCTCTGTCTGGCTGCTTCGTACATCAGAATTCCAGATGCCATGGCCGCATTCAGGGATTCCACGTTTCCGGCCATGGGAATTTTTATGTAGGAATCTGCCAGGGCGGCGGTTTCTTCCCGCAGGCCGTTTCCTTCGTTTCCTATCAGGAAAGCGCTTCCCCGGCAGTAATCCTCCTGGTCATACCAACATTCCCCTTTCAGATGCGCAGCAAAAACACGTATCTTTTTTTTATTCAACATGGAAATCATATCGGCAAGGGAGGAGACGTACACAAAAGGGACCCGGTATATGCTTCCCATGGTGGAACGTATGGTTTTGGGGTTATAAATATCTGCGGTTTCCCGGCTCATAATCACACCGTCCACCCCCGCCCCCTCGCCGGTGCGCAGGATAGTCCCCAGATTCCCCGGATCCTGGATGTCCTCCAGAAGCATGAGAAGGGGATCCGTCCCCTGCAGAAGGCTTTCCGGGGTATAGGCCTTCTGTCTCATAACACAGAGGATTCCCTGGGGTGCGGCAGTATCGCTCATCTTCCGGAATACCTCCTCCGATACCCGCTCCACCGGCAGGCGGCTCAACTTCTGATCACAGGAAGGATTACAAAAGCCTTCTGCCGTATATACCTCTTCGATTTCCCCGTCCGGCGCTTCCAGGAACATTTTCACGCCCTCCACCACATATTTTCCCTCCTGTCTGCGCTCCTTTGCCTTCTGGTTCAGCGCAGCCACTTTTTTGATACGGGTATTGGATGCCGATGTAATCATTTCCTTCTCCTTTTAAAGCTGCTTGGACAGTTTTTTGGCTGTTTCATGGGAAGCAAGGACGATGAGGTGCTCCCCTTCTTCTATATAATCATCCGCAGACGGCATGATCTGGGACTCATAACCCTCCCGTTTAATGCCGATTATTGTCACCCGGTAACGGGCGGCGATATTGGATTCCCGTATGGTTTTTCCCACCCATTCCTTCATGGGGCTTATCTCATAAATCCCGTAATGGGAAGAAATTTCGATATAATCAAATACGTTATCCATACTGTATTTCGCGGCACAGCGTTCCGCAATATCCTTCTCCGGATAAATGACCTCGTCCGCACCGTTGCGAAGAAGGAATTTTGCCTGGATATCCCTTGTGGCCTTGCTGACCACATGCTTTCCGCCCATTTCCTTCACCAGGCTGGTGATCTCGAGGCTGCTCTGGAAATTGGTACCGATACATACGAATATCACGTCGAAATTCCCGATTCCAAGACTGCGCAGCACTTCCGGGTTGGTACAGTCCCCTATTTTGGAGCTGGTGGCATAAGGCACCAGGCCCTCCAGCTTTTTCTCATCCGAATCAATGATCATCACATCGTTATCCAGATCGAGAAGATTGGAAGCCAGGTGCTGCCCAAAGCGTCCCAGGCCGATTACAAGCATAGATTTCATGGTTCGTATAAACCTCCTTCGTATTATCCCGGGGAAAACCTTATCCCACCACTATTTTTTCCACCGGCTGTTTGACCGGCGGTTCCGGTTTGCTTCTGGCAAATACCAGCGTAAAGGTAAGGCTTCCCAGCCGGCCGCAGTACATCAGCAAAATAATCACAATCCGGGATACCGGAACAAGCTCCCTTGTGACGCCCGTTGTCATACCCACGGTACCGATAGCGGAAAAAACCTCAAAAAGAGTATCCGTAAGCCCCAGGGGCTGTACAGCCATGATGATCAGGGCCGCCATTACTGCCAGTCCCAGATCGATGGTGACAATGGCACTGGCCTTTTTCACCGCATCCTCTTCCAGACGGCGTTTGAGGATATTGACTCCATGCGTGCCCCGGATCATAGCTATGGTGGAAAGCACCATAACCACAGCCGTGGTCACCTTAACACCGCCTGCAGTGGAACCCGGACTGCCGCCGATGAACATCAGTACCATGGTGAGGAACTTGCTGGACTCTTTCAAAGCCGCAGTATCCACGCTGTTAAAGCCTGCCGTCCTGGGGGTGACCGCGCTGAAAAGAGCACCCAGTATCTGTTCTTTTCCGCTCATTCCCGCAAGCACGTTATCCCTCTCCAGCAGGTAAAAAAGGAAAGCGCCCCCGAAAATCAGCACGGAAGTGGTTATCAGCACAATTTTGCTGTGCAGAAGATATTTTTTAAAATGCAGCCCGTTCCGCTGGATATCATCCCAGACGAGAAAGCCGGTTCCTCCCGCAATGATGAGAGCCATGATAGTGAAGTTCACCAGGATATCCCCTTCATAGGCCACCAGGGAGCTGTAGGCTTCGTTGATTCCCATCAGATCAAAGCCCGCATTGCAGAACGCGGATACCGCATGGAAAATTCCCATATAGCAGCCTCTTACCAGTCCGTATTGGGGAACAAAACGCAGGGACAAAAGCAGCGCCCCCAGCATTTCAAAGGCAAAGGTACCCATGACAATTTTCCGCACCAGCCTCACCACGCCTGCCAGCTCCATAGTACTCACGCTTTCATGGATGGCTGTCCTTTCCTTGAGGCCGATTTTCTTTTTCATTACCACCGCAATATAACTGCCGATGGTGATAAAACCAAGCCCTCCTATCTGGATTAACGCCAGGATGACCAGCTGTCCGAAAAGGCTCCAGTTCTGGTAGGTGTCGGCTACCACCAGCCCTGTTACACAGGTGGCCGAGGTGGCGGTGAAAAGAGCGTCCAGGAAGGGCATGCCTTCCCTGCTTCTTGTGGCAAAGGGCAGGCTGAGGAGCAGGGCGCCGATTACTATGATGAGTGCAAAGCCAAGGGCCAGCATTCTGGTATAAGGCATTTTTTGTTTCTTTTTCGTAAGCATAAGATTCCTCTGACATACAGGAAGGCGCCGGTTCCCACCGAACGCCTTTATTTTTGGGGAAATCCCCGCGCTGCGGGGTATCCGTTATGTTAATGCCGCCCGCTTATAATGCAAGCAGCTTACTGATTTTGTATTCATATTCCGGAATATCCTTCTGCATCGCCAGGGCTTCCTCAATGTCAAAATCCCTGAACTCGCCGTGTCGGTAGCCTACCACCCGGTTCGTCTTGCCTTCGCAAAGAATGTCCGCCGCAAGACAGCCCATAATGGAGGCATAATATCGATCTTTACAGGTAGGGCTGCCGCCCCTCTGCATGTAGCCCAATATCGTGGCCCTGGTTTCCACACCGGTGGCTGCTTCAATTCTTCTCGCCATGGAGGTGGAATGGCCGATGCCTTCGGCATTGATGATCAAATGATGGGTTTTTCCCCGTTTTCTGTTGTTGATGATATTATTAATAATATTCTGTTCATTAAAATCGTATTTTTCGGGAAGGAGGATGTCCTCCGCACCGTTGGCAACGCCGCACCACAGGGCGATATAACCTGCATTCCTGCCCATTACCTCAATGATGCTGCACCGCTCATGGGAGGAAGAGGTATCCCTTACCTTATCAATGGCCTGCATCGCCGTATTTACCGCGGTATCAAAACCGATGGTATAATCGGTACATGCGATGTCCAAATCGATGGTTCCGGGAAGGCCGATGGTATTGATGCCGAGGCGGGAGAGCGCCTGGGCACCCTGATAGGATCCGTCCCCGCCGATCACCACCAGGCCGTCAATTCCATGCTTCCTGCAGATTTCGGCACCCTTCTGCTGTCCGGCCTCGGTCTTGAATTCCAGGCAGCGGGCTGTTCCCAGTATGGTTCCGCCCCTCTGGATGATGTCGGAAACACTGCGCGCCTGCATATCCACGATCTCTTCATTCAGCAGGCCCTGATACCCTCTTTTGATTCCCTTTACAGTAACACCGTTGGTGATTGCCTTCCTGACAACGGCACGAATGGCGGCATTCATGCCCGGCGCATCACCGCCGCTTGTGAGTATCCCTATTGTCTTAATTGCCTTAGCCATGATTTATCCTCCAGTCTGCCGGACAGTTACCCCGTGATTACCTTAACTTTTGTTTTTATTTTAATCGAAATCCGTATTGTTTTCAATCTTTTTCTTCGCCGGGCCGCACCGCCGGACTAAACAAGCTTTATATTCCCTTCCCCGTACAGCTCTCCCAGCCGGGCGATCAGAGCCTGATCAGCCCTCACGCTGCGGTTGGGAGGCAGCGCCTTTTTGGCTTTCGGGTTTTCCACATAAATCACCACCCCATCGTTTCCGTCCGATTCCGCCAGGATTTCCAGCAGCTGCTTTTCCGCCGCTTCGTATTCCGGCTTGGTGGGAAACTTGATCCAGAGGGTTTTACGGATATCGTCAAAGGCCTGGATGGACTCGCAGATAAGCTTGCCGTCCCTGTCTTCCTCCGCGGATACCCGCCCTTTAACGAATACCTTATTCTCCTCCGTCAGCTTCGCGCTTTCCTGTTCATACACCTTGGGGAACACGAGGACTTCAATACTACCCACCAGATCCTCCAGGGTGAGGAAGGCCATGATTTTATCATTTTTGGTATATTTGATTTTCTTCTCGGCAATCATGCCGCCCACCGTCACCCGTTCCTGGTCACGGACGTTCATTTCGCCGGTTTCTTCATCCATCATAAAATCCGCGGTAGTCCTGGTAATATGCTTTCTCCAGGTCTGTTCATACTCTTCCAGAGGGTGTCCGCTGATATAAATGCCAAGGACTTCTTTTTCAAAACCGAGCAGCAGCTCTTTAGAGTATTCCCCCACATCAGGGAGACGAATCTCAAAATCACTTTTTTCTTCTTCACTCACCAGATCAAACAGGCTCATCTGTCCCGCCAGGTTATTTTTCTTATTGTGCTGCTGGGAATCCATCATCTGCACAAATACGCTCATGAACTGCTTCCTGGTGCCTCCCAGCCCGTCAAAGGTGCCGGATTTGATAAAGTTTTCCACCGTCCGCTTATTCACTTCGGAATCCGCCATGCGGGTGACAAAATCCTGCAGGCTCAGGAAGGGGCCTCTTGCCGTACGTTCCCTGGTCACCTCATCGATTACCGGCCTTCCCACGCCTTTTATAGCCGTGAGCGCATAACGGATGGAACCGCCGGATACGGAAAAGCCCGCCTCTCCTTCATTGATATCCGGAGGCAGGATTTTTATCCCCATACTGCGGCACGTCAGGATATATTCCGATACCTTGCCGGGATTGTCAATGACAGAGGTAAGCAGAGCCGCCATGAATTCCACGGGATAATAATATTTCAGGTAAGCGGTCTGGTAGGATACCACCGCATAACAGGCGGCATGGGATTTATTAAAAGCGTATTTGGCAAAATCCATCATCTCTTCATAAATGGTACCCGCCACCTGCTCCGATATGCCGTTGCGGACACAGCCGGGAACGCCTTCTTCTTCATTGCCGTAAATGAAATTGGCCCTTTCTTTCTCCATGACGGACTGTTTTTTCTTGCTCATGGCACGGCGCACCAAATCGCTGCGTCCCATGGTATAGCCGCCCAGATCCCGCACGATCTGCATAACCTGCTCCTGGTATACAATACAGCCGTAGGTAGGCTCCAGGATAGGCTGCAGCTGGGGGCACAGGTAGCTGATGCTTGCCGCATTGTTCTTTCCCTTGATATACCGGGGGATAAAATCCATGGGGCCGGGACGGTACAGGGAAATGCCGGCGATGATATCCTCCAGGTTCCGGGGCTTCAGCTCCTTCATGAAGTTCTTCATCCCGCCGCTTTCCAGCTGGAACACGCCGTCGGTCCTTCCGGTTCCGATGGAATCCAGGACGGCCTTGTCGTTAAAATCGACGGCATCGATATCCAGGCCGATATTCTTATCCTTTTTGATCAGATTCACAGCATTCTGGATTACCGTCAGGGTACGCAGCCCCAGGAAATCCATTTTCAGAAGTCCCAGCTCTTCCAGAGTGGTCATGGTAAACTGGGTGGTGATACAGCCGTCCGATCCCCGGGAGAGGGGCACGTATTCATCCGCACTGTCCGGGCAGATTACCACACCTGCCGCATGCATGGAGGTATGCCTGGGAAGTCCCTCCAGACGCTTGCTCATATCGATGAGTACCTTAACCTGTTCGTCGGTTTCGTAGAGCTTTCTCAGCTCCGGATTGGCCTGGAGCGCCCTGTCTATCGTGACATTCAGCTCGTTGGGGATCATTTTGGCGATACCGTCCACATAGGAATAGGGCAGATCCATTACCCTTCCCACGTCCCGGATTACCCCCTTGGCCGCCATGGTACCGAAGGTCACGATCTGAACCACCTTCTCGGCACCGTACTTCTTTCCCACATAATCAATGACCTCCTGCCGTCTTTCAAAGCAGAAGTCAATGTCGATATCGGGCATGGATACACGCTCGGGATTCAGGAAACGTTCAAACAGCAGGTTATATTTAATAGGATCGATATTGGTGATTTTCAGGCAATAGGATACGATGCTTCCTGCCGCAGATCCTCTTCCCGGCCCCACCATGATATCATTACTCTTGGCATAATTAATAAAATCCCATACAATGAGGAAATAATCCACGTAACCCATGCGCCGGATAATATCCAGTTCATAATCCAGCCGCTCCTTCAGCGTGCCGTCATCCTCCGGATAACGTTCCTTCAGACCGTCGCTGCAGAGCTTATTCAGATAACTCCAGGAATCATACCCCGCAGGCACCTCAAAATGGGGCAGCTTCGTCACGCCGAACTCGATGTCCACGTTACAGCGGTCGGCGATATCCTGGGTGTTTTCCACAGCTTCCCAGGCATACGGGAACAGCCCTTTCATTTCTTCCTCGCTCTTTACATAATACTGGCCGCCCTCATACCGCATCCGGTCCTCATCCGCCAGCTTTTTAGCCGTCTGGATACACAGCAGGATATCATGGGGTTTTTCATCCTCCCGGTAAGTGTAATGTACGTCGTTGGTGGCTACCAGAGGGATATCCAGCTCCTTGCTCATGGAAAGGAGGGCCGTATTTACCGTACGCTGGTTTGGGATCCCATGATCCTGCAGCTCCAGATAATAGTTCCTTTTTCCGAAGCAGTCCTGGTACTTCAACGCCGCCTTCTTGGCTTCGTCAATCAGACCTTTCTGGATATAACGGGCCACCTCGCCTGCCAGGCAGGCAGAAAGGGCAATGATGCCTTCATGGTAACGGTTCAGCACCTCCATATCCACCCTGGGCTTGTAATAATAGCCTTCGGTGAAGCCCTTGCTCACGATTTTCATCAGGTTTGCATAACCGGTATTGTTTTCCGCCAGCAGCACCAGATGATAATACCGGTCATCCCCGCCCGTCAGCTCTTTATCAAAGCGGGAGTTGGGGGCCACATAAACCTCGCAGCCTATAATCGGCTTAATCCCCGCTTCCTTGGCGGCCCGGTAGAAATCAATAACACCGTACATAACGCCGTGATCCGTGATGGCGGCGCTGTCCATCCCCAGCTCTTTTACCCGTTTCACATATTCTTTTATCTTATTCGACCCGTCCAGCAGACTGTATTCCGTATGGACGTGAAGATGTGCAAATGCCATGTATCAGGAACTCCTTTCCCGGACAAACATGCCCTTGTTTTTTTCCATGCCGAAGCGCTTCTGGAACCAGTCGCATTTACATAGGAAGGAATAGTACACATTCAGCCCGCAGCCGTGCATGGTTTCAAAATTTCCCTGCCCCTTTGCCAGAATCACATCCGCCTCTTTCAGAAGGCCTCTCGCTTCTTCTCCCACGTAATCCAGCGGCGTTCCCGCCACACCGCAGCCGTTGTCCACAATCCTGGCCGCCTTATCAAGACCGGTCTGCACCGCATCCTCCCGCGTGGCGTCGTTCAAAGCCGGTTCTCCCCGCACCAGTACAGTCAGTTCCAGCAGGGGAAAACGTTTTTTCAATTCCACCACCACCAGCTTGTCACAGACCACCTCTCCGCAGTTATCGGTAACGTATACCATTTTCCGCGCTTGTTCCAGATCGGAGAGCATTTTGTCATAAACCGTTTCATCCATACTGTCCCCTGCGGCTTGTTCCAGCAGTTCCAGCAGGGTTTCCTTTTCCACCCGTCCAGCCATGCCGAAATCAATATAATTGGCGGCCCTGGCGAATACGAAGGCGGTATGGAGAGCATCCTCCCCCTTCTCCATCACGGAACGGATATCCGGTTCCAGGGAAAGCATCAGCTCATTGAATTCTTTTTTAATCGCATCATAATCCGTAACCGGCCCGAAAATCTTCCTGTATTCCCCGTTTATCCTGTCCACCAGCACCGGAGCGGAATCCTCAGGGGCACTTTCTGCAATAATGCGGGCCACCTGTCTCATAAAGGCATCCCTGTCCTCTTCCGTTCCCTTATCCCTGACTCTCTCTTCCTGCCTGTCCATCAGACAGCGCATACAGGACGCACATAATCTCATAATGGTATCATACCTTTCTATTTTACCTGAATCACTTTCTTACGTCTGGCGCAGTAAATGCGCCGGCCTGTTGAATAGTTATGCTGAAATGTAACTGTTCCGTTCCTTCACAGTTACTGCAAAAATCCATCCTAAATCGCCTTTGGCGATAGGATTTCTGCACTCCCGAATCACTTTCTTACGCCTGGCGCAGTAAATGCGCCGGCCTGTTGAATAGTTATGCTGAAATTACAATACCATGGACCATGCGATTTTACAATGTCAAAATACATCCGATTCTCTATGGGTGCAGATAAAAAAGGTAGGCGTCACCCGCACAGGGAAGCCGGGGCGGGTGACGCCTACCTTTTTTATCTGCACCCATTCTCCATGGAAAAAAGCACCGGCTTACCGATGCTTTTCCAGATACTTCTTAGTTTCTTCTTATTAAATAGATTACGCCTCCGCAATATCCCACTGTCAGGGATAGCAGTGCCGCCGTTCCTGCTGTATATATCTCAATTCCCAGAAGGCTCTCCGCCGCTGCTCCCAGGAGCAGGCCGGCCGTAAGCCAAACTGCGGTATTCAAAAGCAAAATCAGTTTAGGCGGCAATTTGTACAGAAAAGCGAACCGACCTTTATCCATGCCATATGCCCTGTTTTCCATATAAATTCCTCCTTTCCGGTTTAAGCGTAACAAATCCCACACTTTATATCTATCCGGAAATAGAAAATTTTATGTAAAATCAGGGTAAAGTATCGGAACGGTTCATACAAGTCTGAACCGTTCCGATGCTTTATAACTTACAGATATTTTTTTAAATCCTCTGCTTTATCCAGTTTTTCCCAGGGCAAATCCAGATCATGACGTCCGAAATGGCCGTAGGCTGCTGTCTGCTTATAGATGGGGCGGCGAAGATCCAACATTTTGATAATGCCGGCCGGCCTTAAATCAAAGTTATCGCGGATGATTTCCACCAGCTTCTCATCGGAAAGCTTCCCGGTTCCGTAGGTATCCACCATGATAGAAGTGGGATGGGCAACGCCGATTGCATAGGACAGCTGGATTTCACACGTATCCGCCAGTCCTGCCGCCACGATATTTTTCGCCACATAACGGGCCGCATATGCTGCCGAACGGTCAACCTTGGTGCAGTCCTTCCCGGAGAAGGCTCCGCCGCCGTGACGGGCATAGCCGCCGTAGGTGTCAACGATAATCTTGCGCCCTGTCAGTCCGCTGTCCCCGTTGGGTCCGCCGATTACAAAACGTCCGGTAGGATTGATGAAAAATTTGGTTTCCCCGTCGATCATTTCCCCGGGCAGAATCGGATCAAACACATACTTTTTAATATCCGCATGGATCTGTTCCTGGGTAACATCCGCATCATGCTGCGTGGAAAGAACCACAGCCTCCAGACGGATAGGCTTATCCTTTTCGTCATACTCCACGGTTACCTGGCTCTTTCCATCCGGTCTCAGGTAAGGAAGCGTTCCGTCCTTACGCACTTTGGTAAGCTGTTTTACCAGCTTATGGGCAAGACTGATGGAATAAGGCATATATTCCTCTGTTTCATTGGTGGCAAAACCGAACATCATGCCCTGATCCCCTGCGCCGATAGCGTCAAGCTGGGCTTCTGTCATTTTATGTTCCGCGGAAACCTTCTCTTCCTGCTTTGCCTCCAGCGCTTTGTCAACGCCCATGGCTATGTCTGCGGACTGTTCGTCCAAAGCTACCATTACTCCGCAGGTATTGGCGTCAAATCCGTATTCGGATTTGGTATAGCCGATTTCCCTTACCGTATCACGTACGATTTTCTGGATATCCACATAGGCCCTGGTGGTGATCTCACCCATTACCAGTACCAGGCCGGTGGTGGTACAGGTTTCACAGGCCACACGGCTCATGGGATCCTGCTCCATCAGCGCGTCAAGCACTGCATCGGAGATGGCATCACACATTTTATCGGGATGTCCTTCCGTTACGGATTCGGATGTAAATAAATGTTTCTCCATGTTTCCTCCTTACCTGTGCTGCAGATATTCCGTATTCTGCCGCACAAAAAAAGTCCGCTCTATAAGCGGACCCGATGTTAATGATAATCAAATCCTCTTATTGTTCGAATTACTCGCTCAGGTTGGCACCTTCCTTTGAGGGGTTGCCGTGGCTTCGCAGGTCCTATGTACCTCCACCACTCTGAATAAGAGATGATACAATATTGAATTTTCTTATCTGTGACTACGTTTCTTACAATACACCATAATCAGCTGTCTGTCAACGGGACAAATTGATAAAAATGTGCAATGCGGATGCCGCAGGGCACAAAGAGCCGCCTGAACGGTTACGATCAAACGACTTTAAAACGGAATTTCTTAATATCCCTTTCGTTATCCACCTTCTCAATCTGTGCGCCAATGCCGCGGAGCTTCTCGGGGAAATTCTCATATCCTCTTTCGATATAAAGGATATCATCCACCGTGGAAACCCCTTCTGCAGCAAGAGCCGCTATTACCAGAGCCGCACCTGCCCTGAGATCGGGTGCGGTAATGCTGGCACCTGTATATCTGGTAACGCCGTCAATGATGGCGGAATTTCCTTCCACCTTGATGCTGGCACCCATTCTGGTAAGCTCATCCACATATTTAAAACGGTTTTCAAAAATGCTTTCCGTCACGATGCTTGTCCCCTGGGAAAGCCCCAGCGCAACCGTGATCTGCGGCTGCATGTCCGTAGGGAAACCGGGATAAGGAAGCGTCTTTACGTGAGTATGGTTCAGCGGTCTGGAAGCAACCACCCTTACGGCATCGTCGGATTCTTCTACTTCGCAGCCAATTTCCATAAGCTTGGCGCTGATGGATTCCAGATGCTTCGGGATCACATTTTTAACCGTCACATCCCCCTGCGTTGCCGCAGCCGCAAACATAAAGGTACCCGCTTCTATCTGATCGGGAATGATGGCATATTCGGTTTTATGAAGCTTCTGTACCCCGCGGATACGGATCACATCCGTTCCGGCGCCTTTGATATTAGCTCCCATACTGTTCAGGAAGTTGGCAAGATCCACCACATGGGGTTCTTTTGCCGCATTTTCAATAATGGTCATGCCGTCCGCCATAGCAGCTGCCATCATCACGTTGATCGTAGCTCCCACACTCACCACGTCCATATAGACATGGCTTCCCTTAAGATTGGGTGCTTCGGTTATTATCAATCCATGCTCGATCCGCACATCGGCACCCAGCGCCTTAAAGCCCTTGATATGCTGGTCAATGGGACGGCTTCCGATATTGCAGCCTCCGGGAAGCGCCACCTCTGCTTTGTTGTATTTTCCCAAAAGCGCTCCCAGGAGATAATAAGAAGCGCGAATTTTTTTAATAAAATCATCTTCGATAACAAGCTCATGGATATGGGAGGCATTGACCTTTACCGTATGCCTGTCCACACGTTCCACAATTACGCCAATGCTCTGCATCGCCTGCAGAAGGATATTGGTGTCCCTCACATCGGGCATATTTTCTATTAAAACCGTCTCATCGGTCATAACCGATGCAGCCAGTATGGCAAGGGCCGCATTCTTGGCACCGCCTATTTCCACTTCTCCAACAAGCGGATTCCCGCCTTCAACCACATATTGTTCCATATTAACCTCATTATGCATGACGGACTTATGCTGGATATTTCCATGCAGTTCCGGCATACCGATTCCAGGAAACCGGCCTGAAGCCGCTTCGCCAACTCACAAAGCTGCCCCGGCGGTCACTCGCTCACAATTTGTATAACAGTTCAGATAAATCCGGCCTGTTACCATTTTTTTACCACTGCAGATATATACTTATACGTACATCGTCCGTTCGAATTTTCTATCGATATGAATTATTATTAACTGTCCAAAATCCTTTATGCAAAACCTGATTAGTAAAATCTGACATACAAATTTTCGATTATTATACCATATATACAAATTTTTTGCCACCTAATAATCCAAATGCGATTATATCACATTTTTTTACTTTGTAAATGGAAAACTTTATGTAACTGTCCAGTCCCTTCACCGTTACTGCCAAAATCTATCCCAAATCGCCTTCGGCGATGGATTTCGGCACTGCTGAATCTCTATCTTACGGTCTGCGCAGTAAATGCGCAGGCCTGACTGAATCGTTACAACTTTATAACTATTCAGAAATCCCCCCGCCGGTTTTGCGGCGGGGGGACTCTGGTTTTTCTCAGTTCAGATATTGAAGCGGATTGACCGCCTGTCCGTTGATACGGATTTCAAAATGCAGATGGGGACCGGTACTGCGGCCGGTATTTCCGCTTAAAGCGATTTTCTGTCCCTGGCTGACCTGCTGGCCTGCGGAAACCAGCACCTTGCTCAGATGCCCATATCGGGTTTCCCTTCCGTCGGCATGCTGGATATAGACCACATATCCGTAGCCGCTTCCCCAGCCGGCCCTTGTAACGGTTCCTCCGGAGGATGCCATAACAGCAGTTCCCACCGGCGTTGCCCAGTCAATTCCCTTATGGTTGGTGGAAGCTCCCTTTGTCGGGGCGTTACGCCCGCCGTAATTGGAGGAAAGACGCCCTCCGGAAATCGGCTTGATATAAGTGGGAGGTACCTTGGTTCCCCGTTTTACAATCTTGGGGACCGCTTCATAATCCACTTCCTCCAGGACGATTTCCTCTCCCACTTCCTCTTCATTTTTATAGGTAATTATGCTGGCTACCCTGCGGTGCCCTGCGGATGGCTCCTGTACCACCTCCTGTTTGGTGGTATACCAGTCATCCACATCCACGTACTGGACCGGCGCGTCATAGCTTTCCTCCGCATACACCAGTTCCTCATGAATGACGGAAAGTTCAGGCTCCGGCACGGTGATGATCAGCTCGTCCCCTACCCGGATGGTAGACTCCGCGCTGTCCAGGGAAGGATTGATGGCGACCAGCCCTTCCACGGTCAATCCGTTGTCCAATGCGATCTGGGAAAGCGTATTGCCCGGCTGCACCTCATAGATCTGCTCCTTTTCCTGCTCCTTGGTCACCTGTTCGATGGCCTCATCCAGGCTGGTAATTTCCTCCTCCATAAGGTAGGCTTCCACCACCTCCACCGTATCCGCATAGGCCAGATCCCGCAGCCCGTAATCCAGACTGTCAAAATCCCCGACGATTCCCGGCGCAGCCGCTTCGCATACCTCTTCCAGGAACAATCCCACACCGGCGCTGATTTCCACATCATCCGGGCTTTTACGCTCCTCCGCCTTACAGATGGAGGTGGTGAGAACGTTCAGCTCACGTACCGGATCCACGACCAAATCAACCACATATTCTCCTGTGGGATCGTATTTTTCAAGACAGGCGTACAGCAGCGCAAGAACCTCATCACTGGTTTTCAGGTTTACGGTATATTCATTAATCTTTACCGTATAAGCATGCTGGAGGGTTTTGCAGATGCTGCTGTTCAATACCTCTTCCATATTGCTGCGGATGGTCTTCTCACTGTCCACTCTTCCCACAACCATACGCCTGCCCTGCAGCTCCAGGTTCGCCGTCATGAATACAAGCTCCTGATTATCCCTGACAAGCGCTTCTCTTGCGCTCTGCAGAATGTCCGCCGCCTTTTCCGGCTCGTCCGTGCAGCCTACCAAAATCCCGTTCAGCAGAATATCCGCCACATTGTTTTCCCCGCGTACATACTTACCGAAGGAAGGCACAAAAAGAACAGCGGCTGCTATAACGCAGAACGCCGTTAAAAGGAATGTGGCTCTTAATCTTCTATAATATTTTGTAATACTTTCCATGAATCCCGCTTTTCTTCCCGCAAACTATTTTTTCTTCTTCGCTACACTGTATCCAAATTTTCCTATCGCCTTCCCAAGAGCATAGTACATGCCGTGGGAATAGCATATAGGATCCGCTTTGTCCAGATGAAACCGATTGTTCTGATCCAGATAGGCCTCGTCCACACTGACGGAAACAACCTCCGCAACAAACATGGTATGGCTGCCCAGCGCCATCGCCTGTCTGACCCTGCATTCCAGATTTACCGGGCTTTCCTTTATCAGAGGCGCCTTCACCACCCGGCCCGGAACCGGTGTCAGGCGGGCCGCCTTCCACTTATCCGTATCCCTTCCGCTTTTCACACCGCACAGATCCGTGGCATACGCCAGCTTCTGTGTGGTGAGATTGATGACGAATTCCCCGGTTTCCTGCAGAAAGGTATAAGAGTACCTGTCCGGCCGCACCGAAATCGATACCATAGGGGGATTGCTGCATACGGTACCCGCCCACGCCACGGTGAGGATATTGCTGTTTCCGGCCTTATCCGCGCAGCTTACCATAACTGCCGGAACCGGGTACAGCATATTACCGGGTTTCCATTCCTGTTTTCCCATTGAGTCCGCCTTGCTCCTTCCTCTCCACTCCGTGCTTTTTCCACAGATATTACGTTCCTTCTATATACCAAGTATTCCCAGAATCTGTAAAATAAACAAGGCAACATTAGCCAGCGTTGCGGCAAGTGTTATGACCAGCATGGGCTTCAGCCCGCGATTGGCCTCCTTCAGCTCCTCCGTCTGCTTCTTGACCTCCTCCACAACGACAGCCTGCACATTCCGGTAAACCTTCACATTCTCCTTATGGGTAAATTCGTCCGTCTGCTTCTGCATTTCCCGCAGGCTCTCCGTCTGTCCCGCAACCAGTTCACGGATTTCCTCCACTCTGTCGGCTGTTTCCACATTCCGGTTGTTCACTTCCTGAATCCTGGAAACACTCTCCTCCGCAAGGGCTTTGATCTGGCTCAGGCTGTCTTCTGTCAGCCCCTCCAGCTGCTGCAGGCTCACCTCCGCCAGATGGGACAGCCTCTGAAGCCCGTCCTCCGCCAGACGGTTCAGGCCATCTTCCCCGGTTCTGGCTACCCCGGCTATCCCTGCACTCCCGTTTTCCGCCATCTCCTGCAGGCTGCTGCTGCCGTCCGCAGAATACCTGCGCAGGCCTGAAGCACATTCCTCCGCCAGCTTCTGCACGCCATAAAGGCTTTCCTCCGCCAGTTTCTGCATGCCCGCCGCGCTTTCTTCCGTCAGCTTCTGGATCCCCGCCATGCTTTTATCCGTATAACGCTGGATCACATCCAGTGTTTCCACGTTTTTCATATTGGACTTTCTCATTTCCTGAAGGTAACCGTCATATTCCACCAGCTGGTTCCTGAGACGCTTTGCTTCCTGGGCGTCCGGCGTCATGCCGCCTGCGGGGCCTCCCCGGTAAGCCGGGTCTTCTCTATAATTATCCATCTGACTTTTCCTCCTGCGTAAAGCTAAACCTGAACCTGTATGACAAAACAGACATACGCCCGCTATTTTCCCCATTTTAGCATCATTCCCTGCATTTTACAACCGGTTATTCATGCTGGATGCAGATAAAAATCCAACATCTCTCTTTCCGGCATTCATACAGCTTTTTGTATATTATGCACTATTTTTTATATTGTACATTTTATTTTTTATTATAATTAACTATACATTTACAACTTGTTCATAGTTTATTCATAATTGATTGTTATACTATGTTCATAAGTTCAAGAGAAACAAACGTAACAATCCATTAGCAAACATAGATAAATTTTTTCATAATAGCCCCGGTGCTTTTAGCATCGGGGCACTCCTCATGTTATAAGGGGACAAAAAAGCCATATAAGACTGCATTTTTCAGTCTTACACAGCTTCCTACCACCGCCCATTGCTTTATATCCTATCTGTCCGTATCCTTTTCCCCGCTCAGGCTGAGAATCTCCTCATTCAGCGACAGCATTCTTGCATCCAGATCCGATACCATTCTCGCGCATTCCACAAGCTCTGTCTTGATATGCTGAGGCGCATTTCCTTCAAACTTATAATTAATCTTATGCTCCAGGCTGGCCCAGAAATCCATAGCAACCGTCCGTATCTGGATTTCCACCTTGACCTCCACGATCCGATCCGATAAAAATACAGGAACCGTAACAAGCATATGATAGCTTTTATAGCCGCTGGCTTTGGGATGCTTCATGTAGTCCTTTACGGAAATCACCTTAATATCATTCTGGTTCCTTATCATGTCCGCTATCCGGTAGATATCGGACGTAAAGGAGCAGATAACGCGTATCCCCGCTATATCATTAATATATTTCACCATATTTTCGATGGTGGATTCATAGCCGTAACGCTTCAGCTTCTTAACAATGCTTTCCGAGGTTTTCATGCGGGATTTAATGTGCTCGATTGGATTATAACGATGCACATGCTGGAATTCATCGTTCAGGATTTCCAGCTTTGTATTGATCTGCTTTAATGCCGCATTATAGACCAGGGTGACCTCCTGCCAGCTGTCCACCTGGTTATCATTATCTGCCACATATTCCATTTTCTTCATCCTCAATTATACTTTTATACAGGTTTATTATACCATAGATTTACTGCGAACATGGATATTTTACAGAAAATTAATAATAATGGCTTTCTTTTTGTTAAAAGCCGGAGTACCCGAAAAAACACCTGCAAAACTATCTTATGCGCCTTCAGTAAGAATTATGTTACAATTCAGGGCTTTCCCTATCCTTATTCTATGCGGACGGCAGTGCATGATCAACGGTAACTATTGGCAGCATCAAAAGGCGGCTGTGTCAACAGGGAGCTATTGCGTTTTTATCTGTTTTCAGCTACACTATGCTTACTCGGATGCGGAAGCGTTGCCGCATGGCATCCGGATTCTAATGACAAGGAGTGTTACCTATGTTCCGAATTTGGGCAAAAATATTCAAAGACAATCGCATGCTGAAGGATACCGTCATCTGTGACGATTCCGACGATACCAGAACCCATAAGGTTTTCCATGCGCTGGATGAAATCTGTTATCAGTTTGATTTGGGAAAGCCCATGTGGCTGGATGTAACCGTCCAGGATTTTAAAAAACACAGCAAGGCCCGTTTTACTGCGGACAACTTTGTGGAACAGATTGCTTTTGATTTTCTTGAAATACAGGTGATTGAAGAGGATTAGGCACAGAGCGGCCGCAGATCCTCTCTGTTTCCTGAAAAAAACGCGGCAGGATTTTGTATATTTTTATTGACACTCGAAATAATATGCTGTAGTATCATAATATATATAACATAGTTTTAATAACTACATGATACGTTTTATTTTATCTTTCAGCTAGAGTAAGGAGGCATTTATTATGAGTGTAACAATAAGAGAACCTGGGAGTGCAATTACCCATTTCATCGGTATGATGATGGCAATCATCGCATCCACTCCCCTGCTGATAAAAGCTGTATTATCCAATCAGCCTGAAGTATTCGCCGCTATGATGGTATTTATCGCCAGCATGATTCTGCTGTACGGAGCAAGCGCTACCTATCATTCCATCAATGTGGGCGGACGTATCCTGCGGGTTTTCCGCAAAATTGACCATATGATGATTTTTGTCCTGATAGCCGGTTCTTACACCCCTATCTGTCTGGTTGTCCTGGGAGGTAAGCTGGGTTACACTCTGCTGGCGGTTGTCTGGGGGGTGGCAATTTTTGGTATGGCCATAAAGGCTCTCTGGATTACCTGTCCCAAATGGTTTTCCTCTGTCATTTATATTGCAATGGGCTGGATATGCCTGGCTGTTTTCGGCCAGCTGTGGAACACCCTTCCCCGGGCCGCGTTTATCTGGCTGCTGGCAGGCGGGCTGATTTATACGATAGGCGGTATTATATATGCGTTAAAGCTCCCTATTTTTAATTCCAGGCATAAATTTTTCGGTTCCCATGAAATCTTTCATCTGTTTGTGATGGGCGGAAGTATCTGCCATTTTATATTTATGTTTACGTATGTGGCATAAAAAGTACGGATAACAGACAAGTCACGTTCTATATGAATACGTCCGTTTGGCTCGCTGCCCGCGGAAATAAAAAAACTGGCGGAAGGCTTCCGGCCAGTTTTTTTGGGTCTGCTATCTGTTGGACAGCCGTTTTTCTTCTTGTACGGCGTAAGATGATCCGTGTGGACGGGCCGATGGATCAGGGGGTATCGCCGGTGCTTCCTTCCTCCGTCAGCTGACGGATCACTCTGCAGGGATTCCCCGCCGCCAGACTGTCCGGCGGAATGTCTTTTGTAACCACACTGCCCGCACCGATTACACTGTTTGCACCGATGGTTACGCCGGGCAATACAATGGCTCCCGTACAAATCCATACATTGTCGCCGATGGTAACCGGATGGGTATATTCAAGCCCTTCCAGCCTCTGTGCCACATCCATGGCATGTTCTTCCGTTACGATGCATACGTCAGGCGCGATAAACACATTGTTTCCGATAGTAATCTTTCCGCTGTCCATGAGCTTGCCATTGACATTCATGAAAAAGTTATCTCCCACCGTAGTGTTGTATCCATAGGTACAGAAAAGGGGCTGCTCCACTACACAGTTTTCCCCTGCGCCGCCCAATATTTCCCGGATGGCGGCCTGCCGCGCATCCCGGTCAAGGGGGTGTATGTGGTTATAGTCGTACAGTTTCTTTACCGTTATGTCACGGTCTGCCGCCAATTCAGGGTCGCCGGGCTGGTATAGCATTTCGGCATATGATTTTTCTTTTTCTGTCATACAAGTTGCTCCTTCTCCATTTTTTCCTTCTTTCCGGAAACGCGTGCCGGGATGCCTGTCACGGCACTTCCATTTCCTGCTCCTGTGTTTCCCGGAACTCCACATAAGCGGTAAACAAATCGGCCCTAATTTCTATGCGGAAGTTTCCCTGGCAGGCCTCCGTAAAGCTTCTTGCTATGGAGAGGCCCAGGCCGCTTCCGCCGTCGGTACGGCTGCTGTCCCCCCTGGTAAACCGGGCGGTATAATCGATATCACCGGAAAGCTCCACCGCTGAGGTGTTGGTTACACTGGCCGTGAGCAGGCCTTCCTTTTCTTCCAGGGATATATAGACCCGTGAACCGTCCAGGGAATATTGCAGGGCATTCTGGATCAGGTTCTGGAAAACACGGTACATCCGCTGCCCGTCTGCCCGGATAAACCGCTCTTCATCAGGGATCTGCGGCCTTACCGTCACCTTGGCATCCTTAATTACTTCTTCCATATCTGCCAGCGTCTGCCGCAGCAGCTTGGCAAAATCGATCGTCTCCAGCTTCACAGGCAGTTCCCCGGATGCGGCCTTACTCACTTCAAACACATCCTGTACCATAGTTTTCAGCCGCTGGGATTTGCTTTCCAGGATGGATACATAATCCTGTACGTGCTCCGGAAGCTCTTCCTCCTCCTTGAGAAGTTCCACGTAACTGATGATGGAGGTCAGAGGCGTTTTAATGTCATGGGAAACATTGGCGATGAGCTCCACCTTCATCCGTTCGCTGCGGACCTGCTCATCTATCGCTTCCTTCATGCCTTCCCGGATCTCATTCATACAGGTAACGGCGTCATGCAGATCAGAATCTCCGGGCAGATGTAACGGGGCTTCCATATCCCCTTCGCGGACAGCATATATCTGGTCTATCAAATCTCCTATGTCTCTGGTATCCCGCCGCAGGGAATGGATGTATACGGCCTGTGTTACCGCCGTGACCAATACTGCCAGAATCGTCAGGCTCCACATAACGACACCGGTAAAGGCTCCAAAAGCCGTATCTTTTGCCAGGATAATCATTACCGCTGCAAGCAGTATAACCATTCCGCCGGTTACCACCGGCAGCTTCCGGAATCTTCTCACCATCCGCTTCTGGAAGGGATATTCCAGCTCCTTCACGGACAGGCTGCGGCAGATTCTCACAAAAAGACTGTTTTTCCATACTTGGCTGTTTTTTCCGGCATCATTCACTGCCAGCCAGACCAGCCAGAATACGGCGAGGATAAGGGGCCGCAGCTGATATATGGTATATTGATAATAAATATCCGGATGCACCCCCGCATAATAAAGATTGCGGAATACCGGCATCAGGTAATATAGCAGAAAGCCGGCAGGTACCAGCACCGCCAGAACCTTTGCTTCATACCACAGCTTTCCGGTAATAAGGGCCAGACTCCGCCCTGCTTCCCTGCGCTCCTTCCGGAACAGTGTGCCGACAATAAGGAAGAAAAGCGACGCCATAAGAAGCCAGAAAACCTGATACAGCGAAGCTTTTGTATCCTGCATATCCCTTACGATTTGATACAGCCGGTTTCCGCCGGTATAATAGGTATAGCCGCCGCCGTATACCGCAACCGTATATGGGAGGGGATCCCTGGCAGCGGCAATGGTAATCCTGGCATCCTTATATTTTTCATCCACCGGGAAATTCTCATACCCCGGCACAAACCAGCTGCCGTTGTCCGTATACTGGCCATTCCCGTAGATATCAATTTCTTTTCCGTCCTTCTGCATATATACCCTGCTGCCGTCAAAATAAAGAAGAAAATTGTAACCTTCGGGAAGGATCCGGTTCTCTCCGTCCAAAAGCATGCCGTCCACATTGCTGTAAAGTTCGTTCTCTTTATAACTGATAGTATACAAAAGGTTCTTGCAGCCCTTCAGCATTTCATGGGCTTCATCGGCCGCCTGTCCGTTATCTTCCTTAGGGCTCTGGGTAGACTCCGCGATATCCACAGAACCGGAAGCCTCGCTCTCCGGGTAAGACTGCTGCGAAGCATCCCCTCCTTCCTGCCCGGCCTGATCCGATGAGCCCTCTGTCACGGTTCCTTCCCACGCGGATTGTTCCGTAGACACTTCATCCGCCGCATTTTCCGCATCCGTTGTTACTGTCACAACAGAAGAGGCCGCGTTCCGCGCATCGCTTTGGATCCCAAAAACCATGACGTTCCCGTCTCCTGCGTATCCATAGGATTCCTGTCCATAATAGCTGCTGTAGGATATCCCTCTTGTGCGGCTGTTATTATTCCAGGAAAATCCAACCTCTCCTCCGGATGCCATAGAAAGGAAATCCTCCAGATAACCTTCCATATAAAACCGGAAGGAAGAAGTTTTCTGATAATCTGACTGCATGGAATCCCGGATATCCGCAGCCGTGATACCTCCGGCAATCATGCCTGTCACCTGCAGGATATCCCCCAGAAGAAGAGTGATTCCCAGAAAAAAGGTGACTGCTCCGATCCCTCTTTTATTTTTTTTCCATTTTGTATCCAATTCCCCATACCACCTTTACATATTCTGGCTCTTTCGGATTCAACTCGATTTTTTCACGGATACGGCGGATATGTACCATAACTGTGTTTTCCGGGGCAAATGCATCTTCTTCCCATACGCGCCGGTAGATTTCTTCCGCCGGAAACACTCTCCCCAGGTTGCGCATGAAAAGCTCCATGATTTTTGTTTCGGTAGCCGTAAGCTTAACCGCTTCTCCGTCCGCATACAAAATCCGTTCATCGGTGCGGAACAGCAGCCTGCCATTCGTCAGTTCTTCCGTCTGCTCCGAAGCATGGATGTCCCCCAGGCTCGTATACCGGCGCAGCTGGCTTTTTACGCGGGCCGCCAGTTCCTGGGGATTATAGGGTTTTGTTACATAATCATCCGCTCCCATGGACAGCCCCAGTATTTTATCCGAATCTTCGCTTTTGGCGCTGAGCACAATAATAGGCAGATTCCTTTTTTCCCGTATCCGCATCACCGCCGACAAACCATCCAGACGGGGCATCATCACATCAATGATAAGCAGCTGTACATGACCTCCTGCCAGAATATCCAACGCCTCCATGCCGTCATAGGCCCGCAAAACCCTGTAGCCTTCTTTCTCCAACGCAATGGCGATGGCTTTCACAATTTCCCTGTCATCGTCCACAACCAATATACATTCATTCATATCCGGTCAGTTCCTCCTTTGAGCTTATCCTCAGTGTATTGCAGATGTCTTACGAACTTCCGACGGGAATTCTTACAAAAATCTTAACTGTCCCCTTTCTTCAGTGTACTACAGAACCTCCCGCAGCTCAATTACAAAAGGGACAGGGTCTTCCGGTAATTTAAACCAGGATACCCTGTCCCTTCTTATATACTAGTATTAAGCTTAATCGTCATAGCCGTTGGGATTCTGGGACTGCCACTTCCAGGAATCGGCACACATCTCCTTAATGCCGTATTCCGCTTTCCAGCCAAGCTCTGCCTCCGCTTTGCCCGCATCGGAATAACAGGTGGCAATATCCCCGGGGCGGCGGTCTCTGATAACATAAGGAATCGTAACGCCCGTTGCTTCTTCAAAATTCTTTACGATATCCAGAACGCTGTAGCCTTTGCCTGTTCCCAGATTATAAATGTTCAGGCCGGACTTGTCTTCTATTTTCTTCAGCGCCTTGACATGGCCTCTCGCCAAATCCACCACGTGGATGTAATCCCTCACGCCGGTACCGTCGTGGGTGTCGTAATCATTGCCGAATACATTCAGCTCCTTCAGCTTTCCTACCGCAACCTGTGTAATATAAGGCATCAGGTTGTTGGGGATTCCGTTGGGGTTTTCCCCGATAGTTCCGCTCTTATGTGCGCCGATAGGGTTGAAATAACGAAGCAGGACTACATTCCATTCCGGATCCGCTTTCTGGATATCGGAAAGAATCTGCTCCAGCATGGATTTCGTCCAGCCATAAGGGTTGGTGCACTGTCCCTTGGGACATTCCTCGGTAATGGGAATGAAGGCCGGATCCCCGTAAACGGTGGCGGAGGAAGAGAAAATAATGTTTTTCACGCCTGCTTTACGCATCACATCCACCAAAGTCAATGTTCCCGCAATGTTGTTTTCGTAATACTCCCACGGCTTGGCAACCGATTCGCCTACTGCCTTCAGCCCTGCAAAATGGATGCAGGAATCAATTTTTTCTTTTTTTAATATTTCACTCAGGGCATCCCTGTCTAAAATATCCGCCTTATAAAAAGGTACCTGTTTTCCTGTAATTGCTTCCACACGCTGCAGAGATTTCTCGCTGGAGTTGCTGAGATTATCTAAAACAACCACTTCATATCCTGCATTCTGCAGTTCCACTACCGTATGACTGCCAATATAGCCGGCACCGCCTGTTACTAAAATTGCCATGGTCGCTCCTATCTGCGCACAAAGACGCCTATACTACTAATTAATTACCGTAACTGTTCCGTCCCTGCGCAATAAATGCGCAGACCTGGCCGAATAGTTACCAATTACATTTACCATAAAACATCCGGATAAACACCGTCCGCTTTCAGCCTGGCAATGGATTCCATAACAAAAGGCTTATCTTCCTTGTAGGTTACCCCGAACCATTTATCCTTGGAAGAAAGCACTTCAACCGTTGCCTTTCCCTGCTGCAGAAGCTTATCCACCTCGATAGGCAGGAAGCATTCCGCTTTCATAGGATTTCCCGGCACTTCATTCGCAAAGAAGCTGTTGACGGCACTTTCCAGTTCATCCAGGATACTTGCGGAAAAGCCCCACATATTCATGGAAACAGGGGTATCCAGGGGAAGGGGCACATAGGTGGCACCGTCGTCTTCCGTATATGCGGCACCCTCTGCCGTTTTCACGATTTTCGTCCGCTCCGCTATGGTCTTTAAGAATCCGTTTTCATCGGTTACACAGCAGCCTCTTGCTACGGATCCATTGTCGGTCAGCGTATTCCCCAGTTCATAACCAACCATCGCGTAACGGAATTTCTCATCGTCCTCATGGGTGGTCAGAAATGTGTAAAGCGTCTGGAACGCACTTCTTCCATAATAATCATCCGCATTAATTACGGCAAAAGGCCCGTTTACCACTCCCTTGCAGCAGAGAATCGCATGTGCGGTCCCCCAGGGCTTCACCCTGCCGTCCGGAATCTGAAAACCTTCAGGAACCTTGGTAAGCTCCTGGAATACGTATTCCACTTCTATATGCTTGCTGACTCTGTCGCCCACGCATTCCCGAAAATCCTTTTCATTTTCCTTCTTAATAATGAAAACGACCTTTTTGAATCCTGCCCTGACAGCATCAAACATGGAAAAATCTATAATCTTGTGCCCCTGCTCATCCACAGGGTCAATCTGTTTCAATCCGCCGTAACGGCTTCCCATTCCTGCTGCCAGAATTACCAATACCGGTTTGTCCATATCCTGCTCCCCTTCTGCGTGCTTTAACACGCTGCAAAAGGGCTGTGAAGCTTGCATCCATCCTGTGAAGTTGTTGGATCGTTTTGTAAAGTCTGCAGGCCTGCTTCACTTTACCCTTTTATTTTAACCGGGAACCTGTATATTCTGCAACTCTTATTTGTTAGGAAGAGCTGTCAAAATGTTAACTCGGTTCCTCCACTCTTTGTTACCCTGCCGGCAGACCGTAAACGGATTATAGCATTTCCCGCATCGCCGCCCGGCGCTATGGTTATTATAACATAAGCACAAAAGGGAAGCAAATTCCCAAAAATGCCTTTTTTTGTCACGTTTATTCCCGCTGGGCTGTTAACTCCTGTTCCGTATAGGCAGCGCACGGCAGCTGCCGGGGCCGCAGCGGAATACCAGGCGGCTAACCGGTCACCAAATGCCGGATAACCGGTATCTTTTCCAGGAAGAAGGTGAGGATCAGCGCCGGCACAAGCAATGCGATTGTTTTCAGCACGTTTGTCCAGACCGAAAATCCGGAAAACAGCAACGCCATATTAGGGACCAGCATCCAGCCGAATATCCAGTGGAGATAATAGATCCCAAGCGTCCTTTTGGCAACAGCGGTAACAGCCGTTTCCGCAATCCGGTTCCGTATAGTCATATCCTTACAAAGAAGGAAAATCCCCACGGCTAAAAGAACCACGGGCAAATGACGGTACCCCTGCACCAGCAGGATCCCGTCCCAGGCCATATCCTGGCTGGTATACCACTTCACGCCCCACATACCCAGAAGTCCGATAACGGCTGAAAGCAGGCCCAGCAGCCTTTGCTTTGCCAGGCTGTTCCGGAAGGTTCCCGCCGTATGAAGCCAGGCACCGAACAGGAAAAATCCCAGCATATTGGCATAGGTCCCGAAGGGATTGAGTATTTCCAATCCCTCCAGGGAATATACGCCAATCAGCCCTCTGCTGCAAAGGGTATCCAGCACCATCTGCAGCCCGGTGAGGCCGTTGGTCATGAGAATACCTAAGCCAGCAAAAAACAGGAGGATTTTCCTCCCCAGGCAGTGATCATAACAGATGCGGAACAAAGGGAATACGAGGTAAACGGCCAGCAGCGCTTCAATAAACCACAGATGCCCGGTTCCTATCCCTTCCAGGCTGCCAAAGGCAAACAGATACAACAGGATCTGGTTTTTCCCGAAATTATCCAGAGGCACCTGGCACAGGGCACTGATGGAAAACAGGTAAATCAGTTTCCACAGTACAAGCACCAGATATATAGACACTGTTTTGCGCACATGCCTGTCCAGCTTCAGGGGCCTGGTAAAAAGAAGGGCACCGTTAACCATAAAAAACATGGGAACCCCCGCCCAGCAGGCTACCATGAGAATATTGGCGGGTACGGTTTCCGCAAGCAGTACGAAATGGCAGAAAACCACCAGAAAAATAGAAATCGCCTTTATTATATCCAGATACTGGATTCTCTTTTGCATTCTTTTTCTCCCGTTTTTGATTATGCAAACTTCGCAGTCGCCAACTGGCCGTCCGCCCGCTGCCAAAGCGGCATCCCCGGGACTGAAAAGGATTTTCGCCAGTCCGTCAGACCGGACATTCCGATAAGCCCAAGGGCATCAAGTATGTCAGATGAGGCTGACGCACTTGATTGGTCTTATCTCCGTGGTCTGAAAGGTACCGGTGAAAATTCCTTTTCAGTCCCGGGGATGCCGCTTTGGCAGCGGGCGGACGGCCAGTTGGCGACTGCGAAGTTTGCGTTCATTCTATAAAAGTCCTGAGCCGCGCTTATCAGGCGTAATTCAGGCACAGGTAAAGGATAGTATCCGGACTGCCTTGTCCGGATGCTATCCTTAGAATATGTGATTCCTTATATGATGTCAACCTTGCCGGTTGAAAAAGACATTTTGTGCAAGCCTGTATACTATTCCACTTTCTTAAATTTATCCGCTCCCTGGCCGCAGACAGGGCATTTGAAATCAGCAGGCAGTTCATCGCCCTCATATACATAACCGCACACCTGGCATACCCATTTTCCCGTCTTTTTTCCCTGGAGTGCTTCGCTTTCATCCGTAACAGGCGCTCCGTCCACCTCGGGAAGATAGGTGGGGGCATTCTTAGGGGCTTTTCCTTTTACCACTTTATGATAATAGGCATAGGTCATGGCATTATCCGGTTTCCCGTAGCTTTCGGCTTCTATGACTTCTCCCAGGAAAACCGTATGCGTCTCGGTTTCCATGGTATCTATCACGCGGCATACCACGAAGCCGCAGGAATCCTTAATCACGGGAAGCCCCGCCGCCAGTTCATAATCCACCCCTTCAAACTTGTCATTTTCTTTGCTTGACTGGAAACCAAAGGTTCCTATCAGGGAAGGATCGGAATTCTCAGACAAGATGGAAAAGGCAAATTTCCCGGACTTATCAATACAGGAATTCGTATAGTTATTGTGGTTTACGCTCACAGCAATAGTGGCGGGATCCGATGTAATCTGCATTATACTGTTGGTAATGCATCCCACAGGGCGGTTTCCGTCCAGTGAGGTAGTGACATATACACCATAGGACATGTCTCTGAAAATCATAGTGTTCATCTTTGCTCCTATCTGCGTGCTTCTGCACACGTATCAATATCAGTCAATGAGGTTTGTATCGTTTTCCCGTCACATCAGGTCATGGCAGCGCCGTCTACCGAAAGCACGGCTCCTGTAATATAAGAAGCCATATCGCTTGCCAGAAACAGAAAAGCATTGGCAATATCTTCCGGCTCTCCCATTCTGCCCAGCGGAATGCCCTTAATAATAGGTTCAATCATTTCACTGGGTATAGCCTCCACCATATCCGTATGGATTACACCGGGGGCAACTGCATTTACCCGGATATGATCCTTTCCCAATTCCCTCGCCATGGATTTTGTAAGCCCGTTTAAAGCAAACTTGGATGCCGGATAACCTACGCCGGCCGGCTGGCCGTACAGACTTACCATGGAACTCGTATTCAGTATAACACCGCCCCCCTGTTCCTTCATTAACACTGCTGCCGCCTTGGAGCAGCGGAAAACAGAATTCACGTTCAGGTCCATGATTCTGTCAAAATCTTCTGTTTTATAATCATATAACGTATCCCTTGCGGATATACCTGCATTGTTTACCATGATATCCAGTTTTCCAAAGGTATTCTTTACTTCGGTCAGCGCTTTCTCTATTTCTTCATACTTGCCCAGATCCGGTGCCATCCCGATTACCGGCCAGTCAGGATTTTCCTGACGCAGGCTTTCCAGCGCCTTATCCACCGTTTCCTGTCTGGAACCCCACAGAGCTACGCTGGCCCCGTTCTCCAGAAAACTTTTTACGATAGCATATCCGATTCCCCTTGTACCCCCTGTCACTACTGCTGCTTTTCCTTGTAGCATTTTGAAACCCTCCTTTTGCATTATGTATTTATATTAAAAATAGTAATCGTTACTGATTTTATGATAACATATAGATAATTTTTGTCAAGCGAAATACGGATTAATTTGTAACAGGGCGGCGGCACAAGGGACCGTAAGGAGTAACAACACAGGGGATGCCGCAGGGCACAAAGGGCCGTCTGAACCGTTACTGCTTTCTTAAATAGATAAAATACCTGATTAAAGCTTTCCCTTTCTTCGGGATCCCATACATTTATCGGTTCTTTCTCGCGTTTGGGTATCCTGTACCATGCCTTGTGCAGGATACCCAAACGCAAGAAAGAACCCTTTTATCAGGTATGCACTTTTTATTTTCTTTGTACTACGGAGCTGTTGCCTATATCTCCACCGGCTTTCCGAATTTTGGCTTAACCACCTTGATTTCAGGGTATATCTGATCCATGGCTTTCTTAAACAATCGGGTATCCACTTCCTCGGAAACCGGAGGGAAGGCATTATCGAAATGATCCAGAAGGATACGACGGGGCTTTAGCTTGTTCACAATCTCCAATGCGGCGGCCGTCATATCTTCTCTTCCCTGGAAAGGGAGGATTAGAAGATCCGCGCCAGCCGGATAAACCGTATCCTTATCCAAAGCCATGCTTCCCAATAAAAGTATGCTCTTACCTTCCGCCTCAATTTGATAGGCCGCTGTCTCTCCCTTTTCCGGGAACTTCGGATGTGCCCAGGCCAGGAAAAGAGCATTCCGGAAATAACGCAGCAATCCGGGCTGAAATAACTTCCGCAATACTGTGTGGAGGGAAAATTCCGTATGCTTCCCTTTCAGCATAGTTATCCTCATATTCCCTATGTACCAGCTGATGCCCGGTTCCGCCTGCACCAGACTGCTCCCATCCTCCACCCAGCCCTCCAGCGTATCCATAACCGCTTTGGTTCCGTAAACGGTGATGTCCCGTTTTTCCAAAAGCTCCGGAACGAAAAAAAGGTGATCCACATGTCCGTGGGTAATACATATATCTGCGTCCGAGGGGAAATCCTCCAGGGTATTGGGATTGCTTCCTCCCGCCAGTTGTACAAAGGGATCAAATAACAGCTTTTCCCCTTCTGCCTCCAATAAAACAGAGGCTGTTCCATACCAGGTAATCTTCATCTTCCGATCTCCTTTTTCCGTCCTTATAAATGCTGCCGTTAAAACAGCTTTCCCATTTCTATCTGATATAAACTGGTTTTATTATAACTGAAAAGCAGAGAAAACACCACCCGTTCTACCTCTGAAAAATGTCTGTGGCAATTGTTTTGTTACTGTTTACTCCGTGACCAGTAACATGCATAAATCCATTTAAAATCGCCTGCGGCGTTTGTGTTTATGCACTCTTGAATCACTTTCTCACGTACTGTGCAGTAAATGCACAGTACTGAGTGAACAGTAACATTGTTTTTTCATAGTATTTTAATTCAGAAAAACGCAGCAGCCGTTCCCCGATTTCCAAGGTAGACAGGAAAAGCCGCTGCCTGGTTGATTACTTCACCATACAGCGGCCATTTCCATGGAAAACTTTGCTTCCATAGAATGCTTTGCTTCCATAGAATGCTTTGCTTCCATATTCCTTACCCATATTTTATCATTTCTGCAAGTTTGGCAACAGGACAGATGCTTGTGAACCGCTGCCAGTCTTTCCTTTTATTTACCCGGTAACGTTTTGTCTTTATTACATTCCCTTATTACCTCAATTTCCTCTTTGTCGTAAGGCCGGAAATCCTCATGGAAAATATCATGCATCCAAAGCGAGGTATCGATATCCGGCAGATTCTTAA
The DNA here is from genome assembly GCA_022845955.1 of Lachnospiraceae bacterium. GTDB lineage: Bacteria > Bacillota > Clostridia > Lachnospirales > Lachnospiraceae > Eisenbergiella. The sequence goes on from AP025576.1 coordinate 6,145,176, forward strand.
TGAATTCCCAGACAAAATTAAACTGACTCTTCCCATTAACAAAACCGAAAAAGTAACTTCCTACTCCTTCTTTCTTCCATAACGGCAGATGCGTCTGGATCAGACTGCGGAATGGTCTGTGCAGCCATTCCGTATTGATCAGCGGACGGCCGAACTGGCGCAGGAATGCAATATACTGCCTGGAATGAGTATAATCACCATAATAATGGAAGGTGATAATGTCGGAAAGAGCGATGGAATGCTCTTCTATTTCCGCATAGATTCCGGGTTTTTTCAGCCAGCCGTAAGGATTGTCCGCCCCGGCCCCCCACACATCCGCAGTCAGTGGCTGCATCACATCCAGTTCCCTCAGCCAGGAAAATACGGCCTCCATGACGGGCAGGGATCGGGACAGCCTTCCGGAATTCCCGGCCTCATTCCAGACATTCCAAATGAGTATCCGGGGATCCTGCCCATACCGGGACGCCAGCTCTTTCACGTATGCTTCTATGAGGGGGCGGTTTTCCGGATCATCCGTAATACTATAACCGATGCATTCCCCGGATTGTGTGCTGTCGTCAAAGGGTGTTACCGGGCTTCCTCCGAAATAGCCGGGTACCGGCTCCGGCTGCGGTCCCAAATGGGGAGCTTTGTACTTTTCCCTGGGCACACAGCAATCCCCGAAAAGCACAGGCATCAGGGTGATGTCATATTCCCCGAGCAGATCAAGGAATTCATCCATATGCCGGAAAAAAGCCTCTCTTTCCTGCCGGTATACCTCAAACGGCAGAACCATACGGATGCTGTTAAAGCCCAATCCTGCCGCGAGGGCGATCTCTTTTGCGGCATCCCGGAAGGCTTCCTTATGTCCATATTCCTGGAACAGCCAGAGACTCCCCGTCATGGAGCCGCTGGGAATAAAATTAAAGCCGGATATCCAGGGCCGTGCGGTATACCAGTCCCATGCTTCTTCTTCCGTCCATCTTCTTTTCATTTATCATTCCCCCTTGTTTTTCCGATCCTGCCCGTTAAAGAAGCAGGCATTTTTCCTGCAGCAGCAGAGCCAGTTCATAAGCCAGCTTCCTGGCCTCCCTTTCATCCCCGGCCTTACGGATCCGCGCAATACGTGCCGTTGGCGGATCGTACATAGGCACCAGTTCACAGGCCTCCAGCAGGTTCGCGCAGAACTCCGCCGCCTCCAGCACCTCGTCAATGGACTTTCTGCCGGCACGGAATACTTTTGTTTTTTCCTCCAGGGCCTCTTTTACCATGGAAATACCCCGCTGGGCATAGCCCTCCTTATTCGCGTTGGGATACACCATCCCTTCGTCCCTTTTACGCCGGAAACCCAATACCGCCGCGGGAATGGATGGATCCCGGACCGTACCGTCCGGATAGAAAATCCCATGCACGTCCGACCAGTAGCCGTCTATCATTAATTCAAACAAATACCAGCCCGTATGATGCTCCCTGCAGATATCCAACGCCAAATCGTAGGGATTGGCGCGGCACAGGCAGCACAGCTCGCTGTTCAGGAAGGGCTTTCCCACCCTGGCCGACAGCTCTTCTGCCGCAAGATAGCTTTCCTCTATCTGCCGGCGCACCGGCAGATAATCATGGAAGCTGAATACATCCACTTCTTCCACGGTATCCGCCACATCATCCATATAGGTATGGCCGATGGTAACCGCATTCACGCTGTCTAGCTTCCTGACCTTATCACAGCTGCGGCGCAGGAATTCATTCACCTTTTCCCAGCGCGCTTTTCTTTCCTCCCCTTTCGCTTCTATGATATAGTCGTTGCAGGAGGGTTCATTCATCACATCCCACATAAGCAGCCCCGGCTCCCCCCGCAGAGCCTGCACCACATCCTTTATGTAGTTTTCCGCATATTCCTCATATCCCTGTTCCAAATCTCCCGGATGCAAGCCGTTTCCATTAAAGAGGATAGGCATGGTACTGATGCCGGCTTCCCATGCCGTCTCCACAAAGGCGGTAAGCTTACTTAAAAAGGCTGCCGGATCTTTTCGGTAATCTCTTTCTGACAGCCAGATTCTGGTGCTGTTAAGCCGCAGGCTCCCTGCATACCCAAGTTCCCTTTTCAGCTGTTCCCCGGATACCCTGCAGCCTCCTGAATAACAAAAACCCCTGATAGAACTGTAATCTTCCAATGGTTTCATTCTGATTCCCCCTTTTCTTTCCGGAAAGCTCTGCGGAATGCTTTGCTTCTATGGAATGCTTTGCTTCCATGGAACGCTTTGCTTCCATTTATACCTTCGGTGTCTCTTTTCATATTACCCCTTTACGCTTCCCATTACCAATCCCTTTGTAAAATACTTCTGCATGAACGGATAGATACACAGCATGGGCAGCGCCGCTATGAAAAGCTGGGCTGCCTGATAGGTATCCGATCCGATAGACGCCATTTTCTGCTGCTCCTCCGCAGAAAGACTCTCCATGTCCACGTTCAGTACGGTTGCCTGCAGATAACTCATCAGCGGATACTGGGACGGCGTTTTCATGTAGATAATACCGTTAAACCATTCGTTCCACTGCGCCAGGCTGCAGTAGACGGCAATCGTTGCCAGGGCAGGCGTTGCCAGCGGCAGGAACACGCGGAAAAGTATCGTCCACTGCCCCGCCCCATCCAGCAGGGCCGCCTCTTCCAGCTCCTCCGGCAGCCCCCTGAAAAAGTTCAGCAGCAGCATCACATAAAATACCGTAACCGCAGACGGCAGTATCAATGACCAAAGGCTGCCTATCAGCCCCAGCCTGCTGACGATCATATACGTTGGGATTAATCCTCCATTGATCAGCATGGGAATAAAGAAGTACCAGGCAAATATACTTCTTCCGTAGAACTTCTTCGGGCTTTTAGACAATGGATAGGCGGACAGCACGGTCAGGGTCAGGGTAAATACAAGCGACAGGGCCGTCCGTACCACCGAGATCCCCATGGACTTCCAGAAGGCCTGATACCCCAGAAGGTATTCATAGGTGGCCGTAGTAAACTTTTTCGGCCAGAAGGTCACATTTCCCGCCACCACCTGGGCGTTGTCGCTTAAGGATACCGCCAGCATATATACCATGGGAGCCAGACAGAAAAGGGCAACCGCCACTAGAAAAATACTGTTTATAACATTAAAAATTTTCTCCCCTTTTGAAACAGGCATATCCGTCCCTCCTTAAAAAATCCGGTAACCGGCAAATTTGTAAGCACTCAGGTAAGAGGTTCCCACCAGCACCATGGATACCAGGGATTTGAAAATACCTATCGCCGTGGACAGTGAGTAATTGGCATTGACCAGACCGATCCGGTATACAAGCGTATCCAGCACATCCCCCGTCTTATACACCGTGGGGCTGTAAAGATTGAAAATCTGGTCAAAATTGGCATTCATGACAGAGCCGATGTTCAAAAGCAGCATCAGCATGATTATCGGCAGCATTCCCGGCAGGGTGATATGTATAATCTGCTGGAGCCGGTTCGCCCCGTCCATCACAGCCGATTCATAAAGGCTGGGGTCAATGGATGTAATGGCCGCCAGATAAACAATGGTATTAAACCCGAATTCCTTCCAGATATCCGTAACCACCATGGTTCCCTGGAAGAACCGGTTGTCCCCCAGGAAGAACACCGACTGCCCTCCCATCGCCATGATCAGCTTGTTTACAATGCCTGTGGAAGGGGAAAGGATATCAATCAGCACCCCGGACAGGATAATCCAGGATAAGAAATGCGGCAGATACACTATCGTCTGTACCGTTCTTTTCAGCTTCGAATTTCTGATTTCATTGATTAAGATGGAAAAAATAATGGCAATAACAAGTCCCAGCGCCAGTTTTTCAAAACTGATTAGCAGTGTATTCCGGAGTGCCCTGAGGAAATCCGGATAGTTGGCTATGTACTTGAACCAATAGGTCCCCACCCATTTCTGCTCCCCGAATAAACCCTTCGCCGGTATGAATTTCTGAAAGGCAATCTTCCATCCATACAGGGGAAGGTAATTGAAAAGAAACAGAAGCACCATTCCTGGCAGCAGCATCAGGTAAAAGGGAACGCTCTGCTTCAGCCGCTGCGCCGGCCGCCGTTTTGTCTCCATAAATTTCTGTTTCTGCATATCAGGCCTCCTGTGTCCGGGCTGCGGTTCTTTCCGCAGCCCGTTTTGTCAGCATTTCATCCGTCAGCTGGTTACCGTCCAGCCTTCGGCCGAACAGTAACGTCAGCGGTTCATTTCTTGATACCATTCATTGATTTCCCCGGTAATTTCCTCGCCGCCCAGGGCTTTCCACTGCTCCACAAAAGAATCGAATTCGTCGACGGGTGCCTGTCCGGTGATGATATTGGTAAAAGTCTGGATTTCCAGATCCTCCAGCACCGCCTGGTTCTCTATCATGGATTCCGATACGAAGGAACCGCGCACATCATTGGTCAGGTTATTCTTTTCCCGCTGCTCCAGCGCATACATAAACGTCTGGCCGCAAAGACGGTAGGTGAACTGCCAGGAGGCTGCGCTGATGGAAGGCTCCCCGAAGTTATCCGTCATTTTGGAGCCGTCCTGCGCATACCGCTGCATAGCATAGAACTGATCCTTCGCCAGATAGTTATTGTCTATCCATGTGGTATCCCCATCCTCCATAGCCTGGAACCAGTGCTCCCACCGGGCGATATTGCCGTGCTCCGTTTCCGGGCTGTACAGACGGTAGGAATCATTATTCCACATATCCTCCCATTCTTCATAGGAAACTGCCAGTTCAGGATGCCCCTCCGGCCCGGTTTCCTGCGGCCCAAGCCCCATGTAATGCATGTAATTGCATACCTTTACCACGGCTTCCGGATTGGCAAAGTCTTTCTTCACCACCAGCCACTGGCTGCTGTAATCATATACAATGGGTGAGGTTTCTTTTCCGTCCACGGAGGGTATGGGATAGACCTTCCACTCCAGGGAATCCGGGTCCTCCGAATTCTCATACAGGGACTGCAGGCAGCTTCCCATCAGGCCGGTCCACTGGATACCGAACATGGCCCCCAGCTGTTCCTTTGTCACCAGCTCCGCTTCGGTATCATAATCCTTTACAATGAACTCCGGATCGATCAGGCCGTCCTGATAGTATTGGGCCAGCTTTTCCAGCACCGGCTTCATTTCCGGCTGGATGCTTCCGTATACCACGTTTCCGTCCGCCCCCTGTATCCACGCGTTGGGGTAGGCCCCGAAGGCATTGGCAATGCTGGTCGCTTCAAAGCCGGTATCCCATAGTTTCTTGGTCAGGCCGATTCCGAATTCATCCTTCTGCCCGTTGCCGTTGGGATCGTCATTGGCAAAGGCGTAAATCATCTTTTCGAAATTCTCCCAGGTATCGGGTTCCGGCAGGTTATTGTCCTTCCTCCATTTCTCGTTGACAAAAAGGGCATGGCAGGTTTCGATCCTGGGCTGCACCCAGGGGATGCCGTACAGCTCCCCGTCCACCGTAGCCGCGTCAAAGGGGAACGTCCCATCCTGCGTCATGGCCTCCTTTGCCTGGTCGGTTACATAACCGTCAAACACCTCTGTCAGGGGCTGCAGCAGCCCGGCTTCGATCATCTGGTGCATCTGCGTCAGGGAAACGTTCATCACATCCGGAAGATCACCGCTGGCAAGCATCAGGTTCACCCTCTCGTCATACTGTTCTTTGGCCGCCAGGAATACATATTCAATGTCAATGTTGAACAGCTCACGCATTTTGGCGCTCCAGAGGCTGTTCTCATAATCCGTGGCCGACGCGGTGGTGGCAATGCTGGTCATGGCCGTCACCTTTACCGGCTCCTCATATTTTCCGAAGGGATCCCCTTTTTCTGCCGGGGCCTTAGCATCCTGCGCCGTCTCCGCCTGTACCGTCTCTGTCTGTGCGGTATCAGGAGCCGTATTATCTCCGGCGGTTCCTCCGCTTGCGCAGCCCGCCTGGGATAATACCAGAAGCGCCGACATAGCCAGTGCCAGTACCGATTTCATTTTTCTGTTTTTCATAAAACCCTCTCCTTTTCTTACCTTTATTTAATCCAGCAGGCTACTGAAGGCCCTGGACACAGGCGCAGCCAGCTGAACGGTCTCTCTGTAATTATCCGTGGCATCTGCGGCCAGGAAGGACAACAGGCCTTCTCCTTTCCAATCCGCCGGTGCATATCTGCCCAAATCCAGGATCCCCTCCACCTCTTCCGCCAGATAATCGGCGGGCCGTTTTGTCCCCCTGCTGAAATTCGCATTGAAATATCCTGCGTCTCCGGAATACTCCGCTTCCGCGGAATGCTTTGCTTCCATGGAATGCTTTTCCTGTACACCCCCGCCAAACTGGACGGCTTTTACGTATTCCGAGGTATAATAATCCATACGTACAGCCAGGTTCGCTTCCCCTGACAGCCTCGTTCTTTTCACGGTAAGTTTGCCGCCCGCTCCCTGTATTTTCAGGGATACGATTGTGAGCCTGCCTCCGCAGCCGTTGGCTCCCAGATACACGCGCCCGCTGTCGGAATCGTATTCCGCATAGCACCGTTTCCACCTGTCCGGATAATAATGCAGTGTCTGGCGGATCCGGAGGCCCGGATTTATGACCATTTTCCCCGGGCCGGCCGTATTCCCTTCCACATACAGCACATCGGAGATACCGAGCTGAATACCGGCAAGACTGGCTTTCCCTCCTCTTACAGGAAGGCACATATTCTTCTGAAGCCTGAGACCGGGATCCTGCGTCAGCCCGTCCAGGAACCGTGCATCCACAATGCATACGTCCGCCTGGTCAAACACAGCAGGAATTCCACAGATATCTTCCGTCAGTTCCATCACTTCCTCCGACTTATTCCAAACTACTGCGGCAAAACGCTGTTCATCCACAGAAGCCATGCAGCCCAGCCTGTCATCACAGCAGCATGCCGCCCGGCCTGCGGGCATTCTTGCATAAAGCTCAAAAGCGAAATAGCCCGGCCGCAGCCTTCCAAGATGATCCGTCAGTCCCAGGGCATCCACGCCGGAATCCAGCATCTGCGCCCAATGTACCAGCTCTACATCCGTTTCCTCCAGAAAGTCCTCCATCATCGTAAAAATCTGAGGCAGCAGGGCCTGCTGTTCCAGAATGGTTTTCCGATAAGGCCATGGAGGCGGTACGGTATTCATTTCATTTACATGGATACCCGCATGGTTAAAGTATTCTCTCCCCGCCAATACTCCCCGCATGAGACGGAGACGGTCCAGGTATATCTTTTCCCGGAATCCATAGGTGTGGAATGAAAAAAAGTCCAGCGGCAGCTCCTTTTTCTGTATGTAATCCAAAAAGCGGGACGCATTGACCCTGCATTCATACGGAGGAAGGACAAACGCCTCCGCCGGTCCGCCCACCAGGGCATCCGGATCCCCCTCCCGGATCCCCAAAGCCCCATACTCATACAACAAATGGTAATCCTCGGGCCCTCCGTCAAAAAAAGCGCCCGGGTTTACCGGCTCATTATAGATTTCCTGGTAGCCTAACGGGCAGCCCATCTGTCTGTAATGGCCTGAAAAATTTCTCATTATTTCCCGGTACTTCTCCCAGTCTGCCGGAATACTGCGGAAATTTCCTCCCTCCGGCTGCACCGGCCGGGGGACGTAGCACCAGGAGTAATAAGGTGATACCCCATTATCCCTAAGCGCTTTCACAAGACGGTCCGATTTCTCCCAGTTGTAACGGAGTCCTTCCGGCGTTTCCTCTGCTATATCGCCAAGATCCGCAGCAGGCTCCCCGATAAATAAATCCATACGCAGCGATGGTATACGGCAGCGTCTGAACAATGCCGCATCCCTGCAGGTGCGCTCTACCGGAACCAATCCCGAATCAAACATGGCAAATTTCTTGAAAAGAGGCACACCTCCTTCTATTGCCAGGTTCACCCATACCTTTCCTTTCCCCATAACCCCTCCCCTTTCTTACCTATTACGTAAGTTGTTATCAAAAAAAATAGCACCTGCCAGTTCCGGAGAAAGCTCCAGAGCCGTTGCCAGCCCCACCATGATATCATAAGAGGGCAGGCTGCGCCCTTCCAGTATGGGTAAAAGTACCTCTTTGTTAATCCCGCTTTTCTCCGAAAGTTCCTCCGCGGAATGGATTCCTTTCCGTTCTGCCTGGTCGCGCAAGGCCTGAATATCCACTGTATACGTTTTGCTCATGTCCTTCCTCCAAAACTTACTTATTACGTAATTTATAGTATCATAGTATCTATTCTGATGTCAATTAATTCTTTCGATATCGTTCCGATTTCTTTTGAAATACATTTTCATTTTGTATTTATTTATTTCTTTTCATGCGTTTATTGCTTTTTACGTAAGTTTATGGTATAGTAATTATGTATTTTGGGCTTCAGCCTGATACATCGGCGCAAACGATTAACAGTAAAATGGTGATATTATGAATTCTTCTTCCAGCAGTACAAATCCCGGAAATGTTTCCTCCAACGATATAAATACGTTACTCTGTACCCGCATGAAAGAACGCAGAACCATGCTGGACCTGACTTTAAAACAAATAGCGGAGTCACTGAAAATCAGCGAAGCTACCGCACAGAGATATGAATGTGGGGAGATTAAAAATATCCCCTATGAAAAGCTCGTAATGCTGGCGGAGGTTCTCCACTGTACTCCTTCCTACCTTTTGGGCTGGGAATGCCTGAAGGATCTCCCTCCCGAAGCAGAACGGGTTCTTGATTATTATTACAGGCTGAATCCCGAAGGGAAAAGAGAAGCCGAAAAACAGCTGGATAACCTGACGCTCATTCCCAAATATACGAGAACAGATACCTGACCCAAAAGAGACAGAAACGGCAAACCGTTTTCTGTCTCTTTTTGATCCTATAATTATATTATCCCTCACACCCTCCGCGGGCAGAAGGGCCTGCCTCCTGCAGTCCGGCTTATTTTTCATCTTTGGAACGGAAGCGTATCCTATCCATTTTCCTCCATACGCCTTCTGGTATCCGCATCGATTCTTTCTCTCAGATGGAGAAGTTTTTCATCTCCTACAAAGTACGTTTTCCCATATTCCAGATTAAAACCATAGTCAAAATCCGGCGGATTCTTTCCCTGGTTATGCTGAAGGATGGTCTCCGCCTTGTCCAGGGCTTTTATCAGTCTGGCTTCCGGGGTCGTTTCGTCATTGTATTCCTTCCAAAGCTTCAGGAAATGACTTTTCTGCGGTTCCGGAAGACAGGAAAAAGCCCTGTTGACTCCTTCCTCCTCCATCCGGTATTTCTCTCCGGGATCGGGAAGCAGCGCTGCCGAGATATCGCCTTCGTACAACTCTCCCATATCATGAAGGAGAGCTGTCTCCAGCAGCTTAAGCCGATCCAGCCGCGGGTATTCCCATGCCACTGTCATAGCTGCCAGGGCCAGACGCCAGGTATGCTCCGCCGTACTTTCCTGCCTTCCCCGGCTGCTCCAGGCCGTACGGAGCACATTTTTCAGCCCCTCTGCCTCCCTGATAAAATCCAGACAATTATCCATTCTTTCCATTTTCTCTCCTGTCTGTGCGGACACCGCACCTTTTGCCGGAACCGTTTTTTCCGGTCTGCATTTTCAAAGACCCCCTAGGTTCCATCCGGCCAGTAATTGGAGTAACACGCTCTAGGGCATCACCCTGTGAATGTCTCTGGGAAACATAGCCGCCTGCCGGACATTATCCATCTCCAGAAGCCGGGCGGTAAAACGTTCCAGCCCGAGTCCCAGGCCGCCGTGAGGAGGCATTCCCGCCTTATGGATCCACAAATAGCTTTTAAAAAGGGAGGGATCCATACCCATCCGTTCCATTTTGGCAAGCTGCATCCCGTAGTCATGGATCCGCTGTCCGCCTGTGGTGACCTCCAGGCCGCGGAAAAGAAGGTCAAAGCTCAGGGTCACTTCCGGATGCTCCGTATCCTCCATGGCATAAAAGGGCCTTTTGGCCGTTGGATAGTGGGTAACAAATACAAAATCACTTCCTGTTTCTTTCTTAACAATTTCACTGAGCAGTTTTTCTTCTTCCGGCTCAAAGTCATTTTTTTCACATAAAGGCCGCTTATACCGGCCGGCAACAAGTTCCTTCGCCTCATGAAAACGGATGGAGGGAATGCTGTCCGCTTCCGGAAGCCGGACCTTAAGCAGGGAAAGCTCCGCCCCATAATGGACCTGCAGATAATCCAGGCTGTTTTTAATCATGGCGGCTTCCATTTGACAGATATCCTGAAAGCCGTTAATATATCCCATTTCAAAATCCACACTGGTATATTCGTTCAGATGCCTTGCCGTATCATGTTTTTCCGCCCGGAATACCGGTCCGATTTCAAAAACCCGTTCATAGACTCCCACCATCATCTGTTTGTAAAACTGAGGGCTTTGGGCGAGATAGGCGTCCTTGCCGAAATAATCCAGACGGAAAATATTGGCACCGCCTTCCGCTCCCTGGTATACGATTTTAGGTGTGCGGATCTCCGTAAATTCTTCCTTTTCCAGAAAAGCACGAAAGCCCCGGCAAAGCCCTTCCTGTATTTTAAAAACAGCGCGCTGTTTTTCATTCCGCAGGGTCAGGGGCCGGTAATCCAGCAGCGTTTCCAGGGATGCGTCAATCCCTTTGCCGTTAATCACAACAGGCATTTCCTCTGCAGGTTCCGAAAGTACGGTAATCCGTTTCAAATGAAGTTCCCAACCGGTTTTGGAGCGGGGTTCCTCCACCACAAGGGCATTCGCCCGGATACAGGCTTCTTCTTTTAAAAAGCCTTCCACCTGACATTTGTCACTGTCCAGCACACACTGCACCAGCCTCTTAGGCGTACGCAGGATAAGAAAAGAAAAGCCGCTCATCTTACGGATTTTATGAACGCTTCCGTGGATTGTTATTTCCCGGTTTTCCCTGTTCTCCGGCCGCTCGGCGGAAAAAAGGGAGCCTTCCGGATAAGAAGGTACGGAAATTGCCTGTATGGTTTCAAACTTTGTCATCATGAATTCGTCTCCTTGTTTTGCCCGGCTTCCGGTATCTATAAGCCTTCCGGGCATTGGAATCATCGGTTTTTGTTTGCAATTCTGTAAAAAAACCGTAAATCCATCAAGACATCGTCTTTATGTCTCATTTTACCACATCCTTTCCCTTAGGGATATCAACCGGTAAGTTCATTACAGAAACAACTCCCGTTTTTTGTAACAGTTCAGACGGCCCGCCAGTGTCCCTTCTTTTGATCAACAAAAAGAGCCCGCAATGGTAATCTAACCTACCAGTGTGGACTCTTATCCCTGATAATTTATGCCACACAGGTACAACACGGAAAGCGTTTGTACCTGCGATGCTAAAAAACTAACTGAATAGTTTCTTTTCCATCTGCTGATACAAACGCCGCCTATCGTCGTCCCTGTAACATTTACTGTTCGTAACTTCAAGCATGGCATTTGCCTTTCCGGTATGGAACGGATCCATACCTGTGAATGATTTTGTTTATAGTAGCACTGTAGTCTGGCTATGTCAACCTATTTTTATTTTCGTATTTTTATTTTCGCGGATGCAGATAAAAAAGTTTGGCTGATACTTAACTTCCATCTCAGGCAGCATTTCGGCCTACTTTTGTTATCTAACGTGTGTGATTCAGGGAACGTCCTTTAATGCCTCAAGATCTATATTTTCATAACAATTATGGCCCTGCCGCGCTTTCTTATAGTTCCAGCAGCAAATTGCCTGCTGTAGATTTTTACCCGGATTTGCTTCGAAAAAATCTCTGATATAGGTATTATACTCAAATTGTCTGTCGATAACCGTTTTCCCCTTTTTCTTTTCCTCAAGAATCCGATAATAGGCTTCAATAGCCTCTGCATAGCTTTTTCCGGTATTAGTTTTCAGCCATTTTTGAAATGCCACGGGAAAAGAAAAGCTGTTCCCGATTTTATCCCGGAAAAAAGCACGATGCTTTTCAGAGCAGACAAAATTGGGTTCAATAACCGTATTTTCCGTTATGATTCCAACGTCGTTCCTGTGTCTGGATGGCTTTTTTACATAATTTACCTTTCCTGTGTCAAGGTAAATAGCAATCCTTTCCGTTAACTCCTCTTTACTGCCGGAAGTGGGCAGACCATTGTCCCTGCAAAAGGATACCAATTCTTCTTTTAAGTAGTAATAGCTGCGAAACGTGGAGCCATCCAGCTTTTGATTCAGGAGCGGGCGTTCAGACATTTTGGGTCTCCTTTTGCTTTTATGTATGCATTATTTATTTTGGTACACACGGGCGGCGAGCCGTGACAACTAACCGATGGCGATGGCGGCACATGGGTAGTGATTTCACTCCACACGGCACGAAAGCCGTGACGTGGAACTTGGGTCCTTTATGCAGAGTATCAGGATTTCAATCCACACGGCCCGCAAGCCGTGACATTTCCCCGTATACCTTCGCTCTGTTGTAATGCAATTTCAATCCACACGGCCCGCAAGCCGTGACCGGAGCGCAGCCAAAGAGGCAGGGCTGCCGTGGCATTTCAATCCACACGGCCCGCAAGCCGTGACGTATGCATCGTATTTATGGTACATTCCTTGCAAAATTTCAATCCACACGGCCCGCAAGCCGTGACCTGTTAAGGCGGACGCACCGCTCACAATCACCGGATTTCAATCCACACGGCCCGCAAGCCGTGACTCTGGCGGTCGCCGATCCATTCCCTCATATGCGATTTCAATCCACACGGCCCGCAAGCCGTGACACAAAACGCCAACCAATCCTTACAGCCAAGAATATTTCAATCCACACGGCCCGCAAGCCGTGACAGAAAGAACAAGAGATATTCATCGTAGTATCATCACATTTCAATCCACACGGCCCGCAAGCCGTGACTATGTTGACCATTTCGACAGCACATATTAAGCCAATTTCAATCCACACGGCCCGCAAGCCGTGACTAATTTAGTTTCTATATTAACTATAAGTTATTCAATTTCAATCCACACGGCCCGCAAGCCGTGACTTGCCCAGCACATTAAGAAATACCAGCGTAAAGGATTTCAATCCACACGGCCCGCAAGCCGTGACAGATGACAATTTCGGGCACGGAGAATGTAAAGACATTTCAATCCACACGGCCCGCAAGCCGTGACAGCCAGATTCCGCAAATTTGATTCCTTGGAATCCATTTCAATCCACACGGCCCGCAAGCCGTGACAATTCCACGGGTGCCTTGTCATGGCAACCTGCGATTTCAATCCACACGGCCCGCAAGCCGTGACCTTTTGACGAGGTGGCAACCCCGGAACTGAAAGAGATTTCAATCCACACGGCCCGCAAGCCGTGACCTGCCGGTCAGGACAAGCATGGACTTTTCAAAGTTATTTCAATCCACACGGCCCGCAAGCCGTGACAGCAAAACATCACAACTATCGTTTATTATATCATTCTTCTATTCATTAATCTACACAAATTCCACTTCAGCACTTCCCTTTCTTAACACCATTATAACCGCATACAAACTATATTTCAAACTTTCAAGGTGCGAATCTCCCAGTAAATTCCTGTGCACTTCGGATTCGCACCTGTATAAATCCCCCTTCATGCCATTCAACCCAACACCGGATCCACCTCCTTTTATGGAAATCCTATATCTCCCCTCCGCCGTACAAAATACGCCATTATCTCTTCATATTCCGTTTCCCTGCTGAAATCTTTGTTCTCCTCCGGATCCTTTTTCAAATCAAACAGCAGCTCCGAACCGTCCTGCCCGTAATAATGATATTTCAAATCCCCTTTTTTTATCATCAGGTTGCGTCCGCCCCATTGGGATATGGTTTCGTCCGTCCAGCCGTCTTCATGGCCTTCCAGAAGGGGAACAAGGCTCCGGCTTTCCAGTCCGTCCGGTACGGGATTGCCGCTCAATTCACATAGAGTGGCATAAATATCGATCAGATTCACATTTTTACGGCACCGGTGAGGGGTAAACCGGCCCGGATACCGGATAAATAAGGGGATACGCGCGCTCCCTTCATAAAAACGCTGTTTTTCCCAGATCGAATGTTCCCCAAGCATTTCTCCATGGTCGGAGGTATACAGAATAATCCAGTCATCGGGATTTTCCCCTGCTTCTTCCAGAAAATGAAGTATCTGTCCAAACTGGAAATCCACGGTTTCCACATTGGCATAATAGGCCGCCATGGCACGTTTCACATCCCGTTCGGTTATCTCTTCCCCGATTACCAGCGGGGGACAATTGGAGCAGCGGCCCAAAAAGGGGTGCAAAGAAGGAGTCCTGTTCGCATAGGGTTCCACACGGTTTAGATAATAATCGAACAATTCCTGCCGGGCAATATAGGGATAATGGGGATTCCGGAGGCCCACATATAAAAGCAGCGGTTCCTCCCTTTTGGGCCTGTCATAGAAACTGTCCACAAAATACGAATGGATAAAATTCCGGCAGCCTTCCACTGTCAGGCGGTCTTCTTTAGCATGAACCGGATTACCGGGGCCAGCACGAAGGATTTCCTTTTTATCATCCCATTTCTGCGAAGAGTCAAACTGATAGGCCGCTCTGCTGTCTCCTGCCTGTTTCCGGTAATAACTGACCGCCACTTCCGTATCTCCGGCAATCCGGTACCGCCAGCCCTGCATTTGATCCAGGCCGAGGTGGTGAAGCTTTCCGCAAGCCGCTGTCTGGTAACCATTCTCGCTGAATATCCTTGCAAAGGTACGGTAATTAGGTTCTAAATCATCTCCAAAACGTTCCGCTTTACAGGTGCGGGGATATTGTCCCGCCGCCATACACTGCCGGGCCGGTATGCATACCGGCGACGGGGTATAGGCGTTATCAAAAACCACCGCTTCCTTTGCCAGCCGATCCAGATTCGGGGTGCGCACCACCGGATTCCGGGCAAAACCGCACACATCGTACCGGTGTTCATCACTCATGAGTATCAGGATATTCGGTTTTTTCACTTTTTTCCTGCCTTTCCTTTCTAAGAAATGTGTCCGGGACATCATCACTCTCCAGCACCGCATTGCATTACCGTAATATAAATGCAACGCTGTACTAGTATTGAAGAACTTCCCCTTCCCTGCTTTCCGGGGTAAACACCATCAGCTTTCCATAGGATTCGTATCCGCCTGCGGTAAAAATATCCACCTCGCTGATCAATTCCTGGTGGCAGGTGATCACCACATATTCCGATCCGTTTCTCACAATCCGGACAGCTTCCGCTTCCCGGGAAGAAAGCGTACGTCCGCTTCTTACCATAGACACCGGCAGCAGCCGGGCGGAAAGCTCCAGGTATTCCCCCGCCCCCGCAGCCGCCACAACGGTAAACTGGGAAGAAAAGCCGGAAGCTTCCCAGGTATTTTCCACACAGCTGCATTCCTCCAGCCGGTTATATTCTGTGGATATCTCCGCCTGAGTCACGCTGCACTCCCCTTTCAGGCAGAGCAGCTTTGCACAGACACCGGGGGAACGGTACCAGACGGTACCGTCTTTCAGCTCTGCCTTTCCCTGCTTTGCAAAATGGAAGCGGGACTGGTAACGGTGGACACCGGCGTTTCCCCGGTTTTCAGCGTCACCGGTAAAACGGCCGTTCAGGCAGGCCCCTTCATCCTGCGGCCCGCAGACATAGAAGGTATCGCACAACAGTACCAGCCCTTTTGCCAGTAAAACAGCCTTACGCACAGGAAGCACTCCCTTATCCAGATAACCCAGATGGGCACCGGACACCATTCCCATTCCGGGAAGAAAGTTGTGCTCTCCTTTCCAGGGCAGGGCCATACGGCTGTAGCCCCAGCTATCCACACACGTACAGAAATTTTCGCCGTCTATACACACCGTATTATGGGAGGAAGGGGCCTTCAGCCGTCTGCGGATCTCATTGTCCACATAGGTATACCGTCCGGCATCCACAAGGATATCCTCACCATGGGAATAGTAATCCACATGAAGCTGATCCCCGTGTCCGTGCCCGCTTCCCATACATCCGCAGTGGAATCTCAGATAATCGGATGTCCGGTCAAAACCATTTTTCAAAAAATAATTTCCGCTGTCCGTGAGCGCTGCGGACGCCCGATCCGGCTTCCGGGGAGCCAGCCCGTCATAAAAGGTTTTTTCTTCCCAGCTGAGATTCCACAGATTATCTTCCAGCAGCACCCCCTGAGCCAGATATTTCAGCCTGGCATCCTGAAAGAGCACAGCGCCCTGTGCAATCAAATCCCGGGCGTCTATATCATCACTGTCCCCATGGCAGGGCATATGCCCGTCAGGCTTGCACCAGGCTGCCAGACAGTAAACCATTTTATGTACCTTTTCCCAAAGCCGGCAAGGTACGGATATAGCAAAACGCTTCATGTGCAGAAGGCTGTCCAGGAGGCAGTACAACACCTCCCCATGGTACATGGGACTCTGTTCCCACTGGGTCCCGTCCCGGAAAACCTGGAGATGGCTTTCCTCATCCAGACGCCTTACCGCCTCCTGCGTCCACCTTTTTTCCCCGAAATAAAGCCCAAGAAGCAACAGTCCGTGGTTCTGGAGGATCCCCCAGTTGCTCAGACGGTGAAAAGGAAGATCCACCTCCAGCAGATATTTTGCATGCAGGCGCAGAGAGGCTTCCGCCTTCTCTCTGACTTCTTCCGTAAAAAGAGGACAGTTTTCAAAAAAAGCCATGCTTTTCAGCCAGAATTCAACCCGGATCCCCGCTTCCAGGCTGCGCCATGTTCCGTTCCTGCTTTCCGGGGTAAGCGGGGCCTTCTCCAGCCAGTCCTCCAGAAGGGATACATATTTGGCTCCGTATTGCAGTGCTTTGTCCCATCCCGGGCCTTCTCCTTCCCCGCAGGTATACCGCCAGGCCTTTCCCAGAATCAGGAAACAGGTATGCCGGTTCAGGGCATACAGCCATTCCGGATCCCCGAAGGGAATGGCGTCCCACTTGATTCCCTCCTCGAAAACAACCGGCTCATGGGTCCGTTCCATTTCCCAGTGTTCCCGGAACACAAAGGTATTGTCCAGGATTCGGTCCGCCTGTTCCAGGCAGGCTGCTTTTTCTCCGGGAAAATGGATCCCGCAGTATTCAACCGTTTCTTCCAGATGATCCATGCACCAAAACTTATCCAGCTTTGTCATGATTTTCTCCTCCCTCCGCTTTTAATTCCCTCGCCTGCCATAAAAGGCGCGTTGGAATCCCGGGACCGATACGGTTCCTTCTCAAACACGCCTTTCATATCAGTTATATTTTACCCCTTGATCCCGCTGGACGCAATTCCCTGGACAAAGAATTTCTGTCCGGCCAGGAAAATAAGCAGAACCGGAATCAGGGACAGCACGCTGGCTGCCATAACCAGTCCGTATTCGGTGGAATACTGGCCGATAAACATCTTAATTCCCAGCTGGATTGTCTTTTTGGCGGTACTGTTAAAATAAATCAGCGGCCCCATATAATCGTTCCAGATAGCCACGAAGCTGAAGATAGTCATTGTGGCAATGCTGGGTTTGGAAAGCGGCAGGGCGATGCGGAAATAGTTCCCGTATTCGCTCAGTCCGTCTATCCTTCCCGCCTCCAGCAGTTCATTGGGAAGGGACATGAAAAACTGTCTCATCAGGAATACCCCGAAAGCTGTAAAGCTCTGCATCAGCACATAGCCTGTGTGGGTGTCCACCAGATGGAATTTATTCATCATGCTGTACTGGGGAAGCATATAGACCTGCCAGGGAATGGCAATGGTAGCCACATAGCACAGGAACAGGATATCGCGCCCCCTGAATTTACATTTGGAAAACCCGTAAGCCGCAAAGCTGGAAGTGATAACCTGGATAACCGTTATCAGCACCGTGAGCTTGACGGTATTTAACGTAAAGGTGGCGAGGGGTATTTTACTCCATATTTTCAGGTAATTGTTCCATTGGAACACCCCTGGTATCCACCGGAAATTGGCGCTGAACACCTCCGTATTCGTCTTAAGCGAAGCGCTCAGCATCCACAGAAGGGGCATCAGTGTGGCTGCTGTCAGAAGGATTAATAAGATATAACTGATGGTTTTCACCAGCACCTGTTTATTCGCTCTTGTCATTTTCTTCCCTCACATTTCCACCGCACACAATACGGCGCTGTTCTTTTTTTATTCTACCGGCTATAGGCAACTCTAAAGGGTCTACATATAACTCACCCATTTTTTCTCCATCCTAAACTGCAGTACCGTCAGCAGCCCTAAGATGAGGAACAGAATCATGGCGGCCGCGCTGCTTTCCCCATAATTCCAGGCGATAAACGCTCTGTTGTATATGTATTGGCTCATCATGGTGGAGGCATTGCCCGGCCCGCCTTCCGTCATCAGATAGACCAGATCAAATACCTTGAAGGAATTGATTGTCAGCATCATAACTACGAAAAAAGTGCTGGGTGTCAGCATAGGAAGAGTGATGCTCCGGAAACACTGCCCGGAGCTTGCCCCGTCGATACGGGCCGCCTCATACAGAGATTCCGGGATGTCCTGAAGCGCTGCCAGGTATACAATCATAAAGTAGCCCATGTTTTTCCAGATATTGACGATGATGAGCGCGGGGATAACCCAGGCGGTGCTTGCCGTCCAGCCGGGGGGATCCGTCACTCCCAATGTCCGCAGAATGGAATTAATCGGGCCGATGTCACGGAACAGGAAATTCCATACCGCGGCCACCGCAACGGTGGATGCCACATAAGGAAAAAAAATGGCGCAGCGGAAAATGCCCTTTCCCTTCAGCTTCTGGTTCAGCAGAATTGCCAGCCCCAGGGATGCGCACATGGAAAAAAATACGGTAAACACACTGAAATAAAGAGTTTTCCAGATAGAACCCCGGAATACCCGGTCTTTGAAGATAGCGATGAAATTATCAAGTCCCGCAAACTTCATAGGGTTGAAACCGTCCCAGTCTGCAAAACTGAGCATCAGCGAAAAGACCACCGGTATCATGACAAAAATAAAAAAACCTATGAAATTCGGCAGTATGAAGGACAGTCCCACCAGGGTATTCCTCCGGTTCAGGGACATTTTCTTTTTACTTTTACCCGATGCTGCCATACTCACACCTCATTTTCTTTTTTGAAAGGGAGACGGCCCCGTTTCCCTGCCGCCTCCCTGCATTGATTTCTTTTAACCGTTCCGTATCTTCCCCGTTACGATTCTTTCCTATTTATTTCCCCTGGATTTCCTTGCTTCTCTCTCCCATTTCCGCCAGGCCGTCATCAATGGACAGTTCCTTAATCATAATCAGGCTGTGTTCCTCGCCCAGCATCTGGTTTACTTCTGCGGAATGTACCTCCAGCGGACGATCCATGGCAACATGTTTGGTCTGGAGAGCTTCTTCCAGGCCCTCCGGCATACCGTCCAGAGCCGCCAGGGCTTTGATGGTATCCGCATTCATTCTTGCAGGAATCATGCCGCAGTCCGCATAGATTTTTGCACCCTCTTCGCCGCTGCAGAATTTTACGAATTCCCAGGCAGCTTCTTTATTTTTGGCATTGGCACTCACACCCATCGGAGTGGTGGATCCAACCGTCCATCCGGCTTCCACGCCTTCTGGATGAGGCAGGGTGGCTACGCCCCAATTCACACTGGTTTCCCCTGCTTTCGTTTTCTCTATCATGGTGCTCATGAACCAGCTTCCCATAGGCATCATAGCGCACTGGCCTTCCATGAAAACGC
Source organism: Lachnospiraceae bacterium (assembly GCA_022845955.1). Taxonomy (GTDB): domain Bacteria; phylum Bacillota; class Clostridia; order Lachnospirales; family Lachnospiraceae; genus Eisenbergiella. Next base: position 6,164,794 of record AP025576.1, read on the forward strand.
TGGAATAATGGATGTTTCCGGTTTTCAGTGTGGAATAATCCATAATGGTCCCTTCTTCCTGCATACGCAGAACCATTTCATAAGAAGGCTTCATGAAGCTGTAATCCGTATCCAGAATGGTATGCTTGCCGTCCTGTACCGCCCAGTTCTGTACACAAGCCTGCCAGGTATGGAAGAGAGCGCCGTATTTCTTGTCATTGCCTTCCCCGCTGGTCACTTTCTTTGCCAGCTCCTCAAATTCGGCCCAGGTCATATCATTTCCCGGATATTCCACTCCTGCCGCATCAAAAATATCTTTATTATAGTAAAGTACATAGAATCCGGTGCTCACCGGGAGGGCTACCTGTTTACCGTCCAGGTTCAGGGCATCCGCGCCGTTCATCGAAGCCGGATCCACACCGTCTTTTTCCATATAAGGAGTCAGATCCTCCAGCTGTCCTCTTTCCGCGATAGAAGGCGTATTGTCAGGATCTTTTACCCATACCACGTCCAAATCGTTTCCGCCGTTGAGCATAACGGTAAGCTTATTGGAGTATTCTCCGGATGCGATATCAATCAGTTCTACTTTGATATTGGGATTTGCCGCCTCAAATCCATCCACCAGCATCTGTGTGGACGGCTCCGTATAGGAATCCCAGTGTGCAACCTTGATGGTTACCTGTTCCCCGTCCGCAGCAGGTGTTTCCGCAGCAGGTGTTTCTTCAGCGGGCGTACTCTCCTGTTGCGCAGCCGGGGTTTCCGGCGCCGGTGTCGTATCCGCGGGCGCATTTGCCGCGCTGTTTCCGCAGCCAGCCAGCAATCCGCCGAGCATTGCAGCGGTGAGTGCCGTTACTATCCATTTGCCAGTTTGTTTCTTTTTCATAATTTGTAATACTCCTTTCCCCTTTTCATAGCAGCAGCTATTTGTTACTGTCATTATAACTTTCTTTGCCTTCTGCAGGAACTTACATTCTCACTAATAAATAATAAATTTTTAAAAAATTACTTTTTCAGGGCATAATGCACGAATACTTTTTTTGAATATAATATTATTTTCGAAAATTACACAACTTTGCATCTCTGCTTTTAGATATATGCTATAATTATTGAAAACCATTGTTTTTGTCTCATCTTTGTAACCACAGGAGTCACAGCATGAAGAATAAGCGGATGGACAGCATCACCATAAAGATACTTTTTGCCATGTGTATTTGTATTGTTTCCTTTACACTGGTAAGCAGCCTGGTTATTTCGGCTCTGCTGGGGAGCAGGCTGTCAGAACGGGCAAGGCAGACAAATGAACAGTATCTCATCACCATCCGTAACCAGCTGAATGGATATATCGGCGAACTGAATACTCTGGGAGCGCTTTGCGCAAGCAACCAGAATATCACCCAGGCGCTGGGCTACCACACCCTGGATAACATTTCCGCCAAACGGATGTGCCTGAAGGCCCAGGATGCGCTGGACGGCTACCTGTCCTCCAGCTCACTCACCCTGTATACCACACGCCTTGCCGTCTTTAATTCGGACAGTATCTGTATCACCGCTTCCGCCTCCAGAGGCCACAACCTGTCCGAAACCGGGCAGCTTCGGGAATATGCCGCCTCCTGCTTCCGGGCAGATTTGCAAACGCCCGTTTATTCCTGGCATTCCGCCATTCCCAATGTCTCGGCTTCCGCGCTCACATCCGCAGCGGATAAAGACTCTGTGATCCTGGCCTGCCTGTACCCGCTTTCCGTTTCCGACGGCTTTTATCTTTATATAGAAATCAAACCGGAGCTTCTGAAGAGCCCGTTGGCCCCTTACCAGAATCTCCAGCAGATTTTCATAACCAATAAGGATCACAGCATTTTCTATTCCTCGTTTACACCTTCGTCAGATTTCTACGGGGAACTTTCCGATCTGACAGACGGAATCACCCTGCAGACCGGAGGGCAGAAATACGAACTTTCCTCCTGCTTTATTCCGGAATTCAGGATTTTCCTGTGTACCCTCAGCGATAAAACCCTGTTTGCCGGGGATAACCTGTATATCCTGTATCTGCTCGGCATTATCCTGCTCACCACCATAAGCGCCGGACTCATCATTACCCGGATTGTGAGCACCAAAATTACAAAGCCTATCCATATCCTGACTACCCACATCCGTAAAATTTCCGAGACCGACGATTTTTCCTATAATCCCGCCATCGTGACGTCCTCCGATGAAATCGGTGAAATCGGCCGTGCGGTTAACCACATGGCGCTGCATATCCAGGAGCTTCTTACGGAAATGGAAAAAATGTACGAACAGCGTAAAAACATTGAAATATCGCTGCTGCAAAGCCAGATCAATCCCCATTTCCTTTATAATACCCTGGATTCCATCCGCTGGATGGCCGTCATACAGAAAAGTAAAAATATTGAAAAGACCACCAAAGCCCTGGAAAACCTGCTGCGCAACGTGGCGAAGGGGGTCGGTGACAAAATAACGCTGCAGGAGGAGCTTTCCCTGGTACAGGATTATGTCCATATCCAGAAGGTGCGGTACGTGGAGGTCTTTGATATCCATTATGAAATACCGGAGGAATTCCTTTCCTGCAAAATCATCAAATTCACCCTGCAGCCGATTGTGGAAAATGCCATTTTCCATGGCATTGAACCCACCGGTGAATTCGGGGAAATCACCCTCCGTGCACAGTCGGACGGATCCAGCCTGTATCTGACCATAGAGGACAATGGTGCCGGCATGACAGCCGAGGAACTGCAGTCACTGAAAGAAAGCCTGAAAACAAGCAACAAGGATTCCCTCAGCGGAATAGGGGTCGCCAACGTCGATGCCCGTCTGAAGCTTAATTATGGTTCCGGGTACGGGCTGCTGTATGACAGCGAACCCGGAAAATTCACCCGGGTTACCATACATATCCCGTTGGAGAAGGACTGACAGGCGGCAAAAAAGGGGGCAGCAATGCAAAGCCCGTATCATACGTGCAAAAGGAGTAATTATGTACAATTGTTTAATCGTGGATGATGAAACCATAATATTATCGGGAATCAAATTTTTGATTGACTGGGAGAAAAATGACTGTACCATTATGGATACGGCAAGAAACGGAAGGGACGCCCTGGAAAAAATACGTTCCTGTCCTCCGGACATCGTATTATGTGATATTAACATGCCTGTCCTGAACGGCATGGAGCTTCTAAAGATCTGCAACGAAGAATTCCCCTCCATCGTCTTTGTGATGCTTACCAATCTTCAGGAATTTGATCTGGCCCGGGATGCCATCCGCTACCGCGCGGCCGATTATCTGCTGAAGGTGCAGCTGGAGGCTCCGGCTCTGGAGGAAAGTCTGCAGAAGGCAAAAAACGAATACGAACGGCGCAGCAAGCTGGCTGAAGCCGACCGCATGCATTTTTATGAGGAAAAAAAGACCCGGGAGCTTATACACAACGCCTGTCTGGAGATCCTTTTTTCCCCGGAGGAAGAGGCCCTGAAGCGCGCCGGCGAGGTGCTCGATAAAAACCATATGCTGGAGAGCTACGGATTGGTCTATATTCCCTTTGATTACAGCCAGGTACCAGGCGCCGGGAGGCTGGATGCAGACGCCCGGAGGGATCTTACCGCCTGGGAAAAGGAACTGGCCCAGCGTCTGTGCGAAACGGTTTTCGCATCCTCCTGCCTGTTTGTGTCCACCGGGCAGACGGACTGCCTGACCATGTTTGTCTGGCATCAGGGAAAGGAATGGGAATCCCGTATGTCCCTGTTTTCCGCCAAGTTCTCCACCGCTTCCCGTAATATCACCCAGGCCGTCCCTTCCGTTCTGGTTACCGGCTGTTTTTATGGAAAGGAACAGCTGTCCTCCTGCCGGAATGATTATTTCAGCCTGATACAATATTTTTACCTGGATGAGATCACATCCTCCCGGAATCTGTCCGGAGAGCGGGCGGGATTTGAACCGCTGGGACTCTCCGGCATCGGATCCCAGCTGGAAAATGAGCTGAATGCCAAAAACCTCACCGGCTGCACTCTGCTTCTGGATCGGGCTATACGGCGCGTCCGGGAAACCTCCCATCAGAAAAGCCAGGCCATATGGCTGTGCAACGAACTGTACCGCTGTGCCGCAAAAGCCCTCCGGGACAGCAGCCTGTACGATACCACCGGCTATGCGGAAATTGAAAATCTCATGACACGCCGGCAGGTCATCGCCTGGATTGAGAAGCTGAAAAACTCCCTGACAGAACTTATCTGGCAGGAAGCGAATCTGAAATCGGAGCCTGTGGAAAAAGCAAGGCAGTATGTGCTCAGCCACGTAGAAGACCGCCTCAGCCTTCAGGATGTGGCCGACGAAGTATGTATCTCTCCGGGTTATCTGTCCACCCTGTTCAAAAAACAATACAGCCAGAGCTTTGTCAGCTTCATAAACCAGGCCAAGGTGGAGCATGCCTGCCGGCTTCTTCAGGAAAGGAAATACCTGATCAGCGAAATATCCTGCCGGCTGAGCTTTGAAAATGCCTACTATTTTGCCAAGGTTTTCAAACGCTATATGGGCATGACCCCCAGTGAATACGAGAAGTCCCTGGAAAGCGGAAAAACCCCTCAGGCTTCCCGCGGCGACAGTCTTCCGCCCAGCAGCTCCAACAGCCTTGCTGCCAGCAAGGAAGCGATTACCTCGTTGCCTTTGTCGGAGGGATGAAGGCCGTCATAGGTAAAATCAGCGGCTTCCGGCGGATAGGGATACGCATCCTCTCCGAACCGGACCGGGATCCGGGTGTAATCCGGATATGGAAGCTGCCGGTAGCCCTCCGGAGTATTCACCCATTTAAAACGCACCACATTTTCCGGGGTAAAGCCTGACAGGTCATGAAGGTTCAGGGTAGGGATCCCTTCCGCACAGCAGGTCTCACAGATCCCCTGCGCAATATCGGAAAGCCACTGCCCCTGATCCGGCATATAGCTGCCATGGGCGTTATTGAACGGATCCAGAATATAGACAAAATCTCCCCGTTCCACCGGATTCATCACCAGAAGAGCCGCCTCCGGCGCCGTCTCCCGGATATGGGAAACCAGAACGCCCAGATTGCCCAGAATCGTACCTTCCCTTTTCTTTGTAAAATCCTCCCGGCTGCCAAGAGGCACACCGCCGTGCCAGTCATTGGTCCCCAGAAGCACCGTATACAGATCGGCCCCGGGCAGCCGCACATGGACCCAGTCCGGCGTAGCTGAGCCGTTCATGCCCATATTGATAACGGACAGATTGGTAAAAAAGCCGCAGGTACGGGTGAGATACCCTTTCTTCACCCGGTATGCCGTTTCGTCAAGGTGATCGTTCAGATAGGTAAAGGAGTCTCCAATGGCACACCATTTTATCGTTTCAGCCGTCTCATTCATCCTCTTCTTCCTCCAGTTCCTCTTCCAGCTCTTTCATTATTTTTCTTTCCCGGTGCTTCACATACTCACCGGATATTGCCATCGCGGCAAAAATAAACACAAACAGGACTCCTCCAAAAATAAGCACAATAGGAAGGAAAAGGCCGGGGATATCGGCTCTGACCGTCTCATAATTTCTGTATTTTCCGATAGCGAATACTGCCGTAAAAAGGATCGTACCCACCAGACTGCAAAGAAAATAATTTTTTTTATTAGGCTTGATACGGGTATCCCAAATCCCTTTTCTGGTGCTTGCGCAGATGTACACGATACAGCCTGCCAGAAAGGCCGCCAGTTCCCAGCCATACTCCCTGATATTGCGTTCCAGTATGTAGGCCTGGATTATAACGGAAGCCGCCAAGATCAGCCACATCACGTAAAAAGCCGCCCGTTCCGCCTTCAGAATATCCAAACGCTGTCTTTCATCCATTTTTTTCATCGTCGAATCCATCCTCCCAAAAAAGCTCATCCAAAGTCTTTCCCAGCGCTCTGCAGATGCTGAGACACAGCTGAAGGGAGGGGTTGAATTTTCCGGTTTCAATCATCCCAATGGTCTGCCGGGTCACCCCCACAGCCTCCGCCAGCTGTTCCTGTGAAAAATCCTTTTCAATTCGGGCGATTTTCATCCGTTTGTTCTTCACCCGTTCTCCTCCTTTATCCTGAACCGATCCCCATAACTACTGATTGGCATACTCTTCTGCCGCCTGCGGCACCTCTTTCCGGTATACTTTGGAGAAAAGAAAGGGGGCAAATAAAACGCCGTTCAATACCAGAAGGATAAGTACATCCATCCAGGCTATAACCTGACCGCTGATCACATCAGCGCTTCCTGCCAGCACGGCAATCAGATTGTTATTCAGGTAATGCATGATTACAGGTACCCAGATATTGCGGGTTTTCATCTGTGCATATCCGAAGAAAATAGCAAGTCCGGTACAGGTCAGAATTTGGCTGATAACGCTCTGCAGCCAGGTTTCCGGGCTGTAAAAAAACAGATTAATGGGCAGATGCCATATTCCCCACAGGACACCGAGCAGAAGAACGCCTGCCCGTTTTCCGAATCTTTTCTGCAGCATAGGCTGGAAAAATCCGCGCCATCCGTATTCTTCACCAAAAAATGCGGTAAAAACAAGAAAGAAATTAATCGGCAGAGTTATCAGGCTGAGCAGAAGATACGGATTTCCCATCAGTGTCAGGAACGCTCCCGTCTCTCCGGCAATTACATAGCTGAAAAAGATACGCAGCATATATAAAACCAGAAAAAGCAGGACATAAAGCCAGGGCTTTCTCTTTTGTCCGTCACCCATGGCAAGGCCGTATTTTCTCCGTACCTCCTGTTTATTCAGCAATAAGAAAACCCACAAAATAAGGCTTCCTATAATAATAACATACTGGCTCAGGAGAGCAAACGGCACCTGCGGGAGAAACAGGCTGAGTGCAGAGGCGGCGGCCATTGCCCCTGTCAGAATTAAAAAGCCCGCATAAAACTTCACGGGGAGCTTCTCCCCCTTCTCCCGTGTCAGCAGGTAAGCAAGCATCACTCCGGCTGCCGGATAGAACATCTGTGCATTGGGGAATACGCTCACATCGTTTCCCCGGTAATAACTGATTCCCATCAGAATACCCATTAACAGGGTCATACCGAAAGCGACTGCAACAAAAATCCAAAGCTGTTTCTTTTCTGTAACAGTTAATTTGTCCTGCATATGTAAATCCTCCTACTTGTTTTGCGGAGCAAAATGCAATTTCTTTAGAAATTTGCCCTCTGGCGAGCAGAGGATTTTCCTCCTTTTTCTTACATGGCCTGCCTGCGGCCGTGATGGTTTTCATTCCGGATCCTCAGACCGTACAGGTTGAACTTGCTCATGTTTTTACTTTCCATAAAATATCATATATTATATTTTGCTTAATGTCAAATATATTTTACTTTTTGCAAGGTGGATTACTTGTATAATGTTATATAAAGTCTCATGCAAACGGGTAATATTGAGTAACTCAAACTTTGCAGGGGCAAAATGGCCTTCCGCCTGCTGGCAGAGCGGTGTCCCCGGGACGGAAAAGGAATGTTCACCAGCTCCTTTCAGGCCATGGAGATGAGACCGGTCAAGTGTGTCAGCCTCATCTGACACACTTGACGCCTTCGGGCTCATCGGAATGTCCGGCCTGATGGACTGGCGAATATCCTTTTCCGTCCCGGGGACACCGCCCTGCCAGCAGGCGGAAGGCCATTTTGCCCCTGCGAAGTTTGAGTGAGTAACAGGTAATATGGAAGTGGTTATATTGATTTATGGCTGGTTTATGAACTCACACTATTATATCTTTTCAGCCCCGTTTTCCACAAAAAAGCAGTCAGCAGCCCAAATACTCCTACTACGGCGACACCATATATCCACATTTTTACAGAGCCGCTCCCGCTAATATACATGGCAGGAAAGGTGGCGATAATGCCATAAGGAAGGATTACATAAAACAGAAGCTTATAAAAACCTTTGAAAACCACACCTGGTATTTTCATACACAAATCAATTCCCGCCTCCTCCAGACGGGTAATATTATTGGTGGAAACCACAAAGAAGGTAAGAGAACGGATGATAACCTCCATTTCATACCACAGGATTATCATCAGAAAAACCCAGACTCCGTATCCCGCCGCTAACCCTGGTGTTACCTTTACCCCGGACAAACGTACGCCGTACCAAAGAATGCATATACTCAGGAATACCAGCGGCAGGGAGCCCGGATTAACCTGCTCAAAGGACAGCCGCAGCAGAGGGCTGATCGGCTTGGTCAGATATAAATCAATTTCCCCGTTCCGGATCTTGCCGGAGATATTATTCACTCCAAAAAAGTAAACGACCATATTTACGGCATTCACCAGGGAAAAGGTCCCTATAAAGATAACCATTTCCCCCTTCCCCCATGGCCCAATGGAATCCACATTGGCATAAATCGCCTGGAATACAAGCAATTCCACCAGAAATAAACTGCCGTCTACAAAAAAAGGCCCCCAGAAACCCAGCCGGAACATCATCAGATGCTGGAAACGCAGCCGTATCAGCTCCTGTACAAATTTCAGGTTGTTTTGTATTTTTTCCATCATATTCCCACCCCGTCATATTTCAGTCTATATTTTTGATAGGTTCTGCGGTTCAGAAGTTCCATAAAAATGCACCATCCCGCCAGTATGAGCACCCCCCGCAGGGCTTCCTCCCCGCAGCGGCCGGTGAACAGCATGGACGGCAGGTAAGTCACATAGTAAAACGGCAGCAGACGCATCCAGGCTATCATCCCATCAGGCAGCAGGGTAAGCGGTACAATGGTTCCGGTTATCAGGGAAATCAGATTATCCTTTATCATCAGGAACGTACTGATTTCTTCATACCGCAGGGTCAGAAGCCCCAGGTAGTAATTCAGCTGTACCATAAACAGCAGCCCCAGAAACACCATAAGCACAGCACAGGTGATTACAAAAACATCGGAAGTAAAGGTGAAGCGTATCCGGAAAATAAATATCCATATGCCGGCCGCCAGGAAATCAAAAAGGAGATAAAAAGCAACCACTCCCGCCTCCATGGCAAGAAAATATTTTTCGATGTTCATCGGAATCACCATATATTTGGAAAAGGTACCGTTCCGGATCCGGGAGCTGATTTCCCCGCTGATTCCTCCTGACATTTCTATCTGGGATAAAAAGGAACTGATTATATAGTAGGAAAGCATACTGTGGAAAGTGAAGCCTGCAATGCTTTCCTTGCCTTCAAAAACTGCACCCCAGAGCACATAAGCAAAAATAATTTTGGTTATGGTGAAGAGCATATTAAATACCGCGTCCGCCCGCCAGATAAGCTGGGCCTTAAAATAGATTACTGCCGTTTCCCCATATTTACGCATTTCCTTCCCCTCCTTCCCGGTAAATACGCTCCACAATTTTACCGATTTCCTCTTCTTCAATGGTCACATCGACAGGAGACAGATTCAGGAGCGCTCCCAGGCATTCCCCTGCTTTTTCTCTGGGAACCTCAAACACTTTTTTATAAGGGGAATTCTCCAATATCCGCCAGCCGTTTTCCATATGGGGGAATTGTACGGGATGATCAAAGCTCAGGGTAATTTTTTTATTTTTCTGGTATTGTTCAAAAAGCCGGTCCGTCGATCCGTCATAAATTTTACTTCCATGGTTCACTACCACACATCTGCTGCACAAAGATTTGATATCCTCCATATAATGGGACGTCAGAAGGATCGTGGTTCCTCTTTCGGAGTTCACCTCCTTCAGAAATTTCCGCACCTGTTTGCCGGCTACCGCATCCAGCCCTATGGTAGGTTCATCCAGGAAAAGAATCCTGGGATTATGCAGCAAAGCCACTATAAGCTCCATTTTCATCCGCTCTCCCAAAGAAAGGGTGCGTACCTGCACATCCATAAGCTCTTTTACCCCGAACAGCTCAACAAAATACTCCTTATTTTCCCGGTACTCCCGATCGGAAAGACCATAAATCTGCTTAAACAGATGCAGGGTATCCTCCGCTGTCAGTTCAAAGAATAACTGGCTCTTCTGTCCCATTACCACGGCATATTGCCTTTTGAACGCATTTTCCAGCTTATTGGGATAATACCCCATCACTTGGATCTCTCCTGACGTGGGAGCAATGATGCCGGTAAGCATTTTGACAAGGGTTGTTTTGCCGGCTCCGTTCGGTCCGATCAGGCCCACAAACCCGCCTTCTTCCACTGTAAAATCCATGTGCTTAACGGCCTCTTTTTCCTCGTATTCTCTGTGAAACAAACCTTTTACACTTCCCAGGAGACCCTCCTGTTTTTTGTAACGTTTAAAGGTTTTGGTTAATTGGGTGGTTTCGATGATGTTCATTGACTGCTCCTTTTCCTTTTTACTTCCCGTGTTATTTAGCAGCGATATGCAAAAAAATAAGCCCGCAAAAGTATCTGCCCTGAAATAGACATACCCTTCTGCGGACCATGATTTACAGACTTCTTACCCCGGAATAAAAGATAATTCAAACAGCCGGGGCCATTTTCCGGGAAAATAAAAAAGCAGGCCTTTATCACGCCAGCTTTCATTCCGTCCGTATTTCCTGATCAGACATATATAATGAAGTATAGGATGTATTAGTGTAAGGCAGATATCCGGCAACAGCCGGCAAAAGGGCATACTGATAGCCGAAATGGGCTTCAGGCTGTCCTTCCTCAACTATTTAGTTGCAATCTCCTTACCGAACACACGCATGCACTTACCTCACTTTTTATCCGGCCGATAATCAATGGCCTGCTGCCTTTTGCCAAACAGCAACTTTATTATAGGGAGGAATCACTGCGATGTCAATACCAAAAATTGTTATATGGGATAACACAGAATAGCTGGTGTAACTCAAACTTCGCAGGTGCCAAATGGAGCCCCGCCGGCTGTCTGTGCGGCGGAGGGCCATTTGGCACCTGCGAAGTTTGAGTATGTAACATGAATATTTGTTACAAATGCATAAATATTTCCCCTATTTGGGACACTAACAGAAAATACCATAATGGAGGATTCATATGAACAAAGAACCTGTTTTTTTAACGGACAAAAATCATACCGTAGTGCTGGAGGCCCTTACCGGCGTGCCCAATGCTGCCGTTCCCGACAGCTGCAAGCCCTTTGAAATCCTGACCGCCAATACTTCGGAAGGGGCTGCGGAAAAGCACCTGCCGGTTGTGGAAATCAACGGGAAGCATGTAACTGTCAAAGTGGGCAGCATCTTCCATCCCATGACCGAGGAGCACAGCATCGGCTGGGTCTGCCTGGTGACCAGGGCCGGCTGTACCATGCGTGTCTGCCTGGATGCAAACTGTGAACCCGTGGCGCATTTCACGCTGGAGGACGGGGATTCGGTGAAGGCGGCCTATGCTTACTGCAATCTGCATGGATTTTGGAAAACGGAAATTTAAGCAAAGTAACATGAGAGTAAAAGGAGGTAACAGTTCAGACAAGTCTGAACTGTTACAAAAGGAGATACATCTACCGGTTTATGTAAATGTATCTCCTTTCATTACGGGATTATGTACAGGCGGCATCTGTTATGTTCCGAACGGAGCGGAAGGTACCCCAACAAACATAAACATTATTTCATTTTTTCATAGTGTTTCAAACTTAATCCGTTTTTTTATGGCACGACAATTTACTCTCTGCACAATATACCTGTTTGATTGATAAATTGACTGACAGATTCGGCTTTGGCCGCCTCCCTGACCCATTTCCTTAAAATCGGAAGCTCAGACTCCAAAAGGATTCTTTCACGTAATTCACCGGGTATTTCTCCTAATTCGGCCAACAGTTCAAGGACATCCTCTGCTTTACCTTCTGCTTTTCCTTCTTTTTTTCCGGCTTCTCTACCAACACTGAACTCATCGGCACGTATTTTTTTCATTTCCTCTTCTTCGTTATACTCAAATATCGACATCGCAATCACCTCCGCCCACTGTGCGGACAAAAAGTCTGCCAGTATATCATTCCGGATACATTCTGTCACCGCCCGGTCCACGGCTTCCGCAATTTCCATCTCCGCTGCATATTTCCGGACACATTCCACAAACAGGCAGTATTCCCTCAGGGTCCTGCATTTCTGCATCAGATCCCGGTTATTCCCGATGTTGATGTTAAGCATTGTCACCTTTACTTCCAATTCGGGGGAGAGAACCTTCTTTTCAAACGCATCAGACAGCTTTAACAGTCTGCGTTCCGGCTGCTCCTGCGTCCCATTGTAAAATACAACGAAGCGGGGAACGGGAATTTTAATCTGTTTACTGGAGTACAGTGTTCTTCCCGCCACATACTTCTCCAGCTGTCTGGCCATGTACAAAAGATCCCGCAGAGGCATATTGGGATTGAATGTGGACTGATGCTCATATAGATTCATTTCCGAATCAAACAGGAACGAAACATCCTTTTTAACTCCCATATAAATTGCGTTTTCCAGTGTACAGATTTCCATAGCACCGGTATCTTCATAAGCGGTTCCGTTCAGTGCGTTGTATAATTCCAGCAATTTTCCCCTGTCTTTATACAGCAAACGGAACACCGTATCCTTGTGGTTTCTCACCACATACAATTCTTGTTCTTCCCCGGAAATATTTCTTTCCGTGGAGTGCTTTTCTTCATTTATTTATCTGTATTACGTGAAAATATCCCTGCGAAGTTTGAGATGATTCCTTAAAATTGTCTGCATTCATTACTTTACTTCCAGAAAATAGTCTCCACATGTCTCTTTCCCCTGGGTTTCACCATGAAGGCTTCGATTTTCTGTCTTTTTTCATCCGGTAAGGCAACCACCCAATCATCAAAGTAGCTGAATATCAATTTATTTTCGTAAATAATTTCCATAGGCCAGGGACTCTCTTCTATCTCCTCCAACAGTCTTTTTGTGTCACATCCTCCTTCCCTTAGCCGTTTTCCAAACTTTGTATTTTCCTCCCCATATTGTCCTAAAAGATAACGGGTAAGCTGTTTTTCGGTTTCATTAATAAAAGCAAACTCCATTCCCCTGCTATCCAGGTTAGCTTCTACCACCTTCAGCGGTATCTTAATCCGGAACGGCCCGGGGACTATATAGTGCCACTGTTTATCAAGATCATAAAAATATCCGTAATCAACAAACGCAATCCTGCTGAAAATTTCCCTCTCCGTTTTGCCCAGGTTATGCGGCCTGCCTGTAGCCCGGTGGGAGTAAAGGCTGCGCGGATAGTGCCCTTCGCTTCCGGGCATCCCTAACAAACTCAGCTCACCCAGGCCAAACAGATACTCCACCCGTTCCGGTGATTGGTACCATGCAAGCAGACGCGTGCCTACCATTGCAAAATATCCCCCATTTCCGCTCCACCCATATTGGACATGGCCATCCTCCAGCCTGCGCGCAATTATACTGATATCTCCCATTTGTCCCGCCTCCTTATATATTTATTAGTATATATAAGTATATCACCAAAATATATTGATTGCAATCCATTAATATAGTAAACTATACTATATAATATATAAAGGTACTGTCCACAGCCCATTCGTCCGCCGCCCAGTGGTTTTGCCTGCCTGATTTGCCCTCCCGGCTTTTCCCTGGGGGCGGACGAATGGGCTGTGGACAGTAACATATAAGGAGTATAAACTATGGAAACCATTGATTTTTCTAAGGTCGGTCTTAAAATGAAAGAATTACGGATGGAGCAGGGCGCCACTCAGGAAAAGATTGCCGATGCCCTGGAATGCACGGTTGCATTTATCAGTAATATTGAAAACAACCGGGCCAAACTGAATTTAAGGGTTTTACTCTACTATGCTAATCTTTGTAATGTTTCCGTGGATACTTTTTTAGATGCGGGCCGCCCCGGGGCTTCTGTGGAAAAAGAGGCGGCACAGGAGGCGGAACTTTTGCGGGTTTTCCAAACGTTTACCCTTGAAGAACGGGATAAAATAATTAAAATAATGAAACTATGGAAAAAAAAGGAAGCATAACAACAGGGCGTGAGGCACCGGCACGCCCGTTTTTACGCCGGAGCGCCGGATAAAGGAGGATTTGAAGATGATCGCTATCTATTACATTGAAGACGATGAATCTATAGCAGGTATGGTTAAGGAGTACCTGGAACAGAGAGGCTGTAAGGTTTCTGTTTTCCGGACGATAGCCGATGCCAGGGAAGCGTTTCTGGGCCGCGTGCCGGATGCCGCACTGGTGGACTGGAATATGCCGGACGGGCGGGGCGATGCGCTGTGCCGGTGGATCCGATCCAAATGGAAAGAGCTGCCCGTTATTTTTCTTACCGCCCGGAGCGATACCCGGGATGTCGTATCCGGTTTTCAAAACGGCGCGGACGATTATGTGGTAAAACCGTTTGAACTGGAGGTTTTGGATTCCCGTATCCGTGCCCTGCTGCGCCGGGCAGGGAATGTATCCGGGCAGTGCCTGACCTGTGGTTCCATCATGCTTGACCAAAACCGTATGATGGTTTTCATCGGAGAGGAAGAAATTGTGGTAAGCCAGTCCGAATATCAGCTCCTGTTACTTTTAATCCGGAACAAAGGAAAGACGGTTACCCGGGAACGGATATTGAGCGATCTGTGGGACAAAAGCGGCAGCTATGTGAATGATAATACGCTTACCGTGACTATGAAACGGCTGCGTGAAAAACTGCATAACCCGTCCTGTATAAAAACAGTCAGAAGCTTTGGATACCGTATGGAGGATAACCGCTCCGATACTTGAATTATCACTATGGAGGATACCTTATGAACAGTCAGAAAAGAACAGGGCTTTTCCTTGTTTTTGTATTATCCGTCAGCCTGATTTCTGTCTCCGTTACCGCTTTTTTTATGGCCGACCTTTATAACCGTATGCAGTTCCGGCTTCTAAACAATATCTGCGAAAGTATTATCCGGGAATTGCCGGAAGCGGAAAAAACCATTCCCTCCGTATTAAAAAAATTCAAAAACGGGCAGGCCGCGGATACCCGGGGCACCATACTCACCGACTATGGATACCGGCAGTCGGACTTTGCCGGGTACACCCGGAATTACGGCCTGTTATCCGCCGCCGGCGGTTTCCTGCTTGGCGGCATCCTTTTTCTGTCTGCGTTCTGGTACCGGCATAAAACGGAAATGCTTCGGATTAGAGCCCTGACCGATTATCTGGAACATGTAAATACCGGAGGTACGGTCCTTCACCTGCAGGAAGAGGAGGACGATTTTTCCAAGCTGCAGGATGAAATCTATAAAACAGTAACCTTTGCTTACCAGACAAGGGATGCGGCCCTTGAAGCCAAACAGAATTTCGCAGAAAACCTTTCCAATATTGCCCATCAGCTTAAAACTCCCATTACAGCCATCCATCTGACCACACAAATGCCGGAGCTGACGGCAAAGCCGGAAACCGCCGGGCAGATACGAAAACAGCTGGAACGCCTGACGCATCTGGAGGAAGCTCTGCTGCTTCTGTCCCGTCTTGATGCCGGAACGCTTCCTCTGGAACAAAAAGAAATCGATGTGTTCACGGTACTGACGCTTGCGGCTGACAATCTACAGGAGGTATTTTCCGACGCAGGCGTCTTTATCGATATCCCCGAAAGAAAAGCCGCCCGGCTGACCGGGGATTTGGACTGGACCATGGAAGCGATCATGAATCTTCTGAAAAACAGTATGGAGCACACGCCTGCCGGGGGTATTGTCCATTGCTTCTATGAACAGAATCCGGTTTACACACAGATTGTAATCCGGGATGAGGGGGAGGGTTTTGCAAAGGAGGATATCCCCCATCTTTTTGAACGATTCTTCCGCGGTCGGAATGCAAAGGAAGGAGGAATCGGAATCGGCCTGGCCCTGGCAAAGGAAATCATTGAAAACCAGAACGGGACGATTTGTGCCAGGAATAATCCGGAGGGCGGCGCCTGTTTTGATATCCGTTTTTACAGTCACTGAGATGTCACTTTCTTTTGTTATACTACATTATAGCTTGAACAGTACAGGCAGGCCTGCATGAACTGTCAGCATAGCTTTTATCCGATGCCGGCACGGGTAAACTGTAACAATAACATAACAGGAAGGAGAACTATCGGTGGAACTATTAAAATGCGAGGGAGTCAGTAAAATATACGGTAACGGCAATAATCAGGTAACGGCTTTGGACGGAATAGATCTGTCTGTGGAGAAAGGGGAATTTGTTGCTGTCATAGGGGCCTCCGGCTCGGGAAAGTCTACGCTCCTGCATATTCTCGGCAGCGTGGATCAGCCCACGGCAGGAAAGGTTATCGTTGACGGAGTGGATATCTCCGCAATGAACCGGACACAGGCGGCTATTTTCAGGCGGAGGAAGGTGGGTCTTGTTTATCAGTTTTACAATCTGATCCCCACCCTGACCGTGCGTAAAAATATTCTGATGCCGCTGTTGCTGGACAAAAGAAAACCAAACCAGGAATATTTTGATCAGGTGGTAAAGACATTGGGTATCACGGATAAGCTGGAAGCGCTTCCCAGCCAGCTTTCCGGCGGTCAGCAGCAGCGTGCCGCCATTGCCCGGTCACTGGTTTACCGACCTGCCCTCCTGCTTGCGGATGAGCCTACGGGCAATCTGGATCAGAAAAATTCCAGGGAAATCATTGACATGCTGAAATTATCCAACCGTAATCTGAAACAGACCATTCTTTTGATAACCCACGATGAAAAAATCGCTTTGGAGGCGGACCGTATTATAACCATCGAGGACGGCCGCATTCTCAGCGATGAGAAACGGGGGTGAATCACATGTGGAAGGATTATTCCAGAAGCTTTATAAAAAACAGCAGGGCCTCCAGTATATCCATTATGGCTGCCGCCCTGATTTCCAGTCTGTTATTATCATTTTTATGCAGTTTTTTTTATAATTTGTGGCTTTATGATGTAGAAAGGGTCCTTATTGAAGAAGGGGACTGGCAGGGGCGAATTACCGGTAATATAAGCGCAGAGGATCTGCTTGCCATACAGAATTATGCCAATGTGGAACGTGTTGTTATCAATGAGGAATTAACGACGCAGGAGGCGGTCGTGGCAGATGTGTATTTCCGGAATGCCCGGACTGTGTTTCAGGATATGCCCCGGATTATCCGGGGAATGGGGCTTGAGGAGGATGCGGCTTCCTATAATGTGCTGCTTTTATCCAAATACCTGATCCATGATCCGGAGGATGAGGTGCCTCCGCTTTTATTGACCTTTTATCTTCTTATAATAGCGTTGGTTTCTATTTCCCTGATTCTGGTCATTCATAATTCCTTTGCGGTTACCATGAATGCCAGGGTGCGCCAGTTCGGGATTTTTTCCAGTATCGGCGCTACGCCGGGCCAGATACGGACCTGCCTTCTGCAGGAGGCCTCTGTGCTGTGTGCCCTTCCTATCCTTGCCGGTATCGTACTCGGAATCGCTTTCAGCTTCGGAGCGAAGCAGGGAATGGAAATGATAGCCAGGGATATGCCGGGGCGGTATATCATTCCTTTTCAATACCATCCCGCGATCTTTGTAGTCACCCTGTTTATCTGCTATGCAACCGTCCTGTTTTCCGCCTGGCTTCCCGCCGCAAAGTTAAGCAGGCTCACCCCGCTGGAGGCCATCCGGGAGACGGGCGGGCTGCAGCTAAAGAGGAGAAAACACTCCCCTGTGCTCACTCTGCTGTTCGGGACGGAAGGAGAACTGGCAGGAAATGCCCTGAAAGCCCAGAAGAAAAACCTGCGTACCTCCACCCTGTCTCTGACATTGTCGTTCCTCGGTTTTTCCATGATGTTTTGCTTTTTTGCCCTGACCGATCTCAGCCTCCAATATACGTATATTGAAAAATATCAGGACGCATGGGATATCATGATTACCGTCAAAGATACGGAAATCGTGAATTACGGGACTACAGAAGAGCTGGGGAAGCTGGACGGAGTCCGGGATTTAACCATCTACCAGAAAACAGAGGCTATTGTCCCGATCCCGGAAGCGGGCATCAGTCCCAAACTGGCCGCTCTCGGAGGCCCGGCAGCCGTAGCGGGATCCTCTGTATCCCATACGGACGGCTTCTGGCTGGTAAAAGCGCCGGTCGTCATTCTGGATGATGCCTCATTCCTCCGGTATTGTGAACAGATCGGTATAACGCCGGGTCTGGACGGAACAATTATCCTGAACCGTATTTGGGACAGTCTGCACAGTGTCTTTCGTTACCGGGAATATGTCCCCTTTATTACCGAGGATTTCCCTTCGATTGTCCTGCAGAATGCAGAGGGCGGAGAACAGACCGGAGAGCTCCCCATACTTGGCTATACCGGAGAACTCCCTGTCCTGAAAGAAGAATACGACGACTATACACTGGTGCAGTTTCTCCCCTTGTCCTTATGGGAGAAAATAGCAGATAATGTGGGATATACGGAAAAGGATACCTTAATCCGGATACTGGCAGGGGAAGGCGTTACTCTTGATGAGCTTACTGCACTGGAAATGCAGGCCGGTAAGCTGGTCAGCGCTTCTTATGATTGTGAAAGTGAAAACCGGCTCGAAGATAACATTACCAATGATAACATAATAAGAGCCTATAAGCTGGTGCTGGGTTCCTTCTGCGTCCTGCTTGCAATCATCGGGCTTGCCAACGTCTTTTCCTATACCCTTGGCTTCCTGCGCCAAAGGAAGCAGGAGCTGGCCCGGTATATGTCCGTTGGGCTGACGCCTGCCGGCATCCGGAAGATGTTTATTGTGGAAGCCCTGGTTATTGCCGGACGTCCGGTGCTCATTACGCTGCCCCTTACTTTTTTCTTCGTCGTATTTACCGCAAAGGCCAGTTATCTGAAGCTGATGGAAGCCTTTCGTGAAATCCCGGTTGCGGCAATTGCCTTGTTCAGCCTTGCCATTTTCGCTTTTGTGGCCCTGGCTTATTATATCGGAGGAAAACGGATTTTAAAATACAGCCTGGCGGATGCTTTACGTGATGATACACTGGCATAATACCCGGCGTCCCACAAAGCAGGCAGGCCCCCGTATGCGCCGCCTGCCTGCTTTGTTCTACTTTTCTATCCTTTTTACCAATGCCTTTCCTTCCTCTTCCGTACTGGCGCTAATCGAAAACATCACGCCTTCCGGTTTCAGATTTTCAAGCATACGATCCAGTTCCCCGGGTGCCACCTCAATCTGTATCCTTTTACCGGCATCCTGGATTTTCTTGAGCACAGGCAGCCAGTGGGAAGCCGTGGGCTGTCCCGCGCCGTAGACCCACTGAATGCCTTTCAGCTTATCAATAGCAAGCAGCCTGTCCAGGTGCTTCAGGGCATCCGGACCGTCCAGATGGTATATGCTGGCATCCAGGAAATCCAGCTCTTCCAGAAGCTCTCCCACTACCAGCTCTTCATACATCTGCGTGGATATCATACAGGAAAAATCACAGCAGGTAGGATACCATCTTCCCGGATGCCAGATACCCATCCAGCAGGTGCTGCCTTCCTGGTATTTGGTGGTCATGGTATACAGTTCTTCATAAATTTCCCGGAAAGCGGGAAGGAGATCCATAGCTGCCTTCCGGATAAATGCAGGCTGATCCAGGGTATCCATGCACAGCTCCTGCGGGCCTCTCATGGATACCAGCCCGTCCAGCCCCGGGTGGATATCCGTAACGCCCACCAGGTATTTCCCCTTACCATCCTCTACCGCGGCTTGGGTGATTTCAAGCATTTTCCGGTAATATTCATTCTGTCTGCATAGCAGAAAGCCCTGGTATTCCTCCACGTCCTCATCCGTGAGGAAGGGAACGGACCAACTGGTATCCTCTCCGAATTCCAGCTTGGTTCCGAAACAGGCCGCAAAATAGTCCGGTCCCAGGTTGGGATTCAGCGCAGGGAACGCTTCCCCTCCGTAATAGGTATTGCGCATTTCCCAGTTGCTGCTTTTTATAATGTATTCGGTGTCCATCCATCGTTCCTTGAGGGAAGTATGGCGGCTTTCCGGCTTTTTCTCCTGTTTCGCTCTGGGCGCCCGGATGCTTACAAGAGGACGGTCATGGTTTTCCATCGCCCAGTATTCCAGGTATCTTTTTCTGATTTTGTCCCAATTTTCACAATATTCCATATCTGCTCCCGTCTGCGTGAGATAAACGCGTGTCAGTCATGCCGGCTGTCCTTGCGCTTTTTTGTGTGTCAACCGGTTTTCTATTCTTTTTTTCTATTCTATTTTTTTGACCCTGCCATCTGGTATTCGGAGGGCGTACATCCACAGAACAGCTTGAACCGTTTGCTGAAATAATAAGGATCGGAAAAACCGGTAAGTTCAGCCGCTTCCGCACACCGGATGCCCTCTTCCCTTAGAAGCCCTCTGGCTTTTTCAATACGGATTTCTTCCAGCCGCTGCATGATGGTTTTCCCGGTCTGTGTCTTATAGACACGCCGGATGTAACTGTTCTCGAAAAATAAATGTTCCGCTATGGTGCTGACCGAAAGATTTCCCTCCGGGTAATGCTCCTGAAGATACTGTTCTATTTTATTGACCAATATCTCCTTTTTGCTGCCCACCGGGACGTAGGTACAGTCCGAAAGCATTTCATAGACATAGTTTTTTATGATTTCCTTTACCTGGGCTACCGTAAAGCAGTCCTTCAGATCGGTTATAATGCTGTCCTGCATCTGCAGATAGTCGGAAATCGGGTTTTCATTCGTCTGCCTGAAATAGGAATGGATGCCTATCATGAGGGAATAGTATACATTTATTATGTATTGAAAGGAAAACATCTGGTTCTCGGACAGGCCGAACATTTTTTCCAGAATATCATCCACCTTGGAATAATCCCTCAGTTCAAAGCATTTGATGAGCAGGTTGATATCCTGGGTGCTGTAAAAGGCCACATCGGTATTGAGCGACTTTAAATCCTCATAGCAGGCAACCTTCCGGTGCACCTTGGTACTGTTTTCAAAAACAAGCCTGGCCTGTTTGTAGGCTTCCTGCAGACGGCCCAGTCCTTCTTCCGCACAGCTCAGGGCAGCCGAATCCGGCATCCCATCCGTCATGCCCTCTTTTCCGTCCTCCAGCAGTGCTTCATAGGCCTTTCGTATCCGCTCCATGGTTCCTTCTTTCCTGTCCGCAACATGGGCGATTGTAATACAGCTGCCGTCGTTGCGCAAGCAATAGCTGCCGATTCCCGCCCCTCCCAAAGAGGCCTCCAGCCGCTCCCGGATCCTGGTACTATCGCAGTCGGCACAGCCTTTGCGCATCCGCAGGATCGCCACCACATAATGGCTTCCTTTGCGGGGAAGTCCTTCCAGAAAAGGCCTTTCTTCCAGGGAAGTATCTGCTTTCGGGGAGGAATCCGCTTTCTTCCACAGCAGAAGCTCCGGCTGGGCTTCCACCGCATCTCGTAAGAGCATTTCCTGCCTCAGGTGCTTGTTTTTCTTGGATTCATCAATATCCTTGATGCATTTTCCCAAGGCTTCCTTCAGTTCTTCCTTATCAAAGGGTTTGAGCAGATAATCGAACACATTCAGCTTGATCGCCTGATGGGCAAAGGAAAATTCATCATAGGCCGTCATGATAATTACCCTTGTTTCGTTTTCCGTACCCTTAATGGCTTCGCAGGCCTCCAGCCCGTTCATTCTTGACATAGCAATGTCCATAAACACAATATCCGGATGCCATTCCCGTATCAGGGAAAGCGCCTCCTCCCCATCCTTGGCATAACCGCATATTTCACAATGCAGCTCCCCCCAGTCTATGATCCGGGACAGATACTGCAGATAGATAGTTTCATCATCCACAAGAAGAACCTTATACTTCATGTCCGCCGCTCCTTTTCAGATTGATGCATAAGGCAATACTGGTGCCGATAGGGGTATCATCCAGCTGGATGCAGGTACCCCTGCCATAAAAAATCTTCAGCCGTTCCGACACATTTTTCAGCCCGAAGCTTTCCGTATCCGTTTCCTTCTGCTCTCCCGATAAAATCCGTCCGAAGGTTTCCCGGCTCATGCCGATTCCGTCGTCGACCACATAAATATAAGCCCAGTCATCCACAAGCTCTCCGGTAACCAGGATATGTCCCCTGCCGTTTTTTGGTTTAATGCCATGGTAAATGGCATTCTCTATCAGCGGCTGCAGCGTCAGCTTGGGAATCTTAAAAGCGCGCAGCTCCTCCGGCATTTCTATGGAATAGCTGAGGCTGTCGTTATAGCGTACCGACTGGATTTCCAGATATTTCTGCAGTGCCTCCAGTTCCTGATCCATCCAGACCCAGTCCAGCCCCTTGTTCAGCACCAGCCTGTAATAATCCGCGAGCAGTTTAATCATGCGGCTGGCATCCCCAAAACATTCCATGCTGTTTAAGCAGAAAATGGTATCCAGGGTGTTATACAGGAAATGGGGTTTGATCTGGGCCTGGAGCAAAGCCAGCTCCAGCCGTCTTTTTTCTTTTTTTTCATTGGTTACCTTTTCGAACAGCTCCCGGTTCATACAGACCATCTGGTTAAAGCTGGATATCAGAATGCCTTCTTCATTTTCCGCATCCGTTTCCGGCAGATTCTCCGGAAGGGAATCGGTGAATTTACGCATATGCCCGGACAGCTGGGAAATGGGGCGGGCAATGCGGCGGGCGATAGCAATGCTCAGTACATTAAACACACACAGAAGAAGCAGGCTCACCCCGATAATGACCAGGGTCATGTTATTTACTGCCGACAAAGAGGCTTTAACGTCCAAAACCGTAGTCAGCCTCCAGGTATCGTTCACCTGGTAGCTGCCTATCCGGTATCCCGGCGCTGCCTTTTTATCTTCCACCCGGCTGGATATTTCCTCCGAACAGGCGGACTGGGCATTGTAATCAGACGCGGCGCGCAGCACCCTCATGGCCTCCCTGTCGTCGCTGGAAAGGAGCATACCGTTTTTATCCGTCAGATAAATATCCACTTCCGGGGCGCCGTCCTTATACTGATAGGTTTCATACAGCCTCTGTTCGTCCAGCTCCAGGATGATGTAGCCCACATCCGCATTGCTCTCCACATCTCTTAATACCTTTACATAATGCAGGTTAAAACCGGAAAATGCGGATTCTATCCTGAGGGAATAATACCACTGGCCGGTGGTGGTGATCCCCATATCCCCAAACTGCCGTACCAGCTCCAGGTTTCCGTCCGAGCTTCGGTAGGAGCGGTTCCGCTCCTTCTCATACATATCCCCGTTATTATAAAGGACAGCAATATGGCCCACATCCGGGTAAAGAAGAAAGCTGTTTTCAATAATATTCAGGATTTTCTTTTTCGTGGACGTATTATACAGGTTGGGGTAAAAAAGGGATGAACCGTTCAGTTCCAGGGTATTATTCAGATTTACGATAATACTGTTGCAGCAGCTGGCGGTATTGGATGCCAGCCCTGCCATCTGCTGCACAATCAGATTATCCTCATAATTCCTACCCTGTATGAGTTTTTCGTACATCTGGCTGCTGTAAATCCCCCGCAGGACAAAAATGATGCAGATGACCAGCACCGTAAAAAAAAAAATAAAGGAATAGCTGATCCGCTGCTGGATCGACAGGTTTTTCAGTCTCTTTTTCATGTATGCCCCCACCATTGTTTCTTCTTATTATAGAGTAACCCGGCGGCGGTTACAATCTGTCTGTCAATTCTGGGTGCAGATAAAAAAGTTTGGTGTCCCCCGCCCCTGCTTCCCTGTGCGGCCTGCTGCCCTGCAAGGATTCCTGGAAGGGGCGTTATAAGCACGCCGGTCCTTAGGCGGCGTCCTTTGCCGCCTTAGTACCGCTGCGTGATTATCCGAGCGAAAGCGTCCCCTGGAAGGAACCTTGCAGGGCAGCAGGCCGCACAGGGAAGCAGGGGCGGGGGACACCAAACTTTTTTTATCTGCCCCGTCAATTCTTCATGCCGGAATATACAAACGCATCGCTTACCTTGTTGCTGAAGAAGATATACAAAAGGATGACCGGAAAGCTGGCAATGACAAGGGACGCCCCCACTGGCCCCCAATCGGTGGAAAACTGTCCGTAAAATCCGGCAAGCCCCAGCGGCAGCGTTTTCAGTTCATTTTTGGTAATCAGAATCAGCGCAAGGCTGAATTCATTCCAATGGGACATAAACTGATAAATCACCAGCACCGAAATAGCCGACTTCATCAGCGGAAGGATAATGCTGAAATACGTTCTCATAAAACCTGCCCCCTCCAAATATGCGGATTCTTCCAGTTCCAGGGGAAGGGTGAGGTAAAATCCATACAGTACCATCACACCGAACGGAAAACTCAGGGCCGTATACGGAATGATCAGCGACCACAGAGTATTGGTCAGATGAAGGTTCTTCACCATGACCACCAGAGGCGTCATAACGGCCTGTATGGGTATAAACATACCTGCCATAACCAGGGAATGCAGAGCTTTTGTCGTGCGCACCCGCACCCTGGCTACCACATAAGTAAAGGTAAGGCAGAAAAGAATCCCCAGAAACATAGCGGTGAGGGATACCACAATACTGTTCCTGAAATAAAGGGGGATATCAAACTGGGTCACCGCCTTCACATAATTGCTCCACTGGGGTACGATAGGCGGCCCGAAAGGGTTGGTGACAAAAATTTCTTCGTTATTTTTCAGGGAATAAAACCCCATCCAGATGACCGGATAGAGACAGACTACCGCATAGAGGATCATTAGAAAATAGACCGGGATCCACGCGGGCCTGAACCTTCTTCTTTTATGTTCCATTCTTACTTTCCTCCCTGCCATACGCAGCCATCGATTCAGTATTGTCCGTCAAACCGTTCCGTAAGCTTATTGATCACCAGCATCATTCCCACGCAGATTATCACGATGACCACTGCGATTGCGCTGCCGTAGCCATATTTCTGCAGGCCGAAAAGGGCTTTATACATCATGATAGGCATAGTATAGCTGGAATTTCCGGGACCTCCGCCCGTCATCAGGAAAATCATTTCAAAAGCCCGGAAACCGTAGGTGATGCACATAACCACACATACCTTTATTGTAGGAATGGTAAGCGGGAGCGTAATATGAAAAAACTGCTGCCGTTTATCCGCCCCGTCAATATAGGAGGCTTCATAATAGACATCGGGCACGTTTTTCATAGCCGCATAAATAATGAGCATATGATACCCCATGCCTTTCCAGGACTCCGCCAGGACAATAGCTATCACTCCTTTTACCGGTTCATAAAGCCAGTTCTGTTCCCAGGACAGCCCCAGATGCCTTGCCAGCTGGTTGATAAGCCCGAAATCCCCGTGATACACGGAAATCCACAATTGTGCCACCACCGACACGGACAGCAGCACCGGGAAGAAATAAACATCTTTAAAAAAACGTCTGCCCTTTATATTAAAATTCGCCAGAAAATAAGCGAATAAGGTTCCCAGCCCTATCTGGTATACGGTGAGCACCCCGGAATACAGCAGACTGTTACGGATGGAAACCTTCAGATCTCTCGATGTAAAAAGCCGTTTGAAATTATCCAGTCCCGTAAATACGGCCTCATTCACCCCATCCCATTCCGTAAAGCTCATTGCCGCCGATTCCGCCAGCGGTATAACGATGATCAGACAAAACAGGATAATTACCGGAGCCGTGAACAGGCACATCGCCGCTTTCTTTTTTCGAAATAACGGATTCATCTTTTCCCCCTTTCTTCCTTCTTTTATTGGCCTAACGCTTCCGCTATCTGTTCCTCCAGATCCGCTATAAAATCCTCAGGGGTAATCAGTCCTGTTAAAAGGAGTTCGCAGGTATCCTCCAGTGCCACAATCAGCTCCTGATTGTTCAGAGACCACTCAAATTTTGTGGTTGACTGGATTTTATCCAGGTTATCCGCATAGTGCTGGTAGCTTTCCGCCCGTGCTTCCACGGGATCCACCTTTTCCTTCAGCACGCTTAAGGATCCGAGTTCCGCATTGGCAATGTCTCTCGCTTCCAGAAAGCTTAAAAGAACCTTTTTGGAGTATTCCGCATATTTTCCTTTGGCGCTTACCGCGTAGCCGCCCATGGAACCGGTGCCGCCGGATTCCGTCCAGTGTGTATCCTCCTCTTTGCCGGCCACGGTAAACGGATTATATTCAAAGTATCCGATATTGTCGCCGTAACCGCCTACAGCCGCGTCGTTAAAAAACCAGCTTCCGTTTATCAGCATGCCCGCCTGTCCGGTTTCCACCAGTTCAAAAGCCTGGCTGGCATTGGTATTCAGGGCGCCTTTGCCGATTAGGCCCATGGAAGTCAGTTCACTCAGCTTTTTGGCTGCTTCCAGATATTCCGGATCCGTAATTTTGGTGCTTCCGTCCTCCAGCCCTGTAAGCCCCAGAGGCTGTCCTTCCCCTACCACAGCCATATCGAACATCTGCAGCCCCGGCCATTTCTGTTGGGCAAACAACGCCAGCGGGATAATACCGTCCGCATTCAACGCTTCCACCACAGCCTTGAATTCTTCATAATTTTGAGGTGCCGACAAGCCAAGCCTTTCAAACACTTCCTTATTGTAAAATACTTCACAGCACTCCGGTACCGTGGAGCTGATAGCATAGAAATGGCCGTCCGCCGATTTTTTTACATCAAAGTTCCCTTCCAGATATTTGTCAAAAAACCCCGTTTCTTCAATTACAGAATCCAGTTCCGCCAGATCCCCCGATTTAATCAGGATATCGGTCAGCTGTCCGGTACATTCAAAGATATCCGGCAGTTCCCCCACTGCCGCCCTTGTCTTAAGAACGCTGCCGTCGGAATCGGTCCTGTGTTCGATGTTGATCTTCAGATCCGGATATGTCTCCTTCATAATTTCCAGTGCCCTGTCCACCTGTGCAATGGCGCTGTCCGCATAATAAGTATAGATGGTCAGTTCCCCGGGAACCTCTCCCGTATCCGCCTGGGCTGTTGTCTTTGCCGGCCCGGATTCTGCACTATCGGTTTCCCCGCCCTGTGCTTCCGCTCCCGCCTCCTGGGACTGGGCCGCTTTGGATTCTCCGCCGTCCGCCGCCCCGCCGCAGCCTGCCAGTATTGTTGAAACAGCCAATGCTGCCGCCAGAATAGATGCTGTCAGTTTTCTTTTCATACCTTCTCCCTTCTGCACGCATGTACCGTGCCTGCCGGAGTGTAAAGCTGCTCCGGCGCGCTGTTCTGTATGGCTTTATTTTAGCAAAATACATAGATACAGGACATGGATTCAACGTGTCTGGAATGGAATATTTGCGCTTTTCCATTTCCTCTGATATTGACACAAAGAAGCCGGCCATATCCCTTTTCAGGCAAATGGCCGGCTTCTTTTCCAGACAGTATTAATTTGCTGCTTCCCCCAATTTTAATACAACACATTCTTTATTACAAAATGCAATCCCATAACAAATGACAGTTCGGTAACCTTTCACAAACTCTGCGGCATATCTTCTGTCATCAATCTGCTTTACCGCATCCCGGCAGCAGGCCGCACAGGGAAGCAGGGGCAGGTGATGCCGAACTTTTTTATCTACACCCCGATTACCCGGGGTGCTATATCTTCTTCTTTCTTCGCAGCAGCAGCTTAAGAAGTTCCCGCACCGTCCCCTTCATCGGCTCATATTTTCTGCCGTCCTTCACCATATATTCCGCATGGAGTTCCCCGAATTCTTCCGGCCCGGCCTTGAAAAAATTCTGTTTCAGCACGAAGAAATCCGCCTTTTTCCCAACCGTCAGCATTCCGCTGTCTCCTTCCTCCCCAAGCATCCTGGCCGGCTCCCTGGTATAGGTACACAGCGCCTGATAATTGGTGAGGGATTGCTGCGGCAGATAAAATTCCACCATGCCAAGCATTTGTTCAAAAGGGTTCATGGACTGCACAGGCGAATCACTGGATCCGCAGAGACATACCCCGGCTTCCAGCAGCTCCTTCAGGGGGATTTGCTGCTCTGCCTTTTCCTCCGGCAGGAACTGCTCATAGCTTTTCAGGTACCTTTTATCCAGCCAGGAAAAACCAGGCTGCACGGTCAGCGCCAAAGGCAGCTTCTTGATTTTCTCCACCGCCTGACGGGAGGGGAATTCAAAATGATCAATGCGGGAGAGGGGGCTTTCTTTTTCTGCTATTCTTCCCTTTTCTTTTTGGACCGTCTCATAACAATCCAAAATCTGGTCGATAGCCGCTTCTCCGATAGCATGGCAGGAAAGCTGGATTCCTTTCTGTGCTGCTTCCCGGACTTTGCTTAGAATCAAGTCATTCTCATAATAGCAATGGCCCTTTTCTCCGGTATCGCGGAAAGGGGGATAGAAAGCGGCGCTGTGGGAGCCTACCGAACCGTCAAGCTCCCAGCTTCCGCAGCCGCCTGCCCGTGGATGCCTCTGCAGCCTGCGATAGGGCCTGGTGCGCTCCAAATCCATATATTGGGGGAACAGGCGGACATCGATCTCCATACGGGAAGCCAGAAATGCCAACAGCCGGGTGAGGAGATCCGTTTTTACATCTTCGTTTCCGTCCATGGCACACACACGGCTTATGCCGTAACGGGCGCATAAATTGGAGAAATTGGCAATTCCCCTGGCGAGAACCGCAGGGGTAACGTTTGCCGCAATGAGATTGGTAACCTTTCCCTGCATAAATTCATGCTCTTCCCCGGAAAAACGGCCGTCATGTCCTTCACAGGGCAGTCCCAGCTTTTTCATCAGAGCCGTGGAAATAACGCTGCTGTGTCCGTCTATATTATAGATTATCATGCTTTTACCGCCGGTCCATTCATCCAGCTCATGGCGGTCGGGCAGCCGTTTCTCCTTCATAGCGGACAGAATATACTGGTTTGCCACGATAATTTTCTGCCCCGGATGGGAACGGCAGTAATCCCTGATTTTGCCTTCCACCCCCGCCATACAGTCCGGCGCGATCCCTCCGGCGGTCACCTCACACAGAGTAAAGCTGGAGGCCGCCAGGATCATGGTATAAAGCAGATGTACATGGGAATCGGTCAGCGCAGGATAAACATGCATGCCCTCCAGGCAGATGTAACGGTCATAACCCGGCAGGGTTTCCCGGTTCCCGCTGCCCACGAATACGATCCGGCCGCCTTCTGTTCCCAGTGCCGTAAAGGTTTCCTGCTCCCCGTTTTCCTGTTCCGTTCTTTTCTCCATGGTATGGATTGTTCCGCCATAATATAATGTTTTCATCTTATATTGTCACCACATTTCCCACCGCCATAAGAAGATAGGCGATAATAATCAGAACCTGCATCCAGCCGCCGCCCCATCTTCCCAGCAAAGAACCGCCCGGTTCCCGGGAAGCCTTGCCAAAGGCAGGCACCACCATAAGGGCGATGAGGATGGCAATAAGCCCTCCGGCCAGACGCATAAATTCCATAAAGCCTCCCAGTCCCGCAAAGGTAAGCGCCAGGGACGGCAGCGTGGCTATTACCCAGCATAGCCTTTTGGAAAGCTTCAGCTGTTCCTCCACGATGTCCGCAAGCGCCAGGGAAATGGACCAGTAAGTGGTCAGCATGGCAAGAATGGTAAATAAGGATCCCACGATTTCCGCCCAGCTGCCGATCCCCCTGCTCCAGCCGATCATGGCAACCTCCGTCACCTGGGCAGAGGAAAGCAGGGCGCAGACCGTAATTACGGTAATCAGGATAACATTATTCAGAAGCCCCAGGAATACGGCCTTTCGTACTTTTTTTCCATCCCCGCCCAGGCCTGCCGCCGCCTGCGGCACAGAAAAAAACGCAGAAAAAGCAAACATCGCCATTCCGAAATAGGCCAGCCCTTCCGTCAGACTCCCTGCCTTTACAGGAAGCGGATTCCGGATATGCAGCAGGGAAAAACAGGCCAGCAGGCCGACCAGAAGGAAAATAATCCCCACAGCCAGTTTTTCGCTCACCCCCACAGCCTTCAGTCCAAAAAGGACTACACTAGCTGCCGCCACGTAAAACAACAGCCGGGAAAGCCACAGGGAAATGCCCAGCAGTTCACTGATAATTTCCGCCGCGCCGGATATGTATGCGGCCAGATTGGTAAAGAGCACCAACGCCATAATCACAAAAAAAGCCAGGGTCAGCAGCTTTTTATACTTTCCCCGGAACAAATACCGGGAAAACACCTCAATAATCTGGGAACCTCCGCCGCTTTTTACCACCAGTTCCGCTATCATCACATGAAGGACGAAGCTTGCGAGAAAAGCCGCCGCCAGAATAAAAAGGCTCACAAGGACGCCGTTTCTTTGGGCCAGATAGGGCATGGCCATGACGCCTCCTCCGATTCCATAGCCTGTAATGATACAGGCGCTTTCCGCAATTGTCAGTTGTTTATTTTTCATGATTATCTTATCCTTCTCCATTCTGTCCATATTGGGAAAAATCTTTGGGCCACAGCATAGGACTCAGCCCGATTTCATTCACTTTAATTCCCGCTTTTTTCAACTCATCAGGCGAGAGTAACGCCTTGTTTTTGTAAATGGGTTTTCATGAAACGGCTGCCATGCGGAATCTTCTATATATATCACTCTGTTACCTCCCCTGTTCTCTTTTTTAACACGAATGCCTGCCGATGGAAAGCCGGGACATCATGGGAAAAGCCCCATTGCTTTCTGTTATCAATGTATTATGTTATAAATTGTAACATTACGTGCATGGAAATAACAAGATCTATTATCCTGCGGATAACAAAGGATACAAGCGTATCGTAATTTACCGTCACTCATAAGGATCCCGCCCGGTTTGTACGCGGCCATGCCGCCTGCGGCCGGCCGCTCCTTTTCTCCTCTCCCTGTTCCCATCCGTCCGCAAATACAAAGCAAGCCAAACCCCGCAGCGGATCGCTAACAGCAGGATATATTCCCCCGGAAACACCCCGCCCTCAAGGAGTTCCATGATTCCCTGAAAAGCAGGAACCGAAGGGATAAGGCAGGTCAGCCCGATCCTTCCGCCTCCGGGAGCATCCAACAGCCAGAACAAAATGGGCGGAGCGATAAAACCGATCATCACCAGCTTTAAAAGACCGATTCCCGTCATCAGGCCCTCCGCGGCTCTCCCGATAAATGCGCCGGCAAGGGAGGCCAGAAACGCAGACAAAAAAATGACAGCGGCCAGCCCCGGCAACCGGCTTAAACGGACAGGCCAGATACAGATACCTGTGGTAAGCCCCGCAGACAGGACACCTCCCAGCAGGCCAACCCCTATTTTCTGAAACAGATAAGCCAGCCTGGAACAGGGCAGGATATCATTCACCAGCAGGATTCCATCCTCCTTTTCTCCCAGAATGTTCATCGCACTGAAGGTTCCTCCCATAAACATGGCTGTAACTATACAGATGGAAAGTAACAGCTTTTTCATTCCTGTATCAGCCTCCCTTACATCCAGCGTTACCTGTACCGTCTTTATTGCCGCCCGTTCTTCATAAAGCAGGGGAAGGCGATCGGCAAGCCTCCGGTACAACTCCTGCTCATCCCCCGCCCGTATGACGGAAATCCCATCTTCCCGGGGAAGGATTCCCATTATATTGGTGGATGGTTCCAATACCGCCTCCTCCAGCGCCTCCTCCGACGGATACACCCGTACCGTGCCCATTTCTTCCAGCCAGCTTTGGATATCCGCAGCAAACAGGCTTTCCTTCACCACTCCGAATTCCGGTTCCGCCAGCTCCAGTAAATCCACCTCACCCAGGAAATGCAGGGCAATCCCGGCAGCCACCGGCAGCAAAAAAGACAGAACGCACATTTTATCCCGGAAACAGCTTTTCAGCTGATATAATAGTCCCTTTCCCACCTCTTTACTCCTCCTTTTTCATTTCTGCATTCCAGGCATACAGGGCCAGGGCAAACAAACCTCCCACGGCAGACGCACTTCCCAAAAGAGAAAGCCGGCTGCCCGCCGTTCCCTCAAAATATGCCTGCTTCATCCCCATAAAAAGACGGTAAACCGGATTGTACGCCATCCATTTCCATTCCACTCCCGTCTGCCCCGCCAGGAATACCGGCGTACAGATAAAAACAGCCAGCACAAGGTAAAATAGGGAAAACTGTTTGAAATCCTTCAGCCACAGAGCACACAAAAATCCCACAAGGGCCATGATCCCCGAAAGGATTCCTGCCTGTACCAGCACAGCCGGAAGTACCTGCCGGGAGGTTTTTATACCCAGATTGATTAAGGTAAACAGTGCGGCAAATAAAAGATCCGCCGCCAGACATACCGTAAGCTTTGACAGCAAAAAGGAAATACGATTCACCGGAAGAACCGCAAACAGCTTCATCACTCCCATCTTTTTTTCTTTAAAAAGCAGGGCCGCCACTCCCAGAAAACCAACGGCTGTTAATTCAAAATACAGAAATTCACAGGTAATTTCCCTTCTTTGTTTCATTTCCTTATTGTTTTTCCCTATCACCTGTGCAGGACGCGGGCATTTCCCTGCAAGCAGGGAGAGCGCATAAGCCTTCCGCACTTCATCCAGCTTCCGGCTTCCGCTGCTTTCCATATAGACTGCGGGGGTTCCTCCCCGCATATAGATTCCCACCCCATAAGCATCCCCGCATTTTTGCTTCAGTTCCTCCAAAGAAGCGGTTTCTTCTGTTCCCGCAGGAACGGCGGCAGCAGCCGGATTATAAAAATAAACGGGAAATACAGCCTGATCCGTTTTTACATACACCATATGGATATAACAGGTGTAAAAAAGCAGCGAGATAAGTGCCAGAAGGAAAAAATGACCGGAAGCCATAAGCCGGATATCCTTCCGAAGCAAAGCCCCATATTCTTTTTTCATCCGCCAAGCCCCCTTCCCGTTGTTTTCAGGAACACCTCCTCCAGGGTCGGCTCCTGTGAATGGATGCTCACCATGCAGTCCGCCGGAAACGGAAGTCCCAGCATATCCGGCATCAGTTCCTTTTCCGTGCGCTCCCCATCCTTCTGGTATATAACCTTCACCCGCTTTTTACTATACTTCACCTTTAGCCTTTCCGGGGTATCCAAAGCCGCAATCCGGCCCTCCGCCAGAAAAGCCACCCTGTCACAGAGCAGATCCGCATCCAGCATATTATGGGTGGTCAAAAAAATAGTTGTCCCTTTTATTCGCTCCTCTTCGATGATTTCCCGGAATAAAACGGCTCCGTTAGGATCCAGCCCGCTGGTGGGTTCATCCAGAAAAAGGATTCCCGGATTTCCCAGAAGTGCCCTTGCCATGCTCACCCGCTGACGCATCCCTTTGGAATAGGAAGCCACAGGTTTTTTCAGATAATCCATTTTGAATTCCAGCCGTTCCAGAAGCGGCAGGATCTCCCGCCTCCGGCCGGGAGAATAAAAGGAGGAAAAGAACTTCAGGTTATCCAGGGCGCTCAGATTGGAATACAGATAGGGAAATTCGAACAAAACACCGATTTCCTGATAAAACACCTTCCGTTCCGCCTTATCCGGAATTTTTCCCATCAGGCGGACTTCCCCCTGATACCCGCCCAGAATCCCCGTCAATATCTTCTGGGTTGTGGATTTCCCCGAACCATTAGGGCCGAGAAAACCGAAAATTTCCCCTTTCCCCACCTGAAAATCCAGTCCCTGCAATGTCCTTTTCCCCTTTCCATAAGAAAAAAACAGTTCCTTAACCTCGATCATTTTTCCTCCCCCCATTCCTTTTCTTTTTTATCTGCCCTTTTTCTTTTATCCCACCACCGCATGAACCATATTTTTCCTGCAACAATCGTAAGGACCGCCGCGGCCGTCCCTGCCCATTGGATCCATTCCCATCCCTTTCCTTCCATAGCTTCCACCTTTCTGTACGAAAAACCCTTTGTAAGCTTCCGCTGAAAGTATACCTCCCGCCGCAGAAATCCCTGTGAGGGCGATGTGAAATCCGTGTGAAACCCGGAACAACACGGATCCAAAAAGGCTTACCCTGTTCTAAAACAAGGTAAGCCAATCTCTAATTTACGCAAACATTGCAGGAGCCAAATGGCCTCCCCCGCTGTCTGCGCCGCGCATCCGGGATGGAAAAGGATTTTCTTCAGACCATCAGACCGGACATTTCGACGAGCCGAGGGCATGATGCAAAGGCGCATAAAAATAAAACTCCACACCCTCCTCCCTATTCCGTGCTCCATATTGCCAGCCATGCAGCTTGAGTATTCCGGCGGCGATAGCAAGGCCAAGCCCGGCCCCTTGTGTCCGCTTTCCTCCGATACGGTAAAACTTATCCCAGATCCTGGACAGCTCCTCTTCCCCGATGCTTTCTCCCTGGTTATACACCCCGAAACGCAGATATTCCTCTTCCTTATCCAGTGTCACGCGGATGATTCCTCCCGGGCACACATGCTTTCCGGCATTTCCGATAAGATTGTCCAGAACCTGTTCCATTTTGCCTTTATCCGCCCATACCTGGTATTCTTCTGCGGGCAGACGGTATTCCAGCACAAATTCCTTTGAGGGAAGATCCATCAGGAGCCTTCCCGCCTCCGTTTCGGTGAACTCCACAAACCCAATCAGCCCGCATGTAAGCCGGGCCGCGCCGGCCTCCATGGCGGACAGCTCCAGAAGAGAGGTTATCATACGGTTCATCCGTTCCGTTTCCCCTATGATAACCTGTATATACCGATTTCTTTTTTCCTCTTCCCCCGTATCCTGCAGCCCTTCCGCATACGCGCGGATGATGCCCAGGGGCGTTTTCATTTCATGGGAAAGATGATCCGCCAGATCCTTGTGCTCCGCCACTCTTCTTTTTTCCTGATCCACCTCCGCTTCCAGACGGCCGTTTGCCTCCTCCAGTTGGGAAAGCGCTTTCTGCAGATTATCCGCCATCGTATTCAGGTTATGGGAAAGCATACCGAACTCATCGGTACCCTTCAGCCCGCAGGGCCTGGAAAAATCCAGCTCCGCCATATGGGCCGCCGCCTCATTAAGCTCGTCCACCGGCCTGGTAATAAAGCGTCCCAACAGATAATCCACCAGCAGAATCACTCCCAGCATCAGCAGGAACCAGATCAGAAAAGCGGCACCCTGCCCTACCGGCAGGCCCGAAGTCAACAAGTAAAAAAGGACAATAACGCCGCCGCACAGTTTGGAAAGGAAAAATATCCTCTTACGAATGGTCTGAAGGCCAAAATTCTTTCTGCACCACGTCCAAAGCTTCATCTGCGTACCTCGAATTTATATCCCGAACGTATCAGCGTCACAATCCACCGGCCTTCACTCCCCAGCTTCTGGCGGAGCGTTTTAATGTGGGTATCCACCGTACGGCTGTTCCCTGCAAAATCATATCCCCATATCCGATCCAAAAGCTGTTCTCTGGTAAAAACCAGTCCCGGATTGCTTAAAAAGAAGAAAAGGAGTTCATATTCCAGATGGGTCAGGACTGCCTCCTGCCCATCCACATAGACCTTGCGGGCGGCCGGCATCAGGGTGATTTTACCGGCACTCAAAGCCTCTGCCTCCAGTGCTGCGGCACTGGTCCGCCGGAGAAGGGCGTTCACCTTTGCCAAAAGCACCCTTGGACTGAACGGTTTTGTCATATAATCGTCCGCACCGTATTCATATCCTTTCAACTTATCCTCCTCCTCTGCTTTTGCCGTGAGCAGGATAATGGGGATACCGCTTCGTTCCCTCACCAGCCTGCATACCGTAAACCCGTCCAGATGAGGCATCATCACATCCAGGATCAGCAGATCCGCATTTTCCTGCTTCAGCAGCGCCAGCGCTTCCACTCCGTCCTCCGCAGTCACGCAGCTGTGGCCGCCCCGGCGCATGTATTCCGCAAGGATATCCTGCATCTGCTTTTCATCTTCCACCACCATAATCCTTGCCATACTGCTGACTATCCTGTCCTTTCTCCCCGGTTATTTCCCGCCGCTTTCCTCCTGTCCATACCGGTAAATACAATTTCTTCCTGCCGATTTTGCATGGTATAACGCCTTATCCGCATACCGGATTGCGCTTTCTACGGAATCCAGCTCTTTCATAAGACCCTTCCAGATACCCATGCTTACCGTTACTCGTTTCCAAACCGTGTCCTCTCTGGGAATATTAGCCTGTTTTATCTGTTCCATCAGTTCCTCTTCCGGCCGGTAAGACTCCTCACGCTGTCCGGTTATCCGCACAACAAGAAATTCTTCCCCGCCATATCGGACAGCCGCAGTCCCATCTTTCCGGTCATATTCCTCCAGAATAGATGCGATCTTTTTCAGGCATACATCCCCTTCCAGATGTCCGTAGGTATCATTGAACTGCTTGAAAAAATCGATATCCACCATTATCATTTCCAGAAAATAATCCTTGCTTCTGAATTCCTCAAATTGCCCGAATACCTGTTCCATTAAATAGCGCCGGTTATGAAGCCCGGTCAGCTGATCCGTAAAGGCAAGCTCATGCAGCTGATCATTTGCCTTCCGTATTTTCTCATACTGCATGGCAATGATTTCCCTGTCCCGGAATTCTGTTTCCACACTCCGGTTATAACGGATGGAAATAAAAACAGACAGGAAGGTTACAAAGGTGCCGTTGATCACATTGCTGAACAGATTTTCCGGATTCACACCCGTGACTACCAGAATAAGGACCAAAATCCCCCAATTGGTACAAAAAACCACAATGCTTTCCACTGGCTCAAGCAGCAGCAGCGCCGCAATGGTAGGTATCAGATAACAGTAAACCCCAATTGTATTACCGCCGATCTGATCCAGCACAGTAATCCCCATCCCCCAAATACACATAATACCGATATATATCCGCCTCAATATAACGATGGAATGATAATTTTCTTTTTTAAAACAGGTAAGATAGGCTGCCAGAAAGCAAACCGTTGCTGCCATCAGAAACCCGTAAAGGGAAAAATAACCGGTTCTTCTGGCTGAAAGAAAGGGGCCTCCATCACGGAAGATGAAAATCAGCATCATACACGTCTGCATGATAATAATAGCCGCGGCCATGTTACGCTCTATCCGGAACGCCTTTTTGGTGTAATACTCCTCAAACCGGGACTTCTGTTCCGGTAGCAGTATAGGCTCCATGGCCTGTTTTACTCTTTCTCTGTATTTCCCTATATTCATGCACTATTCCTCATTCCGCTGTTTCCGCCTGTCTCTGATTCCTTAACGCACTGTTAACTACATAATTATTGTTTTATCTGCAATTTAACAGATAAATATACTGCAGCATGGTCTTCCCACTTGAAAATTGCCGTATTACGATGTATAATTTTACAAATGCATACTTCTGTTATTCCTAAAATTAAGAAATGAAGTATGTATTGCCATTCCATTTACATACTTCATTCTCCGTTACTCATTTTCCGCATCACCTGCGGTATCCTGTCTGTCTTCCTTTAGCACCGTTATCTCGGAAAGCCCTACGCTTTTTATGCCTTCCCGCACATGAATGACGATCTCCATTTCTCTTACTTCAATTGTCTGAAACGACAGAATGAGAGGGATCTGATGTGCCCTATTTAATTCATATATATCAGACAGCATTTCCCCATTCACCATAAGCTTCAAGGATACCATCCCCATAAATCCGTCTTTGCCAGGGAAAACAGCAATACCGTTCATCTCCACCGGTTCCGCCGCCTTAAGGATAACCGTCACTTTTCCCTCTTCTGCCGGTAATTCCAACCCGCTGCCATCATTTCCTTCATATACACATGCAATCCCATCTGTCAGGCCCGGCATCTTCCTTCCCCCTGCTTCGGCCGAAAACCTTCGGGTAACGTTTACCATTCGGGATCCGGAAGGCGCCGGCTGTAAAGAGGTCAACGGACCGTTCACATATAATTTCCCTTCTTTTGAGAAACCTGCCCGATCCATATTCACCTTCCGGTCACCGCCCCCCTTTGCCGGATCCGTGTGGGAGTGATATACCACCCAAAGTTCCGTATCATCCGGTGACCAGGTAAAGCTGTGATGTCCCGTTCCCGAAACATCCGTTCTGAAGTTAGAGCTTAGGATCGGGTTTTCCTCCGCCTTCACAAATGGCCCCAGAGGATTCGTTGCGACCGCATATCCCAGCGAGTACGAACCGTCGGCAAAGCAATTGGCCGAATAAGATAGATAATAATTCCCTTTATATGCTATCATCTCCGGCCCCTCATTCCACAGAGGGTTCCCGGATACAAGCTCCCAGTCCTGCTCCGGCGTAAGAAGCCTGCTTTCCCTGCCCTCTGTTGCAAGCAGATCATCACGCAGCCGAACGCCATATATTTCACTTCTGCGAATCCCATCCGATCCCACATTTTCCGAACAATCCCTGGAATAGTACAAATACTTGGAATCATCCTTATCTATCAGGACATTGGCATCAATGGCTGCATAGCCGAAATCAAATAACGGTTCCTTTGCCCTGTCCCGAAAAGGCCCTTCGGGCACATCCGATACCGCCAACCCGATACGCAGGCTCCCTTCCCTGTTTCCGGCCGTATAAAACATATAATAGTTTCCTTCATACAGCACCACCTCCGGGGCCCAGAATCTGTCTACGCCCCAGCTGTTATCATCACGGCTATAGCACTTTTTCTTATCCGTCCAATGCACCATATCCCGTGATTTCCAGCAGAAAAAGCCATCCGGTGCCGATGTACAATACAGATAATAACAATTTCTGTCTGTTTTCAGCACAAAAGGATCCCCTATACCGGTAATCCCCAGGCTATTGGTGAAACAGCCTCTGCCCGCATGGATAAATGAAAATCTTCTCTTTCCTCTCTCTTCCATCCCGTCCTCTTCCCAATCTGTACTGCGCCCTCTATTTTAAGAAATATCCCCGGGAATACCTGTCCCATACTATTCCTCTTTGCCCTTTGCATCAAGAAGCTTCTGCTGGGTTATCAGAAGTTCCCTGGCCATCAGCATAAGGAACTGTTGTGTTTCCGGAGCCAGGCGGCCGAATATTTCCGCAAATTCCTTCTCATAAGGGGAAGCCAGGAACATATCCCCCTCCCCATTCAGAAACCACTTTTCATTCACATTAAAAACAGAACATATTATCTTTACATATTTATCAGCTAAAGGGCGGTTGCCGTTCTCAATCATGGAATAAGCCGTCTGAGTAATCCCCAAATGTTTGGCAAAATCTGTTTGGTTAAACCCCAGCCCCTTACGGATTTCCTTTAAACGGTGAATCATAAAATACCCCCTATGTATGTTGTAACATAAAACTATCACAAACAATATAAAAAGGCAAGATGTAATATTGATCCATGCGCCCGGGATAATTACGGTTGAAACAATACAGACAGATTTTGGCTGTTTCTAACGCTCACTCCCTGTTTCCTAAAAGCTGTTCCACCTCTTTCAGGGAGTTAAGGAAGGCAAGAACCGCTTGTGCCTCCTCCTCATTCAGCCTGTCTATCTGCATAACTGCCTTCTGTTTTACTTCTGATCGTACATCAGCCGGATCCCTGTCATTAATCCAGAAGTCAAGGGATACTCCGAAAAAGCACGACAGTCTGCGTAACGATGTGAGCTTCAGCCCCTCATACCCCTTTTTATACCAGCCGTCAATGGTAGTATAGGGGATATTACATGCCTTAGACAATGTATGTTTATTCAAATGATTTTCTTCCATTAAATAATTTAACTTATCTAAAAATTCCACTGCTTTTTACCTCCGTCCTTGATGCATTCTATCATGTTATGGTAAAAATAGCAAGAACAAATTACCCTTAGTCGTAATTTTAGCTTGTAAAATTATGTCCAAAGGTATATAATTAAATAAAAATTACCCTCATGGGTAGGAAGGAGCCTTTATGTTAACTAATCTGATAACTGTACTTCAGCAAAAGGGGATATCAATGCATCAATATGCAGACTTTCTTGAAGTCAATGAAGCGACAGTCAGGAATAAGCTTAATGGGATTACCGACTTTACCTATCCGGAATTGCAAAAAACCTGCACACTGCTGCTTCCCGGATACAATGCCGATTTTTTGTTTGCCGATATCTGTCCCGGCAGTCTCGGGATAAATATACCATTTCAAGAAAATGTCTGCGCAAATATCACAGAATTAATGAAATAACTTGACGAATTATAATTTTAGTGTTATTATTTTATCACATAATTAATAAATTGAGGTGATACATATGGACACAATGATTATCAATGAAGCCATCGATATTTTCAAACGATTGTCACCTGAAAATCAGGCGTATTTCATGACTTTGGTAAGAGTCGCGGAAGCCGCGGAAAAGGGAGCGAGAAATGCTGCCGGGACACCCCTGTGCGACCCAAACGTAACTTCTCACGGATAAGGATGGAAAGAGGGGAACCGCCCTCATGACTCCATATAACAAACATATCTATTCCATTAAGGAGGAAACACTATGAAAAAGAAACTCGTAAGTCTGCTTCTTGCAGTCGGATTTGTATGTTCCGTTCTGCCCGGATGTGCAAAAGCAGACACTGTTCCGGCAGAAACAGAACCCATCGGGACAAGCGCCGGCAGCAGTCCATCCGCGAATGGACAGGAAGAGGAGAGCCTTGGTACCCTGCGCGGAAATAAGGCGCCCACGGAAGAAGAAATCCGTATGGTGAACACCACATTGAATGATTCTTATCTGGGAGATGTTTTTGAAGAGACAATCCCCAGTGATTACGCCGCGTATCCCTATAAGGAAGACATAACCCTGGATATCTGGATGCCCAGCAATTCTATTCTGTCTTCTGTCTGCCCCGATATCAATGATCAGCGTGTATTCAAGCAGGTGGAAGAACTGACCGGTATCAAGCTTAACTTCATTGTTCCAACATTGGGTGAAGAATCCACAGACTTTAATCTCATGATCGCCAGCGGCGACCTGCCGGACATTATCATCGATGCCGGACGGTATACCGGAGGAATTACAGCCGGAATAAGCGAAGGTGCTTATCTTGACTTAACAGATCTCGCAGATAAATATATGCCTAATTACTCTGCATGGAGAAATTCTGACGAAGAACGACGTAAAACAACGGTTTCCGATGAAGGCATTATCGGGGCGGTTTATGGAATTGCGCCATACAATGAATGGTGCTGGTTTGGCCTTCTTATCAAACAGGAAGCCCTGGACAAGACCGGTCTGCCTGTTCCGGAAACCGTGGACGAGCTGCACGATTTTCTGACTGCCTGCAAGGAAGCCGGCTATTCCCAGCCGCTCAATTACGGTTCTACCTACGGGCAGATTTTCACCGGTATTATTAACGGAGCCTACGGCGTATGGGACTGGACCTTTGTGGATGAAAACGGTAAGGTAGGCTGGGGTCCTGCGCAGGAAAATGCAAAGGAATACCTTTCTACCATGCAGCAATGGTATCAGGAAGGTTTGCTGAATACGGACTGGGCTACCGCAGATTTTAACCAGCGGATGGCGGAAGCGGTTTCCGATGACTGTGCGGTTATGATGGACTCCCCCGATACCATGTGGGGCTATTGGAAAGAAGATAACGGCATCGATTTCGTAGCCGCGCTTAATCCTGTGTTAAACAAAGGCGACACCTCCCGTCAGACATACCGTAATTTCAAGCGTTCCGGCTCCAATGCCGCCATAACCACGCAATGCGAAAATGTGGAAGCAGCCATGGCTTTTCTGGATTTTGCCTATACGAAAAAAGGATGGGAAATCTATAACTTCGGCTCCTACGGAGATGTCCATCTGATCGATGAAAACGGTATGCCCTATTATAATCCGGATGGCCTGATGTACAATGATCCCGATAACCAGCCGGTAAGCAACCTGATTTGGAAATATCGTATTCACGATTTTGCAGACATACGAGACGAGCATCATTCTAACCCTCTGATTACCGCAGAAGGCAGTTACTCCGGTGAAATACGGCAGTATTGGACGGAAAATATGGATTCCTCCGTTACCATGCCGCCCGTAACGCTGACTCCGGAGGAAAGCGCACGGGAAGGCGAACTGGGGACCGTACTCTCCACCATGCGTAATGAATATTTCTCGAAGATCATTATGGGCCAGCTTCCGGTAGATGCCTATGACGAATTTCTGGAAAAGGCAAAACAGCAGGGAATGGATGAATTTATAAATATCTGGCAGAACGCATTGGATCGTTACAATGCAAGATAAGAACTGATTTTTCGAACCATTAATTTTATCATGAGTTGGAGGAAATATGAAAAAAACAAAGAAACAGTCCTCCGGTTCCATTCGGCCCTTTCCCTCCGGGGCCGAATGGAAAAAGGACTTTAAGAAAAATTACTTTGCCTATCTGCTGATTCTGCCCGTTCTTATCTGGTATCTCCTATTTTGCTATGCCCCCATGTGGGGTATCCTGATAGCCTTTAAAGACTATAAACCGCTTCTGGGATTTTCCGGCAGCAAATGGGTTGGTATGAAATATTTCACAGAATTTTTAACCGGCCCCTATTTCTTCCGTACCGTAAAAAATACCTTTATGCTTAATCTATGGGGAATTGGATTCGGTTTTACCGCACCGATCCTGCTCGCCCTGCTTTTAAATGAAGTGAAGAATATGAAATTTAAAAGGCTTGTGCAAACTATAACGTATATGCCCCACTTCATTTCTCTTATTGTTATCTGCGGGCTGATACATATTTTCACACAATCCGGCGGTATACTGACACAGCTTGTAAACGTTATTACCGGAACGGAACATGCGTCACTGCTGGGATATACCCATATGTTCCGGCCGCTGTATACCTTCTCCGGAATCTGGCAGAATATCGGCTGGGACAGTATCATCTATCTGTCTGCCATGAGTTCCATCGATCCCGGCCTTTATGAAGCTGCTGATATAGACGGAGCAGGCCGCTTTCGAAAAATGTGGCATATTACCCTGCCGCAGATCAGCCCTACCATCATTATCCTGTTCATTTTTGCCGTCGGCGGATTAATGGCATCCGGCCATGAAAAAATCATTTTGCTTTATAACCCGCTCACCTATGAAACAGCCGATGTGATTGCATCCTATATTTACAGACGGGGGCTGCAGGAAGCCAGCTACAGCTTTGCAACTGCCGTGGGGCTGATTAGCTCTGTCGTCAATTTCCTGCTTTTATGGACCACAAATAAAATATCCCGGAAATATTCCGAAATCAGTATTTTTTAGGAGGTAGGGGCTTGAAAAAGAAGAAACAAAGACGTTCCGCGGGCAGATGGAACCCGGCAAATGTGATTTTCCATTTTTTAAATTATTCCTTTCTAACCTTTCTGACTATAATCTGCCTGTATCCCATGCTGCATGTTCTGTTTGCATCCGTAAGCAATCCAACGGAACTGATCGCTCACAGAGGGCTGCTCCTGAGGCCGCTGGGATTTACCCTGAGCGGCTACCAGCTTGTATTCAGGGATAACAGTATACTGATTGGATTCCGTAATACTTTCGTTTATGTGGGGCTGGGGACGCTCCTGAATATGGCTTTTACGGTGATGGGCGCTTACACGTTGTCCAGAAGAAATCTTCTCCTGAAAAAACCGGTTATGATCTTTATTACCATCACC
Source organism: Lachnospiraceae bacterium (assembly GCA_022845955.1). GTDB lineage: Bacteria > Bacillota > Clostridia > Lachnospirales > Lachnospiraceae > Eisenbergiella. The sequence goes on from AP025576.1 coordinate 6,208,060, forward strand.
ATGTTTTTCGGCGGCGGACTGATTCCCTGGTTTTTAATGATGAAAAATCTTGGGCTGTATAATAATATGCTGGCTATGATCCTTCCAACCGCCCTCAATACCTGGAACATGATTTTGCTGAGAACCGGTTTCCAGTCTCTTCCCTATGATTTGGAAGAAGCCGCCGTCATTGACGGCGCGTCGCAAGCCAAAATATTATTCCATGTGATTCTTCCTCTTTCCAAACCGGTGCTGGCCGTCATTTTTCTCTACTATATGGTGGGGAACTGGAACTCCTGGTTCAATGCGATGGTATTGCTGAAGGACAGGAATCTGTACCCTTTACAGCTTTTATTAAAAGAAATCCTCGTCATGAACGATTCCACCATGTCATCCGTGGGAAGTGCCGGCGGCGTATCCATTAACAGTGTCCAGGGAGCCGCCGCCTATCGGGAGCTGGTAAAATATTGTATTACCGTTATTGTAACAGCTCCTATATTATGCATTTATCCTTTTCTTCAGAAATATTTCGTCAAAGGGGTATTTGTCGGTTCTATAAAAGGATAGCGTGCCTTTTCCCATATTCCCGGATCAAATCACAGGTCATCCCGATCATTTCTTCCGTATGGGCTGCCGAAACAAACATAGCCTCGAACTGGGAAGGAGCCACATAGACACCCTTTTCCAGCATCCACCCGAAATACCGGGCAAACGCACCGGTATCCGCCGTCATAACGCTGCGGTAATCCCGTACTTTTTCCCCGGTAAAGAAAGGGGAAAGAAGGGAACCCACCCGGTTCACCGTAAGGCCAATTTCCCGGTAGGCTGCTTCCAGACGGGCTGCCGCTTGATCGATCTGTTCATATATTTCCTGATGGGCAATCAGCAGCTTCAGCATTTCCGTACCCGCTGTCACGGCTACAGGGTTTCCGGACAGGGTCCCGGCCTGGTAAACGGCTCCGCAGGGAGCCACACAGGACATGATATCCCGGCGTCCGCCGTAGGCCGCAAGGGGCATCCCGCCTCCCACAATCTTTCCAAAGGTAGAAAGATCAGGTGTCACACCATAATACCCCTGCGCACCGCTAAGCCCCAACCGGAAGCCGGTGATAACCTCATCGAAAACAAGCAGGGCGCCATGTGCGTCCGCGGCTTCGCGCAGGGAAGCGAGAAAGCCTTCTTCCGGGGGAACCACGCCCATATTGGCAGCCACCGGTTCCACCACGATACAGGCTACCTGCTCTTTATTTTCTTCCAGCAGCCTGCGTACCGAAGCTATATCGTTATATTCTGCCAGAAGAGTCGCCGCCGCATAGCCTGCGGGAACGCCGGCACTGTCTGGCACGGAACCGGTCATCAGGCCGGAACCGGCTTTAACCAGAAGGCCGTCGGAATGACCGTGATAACAGCCGGTAAACTTGATAATTTTTTCCCGTCCGGTAAAGCCCCTGGCTGCGCGGACTGCGCTCATCACGGCTTCTGTGCCGGAGTTGACAAGACGCATCATTTCCATAGACGGCACACAGGACTGTATAAGCTGCGCAAGCTCCACCTCTTTTTCCGTGGGGGCACCGAAGGTCAGGCCGTTCTCACAAGCCTTCTGTACCGCTTCCACCACAGAAGGCACCGCATGGCCCAGGATTCCGGGTCCCCAGGAACATACATAATCCAGATACCGGTTGCCGTCCGCATCGAAGAGATAGGCACCTTTTGCCCTTTCCACAAAAAAGGGGGTTCTCCCCACGGCCCGGAACGCCCTTACCGGGCTGTTCACCCCGCCGGGCATCAGCTTTCCGGCGCGTTCAAATAATTCTTCCGATTTTGTCAATGTTTTTTCCTGCCTTTCTATCAAGGAACGTAACCGTTCCTAAGCCAGCCATTTTGCCATATCCAGCGCATGGTACGTGATGATAATCTTGGCCCCGGCCCGTTTCATTGCCGTCAGGTTTTCCGTAACGATCCGTCTCTCGTCAATCCAGCCGTTTTCCGCAGCCGCCTTTACCATGGAATATTCGCCGCTCACATTATAAACCGCCAGAGGAAGACTCACCGTCATAGCCGCTTCCTTCAGCACATCCAGATAGGCCAGCCCCGGTTTCACCATAACCACATCGGCGCCTTCCTGGATATCGGAATATATCTCCCGAAGGGCTTCCTGCCCGTTGGCAAAATCCATCTGGTAACTCTTCCTGTCCCCGAAGCCCGGCGCAGAATGCGCGGCATCACGGAACGGTCCATAATAGGCAGAGGCGAACTTCGCGCTGTAGGCCATAATGGGAATGTCTGTAAATCCGTTCTGATCGAGCGCTTCCCTGATAGCCGCCACCCGTCCGTCCATCATATCGGAAGGGGCGATCATATCCGCTCCGGCTTCCGCCAGGCTGACTGACATCTTTGCAAGCAGCGGGAGTGTCTCATCATTCAATACCCTGCCGTCCTTCACCACACCGCAGTGTCCGTGGGAGGTATATTCACAAAGGCAGACATCCACAATACAATAAATATCCGGATAGTTTTCCTTAATATACGCTACCGCTCTCTGGGTAATCCCGTCCCTGGCATAAGCCTGGGTTCCCAGCTCGTCCTTGCATGCGGGAATACCGAACAAAAGCACACCGGAGATACCGCTGTTCTTCACTTCCTCCATAATTTCGCCCAGCCGGTCAATCGAGTACTGGTAAATTCCCGGCATGGAGGCCACCGGATTTTTTATGTTATCTCCCTCCATTACAAATATGGGGTAGATAAAATCCGAAGGATGCAGCCTTGTTTCCCGCATCATAGAACGGATTGTTTCATTTTTCCGAAGTCGTCTGAATCTTTGCATCCTGCTCTCCTTTTCCTGTTAAGCTTCGCTTCCACTGCATTGATGGCCGTTCGCCCTGTCTGCCACGCACCTTATCAGGCCCTCCGTGGTGAACTCCTCCGCCACAAGGATATCGCCGGAAAGGGAATTCCGTTTTTGGATTTCCCGAAGCTTCGCCGCACATTGTTCTCCGATACAGGCCAGCCTGACATGCGCCGGCAGTTCCGCCTTTTCTTCCAGAAGTCCTTCCCAAAAGGTATCCACACCGGAAGCGCTCCCAAACAGAAGATAATCCGCTTCCATGGCATTTGTAACCGCTTCCCGGCGTTTCTCCCTGTCGGCCTCCAGCTCATACAGGGGGAAATCCGTATAAGGGATCCCCGCCTGTTCCAACCGCCCTGGCAGAGAGGGGCTTCCCTTTTTCGCCCTGCACAGCAGGATGTTATCTGTTTTTTCCGTGCTTCCCGCAAGTTCCATTCCCAAATGATCCGCATCATAAACCAAAGGCATGAGATCCGCATAAAAGCCATAATCCGTCAGACGGCTCTTCGTCCCCGGGCCGATCACTGCCATACGCATACCCATAAGGGTACGGAGATCCCTTTTTTCCTCCCGCATTTTATGGAAAAAATGATCCACGCCATTTGGGCTGGTAAAGCAAAGCCAGGAATATCCTTTCAGCTCCGGAAGGCTCTCCTGCGTGGGAACCGCCCGCAGGAAGCTGCAGTCTATGACCTGCGCTCCCAGTTTCTCCAGCTTTTCTGCAAGCCGGGAAGAAAACCCTTCCGTCCCGGTCACCGCGATGCGCAGACCGGACAAACTCCCCTGCCTTTCCCCGCTACTGTGAAAGCTCCGCTTCCACAGTCTTGATGGCCATTCGGCCCGGCTGCTTTCATGCATGGTGTTGCCCGGCGGACCGGGCATGAAGGTTCCTGTAAGGCAAAGGGCGGCCACTTCCCCGATTACAATGACTGCAGGCGGCTTCAGGCCGGCTTCCTCCACCGCATCCGCCAGAGTGGACAGGGTGGCACGGACACTGCGCTGCCTGTCGGTCGCACCATCCATGATAACCGCAGCGGGCGTATCCCCGTTTTTCCCGGCGTCCATCAATCTGCCTGCAAGGTCCCTGAGATGATGCATGCCCATCAGCACTACCAGCGTACCCTGAAGCGCCGCCAGCGCCTTATAATCCACCGGGGTGAGTGACTCCTGCTTTCCTTGCCCGGAAATGGAAGATGCCGTGAGAATCGTGACCATTCTGCTGCACTGCCTGTGGGTGACCGGAATCCCGGCGGAGGCCGGCGCTGCAATAGCGGAGGTGATGCCCGGGATTTCTTCACAGGGGATCCCCTCCTCCTGCAGCACCAGCATCTCTTCGCCGCCTCTTCCGAATACGTAAGGATCCCCGCCTTTCAGGCGTACCACATCTTTTCCCTCGTTGGCTTTTTCCACCAAAAGCCGGTTGATTTCCTCCTGGGGCATTGCTTTTCCGGCATAACGTTTCCCCACATTGATTTTTTCACAGGCCGGAGGAACCTGATCCAGCAGCTCCTTTGCCGCAAGGCTGTCATATAGTACCACATCGCACCGGCGCAGAAGCGCAAGGCCTTTGACCGTTATCAGATCCGCTCCCCCGCAGCCTGCACCTACCAGATATACATTTCCTTTTTTCTTCTCCATCAGGGTTCTCTCCGCACTTGTGAGGAAAGGGCGTCTGCCAGGGCATACCGCTCCTTCACTCCCCATTCTCCTTTTACCTGACACCCTCCGTACATCACCGTCAGCCGGAGTTTTTCCGTTTCTTTCGTTTTTTCAATCACACTGTATGCCGCAGCGGACTGGCTGCAGTCTGCCTGGAGAGCCTCCAGCACACGCCGCTCCGCCTCAAAGGAAAGCAGGCTCTCTCTGTGGCTGATCCGGGAAATCTCCTCTAGGTACTCCCAGTCCTTACGGCCTTCCACGGCTATAATTCCCTGGCAGGCCGCCGGCAGAAAAAGGGAAGGCTCCAGCGGCGTAAAGTGAAAACGTCCCTTTTCCCTCTCCAGGATCCCCAGCCGGTCCAGTCCTGCCTTGGCAAGAATAATCCCGTCATACAGCCCTTCTTCCAGCCTGGAAAGCCTGGTTTCCACATTGCCCCGGATCAGCTTCACCTGTGCGCCCGGACAAAGCTCCTTTACATATAGCTCCCTGCGCTTGCTTCCTGTCCCGATAACCGGATTGGCAGGGAGGCTGGCAAAGCCTTCTTGTGCACCTTCCGGATCCGAATCCTTCTTTCTCACCTGCACCAGCACATCCCTGGCATCCGCCCTTTCCGGCACAGCCAGAATTTCCAGTCCCTCCGCCAGGCTCATAGGCAGATCCTTGGCGCTGTGCACCGCCAGATCCACTTTCCTTTCCAGAAGAGCGGTCTCCAGTTCGGACACAAACAGACCTTTATCCCCGATGTCTCCCAACGGTTTATCCAGGATTTTATCTCCTTTTGTTTTGATAATTACCGTTTCAATCTGTGCATCCGGCAGGCAGGCATGCAGGGCCTGTGCCACCATGCCGGTCTGTACCAGTGCCAGACGGCTTCCTCTCGTACCGATTCTGATCGCAGTCATTGCTCTCCCTCTCCTGTCAGATATTCCTCCAGCTCCTTCTCCCCGACCCGGAAATCCCGTTCCCTGCAGTAGAGAAACAGGCGCTCCAGACATACCGCCCGTTCTTTCTGACCCGGCAGCATCTTACGGACAACTTCCCGTAACCTTCCTAATATTTCTATGGTATTCCCCAGACCCTCCGGCAATTCCTGTTCTACCGTTTTTCTTACATAGGATGCGGCCGCCGGACTTTTCCCATCCGTAGATATTCCGATGGTCAGCGGCCCTTCCTGAATTAACGCGGGGAAAAAAAAGCCGCATTTTTCCCGGTCATCCACCACATTTACCGGTATGTTCCGTTCCCTGCACCATCCGGCCGCCCAGGCGTTTACCTCTTCCTTATCCGTAGCTGCGATTACGAAGCAGGCGCCGGCCAGATCTTCCTCGCAGGCTTCCCGGTACACCAGGGTAAGCTTCTTGTCCGAACGGGACAGCTCCTGAATTTCTTCCTCTATAGACGGTGCAATACAAGTCAGGACAGGCCCGAAAGGAAGCAGCTTCTCCACCTTTCTGGCAGCCACCCGTCCGCCTCCGATTATCACTCCCTTTTTTTCCCCGATATCCATAAAAAACGGAAAATATCCCATGGTTTCCTCCCTGTCCGCAAAAATGCCGCCTCATATGCCGGCCCGCTGCGGGGTATTTATCTCCTGTGTATGACTGCCCCGTCACATTTCCCCTAAAGCCCTGAGAACAGCTTCAAAGGAAGCGGCATCCAGTCTGTCTCTTAAGAAAAACAGGATTTTATCCGGGCCGCAGCCGGTAAATCTTTGCTTCCAGATATCGAGCATCCCGGCCGCTTCATGAAAAGCCAGGGTTTTATATAAGGTATCCAGTTCCTTTGCCAGCAGCTCACCGGCATCCAGGATGGCCTGCTGCTTGCGGATATTGTTCCTGCTTGCCAGCCGTTCGAAATCATCTATGGATATCACCCGGCAGCCGGGAAGGGCACCGATCTCCTTATCCATATCCGCCGGCACCGCAATATCTATAAAAAGACGTTCCCTTCCGTCCTTCAGATACCCGGCCGCCTCTCCTGCTGTCAGGGTATAATGAGGGCTTTCCGTAGCGGAAATGATCACATCGGCCTGCTCCAGATACGCATAACGCTCTGCATAATCCACCACAGTCAGCGTCCCTCTGGATTGTCCGGCCACCGCATGGTTCCTTTTCGTTGCCAGCACATGGATGCTTCCATGATCCAGCAGGTTCTTGAGGATAATGCTTCCCATTTTTCCGCTTCCGCCAATAAGAAGCACCTGTAATTTCCGTTCCTCCCCGCCATGTTCTCCCCGCGGTATCCTGTTCTCCGCCTTAAATACCTCATTGGAAACCAGCGTGGCTATGGATACGGAAGATTTGGAAATCTCCGTTTCCGTCTTAATCTTTTTTGCACAGGCCAGGGCTCCCTGGAAAGCCGTATTCAGCTCATAGCCGGGTTTGCTTTCCTTACAGGAAAATAAATAGGCCTGACGCATCTGCCCCAGGATCTCATCCTCCCCCAGGACCATGGAATCCATGCCGCAGGTAACCCGGTATAAATGCTCCAGCGCTTTTTTCCCCTGAAACCGTCTGGATATCCGGCGCAGCTGCGTCTCTTCCATCCCCGCCTTTTCCGCCAGCAGCTTCTCCAGCAGGTTAAAGCAGGTTTCTTCCCCCGCCGCGTAGATCTCCGTCCGGTTGCAGGTGTTCAGCACCACCGCCTGCCCTGTCCGCTCCAGAATCCTCTTTTTTTCCTCTTCGGAAAAAACAAAACATTTTCGCACATCCTCCGGTGCGGATTTGAAGCTGATGCTAATACATTCCATCTTTCCTCCGTTATACCTCACAAACAGCACATGAACCAAGGTCAAGCAACCTGAAGTTGGCTTGACCCTGGCAGCTGCCTTTTCTCTTATTATCACTGTTTTGGTATGTTCACAGTCATTGGTAAAAAGCCATTTTCAAACGGCCTGCGGCAATGAAAGAATACCCGCTGGATTCTTTTTTAACAGGTCGCTCCGCCTTTCAGGTGCAGTTTTGCACCGACGATGTTCTCTTTTCTGGAAAGAAGCTCATCCCCCAGAAGCTGCTCCTGTACGTTTTCAAATCCGATTCTGTTTACCGTATCTGCAAAACGTTCTCCCGTATTACCCTGTTCCCGGAAAAGAAGAATCGCTTTTTCCAATACGGAAAGAACTTCTTCCTCGCTGGTAAATATTTTGTCCAGCGCCTGGCCGTGGGCAGTTTTCTTTCCCCAGCGTCCGCCTATGTAAACCTTGTAGCCATAGGTCCCTTCATCCGCCGCATGGAACGGGCATTTTCCGATACAGCGTCCGCAGTTATTACACGTATCCCCGTCGATTACCAGCTTTCCGTCCGTAACCTGTGCCGCTCCCATGGGACAGATATCCGCAATCTGGCATTTGCCGCAGCCACGGCAGATATCTACATTATAAGAGGGAATCCGCTGTCCGACAATACCAAAATCATTTAAATCCGGTTTTACACAGTTGTTGGGACATCCGCCAACCGCAATTTTGAACTTATGAGGAAGCTTTACCTCATAATAGCCGTGATAAAAACGTTCATGTATTTTTTCAGAGAGCGCATAAGAATCCAGCTGGCCGTACTGGCAGGTCGTACCCTTGCAGGCAACTACAGGACGCACCTTGGATCCCGTCCCTCCGGTTTCCAGTCCCGCTCCGGCCAGGAAATCCCGAAGCTCGTCTATTTTATCATAAGGGACTCCCACGATTTCCATGGTGAGCCTGGTGGTCATCACCACGTCACCGCTTCCGTAAAGAGCGGCGGCATCCGCAATACACCGGTTCTCTTCCGCTGTCACCTTACCGTTTCTGGTGATGACACGGACGTTGAAATTATTGGTACCCTTGTTGTGCAGGCAGCCCAGCGCTTTCACCCGTGTGATATCCTCAGGCGATACCGTCACCTTACCCGCCGCGCTTCCGGTGCGGATCACATTGAAGAAAGAGGAACCTTCCAGAACCTTTGTGTTGGTATAGCCATAATACTTCAGCCTGTTCTGCAGAAGGTAAGCGCGCTTTCCCTTCGCGCAGACAAGAAGCAGTTTTTCTTCCTTTCCCATTCCAAAGAATCCCTGTTCCGGCATTTCCCCCTGTACTTTGTTCAAATCCACATAGGTAACCCCGGGAATAGTAGGCCCTGCCGGATTCACATCAATCACCCGGTACCCGGCCGCTGCACCATCCATATATTCTGCAGGCGTAAAGCTGTCCATCACGCCGTCCAGCTTATTCAGCAGAATCTGCACTGCCGTTACAAAGGGATGGATCGCTGTGGAAAACGGCGGCGCGTATGCCAAATCCAGGGAGGTCATCTGATCCAGCGTGCCGCCGAAGGTCACGGCCATCACACCGATATCCGTCATCTTATCCACCGCGCCAGGCCCCAATACCTGGATACCCAGCAGACGGCGGCTTTTCCTGTCCGCAATCAGCTTTGTGGCGAAGAAAGAAGAATCGGGATAATAATGTGCCTTGTCGTCGGTAACCGCCAGAACGGTTTCCACATCATACCCGGCCGCTTTTGCCGCCTCCTCGGTCAGTCCGGTACGTCCGCCGTTCAGCCCGGGAAGCTTTACCACTCCTGTACCGAGTACACCGGGATAGCTCACCGCTTCCCCTCCCAGCGCCAGAGCCAGCGTACGTCCCTCCATATTGGCGGAAGAACCCATAGGGGACCATTGCCGTTCACCGGTCATGCGGTTCGTTACCATAGCGCAGTCTCCTGCGGCATAAACGCCCGGAAGATTGGTACGCATTTTCTCATCTACGAGAATAGTCCCCTTAAACATCTCCACACCCGCATCTTTACAGAAACCCGTATTAGGACGGATACCGATAGATAAAATCACCAGCTCTGCCGGCAAAAAGCCTTTATCGGTCTTTACTCCCTCGGCCTTTTGCGCACCGGTGATTCCCTCAAGTTTGGTAGAGGTCAGTACCCGAATTCCTTTTTTTTCCAGATGGCGCCGGGCATAATCGGCCATTTCTCTGTCAAACCCCGGCATTATCTGCGGCGCCATATCCATTACCGTAACGGAAATCCCCTGACCCAGAAGGTTTTCGGCTACTTCCAGGCCGATAAAACCTCCGCCAACAACCACCGCTTTTTTTACCTGGTTACTTTTAAGGTAATCCCTTGCTTCTATGGCATCGTCCGGTGTACGCATGGTAAATACCCCCGGCAGCCTGATGCCTTCCAGCGGCGGAACCACCGAAGAAGCACCCGAAGCTATCACACAGGTATCATATTCATAGATCTCCTCCGCTCCGGTACGGAGATTCCTGGCCACCGCCTTTTTCCCCGCGCTGTCAAGACCGGTAACCTCCCTTTCCGTCTGCACGAGAACCCCTGTCAATGCGGAAAACTTGGCCGGTGTATTGACAATGAGCTGCTCCTTTCCTTCTATTACTTCCCCAATGTAATAGGGCAGACCGCAGCCCGCATAAGAAATATCCCTGCCTTTGGTTACGATTGTAACCTCCGCTTCCGGCATCACTCTCTTGCATTTCGCCGCGACTTTGGTTCCGGCTGCGACCCCGCCGATCACTAATAATTTCATGCTGATTTCTCCCTGTTTTCTGCTTTTGTGCTGTTTCCCGCAGGCCCCGGTTACGATCAGGCCAGGCTTCAGGCCGTCCTGCCCTAACTAGACGCAGTTCTTTAATGATAATCTATTTTTCAAGTAAAGTGAAATAATATATTTATTGGTATGTATAAGATATATTTATTCCCGCGCCGCTGCACCCTGCCCAAAACTCCCCATTGAATATCCTCCCCGGGAATAGTAAACTGGTTGCATAGGAAAAAACCCCATACAAAGGAGACAATACCATGAAATACGACTTTACATCCATTATTGACAGACAGGGAAAGGATTCCATCGCCGTGGATGTCATCCCCTTTGACAATGCCCAGGTAGCGGATGGTTTTACCAAAATTCCCATGTGGGTGGCGGATATGAACTATGCTACGGTTCCCACCATACAGGACGCCATCATAGAACGGGCAAAACATCCCGCCTTTGGCTATTTTGATCCCAGGGAAGAATATTACGGGAAAATTATTGAATGGCAGAATAAGCGGAATGGTGTGGAGGGCCTGACAAAGGAGGCAATCGGTTATGAAAACGGTGTTCTGGGCTGCGTATCCTCCGCCGCCCAGGCTTTCAGTGCCCCGGGCGAAGCCGTGCTCCTTCATTCCCCTACCTATATCGGTTTCACTCATGCGCTGGAAAGCATCGGACGCAAAATCATCTTAAGTGATCTTGTGCGTGATGAAGAAGGGGTATGGCGCATGGATTATGAAGATATGGACAGGAAGCTGAAGGAAAACCACATCCACTTTGCCGTATTCTGTTCCCCCCATAACCCCTGCGGAAGAGTATGGAGCCGTGAGGAAATAGAAAAAGCAATGGATGTTTATGCCAGAAACAACTGTGTGGTGGTTTCCGATGAAATCTGGTCCGACCTCACGCTGGCAGGCCATAAACACATTCCCACACAAAGTATTTCAGCCGATGCAAAGAACAGGACTATTGCAGTATATGCCCCCTCCAAAACCTTTAATCTGGCAGGCCTGATTGGATCCTACCATATTATTTATAATCCTTACCTGCGTGACCGGGTAAGAAAACAGGCGGAGCTGTCCCACTACAACAGCATGAATGTCCTGTCCATGCATGCATTAATCGGCGCCTATCAGCCGGAGGGCTATCAATGGGTCGATGAACTGCGCCAGGTACTTACGGAAAATGTGGAATATGCTTACCAATATATTCTTACCCATTTCTCCGGCGTAGCGCTTGCCAAACCGGAAGGGACCTACATGCTGTACCTTGACTGTGAAAAATTCTGCCGGGAACATCAGTTGTCCATGGATGAGCTTATCCGCGCCGGTATCCGGGTAGGCGTTATCTGGCAGGACGGACGGCCGTTCCACAGGCCTTATGCCATCCGCCTGAACCTCGCCCTTCCCCATTCCCTGGTAGTGGAAGCTATGGAAAGACTTAATGAATATGTCTTTCATAAATAAGGTTCGCAACAAGTCAAATACCCCGCAGCAAGCCGCTAGGTATTTAATCCCCGCGGCGGCACCAAGTGGATAATAGAACCTTCGGTTCTATACAAGTGCGTCCGTTTGACTTGTTGCCCGCGGGAATAAACGGTTGATTCATAATATTTTATAGTTTATAATTGAATCAGGAAAAGAATATTTTAGTGATGCCCCTGCTGCCATACAGGATATTTCATCGGAAATATCGCGCTATGCGCAGAAGGAGCAGTCATGAAAACAAAACAGAGCTTTAAAGATCTGAATCTAAGCAATGCCTTTCTTTTCGCCCTCGCCCTGAACGATCCGGAGCTGTGCCAGATCATACTGGAACTGATTATCGGGAAACCATTAGGGCCGGTAAAAGTGGAAACGGAAAAAAGTATTTTGTTCAGTTCCGATTTCAGAAGTATCCGTCTTGATGTCTATGCCGCCGACCAGTCCCATGTCGATTATGATTTGGAAATGCAGAATGAAGGGGACAAATACAGCCTTCCCAAACGAAGCCGTTTATATCAGGCGGAAATCGATGTAAAGTCCCTGAAACCTGGAGATGATTTCAAAAGCCTGGGAAGCAGTTATATTATTTTTATCTGTACCTTTGATCCTTTTGAAAATAACCTGTACCGCTATACCTTTGAAAACAACTGTCAGGAAACGGGGAGACCGCTGGGCGATGGTACCTGCAAGATTTTTTTGAATACTAAAGGAAGCAATGGTCCGGACGTACCTGCAGTATTAATTCATTTTCTGCAGTATATTGAGAATTCGACGGACGCCGCTGTGGAGAAAATGCAGGATACTACGCTTGTACGAATCCATCAGAGGATTGGTGAACTGAAAAAGAGCCGTGAATGGGAGGCGAAGTACATGAAATTCGAAGAACTGCTGCGACGTGAGCATGAAGACGGGGAATCGACTGGTGAAAAAAAGATGGCAGATTTGATTACATTTTTACTGCGTGACGGTCTGGAAACAGAGATTCCCAACATTGCCGCGGATGAAAACTTGCGGAAAAATTATTACCAAAAATATAATCTGTAAATTATCTGTATAACTTCTGCAGGCCGGAATCAAAACACCGGCCTGTCAATTCAATTACTTGATTCTATGTAACTGTTCCGTTCTTTCAAGGTTACTGCCTAAATCGCCTTCGGCGATGGATTTTGGCACTCCTGAATCACTTTCTTACAGTCTGTGCGGTCAATGCGCAGTCCTGACTGAATAGTTACAATTCTATTTCTTATACAAAATCCATAATTGGTGCCAATGGAATACTTTGTTTATTACGGCAGGTGTATCAGAAATATTCTTTTCCCATTCTGCGCGCTGTTATCACAGTTCATTATGCAATGCAATACTAATATATTGATTTCTTATCTTTTATCTCACTGAAAGTAACAATTCTTTTAAAGCACAGAAGTAATATCACACCGCAGAAGCTCCTGTGCCTTTTCCAGGTTCTTCTCACATAAAGCCTCATAAATCCCCACATGGGGCGCCTTATCGAGCTGGTCGTCCATACTCTGTTTTTTGTTCCAGGAAAACTGGGCATAAATACGCTTCTGGATCCGGAGACTTTCCTTCAGGAATTTAATCAGAAGCTGGTTATCCGCATAAGAAGCCAGCAGCAGATGGAAGGCTTCGTTGTCCTCCCATACCTTCCAGACATCCACAGGTTCCTGTTGCATAAGTGCCGCATTATCGATATGCCTTTTGATGTCATCCAAGTGGTACTGGACTATTGTTTCAAAGCCGTCCTTCAAGGCCTCAAGCTCCAGTATGCAGCGGATCTTTAAAATATCCCTGGCATCCTTTTCCTTCATTTTAACCACCACATACCCGTAACGGGGAATATTCTTAAGCACGCCTTCGCTGCAAAGCTTGATTAAAGCCTCCCGTATAGGGGCTTTGCTAACCCCGAATAATTCCACAAGACGTTTTTCATTCAGGACCTGTTCTTCTTCCGTCGCATTTTTTATGATAAGCTCCAGAATCTCATCGTGGATTTTCTCTGAAAGCAATTCCTTCTTCTCCGTAGTAAAGTTTACTTCTTCCGCCATCTGCATAGTATTTTCCCCTTTAATCATACCAGTAATATATTAGTTATATCTTATCTTTTTTTCCACTTAATTTCAAGTCTTTTCCGTATTTTTATGCTTTGCTTTTCCTGTGGCCGGGGACAGCCGCAGAAAGGATGTGTCCGTATAGCTTGTTTCCGGTAGAAAAAACAACGGATGACACGGTCTGCAAACATGCGATTCCTAAGAAAAATCCCGGACCGCTTTCTATCCTCTTTCAGGATACAGCAGCCGGGATACGGATTTTCATTTTCTAATAGGGTATGCTTTACGCCCTCTTTTTTGTTTTTTCCAGCCGTTTGCGGCTGATTTCCAAATATTCCTCTTTCCTTTCCAGGCCGATGAATCTTCTTCCCAGCCGTTTGGCCGCCACTCCCGTAGTTCCTGAGCCGCAGAAGGGATCCATTACCAGCATCCCTTCTTCCGTGGATGCCAGGATAATCCGTTCCAGCAGGTATTCCGGCTTCTGGGTGGGATGCTTTCCCTCCTTCTTTTCCGTAGCTTTGGTCAGGCTCCCCGTCCACACATCCTTCATCTGCTTCCCGCCGTTTTCCGCCTTCATCAAATCATAGTTGAAATGGTGGCGGGACTTCCTGCCGTCCTTCTGCGCCCATAGGATCGTCTCTGTGGAATGCGTAAAGCAGCGGCATGCCAGGTTCGGCGGCGGATTCGTTTTCTGCCAGGTTATATTGTTGATGATTTTATAGCCTTCCTGCTCCAGGGCAAGGCCGATGGAATAAATATTATGGAGGGTTCCCGATATCCAGATAGAGCCGTCAGGCTTCAGGACTTTTTTACACAGCCGCAGCCACTTCCGGTTAAAGGCGTGTTTGGAATTGCAGTCCATTCCCTGATCCCAATCCCCTTTATTAACGGATACCATCTTTCCGCCCTGGCAGGTCACCCCGTCATTGCTGAGAAAATAGGGGGGATCCGCAAAAATCATATCCACGCTCTCCGGCTCCATTTTAGGAAGAAGTCGAAAGCTGTCTCCCAGATAGAGCAGCTCCTTTTCGGTTTTATAATAAGGCTTACGCCTGGTGTGCAGTATTTTATCCATATTTCTACTCCGGCAGCCGCCCATACCGCCGCAGGGCGCTGCGGGAGTGTGGGCGGCTGTCTCTCCTAATAATTCGTTATGATAATTTCTTCGCCCACCCGCTTGCTGGCGTCGGAATTAATGTTACGCTTTACCACGACCACTTCTTTGGAAAATCCTTCATACAGTTCATTTATAAAATCGGTATTATGATTGGTCAGCATACAGCGGCAGCCTCTTCGTGTGAGTTCCTGGAACAATTCCGCCAGCCTCCTGTGGCTTTCCACATCAAAGCCCTCCTTGGTATATGACTCAAAAGAAGAGGGATTCAGCGGGGCATAGGGACTGTCAAAGAACACAAAATCCCCCTCTGCCGCCCCCTTGCAGGCTTCCTGAAAATCCCCTTCCAGAATTGTCACCTTCTTAAGGTATGCCGATACCGCACGGATATTCTCCGGACTGCAGGAACGGGCCTTGCTGTTATTATAAGGGACGTTAAAATACCCCTTTTCATTCACCCGGTACAGACCGTTAAAGCAGTGCTTGTTCATATATAAAAACAATGCCGCCAGTTCCACATCATATTCATTCTTCTTCATCTTGCCGTTGTATATTTCCCGGCGGGCATAGTAACAGGCTTTCCTGTCCGCAGCTGCTTCTTCATCCAGACGCTCCACCAGGGCAATCATCTCTTCCGGATTTGTTTTGATCTGTCTGTATACATTGACCAGAGCCGGGTTGATATCATTAATGACAGCACGCTCGGGGCAAAGGGCGAAAACCACCGCCCCTCCCCCTACAAAAGGTTCATAATAGGTATTGTATTTGTCCGGCAGCTTTGCGCATATCTGCCCAAGCAGCTGCCTTTTACCGCCCGCCCATTTAATAAAAGGCGCGATGGGTGTGTTATTCATGCTGTATTCCTTCGTTTCTTCTGATGCCGCATGATTAGAAAGAGTAACGCAATAATGCTCCTCTTTCATAACATAGCTCGCATTTACCTCTGCTTCCTTCCCGCGGCCGGATGCAGCGGGGTTATTCCCTGACGCGCTTCATGCAGCGCCTTTTTATTATAGAAGAAAGCGGGAAAAATAACAACCCATATCCGTAAGTGTGTTCGAAAATTGCTTTCCGCAAGATATGCGTCAAGTCTACTGCATTCTGAAAAGGAATCCTATTTTACGTTTCTGTATCATTCTTCCGTTTGGAGTGCGCCTCTTCCCTGCCCGGCTGCTGCCTTAACCCTTCTGATCCAGTAAAAATAACTGAATGCCAGCAGCAAATCAGCCCCCAGCCATGCGCATACCTCCCCAAAGAAAACGCCGGATTCCCCGATCAGGGACGGGAGAAGCAGTGCGCAGCCGGTACGCATCAGCAGCTGTACCATACTGGATATCATGGGAAGAAGGGAATTTCCCATTCCCTGGATGCAGGAACGGGTAACATAAAGGATGTAGAGAAACGGGAAAAAAACAGCCAGCACCAACAGGAAATGATAACCTATCCCCATCGCCGCCTCCACCACATTTGTGTCCCCGGTAATAAAACAGGACAGTATCGGCTTTCCCAAAAGAACCATGACAGCCGACATGAGAAGCGCGGTGACCGCACCTATGATATTGGCGGCCCGCAAGCCTTTTCCAATTCTGTCATACCGTCCGGCCCCCAGATTCTGTCCGGCATAGGTGGACATGGCGTAGCCGTAGGAGGAGGCGGCGGTTTCCAGCAGTCCATACAGCTTATTCGCCGCCGTATAGCCTGCAATAAACAGAACGCCGAAGCCGTTAATCACGGACTGCACGATGAGGCCGCCCATAGCCGTGATCATATTTTGAATCCCCATGGGAAGGCCCAGCCTGAGCTGTTCCTCCAGCATGGCGCGATCCGGCCGGCAGCGTTTGTCTTTCAGGGATATAAGCCCGCTTCCTTTCAGCTTTATGAAGCAGAACAGGGCTGCCAGCACCTGGGAAAGCACCGTAGCCGCCGCGGCCCCCTGAATCCCCCAATGGAACACAAAGACGAAAAGAATATCCAGAAAGATATTGCAGAAGGAGGACACCGTCATGGCCTGGAGGGGCGTCCTGCTGTTTCCCAGAGAGCGCAGGATGGCCGCCAGCAGATTATAGGCAAAGGCCGCCGGGATCCCTCCGTAAAGAATCCGCAGATAAATAAGCGTCATTCCTGCAATTTCATCCGGTGTGCCAAGAAGGAGCAAAAGGGGATGAAGTATTATCTGCCCCATCACCAGAAACAGGCAGGCGGCGGCAAGGGATAAACAGATACCTCCCCCCAAGGCTTTCTTAAGCCCGCTTTCGTCCCCGGCTCCGAACCGCTGTGCGATTACCACGGAAAATCCCTGGACCAGCCCCTGGACCAGTCCGAACATGAGGAAGGTCAGCCATTCCGCCGCTCCCAGTGCCGCAAGGGCCTTGACCCCCAGCGCCTGCCCCACCACCATCGTATCCACAAAGGTATAAAACTGCTGAAAAACATTTCCCAGCATCAGCGGCAGGGCAAACTGTAAAAGCAGCCCTGCCGGGGAACCGGTTGTCATATCGTTTGTCCGCATGTTTTCTCTCCGCATTTTATAATTATTCCAGTAACTGTTCCGTACTTATACAGTCACTTATATTTTTACCAGTTTACCATATGTGTATTTGAATAGACAGTATATTTTGAAAGAACTGCCGGATCTAAATCTCCGGACGTAAAGGGCCGTCTGAACTGTTACCTCCGGGCAATAGTAAGGGCGTGCGGGATTTCTCCGCACGCCCAAAGGGGACAGGATAAGTATAAGCTGCCTGCTTATCCGATTTTCTTTTCTGTATGAGCTAATTTATCCGGCTCCACCATGGTTTCTTTTTCTATTGCCATAATGGCGTTAACCTTAGGTGTGGAACTTCCGTCTGCAAACTCAAGGCTGATCCATTTTTCCACCATTTTTTTTGCCAGTTCTTTTCCTATCACCCGTTCTCCCATACACATTACAGAACAGTTATTGCTGAGAATGGAGCGTTCTGTGGAAAATATGTCATGGCATACGGCCGCCCTGATACCGGGGAACTTGTTTGCGGATATGGCCATTCCGATTCCTGTTCCGCAGATCAGGATTCCCCTGTCCTGATAGCCGCTTTCCATGATCCTTTTGCATACCCTTCGTGCTATTTCAGGATAAACGGTTGGATCCTTCGGCGAGTCACACCCCATATCTTCGTAAGGGACCTTATTTTTATCCAGATATGCTTTCACAACTTCCTTTAATTCAACAGCCGCATTATCACAGCCTATGATAACTGTAAATCTTTTCATGTACACAACCGCCTTTCTTCGTAACAGTTCAGACAGTTCTGAACTGTTACCTTATCAGAACCACCAGTTATTGCATACCAGCGTCATTGTATTGGCACAAGCTATGATGGCAAACATAATGGTATTAATCAATGCTCCTGTGTATACCTTGCCTGTTTTCTTATAGAAAATTCTGCTTACTATCGTGCAAATACACAGGTTAATAAACAGAGGCCAACTGAGCATAACCCTGGTCCCGTTCAGTTTCAGCACACCTGTACCAATAAATACGGAATACTGGATAATCCAGATAACTGCCAGACCGGCAATATTTGCCACACAGCAAATCAGGATGTTCAGCCATTCTTTGCGTCCGGCAATCATGTTGCTCAGGTTCTGGCACAGGGCATTCGCAAAAAAGAAGATTGCGAAAAGCGGCATAAACCGTAATGCAACAAGGAAATCATCACTGGAAGGCACCTTTACGACATAGCTCATCAGTCGGAAGTCCACCTGGAAAAAATACTTAGCAAACAGCGTGATCGCATATCCCATTCCTACTGCTGCCGCAGCCAGGAGTACGGTCTTGCCTGCTCCGCCCAGGCTGATTTTCAGATTCCACTGTTCCGGTTTCACCCCATTTTTCTTTCCGATAAGCCAATATCCCAAAAAGAACAATGCCAGTCCCACAAGACCTGCGCTGGCTGTCCACATCCCCTGCTCCAAGGTCAGGCCCTGAGGCCATATTTTGGTACCGAACAGACATCTTGAGATACCCATTTCACCCAAATGCCCGCCAATCCAGGATTCCAGTTTCAGCATAAAGGAGGCCGGAACAGCCGCACCCGCTGCCAAAAGAATCCAATATAATGCCGTATTTCCGGCTCCTTTGGGAGCTGCAGGCACATATATTTCTTCCTCCTTCTTTACGGTAAGTGTTCCGAAGTATTTAGTTGTAAGCAGAATACATCCGAAGGACACCACCGCCATGAAAAATCCCGCCACTCCAAGCGTATTAAACATCCATTTAAACTGTATTGTCAGATTGGAATTCGAAATCGGGTTGGGCGCCTCAAAAGCATTCTGGAAAAAATCTACCAGGTTTGCTGTGGTCGCCAGGGAATAATGGTTGAGTATGTGTGTCTCCGTGGGTGTGTATAGAACACGGATGTATTCTTCATCGCTCCCCTGAACGGTGCCTTTATATATTTTATCAACCTCTACCGCTTCCCCTTCTCCCAGATTATAGTTATCCAGCTCATTGATCATCGTGCGGGCATTATTGGATTTGTAGAAATTCTTGGGAGCGCCAGCGTCCGGTGTGGAATAATTGTTTTCATCATATTTACCGGCGTTAACACCATAATCCACATCATAATACAGAGGGATTTCATCCCCGCTGTTCGGGGTGTCATCCGGGTCGTAATTCAGATGATCCAGCCATACCCCATCCACAGCCAACTGCTGATTTCCCATAAGGAATACCGCCGCCACCTGATTAACGCCGCCGTAGTATTCCTGGATTTTATTGTATGCCAGACAGGCATTTGCCATTTTAGCCCCCAGGGAATGGCCCGTTATTCCTATCTGGGAATTATCAACAAAGGCCAGACTGTTATACACATAATTGACCACATCACACATACCGGAACCGGGGCTGGTGGTTATATCCTCAAAATTGCTTCCCGGATTTGCCGTTACCATAAAGAATGCATCCATGGGATTTGTTTTGTAATTTGCCGAATCCCCATGACCGTCACAATCCATGGTAATCGCTACAATCCCTCTGCGCGCCAGTTCAAGGCAGGTATAATCCTGAGTTTCCTTGCTGTCGTAGCTGCCATGGAGGGTAACTACACAGGGGGCGGGGTTGTCAGCAGTTGCCGTTTTCGGCCGGTATATCGTACATGCTATGTTATTACCGTTGCTGTCATCAATATTCAAGTCCATAACTTCTATTGATCCGAAGTTTGTATTTACCACATTTGCCCCAATCATACTGATAAGGCAGATAAGAACTGCGATTGCAAATACGCGGACATAGAGCTTTTTGTTTAATTTTGCCATTCCTATTCCCTCTCTTTTGTAAAATGTGTGTAACTGTTCCTGATATGCTCCTGTTTTGAAAAATCCCCCTCTGCCCTCCTTATCTGAATAATTATACTTTCGCACACCGCTTCCTGCCGATGTGATACACATTTGTTAACACTCACATTTTTGTTCATTTTCCAGCGCCATGGCTTTGCCTTACCTGTAAACTACCACAAAACTGTTTCCTCCGCAACTTGTGGAAATCCGTTTTTTGTTACTATCGCTAACATTTTTGTTACTTTTGTTATTTGTATCATTATTTTTGTTACCTTCTTTACCCTTTGTCTGTTTGGTGATTTTCTATAACCCCTGTATCTAAAAGCTTCCTAATTAGAAAGTAAAAACACTATTTTTAAGCATAGTGCACAGTTTGTTAGTTTTTTTAACAAAAACAGTCTCACATTTTACTTTTTGTGTTTCTTGTAATAATGAACAATTTTGTCACATATTTTTGTTTGTTTCTAACAAAAAATAACAATTTTATGGACATTTTATGTTACTGTAGTATAATAAAAGTTGAACAGTTACTCAAACTTCGGGGGCGGAAGGCCATTTGCATCTGCGAAGTTTGAGCTGTTACATAAAATCACACATTATTTTACTTTCACGGTTCATTTTCCAAACGTTTGCTCCATAAGCAATTGCCACCAAAAACAGGTACGCAGGAGGTTACATATGAAAAAAATCATGAATGCGGAATCGGATGTTGTAGAGGAAATGCTTTCCGGTTATCTGTCCGCCTATTCCCGGTATTACGAAAGTCTGCCGGAAAACCATCACGGGATTTTGTACAAAAACCGCAGAAAGGATAAGGTTTCCCTGGTAATCGGCGGAGGAAGCGGCCACGAACCTCTCTTTGCAGGATTTGTGGGTGCCGGTCTGGCAGATGCAGCAGCCTGTGGAAATATTTTTGCATCCCCCAATCCTCAGCTTATTTATGAAACCGCGCAGGCTGTACATGAAGGAAAAGGGGTCCTCTTTATCTATGGCTGTTATGCAGGAGACAATATGAACTTTGACATGGCTGAAGAACTGTGTGAAATGGATGATATTCCCACTGCCCATGTCCGGGTGTGGGATGACTGTGCATCCGCCCCCGTAGAGCGGATCGAGGACCGCCGCGGTATCGCCGGAGATGTCTTCGTTATTAAAATAGCGGGAGCCGCCTGTGACGCGGGGCTGAATCTGCAGGAGGTAACCCGTATTGCTTCCAAAGCCAGAGATCATATCAATTCCATAGGCCTGGCGCTCTCCCCCGGCTCCATCCCCGGGCTTGATAAACCAACTTTTGAACTGGGAGATACAGAGATTGAATTTGGTATGGGCCTTCATGGAGAGCCTGGTATTGAACGAACACAAATGCAGCCCGCCGGCCTGCTTGTTAACTGGCTGTATACGGAACTGAAATCGGAAATGGGTCTGGAAAAAGGGGAAGAAATTGCCGTGCTGGTTAACGGGCTCGGATCCACAACGCTTCTGGAGCTGCAAATCGCGTATTATGAGCTGGACAAACGGCTTAAGGCAGACGGCCTTCGGGTTTATGATGCTGAGGTAAAATCCTGGTGTACCTGTCAGGAAATGGGCGGGTTTTCCATATCAATCCTCCGTCTGGATCAGGAGTTGAAAAAATATTACAGTGCTCCTTGTTTTTCACCTTATTTTGCGAGAGGAGAAATAAAAGAATGAAAGAAATTACTATCGAGCAGACTACAGATATGATTCTGGCCGCCTGTCAGGCAATCATTGACAATAAACCCTTTCTTACGGAGGTAGACAGCAAAACCGGCGATGGGGATCATGGGATCGGTATGGCGGGAGGAATGGAAAAGGCAGGAAAGGCACTGCGTGAAAAACGTCCGTTTCCTGACATTAATACTGTTTTTAAAACCACCGGTATGGCTATGTTGAATTCTATGGGAGGTGCATCCGGAGTCATTTTCGGTTCTATGTTCCTTGGCGGCATAAAAGGACTTTCCCCTTTGCCTGTTTTGGATGGCGATGGCTTTACCCGTATTATGAGGGGTTCCCTGGAAGCGATAAAAGCCAGAGGCAAAGCCAACGTAGGAGACAAAACAATGGTTGATGCTCTTGAGCCTGCTGTTATTGCCATGGAAACCTCGGATCGATCCGATCTTACGGCACTGCTGGGAACCGCAGCGAAAGCAGCGGAAGAAGGGGTGGAAAATACCAAAAATTACATCGCCCGGTTCGGACGAGCAAAATCCCTTATGGAACGCGCCATCGGCTATCAGGACGCAGGGGCCACTTCAGTCTCCATCCTGTTTACATCCATGTACCGTTATTTACAGGAATTACAGAAAACCGAGGGATAAAAAATGCCTGGAAAAAAATTATATTTTGGTACCAATCTTAAAATGTACAAGGGGATTCGTGAAACCGTCTCCTATCTGAGCCAACTGGAGCAGCTTACAGCAGATATGGATCCGGAAACCGTGCAGCTTTTCGTCATCCCTTCTTATACTTCTTTGCCGGATGCCGTACGTTCCCTCCGGCATAAACGGCTCCTACTGGGCGCCCAGAATATGTGCTGGGAAGAAAAGGGGCCGTTTACAGGAGAAATTTCCCCTCTGATGCTGCAAGAGCTGGGTATTTCCATCGTGGAGCTTGGACACTCCGAACGCCGCCATGTCTTCGGCGAAACCAACGCCATGATCAACCAAAAGGTAATTGCCGGCCTGAAATCGGGGTTCACGGTACTTTTATGCGTAGGGGAAACGGAAGAGGAAAAAAACTGGGGAATCAGTGATGAAACGTTACGTATCCAGTTAAAAACCGGCCTCAAGGACATTCCTCCGGGCCTGACCGGCCGCCTCTGGATCGCTTATGAACCGGTATGGGCTATAGGTATAAACGGGCAGCCGGCTTCTGTGGAATATGCCCGGGATAAACATGAACTAATCCGTAATACCCTTTATGAAATAGCCGGTACCGATGGGAGGGAAATCCCTCTTCTGTACGGCGGCAGCGTCAACCCCTCCAATGCGGATGCACTGATTCTCCAGCCTTCTGTCGATGGACTGTTCGTGGGAAGAAGCGCCTGGAATGCAGCTGATTTCAATGCGCTGATCCGAAGTGCCATCCATTCGGCAGCGTACAAACAACAATGCACATAACTTTACACTTTTTTTCCCGTTTGGTATAATAAGGGAAATCCAGCAAATGAGGAAAATACAGCATGAATAAAAAAGAGCGCCGCCTGAATGAAATGGTCGGACTGCTGAATGAACAGCCGAATCTGTCTGTCAGAAATCTGGCCGGCATTCTCAATGTATCTGAAATGACAATCCGGAGAGATTTGAATTTCATAAAAAGCAGCAACCGCCTGGACAATATCAATAATATAGAACACGAATATAAGCTTTCCGAAGAAAGGGCCAAATATTCCGCGGAGAAAAACCGGATCGGGAAGTTTGCCGTATCCCTTATCTCTCCCGGCGATATTTTAATTATAGACAACGGTACCACCACCGGAGAAATGTCCAAATATATTCCCGAAAATATGGGACTTACCATTCTTTGCTATAATTATTATATCTTGTCCCAGCTTGTACAGAAAAATGATGTTTCCATTATTTTCCCGGGCGGTTATTACCATCCGAAGGATCAGATGTTTGAATCACCGGAAGCCAATAACCTGATAAAAAGCCACCGGGCCACAAAACTGTTTCTTTCCGCTTCCGGAGTTCACGAAAAACTGGGAATCACCTGTGCCCATAATTACGAAGTGCTTACGAAACGTGCCGTAATCAGTTCTTCCCTGACTAAAATACTCCTGGTGGATTCCAGTAAGCTTGGCCTGATCCGCACCGCTTTTTTTGCCTCTCTCCCGGAACTGGACATAATTGTCACAGATAATGGAATTTCCGAAGAGTGGATCCATCTTATTGAAGATGCAGGAATCCAATTACATATCGTATAAAAAATACCGCCTGAGTGGTTTAAAACCACCAGGCGGCATTTTTTTGCAGCCGGTTATTTATGGAATTCCAGCCATTCCACTTCGATACCCGGCATTTTAGTAGGGGTAAGGCACAGCTCATAGCTTCCTTTTTCCAGCCTGACCTCTCCCATTTCCCGCTCTACGGAAACACCATTGGTGCCATTTAGCTGGGGTGTCAGGAAACGCACGCCGTTCAGGCTGGCATTGCAGGCGGACTGGGCACGGAAATCCGGATTGTTTGTTTTCATACAGATACGTATCCGGTAGATTCCGGGGGTTTTCACGCAGAAGCGAACGGGGGTATCCATGGGTGTGGAAAGCCTGCAGGCGGTTTCCAGGACGGCTCCCCGGTCTGCGCATCGTTTCGTTCCTTCCGTTTTATCTGCCGGTATCAGTTCCGGTTCCTCTTCCGGCAGGAGAGAGCGTTCCATAGCCGGCGCATGCATCAGGAAACGGCAGATATTGGCGGCGCTGCGCTGCAGTTCTCCCAGTGTCAGTTTCCCTGTTTGTAAAGCTTCCAGCGTGTTGTCTCCCATGGGGTTCTCTTCCGCAGCCAGGTTATCCACCACCATGTAGAGATCGTTCTGGGAACGCACCATGGCCGCTGTATTTTCCCGGCTTTCTTCCCCGCCCTCCGCACAGTCGTTCATCGTAGACCACCAGTCCGTCATGACAATCCCGGTAAAGCCCCATTCTTTCCGGAGAATGGTCGTATTCAGATCATAGTTGGAGGCGCTCCAATGGCCGTTGACCGGATTATAGGCCGTCATGACGCAGCTGCCTCTGCCTTCCTTCACCGCAATCTCAAAGGCCTTCAGGTATATCTCCCGGAGAGCCCGTTCGGAAACCACGGCATCCACTTTGCTTCTCACTTTTTCCTGGCTGTTGCAGGCGTAATGCTTCATGGTGGCATGGGATCCTCCTTTTCTGATGCCCCGGATATTGGCCGCCGCCATTTTGCCGGTCAGCAGGGGATCCTCGGAGAAGTATTCAAAATTCCTCCCGTTGAGCGGATTTCTGTGGATGTTGATCCCAGGCCCCAAAAGGGTATCGATTTCATTGCGCAGAAGTTCTTTCCCTTCCATCTCATAAAGGGCTTCCACCAGCGGTGTATCAAAGGTACACGCCAGCAGGGTTCCTATCGGCACCTGGGTAGCCTGCGCCCCCACATCCATACGGATACCGGAGGGGCCGTCCGCCGCCGCTGCCACAGGGATCCCATAGGTATCATGCAGGGATTTGCCCACGCCGCCGAAGCAGGAAGCAACACCGGGCGTCACCCGGGGACTGCACATGCCTTCTCCCCGTACCATCACAGCCAGCTCTTCCGGGGTCAGCTGTGCCAAAAACGCCTCCATTGTCTCTTTTCCTTCCCGGACATCCTTCAGCCGGATGTTCCTTTTTCCGGTCACGGCAAGGGCAGGAGGCATATTTTCGTGGATTCTGTCCGCTAAAGAAACGGTTCTTTGGGGAACGGCTTCCCCACTCTTTTCATAAACACCGCCGGCCCTGCATGCCCCGGGTTTTAAACGGATAAAATCCTTCTCCGGCGCACAGGCTTCCTCCAGCCGTTTCGTCACAATCGCTGTTTCCACCTGTAAGCCTTCTGCGCCGTCCACTGTCACCTGCTCCAGATCCCGGCTGCTTGTCCCGGCATAAATCCGGTAACAGCCTTCTTCCAATACATAGCAGGATTTATTTCCGGTATATCCGCCGTCATCATAAGCCGCCATGGCATCGACAGGGAACGCAAGACACAGCTCTTCCTCTTCTCCCGGAGCGAGCAGGCCGGTTTTGGCGAATGCCGCCAGTTCCCTGGCCGGACGGCCCAGCTTTCCCTGGGGTGCGCTGTAATATACCTGCACCGCTTCCCTGCCGGAGAAGCGGAAACCGGTATTTCTGACCGTCACCTTTAAACGGATTTCTCCGTCCTGTACCCCGGCGCCGGAAGCTTTTACCGCAAAAGTGGTATACGACAGGCCAAAACCAAACGGATACCGCACTTTTTCCGGGGCAAAGGTTTCAAAATAACGGTAACCCACGTAAATATCTTCCTGGTAGATGTTTTCCAGTTCTCCTCCATGGTTTGCCGTGGAAGGATAATCTTCCAGATGAAAAGCGATAGTGTCCGCCAGTTTCCCGCAGGGCGTTGCCCTGCCTGTGATTACATCCGCTGCGGCATTGCCGCCCTCCTGGCCGCCGTGCCATACATAAAGCACAGCCGTTATGGGATTTTCACAGGGTTCCTGCAGAAAGTCCATATCAATTACACAGGTCACGTTGAGGATCACTGCTGTTTTCTTAAAATACCGGGTTACCAGACGGAGCAGTTCTTTTTCCCGGCTGTTAAGACGGTAGCCGTCCTCCCGGTCTTCGTAATCCTTGGCTTCTCCTGCCGTTCTTCCGATAACCACCAGGGCTTTGTCGGAATGGGAAGCCGCGTTCTTTACCAGATCCTCCGTTACCGGCATTTCCTTCTGGTTCCAGGGCTCCGCCGCCCATCCGCCGCCGCCGTCATCAAACGGATTTTCCTGTATCCAGTTTTCGTAAATACCTGCCAGCTCTTCATTGACTTTCACCTGTTCACACTGTCTGAGGCTGTCCAGCAGATTTGTAGTGTAGGGTACGTTTACCGCTCCCCCTGAACCGGTTCCGCTTCGGTAATAGTCCTTTTGGATACGGCCAAAAACAGAAACGCATTCCCCGTCTGTTACCGGTAAGGTATTGTCATCATTTTTCAGCAGCACCGCACCCTGGGCCGCCGCTTCCCGGCACAGCTGCGCAAATCCCTCCAGCGGGATACCCGTCATTTTTTTACTCATATCGTATATACCTGCCTTTTTGAATTTTCAGATATGCTTAGTATAGCATAGGTGCGGCGGGATTGAATACGGAAAAAATCAGGGGAAGGATATATTCAAATTAAGGTGAGCACCCGTAAGGAATGCCCACCTTTTCTTTTTAAGGATCGGTATCTTTTTCCTGCCGGAATTATTCCTCTCCGTTTATGGAAGCGATAATCCCGTCTGCCAGCGCTTCCAGTTCGGAAACCTTATCGGGGTTCAGCGTGGATGCCATGGAGAGTCGTTCATTGAGAACCGTCATATTTTTCATCTCTTCATCAATGAATTTCTGCATCAGGTCTCCTGATTTGCAGGCCCAGGAACCGTTTTCGATAATGGCAAAGGTGCGATTCTGCAGGTTCAGCGCTTTCATATCGGAAAGGAAGCTGTGCATAACCGGATAAATTCCCAGATTGTAGGTCACAGAAGCCAGGACGATATGGCTTAAACGGAACGCTTCGGAAATCAGCTGGGAAACATGTGTATTGGAAACGTCATATACAGCCACATTGGTCATTCCCTTATCACACAGCCTGGCGGCAAGGGCCTGTGCAGCCGCTTCCGTATTGCCGTACATGGAGGCGTAGGCGATCATTACCCCTTTTTCCTCCGGCTCGTAGCGGCTCCAGAGATCGTACTTTTCGATAAAGTAACCGATATTGGAACGCCATACAGGGCCGTGGAGGGGGCAGATCAATTTAATATCCAGCCCGGAGGCTTTTTTCAGGAGGGCCTGTACGGGAGCGCCGTATTTTCCAACAATATTGGTAAAATAACGTCTGGCATCGTCAATCCAGTCTCTCTCAAAATCCACTTCATCATTAAACAGTTTGCCGTCTAAGGCTCCGAAGGAACCGAAGGCGTCAGCGGAGAACAGGATGCCGTCCGTGGTATCAAAGGTCACCATTGCCTCGGGCCAGTGTACCATAGGGGCATTCACGAAAGTAACCGTGTGTCGGCCGAAGCTCTGGGTATCGCCTTCGTTTACTTCCAGCTGTGTATAGTTATCGATATCAAAGCCGAACTGGCGCATAAGCATAAAGGCTTTGGGGGTGCTTATGATGGTAACCTTGGGGAAACGCAGCAGGATCTCTTCAATGGAAGCCCCGTGATCCGGTTCCATATGGTTAATCACCAGATAGTCCAGTTCCCTTCCCTGCAGCAGATAATCCATGTTTTCCAGAAGCTGTCTGCACGCAGACCAGTCCACAGTATCAAAAAGGACTGTCTTTTCATCAAGCAGCAGATATGCATTATAGGAAACTCCCCTGGGAATGGGATGAATATTTTCAAACAGGGTCAGCCTGTGATCATTGGCCCCCACCCAGTATAAATCTTCCGTTACATTTCTGACACAATACATTACTAATTCCTCCTTCCGGCCGCAGCCTACATAAACATATCTTTACTTTCCGCACATTCCGGGCATACCCAGTCCTGCGGCAGCTTTTCAAACAAGGTCCCCGGAGCGATATCCGCGTCCGCATCCCCTACAGCAGGATTGTATTCATAACCGCAGCCTCCGCAGGTATAAATCCTTCCAACCGGCGCGGGCTTGGGAGGCAGCGGCCGTTTCATTTTTACCATGGGCGGGGCCGGCTTTTTGGCTTCCCCATTATCCAGGGCAGCCGTAAGCAGCGGCAGGATCTCCATCAGATCTCCCACGATGCCATAGTCACAGTTTTTAAAAATAGGGGCGTTGGCATTTTTATTGATCGCCACAATGGTGGAGGCATCCCGGATACCCTTCAGATGCTGTACGGCTCCGGATATTCCGCAGGCAATATACAGGTTGCCGGTGAACTTCTGCCCGGACATTCCCACATACCGGTTCAGAGGCACATATTTCAGGGTTTCCGCAACGGGCCTGGAAGAACCTACCGCAGCGCCGGCCTGGAAAGCCAGGTCTTCAATCAGCTTCATGTTTTCCCGGCTGCCGATGCCTTTTCCTGCCGAAACCACTCTTTCCGCCTGGGGAATAGGCGTATCGGCCGGAATTCCCACCGTGAAATCATAGCCTTCCTTTTGCAGGGCTGCTACCAGGGCTTCCACCCGTTCTTTGGCGCTGCCTTCCTTAAGAATCATTTTCTTGCGGTAGCCTGTTACGGGAGCCGCTTTTTTCATAAGCTTCGGCGCACCGCCTGCATCCTTCGGCATTTTGCCGATGAGATGGGAGGCGATGACCACTCTCTGGATTTCATTGGTGCCTTCGTATATTGTGGTAATTTTGGCATCCCGGTATGCCCGCTCTACTTCCATTCCCTTCAAGTAACCGCTTCCGCCGAAAATCTGAAGGGCATCATTGGTGACCTCCAGGGCAATATCGGATGCATACTGCTTGGCCATGGCGGCTTCCATCCCATAAGGCTCGTGATTTTCCTTCAGTTCCGCGGCACTGTATATCAGGAACCGTGCACAGCGCAGTTTGGTCGCCATATCGGCAAGCTTAAAGGATACCGCCTGCTGCTGACAAATGGGTTTTCCAAATTGTACTCTCTCTTTGGAATATTCCAGCGCATGCTCAAACGCTCCCTGGGCGATTCCCAGCGCCTGGGAGGCAATGCCGATACGTCCGCCGTCCAGGGTTGCCATAGCGATTTTAAAGCCTTCCCCCTCTTTTCCAAGAAGATTCTCCCTGGGAACCCTGACATCATTGAACAGCAGTTCCGCGGTAGAGGATGACCGAATACCCATTTTATCATAATGATCACCAAATTCAAAGCCTTCCCAGCCTTTTTCCACAATAAATGCAGAAATCCCTCTGGTTCCGATATCCGGAGTGGTTACGGCGAACACCACATACGTATCTGCCTTCGGCGCATTCGTTATAAATATTTTGCCACCATTTAACAGATAATAATCACCCTTAAGCACGGCAGTAGTTTCCGTACCGCCGGCATCGGATCCGGCGTTAGGCTCCGTAAGGCCAAAAGCTCCTATTTTTTCCCCTCTGGCCAGCGGAACCAGATATTTTTCTTTCTGTTCCTGCGTGCCGAAAGCAAAAATCGGCCAGGATCCCAGGGAAACATGGGCGGAAAGGATAACTCCTGTTCCTCCGTCCACTCTGGAGAGTTCTTCCACCGCAATGGCATAACTGAGAACATCAAGCCCGGCACCGCCGTATTCTTTGGGGTAGGGTATCCCCATAAGCCCCATTTCTCCCAGCTTTTTGACAGCGTCTGCCGGAAATTCATTGTTCTGATCCAGCATAAAAGCGATTGGTTTTACTTCGCTTTCCGCAAATCCCCTCATTTTCTGTCTGAATGCTTCCTGTTCCTGTGTTGTTTGATAAAGCATATTTTGTACCCCCTTTTTATGAATTGGATTATCAGTGACTCTATATGTTTACTGCCTGATATACGGCAGATATGTGTCCGATTGTGCATACTGCAAAACTCGACTTTTTTTATCCACTTTTAAAAATAAGAAAATCCAATATCAATCCCCAAATAAGACCCAATACAGACTGCGCGAACTAAATTCCCGGTCAATCGCCAGCTGTACCTTGGCGAGCTGCCCGTGTACGTTGCAGGGCCCCCCGTTTTTATCTCTCCATTCACACTGGTAATCAGCATTCATACATGCCGCCAGCCTGGCGTTGGCTTCTACTGCATTCACCAGATCATACAAGCTTATCCCATGCAAATCCGCATCCAGCTGGCAGCCGCCGTTCACTCCGCGTATGATTCGTATGATTCCGGCTTTTTCCAGCTTTTTCATGATTTTATAGGTGAATTTATGAGGCAGTGATTCTTTTTCCGCAATCTCTCCCACCGTCAGGCAGACACCCTGGGATAATGCCCGCAAAATGCGGAGCGCATAATCGGTTTCAC
Source organism: Lachnospiraceae bacterium (assembly GCA_022845955.1). Classification (GTDB taxonomy): domain Bacteria; phylum Bacillota; class Clostridia; order Lachnospirales; family Lachnospiraceae; genus Eisenbergiella. The sequence goes on from AP025576.1 coordinate 6,238,701, forward strand.
GAGTGATAAGCAATGGCACGCCTCCTTTTCCTGACGCAGGCTCCACATGCGCAACAGGCTGTCCTGCACATGAATTTTACGTTTCTAACTTAACTATAATAAAGTGGAGTGTTTTTGTCAAGTTTAGATTGCGGAAAAAGAGACAAAAAGGGAACCGTTCAGAATTGTCTGAACCGGTACAGGATAGCTATTTTATGTGGCATCATGTAAAATAGATGAATACGAATATTCGCCTTCTCGGTGCGAAGGTGACCCTTTTCGATATTTGCCAGCCGCTGGATGCTTCCACGAAATTTGTTGACAGTTTGTCGGCCCTGGCCCTGCTGCTTTCAGCTGCTTACTGCTTTGGGAAGGAATTTTTCCGGAGCCGGAAGCAGCAGCTGCTGCTTCCGCTGTTCCGCCTTAATTGTCAGCGTCCTTATTGATTTTCTCTTTTCTTCCTCTTCATGGCCTTACGTCTCATAACTGCTGCGATGAGGATGGTTAGGGCGGCGGCGGTCAATACGAGAATGGCGGCCTTAGCCACAAATGCATTGCCCGGCTCTTCAACCGGGACCGCTGCCGCTTCCGTTTCGGACCCCTTCGTCTCGTTTCTTTCCGTGTCAGGGGATTGTGCTGTCTCCTGACCGTTACTTTCCGCCATACTCTCGTCATGATCCTCGGGTGTCTTTGCAACCAGCAAGGGAGTGTTGGCATCATTTACTTCCGGCTCCGCCGCGTCTTTCGGTACTTCAGCCCCTTCTTTGACAAGCTCCCCTCCGCCTTCTTCCGGTTCAACCGGCAAAGCATGCACAATCCGAATAGTGATGTCCCTGTCTGTTTTTGGATTGAACATTTCCACATACTCCGCCCGATATTGACTGGCGACGGCGTCTGATAACATCACCTTTACCTCATAATCCTTTGGTTTCAGGTCAATTGTTAGGAAATAACCGGACCAGGCAGTCAGATAATAGGAGCTTCCGTTTAGGCGTATTTCTATATCCTCTGCAAATCCTTCCGGCACATCGGCACGGAAATTGACAGCCGTTATTTCCTCCTCAACTTCCTTTCTGCTTGGGGAAGGGGGATCGCCCGCTTCGTTGTTTCCAACGTCATAGACATTCCCATCCTCCTGCCGGTCCGGGATCGGGGGCGGGGTGGGAGCGGGGACGGGGGTGAGGGTGATATCGTAATTCAGAAGCCTATCGCTGGCCTCAAGTATGATCTGTGTGTCCGGCAAATACCCCGCCAGAGTAGTTGTAACCCGGACATCCTCCCGCTCTGAGGTCGAAACCCGGATGATTCCGAAGTTGTCTGTGACAGGAGTGCCAGTGTTGCTAGTGGAAAGGCCTTCCCATGATACATTTGCCCCTTTCAGATATTTGCCGGTATCTTTATCACTTACACGCAAAAAAATCGCATACGGATCCGTTAAGGACTCCATAACAAAAGTGTATTGCTTCCGTACGCCCGGGGAATTGAGCGTACCAAGCTGTACCTGTGGCCAATAACCATCTGCAGTACTTGTGATCTCATAATCGCCCATACTTAATCCCCCAAAATTAATCATCCCCGTCCCATCCGTCTTCCCGGACTGAGAAGTGCCGGAAGTAACGCCTCTCACTGTTACATCCGCGCCATCTATAGAGCTACTGTTCTCCGTTATAACTAGCACCTTGAGCGAACAGCTACCATTCGAAAACGTAGAATGAAGGAAAAACTGTTGCGCGCTTAGGGAAGGGATGATCCCGGAAGCGGACTTCTGGTCCACTGCTGAGACTGAAGAGGCTGACGCTGACGATACACTCCTTAAAGCTGCAGTCGCGGATGGCGCGGACGCAGACGACTCAGCTGCAGGCGATACGGTCTCGGTTATCTCAGATGCAGACGGCGCGGTCTCCGCGGGTTGAGACGCGGTCGGTGCGGGCTCCGCGGGTTCTGACGCGGTCGGTGCGGGCTCCGCGGGTTCTGACGCGGTCGGCGCGGTCTCCGCGGGTTCTGACGCAGACGGTGCGGGCTCCGCGGGTTCTGACGCGGTCGGTGCGGGCTCGGTTATCTCAGACGCGGTCAGTGCGGGCTCCGCGGGCTCTGACGCAGACGGTGCGGGCTCCGCGGGCTCTGACGCGGTCGGTGCAGGCTCTGCGGGCTCTGACGCGGATGGTGCGGGCTCCGCGGGTTCTGACGCGGTCGGTGCGGGCTCCGCGGGCTCTGACGCGGTCGGTGCGGGCTCCGCGGGCTCTGACGCGGTCGGTGCGGAAGCAAGTCTATCCGGAGTGGAAGAAGACATCCCCCCCTCATAACTCTCCCCGCTTTCCTTCATTTTTTCATCTGAAGTAGCTGCTTCTGAAAACGCCTGGGCCGGATCAGCCTGGGTCTCATCCTCCTCTTTCCCGGCAGCCTCCCAAAACTGCTCCGCTTCCCCGGTTACGGTGAAACCAAAGGAACCGCTGTCCTCAATATGAATCTCAGGGTAAGCTATATTCTCATTCATCAGATTGATAAGTATAACGGATAGGCCCTGAAGGCAGGCATACGGATTCTCTTCGTCGTATTCACCCGGGATTTCGGCCGTGATGTAATACTTCAATTCATTGACTGATCCTCTCTTGAGAATCACCAAGTCCTCCAGTTCTGCTGCCAAATCCTCCGGCAGCCCTTCCAGCCCATAGCTAATTCCTTTCCCTCCGGTATCCTTCAGCGTTTCCAAAACCTCCGATATGCGAATCGGGATGGTGCCGCCATCGCCTGCTGCGAAGCTGAACATCGCAGGCGACAAGCCTACCGCCAAAATAACCGTCAGGATAAATGACAAATTTTTCTTATAGTTTTTCATTTTATTTCTTCCTCCCTTACTCCTGCGGCGGACGATTAGCCAACCGCTTATCCTACTCCGTTTTTCTCACCGCCAAAGCACCGGACATACTCCAACAGCTTCTCCCGTTCCGCCCCGTCGCTGTCACAGACAACTATGCTTCACATAGGTTTCTTTCTCTCCATATCGTCACTTTACTTAATTTTAAATATACTGACAACGATGATTGCTTACAACCAGTTGGCCGGAAATCACCTGTTTTTGGCCGGAACTTTTATTGTGGGAACGTCTTGTTTCCTATAAAATTATGGTTCTTTCCAAAATTAGTTGAAATTTAGTGTTTTTCCTATCTGTGTGCGGTATAGTTATAGTAGATTACTCAAACTTCGTAGGAGCAAAATGGCCTTCCGCCCGCTGGCAGAGCGGTATCCCCAGGACGGAAAAGGAATGTTCACCAGATCCTCTCGAATTACTTTAGTAATTTACCATTCCGATGAGACCGGTCAAGTGTGTCAGCCTCATCTGACACACTTGACGCCTTCGGGCTCATCGGAATGTCCGGCCTGATGGACTGGCGAATATCCTTTTCCGTCCCGGGGACACCGCTCTGCCAGCGGGCGGAAGGCCATTTTGCTCCTGCGAAGTTTGAGTAGATTATTTATGTTATGGAGATGCTGCGTATGGATGAATTTATTAAGATTTTGGACCCTGACCTGGATTATATCAGCCATGAAATAACTGGGGATACTATTGTCATTAGAGTTGCTTCCAATAAGGAAGAAGCCGTGTGTCCGTACTGCGGAAGCACTTCTACAACAAAACACCGTGTATATGAACGCAGTTTTCAAGACCTTCCTATTATGGACTTGAAAACCAGGATTATCAGTTACAACAGAAAAATGTTTTGTCCCAATCCAGAATGCAATCATACTACATTTGCAGAAACCTTCCGTTTATTAAAGCAAAAAGCAAAAAAGCAATCGGCTTCCGGAAAAAATAGTTGATGTTTCCCTGAATATCAGTTCTCTGAATGCAGACTGGCTGTCCTCCTTTCCGAATCTTGAAAAAGTATACCAGGAACAACTTACTAAAGTCATAGAAAGCTATCCGCTGATTGGAACCGTTCAGGCAGGTCTGTGCATGTACTGCACAGGGGGCGTGACCAGTAACACCGGTTCAGAATCGTCTGAAACGGTACGCAAAAGGATAGCTATTTTATGTGGCATCATGTAAAATAGATGGATACGAATACGGATCAATTAAAATTACTATCGGACAGAGGGGGTATACAGATGAAAGATTATATCCGGCAGAATAAGGATGCCTGGGAATTCAACACCTATGATTTCTGGGTGGAGCATGCAGGGACACCGGAGGAACGGGCCAAAAAGGACATGGCGGATCCGGTGGGAATGCTGAAAAAATATGCGGCCTATTTCGACTCCTGTGAAGGGGTGCGCGTGGCAAATATCTGCGGTTCCTGCGGGAAAAAGGCAATTCCTCTCGCCCTTCTCGGTGCGAAGGTGACCATTTTCGATATTTCGTCCGGCAACCGGAGGTATGCGCTGGAAACCGCAGAGGCGGCGGATACCTCCGTGGACTTTGTTCTGGGGGATGTGCTGGAAACCGATATGGCCCGGTACGGAGGGCAGTTCGATATCGTGTTTATGGAAGGCGGCGTACTGCACTATTTTCATGATATCGGGAAATTTATGGATGTAATGTTTTCCCTGCTCCGCCCCGGCGGCCGTATGATATGCAGCGATTTTCATCCGTTCCAGAAAATAGCGGATATTCTGGAGTTTCAGCAGCCGCAAGCCCCTTATTTTTCCAGAGATATCATAAAAGGGGAAATGGCCCATGCCAGATTTTACCCGGAAGAAATCCGCAGGCAGATCCCGCTGTGCGAATACCGGAAATATACGATCAGCGAAATCATCAATGCCTGTATAGACAGCGGTTTTATCTTAAAACGCTTTGACGAGCATCCCGCCTGGACGGATCCGACATTGCCGGGTGAATTCACGATGGTTGCGGTAAAAGAATGATACGGAGCCGCGCAGCATATCGGGAGAAAGAAGGAGAACAGCATGCGTTCAGAAAAAGAAATGATGGACATGATTATACACAAAGCCAAAGAAGACGATCGGATCCGCGCCGTCACCATGGAGGGTTCCAGGGCCAATCCCAATGCTGTCCAGGATACCTACTCGGATTTCGACATTACCTATTATGTTACGGATGTGAGGGACTTTACCGCAGATCGTTCCTGGATCCATACGTTCGGCAATATTCTGATCGTGCAGTGTCCCATGGACTGGTATTCCCATCCTTATGATTATACCAGCCGTGAACCTTTCGCTTATCTGATCCAGTTTGCCGACGGCAACCGTATCGATCTGACCTTGCAGGATGTAAAAGATATAGCAAAGGAGAGGGAAAATAACCACCCGCGGGCTGTCCTTATGAACAAGGATAGCTTTCCTTCCCTGCTGCCGCTTCCGATCGAAGACGCCTTTTACATACAGCCCCCGGAGGAGAAGGAATTTTTTGACACCTGCAATGAATTCCGCTGGCTGAGTCTTTATGTTTCCAAGGGCGTGTGCCGGGAAGAGCTGTACTATGCCAAGCACGCCTATGATGTGCTGCTCCTGCCCATGTTCCTGAAAATGCTGAACTGGAAAACAGGCATCGATAACCATTTCCGCGTCACCACCGGTTCTTCCTGCAAATACCTGAAGCGGTTCCTGTCTCCGGAAGAAATGGAACGGTTTCAACATGTTTTCCCTGACGGGGACTATGATACGATCTGCCGCTGCCTGTTTCTCCTGTACGATTATTTCCATGAGCTGGCCGGTTTTGTGGCAGGACAGCTGCATTTCCATCACGATACAACGGAGGCCGAAAGGGTACGCCAGTTCCTTGTACAAAGGCTCCGGGACAGGGGATATTACAGGTAAACCAACGGTAGAATCCGCTTAATCGCCAGATAATCGGTTTCTTTCCGCTGTATTTTATTATATTGTTAATTCAGACTTCGTTGGTGCCGGAGAGCGCCCCGCAGACAGTGAGCGGAGGGCTGACCGGCACCTGCGGAATTTGAGTTGATCTGACATCAGTGACGACAGAAAGGGTTATGCAATGAATAATGAAAAAATGGGAAAGTTTATTTCCGAAATGAGAAAATCCCAAAATCTGACCCAAAAGGATCTGGCCTCTCGGCTGGAAATCACGGATAAAGCGATTTCCAAATGGGAACGGGGCATCAGCTGCCCGGATATATCCCTCTTGATCCCGCTGGCCCAGATCCTGGGTGTGACAACAAGCGAGTTGTTAAATGGGGAAAAAGGAGCCTCCCCTGAAAAATCCGGCGAAGCCCTGGTGGAAGAAACCCTGCTGTATTCCGACAAAAGCGCCGCCCAGAAACTGGACAGAGCAAGAGGGATGATCTTCACCTTCTTATCTTCTTCTTTTATTCTTGCTGCAGTCATCTGCTTTATATGTGATTTCTGTATAGCCGGGCAACTGACCTGGTCTTACCTTGTGGCTTTTTCCCTGCTTTTCGGCTGGCTGCTTCTCCTCCCGCTGTTTAAAGCCCGGGGGCATATTATCCGTAATCTTCTTCTGGCCCTCAGCCTGACGGCAATCCCTTATCTGGCAGTATTAAGCCGGCTTTTAGGTTTGCCTGTCCTTTATAAAATGGGGACTGTGATATCTGTCATTTCCCTTCTCGGGCTGTGGTGCATCTATCTTTCCTTTTCGAAAATCACGCACAGGAAATTATATGCGGCGGGGATTTTATTATTGGTTATCATACCGGTTATGTGGGGGATCAATTATACGGTTTCTTTCTTTTTGCGCCAGCCGCTGGATGCTTCCACGAAATTTGTTGACAGTCTGACGACCCTGGCCCTGCTTGTTTCAGCGGCTTACTGCTTTGGGAAGGAATTTTTGCGGAGCCGGAAGCAGTAGGTTCTGCTTCGGGGAAGCGGCTGATGGTTTTCCCCGGGTTGTTCCGGAGCCGCAAAAGGGGAGATTTATTTCATAAATACCGGCTATGCAGAAGAAATGCAGATTATATTGCGGCTATATAAAATACCGTATGGGGTTTACCTGTACGGTATTTTTTTATTACTTAAGATGCATACGATAGAATAAAACATTATACAAGCGTTGATTGATAGTGGTGACCTTATTTCATGTTTTCTGCATAACCAGTCCATTATCAATCCACCACATTAGATTAGTCTAATCCAGCTTTCTGTTGACAACGGTTATATTAACTTTAAGTTTTGCGGTTATACCCATAAAAAGTGTTGATATCTTAAAAGAAATGCGATATTCTATTATAGATGGGAGGTGCCTTTTATGATTAATAGACCAATTTACGTTGATAGGATAATGGTATATGCGAATACACCATTTGTGAAAATCCTTACTGGAATTCGCCGCTGTGGGAAATCAACCATTTTAAAAATGTTGATAGATAAAATGAAAGGACAGGGTATTCATAACGAGCAAATATTGCATTATAGCTTTGATTCTTTGGAATATGAGGATATAAAAACAGCGAAAGCCTTGTTTGCACATTTGAAGCAGCATTTGTTTTTAGAGGGTAAGACTTACCTTTTTCTTGATGAGATTCAAGAAGTAAAGTCATGGGAAAAAGTTGTAAACTCCCTTATGACTGACTATGATGTAGACATTTATGTAACCGGTTCAAACTCCAGAATGATGTCCTCTGAAATATCTACCTACTTGACTGGTCGTTATATAGCATTCCGTATTTTCCCGTTGTCCTTTTCAGAGTATATGATCTTTCGCAAAGAGTACGCGGAAGTTCTTGATCCTCGTTCAGAACTTGCAAATTATCTCCGGCTCGGCGGTTTTCCTGCAGTCCATCTGCAAAAATATACGCCGGATGAAGTCTACACCATTGTTAAGGATATCTATAATTCTACGATTTTTACTGATATTGTAAGGCGTAATCAAATCCGCAAAGTGGATCAGCTGGAGCGTATTGTAAAGTTTGCTTTTGATAATGTTGGACGGACTTTCTCCGCCGCTTCTATATCCAAATATCTGAAAAGCGAAAATCGGGCTATTGATAACGAAACGGTTTACAACTATCTCAGCAAGCTGGAAAGCGCCTATATCCTTCACCGCTGTTCGCGTTACGACATACAGGGCAAAGAAATTTTAAAAACCCAGGAGAAATTCTACCTGGCCGACCCGGCGTTGCGTTACAGTGTATTAGGATATTCGCCGGACAGCGTGGCCGCAATGCTGGAGAATATAATTTATCTGGAATTACTGCGCCGAGGATATGAAGTATACGTTGGAAAACTGGACAGCGCTGAAATAGATTTCATTGCCGTTAAGCAGGAAAACAAGCTGTACATTCAAGCGGCCCAGGAGATCGGTTCTCCTGAAACCGAAAAACGCGAATACGGAAGACTGCTTGACATTCGGGATAATTATCCGAAATATGTATTGCGGACAGACGCTTTTGCGGGGGGGAATTATGAAGGGATAAAGACCATGCACATTGCAGATTTCTTGCTGAGTAATGAATATTAACAAGGGAAGGATGTGTTAGTGGTGGAAGAAAGAAAATATCAATTTGAACGGCTAACGCCAACAGACAATGTTGGTTTAGATGTATACGAAGATGCAATCAATTAAGTATTTATCAAACCTGATGTAAAAACACTATAATATTTGAGGGTGGCTTTTTACAGGGTCTATCTCTATATATCGTTGATATGTGCCTTTTAAAAAATATTAATAACGAGTTTGTGGTTTACTTCAATCAGCTTATAAAGGCGTTAGTAATGGAATGTCTAACTCGAATTTATTATTTGCAGTAAGACTCTTCTGTATGATAATCTCTGAACAAAGCGGTTTGTTTTTACTATAGCAATATAAAACAGTACAAAATTTGACTTGATTTTAAGGGGAACGATATAAAATCCTGTTGAAATTTGTCGCATACGGGTGGCGGAGGTCATGACGACAAAATCCTACACTTTATGACAAAAAGTATTATGAGTTTTCATCATTATGTATTATAATAAAAATATATTCTATTAGCGATAGAAAGGATAGTAGCTAATGAAAAATGTGATTTTTCTTGGAGCTGGTGCTTCAAAAGCAGATGGCGCACCTTTGCAAAATGAACTGTTCAGAGAATATTTTTGTATGCGAAAAGCAAAAAAACGTAATATTAATATTGATCTATATGAAGGATTAGATGAAAAATATGCTCCAATGGATGAGAAAATAGAGAATATCATAAAAGATTTTTTTAAAAATTTTTTCGGAATGAATAATAGTCTTGAAGATAGTATTTATCCAACATTTGAAGAAGCACTGGGTATGCTGGATCTTGCAATTAGCAGAAAAGAATATTTTTTTCAAACTTGTAAAACTTATAATCTTGATTCTATAAAAATTGAAAATTACCAATCAATTCGATTATCATTATTGCTGGCAATGTCCGAAATTATAGATTACAAATTAGATAAATCAAATGGGTATATACATTCAAAACTAATATCAAATTTACATAATATTAATAATATATCTTTTATTTCTACTAACTATGACATCCTTATTGATAATGCAATTGTACGGAATGGACTGAATATAGATTATGGTTTCAATCTTTCAGTTTATAAAGTTCAAAGAGATGTAATCCCATTATGCAAAATTCATGGTTCGCTAAATTGGCTTTATTGTCCAGTATGCAAAAATATAGTAACAACTAATAATGAAAAAGGGGTTTTAAGGTTGTTATCTAATTTGGTAGATGCAACGTGTCCAAAATGTGGCTCATTGATGGAAGCGATAATAATACCACCATCCTTTTTTAAAGATTATCAAAATTTATACTTGAGCAATGTTTGGCATAATACTGAATCTCAGCTTGTTGATGTAGAAAAAGTCATATTTTGTGGCTACTCTTTTCCGGATGCTGATATTTACATAAAATATTTAATAAAAAGGGCTGAGATGTTAAGCCAGAATAATATAACATATTATATTGTTAATAATCATAATGGAAAATCTATTGAAGATATAAAGATAGAGAAAATGCGTTATGAAAGATTTTTAAATAATAGAAGTAAAGTTATTTACACCGATTTGTCTTTTGAAGATTTTTCTTCTAATCCTTATGAGTTAATTTAATTATTGAGTGCAATTTATTTTTGTCATGGGCTTGACATAAGGGTGACGGAGATTGTGACGACATTATTCGCCAAATAACGGCATACCTCCAACGGATATATAATATAAAATAAAAACAACAAAGATTACATAAAAAGAAGTGATCTATTATACTATAGTCATAATACTGAAGCTGGGTCACTCGCAATCCTTCCCGCTTCCGGCATGGCGGCAATCAGTAACCGTTCAGACTTGTCTGAACGGTTACTGCACTTCTCACCAGTTATACCTATTTATAAAATTCCCGTATCGCTTTTCCCAGAAATACCGCAGTTCCGTTTCCATACGGTGTATCCATACTCTTACGCATATCCTCACTCTTTTCATAAGAATCTGCGATTTCCAGCATCAGCTCTTTTACATCATCCATCTGATACAGCTGCTTTGATACAAAATCCAGTTCTCCGATGAGGGACTTCACCTCGAAAGAAGAAACATCCATGCCGATTTTTTCTGCCAGCTTTTTATAAATACCGTCTATCCGGTTCCGGTATGCTTCCATGACCTCCATACCCACAGGTTTTTTTACCGCATCCATGGCCTTATCCTTATTTCCGTACCACTCCACTACCTTGCGGAAATTCTGCTGTGCGTCCTGTCCGGATGCTTTTTCCAGAAACTGCTCCCGGAACTTCTCCAGACTTCCGTATTTTTCCTTCATCACCTGCAACTGTTCTTCTCCCATATTTGCAACGACAGCCTGATACATCTCATCCATTTCTTTTTTACTGAACATTTCAAAATCCATTTTATTTTCTCCTCTCAAAATGTCGGATATTCCGGAAATCAGACGGTTCAGACGGTCCCTTTTGATTTCCAGCATTCTTTTTTGTGTGACAAGTATGGAATCTCTGTCCAGGTCAGGATTATCCATAATCTCCCTGATATCCAGCAAGGGCATATCGAATTCCCGGAAAAAAAGTATCTGCTGCAAACGTTCCAGGGCTTTATCGTCATAAAGCCGGTATCCCCCTTCACTGTATGACGAAGGCTTCAAAAGTCCTATTTCATCATAATAATGAAGGGTGCGTACGCTGATATTAGTTCGTTCGGATACTTCTTTTACGGTTTTCATTATGGTGCCTCCTGTTCCTGACAAGACCACACTACACCCTCACGTTCCGTGAGTGTCAATACATTTTACAGAGGTTACAGCAAAATTATTTGGAGTTAATATGTCCATGTAACAGTTCCGAGCTGTCAGGCCCGTTACCCGTCCGTTTCAGGTTGTATTTCAGGATATAAACGCTCAGCCAGTCGATGGCATCCTGCCTGCTGCCGAATGGCATCTTTCCCTTTTTCTGCATAAGCCCGGAAAAAAAGGTGCTCACCGCCGCCGACTGCCCGCGGCTTCCCGGAATGTTCATCCGTCCTTCCACCGGATATTCTTCCAGAATATTGCGGTACTTTTGGCTCCTGTAGATCGGATTCCTGCTGCATTGCAGGACAATCCGGTTTCCGCGGCCATCCCACAGCCGGAAAAAATTGTCCAGAGCCTTCCTCACCAAATCCACACTGCGATATACGCCAAAGGAGTAGGCTTCCACTTTTCTTGTCCGGGAATCCAAAATAACACACATATAGAGTTTTCTGTTCCCATCGGCGCTGTAGGTTCCTATTCCCACACAGAATTCTGCTTTTTCAGACAGTACCTGCGCTGCTATCCGCTCAACTGCCGGCCGCTCTTGCTTTTTCTCTTCTGCAAAAGTCTGCAGCAGGCGGGAAGCAGGATGCAGATCTTCGTCTGACTCCCATACATAGATGTCATCCGACAGTATAGGGTATTCTTCCAGATACAGGATAGAATCAAGGGTAAAAAGTGCCAGCTGGTGTTCCCACTCCGGTGTTTCCCCATACAAAAATGCCAACTCCTGCAGGCTGTAATGACTTTCCATTTGCATCCTTTCCTTTTCTTATCCCTTTCTCCGCATTCTGTCTGCCGGCTTTATCATTGAACGATCCGGCAGACGCAGACAGCAGGCCGCGGGCTGTTATCCGTTCAGGTTATCCTGTCTTTTATGCACTGTCTCATATAAATATTAAAAGCTTCCGCTTCCCCTGCATCCGGCTGCATTTCCCGCTCCGATGCATAGCATGCCAGTGCTTCCTGCACAAGGGGCGCATAAACCGTCGGCAGGTTTGTAAGCCCCCATTCCCCGCCTGCTTTTTTGGACAATACAAGGCCTTCCTTGGCATATCCCAGAACCCGGCATAAGTTTAAAATGACATAGACAGGATTCTCCAGAATATCCTCCCCGGAAGAAGCAATATCGCTGCAGATGCTTTTCAGATAGTATTCCCGGGGCACCTCGTCAAATACCTGCTCCACCGGTCTGCCATACAAGACGATCCCGAAATGTCTGATGATCATAAAATGCGCTGCCAAATCCGGATCCGTTCCTTTCATATTGTTTATATAATCCTCCGGATTTGTCCGGAACCATTCCAGATGCGCCGGTGAAAAATGCAACATAAAGGGCGTGGGGTACTCCCTGTTTTGGCAGGCAGCTTCCGTTACCACGCTGCATTCGATTCCTTTGGGAGGCGCTGATTCATTTAATTCCACCAGGATGTACATCAGCCTTTTTTTCTGCCTGTCGGATGCCGAATTCCGAATCACGATAATCAAATCAATATCGCTTTTAGCCGGGTGAAAACAGCCCATAGCCAACGATCCGTGCAGATATATGCCCACTAGGCCATCCCCGAAAATATCCTTACCCGTCTCCACAATTCTGTCCAGAATAAAGGAATACTCCATACTCATCCATTCCCTTCTTTCAATGTCTGCATCTGAAGCTGCGCCGTCACCAGGTTATAGTATATCCCCTTTTTCTCCAACAGTTCATTATGCGAGCCGCATTCGGCAATCCTGTGTCCGTCGATAACAATGAGCCGATCCGCATCCTTCAGTGTGGACAGCCGGTGGGCGATAGCCAGGGTGGTGCGGCCGGCTGTAAGCCTCTGGAGCGCCTTCTGGATCAGATACTCGCTCTCCGTATCCAGGCTGGAAGTGGCTTCATCCAGTATCAGAAGCTTGGGATCATTGAGTATAGCCCTGGCTATGGCGATCCTCTGGCGTTCACCGCCGGACAGATTGTATCCCTTCTCGCCCACATAGGTGTTATATCCGTTAGGGGTCTTGCAGATAAAATCATGGGCATTTGCCATTTTGGCCGCACGGATAATTTCCTCATAGGTGGCGTCCGGCCTGGCAAATCGCATATTGTTCAGAATCGTGTCGGAAAACAGGAAGGTTTCCTGGAGCACAACGCCAAGCTGGCGGTGGAAATCCTCTATCCGGTACTCATTGATATTCATCCCGTCAATCAAAAGTTCGCCGTCGTCCACATCGTACAGGTGCATGACCAGATTGATCAGTGTGGATTTGCCGGTGCCGGAAGCACCTACAATACCGATCATTTCTCCCTTCCTGATTTCGAAATTTATTTTTTCCAAAACAGTCTCATAGGAGCGGTAGCCGAAGCACACATCCTTAAAAACCACAGAGCCCTGGATTTCCCTGCTTACCGGGTTTTCCCGGTTCCGTATCTTCGGCTGTTCATCCAGCACGTCGTAAATACGTTCCAGACTGGTTAACATCTGTATGATCATGCGGGGCAGATGCGTCATCCAGCCCAGCGGGCCGTAGAGCATGGTGGCATAGGTGGTGAACTGCAGCAGCTGCCCTACCGAAAGCCCGCCGTCCAGTGTCTTGAGGCCGCCCAGAGCGGTTACGAAATAAATACCCATGCCCATGATAAAAGTGAGCATCGGGTAAAAGGATGCCCAGAATACCTCATTCTTCTTCTGAATCCCGGCATAGCTGGCTGATATTGTCTTAAAACGGTCGGATTCATATTTTTCCTTGCCAAAGGACTTCACCACACGGATGCCGGAAATCACATCCTGCAGGGCGCTGTTGTTGTCATCCCCGCGGCTGTACTGCATGTGGAATTTACGATGGATCACCTTACGGAAGCCCACCGAAAGGGCGACGGCCAGAGGCAGAAAAACGATGGACAACAGTGTCAGTCCCGGGCTGATGGTCAGCATTACAATGATGGCCCCCGTCATCAGCACCAGCAGGTAAAATATACTGCCGAAGGCATCCTCCATAAATCTGCGGATGTTAGCGGAATCGTTGTTAATGCGGTTCATCAGCTCGCCGGGACGCCGATCCTGGATAAAGGACAACGTAAGCACCTGCATTTTCTGGTACAGCCGTCCGCGGATATCCATACTGATACCGGCTCCCAGCTTTGCGCTCCACAGGCTCCGCAGATACCTTGTGACGATAGACAGCACGGTAATAACCGCCATGATCAGCGTGAACCGGATGACTTCCCGGACACTGCCATGATCCGACATCAAGGTATTATCAATAAATCGCTGCTGGAACATCGGGCCTGCCAGACCCACTACAGATGAAAACAGCATCATCAGCGCCACCATGACAAACTGCTTTTTATAATTGGAACACAGCCGGACAAATTTTAAAAGTGTGACATTTTTCCCTTCACATTTGGGACATTCGCGGGTTCCGGGCAGCGCGCGGCCGCATTTGGGGCAGGTTTTTTCATATTCCCTGTTTTCTACCAGCCTGTCGCTGCCCTCCAGCAGCAGCATCCCGCCTTTGGTAATGGATGCGAAACGGGAGATATGCTTCATAGAAAAACGCGCCACATGCTTCGCCATCCCATCCTGTTTCTGTGTAACTACCAGAATCCCATTATTAACCTGAGACTCGCATTTGATCGACGTTAATCCGGTAAGCGGCATTTCATAGGCAATACGTCCTTCTTCTATAATCAGCAGACGCATGGTTGTCAGTACCCCATAGGAGGACTCGCAGTACTTCCCGCTGCTGTTAATGTCAAAGGGAGAACAGTAGCGTATCTCTTCCCCTCCCGCAAGCGCAAACAGAGCCTTGATCTCCCCGGGCAGTTTTACTTTCAGTTCCATTTATGTCCTCATTCCTGCGCCATAAAAAGCGCACCAAAACTTGTAATATAATCTTTTTTGGTAATATTTCATGCCCGTTCACCGGGCAGCACACCATACAGAAGCAGCCGGGCCGAATGGCCATCCATGCTGTGGAAGCGAAGCTTTCACAGCAACAGGCCCCGTCACCGGCGGCTGCATGCAGGACTGTTTTTACAGGAACAGCCCGATTTTCTTCAGCTCTTTCCCCGTAAGCTTTGAGGTATCGGGTATTTCAAACCGGTTTTCATCCAGATCAGTGATCAGCAGCCGGGTATCGGTCAGATGAACCACCGCATTGCCGCTCATATGGATAGCAAAACGGCAGGGCCCGTGGTCAGTCACCACATCAAAATACGCAAAACCATACTCTTCCTTCACATTCTTCACTTTTGTAATAACCGGTGTGAAATAGCGCAGCTCCATCTGTTCGGTCAGCATCCTGCGCGTATCCTCGTCCACATCCTTATCCAGATCGCGGATTACACCGATTTCCTTTGCCTTTTCATCCGGCTCCCGTATGGAAATATACAGATTCTTCCCGGTAAAAGGGAAAGTACGGAACACCTGGACCCTGTTATAATGCCTGCCCTGCGTATCCAGCGATACAAAACCGCCTTCCGTCCGGCGGAATATACTATTATCCCTGTCCAGATAATTCAGAGCCAGCATAGCCTCCGTCTCCGCTTCCATCTGTTCCAGATCAAATTCCTGCGCAAATAAATCTTCCATAACTACCTCCTATTCCAGTCCCCGCATAGCCAATGCCTTGGTCTGCAGTTCCCGCAGCTTGAAATAAGTCCCTTTTTTAGCCAGCAGCTCCTCATGGCTGCCTTCCTCGGTAATCCTGCCCTCATCCATAACTACCAGCCGGTCCGCATCCCGCAGAGTGGACAGCCGGTGGGCGATGGAGATCGTGGTCCTTCCTTTAATCAGGAAATTAATCGAAGCCTGAATCGCCTTCTCCGTTTCCGTATCCACGGAAGCCGTGGCCTCATCCAGAATCAGGATCCGGGGATTCGCCAGGATAGCCCTGGCGATGGAAATCCGCTGGCGCTCACCGCCGGACAGTTCCCTGCCGGTGGCCCCGATGATGGTATCATAACCGTCGGGCATTTTACAGATGAAATCATGGGCGCTTGCCAGAACCGCGGCCTGGACGACCTCTTCCTTGGTGGCATCGGGGTTGGCATAGGCGATGTTGCTGTATACGCTTCCCATAAATATGTAGGTTTCCTGGGATACCTGCGCCACATTACGCCGCAGATCGGTAAAGGCGATATCCTTCACCGGTATGCCATCAATGAGGATTTCCCCTTCATCCGGGTCATAGAGACGGGAGATCATATTCACCAGCGTGGTTTTGCCCGCGCCGGATCGGCCCACAATCCCCAGCATTTTGCCGCCTTCCACCTCCAGACTGACATTTTTGAGGATGGTCTTGCTTTTATCGTAGGAAAAGGTTACATTCTTCAGCCGGATGTCCCCCTTCATATTTTCTATATGTACCGGATTCTCCTTTTCCGTAATATCCGGAAGGGAATCGATAATTTCAAACATACGCTGGGCACTGGTCATGCTTTCCGCCCATTCGTGAAAACTGAAGGCCAGGAAATCCAGCGGATTGTTCAGCTGTGCCACGTAGCTGATAAAGGTGATCAGGACACCTAGTTCCAGATTTCCGTAATGGAAGAGCATGAAACCGCCCAACGCCCATACAAGCAGGTTGGATAAATTCTCCACCGCCGCATAAAGCACGGTGAAACGGTTATCAAAACGTACCAGCTCCACATCTGCATGCATCAGCTTCTTATTATATTTATCAAAGCGTACCAGCTCCTTTTCCTCCTGGCCGAAGGCTTTTACCACGCGCGCGCCGGTCAGGTTGTCATTTACCCTGCTGTTTAAAGAACGTCTCGCCCGATGGCGGCTGGAAAAATAATTGAACAGGGTAGGAGCCATCTTGTAGCTGGTAAACAGCACCACCGGTATCCATACCAGCACCGGCACGGCAAGCTTCCAGTTAATCCGAAGCATGATCACGGCTGTTGCCACCAGGGATAATATGTTGGATGCCATATAGGGCAGGTCGTCCAGAAAGAACCCGGTAACCTCCTCCGAATCGCCCATAACTCTGGTCATCAGGTTTCCGGTCTGCTTGCTGTTATAAAAGCCCATGGACAGGCGGCCCATGGCGTCAAACACGTCCGTTTTCAGCTTCATCACCACACCCGGTATGATCCTGGCATTTAACACACCCTGGATGATGCCGAACACCTGGAGGGAAAGCTTTGTCATAAACATAGAGAGCACCACCAGCAGCAGCGCCGTCACGTATTTGCCTGCCGGCAGGTTTAAAAAATCCAGGAACGCCGGATCTCTTGCCAGCACCTTATCATAAAGAATCGTACCATTTAAGTACGGCCAGATCAGATTCAGCAGGGCGGTGGCCATAATACAGACAAACATCCCCGCAATACTGGCAGCGTAAGGCTTGAAATAGCTTAAAGCGCGGAAAAAGACGGAGCTTTTATTCATGCACCGGGGACAGATCTTCCGCTCCGGATCCGGGTACATCGTGCCGCATTTACTGCAGTATTCCTCTTCCTTTTCTCCCCGGAGCAGCTCCTCCGTCAGCTCTTTTCCTGTCTTTACCGCTTCAAATACGGCAGCAAAGCGGCGAAGCGGTACCAGATACATATTGGAACACAAAGCCAGGCGGATATCGTCTTCCTCCCCCTCCGGACGGTAAAACAGAACATTGGTCGCCACTTGTTTGAGTACCTGCATGGAAGCGGTTTCCGCCACCGACAGCAGCCGTATCTCATACGTGCGGCTTCCCAGGAATTTCTCCTTTTGCTCCATACATCCCTTATACTGCTTCGTATACAGGGGATCCCGGACCGACTGTGCCACCATGATCTGATCCCTGGTCAGCAATAACCAGCCATCCACATACTTTTCTTCAAAATTCATATCAAACCGGACTGCCGACAGACAGCCCTCCTTTGTGATTCCCCGTTCTTCCGCCAGGTTTTTAAGTACCGGCGGGAGTTTTTGGAATAGTTCTTCTGCCAATGTCTTGTTCCGGCACGGGATCGGATGCCCCAATCCACACGCCTTTCCCCTTTCTTTCTCTGCTGAAGCGATACGATGCCGCTGTTTTTAAACAAAAAAAACCCTCTTCCGGTTACGGAAAAGGGAAGATGGTTCCATGTCAGTACATAAGACAGGTATAGGCCGGACACCATGCTGGTTTTTTCGCAAACGGGCGCATTAATTGCATGAAAATGGTTTGGTTAAGAATATGATTATTGCTATGAAATACATGTAAGCATATCCTGTTCCTGAACATGTTGTCTGCCTCCTTTCTTAATAATCGAATCAGAATGTAAACGTTTCTGTGAGTTTTCACAAAATCTGCCGGATAAAAACGGAATTCCTGCAGCTATTTATTAGTATAGAACCGCAGGAAGGATATGTCAAACATAATTTATCCGTTGGGTGCAGATAAAAAAGTTGGTGCCGCCATGGTTTTCCCCGGCTGCCATCCCTTTACTCACGGATTCCATATTTTTCATAGCAGTCCATGACATAACCGCTCACGTTTTTATCATATGGAGGAACCTCATATCCCCATGCCCCGGCGCATGCAGCTGCGGTTTTACGGAAAATCTCATGGCACAGGAACAGGGACTCCCACATATGTCCATAGGAATCCTCCCGGTAGGTGTGAAGCAGTTCTTTCCACAGTGTCTCCGGCAGGTACTTCTCCAAAAATTTATAGTTTTTTCCCACACTGAAGGTAAACCCGTAATCCAGCCCTGCTTTCCAGGAAAGCATACGCAGCAGTTCCGCCCGCATCAGATGCAGATGATCAATGGCATAAAGGATTTCCTTGCGTCCCAGCCCTTTTGCCACATACAGGGCCAGGTTCCAGAACTCGTTGCAGCAGTCGTCAAAGCTTCTTGCACCGGGTTTCTTTACATGATATTCCTCATCCGTTGGGATGATTTCCCCTTTCACCCGGTTATCCTTATCCAGCAAAATTGTCCGCAGCCCGTCGGCCTTCAGATACCCGTCCAGCTGCTTGCATTCCAGCAGGGTCAGATCCATTTTCGTATAATCCGCAAACAGGATGAGATAGGAATAGCCTTCCTCCTCTGCCGGGAACAGCTCCATATCCTCCGGCTTCTGCAGCATGATAATACGCCCGAATGCAGAAAGCCATTTGTCATCCCGGATAAAAGCCTCTTTGTCTTTTACAAAATAAGTGATGTCATAATCCTGAAAGGAATCCTTGGGTATGTTGGGGTTCACCCGGGAACCTTCCATGCCAACCATACGGATATTTTCCGCCTCCCGTGCAAAACCCAATACCGTTTCCATAAATTCTTCCGGTGTCCTCATCCTGTTTTCCTCCCAACTGTACCCGTTTCCTGTTGTTTATGTTTTCCCACTCCGGGCCGTTGGCACAGACCCGTGTCACAGAGTCCGCCCCCGCCCCTGCTTTTCATAAAACCTGCTTCGATCCTTTAAATCCGCAACTATCCTACTGGAAATTTTTTATTTATTTAAAGGTAAAATTTCAAAGTGAATTCGTGATATCTACCAAACATTGATTTTATAGCACTTAATTCACTTCATTTCGGTTTACGTGTGACAAAAATAGAGTTACAATGGCCTTACAGGAGCCTGTTTTCATGTGTGCAAGCATGGCAAACAGGCATCTGGGTAAGCGTACAAGACTAAATTCCACATGCCAAATTTTTGTAAGATTAAATTCGGCAGTGGATTCCGTCTTGATTCTAATTCTATTTTTTAAGTAACGATGGTTTTAAATTGACTTGGTCTGCAGGTATTTCCTGAAGACATAAAAGTCTGTGTAACCTGTTATTTAAAAGCATCTTAGACAGCCTGAATGGAGTGCAGCCGTTCAGGCTGTCTCTGGCTTCACTGTTGATATGATTCATAAGTACACAGGCATCTGTCTGCTTATAGTTATCCAGGCTCTGACCTTTGGGGATCACATACCGGATGTATTCATGATTTTTCTCGATCCGTCCTTTTTGCCAGGAAGAGTTCGGATTGCAGTAAAAGATTTTCGTGCGGGTCTCACCATTTTTTTCACATTCCAATCGTTCTGGAAATTGAAATTCCACACCATTGTCTGTCAAGATAACTGGGAACAGTTCCTGAAATACCCTGATACCGGGTTTTTGTGTCAAATAATCGAAAACCTTTATGACCTGGTCCTGTGATTTCTCTTGCAGTACAAAAATAAGCATAAGAGAACAGTTACGAAAAAAGAGGGTAAGGAAAGCCTGAGTGCTGTTATCCCGCCCGCCTTCTACGGTATCAAGTTCAACAACTGGAATATCAGGATTCTCTTGAATGAATTTTTGAAAATCCTCGTAGGTCCGTCCTATACGGAATTCCTTTGCAGCCAGACTGACCCTCGTACCAGTTTTTCTTGGCTTGCATTTGTAACGCACCTTGCGGCGCAGATCGATGTTCTTAGCAGTAAAGACGCCTTGGTCTATATAATTGTAGAGCGTCTTTCTGGAACAAGGAATCTCATGCCCGTGAAAGGCATAAATATGAGCGAGAGACTGCCCCTGGGCAAGTAATGGTGAAATAAGGTCATCAAGCAGAGCGATATCAACTGCACTTTGATTAATGCCCTTCCTGCATGATACGAGAAGTTCCTGTGAGGACTTATCTGCATTCTGTGCGATGTAGAATGCTTGGTTCCTGTTACAGGTTCTGCTTTTTGCACAGCTATTACAAACAAAGGGAGCTTTTGAAATAGAAGGACATTGCGGCTCGAGGTATTCGGGACAAAGGGTCGTGCAGACAGGAGTCCGTAAACTGGTGTTATAACAGTATTTACAGACTTTCACACAATTAGGTTTGTCACATAGAAAACGCAGGGAGCATTCCTTAAATCTGGCACAGCGCAGAGGATGTCTTGGGTCAACTTCATGATTTTGAAAAGAGCGGTATTTCTTTACTTCTTTAGCAATTGTGCTTGGATGCTTCTCAAGCTTTCTGGCGATAGCAGCAAAAGACAGTCCATCGTTCAGGCCTTTTTCAATATGGATTCTTTGACTGGTGGTGAGGTGTTTCTTATCATATATTTTTTTCTTAGACATAAATAATCCTCCTACAATGGAGGAATCCACTAACCAATTAAACCATATCACAAATCGTGTAAGAGTAAAATCATCAAACACGAATTTAAAGGGTGAAATAAGAATTAACTAATACATTTTAGGTTTATTTATTTAAAAATGATTGACTTACACGTTACGTGATAGTGTACCATAAGAAGTAAGAACAAGGCAGAAGAACCGCCGGCATGATTCTGTCTTTTCTTTCTTCCCCCGGACAACGGAGGAAAAGAATACAGAGAACAGGGGTGATAACCATGAAAACGATAAGCCAGGTTGCCAGTATAACAGGCATAAGCACACGGACGCTGCAATATTATGACGAAATCGATCTGCTCAAGCCCAGCGAATTAACCCCCTCCGGTTACCGCCTGTATGATGATGAAGCCTTACAGAAGCTGCAGCAGATCCTGTTTTACAAGGAACTGAATTTTAAGCTGAATGAAATAAAAGAAATCCTGCAAAAGCCTGAATACGATAAAATAGAGGCTTTCAAGAAACAAAAAAAACTGCTATCCCTGAAGCGGAACCGGATCGACAAGCTGATTGCGCTTCTGGAAAAACTGGAAAAAGGAGAAACGTGTATGAGTTTTAAAGAATTTGATCTCAGTGAATATATTGAAGCCCTGGAACAATTCAAAAAGGATAAGAGTGATGAAGTCATCCGGCACTGGGGAAGCCTGGAAAACTTCAGTCAGTTCATCCAAAAAATCAGGGACGACGAACCAAAACTGGCCCAGCTTGCCGTCAAACAATTCGGCAGCGTTGAAAAATATACGGAGGTCATGAAATATAATCTGGAACATTTTTCAGAGCTTATGGACCAAATAAATGAAGTCTCCCAAAACGCGGATGAAATCCTGAAAAAAAGCGACGAGCTGTTCCTTCAGCTGACAGCCGATATGTCCAAGGATCCGGCTTCCGAAGAAATTCAGGGTATTGTCAAGGAAATAGTGGAATTCACCAACAAAAACAATTCCATCGTGGATATGGGCGAAGGGTATTGGGATTTTGTCATAGACAGCTATTTAAGCGATACGGCCGGACCGATTACGGATGCTAAGTATGGGGATGGGTCTGCCGCCTATATTGCCAGGGCTCTGCAGATTTATTTTCATAAATAAGCAGCTGTCAATCTGGTTTTTTCCCTCTCTTGCGCCCGGGATAACATCACACATCGGGAAAAACTGTAATGCGGCTTTCCCGATGCCCAGCCCAATCACCTGTAAGCGCATGGTCTTTGTTTTTCTCCGGCAATGGTTGCCGTGTGACAATATCCGGACTATATCGTCAAGCAAGTCAATATTCATGTGGCGTTTCAACGCCAGCCTATAGTCCTTTTTGAATTGTGTCGTCCAAACAATGTCACGGTTCATCGTTTCAACTCCCGGAGCGCCTCTTCTACGTCAGAATAGTGATTTACGCTTGGATCATGCGCGATACGCTCCGCTTCTAACATAGCGGCAACGGTTTCCTTGTTTGGCTGTTCCAACCTTACATCAAAAGGAAATCCACCGGCGCGTAAGGACTGCCGCAGAAAAACATTGATGGCGGTGGTTAAGTTCATACCTAACTCGCCGTAGAGAGCTTCACACTGCTTCTTAATATCATTGTCTATGCGAACACTGAAATTTGTTGTATTTGCCATATGATTACCTCCATTTGCATTTCAATATATTTATATTATATGCTATTTGCAATGCAAATTCAATTTATCAAATGAAAAATTTGTATATAGCAAATTATAAAATGGAAGACGAAAAATAAATCAAGAAAAGAAGAGCAAGCATGGAAAATGGAGCCGCACTTCCCAAAAAAGGCTTTGAGGAAGTGCCCCAAACCCTCTTTGTTTTTTCAAACCGCTGTCCTTGTGAAACTTATATTTCATTACAATACAGCCGGAAATAGTCAAAATTACAGAGCACATCGTTTTCATCCGGCACCATGCGCACACCATACCTGGAAAAACCAAGTTTTTTTATCACACATTGGGATGCTGTGTTTTCAGGCTTTACAATCGCTGCCAACATATCCAATCCTGCTTCTTCAAACGCATATCGTAGGACAGCCCGCGCAGCTTCCGTTACATAGCCTTTATTACGGTATTCTTCGGAAATACCATAACCGATCTCAACCTCCCCGTCCAGCTCCGGTTTGCTGTGGATATATACACGGCCGATACACTGGTCGGTATTCGCCAGCCAAATGTAAAAATTGACAATCAGTCTGCCTTCCTCATTTTTATCTTTTACCCACCGCATCCACGCAAGCGCATCTTCATCGGTCGCAAATTCATCCTTGCCGAAATTTCTGACTACTGCCACGTCAGCTTCCGTAACCGTGCGCAGGAACAACCTCTTTGTTTGTAACTCCACAGATACCTCCTTAAGAAACAAAAATCACCATTTGTCTTAGCCGTCAAACACGTCTCAATGGTTACGATTTCTATACCATTTCCTCCCGGATTCTCCGTACCAGCGCTTCCCTGTCCACACGGCTGTAATCCGTTGTATCCACAATGATCTGCGGCCCGTTCGCCGTAAAGGTATCCATCCCTCTCTGCACAATCCCGTCGGCAAAGCTTTCGTAGGATAACCGTACCGGGCAACCCGTCTCCCGGCTGCCGGGGTAGCAGTCATTCACCACGTGCCCCGGATGCCTGTCCGGGCTGCTGTTGCGCTCCAGAAACCGTTGATATATTATCTTTGTATCCCCTGTCAAAATAACAGTGATGGGTTTATATGCATATTTATCAAGAATGGCATCCAGACCTGCTTTGGATGCGTTTTCGAAATTATTTTCCAGGAGAAAGGGCTGTCCGCTTTTCATAAGCTGTTCTGCCGTGTCATACATGATTTCCATGGCGGCTGTCCCCAGCTTCACTTTTTCTTCCCTTGACCGGAATCCAATGGTATCATACATCAGTTCTTTGATCCGATCCTTGGATATCACCGGCAGCCCGAAAGCCTCCGCCAGGAAACCGGCCATCGTGCTTTTTCCGGAAGCGGGAATCCCGGTAACAAGAATGCAATACATAAACTTCATCCCTCCTTTTTCTCCGCTCTTACGAATTCCGCGCCGGCGCTGTCATGGATTGAGGCCATGAACATCGGGCGGTACCTCCTTGTTAAGCTGTCGTCTTTTATCACCTCAGCCGGGAAATGATCAGGCAGGCGGATAACCATGAAATCCTTTCTTCAAAAATAAAATGCGTTTTTTAATATTATGAATTGCTATTTTGGTATGTAAGGCAGAGTCATATCCATGGAAAGTTCCTTTTGTTTCATTTATTGTTACGTCCGCCCCTGCTTCCCGCAATCTCTTTCCATATAAAATGCCTTCATCATGCAAGCAATCATATTCCGCCGTTTCGATATAGGTATTGGGAATTATGGGAGGGAAACAACAATGCATCGGAGAGGCGTCATATATATCTTCAGCTTTCAAATCCTTACAATAATATAACCACATCCGTTTGTTGTTTTTTGTGTTCCATAACGGAGTATCTGTAAACTTTTTCATGGAATCCGTCCGCATGTCTGCATCTGTTACCGGATATACAAGCATTTGAATACATGGCTGTTTCAAATCTTCCTGTTCATAGTTATTACAAATTAATGCCGCAATAGATGCGCCGGCGCTGTCTCCGGCCACTCCAATCTTTTCCTTGTCGATCCCGAATTCTTCTGCATTTTCTATGATGCATTTATATAACGCCAAGACATCATCATATGCAGCCGGGTACGGATACTTTGGTATCAGATGGTAATCCGGAAAATACACCCTGCATTTTGCTTTCCCTGCATATATACACGCAAGTTTTTTATGATAGGCGGAAGCTTTATAACTGAAAGCACCTCCATGAACATAAATCAAACAGGGAAGCTTTTCTTTTTCCTTTGTTGGCTCAAATATTTTCACCTTATATTTTAACCCTTTATATCCTTCAACAGTAATATGTCTGTGAATAACTTCCCTGGGAATCTTGGTTAAATGAAAAGATAGTACCTGAAAGATATTGGCACACCTTATAAGCACCTTGTTATATGGAACTTTTCTGGCGATTTGCTTTAACTCAGAATGAATCTGTTTTTTGTATTTCATTTATAGGCACGCCCTTCTTTTATTAGTTCACAAAATTCCTATTATGCTTTGTTTCCGGTTCAAAGGCTATCCCTACTCTATGCTTCCCGATTCACTTGGTTTACCGTTTTTCCATCCATAAAAGCCCTTAAATTATCAACCGCAATGTCCATCAGCTTTTGCCTGCTCTCCTTCGGTGCCCAGGCAATATGAGGTGTAAGGATACTGTTATAACAGCCCAGCAGCGGATTATCCGGCCGGATTGGCTCCGTAGATACCACATCACATGCCGCGGCATACACCTTTTTGCTTCTGAGAGCCTCCGCAAGATCCTCCTCC
The DNA here is from genome assembly GCA_022845955.1 of Lachnospiraceae bacterium. GTDB lineage: Bacteria > Bacillota > Clostridia > Lachnospirales > Lachnospiraceae > Eisenbergiella. The sequence goes on from AP025576.1 coordinate 6,264,303, forward strand.
CTGATCAGCTGGCCTCTGCTGGTATTAATCAGAATCACCCCATCTTTCATTTTTGCGATAGTTTCCCTGTTGATAATTCCTTCTGTCTCAGGGAACAGCGGGCAATGCAGGGAAATCACATCTGCTTGTGCAAGCAGCTCCTCCCAGGTTACATACTCCGCAATATCTTTCCCCTTCTCACTGCGGGAGAAATTAAAAGCCAGCACATTCATACCAAATGCCTTTGCCAGTCTGCCCACCGCCTGTCCGATACGTCCAAAACCTATAATGCCCATGGTTTTGCCCGCAAGCTCCATGAGAGGATATTTCCAGAAGCACCAGTCCTCATTATCGGACCACTCCCCTCTTTTAACTGCATCAGAATGCTCCGCCACATGATGACAGACCTCCAGAAGCAGGGCAAAGGTCATCTGCGCTACCGCCGTTGTTCCGTAGGCGGGAATATTGCATACGGGAATCTTCCTTTCTGCCGCCGCCTTTACATCCACCACATTATATCCGGTTGCCAGGACCCCCACATACGTAATCGAAGGACAGGCAGCAAACACGTCCGCACTTAACGGTGTCTTGTTCACAATCACTGCATCCGCATCACCGATCCTGGCGATCACATCCTCCTTTGGTGTCCTGTCATATACAACAAGCTCACCGAGATTCTCAAACCCTTCCCAGCTTAAATCACCCGGATTCTCTGTATAACCATCCAATACCACTATTTTCATATCCTGCTCCTTGTATGTTTTTACAATCGCCCTATTACTACAGCATTGCCCAGGCGCGGTTGATTACCCGCTTTGTCCCTGCCAGAATCAGATCCCCATCCTCCCCCTTCCACGGCTTCACTTCAAAAGAAAGCACATAAGGATCCTGTGCATGGAAGAATCCCTCTTCCTTTAATACACGGAAGAAATCCAAAAGTTCCGGTATATCATTTGCGCTTTCCGGGAAGCCGAATCTCGGATGCTGATCCCCATATGCCTCACACCCTTTTTTCACCACTGCATTTCCGATATGGAAATGTGTGATATAAGGCCGAAGCGTCTGAACCACAAATTTAGAAGTTTCATAGGTCGTGGGGAAATGGGACAGATCCACCAGCAGGCCAAAGTTATGGAAGGAACTTCTCATATCTGCCGCAAACTTTGCCGCGAAAGGAGCGGGGCCAATAAGGGCTGCCTTATCCATATCAAAATCAAAGACCTCAAGTTCCACCATCATTCCTTTTTGGGCGGCATAGGCACACACATTCCCGGTTGTCTTAAGAAGCTGGCTGTATGCCAGATCCTTTGTTTTCGGCTCCCATTTACCTGCCAGAAAAGCAATTCCTCCTGCCCCCAGATACGCCGCCTCATCCACCGCTTCAAGTAAAGTTTTCTCAGCCTTCTGTCTGCCTGCCTCATCCACATCATTGGGATTCAGGCCAGGGCCGAGCAGCCTCGGCTGCGCTCCGTAGCAAACCTTCATATGCGCCTGATCCAGCATGTTCCTTGCTTTTAAACGGGTTTCATCATCCATAAACCGGCATACCTCAACCGCATCAAAGAAATCATCGCAGCAAATCGTCTTAAGGGAATCCAGCACATCCATATCCGCCGGGGGATGGCTCATCCACTGAATCGTACCAATCTGAAAATATTTGTGTATAGAATCCTTCATCTTTTTCCTCCTCCGCGCCCGCCGTGCGCCCTTTATTTTACAAACTGCATTTCCTTTGCCAGATAAATATCACGGGCCGCTTCACCGGTATAAAGCCCCCAGCCAAATGTCTTACGGACTCTTGGCATTGTATACGGCAAGTAATGCCGGTTTCCCATTTCAGCCAGCTCTTTCCAATGAGACAGGCCTTCTTCCAATAATGCAACAGCCTGCCGCTTATACTCCTCCTCTGCCGTCTGCCGGTAAAAGAGCAGATCTGAGGCGGCACGGAATTTACACAGATAATACCTGCCCAAAGCTTTCCATGCCATCAGATCAAAAAGAATACATTCCAGTTCTCCGGCATGTGCTTCCGGATCGGATTCCACGGAACGGATACTGTCCTCCAGGACGGCGATCTGCTTTTCCATGAGGGAAAAAATATCTTCCGGCGTTTCCCCTTGCGGTGTCTTTCCTGCCAGTTTTGCCGTTACATATTCCTGCAGGCCAATCACGCCCACTCCCGGCATAGGTTCCCCTTCCATGAAATCGGCCACTGTCTTAAATCCTGTGGTGGATAAAAGGGATTCCGGATGCCACTGAAAATCGTAATTTATCCAGAAAAGCCTGTTTACGCCGCACAGTATCCGTACCCCCGCTGTCAGCCCGTTATAGACAGACTGCCCGTTTTCTCCGTAGCACCAGGTAAACATATCCGTCCAGACCGTCTCCGGCAATTCCGGATCATATCCCAGCCGCCCCAGCATTACAAACTGCATCCAATGCTTCTGATAGGCATGTTCCCATTGCAGATGGCTGTTGGGTGCATGCTGGAACTCTCCCGCCCAGATATAGCAATCGGCCCCCCAGTAGAACCCTTTCACCCATGGTTTCTTCATTCCCTTAAAATATTCTGCCAAAAAGACCGGATCACAGCCGCGCAGATTATGAAAATCATCATTGCGCACCGTATAGAGTACCTGCACATCGTTCATATCCTGACCATCCCATGCATGCATCAATTTTTCAAACTGCGGCTTTGGATGGGAATACATATGGGCATTGGAATATTTCCAGCTGATATAAGTATCGGCATCTTTACACTGGCTCAGAAACATTTCCTGCGCAACCGGGCCGTTGCTCATGTTCGTTCGATGAATGAAAGGAATGGGATATCCAACTTCTTTAAGAGCCGCAAGATAGGTATCAACCACCCATTGCTCCCTTTCCTCCGCCGTCCCCACCATTTCTTCGCTGTTGGAGGTGCCAAGCCCCGTCAGATCAGGGAATGTATAAATCATTGTTTTAATTGCTTCGCGGAAATAATCTTTGATAACCTCCGCATGTTGGCGCAAACCTATACTGCGCGGATCCCAATCACGTGCTCCCAGCTCCCCGGGAAGGCCGAGTCCCTTTGCAATCCCCGGAGAAATGCGCACATTCCAGGTAATCATATATGTCTGGATGCCGCGTGCCCTGGCATGCGCCAAAATCTTTGTGAATAATTCCCTGTTCCGCCGCCGTTCTTCGGCAGGCACACCGGATGCCTCAGGATACTTTGACAGCTCAAGCATCATTTCAAACGGATTCTCCGACCAGAGACTTAAACAGTTATAACGGTTCCTGGCAAGAAAATCGATATAGTCCCTCCAAAACGCAACCTTTTTTACCGTTTCCCTGTTCTTTATGAAGGGATCGCCCTCCGCATATGTCTGAAAAGGTAAATTAAACTTCACTCCCCTCTTTTCCAAAAAAGGCGACCAGTTTCCCTCCGGTATCTGTTCCACTCCATGATAACGGACTGCCTCAGCCAGTTCAAACAGGCCGTACATCGTACCCACATCCCCGCCACCATCCAGGCAGATCCTGTTATTTTCCCTGCGGATTGCAAAGCTTTCCGCAGATACCCCTTTCTGCGGCCTGGTCCGGACACAGATACAAAGTGTTTCGGGGCTAAACGGGCAGTGATCCACCCAATCCAGATACACCGGTATCTGCCGTTCCCTTAGTGCCTGTTCCAAAATCTGTACTCCGTATTCCACCGTGGCCGGTGTGTCATACTCTTTGACCGGAGAATAGTCATGGACACGATAATAGATAATCATAGAACATCCCCCTTTATTCACATAACGATTGATCAAATTCCAGCTTGATAACCATCGTTTCATCTGTAATTTCGTTCACCGGCAATTCCCTGATTCTGAGATATCTGCGCCCCTCCCGATGCAAAGAAGCAGGCATATCCACCGATGTCTCAAGCGGCATCCCATTATTCAGAAGAGTGGCGCGTACCGGCAGCACGTCGAAGGGCTTGACCACAATCCCATCCGTTTCCGGATCGTCCGGCAGATGAACATAAATCGTATTCCCGCGGCGGGTCAGAAGCATGGGATCACGCATATTGGATGTATAATCCGTTATCATCGTGGTCGCAGGAACTGCATCTGAAAACGCCTCTTTCACACGCCTGTACCAGTCTCCGATCCGTTTCAGCGAAGCTACATCCCTGGGATCAAGAGAACCGTCTGCACGCGGGCCGATGTTGAGCTGATAATTCCCTCCCATGGCCATGACACGGTCAATGCTGCGGATCAAGTGCTTATAGCTGTAATAATCTTCATCCGTTTTGTATCCCCAGCTTTCCCTGCCGAGGGACTGCACCGCTTCTGTCCGGCGCGGAAATTCCATCCCCTCAGGGATACCCCGCTCCGGGGTCTGGAAATCCCAGTTTTCCGGCCCGCGGTTGTTTATCACCATGCCCGGCTGGAGTCTTCGCAGATGATCGTTAAATGCGGTATTATTGTACCCGCACACATTAATATCCCAGAAAAGCTGTCCAATCTCCCCGTACTTTGTGCACAGCTCCTCCACCTGGTTTTCCATATATGTAAAATAGGTACGCAGATCCGGCTCATCCCCCGCGCGCGGCCCGAACATCTCATGATGCCGTCCCTGATTCGGATAGTTTTTGTGATGCCAGTCGGGGATGGAATAATATACCCCCATCACCATGTTATGCCGGTGACAGGAATCGACAAGCATCCGCAGGACATCCTTCCCATACGGTGTATTCATAATATTATAATCCGTGTACCGGGTATCCCACATACAGAAACCATCATGGTGTTTTGTGGTAAAACAAATATACTCCATTCCCACGCTTTCAGCAAGATCCAGCCATTCATCCGGGTCAAATTTAACCGGATTGAATTCATGCATCAACGGCTCATATTCTTTTCTCGGCATCCTTCCCCGCCACAGGATCTGTTCATGCCAGGCCGGAATGCTGTAAAGCCCCCAATGGATAAACAGACCGAAGCGTTTCTGCAAAAACCAGTCTCTTTCATCATAAAAACGAAAACGTTCAATCATTACTTAATTTCCACCTTTCCCAATCCATAACCCTGTTCCAGATATTCCATAAAATATCTCTTTATTTTTTCACCTCCTGCAAGATAACGATCCCGCAGGAAAACAACAGGAACTATCTGCTCTTCTTCCGGAACCCCGTATTTTTCAAACATAATCCAGATCCGTTTTCCATTATCCCCTTCTCGTGAGTTGAGGCGTGTCAGATGAAACGGCATTTCCACACCGTCCACCACCACTGTCCTGGGCATGCCATCCAGAAAGCTTTTGAGGGCAATACATTCTTGGCAATCCTCCCGGTAAAAATAAACCGCACCGGATCCCACGCTTGAGAGATATTCCCTTTTCAGGTTTGCCTCTATTTCCCCCACCCCCTCATATACCTTTCCGTCAATTAACAGCATTGGGAAAGATGCCTCCTCCATACTCAGGCCATACTCTGCCAGAATGCCCTGGGCCGAATCCCGTTCCTCACTCTTAAACACATTATACATCACTAGCCGGTATGGGAACACCTCTTTATATCCGCTTATCTGTTCTGAAACAACAGCAAGGAAATCTTCTGTCCCATCACATGACCCACAGGCTGTATCATGGAAAAAATAAATGGAAGTCTCATCCAAAGAAGCTGAGGCCTCTTCTTTACCTCCCATCAATACATACAAAAGCAAAAGCAGAATGCAAACTATGTATATCCCTCTCTTCATATCTTTTCTCTCAATCAAAGCCCCGCTGCAAGTAATGTGGTATCAAGCTTTTTAAAAACATCCGGCTGAAAAATCAACCGGATGTTTTTTACCAGCTATTACCATTCCCCAACGGGAAGAAAGCTGTTATTTATACTTCGCATCATAAGCCGCCTGATAAATGGACTTCATATTTCCTGCGCCCTTCACTTCCAGTTCCTTCAGATAAGCATCCCACTGCGCATCAACATCCAGCGCGCCTGTGATAAAGCTGGCTGCCATTTCTCTCACATAAGACAGCACAACGCTCTCTGAATTTGCCAGCTCTGTCGCCTGTGCCTCGTCATATACCAGAGGGGGCAGGCAAACGCTCATATCAGGATGATACGCCTGCATATAATCTCTTGTATCAAAGCCGAGCCGATACTCCATATTCGTATCATAATCGCCGGTCTGATACTGACCATAACGGTATTCCGGTGCATCCGGTGTGTCACATCTTAAGCCAATAGCCCTCCAGCAGTAATTCTGTTCATCATTCCAGTTAACTCCGTCAATGAATACGGAAACCTCGGAAGCGGTGCCGGAATTGAGATCCACAGCATCCGCAGGAATATCCCCTTCACCGGGAACGATTTTTTCCCAGCTCACACCCTCTTCCCCAAAGCTCTTCCTAAAGCAAAGATCTCTGTTATACAGCTCAACTCCCCAACGGAAAGCTGCTTCAGGATTTTCGCAGGCTGCAGTAATCACAAATGCAGTGGGGTTTATCTGGTTATAGGGCATCCAGGTAGACACTCTGCCCCCTTCTCCTTCGATCGGAGACAGCGCCACATAATCGCTCCATAAAGAGGCATCGTCGCCAGGCACTGTATTAGGCGTACCGCAGGGGAAACATCCTACCAGAGAACCGCTGTCCCCCGAGGCGGCAACCTGCCTTGCCTGATCCATGTTGATAATCAGACTTTGGTCATAATACAAACCCTGCTCATAAAGGGAATTCAGCCACTTCATTGCATTTTTCCAACCATCCTGCATGTATGAAAACTCTACGGTCCCATCTTCTAAATAAACAAAATTATTATCAGGCGCCGTATAAACAAAAGGATTCGTCAGCCAGCCTGAAAGAGGATCCGAATGCCATCCTCCGTCAAAGGTAAGCATGGGAATCTCATCGGCAATACCATTACCGTTTGGATCCTTCTCCTTAAAAGCTACCAGCATGGCTTCAAATTCTTCCACTGTCGCGGGGACTTCCAATCCAAGGTTATCCAGCCATTTCTTGTTCACCCACATTTTGCTGGAATCTTCACAGTGCACACATTTCTCAATAAAAGGGAGCGCATAGATATTGCCGTCGCTCATCGTCATAACATCATTCAGGCCCGGAACCTTGGAGGCAATATCCTGATATACCGCGCCGTACTGCGCAATATAATTATTCAGGGGAAGAAATGCCCCCTGCGTCCCGTATACCTGCTGCTGTGTCTGGGTAATATTGCAGTTTAAATAAATATCAGGCATATCTCCGCTTGAGAGGGAAATATTTACCTTATCGGCCAGACTCTCAAGAGGTGCAACCACCCAGTTGATCTTAACATTTGTCTGTTCTTCCCACCATTTGGTAAAATCATTCGTAGTGATATCCATCACGTTCGGATTGCCCGGAACCATAACGGTTAATTCGACAGATTCCTCTACAATGGGAAATGTCCCTTCAGGACTCACAGGCCCATCCGTTTTTACGGATACCTCTGCGGTGTCCTGACTTGTAGCTGCCGCCTCATTTACCGCTTTGTTCCCGCATCCGGAGAGGACAACAATAGATGCACATATGATACACAGAACAGAACATAACTTCTTTTTCATATATTCTTTTCCTTCCTATAATTATCTTATAACGGTAAAGTCCCTTTGCAGTTACCTTATCTTTATCCTTTGACAGAACCGATCATGACACCCTTTACCAGGTATTTCTGGACAAAAGGGTACATAATAAATACCGGAACGGAAGAAACCACTATCAGTGCATATTTCATAAGAATCTGCATTTCCAGACGCTTCATCATTTCCTGCACTCCGGTACCCGACAATGACGTCATATCAATCTGAGAGGAAATCAGGATATCTCTCAGAAAAATCTGCAAGGGGTATTTCTTCTCCTCATTCAGATAAAGCATAGCGCTGAAATAGTTATTCCAATGGCCGATTGCATACAGCAAAATCATGACGGCCAGGATTGTTTTCGACAGCGGCAGGACTACCGACCACAGGAATCTGCGGTTGGTACACCCGTCAATCTGGGCAGCTTCCAGCAATTCGTCAGGTATCGTGGACTGAAAAAATGTCTTCATTACAATTACGTTATATACGCTGATTAATCCGGGAAGCCATAACGACCAGGCCGTATTAATTAAGTGAAGGTTCTTTACCAGCATATAATTGGGAATCAGGCCTCCGGAAAACATCATCGTGAATACCAGAAGCTTCATTACCGCCCCTCTGCCTTTTAAATCCTTTCTGGAAAGCGGATATGCCATCAATATGGTAAAGACAACGTTCAAAAACGTCCCCACAAAGGTATAATATATGGTATTCCGGTAACCTACCCAGATATCGCTGTAACCATATACCATCTCATATGCCTCCAGGTTGAACTCCTTAGGGAAAATACCTACCTGGCCGGTTTGAACCATTTTCCCCGAACTGAAAGAACAGGAAATTACATTCATAAGCGGGAAGGCTACAATAATCAATGCCAGTAAGGCAATCACATATACCAGAATATCAAATACAAGATCGATTCCTTTGCTTTTGATCCGGCTGTTCTTCGCCGGCCTGCCCGTCCTTACTTTTACCATAGAGATTCTTCACCCACCTTCCTTGCAAGCACATTTGCGCTGATGATGAGAATCATCCCCACCAATGACTGGAACAGTCCGATCGCTGTCGGATAAGAATAATTGGCAATGGGAGAGGCGAGTCCAATCTTATACACATAAGTATCAATAACCTCTGACGCCCTGATATTCAAATCATTCTGCATCAGGTAGATCTTTTCAAATCCTGTTGTCAGGACAGATCCCATATTCATTATCATTAAAATAATGATAGTTGACTTGATACTTGGCAGATCAATATGCCATACTCTCCTGAACTTATTGGCCCCGTCCACGACAGCTGCTTCATGCAAAGTAGGATCCACTCCTGACAAGGTTGCAATATAAATAATTGCATTATATCCGGTGTACTGCCAGATCCCGGACCACACATATACATGTGCGAACTTATTCGGATCTGCCAGAAAATCCACCTGCGCAAAGCCCATGGAACGAAGCACACTGTTTACCGGCCCGAAATCTATGGCAAGGAAATTAAGCAGGATACTGACCATAACCGTTGTGGAAATAAAATATGGTGCATAGGTAATGGTCTGTACCACCTTTTTAAATTTTAGATGCCTTAAATAGTTCAGGACCAGAGCCAGAACGATCGGAAAAATCATTCCTGCAAATAAACTGTAAATGCTGATGGATAAGGTATTTCCAAGAAGCTTCGGAAGCTCACTGGAGTTAAAAAATTGATTGAAATATTTCAGTCCAACCCATGGACTGTCATACATTCCCTTAAATACATTGTAATCACGGAATGCCATCTGCGCTCCGTACATAGGAATATACTTAAAAATAATAACGTAGGCCACAGGGAATATCAGCATTACATATAAATCCCAGTTTTTAGAAAGCTTCTGTTTTCTCCCCAGTTGGAATCCCTCCTTCCTTAAGACAAGTTGAAGCAAGCGGCCGCTTGACTAAGGCAATCATAATCCATATACCAGATAAATTAAACAAACAATATTCGTTATACGCAAACTTTATATGCTTTTTGCCCAAACTTTGAAGCATACACTTTCCCGCAAAAGCAAACATTAACCATACATTATTTGTACAAGGCCATACCTTGTGATAAAATTCATAAAGAAAGCGGAATTAACAGGTAAATAAGTAATCAAAGGCGGACAAAATGAAAACATGGAAAAGAAAGAATGCAACCGATAAAAAAATCAGTTTTTTCCTGAAGTATTTCCTGTCCTATCTTCTTATCTTTTTTATCCCTCTGTTTCTGGCTTTTTTTACCTATTCCACTGCCAGCCGCATTATCTATGCCCAATGCAGTGAACATATCAAAAACAATCTGAAACAGGCCTGCAATATATCCGACATCCGCCTTCAGGAATTAAAATCTATCCCGCTCACCCTGAAAACCAACGAAAATATAATCAGGTTCCATCAGGAATGGGCACAGGCTGATTCACAGGGAAGCATTATTACAGCCTATAAGGTCAGCCGAAGCATACCCAAATATGAAGTCATTAATTCCACGCTGGATACGATCCGAATATATTTTGGAAAACCTTCCTGCTGTTTTCTGTTAGGATCCAATAATGCAATGCGTTATACGGACAAGAAAGAATTCTGGGAGGAAATGGACATGAACTACTCCGACTTCCACCAATATCTTCAAGGCCGCCATTTTTATGAGGAATTTCTCTTCCTGCCTTCCTCAACGCCTTATATTCAGAACGTATATTATCTTCTGAATCTGAACAATTTTTATCAGGAATATTATTCCTCCGTCATCCTGATAAAACTGTCCAACCAGTTCCTTACAAATTTGCTGAAGGATATTACGGTAAATGGTTATGGGACTTCCTTTATCCTTACTGAAGATAACCAACTGATTTCATACTTCCAGGGAACGGATTCCTATCAGCTTACCAATGAAAACCTCTCCTTCATCATACAGGCAGGACAGACGGCGAAGGACGGCAGTTTTTCCTTTGAAGGCCACCAGGTAAATCGTATCCGTTCCGACTTGAACGGCTGGACTTACTATTCCATGATCCCCCAGTCAATTATACTTGAAGACCTGACTTCCATGCGTCACACAATCATGATCGCAACTGTTGCCGTCATGATCGTCGGGCTTCTGACCTGTTATCTGCTTACCCGACACCAGTCCAGGCCTTTGAAAAAAATAGCAGAGGCACTGACTTCCCTCTATGAATATGGATATTTTGATTCCACCGACCAGTTTATGTTTCTGGAAAATGCCGTTTCCACTCTTATCGACCGCAGCAGCTCTTTTCAGGAATCCTACGATAATGAAATACTGCGTATGCTCTTTCTCGGCGAAAATACGCTTTCCGCATCCTTCCAAGAAAAGCTGCTGCACAGTTCCATCCAGTTGGAAGACAATCTTTATGTTACCGGATATCTTCACATACATAATCTGAAAAGTACGCTTACCCTTTCCGGGCAGGTGATGGCCGGCCATCTGAAGGAAGCCTGGTATGGGGAGATATATCCTCTTTCGATTGATGAAAGCAATATGATTTTTCTTGCGGTGCACAAAAAGAAGCTGGCAGACAGCACCTTCCTTATCTACACAAAAGAAATCCTGACAAGTCTGAGTACCAGGCTTCTTGAAGAAACCAACTGTCATATTGATTTCTTCCTCAGCGAACCCATGCGCTGCTATCAAAATGTCCATCAAAGCTATGAGCAGTGTAAAAAGCTGGCACAGAATGTGATTAAAAAAAGCGATGTCCACGTATATACTCCGGAAGACCTTCCTCCTTATCAGCAAATCTACTGCTATACCATCGATCATGAAATCCGGCTGATACAGCTAATCAAGCACGGAACGGCTGAAAAACTTGGTGAATTTTTACAGGAACTCTATACGGAAAATTTTGATCGTTTACTTTTATCGGAAGGAATGAAGCAAGATTTGATTAATGCAATACAAAAAAGTATACAACGTGATCTTACTCTCTACCAGAGTGATAAACTCATCAGCAGAATTTTTTCTGAAATCAACCGGGTAAATTCCTTTGATTCCCTGCGCACTCTTCTTCTGCAGTTAAGGGAAGCCATTCAGACACATAACAATAACACTGCAAAATCCGATTCTGAAAAAATCAGGTATTCCATCCTGGAATATATGCAGCTTAATTATGCTAACAGCAATCTTAATCTGCAATATATGTGCGCAGACCTGGGAATCAATGAAACCACCGCAGCCAAATTTTTTCAGGAATTGGGAAGCTCCTTTTCGTCTTATCTTGAAAAAGTAAGAATTGAGGCTGCCTGTGCTATGCTTTCCCAAAAGGAGCTGACGATAAAATCCATTTCAGAAAAAACCGGGTATTGTAGTGATGTATCTTTCCGCCGTGCATTTAAAAGAGTATTGGGGATATCTCCCAGCGAATTCATCCGCAGATCCGTTCTTCCATAATCCTTACAGGAAAAAGACAGGACACCACCGCCGCTTTTCCGGCCGTTCTGTCCTGTCTCACAAACCGGGCTATTCGGCCCGATTACATCCAAATACGATAGCACTTGATTTCGAAAGGCCCGAAATCGGCACGAATGGTATCCGCTTCCGTCTTTCCGTCATATTCCTCCAGCAGGTTACAGGGGGCATATGCCCGGATGGCATAATCGGATGTAAGCACAGCCGAAGCCCTTCCACCGGTGCACTCATGCATATGTACCACAAATCCGTCCCCATCCTCCGCCAGCTTGACCGCATCGATTTTTACGGCATCACAGTCCTTCTTCAGGAACCGGCCCACCTGCTCTTTTACGGCGCCGGGGATACACAATGCCGGCTGGTTCAGGAGGATGCCCTGGGTAAAGGTTTCCTCTCCCAGACCGCCTTCATGAGGCAGAAGGGCATAGGTAAAGAAATGTTCGCCCATATCCGCCTCCGTATCCGGGGATTTTGCGCTCTTTAACAGGGAAAGCCCCATCACATTATCTTTGATTCCATAGCCGTATTTGCAGTCATTGAGAAGGCTTACGCCGTAATTGCTCTCGGACAGGTCCGCCCACTTATGCCCGCAGACCTCAAACCGTGCCCAGTCCCAGCTGGTATTCCAATGAACAGGCCGTTCCACAAAACCGAACTGGATATCATAGGATGCCTTTGTGGCGCGGATATCCACTTCAAAAAGCGTCTTTAACAGGCGGTGATCCTCGTGCCAGTCAACCTTTGTGGAAAAATCAATCCGGCGGTTATCGGCATACACGAGGAGATCCTGTGTGATTTCGGACGCACGGTAGCGGTAAACAAAACGCAGTGTCATACGCAGCGGCCCGTCCTCCAGGCAGCGGATATCACAGGCGGGGATATCCTCCGATTTCTGCCCATAGAAAATATCAATGTCCCAAGCGTCATAATTCATGGGCTTATCTTCATAAATACGCAGCACATTTCCTTTGCCTTTTAATACCTGCCTGCTGTTTTCCTTATCCCACAGACTGGTGAAGGCGCCGCCTTCTTCCCATTCGATCCGGTAATAGGGCGTGTCCAGACAACGTTTTCCCAAATCCAGGGCAAACGGGCTTTCCGCAGCCTGGGGAGTTCCCTGGGTAAACCGGAGCACGCAGGCGGATAAAGGCTCGATCTCCTTTTCCACCAGCCAGCCGCCGGAAACCTTCTGGGCCGGAAGGACATTTGCGTCCCCGTCGGTAAAGATACCATCCCTGTTTTCCGTCACCAGAACCGCTTCCCTGCAGCCGATATCCGCAAACCGCATCAGGCTCCAGCTGTCTTTGGCCGTATCACATAATACCCCAACGGCTTCGTTCTGCATATCTCCCACTTCGCTCCACAGCGTTTCGTATTCCCTGGCGGTATCCTCATACACCTCATGGATGGAGGAACCGGGAATGATGTCATGGAACTGATCCCGCAGAATGGTTTCCCAGCAGTCATGCATCCGCTTGGCCCGGTATGCCCCGCCGGCAAGGCTGGAAAGCACGGAAAGCCATTCCAGCTGGCCCATGGCATTTTCCAGCTTCCGGTTATTGCGCTTGTTGCGGGCCTGGGAGGTATAGGTCCCGCGGTGATATTCCAGATACAGTTCTCCGTCCCAAAGAGGCACATAACGATCCGTCTGTTCCACATTTTGATGGATTTTTTCAAAAAATTCCTGTGCATTCGCCGTCTTGATATGGGGCATGCCGGGAACACGGTTAATCGCCCGGATATTCTCAATCATACTTCTGGTGGTGCCGCCGCCTCCGTCCCCATGCCCGTAAGAAATGAGGACCTCATGGCTCAAATCCTTATTTTTAAATTTCCGCCAGGTACCGATAATGGTTTCCGGCGTAATTTCCCCGTTATACGTGGAGCCTCTTCCCGTAACCGACATGCCGGGGGCCGGTACATCCACAAAATAAGTCAGCATTTCGGTACCGTCTATCCCGCGCCACCGGAACAAGTCGTTGGGAACCGTGTTATACTGGTTCCAGCTGATTTTGGTGGTCATAAAGGTATCCAGGCCGCACAGCTTCATGATCTGAGGCAGCGCCCAGCTGTAGCCGAACACATCGGGCAGCCACAGGAAATGGGATTTTGTGCCGAACTCCTCTTCTATAAAACGGATACCATATAAAAACTGGCGGGCGAGGCTCTCGCCGGAGGTCACGTTGCAGTCCGCTTCCAGCCACATACCGCCGTCCGCTTCCCAGCGTCCTTCCTTCACACGCTGCTTAATCCCTTCGTACAGCACAGGGCTGTCTTTTTTCAGGAACTTGTATAACTGAGGCTGTGTCTGCAGGAAATGATATTCCGGGTATTCCTCCATCAGCCGCAGGACGGTGGAAAAAGAGCGCTGCGCCTTCTCCCGGGTATGCTTTAACCGCCACAGCCATGACACATCAATGTGGGTATGTCCCGTGGCATAAACGGTAACCCCGCTGTTATTTGGCATATCGTCAAGGGCTGCCTGCAGGAAGTCAAGCGCCTGCGCCCCGGTTTCCGGAAGCCTGTCCGCATCCCAGTCCAGATAGGAAAGGGTCCGATCTAACACGCTTACCAGTTCTGTCCGTTCCAGACTGTCGGATGCAAGATAAGCCAGACTCCCCGCAACAGCGGATACCAGATAATAGAGGGCATCCAGTTTTTCGTCCAGGTATCCGATTCCCGCCTCCGCAATGCGGTGGTACTGCGGACGGATGGGGCCGCCGCCTTCCAGGCCCGACCAGAGCAGGAAGGTCATCCGGATCGTCTGTCCCGCAAAAGGGGTCAAAACCACCTCCCTGTGGTTGGTATCCACGCCCTGGTAAGGCTGCCCGTTTATGTACAAAAGGGCTTCAAAACCGCTGTTTCCGCCGCCGCCCGTTTTTCCGAAGTTAAAATATCCCATGACTTTGCAGCCGTCTTTTTCTTCCGGGACGTGTATTTCCCTTTCCAGCCACAGATAGCGGTCACGGCCCACGAACTCCTCCCCCAGGCAGATTTTGTCACCGGCAAAGGGATCCGGGCAATTCGTGTATACCTCCCCGCAGGAAAGATCTCCCTCCCTGGTATAAAACCAGTCAATAGATTGCATCCCGGCCCACCGCCGGCTTTCCAGCTCCCGGGCACGCTGCCCGAATTTCTCCTCTTCAAAAAACATAATTCCTCTCCTCTTCTTTTTACGTGTAACGGCCCTGACAAGTCGGAACCGTTATTTTCCCAGGTAACGGTTCCATACCTTCCCCGTTCCTGCGGCACCGGTCTGATGCCGTACGAGCGCCTCTTTGATCCGGCTTACCGCATCCCCTCCGTTTTTCTGCTGCTGCATGATCAGCAGCGTCATCTTTTCCCTGGGATAATTCAGGAAACAGCAGCCCAGCCAGCCGTCCCAGCAGTATTCTCCTTTAAGGCCGGGCGTAACGGCCATAGACGGTTCCCGCAGGACCCGCATGAGCCAGCCGTAGTCATATCCCCTCTGCCCGAACCATTTCTCAAAAGCGGCCCTCTGCTGCGGGGTTAATCCCACCTTCCCCATCTGTTCCACGGATTCCGGCTTCAGGATCCTTGTTTCCCCCAAGCTCCCCCGGTCCAGAAGCATCCGGGCGAACTTCGCATAATCTTCCGCTGTGGATACCAGCCCCGCACCCCCGGATTCATAGGCGGCGGGTCTGTCCATATGGTTGCGTATTCCCAGAAAACTGCCTTCATAGGGAAACAGGATCTTGTCCTGCGTCCTGTCATAGGCCTTTGCCAGCCGGGAACGCTTCTCTTGTGGGACAAAGAATCCCGTATCCTTCATTCCCAGAGGCGCAAATAATCTCTCTTCCAAGAACTCCCCAAAGGTCCTGCCGGAGGCTTTTTCAATGACTGCCCCCAATATATCCGCGGAAATCCCATATTTCCAGGACGTACCCGGATGAAAAAGCAAAGGGATTTCTCCCGCCCGCTCCGCAAATTCCAGGGTGGTCATGGGATTTTCCAGCTCCAGGCTGTCCTCCGCCTCCGCCAGCAGCTTCCTGGTTGCCAGCTCGGTCACCGTATCATCATCCCCATAGGACAATCCGGAGGTCATGGTCAGAAGATCGGAAATCAGGATCGGCCTGGCAGCCGGCTCTGTAATGTTCCCGCACCATACCCCGGAATTGCGGAAGGATGGCAGATACTCCCCCACAGGTGCGTCAAGCTCCAGTTCGCCGTCCTCCGCAAGGATCATGGCGGCTGCGGCAGTCACCGGCTTCGTCATTGAGTATAAACGGAATATCGTGCCCCAGTCAACTTTAATCTTCTTTTCCCTGTCGGCATAGCCCTCGCCGATAAAGCAGACCTCTTTCCCCTCTTTCAGAAAAAGCAGGCTGATTCCCGCGGTCTCTTCCTTTTCAACGGCTTCCTTTAAAATAAGTCTCCACTCTTCTTCTAACGTTTTCATGTCCGGCCTTTCTCTTTTTCCGGGACAGCCCCGTTTCTGTACTGGGAAGGTGTCACCCCCAGTTCTTTTTTAAATTTTCTGCGGAAACTGGAGACATTTTCATATCCCACATCCAGACAGATCTCTTCAATGGGCTTGGAAGTGCTGCGCAGCAGCTCCTTTGCTTTTGCCATACGCAGATTCCAGAGGTATTCCGAAAAATTTTCATTAAAATATTTTTTACACAGATAGCTCATGTATGCTATGCTGACATGGAACTTCTCTGCCATCATAGCGATGGATAATTCCGACGAGGTATAGGATTGGTTAATAAAATCCAGCAATTCATTGCTTTTGATCGTCAGGTTTGCTAATTCGTCCTCAAAAAGGGTCAGCAGCAATATAAAATGACTCTGGATATCCCCGCTTTTCTCCGCATAGGAAAAGCTTCTGATATAATAAAGCACCTCGAAATAGATGTTGTTATAGGCGGAAAACCTGATATTCTGCTGGTTCATGGAGGTTATGATCGTGGTCAGCACCTCCGTCAGCACACTTCTGGAATAAAACGCGGGAAAATCCGACTGATCCAGCGTCCGGAAAAAGTTCGTAACGCTGTCCCTGGCTTCCCCGAATTTCAGCTGGCTCAGCAGGGACGCGAAGCTGCCTAATTCCTCATAGGGGTATTTATAGGCGCTGTCGTTATGTGTATCCATTTCATCATAAAAAGCCATACCGCAGGAATCCCTGCCGTTTCCGGCCTGCATGGCATTAGCGTACAGATCCGGGATATCCAGAGGAGAGGAAGAACCGTTGCTCAACGCGATTCTGCAGCCGGTATCCTTATAATAATCATTCAAAAGGAATTTCAGGACATTTATTTTATCCTGATCCTGTCCCCCATAATAAATCAGATACGAACAGTATTCCGCGGTTATCTCCAGCCGGATACAGAAGGAATCGTTATTCGGAAAAGCGCGGAGGAAAAAGTTCTGGAAGCTTCTGGTTACGGATGCCATCCCTTCCCCCTCCTCCGGGGCGGATATTTTGATCACAAACATAAGACTGCCGGGTTCCCCG
The DNA here is from genome assembly GCA_022845955.1 of Lachnospiraceae bacterium. Taxonomy (GTDB): domain Bacteria; phylum Bacillota; class Clostridia; order Lachnospirales; family Lachnospiraceae; genus Eisenbergiella. The sequence goes on from AP025576.1 coordinate 6,281,790, forward strand.
TTAAAAAGCCTGTCCATATTTTCCGATGTTATCTCTTCTCCATTTTCATTTACAATGGTGTCAAGAACGGATTCCTTCATAATACTATGATACTTATCGATCTTTTCCTGCAGCTTCTTTTGTTCTTCCAAAGCCGATGAAAAAGCGGAATCCAGCTGTGACACCAATCCCCTGTTATCCTTTTTGGTCCCGATAAATTTCTTGCTTAACCGGTGCAGGGGAGAATAGGTGAGCTTCATCCCGAACAGAATCAGCACCAGGCCCACACATCCGGCGGCGGCAAATACCAGATACATCGTAAGAAATGCCTTACTCGCATACTGCAGCAGGATATCCTTGGAAAAATATACGGTCAGATACAAATTGGAATGCAGCGGAAGCGTATAGATGATTTCATCCCCTTCATCATTTTTCTGCAGCCCGAACGAATTGATCTGCCCCGCAGCCGGTACGGCACGCGGTTCACCTGGGAATCTGCCTGTCCCATTGCCTGCGGAAATAATGTTGTTTTCCCCGTCCGAAAGATATACCCCGGAAATCTCTTCCGATAGCATATTATTAAACCTCGTAAGAATTTCATCCGAATCCATCACATAAAACAGCTCATATTTTTTACTCGCAACATTCGGGAACAGCAGCAGCAGGGAAAGATCCTGGTTTTTTACATAAATGATGGAATTCCTGTTATCATGCCCATATTTTCCCACCGGGATTTTCAGTGTTTTCTGATTGATGGAAAGATAATACTCCCCCTTGGACTGGTAAACATAATTTTTGCAGGCAAGTATATTGCCGCCGTTATTCTGTATGTATATAATATCTGAAACAAGCGGGTTTGCGCTGACAAATTCACGCATATCACTGATACTCAGGGAGCTGTACCAGGAGGAATCCGGGGAATAGCGCAGCATTTTCAGGTTGGGATTATTGCTCAGATTATAATGGATATTGAATACATGATCCAAATCGTTATTAAAGCTTTGCTGAAACAGGAGGAGTTTCTCCTGGATACTGTTATCCCGCGTGGTGGAATAGGCCGTCCGCAGCTGCTTTCTGAATGCGATGAAAAAACACAGCAAAAGAAAGCTGAGAAGGAAAAAATAGGACAAAAAGTATTTCAGTAAAGTATGGTAATTGATTTTTTCAAAGTATTTCCTGATTTTCCCCATGTGCCCGCCCCTCTCAGATAAGTATAGCATACTGTGATTATATGTCAGTATTTCCGTGTTTGTAAAGCCGGACATCAGGCATTGCATTTGCAGGTATAGATCCCCGGATGCAATTGTTTCTCACAGAATCCATCCGTAAATTCCCAGCCGCCGGGTAAACATATGGAACCGGTCAGAGAACCGGTGGTTTGTATGGTTAATGTAATCATTTTACCGAGGGCGTTGTCGGTAATTCCGTCCGTTCTCTCCCATCTTACGGTAATGCTTCCGGAAGGCGCCTTATAAAATGCTTCGGCATAGGTGAGGGTCTGGATAAAATGGGGGGCCACCACGATGTAATCTGCATCCTCCAGGTAAGGATTAGGTCTGATTCCTGCCACAGCCTGGATGAACCAGCTGCTGATATCACCGAAAAAATGGTGATTCTGGGAATGTACCTCCGCCTCGGGCGGCAGAAAATCCTCCCATAAGGAGGTGGCCCCCCTGGCGATCCAGTTCCCGTAGGACGGGTAGTCCTTTCTGGTAATCATATGAAAAGCAAGGTCGGCCTGACCGTAATCGGAAAGGACATGGAAAAGGATCCGCAGCCCCAGTGCCCCAGCATTCATATGATCGCCGTTTTGATGAATCATCTCCAGAAGGCGAGAAAAAGCCAGGGGGCGTTCCGCTTTTTGAAACAGGCCGTAGTGGATGGCCATGGCCTGGGAGGTCTGGCAGCTGCCGGCAACCGTCATGGTGTTAAAATCTATGAGGTATTTCCGGAACGCTTTTTTCAGTTCATGCCTGAGAGCAGCCGCATAGCGGTACTCCGGCTCCCTATGTAAGCGGCGGAACAGGATTTTGGCCTCTTCCAGGAGATGGACACAGACGGCGGTATCGGTAACCTCAATGGGGGCTTTCTGTCCTCCGCCGCTTTTGCCGGTCTCACACCAATCGCCAAGGCCGGTATCCACCAGCCCTCTTTCATTCCGGATTCCGGAGAGGAAGAACAGATACCGGAAAAGGAACGGCGCCGCCTCTTTTGCGGTGTCCAAATCCCCCCGGAGCTTCAGCAGGCAAAACGGGATTTCCGCAATAATTTGATCCCACGCCGGGCCGGTTCCAAACCCCCAGCCTCCTGTGGGTACAATACCGGGAAATTCGCCCGCCGGCGACTGGGCTTCTTCTATACTGTGCAGCCATTCCCGCAGGGAATCCTCCACAGTGAGATTCATCAGCAAATGCTCCGCAGACAGGGCCGCGTCTCCCGTCCAGCCGTTTTTTTCCCGGTGGGGGCAGTCCGTGGGGAACCAGAAAAAATTGGAAATGCTCGCCCGTCTCGTCATTATCTGCAGTTCGTTGGCAATTCCGTCGGAGCAGGTAAAATTCCCGTTTTCCCGGAAATCCCCTCCGCAGACATGAAAAACAAGAAGCTCCGGCACGGCCTGTTCCTTTTCAATACCGGTTACATAGGCATACCGGAAGCCATAATAGGTAAAGAACGGCATATAGCTCTCTTCTTTGTCTCCCCGGCATATGTAGCAGCTGTTCTGGACATTGGCCGTATAGGGGGACGGATACTCCGGAAACATCAGGTTTTTCTTTTCCAGCACTCCGTCATGATACCATTCGGCATAGGATATCTGCACCTTCTGGCCCCGCCTGCCGCTTATTTTCAGCTCACATACCCCGGCAGCATCTATCCCGAAATCATAGAGATAACCTTCTTCATAAGGGAGGATGGAGACAGCCCTGCGTTTTTCATAGATTCGTATCGGCGATGCCTTACACAGGCGCATGCTTCCCCGGGGCGGCGTTGCTTTCACCACAGGTTTCCACCCGTCCTCCGGTGAGGAGGGGGAGCACCAGTCATCGATACGTAGCCTTGCGTCATAACACTCCCCGCTTCGCAGTTCCTCTTCTAAAAGCGGCGAAGGATGGGTCAGAAAGGAAGTGTCGCTTTCTATGGAAACGCGCCCGCCGTCCGCAAGCTCCATATCCATACGCAGGGCGGTCATGGGGGCGCTTCTCCATCTGGCTTTATCGAAATCCCATACAAAACCGCCGTAGGCATTCTGCATGCCGTTACCCAGGATGACGCCTATACAATTCTCCCCCTTCGCTAAATAAGGGAGGGCATCATAGCGGTCATAATAGATAATATCATCGGGATTGCTGATATACGGCGCAAGTATGGATTTGGTCAGTTCCGTCCCGTTCAGGAACACCCGGTAAAAACCCAGGCCGGTAATGAGCAGTTCCGCCGACTGCGGCTCCGCCAGCAGCGTAAATTTCTTCCTGATGTACGGGGCCGGCACCGGATGCCCGTAATCGGCATACTCCTGTGAGGCGCTGATAAACTGTTGTGGAAAATCCATTTTACTTCCCCTTCCTTTTCTCATTCTGCGTTATCTGCAGCGTTCCCTTTTCGTCCCGTTTCCACGCAACATGAATCGTTCCCTCTTTTGTCCGGACAGACCCTTCTGCCCAGGAAAGAGCACCGATATCCGCCGGCTCCACCGAATATTCCGCATACCCGCAGCCGCCTTCCATCTGCCGGATTCCAAGGATTTCCGTGAATAGCAGCTTCACCACACTCCCGAACATCGGATGGTTATGGGACTGGGTCCCCTCCCATGTTTCCCATAAGGTAGTGGCCCCGTTTTCCATCATCCGGGCAAAAGAAACCTCTCCCCGGTTCGTGAGCAGCTGAAATGCCAGCCCGGCCTCTCCTTCCTTAAAAAGCCGTTCCAGTAAAACAGGCGTTCCGAATATACCGGTATCCAGCCTTCCGAGATTCTGATACCTCTCCACGAGATGCTCTTTTGTCCTGGCATTTCCCAGCCCCAGATTCAGGGCGAATGCATCCGCCGCCCCGATCCCTTCGCAGAAAGCCCCGGTTTCCGGGTGAAACCAGGTACGTTCCATGGCGTCCTTCGCCAGCCGGATCCGCTCCTGTACCCATTCCGGTTCCGGGCGGTGCAGCAGCTGTGCGATTTTCCCCGCTTCCTCCAGCCCCCGGATATAATAATACGTATTTACAAACGCCGCCGGAAGCATTTCCGGCTCCGCCGCCGGTGCGCACCATTCCCCCAGGCACCAGCCGCCCTCTTCTTCCCGGGTAACCAGACCGTTTTCGCACCGGGAGTCCATATAATCCAGCCAACGGAGTATGGCTGGATAGCCCTTCTCCAGCAAACGGGTGTCCCCATAGATCCGATAATAATTCCAGGGGAGCACATAAACCGAACAGCCCCAGCCGCCCGGCCCTCCGCCGCCTCCCAGGAAAGGCGCCGTATGGGGGATATGCCCGGTGTCGGCTCCCTGGCTGTCCAGGATATCCTGGTACCATTTCTCATACAGCGCTTTCGTATCCAGCAGCAGCATAGCCGTTTCCGATGTCAGCTGCCCGTCCCCCGTATAACCCAGCCTTTCCCGGTGCGGACAGTCCGACGGAATCCCGTTATGGAAATTATTGATCTGCGTCCTGATATAGGCCTCATAAAGCCAGTTTAAAACAGGATCCGAACACCGGAAGGAGGAGGTCACCGCAATATCGGAGCATACCAGAGATGCGGATACCACCTCTGCCGGGCCCTCTACCGTAAAATACCGGAACCCATGCCAGCAGAACTTAGGATGCACCACCACAGGGGAACCGTTACCAATATAACAGTCCTCCTGAATCTGCCCCTCTCCCCCTGCCGACAGGAAATCCAGACCGTGCCCGTCCCGGTCAAGCTCCTCACTGTACCTTACCAAAACTGTCTCTCCGCTTTCTCCCATACAGCGGATCGACACCCAACCGGCAATATTTTCCCCGCAGTCATACAGGCTTCTGCCGCCGTCCGTTTCCAGCAGCACAGGCGTAATGCTGCGCAGAACCCTGTCGGCAGGACAGTTCTGCTGCGTGAGCAGCGCCTCCGGCGCATGCACCGGACGTGCCGGCTTCCATCCCTTCAAATCAGCCGTTCCGGTACACCAATCCTCCTGCAGCAGCCTCAGATCCAGTTTTTCCCCGCAGAACAAATTATGTTCCGTCACTTCCCCCGGCTTCCACAAGGTTTCCGGCCCGCTCTCCAGAAAAACCGTTTCCCCGTTCCCATACGCCATGGTAAATTCATAACGCAGCTTCGGAAAACCGAAGATGAACTTCCCCTCGTCCACCCGCTTCGTCTGATGGTACCAGCCGTTGCCAAGCTGGATCCCGATGACATTCTCCCCTGTTTTTAAAAAGGGAAGCAAATCAAAGACCACATACAGGCAGCGGTAGCCGGAACGCTCCTCCCATACCGGATAAGTCGTATCACATCCGAGCACCGAAGAATAATTGGTCACAGCCGGGATAAACTCCTGATCCCCCACCCGTTCCCCGTTCACAAACAACAGAAAATACCCCAGGCCGCATACCGCAAGCCTCGCCGAAGCCGGTACCTCCTCCAGATAAAAACTTCTCCTGAAAAGCGGGGATTCACACACATTATCCCCTTGTATCCAATGCTTATTTTCCATACCTTCTTTATACTCCTTTTCCCGTAATCGGGCAATGCCGGACTTTCCTCTTTTTTCTTTCCTCTCACCCTTTCACGGAACCGATCATGATTCCTTTGACAAAATGCTTCTGCACCAGCGGATAGAGGCATAACACCGGAACCGTGGATACAATGATGGAACTGTATTTCAGCGTCTGCGCCAGCTGTGTTTTCCGCATGATTTCGTCCGGGCTCATGGAGCTGGTGATCTGCAGCGTCATCTGCGTGGACAGCAGCAGCTTCCGCAAAATGGACTGCAGCGGGAGAAGCTGCTGGGAGTTGATATAAATCAGCGCGGAATAAAAATCATTCCAGTGCCCCACCGCATAGAAAAGAGTGATAACCGCCAGTATGGGTTTGGAAAGCGGCAAAACCACCTTCATCAGATATTGGGCCGTATTTGCGCCGTCCAGCTGGGCCGCTTCCAACAGTTCATCCGGAATGCTGTTGATAAAATAAGTGCGTGTGATAATAATATTAAATACGGAAACCGCATTGGGAATCACCATCGCCCAGACGGTATCTATCAGATTCAGCTTATTTACTACCAGATAAGTGGGAATCAGTCCGCCGCTGAAATACATAGTTATCATGAACAGAATCATGAAAAATTTCTTCGGCACAAAATCCTTCCTCGACAGAGGATACGCGCCGCATACGGTCAGCACCATGTTGATGGCTGTCCCCAATACCGTATAAAGAATGGTATTGGCATATCCTGTCCAGATGGTCTTATACTTGATTACCTCTTCATAAGCATCCAACGTGATACCGCGGGGGAACAGGATTACATGCCCCTGCCATACCTCGGAAGGATCGCTGATAGAAGCAATCAGCACAAACCAGAGCGGCCACACAAAAATCACCAGCAGGACAAGCATTATAAGTAAATTCACTATATCAAATATTTTATCAGGATCAACCCTTCTTTTTTTAGCTGTTCTTCTTTTATCCATACCCGCTCCTTTACCACAGACTTTCATTGGCAAGCTTTTTTGATACCTGGTTAGCCACAATAACAAGCGCCATGTTAATCACCGAATTAAACAGCCCGACCGCTGTGGAATAGCTGTAATTGTTCTGAACCAGACCAACCCGGTATACATACGTATTGATTACATCGGAGGCGCTCATATTCAAATCGTTCTGCAGTAAAAACACTTTTTCAAATCCCACGTTCATTAAAGAGCCCATCTGCAGGATAAAGAGCATGATAATGGTGGATTTAATCCCCGGAAGATCAATATGCAGAATCCGCTGCACCTTTGTTGCGCCGTCCATAATAGCGGCCTCATGCAAAGCAGGATCCACACCGGACAAGGCGGATATATAGATGATGGAACTGTAGCCCATGCTCTGCCAGACGCCGCTCCATACATAAATACTCTTAAAATATTCCGGCTTGCTCAAAAAGTCCTGGGACTCGCCTCCCAATGCCACAATGATCTGGTTCAGGATTCCGGTATTCTTATCCATAAAAATAGCGATCATACCGCAGATTACCACCGTAGAAATGAAATAAGGGGCGTAGGAAACCATCTGAAGCGTTTTCTTCAGATGCTTCAGCCTTAAATAGTTCAATAGCAAGGCAAACACAATAGGAATCGGAAACCCAATGAGCAGGGAGTAAAGGCTGATTCCAATTGTATTTTTCAATAACATTCCAAAATTAAAGCTTCCAAAAAAACGTTCGAAATATTTAAGCCCCACCCATGGGCTTCCGAAAATACCGAGTTTCACTTTAAAGTCTTTAAATGCCAATATCACTCCGCTCATGGGGGTGTATGCAAAAACGATAAAGTATATAAGAACCGGAAGAATCATCAGATACAGAATCCAGTTCTTTTTAAAATCATCAATGAGCCTGAGACGTAAGGGCCTCACCAGCTCCGGGTGGAGGTTTTTATTTTTAGTAATCGCGCCTGCGGCAGGTAATTTTTTCACGCTTGTGCATCCCCTTCCATGTATTAAAACCTTTTTGAACATAAGAGGAAGCCGCGGTGAAACGGCTGTCCTCCCAGTTCTCAGATTCTTATTCAGCGGCGTTAAAAGCATTCTGGTAAATTTCAAACAACTCAGATGCTCCCATCGTATTCATTGTGGATACATAGTTCTCCCAGCTGTCGTCCAGATCCAGCGCTCCGGTAATGACCTGTGCGCCGTACTGATTGATATAGCTGTCGAGATCCGCTTTCAAAGAGGCTATGGTTTCTGTTTCTTCCGCCGTATAAGACATGGCAGGGAGGGTGACTTTACCATAATCCAGCATTTTGGAACGCTGGGAAATCAGATACGATTCATCGGGATCCGTGATTCCGGTAAACCAGAAATCAGGCTGGATGCCGGGGAATGCGGTTTGGTATTTCAATGTCCCTTTTTCCCGTACGGTTGCAATATCTTCGCCGATAGGCCCGCCAATATTCCAGGACCAGGTTCCGTCGCCGTTATCAACATAGGAATTTCCTTCCACGCCGAGCCAATACAGTTCCCCGCCTTCCTGTGTATAGAGCTGATCCGCCCAGGCAACCAGTGTCGCCGGATCCTCACAGGCGTCGGTAATTAACATACAGCCATGGAAAATACCTGTGGACTGGGGATACGCCTGCCCTTCAAAAGGGGTAAGGGTCTGGTATTCTTCATCCTGGTCACGGCCTGCAAACTGGAAGGAGGCAAGGGCGCTGAAGCAGCCCAATACATCGCCGGAGCTTCCCATGGCAGCGATTTGATCATAATTCTGTGTAAAGCTTGCCGGATCAAGGAGTCCTTCCTTATAAAGATTCGTAAAATATCTTAAAAATTCCTTGTAGCCTTCATCTGTAGGGATGTATACCAGACTGCCATCCTGATTGGCAAGCCAGGTATCGTTATCCAGGCAATATCCAAAGTAAGGAAGGTATTGCTTCAGATAATTCATGCCGTCCGGTACGGAAAGAGGGATTTCATCATCGGGATCCCCGTTTCCATTGGCATCCTGCTCCTTAAACGCGGTCAGGACTTCATGAAACTCATCCAGATTCTTAGGCTCCGACAATCCCAGATTATCCAGCCACTGGTAATTCAGCCATACATGGAAGCCGGATTCAAGCTCCGCTCCTGTGTTCAGGGCAGGCATTTCATAAACATGTCCATCCGGCGCCGTTATGTAAGCCCACAGATCTCTTTCATCCAACAATTTTGTGAGATTGGGGGCATAGGTTCTGATATAATTCTCCAACGGAACAAATACGCCTTCGGCTCCGTACTTGTCAATATCATTTTTCTTAAGGCTTGAATAAATGAAAACATCCGGGTAATCCCCTGCGGAAAGAATAAGTCCTTCTTTTTCCGAAGCATCCTCTTCCGGAATACTGTTTACTTCAAAAGTAATGTTGCTCTGTTCATTCAGATATTGGAATGCATCAACCTCATCCATGGGGGTATCGCCGTTAATGATACATAACATGGAAAAATTCTTTGTTTCCGCAAGCGGGAAGGTAATTCCTTCTGTTTCCCCTGCTGCCTCTTCGGATACCTCCGCCGCAGAGGTTGTATCTGCCGTCCCGGCCGATTCCGTGGTACCCCCGGTTGTACCTGCTGTTTCCGATGCGCTCTTTCCGCAGCCGGCCGTCATCGACGCCATCATTGCGGCAGCAAGCAATACTGCTACTACTTTTTTCTTCATAAACCCATTTCCTCCTATACACTTGAATATCGTGCAACTTTTGTTTGCAGATTCATTATAGGAAAGATAATATGTTTAAAACAAGGACATTACTCTTTTCTTTTATTGGAAATATGCATGGTGCAAAATGCCCGGAAATGGAGGGTCTTATCCATTTATTGGAAATCCACGGTGCAATTTTTCTATCCTTTCACTGAAATATTGCACCCCAAAGACCGGTGGGCCAGAGTGGGCCAAAAGGCCATGAAGCCTGCCAATACCGAACGGGGTTCAAGTCAGATACTCCGCAGCAAACTGCGAGATCGCTGACCCTCGCGGCAGTCACTAAGCGGATGTACGAGTGCATCCGTTTGGACCGTTGCCCGCGGGAATAAAAAAAGCCCGGCCCGTCATAAGGCCTGGCTTGATCCCCGGTAACTATTCCGTACCTTCACCGCTACGTTCATTGTACCGTTATTTTTTCTCTACTGCAATCCATATTTCACAGGTATAGCCCGGATCGTCGATATCGGGCGACGGGTACGCTTCAAAGTCCGTCCCGCCGCAGGGCCGGTATTCGCTTGCCGGAAAAAATTCGCTGCTCACCCGGTGGTATAACCGTTGAAACGCCTCCGGCATTTTTCCCGCACATGGAAATACCGCATACGTATGAGCAGGTATTTCCACAATAGTAAAATCCTTTTCAGAAACGGGTTCCCCGTTATAGCAGACGCCAATGGCATAGGGATACTTATCGTCGCCGGCATCCTTTCCGAAGCTGGCGCCTACGATGCATTGACCAAATATGTTTTCCTCCGGAAGGTATCTGCACAGCGCAGGAATCGTCCCATCCTTCCCGCACTGCTGCCAGAAACCGGCGATATCCGCGTTGGTCAGCTCCTTCCGGGACGGTTTTTTTATCCTTTTACATACGATTGGGAATGCCTCCTGCGTTACGATCCGGTAGTCCGTCATATGGCCGCCGTCCAATGTCAGCTTCACATAGAGACGGGAAAACGCTTTGATACCGGCTCCGCTGCGTGCCTGGGAAGGCGAAACGCCATGAAAACGAGTGAAAGCCCGGCTGAAGCTTTCCTGGGTATCATAGCCATATTTCACCGCGATATCCAGTATTTTGGCATTTGTGGCAGCCAGTTCGCTTCCCGCAAGAGTGAGCCGCCGCATACGGATATAATCCCCCAGCGTATAACCGCAGAGAATACTGAAAATCCGCTGAAAATGAAAACCGGAAGAATACGCCTGCCCGGCTATTTCACTATAATCCAGTTCTTCCGTGATGTGATCCTCCACATAATCCACGGCTTTCTGTATCCCGCTGATCCAATCCAATTTCCGCCTCCTCTTATTTTTACAGATTTTATACAAACATGGGAACTATCCGCCCGGTCAGCAGTTCCAGGATCGGGATTTCGGCCCTTTGTACGAAGCAGGAGGCAACAGCCGCCACCAGTTCCTTTTCCGGACAGACAAAAACAGCATTCCCTCCGTCGCCGATGGCCGCATAGCAATGACTTCCCCTGTAATCGATGATCCACCACAGATAACCGTAAGGCAGTTCCCCCCACCGGCTTTTTTCCCCGGTGCTTTCCCGGATCCAGGAAGAAGATAAAATGCGTTTGCCATGGAACAGGCCTTCCTTTGCATATAACTCCCCGAATTTTACCATATCACAAAGCGTCAGGCAAAGTCCCCAGCCGGCTGTGTTCACTCCTTTGGGATCCACCACCCAGCCGGAAGGATGCCGTTCTTTCAAAAATGCAAAATGCTCTTTTTTATTATGCAGAATCGTATTATCCGGCGTTTTTATTCCAAGAGGGGTAAAAAGATACTCCGCGGCAAAATCCCTCACAGGCATTCCCGTGGCGTTAGCTAAAATTCCCGACAAAATCTGGATCCCTACGGTGGAATATTGAAACGCACCGGTAATCCCGGCTCTGCCTCCCAGCAAATCCAGAGCCGCCCGGGTCCAGTCGGCACTTGTATACACTTTTGTGTAAGGCTCTGATCGGTACTTATAGGGAGCGGTCATTGTCAGCAGGTTCTTTAACGTAACCTTTTGTATGGTTTTTTCCCCGCGCTTGGGCGTGTAATCCGGGAAAAAATCCAGGACTTTCTGGTCGGCGCTCTGTATATCTCCCCTGTCTATGGCAATGCCGGTGAGCGCCGAAAGGATACTTTTTGTTACCGACATAACATGGATGGTATCTTCAGGGCCAAACCCGTTAAAATAGGTTTCGTACATGCACTGCCCCTTCTTAACCACCTTGATGCCGGCAATGTTCCTATATTTTGTTTCCGCCAAATTTTCAAGCTCTGACATTCGGTTTTCCATTTCCGCTCCCCTCTGCGTGCTTCGGCACGCCCGCAGACCAGGGCAGGTAAAGGCGTATTGCATGTGTCCCCATCTCCCCGGTATTATCCGCTTTGGCTGTGTATACAGTAACATACAGCGTTCATTATACAGGGAAACTATCGACAGGGCCTGACTTTTTGTGCGCAGTGGTGTTATGGAGTTTATCCCGTATTCAGGGTCAGAAAATGTCTGCCAGGCCGTCCAGGCCATATCTTGCGGCAACATCCTGCAAACCTGTTTTGATTTCTTCTCTGGTGTAGTTGTTTTCTTCCAGATAGGCATCCTCTTTTTCGTTCACATAGGAATAAAACAGGAGGGCGGTTTTTAATGCCTCTTTATCACCTGCATCGATAAAGGAATATAATGCGTTCTCGGCCTCATTGATGTTTCCGTCATCGATACTTTTTTTTAACTCTTCCCAGACAGCCCTGCTTTGCTTCTCCTCCAGAAGGGCCTCCGTTGGTACGTCTGTGTCCGCGCCGAAAAGGAATTTCAGCAGCGCTCGGACCATTTCTTTTATGGTTCGCATAATGTAATCTTCTTCAAACATTTGGGGGCCCCTTTCTAACGGATGCAATGTTTATTTTATTGTGCTCTGAATTGTATTATCATATCACAGATATGACTCGAAGAAAGCTTAAAAATTTGCTAAATTTCTGCATCATTTTAGAAGGGCGTTTTCTCAGGTACCATTCCTAACCGTCAGCATAGCTTAAGAAGTTCGGAAGCTATATACCTGGTATTTCCAATGAGATGATTTACTTCCGGAAGCCAATAAAAAGAGGATGTATTATCATCGCATTTGAAATATGTATCGTTCTCATGGCACAGATATATCTTTTTATTCAGGGCAACGGCCATTCCAAATTCGGTATGAGTTCCTCTTCCTTGTGGAGTTAATATTATAACAATATCAGCCTGCATCACTCCATTATATTCTTTTTGACCGATTTGCCTGAGGGTTTCTGTCGTTATTTCTTTAGTCAAAGCATTGCTTGTCCAGTCATACGTTTGTATCCAACCACCTTTTTTTAGAAATTCTGCAAGTATACGGACCTGCTCGTAATTTTCCAGTTTTGAAGCGATATAAAATTTCATTTATAACCTCCGGGTATTATCTGATCTGCTATCAAATAGCATATGGATGCGGGCTCCTAGAGCGTGTCTGAAAATTGCTTTCCGACAGCTGTGCGTCACAATTTGTGGGAGATTTACCCCAAATGAGGGAATCGTAGTGGGCTACGTTGACTGAATTTGGGGCAAATATACCGCAAAGTGGGACGTGCAGATGGCGGGAATGAATTTTCAGACACGCTCTAGCCTTTAGGAGCTTTGCCATGATTGTTTCGGCGGCAGCAGTCCTGTAAACTCACTTCCAGAGAAGGCAGAGTCAAATCATCAGACATAGCTTCCGGCAGCGTATATTGTACTCTATCTGCTCCTAACTTGTAATTTTTACCGAACCATTTATGGGATGCAAGGTCATTCTTACCGGTGTCGTTCTGCCCCTGTCTTGGCAGTTTTTCTTTCATCTCCTTATCCGGCACTACTCTCGGATATTCCACCTTTTTACCAACTGTTGTATTCGTATCCACTATTTTCAGCAGTTCTCTATATGGTACAGGAGCCTCTTCCTCATTATCAAATAACCTGCCGACCTGGGTTACGGGTGTTTTTTCCACAGAATAACCATCATCATAAATGCGCTCTTCCTTTTCTGTTACAAGAATCTTTACACTTCCCAGTCCCAGAGGTTTCCCATGGCCCAGCTTATAACAGCGGCTGCTGTCCTCCTGATTTTCGCCTAAAGTCAGTGTCCAAATCAGCTCTTTTAGTTGTTCGCCAGATATCTGATCATAGTAAACCGAAAAACAAAAGACGGTATCCGGTTTCACCAAATCCATAGTGGCATTTCTTTCGCCGGCCGCTACTTTTCCCTTCCTTCCATTCTCTTCCACTGTTTTATAATAGTCCGACTCCGTATGCAAATAGTACTTTCTGCCGCGGATTTGTGTTCCCTGGTCATAAGACCACTGGCTTATGTTTGAGGGCAGTTTAGTATAGAACGGAAAATAAGAGCTTTTGGGAGAAGCCAACTCGCGGAGAGTCACCTTTTTTTCCAGCTTTTCCTCGGTCCAGTCTTTCACCCTGGCATCCGTTACCCTTATCCTGCTCCCTGCTTTTTCCTCCGAAGCCATACCGAACAGGGCACAGGCTTTGCACAGCTGCTTCCTGGATGTACACGGCGATTTATCCCCTAATATCTGCCCCATATTCTTTTCATAAGCACGCCTTCCTATACATGCCAGAGAAAGATAAACGGTATTCCCCCTGTCCGTTTTTTGATTTTTATACCACACCGGCACAGCGCCATTCTTCAATGCCTGTTCGTACCCCGGATATCCTTTATGATCTCTATCACCGCTCCCCAGATTCCGATTCACTTTACTGTCTTTGTAAATAGCATAGGTTTCTTCCAGCCCTTCCATAGCCCGCTCCATATCCGCCACATCTACTGTACGGTCCGGTCTGATACAAAATACACTCTCAAAATGCTTACTTGGAAAAGGCTCACCCAGATAAAGATAGCCTTCTTTCCAGTGCTCTTCTCTTTTCTGCACATCCAACTTTTTAATGTATCTGCCCACCGAATATTTATTTTGTTTTACATATTCCGCTTCTTCTTCACCTGCGAAAGCGGGTTCAAAATATACTTTTTTTCCAAACCCTATTTGCTCAAGCATACTTTTTTCAAGGACACAACACATCCCCTTATCTAAGTCAAAATTTTTATATTCCTTTACCTTTATGAGATAACGCTGCGCCTCGTACAACTCCCATTTTCCTTCCGCGTCCCTTATAAGCACTCCCGGTTTGAACGCCTTATTGCTCTTGCTCCTGCTGGTAATTCTGGATTCTGTTCTCGCCGTAGAGAAACAGGAGTCCGTCACTGTTTCATACACGCTTCTTATTGCTCCGCGCAAAGTGCTGGCAGGGATAGCGGGCAGCCCATCCTGATAATGGAAAAAAGGATAAACTTTATGTTTGTTCTTCAACTCTTCATATTTTGTATCAGGCACCGCCAGCGGGGTTTTCACGATAAGTTTACAGTGCAGCACACCTGTTAATAAAGGTTCCCCCTCTTTTACCGGCTCTCCCCTTTTTGTGTCATTCAGAGGGACTGACACAAAATTATACGGGTTAATAAAGCGGTCATTTTTTAAAAACCTCATATCTTACCCCCTTTATTTTCCTGATAAAATCCCAGCAGACGCCAGTCTTTTATATATGCCTGGCCGCTTCCCTCCCTGTATCCCAGATAATTTCTGATTATAAGCTTAATACCCTTACAGGAATCAAAGGGCAAAGCATAGTATCCTCCGCCGGTAGCTCTCACCTGTTTTCCCTTCTGAAAGCCTGGGGCAGACCGTGACTCATCAATATCTAAATACTGTTCATCATCGTAGTAATCTTCTCCCTCTGTATCCTGCTTAAACCTCATCATAAAACTTCTGCCGATATCCCCTCTAAAAACTCTGTACTCCGCATGTTCGTTAAAAATACGCATATCCAACAGTTTTTCTATGTTGCTTTTCAGATATTCCTTGTTTTGCGTTGACAGAGGGTACTCATCTGCTACAAATCTGTCCGTAGTCATGATTATCGCATATCCTCTTTGTATCTGCACTTTATACTCTAAATCTTCCCATGTATCCTTTTGCATTTTTTATCAGCCCCCCTCATTTAGCCCACGAATCATACATTCCACAAGACCTTGGTACAGCTTTCCGCCTTCTTCCCAATTAATATTCCCCTCTTTCCCCTGTACCTTAACACCCGTCAGGCGGAAGAGCCCTCTTCCCACAGCCGTCTCACCGCCAACAGATAAAAATCCAAGATGCAGATCCGTAACAGCAGCTGCCAGGCATCTGATAAAGTCGTTATCTATCTCTTTTCCTTCCACTATAATATCCAGGCTGGTTCTCCCTCCATAAAATACTTTCTCTTTAAATAATGCCCTCTCTGCCGCACCGCCTGTAAACCGGTCTATAGCATTCCTGGTAAATACTTTACTGTAAGCCTGTGTGATTTCACTTTCTCCGAAGATAATGCGTGACTTTTTCTCAGACTTAATTCCAAAGTAGTCTCTGATACAGGATTTATTCAATTTCTCCATCTGATGCCTGAAAGCACCCGCCCAGGAGGTACCCGGTATTACTGGTGTCTCCTGTTCTCCGTTATCTTTTCTTTGTATGTAAACAAGCTGCTGATAATCCGGCTGATCCTCCCCTGCTTCCGTTGTATAAGTCCGTATTGCTATAGGTCCGGCCTGTTCCATCTGCAGATTAAGACGAAGCCCTCTTGTTTCCTCATATCCTTTTAGCTCTTCTGTCCGGGTCGCATATTTGACAGCAGCTTTCTTCCAGGAAGCATCGTCATACATACAAAAGTCCAGCCAATCTTCTACAACGTTTTCCTTATCCTTTCCTCCGCCTCCCATGGGAAATTCCAGAACATCAACAATGGCATTACAGGTTTTTCCCAACCCTCTTGAGGTTTTGCCGCCAATTACAACACGTTCCCCCTTCCAGGCATTTGCTATGTAATCCCCTGCATTTTCATCACCTTCCCACTTATTTTGTTCGATATATGTTACAAATGTGGCGCCCGGCTCCAGAATTTCAAAATCAAACTTAGCTCTTTTTTTGGCAGTCTTCCATTCATCCAGGGCCACACAATCCCTGCCCGATATCTGAAAGTCTCCGCCTGCAAGATTCGCATCATATATAAGGAATCGGCTGTCCTTCCCTTCCTGATTTTCTGTACCCATTTTATCAATATAACCAAAATATTTTTTTATGTCCCCGGGCGGCAAAAAGGAACGGTAAATCCCGGCAAGGGCCGTCGCAGGAATATAGGGCATGTTCCGACTGTCCCGTACGATGTCCCTGTCTGTATTTTCGTTGACGGTCCCTCCCACAGAAAGTGCCGATGCCAGTTGGAATGTGATTCGATAGTACCTTTTTCCAATAACTTTTTCTTTCATCGTACAATCCCCTTTATTCCTTCAAAAGATATTTTTGATATACCAGAAAGTGCATCAGATAACTTCCCCAATTTTCTTTCAGTTTCTCATCCAGTTCTTCAGGCATACATTGCTGCATATCTCTATATATCTTGGATTCTTTCCCAATAACGATCGATTGATCCTTGGTAGAACAAACATATCTATCTATAAAATCCATAATTCTGTTCCGTTCTTTTTCTTCCTTTATGGACCCTACCCTTTTCATAAAATCTTGAAAGGAAGCTTCATAGCCCTCCTTTTTCTCAAGGCTCTCCGACAGCATTAAGGTAACTCTTCCTAAGGCGGACGCGTTGATTCCCATCCGTTCCGCTTCCAGCGCCCTGCCCCTTACGAAGTCCATATACGAATCCATAAAAATGCGCTTCAGCATATCCCGGGTTTTATCAGGTTCTGCCGTTTCCGCCGTTTCCTTATATACTTCCATGGCATAACTCATATCTTTTTCGCGGTAAATGTGAATCCTGCCGGATCCCTCCAGATTTCTTTCCCCCGCAAACTCTGTGTGGATAACGCAGTCACTTTCCACGGTATATTCGAATACACTGCCTGCTTTTATCCCGGGAACAGAGGGCTTTTTCAGATTCCAAACCGTATGATATCCGGAAATAATTCTTGTCTGCATATAAACGGTCTCATCAACAGTATCTGCCCGATAGGTTAGTCCGAGGGATTTCGCCAAAAGATCTCTGACCTGTTCATAATCCACTGTATAACCTGTCTCATTTATAAAAATCCCATCACTGACAAAAGCCACAAGAATCTTTTCTCCTGCCTTAAGACTCATGGAATAGGTATAAGCGTCCTCCTTTATCCGGACAATCCGGCATCTTCCATACTGCGCACTTTTGGATTTTCCAAAACGGAGCGTTTTCTCTTCCAAAAGCCGGCATATAATATCCGCATACCTCGCCTCGGTCATAATGCTTCCTGAAAAATACTGATCCTCCCGAAGCACCTCCTGCGTATAGAGAACTCCGTTTTTACCATCCCGTGATTTCTGTTTTCTGCTGTGATGATAAACCAGACTCGTATCCGGCTCCGAGACCGCCACTTTCTTATCCGATAGAAAAGTAATAAATTTACCGTTTAATTTCTGCGGCTGATTTCCCCGTTCCGGATTATAATCGTCCCCTTCCGTCCCATCTCTTTTTCCTGCCAGATTCACAATTTTCTTTGTCTTCTTCAAACGGTTTATAAAGAGAGGAACTGGTTCATAATGCCGGTATATGAGTTCACCCGATACCATTTCCGCCTTACACATGGTAAGATTGGCAAATATCGTTTTCCCATTTAAAAACAAATCATAAAATGTGTCATCTTCACTCCCGGTGCCTTCTCTTTCCAGATAAGCGGATGCCAGCGCCCCCAGAATACTTTTGCCACTGATGAAGCTTTCTGTCTGCTCATTGTATTCGGAACTGAGCATAAGAGGCTGCACATTCCTGATGACGTAATTAATACAGACTCTTTGCGTATCTTTGCATTCCACACGTTTCTCCACCATGCTTTTTCCATTCTCAGATACACAGATATCTTCCAGCCGGCATTCTACGCTGCCAAGTCCGCGGTTTCTTTCCATACCGATATGGCGCAGCGCTTTTACCGCCTTTTCCATCGGCTCCCTATCACAATCAAACTCCACATCAGCCAGAAAACACATAGGCTTCGGCCCGCAGCTTCCTTCTGTATATTGATTCACAACCCGGATATATCTCAGGGAATTCCTGCTTGCCGTTTTTCCTTCCCTTTCGATCTCCGTCTGTGCCTTAATCCTTGTATACTGTTCCAGAACCTTCTGCTGTGTGAGATATTCCGCATAGGGGCTTTTACAGGATTTCAGCTGCGTCAACTCCCTGTTTTGTTCCCCATATCCTTCCGGATAGGCATTTCCCACAAGAATTCCCTGATTTCTTCCATAACCGGCTTCCCCAAAAAGCTGATCCAATTGGGGAAGTCCAATCATTTCTCCTGCTTCCTTTAGACACCCTTTTATTCGGCGTCCCGGAATGTAAGGGATCCCATTTTCGTTATAGCATATATCACTGTCGATAATCCCCGCATAGGAATAGCCTGAACCCACACAAAGATCGGAGCGTAAAGTTATCCTTAAAACTCCCTTTTTTCTGCTCATTGCTTCCCGCCTCCCCCGTTATCAGCATCCGCAAACCATAAATCATATAATATAACAATATCATAAATCATACAGCGCATCCGATTGTCATCTATCTTCCCGCCCAGTGTAAAGTCCAGTTTCTGCTCGCTGTGTGCCTGTATCCTTTTTAGATCCATCTGCAAAGCAGTAAGCCCCTTTTTCGCATAATCAGCAAGCGACTTTATATTGGAGCGTCCTGTTTTCCGTAATTCCCCAGCCAGTTCTTCTATCATCTCCACGGTAACGTAACCGGACACCTTCTCTTTAGGCGGTTCTAAAAACCAAGGTTTACTGATAAGCGTTCCTGCTTCCTTTTCCCGGATAGACTCCAAATCAATTCCTATCCCACTTTGACAATAATGGACATCCAGTAAATTCGCATCCTCTATACGCTCCTCTTTCATCTTACATTTTCCCGACTCACAGCACTGCTGCGCAATCCTGTACACCTCCGAATAGGGAGCGTGGCTGTGGAAAATAGCGATACCCGCGCAGGCGCTGTTATTGGGCGGCAGGTTGGTAAGATACGTCTTTGCAATATCAAATGCATCCCTCGCATTACAAATAAGAGTTATCTCATCTCCTGCATATATTACAAATCGCCTTTTCCGCTTTTCCTGCACACCTGAATACTTTTCCTCAAGCTTCTTATCTATGTCCGCCATACGGTCTGTGATATAATTTTTCTGAATATCCTTTGAGAATCTGCGAAGGGCCCGGATACAGCTCTCATATGATTTATCCGTATCATCCAGGCAGCTCTGTACCTTTGCACCCATGTTATTCCCATCTATGTATACGATAGCCAGAAGGCTTTCCTCTCCCTTCTGGGTGATCAGCTTGTCCATCTGACGTTCCCCAAAGCAATCCCGTTCTTCTCTCTCGATTTCCCAGTACTTCTCGAATTTAAAAAATTCTTCCCTGTTTACCTTTTCTTCTACCAAAGGGCTGCGCGACACCGCCTGTGTCTTATAAAGCGGCATGGAAAACTGGTAATCGACCTGTGTAAAAGGCAGCACCTGAGCCGGAATGGAAGGTGCTTCTTTGGCTTCATGAAACCGATGTTTCTCGTAGAGCCGTTTCTGATCCTTCTGGTACTGTTGAAAATTCACATTTTCAATATACGTACATATCACTTTTAATGTACAGGTATCTGTCAGCAGTTTTTTTGTAAAGAGTTTATTTACCTCTATGCAAACCTTTTTATCCTTATATAATACAAAAAAATTTCCGCCCCCCGAATAGATTATCTCGCCGATATACCTGTCCGCAGCCATTCTCTTTCTGAATTCGTCTACAGAAAAATTGGTATCCTCTTTACAGTAATCATAGATAGCGCTTTCCCTGCTGTCACATGCATACAGATTATTTCTGAATTCCACCGCTGACGGATACAGATAGTCTTCAAAGCAATCTCTGATAATGGCGGAGGCCCCAACTATGGCCTTAATGCGGTTGCTCCTGTAAATATATTCCTGTTTCCCCCGGATGTCATACATTGCCAATACATATTCATTATCCATGTTTTACTTTCCCCTTTACTTCAAGACCTTCTGTATTCTGTCCGCCGCCTGGTACAGCAGGCGGCACGTCTCCTTGTAACCCAGGCCATTTCCCCGCCCTGTCTGGTCATCACTGGCGTGGTTGGCGTTATTTCTCTGCGGTTTAATTAAATTGTACTCTATTAATATCTTCTTTAACTCTGGTTTGCTTACTACCGAATCCACGCGCCCGGCTTTCATATATTCCATAAAGGTCTCGGCTAGTCTTTCTGCTTTCATTAGTTCTCCCGAAGAAACCATATCGAATTCGTTCTTAAAGATATCTTTTATGCTCATGTTTCTTCCAGTCCCTTTACTCATCTTCCCCTCTGGAAATTCGTTTATTCCGACATTAATAATATATTTAGCCATCCAGCAATAATGTTTATTATAATTCCCATATTCTTTATTGAATTGCTTTCTACAGCTTTGTTTATACTCTTTTAAAAAAGCATTATATCGCTCATCCTCTTCCTTGGAAGGATGGAATATACCGCTGTCCCAGAAGTAGATAGGCATCCTATCGGTATAGAAAGTAAGGGCCTGTTGTATAAAGTCCTTTTCCACACACCATTTTATAACCTCGGGCATATCCCCATCCAGCAAATCCCGGTATCCCGCAAGGATATCCTTAACCACATAAGAAAACAGGACATCCCGTGTATCCGTCCCCGGATTTGTCTGGGTATTGTCAAGATATTCCTGTAATTTCTCTTTCAAATTTTGTTTGTAATTTAACACGTCTCTTGTACGGCATAGCTGCAGATAATTGGAGAACTCCTCCATAGCACTTAGGATTTCATGTATCCTCTCATCTTCACTGTCTTTAAAATAGTTCTTTAAAACTTTCACCCGTCCATAATTGACATATTCATTAATACCGGCAACTAAATCCACACATTCAAATATAGAAGCCATTCTCTGTATGGGAATTCCGTTTTTACCGGGGTTATCAAAATTCATAGACATGATTTCTTTCGTATTGACTTCTCTGATTTTCATCAGATTGGATATGCTTAAAACCATAAAAGCTACGTTACGCGGCCCACCATTATAGTCAATATATAAATCTACGTCATTCCCCTGCATCATAACATAATCAGCCGCCTCTACAGCTGCCCTTGCCACCTCGTTTGGTTCTGCCTTATCAGGAATAGGAACTATATTATAGCTTATGGGCTTCTCCCTATAACCTTCATCGATATTCACCGCAAATGCATTTACCACTTCTTCATAATATTCCAGATGAGTTATCTGCTCCAGATCCTTGCCGAGAGAAACTATTTTATCTTTTATGGAACCGGATTCCTGTTCCGAAGGATCTTTATTTTTTTTGTAGTCTATTATTTTTCCTCTCGTAGTCTGTGAACTTATCAGCACAATTTTGTCCAAACGCTTCCCACCATCACGGTGCAGCCGCTCAATCACACTTTTGGCCGGCGCCTCGTTGGTCATAAATCCCCTGACCTGATACACGTTTCCCCCATCCAGGTAGAAATAAGTATACTCCTCTCCGTTTATGCTTACAGGACTTAAGCATAATAACAGTACATTCTTTTTCTTCTGCATGTTCTCCCCATATCCCCTTCCCATTTATGAATGTAGTTTAGCTGCTGTATTATTTAAGTGCAGTAAAACAATAGGTCTTAAAGAATCCTTTTCTTCATTATACTATCTCTATACTCATTTTCAACCTTTTATATTCAAAGATTCGGTCAGAGGGATAAACTGTAACGTCAGGGCTAAACAGGAATAATATAAGGAATGGCAGATACTCTAATGAAATATCTGCCATACAATATAATCTGTTTCATCCTGTACTATTCAAACCCGGCAAGACCAATCGTGTTTCTATATATTCCTGTTTTGTTTACATGCGTTTAACGCCAGGTTTTATTTCAATTATCCATGTTATTTGGGGTTACTGATTTTTTGTTGCTATAGTTTTACCAATTATTTTTCTTCACAATAAGGAATCCTAAAATAATCTAAATATGCTTTAAACTGATCCTGTGCCGTCAAACAAGTATCTCTAAGATAACCTTTCTCTATGTTCCATTCATGAAGCCCCCGATAATAAAACATTTTTAGACTCTCGTCAATAATAAAAGGAACAACATTATTTTTCAGGCATTCTTTTAGTAATAGCAGTCTTCCAACACGCCCATTTCCATCTTGAAAAGGATGGATACGTTCAAATTTTACATGAAAATCCAAAATTTCATCCATCGATTTTATCTTCGATTCATTGTAGCTCTTTAACAGTTTTTGTATCTCTTCCTGTACTCGTTCAGGAGCTGTTGTTTCCAATCCTCCAACCTCGTTTGGCAATTTTTTATAGCCGCCTACAACAAACCAATCTTTACGACTGTCACTTGTTCCATTTTTTAGCACGGCATGAAGATCCTTTATAAACTTTTCCGTCAACCGATACGCTGCCTGATCGATTACCATATCAATACATCTAAAATGATTTGCAGTTTCCACAATATCATCCACATTAAATGTTTCGTTCGTTACACCTATTGTATTAGTTTCATAAATATAGCGTGTTTGATCATGCGTCAGTCTGCTCCCTTCTATGTGATTAGAATTGTAGGTAAATTCAATTTGTATTTTATGATAAATTCCTCCTGATACCTTTCCTGCTTTTTCCTGTTTTAAAATATCCAGTAATGTGTCTGGTACCCTCTGTTTTTTATTTATACGATTAGGACGTACAGCAGTTTCTGGAATGTTCCATGTTTTTCCCGTTAAAAAGGCATCTGGTATCCGTCCCTGCAAACAATAGTTGCGCACTGTACGTTCCGCTATATTCCATCTCTTTGCCATTTCCGCCACTGATATATATTTCATATGCTTTCCTCCATATAAGTTATTATACACTATTATCGGCAATATTCCAAATTTTTATATTATAATTTATTTTTTTTGCCGATATAGGCATAAAATGTCTCATTAAAATATGTACTTCTATTAAGCATATTTTCTTGTTTACTATTTTAAACCAAATAGGTATTATGAATTTTCTCATGAAACATTATTATATTTGGAATATCATACCATCTAATAAACACATTCTATAATACAAATAGTTATCCCTCAAATATATCAAACGTTCCTTTAAAACCGTAATTGCGCAATTTGACTTTCTTTATCCTCAATGTTTCGAATTTTTTCTTTAAATTCCGTAAAATACCACACTGTATCCGGTAAAATGCTATTTATTATTCGTTTGAAATGATACATACCACGAACCACGTTGTTCATCTTCGTATACTGCCATAATATTGCACCCTCTGCCTAATACAACGTTGCATTAATTTACAAGTAACATTCCTTATAGAAAGTTTTCTCAATATATGACATAATTGAAAGAAAACATAAGGAGAAAATTATATGCCATTTGTTGCCGCTACTGTTAAGATACCAGGACATCCGCCCAATTATTTCTAAATTTGCAAAAAGCAGGACAGTGCTGATACATGGGAAATCAGGGATTTGAACTTGCATGGTTTGATTAACGCAGAAAAATATATGGTACTTGCTTTTGAATGTGGACTTGCTAAATAAAACAAATAAGGCAGGTATCATGATACCCGCCCCAAATCCAGTATTCACCAAATAAATAGAGCCAAATGACATAAAACAACCCCGGAAATGCCCGTTCTATCAGCATTTCCGGGGTTCTGTCCGTTATTCAAATTCAATCGTAGCCGGCGGCTTCCCCGTACAGTCATAAAGCACCCGGTTCACATTCTTCACTTCATTCACGATCCTGCTGCTAACCTTCCCAATCAACGCCCACGGCAGTTCCGCGAATTCCGCCGTCATAAAATCAGTCGTCGTCACCGCGCGCAAGGCAACCGCATAATCATAGGTTCTCTCATCCCCCATAACACCCACCGACCGCATATTCGTAAGCGCTGCGAAATACTGATCCGGCTTATTGGGAATATCCGCACCGGCTATCTCTTCCCGGTAAATCGCATCCGCATCCTGCAGCATCCGGACCTTGTCCTGCGTCACCTCTCCGATAATGCGGATAGCCAGTCCCGGTCCCGGGAACGGCTGACGGCTGATCAGCTTCTCCGGTATTCCCAGCTCTCTCCCTGCCGCACGCACTTCATCTTTGAAAAGCAGCCGCAGAGGCTCCACGATTTCTTTGAAATCCACATAATCCGGAAGGCCTCCCACATTATGATGGCTCTTGATAACCGCAGATTTACCAAGCCCGCTTTCAATCACATCCGGGTAAATCGTGCCCTGTACCAGAAAATCCACTTTCCCGATTTTTTTCGCTTCTTCTTCAAACACCCGGATAAATTCTTCTCCGATTATTTTTCTCTTCTCTTCCGGTTCCACCGCACCGGCCAGCTTTTCATAAAAGCGCTGCTGCGCATTGACCCGGATAAAATTCAAATCATAAGATCCGTTCGGCCCGAATACCTCTTCCACCTCGTCCCCTTCGTCTTTACGAAGCAGGCCGTGATCCACAAATACACAGGTAAGCTGTTTTCCCACCGCCTTTGACAGCAGGACGGCCGCCACGGAAGAATCCACGCCGCCGGAAAGGGCACACAGGACTTTTCCGTTTCCGATCCGTTCCCGCAGCGCACGGATGCTTGCCTCCACAAAGGAATCCATCTTCCAGTCGCCCGCGCAGCGGCAGACGGTAAACAGGAAGTTAGACAGCATCTTCTTTCCTTCCCGGGTGTGTACCACCTCCGGATGGAACTGGACACAGTACAGGCCTTTTTCCACATTTTCCGCAGCCGCAACCGGACATACCGGAGTGGCAGCTTTTATTTCAAATCCCGGAGCAGGCCGGGAAATATAATCCGTATGGCTCATCCAGCAGACGGAGGTTTCCGATACATCGGAAAACAGCTTTCCCGTTGTGTCAAAATGCACTTCTGTTTTTCCGTATTCACGAACCGGAGCAGTGGATACCGTTCCTCCTAAAAGATGGTTCATCAGCTGGGCGCCGTAGCAGATGCCCAGTACCGGAATCCCCAGTTCAAATATGCCTTTATCACAGGAAGGAGAATCATCACCGTATACGCTGTTCGGGCCGCCTGTAAAAATAATGCCCTTGGGATTCTTCTCACGGATCTCCTCCAGGCTCATGGTATAGGGGTGGACTTCACAGTAAACGTTGCATTCCCTGACTCTTCTGGCGATCAGCTGGTTATACTGCCCGCCGAAGTCCAGGACAATCACTAATTCTCTCTCCATTTTTCCTCCATTCTGCCGCCTTGCGGCGTGTTCGTACATTCGGGTAAATCTCAGGTGACTTTTTTCAGTAAAATAAGTATCACATAAAAATACATTTCATTATAAAATACTCACTGTCGTTTGTCAAAACCTTTTCTTACCCGTTTTTTCCTTATTTTACACACCATTTTGTATTTTATGCCACAGCCTTTAATGCCATGGATAATATCCCAGCCTCACTATTGTTCCCGCTGCCGGTGCATAGCCGTTTCCCATTTATGGCCCCGGTACCTAAAGACATAACAGATTCCCCGGAACACCCAGTCGATAACCATAGCGCCCCATACGCCCAGCAGTCCCAGGCTGAACTGGTAGGTAAACAAATAAGAAGCCCCCACGCGGAAAAGCCACATGGAAAGAATAGCTATCACCATGGTCCAGATAACATCACCTGCACTGCGGAGGGTATTCGGCAGGGTAAAGGAGGGTACCCAGAAAAGAACTACCATAACATTATGGAAGCGCATGACTTCCGTTGCCATCTTTGCCGCTTCCGGGCCCAGGCTGTACATCCTGACCAGC
This sequence comes from Lachnospiraceae bacterium, assembly GCA_022845955.1. Taxonomy (GTDB): domain Bacteria; phylum Bacillota; class Clostridia; order Lachnospirales; family Lachnospiraceae; genus Eisenbergiella. Next base: position 6,308,065 of record AP025576.1, read on the forward strand.
ACAGGCATGCTGAAAAACATGATAACGGATATCACCGCAGTAACCATAATGGTAATCGTCATCAGCTTTTTGGTAAAATACCTCGCCTGTTTATATTCTCCGGCTCCCACACATACCGCGGAAACGGATACCAGCGCCAGATTTATGGCCTGTCCGGCAAGGATATTCCAGGAAGCGAGGGTATTGGCAACCGCATTGGCGGCGATAGCCGACGTCCCCATAGTAGCCACCACGCTTAAAACCAGGATTTTCCCCAGCTGGAACATGCTGTTTTCCATACCGTTCGGCACGGCGATAAACAGGATTTTCTTAATTAAATCCCCATTGAACTTAAGCCGGACCTGCCCGCAGAAATTAATGGGCTTTTTGGGATTAAACATCATGCAGAAAATGACAATAGCCCCCACAAAGCGGGATACCGTCGTGGGAATCGCCGCTCCCGCCACGCCCCATTTCAGGCCGAAAATACAGATCGCATTTCCCGTAATATTAATGACATTAATGAGCAGGGAAATCCACATGGTGACCTTGGCATTATTCATGGACCGGAATATGGCGGCACAGGAATTATAGATAGCCAGTCCCGAAAATGAGACGGCGGTAATGATCAGATAGGTTTTGGCGGACTGCATGACATCCGTATCGATTTTTCCAAATATCAGATGGAGCAGCTGGTCGTGGAAGCCGATAAATATTACGGAAATCCCCAACGCCAGGGTGGTGGCAAACATGATGATCTGCCAGGCGGCCTTGCTGGCCTCTTCCGGATGCTTCTGTCCCAGGAAATGCCCGGCTACCACAGCGCCGCCCGTTGCCAGCGCTGAAAAAATATTGATCAGCAGGATATTTACGGTATCTACCAGGGACACCCCCGATACGGCGGCCTCCCCTACAACGGAAATCATAATCGTGTCCGCCATACCAACGGCTATCGCCAGTGTCTGTTCAATGACCAGAGGAACTATCAGTTTTTTCAGGTCCTTGTTTGAATAAAGCATTTGTAATTGTCCGCCCTTATTTTTTCTTTTGTACCTTAAATACATTTTTCTTATTCTTAACCGAAATTTTACGTATTTATTGTATTCCGTTTTGAGACTGGTGTAAATACTTTTCTCGTGTTGCCAGTCCGCCTCTGATATGGCGCTCCGATTTATTGACGTCCAGTACTTTCCTGGCTTCCCTGGCTAATGCAGGATTAATCTGAGACAGGCGTTCCGTAACATCCTTATGTACGGTAGACTTACTGATGCCGAACTGCTTCGCGGTCTGGCGTACAGTGGCATTGCAGTCAATAATATAGTTGGCAATATCGATTGCTCGCTCCTCGATATAATCTTTCACGGATTTCCCCCGGAAAACTTGTTTTTACAATGTATGCGGGGATGAAATCCAGTATGTCAACTTTTCCGGGCGTAAAATAAAAACTGATTTCCGTTTATATTTCCGCCCATTCCTCATAAGCGCCTTCCCATGTTTTCCGTGTAAAAGGACGTATGGGATCTCCGGTACGCTGCGCGTATCTTTCTGCATATTCCAGGAAATAATACAGGTGCTCCCTTCTGGTGCGCAGCTCCCGGATACGGATGCCGCTCCAGACAGGAACCCTTTTGTACTGGTCGCTCCTACTGAATTTCTTAATGAAACCTTCGATATCATAAGGAACTCTCCGCTCTTCCACCGAAATTCCTCCCTTTCCGGTACTGATCAGAGTATAGGGTGCTCCCGGTTCACAGCTATCCATAGGCAGGCCGCAGGAACCGGGATTTATAAATACCTTTTTCCCGCTCTCAATAAACCATTGTATGTGAGAATGCCCGAAAAGATATACGCCGTCCTCCAGCTTCCCACACTGTTCCTGAAATTCTTGGTTTTCATTCAGATGGCCCCGGATATCTTTCAGAAGCCGCCTATGCTTCAACTCCCCTTCTCTATACATAAGAGGAATAGTCGGGCAGCTGAATTTACCCAGTTCCGCTTTTCCAATAAAATTCCCGGAGGAATGAGCCATATGGAAACCAATCCCGCTCTCTGCATCCCGGAAACTCATTTTTTCAGGAAGTCCCTGTAAAAATATTCTGCTTTCCGCGCTGAGGGCATGGGCACACCAGCAGGAAATATGCATCTGGCCACCTTCCCAGCGCGCCTCATCTTCTCCCTGCATTTTTTCGATATACTGTTCCTCATTCCCCCGGATGACACAGGCATGTTCCAGACCGGCTATCCGTCGTACCACCTGTTCCGGGAATGGCAGGCTCAGGCAGTAATCCCCGGTAAATAGGTACGCATCTGCCGGCTGCCGGGCGGCATCCGCCAAAACACCCTCCAAAGCATCCAGATTCCCATGGACATCGGATATCACCGCATATTTCATATATCCTCCTCCGCCCCTTCCCCTGTCAGACACCTATAGAAATCCTCCGCTTCCATCTCATCCAGCCGTCCGCTTCCAACCTGCATCTTGAGGATTTTCTCAACCGCCCCGTCACCCAGGGCGTTGATTTGGGCCACCACCTCCATCATCTCCCTGCCGGACTCCTCCGTCATTTTTTCAAACAGTTCTTCCGTAACCCGCAGCATCTCGGATGCCTTTTCCGTTATTTTCCCATCCGAAAACCCGTTCCAGGCTCCCGGATCCAGTTCCTCCAGCGTTTCGCCGTAGTCTTCTTCCATATTTCCCAGGGAAATCCAAAAATTTCTAAGATAAGAATATTTCCCAAATGCCAGTCTCAGCTGTTCTTCCAGTTGCTGTAACTCTTTATCTCCTCCCATAACTCTCTTACCCTTTCCGCGATTCCTGATTCCTTGAGAACCTCTTCCTTCATCCGTGCCGTGTCCAGAAGCCAGCACGTTTCATTCCAATGCTCCGTTTCTTCCAGGCCGCCCTCTGTCCGAAGCATGCTCATTTGCTCCGCAGAAAAACAATCCGGCAGGATGTCCCATACCGCCACGTCTGCGACCGCATACAGCAGCTCCCACAGGATGTCTTTTCCGCCGGATCCTCCCAATACCTCTCCCCGGCGGCTCACATAGCATTCCAGGCTTATGCAGTTAAGAATCTGTCTGCACAAATCCATTCCCTCCGCATTCCCCCTATCTTCGCAGAATTTCCGTGCCAGCGGCTGCAGGGCATACCGTATCACGGCATCCCTGTCCAGTTCCACCAGACCCTCCAGCATCTCCGTCTCCCGGGGTGCAAACTGCCGGGCAAAGGAATCCCAATCCGTATCTATAAACCATAACAGGCACAGGTACTCTTTTCCCCGCTGGGAGCTGCCTGCAAAAAAATGCAGTTCGGAGATAAAAAACAGGCCCGGATTCACCTGGCAGTACCATTGATTCCATCTGCGCAGGAATCCGCAGGCGCATAAAGCCCGGATAATTTCCTCTCCCTGACCGGCAAAATACCGTTCCGCCTTCTCCTCCAGTTCCTTCCCGGACAGCATAACAGCATCTCTTTTTTCATATAGCTGCCGGCTTAATGCCTGAAGATCATAGGGCTGCAGATGTAAGGGCCGAAGGCTCCGGATAAAACATTCCAGCTCCGTTTCCCCGCCTCCTGTCATCTCCGTCAGATAAGAAAAAATAGCCGCCGCCGCTTCTTCCTTATTCCGATAGAACCCGTATTCAATAGCTCTGCCCGCAGCTACGGGAAATTCTTTTAAATCTTCCGTACTGACATCTGCCGAATCCCTTTTTATCCTGCTTAACAGCTCCCGGAATTTGTCAGTAAACCATTTCCGGAAGGGCTCTCCTGCCGGATTGCGGTATACCTGCAGCAGTTCATAATAGGAATAATAGTCCCGGTTATATTCAAAAAAGCACCGGTACTCCAGGTCAATGGCCCGTTCCATCACCCGCCGGCAGAACGCCCCGTCCGTCTGGGTAAGGGCACATAACGAAAGCAGCTTCCGGCAGCATTCAAAATAGCAGCAGCTCCTCAGCAGCAATTCCCTGTATTGGACAAAGTTCCGGCTTATGTACTGATGGATAAAGTCATTCGCAGAAGGATTCTGAAAACGCACCCGCAGGGCATTTCCCGCTTCCGGTACCGTCTCCGTATAAATCGCTGTCTTTTCCAGTTCCGCAATAACCCGTTCCGATTCCCGGAACAGGCTTCCCTCCTTTTCACCGGCCATGGCGGCCTGATAACATTGGTGGGCACGCTCCAGGTTCACGGGCAGGGGCATCAAATCCAGGATGATGAAGAATACCCGGGCCTCTTCGGAAAGGTTCTGGAATATCTGTTCCCAAAAATCCTTCGGCTCCTGCAGGTATTGCAGCATTCTCTGCGCACATTGCTCCGGCCTGTCCCCGGGCTGTACAGATCCCAGGTACATCTGGATAATGCGGGGATTATAATAAGGAGATAATACGACCTGATCATGAATCCGGTACAGCGCTTTCATCTGTTCCCAGGTGAGGGAAGATCTCCGCAGATGTCCCAGATAGATCCGCACCATATCCGTAAGGGAGTAGGAATGCAGCCTGCATTCCAGCTTATACCTTTCCAGGAGGGCACGCAGCTCTTCATTCTGTCTCATCCCCTGCTCCAGCACATATTCCCTGGTAGTCAGGATAAGGACATAATCATTACGCAGCCGCACCGATTCGATCAGCCGCGCCAGCCTCCGCTCCTCCTTCCCCGCTCCATAGGCATTAAGAAAATTACTTCCCCAGAAATCGTCATAGATCACGACCTTTTTCCCGGGCATTTCCTGCGCCTTGTACAGATCACCCACGGACTCCGCCCACAAATAGGTGTCAAAACCTCTGCGGGACAGCCAGTATATGGCAAGCTGGTTGGCTAATGTCGTCTTTCCGATACCCGGCTCCCCGGACAGGATGATCGCTCGGCCGGCTGCAAGAAGCTTCCTGGCTTCCTCATATACGGCTGTTTCCACAAAAAACTCCGCATTCTGTCTGGCTTTCTCCCATTCCAGCCTGGATTCCGCCAGCAATTCCCCGTTTACCACATCCCTTACGGTATTCTTCAGCACCTCCGTATTCCGGATCCACAGCTTATAATACTTCTCCTCCACCCTGGCATAGCCAGGCTCCCCGCTCCCCAGATAATTATTCAGATCCTTTCCCGTTACGATATCGTTGTCGGCAAGGATAAACGGATGGAACAATTCCCTGATTTTCTTTTTCTGCTCCGGGCTTACATCCCGGGCCAGCACGAGGATATACCGGTCCGGCTTTATCCGATCCGCCTTTTTCTTTTCTTCCCTTAGCTCCTTCCAGCGGATACCGCCGTCATTGGCCCAGCGCTTTGCCTGCAGGATAATACACTTCCCTTCCGGCGTGATACAGCGGGCGTCTATTCCCTGATCCGGCCCTTCCCGGAAGGCTTCCATATCTATCTTCTCCCGCACCTGTATCATATCCCTGGCAAACTCCTGGAACTCCAGAGGCTCCAGCAGCTGGTGGAAATCATAGTTCTTCATGCCGCGCCCATCCTTCCCGCATCTTCTCCGGCCTTTCTCTGCTGTTAATCAGACATGTTACCATCTACTGTTTTCTTTTCCCCTATCCAGAGAAAGCACCTCACCGGAAAGGTAGATCCTCCTCATCACTATCATAATCCACAGCAAATTCCAGTTCTTCCTCATCCATCCCCATGAAATATTCTTCTATCTCTCTTTCATATGTTTCTAAGGCCTTATTTATTTTTTTCTCCGCCTTTTTATTTTTACAAGCCTTATACAATGCGGAAGCGGCTACAAAAATAATCTCATTTTCATCCGTACATACCATATCGTCCGCTATATATCTTTTAACCATATCTTCCGCCCCTGCCCAGTCTCTCACACCGATTCGGACATAGATAAGAGCTGCGGCAGCGGCCATATTCCCGCTGTCCTGTTTATACCACTCCTCACAGTATGCAAGGGCTTCTTCCTTTTTCCCCTGTGATCCCAGTGCAGCTGAAATACGAAAATATAAATCGGAGGGATCCTCTTCCTTCCATGCAAACAAAGTAAGCAATTTCCGGCAGACGGATTCCAGATCCGCATATCTGTCCGCCATATCCAGTTCATCCAGATAATCCTCCAGCCAATTTTCCACGTCGTACTCATAGTCGGTATCCTCATCCAAACAATACAGCTCCGGTGCAAAAGCAGCATCTGTTTCACGGCCCTGGCTGATAATCGTAAGCAGGAGATTATAACACGCATCCCATACTTCCATACCGGAATTCACCCGAACCATGTCCATGTAACATTCTGCTGTAAGGGTATTAAATTTTTCCCATAATTTTTTCATTGTTTATTTATCTCCTGTCATCTATTGTACTTATTATATCATTTATTTTAGCTCATATTGCCTATATTCTCCACCATAAATACAAAAAAACGGAAGACTATATCCAGAATTCAAATTTCTTTCGCCCAAGCTACCTTTTTCCAGGTAACCCAAAAGCACGAAAAGTAAGGTCGTAGGATAGCCGGGCAGGGTACTTTTCCCTGCCCGTTTTTATACTGCGGCCCGCTTTTATGGATATAAAAATGGGCATTTAAAAAGGAGCCTCCTTAAGAAGCCCCTTTCTTTCCCGCTATCTGGATCCCGCTATGATCCGGTTCAGTGTATCCACCAGCTCTTCCACCTGGAATGGCTTTGCCAGATGGGCATTCATCCCGCTTTCCATAGATTTCTTCATATCTTCTTCAAATGCGTTGGCGCTCATAGCCACAATGGGCACGCTTCTCGCATCCGGACGCTCCAGCGCCCGGATCAGCCGGGAGGCCTCCAGGCCATCCATCACCGGCATGCGGATATCCATCAGAATCAAATCATAGAAGCGGTCCCCGCTTTCCCGGAACATATCCAGTGCCTCACTGCCGTTTACCGCACAATCCACCACACACTTCTGCATCTCCAAAACCGTTTTGGCGATTTCCAGATTCAGTTCATTATCCTCAACCAGAAGCACCCGCTTCCCTTCCAGTCCGGTTCCTTCGTTCTCCGCCGTACCTTTGCTGCTTTCCGGCTCTATCCCCATTTCCTGGGTCAGGGTAAAGTAAAATTCACTTCCCTTGCCTTCTTCGCTTTCCAATTCTATCATACCGCCCATCATACGTACCAGACGGTCACTGATGGCAAGGCCCAGCCCTGTACCGCCGTATTGGCGGGAGGTATTGTCATCGGCCTGCTCAAAAGAGCGGAAAATGCGCTGCTTATTTTCCCCGCTCACGCCGATCCCGGTGTCTTTAACAGAGAAGAACGTACGAATACTGCCGTCCCCGTCCGGTTCCTGGCGCATCTTCAGAGTGACACAGCCTCCTTCCGGAGTGAATTTTACCGCATTTCCCAAAAGATTGATCAGCACCTGGTTCAGGCGGAGGCTGTCTCCTGTCACCCACTCCTGCGGGATATGGGTTTCCTGCACAAAGGAGATCCCCTTGGCCTGCGCCTGGGGTTCTATCAGGTTACGGACCCCTTCAGCCAGCTCCTTCAAACTGAAGCAGCCGGTTTCCAGCTTCATTTTTCCGCTTTCTATTTTGGACATATCCAGGATATCATTGATCAGACTCAGCAGATACTGGGAAGAACGATCGATTTTCCTCAGACAGTCCTCCACCCTGTCAGGCTCCTGTTTCTCCTGCATGGCTATCCCGGTCATACCGATTATAGCGTTCATAGGCGTACGGATTTCATGGGACATGCGGGAAAGGAAATCACTTTTGGCGCGGCTTGCCAAATCGTATTTTTCCCGGTTGATATTGCTTTCTATTATTTTCGATATTTCCAGAAGCTCCCTGCATTCCTCTTCCCGGAAGCTTCGCTCCTTTTCATCTGTCCCATAGACAATACAGCCCGCATATTTACCATTATCATACATAGGCGCCACAAAACAGCCGGCACCCGGAGGCAGCAGAAAGAAATCGGTTTCCTTTTCCGCCCGTTCCTCTCCGGGGAGGATCCGGTATCCCTCATTCAGACTGCCTGCATAATGCTCATACTCCTCCGCGGTAAAATAGCCTACCCTTCCGTCCATCCGCCGGTCCGGCCCGTTATGCCACTGGTATTCCAGATGTACCGTGTGATATTCCGGCTCCGCCCGGGAAATCACGATGTCCGTGAGACCATAATGGGTTCCCAGCTTCACCAGAAGGACAGCCAGGATTCCCGCCACGTCATTGCTCTTATCAAAGAAATTAAATACCAGGGTTACCATAGGGATTCCCCTCTGATAGGTAACGCTGACGATGTCATCAATTTCAGGCCTGCGGCGGACACGTTCCAGCTGTTCCCGTGACAAATCCTCATAGAAAGCCGATTCCCCGTTCCGGGCAAGCTTCGCAAAGGCCAGCGCCCATTCCGCCCTGTCGAGAAGCCCTGCAAACCCTTCCCCCGCCGTCTGCTCCGCCGCGCCGGATGAAATCCGGATACCCAATTCCGAATCCCGGAAAAGCCCTGCCACATTATCCCGCAGCTCCCGAAGCAGCTCCTCCGCATCGGACCGGACCGCGTTCTCCAGCCAGATCAGGATTTCATCTCCGCCCTCCCGCACAGCCAGCGGGATCAGACGTCCTTCCCTGACCAGCCTCTGCTTCATTTCCAGAATCGTATCGCCTATCTGCTCCAGAATGGCGTCTCCGAATACAATGCCGTACTTTTCATCCAGTTCCCGGAATTTATCCATATCCAGAAGCAGGAGGCAGCCCGCCTTTCCCGCATCCACCTGTGCACTGATCAGTTTTTCCCCGATATTGCGCTTGTACAGCCCGGTAACGGGATCCCTCCTCACCGTATCCAGCTCCATCAGTTCCCGGATTTTCTTCTCATGGATATTTTTGATGCTTCCGATGATCTTCGAACGCTCCTTATTGGTGTCATAGATTACCTTACCGGTCATTTCCACCCAGGAATAGCCCTTATCCAGTTCATCCATCCTGGTTTCAAACACCAGATTGATTTCCCCTTCGCTCCCCCGCAGTGTCTCCCTCACCAGTTCCCTGTCATCCTCATGGACATAATGCGATTCCATCCGGAGCAGATCTTCCCTGGTATAATGACACTCCGCCCGGCTGCCCATTCCTTCTTTCCCATCCACATTAAATACATCCAGGGAATCCTGGCGCACATCATAGGAATAGAGAATATCCGTACTGCTCTGCAGCGCGATCCGGTATCGTTCTTTTTCCTCCATCAGGCTGTATTCCGCTTCCTGCTGCCTGTTTGTCAGCTCGCGGACCACCTCATAGAGCTCATCCACTTCCGTGATATTACTCATCTGGTAACCGGACAGCTTGTTCTCCCGGCTTCCCCGGATACATTCCACAAGCCTTCGCACCGGCTTTATCAGATGGGAAACGATCACATAGATACTGATCACCCCAAAGAAAAGCCCTACTAATATTGCCGCCAGCAGGTTCCAGATGATTTTATCCCCTATGCCGAACAGGGTATCCTCCCCTTCGATACCGGCCACCACCCACGTTTCTCCCGCAAAGGGCGTATTGGTATTGTACAGATGCAGCGGGCTGATGCTGGCATACGCATCCTTCCCCCGGATCTCTATACGGTACAGGGATTCATACCGGGTTTTCTCCGCCGCCAGGGCTTCCTCCTCCATAGCCGCGGTTCCCGTTACCACCAGAGGGCGCAGGCTCCCGTCCTCCGCACACTTAGCTAACATATAGCTTCCCTGGTTCTTGCTGCTCAGTTCCCTCACCGGCAGCAGCTCCGCCAGATATTTTGCAGAGATTTCCACGCCCATCACTCCGTAAACCGTGCCCTGATAGAGCAACGGGACGGAATAAGTGATCATGCGGTAGCTGTCGCTGCTGGTGTTTCCTTCCATGGCAAAGGGTTCACTCCAATAGGCCAGATTGGTAAACTCCGTATCCGGATAGAGCTTTGCCGCCTCATAAGGTTTATAAAAAAAATTATCCCACTGGTTGGCGCCGCTTTCCCCGAAGTGGAAATCCGTGGTCCAGAGAGTGTCAAAGGGAATCCCTTTCTCATGGGAAAAGCTGCTGTTTCCCCTTTCCAGGAGCACATCGGAATAATCCGGAGGGGTACCCTCCGGATCCGAATCCCGGAAATAAACACCCTGGCAGGTATTTTCCCCCTCCCCTATCTGATCGTTGGCAAGAATCAGAAACGATCCGGTCACGGTATTTTTCCGCATGACAGACAAACAGGTATCCAGCATGGCCTGCAGAAATTCCTTCTGCATTTTCTCATTGCGCAGAAGCTCTTCCGCCGGCCACCCTCTGTTGATGACAAGTTTTTCCATCGTATCCTGGGCCGTGCCCACTTCTTCCTCCAGATCCGACCAGCGCTGAATCATACTGTTTTCCAGAAGGATCCTTCTGTTTTCCACCGTCTGGTTCAGGATTCCCACCGAATATTCCTTCAGGAGAAAAGGCGTGCCGCTGAAAAAAAACGTACCATAGGAAATCATGGACTGCACGACCATAACAAGAATCAGCGGCACAATAAACAATTTAAAAATCGTTTTTTTCTTGGTTGTCATTTACTCTCTACCGCTTCCTGCAGCTTACTTTCCAAGCTGGTAAACCATTCGTCAAAAGCTGCATCCGAAATAAATTCCGCAGTGGCTTCCTCCAGGCTTTTTCCTGCATTCAGGCTCTCTTCCACCACCGCCCTGTCGGCAGCCGCCTTGTCGGAAAGGTCGTACTCCAGAACCTTTCTTGCCGCGGTTCCTCCCTGGAAGGCTTTGTTCGTATACATCTTGCTGCTCTTCACCGTATCAAAGGCGGCCACCAGCGTGTCAAAGGTCTTGGGCGCAACCTCCAGCCCCTTTTCCTCTATCACCTTATCCAGCATGCCTTTGTCGTTGGCATCCTTTTTCACCGGCAGATAACCGGAAGCACAGCCGAACACGATATTATTTTCGGACTGCGTAAACCACTTGAGGAATTCGGTACAGGCATATTCCCTCTGCGCGTCTGAGCCGGTAACCACCATTCCCGCGCCCTGCTGCACCGCATAAGGGCTTCCGCCTTCAAATACCGGGGCGGGCAGGATTATATATTCAATGGGATAGGTTTCGTCCTCCAGCTCCACCGCATCCGGGAAATACATGGCGGAGGTGGTAGAGCCCGTATATGATATAATTTCCCCGATTTTCACATCATCGGAACGGAATCTGCCGTAAGAGCTGAAATAACCGTTTACATAAGGCACGTACCAGGTATCCCAGATATGCTTCATCACATCCCGGTCCACCTGCAGGGTTACCTGCTGATCCTCCACCTTGAAAATTTCCGTTCCCAGCTGCATGGAACCGATAATAAATAAATTAGCCATGGCATCCCTGCCGTAAAAGGCCTTACCGTCGTTTTCCGCATCGGGCGTCAGGCTGTCCGTCCACTCATAGTATTCCTTTGCCGTCTCCGCCAGCCCCTCCATAGTGCCAAGCGCATCCAGGCTGGCTCCCGTGGCGTTGGCAAACGTCTCCCAATCCGTCTTATCCAGCATGAAAATCTCACTGGATTTGGCCGTGGGGAAAATAAAAAGCTGGTTCCCTTTCCCAATCCGTCCTTCTTCCACATAAGAATCCACATACTCGCCGATTTCTTCATCGGTCAGGTAAGGGGACAGATCCGCCAGATATCCCATCTGCTGAATCTCATAAGCCGTATCCGCATAGCTGGAAAAAATATCCGGCGCTTCATCGCTGCCCACTTCCTTTTTCAGGGCGGACATCACCGATTCCTCCAGCTGGTTCACATCCCCTTTTCCCGTGCTTTTTACGAATATCCCTTTTTCCATCCCCACCGTATCATTAAATTCCTTCACCAGGGAATCGAATGCGGTCTGCTGGGCCCCGTTATAATAATGCCAGACCGTAACGGTAACCGGGTTATCCGGATCCAGCTTCCCCTTCTTCTCCGATCCGCAGCCTCCGAGCAGCATCGCCCCTGCGGCGGCCGCCGCGCAAAACAGAACCAAGATACGCTTCTTTTTTCCTGAAAGTATTTTCATATCCGCCTTTTCCTCCACACCCTGGTATATATTACCTTATTCCAGCATTATACATGATTCCGGGACAGTTTGCATCCTTTTCACGGCTATTTTTCCTTTTAAAAAAATGATATACTGTAATCGTTGAGAAAAGCCTGTGTATTTACTGCGCAGACCGCAATAATCCCCGCATACGGCCGCCCTCCCGGGCAGAAAGGAACTCCTATGAAAAACAGGAAAAAACCAGCTTTACCGGCTCTGGAAAAGACCCCATGGACCGCCGGTTTGCATACAGAAACTATATGGCAGGAATATCCGCGCCCGGCGATGGTGAGAAGCTCTTACCTGAATCTGAACGGACTTTGGGACTTCTGCATCACTTCCTCTCCCGCTGTCCCTTCCGCCTATGACGGCTCCATTCTCGTCCCTTTTTCCCCGGAAAGCCCCCTGTCGGGTGTAAAACGCCAGCTCCTTCCGGGAGAATATCTCTGGTACCGCCGCAGTCTGACCCTCCCCGGCAGCCGGGAGGGAAAACGGGTCCTTCTCCATTTTGGGGCTGTGGATCAGAAATGTGTCGTTTACCTGAACGGCAGGCAGGCGGGGGAACACACAGGAGGATATCTTCCCTTTTCCCTGGATATCACAGATGATATGGGCGATCCCTGCGAACTGATCGTCCGGGTGCAGGATTTCAGCGACAGCTCCTATTACAGCCGGGGGAAGCAAAAGCTGGAAAAGGGCGGCATGTTTTACACCGCCCAGAGCGGTATCTGGCAGACCGTATGGCTGGAACTGGTTCCCCAAAACCACATCCGCTGCGTACGTTTTACCCCGGATTACGATAATGCCTGCTGCCGTATCCTGGTGAGCACCTCCGGCGGCTTCCCGGACGGTGCGCGGATCCGCTGCGGCATACGCCCGGAAACCGGGGACGATGCACGCCGCAGGGACGATCCCTCTCTTCCCCCCGCCCCTTATGCCCCCGTCCTCACGTGTTTTCTGACACCGGAAAAAGAGGTGGCAATAGCCCTCCCGGATTTTACCGCCTGGACTCCTGAGAACCCTTTTCTGTACCATGTGGATCTGGAATGGGGGGATGACCGTGTGGAATGCTATTTTGCCATGCGCAAATGTGATATCCAGACAGACACCTGCGGCCTGCGCCGCATTTTTCTGAACAATGCACCCTATATGCAGACAGGTGTGCTGGATCAGGGCTACTGGCCCGACGGCCTGTATACCGCCCCCTGTGACGAGGCGTTCCTGTTTGATATCCGTTCCATGAAGGAGCTGGGCTTCAACATGATCCGGAAACACATAAAAATAGAGCCGCAGCGCTGGTATTACCACTGCGACAGGCTGGGCATGCTGGTATGGCAGGATATGGTGTGCGGAGGCACCTCCTACCGCCACTGGTTCGTCACCTATATGGCAACTCTTTTTAATGCGCTGCATTGGTCTGTAAAAGACGGGAAACGGAGCCGCTTCCTGTTATCAAGAAGAGAAGAAGAGGGACAGAAGCTGTTCTACCGGGAGATGCGCGAGACAATAGAAACGCTCTATAATCACCCCTCCATCGTCTGCTGGGTGCCCTTTAACGAAGGCTGGGGCCAGTTTGACGCCCTGCAGGCGGCTGCTTTTGTACGCACCCTGGATCCCGGACGGCTGATCGATCACGCCAGCGGCTGGTTCGATCAAAAAGGCGGCGATCTGTGCAGCCTGCATTATTATTTCTTTTCCCTGAAATTCACCCCGGAGCCGGTCCGGGCGCTGGCGCTGACCGAATTCGGAGGCTATTCCTGGCAGATCCCCGGCCACAGCTACAGCGACAAGCTCTATGGCTACGGAAAATACAACAGCAGGCAGGCACTCACGGAAGGCTACCGCAAGCTCCTTGCATCCACGATCCTGCCCGCCGTGGAAAAGGGGATTTCCGCCACAATCTACACCCAGCTCTCGGACGTGGAGGAGGAGGTAAACGGTATCTACACCTATGATCGCGAAATCCTCAAGCCGGACAAAGAAACGGTGCGCCGGCTCAATGAAGCCATGAAAGCCCTTGTCTGCCGGACGGAGGACAATCCGTAACACAGGCCCTTCTTTCACGGTGCATCCGGCTTACAGGAAGTCCCGCTCTCCTTCCACATGTTACGGAATACGGGAATATACATAACCAGGCTGAACAGCATGAACGCAGCGCAGACAAGAATGAGGGCGTCCGCCGCCGCGGAACCGATTCCCGGGAACAGCAGAAGCACAAAGAGCAGGACATACAATACCGCCGTACATACCTTGCCGAACCATTTGGCTCCGTCCAGTTTTTTCCCCCGCGGAAGGAGGAGAAGGCCCATTATCCCCATAAAGCCTTCTTTTATGATGAAAAGGACAAGAACAGCCCGCATCAGGGGATACCGGATGGCAAAACAGACGACAAGCGCCCCCTGGGTGAGCTTGTCCGCCAGCGGATCAATGAACTTGCCTAACTCCGTTATCATATGGAACTTTCTTGCTATTTTGCCGTCGAACATGTCGGTAAGCCCGGATATCCCCACGAGGACGGCCGCCGTATAATAGTCCGTTACACTGTCGGCCTGCACATAGATCCAACTGAATACCGGTATCAGAAGAATCCGGAAGTATCCCATGAGATTAGGAATGCTGAATATTTCTTTTGCGGTGATTTTTGATTTAGCCATGCTGCCCCCTTTTACAAATCGTCCACAGGAATCCTATTTATTATACCTTTATCCGTTTTCCTATGCAATTGGTTCGGGCATTTTTTATCTGCCCCCTGGTAACCGTTCAGCCGGCCCTTTTCTATCCTTGACTTGCCCGCCCGCCTGTGCTATCCTATACAAAATTTCATATCCTTGAAAGGCTGTGATAAGAAACAGTAAGCATTTTGGATTTTACAGAGAGAAGGCGGCAGGTGCAAGCCTTTATTGAAAAAATGCCCAACCCCTCTTTGAGCCGTGTGCCGAACCGTTTTTACGCAGTAAGCATCACCGGGTTCTCCCGTAACAGAGAAAGGTATCGGGCCTGCGCCCTGTACCAGGAGTGCGGAATTCTTCCGAATTTAGGTGGTACCACGGACCTGAAAGGTTCGCCCTAAGCCAATCCCTTTTTACCCGGGACGGCTCAGGGCTTTTTTATTTCCGGGAAAGCGGCGCCGGTGCGCAAGGCTTTTCCCGGCCCCGGAAAGCTGTCCTGCCATGAATCCAAAGGAGGTCATTTATCATGAAACTTACCAACCTGATTGGGGAGCGCTTTAAAGAAACTCCCTCCGACTGTGTCATCGAAAGCCACGCCCTCATGCTGCGGGGCGGCTATATGAAGTATGTGGCAAACGGGATCTATTCTTCGCTTCCTCCCCTCCGCCGTATCACGAAAAAGCTGGAACAGATCATACGGGAGGAAATGGATGCCCTGGACGGGCAGGAGGTGCAGTTCCCGGTGGTGCTTCCCGCCTCTCTCTGGCAGGAATCGGGACGCTATGAATCCGTGGGCAGCGAACTTATGCGCCTTAACGATCGGAACGGTTCCCCGCTGGTGCTGGGAATGACCCATGAAGAAGCGGCGGTGCACCTTGTACGGGATTATGGCTCCACCTACAGCCGTTATCCCTTTATGTTTTACCAGATCCAGACCAAATTCCGGGACGAGGCACGTCCCCGGGCAGGACTTATCCGGGTCCGGGAATTTACCATGAAGGACGCTTATTCCTTCCATACCTCCATGGAGGATCTGAACGCTTATTATCTTAGATGCCACCAGGCTTATGAACGCATCTTTGCCCGGGCAGGCATTCCCGAGGTGCTGTCCGTGGCTTCGGACTCCGGGATGATGGGCGGCAGTCTTTCCCACGAATTTATGCTCCTTACCCCGGCGGGGGAGGACTCCCTTGTCCTCTGCCCTTCCTGCGGCTACCGGGCCAATAGGGAAGCCGCGGAATCCATCCCCCTTCCCTGCCCCCAGGAAGAAGAAGCCCCTCTTACCCTGGTGGAAACACCGGCTGTCCATACCATTGAAGAACTCTGTTCCTTTTTGGGGACATCCGCCAGGCAGATCTGCAAAGCGGTCGTCTATCAGAAAAACAGGGATGATTCTTATGTCGTGCTCTTTCTACGCGGGGATTTGGACGTAAATGAAACCAAACTCACCAATTACCTGGGAGAGGAAATCCACCCGGCCCGGATCACCCCGGACTGCGGACTGCATGCCGGTTATATCGGACCCTGCGGCCTGGATTCCAGCATTACCGTTCTGTATGACAACTCCCTGGAGGGCGCGGTCAATCTTTCCTGCGGCGCCAACCGGGAGGCGTTCCATTATACCGGCCTGTGCATGGAACGGGACTGCCCAGGCGCCCGGTACCACGATTTTGCCAAGGCGGTGGAGGGAGGGATCTGCCCTTCCTGTAAAAAACACACCCTGACCCTGTCCCGCGGCATTGAGGTGGGAAATATATTCCAGCTGGGAGATAAGTATACCCGGGCTATGCATATGCAGTATACGGATGCCGAAGGGGTATCCCATTATCCGGTCATGGGCTGCTACGGTATCGGTGTGGGACGTCTGGCCGCCTCCGTCTGCGAGGCCCGTCATGATGACTGCGGTCCCATTTGGCCTGTGTCCATCGCCCCCTGGCAGGTTCATCTGTGCTGTATGCGCAGCGATAACCAGGAAGTACATGCTGCGGCCGACAGACTGTATGAGGAGCTCACGAAGGCCGGAGTCGAGGTTTTATATGATGACCGCAACGTGAGCGCAGGTATCCTGTTTTCCGATGCGGATTTGCTGGGGCTTCCCATCCGCCTAATCATGAGTCCGCGGAACCTGAAGGATAACTGCGTGGAAATGGTCCTGCGCCGGGATAAATCCGATGCATCAAAACCATCCCTGGATGAAGCCATCCCCCGCGTAAAAGCAAAAATAAAAGAACTGATGGCGGAGCTTTCGCCCGAAAGCTGATGTCCGCCATCTGACCCGCCTATCGATAGGAGGTCTTTAATGCCTGCCCCAGTATTCTGGGATCCTTATTATAAGGAGTGACCGGGCATATCCGTTTATTGGTGATTCCCAACAGAGAATATACGGCGATTCTGGCGGCCCGGACGGAATACTCCTCGGTAAATACCATGTCTTCCGGAATTTCCACGAACTGGCTTATCATGGCGAAGTTTGTGGAACCCTCCGGAACCACGGCGGGCCTGTCGCTCATCTTCCTGGGCTGGAACTGGGAATCGATATAAGGCATCATACAGGGGATCACATTTACCACGCTTTCCATGATTTCCTCCATTTCATCCTCAAAATGAAGGTGATGCAGCAGCTCCGTAAGCATTTCCCTGCCGGTGCACTCCCGCATCGGCTTCTTTATATAATCCCCCACATTTCTGGTATAAAGCCCATAGCCCCAGAAAATAGTCTCATCCTCCTCCTGGGCCTTGAAATGAGGCTGGGCCGCCACTACGATACTCATCCTCCAGCTGGAGTCCTTAAACGTCATAAGCGCTCCGCTTCCGGGTATGTTTCCGGAGAACTTTTCTATCTTCTTGAGAAGCCGGCTTCCCTTCATGGTAACCGTGAAGCTTTCCCAATTTGTCTCCTCCGGCTTTTCAAAGAAGGGGGCCGGATTTCCCAGGCCGGGCTTTTTAGCGGATACTTTTTTCCACAGCTCCCCTGACATGGGCTTTTCAGGCCGGAAAACGGCGGGCGTATCCATATCACCCAAAGCGGCGTTATCTGTCATACAGCCATTGGTCATAATACACAGATCCCCTTCCTTCAGGCGAATCACTTCTTCCTCTTCGTTTCTCTCCAGATGGATTGCCGTCGCCGTAATTCCCTCTCCCTCTTTAAAATCAATATCCGTAACCGCAGCCCGGATGCTGAAATCCACGCCACGGGCCTCCAGCCATTTCTGTATGGGAAGAATCACTGATTCATACTGGTTATAAGGGGTTCTGGTCACACCCTCCAGCGTTTCAATCCTGGAAAATTCAAATATCATGCGGTTCATGTACCGCCGGAATTCAAACAGGCTGGACCAGGTCTGGAATGCAAAGGTCGTCTGCCACATATACCAGAAGTTCGTTTCAAAGAAATGAGGGGTATCCTTAAACCACTCTTCTATAGTCATATCATCCAGCTTCTCCTCCGGCGTGGCAAGCAGCTTTCCGAGAGCCATTCTGTCCGCATGATTAAATCCCATGGAATGCACATCCAGAATATTGGCATCACCGTCAACCAGCCTGGCCTGGGCATGGGTGGGATGAAGATGATCAAAATTCAGGATTTCCTCGGTTACACTGTGTCCTTCCCAGTCCAGGGAAGGAATGGAGGAAAACAGCTCCCAGAAATTTTCATAGGTTTCTTCATTCAGCATCCTGCCGCCCCTGCACACAAACCCTTCCGCAGGTGTGCCGGAACCGTCATTGCTGCCGCCGAGTACCGGCATCCCCTCCAGGATATGGATCCGCTTTCCGTCAAATCCCGCGTCCCTTACCAGATAAGCGGCTCCTGCCAGGGAACCCAGACCCCCGCCCACAAAATACACTTCGTTGTCTTTTGTGGTTTTATTCTCTCCCGCAGGCACACTGTTTTTTTCATTTCTCCCGGCCGCACGTGCCGCCCCATAAGCGGCTGCCGCCCCGATCCCCGCGGCTGCCATGGTAACTTTTAATAAGGTGTGGTTATTTTTCTTTGCACTCATACTTTTTTCCTTTCTTTTTCCTGCTCTTAATGGATTCTGTTTTCATGCTCCCAGAATACTATTTCCAAAAGCTTTTGTAATTAGGCAGAAATCCCATCCTGTCTGAAAAATGTACATGGGCGGTAAACTGTCCGGTTTTGCGACAGATTCCCGAAAATGTATATATATTTCATTCCTGTTACTTATTACAATAGAACGGTACAGAACTCCTCTTCCGCCGCGGCCGCACAATCTTCCCGGCCCGGAGCCGCCTTCTGCGGACGGAAAGCCGGCTGGCACATACGGAGTTTGAGTGATCCATATAAGAGGAGGCATGAAACATGCTTTTGGACAGCAAGCTGAAAATGGCGGCTTTTGATACCGCAATAAAGGGGATTTTAAAAAACAAAAAAAAATATCCGGACAGAACGGCCCGGAATATATTAGACTTGGGCGCCACAATCTTCAGGCGGCCCATGGATGACGAGGAGAAAAAAAAGGCGCTTCTGCAGCTCAGGGAAAAGCTGCCAGCGTGTGACGACGATATATTAGCTTATATAAAGGATTTGTTTCTGTAAAAGCCCTTCCCCTGACAGCACGCAGACTTATTATCTGCGCCCATCGGAAAAACCCGCCCCGGCGGCCTCCTGTAGCCGCAGGCGCGGGCAGTCCCCTCGCGGCAGCCGCCAAGTGGCAAGTGCATCCGTTTGGCTCGTTGCCCGCGGGAATAAAGAAACAGAAGGGGGCAGATTGCTGCATAGCGCAATTATTCTTCTGTAACTTTCATCATATAGTCTGCGCCGCCGAATCCGGGCGTGCTGTCCAGTCTGACCTCGCACCGGATGCCGTCCATGCGCACAATGGCGGGAACATCCTTTACCTCATACTCCAGCCTTATGTTTTCTTTGGCGCAGTATGCCTCAAACTGTCTGAGAAAATCCTCTTTGGAGGCGGGCTTTTCCCTGAGAGCGATACAAAGGGAATAACCCGGCCTTCCCTGGTTCAGCTTCCGTGCCGTGCGGTACAGATACCAGTAGTCCCCCAGCCAGATTACCACAAGAGCCAAAAAGCTCACCACCACAATATAGCGTATCCAGGCCGGAATATAAGCTGCAATACCTATCAGCACAAACAGCATGATAACGATACACCATAAAGCCGCCATACCGTTAATCATCCGTTTTTTCGCAGCGCACAGCTGAAGGAGCGCCCCCAGCACAATATAGCCTGCCAGCATAGGTACCAGCCAGGGCAGGGCCGGTTTTCCTACGGTACTGTAGTTGATGCTGGCAAAGATCACCACACATACCCATACAATTCCTCCTGTCAGGCCGCCTCTTTTCAGCGTTTCCATGTAAAGCTCACTGTCCCTGTTTTTATTCTTTGTCATCCGGAGTCCCTCCTTTACTGCTGTTGTCTGAAATCCGATCCTTTACCTCTCTCAGATATTTCCTGGAGATATACACCAGCTCCCCGTTTTCCAGCTTCGCTTCCATAAGCCCGTTCATCAGGGGACGGTACCGTCTCACCTTATCCAGATTCAATATTACGGAACGGGATATTCTTACAAAAGAAGCGGGAAGCATCTTTTCCAGCACATAAAGCCGTTCCCTGGTTTCCAGCACCTGTTCCTGCGTATGGATCAGCTGGATCTCCCGAACCGATTCCACATAGAAAATCCCGGTGCTTTTCACCCGGTGGATTTCCCCGTCTTTCCGGCAGGAAAGGGATACCACCCTCCAACTGTCCGTTTCTATATATTCTTTCAGCCCGGCGGTGGACGCATCCTCCCCGGCCAGACGGAGGAGAACTTCCTCCTGCTTTTTGTCTTCTACCCGCTGTATCCTGACCCTCACGGCTGTTTCCTTCCTTCTTCTTCCCCCGGCAACATGCCGAAACAGGACCTGCCGCAGGGTATATGACTTACCGTTTCCTCTTTCTGTTATCAGCATACCTGAAAGTCATCACAAAATCCATACTTTCACGGTGAGTGGGCGGAAAGGGAAGGTGAGTGGCAGAAAAATGCCCGGCAGGATCCTGCCGGGCGTTTTCTTATAAATTCAGACGGATTCCTTCTCCGTTTCCGCGAAACGTCTGGAAGCAAGCAATTCCGTGGAGCGTGCCAGCCTCCTGAGACGGCCCGCCACTTCCTGCGTTTCTTCCTTCATGCCTTCGGTCACCCACTGCATCACGACACCGCAGATTCCATAAGCATAAAAAGAACCGATGAATTTCTTTTCTTCCCCGCTAACCAGCCCCTCTGCATCCAGGGCCGAAGCCGCTTCTTCAAAGAGCGTGGAGGTAATGCTGTAGAGATAATTCCGGAAGCCTTCCGGCGCATTCTTTATTACATTGCCGTAGAATCCCTTTTCTTTCTTCAGGGTGTCCAGAAGCTGTTTTATGCGAAGATGCCAGTTATCAAAAGTAATCCCGTCCAAAATAGGGACAAAGCATTCTTCGTAATAAATCCAGTCGAGAAGCTCATATTTATCCTGAAAATGATAATAGAAGGTCTGTCTGTTCAGACCGCAGGCCGCGGTGATATCCCCTATTGCTATTTTCAAAAAGGATTTTTCCGCCGCCAGTTCTTTCAGGCATTGGGCTATTGCTTTCTTTGTAATCAGGGAATCCGACATATCAGTCCTCCTCAATTTCTTACAGAACCGGTGTTTCTCCGGCATGTCCCGCCGTTTCGGGAGGAGACTGCCGCCTCCTTTGCCTGCCGCTTCAGTAAACCAGAACCTCGCAGCCTTCCTCCGTTACCGCAACGGTGACCTCCCATTGTGCGGAAGGCTTCCCGTCCTCTGTATATATGGTCCAGCCATTGGCATCATCCACATAAATATCCGGACCGCCCAGGTTGACCATGGGTTCAATGGTAAATACCATTCCCGGCACCATGAGCATTTCCGTTCCCCTGGGGGCTACGTAGCTGACAAAGGGATCCTCATGGAATTCCAGGCCCACGCCGTGCCCGCCCATGTCGATGACGATACTGCATCCGTTGGCTTTTGCATGACTGTTCACAGCATCCGCCATATCCCCGAGGAAGGTCCAGGGCTTTACGGCTTCGATCCCCTTTTCCATACATTCCTTCGCCACGCGCACAAGCTTTTTTTGTTCCTCATCCGGCTCCCCGATAAGGAACATCCGGGAAGAATCGCTGAAATATCCTTTGTATATGGTAGATACATCCACATTCACGATGTCCCCGTTCTTCAGAATATCCTCTTCACTGGGGATACCATGGCAGACCTGGCTGTTGACCGAGGTACACACGCTTTTGGGAAACCCTTCATATCCCAACGGTGCGGGAATGCCTCCCAGCTGTCTGGTCCTGCTTTCCACCAGACGGTCGATTTCCGCCGTGCTCATTCCTTCGCGGATATTTTCCGCCACATAATCCAGCACCGCTATATTAATGAGGCCGCTTTCCCGGATACCGGCAATCTGCTCCGGCGTCTTTATCATGCTGTGATCCGGAACCATATGCCCCTGCATGGCAAATGTCTTTATTTTCCCGTCAAATGGTTCATGACATTGCTTATATTTTCTTCCGCTGCCGCACCAGCAGGGATCATTTCTTCCTAATCTTTCCACTCTATGCTCCTTTCGGGCTTCCCGTTAATTTTCCGCCGCAATCCTGGCTGCCAGTTCTTCCAGATACATCCAGCGCTCCATCTTTTCTTCCAAAAGCGTCTCCACTTCTTCCTTTTCCTTCGCAAGAACATTCAGCTTCACAAAATCCGTGACGGCAGCCGCTGTTTCCTGTTCCAGACGTTCCGCCCGTTCCTCCAGGGAAGCGATTTCCGCCTCAATGGTTTCATAATCCCGCTGTTCCTGGTAGGTAAACTTCAATTTTCTGGCTTTCATATGATCCGGTTTTCCTTTTCTTCCCGCCCGGTCGGCATCCGGATCCTCCTGTCCCTGTATACGGCCTCCGCCGCTCCCCTGCCGGGTTTCTTCCCCGGCCGCTTCCCTTTCTTCCATGGACAGGCGGAGGGCATAATCGGTATAACCTCCCTCGTACTGCCTGAGTTTTCCGTCCCCTTCGAAAGCAAAAATACGCTGTACAATACGATCCAGGAAATACCGGTCATGGGAAACCGTGATCACGATTCCGTCGAAGCTGTCCAGATAATCCTCAAGAATAGCAAGCGTGGTCACGTCCAGATCATTGGTGGGCTCATCCAGGATCAGCACATTGGGCGCCTCCATCAGAACACGCAGGAGGTTCAGCCGCCTCTTTTCCCCGCCCGAAAGCTTGCCGATGAGGCCATACTGCTCTTCGCCCGGAAACAGGAACCGTTCCAGCATCTGGGAGGCGGTTATGCTCCCTTCCCCTGTCTGTACGTACTCCGCCGTTTCCCGGATATAATCAATCACCCGCTTCGACGGATCCATACCGGCTGTTTTCAAATCGATAAAGGCGCTCCCGCCTTCGGCGGGGGCCGCCGCAACCCCGCTTGCGATTTCCTGGGCATAATAACCGATTTTGATGGTCTGTCCCACTACCACCTCTCCCGTATCGGGCTGCAGCTCTCCTGTAAGGATCTTCATCAGGGTCGTTTTTCCGCAGCCATTGGGGCCGATAAATCCCACCCGGTCTTTTTTCAGGAAAACATAGGAAAAATCTTCGATCAGCTTCTTTTCCCCATAAGCCTTGCCGATATGGGAAAGCTCCACTGTGGTACGTCCCATCCGGGAGGAAACGGATCCCATCTCCACCCTGCCGTCCCCAGACGGCCCCTCCGCATTCTTAAGCTCCTCGTAGCGCTGGATACGGGCCTTCTGCTTGGTGGATCGCGCCCTGGCCCCTCTCTGCATCCAGGCCAGCTCGTTCCGGAGGATGGACTGCCTTTTCCGTTCGCCGGCAGCCTGCATCTCCTCCCGTTCCGCTTTCTGCGCCAGATACCCTTCATAATTGGACTGGCAGGAATAAATATTCCCTTTATCAATTTCTATAATCCGGTTTGCCACGCTGTCCAGGAAATACCGGTCATGGGTTACCATGACCAGCGCGCCCTTCCATTTTTTCAGGTAATCCTCCAGCCAGTCCGCCATGCTGTTATCCAGATGGTTGGTAGGCTCGTCAAGGATGAGGATATCCGCCGGCATAAGCAGAGTGGCCACCAACGCAAGGCGCTTTTTCTGTCCGCCGGACAGCTCCCCGCATTTCTGCCCGAAATCCGTCACCCCCAGCCTGGTAAGCATGGCCTTCGCCTGGCTTTCCAGTTCCCAGCCGTCATGCCTGTCTCCCTCCCCCGCAGGTTGGTCTGCAGACAGGCTCTTTTCACTCCCCTTTTGCACGCTCTCCAAAATCGTATCCCCGGGATCGAAAACAGGCTGCTGGGACAGGAAACGCACCACCACATGGTTGGCTCTTGTTACATTTCCCTCATCCGGCTCCTCCGTACCCGCCATGATTTTCAGCAGCGTGGACTTTCCGGTGCCGTTGATACCGATGACGCCTACCTTTTCCCCCTCCTGCAGGTAAAAAGAAGCGTTGTCGAACAGCTTCCTCTCTCCATAGGATTTGGTGATATTTTCCACTGTGAGTATGTTCATTAGGGTAAATGTCCTTTCTTAAAAATCTTTTAATTCTGTCTGTCCCGCTATCTTTCCCGTTCTGTTTTTGTTATATTATTGCTATAGCAAACAACGCCGGCAGCGACCTGCCTGTAAGCCCTGTGTTCTCAGCGTCCGCTCCGGCGGGCAGAAAGGAGTTCTTATGAAAAAAATGATAATAGCGGCTGCCGCAGCCGCCATGCTCACCCTGAGCGCATGCAACAATAGTGACGGAACCATCGCCGTTGTTCCTTCCGCAGCGGAACCCGATGTAAGTACCATAACCGTGAACAGCAGCGAAAAGGTCAATGTAGTGCCGGATATCGCCGAGGTTGTTTATTCCGTCCAGACGGAAGGCACGGACGCGGCCGGCTGCCAGCAGCAGAATACCCAGGATGTAAACAAGGTAGTGGAGCTTCTCACAAGCCTGGGCGTGGAAGAAGGCTCCATCCAGACTACCGGCTATTATATGAATCCCCGCTATGACTGGAGCAATGATACCCGGAAGCTTATCGGTTATGAGGCCACAACCACACTGACCGTATCGGATCTACTCATCGACCGGCTGGGGGATATCCTCACCCAGTCCGTTAACGCGGGAATCAACAACATCCAGTCCATCTCCTATTTATCCAGCAAATATGACGAAAGCTATCAGGAAGCCCTGCGCCTGTCCATCGAAGCCGCCAGGACAAAGGCAGAGGCCATGGCTGCCGCCGCCGGCTGCCAGCTGGGTGATATAACGGATCTCAGGGAACAAAGCAGCTACAGCCAGGCGCGTTACACGGATAATTCCCTTATGGAAAAAACGAATCTGTCCGCAGCTGCGGATACCGGCAGCGTAACCATTATGCCGGGTGAGCTGGAAGTGGAAGCACTGATTACCGTGGAATACCAGCTGTTTCCCAATTCCTGAACGGAGGGCCGCAACGAATGAAAATCCTGATTATTGACGGGCAGGGAGGCCGCATGGGCGGCCTGCTTGCTGAAAAAATAAAGAAAGCCTCCATACCGGGTGCGGAAATCTATGCCCTGGGAACCAACAGTACGGCCACTGCCGCCATGCTGAAGGCCGGAGCCGATTACGGCGCCACCGGAGAAAACCCGGTGCTGGTAAACTGCCGGGATGCGGATTATATCATAGGTCCGCTGGGTATCATGGCGGCCGATGCCTTATTGGGAGAGGTGACTCCCGCCATGGCGGTGGCAGTAGGCCGCAGCCAGGCTATGAAGATACTCCTGCCGGTAAACAAATGCAGCCAGCATGTCGTGGGCGTGGGGGAATACTCCATGTCCGAGCTGGCGGAACAAGCCCTCTCGTATCTGCTTTCCTGCATCCGGGAAAACGGCTGATACCCGGCGGTAACTAAACCGCCTGTCCCTGTCCGTTCCCCGGCCTTTTCCTGCGGCTTCCTTCGGAACAGGGCAGCGGCCCCTGACGGATGTTAACCTGCGTCGGGGCCGCTGCTGTTTTGTGGCTGCACCGTATGCTGCGTTCCAATCCGGCCGGTCAGCATACGTATCTAGTTCACTATTCTTCTCACCGACAGAATCGGCTTGTAGGTGGCATATCCGTATTTAATTCCCGTTTTCACACTGCTGGCATGGACAATTCTGCCGTTTCCCAGATAAATAGCCACATGTCCGGCATAGCAGATCAGATCGCCCGGCTGTGCCTCTTCATAAGACACTTCCCTTCCCGCGCTTCTCTGGGAAGCGGAATTCCTGGGAAGGCTGTAGCCATATACCTTATAAACCGACTGCGTGAAGCCGGAGCAGTCCGCCCCGTTGGTCAGGCTGGTTCCCCCCGGTACATAGGGGTTGCCTACAAACTGACAGGCATACTGGGCGATATCGCTGCCAGAACCGCTGCCCATTTTGGGCGGTACGGTTTTCGCACCTCCCGAGGTGGCGGGTGTGCCGGAAGAGCTTTGGGAAGAAGATGCATTGTTTTTCTGCTCCGCCGCTTTTTTCTTTGCCTCCTCTTCCGCCTTCTTGGCCTGTTCGGCCGATGCCAGCTTCTGGATCTCCGCATTCTGCTGCTTTATCCTGGCTTTATAAGCCGCCGCCTCCTGCTTTGCCTTAGCCAGCTGGACCTCATAATCTGCGGCGATGGCTTTCTGTTCGTCCAGGGATTCCTGCAGGGATGCTTTTTCCTGCTCCAGCTCATATTCGGCCGCCTCCAGCTCGGATTTCTGTTCCTCCAGGCTCTCCTTCAGTTCGGCCACCTGTTTTACCGTCGCTGCATAATCATCCAGCATATTTCTGTCATAGGTGTAGATTTCCTGCACATATTCCGCCTTGTTCAGCATATCCGACCAGCTTTTAGACGCCATCAGAAGTTCGATATAGCTGGTCTCTCCTTTTTCATACAAATATTGGATCCGTTTTTTCATGGCATAATATTGGGCATCTTCTTTTTCCTTGGCCGCATCATAATCCTTCTGTGCCTGCTCAATCTGCTCCTCCGTATCCGCGATTTCGTCCTCAAGCAGGCTGACGCTTGCCATGATTTCCGCAATCTGGCTTGTCAAACCGCTGATTTCGGCATCCACATCCTCTTTTTCCCCGGACAGGTCATTGATCTGATCATTCAGGGAATCCAGCTGGTTCTGGGTGCCTTTCTTCTCATTTTCCTTCTCCTGCCGCTGCTTCTGAAGGTCGCTGATACTGGTAGCATATGCTGTCTGCGTCATGGTGAAAGCCAATATTAATATCAAAATCAGACTGGTAAATTTCTTCCGCATATTCTGCCCTTCTTACGTATCCATCGGTGCACTTTATCTGTCAGTTTTATTTCCCCTTACAAAGAGCCATACGGACGCATTTATGCGTCCACCTGGGTGCTGCGGCGGGGTATTGGACTCAGGTATTTGCCTTATAATTCGCAGTTCTTTACTGTCCTGGGGAAAGGAATGACATCCCTGATATTTCCCATTCCGGTCAGGTACATAACGCATCTTTCAAAGCCAAGCCCAAAGCCGGCATGGCGTGCAGATCCGTAACGCCTTAAATCCAGATAGAAGTCATAATCCTCTTTATTAAGGTTCATTTCCTCCATACGCTTCTCCAGCAGCTCCAGCTTGTCCTCCCTCTGGCTACCGCCGATGATCTCACCGATACCGGGAACCAGGCAGTCCATAGCCGCAACCGTTTTGCCATCTTCATTCAGCTTCATATAAAAGGCCTTGATCTCTTTCGGGTAATCGGTCACAAAAACAGGGCGCTTGAATTCCTTCTCGGTAAGATAACGCTCATGCTCGGTCTGCAGGTCGCTTCCCCAATGAACCTTGTATTCAAATTCCTCATTGTGCTTTTCCAGGATTTCAATGGCTTCGGTATAGGTCACATGTCCGAACTCGGAAGAAAGCACATGCTCCAGACGTTCAATCAGGCCCTTATCCACAAACTGGTTAAAGAAAGCCATTTCCTCCGGGGCGTTGTCCAGCACATAACGGATTACATATTTCAGCATGCCTTCTGCCAGAATCATATCATCCTTCAGATCCGCAAAGGCCATTTCCGGCTCAATCATCCAGAATTCCGCAGCATGGCGTGTGGTATTGGAATTTTCCGCGCGGAAGGTAGGCCCGAAGGTGTAAACATTACGGAAAGCAAACGCATAGGTTTCCGCATCCAGCTGCCCGCTCACCGTGAGATTGGTGGGCTTGCAGAAAAAGTCCTGGCTGTAATCCACCTTTCCTTCTTCCGTCCTGGGCACATTTTCCAGATCCAGGGTGGTTACCTGGAACATTTCGCCGGCGCCTTCACAATCACTTCCGGTAATCAGGGGCGTATGCACATACACAAAATTCCTTTCCTGGAAAAATCTGTGAATGGCGAAAGCTGCCAGGGAACGGACACGGAAAACTGCCTGAAAGGTGTTCGTTCTGGGACGCAGATGGGATATGGTGCGAAGGTATTCAAAGCTGTGACGCTTTTTCTGCAGCGGATAATCCGCCGGGGAAGCCCCTTCCACAAGAACCTCTTCCGCCTGCATTTCAATAGGCTGCTTTGCACCGGGCGTCTCCACAATCCTGCCGGTTACCACAACAGCCGCACCCACGCCTATTTTCGTTATATCCCCGAAATTTGTCATTTCACTGCCATATACAATCTGAAGCGGCTCAAAGAAGGTTCCGTCATTGACCACAAGGAAACCGAAATTTTTGGAGTCCCTGTTGCTTCTGACCCATCCTCCCACAGTTACCTGCTTTTCCTTATACTGTTCTTTTTCTCTGAATAAATCCTTGATGTTTGTCAGTTCCATTTTCACTCCCGCTGCGGCTTTGGCCGCATTTCCAATCTGAGGAGCTGAAAGTGCACTTCTTTCAGCGTTCCCCCTACGTTACTTTTTCGTTACTATTGTTATCCTGCTGTTATTTCGTTTCTGTCTGTGTTTCGGAAGCTGTCTCGGCTGCCGTCCCCGTTTCGGTCTCATCTGCCTGGGCGGTTTCCTCCGCAGATGTTTCTTGAGCCGCTGTTTCTTCCGGCTGGGTATCGGTTATCACCGCATTATCAAAAAGGAAAGACAGCACCTTTTCGGTCATCATATATTCCTTATACCCCTTCAGATCCAGAGCTTTTTTGTATTCCTCCACATCCTCATAGCCATAATCGCCCGCATTCTTTGCAAGCTCTTCATCCATATCCTCATCCGTCACATTCAGGTTTTCCGCATCGGCTATAGCCTTCATGGCGATGATTTCCCTGGAAGCCTGTTCCGCGGATTCCTGGAGCTGTTCCTCTGAAGAACCGGTAGCAGCCATAAAACTTTCCAGATCATAGCCATACATGGCGGCATAGGAGGACATATTGGATTTAATCCTGTCATAGTACCTTGTCACCATTTCAGCCGGAGGCTCCTTGAATTCGGAATTTTCCACCACTTTGGCTAAAATATCCATCTGTGCGTTGGAGTCATGGGTGCTCTGCTCATCTTCCATAAGCAGTTCATACGCATACTGTCTGTATTCGTCAACCGTGCTGCAGTTTCCTTCCAGCCCCTTAACCAGTTCGTCGGTCAGTTCCGGGATAGTCTCCGTATGGATGCTGTTTACCGTAACCGTAAATACCGCTTCTTTGCCTGCCACCTCTTCGCTGGGGTAGCTTTCCGGGAAAGTAACCGTTACATCCCTGGTCTCACCGATTGCAGCGCCGATCAGGCCATCCTCAAAGCCGGGGATAAAGCTTCCGGATCCGATTTCCAGATCGTATCCCTGGGCGGTACCGCCGTCGAATGCCACTCCGTCAATCTTTCCTTCATAGTCAATATTAGTAAAGTCTCCGTTCTGAACGGCCCTGTCCGTAATATCCGTAGTCACCATGTTGCTCTGCAGCACATAATCGATATAGCTCTGCAGATATTCATCGGTTACCGCCGGAGCTTCCGCCGTAACTTCGATGCCTTTATATTCTCCCAACGTCACATAATCCCCTACGTTAATCCCGTCAACATAGGCATCGTCTCCATATTCCACGGTCTCCGTCCCGGTTTCCGCCTGGGTTCCGGTTTCCGTGCTGCTTTCAGTAGCGGCCTGGGTGCTTTCCCCGCTGTCCGCCGACTTGCCGCATCCTGCAAGTACAGAAGCTGACAGGGCCAGTACTGTAATTGTCGTAATAAATTTTTTCATGATTTGTCTCCTCTTATCATTCACAATAGCGCAACCTGCACCGTCTGTCATTGTATCATATTTTTTTCTTTCTTAAAACCCTTAGTTACGGTAATTCACATATATTTAAGAAATAACGGTAACCAATTCCTTGCTTAATCCCCGAAAGTCTGCTACAATATTTTTGCATATAACATAAGGAGGTTTCCACGTGAATACAGTTACTATAGTATTATTAGTCATATTGGCTGTCTTAATCGTTGCGGTTGTCGTTTTATACATCCTCGGAAAAAAAGCGCAGAAGAAGCAGGCCGAACAGCAGGAACAGATCGAAGCCTACAAACAGACCGTATCCATGCTGATTATTGACAAAAAAAGGATGAAGCTGAAGGATGCCGGGCTGCCCGCCGCGGTGATAGAACAGACTCCCAAGCTGCTGCGTGGTTCCAAGCTTCCTATCGTTAAAGCAAAGGTCGGCCCCCAGGTCATGACCCTTGTATGCGAGGAAAGTATTTTTGAATCCGTACCGGTAAAGAAAGAAGTAAAAGCTACCGTGAGCGGTATTTATATCACTGCTGTAAAAGGGCTGCACGGAACCGCTATTGTGAAGCCTGCCAAGAAAAAGGGCTGGTTTAAGCGCAATGTGGAGAAGCTTCAGGAAAAGGCAGGAGCCAAACCGCTGAAGTAAGGAGCCTGTGCACTTGCCTGCAGGGCATAGATGAAATGTGCGCCGTCGGATGCACAAGAGAGAGTTTGAAAATTCATTCCCGCAATTTTCAAACTCTCTCCGGAAAAATAACGGCTGCCGGATGGCATACATCCGGCAGCTATTTTTATGCCTGTTTTATTCCTGCGGGAAGGCTTCGCTATATCCGTTCCCTGTTGTATACAATATTCCCTCTTCCGCCGTCCTTCCGGCCCATCTGAGGGGTCACGGCCCTGGCAATCAGCCCTCTCTTTCCCATAAAGGAAAAAGGGACATCATCGGTATTCCCCGCCTTAATATCCTCACAAACAGCGATTACATCCTCCAGAATCTCCTTATGCCCGTTCCCGTCTCCATGGGAAAGATAAACGGTATCGAATTTCCCTTCCAGCTTTCGGGAAAGTTTTTTCAGGCTTTCCTCATATTCCGTTATCGTTGTGGAGTAGTAATCAAACAGGAATGTGAAATAATTGCACGCATCCCCGAGAAGAACCGAACGCTCCTGGGGAATCAGCATGACCACGGAACCAAGGGTATGCCCTGGGCAGTCGTACACCTCAATGGTGGTGTCTCCCAAATCAAAAACATCCCCGTCCGACAAATCCCGGAAATCCCCGCAGGGTGCTTCGGGGATAAAATCGTCCGGTTCCACCTCCCATTCCAAAGGAGTCCCGGCAAGCCCTTCCTTCCTGAATTCCAGGGAGCAATGATCGTTATAGATCGAATCATCCTTATGGTTCATATACACTTCTGTAAATTCCGGGGCCCCCATGGCATGATCCACATGGCCGTGGGTGAGCAGCACCATAACAGGCTTATCCGTCAGCTTCTCCACGCAGGCCTTCAGGCTTTTGATACCTGTCCCGGTATCCAGCAGGGCGGCTTTCCTGCTCCCTTCCACCAGATACATCAGTTCTCCGCAGAAGCCGTAGATTCTGGTTACCCGGTCCGTTAGTTTTTCTGTTCGAAACTGCAGCATGTTAATCCTCCCCTTATCCGCCTCACCGGCGGAATATCAGATATACTTTCTGATAAACTCCTCCACCGCATCCAGCGCTTCTTCACAGTTAAAGCCTCCAAACCCATGGTTCGCACCCACAAGCTTGACGAATTCCACCGTTTTATCCAGCTCCTTCATTTTTTCATACAAGCGGCAGCTCTGGTTAAAGGGAACCAGCATATCGCTTCCCCCATGCATGATCAACAGCGGCGGCGTCTCTTTGTCCCTTTCCAGATAATTCATGGGTACCGTGGCTTCGGCCAGTTCCGGATTCTCCAGCACATTTTTCCCGCCGATAACACAGCCCTCGGGGCTTTCAGGGCCGATATGATCCTGCACGCTGGGATAGAAATTCATTTTCCCAATGTCCGTAGGCCCATACCAGTCCACAATACACCGCACGCACGCCGACTGTTCCCTGTAGGCATCCATATCCGGCTCCCCGTCTCCTGTAAAACCTGCCATCAGCGCCGTATGCCCGCCGCTGGAATCCCCCCACAAAGCCACACGCTGCGCGTCTACCCTGTACCGGGATGCATTTATTTTCAAAAACCGGATCGCCGCCTTCGTATCCACTACCTGCGCCGGAAAGGGTGCGGTCTCACTGGGCCGGTATTCCACAATCGCTATGGCATAGCCGCGCTGGCTCATACGCAGAAGGTTAGGCAGATGACAGTACAGATCCTGCTTATGCCAGGCAGACCCCTGCACGAATACCAGCAAAGGCCATTTTCTGTCCGCCTCTTCCCCCGTTTTTGGAATCAACAGCTGCAAATGAAGGTTCATGCCGTCCCGGTTGGCATACACCTCATCCGGCAGGAACTCCACATCATACCCAAAGGTATCCTTCCATCTTACCGTTTTCACCCCCTGCGGCAATTCCTCCGATTCCGGAAACTCCCCCGCCCCCGCCTCAAGCGGCGGGATTACCATCCATTCCTCCATGTTCCACTCCTCCTTAAGAATCCTCTTCTTTTATTTATCCTTGCCAACTGTTCCGTATTTTTACGGTTATTGTCATTGTACCACAGATCCGCACGGGTTTGAAAATTGCTTTCTGTTCAGAGGTGCAAATAAAAAAATTCGGCATCACCCGCTCCTGCTTTCCTGCGGGGCCTGCTGCCCGGGAAGGATTCCTGGAAGGGGCGTTATAAGCACGCCGGTCCTTAGGCTGCGTCCTTTGCAGCCTTAGTACCGCTGCGTGATTATCCGAGCGAAAGCGTCCCCTGGAAGGAACCTTCCCGGGCAGCAGGCCCCGCAGGAAAGCAGGAGCGGGTGATGCCGAACTTTTTTATCTACACCCTATGTACAGAAAAAAGCAGCCGGCCCCCGGAGGTTTACGTGCTCCCCCGGCAGATCAGCTGCCTTACTCTATACATTCCGTCTGGCTTATTTATTATTCATGGGAATAAAAGATATATTCCCCCGGGCCAACTTCGGTTTCCACGCCGTCAATCACGATAACTGCCGGAGAAGGGGTGGTGATTTCATAGCGGATACGGCCTTCCTCCTGCTTCCACAACGAACGGACAAGACCCTTTCTCGTATCAATAGAAGCTTCCAGCCATTCCAGCCTGGTATCGGGCTGCGGCGCAATCCTCACCCGTTCAAAGCCGGGCGCCTCTTCCACGGTATGGATTCCGGCCGCCTCTTCATATACCCAGTCGGCTACAGCGCCGTAGGCGTAATGGTTGAAGGAATTCATATCCGTACTCCAGAAATCGCCGTTCTCCATGATGCCGTCCCAATGCTCCCATACGGTGGTCGCCCCTTTGGTAACCGGATACAGCCAGGAAGGATATTCGGTACGCAGCAGCAGTGTATATGCCAAATCGGTATGTCCATAGCTGCTGAGCACATGGAGAAGATAAGGCGTGCCCACGAAGCCCGTCTGCAGTTTGCTGCCGCAGGAAACCACCATATCCGCAAGGGCATCCGCGGTCTTCTGCGGATCCTCCGCCAGGTGAAAGTGCACCGCCAGAACATGCTCGGTCTGGGTACGGTAATCGGTAAAGGTCTTACGGAAGGTTTCCACAATATTCCGGTACAGCTCCTCATAGAAGCTCACATCCTCCCCCAGCACTTTTCCCGCTTTCACCACAAGAGAGGTGGAATGGGCATAAAATGCGGAGGCGATGAAATCTGCACGGGAGGATCCCTTATAGCTTCCCACAGGTGCATCCAGCCCCAGCCAGTCTTCATAATGCTCCCCGCCCGTCCACAGCCAGGCATCCTTCGTGGTATCGGTGATGAAGCCTATGTATTTCTTCATGCAGTCAAACTGTCTGGCAAGGATTTCTTTGTTCCCATAGGTGAGATAGATCTGCCAGGGGCAAATCGTAGCCGCATCGTCCCAGGCCGCGCTGCCGCTTCCCACATACAGCGTGGGCACCACATGGCCGATCGAACCGTTGGGAAGCTGATCCGCAGCCATATCCGCCAGCCATTTGGTGAAAAACCGGTCCACATCATAGTTATAGCTTGCCGTCTTTACAAAGGCCTGCGCATCACCGGTCCAGCCCATGCGTTCGTCACGCTGCGGGCAGTCGGTGGGCACATCCAGGAAATTTCCCTTCTGCCCCCAGATGATATTGCTGAAAAGCTGATTCAGCAGCGGATTGGAGGAACGCAGATAACCGGTGCGTTTCATATCGGAATGCACGGCTATGGCATAAAAAAGTTCCGGCTTCGGTGTCCCCGGGAACTGATCCAGGCGGATATAACGGAAACCGAAGAATGTCATTTTCGGTTTATATGTCTGCACTCCGTCACAGCAGGTATAATATATTTTGGCTTTTGCAGCACGGTAATTGGCATTATAAAAATTACCGTCTTTGTCCAGAACCTCCCCGTGGGATATTTCTACCATATCCCCCGCTTTGGCGTCTACAGTAAACTGAAGGTAACCGGTCACTTCCTGTCCGAAATCCACTACAGTTTCCCCATTGGGAGCCGTAAATACAGAAGCGGCCTTCACATATTCCTGTTCGGTAATGACCTCCCCTTCCTGGGGGATCAGGTTATCCGTGGTCCAGTCAAATACGGCAGCCGGAAGATATTCCCCGGCCTCAAAGCTTGCATCAAAGGTTTCTCCGTCATAGATCTCACTGAAACGGATTTTACTTTCCCCCGCCTTCCAGCTTTCATCCGTCCCCATGACAAAGGAATTCCCTTCCGTATCCGTAACCGTTATTTCAGCGAGCAGCCCGGCAGGGACAGCCGCTCTCTGCGCTTTCCCTTCTTCGGTAATCCATCCTGGTATCGGACTTCTGTACCAGCCCTTGCCTACCGTAACGGTAAGGAGGTTTTCGTCCTCCAGAAGCTTAGTAATATCATAAACCTGATATTGAAGCCTTGTTTTATAGGAGGTCCACCCGGGTGCCAGCACATAATCGCCCACCCGCTTTCCATTCAGGACTGCCTCATATACCCCCAATGCCGTCACCTTTAGTTCCGCTTTGGCAATCTGTCTCCCCCATTCCCTGCTGCGGTCAAATTCCCTGACAAAAACAGGGCAGACCTCTCCCATCTCCTGAGACGGTTTGATCCATTTAGCCTTCCATTCCATATGTAATCCCTCTCCGTGCGCTGCAACGCACCTGTTATTATGACTGCCGGACACGCCTATTTGCCCGGCCTGAACCGGCCGGCTGGATAAAAACAGCCGCCGTTACTTCCTGCAATTATAAGCTTACCTGATTTTTCTTGCTGCGGTACTGCTGGGGTGTGCAGCCGAAGCTTTCCTTAAAATTTCTGTAAAAGCAGCTGATATCCGAATATCCTACCGCAGCGGCTACCTCTTCTATGCTGCAGGAGGAATTTTCAATCATCCCCGCAGACTGCTTCATCCGGAATTCCTTCAGCAGGAAACGGAACGTTTTTCCTGTTTCCCGCCGGATATACCGGCTTAAGTAGCCCTCACTTTTTCCGAAATGCTTTGCCAGGGAGGTTAGGGTCACCGTCGTGTAATTCTCACGGATATACCGTACAATCACGGGCAGAGCGGCTTCGCTCACACGGATGCTCCCCATGTTTTCCATCTCCTGCTGGTGGGCTTTCAGCGCCCATCCGAACAAAAGCATCACATAGCCTTTCATCATCAGACTGCCTCCGGCTTCCCGGCTCTTTTTCTGCAGCAGGCCTACCTCACACATTTCCAGCACGATCCTGCGCAGGCGCTCATCCCTGCCGCAGCGGACCACCAACACCCGTCCGCTTCCCTTACTGTAAAGCATCTGCCAGAAAAAATCAGAAATGCTGTCATTTTCCAGAAGCAGGCTGTAGAAGGCCTCTCCGAAAGTGCTGCGCTTGAGGATGATATTGACAGTCACCGCATCCTCCTCCCAGGTAAAAACCGCCTGGTTCATTTCCGGAGGGACAACACAAAAGTCCCCCTCTTCCAGCAGTGTCTCCCTGTCCTGGGTCTTACCCTGGGCAAAAAAACGGCATCTGCCCCTGAGCGCATATACCACCTTGATGAACTTCAGGTTATGGTAAAACGGCGGGGCATACCGATCATGGAGAATGATGGAGCATTCCATATTTTCATCCGGAAAGCAATCCTGCTCCGTGAGAAGGTTTCCCATAAATACCGGAGCCGTTTCCCCCAGCGTACGCCCGCTTTTATCGGTGCTGCGGAACCGTTCTTTAAATTCTTCCCAGTTCCATACCACATGCCGGAAGGCCTCCGGGTTAGCCAGGTAAATTTCCCGGCAGCTTTCTTCATAATCCCGCAGCGGGATCAGTCTGTTCTCAATATCCTGATAATCCATACGCCCATATTCCTGTATTTACATTAACTATGGTAAAATAACAGTATCTGTTACATGATATCTTCCAAAGCCTTTCATTTACTGCTTTCTTACATAGTAAATGCTTTGTCATAAAAAGTCACTATGATTTTTGGCTGTCTTTTTATGACCTCCTGTATTACGAAAGGGCTGTTACGCAAGCACTTGGTAACATGCTTTTTGTAACAGCCCCCCGCCGCATCGTTTCCTTATCCTCAGGAAATCAGGCTGATACCCCGGTTTTCCTTGGGACGGATATGCATCTCTATCTTACAGTCTGCGAGATATTCATAATTTACCTCCAGGGCATAGTCCACATTAACCCTGATTTCCTTCTCACTTTCCGTA
Source organism: Lachnospiraceae bacterium (assembly GCA_022845955.1). Classification (GTDB taxonomy): domain Bacteria; phylum Bacillota; class Clostridia; order Lachnospirales; family Lachnospiraceae; genus Eisenbergiella. The sequence goes on from AP025576.1 coordinate 6,344,723, forward strand.
TAGGTTACCTTGCCGGTATCCAGTCCGATCAGGATGCTCCCATAAGGGGTGAGATAATTGGTCATATTTTTTTTATTTTCTTCAAATACCATATAAACATTAACCAGACCCCGTTTAGTCAGGTTAAGTTCCCGATCGCGGAATTTGATTATGTTCTTGGTAGGTTCCTCGTAGCCTTCCATCACTTCTTCGTAAATGACATAATGCGTATCATTTTTCTTATAATATTGGCCCCATTGGATTGTTTCAATCTCTTCACTGTCGGCTCCCTGGTCAAACTGCAGTCCTTTGATGGAAACCATTACCTCTTTTGTCATAGCAAACCTCCTGTTGTCAGTATTCTTCAATCTGAATGGTCTTGGCCGACAGGATTCCATATTTAATGATGGAATTGGCAAAGCGTTTAAATTTTTCCGCTCCGTCACTGACATAAAATTTATATTTATTATCCCCTAAAGCCGGCGCCTGGGGATTCAGCAGCTCATGCGCGGCCAGAAGCTTTTTCAGCTCGGCCGCCGTTTCATAAGCAGGATTCACCAGGGTTACCTTATCCCCCATAATCCGACCTACCGTGGAGCGGATAAGCGGGTAATGTGTACATCCCAATATTAACGTATCAATCCCGATATCTATAAGCTCCGTCAGATAACGGGAAGCAATTTCATCCGTCACCGGATCCTGGAGCAGCCCTTCCTCCACCAAAGGGACAAACAGCGGACAGGCTTTTCCGGTTACCCTTGCATCCGGGTTTATATTATGTATGTAATCTGTATAAATCTGGCTTCCAATCGTTCCCTCCGTCCCTATGACGCCGATTTTCCCGTTCGAGGTCACCTCAGCGGCCACCCTGGCCCCGGGCTTCACCACACCGATAATGGGAATATCGATTTCTTTTTCCAGACTGTCCAGGGCATAGGCGCTTGCCGTATTGCAGGCGACCACTATAGCTTTTACCTCCTGGGTACGCAGGAAGCGCACGATCTGCCGGGAATACCTTGTTACCGTATCCCGGGACTTGCTGCCATAGGGCAGCCTGGCGGTATCCCCGAAATAGACGATTCTTTCATTGGGAATCTGGCGCATAATTTCCCGCGCCACTGTGAGGCCGCCGATTCCGGAGTCAAACACCCCGATTGCAGCGCTTCGCAGCTCTGTTTTACTCTGTATCATTCTTTCCTCGATTCCGCCGCCGAAACGGCACTTTTAACCGATGGAAATCTGCCTGTTACCATTCCACTCCCGCAGAATACTTTACCTGGTCATCCTCCCGGAAGCCGGGGGAAGCTTCACTGCTGCCTTCCTCTCTTTTTCCGGACAAATCCGCTTTTTTCCCTTTTTCTTTCTCCATAAAGCTGAAACGGATCGTAACCTCTCCTTTTCCGGCATCCAGTATCTGATAGTAATCCTTCACGTTATCCGTGGATTCCACAGGAGTTCCATCCTCTATTTTCTGATAGGCATCGCCCGCAAAGGTGTATTCCGGATATAAAATATTCCAGAAGCTGCATACAAGCAGCCCCGCTGCCGCGATATCCCGTAATGTGTCCTTATATTTCATACTGTCAGTTCCCTTCCGTTTTATCTATGGAAAGTATTGACAGCTGCTGCCCGGCTTATACCCGGGATGAGCCCTTATTCTGCTGAATCTGGTTCAGGATGGACTGTTCCTGGTTATAAATATGCATTTTGATCGCACCGGCCCCCGCGTTTTTATCTCTGCTGCTGATGCATCTGTATATCTCTTCATGCTCTTCGATCAAGCGTCCGTGCTGGCTCACGTCCTTAATATATTCCAGGCGGTAGCGGTACATCTGCTGGGAAAGATTTCCCACCATCTGCGCCAGCTTTTCATTCCTGCTGCCCTGTACAATAATATCATGAAGCTCCACATCGGCCTGGGCTATCCGGACAGCATCCTGGGTTTTGGTAATTTCCGCAAAATTATCACAGGCCTCCCGGAGCCTGCCGATCTCTTCCTCCGAAATTCTCTCACAGGCCAGCTCCATCGCCAGCGCGTCCAGCGCCTGGCGCACCTCCAGCACATCCCGCAGGCTCTTCGCAGTGATCTGTGCTACCTCCGCCCCCCGCCTGGGTATCATGGTTACAAGCCCTTCCAGCTCCAGCTTGCGGATGGCCTCCCTGATCGGGGTGCGGCTGACGCCCAGCTTATTGGCAAGATGGATTTCCATCAGCCTTTCTCCCGGCTTCATCTCCCCCTTCAGTATGCTTTCCCGCAGCGTATTGAATACCACGTCTCGCAGCGGCAGGTAATCATTGGTATTTTCTTCAGCTTTCATCTATACTCCCATCTTCTTGCAGTTATTTACGGATACAGGTCTTATCGGAAAAAGAGGTAAGATATACCTGTTTTGCCAGGCCGGCCCTCCGCAGATCCTCACAGGCCCTTGCAGCAAGATCCTTCCTGTCATACAAAGCAAATACGGTGGGGCCGCTGCCGCTCATCAATGCCCCCAGCGCCCCCCTGTGTACAAGGAATTGTTTTATCTGTCCAATCACAGGATATTCCTTCTGTGTTACCGTCTCCAGCACATTTTCCAGCCTCTCAGCCACACCCAGGATATTGCCTTCCCGTATGCTATCCAGGATACCGTCAATATCAGGATGTTTTTCCAGGCTGTCCAGACGCAGGTTTTCATAAACAAAACGGGTGGAAACATGAATGGGAGGTTTGGCTATAATGACCGAACAGCGGGGTGCGGACGGCAGTTCCGTCAGGATTTCCCCTATCCCCTCGGAAAGCGCGGTTCCTCCCTGCAGGCAGTATGGCACATCGGCACCGACCGATACCGCCCTTTTCTGAAGTTCCTCCAGGGTCAGGCCCAGCCCGAAAAGCTCATTCATTCCCGCAAAAGCGGCCGCAGCGTCGGTGCTTCCCCCCGCCATTCCTGCCGCAACGGGTATTTTTTTCTTCAAATGGATAGACAGTCCTTCCCTGATACCGAATTCCTTCCTGAGAAGCTCTGCGGTTTTTACGATAAGGTTATGCCCGTCCGTGGGAAGGGAACGCAGATTGGCGGTCAGCCGCACCTTATCCCCCGGCTGTTTCCGGAAGGTGAGCTCATCATACAGGTTTACTGTCTGCATGATCATCCTCACTTCATGATATCCGTCTTCCCTGCGCCTTATGACATCCAGGCCCAAATTGATCTTGGCCATTGCTTTTAATGTAATTTCTTCCATTGCCGGCTCCCATCTGTGCAGCAGGGTTTCAGCCCGGATAGAGAGGGGAAGCCCTGTGCCTGTACATATTCTGTTCCTGATTGTATACACTGATTGTACTTAAGTATATACAATCAGGGCGGGTTCGTCAATGTTTATCTTTCTTTGCCAAAGGCCCGGAAAGCCGCGTAAATGCTGGGAATAAAGTACATTTGACAGTTCGTCTTAGTTTATGATATTTTATCTTGTTTTATACCGGTTTAATAAGAATTGGGGTACAGATTGGGGTATTTTTATGTTGTCCATTTCCTGCTGTTTTGTGTTGGGAAGCACATGGGAATACAGGTCCATTGTCATAGCCAGGCTGGAATGCCCCAAAATTGTTTTCAGTACCTGAGGGCTGCCGCCCTGCTCTATATAGCGTGTGGCGAAAGTATCCCTGAGTTCATGGGGATATCTCGATCACTTGTCCGGCTTTCAGGAGTACCTACCGTGTGTTTTCCTCCCTCTGTCCGGCTCTGGGTCGATGAAATGTGTATCACATTATTGATATAATCCACATCCTTCCATGTTATGGCCGCCGCTTCCCCGACACGCATTCCGGTGCAGAACAGGAGAGGGATTAGTTCATAATACCATTCCGGGCGCAGCAGTTCCACGAAAAGAGTCTGCTCTTCTACTGTCAGGGCCCTGTGATATGTCTCACTTGCTTTTTTTCCATCGTCCTTCAGCGGCTTTACCCCAACAGCCGGACTCCTGGTTATAATTCCATCTCCTACGGCTGAATTGAGCATGCTTTTCAATGCCCCCAGAGTTTTTTTCGGCATACCATTCTCCTCCTACGTTTCAGCTTGCTGGCCAAAATATTTTTCCACCTCCGCAAAAGCTTCCTGTAGCTCCGTAATCTTATCGCTGCCGATTCTGTTCAGCTCCGCTTACAAACGGACAGGCAGCCGGCAACCTCACTGTTTTCATTGACAGAAGAAAAACCCATCCTAAGGTAAAACACTACCTCTGACAAATCCACAAGTTCCTTCTTTTCCACGCTTGATCCCATTTGTCGGAAACTGTTATTCATTTTCCTGTTTTGGATATGCCGCCGCAATGGAATAGACAATCCGTTTTAACAGCCTATCATTGCTTATCATCAAAAGAAGCCTGCCTATGTATTCCCTGTATTCTTCATTGATAGTCCCATTCATTTCCCCATTATCCTGGGGAAGTTTTTCATAGTGCATTGGTAAAGCCCTCCTATAATTTTTCTTTGGCAGGAGGGATAATACTGTGCTATAATCAGACTATCCCCTCTACATTGGTGTGTGGTCGGGTATCTTCTTTTATTAGCCCTGTGCAGTTGCCGCTGCATGGGGTTTTTAAATACCCTGCGCTTCCTCTTCGGTCCCTCTGGCCTGCAGCTCCTGCTTTCCCTCTTCCTGGATAATCTCCATCTGCTTTTCAATGGCTTTCTTCCTCTCTTCCAGAGTTTTCAGGGTGTTTACCTTCTTTAATAATGTTTTCGGGGTTATAGGCCCTTCAGCCTTTCAAGCATCTTCTGAACTATCGTTTCCGCTCTGGTCCGCTCATCAGTATATGGCTTGAAATTTATGGGGGCTTTCGGCCTTCCCGGTTGCTATTCTCTTGTTTGTTTCTAATTACATATTACACTTTATAGTGTATAATGAAGTCAGGAGGTGATATGATGGCTTTAACTTACGGTGAAAAAATTAAAATACTTCTAAAGAGAAAAGGGTTAACTATTACAGAACTTGCTGAACTACTGGGAACATCTCGTCAAAATCTATCAAACAAATTTGCTCGTGATAACTTTCAGGAAAAAGAAATGATAGAAATCGCGCAAAAATTAGGCTGTACCTATAAAGGATCTGTAATCATAAACGAAACCCAGGAGGAATTGTAAACTCTTTGCCTCCTGTCCATACTAAGGATATTCACAAACCGAATACCCATCACCATGAAAGGAAGTGACTCTTATGCCATTACCGCAGGAAAGAACTTATACTATCGATGATATTTACGCTCTGCCTGATGGGGAACGTGCTGAGCTGATTGACGGCCAGATTTATTATATGGCTCCTCCGGCACGAAAGCACCAACGTATTGTTTTACAATTATCGCGTATTATATCCGACTATATTGATAAGAACAATGGCCCTTGTGAGGTCGATATAGCCCCATTTGCCGTGTTTCTGAATGGAAACGATAAAACCTATGTAGAACCGGATATCAGCGTTATATGTGACCCTGGCAAGCTTAATGATAAGGGCTGTTCTGGTGCGCCTGACTGGATTATTGAGATCGTGTCTCCCAGCAGCAGAGCAATGGACTATCTGACAAAATTACTCAACTACAAAATTGCCGGTGTTCGTGAATACTGGATTGTGGATCCGGATAAAAACCGCGTCACAGTTTATCGATTTGGAATAGATAAAGTAGATGAGTACTCCTTTACCGATGATATCCCGGCCAGCATCTATCCCGGCTTCTCCATTAACCTGTCAAAACTGAATATCTGATCACACGCCTGCTGCCGCCTGATTATTCCTGAATGGCAGCAGGCTTTTTGTATCCGCGGTACATTCCTTTCCCCAGAACATATTCATCTCTTCCGGAGTATGCCTATCCGGCCGGAGTGCATGCGCAATCGTTGGGATTCACATAAAACAGGAGCATGCTCCCCCCGGTTCATGCTCCTTCACGTGTCTTATGCTATCAGGAAATCCCTTTTACAATCAATAATTTATCGCCCGGATGGATTTCATCCGAAGTCAGTTCATTGATATCCTTGATCTGGGAAACCGGCACATAATATTTTTTGCCGATATTCCAGAGGCTGTCGCCTTCCCTCGCTATATAAGCGACAATGCCGGGCAGGCTGCTGAGCTTATCGGGATCCAGATCCGTCACCTTCACATCCTGGATCATAGGCTCTTCATAATGGCTGAACACAACACCGTGGAAACCCAGGACGGCCTTAACCTCGACCTCATCCGCATCGATCATGGTAACACTCAGATCCTCGGGGACCGATTCCAGCTTGTAGGTGCATTCCGGTGTGATGCCGGGTATCTCCAGTACATAGCTGAAAGGAATCGTACCGGCTATGCTGTCGTAGGGTACCTCCGGATCTCCGGTCCCGTACAGGCTCTTTACCGCTGCGGCTCCGGTAATCCGCAGGCCCTCCTCCACAATCTTGGTTTCCGCCATCTGTATCTCGCATTCGCTGTGACACAGCTGCTGCATTTTGGGAAGGCCTGCCGCAACCTTAAAGCGGCCGGAAATCTTTGTTTTTCCCATATTTTTCATCAGAAGCTGTTTCAGCTTTCCTACGCCGGCGACTGCTTCCATTTCTTTGGTAACCCCATATACATCGGAAAGAATTTCCGTCTGCTCTTCTTCATATATTTTCATATCCAGGTCGAGGACGATTTCCAGACCGATAACCCGCTCTTCCCCGTCGGTATCCGCTTTTACCTCCAGCTCCTTATGCCCGATCTGGCAGGTGATATCGTCCACCATGCGTTCCCTCATCCCCTGGCAGTCCAGCACGCCGCTGAACGGGATCGAAGACTCATACCACATGACAGGGCGGTTCTCCCCTTCTCCTTCGTAAAGGAAGAACAGATGGACCTCTCCCTGGATGGAAAGCTTCCCTTCCGACAGCCGGAACTGTGTTTCCCCCAGCTTGCAGGTCTGCCAGAAAATAGTAAAGATATTGGGATACCCGTTAGGCAGTTCCATTTCTTCACGGATACGGAAAATATCCTTTTTCTGGATAGCCAGGCCGGCGAGATTGATGGTTTTCTGCCTGAATTCCACCGGTTCGCTGCTGCTCAGCTCCACCGCCGCCTCTTCATCATAAAGCTCTTCCACATACAGCCCCAGCCGGATCAGCGCCTGCACGCTCAGTTTTCTGGAGTTTATCATTCCGACACTCAAATCCTCCAGATCCTTTTTCACGGAAACGCTGTCGGTGGAAACCACTCCTTCCATATAAATCTGTTCGTCAAAAGGAATGCTTCCTTCCATGCTGGCAGGACGGCGCACATCATCGTCCGACAGATACAGGACGCTAAATTCCAGCTTTCCTTTGATATACACATGATCCTGCACCGCTCTGATTTCATCGATGACCACTTCCCCCTGCTCCTCGATGAGCTGGTAAACGTCCGGCCTGGAATCCGTGATATTGATATCGTCTTCCATCGTCACCTGCGTACTGGCCTTACATTTAATGCGGTCCATATGTATATTCTTTTTTATTAATTCCATACGAATACCCTCCACGCGAATGCCTTTGTACAATGTATTCGCCGGATGCTAAAATATGACGGCTGCGGGCAAAAAAAATGCCGCCGGGGCAGGCCGTAAGGTTCTTTCTCGCGTTTGGGTATCCTGTACCACGCCCTGTGCAGTATGCTGTTCCCCAGATACTGATATACCAAACGTTCCGATGAGCCCAAAGCATCCCATGTGGCAGATAGGCTGCCCCATGGGATTGGTCTCATCTTCACGGTATATAAAGCATCTGGGGAACAGCATACTGCACAGGGCGTGGTACAGGATACCCAAACGCGAGAAAGAACCGGCCGTAACCCCACAGGCGGCATTTTTACCGGTGCTTTATTTCACACATCCGATAATTTCATGGATATCCTGAATCTTCTCTTCCTTCATAAATGCTTCGATCCCTTTCACCACCTCTTCGGTGGCATAAGGATTGATAAAATTGGCGGCGCCCACGGCCACTGCGGTGGCTCCGGCCATTAGGAATTCCAGAGCATCTTCGGCGTTGGATATGCCGCCCATACCGATAATGGGAATGGAAACCGCCCGGGCACACTGGTAAACCATGCGTACGGCCACCGGCTTGACGGCAGGGCCGGACATGCCGCCTGTTTTATTTGCCAGCACAAAGTTCCTGCGGCGGATATCAATTTTCATCCCCGTGAGGGTGTTAATGAGGGAAACGGCATCCGCACCCGCCGCCTCCGCCGCCTTTGCCATCTCCGCAATATCGGTTACATTGGGGCTCAGCTTCATGATAATGGGCTGTCTGGCTTTTTTCTTTACCGCGGCGGTGATGTCGGACAGGCAGTCCGCCCTCTGGCCGAAGGCTATGGCCCCTTCCTTCACATTGGGACAGGAAACATTGATTTCCAGCATATCCACATCCGTGTCCGCCAGACGTTCCACCACCTCCAGATAGTCCTCCACTGTTTTTCCGCATACATTGACAATGATCTTCGTATCGTACTGCTTTAAAAAAGGGATATCCCTTTCTATAAACACATCAATCCCCGGATTCTGCAGCCCGATGGCATTGAGCATGCCGCCGTATACCTCCGCCACCCTGGGCGTGGGATTTCCGGGCCATGGTACATTGGCCACCCCCTTGGTCACTACGGCACCCAGCTGGTTTAAATCCACGAATTCCCCGTATTCCATGCCGGATCCAAAGGTACCGGATGCGGTCATCACCGGGTTTTTAAAGGTAACACCTGCTATGGTAACTTTTGTATTCATTTTCAACAATCCACCTCCCTGGCTTCAAACACGGGGCCGTCCGTACATATCCGGGCATTATGGACATGGGAATGGGCGTCCACATCCTTTGTTTTACAGACACAGCCCAGGCATGCCCCCACACCGCAGGCCATGCGCTCCTCCAGGGAAATATAAGCCGGGATATCCGCTTCCAGCGCATACTGTCTGACAGCCCGGAGCATAGGCATGGGGCCACAGGCATAAATGATGTCGGCCTTCAGCCCGTTTTCACGGATGGCGTCCATTACATTGCCTTTGGTTCCCACACTGCCGTCCTCCGTGGCGATATACACCCGGCCGTTTTTTTCAAAATCCGATCGCAGGAAGCAATGATCATCCCGGTATCCCACAATTATCTTTTTATCACATTTCAGCTGTTTGGCAAGCTCCAGAATAGGCGGTACACCGATACCGCCGCCTATCAGGAATGCGGTCTGCCCTTCCCCCGCTTTATCCAGGGGGAAGCCGTTACCCAGAATTCCCAGGATATCCACCCCGTCACCTTCCCGGTACGCGGAAAATTCCCCGGTTCCTTTGCCTGCCACCCGGTACACGATACGCAGGCTCCCTTCCTCCTTATCCACCTCGCAGATGCTGATAGGGCGGGGGAGCAGGGTGCTTTTATCTCGGGGATAAAGAGCAATAAACTGGCCCGGTGCCGCGTCCCGGGCTAAACTGGTGCCGATCCGGCAGTCGTAGATGCCGGGAGCGATCTCCCGCTGGCTTAAAACCGTGGCTTTTTCTTTTTTCTTTTGTGCCATTTTCAATCCTTTCTGTTTTTACATTCGCAAATGGTATCCTTCCGTCCATGAGGCACACTACATACCGCCGCATGGACGGATCCTGCTTTATGATTCAATCCGGTAAGCTATCCTACCCGCGCATATCGTATAGTGGATCCTTCCCTTAAGTTCCCGCCCCAGAAAAGGCGTATTTGCAGATTTGGAGTAAAAACGCTCCGCCTTCCACGTTTCTTTATCATTAAAGAGAATGAGATCCGCTGGGCCTCCTTCCGCAAGATATCCCGCATCCAGGCGGTAAAGTCTGGCGGGTGCCAGGGACAAACGCTCCAACAGCTGGGAAAGGGTCAGCTTTCCGGTATCCACCAGCTCCATAATCCCTAGGGAAAGCGAGGTTTCCAGACCGATAATACCGCTGGGCGCCTCCGTCAGGGGCTTCTGCTTCTCCTGCGCCGTATGGGGGGCATGATCCGTGGCTATCATATCAATGGTATTATCCTGCAGGCCCTCTATAATGGCCTGCCTGTCCGCTTCCTCCCGGAGGGGCGGATTCATTTTGGCAAGACTTCCGTACCGGATAACCGCCTCCTCCGTCAGGGTAAAATGATGGGGTGCCGCCTCCGCATGGACATCCGCCCCCCGCCGTTTCGCCTCCCGTACCAGCGCCACCCCTTCCCGGGTGCTGATATGCTGAATAACCACCGAAGCCCCGGTTTCCTCCGCCAGACGCACATCTCTTGCAATCATATCGATTTCCGCCTGCCGGTCGGAACCTCCTATCCCGTAATACGCACTGGCCTTTCCCCGGTTGATGCCGTTATTCTCAATAAATGCCGGATTTTCTTCATGAAAGCTGATGGGGACACCCAGCGCCGCCGCCGTTTCCATGGCTTTACGCGCTGTTTCTTCCTTTAAAAGAGGGATGCCGTCATCCGTAAACCCTGCCGCCCCTTCTGCCAGAAGGCCTGCCATATCCGTAAGCTCTTCCCCCTTCATACCCATGGTAACATTGGCACAGCTTTTCACATGGACAGACGTATGACTCCCCTTTTCCAGCACATACCTCAAGGTTTCCCTGTTATCCACACAGGGCCTGGTATTCGCCATGAGAATCACCGTGGTAATCCCCCCTGCCGCTGCCGCCCGCGCCCCCGTATTTATATCTTCTTTTTCCGTAAATCCCGGATCACGGAAATGCACATGGGCATCCACCAGGCCCGGAGCCGCAATCAGTCCCTCCCCATCAATCACCTGAAGCATGTCCGCTTCGTCCCCGGAAAAAACAGCCGCCTCGTCTTCCCGGATCGTGTCCCTAATTTTACGTATTTTCTCCCCCTGCACCAGAATATCCTTTTTGGCATCCGTACCGGACGCAGGGTCTATCATTCGTGCATTTTTAATTAACAGCATGCCGTTCTCCTTTACTCTCAAAACCAGCCGGTCCATGCCCCATTCCCATGCGCTTCCGCCGGCTGCCCGCAAGGTTTTTAACCATTAAGTATTTCTATTGTACCAAGTCGCTTAGGCGACGGCCATACCTATTTACAAAATTTTCACCACGCTTATGTCAAGTTAACGACAAAATTATAAAAGCTCTAGCCAAAGCCAGAACTTTTATATAAGCAACATTTTCACTATGGCCGTGTTCCTAATAGCCGAACATCTTACGAATTTCTTCGTCAGTAGGTTCAGGTTCGTCATTTTCATATTTCTCCGTTGTATAATCCCCAGAGCCTCCGTTATCAAACTGCTCAAGGAACTTAATTGTACCCGTTATCCCCAAAGTCTCTTTTAATGCAATTAATCCTTTTTTCTGAATTTCTGTACTGCTCATTATATTTAATCGCTTTGTAATCATAAATACAGCACCTCCAATAACCACTGATTAGGACCTAATACCCTCGTGTACGTGTTAATACGGTTACAATTATTCATAAATTTTCTATCTGTTGTTAATAATACATCTGCCTTTGCTGCTTCCGCACAGGCCAAATGAATACTGTCTTTATACTTTATATTAGAATTATGCCTTATTTCCTCTGCCCTATCTACTATTTGTAAAGTGATTTTAGTTTCCTCTGAACACAGCCCATATACCAGTTGTAATACGGAACGCTTATACAAATCCTGCGTATCATTCATTTCCCTGACAAGCATTTCACTACCAATTAAACGAATTGCTGACTGCTCCACTAACTCCAAAATAAGCATAACCGAATTTCTTTCATAGTATATTTGCGAATAGCTTCGGTCATCCAGCAAACGATTATAGCAACAATTATCCAGATAAATTCTCATATATACCTCCGAATCTACTTTATTATAGCCCAAAATTCTAATTAAAACAATTGATTATATCCCATATTCGAAATAAGCGGTAACAGTTCAACCCTCTGTAGGAGCCCGAGCCTACCCAGTGCCCTGCCCTTTGCGTCATTCGTTGGCCAACATCTCCTGAAACCGCGATGATGGTATTCGCTAATACTGCAGAGTCGGAGATAGGGAATATCCCAGTGGACAAGTTGAGAATAGTGGAAAATTAATTTACGCTGTTTAAAGACGGAGGTTTACATATGTTGCTGAAACAAGTTCTGGCACAACAGCTTTACAGACCTCCCTGAAGGCTATAAAGGTATCATCCAGTCCCGTTCCCGGTGATCTATACCAGGCGCAGGAGTGCCGCCCAAACGGCGGAAAGTCCGTGCTCCCTTTCCCCCCAAAGCAGGCCGGGGCGAAGGGGGACACGGACTTTCCGCCCCACCTCATTCACGGTAGATCCGGATGCCGGATGGCAGTCCGGCAGCCTCTCTTCAATCAAATACCACCGTTTTATCGCGGAATTCAATCTTCAATACAATATAAGGATAAGAAGGGCTCGTCGCGGGGGCGCTTCCTGCCTTCGGCCCCAGCAGGTTGGTATTTACATAGACCGCATTCTCCGTCTCGTACAAATCATTCACCGTAACACTGTAGCCGCCGCTTTCCTGCTTTCCGTACCCGATACAGATATACAGGTACCCCTCGTCCGCATAGGTAAGCTTGAAGGCACTTTCCTTTTTCTGATCCAGGATTTCCTTCAGCTCATCCGGCAGCCTATCCTCACTCACCACCGTGAATTCCAGATTTTCCCGGTTTTGTTCGTTTACCGTATCACCGCCGCAGGCAGAAAGGCAGGCAGCCATAATGGAGGCTATCACCAGCAAGCATATTTTTTTCATAAAGAACCTATCCGTCTTTTTTACTAATCTATTGGCGTACAGGATGTCCTATGCCTGCTTTTTCCACAATCCTGTTTGTTTTTTTACCCGTTATCCACAATATTGCGGGCAACGTCAGGTTTGTTTGTGATTATGGCGTCAATGCCTTCCCGGACCAGATACCGCATATATTTTTCTTCATCCACTGTCCAGACATGCAGAAGCAGCTTCCTATCCCGGCACGCTTCCAGAAAACCGTCATACTGCAGGTTATACAGCGCCGGATGAAGGGCGTCCGCCCCCAGCCCGGCCGCATAGCCGGGAACATCCTGGAAGCCGTCCCCATACAGCAGCCCGGTTCTCGCCGCCGGATCAAATTCCCGCATTTTCATCACGCTGTAATGGTTAAAGGACGAATATATGATTTTTCCCTGCATCCCCTTTTCCTTCTCCAGCAGATACAATTTTTCTTCAATACCCGGATAAAAATAAATCCCCGTCTTGATTTCCACATTGATTTCCAGACCCAAAGGCTTCAAAAGGTCATAGACCTCCCCCAGCGTAGGGATCCGCACATCCTGATATTCCGGATGGGTTTTGTTAAACTGTAGTTTCCTCAGTTCCTCCAGTGTATAATCCCGCACATATCCATGTCCGCCGCTTACCCGGTCAATCGTCTCATCATGGATTACCACCAGCTCCCCGTCTTTACTAAGCTGTACGTCCAGCTCCACGCCGTCCGCCCCCTGCTCCGCTCCCAGGCGGAAGGCCTCCAGTGTATTTTCCGGCGCATATGCGCTCGCTCCCCGGTGTGCCCAGACCTTTGTTTTCATATACATTTCCCTCCTATATTTCCAGCTTCATTCCATCATATGCCGCAATCTTGCTTCCATACGTCTCATCCGGGCTGTGCAGCTCTCTCGCCATATGGGAAAGCACCAGCTTCCCGTCCTCCTTCAGGATACCGCATTCCCTGACGGAAGCCTCGAGAAGCTCTACCATGGGCAGGGTATTATGTCCGCCTATCCGGTAATTGGCCCGCAGATTTCCCACCGTAGCCTCCAGAATCATCACATCCAGCTTCTGCTTCTGCAAGAGCGACCAGGTATGGGCCAGAAACCAGGCGCCGTCGCAGCCGTAGAAAAAAGCCTTCCCTTCTGCCGAAAACAGATAGTGGAGAGCCGTTTCCTGTGTCCTGGACACCTCATGGTTGGCTCCAAGCGGCAGAACGGACACCCTCCCGGCTTTTACCCGCACGCCGGTCTTCAGCGGATGCAGCCTCATCCGATCCAGCTCCTCCCGGGTAAGCTTCAGCCAGGGAAGCGTACCTTCATGGCAGTAAAAACCCACCTTTCCCTTTGCTTCTCCCAGAAAATCATGCAACGCCTTATGGCTGAAATGATCCTTATGGCTATGGGTGAGAAATATGCCTTTCAGCCCCGATAAGTCCAGCTTCAGTACCTTTTTGGCAAAAAACCAGGACTCCGGGGCCGGATCAATCAGATATGTTCCGTTGACCAGCAGGCTGGAAGTACGGCGGATGGCTCCGCCCGTATCGTATCTCACATCCGCTCCCGGCCGCAGCGGCCAGTCGGCAGCTCCCGTACCCAGAAAAATAAGTTCAAACGCCGCCATAATCCTTCTCCTCCTTACGCGTGTCCGGAAATTCTTTCTGCACGCTCTACTTCCGGCTTTTCTGATATTCCTTCGGTGTCATCCCATATTTCTTTTTAAACAGGCTGAAAAAGTAGGGGTAGCTGGTAAAGCCGGAACGGTCTATGATTTCCTTCAGCTTCCCGTCCGAAGTATCCATACATTCCTTGGCCCGTTCCAAACGCACCTCGTTCAGATATTCCACGAACCCGGTTCCCACCTCGGCCTTGAACAGGGTGCTCAGATAAGAGCTGTTCATGCCCGCATTTTCCGCCGCATCCACCAGGGATATCCCTTCCCTGTAATGTTGATGGATATAGGATACCACTTTCTTTACCGGAACGGAATAGTCTTTCCCGTTTTCCAGCCTTCCGTTTTCCGCAAGAACGGCCCCGAAAAGCTGCAGGAAAAATTCACGGCATTCCTTCAGCTTTTCCAGCGAGGCCACATACTCCAGAACGCCGGTGCGGTGCCGGTACACCTTTTCATACGCGATGCCCTGCTTTTTGCAGAAAGATAAAGAAAGGATGATCAAATCGGAAAAAAGCTGGCTGCAGCCGGTCCTTCCCGTGTTCTTTTCATAGATTTCCCGGAAAATCCCTTCCAGTACGTCCTCCAGCGCTTCCTTATCCCCCTGCTTCAGGGCCGCCGTCAGCTTTTGCTCCTCCTCCAGGCGGATGCCATTCCCTTCATTGTATTCCCGATTGGCTGCGGCCTCTTTAGGCTTATTTAAGTCCAGGAATTCATTTCTCCTCCTGTTTTCCAACTCCTGGAAGCCGTCCTGCATTTCCGTCAGTGCACCGGATCTTCCGATATGGAAATTTCCTTCCAGACGCATGAATTTATCCAGGCAGAAGCTGCTGCGGTTTACGATCCGGCGCAGCTCCTCCCCCGCTTTCTGCTCGCTGACAACGCCGTTCAGGGAAATGAGCAGCAGTATTTCATTCTTTTCCAGAGGCACGGCAAGCCCCTGGAATTCTTCCCGTATAATTTCTTCCAGCACGTTGCACACGGAAAAAATCACCAGCCTTTTATCCCGCAGGGTCCCTCCGTTTATCTTTTCCTCCAGGTTCCGGATACTCAAAAGCACGGGAATGACCCGGCCGGCATCCAGTTCAATGGACAAGACCTGCATATCCCGTTCAATAAATGCCTCTTTTCCCCGGTATTCCCCGCTTATCAGCTGCAGCACAAACTGCCTGCGCAGCGCCTGCAGGTTGTTCTCATCTTTTTTGATTTTAGGGCCTACCTTCAGGACCTCCTCCGCTTTATGCAGCGATTCCAGCAGGCTGTCGGGCGTCAGATCATTTTTAATCAGATAATCGATGGCATTATGCTTTAATACATCCCTCACATATTTATAATCATCGTAGCCGCTCAGGCAAATGGTACAGATTTCGGGATATTCCCGGGCGATCCGGCGCACCAGTTCATCCCCGTTCATCCGGTTCATCCTGACATCGGTAATCACGATCTGGGGACGCAGCAGAGGGATCAGGGACCATGCCTGTTCCCCGTCGCCGCATTCCCCGCAGACGCAATAGCCTTCCTTTTCCCAGTCGATGAGAGAGCGTACCATCATCCTGCTGAGCAATTCATCATCCACCAACAATACTCTAATCATCTTCTTCACCAACCTGATATCTTTTCGGAATGCGCAGCGAAACACAGGTGAAAATGCCTTTTTCCCCTGTGATGCTCACACCGTATTTCTCTCCGTAATATAGCTGAATCCGTTTCTGGATATTGAACAGGCCTATCCCTTCCCCATTCTGGAGATTGGCAAGGATATCCCTGCTCTCCTCCTCACTCAGCCCTTTTCCGTTATCCTCCACATCTATCTGCACATCTTCCCCTTCGGAATAGACGGATACGGAAATACAACCGCCCTCCCGATCCATCACCCCGCCGTGCTTCAGGGAATTTTCCACAATAGGCTGTATGAGCATCTTAAGAATATAGCATGACCGCAGCCCTTCCTCGATTCTGCATACGAATTTTATACGGGCCGCCTTCTGGAATTCCTTCATGCAGACATATTTATTCAGATAATCCAGTTCCTCCTGAAAGGTCATATAAGTATTCTTAGACATATTTACCTGCATGATGGAGCTGAGGGCATTTACCGCATCCACAATGGAATCCGCCCCCTGCATCTGTCCCATCCATTTGATGGTATTCAGGCTGTTATACAGAAAATGGGGATTGATCTGGGCCTGTAAGGCCCTCAATGCCAATACCCTTTTTTCCTTTTCATGCTTTTTAATATCCGTGATCTGTTCTTTGATCCGATCGATCATATCCCCGAACCGGTGATACAGCACTTCCGCCTCATCGCCGGAGTGGATAGCCACATCTAGGCAGAGATTCGATTTCTGTATTTTTCCCACCGCATCGGTGAGGATTTCTATATTTTTTAAGAACCGATCCGCCAGGACGCGGCATAAAAATACCGCAACCAGGGACAGCAGCACCAGAACCACTGCGTTGATGGACAGCATTCTGCTGTGCTGCCCGGAAATCTGTTCATAGGGTATCAGCACAATGCTCTGCCAGCCGGTCACTTCCGATACCATCCGCAGCAGCAGCACCTTCTGGTTTCCGATCCTGCACACCGCCTTATCCTGACTGCGTACCATTCCGGATATCTCTTCGGCTCCGACAGCGCCCTCCTGCGTAAACCATTCCAGGTTATTTCTGTATATTTCCTGCCCGCAGGCTTTATCCCAGACGAGCAGCCCCGAGTCATATCGTTCCGTCTCGTTATAAATCCCATATATCCCGCGGCAGTTAATCAGCATGACCACCCAGGCCCCGGGCGTCCCTTTTCCCATATTCAGCTGCTTTGTCAGCACGATCCGCGGATAATCGTATTTATCCCGGGCCTGCTGCACCCCGAATACCACATCCTGTTTTCCGGCCATATCCTTATAATACTTCAGGGTTTTATCATCCAGCTCCGTATACGCCCCTCCCGCGGAGAATTCCATTCCGTTTTCCGTATACACATAAATATTCTGCATATATTCCGCACCGGTCATGACAGCCTTTAATAAAAGCTGCATATTTCTCATATCCGTCAGACGTTCACTGTCGTCCTCATAAGAGGTTTTATTCAGTATGGGCTTTGCCAGCGTATTATTCTGCAGGACAAAAGCAATGAGGCGCAGCTTTTTTAAATAGCTTTCCACGTTTCCGTTGGCAGTTTCCGTCATCTGGCTCGCATACTCCACCCCGCGCTCGTCAATTTCACGGGTAAAAGCCACTCCCCAGATCACGGTTGTGGCCAGAACAAATACAAAAAGCAGGCTGGCCACAATAATAACAAATTTATGCTTCATACTGAAAAACTTTTTCTTCATAAGTTAACCCTTTACCGCCCCGTCCGCCAGCCCTGCCACAATATACTTCTGCATAAACAGATATAAAATGACAATAGGCATGGAAACCAATACCACATCCGCAAACAGCAGCTGCCAGTCCGACGCCTTCTGCCCCATAAACAGATAGGTGGTGAGCACCGCGGTGGTCCTTTTTGCACTGTTCAGCAAATAAAGGGAAATCCCGAAATCATTCCATATGGACATCACGCAATGCATCAGCGCAGTGATGGTCACCGGCTTGAGCAGCGGGAAAATAATACGGAAATACATGAGAAGGGGGCTTGCACCGTCAATGATCGCGGCTTCGTCAATTTCACTGGAAATCCCCTTGATAAAACCGGTATAAATAAAAAAGATAAAAGGGAAAATACTGGCTGCATATACCAGTATAGCACCGGCAACCGCTCCTGTTCCAGTGGTCATATGTACTTTTGACAGCATAAAATAAACCGGTACCATTGCCAGGGGAAGCGTCAGGCCCATCACGATAAAATTATTCACCGCCCTCATGGCCCTTGTTTTTCTCCTGACCACGACAAAAGCTGCCATGGAAGCACAGGAGAGCACCAGAGCCGCTCCCAGAAAGGTGACTATGGCACTGTTCATAAAGCTGGAGACCAGCCTGGCTTCCCGGATTACGGTTCCGTAGTTTTCCAGGAACTGGTTCCAGGAGATTCCGGTCAGGCTCAATTCCAGCAGATTGGCCTGCCTTTTGCTTTTCATGGAATTCAGGAACACCATCAGAAAAGGAACCAGAACCAGGAAGCTGATCAGGACGCCCAACATTTCACAAACAGCCTGCTTACTTTTTTTCTTATTCATCAAACCTCCACCTCATTTTTGGCAATTGTCCGGTAGGTGCACAGGGTTATGATGAGAATCATCACAGCCAGCAGGGTGGTTCCCGCTGTGGCTTCCCCATATTTCTGGTAGCTGTAGGAATTATAAATCATGGTATTGAATACCTCCGTGGCATAGCCCGGCCCTCCTCCCGTGGTCGCCACAACGATATCAAATACCTTCAGTCCGCCGATGATACTCAACACTACCACGTTATTGATAGATGCCATCAAAAGAGGAACCGTGATTTTAGTAAACTGCTGCCATTTAGTAGCCCCGTCCATGAGCGCTGCCTCGTAATAATCTTTGGATATATTCTGCATGCCGGCCAATAGAATCATCATGGTATACCCGGACCATTTCCAGATTTCGATAAAACAGATGGACAGCATGGCAATGCCCGTATCCGTCAGCCATTTCGGCTGGAAACCGGTGAGTCCCGCCGCACGCAGCGCCGTATTGATCAATCCCTTGGAGGGGTGCATCAAAGAAGTGAAAACAATGCCTACCGCTATGGAATTGACTACCGCCGGCATATAAAAAACAGTGCGCAGATAGTTGGTGGTTTTCAGTTGCCGGTTCAGCAGCACCGCCAGAAGCATACCGATGGACACCTTTCCCGCGGTGGTTACTATGGTAAAGAGGAACGTGTTTTTAAAAGCAATGCTCATATTCGGGTTTTTCAGAATACTCACATAGTTTTCCAGGCCTACGAAATCCGCTCTCCTGAAATTCCAGTTCGTAAAAGAATACCGGAAGCCCATAAGAAACGGGACGATAAAAAAAAGCAGAAAAAGGAAAATACCGGGCAGGGCAAAATAGACGGGGTATTGTTTTTTTCTTAACATATATCATTCCTTCCTTCTAAAAAAGGGACAGGAGCCCGGCTGCAGGGCCGGACCCGCGTCCCTTATCCGATGGGGATCAATAGCCCCAGTCCGGATTACCCGCTTCTTTTGCATAGGTATCCCAGTCGGTATCATAGCCTGCCAGAACCTCTTCGGGGGTCTTGTCGCCCGCCAGCATGGCCTGTACGTCACTTGCCATGGAAGGAGTGGAATACAGGGTATTGGGAAGGGTATTTGTTTTTCCCGCTTCCATCAGGGCGGATACATCCGCCGGGATACTGCTCAGCTCCACTTCCACGCCGTTTACGGCGGGAATGCCCTGGTGCAGTTTATAATACTCTGTCATCGCTTCTTTCGATACCAGTTCTCCCACAATCTGAGCTGCCAAATCCGCCTTTTTTCCGCCTGCCGGAATCACAAACCCGGTGGGAGTTTCCGTATAAGCGATGGAATCTGCCGCATCCGTGGCGGGAATAGGGAAAAATCCGATATTATCCAGCTCCTCCTCCGATTCCGCCAGCTTGGTCAGCTCCGCATAGATCCAGGTTGCCTGGGGATACATGGCAGCCGTACCCGTGAGCAGCGCTTCCTGGGCATCCGCATAGCTGTCCGACAGGAAGGTATCCTGGATATAGCCTTGATCCTTCATTTCCTTCATCCGTTCAAAGGTGAGCTGCATATATTCCATATCCGCCCAAAGCTTTTCATGGCTGTTTAGAGATGAAATGCTTCCGGGCACCGTACTCTCCTGCTTCAGCCGGGCGTCAATGGGAATGATCTGAAGTGTCCACTCATTATCCGTTGTTCCCGAAATGTACATGGGGGTAACCCCTGCGGCCTTCAGTGTCTCACAGGCAGCCAGGAATTCCTCCCAGGTCTGGGGAACTGCAATCTTGTTGTCCGCAAAAACCTGCTTATTGTAACACATCCCGAAAACGGTCACATCCCCGAAGGGTGCGCATATCAGCCTTCCATTGTAGGTCTGGTTGGGGGATTCCAGAATGCTGGCATTATAATCCTGTGTCCAGCCGCCGGACAGTTCCATAAATAAATCTTCCCCGATTTCCGTAGCACTTGTCTTGGCTCCCTGCCACCAAAGGATATCCGGGACCTCGCCGGACTGCATTTTTGCAAAAATCAGCTCGTTTCCGGATCCGCCCTCCGGCACCTCTTCAAATTCAAATTTAACGTTACATTTTTCCGCCACATAATCAAACACCGCATTGGCTTCTTCGGTCCTCCAGCTGGAATGACACATAACATTCAGGGTTTCCCCGCCGCCGTCCACACCGGCGTCCTCTGCAGGCGCACTTTCCTGACTCTCCGTCGCCTGCGTGGAATCCTCCTCCGTTTTGCTTTCCTCCTGTACGGCTGCCGCCGGCTCACTCGCCGCTCCCGCACCGGAACTGTTCCCGCAGCCTGCCAGAGCCGTTACACCCATAGCTGCACACAATAAGATACTGACCAGTTTCTTTTTCATTTCTTCTCCCATCTGCGCCTCACAGCGCGCACATCCGTCCGGGCAGCCGGACACCTGTCCCTTCCGGTCCTTGCCCTGTTTTGTTGTTTCCTGATATCTTTATTGTAACAAAGGTTTTCCTTCGTAAGATTACTGTTTTTTTGGATTCATTACTTATTTTTTGGGTAAGAGTTTTCCCTTAACAATCTCTTGCGTTGGCAATAATGGTAGTATATACTAAAAAGGCAGTGTAGTCTTTGCTTCCGCTGCCTTTACGCAACCAGAAAAGGAAGGGATTATCCTATGATTCGTTTTATCAGTGTGGCATTGTTTGTTATTCTGTTTCTCATCCTGAGCATTCCGTTACTCATCGCAGAGTGGATTATCGGTAAATTTAATATGGATATCAAAAACCGCAGTTCCCTTGCGATTGTCAATTGGGCGTTCCGCTGGTGTCTGCGCCTGTCCGGTGTAAAAATCACCTATATCGGTGAGGATCGAATCCCAAAGGATCAGGCTGTCCTTTATATCGGCAATCACCGCAGCTATTTTGATATTCTCATGACCTATGTACGGGTTCCCCGCCCCACCGGATATGTGGCAAAGGTGGAAATGCTGAAAATCCCGCTTCTGAGCCACTGGATGAAAAACCTGCATTGCCTGTTCCTGGATCGGAAGGATCTGAAGCAGGGAGCTAAAATTATCCTTACTGCAATCAGTAAAATCAAAGATGGGATTTCCATCTGTATTTTCCCGGAGGGTACGCGCAACAAGGTGGTTGATACGTTTCTGCCTTTCCATGCCGGAAGCTTTAAGATCGCAGAAAAAAGCGGCTGTCCTGTCATCCCCATTGCCCTGAATAATGCGGGGGATGTTTTTGAAGATCATTTCCCTAGAATTAAGAAAACCCATGTGGTTATTGAATATGGGGAGCCGATCTATCCGAATGAACTGTCCCGGGAGGAGAAGAAAAGGCTGCCTGATATTACGTTGGAACGGATTAAGGAAATGTATTTCGGAAATAAAGAATTGGTTTAGTACATAAATCCAGCCCGCCGGGAATACCGGCGGGCTGTTATTTTGCAAGGTGTGTTGTTGTTTTTGTCTACTGGCCGAAGGAACAATATCTGTCATATGCTCCCTGATATATCGCAACTAATTCTTCCATGCCGGCGGCGTTCAGATCTTGTTTGAACTTATCCCAGCCCTCATCCGTGGTGCCGTTCATAACAGCATCCATCTGGTATGCATTCACAATATTCTCTATGGTACCATAGATCTGTGACAGCTTGTTGTTCTCTTCCAGAGAGAGCATCATTTTAGGTATGGCGGGGATTTCCTCCAGACATTCTTCTTTTCCGTTTACCCTCTGGCCTTCCAGAATCGGCACCGCATCCCATGTATAATCCACATATTTGTCGTAATATTCATTTAAAACAGCCAGGGAGCCTCTTGTGGGGGAAGTATTGGTTCTCTGCTCCGAAAAATACTGCCAGCCGTTCTGCAGAATGATGTTATCATTTTCATCCAGGTTAAAATGCAGGAGGCCGTCATCCCCTTTCACATAGGTATAACCGATAGCACCCCAATTCAGCGTAATCGATATTTCCGGATCCATGCAGTAATTTACCAGCGCCGCTATTACCTCCGGATATTCGCACTTATCGGTGATTGCCACCATGGAGGTATCCTGCATCTCCGAATAATTCAGTACATTTCCGCATTTTCCTTCCGGTCCGGACAGTCTTGGCAGCGGGACATATTCTTCTCTCACGTCCAAATCCACAATATTATCTCTGGGCGTCCAGCACTGGAATGCCCCGATAACCGCATCCGGCTGTGCCAGCTTATTAATATATAGAGGGGTTCCTGTTCCGGAAGGTGCAAAGGAATCCGGATCGATCAGCCCTTCTGCATACATATCATGGAAGAAATCACAGGTTTTGCGGAAAGACGCATCGGCGGCTGCAAAAACTATTTTTCCGTCAATCAGCCTCAGATGGTTTGCCGTAGCATTCCCCGAACATACCGAATCCGCCATTCCAAAGGCTCCGGTAAAATAATAGAATGAATCAAAGGAACCAAACCCGTCATCATTCCCGAATTCAAGAGCATACGGGATTTCATCCGCTTCCCCGTTCCCGTTCAGATCGCCGGCCTCCTTAAATGCACGCATGCAATCCACAAACTCTTCGACTGTGGCAGGCATTTGTTTTCCCACCTTATCCAGCCAGGCCTTGTTGATCATAAAAGGCCCCGGTGTCAGTACAAGCCCGTGCATCTCTTCAATATAAGGGAAGCCATAGCTATGGCCGTTGGGTGTTGTGGAGCCCTGCTTATACTGGGGGTGATCCTTGAATATCTGTGCCAGCTTTGGCGCATATTGATCAATCAAATCCTCCGTCGGGACAAAAATATCCTGATCGGAATACTGAACCGCCATATCGCTGCTGATTCCGTTCCAGAAAACGTCGGGATATTCCCCGCTGGTCAGCATAAGGTTGATTTTCTCCGCAGAACCGTCGGCGGGTATTTCCTGCCATTCAATCGGAATCCCTGTTTCCTCCGTAATTTTTTTGGTCATTTCCTTGTCTTTGGTGGGTACCGAGCTGTCCGCCCCAATCACCACCGCAATGGTAATCGGCTCCATCTTACCGGGATCCTTCACAATAGGAAGCGTCCCGTCCAGATTAAAATTGTCCAGGCGCCCGGCTTCTGCCGAACCGCCGTCCTGCTCCGTTTGGCTGCTTTGCGCTGCGGGCGTATTTTGGCATCCTGCCGTAACACACACGCACAAACATAACATACATGCTAACATTTTCTTTTTCATACAATCTCCTTTTCCCGGAGCGTGCTGCAAAAACACGCTACCCTTTCACAGCTCCCATTAACACACCTTTTGCAAAATATTTCTGAACAAACGGATAAGCAACCAGCAGCGGCAGTGCCGATACTACAATAATGGAATATTTTAATTGCTCAGCCATCTTCATTCTCTGTGCGACCTCTGTTCCGCTGGATGTGAGGGCAGAGGTCTGGTTGGATAATACCAGGTTCCGTAAGATTACCTGCAGCGGCATCTTATCCTGCGTCCCCATAAACATCAGCGCATTCATAAAAGAATTCCATATGGATGTGGCGTAAAAGAGGAGCATAACCGCAATAATCGTCGACGACAGCGGAACCGCTACGCGGAAGAAAAAATCAAAATCATTGCAGCCGTCGATTTTTGATGCGTCGTACAGTTCATCCGGTATATTGGAATCGAAAAAAGAACGGCAGACTATCAGGTTATATACGGATACCGCTGTCGGCAGAATCATGGCCCATATTGAATCATATATGCCAACCGTATTGATAATCAGATACAGCGGGATAATACCGCCGCTGAAAAACATGGTAAAAGTAAATAAGAAGTTAAGCACTCTCCTGCCCCACAGTGCCTTTCTGGACAGGGCAAACGCACAGGGAACCGTTGCCGCTATGGCTGCTGCGGTTCCGCCAAATGTATAAATAAGTGTATTGGCATATCCCGTCCAAATAGGACGGTACTGAAATATCTTTTTGTACCCGCCCAGGAAGAGCTTTTCCGGATACAACAGAATCTTTCCCGAATTCACAATCGTAGGATCGGTGAAGGAAGCCAGCAGTACATAATAAAGAGGATAAGCAATCACCAGGCAGATAAAAACCATCAACACGGCGTTTACCATATCAAAAACCCGGTCCCCCCACATTTTTTTCATCCCTGCGGGCAGAGAACCGCCCCTTTCCCTTACGGGATTTTGCTTCTTTTTCATAAGTCCCCTCCTAAAAGATATAACAAGACAGACAAGACTAAGCTGTCACTAGAAAATACTGATATCCGCAGTTTTTCTGGATATGGCATTTACTATCAGCAAAATAAGGAAATTAACGATGGCGTTAAACAGGCCGACCGCTGTGGCAAAAGAGAACTGGGCGTTCTGCAGCCCCACCTTATACACATAGGTAGAAATAATCTCGCTGACCGTGGTATTTGTCCCGCTTTGCATCAGATATACTTTTTCATACCCGATTGACATGATATTTCCGATAGAAAGAATAAACATGATGATAATTGTGGGCATGATTAAAGGGATATCGATGTACAGAATCCGTTTCAGCTTTGTGGCCCCGTCCATAATAGCCGCCTCATAGTAGTCCTGGCTGATCCCGGTCAGCGCCGCAATGTAAACGATTGCAGAAAAGCCCATGGTCTGCCATATATTGGAGATAACGTATAAGGATCGGAAGTATTCGGCCGCAGACGTAAGATACAGGGCATTGCCTCCGTTAAAAAATTTGATAATCGTATTAATAAAACCGCTGGGGGCGCAGATAACGCTCAGGATACTTACAACGACCACATTGGAAACAAAATAGGGCGCGTAGGAAATCGTCTGTACCACTTTCCTTCTTTTGTTATTTTTAATCTGGTTCAAAAGCAGGGCAAAAATAACCGGAACCGGAAAGGAAAGCAATATGGTCAGCAGGCTCAGTATTATGGTATTTCCGATAATCTGGGGAGCCACGCTGGTACTGAAAAACGAAATAAAATGCTTCAGTATCGGTTCCGCCCAGGGGCTGCCCAGGATTCCCAGCTTGCCTTTATAGTCCTTAAAGGCTATGAGTATGCCGTACATAGGCATGTATGCAAATACCACCAGCCAGAACAACGCCGGCAGCATCAAAACATACAGTCTCCAGTTCCGGGAAAATGTCCTCTTAACTTTTTCCTTCATATCTTCCGCCCCCTTCCCGCTATTTAACAAGAGTCCTGTATTCCAGGTTTTCGATGCAGGCTTCCCCGTAAGAAGCTGCAAACCCGAACGTTCCCTCCCGGAACTCGTTCATTCTGGCGCTCATGGCATATTTCCCTCCGAAATATGCCTCCAGAACCGGTCCGTCCTTGATGACATCCATGTGATAGGTCACATCCGGCAGCACCTCTGTTTTTCTTTCCGACTCAAGCATAAAGGGATAATCGCTTCGTTTTCTGGGCCACCGGTCAAAGGTCATCCGGTTCATGACAGGATCAATGCCCACATAATAGGCCGCTTCATTATCCTTGTCACTGTTTAAGAACAGGTAAAAATTGCGGATTCCTTTCCGGAAGGTCACATCAAAGGAAAGCCTGCAGCTGTTTTCCAGGTCGCCCAGATCCAGGCTGCTGAAGCCGTCCGGCCTGCCGATTCTCCAGCTGTCCTGGTATTTCAGCACCGTACCGATGGTATAGCCTTCCCGGTAGCGTACCGGAACACAATAGGACTCCTTTATTTTATCGGGCACCGCTGCAAAAAGCTGTCCGTCCTCCCCCTGCACAATTTTATGGATGACGATGTTACCGCCCCACTGCGTATCCGCAAAATCCTTGTCCTGATCCGTTGTGGGATTCCATCCGATGATGTATCTGTCCGTTCCGTCCGACACCGTCTTGGCCGCATAAAAATTACGGTTGTCAAAAGTGTCGTATTCCGGTGTCAGCCATGGCCCCTTTAACGACTTTGCCATACGGTAATGCGTTTCGCATTTGTCTGTGAATTCACTGAAAACCAGATACCACCATTCTCCCATGCGGAACAAATCGGGACATTCATGGGTAAAGTACTCTCTCGGACTGTAAAACGGTTCCTCCTGGACCTCCCAGGTAATGAGATCCCCGCTGACAGCAACCGCCGTGCATCCCCTTCTTCTGCTTGGGCCGTAATTCACCCTGGCGGCCAGCAGCATGTTAAACTTTTTCGTTTCTTCATTATAAAAAACAAACGGATCCCTGAAATCGTGAGGTTCAAAGCAGTCCGGTGCGTCGATCCTGAACGCAGGGTCTTTTTTCCAGGTCCGGAAATCGCTGCTCACCGCCATCCTGATGACTTCCTGTTTCTTCCCTTCTTTCGGGTAATGAGGATTATGGCCGGTATAAAATATGTAATAGCTGCCATCCCTCTCAAAGACGCTTCCGGTAAAAATATAAAGATCCTGCTCCTCCCGGCTTCCTCTGGAAATAACCTCCCCCTTTTCTGCAAAAGTAACAAAGTCCCTGGTTTCCAGCAGATACCACGGGGTACCTTCCCCGCATCTGTCCGCATCCCGGAAATCTCTCAGGTAGAATAACTGAAAGGCGCCGTCTTTGTAAAAAGGGATGACATCAGCGGCTGCCGATTCTTCAGGTCTGTAATACATAATGGGTGTCCTCCTTAATGTATACGTTTACATTATCTCTTTAAAAAAACTGCAGTATCCTCACTGCATTGTTTGTATAGGCAAATAATAACAGCGAATGTAAACGTTGTCAATACTTTTCCTGTTTTTCTCTTATTTGCACAAAAAACAATAGGAATCTCCTTTCTTTTTCCCATACGTTATTATATAATATTAACAAATACATCAAAGGAGGATTCCTATGGCAACCAGCAAAGACGTCGCCAGGCGGGCCGGTGTATCCGTAGCCACTATATCCAGAGTTTATCAATATCCTGAACGAGTAAAGCCGGAAACAAGAGAGTTGGTTTTAAAGGCTGCCAGGGAATTGGACTACTATCCCAACCTTCTGGCAAGAAGCCTGAAGCAAAGCAGGAGCAACTCCATCGGCATTGCTGTAAACGATTTCACAAATCCTTTTTATTTTCAGGTCATCGAACAAATACATAACCGGCTGGACCATACCGATTATCAGCTGTTAACGTTTTCACCTTCCGGTAACTACTTCTCGAACAACAAGGTAATACGTTACCTGCGCTCCAACCAACTGGATGCCTTTCTGTTTACCCCGTTATTTTATAACAAGGAGGATCTGCGTCTGTTTACGAATTCCAAACAATATTGCCTTCAGCTTTATACGGACTACTACGACGGACTGGATTCCATTACCATTGATGACCGGTACGGCACCTACCTTGCGGTCAAATATCTGCTGGAAAACGGCCATCGTAAAATCCTGGTGCTGAACGTTGCCGTAGATGGCAAGGATGTGCGGGACGAAGGGTACAATCAGGCTTATCTTGACAGGGATCTGGTTCCGGATCCGGAATACATCCTTCACTACTCCTGTAACCGGAATTACATCAAATCCATCGAAGATAATATCATGCGGTTAAAACCTACCGCCATCATATGCCACGCGGAAACGCTGACCATATGGACTCTGTCCGCCCTGAAGGAACTGAATCTGAACTATCCGGAGGATATCAGCCTTATCGCATATGATGATCACCCCTGGGCCGATATCATGGGGATAACTGCAGTCGCCCAGCCTATAACTCTTGTGGGAAGCACTATTGCGGATACGGTATTGGACGCGCTTTCCTCCACGGATCCCAAACCTGTCATCAAGAAAAAAATAAGACCGGAATTGATTATGAGGGACAGTGTGCGGATGCTGTAAATTGCGGCATTGACCACAAAAAAAGGCTATCCTCTGCTGCCAACAGAGGATAGCCTGTAACTAAAAATTATGCGTGAATCCGAATTGTAATGCCGGTTACTGAATGCAATTCTTTATAAACTAGTTTTCAGCCGGTGACAACGCCCTTTTGCAGCATCACGTTGGCATAAACAGCCATTTCCCCGGTTGCCACAATGGCATAGGCGGTTTTGGCCTCTTCATAAAAAGCGAAACGTTCGATATTCCCCACCGCATCGCTCCCTCTGTCGTCATGCCTGGTGATGATTTCCTTATACGTATCCCAGATAGGGGTCTTTACCGGATCGCCGGGCATTACCTCCATGAGGTTCACCGGATGCTCCACATAGGTGTCCAGCGGGAATACCCGGAGGATCGCATCCAGGATTTCCGGCACGCCGTGGCCGTCAAGACGCACGACTTTGGCATTTTTCCCCATGGATTCCACCGGGAAATTGCCGTCCGCAATCACGATTCTGTCACTGTGGCCCATCTCACACAGAACCTTTAAAAGCTCCGGTGATAAAATAGAAGGGATTCCTTTTAACATAGCTGCCTCCAATCACCAATTCTGTAACAGTTCGGACAAGTCTGTGCTGTTACACCCAATTCTTACAATCTTCCTGATATTTCCGGTATGCCGCTTCCCATTTTTCCGGATCCTGAGGCTCAAACCTGCGGATATCCTCCGATGCACGGATCACACTGCGGATTTCGCCGAGGCTTCCGATAGAGCCTTCCGCCATCAGCTGGATAGCGATGTTTCCGTAAACGGTTGCTTCCACCGGGCCGGCGCAGACCGGGCACCCGCACGCATTTGCAGTCAGCTGGCAGAGCAGGGCGCTCTGGGTCCCGCCGCCCACCATATGGATTACCGGATATTCTTTTCCCGTGCATTCTTTAATCTCTTCCAGCGCCATGCGGTATTTCAGCGCAAGGCTTTCATTGATGCAGCGCACCAGCTGGCCTTCTGTTTCCGGCACCGGCTGACCGGTACGTTTACAGAATTCCCGTATTCTGCGGGGTACATTTCCTGAAGGGGCGAATTCCGGCGCATCCGGATCGATCAGGGATCGGAAGGGTTCTTCCGGTGCAGCCAGTTTTTCCAGTTCCCCGAAGCTGAATTCTTTTCCTTCCCTCATCCACTGGCGTCGGCTTTCCTGTATCAGCCAGAGTCCTATGATATTTTTCAGGAAGGAAATCTTTCCTCCCACGCCGCCTTCATTGGTAATGTTAAAACGGGTGCTGTTCTCATTGATAACAGGAGCATCCAGTTCCGTCCCGAACAGGCTCCAGGTACCGCAGCTGATAAAAATAAAATCCTTTTCCCCGGTAGGCACCGCGGCCAGCGCGCACTGGGTATCGTGTCCGGCACCCGCCACCACCTTCATGGATTCCACTCCCAGCTCCTCGCAGATTTCCGGCCGCAGCATACCTACCGGTGTACCGCTTGGAACGATTTGCGCAAGCAGACGTCCCGGCAGCTTTAATGTTTCAATAACCTCCTGTGACCATTCCTTGTGCACCGCATCCAGCAGCTGTGTGGTGGATGCCGCGGAATACTCACAGCATTTTTCCCCGGACAGATAATAGGTAAAAAGATCCGGCATCATCAGGAGGCTGTCCGCCATATCCAGCAGCTTTTTCCGGTTCAGGGATAAGTACAGAAGCTGGAATACCGTATTGATTTCCATAAACTGATTGCCGGTGATTTGGTAAAACCGCTCCTTGTCAATGCTCTCAAAGCTTTTTTCCAGCATACCGGCAACTCTGCCGTCCCGATAGTGCACCGGATTCTCCAGAAGGTTTCCCGCCTCATCCAGGATGCCGAAATCAACCCCCCAGGTGTCCACACTGATGCTGTCTATTTTGCCGTAAGCCTTGGACTTGAGCAGCCCCTTTTTTATCTCATGGAATAACCGGAGGAAATCCCAATACATCGTTTTTCCCAGAATAACGGGGTCGTTGGAGAAGCGGTGAAGCTCCTCCACGGTTATTTTATCCCCGTCAAAGGTTCCCAGCATAACCCTGCCGCTGGAAGCCCCCAGATCAACCGCCAATACCTTCTTTGTTTCCATAGGCCCCTCCTACTTGTACAGAGGTCCGTATGCCTCACATGCACGGTAATCCTGGCCTTCCTTATCCATGCCGAACGCATTCCATGCGGAAGGGCGGAAAATCTTCTCTTCCGGTACATTGTGCATGCTTACCGGAATCCGCAGCATGGAGCACATGGTAATCAAATCCGCTCCGATATGTCCATAGCTGATAGCGCCATGGTTAGCGCCCCAGTTATTCATTACATCATAAGCCGTTGCAAACGCGCCTTTTCCCGTAGTGCGGGGTGCGAACCAGGTGCAGGGCCATGTATAGTCGGTACGTTTCCAGAGCTTGTCGGATACTTCGTCCGGCAGCTTTACGGTCCAGCCTTCCGCAATCTGAAGCACAGGCCCCAGGCCCTTAACCAGATTCAGACGGATCATGGTAACAGGCATTTCCGCTTCGGTAAGGAATCTGGAAGAATAGCCGCCGCCTCGGAAATAGCCGAAATCAGCCGCATTCCAGGTAGTGGCATCCATAATGGCTTTCTGATCCTCTTCGGTAATATCATACCAGGGCTTCATCACGCCATTGCCGTTTTCGTCC
This sequence comes from Lachnospiraceae bacterium, assembly GCA_022845955.1. GTDB lineage: Bacteria > Bacillota > Clostridia > Lachnospirales > Lachnospiraceae > Eisenbergiella. Next base: position 6,375,654 of record AP025576.1, read on the forward strand.
TTTGCCTGTCCGTTTGCATCCAGACATGCCGCACCGGAATTGATCAGATGGATAAAGCCGCCCGCATCCCTGGCAACACCTTCGATATCATAACCGGTTGCTTTCTTAACCGCTTCCGGGCTCCAGTAGGTACGCACATCGGCAAATATCTGTGCACGGTTGGTCAGAAGCTTCATGAACATCATTCCCAGGCCGTTCAGAACATCATTTTCGGTTGCAAGGACATAAGGCTCCCTCGCCCCGTTCCAGTCAAAGGAAGTATTCAGCATCGCCTCGGCAAAGTCACAGTTAGGATAGAAATCCGTCCACTGGCGCTGTCCCTGGAAGCCCGCCGCGATGGCATTGTGTCCCACCATTTCTTCTTCGCAGCCTTCGGGAAGATTCTTATTGCCGTTCATCAAATCCTTGATGATACACATCATCTTCACAACAAACGCCCAGTCCTCATCTTTCTTTTCCCTGGATTTCTGAACAGCTTCCGGATTCTTGTCAAAGCCCTCGATACAGTTGGCCTTTGTCCAGGCTAACGCTTTTTCAAACTCGGCTTTATCATAAATACCTTCCGTCATGCGGCGGATAATTTCCACTTCATCCACGGATTCCACACGCATACCCAGATATTCTTCAATAAATGCCGGATCGATAATGGATCCGCCGATCCCCATACAAATAGAACCGATCTGCAGGTAAGACTTGCCTCTCATGCTGGCTACCGCTACCGCAGCGCGGCCGAAACGCAGAAGCTTCTCAACCACATCCTCCGGAATATCGGTGGCATCCGCATCCTGCACATCATGTCCGTAAATACCAAAAGCAGGAAGCCCCTTCTGTGCATGGGTAGCCAGCACGCTTGCCAGATACACCGCACCGGGACGCTCTGTTCCGTTAAATCCCCATACCCCCTTGATGGTTTTGGGATCCATATCCATCGTCTCCGCACCATAGCACCAGCAGGGTGTTACCGTCAGAGTAATATCCACACCGGCCTTACGGAATTTATCCGCACATGCCGCAGTCTCACCCACCCGTCCGATGGTGGTATCCGCGATAATAACCTTTACCGGATCACCGTTGGCATAACGAAGGTTTTCTTCAAACAGCTTCGCCGCCGCCTTCGCCATATTCATGGTCTGCTCTTCCAGAGACTCCCTCACCTTAAGATAGCCTCTTCTTCCGTCAATCGTAGGTCTGATACCAATTACCGGAAAATCCCCCACATATCTGTTCTCTGCCATTTTCTTTCCCTCCTTGTAAAAATACCATTACCGGTTTCTCTTTGACATGCCGCAGTTATATATATACGGACGATGTCTGTTATGTTCAGTATAACATTGGCAATTTGTTTTTGCCTGTGTTATAATGGCAAAAAATATAACAATATTCACTTTTATACAAGCTTCCCTTTTCCCTGTGAAAAAGGAAAACGGATTCTTTCAAAGGCCGCCCCCCAGGTGTGCCGCGGAGGGAAACAAGAATGCATTATCTGGATTATAATGAAAAGATAGAACACGGGACCCCGGACTTTCCCATCGCCTTTTATCATGTGGACGAGCATCATTCCCGCTACAACATGCCCTTCCACTGGCATAAAGAAATGGAGCTGATACAGGTGCAAAGCGGCTTTCTGCGCCTGTATCTGGACGACAGGGAGATTCTGGCCCGGACAGGTGACGTGATACTGATCGAGGAGGGCGTTATCCATGGGGGAATCCCGGAGCACTGCGTTTATGAATGCGCCGTATTTGACCTTAAGGCCACCCTGATGCACACGGATGCCTGTAAAAAATACATCCGTCTCATTTCCCGCCATCAGATTCAGCTATATCCTTATTTTCAGGCGGTTCCTCCAAAAGAAACGGCTCCGTCCGTTTCCTCCCTTCCCGGTATATCCCCCGCCCCGAAGGATTATACCCGCCTTCTCCGGGCCGTGGAAAGGCTCTTTGATGCCATCCGCTATCCTCATGCAGGCAGCGAACTAAGCACCCTCGGTGCCCTTTATGAGATTTTCGGCTGTCTTTTTGAAGAGGAATACTATACACCGGCCACGGATGCCCCCGCCTCCGGCCAGAAAAAAATGGATCAGCTGAAGCCGGTGCTGGAATACATCGATTCCAATTATTCCGGCACCGTCACGCTTACGGATCTTTCCCGTATCGCGGGTATGACCCCCAAATATTTCTGCCGGTATTTCCGGGCCGCCATTCACCGCACACCCATGGATTACCTGAATTATTACCGGATAGAACGGGCCTGTTATATCCTGAGCACCACGGAACTTCCTGTCACCGACGTCGCATATCAGTGCGGCTTCAATGACAGCAGCTATTTTGTGAAAACCTTCCGGAAATATATGGGCGTTACGCCGAAGCAGTATGCACTCCGCCTGTAAGCGGCTTCCGGCCCCGGGGAACTTCCCCCGTCCTGCTTAGACCAAGTAAGCGGCTTCCCTCCCGTCACAATTCCATCCCGCAGGCTTGAACAAAGCCTGCAAATATGGCCCTGCTGTCTTGCGATGTGATATACGAGAATTCGGGATGCCACTGTACTCCAAGGAAAAACCGTTTTCCTTTCATATAGACGCTCTCAACCAGCCCGTCCGCCGACCGCGCCGCTGCTTCCAGCCCGGGTGCCAAATCCCGGATAGCCTGATGATGGCAGCTGTTCACAGAAATCGTTTTTTTACCGGTAATTTTCCACAAAAGAGAGTCTTTTTCCACAATTACCTCATGAACGCTGCGATCATAGGGCGGCTGCTGGTGATGCTCGGTTTCTGTGGGATACTCCGTGGGAATATCCTGGTACAGCGTCCCTCCCAGCGCCGCATTCATTATCTGAATCCCTCTGCAAATCCCAAGCACAGGCTTGTCCGCTTTCAGGATTTCGGGCAGAAGGAGCTGTTCCATCTCATCCCGCATGACACAGGTTTCCCCGCAGGTATCCTTCTTTTCTTCTCCATAGACAGGCGGTTCCACATCCGGCCCTCCTGTCAGCACAAAGCCGTCCAGCTGTGCGGCAAGCTGACGAAGCGTCTCCTGTTCCCCGGTCAATGGGAGCATTACCGGGATTCCTCCCGCCGCCTCCAGACCTTTCATATATCCGGGAAGCATCCAATAACTCTCCTTCCCGCTGTCATACAACGGGGCTATTCCTATTACAGGTTTCATTTTCCATCCTCCTTCAGCAGATAGGTAGTTCGGGCCTAACCAATTATAGCATCTCTCCGGCGGTTCGGAAATAACGGCTGCATCCTCCGTGTTCCAGCTTTATGTCCCACAATGGTAACAGCTCTCTGCGTTCCAACCTTATATTCAGTAACGCACCCCTTTTTATTCCGCAAAAAAGGTGCCGCAGAACCTGTTATCCCGGCTCTGCAGCACCTGTGTATAGCTATTTTCAGATCTCGTACCAGATAATCTGGTTCGGTTCCAGATCCAGCTGAAAGCTGATGCCGTCTCCCTTGTAAACGGTGGTGGACTGTGCTTCATAAGTATTGTTAACCACACAGTATTTTCCGTTCTTGATATAGGCATGTACTTCTACGTTAACATTCGTGCTGAACCACTTGTTAATATTTTCTTCGTCCCCGGCGCTCCAAAGGATAGCGCGGTATAGCAGCCTGCTGTTTTCAAAGCTGTAAGGAAGGCCGCTGATGTAAACGGCACGGCCTTTTCCGAACTCGTTCACTGCCAGATGCACCTCTTTATCCTCTGCGCACAGCACCTTTGCATCCGCAAGCGCATAAACGTATCTTCTTGATTCCCCAAAATCAATCGCGCCTTTCGAATCCTCCGTGATGAAATGGCTGTGAGTTTCCCAGTTATACTTATCATATCCCAGGGTGAAATCTCGTTCTTCTTCCACGCCGAATACATTGGACAGCTGGAAGAAGTGGCCGTTGGCCTGATGGCCGCTGGGTTCTCCCACCCCGATAATACCGCCTCCGTTGTATACAAATTCCTTTACGGCGGAAGAAATCACCGGATTGCACCACCACTCGCCGCCCGTATGGGCCGTATCCGCATCCCCGACGTTGATAATCACATCGATATCTTTGAGAATGTCCTTATTTTCCAGAATATCCTCAAAGCTGATAAATTTCACATCAAAAGGAGCTCCTGAAAGGGCCTCTATGATCCCTGCATAGGAGTAATTCTGTTTGAAGTAAATGGCATGGTGCACCATATGGCAGCCCCAGGCTCTCATTTTACCCCAGCAGTTCAGTACAGCCACCTTTTTCACACAATAGGGGGTGGTACCCCTGATATTTTCATACAGCTCCCTGAATTCCTCACAAACCGATTCCACATATTCCACAAAATCGGGGAACTCATTGGCAAGCTTCAGATATCCGCCGTAACCGATACGATCAATGGGTTTTCTTAAGATAGCACGCCTTGCCGTCACCCAGTTATATTTTGCCTCTTTTACCGGATCGCCTCCCTCGTGGAAGGTATCGGGGAAGAAATAAGGCAGAAGGCGGCCTTCCGTATACGTAACCCCTTCGATATCACTGATCAGGCGTAAGGTCGATCCATTGCCTACGCTTCCTACCACCGCGTCCAGTCCGATGCTCTTGAATTCTTCCATGAACGGTTCCGTACCGATCCAGTGATCGCCCAGGAACATCATGGCCTCTCTGCCGCATTCATGACAGATATCCACCATTTCCTTAGCTATCTTGGCCACTTCCCGTCTCTGGAAGGCCTGGAAATCCTTGAATTCCCTGGAAGGAATGCGGTACTGGTTATTGTAATAGCCCTGATCGATGATATATTCCGGACGGAAAGGATAACCTGCTTCCTTTTCAAACTGCTCCAGGATATAAGGGCTTACCGATGCGGAATAGCCATACCAGTCCACGTACTTTTCTCTCGCCAGTTCGTCGAACATCAGGGTGAACTGGTGGAAAAAGGTGGTGAACCGGAGCACATTAACATAAGGATGATCCTCAATGAACTTCCGCAGACGCTTCATCGTATATTCATGGGTTTTCGGCTGTCTCACATCAAAGGTGATCTGATGCTCCACATCCTTCCAGTCATTTACAACGGCATTGTACATGTGAACCGGATCCCACATAATATAAGCAAGAAAGCTCACCGTATAATCATGGAAAGGAATACTCTTGATTTCCACTTCTCCTGCGGCCTCATCATAAGACCAGTCCCCTGCGGGCACCACCTCTCCGGTGCTCCTGTCAATCACTTCCCACCAGCGCCTGATATCATCCCGGCTGTTAGGTGTGAGCATATCCGGATACAGGCCTTTCATGAGACGGACCCTGAGAACCTTCCCGTCCGCCGTGTAAATAGGCGTCATTACATACATCTGCTGGATTTCATCCGGATTGGCCTTCGCCCAGTCATTATCTTTTCTGGTGGTATAATAGGTGGAATATACCTTTAATCCCACATCCTTTAATTCTATGGGGAAATCTGTACCGTCGCAGTCGCGCACCGCGTCAGCCCCCCAGCGCCTGGATAATTCCAGGGTCTCCTGAATCACATCTATATCAGTAGGAATTGTTACTCTTCCTTTCTTCTGGTCCATCCTGCGGCCCCTCCTGTCTTTTCTTTTATTTACAAGGTATTATCCCTTGATACCGCCGCCTGTTACGCCGGCAATAATCTTCTCGGATAAGAAGATATATAATAAGAACGTAGGTAAAAATACGATGACAACAGCTGCGAACAATCCGCCGTAATCTCCTGTGTATTTCATGGAGTTTACAATCTGCAGCAAACCGACTCCAACAGGAGTCATCTTCTCGGAGCTTGCGAAGATCAGGGCCATGAAGAATTCATTCCATACTCCCAGGAAGTTGAAAATAGTAACCGTGATCAGCGCGGGCTGAACCAGAGGCAGCATGATAACCCAGAAGGTTTTCGCCGGAGGACAGCCGTCAATCGCCGCCGCTTCTTCATAGGTTCTTGAAAGCGTTGCGAAGAAGTTGAGCAGATAGGTTGTGGTATAAGGCACATTCAAAAAGATATACAGCAGTATCAGAAGAATCCTGCCCTTCAGGTTCCATTTCGTTGTCAGGGCAAAAATAGGCATGATAATCATAACAGCCGGGATACTCATAGCCACAATAAGCCCTGATTTGATAATCTTATTTCCAATGAAATCAAATCGGGACAGCACGTAAGCGCCCGGTGCAGATATCAGGATAACCCCTGTACAGGAAACGACTGCATATAGCAGGGAGTTGGCAAAGAACACGGACACATTCTGTGCCTGCCATGCATTCACATAGTTTTCCAGATGGAATCCCGTCTCAAATTTGAAAACGCCGCCGGAAAAGATTTCCCTGGATGTGGAAAGGCTGGCCCCAAGAATCCAAAACAAAAAGGCGGCGGTAAAAATAATCCAGACAAGTACGATAATATATCCCGGAAGGAGAGCCAGTTCTTTTCTCCAGTTCACTTTTTCTTTTACTTTGTTCTTTTTACTCATCTTACCCTCCTTAAAATTCCAGGTCGTCATCCCGAAGCAATCTGTTCATAACGAAATAAATCACTATGATAATGAGTGCAAGGACAACACCCACAGCAGCACCTGCGCCCGCATCCCTTGTTGCATTCGCTTTTCCGCCGAATACCGTATCATACAGATAAACTACCGGAACAATGGTGGTCGCTTCCGAATCCACCGGGGAGAACATCTTGGACCAGAGGAAGAATGTGGTGGTATGCACACTCCAGAATGTGATATTGGTTTTGGTAATCCCTTTCAGCAGGGGCATGGTTATTTTTCCGAACTGCTGTACTTTATTGGCACCGTCAATGGTGGCCGCCTCATACAGATCCTGCGGGATTCTTTCAATACCGCTGATAAAAATCAGCATATAATAGCCCACGGCGCCGAAAATGAAAGCAAAGAGCATCGCCCAGAATTTGGTATCCGTTCCCAGCCATTTCACTCCGTTCAGCCCTAATGTGGTCAAAATCTTGTTCAGCATACCATAATCATTATTATATACGTACTGAATCCACATGGTAGCCAGTGCAACCGCACTGATTACGTTAGGAAGGTAAATGGCAGCACGGAAGAATTTTTTAAAACGGATTCCGCTGGTAAGGATTACCGCAAAAAGCAGGGAAAAAGACAGAGTAATAATACCGCCCACCAGCCAGATACGGAACATATTCCACATGGAAACCAAGTAGGTAGGACTCTTAAAAATCCGGGCATAGTTCCCAAAACCGTTGAAAGTCCATGTGGACATGTTGGCGGTAACACTCTCAATTTGAAAGAAACTCATGACTAATGTCCTGGCAACCGGGTACAGATACATAACAATCAGGGTCAACAGGCATGGAAGTATGAAACCTACAATTAAAGCCTTGTTTTTTTTCATTCTATGTCACCTCACCTTATGAAAAGAGGCGGCGCCACTTAAGCGCCGCCTCCGCCAGAAAAACTTATTTATACAAAGCGTCCAAAGCCTTGGCAAAGTCTTCGCCGGTAGCATATCTGCCTTCATACAGTCCGATACAGATATCTTTAATATTTGTGCCCAAATCAGCGTTTTCATTCAGTCCCATGTTCCAGCTGAGAGGGTTGCTTGTTGCTAACAGAGTTTCAACGGTACCATTCATGATGGCAGGAGCTGTGTTGTTAGGGTCCGCAGGAATCTGAGAACCTGCATCGGCCATCTTCTGGTCAAATTCTCCGCTTGTAAGTAACATCAGGAAATCGAATGCTGCCTGAGGGTTCTCACTGTAAGAAGTAATTGCAAGGGAGTTGGCACCTGCATAAGCGTTGGAAGGATCCGCGCCGCCTTCTATTTCAGGGTAATTGAACATTCCCCAGTTAATCTCTGAGCCGGTGTTATTGTTGATTTCAGCTGCTACGTAGTTCGCACATACAACCATTGCCACCTTGCCGGTAAGGCCGATTTTGTTCTGGCTGGAAGGATATTCATCCGGTGCGCCGTCTGCCAGATATCCGGCATTTACAAAGTCAATAATCTGCTGGGCTGCTTTAGCAACGCCTTCGTTCTCACTCCATCCGCCGTTCAGGGAAAGTTCTTTAATGACATCCTCTCCGATAACCCTGTCAAGATGGTAACCGAATGTGAAATCGGAATATGTACTGTCAAGTGCCAGCGGCTGATATCCCTTGTCTACCATAGTCTGGCAGGCTGCGAGGAATTCTTCCCAAGTGGTGGGAACTTCGATTCCGCAGTCATCGAAAATATCTTTGTTGTAGAATACACCGCCTACCTGAGGCTGTTCGGTAATTGCGCAAAGGAATCCGGCCCATCCTGTTACCACTTCATTAAAGCACTTAAAGCTGTTGGCTTCATAGTTGGCGGCCTTTGCCATGTCTGTTAAATCGTAGCAGTATTCTGCATAGGTCTTTCCGATTCTGGAGTAGTCATCCTCGAAGATATCAATCTTCTCTCCGGATTCCAGTGCCGTTGCAAGTATGGTCTTAACATCACGGCCCTTCCACTCGATATTTATGGTTGCGCCTGTCTGCTCTTTAAAAGCGTCGGCTGCTTCCTGGATTACTTTTCCCTGAGGTTCTGTGGAGTTCCACATGGACCAGAAGGTCAATGTTACGTCGCTGTAATCAGCTGCACCGGCATCTGCTGCGGTGGTCTCTGCCGTTGTATCAGCGGGTGTTTCTTCTTTTGCTTCTTCGGTAGCTGCAGGCGCCGGTGTCTCGGCCGGTGTGCTTTCAGCAGGTTTGCTGCTGCTGCCGCAGCCTGCGAGCAGGCTCGTCGCCATAACAGCAGTTAATAACAAACTGACAATCTTCTTTTTCATTTTTTTCCTCCTTTTGTTTGAACATTTCCGTATTGCTTTTTGATAATATCAGTATATCCTCAATAACATATCTATACAATCCATATGTTGCTTCATTTTTTATAATTATTGCTTTTTGAAGCAACATTTGATAAAATATTTTTAGTGATAAACGTGCATCAAAGAAAAAATTAAATAATTTTTTTAAACAATGTGCTTAAGAGGGGGATTTTTGAGGTTGTCATTTTTACATTTTTGCACATCTTTTTTGTACAAATGCTCACTTTCTTTGCACATCCTATTTTTGCCAACGCAGTATTTCTAAAAAAGGAGCGTATTTATGCCTATTTCAAGATATCCGCTGGAAAATGATGATATTAATCCGATCAATGCCAAACTGTTATACGTCACACATTCCGTTTATGAAAATGACTGGCCGAGCCTGCCCCATACCCATTACTTTACGGAGTTATGCTATATTAAAAAGGGGAACGGGAATTATTTGATAGAAGATCAGATTTATCCGATAAAAGAGGATGATTTCATTATCATAAACGCCAATATCGCCCATACGGAACGTTCGGTGGGAGAGGTTCCTCTGGAATATATCATCCTGGGCGTGGAAGGGCTTAATTTTTCTTTTGAAGGGGATCACGAGCACATTATTTTCAACTGCAGGAATGATCATGCCAAGTTTATCTATCTTATGAATGGGCTGCTCTCGGAAATGGAGGAAAAGAAACCTCATTACGAACTGGTATGCCAGGATCTGCTGGAACTGCTGATTGTCAACCTGATCCGGCGCACACATTTTGACTTTGAGTTCGTCCCTTCCGTTAAATCCAGCCGCGAGTGTATTAAGCTGAAACAGTACATTGAGTCAAACTATCCCCAGGATATCACCCTGGATACCCTTGCGGAGGTGTCCCATCTGAATAAATATTATATGGTGCATGCCTTCACACGCCAGTTCGGTTGCTCCCCCATCAATTATCTGTGTGAGGTAAGAATAAAGGCCAGCAAAGAGCTGCTGGCCACTACGGATTACAGTATTACGGAGGTCGCCCAGTCCTCGGGCTTTTCCTCCCAGAGCTATTTCGCCCAGTGTTTCCTGAAGCACTGCCGCATGACCGCCAGCGCATATCGGAAAGCCTGTCACAACGAATGAACATAAGCTGTTTTCCGATCTGCAGCAAATACACCTATGGACGGAACAGGAACGGATATCCTTATTTTCTCAAAGGGGCAGTTCATACTGCCCTTCGAAGCAGGAAACAGCCTTTCGCTCCCTCACCTTCTCCCCTTCCCGGACGCTGCCCACGAGCAGCTCTCCCTGTTTGTCCGCCTTACGCAGATTTTCCTCCAGGGACCTTGGCGAATGGTTAGCATAGCAGTAAATGCAGCCGTTGCGGCAGGTATTGTAAGCGCCGATATCAACGCTTTCATAACAGCCGCAGCCTTTCCGCTGCCCTTTATCCGGCTTAAGGCGGAGCTTTCCGCCCAGGATTTCCTCCAGCACCGCCTTATCGATACAGGCGGCCCTTCCCACACCCAGAGCGGACAGATCCGCTTCTTCACAGCAGGCATTTACAGGAATGCCCATAGATGATGCGGTGCGGGAAAAAAAGGCGGCAAGCTCTTCCATTTCTTCTTTATTTACAGGACGCAGAAGTTTCTCCTCCCGTAAACGCAGGGCGTCACTCCCCGCCTCCGGGCAGCCGGATCGCTGCGCGGCGTTTCCTATCCCGCGCTTTTCGTACATATCCACAAAGCTGATGGTAATACTCCGCATGCATCCCTGAAGCTCTCTGCAAAGTCTTGCAAATTCCCTTTTATGGTAAGCCGGATTCAGGACCTCATTTACCACCACCGGATCATAACGCCATATGATGCGCTCTCTTCCGATTTCCCGGGCAAGCTCCCGGAAGCAGTCCTCGATCTCCTTTTTATCCCGCAGCCCCGGTTCCAGGTTTTTTCCGTAGGGGGTCAGCGTGAACTGGAAATAATACCGGTAGCCCCTGTCGGAAAGCTCCTTCAGATAGGGCATGAGGGGCGCCGGATCCTTGCTCCAGAATACGATGCCATCCACGGTTTCCGGGGAAAGGGGGATTCTGCTGATCTGGCCGTGGTTCATGGGATTTCTCACCACCACATATCCGGCCCGGATCCGGTTCATAAACCATTCGCTGTGCCGGCACGGGATATCGGTCCGCCTGGATACGGATACAATCATGACAGCTGCTCCACTATCTTTTCAAATCCCATACCATGGGAAGCTTTAATCAATACGGTATCTCCGGGCCTGAGTATCTCTTCTATCCCTTTGAGCAGGCTTTCCCTGTCTTCAAAATAGAAAACAGCACCTGCCGCGCCCGTGTTCTTTTCTTCTGCCGCTTTCACTGCCCCTTCATAAATACAGCGGGCCAGTGTTCCTGCGCAGATAACGCATTCCACACCTGCGTCAACCGCGTATTTTCCCACACGGGCGTGCATTTCCTTTTCCTGCTCCCCCAGCTCAAACATATCTCCCATGACGGCGACCCTGCGGCCGTCCGCCTGCAGAAGCAAATCAACAGCAGCCTCCATAGAAACCGGATTGGCATTATAGCAGTCATCGATCAGCACCTTATCCGCCAGCTTAACTATATGGCTTCGCCCGCTCACGCTTTCCGCCCCGGCAATCCCGTCCCGGATTTCCTCCGGCTTCAGCCCAAGCAGCAGCCCCGCCGCGGTTGCCGCCAGGGCGTTATATACCATATGCTCTCCCGGCAGGGGGATTTGTACCGCAAAGCTTTCCCCGTTCCCGTGGATGACCGCCTCGCTTCCAAACAGACCTTTCCCCCGGATATCCGTGGCATATACCTGACATTCCTCCGACAGGCCGAAGGTGACAGGCTTTTTGCCCTTCACTTCCTTTATGGAAGCCAGCATATCATCATCACCGTTCACACAAACGCTGCCGTCTTCGTCCATAAAATCAAAGATTTCTGATTTTGCCTTCAGGATCCCCTCCCGGCTTCCCAGGAATTCCAGATGGCACTGGCCGATATTGGTCATAATACAGATATCCGGCCTGGCAATACGGCTCAGATTATGCATTTCCCCAAAATGATTGATCCCCATTTCCAGCACGGCCACCTCCGTATCCCCGGGCATGGAAAGCACGGTAAGCGGTACCCCTATTTCATTATTATAGTTACCCTGGGTTTTGTGTACCTTATACTTTTGGGCGAGCACCGCCGCCACAAACTCCTTTGTGCTGGTCTTTCCCACACTTCCGGTGATTCCCACCACCTTTACAGGCAGCTGCCTGCGGTAGAATTCAGCGATCCGTTTCAGGGCCTCAAAGCTGTCCTTAACAACAATACAAGGGCCTGGTATATCCTCCGGCTCCTTTTCACATACTGCGCCCAGGGCACCTCCGGCAAAAACATCAGGTATAAACCGGTGTCCGTCCACCCGTTCCCCCTTTGTGGCAACAAATATAAAATCCGCGGCCGCCTTTCTGGAATCGATCACAACGCCGGCTGCTTCCCTGCTGCATGTTTCCTTCCTGCTCTCTTCGGAAGGGTACACAAGCCTTCCTTCACAGACCTTTGCAATATTGGTCAGTGTCATATTTTTCATACTCGGTTTCTCCTCATGCTATTCCGTTCCGGTTCGTTCGTAATCGTTCAGACAGCCCGGATGGTTACATTCCGTCCTTCAGTGCCAGCTGCAGAATCCATTCGCACAGATCCTCAAAGCAGATGCCGATAGCCTGCGCTTCCTGAGGAATCAGGGAGGTGGGTGTCATTCCCGGCAGCGTATTGGCCTCCAGGCAATAGACCTTCCCGTCCTCGTCCATCATGAAATCCATACGGGCATACTGCTTCAGGCGCAGCGCCTGAAATACCTGCTCGGAGATGCGCTGCATTTCCTCCGCCTTCTCTTCCGGCAGATCAGCAGGGCAGGTTTCAACCGTGCTGCCCGCCTGGTATTTATTTTTATAATCATAAAATCCGCTGATGGGTGCAATTTCAATCACCGGCAAGGCTTTTCCGTCGATGACGGCACAGGAAAATTCCCGGCCCTGAATATATTGTTCAACTACCGCTTCCTCATCATATAGGAAAGCTTCCTTTAGGGCCGCCTGGTATTCCGTCTCATCATGGGCGATGCATACACCGACGCTGGATCCGCCCCTGCAGGCTTTTACCACACAGGGAAAAGGCACCCGTTCCCCGTTATCCTCACCTTTTACCACATGGATCCCCTCCGGGGTGGGTATGGAATGGAAAGCAAACAGCTCCTTTGCCAGGCTTTTATCCATAGCCAGTGCGGAACTGACATAATCCGTACCGGTATACCGGATTCCCAGCAGGTCAAAGGCCGCCTGTACCTTTCCGTTTTCCCCGTCTTCGCCGTGCAGTCCCAGGAAAACCACATCCGCCATCTGGCAGACAGGGATGACTCCCGGGCCGAAAAAGCTCTTCCCGCCGTCTGGGCGCATCGCTTTTATCCGGGAAATATCCGGATTGCTTTCCCGAACCCCACCGATAGTTTCCGCCCAGTCCCTATCCTTTTCAAAAATATCTTCATAGTCCCCTTCATATCCTAAATAGACATCCAGAAGAATGGCCTGGTGTCCTTTTTTCTTCAGCGCTTGATAAATCATCCGGCTGGAGCTGAGGGATACATCCCTTTCTGTACTGATTCCGCCGCCTAACACTACGATTTTCATGCATTTCCTCCCTTATCCCGTCATTCCACAGTCTTTCTTTTTGGTAACAGTCCCTCTCCTTCACAAACGGCTGGATTCCTGTGAACGGTTACCCTTTTTCTACCTTATTTTTCACCCCTCCTGTTTATGCAGGGACAAGTCTGAAAAGTGTATTTTTGACTGTGCTTCTCAATTGTAGCATATATACAGCGTTTGTAAAATGAAAAAAGTGCTTCTTTTTTGGCGCTGTGTGCTGCTAAGTTACTGGTCACGGACTAAACAGTAACGCTGCAGAAACGGAAGCTTGCAAACCGGGAGGCCGGGACAATGCAGGGAGGGACAAATGGAGAGATAAGACATGCGGAAGGTTCTCTCCCCTGTCCGGGGACAGGGGAAAGAACCTTTGTTTTGACGGCAATGAAGCCGGGCCGGCTGTTACCGGCAGGAATTTTAGAGGAAATGGTTAGAAATTTTCGGCACGGTATACGATATTGCCGTTAATTATGGTGCACATGGTTTTGGTGAAGGTTTCCATGGGGTTGCCGGAAAAAATGGCGATATCTGCATCTTTTCCGGGTTCCAGACTGCCTACTCTGTCGTAGACACGGCAGATGCGGGCGGGGTTGCAGGTGATGGCACGCAGGCCCTCTTCCATAGGGAGGCCGGATTTTACGGCAAGGCCTGCACAAAGAGGGAGGGACTGGATGAGGGTGACGGGATGGTCCGTGGTTATGGCCACGAGAACTCCGGCTTTGTGGAGAATGCCCGCCGTTTTAAAGGCCATGTTCTGTACCTCGATCTTGCTGCGGCTTGACAGGTCGGGTCCTACGATGGCAGGAAAGCCTTCCCTGGCCAGTTCCCCGGCTATGAGGTGGCCTTCGCTGCAGTGGTCAAGGGTGATGGAAAGGCCGAACTCCCTGGCGATCCTGATTGCGGTAAAGATATCATCCACGCGATGTACATGGGCTTTGAGGGGGATTTTCCCTTCCAGGACGGGCAGCCAGCATTCCATGCGGAAATCGGGTTCAAAGGGAGCATCGGATGGTTTGTCTTTATCCTGCCGGGAAGCCTGCCAGGCTTGTTTTTTCTTTTGGTATTGTACGGCTTTGAAGAGTTCTTCCCGGAGCAGCCCGGCTATAGCCATCCGGGTGACAGGTGATTTCTGCTGGTCGGCAAAGTTCACTTTTGGATTTTCCCCGAAAGCGATTTTCATGGCAGCGGGTTCTTTGACGATTAAATCGTCAATGCGACGGCCTTTTGTTTTAATAAAGATAAACTGGCCGCCCACGATATTGGAGCTTCCCGGGCCTACCATGATAGAGGTGATTCCCGCACGGACAGCGTCATCAAAAGCGGCGTCCATGGTGTTTACCGCATCCAGTGCCCTCAGCCAGGGTGTGATGGGAGACACGTTTTCGTTGCAGTCGTCTCCCTCCATGCCTTTTTTCTCTTCCGTGATGCCCACATGGCAGTGCGCCTCTACGAGGCCGGGCATAACCAGACAACCGGAGGCATCGATAACTTCCGTGTCTCTGCCCTCCGGTATTTTTATCTGATCCGTAACTGCGGCAATTTTTCCATTTTCAATAAGCACGCATCCCCCTGGCAGGACTTTCCCTGCCATAGTCAGAATGCGCCCATTTATAATAAGAAGCGTTTCACCCATTTCAGCTCAGCCTGTTCAGCGGATTCACCGGTTGGCCGTCCTTGGTCAGCTTGAAATAAACATTGCAGCCCTCCACGCTGTAATATTTCGTGGGTTCCGCTACCTTTCCTATAATTTCTCCTGTGGTGATCACATCACCTTCCGCAACGGTAAGATCGGTGAGCTGTCCGTAGGTAAGCTCATAGCCGTCTCCCAGGTTAACCACGACAGCCATTCCGATTTCAGGATCCTGATAGACGGAGGAAACCTGTCCATCCGCTGCTGCGGCAATTCCTTCTCCCTGGGTGGCTGCGATAATGATGGCGGGATTATACTTGTATTGCTGGAGAGTTGCGAAATAAACGGTCTTGTCCATGCTGTAATTGACAAGTACATTTCCCACGATAGGCCATACCAGGGTATCGCTGTCCGTAAAATCAAGGGCGGGTGTGGTGTTCATGGCATCCTCGTCACGTTTTGCGGTATCGGAGGAATCGTCTGTTTTGGCAATGGCATCCGCCGCATTGGCTTCCAGCACTTCTTCAGCCGGATCTGCGGCAGCAAGTTCCTCATCCTTTGCCGCCTGTTCGTTCTGTGCGGCATCCGCCAGGCCTTCGCCTGCCTGTCCGTTTTCCAAAGATGCCTGATTTTGTCCGGCCGTGCTTCCCAGCATGTTCATGCCGGGGTTGTCCACATCTCCGGAATTGGCTTCCTGGAAGCTGGGATCGTAATCCAGTTCACCGCTGTCGGCAAGCTGGCCGTCTCCTGTGCTGCCGTCGGCCTGTGCTTCTCCTGCTTTTTCTTTATTGGATTCTTCCAAAGCGGTGAAATCCACCACATATCCGTCTTCCTTGTCCTGACTTTTGTTTCTTACATACAAACCGGTAGCAGTCAGCGCCGTCAGAACGAGGCAGCTGGACACCAGCATGATCGCTTTTTCTTTTCTAAAGCTTGATCTCCTTCTTCTTCTCATAGGGCATTCCTTCTCTTTCCTATTCATTTTGGCAGATGCCAATTATCAGTTGAAATCCTTCAAGCTTAGTCTTTCCGTTTTCCTTTCCTTTATTCAGTTTTTTGTATTTCAACGCCTTCAAAAAAACCTTTTAAAAGCGCGAGAAAATCTTCTCCCTGTACTGCCCTTCTGTTCGCCTCATACTGGCAGAATCCCAGACCATGCCCTACTCCCTTACTTTCCAGCGTGACGGTTCCCCCATTTTCACTTATGGTAAAGCAAGAGGACTGGATGGAAAAAAGGCTTCGGAATTTTTCTCCGGACATATGTATTCCTTTTGCCTCCACCCACAGCACATAACCGGCGCTGTCCCGGGTCAGGGTGATTTTTTCAGCCCCGTCCACTCCCATGGTCTGCCAGAAATCTTTTTCCTTCAGGGTGACGGTGCTGCTGTAGCCGGACGCCTCGATGTCATGGCTGCAGTCCACGCTTGTCAGGTAGTCGTAGCCCTCTCCGAACACTTCTTTTCCGTTTCTTGTCTTTCCCGCGCTGAGCCAGAAATAAGCGGGTTCAATCACCTGGCCTTCCCAGGTCAGGTACATTCCTCTGGTCTGCGCCGCGGCGGAGGATATTTTGGCCTGTTTTTCTTCATAGGCATCCTCCCAGAGGGTTTCCCTGCTGCGGACATCCAGATAATCCTGTCCGATATCCCGGGCATAAATGAGATTATCATCAATGGAACTTCTGTTTTCATAGGCCCGCATGCAGAGGGTGCGCAGGATTACCGCCTGGGCCTTGAGAGTCTCCTCTTCACAGTCCGCGGGAATGCTCGCGGCAAGAGCGCCCTCCACATAGGTTTCCAGAGGAAGCCTGCTCACACCGACCCCGGTTTCGCAGGCCACCATAATGCTGCTTTCCTCTCCGGGTACCGCCAGGGTTTCCTCTCCCACCTCTCCCTTTCCGAACAATAAACTGCAGGCATAGGGCAGAAGCAGCAAAAATAAAAGCACCGCGCAAAGGTCCAGCAGCCTCTGCCGGCCTGCGGTGCTTCGGAACGTACCCTGCAGCGGTCTTCGGGAAAAAGACCGCGCTTTCGGTAATAGGGAATTTCTGTCCATATGCATTTCTCCTTTTCCCGCAAAAATGGTTACCATTCTCATCCTGCCGGTTTTATCCCGCCGGCGTCCTGCAAACAACCGGATCCGCAGCGTAAATTGCAGGTACTATATTTTATGTGACAATCGTGAATTTATTCCCGCGGACAACGGGCCAAACGGAACGCAGAGCAAATACCCCATGAACTTATATTTACTGCGCTTCCTGCAGAAAAAAGGGACAGAAAAGCCGCCTCCGGGATTTTTCCCGCGCCGGGAAACCAGGGCGCGGGAAAAAACGCAGATACGGCTCATATTTTTTTATACTCTGTTGTAATTGATAAGGCAGCCCTCCAAAATAATCCGGCGTTCTTCCTTTGTCAAATCACCTAATGTGAGGGTGAAAGGCTTCAGTCCGTCCGCTTTCACCGCATAAGCGGTAATGCTGCCCTGCTCTTCCTCCACTGCCTTCCGGATCCCGGGGATAAACAGATAATCCAGATTGGCGAAGGGCAGTTCCCCTTCTTCTATAAGGAAAGGAAGCATTCCCCAGTTGATCAGGTTGGAACGGTATCTCTTGGTGGCGTATTCATTGGCTATATTAGCCCAGCCTCCCAGCACCTTCTGACAGCTCGCCGCCTGTTCTCTTGCGGAACCGTCTCCGGGCTTGACCGCAAAAATAGTGGAACCAAAACCGATATTTCCTTCTCCCGCCTCCGGGAACTGCTTATGGATGGTTTCCATGACAGGAACCAGCTCGGGTTTTGCCTCTACAGGGCATCTGCCTTCCATCACTGCGGTCTGCGCTTTTTGGATTTCCTTTGCCCTTCCCACATAGGCGGGATCTTTTCTGGACAGGGTGAACTCCGCAAGCCCCAGGGGGTTGGAGCGGTAGGAGGAGGTTTCCCCGGAAGGGATCAGTTCGTCCGTTGTGGTGACCGGATCATGGATTTCGGATACCACCTGAAGCACCATATTCTCAGGAAGGCTGCACATTGCCGGCCAGTCTTTGATATTGGGACCGAAATGGATTTCCACCTCCGGATCGGCCACGCCCCTGGAATCGAATACACGGTTTTCATAAATCTTGGAATCAAAATGATATTTATATTTTCCAAGCTCACCCTCAAATTCCGTAGCGGGCGTGAGGAAACCTTTATTGGCTGCCGTTGCAGCAATGGATCGGGCATCCATGAGGGCGACAGATGCAATCTGCCCGTTCTGGAGCTTGCTTCCTTCCCTGTTGGGGAAGTTCCTGGTGGAATGACGAATGCTGAAGCCGTTATTGGCAGGCGTATCCCCTGCACCGAAGCAGGGACCGCAGAAGGCAGTCTTCATTACCGCGCCGGTTTCCAGAATTGCGGCCGCACAGCCGTTTTTAATAAGCTCCATATAGACAGGCATGGAAGCCGGGTATACGCTCAGGGTGAATTCATCCGAACCGATGTATTGTCCCTTCAGGATATCCGCCGCCGCGCAGATATTCTCAAAACCGCCTCCCGCACAGCCTGCAATAATCCCCTGATCCACATAGAATTTTCCGTTTCTTACCTTATCCTTCAGGGAATATTCCACCGCGCCGTCAAGGCTTACCGCCGCCCGCTGCTCCACTTCATGGAGGATATCCTCCAGATTGGCATTCACTTCTTCAATAGTATACGTATTGCTGGGATGGAAAGGCATGGCGATCATAGGTTTTACCGCAGACAGATCCACGCAGATCATGCCGTCATAATACGCCGCCTCTCCGGGGGCAAGTTCCTTATATTCTTCTTTTCTTCCATGGATTTCGTAAAATTTCCCGATAACCTTATCTGTTTTCCAGATGGAGGAAAGGCAGGTTGTCTCCGTGGTCATAACATCAATGCCGATACGGAAATCCGCACTTAATTTTTCAACGCCGGGGCCTACGAATTCCATCACTTTATTTTTCACATACCCATTTTTGAAAACAGCCCCAATAATAGCCAGCGCAACGTCCTGGGGACCTACCCCCTTTACCGGCTCCCCGGTAAGATAAACGCCTATCACGCCGGGCATCTTGATATCATAGGTCTGGTTCAGAAGCTGTTTAACCAGCTCCGGCCCGCCTTCCCCCATAGCCATAGTGCCCAGGGCGCCGTAGCGGGTATGAGAATCGGATCCAAGAATCATCCTGCCGCCGCCCGCCAGCATTTCCCTGGCAAACTGGTGGATAACCGCCTGATGAGGGGGAACATAAACTCCGCCGTACTTCTTTGCGCAGGTAAGCCCGAACAGATGGTCGTCCTCATTGATGGTTCCGCCTACCGCACAAAGGGAATTGTGACAGTTGGTGAGTACATAGGGGATGGGGAACTTCGTCAGGCCGGAAGCCCTCGCCGTCTGAATAATCCCCACAAAAGTGATGTCATGGGATGTGAGCTTGTCAAATTTAATTTTCAGGTTGTCCATGCTGCCGGAGGTATTGTGGCTCTCCAGAATCCCGTAGCTAATCGTTTCCTTTGCCGCCGCTTCCTTATCTATCTGCTTTCCGGTTTTTGCCGCAATAGCAGCAGCCGCTTCCTGATTATCAGGAATGATTTCCGTGCCGTTTACAAGATAGGCACCGCCTTCCAGTAATGTTACCATGTGTTTCCTCCTTCTATTTATGTAATGCATCAATAAAACTTTCCTAGTTGGTTACTAATACTTTATTATAGAGGAAACAGAAAAAGGAATCAATCTTAAATTACGGAAGGCAAAATAACGGCAAATGGCATATGTTAAATTATTGCTAAATTACACCCAGGATTCTTGATTCTTATCTCCCGGTCTGGTATTCTGTTTCATAAAAAATAACAGCAGAAAGGAGGAATGCATTATTATGGAAGAATCGGACGACGGCGACGGGAACCCTTCCCGCTTTCAATGCCCTGCGGTTATTCTGCTGGAATGAACAGAGATATCATTTTCCGGGTAACTGTCATAGGATTGAAAAAAGAAAGGATTTCATTTACATATGAATATTACTTTGCTCATAATTGTATTTTGTATTATCATGTCTGCTTATTTCTCGGCAACGGAAACTGCATTTTCTTCTTTAAACCGTATCCGTATTAAGAATATGGCTGAAAAGGGAAACAAACGGGCCGCTTTGGTTTTGAAACTGTCGGCGGATTATGACAGGCTTCTGTCCACCATTCTCATCGGCAATAATATCGTGAATATCGCCTGCGCCTCTCTTGCCACACTTTTGTTTGTGCGTCTTTTGGGAGAAGATTTGGGCGCCAGTGTGTCCACTGCCGCCACCACCGTCATCGTCCTTATTTTCGGTGAAGTTTCTCCGAAAAGTATTGCAAAGGAAAGTCCCGAAAGCTTTGCCATGTTTTCCGCACCTATCCTGAATGTTATGGCGATACTCCTCACTCCCCTGAATTATTTGTTCAAGCTTTGGAAGCGGGTGTTATCCAGGCTTTTCCGCACATCCTCCAGCCAGGCGATTACAGAAGAGGAACTGATAACCATTGTAGAGGAAGCGAGGCAGGGCGGCGGGATCGACGAACAGGAAGGGGATTTGCTGCGTAACGCCATTGAATTCAACGATTTAAAGGCAGCGGACATTCTCACGCCGAGAATTGATATCAAAGGGGTGAGCATGGATTCCTCCAAAGAAGAAATCGCTTCCGTCTTTGCAGCCACAGGTTATTCCAGGCTCCCGGTATATCATGATTCCATTGATAACATTACCGGCATTCTGTATCACAAGGACTTTTATAACCAGATTTACGGAGCGGGAAAGAAAGCCGAATGCCCTGAAGCAAGCCGCGGAGTATTTGACCCTCACGACAGCCGCCAACCTGACGCACAAGCGCGTACGGCTGGTTCGTTTCCCGCAGGAATAAAGGACGTAATACGTCCGGCCCTCTACATCACCAAGCACAGGAAGATCAGCCATTTGCTGCAGGAGCTGCAGGCTTCAAAGCTGCATATCGCCATTGTTATCGATGAATTCGGAGGAACCGTAGGGATTATTACCCTGGAGGATATCCTGGAAGAGCTGGTAGGTGAAATCTGGGATGAACATGATGAAATTATACAGTCCATACAGAAGCTTTCCGGCAATGAATTCGTTGTTATGGGAAGCGCCAACGCGGATAAGCTTTTTGAGCAGCTGGGTATTGAAGAGGAAACGGAAAGTGTATCGGTTAACGGCTGGATAATGAATGAGCTTCGGAAAATACCCGAAAAGGGGGATTCCTTCCGCTTCCATGACTGGCAGGTTACCGTCACGGAAATGGAGGAAAGGCGCGTGAAAACAGCGCGTCTCTTCCGCACTGCCGCCTGACGGGGATACCCGCCCATAAAAATACCGCGCCGGAAAACCGGCACGGTATTTTTCATCTATATCATTCCCCTAAAGGCAGCCTGCTGTTTTATATATACTTCTCTGCAATACTCATCATTTTGTCCCACTTGCTTTCCATATCCGCAACCAGCTTGAATTGTGTGCGTGCCCGATCCAGATTATGTTCGGGACGATGGATTTTAAAATATACATCACCCTGGAGGTAATCCGCCAGGAAGCGCATTCCGCATTCCAGCGTCATCAACTTGGCCCCCATGGGAAGCATCCTGATTTCCTGCTCCGTCAGGCTGCCCCCGCAGCCTTCCACATAACCCTTTGTATATATCTCAAACAGCTTTAAATCACAGCTGATCAGATCCAGGTTTTTCTCGTCCTCCGCTCCTGTGCTGGCTCCGAAACGAATGGAATCGCCGTAGTCATAGAGGGCGGAACCCGGCATAACCGTATCCAGGTCAATGACGCAGAGCCCTTTACCGGTTTTATTATCTATCATAATATTATTCAGCTTGGTGTCATTATGGGTCACACGCAGCGGAATCCTGTTTTTAGCCAGGGCATCACAGATAACATGGGTATCCGGCTCCCTGTCCAGCACAAAACGGATTTCCTTTTCCACTCCTGCCGCCCTTTTGAAGGTATCCGCTTCCACCGCTTTTCTGAAATCGGCAAACCGTTTCACCGTATTGTGGAAATCAGGGATCGTCTCATGCAGGGTCGCTGCCGGATAATCCGCAAGCAGCTTCTGGAAATTGCCAAAAGAAAGAGCACTGTTATAGAAGTCCTCCGGCTTTTCCACGGTATCAAAGCTGGTGGCATCTTCAATAAAAATATACATCCTCCAGAAGTCCCCGTCCTCGTCCACCAGATAATTCTCTCCGTCCACGGTGCGGATAACATTCAGGGTTTCCCGATCCGGGTCGCCGCCGTTCCTGATGATTTTATTCCGGAGGAAAGAGGTGACATTCATGATGTTTTCCATCAGTTCCCTGGGTTTCTTAAAAATATCATCGTTCATGCGCTGCAGGATATAACGTCTGTGTTTCCCGCTTCCCAAATCACAGGTCAGACATACGGTATCATTGATATGGCCGCTTCCGTAAGGAACCGCCTCCGTCAGGATTCCTTCCGTGCGGAACCTGGGAGCAATTTTTTCTTTTACCAAATTCATGTCCAAATTATCCATTTTCCTACCTCACCTTATGTTTCTCAGCCGCAGTCCCGCCGGCTGTCCCCGTTTTGCAGTTTCATTATAACACTCTTGTACAAAAATTATTTACACAATAATTTCGGTTTTTTATCCGATCATGGCATTTCTCGTCTTTTTTTACAATTTTTCAGGTAACATCACCATTTTTCTATTATGTATTTCTATCCCAATCGGATTATTGGGCACAGCAAAAAGTCGGATTGCACAATTCCCTATTTATTTTTTGCACAATGCATCCAAATCTTTGTACTATTATAAAATTCTCAATAAAACGGAAGAAAAAAAGGTGATTTACTGCGTAAAATTTGTTACTATATATAATAGAACTCAAACTACGCAGGTGCCAGATGGCCCTCTGCGTAGTTTGAGAAACAGAAGATAAAGCCGGGATGCGGGAAATACATGCGGGAAGAATTCGGGAAGAAACCTGTTTTCCCTGCTCCGGAGCCGGAGGATGATACAAATGGAGCCGAATACCGTCAATAACTACGAATCTGTAACCTTACATCAATCCCTTCTGATCAGCAAGCTCTTTACCGTCCATTATTTTGAATACATGAATGATTTCTCATTTCCCGGGGAAGCCCATAATTTCTGGGAGTTCCTGTGTGTGGACAAGGGGGAAGTGGATGTGGTGGCAGGAAGCCGCACCCTTTCCCTGAAAAAGGACGAAATCATCTTCCATAAGCCGAATGAATTCCATACGGTGCGGTCCAACGGAAAAGTCGCGCCCAATGTGGTGGTGGTTTCCTTTGAGTGTACTTCTCCTTCCATGGATTTTTTCAAGGATCGGATCCTTACCATCGGGGAGGCGGAGCGGAGCCTGATTGCCCAGATCATAATGGAGGCCCGGCAGATGTTTTCCTGCCCTCTGGATGATCCGTATTTAAAAAAGATGGAACCGGCTGAAAATCCGCCCTTCGGCTGCAGCCAGATGATACAGCTCCATCTGGAACAGCTGCTGATACAGCTGATCCGCCGCTACACCGCATCCCGTCAGGAACGCAGGCAGCCTTCCACCCTGAAGCAGAAATCCGATGTGGATTTATATGAACGGATTATGACGTATCTGGAACAGAACCTGTATTCCCAGCTGACCATCGAACAGATCTGCAAAGACAATCTGGTGGGGCGGTCCCAGCTGCAGAAGCTGTTCCGGGAACGAAACGGCTGCGGCATCATCGATTATTTTTCCCATATGAAAATTGATGCGGCAAAGCAGCTCATCCGGAACCAGAGTCTGAACTTCACACAGATAGCCGACACCATGGGTTATACCTCAGTCCACTACTTTTCCAGGCAGTTTAAAAAGGTGACAGGAATGACGCCTTCGGAATATTCCTCTTCTATTAAGAAATTATCAGAAGAACCGCAGTTCAGGAAATAACCTGAACTGCGGTAAATGGTAACCGTCCAGACAGATCTTTGTGCCCTGCGGCTGCTATGATTCCCCCAGGATCTTTTCCAGTTCCCGGATCACAATCTTCAGCGCTTTGATTCTGGCATATTTTTTGTCCGTGGACTCCAGGATATGCCAGGGTGCATAAACCGTGCTGGTCTTTTGTATCATTTCGTTTACAGCCGCCTCATAGGAATCCCATTTTTCCCGGTTTCTCCAATCCTCATCGGTTATTTTCCACCGTTTTTCGGGTGTGTTCTGTCTCTCGTTAAAGCGTTCCAGCTGCGTATCCTTATCAATATGGACCCAGAATTTGATAACCACTGCGCCCCAGTCTACCAGCTCCTTTTCGAATTCATTGATTTCGTTATAGGCCCGCTGCCAGTCGTTGGTGCTGCAGAAGCCTTCAATGCGTTCCACCATGACTCTTCCGTACCAGGTGCGGTCGAAAATGGCAACATGGCCCGTCTTGGGCAGCCGGGTCCAGAAACGCCACAGATAGTGCCGCGCTTTTTCATGCGGTTCCGGGCTGGCGATGGGATGCACCTCAAAGCCTCTGGGATCCAGCGCTCCGGTGATCCGTTTTATATTGCCTCCTTTTCCGGCGGCATCCCAGCCTTCGTAGGCAATGATCAGAGGCACGCGTTTGCGGTAAAGCCGGTTGTGAAGCTCTCCCAGCCTTTTCTGAAGCTTTTCCAGCTCCTCCTGGTATTCCTCTTCCTCCATGGTTTTATCCAGGGGAATTTCCTCCAGCCGAGGCATTTTTTCCAGAGGGAAAGTGTTCTGCAGCAGAGGGACCGCCAGGCTCTTATTCTGCAGCGCCACCTCTATTCCCTGACACAGCATTTCCAATACCTGCAGCTGCGCCCATTTACGGGAATGGGCATCCACAATGTACCAGGGTGCGGTTGACACATTGGTATCATTCAGATACCGGTCAAATACCTTCATGCATTTGTCATAATGCTTACTCTGCCAGCGGTCAGAATCGCTCACCCTCCAGCTGGTATCCTCGTTTGACAGAAGGCCGTCCAGACGTTTTTTCTGCTCTTTTTCTTCTATATGGAAGAAAAATTTCATCACCAGATAGCCGTTATCCGTCAGCTGCCTTTCAAAACGCTTCACGCTTTCAATACGGGAAGCATACCCCTTTTGATCCAGCTTATCCCGCAGCACATCACCGGTGATTTCTTCCATCCAGCCGGAATCCAGAAACGTGAATTTCCCCGCTTCCGGCAGTCGTGCAAAATAGCGGTACAGGAAAGGCTTGCGCAGTTCCTCCTCCGTGGGGGCGGACATGGTCGCCACCTTGAAGAAACGGGGATCAATGTTACGGATAATTTTACCTATCGTACTTCCTTTTCCGGCGGCCCCCCAGCCTTCCATCAGGACCAGCACCGGAAGCCCCCTGTCCTTAATCTGCATCTGTAAGGCAAACAGGTGGTTCCTCGCATCCTCCAGCCGTCTGAGCAATTCCTCTTCCCGGGGTTTTTCCTGCTCCACATGATTTTTCAGCATACTGCCTCCTCCCTGATTCCCTGTACGGAAATCCTGCGGCTTTTGTTTATAGTTTTTGCCTGTTTTGGCGCCGCTATTCAAAGGTGGCCCTTTCTGACATGCCGGCGCTTTCTACCTTCAGTGTAGCATACGGTGGGTCTGGAAACAATTCCCATTTCTGTCCGCCAGCCATGGAATGTTACTGTTCACGGCCGGCGGACATCGCGTCCTACTCCGGCCCGTTTTTCTCCAGTCTCATGCAGTAAAAGCAGTATACGCCCGTGTGTACGCCCCACAGAACGCACACCAGGACAATGGGAAAATTGCCGGTGCCGAACATTAATTTCCCCAGGAGGGCAACCGCTTCCATAATAGGAAGCAGGGATTTCATGACCTGGAAGGTACCGTAGGCAGACTTGTAAACTATCATCCGTTCGGCTTCGTCACAGCTTTCCATCCATTTCTTATTAAAATTAGTGTCGCCCACATCCCCTTCTTTTAAGGGATGGATTTTTTTAATCTGTTTTATCAGAAGCGCTTCCATAAGAAACACCACAGAACAGAACACTAGAAACAGAACTACAGACACAAGCATATACGGATTCTTCTTATCCATGGCTAAACCGAACAGCAAAAACTGGATGACCATATTCATTTCATTGGCGGTCATAGCGGCATTCTGATAATCGTTTGCCTGATCCTCGCCTTCGTAGGTTCCCAGCCTGATCTGTGCTCCCGCTTTCCGGTAATACACAAGGGCCACCGCACCTAAAACCACAAAAAAGCCTGCCTGGTACCCTAATGCATACTGTAAATAGCCGTTATAAAAGAAACGCATGGCGTCTGCCGTATCCCCCTTGACGGCAAAAACAAGAAATGCTGCCGCGTAGCCGATAACTCCCCCTATAACCAGCCACAATGCCATTTTAGCAAGAATTCGTCCCATACTTTTAGGTTTGTTTTTATTGTCCTTCATCGTTCTCTCCCATCCGCCGGTCACAGCCGGCCATCCGCTGCTATTGCATTATTGCTTTTTTCAGTCCTGAATCCCGGGCAGAACCGTAAATGCACGGACCTGCCGAACGGTTATCTTTACTCTTCATATCGGAAAATGTCCTCCACCGTAGTCTGACAGATAGCAGCCAGCTTCAGGGCCAGACTCACGGAAGGCGAGTAATCCCCTCTCTCAATCAGGCTGATCGTCTGCCTGGATACACCGGCCATTTTCCCAAGCTCCTCCTGGTTTACTCCCAGTCTTGCCCGATGCTCCTTCAGTTGGTTATATAATGGCATTACGGCCTCCTTTCCCACGGCTGTTCCCGTGAAATTCCCTGTAACACAAAAAAGGATGACAACTTTCCTTGTCATCCTTATCATAGCATTGACAAATAAAGTTGTCAATGACAACTTTATTTGTCAACTTTTATCGTTTAAGACCATGAAAATATCCGGTTTGGTCTTTACAGGTTCTCCCCCTGATTCGTCTCTGCCATAAGCTGCCCGGTATCAGGCCAGTCCTGATTGGTCCATGAATTCCCGGACCGTCCTGGCTTTGGCCGCCAACTTAAGCCACTTTTTCAGAAGCACTAAGTCGGTTTCCGATAGGATCCGTTCATGAAGCCCGGCAGGAATTTCTCCCACATCCTCCAGCAGATCAAGTACATTTTCCGCTTTTCCCACACTGTATTCATCAGCGCGGATTTTTTTCATTTCTTCTTCTTCGTTATACTCAAAAATTGACATGGCAACAACCTCCGCCCTCTGTGCAGACAAAAAGTCTGCAAGGATATTTTCCTGGATGCATTCCGTCACCCAATACAGACGACTCAACGCTGTGTTAAGTGTCCGCATTGCTTCCCACCGCCATATTGTTTGGCAGCTATCCTTGAACCAAGGCGGATAGCCTCCACTACAGCGAACAGTAAATCAACCACTTGAAAATTGAAGTACATTTGTTTTTGCTGTCTGCCCGACTCTTCCGGCCAAACCGGCGGTATATATGGAATATCGGGTTCCACAAACAGAATTGGCATGTCATTATCCGTTTTAACCCCAAGATAATCAAATAAAATGGTTCTTTCCACCCCCAAAAGGTCAGCATAAAACTCACGTGCCCGACTGGCGTCGGTGCAATCAATCATAAGGTTTCCAATAGTTAAATCCGGTATCATTTGTATCCCTCCCCTTCAACGACCGTGTTATTTATTCCAAAGGATACTTTGCATAAAAAATTTACCTGTCCCGATATTGGTATTCCAATGGTTCTTTCCGGGAAGCAATCCAATCTGCTTTGCTCATCTCATAATTTATAATGGAATTCATGATCCCCAGCTGATCACGCCAGGCATTTTTTTCTAATCCAATACGCCGGAAGCCAAGCTTATTTTCGTATACATGCTGCGCTCGTTTATTATTAAGATTCGTGTCTAAGATCATTTTTTTATAGTCATGATGAAGGAACAGCGCATCTATAAATACGGAAAGCAATATCGTACCATAACCCTTTTCCTGCTGGGAAAAATCGCAGATTTTAATACCAAGTTCTGCGGCACCATCCTTATTGCGGTAATTCATTTCTCCAATAGGCCTACCGTCAAGTTCTATGATATGCCTCCTATGGGTTTCATCTGTATCATCAGCAAGACTTTTACGTATTTCTTCCGGCGTACATCCCAAACCATTTGGCAGGCCTGCGTGAGCCATAATCTTTCCGTCATTCCACCATGCACAGAGCTGAATGGCATCAGCCGCTACTGCATTGCGAATGATTAAGTTATCATATTTAATGAACATATACATACCCCTATCCTTCTGCCGTTCTATACAAATATAAATGGTACAAGCCATTCCCTTATTCCCTCGTTAATTTCCGTATCCAATTCCCATAATGGGATTCCAGAAATGCAGGAACACATTTGAATATCTGATCCGCATTCAGACAGCATACCACCACCGCAGGAGATGCCTTCACCACGAATGCCATAAGAAAAGACAGCGGAATAACAATTCCCCAGATACTTATCAAGTCCATTTTCACAACAAACATGGCATTTCCGCCACCGCGGATGATTCCGTTATTTGTAGGCATCTGATAGGACATCCCCACGATCACAACGCTGAGTATCATCAGGAAGGTATTCGCCATATCCTTGGTCGCCGGTGCCAAATCATAGAAACGCAGCAGAGGGACGCGGATAACAAACAGGATAAGGCCGGAAACCGCACCTATTACCAGAAACATCCGCTGCATCAGCCTGGCATACTGTTTAACAAGGGGAATATCACCTGTCCCGATTGTCTTACCGATGATTACGGATGCCGTTGACGCCGCACCCACCGCCATGGATTTTACCATCAGGAAAATAGTGGACGCCACACTGTTCGCCGCGATTGCCGCCGCAGTCATATGGCCCAGGATAACGGTCTGAAGCGCCGTATTGACTCCCCACAGTCCCTGCACCACCAGCATTGGGGCGGTGACTTTAAGATAATCTCTGCATAAGTCCTTATCCAGGTGAAAATAATCCCCCGGCCCAAGCCGCAGATTGGTCTCCTTTTTGCGGATATAGAAAAGCAGCACCGCAAGCTCTATTATCCGGGCTGCCAGCGTTCCTGTGGCCGCTCCTGCCGCCCCCATTTCCGGCGCGCCGAAGTGCCCGTATATCAGGACATAATTGATTCCACAGTTTATGAAAAATGTGATAACAGACAGCCCGAAGGCGATTTTCACCAGCTCCACGCTGCGCATGGTGGCGAGAAGGATCTGGGTTATGGCAAAGAAAAAATAAGTAAAACGGATAATGACGAGGTAACGGACGCCTTCCTTAATAATCGCCTGCTCCGTTGTAAAAATCCCCATGGTCTGGTACGGAAAAATGCTGACCAAGGTAAACAGGATAACCGCGACCCCAAGCCCTGCCCACATAGCCCCTGCCGCGATTTTTTTCATCGGCTCCGTTCGACGCTGTCCCCAGTACTGGCTGCAGAAAATGACAAGCCCTTCTCCCAGCGCCGTCAGGAGCTGTTGATAAATAAACTGGATCTGGTTCACTGCCGCCACTCCGGAAAGGGCGGTTTCACTATAAGCGCCCAGCATCATATTGTCCGCCAGATTCACACTTAAGGTCACCACATTCTGCAGTACAAGCACAATATAAATGGAAAAAAAGTTCCGGTAAAACGAGGTGTCTGTTTTTTGTCTCATGTAATTCGATTCCTTCCTGCCGTTCCGATTGCCTGAAGCAGATCTGCAATACTTATACCTGGGGAGCCATTATTGTTTTGACGCCCTTGTCACCGAAGCCCGCTACCAGCTCGTCCGGCGCATGCCAGTCCGTAATGAGAACATCCACGTCCTCCGGCCTGGCGATCAGAACCATGGAATCATCCCCGAATTTGGTATAGTCCAGCAGCATGATCTTTTCTTTGGAAATAGTAAGGATTTTCCGTTTCAGCTCCGCTTCTCCCAGCGTTGGCGTGGAAAAGCCTCTTTCCACCGTAAAATGATTGGCACTGATAAATCCTTTGTCGAAAAAGAGGTTCCCCAGCACCTGCTCCGCCAGATATCCCACGCAGGAATAAATATTGGTGCGAAGCTCGCCTCCTATAATAATGCTGTGGATATCTGCAGCTTTGGCAAGCTCCATCGCCACAAAAATATTGTTGGTACAGGGCATGATATTCCGTTTCGGCCCTTCCACAATCATGCGGGCGAGTTCGAAGGTCGTCGTTCCGCTGTCCAGGAAAACCGCCTCCCCATCCTGGATGCAGTCGTAGGCCGCGGCAGCAATCGCTTTCTTTTCTTCCCGATGGCGTACTTCATTTTCCTGATGGGAAAACTCCCGCAGAGAACCGTACCGGCTTACCGCACCACCCCAGGTACGCTTTAAAACCCCTTCCTGTTCCATATTCGCAAGCAGCTTACGCACGGAAACCTCCGAAAGTGAAAAAGCTTCACTCAATTCCGAAACCGATATGGAAGATTTTATTTTCAGTTGATCCAAGATGTATTTCCGCCGTTCGTCCTGATTCATAATGCACCTCACTGCCGGATGGCCCGGCATATTCTTTTTTTACTCCAATTATATACTTCCTCGCGCACACTCTGCAACCATCTCTTGCTTTTTTCCTCAATAACCGGTAACCGTTCGTTACTGTTCACTCAGTACTGTGCATTTACTGCACAGTACGTGAAAAAGTGATTCAAGAGTGCATAAATCTCATCGCCGCAGGCGATTTTAAATGGATTTATGCAGGTTGCTGGTCACGGAGTGAACAGTAACTACCGTTCAGCAGAACACAAAGGGCCGGCTGAACGGTTATCGGTTATTGTGACTGTACAGCCGTAAGGAGGATAACCCGGAAAAATCAGTCAGAACGATCGCTTTGCTTTCAAATTAGTTACGAATATATTTCACTTTCTATAGACATCAAAAGATGAATATATTATAATGCAACTAGAAACGGTGCCGCTGACGGCACCGATACATATACTTATTTAGTAGGAGGAATCCATATGATAATCGACAGTGCAAAGCTGAACGGCCCCTGTTCCTGCGGCAGAAGCCATGAAATGATCACGAAAGAGGCCGTCATCGAAGCCGGCTGCCTGGAAAAGCTGGATTTTTATACGGACAAATACGGAATTACCGGAAAGCGTGCCGTTATTTATGACGAAAACACCTATCATGCCACAAACAGGGTGCATCCCGCCGCCGAACAGGAAATCATCCTGGATCCGGCCAACCTGCATGCCAATGAAATCGCCGTGGGAAAGGTGATGGAGCAGCTGTCGGAGGATATTGATTATCTGGTTGCCATAGGCAGCGGCACCATTCATGATACGACCCGGTACTGCGCCAATGACAGAGGAATCCCTTTTATTTCCTGCCCTACTGCCGCCAGTGTGGACGGCTTCTGTTCTACCGTGTCCGCCATGACCTGGAAGGGATATAAAAAAACCATGCCCGGTGTGGCGCCTGTTTTTGTGCTGGCGGATATTAACATTATCAAAGAGGCTCCCCTGTATCTGGCCCTCAGCGGCGCAGGGGATATCTTCGGAAAATACACCGCTCTTGCCGACTGGAACATCGGCCATGCCCTGACCGGGGAATATGTATGCCCGGTTATCGAATCCATGACCCGGGATGCGGTGGACGCCGTCCGTTCCTGCTGTACGGGATTGAAGGTACAGGATGAAACCGCCTTTGAACAGCTGACTTACGGGCTTATCCTATCCGGTCTTGCCATGCAGCTGATGGGAAATTCCCGTCCGGCTTCCGGCTCCGAGCATCACATCTCCCATTTGATTGAAATGCAGCCTGTCGCCTTCCCGTTCCGCTCCGATGCGTTGCACGGGGAAAAAGTAGGGGTGGGTACCATCCTCATCTCCCAGGCCTGCCACAGGCTTGCGGACATCGAAGATATCTCCCCCTATGTCCGTTCCTATTCCATGCTTCCCGGGGATGAACTGGAAGCCATGTATGGCCCCGCCCTGTATCCCAGCATCCTGGAGGAAAACAAAAAGGATTGCATGGATGGGGTTACACCGGAAATGCTTATAAATGCCTGGCCGGAAATCCGCAGAATTATCAACACAATTCCCCGCCCGGAAGAGCTTACCGCTTTATATGAAGAAATCGGGGCGAAGAAATCCATGGAGGATATTGAGGTCCCTTCCGCTTATCTGCCGCAGCTTCTGCGCTTTTCCCCCAGCGCGCGGAACCGGCTGACTATGATGCGTGTCTGCTGGATGCTGACCGTTTAAGAAAACCTTGTCCGATTTTTACTATGACAACATCGAAGTTTATCATACAATTTCCTCAAAGGAGGAATAACATATGAAATATCAGGGTTGTCTTTTAGCAGTGAAGGATATATCAGTATCCAGGAATTTTTATGAAAAGGTGCTTCATCAAAACATCATTATGGATGTGGGCGAACATATAACCTTTGAGGGGTTTTCCCTGCAGGAGGGATATGCCGGGCTTATCGGCGTTGCAGCTGATAGTGTGGCAGAGCAGTCCCACAACTTCCAGGTCTATTTTGAAACAGAGGATTTAGACGGCATCTATGAGGAATTGAAACGCACGGACGGCCTGCAGTGGGTACATGAAATAAAGGAATATCCGTGGGGCCAGCGTGACATCCGGTTATATGACCCGGACAGGCATATTGTGGAAATTGCAGAGGATATGAATACGGTTATCCGCCGCTTTTCCAGTCAGGGTATGCCGCCTGAGGAAATAGCCGCACGTACCATGCTTCCCCTGGAAATTGTAAAGCAGGCATAACAAACCGGGCACACCGCTGTTTTCAGCGATATGCCCGGTTTTGTTATGCCTTTCCGCAGTCTATTCCTCCATCTCCACTTCCAGCACATAATCAATATCATCCGGCAGCACGGGGTCCGGCCCCAAATCAGCAAACACAATATCCGGATAATCACTGTGCACCCAGCTGGTGGATACCGGGATTTCATAACCGGTGGACAGGGCGCGGATTTTTTTCACCTTGTCTTTTTCCAGCCCTATGAGGGGTACCGGGCCGATGGTATTTTCATACATATGGAAATAATAGCGGTTCCCGTTCCTGGTAATGCGTCCGAAATCCGGCTTCGGCAAATCACAGGCCCCGCAGCCGTAGATGCTGTCATGGTTGTATCGCATCCATTTACCGATGGTTTCCAGTATCTCCATGGACTGGGGCGGGATATTGCCATAGGCGTCCGGCCCCACATTCAGCAGCATATTTCCCCCCTTGGAAACACATTCCACCAGCTTCTTAATGAGCATGGGGGCAGGCTTGAAAAACCGGTCGGTACCGTGATAGCCCCAGTTCCCGTTCATCGTGACGCAGGCTTCCCAGGCAAGCGGTTTCCCCTCCTTATCCGTCAGCCCTTTCGGGGGAATGATCTGCTCAGGGCTTACAAAATCCCCATGATAGGGGGTGGGGGCACATTCCGCCAGGGAACCGAAGCCCTCTCCGCTCACCTCCAGCCGGTTATCAATAATGACCGTAGGCTGCAGGCTGCGTACCA
Source organism: Lachnospiraceae bacterium (assembly GCA_022845955.1). GTDB lineage: Bacteria > Bacillota > Clostridia > Lachnospirales > Lachnospiraceae > Eisenbergiella. The sequence goes on from AP025576.1 coordinate 6,409,271, forward strand.
TATTGATAAGCTCCGTGGCCCTCCATTTTTCACCCCTCATATCGTCATAGGAAAAATCAAACCACAGCACATCCAGCTTTCCGTAATTGGTGCAGATCTCCCGGACCTGGTTGTGCATATAATCCAGATAACGGTTAAAATCCCTGTTTTCGTCGCTGTAGGCTTCGTTTCCCCTCATGGGATGGTTCCGGTCGGCGTAATGAGGGTAATCCTCATGGTACCAGTCCAGCAGGGAGAAATAAAGCCCCACCTTCAGGCCCTCTGCCCTGACGGCTTCCACATATTCCGCCACCAGGTCCCTGCCGCATTTGGTATTGGTGGACTTGAAATCCGTATACTGGCTGTCAAACAGGCAGAAGCCGTCATGATGCTTCGCGGTAAGCACCACATATTTCATGCCGGCATTTTTGGCCGCCCTGGCCCATTTTTTGGGATCGTAGTCCCTGGGATCGAATTCATAAAAATACTTCATGTACTCTTCTTTGGGAATCTGCTCCGTACTGCGCAGCCATTCCCCCCTTGCCGGAATGGCATACAGCCCCCAGTGGATAAACATCCCAAACCGCGCCTGCCTGTACCATTCCATTCTTTTGTCATAGTCTTCCCTGTTAAACTGATACATGTACCCTCTCCTTTTCGGTTACCCTTTTTTCCTTGTCTTTCCTTTACAGCTCCTCCACCCAGCGTATGGTTTCCCATACCGGTTCTCCGTCGTTGCGCTGTGCAGGTCCCGGCGTGCTCCTTCCCCGGAAAATATGAGCCTTCAGAAGCCCACGCAGTTCTTTCTCCACCTCCGGGTAATCCCCGATAACATTCCATCGCTCTCCGATATCGGCGGATAAATCATACAGCTGGAACCTGGGTGCACCCGCAGGTTCTTCTCCGGGCCTTGGATCCGACCAGCCACCGGATCCGGGACACATTTCCAGCTTGAACCGCCCTTTCCGGATCGAAAGGGAGCCGTCAATGCTCTGATGGATCAAATCTTCCCTTACCTCACCTCCGTCCGGATTCAGCCACAGAGGCAGATTGCTCACGCTGTCCTCCCCCATGCCGGGATCCAGCGATAGCTGCAGGTAATCCGCCATGGTTGCCATGATATCACAAAGACAGACCACCGCCCCGCAGCGTTTTCCCTTCGGCACTTTTCCCGGCCACTGGACGATCAGCGGAATCCGGTGCCCGCCTTCATAAATATCAGCCTTGGTCCCGCGGAAAACATAGCTGGGATTATGCCCCTTTTCCAGAAGCCGGGGATAATCTGCCATAGGTGAACAGCCGTTATCTGAAGTATAGATCACAATTGTATTTTCATAAAGCCCTAATTCTTTCAGCTTCCGGTTGATTCTTCCCGCCACATCATCACAGTGAAGAACAAAATCCCCATATTCATTGGTACCGGATTTCCCCCGGAACTGCTCCGCCGGAAGAATCGGGGTATGAGGCGCCGGCATAGGAAAATATAGAAAAAACGGTTCAGCCTGGTATTCCTCTATTTTTTCCAGCACCTTGTCCGTCAGCTCATCCAGCACCCGCTCCTGTACAAAACCCGGAGCCGTTGGCCCTTCCCGGAAAAACCCTTTTCCCGTGCCCTTAGTCACATGATCCGGCAGCGCCGTGAAATGATCGTTCTCGATATAAATATAAGGAGGCATATCCAGAGAGGCACTGATTCCATAGAAATAGTCAAACCCGTTGGAAACCGGGGAGCGTTCTATTTTACCGGCATAATCCACATGATCGCAAGTCTCGAAGTCCGGTTTTTCCACAAACCCCTGCTCTTTGGCAAAATGCATCCCCAAATGCCACTTTCCAATCATCGCCGTCCGGTAGCCGTTTTCCTTCAGCATATCCGCCAGCGTTTTTCTCCCCGTTTCGATTAAAGCCTCCGAATAGCCTCCCATCACGCTGGATTTCAGCCGGGAACGCCAGTTATAGCGTCCGGTCAGGATTCCGTAACGGGACGGCGTACAGACGGCGGCCGTGGCATGGGCGTCCGTAAAGCAGATCCCGTTTTCCGCCATTTCATCCAGGTTCGGCGTCTGAAACCCGCAGTTTTCATTCAGCGCGGAGATATCACCGTACCCCATATCATCCGCCAGTATATATATCAGATTCGGCTTCGCCATAATAATCCCTCCCAAAAGGGGCCGGCCATCGGGCCAGCCCCACTTATTCCTCTGTCCAGACAGGAAATCCTGTTATTGTGTAACGGCTCGATCCCTTCCCATTTACTGCGCATCCAGCCCGTAATTGTTATCGGCACTCCACTCTTTTTCCGCCTTGATGGTTTCAAATACCGTACGGAAGGAGTCCTGCACATATTGGGCAAACGCATCGGTATCATAGGTCCCTTCCAGATACATCTGTCCGCCGCGGCAGAAGAAATCACGAAGTTCGCTGTTCACTCCCGTGTAATAGGCGAAACGGAGCGGTTCCTCTGTAATAATAAAGCCGGAAAGCCTGTCGGGCAGCTCCGTACTCGTGGAAAGCGGGATACGGTTAATCCCTTCCGCAAACCTCCTCTGCACATCCGGGGATGACATAAACTGCGCGAAATCAATGGCAGCCGCCAGCTTCACGGGATCGGACTCACACGCTTTGTTTACGGCAAATATGATATCGGGCTGACCGCCCAGAATCACGGATTTCCCCATGGCATTTTCATTGGTTTGTGTTGTGATTACCGGGATTGCCATAACGCCGTATTCAAAGCTGTCTCCCACATTTGCGGAAATGGCGGTCAGGTTGGTGGACATGGCCTGTACCATGGCAACCTCGCCCCGGATAAACATATCGATTGCTGTTTTCTGATCCAGCCCGTTATAGTCGGAGGTCCAGTACTGCGAAAAATCCTTCATCAGGTCAAAGGAATCCTTGATGGAATCGGAGGTGAAATCCAGCGTCCCTTCATCAAAGGCCTTTACCATTTCATTGAGTTCGATAAAGCCGTTTCCGGATATATCCGTCTCAGCCACCAGGTCGTTGTTCAGCTGGCTGCACACGGAGTTGTTGAACCACAGCCAGGATAGATCGTCCTTAGAGGCATTGGGGAAGGCAAAGGGTGTTGTCCCCGCACTCTTCAGCTTCCCGCACACATCCATGAATTCCGCCCACGTTTCCGGCACCTGGACACCAGCGGCGTCAAACAATGACTTATTGTAGAAAATCCGCACAACGCTTGTGGAGGAAGGATATCCCGGCACATCGTTATCCGTCAGATACATCCTTTCCAGAATGGAGTCCGGCAGCGTTTCCTTCCACGGCTTGCCCGTATCATAGGGGCTTTCCTTTTCATACAGATCCTTGAAATTATACAGATATCCCGCTTCATAATCCGCCGTGATATCATAGATAATCCCTGTATAGACATCAGGTCCCTGGTTTGCGGTAAACTGAGTGGTCAGCCAGACCCGGTAATCGGTAGGCTGCTTTTCAAATTTCACGGCAGCCCCTGTCTTGGTTTCCCATTCCTTAATAATTTCTTCGGACAGCGTATTGGCTGTTTCGTCCGTGGATAGGTCCTGGGCAAATACAAGCGTCACCCCGGAAAAATCCATATCCCCGGCTGCTGTTGTTTCTTCCCCTCCCGTTTCCGCCGCTGCCGAAACCGGTGTCTCCCCGCCGGTACCTGCGCCGGTTTCCGCCGGTGCCTCCGTGTTCCGGGAACTTCCGCAGCCCGCAAGCAGCGTTACGGATATTGCGATTGCAGCGATTGCTTTCCATCTCTTTTTCATTTCCATTCCTCCTTGATTTTAACCTTGATTTTTACCCTTCCTTTTCCTGCTTCCGCATAACGGTTCCGCCTTGTCTGAACCGTTATTTTTTCCCTCCTGTATCAGCCCTTTACCGCGCCCTGCGTGATGCCTGCCACAAAGTATTTGCTGGCAAAGCAGAACAGGATAACGAGAGGAAGAGAAGCGATGATATATCCGGCAAACAGCACGCCGTTACCATCCGATACCGATACAATCAGTTTGGTCAGCGCCACCGCTATCTGCTGCGTGGCCTCGCCGGAACTGGCAACCAGCGGCCAGATGTAATTGTTCCATGCATTCAGCCCTGTCATGATAGTAACGGTGGAAAGGATAGGCTTTGACAGGGGAAGCACTACCTTGAGCAAAATATCCATATCCCCTGCGCCTTCGATTTCCGCGGCTTCAAACAGACTCTTGGAAATGGACTCCATGGAGCTTCGTGTGAGAAAAGTCCCCATTGCCACCTGATAGGCAGCGGGCGGCAGAATCAGTCCCCAATAGGAATTAAACAGCCCCAGATTGGTAATCTGTACAAACTGCGGTATCAGCATGACAAAACCCGGTATCATAAGAAGCGCGATAATCCCGTAATAAAAAAACTCTTTTCCCCAAAAATACTCATACCGGACGAAAGCGTAGCTTGCCAGCATGGAAACCACTACAGTTATCAGAATGACCGCAAAGGTCACCAGCAGGGAATTCAGCATGGGCCGGACCACCTGGGGCAGAGCCTTCGCATAATTCAGGAACTGCCAGTTCACCGCCAGTTGAAATGGCGTCTTAATGATTTCGGTCTGCCCTTTAAAGGAATTGATAACCAGCAGGTAAAAAGGGGCCAGAGTGAGCAGCAAAAGAATGCCCAACAGAATACGGCTGAAAATACTGATTGTTTTTCTCATGGCGCTGTCCCTCCCCTAATCCATACGTTCCGTATTTTTCATAACCCTCTGGTTAATCACCGTCAGTATCATAATAATGGCAAACATAATTACCCCGATTGCGGATGCGTACCCCATTTTCCGGTAGGTAAAGCCCTGTTCGTAGAGTACCACCGAAGGTGTGATGGTGGCTGTCCCCGGCCCGCCCTTGGTCAGTATATAAACCGTATCAAATACCTGTACCGCATTAATTATAGCAAGCGTTACCGTAAGCTTCATCTGGCTGGCCAGCATGGGTAAATCAATTTTGATAAACCGCTGGAATATGTTGGCGCCGTCTATTTCCGCCGCTTCAAACATGTCTTTGGAAATATTCTGAAGCGCCCCGAAATAGAGAAGGAACTGCAGTCCCCCCAGGGAAGCGCTGCCAAGCCAGGGAAACCCTATGGCTATGATAGAACCCAGCGCCGTCGTGCTGTCACCCAGCCACGGCTTTGCCAGATTCTCCAGGCCGATGGAGGAAAGGATATTATTCAGTACCCCCGTATCCCCCGCCAGGATCCATTTCCACAGCAGGATGATTACCACACTGGGAACCACCATAGGGAACGTGAAAGCAGTTCTCACCACATATTGTTTTCCGGCGGACTTCACCGCATACAGCAGTTCCGCTGCCAGCAGAGGGAACGAAAGGACAATGAGAATGTCCGCTCCGGCAATCCAGAGGCTGTTTACCAGGGATTTGGTGAAGGTGATGTCCCTGAATGCCGCTATGTAATTGTCCAGCCCCACAAAAAGATTGACGTTGGCACCATTCCAGTTAAAAAAGGATTTTATAATCGCCATACCAAAAGGAATATACTTGAAGGTGACCATCAGCAGATAAATAGGCAGAAGGAACAGATACGGCTTCACCATCCCGGACAGAGATTTCTTTTTCAACGGCTCCTTCCTATTCCCCCGGGGGCCGCCGGCCGGTTCCTTTTGTATATGAGGATAGCTCGCAGAACGTGGCATCCGTTGTTTCATATCCCCTTCCCTCCTTCGCTTGTGGCAAATGTGATATTTCCTTTGATAAAATCACTTTTCTCTTATTCACTTTATTCGATATATTTATTTTATAAGGTTACAAACCGTAAATCAGTGGGTTATTTTTATATCTTATGTGTATTATTTTTAACTTTTTTATATATTTTGCCTCATTCCTTCAGGTTACTTATCCAAAACAACGGATATCCCGCACTACAGGACATCCGTTGTCAGCATAAGACATCTTTTATTCCCTCTTTTTGCGCTTGTAACCGTTCATCCAGATCTGAACCGTTACCGCCACGTTTTCTTACGGGCAGCGCAGTAAATGCGCAGGCCTTCCTGAACTTTACTTCATCTTTCCCTTCATCACCACCCGGCAGCCGCCCCCCTGTGCCGGATACAGTGTCACGCCATATTCCGGGCCGTCGGAAAGCTTGATGCGGTTGTTCACATTTTTCAGCGCCACACCGGTCCCGTTCTCCGAATCCGTGGCCTCATAATTGATCTCCGCCAGCTGGGCGTTCAGCTCCCTGCTCCTCTCCGGCGTAATGCCCGTTCCGTCATCGGTTACGGTCACCGTCAGCGTTTCCCCTTCCGCTTCGGCACAGATGCGGATGCTTCCCCGGTGGCCGTTTTTTGGCAGAATTCCGTGGCTCCAGGCATTTTCCACGAGAGGCTGCAGCGTCAGCTTCAACACACTTATCTGTAAAAGGGGGCCGTCCACCCTGCATTCCAGGCTGATACTGTCATCAAACCGCATATTTATGATGCTTACATAGGCTTTGACATGCTCGATTTCCTTCGCCAGAGGTACTCTGTGATTTTTCATATCACAGCTGTACCGCATCATATGGGACAGGTTTTCCGTCAGCAGGACAATGGAATCCACCTCTTCTATCTGGGCGATGCAATAAATATTATCCAGCGTATTATACAGAAAATGGGGATTGATCTGGGACTGCAGGGCGGAAAGCTGGGCTTCCTTTTCCTGTACCCTGCTCAGATACATATTGGCGCTCATTTCCTGAAGCTTGCGTTTCATCTGATTGAAGCGGTTGCCGATCTGGCCCAGCTCGTCATTGCTTTTCACCTGGATAAACGTATCATTCTCTTCTTCAATGGTGCTGATAAGCTTGTTCAGCAGCGTTATAGGCATCATGATCCGGCTGCTGAAAATAACAGTCAGCGCCATGGCGGCCACACCGGTTCCCAGAATAATAAGATTGATATTCCGTATAATACGGTTCATATCCCGGAAGGTATCCTCCGTGGATTCTGCGGAATAAATATGCCATCCGAACTGCTCATTCCCCACCCCGTCCACAAACCATTCCTTATTCAGGAAGGTTCCCGACTTTCCCAGATCCTCCCTGTGGTTAGCAATCAGCCCGGTGATGTCCTTCTCCTGATCCGGCGTCAGGTTGATGCGGGCCAGTATTTCCCCGTCGCCGCCGGCTATCAGATACCCCCTGGAATTCTGCGTATATTCCTCAAAAATCCCCCGGATATAATCCATATTGATGCTGAACAGAATAAACGGCTTCTCCTCCTGTCTAAATCCGCTGGAAGAAGGCACATTCCAGGCCCTCATATAATAGATGGCCTCATTTTTAGTTATATTTTCCGGCCTGAAGTCCTCCGTCAACGGCCCGTACACCAGCTTCAGGCTGCCGTTTTTGCGGAATTCCCGATACCAGTCCGCTTCCTGAAACGAGAAATCCTTCTGTATGGCGCCGTTACCCACATAGGCATTTTTATTTTCATTCACATAAAAGATAACCCCCGTAACAACGGACTGCAGGTTATTGCCGTTTATCGTTTCCTTCACCTCATGTTCATAATCCAGCCGCTGCTTCATCTGTTCAAAATCACTCATATGAGGCTGGTAACGGAACATTTCATACAATTGCTCGCTGTTGAAGGATATAAAAATCTGATTCACCTTATCAGAAAGGCTGTTAAGTTCATAATTGATTTCCTTCATCTGCTGGGAATTATTCTGCTCCAGCAGGCCGCTGATAAAGTCATGGCTGTAATAATTAATAGAAAGCGTCGTCCCCAGCATTGCCACCAGCAGAACCAGGCCGAAGGCCAGGATCAGTCTCGTCCGCATCCCCAGCTTTTCAAATTTCCGTTCCATCCCCGTCCTCTATCTCTCTGGCAATGCGCGCTTTATATTCTCCCGGGGTCTCCCCGCTGATTTTCTTAAACACCTTGGTAAAATACTGGTAATCATCATACCCCACTGCCCCGGCAATCTGTCCCAGCTTATATTCCGTGGATGCAATCAGTTCCTGCGCTTTTTCCACCCTTATCTGCGCAAGATAGTTCACCAGGGATTTTCCCGACACCCTCTTAAACAGGCTGGAAAAATAGGATTCCGTCACATGGCATTCCTCTGCCATCCGGCTGAGAGGATAATGCCTGGCACAGTCCTCCCGGATATCCTGCATGAGCTTTTCCACAAACCGGGAGGAAGAATTCTCGTCCGTAAGCGCCGCCAGACGCTCCTCCAGCACATCTCCCACGGGACTCTCCCCCTGCTGCCGCTCCGCCTCAAGCTGCCGCACACACTCATCCAGAATCCCGTTCAGTTGATCCCTGCTCACCGGCTTCAGCAGATAATCCACGGCCCGGAACCGGATCGCCCTTCTCGCATTGTCAAAATCATCATAGGCAGAAATCATCACAATTTTCGCTTTGGGGTTGATTTCATAAATCTGTTCTCCCAGATCACAGCCGTTCTCCTGGGGGAACATAACATCCGAAAGAATGATATCCGGCATCTCCTGCCGGAAAATCTCCAGGGCCTGCGTTACATTTTCCGCTTCCAGGACATCCCCGATATGATTCCTCTCCCTGTCAATCATCCGGACGATACCCTTGCGGATCCATCGTTCATCATCCGCCACAAGTACTTTCACCATAACTCCCCTTCTCTCCCGTAAATGATAGTAACCGTTCAGACCTGTCCGGACCGTTACAAATAATTCCCTCTATGCATACCATAGTCCCCCTGCCTCCAAACCCGGGAAAGAACCATTTCCCTGTTATATAGCTTATCACCAGCAGCATTTTGCAGTCAATGTGTTCCGCCGCATTCTTTCCGGTACCGATCAGGACATAAAAAACAACACCTAAACCTTTTGGCTTAGGTGCGTTACTCAAACTTCGCAGGCGCAAAATGGCCTTCCGCCCGCTGTCTGCGGCGCGCTGCCGGGATGGAGAAGGATTTTTCTTCTGCGTTCAATCTTCCGTGATTTCACGCACCTTATCCACCGTAATTCCGCATATTTCTGCGATTTCCCCTTCACTTCGGCCTTCTTTCGCAAGGGTAATTATTTTTTTTGCAAGCAGCAATCCTTGTTCTATGCCCTGTTCTTCAATCGCCTCACTTAAATTGCACATTTCTTTCAGCTCCTCTCCCATTTCACGTTCCATGTCCATCCCATATTTTTGTACCAGAATTTTTTCTTTTGCTTCCACCGGCGCATTCATGCATATCCATATACTGTATACTTTTTTCAGCCCGTTATAATCGGAAGCGGTAAATTCCCTGTCCATTTGTTCCGAAATCATTCGTGCCCCATAAAATATTCCCCTTGTGACAATCCGGTATTTTAAATAAAAACTTTTCTGCGCTTCAATATTGATCAGGAGCTTTATCATGGACGGATCTTCGTCCCCAGGAATCCAGGCCCGGAACCGGATATCATATGTAATGCAACCTTCCCCCGGGATTTTACTTTCTGTATTGTCCCCTGTTATCAAACTATCCTCTTTTCCCTTCCCTCCGGGACGCAACGGAGTCCTGGCAATTTCAATATCGGTATCAATCCAACTGACAATCTCCTCAACCGAATACCCTTCATATTCTGCCGCAGCACCTTTAAGAATCCGGGCAAGAACCTGCCTGCTGCCCAAAATGCGTTTCACATGTTCATCATACTGTACCTTTATCCGGGCAGCTTTAAGCTCCTCAGATATCCATGTCCTTTGTTTCATTTTTACCTCCCAAATGGGCAGGAACACGGATAATGCCGCCTTGAGGCATGCCTTTCGTCCCTGCCGTTAAATAAATGTGATTTTCGGCAGAAACTGCCAGAATGTGCGAGCGCACATGATGAAATAATACGAATATAATTATCATACTTTACAGTTTACTGATTGTCAATATAGCAGTCAAAACTTTAACATATCCTTTTTAACAACGGGAGTAACACTCTAGTACAGCATTACCGTGATAGTAATGTAATGCTGTACTAGTACTGGCATTCCTTCCGGTACCGTGCAGGGGTTATCCCGTGGCACTGTTTAAATACCCTGTCAAAATAGCTTCTGTCCCCATAGCCTGTCTGTGCCGCAATCTCCTCAATGGTCATCCTTCCCTCCTTCAGAAGCGTACAGGCCCGGTTCATACGGAATTCCATGACCAGGCTGCTGAAGGTCCTGTAGGTATATTTTTTTATCAGACGCATCATTGTCCGCTGCGTATAGTTAAAATGACCGGCCAGGGTTTCCAGCGTGATATCTTTGTAATGAACGGAAATATAAGAGATAACCCGGACAATATCCACCTTATCCTCCCCCATGCTCCGGCAGGCGATCCGTCTTTCATACTGACGGGCCAGAGCGATAAAAAGCCCGGCCAGATTCACATTCATCATATTCTGGTACATTTCTTTTTTCCGGTAATATTCTTCAATAACCGTCAGGAGATAAGAACGTGCCCCGCTGTCCTCCTCACAGGAAAATACCAGATGGCCGGCAGGCGATTCGATATGGTACAGCGCTTTGATAAAAAAGGCGGATATAGGATTGGTATTATCCAGCAAGGGCAGAAGCGTACTGTGAAACCATTCCTTCTTCATAATAATATTAAAAATAACCGATTCCTCCTCCTCAATTCCCAGCTGATGCACAGCTTCCAGGTTATAAATACAGATATCGCCCTCGTTAAGCGTTCCTGCTTTCCCCTCTATCGTGGTGGTACAATGCCCCTGATATACAAAAACCAGCTCAAAAAAATCATGGTTGTGATACCGGGTCACAAACCGGTGCACTCCCTTTCTGCGATCCGCGGTTTTTATCGTTTCCATAGCTGCCTTTACCTGCTCTTCCCCGGCAAAGGCATGCTCCGCCCGTATGGTTTGATGGTTTTCCTTTTCCCCGTCTGCCCCGGCCTCTTCCTCCCCGTTATCCCCAGACAGATTGGTATAATACCCCTCTCTGCTGTCTTTGGGGCTCTCCGGCCTGCTCTTTTCCCATGCGATCCATTCCCGCACGGCATCTTGATCCTTCTCCTCCGCCATCGCTGTCTCCTTGTCACTTTATTACATAAATATTATTCTTTTTCGTCCTGTTATTCAATACTGTCCTGCCAAAAAACATCCTATAATGGACACATCATGTAACAGGCAAGCCAACAATTTCTTACTTGATTCCCAAGAGGTGATATTTATGAAAAATTACCGTACCAATCCCCAATGGCCTTCACTGGCCCACTATGAAACCAAAGGAAGCTTTCCGGAAGAATTCCGGAAACCCGCCGGGTGCAGCCGGCCCAGAATGCGGTGGTGGCTTCCCTCCGCCATGCTCAGCATGGACGGCATTGAAAAGGATATCCGTTCCATGGCGGAAGCAGGCTTTGGCGGCGCCGAAGTTGTCCCCATGCCCCGCTTCGATACCTCCGGCGCTTTTACCATTGAATGGGGCACTCCCGGCTGGAAAGCTTTCGCCAGGCATATTCTGCGTACCGCGGCGAAATATGACTTTACCATTGATTTTTCCATGACTCCGTTCTGGCCCCTTTCCCTTCCCGGCATCACCGATGCCTCCGACCCTTTGCAGGGCGCGCAGATGGAAGCGGATTCCGCTTATCGGGACGGAATCACTAAAGACCGCCCTTATTCCGGCCCCGTCCCGATCCCTCCCCAGGCTGTGGAGGATGCCGCCAGTGCAGGCACTCTTCCCCGGCTGGCTGCGGTGACCTGCGCCCGTTATGCGGATAAAGAAACCAAAACACTTGCTTATGGCTCGGCCAGAGCATTCCGCCTCGGGGAAGAGGTCATTCCAAAGGATGGAGATCCCCTTTCCTGGAGTATATCCTTCTGCCCGGAGGAGGAAGGGGAGTACGTGCTGTTCGGCTGGTGGGAGCATCCTTCAGGAAACAGGACCTGTCAGAATCTCCAGCTGGATCATTACAGCAGGGAAGCCACCAGGCGTCTTACCGGATATTGGGAAAGGGAGCTTATCCCCTGCTTCGGCGGGGACTTTTCCAATATGGTTTCCCTGTTCATCGATTCCCTGGAATTCCAGACCCATCTGGACTGGACCTATGGCTTTCTGGATGCTTTCCGTGAGCAAAACAAGTATGATCTGGCCCCCTATCTGCCGGCTCTGTATGATCCGGACAGTCCGGGCTGTTTCGTATCCTTCCCTGTGCCGGAATTTCGGTTCGATGAACACACGGAACAGATCCTACGTGATTACCAGGAATTTCTCACCCGGCTCTACATAGATAACCATCTGGTGCCGCTTACCGCATTTTGTGAAAAGCATCATATAAACCTGCGCTACCAGACTTCTTATGGAAAGGTTCTGGAATTGGCCCAGACAGCCATGTATGTATCCATCCCGGAGACCGAAACGCTATACGGCGGGGATATCCTTGATTTCTACCGTCTGCAGGCAGGCAGCATGCACCTTTCCGGCAAACAAATCTATTCCATTGAGGCTTCCGCAGAAATGAACGGAAGGGGCAACGGCGGCGTTAATTCCGGTAATTACCAGCAGACCTGGGGGAACCAGCTGTGGCATATACAACGGGCTTTTTCCTGCTGTGTCAACCAGGCCGTGTTCCATGGTTACTCCTACGAGGGTTATTATGAGGGAGAAGGAAACGAAAACGGGTTTCTGCCGGGAACACACTGGCCGGGCTACACCACCATGGGCTACAGTGAATTCTCCAACAACTGGAGCAGCTGCCAGCCCAACTGGCTTCATGTGAACCATTACACCGATTTCCTCGCCCGGAATCAATTCATACTCCGGCAGGGGATTGGCAGAACCGATCTTGCCGTCCTCCGGCAGAGCTATGAAGAAACCATTGATTTCAACCAGGCGGTTAAATTATATGATGACGGCGGGCTTTTGGAGCAGCTTGGCTATACCTATGATTTTATCAGCCCCTCCGCATTGGCACTTTCCGGGACCATAGTCTCCGAATCGCCGCAGGAGCCGCACCATGCGGTGCTCGCAGCCGACGGCCCGGCCTATAAGGCGCTGCTTTTGGAAAACCAGACCTTCCTGCCCTATGAAACCGCCCTCCGGCTGCTGGATTTCGCCCAAAAAGGCCTGCCAATCCTGTTCGTGGGTGAGCTTCCCCGGCAGTCCGCCTTCCATCGGGAAAAGGATATCACTCCGATTATAGAGGAACTGCTGCTTCTTCCCGGGGTAAAACAGGTACCTTCCGTACAGGAGGTTCCCGGACAGCTGGAGGCCCTGCGGATCCTTCCCCTTGCCAGATATCACAAACGCTCCCGGATACTCAATGTTTCCCGGCATACGCCGGATACGGATTTTTATTACTTCTATAATTACGGAGATGCCGATACCTATCCCCAGGCGCAGGAAATGCCTTCCCAGGAAACCTTGGTTACCCTGACGGGCGAAGGGATCCCCTGTCTGCTGGATGCCTGGAGCGGCTGTATCCGCCCTCTTGCCGCTTACCAGACAGGAGAAGGGACCGTTACCGCACTTCTGAACCTGGAACCAGGCGGCAGCTGTATCCTTGCCCTGACCCGGGATCCGGCCCGTCTCGGCCTGGATCTGCCTTCTGTCCATACGGAAGATTTAAGCATCCGGGCAGAATATGATACAGCCGGCGGCATATACGAGCAACTGCCGTCCGGCTCTCCCATTGCGTTGGAAAACTGGAAGCTCATACTGGAAAAATGGACCGACAGCCCGGTTCCCTCCGAAAGCGTAAAGACGGTTTTCACTTTCGATCCGCTGCCGGATCTGGTACCCTGGAAGGATCTTCCGGGGCAGGAAAGCACCTCCGGTATCGGTATCTATGAAACTTCTTTTTTCCTGGATAAGGCCTGGGAGGACAATACAGGCTATCTCCTGAAACTGGGAAAAATCTGTGACAGCTTCAGCATTACAGTCAACCACAGAGAAATCCCTGTGAATCAGTCCTCCTCATCCATCGATATCGGTCCCTGCCTGCACAGAGGGGAAAACACACTGACCATTACCGTAGCCTCCACTCTCCTCAATGCCCTGCTGGATTATACCTACAGGAATGCGGTCACCTATCCTAAATGGCAGGCTGAGATAAGAGTTCCCGATCCTTACGGTTTATGGGGGAATGTCTGCCTGCTTCCCTATGAAAAAAAGACGCTTGTTTCCCCGCAGAGGTAACTTTATTCAGGAAACCGGGACGGCCCCGAAAATGGACCGCCCCGGTCATTTTTCCGGGTTTTTTCTGTTTCAGTCCGGCCCTGTATCTCTCCCGTTCCGTTTTTTTAACGTCCGTTTATATTCCCGGATGGTCATCCCTGTTGTCGTCTTGAAAAGGCGGATCATATAATTCATGTTCTGGAAATTCATCAGGGAAGCGATCTCATTCAGGGAATATTTTCCGCAGTCCAAATATTCCCTTATCTTTTCCACCCTTCTGTTATTCACATATTTCACATAGGTTTCCCCGGTATATTCTTTAAACCGTTTACAAAAATGCGGCACGCTCATAAAACTTAGCTGTGCCGCTTCTGTGAGGGGTATCGCTTCACAAATATGCGCTTCCAGATACTGCAGCACCGATTCCATCGTGTCATCGGCCAGCCTTTTTAACAGGGACCGGGACAGCTCCTGCATTTCTGCCGTCAGCTCCTGTTCCAGCCGGCTTACGCAGGGAGCGTTCATGATTCCCTCCAGCTTTCCCCCGAATCCCAGAATCAGCTGGCTTGCCAGGCTGTATTTCTGGGCAAGGGCATAAATAAACCGGTTCATCCCGTGGAACAGTTCTTTTTTAACCAGATCCGGATCCTCCATCCTGGCCCTGCAATGTTCCAGAAAATCCCCCAGCTGCCTGCCGAACTCTTCCATCCATCCTTCTTCCGTAAAACGATCCGCATCCGGAGAAAAGGACACTTTCCTACCCATCCCGGATCTATCTGCTGCAAAAAACCACTTTCCCTGTTCATAGAAATCCTGGCGCAGCATGGCAAGCCCTTCCTGGTACCGTTCCCGCATTTCCTTCAGTTCTTCAAAAAACCCGCTGCACCCTATCAGCAGCCGCTCGTTTACAAACAGCCGCACATTCTGATTCAGGCCGTCACAGTATGTTTGGAGCTGCTCCGCCTTTTTTCCGGCGCTTTGTTCCCCGGGAAACTGGAACAGGATAAACATTTCTTTATTATAAGGCGAAAAAAAGGTTCCCATACCTTCCTTTTCCACAATGTTATCCAGCAGATGGATCAGCATTGTTTTATCCACATGTCCTGATAAAAGGGAATCATCCGGGCTGTCGCGGCTCTGAAGCTTTAAAACCCCCACCGCATAGCTGCTGCAGCTTACCTGTCCCTCCTGTGTCCATCTCTCTTTCCCGCCCGGGCTTTTTTCCGCAAGCCGTGGCAGGATTTTCTCCCCGTTTATTTTTTCTATTACCTCATTTAATTTTTCTTCCGTAACCTCCTGCTTCAGGATATAGCTGTCCGCCCCTAATTCCAGCGCCTCCCTGGCATAGGAGAAATTATCATGGCAGCTAACGATTATGATACCCGTGCTCAGGTTTTCATCCCGTACCGCTTTAATAAACGCCAGCCCGTCCATATCCGGCATCTCGATATCGGTTATCACAATATCCACCTGGCTGCCTCCCCGCAGGTACGCCAGAGCATCCAGGGAAGAGGAAAAGGTTCCCTGCACCATGATATCCTGTTTCCCTTCCAGAAAGGTCTGGATCCCTATCCTTGCCAAGATCTCATCATCGATTATAATTATCCGTATCATTTTCCTCCCTCGCTCCCCTCTCCATAACCGGCAGGATAAAATGGGCGCAGGTGCCTTTCCCCGGTTCACTCTCCATAAACAGGCCAAAGGGTTCTCCGTATTCCAGTTTGATGATCTGCCGGATATTCTTTATCCCCACATTGGTATGCTGCTTGTCGGCGGCCTCCTCCTGCCGCTCCCATTCCGGGACAGCAAAACCTTTCCCGTTATCACGGATCACCACATGCAGCTTCCCTTCTTCCCGGTACGACTGCAGCTCTATCCTCCCGCCGCTCAGTTTCCCCCTGCTGAAGCCGTGGATAATGGCATTTTCCACTATAGACTGCAGCAGGAATTTCCTAATCAGCAGGTTCTCCGTATCCGGTTCCACACAATAATGCATCTCAAAATTCATAAATCTTGTTTTCTGGATCACCACATAATGCTCCAGCAGCTTTCTTTCCTCGGCAACCGTATGAAGGCTGCTGCCCTTGTTTGTGATCTGCATCAGGATATAAATGAGGGAATCTGTCACATTTTGAATGGTGGCCTGCTTGTTAATCACCGCCAGCCATTTGACCGTGTTCAGAGAGTTATAAATGAAATGGGGATTCATCTGGGAAATCAGCACCTGCATTTCGAAGCTGTTTTTCTCCCGTTCCACCTTCCGGTTATCCAGAATCAGTTCGTTTACTTTTCTTGTCATTGCATTGAAATGGATGAAAAGGCTGTTGATTTCCTTTGTCTTATAGATTTCCTCCGCGCTGATTTGCAGTTCGCCTTCCGCAAATCGGTCCATGGCATGGGTCAGGGAAAGGATAGGATGGATGATATGACGGTTCATCAGCACAATCATTACAAATATCAGAATCACATAGATACAGGCTATCATAAAAATACTGATCCCCACCGGTTTGAAATCCGTAAAAAAAGAGCTGACCGGAACGATTGCCAGCTGGATCCAATCCGTCTTGTAGGATTTCGAATAGGCTACAAGGCAATTCGCTCCCTGTATTTTCCGGGTGAAAAATCCGGTTTTCTCCGTAAATACCATGCCTGGTATATGAAAGTCCTGATTCAGCCTGCTGTTATCCGAGGAATACAACACCATGCCGGAAGGGTGAAGGACATAGGTGACGGCACCGTTCATTTTAATGGTGCCGAAGGCATCGTCAAAAACCGATTTATCAACCGTCATAAACATGATTCCAATATTCTGCTTATCCTCTGCATTCAAAGCGCGGGCAATCACATACTTGTAGGTCCCGAACGGATAGGGGGAGTATATGCTTTTGGGAAGCCAGACCACTCTTCCTTTTTCGCCGGTAATCTGGGATCTGCATTTATTTACATAATCAACGATAGAGGCATTGGATGACCCCGCATGGACCATAGTCCCCCGCACTTCTATCTGCATGGACGCCATTTTCGAGTTGGCATTGCAGATGTTGCTCATTTCCAGGCGTATTTGCTCCCAATCCGCATCGGTGATCTCCTTTTTTTCCAGAATATCCACCGTATTATTATGATACAGCGTCATGGATAAATCCCGGTACTGGTTATAAACGGTATTCAGCTGTTCCTGGGTGGATTTCAGATTAGTGACCAGATAGTCCCCATAAATCCTGCAGGTATAGCGGTACATGATACTGACCGACAAAAGTATGACCAACAGAAAAGGTGCTATAATCAGAAAAATATAGTACAGCACCACATGATGCTTCAAACTGATTGACAAGGGCTTTGCTAAAAATAGGCTTTTCTTCTCCATAAACCCTCCCGTACGCACGGATAGAATATTTTTCATTCTATCATACGCTTTTTTCATTTACAACCGGACGGAAGGTTCTGGAAAATTCGGATAAAATCGTGAATAAATCATAAGATCCGTAACATTTTTTTATTCTTATGCAGGGATTGGATAATATTGTGAACCGGAATGGTAAGATTGTTAATTGTTCCGTACCCAAAAGCCGATATAATGAAACCATAATCTCGAGGTTACCGCAAAAACAAGGAGGATTCATTATGAAAGGGAAAAAAGTTCTGGCTCTCTTAACCTGTACTGCGCTTCTGGCCGGCAGTCTGACAGCCTGCGGCAATGCCGCTTCCACAACGGCGCCATCCGCACAGGAGCCTCAGGAAACAAGCACAGCTCCTGCATCGGAGGCTGCTGAAGAAACACCCGCCGCCTCAAATGAGAACGCGGCGGATGACTCCATTACCGGTTCTTTAACCATTTGGGAACATGGCACCGGCTTTGAAAACTCTCTGGCCGCCGTAATTGAAGGTTTCCAGAAAAAATATCCCAATGTGGAAGTGGAATATGAAATCAAGGATGGGGATACCTATTACAGCCTCCTCACCACTGCCATCCAGTCCGGGGAAGCTCCTGATCTCTTCTGGACCAACGGCACTGCTACCACAAATATGCAGGATTATGTAAAAAACGACGTCCTCATGGATATCAGCGATTTGGATTTTAGTGCCCTTACCGAGGACAGCATGAAGCTTGCCACCATCAATGACACGGTTTATTCCGTTCCCTGGCTTACCATGGACACAAGGGCCTGCTTCTATAATAAGGATCTCTTTACCGAAAACGGCTGGGAAATCCCCTCAAAATTCAGTGAATTTGAAGATTTGCTTGCAAAACAAAAGGAAGCCGGCGTGATTCCCATCTCCTTCTCTCCCACCAGCTTCGGCAGTGTTTTATTTATCTTTGAACCGGTTTTATCCGCAATGGATCCGGAATATACCAAAGGTCTTTCCGATTATTCCGTTAAACTGACCGATCAGCCGGCAAAAGATGCCCTGAATAAAATGCTGGAATGGGCGGACAAAGGATATTATGGAGATAACTACAAAGGTGTTATTGACGGCTCTGCAGCTATTCTCACCTTTACCACCGGCAAAGCAGCCATGTTCATCGGCGGATCCTGGGAAATGTCCAGCATTGAATCCAATAACCCGGATTTGAATTACGGAGCCTTCCAGATTCCCGCGGAAGATGGTACTACCGGTATGGTTGGTACCTGTGCAAACGGCTTTTCCATTTATAAAGATACCAAAAGCCCGGAAGCGGCAAAGGCCTTCGCCCAGTACTGCGCATCCCTGGAAGCACAGACCACATGGGTTCAGGTACAGAGAGCCGTATCAGGAAGCCCGGAAATCCAGTCTGCGAATCCCATTGCCAACGAGATTTCCGACTGTGATAACGTATATACAAGCTGGCAGTCCCTCATTTCCAAACATTCCGTGGAAGGCGGAACCGGAAATGCAATTACCGAAGAATACTTCCCCAAGCTTTTCGTAGGGGATATCACCGTAGACCAGCTTATGGATGATTTGGGAAAAGAAATGCAATAGCAAATGCCCGATACGGACCTGTAAAGCAACCATCCAGACGGCCCTTTGTGCCTTGCGGCATCCCCTCCCCTAGCAGGGAGGGGATGCTATGGACGGTTTCGCTGCAGGTCCGTATAGATGTCACGAAACAGACAGGAGATCGAATATGAAACAACGAAGAAAGAAAAAGCCGTATCTCTTTTTTATAACTCCCGGCTTTATTGCATACACCATTTTTATCATCCTTCCCATCCTTTATGTCATATACCTGTCGGTGTTTGAGTGGTCCGGACTGGGTGAAATGAAGCTGGTCGGAATGGAGAATTTTAAAACCTTATTTACGAATACAAGAATTGCCCCCGTATTTTTCAACGCCCTGAAAAATAACCTGAAATACCTGCTTTGTGTCTGGTTTATCATCACACCGTTCCAGTTCCTGGTGGCATATTTGTTTTATCTGAAGATTCCCTTCTTCAAATATTACAAGTTCATGATATTCATGCCCTATGTAATCAGCTCTACCATCGTAAGTTTTTTTGCCACTATGGTATTTAACCCTACCATAGGTTTTCTGAATACCTTTTTTGAGAAATTAGGGTTGGACGGTCTGGTGAGCGCATGGGTAGGTGATCCCAAGCTGTCCTTTAAAATCATGATTGCCCTCGTCTTATGGCAGGGCGCCGCGTCCGGTATGATGATTTTCTACGCCAATATGATGGATATCCCTTCGGATATTATCGAAGCCAGCAAAATAGACGGCTGTTCCGAGGCGCAGCGCCTGTTCCGCATCCTGATCCCCCTTTCCCTTCCGGCCTGCTCCTCCATTATCGTCATGAGTTCTATCTGGGCACTGGGTGTTTTCGATATTCCGTTTATGCTGGGAGGCCCTACCGGGGGCGTAAACAGCTCCCTGGATTTTGTCAATCTGGTTTTTTACCGGTATACCTTCGGCAGTGTACTCAGCGGCGAGGTAAATCTGGGCTTCGGCGCTTCCATCAGCGTAACCATGTTTTTTATCATCATGATCGTTACCTTTATCCAGAATAAGGTGCTTACCAAATTTGAATACGATACCTAAGGAGGACATATGGCAAAGAAAGGAAAAAACAAAGAAATCATATCCGGCACTTCCCGCCTGGTGCGCTGGATATTTTCCATATTACTGCTTTTATTCACAAGCATCACCATATTTGTCCTGTTTTCCACCTTTTTAAATTCCTTTAAAACAAAGGCAAATATCCTGAACGATACGTTTGGCTGGCCCCAGTCCTTTTCCCTGGACAGCTACATCGAAATTTTCAAAAAGGACAACTTCGGACGCTACTTTCTCAACAGCATCCTCCTGACCGGCTGCGGCACAACCGGCTGTGTGATGCTTGCCGCCCTGACGGCATTCGGCATTGCCCGGTATGAATTTAAGGGAAAGCCCCTTCTTACCTCTTATTTCCTGTTCGGAATGATGTTTCCCATCCAGGTGAGCGTCCTCCCCTTGTTCATCATCCTGAAAAAGCTGTCCCTCCTGAATAAGCTTCCGGGCATGATACTGGTATACGCCTCCGGCATTTCCCTTTCCGTATACATCTTCCAGAAGTTTTTCCGCACTGTCCCCACCGCTTTGGATGAATCCGCACGGCTTGACGGCGCAAGCGAATTCCGCATTTTTGCCCAGATCATTCTTCCGTTATGTAAACCCGTTATTTCCACGGTTGCACTGATCACGGCGGTAAGCGAGTGGAACGATTTCTATATGCCTATGGTTCTCTTGGGCGGGAAGAGCGTGCGCACCCTGCCTCTGGCGATTTACAATTATCTGAATGAGTTCATCAAATATATGAATGTGTCCTTTGCGGCCGTTATGATAACGCTGATTCCCATCATTGTTATTTATTTTCTGTTTTCCAACCAATTGGTGGAGGGGATTACCGGCGGGGCGGTCAAGGGGTAGGGCGGAGCACGGTATCCCTTTTTCCTGTATCACATTCTTACGGTCAGCGCAGTAAATGCGCTGACCTGCTGATTAGTTTCTAGGAATTTGTCGCCATTCAGTAACAGTTCACGTCCTCTCCCACAGGTGCAGAGATGCTGTGAATGGTAACATTTTCGTTCATGAATTTAAAAGATGCCTTCTCACCAAACGCGTACTTTTTGTACTCCCCTTGATGAATCCGGCATCTTTTAGCAACAGCTCCCATTTGTCCGAACTGTTATATCTTTTATTCTACTATCATCCGATTACACTTTATGTCAATGAATATCGTTTATTTCCCCGTCACCTTGGTCTTCTCCGCCCTCTTCGGCAGCACCACCTTATCCAGATGCCAGATTTCATCCACATATTCCTGGATGGTTCTGTCGGAGCTGAACTTTCCGGAGCAGGCGACATTCAGAATGGCGCTCTTCGCCCAGTTTTCCTCATTCCGGTAAGCTGCTTCCACCCTGCTCTGCGCTTCGGCATAAGGCTTGAAATCCTTCAGGATGAAATACATATCCGCCTTGGAGGTGCTCTGGGTGTTCAGCAGGGAATTGTAAAGCGGACGGAACAGCTCCGTATCATACGGGGCAAAGGTCCCGTTGATAAGCTGCATCAGCACTCTGCGGATATCCGGGTCGTTGTTGAAAATATCCATGGGATTATAGCCGCCGTAGTTTTCAAACCGGATGACTTCATCAGAGCTTAAGCCGAAGATGAAGGCGTTTTCCGTCCCCACTTCTTCCACAATTTCCACGTTGGCTCCGTCCATGGTTCCCAGCGTCAGGGCACCGTTAAGCATGAATTTCATATTTCCGGTTCCGGAAGCTTCCTTGCTGGCCGTGGAAATCTGTTCGGATACATCGGCCGCCGCAAATATCCATTCCGCATTGGAAACCTTGTAGTCTTCAATAAATACCACCTTTATTTTGCCGCCGATGGAAGGGTCGTTGTTCACCACATCCGCCACCGCATTGATCAGCTTGATGGTCAGCTTGGCATTCCGGTAGCCCGCCGCTGCTTTGGCTCCGAAAATAAATGTCCTGGGATAAAAATCCATATCGGGATGATCCTTCAGTCCATTATAGAGGTACATAATGTGAAGGATATTCAGCAGCTGGCGTTTATATTCATGAAGGCGTTTCACCTGTACATCAAAGATGGAACGGGGATCCACCTCCACACCGTTGTGTTCCATAATGTATTTGGCAAGGCGCACCTTGTTCTGGTACTTGATGTTCATGAACTCCTGCTGCGCTTTTTTATCCTCTGCATAAATCTTCAGGCCGCTGATCCGGGACAGATCCGTAATCCAGTCACTGCCCACATGCCCGGTTACCCACTGTGCCAGAAGCGGATTCCCGTGAAGAAGGAATCTTCTCTGGGTGATGCCGTTTGTCTTGTTATTAAACTTTTCAGGCATCATCTCATAGAAATCCTTCAGTTCCTGTTTTTCCAGGATTTCCGTATGGAGCCTGGCCACGCCGTTGACAGAATAGCCGGACACGATAGCAAGATGCGCCATCTTTACCTGTCCGTCATAAATAACGGCCATTTTGGCAATTTTGGACTGGTTGCCGGGATACATCTGGGAAACCTGGGCCACAAAGCGGCGGTTGATTTCTTCCACAATCTGGTAAATACGGGGGAGAAGTCTGGAAAACAGCTCAATCGGCCATTTTTCCAGGGCTTCGGCCATGATGGTATGGTTGGTGTAGGCACAGGTCTTAGTGGTGACCGCCCAGGCCTCATCCCAGGTCAGATAATGATCATCCATCAGGATGCGCATCAGCTCTGCAATCGCAACTGTAGGATGGGTATCGTTGAGCTGGAAGGTTACCTTTTCATGGAACTTCCGGATATCATCGTGCTTCCTCATATACTTTTCCACCGCTTCCTGTACGGAGGCGGAGATAAAGAAGTACTGCTGCTTCAGGCGCAGCTCCTTACCGGCGTAATGGTTATCGTTGGGATAGAGCACTTCCACAATATTTCTTGCCAGGTTTTCCTGCTCCACAGCCTTCTGGTAATCCCCTTTGTCAAAGGACTCCAGCTGGAAGCACTCCACCGGCTCCGCATCCCAGATACGCAGCGTATTCACAATACCGTTTCCATAACCCACAATAGGCATATCATAAGGAACGGCCTTCACGGACTGATAGCCTTCCTGCTTAAAGCAGTTGCGTCCGTTTTCATCCACATATACATTGACGTAACCGCCGAATTTAACCTCTTTGGCATATTCCGGACGGCGCAGCTCAAAGGGATTGCCGTCCGCCAGCCAGTTATCCGGCACTTCCATCTGATAACCGTCGCGGATTTCCTGTTTAAACATCCCGTACCGGTAACGGATTCCGCAGCCGTATGCGGCATAGCCCAGAGTCGCAAGGGAATCCAGGAAGCAGGCCGCCAGACGGCCCAGGCCGCCGTTGCCGAGCGCGGGATCCGGCTCCTGATCCTCCACGATATTGATATCAATACCCAAATCCTCCAGGGCTTCCTCCACATCGCTGTACGCCTGCAGGTTGATCAGGTTATTTCCCAATGCACGGCCCATCAGAAATTCCATGGAAAGATAATATACGGTTTTCGGATCCTTTTTCTGATACTCCTTCTGGGTATTCATCCAGTTATCCACAATAGTATCCTTGATGGCATAGGACACCGCCTGGAAAATCTGCTGCTGGGTAGCTTCCTCCAGGGTTTTACGGTAAAGGGTCTTAACATTATAAACCACACTGTTCTTGAATAAATCTTTGTCAAATTTCTGAATCACCGGTTTCTTAAGCATTTATTTCCTCCTCGCTCCTCATAACTATCTCTCAATTTCCGGTCTCCTGCGGTGATGCGGGGACCGTTCTTTCCTACTATATTTATGCCTGATGTACGCCCAATACGTACAGTTTACAACAATTTACCAGATATGAAAACAGTAATTTTGTAAAAATAAGTGTTAAATTCATATAAAAAAGCCGCCACTTTACCAAAGCGGCGGCTCCTATCGTCAGCAAAACAATAATTACTGCACTTTTTCGATAGCGATGGTCACATTTTCCCCGTTTACGTTCCATTCCTTGCTTACAGCCAGCATATCTCCTGCCGTAATGGAATCTGCAAGCACCTTGCCGGCAATGAATTCCCGGTTGGCGGAGGCTACCTCTGCTATTGAATCGTTTCCGCACAGAGACACCCGGATGTGATCCATGACCTCAAAACCTGCTTCTTTACGCATCGTCTGGATTTTACTGATGATTTCAAATACAAAGCCTTCTTCGATGAGTTCTTTTGTCAGATTGGTATCCAGGACTACCGTCATATTGTTGTCGGCCTCGGACACATAACCCTCCTTCTGGGTCATCTCAATCAGCAGATCCTCCTTCGTCAGGCTGACCTCCACACCGTTTACCTCAAAGGTAATGGCTCCGGAAGCATTCAGCTCGTCCATTGCGGCATTTCCGTCCAGGGCAGCCAGGGTCTTTTGGATTCCTCCCAGCTGTTTGCCGTATTTCGGGCCTACCGTACGCAGCTGGGGCTTGAAGGTGTAGGTGGTAAACGCTCTCACATCGTCGGTGAATACCACTTTTTTCACATTCAGTTCATCCTCCACGATTTCCTTATAGAAATCACTCAGGGCGTTTCCTGCTTTTACAAACATGGTGCCGATTGGCTGACGGTTCTTGATATTCGCCGTATTTCTGCAGGCGCGTCCCATTACCACGATATCCAGCACTTCTTCCATGGCCTCTTCCAGTCCCTTATCCACAAAGGCGGGATCCGCAACGGGGAAATCACACAGGTGCACGCTTTCCGGCGCGTTTTTATCCAGGCTTCTCACCAGGTTAAGGTAGATTTCCTCTGTCATAAAGGGAATCATAGGTGCCGCCAGCTTGCTCACGGTTACCAGGGCCGTATACAGCGTCATATAAGCATTGATCTTATCCTGCTCCATTCCCTTAGCCCAGAAGCGCTCACGGCTTCTTCTCACATACCAGTTGCTGCAGTCATCCACAAAATCCTGAAGCGCTCTGGCCGCCTCCGGGATCTGGTAAGCGTCCAGACGGGTATCCACCTCCGTAATCAGGGTATTCAGACGGCTTAACAGCCATTTATCCAGCACGGAAAGCTTATCGGTCTCCAGCTTATACTTGGTGGCGTCAAAATTATCAATATTGGCATACAGTACATAGAACGCATAGGTGTTCCAAAGGGTACCCATGAATTTACGCTGTCCTTCGATCACAGCTTTGCCATGGAAACGGCTGGGCAGCCAGGGCGCGCTGCTGGAATAGAAATACCAGCGGATAGCATCCGCGCCGTATTCCTGCAGGGCCTCGAAGGGATCGATCGCATTCCCCTTGGACTTGCTCATCTTCTGCCCGTTCTCATCCTGCACAAGCCCCAGGACAATCACATTTTCAAAGGAGGTCTGATCAAAAAGCAGGGTGGATTCCGCCAGCAGGGAATAGAACCATCCGCGGGTCTGATCCACAGCTTCGGAAATAAACTGGGCAGGGAACTGCTGCTCAAAGGTTTCTTTCTTTTCAAACGGGTAATGGTGCTGTGCAAAAGGCATGGCTCCGGAATCAAACCAGCAGTCGATTACCTCCGGCACACGCTTCATGGGCTTGCCGCATTTCGGGCAGGGTATGGTGATGGCATCGATATACGGACGATGCAGCTCCACCGTCTTTGCCTCCGGGTTGCCGCTTAATGCTTCCAGCTCTTCCCGGCTTCCAACGGAAAGCATTTCCCCGCAGTCGCACTGCCAGATATTCAGGGGCGTCCCCCAATACCTGTTTCTGGAAAGCCCCCAGTCCTGGATGTTTTCCAGCCAGTCTCCGAAACGGCCTTTTCCGATGGATTCCGGAATCCAGTTTATGGTATTGTTGTTGGCGATCAGATGCTCTTTAACCGCCGTCATTTTTATGAACCAGGATTCCCTCGCATAATAGATTAACGGAGTATCGCATCTCCAGCAGAAGGGGTAGCTGTGCTCAAATTTAGGTGCCGAGAACAGCAGGCTGGCCGCCGCCAGTTCCTTCAAGATAACCGGATCCGCTTCCTTACAGAAGGTCCCCGCCCAGGGGGTTTCCTTCGTCATTTCCCCCTTGGTATCCACCAGCTGGACAAAAGGCAGATCATACTTGCGTCCCACGTTGGCGTCGTCCTCACCGAAAGCAGGGGCGATATGCACCACGCCGGTACCGTCGGTCAGGGTTACATAGCTGTCACAGGTTACATAAAATGCCTTTTTATGCTGTTTTTCACAGGTTTCCACCGCACAGTCAAACAGCGGTTCATATTCCTTATATTCCAGATCCTTACCCACACAGGTTTCCAGCACCTCATAGGCGGGAACCTCCGGATTTTCCTTGTTCAAATCGCCCAGCACCGTATCCAGCAGCGCCTGCGCCATATAATAGGTATATCCGTCCGCAGCTTTTACTTTCACATACTCTTCTTTGGGGTTTACGCAAAGAGCCACGTTGGAGGGCAGGGTCCAGGGGGTGGTGGTCCATGCCAGGATATAAGCATCCTCTCCTTTTACCTTAAAACGGGCGACCGCAGAGCGTTCCTTCACGTCTTTGTAGCCCTGGGCCACCTCATGGGAGGACAAGGGTGTCCCGCAGCGGGGGCAGTAAGGCACGATTTTAAAGCCCTTGTAAAGAAGGCCTTTATCCCAGATTTTTTTCAGCGCCCACCATTCGGACTCGATATATTCATCATGGTAGGTTACGTAAGGATCATCCATATCCGCCCAGAAGCCGACTTTCCTGGAAAAGTCCTCCCACATGCCCTTATATTTCCATACGCTCTCTTTACATTTCTCAATGAAAGGGGCGATTCCGTACTCTTCAATCTGTTCCTTGCCGTCCAGGCCCAGAAGCTTCTCCACCTCCAGCTCCACCGGAAGTCCGTGGGTATCCCAGCCGGCCTTTCTGGGAACCATATACCCCTTCATGGTACGGTAACGGGGAATCATATCCTTGATGGCACGGGTTTCCACGTGGCCGATATGCGGTTTCCCGTTTGCGGTGGGCGGTCCGTCATAAAAGGTATAAGCAGGGCAGCCCTCCCTGATTTTCATACTTTTTTCAAATATTTTTTGGTCTTCCCAGAATTGTTCCACCTCGTGTTCCCGTTCCACGAAGTTCAGATCTGTATTTACCTTTGTGTAAAGTGACATGTCTTTCTTCCTTTCTACGGCCTTCAGCCGCAAACGTCCGGTCAGGCCCGAACCGTTGCCCTCAGCCATTCCTCCTGAAAAACTGCTCCATAAAACCATTGACAGGACTGCCGGTCTCCCGGTTTTTTCCCGGAAAACAAAAAACCCCGTCCTTGTAAAAGGACGAGGTCCAAGACTCGTTATACCACCTGTTACAGCATACGGCCTATAAAAACAGACGTCTGATCCAGCGGCGCTGTCCCTATAAGAATATATGGTTTCCCATAACGGAGGAAATCCGGCGTTGCCTACTCGTTCCCTTTCAGCCCGCAGCTAAGAAGTGATCTTCCCCATGCCTTACTCGTACCGGTCTTCCACCTGCACCGGCTCGCTGCAGCTTTCCAGCATGGCTACTGTCTTCCTCATGGCTTTTTTCCTGTGTTCATGTCGGTATTATATAGCCCGGAAAGCCGCATTGTCAAGGGGTTTTAGATTCTTTCAAGGACAGCGCGGCAGAGAGGCCGTGAATTATAACCACAAAGGAGCGAAATTATTATTATTTTGATACCAAATATGCTAAATGAGTCTCTTCATCATTATCTTTATTTCTTAAAAGCATTATGATTCGGATTCCTCCTATTCCATCATGCGCTTCTACCTGTCCAAGCGGTAATTCAACATATTTTTCAATTACTGTCCCATCCTCCGCAAGCCAATTATCGGGTACAATATTATTCTCTATCCGTATTGCTCGAAGAAAAATTGACCCGCATTGTGTATTCACAGCAAACCTATCTCCACCCTGCATTTTATATACTTCGTCTCCACTATTATAAGGCTCAAGAATTTCCTGTGTTCCGGCGGACTCATTCCAAACTACCAAATTAATTTCTTCTGAACCTTCCTGCGCAGCAAATGTATCAAAATCTTGTATAGCAATTATGGGCTCTGAATTCCCTTCTTCTATATTTGACTCAGCTTGGATACTGTCAGTTTCCATTGCAGAAGGCGCTTCCTGTGTTACCACACTTTCTTCCGGCTCCATTTTTTCCTCAGGACTTCCGCAGCCCCACAATACCACAGGCAGAAATAAGAATACACATAATAGACATATTTTCTTATATTTCATATCTTAATCCCTCCATACCATACTATTATTTTTTAACAATAATAGTAACTGTCACATTTTATGTCAACGATTTTATTAAAAACTAATCCGGCAAGTCTTGGTTGTAACGTTCAGACGCCCTTTGTGCTCTGTCCCTGAAAACTTGAAAAAGTATTTTCCCTGGCCTCCGATATATGGTATATTCTGTTTGTATACAATCTTGTTTCCCTAAGATAAAGGAGTTTATTCATGAGCTGGATAAAAGCATATGTACTTAAAATATACCATAATATGGGTCAATATCTGCGGTGGCTGTTTTTCAGCGCCCTGACCGGGACGGCCGTGGGCCTCTTTGCTTCTCTTTTTTCCTGGTGTCTGAACCAGGCGACCGCACTGCGCACCCGGAACCAATATATGTTCCTCACCCTCCCGTTGGGCGGTCTGCTGATTGTTTTCCTCTACAAGGCTTTTCATTATGAGAATAACGGCGGGACGGATTCGGTCATCGAAAGCATCCACAGCAAAATCATCATTCCCTTCCGCATGGCGTTCCTCATCTTCTGTTCCACCATTATCACCATCCTCTGCGGCGGTTCCGTCGGGCGGGAGGGCGCTGCTCTTCAGATCGGCGGAAGTATGGGCAAAAAGCTGGGGGATCTGTTCCATTTTAATGAAACAGACAAGAAAATCATTCTGATGAGCGGCATGGCTGCCGCTTTTTCCGCGCTGTTCGGCACCCCTATGGCGGCCGCCTTTTTTGCCATGGAGGTCTCCAGTGTGGGCATTATGTATTACGCCGCACTGGTACCCAGCATCTGTGCCGCCCTGGTTGCCAATGATATCGCCAAATTCACGGGCGTGCAGACGGAAAATTTCCACGTCATGAATGATCTGGAGCTTTCCCTTATCCCCGGCCTGAAGGTAGTGCTTCTGGCTGCCTGCTGCGCCATACTGAGCATTTTGTTCTGTATGATGCTTCAGATGGGGGAACGGGTATTTAAAACATATTTTTCCAACCTCTATATCCGTATTGCTGCCGGAGGCTGCCTGCTCATCCTCCTGACCCTTCTCACACAAAGCCAGGACTACCTGGGCACCGGCATGCCCGTCATTGAACACGCCCTGGCCGGCACCGCACTGCCGTGGGCCTTTTTCTTTAAAATGCTCTTTACAGTCATTACCATATCCGCCGGCTACAAGGGCGGGGAAATCGTACCGTCCCTTTTCATCGGCGCCACCTTCGGCTGTACCGCAGGGGCGCTCCTGGGACTACCCGCTTCCCTGGGAGCAGCCGTGGGCATGATCGCCGTTTTCTGCGGAGTCACCAACTGCCCGGTCACCTCCCTGCTCATCTCCTTTGAGCTGTTCGGCTTTGACGATGCGTATTATTTCCTCATCGCCGTAGCCACCAGTTATATGCTGTCCGGCTATTACAGCCTGTACCACAGCCAGACCATTGTCTATTCCAAATTTGAAAACAAATACGTGAACCAGCATACCAGCCACCGGTTTTAACCGCTTGGCTTCCTGATCCCCGCACATCTGCGGCCATGCGTGGTAACCTGAAACATGAAAAAACTTGCTTTCTTTCTCAATTACGCGTATTATATTTGTAACTCAAACTTCGCAGGAGCAAAATGGCCTTCCGCCCGCTGGCAGAGCGGTGTCTCCGGGACGGAAAAGGAATGTTCACCAGCTCCTCTCGAATTACTTTAGTAATTTACCATGGAGATGAGACCGGTCAAGTGTGTCAGCCTCATCTGACACACTTGACGCCTTCGGGCTCATCGGAATGTCCGGCCTGATGGACTGGCGAATATCCTTTTCCGTCCCGGAGACACCGCTCTGCCAGCGGGCGGAAGGCCATTTTGCTCCTGCGAAATTTGAGTTTGTAATTTCATGTAACTGTCCGGCTGTGCAAAGCCTGAATTATAAACAAAGCGGAGGAGAACCCATGAAAACGCGGAATCTTACCCTTATGACCGATCTCTACGAACTGACGATGATGCAGGGCTATTTTAAAAACATGGACCGTAATGAAACGGTTATATTTGACGCCTTTTACCGGAATAATCCGATGGAATCGGGCTATGCCATCAGCGCAGGGCTGCAGCAGGTGATTGAATATGTGGAAAACCTGCATTTTGACGAGGACGAGCTGACTTATCTGAAAAGCCTTGGCATCTTTGAGGACGCCTTCCTGGAATACCTGAAAAGCTTCCGTTTTTCAGGCAGCATTTATGCCATCCCGGAAGGAAGCGTCATGTTCCCCAGAGAACCCATGATCAAGGTTATCGCTCCCATTATGGAGGCCCAGCTGATTGAAACTGCCATTCTGAATATCATCAACCACCAGAGCCTGATCGCTACCAAGACCTCCCGGGTATGCTACGCCGCCCGCGGTGACGGAATCATGGAGTTCGGGCTGCGCCGCGCCCAGGGTCCGGACGCCGGCATATACGGCGCGAGAGCCGCTATGATCGGCGGCTGTATCGGTACCAGTAATGTGCTGGCCGGACAGCTGTTTGACGTACCGGTAAAAGGG
This sequence comes from Lachnospiraceae bacterium, assembly GCA_022845955.1. Classification (GTDB taxonomy): domain Bacteria; phylum Bacillota; class Clostridia; order Lachnospirales; family Lachnospiraceae; genus Eisenbergiella. Next base: position 6,440,074 of record AP025576.1, read on the forward strand.
ACCCATGCACACAGCTGGATCATGAGCTTCCCCGATGAATATACGGCCTTCAAGGTTTATGCGGATATGTACCCCGGCGCATGCATCCTGCTTGTGGATACCTATGATACGTTAAAATCAGGCGTACCCAATGCCATCCGCGTCTTTACGGAAATGCGGGAGGCGGGTATCCCCCTCACCTTCTACGGTATCCGCCTGGACAGCGGAGACCTGGCATATCTTTCCAAGAAGGCCCGGAAAATGCTGGATGAGGCAGGTTTCCCGGATGCGGTCATTTCCGCTTCCAACGATCTGGACGAATATCTTATCGACAGCCTGAAGGTACAGGGCTGTAAGGTTACCTCCTGGGGTGTGGGCACCCATATGATCACCTCCAAAAACTGGCCTTCCTTCGGCGGTGTGTACAAGCTGGCCGCCATTATGGATGAGAGCGGAAATTTTGTACCAAAAATCAAGCTTTCCGAAAATTCGGAAAAGATCACCAATCCCGGCAACAAGGTGATTCACCGGATTTATGAAAAGGATTCCGGCAAAATAAAGGCCGATCTCATCGCCCTGTCCGACGAGGTATTCAGCGAGCACGATCCGCTGCTTCTCTTCGATCCGCTGGAGCCCTGGAAAAAGACACTGCTGGAAGCCGGCACCTATACGATGCGCGAGCTTATGGTCCCCGTATTCCTGGATGGGAAATGTGTATACCGTTCTCCCAGTGTCATGGAAATCAGGGACTACTGCCAGAAAGAGCTGAATACCCTTTGGGATGAGACAAGACGTCTCGTTAACCCTCATCAGGTATATGTAGATCTTTCTTCCAAGCTGTATAACATCAAAATCCAGCTTCTGGATCAGATGGGCCAGGTACACTGACCGGAGACCGGAACCGACAAGGAGAATTTATGCTTAAAATAATTACCGATTCCGCTTCCGACCTGTCGGAAGAGCTAATCAACCGCTATCAGCTTCACGTCATCCCCACTCCGGTGGTTATAGACGAGGTGGATTATCTGGATGGGAAAACCATTCATACCAGGGAATTTTATGAAATACTTGACGATACGTCCAGGGATGTGAGAACCTATCACATAAACCCCGCCATGTTTGAAGAAGCCTTCACGCCCTACGCCAAAAACGGGGACAGTATCCTTTACCTCTGCTTTTCCACGGGGATCGCAGGAACCTTCAACGCTGCCAATATTGCCAGGAACAACGTGCTGGAAGAATACCCTTCTTTTGATCTGACCATCATCGATTCCCGCTGCGCCTCTGCAGGTTTCGGCCTTCTGGTGGTCAAGCTCCTCACAATGCTGGAACACGGGGCTTCCAAAGAAACGCTGATAGAAGCAGCCGAATTCTACCGCAGCCATATCCGCCACGTGTTTACGGTCAATACCCTTGCCTATCTCATTAAAGGCGGCAGGCTTTCCAAGTTTAAAGGAAACCTGGCCGAAGCGCTGGATATGAAACCGGTTCTCATCGTGGATGGGATCGGAAGCCTGCAGGTACTCAAAACCGTCCGCGGGCATAAAAAATCGCTGAAAAGCCTGGTTGAATATGCGGAAGAAAACGGAGCCGATCTGGAAAAACAGCTTATTTCCGTCTGCCACGGCGAAGACGAAGAAGCGCTGCATTTTGTTGTGGATATGATAAAGGACAAGCTGCATCCTGCCGGTATCATGGTGTCCGTAGTAGGCTGTGCCATCGGCGCCCATACCGGCAGAGGTATTATAGGCGTATGCTTCCTGGATGCCCCGGAGGATCCCTATCAGGAATATCTTTCATAAATATGCAACAAGAAAAGCCGCCTGCAGCCTGCAGACGGCTTTTCTTGTTACATATAAGTATGGCCTGTGAATCGTGCGTCCGTTGTTTCTATCCCTTTCCGTACAAAAACGGCCGCGCCGCATGCACACGAAAGAAGTCAATCAACGGTCCCATAAAGAACGCCGTGACCACCGTCCCCACCCCCACTACCGAGCCCAGGGCAAATCCCACAATTACGCAGATTAAATCCGTAGTAATCCGCAGATAGCGGAATTTGCCGAGTTTTCGTTCCGTGAGGATCAGGGATACAGCGTCATAGGTGGATACTCCCAGATCCGCCGTAAAGTACATAGCCGATGCAAAGCACAGAATTACAAGCCCTGCTGCAAGCAATGCGATCCGAACCGGCATGGACGGGCTGTCACCGATGATACCCGCAACCACATCATCGGAGAACTGTACCACATATCCTAACAGGAAAATATTTACAAACGTGGATATCCCGATATGATGTTTGTTCAGGAAAAAAATCAGCAGAAGCATCAACAGGTTGATTATCATGTACAGCGTGCCGAAATCCATAAACGTCAATTTGTTGCTGATCCCGTTTACAAACACCTGAAAAGGATCCGTGCCGAACCGGGCATTCCGGAACAACCCCACCGCCATCCCGCTGACTGTCACACCTATAAATGCCATCAATATTCTTTTTCTGATTCTGTTATCCTTCATAACGCCCTCACCGCTCTTCCAGCAGTTTTTCCTCCAGATCCCTGCGGTTGCGGATCCGGATAGTATGGTCGAAGTCCGTATAATCCGTAAAATACACCGTAGCGGCTCCCGGGGTTTTCGTCTCACTGTCCTCCTTGCCTTCCGTGAAACGATGCTCCCCGAAGCCCGGCCCGATCAGCAGGCTGTCCTTTTCATTGTACGCCTCCAGCTCCCGATCTTTTATGACCAGCACCTCGCTGCCGTTCACAGGAAGCATCACATGCTCGCTTGCCATGTATGCAATGCCGGAAAAGGCCAGTTCCACTCTCCAGGGCGCTCCCTGCACACCGTTTGTCACCACCCGTATGTCAATGCCGCATTCCGCAGGAGCCACATACACATCTATTTCCATATCAGGTCCCAGCTTTTTCCTGCGGCTGCTCTGATCCATCTTCCACCAGTCGCTTGTCTCCGGTTTTTCCTCAAAAGGAAGATAATACCACCCCCTCATGGTCTGATGGAGATGGGCTGTGCCGTCCGGCAGGATTTCCATCGTTTCCGCCTTAAACGCCCGGTGTTCGCAGAAGCTTCCCGCCACCTTCATCTCCAGTTTGCTTGTCCCGTTATGGAAATAAAGGAAATTGGATTTCTCCCGCATTACCGTATAGCTGTAATTTCCCTTCCTGGCCCGCAGGATACCGGAATCTTCATAAAACCGGGTAAAATCCGGCTGCTCATAGCGCCCCACATATTCGAAGCGGCGATATTCCGGATGCAGCATCAGATGAATCAGGCATTCCGGAGAGAAAATCCTTTTTTCTTCAATTATATCAAAAATAGTGTTGCACATCCCCAGGAATTCCGGAATTTCATATTTTATGCCCATAGCCAGATATTCTATATAATAACTCAGGGGATATACCAGCCGGTCTTTATCAAAACGGGTGGAATTGGCTGTGAAAATACTCCCGTCCGGTTCCCAGTAGGTGAGCATCATATACAGGTTTCGGATGGTATGCTGCTCGTATTGGGCATCTCCCCTTGCTTCGGAAAGCATCAGCATGGCATCGTTATTTACACTATTATAATTTCCGGCAGATTTCTCTGCAAATTCTCCGTCGGCATTACAGTCAATCCCTTCTATCAGGTAACTATCGGCGGAGTCCGCCAGCTTTTTATCCCCGAAAAGCACACCACATTTCGCCAGTGAGGAAGCAATGGCCCAACGATGGTTGGGGGTATGGAAACCTCCTTCCAGCAGGCCGTACGCACCGTCATGCACAATTTCCCCTATCCGTTTCAGGAAGCTTTCTTCCTGTCCTGTGCGTTCCTGCTTTTTCTGCAGATACTCATACAGCGGGATAAAAAAGCCGATACAGAAAGCGGTATCCGGTGCGGATAAAAAATTACAGGTGACATAATCAAAAAGGCCGTTTTCATGCTGTACACTGCGGATATATGCCAACCCCAGTTCCGCCCGCCAAGCCAGCAGCGGATTGCGGTAATAACGGCTGTCCGGATTACAGTACAACGTAATCATGGGTTCCACGCAGATAATTGTATACTTTGCCTGAACCATCCGATTCGTGTCATAAAATCCTCCGTAACAGGGGCTTTTTTCATCCATTTCCTGCGCCCGCAGACGGCTGGCCACCCGTTCCTCGGTGTCCTTCAATATTTTTTTATAATGTTTTTCCATTGTTATACCCCGCCCATCAGTTCAGGCTGTCAAAGTATTCCGCCCTTCCGTCCAATATCTTCTGAAGCCCTGCATTTACCAGTTCATTATAGCCGGACTCCCAGGTTGCGTCAAACTGATCTGCAGGAGCAACGATACATCTGTACACAAATTCAATCATACGGGTCTTTACATCCGCACCATAGGTCTGTTCATCCTCTGTAATATAGGAGAATACCGGGAAACGGAACTTTCCTTCCTCCTTCACTTTCTGGAAATTCTGATACCATTCAAGGCTTGCCCATTGGGTAGCCTGGTTGTCAAAGGAGGTCTGGGCCAGCACCTCGGGATCATTGGCCCACTCGAAATTCAGGTTCATGAGACACAGATCATCACAGGTTCCGGGATAGCCTTTTTCATTCTTTTCCGCTTCGGTCGGTTCTACTGCCACACCCAGATCATCTATTTTGTGTTCCGGCGTATAACGGATATTAAGAGCCACCTCCGGATCGGCCATCCAGTTCAGATACTTCATACAGGCCGCCACCTTCTCCTCACTTGCGCTGGAAGGAATCATTACAAACATGGCATAACGATATTCATAAGGCTCTCTGTAGCTTCCATCCGGCAGGTCAAAGCACTGGACGGGTACGAAGGTTTCATGTCCCACCGCATTATTCAATATCTCAAAGCTTGCATGGGGGTGATAAGGATCATCCAGCACGAAGCCCACACTGCCGTTGGAAATAGCTGCCATAAATACATCTTCTGCCGTATCGGTTGGGAAATCTTTGGTAATCAGGCCGTCATTATACCATTGGTTCAGCTGCTTCAGGCCTTCCTCGGCACCGGGAGCCACCGACATATACCATTCATTATAAATGTAAGCTGTACGGTCATCCGGCAGATCCACATAGGAACCCAGGAAATTCAGATACATTTTCTCGGTATCGTTCCGTCCGCTCATAGCCCAGGGAATCGTGGTATCGCCGCCCAGATTATTTTCCTTTGCTGCTGTCAGGTATTCGCCAAGCTCCTCTTTCGTAGCGGGCATTTCCATGCCAAGCTCGTCCAGCCAGTCTTGTCTGATGTATGCCATGTGGCGGGGTTCTTCCGTACCCCTCTGCTTCATCACAGCGTATTTCGCATCGCCCACCATACTGATATCCTGGGCTTCGCCGCAGAAATTCTGGATATTGGAGCCATACTGCTTATAAGCATCCGTCAGTTCATGGAGCGCACCGCTGCTGGCATAGCTGTAAAACAAGGTCTGGTCATAGGTAAATACGATATCCGGTGCCGTTCCGCCGGACATCATGATATTAAGTTTGTCGTCAGACTCCGAACGGGGAACCGAAACATATTCCACATTGATATTATACAGTTCCTTTACCTGCTCCTGAATCCACTTCGTCAGCGTATTATTCTCCGTTGTGGTTCCGGGGGCCGCATTTCCCCTGTCCCATGCCATCACACGGATCGTTACCTCTTCCCCTTTTTCTGCTGTCTCCGATCCGGCTGAAGCCGTGGCCTGTGCGGCGGTGCCGGCCGTCTGCGAGCTTCCTCCGTCTGTCGTGCCGGCTGCTGTGTCTTTTCCGCCGCATCCCGCCGCTGCCAAAGTCATGGCAGAAGCAAGGGCAATTGCCAGTGTCTTTTTCAAGATACCTTTTCTCTTCATAACTGTTCCTCCATTTTTTTATTCATCTATAAATTACATTATCCGGGTTTTTCCGGATATGTTTTTACGTAGCTGCGCTCAACCTTTAACAGCGCCAATCATTATCCCTTTTGTAAAGAATTTCTGTACAAACGGATATACTACCAGCATCGGAAGCATGGAAATCACAATACTTGCTGCTTTGATGTTCTCCGCTATCAGATTGGTGGTAAGCCCCTCCTCCACAGAGACATTCACCGCCTCCACAAACTGCTTCAGCACCATTTGTACGGTGTATAGCGATGAGGTGTTAATATAGTACAATACATCACTGATACCGTTCCACCGGCCCACCGCGTAGAACAGTCCCAGGGTCGCCATGGTAGGATACACCAGCGGAAGCGCCACTCTGGTCAGCGTGGTAAACTGACCGCAGCCGTCTATCTTGGCCGCGTCGTAGATTGCGGAGTCTATCCCGCGGAATGCATTGCACATAATAATCATGTTGTAAGCGCTCAGCGCCCCGGGGATAATCAAAGCCCATACCGTATCAATCATATGGAAGCTTCTTACATTCAAATATTCGGGGATTATTCCGGGGTTCAGATACATGGTCAGCACGAACAGGGTCATAATGATGCCGCCGCCTCTCAAGCCTTTCTTGGAAAGCGGATAGGCCGCCAATACGGTCATCAGCAGGTTCACTGCCGTGGAACCCAGCATCAGCAAGATGGAATAGCCGAAGGCACGCACGAAGCTTCCGCTCTGTAATGCCCGGGTATAGGCCTCCGTGTTGAAGCCCACCGGGAATATGAATACTCTGCCTGCTGTAATCGCATCCTTGGAACTGAAGGATACCGAGATTACGCGCAGGATAGGAACCATGGCTATTACCGTTACCAGAATAAAGAATGCCGTCCAAAAAAACTGGAATAATTTTTCGGTTCTGCTGTTTACTCCGCTGTTCATTATACAATACCCTCCTGTCCCATCTTTTTTATCACCCAATTGGCTGACAGTACCAGCACCACTCCTACCACGGTCTGGAAAAGCCCCACTGCAGTTGCAAAGTCAAAACGTCCTGCCGCCAGGCCGATGGAGTATACATAAGTGCTGATTACATTAGAAGCATCCCGCACCATGGTATTTCCCATAAGGTAAGGCCTGTCAAAGCTGATAGTCACCAGCTTGCCAATCTGCATAATCAAAAGGACGGTAATGGTGGAAGAAATCTGCGGCAGCGTCACATGCCAGATACGCTGCAGGCGGGTGGCGCCGTCTATGTAAGCTGCCTCCCCCAGGGAAGCGTCCGTGGCCATCAGGGCCGCCAGATATACGATAAGGGAATAACCTGCCCCCTGCCACACGCCGGAAAACCAGTATACAAACCGCCATACCCCTGTTTCGCTCAAAAAGGGAATACTCGATCCGCCCAATGCGTTTACGATATTATTTATCATGCCGGTATTGGCAAACAGCTGGGTGGCGATACCCGAAATAATAACCCAGGACAGGAAATTCGGCAGATACAGAAGTGTCTGTGTCACCTTACGCACCCTTGCGCTGCGCAGCTCGTTCAGGAAAATTGCCAGGAATATCGGGATAGGAAAGCCGAGAACCAAATCCCCCATATTCAATACCAGTGTATTTTTCAAAGCAACCCAGAAATCCCCGGATGTAAAGGCTTCCTTAAAATGTGTCAGACCTATCCACGGACTGTCCCAGATACCCTGGAAGATATTGAATTTCTTAAAGGCTACAACTACACCAAGCATGGGTTTGTACTTGAATAGAATCATGTAGATGACCGGCACCAGCAGCATGGCATATAACTGCCAGTTATTTCTCAGGTAAAGCTTTCCGTTTGTTTTTTTCCTGCCCGCCCGGGACGGTGTATTTTTCCCTCTCATATGTCCTCCTGTTTTGATGTATACAGTAACTGTTCACTCCCTTTGTGTCCCCTCTTCCATTCAACAAGGAACAAAATAGCCAGCGCCTGTCCATAGGGCATGGGCTTGAGCGGTATTTCTTTGTAAAAGTCCCTGCTCTCCCTCCCCATGGGGGTGCCGTAGGATACCTGTCCCAGAACCCCGTCCTCCGATATCAGGGACAGAATCGGATTCAGCGCCCGGTCTGCCGCTGCCAGCCACTTTTCCTCCAGAAGGCCGCTGTGTACTCCCCGCAGGATTCCATACGCAAAACCGCATGTGGCGCTGGCTTCCTCGTAGGATTCCGGGTCATCCAGCAGCGTATGCCACATACCGCTGTCCGCCTGACACCTCGACAGGGCTTCCACCTGACTGCAGAGGGTTTCCTTTAAAATACGCTCCACAGGCTCAGGACAGGATATCATGCTGAGCAGCTCCGGGATCGCAATGGTACTCCAGCAGTTCCCTCTTCCCCAGAAAGCCCCTGCAAAATGATTCCTTTCCAGAAAAGTCCAGCCATGGTACCAGAAGCCGCTTATCGGATCCTGCAGATATTTCATATGAAGCAGAAACTGATACTGGGCCTCGTTACGGTAATCCTCCCGATCCAATATCCTTCCCATATTGGCAAGGAAAAGCACGGTCATCACCAATGTGTCATCCCAAAGCTCCTGCTCGTTGACATCATCAGAAGTCATATGCTGTATCCCGCCTTCCATGGTGCGGGGCATTCCGTTCATAATCCATTCCGCCGCTTCCCGGCAGGGCTTCATATAATTCTCATCCTTCAGGTATTCCGCCAGATAAGACATAGTCAGGAAAGGAGCCGCCGTATTCACATTGCACTGCGGAAAGCCTACCTGCAGCTGCCTGTCATAATACCGGGTAAGCATTTCCAGATATTTTTTTTCCCCTGAGGCCGCAAACAGTTTCCAGATACCGTAAAGCCCTACGCCCTGGGTCCATTCCCAATGCGCATATTTACGCAGCTCCTCTTCCGATAACTTCTTCTTCCTGCGCATATTTTCCATAAATACGTCATCATCTTCATATAAGATTCCCGTAAAGGCATCAATCAGCTTTTGAAGCTTTTTATCTATTTCCTGTAACATTCCTTTATCTCCCCGCCTGTAACTATATTTTCTTCCTATTCCTTGCTTTTTGGCATTTGATCTACTATAATATAATTGTGAAAAAATAGGCTGTTTGCAGTAAATGGGGAAAGAAGGTATCCTATCCATGCCTCAGACAATAGAATATAAGGAAAAACATTTTATTATTGTCAACGATATTAAAAATTCTTTATTTTATTTTTTTGATTTTGATATCCGTTCCACAGAAAAAAACATGGAATTCGAGCATCTTCATTCCTATTATGAAATTCATATCCTGCTAAGCCCTATGGCCACACATTTTATTGAAGGCATTCCCTACCGCATCCGGACCAATGATTTCGTGCTGCTGGAGCCGTCCCGCCTGCATAAGTCCTTTTATCCCAGTGAGACGCCCTCCAAAAGGCTGGTAATCACCTTTATGTACCGTGATGATGGCTACGGTTTCAAGGAGACCTATGAAAAGCTCCTGACACCATTTCATGAACATGTACCCATCTTCCGTTTCCCTGAAGCCCAGCAGAAGGAATTGGTACGGATTCTGAACGAAATCGTGGCGCTGTCCCATCAGGCCGGCACCCAGGAAATGACCGGCGCTTATGAACTCATGATACACAGCCTGTTCACCCAGTTTCTGTATTACCTGAAGGATTTCCATGACTTTAACATCTATGAGACAGAGAATCCGCAGGACCGGCTGTCTGAGCGGATTTATACCGTAGCCAATTATATCCATACCCATTACATGGACGACCTGACTCTGGAAGAGCTGGCGAAAAATATCTACATGGATCCTTTTTACCTGTCCCACCAGTTCAGGGAGGTTACCGGCTATACGGTCACCCAATATATCCATCTGGTCCGGATCCGTAATTGCCAGTTCCTGCTGCTGAATACGGAAGATAAGATTTCAGATATCTCCGCCGCCTGCGGATTTACCAGTTTTTCTCAATTTAACCGCGTCTTCCATAAATTCTGCAATGAATCTCCTTCCGAATATCGGAAAAGTCAGTCAACCAACCGGCTTCTTTCGGAACGGCCGAAGTCCTTACGGCACTAATCGTATCATTCATTGTTTTAAGTATAGTAAATTCAAATAGCATAGTCTATGTATTAATTGTCTTTTACAGAGCAAAAACATTGCATATTTTGCGTTGGATTAGTAATAGCCATATTGGTAAAGTCGGAAGCTGCTACAAAAAAGAGCCACTTGCATTCCCTGCTTTCCGCATTCCAGGGAAGAATCATACTGTAATCATAATATCCTTTACCCCGGGTTTCCTCCCGTTGCGTAAGAACTATTTTTCTCTCATACCCGCCGCTGCCGTAAATAGATAACTGCTCCAGGGGCAGATTTCCCAGAATTGTCAATTCCATCCCTTCCTTCCGGGGGGGCGCGTACAATATCGGGCCGTTGGTCAGGAAGCTTTGGCCATTGCGCAGTGCATCCAGCACTTTTTCTGAATCCGGCCGCCCCTCCAGCTTTACATAGGTCCGCACACCGCCGCTTGTAAGATTGGACTCCGCCCATTTCTCCAGGCGTGGCAGCAGACGGGTATGCAGCAGATCCAGGCAGCCCAGTTGTGCTCCATAGCTTTCTTCCAGCCGACTCCGTATTTCTTTCTGCTCTTTCAGTACGCTGTCAATCCACATCAGCTCCCCAAACAATTCATGATAATCATTCGCGCGTATATTGTGGGTATCGCTCCCCGTGACCGCCGGAATATACCTGCCCTGTTCCAGCAGTTCCCGCCACAGCTGCGCCGCGTCGGCATTAACGGTGCCGTAATACATAGGATGGGATCCATTCCATATTTCCATAGTCTGAAATATGTCCAGCATATCATAAAAGGCTGGGTTGAATGAGGTGGAAACACTGTAATCCCGGGGATGATTCAACTGAGGAATGCCTCCTTCCCCACGGATTTCCAAAGCAATCCGCCTGAACTCCGAACGCAGGGCCTCCTCTGTACGTTCCTCCCCGGGTACATGGTAGATGACATCTTTCTCCACGCCGAGAGACAATACATGACCGTTGGAAGTGGATATCTCCTTGGACACAACCGGCAGGAAATCTTCTTTTTCCTGTGCCCTCCATGCGTCGTGATTCAAGGTATTATGGTGATCGCTGAGAGCGCCGAAGGCCAATCCCATAGCCCGCATGGAACAGCTCACCTCCTCCGGCGTCTCGCATACATCATCGTCCCCGCCGTAAACCGGGCTGCTGTAAATACTGTGATGATGTAAGTCTCCCGCATAATACCCTTTTTCCCCCAGATTCACAAAGCGCTCTAACGAATAGCTTTTCCGTATGCCTGTCTCCGTTATCCTAAGTTCCTCTGTAATGATGATATATTCACTGCCTTTGGAGATTTCCGCCATATACCTGCCTGTGGGAAGGCTCTTCTGCAGGATTCCGTCTTCACCGGTCATTTCCCGTATCATATCAATCCGGCCGTTGACCTTATGGAAGGTCCCTGCGGATTCCCCTGCCCGGAGAGGGAACAGCTTCACCTGGGCAGGTGTGGGCAGTCCCTTCTCATCCGCAACCGTTACATGAAGGGTTCCTATGCGCCTCTCCTGCATCGCTTTCCCGGGATATAGAATCCCCCGCTCTTCCAAAAGGTTCCGCGCCTGCCGGATCATTCTCCACAGCTGCTTTGCATCGCAGCCGGGCTTTTCTCCCTGTGCTTTCAGAATACTGATTCCAATGGACAAAAATTTCTCTGGTTTTGACATGTATTTTTCCTCACTTAAATAAAGTACATAGCTGCTGCAATAAAATATACCGCCGAATAATACAGCGTAAGAAGCACCGCACTCAAAACACGGGACTGCGTTTCATGCAGAATCCGGAACCCCAGGATATTGTCTGAAATATAAAAACAGATCCCGCCTGCCGCCATAAACATTCCTGCCATACCGCCCATTTCCCGGGCCACAGCCAGGGCCATCGCAGTCATAAAGGATAAAAGAGCGCCGTATCCCACCATATAAACGGCTTGTCTACCGAAATGGTACAGAAACCTCCCGTGAAGCAAAAGCATAAAAGCAAGCAGCAGCACAAAAAGGAGGACTGTTGTGATCCTTACCGGCACCAGATGAATATAAGCCGCCAGGAAACAAACATGCCCCATTCCAAAAGCTGCCACCCCCGCCAGGAAAACCAGCTCCAGCAGTACATCCGCGGCCATACAGAAAAAGGTGCCCGCAAATATCCAAAGGGCAACGCCGCGTAGCTGTCCTTCTGCACCTGATACATAGAATAATGCCGCCAGAACAGGCATAAAGGTTGCCAGTGCTTTAAAAACAAGTCCCCCTTTCCCCTTTTTCTCCTTATTCCGGAAGTAATATTGTCCAAACACAGCCGTAAGCACCGCCGCAGTCAGGAGTATTATATTTTTCTGGAGAACCACAGGCAGCTCCCTCTCTTTCCGGGCGGTACTTCCCTTTCCAAACCGCCTCCATTTTCCCATCATAACTCATGTCACCCAAGATTTCCAGCGCAGACTGTTCGAACGTTACTGTTCACAGTTGCTTCCCGGCTGCATTTGCTATTGAATCCATGCCCATTCCCTGCTATCATTGGTTCATACAGACAAAAACTGCTGTACCCGTTTCTGTCCACATGGCATTGCGATGCCTGTAATCACGGTCACATCACGATAGGAGTATCATGACAAAAAAACGAATATATGTATGTCTGTCAGTTCTTCTTTTTATGGCCTTCCTTATCTGTCTGCTGACCTTACGGATCTATGGCAGCCTATCCGTAAAAGGCGGGCAGGCTGCCATAGCGCCGGACTCTGTTTTCTTTTCCCAGAAAAATCCGCTTTGGGCCGGTGATACCCTGGGGAATTCTTCTTTCACCATGGAATCCTCCGGCTGTCTGACGGCCTGCCTGGCAGCGGCATTGTGCATGCAGGATATTGCCGTTCCCGGCCTGGCCCCCGTAGATCCCGGCAGTTTGAACGCCATGCTTTCCCGGGAACAGGTCTATGATGAGGAAGGGAATATCCGGTGGGAGTCTCTGCAATCGGCACTGCAGGTATCCATAGAACGGGTGAACGGCGTATCTGCCATGAAAGGAACCGATCTGGCGGCACTGATATCCGAAGGAATTTACCCCATCGTCCGTGTCCGCATGAACGGGCTGGGCAGTTTTCATTATGTTCTTCTGATCCAATGCCGGGACGGACGTTTCTGGTGTATGGATCCCCTCAGTCCTGACGAAAAACCGGTTCCTCTGTCGGATTTCGGAAACCGTATTTATGCTATACGCTATTTTAATAACCGTTCAGACAAGTCTGAACGGTTACCTTTTTGTACCTCTTCTGCTCTTAATCCGCAGCTATCAGATCCTCCAGCATTTTCTTCGCCATCCGGATATCCTTTTTCTGCTCTTCTCCAGAGATTTCCCTCTCAATGGTGATGTCCCCCTCATAGCCGATCTCCTTCAGCTTTCTGATAAACGCAGGATAATCCACCTTTCCCTGCCCCAGAGGCTTCTCTTCGCCCAGTTCATGGCCGTCCGTGGGGTAACATCCGTCCTTGCCGTGTATCCCCATCACATATTCCCCGAATACATCCAGGGAATCCACCGGATTCCCTTTTCCGTACATCAACAGGTTGGCGGGATCCAGATTCACCCCTACATTATCCATTCCTATATCCTGAATGGCGCGCTTTAAGGCCACCGGTGTTTCCTGTCCGGTTTCAAAAAGGAAATTCTGCCCGTTTTCCCTGCACTTTGCCGCAAGCTCCTTCAGGCACGCTATCACCCCATGATAGTTGGGATCATACGGATTTTCGGGCATAAAACCTACATGGGTCACCAGATTTCCCACTCCGATCCAACGGGCGAAAGCAGAGCCTTCCATCAGCATGGCCAGCCGCTGGAAACGGAACGCCGCAGGTACCAGGCCCAAAGTCTCCTGCCCTTCATAAAAATTCCAGGCTTTCGGTCCTTCCCAGCCGCACCAGAAAGCAGTGATTTCGATCTTCTTCTCACAGACCGCTTCTCTCACCATAACCGCGGTTTCTTCCGTAAGAAGGCTCCTGTCCCAGCACACAAGCTGGCAGCTTTCCACGCCCATCTCCCGTAATTCGCCGAATTTCTCCTTCAAGTCCGTATCCGCATGCAGATTTACCAAAATACCTACTCTCATCTTATACCTCCTGTGATACTTCCTTATTTCCCACTCTGAAAGGCGCTTTCCGCCTTTCCTCTCCTGTCCGCACTTTTGCGCATCTCAAGTATGCCGGCTCTCTGCCAGGCCCTCCAGATACTTCTTTCCCGCTTCCAGCTCCTTCAGACCCAGAAGCACCGATTTCACACCTTCCTCCAAAGGCGCTCTCACAATTTCCCTCTCCTGCGCCAGACACTCGTAAAAATACTTGATCTCCGTATAATAAGGCCCTAAATCCGATATATTAATGCCCGCGGACTCATCATGCATAGTCCATTCTGCCGTAAGATCCGGGACAGATATCCTTTCTCCCTTATGATAAACCTGCAGAGACGGCGTATCATTTCCCCTGTAAATTATCGTGGCATCCTCAAAACACGCCCGGAAGGAAGATTCAAAGGGAAGTGCCGTACATACATCCCAGATTCCCTCTGCTGTTGCGAAAACGCTGCCAAACTGATAAGAGGTAACCACCTGGTTTATCATCCCGCTTGGGAAAGCCGTCGCTTTTACCGTAAAAGAATCCGGTTCACCCAGCATATATCGCAAGAAATCCAGATCATGGATATGCAGATCAAGCACGACACTGCCGCTTTTTTTCTCCTCATGGAACCAGTCCTCGTATCCCCATTTCGTATCACCGCTGATACGCTGCATCACAATAGATTTCAGTTCACCAAAGGTTTTCTTCTCATAAGCCTCTTTCAGATACCGGTATTCTTCAAAAGAACGGACTACCTGGCCCACCATCACCTTCACACCCGTTTTTTTCTGCACCTCCAGAAGCCTTTTACAATCTTCCCCCGTCAGACAAACAGGCTTTTCCACAAATACATGCATGCCTTTCTCCATCGCCGCCACAGCCATCTCGGCATGAAGATAACTGGGCAGACAGATATGTACCGCATCCAGCTCCTCCTCCCTTACCAGATCCATTCCCGTCGTATACTTCCTGGCCGACCGCCACTGCTTCGATGCCCTCTCCAGAAATTCCTCCCTGCAGTCAGCCAGTGCCGCCACTTCCACATCCATCTTACCTGAAAGCGCCTTTAAAGACAGATTATGGGTCGTGCCCATACCTCCGCAACCAATTACTCCGACCTTCATAAAGTATCCCCTTTCCCAACCTATGTTTTAACGGTTCAGTCCCTTCACAGTTCCTGCCATAATCCATCCTGAATCGCCTTTAGCGATGACTTTTGGCACTCTGTGATTCTTTAATTTGTCCTATCATATTACAAATTCACAATACCATCTGCCCTTCTCCTTGTCAATCCCCCTTTTCCCCATACCGTAACAGTCCAGCCTTCGTCCGTACTGTTACGGCCTGTTTTCACACAGCCTGCGCAGAAAATGCACAGCCATGCCTGAACTGTCACCACGGGTCATTCCATCTTGCAGTTTCCCGTCACTCATGATACAATTCTTATTAGTAATTCCATATTACAATTAAACCAAAGAGGCATTTATGAAATTAGTAAACCAACAGCTGATCAAAAATACAAACCTGAAGCTGCTCTACAATTCCGTTTTCGAAAACAGGGGGATTTCCCGGGCTGCGCTGGCCAAACAGACAGGTCTGAGCCGTACTGCGGTTTCCGCGCTGATTGACGAACTGTCCGAAAGAGGTTTTCTATATGATTCCGGTATGGGGGACAGTTCCGGTGTAGGCAGAAAGCCGAACTGCCTGGAACTTTGTGCAGGGAATTATTATGTGGCGGTATTCGGCTGGGAGGAAACCTCGGTTCATGCCTTTCTTATTGATATCTGCGGCACTACGGCTATGCAGGAGCGGCTGGAAAAGGCTTCTTCCGATTCGTATGCCCGGCTTTGCCGCAGCTTTCTCACCGGACGGATTCTGGAACGGATCCGGCCGGAGCAGATTCTGGGGCTGTGCTTTGTCCTGCCTGCCATGATCGATCCGGAAAAAGAAGAGGTGTTCTCCACCACCTTTCCCTTAGACAACGATCAGGGGGAAGCCGGGGTCCTTCCCTTTCTGCGCTCGCTTTTTTCCGATTATGCCGTAGCTGTCCTGAACGATACGGCCTGCTGCGCCTACGCGGAAAAAATCTATACCGGCATCCAGGAAAAGGATTATGCATTCATCCAGTTCAGCAGAGGGATCGGGGCTTCTCTTTTTATCCAGGATAAGCTTCTGGGACAGGCCTGTGCCTCGTATACCCAGTTCGGCCATTTCAGCATTTCGCCGGAAGGCCCGCCCTGCCCCTGCGGCAACCGCGGATGTCTGGAGCTGGTACTGAGTGAGGCCACCCTCCGGAACCGTCTGCTGGAGAAGGGCACCACTTCGTCCCTGCTCTCCCGGGACGCTGTCCGTTATGAGGATCTGGGCAGGGCCTCCCTGTACACAGACACGGCAGCCGTACTGGTTATTAAAGATTTGGCCAGGGAATTGGCCCTGGCCTTGTCCAACCTCATCTGCCTGGTACATCCCCGGCTGATTGTCCTCGGCGGGAACTCTGTTTCCTTAGGCCCCGTATTTCTGGAGGAAATACGACGCTGCCTGGGTGAAACCGGTTTTTCTCGCATGACGGGAGGCGTAAAACTGCGTTACAGCCAGCTGGATTCCTACGCCTGCTATAACGGCGCCATGAAATATTTTTTCGACACTCATTATCAGTTTACCGCCACCATGAATGGCTCTTTTTTTATCGGCTGACCCGATATATCCTGATTAGGCCCGACCGGCTGTCAGGTGCTTTCACTCAAACTATATTGTAGTAGAAAAGAGGAATCTATGTATGAAAAAGCTGAGAACCGCCCTCATCGGCTGCGGAAGGATATCCGCCAGCTATGCCTTTGCCTTTCCCCGGCTTTCGGATATTTCAGAATTCGTCTGTGCCATTGATATCGAAGAGGACAGGGCAAAGGCTTTCGCCGCCCCCTTTGGCGCCGCCTACGGCACCTGTCTGGAGGATTTGCTTGATAAGGATATTGATGCGGTGCATCTGTGTCTCCCGCACTACCTCCATGCGCCCATGGCTATCCGTGCTATGGAAGCGGGCATGCATGTCCTTACGGAAAAGCCGGTTGCCGTCACCCTCCAGGATGCGGACAAGATGAAAGCCGCATCGGAAAAAACCGGGAAAAAGCTAGGCGTCATTTTTCAAACCCGTTATGAAGCAAGCGTACAGCAGCTGCGCAAGATGATCCGGGACGGCGCTTTCGGCCGCATCATAAGCGCCCGCTCCATTCTCACCTGGTCACGCCCCTATTCCTATTATGAAGGCTGTGACTGGAAGGGTACCTGGGACAAGGAAGGGGGCGGTGTGCTCATCGATCAGGCCATCCACAGCATCGACCGGATCCGTTATATGCTGGGAAGCGATGTGGAATGGATCGAGGGCAGCATACATAACCATTACCACGACCGTATCCATGTGGAGGATACCGCAGAGGCCGCCATCTGTTTTAAGAACGGCTGTCTTTACAGCTTGTATGCCACGAATTCCTATGCTGCCGACGCTCCCATTTTCCTGGAGTTCCAGGGGGAAAAGGGCCGCTGCGGCCTGAAGCAGGATGTCGGCTTCTATGAGCTGGACGGCACTTACGAAGAAATACAGCCGGTGCCCGCGCCGGGAAATAAGGACATCCCTGATTATTGGGGCATGGGCCACTATGCACAGCTTCGGGATTTCTATCTTTCCCTATGTAATAATACTCCGGTTTCCATCGATGTGACCGAGGGCAGGAAAACATTGGAAATCGTAAAGGGCATTTATTATTCTTCCCTCTGCGGCAGACGGATTACCCTTCCTTTTGAGGATACCGGTTATACCGATCTGAATGTGGCGTCCGTTCCTTCGCCGCCCTCTTCTGCCCTCTGATGCTCTATCCGGACATGAAAACAGCCGCAGGATCTACCCTCCGGGATTACCGTCCGCTCTCTGTCTGCCGCTTCTTGTTCAGGCAGGGAGGGATAATAAACCCGTAGGGTAGATTCTGCGGCCTTCTTTTTCTTATTGCTCCATTTGTCTGCCCAGAAAGCCGGCCGCGGACAGGATGAGCTTCTGCTCCACTTCCCCCATCTTCCCCTTGGGGTCATTGTTCAGAAGAAGCACCGCTCCAATCACATCCCCTTCACAGATAATAGGGCTGACAGCCTCATTCACATATTCCGGCTCGCCTTCTTCCGCCACCTGGATAAAACTCCTCTCGTTCTTTCCCGCAAGAATACTTTCTCTGTTCTCAATCGCTTCTTCCAAAGCCTTGCTGATGGATTTTCCCAAAAGCGCCTTACAGCCTCCTGCTGCTGCAATAAACTGATCCCGGTCTGCAATCAGTGTCATCTGCCCTGAAACCTGTGCAAGGCTTTCCGCGTACTGCTTTGCAAATGTACTCATTTCCCCGATAGGAGAATATTTTTTCAGAATAATTTCTCCTTCCCTGTCGGTAAAAATTTCAAGGGGATCACTCTCCCGGATACGCAGTGTCCTCCTGATTTCCTTGGGGATTACAATCCTCCCCAGGTCATCTATTCTTCTCACAATTCCTGTTGCCTTCATGTTTCCTCCTTCTAAAAGGCCGACCGGCCCGGGCCGCACAGCCTCTTCTTTCCGTTTTTAACATTTATTTCTTTTCGGGTTGGTAAATGTAGTATTTGTAAAATTGAGGAAAATATGCAACCAATCTTTCCGGAAACTACGTTGGACAAATCTGTAGTCCTCTTTTATAATAAATGTAAGAACCCGGGAGCCGCAGCCGCTGCAGGGAATGCGGTTTTCCGGTTAAAGGAATATATGAGGGGTTTTATGTATACATATTTTATTGCCGATGACGAAACCAAAATAAGACAGGGTCTGCGCCGGCTGATCGACTGGGAGGAGCTGGGCTTTTTTTGCGTGGGCGAAGCTTCAAATGGGGAGGACGCCCTTGCGGTCATCCTGGAAAAAAAACCGGATATCGCTTTGCTGGATATCCGTATGCCGCGGCTGAGCGGCCTTGATGTGGCACGCCTTGCCAGAGAGAAAAAATATGAAGGCACCATTCTCATCCTCAGCGGCTATTCCGATTTTAAGTATGCCCAGGAGGCTATGCGTTACGATGTGAAATTTTATATCACCAAACCGGTGGATGAGGACGACCTTACCGCCCATCTACTCAAAATACGGGAAGAGCTTGATGATAAAAAGAAACGCACCTCCGCGATTGAATATTACAGTGAAAAGGCCCGCAGCAGCATCCTCCGTGATTTTCTCACCGGTTCCTCCCGGACACTTACGGAGGAGCTTAAAGAGCTTGGTTTGCTTTCCGGCTGTTACCAGGCCGCCATTTATGAAAAATACAGTCACGATGCCGCCGCGGTATCCTACCGCTTTTCCGATTTGCTGCACCTCACCAATGAGGATAACCATTCGTATGAAACCTTAACCATTGATCATAATGAAATTATTCTGTTAAAAGGAGATTTTGCGATCCGTCGTTTTTCCGAATTTGTGGAGCGGTTCGAACGGGAGGTAAAGCCGCAGAAGGGTTCCCCCTTAGACAGCCTTTTCATTACCTACGGAAGGGTCGTTTACCGGCCGGAAGATATCACCGGCTCCTACCGGGAAGCCCTTTATCTTTTACAAATGCGTTTTTACTGTGATCCGGGGCAGCATACCTTCGGCTATCACCAGCTGGCCCGGCCCCAAAACAGTTATTTTATACCGGATAAAGCCACTCTGGAGGAATACAGGGACATGCTGGTGGATTATATTCAGACACGGAACCGGCGTTTGCTGGCGGAAACTCTCGGCCGGCTCCGGGAACAGATCTACCTCTCCTCCGTCCCCATCGAGGATATCCGGCGTTTTTTCCTTGATCTCTATCTTCAGGTCAGGGAAGCTGTCCGTTATCATTATCATACCGCGGATATCCCTTTTCCCCCGGGCAGCTGGGCGGCGGATTTTATCAATACCCGGTATTATCTGTATGAAATCATCACCTTTATCTCCGAACAGACGGAAATGATTTTGCGTTCCCTTGGGACCGCCTCCCGGGAAAGCACCCTGGATAATGTCATTTATTATATCAGGCATAATTACATGAATAACCTTAAGCTGGAACGGATCGCGCCTCTTTTTGGCTATAACAGCTCCTATCTGGGAAAGCTCTTCACCCAGAAAATAGGCATGAATTTCACGGCTTATCTGGATCGGGTGCGTATTGACGCCTCCCTGGAGCTGCTGAAGGAAGGTACTCTGAAGGTTTATGAAATAGCGGAAAAAGTGGGCTACAGCAACGTGGATTATTTCCACACCAAGTTTAAGAAGGTAATGGGAGAAAGTCCCGCGGAATACCGCAGAAAGCTGCGTTAACAAAGGAGTTTCCATATGTCGTCAAAGCACGGTCCCCACAGCAGGATACAAAAGCATATGCATAGGATGCTGATACCGGTCATCCTGGTTCCGCTCCTGTTTATCGGTGTTTTTCTTTCTTTTTATGCCATAAACTTCCTGTACCGCCAGGCACAGACCCAGGTGGAATCGGATAATCTGCGGGCGAAGTCCGTCCTCCTGGACGCTGCCCTTCATTTTTATACCATTTCCGAGGAGCTGTTTTCCGACGGGGATCTGTCCCGTATTCTCACTGCGGATTATGAAAACGAAGAAGAGGCAATGCGTATCTGCAACGGTTATGAACGGCTGGCAAGAACCCACGCCAATAACGCCGCCATTTCCTCCATCCTCATTTATACGGATAACCCTTCTATCCCTGACTGCCGGTATATCCAGCAGGCCGACCCGGATATGCTGGCGGAATGGTTCCCCCTGGTTTCCGTAAGCGGCACCACATCCTGGCAGTCCAGTACCCTGGGCTACAGTGAATCCACTTACCCCGGGACCGACGAACGCGCACCGGAGCTGACCTTCCTGCGCTCGATTCCCCTTTCCCCCTCCTCCCACCATGCGATTCTGGTCATCAAGCTCAGCAACAATTACCTTAAAAACCGCATCCAGAATAATGCCCTGTTTACGGCCCTGTCTATCCAGGATCAGCCCGTTTTTTTCTCCAGCAGCCGTTTTTACCAGGGACAGCCCCAGCCGGTTCCTATTGATTTCGAGAAAAAAGGCTTCCACACCAGCGGTTTCCTTCCCTTCGGAGGGGAGAAGCAAATCGGCTGTATCACCACCCTTCCCGCATACCATACGGACGGACAGTTCTATCTCACTACCATCGATTTGCATGCGAAAGCCTCTATCTACCAAATAGGCTTCATCTGCCTGCTGGTGCTGACCGCAGCCATTGCCGCTTCCCTCTACGGCATCCTCTACTCCACCCGCTATTTCAGCCGGCGTGTGACGACCCTGCAGGCCGCTATGGAACATGCCAGCCGGGGAAATTATGACATTATTGATACCTTTAAAGGTGACGATGAACTCACCGATACCTTTTTGAACCTGAAAATCATGATCGGCAACATCAAACAGCAGGAGCTGCAGGTCTATGAAGCCAGGATAAAGGAACAGACCTTGATCAACCAGCAGCAGCAAATGGAATACAAGCTTCTTGCCAGCCAGATCAATCCCCATTTCCTCTATAATTCCCTGGAAACAATCCGTATGATGTCCGTGGGAAGCGGAGACCGGGAAACAGCCTCCGCCATTAAGCTCCTGGGGAAAACCATGCATTATGTGCTGGAAAATACGGGAACGGCCAGCACCACTCTGGATAAAGAACTGGATTATATCGCTTCCTACCTCGCCATCCAAAAGCTGCGATTTGAAGACCGTTTTGATTATACCCTTCGGATCCCCCCTGATTTTTCCCTCTCTTCTTATAAAATACTGCCGCTTCTCCTTCAGCCCATCATAGAAAATGCTATCCTGCACGGCCTGGAGGAAAAAGATACCGGCGGTCAATTGACCATCACCCTGCATACGGAAGAGGAAAAGCTTCATATTATTATAGAGGATAACGGAAAAGGCATGACCGAAGAAGAATGGCACACCCTGTCGGAAAAACTGGAAGCCTCCGGGGATCCGGATATCCCTGATTTTCCGGATCCCTCCGTCCCTGCCGGCAGCATCGGCCTTAGCAACATCAGCCGGCGCATCCGTCTCATTTACGGTTCCCCTTACTCCATGCACCTGACCAGCAGTCCCGGGCGGGGAACCTGCGTCCGTCTGCTTCTCCCCCTGATTCCCGCAGACTGAATGGAACCGGATAGGGGAATCCGCCCCTTCTGCTTTCGTGCCTTCATACCAAAGGAAGAGCCGCCTCCTAAAGAGTATTCTCTTTAGGAAGCGGCTTCTTTTTTACAGGTTATGACCGAGAAATTCCTCCAGGCTTTGATAATCCCGGTTGGCAATGAGCCTCTCAGGGAAATGGATTTCCTCTAGCATCCGGAGTGATTCCGTATACAGCCCGATGGAATGGGCGGAGTGGGCATCGGAATTTACCATAATCATCGTTCCTTCCCGGGCGCACAGCTGGGCGGCCTGACGGCAGACAGCCGGGATATGGGCGCCGAACCGGGCGGAGGCTTCATTGATTTCCAGAGCCTTTCCCAGCCGGCGGGCTTCCCGGATAACCGGCAGCATATCAAACCGGTAGCCGGATCTCCCCACATGGCCCAGTACATTGACCCTGCCGTTCTGCAGCACCTTCAGATACATATTTGTATTTGCGGCGGTATCTTCCCGGTCGGTTTCCATTTTACCAGGCCCCCGGTGGACGCTGGCAATCACCAGCTCCAAATCTTTCCATGCCTCCTCCAGCACACTTTTCCCCTCATGCATCACATTATAGTTGGCCAGATGTCCTTCCAAATCCACGATATCCGCTTCCATTCCGCGCAGGATGCGGACTCCCCGGATATGGGAAGGAAGCACGGTCAGGTTGATGATGGGAACTGCCTTATCCCCGAATTCCTCTTCTTTTATGGGACAGAAATGATCCGTCACCGCAATGCATTCCAGCTTTCTGCCGGCCGCATAGGCGGCGCATTCCTCAATGGTACTGTACGCATGTCCGCTCAATATGGTATGGACATGGCAATCCGTTTTTATCTGATACATGAATCCCCATCCTTTACTGAAGCACTTTCTGCCTTTCCGCCTTTTGATCCTCCACCTTCTGCATATCTATTTCCAGAATTCTCTCATATCCCAGGCCATAGACGGTTTCCTGCATCTGGCGGATGTATTCCTTAAATTCCGCTTCGTCCTTTGCAAATACCGCCTTCCAGGAATACTCCACCACCGTGGAGTTAATCTGTGTACGGATTGTGGCGATTTCGGAATCCTCCGCCGGTTCGGAATAGGAGCATCCCGGGGCCACCAGCACCTGCCCGTGATCCTTGTAATATTCCACCGCCGTCTTTACTCCATAGTGCTCCTGCCAGTCCTCGATCAAAGGGTTGCTGTTTAATTCCGTATAGGAATCCCATAAGGTATAATCGTAAGGATGGTTTGTTTCCGGATTGATTTCCGCACTGGAGATCGCTTTGATTCCCAGCTGGGACTTTCCGTCCTTCCAGCTTCCTCCGCCGTATTCCTCCGGCATCTGTGCATCCCCGTCCACCAGGCACTGCCTGCCGAATTCGGTAAGGACCGGCGCACCATCCTTCATTTCCCAGGTAAGCCCTTCGGGTCCGCACAGGGTTACGCTGTGTCCCGCACTGTTGCCGATCCCTTCCGGGGAATACAGCCAGTCAATGAAATCCGCCATCCTCTGGGGATCCTGGGCCTTGCTTCCTATCATGGCACTGTTGGCGGGATTTCCTTTGGCATAGCAGCCCCAGGAATAAATCCGGGTATCCGCAACGGGAATCGCCATAAACCCCTTTCCCTCCTCCACATGCTCGGTCACATTATAGGCCGCCTGTCCCAGCCAAGGCCAGGGAGAAAAAAGAACGGCACCGTCTTTATATTTACTGTAAAGCGTATCATAGTTCTGCGTGGTGGATTCCGGATCCATCAACCCCATCTGGTTGGCTGTGAAAAACAGCTTTAAATTACGCACATATACGGAATCATCCTCAACCAGGCTCTGGGGCGGAAGGGAATCATCTGCGGAATATACCGCATCCCCCATAAAACGGTATCCATACAGGCTGGGAAGCCATGCCCCCTGCTTCATCGCATTATCGTCCCAATCCTTAAACAGGGAAAATGCATAGGTTTTCTTTCCGGAATCACTGACGGGACACAGCTCCTGCATCTCCTTCAGCACAGCCAGCATATCCTCCGCCGTATTCAGCTCCGGACAGCCTAATTCCTGATACAGATCCCATCGCAGATATACCCCGGAGTTACAGTCCGTCCCCTCCATGGGTGTGGTGGGGGACAGGGTGGTTACTTCGGAAGGAATCATATAAATCCCCTCTTCCTCCACAAGCTCCTTATTGCTGTATTCAATGGCTTCCCTGTATCTTTCCAGATTTTCTTTTCCCTGGATCAAGCCGGACATATCCATCACCAGGCCCGCGGTAACCAGATCCTGAAGCCTTCCTCTGTCCGCAGAGGTGAAAATCAAATCCCCCAGATTCCCGGCAGCACTCCTTGTCTGGAACAGGGTATCTCCCCCGCCCGCCACATTGGGTGCGATAATATTCAGTTCCATATTAAATTTATCTTTCACTATTTTGGCAAACCAGCCCGACTGGATTCCCTGGTAATTGGCCTGGGAATCAAATACATCCACCGTAAGGAATTCCTCGTATTTACTGTCTCCGCCGGACAGGCTCTGCGCTGCCTGCGCCCCGTCCTCCTGCGGCGCTGCGGCAGGTTTTCCGTCCCCGCACCCTGCCGCGATGGACACCGCCACAGCCGCACATAAAAGTAAGCTCACAAGTTTCTTCTTCATAAGATCCTCCTTCTTTTATCATAGTATGAATCCTTTGTTCTATCAACCTTTAACCGAACCTATCATAATACCCTTAACAAAATATCGCTGGAATATGGGATAAATAAATAAAATGGGCAGGACTACAATGACGGAAACCGTCATGCGGATGGAAGTGGGCGTCTGCTGGGTCGCCAGCGCCGCCATATTCAGGTTTGTACCGCCGCTGCTGTTTTTTACCATGGTTGCCAGGGAATTCGCCTGGTTTATATACTGGTAAAGGATATACTGCAGGGAATACAGCTTCTGATCCGTCACATAAATAAGCGTATCCTGGAACGCGTTCCACTGGGCCACCGCTGAAAAAATAGCGATGGTGGCCAATATGGGAGTGGAGGTGGGAAGGATGATCTTCAAAAACACCTTCATAACACCTGCCCCGTCAATTTCCGCCGCCTCCTGCAGTGAGCGGGGAATGGATTCCATATAGGTCTTCACCAGTATGATATTGAAGGGCTGTACAATCACGGGAACCACATACACCCAGAAGGAATTGGTCAGATGCAGGTTCTGCATGGTAAGGAACATAGGGATCAGCCCCGCATTAAAATACATCGTCACCACCATTACCCGGTACCACAGCTTCCGTTTCCACATCCGCTCCTGGGTGAACATAAATCCCAGAAACGCCGAAGCCAGCACCGTACAAACCGTTCCGATTACCGTCCGCCCCACAGATACAAGCGCCGCAAGCCCAAGCCCCTTTAACTGCAGCACCTGCTTATAATTCTCCAGATGCAGCTGGCTGGGCAGAAAATTAATGCTTCCGTTCCCGCTTAAATCATTTGCGCTGACGGAATTGATAATGAGATAATAAAAAGGGTAAAAGCAAATCAGGGTAAACAGGCCGAATCCCACGTAATTGATAATTGCGAACAGGATATCCCCTTTTGTTCTTTTCATCCTTTTTTCCTTGATTACAGCTTTCATACACAGCCTCCTAAATAATGGATTCTCCTCTTACCCTTTTGGATACAAAATTGACAACCACCAGAAGAGAAACGCTCACCACACTTTTCATCATACTGATTGCCGTGGCAAGGGAAATGCTCCTGCCCGTAATGCCCAGATTATAAACATACAAATCCAGAACCTGGATATGTGTCTTATTAAATGCATTCTGGAATACAAAATACTGATCCATACCGTTATTCAGGAAATTGGCTATGGACAGCATCAGCAGTACGAAAAAGGTAGGCATCAGCGCCGGCAGTGTGATATGCCGCATCAGCTTAAACCGCCCTGCGCCGTCCACTCTGGCCGCCTCATATAACTCCTGATCCACTCCTGAAATCGCCGCAAGGTACATAATGGCACTCCATCCCAGGCTCTTCCATGTATGCCACAGCAGCATGGACAGCCATGTGTGGGAATCGCTGTCCAGGAATTTGACCGCCTCAGAGGTAATCCCCAGATTCTGCAGAAGCGTATTCACCATGCCCGTATTGGAAAACAGGCTGAACGCCACCGAATACACCAGGACCCAGCTGATAAAATTGGGCAGTGTAGTCATCGTCTGCACCAGGTTTTTAAACCATTTACACTTGATTTCGCTTAGAAAAACGGCGAATCCCAGAGGCAGGACAGAAGTCAGAATACTCAGGAAACTCATTGCAAAGGTATTCTTCATAACCTGCCAGAGCTGCGCCAGCTGGGTTTCATTGCTGAAAAACATCCGAAACCACTTCAGTCCCACAAACGGGCACTGACTCAGCCTCAGCGGCGCCTTATAATCATAAAATGCATAAATCCATCCGTGCAGCGGGAAATAGGAAAACAAAAAACACAAAATCAAAAAGGGAAGAATCATTAAAAACATTTTCTTTCCCTGCTTCTCCCGGGCATTAACCGGCCTTTTTCCGCCTCTCCCTTTCATCTCAAATCCCCTTCCTTTCCGCGATAGTATCAGCTCCCGCCTTGTTTCTAAAGGGATTCTATCATTCCTGCCTTCTCTTTAATACACCACAATTTTCATCATTTTCCTTCAAAAATCCCCCTTTTTCAGGTAATGTGGAATTTTCCCGGTAAAAAAAGTGGAATTTGTCCGGTAGTGCCTCACCCGCAGGATCCAAGTAGCCTTCCCCCGCTGCCTGTGCGGCACGACCGGGATGGAGACAGTAACCATACAAAAAAAACAGGCCGTAGCAAACGGCCTGTTTTTTGTATGCTAACCTATTTTATTTTCCATGCTCCAAATCCCAATCCTGGTTTGCTTTCTCCACCTTCAGGCGGGACAGAATAAGGATAGAAATGATAACCATGATAAACGGGAATCCCAGATACATGAATTTCAGCATATTGATGCAGGATTCCGACTGGACCGGCGCGTTCGCCACATATCCCCCTGCTTCCAGAAGCATCCCGGCCAGAGCGGTACCCAGGCCGCCGCCGATTTTAATACCCAGGGAAGAACAGGAAAACATGGTTCCGTCGATACGCTTTCCCTTTGTGCGGTAGGTATAGTCGCTGGTCGCCGCAATCAGGGCATTTAAATCCCCTGTAACAGGGCTGACGCAAAGGCCGGCAATTACGGAAAAAGCAAGCATCATGGGGATACTCCCAATCAGGCCGCCTATGATAAAGCCGATACGCATGAAAAACGCGATGCAGTAGCCGGTGAGATTTACCTTGTACATGCTTCCGGCTTTTTTAACCAATGCGGGAGTGAGGGCCAGACCCACAATCATAGGAAACATCTGGGCCGCGGAAAAGGTACCCAATAGGGCCGGATTGCCTAAAACATAGGTCATATAATAGATACCGATCCCCGCTATACCCGTCTGGATATAGGTCAGGATATACAGTGCCACGATCATCAGATAATATTTGTTCTGCACCAGAAGCTTGGCGGACTGCAGAAGGGTCAGCTTTTCTTCGTCCCCCTTCTTTGGGGCGGTTTCATCCTCATCCACCACCTCTTTTACGGAGAAAACAGAAACCGTATTCACCACCAGCCCGATCAGGGCATAAATAATCGCCACATTCCGCCAGCCCATAGCGCCGCCGCCCATAGTGGATACCAGCCCGACGGTTATGGATGCAACCACCAGGTTGGTCGCCAGGGAAAACATGAAACGGATGGATCCCACCTGCACACGTTCGTTATTATTCCTGGTAATCAGGGAGGTGAGGGAGGCATAGGCAATATTATTTGCCGTATAGAAAACCGCATTCAGCAATGTATAAGCAATGAAGAAATAGGCGTATTTTGCCGTATCCCCCCAGCTTTCGGGAATGGCGAAAATAGCTATCAGCATTACCGCATTCCCGATATAGGACCAGAGCATCCAGGGACGGGCTTTGCCTAATTTGCTCTTTGTCTTGTCAATAAGAGAACCGAAGAATACGTCCGTGATACCGTCCGCAAACTTGGAAAACATCATCAGGGTACCGGCGATACCCGCATTCAGCCCAACGGTATCCGTCAGATAAATCATGACAAAGCTGGTGAGAAGCGCGTAAACCATATTTGCCGCAAGATCTCCGGAACCGTAACCTACCTTATTGTACCATTTTAAATATTTTTTTTCCTGCATATCCTTATCCCCCAGTCAACATTTGTTTTTGTGCGGCTTTATAATTGGATACTGCCCTTTAAAAGATCCTCCTCGGCAGAAGATGTGCCTATGTACATTTCATATTCCATATGCTCCAGCCGGAAAGAAGCGCTCTTTGTGTCATAGTATTTCAGCTTTTCCACGGGACAGGTGATTTCCACCTGCTTTTCCTCACCGGGCGCGAGCGTCACCCGCCGGAAGCCTCTCAGCAGCCTGACCGGCCGGTCAATGGAAGAGTGGCCAAAGCCCACATACAGCTGGATTACCTCCGTGCCTTCCCTGTCTCCCGTATTTTTTACCGTACATACCCCGGTCACCTTATCTTCATCCGCACGGAAAGCCGGGGCCTCCACGGAAAACGTGGTATAGCTGCCTCCGAATCCAAAGGGCAGAAGCGGTGTTTTGCCTATCTTCTGCAGCTTGGTATAGCCATGGTAATATCCATAGTACTGGTTGGTGGTATCCCAGTTCACATGGGGCAGATCCTCTTCCTCATACGGGAGTACAAACGGAAGCTTGCCGCTGGGATTGACTTCCCCTGTCAGGATCCGGGCAATCACGCTTCCCCCTTCCTGCCCCGGGTAAAAGGCCATCAGGACGGAAGCCACACTGTCAATCCAATCCGTCACCATAATCATGTTGCCGCCAATCATAACAACCGCAGAGTTTTTGTTTTCCGGCCCCACGGTCTTGATCAATTCCACCTCATCCTCATGGAGGCCCAGTGTTTTACGATCCCCGCCCACAGCTCCGGTATAGTTTTCCGCATTCTCCACAGCAACAAATTCCCCTTCGTCGTCATGGTCAAAACCCACCACAAAAACAACCGCATCCGCTTCCTTCGCCACTTCCTTCGCATGCTCCAGATCTTCCCCGCTGTACCAGATCACTTCCGCCTCCGGGAGCACTTCATTAAAGCCGTCCATGGGTGTTTTTACATAGGCAGGGAATACCCGGCTCGAACCATGATCCCCTATATTGGCTTTATTTGCCAGTTTCCCCAGCAGCGCGATCTTTTTGATCTTATCTTTCCGGAAAGGAAGTGCTTTTCCTTCGTTCTTTAACAGGACAATCCCTTCCTCTGCGGCACGCTTCGCCAGCTCGACATGCTCTCTGCAGCCCAGGACCTCTTTTCCGTAGGTATGCCCGCTCTTTTGATAGGAATCCTCAAAGGCCAGAATGGTACGCACGATCCGCAGGGCGGAATCATTGATGCGCCCTTCGCTCACCAACCCGTCCTTTACCGCCTGCACCAGCTTATCCCCGAAAAACTGGGTACAGCACATTTCCATATCCTGTCCGCCGTTTCCGGCTTCCACGGTATCCTTTACGCCCCAGATGAAATCGCTCATGACAAAGCCGTCGAAATCCCATTCCTCCTTCAGCACCTTACGCAGCAGATAGTCGGAATGGCCGCAGTGGGTTCCCTTGTACAGGTTATAGGCGCTCATGATACTCGCCGCCCCCGCATCCACACAATCCTTAAAATGGGACAGATACACCTCTCGCTCGGTACGCCTTTCACAGTCCACGCTCACCTTAAATCGGCTGATTTCCATGGAATTAAATGCAAAATGCTTGACGCAGGCCATGACATCCTCCGCCTGTACGCCTCTCACCAGGGCCGAACCCATCTGTCCCAGCGCAAAGCTGTCCTCCCCGTAGACCTCCTGGCTGCGTCCCCAGCCGGGGTTATAGGGCAGATTGATGCACACTCCCGCAAACAGGTTGCCGCCGTGCCCCCGTACCTCACGCCCGATGGCATGCCCGATTTCTTCCTCCAGCTCCGTGTCAAAGCTGGCGCCGCGGCACATCGTTACCGGAAAGCAGGTGCTTTCCCCGGTCCCGCAGACCACCCCTCTTGGCCCGTCGCAAAAAAGCATCGGCGCAACGCCTTCCCGTTCATTTCCCCCCGCAGGATAAGGTCTGGCATTATAATGGGATGCCTCACCCATGGCATCCGCCATCATATCCTGGAATGTCAGGTTCCCGCTCATCAGGTATACCTTTTCCTCCAGCGACATCCTATCCACAATCTCCTGTGCCTTCTTTGTAAATTCAAGTCTGTGTTCCTTTGCCTGGTTCATCTCATTCTCCCTTCAATGTTCCGCATAACCATGCATTAACGTTTCCGCTTCCCTTTTATCAAAATTTAAATATCCCTGGACTACCTTTTCCACCGGCCCAATCCCCCCGCCGTTTCTGTATTCCTTTGGGGTGATTCCGGTTTCTTTTTTAAAAACACGGTAAAATGTCGCTTCGTTAGTGAAACCGCATTCCCCTCCAATCATGGTAATGGGTTTCCTGCTCAGCCTCAGAAGCCCTTTTGCCTTTTCCACCCTCGCCGTATCGATCATTTCCTTGGGCGATATCCCCAGGAAGCTTTTAGCATAGCGGTACAGCGATTTTTCACTGATCCCGAAATGCCTGGAAATGCATTCCGTCAGATTTTTCTGATCGCAGTTGGCGTCAATATAAGCCCCTATTTCCGCCACAAGCTGCCCCTCTGCGGGACTGTCCGCATATCCCGGATAACGGCGGATATCATACTGCACGCTTGCCGCCAGTTCCGCCATCAATTCATAAAATGACGCATTCTGAACCAGATAAGCCTCCGGCTCCTCTCCATAAATGGTAAGACCGGCTTTACAGGCCGCCTTTCTCATTTTTTCAAAGCCGCCCTTCGGCGGAAACTGTTTCCTCACGCTGTTCAAATAAAAATAAAGCAGCTGTTCCTTTCCCGCAATCCGTTCAAAAATAGTGGTGGGGAACTGAATGAAAAGGCAGAGATTATCCTGGATTCCCCGATAGCCGTGCACCATTTTGCTGTTTACAAGAAAAATATCCCCCTCTTCCATCAGCATAGGACTGGGGCCACAGAGAACCTGCAGCTTTCCTTTCAGCAAAACCACCAGCTCATAATCATAATGCCAGTGATAATGGGAACTTTCCATTCCGGTTACAAAAATCTTTGCAGGAGCCATAATCTTATGTTCGATCGATTCAAAAACACTGTTATTCATATCCCCTCCTTTTCTTGTCGTAAACATGAAGGATGGTTTGCGGTGCATACCATAAGTTGCTTGTCATCTTATACAAGAAGTATAGCACTCCCGTTTTTCTTTTGTTGTCATTTAAGATAAATATCACTATCAAAATCGGACTTTTATGTGCATATGCATTGTTAATTTTATAATTCTATCCTATACTTTATGTATATTGTATAACATTTCAACAAACAACAGGAAACGGTTACTGTGGACACGAGTAAGATGCAGATGCCGTGGCCGGGAAAGAGGTGCCATGATACGGAAAAAATTGAATGATAACTGGATAGTCACATCCGGGGAAAACGGGCTGATGAGCATGCTGCAGGGCGGAGATCCCCATGCCGTAACCGTTCATCTGCCCCACGATGCCATGATACATGAAAAAAGGACTCCCGACACGAAAAACGGAAGCCAGACCGGGTTTTACCCGGGAAATGTGTATACCTATACCAGGCAGCTGGATGTTCCCGACGCCTGGGAAGGGAACTCCGTGATGCTGGAATTTGAGGGTGTTTACGCCAATGCCCGCGTGTACATAAACGGGGATTATGCAGGAGGCCATCCTTACGGCTATACCAATTTCTATGTGGCCTGTGAAGATTTCCTGCGCTATGGGGAAACAAATGAAATCAAGGTGATTGCCAATAATCAGGAGCAGACCAGCAGATGGTACAGCGGCGGAGGCATATACCGGAATGTCAGCCTTCTTCTCGGCGGGCCGGTCCATCTGAAGGCGGACGGACTCAAGGTATCGACCCCGGATGCGGACGGGGATTATGCGGTCATTGTCGTTAAGACTGCGCTGGAAAATGCGGGGATGCTTACGAAAAAGGTCATGCTCCATACCGAAATTACGGACGGCAGCGGAAATATTGTGGCATCGGATCGGATACCCGTCACCTCTTTTCCCCATACCTGTGAACTATCCAGACAGCGGATGGCGGTAAAAAATCCGCTTCTCTGGGACTGTGATACCCCCAGCCTTTATACCTGCCGGGTAACGGTCATGGACAACGACACGGCGGCGGACGAGGCTGTTGTTTCCTTCGGTATCCGCACCCTGCGTCTTTCCGCTGCACAGGGACTCTGTGTCAACGGGAAAAGTGTAAAGCTTCGCGGCACCTGTATTCACCACGATAACGGAATCCTCGGCGCCGCCACGCTGGAGCGGGCGGAAGAACGCCGCTGCGAGCAATTGAAGGCGGCGGGCTTCAACTGTATCCGCAGCGCCCATCATCCCATGAGCAAGGCTATGCTGGACGCCTGCGACCGGATAGGTATGTACGTCATGGATGAGCTTTCCGACATGTGGACCCGCTCCAAAAATGCCAACGATTATTCCCAGCAGTTTCCTTATTTCTGGGAAAAGGATGTGGAACGCATGGTCGACAAGGACTTCAACCACCCCTGTGTCCTGATGTACAGTATGGGGAATGAAATCCCCGAGGCCGGCACCGCAAAAGGGGCGCAGCTTAACCGCAGGATAAACAACAAATTCAAGGAGCTGGATGATTCCCGTTATACCACCAATGCCATAAACGGCCTGCTTGCAGGCGCGCCCCATATGGGTGAAATTATGGCCGATATCCTTGGGAAGGAGCAGATGGCGCAAATGGCCGCTTCTCTCGGGAATAAAGAGACGGAAGACGACAGGACAGAAGGCGGCGCGGACGCGCTCAACGGCATGATGGCGGTTCTTTCCGGGCCTCTTGCCGACCGGATGGCAACCAGCCCCGTCCTTTCCGGCCTTTTGGAGGAAACCGCGTCCGGTATGGATATCACCGGCTATAACTATCTGACGGCACTCCATGCGGCGGAAAAGGAATTCCATCCCAACCGTGTGGTAATCGGCAGCGAAACCTTCCCCGGAGATATCGTCCGTTTATGGGATGTGGTGAAAAAGAATGACCATGTCATCGGAGATATGACCTGGACCGGCTATGATTATCTCGGGGAAGCCGGATGCGGTATTTTCTATTATGACGGCACACAAAACTTCACCTCCCACTGGCCGGACAGCATCGCCTACATAGGAGATATCGATATCACAGGCTACCGCAGGCCTATCAGCTATCTTCGGGAAATCGTATTCGGCCTTCGCAAAAATCCTTATCTTGCCGTCCTGCGCATGAACCGGAACGGGCAGAAATCCTCCCTGACGCCCTG
The DNA here is from genome assembly GCA_022845955.1 of Lachnospiraceae bacterium. Taxonomy (GTDB): domain Bacteria; phylum Bacillota; class Clostridia; order Lachnospirales; family Lachnospiraceae; genus Eisenbergiella. The sequence goes on from AP025576.1 coordinate 6,473,731, forward strand.
GATGTGGAAGGATAACATCGCCAGCTGGACATGGCCGGGATACGAGGGACAAACCGCTTACGTGGACGTCTATGCCGACGCAGAGGAAGCCGAGCTTTTTTTAAACGGGTCCTCCCTTGGAAAGAAAGCGGTGGGCGATGCCTTTATGGCTGCCTTTGAGATCCCTTATCAGCCGGGTGAACTGAAGGCAGTCAGCTACAAAGACGGCAGGGAAACCGGAAGCTGTTTCCTGCAGACCGCCGATTCCCGGGTGGAGATGGATATTGCCTGTGATCGCACACAGTTAAAAGCGGACGGTGCCGACCTGTCCTATCTCACCATCTGCTTCCGGGATGCCTGCGGCCGCATAAACCTGAATATAGAAAAAGAGGTCACCATTCAGGTACAAGGCTGCGGAACGCTCCAGGGCTTCGGCAGTGCGGATCCCCAGACCCTGAACCGCTATGACAATCCTGTCTGGACCTCCTATGACGGCTATCTTCTGGCCGCCGTCAGGGCCGGATATGAAAAAGGTATCATAAAAGTAACCTTAACCTCCGAAGGCTGTGAAACCAGGACTGTTGAAATAACCACGGTTTAAAATCACCCCATAATCAAAGAAAACAGTACCGTCAGTATCCCGCAGATGCCAATGGCAAGACCGCTCATAGCCCCTTCGGTTTCCCCCAGCTCAATAGCCTTGGAGGTACCTACCGCATGGCTGCAGGCTCCGATAGCCAGCCCCGCGGTCATGGAATCCGTAACCCGGAAAACCCGGATCAGCCAGGGGGCCAGGATACTGCCCATAATCCCTGTTATGATTACCGCAACCACCGTGACCGGCACCATTCCCCCATGGCTTTCGGAAATCCCCACCGCAATGGGGGTTGTCACCGATTTGGGGATAAGGGAGTTGGTCAGCGCCTCATCCAGGCCAAAAAGCCGGCACAGCAGATAGACACTTCCCATGGAAGTGAGGGCGCCCACCGTACAGCCCACCAGAATGGGAAGCCAGTTCTTCTTCAGCAGCTCCACCCTTGTATAAATGGAAACTGCCAGACAGCTTGTAGCCGGTGCAAGGAACATGTTGATAATACTCCCGCCTTCCTTATAAGCCTCATAAGGAATCCGGAACAAGAGCAGCACGCCGATAACCAGAACAATGGCAATTATCAGCGGATTGCACACCACAAGCCCTGTTTTTTTCTGAATCCGCACACCGATAGAAAAAGCCAGAATGCTCAGAGCTATGCCGAAAAAGGGGGAGGATGTCAGCTCAGCCATTTCCGTTCCCCCCTTTTCTTAAAGCCATCAGCTTCAGAGTCAGCCGGATGCTCCCGGCTGTGGCCGCAAAAGTGAGAATGGTGGTGAGCAGGCAGATGATCAGAAGCTTCCACACCGTGCTCTGAAGCACCTCAAAATAATTGATAATGCTCACGCCGGCGGGCACAAAGAAAAAGGCCATATTCGCCAGCAGGAAATCCGATTTTTCCCGGATATGCTCCACCTTCAGCACCCTGAAGGCCAGCAGCACAAACAACAGCACCATTCCTATCACGCTCGCCGGAAAAGCAAAGGGAAGCAGCGCCTCCACAATCTGGCTCACCCAGCATATAGAAAAAATTATACCGATCTGATATATGATTTTCATCGCTTTTCTTACCCTTCCACCATGATCTGGCACATTTTCATGGTAAGAAGCGCCGCTTCATGGCTTTCCGGCGTCACCCCTGCACAACAGGCGGCATCCACGATGATACGGTTTTCCGGCAGAAAGCTTTTAAGCAGGATGGCGTTGGATACCACGCAGATATCCGTACAGAGTCCCACCAGTTCGATTGCCAGTTCCTCTTTTTCATTTTCCGCGCACAGAAGCTTTACCAGATCCATGGAACCAAAGGAAGGCTTATCTACAATTACCGCCTCCGGCATAGCCTCCGCGATTTCGGAACGGATTTCCCATCCTCTGCTCCCCTTTACGCAATGTACCACCGGAAGGTTCTTTCCTTCGCTGCTCGCAAGGTAATCCTCTCCGTGCGTATCTCTGGTGGCATATATACAATCTGACGGATAGGATTTAATCTTATCAATTACCTTGTCCACGATCCCCTGCGCCTGCGCGGTCCCCAGAGAGCCGTCAATAAAATCATTCTGCATGTCAACCACTACAAGTACCTTTTTCATGCCAATCCTCCTTTGCCGGCAACAGTTCAGGCTGATCGGAACTGTTACCTTACCCTTTCGTTTTGTTTCATCTGCTGCCGACCGTCTCCCGTTCCCCGGGAATGGAAACCTGCTTCATCAGGTCAGAATCTGCATCATATCCCCCAGCAGCTCTTCGGTAAGCCGTATCAGGTTTTCTGCATCCTTTTCCACAACGCCGCATTTCTTGTAACGGTATAAGAAAACCGGCGTCCCCCTGGCGCTGAAGGTGAGTTTCTTTTTATGCTTTTCCAGGATTGTCGGGATATTTTCCACCCGTATGGCGGCATCCGGACGCATGGTAAGCTTTAATTCCCCGTTTCTTCCCTTAACCTCCGTGATATACAGTTCATGGGCCAGCACCCGGATCAGGGCAATACGCAGCAGGTTCTCCACCGACTTGGGAACCTCTCCGAACCGATCCAGCAGCTCTTCCTTCATATCTTCACTTTCGGCATGGGTTTCCACACCGGCAATCCGCTTGTAAATATCCAGCTTCTGCTGTTCGTTCACAATATAGGAAGGAGGGATAAAGGCATCCGCCTCCAGTTCCACGGTGGTGGTGAAATCCACGATACTCTTCTCCCCTTTCAGGTTCTTCACGGCTTCATTGAGCATCTTGCAGTACAGATCATAGCCTACCGCTTCCATATGCCCGTGCTGCTTTCGTCCCAGAAGATTGCCCGCTCCCCTGATTTCCAGATCCCGCATGGCAATTTTAAAACCGCTGCCAAGATCGGTAAATTCCCGGATGGCAGAGAGCCTTTTTTCCGCAATTTCCTTAAGCATCTTATCCCGCTTATACATCAGGAAGGCATAGGAGGTCCGGTTGGATCGCCCTACCCGCCCTCTCAGCTGATAAAGCTGGGAAAGCCCCAGCTGATCCGCATCGTGGATGATCATGGTATTCACATTGGAGATATCCAGACCGGTTTCGATAATAGTGGTCGCCACCAGCACATCAATTTCCCCGTTGATGAAATCATACATGATCCGTTCCAGCTCATGCTCCTTCATCTGCCCGTGGGCAAACGCCACGGTCGCCTCCGGAACCAGCTCCTGCAGGACAGCGGCCACATCCGCAATTGTCTGGACCCGGTTATATACATAATATACCTGCCCGCCCCGGGTAAGCTCCCTGACAACGGCCTCCCGCACCATTTCTTCATTGTATTCACAGACAAAGGTCTGGATGGGAAGCCTGTCACTGGGCGGTTCCTCCAGGACGCTCATATCCCGGATGCCCACCAGGGACATGTGCAGGGTCCTGGGGATAGGCGTGGCGGTCAGCGTAAGCACATCCACGTTATCCTTGATTTTCTTTATTTTTTCCTTATGGGTGACGCCGAAGCGCTGCTCCTCGTCGATGATCAAAAGCCCCAGATCCTTAAACTGGATATCGGACGACAGGATCCTGTGGGTTCCGATGACAATATCCACCTGGCCCTTGCGCAGATCCTCCACGGTTTTCTTTTGCTCCGACGGGGTACGGAATCGGGACATCAGATCGATCCGTACCGGGAAATCCTTCATCCTCTGGGCAAAGGTATTATAATGCTGCTGGGCCAGAATCGTGGTGGGTACCAGAAAAGCCACCTGCTTCCCGTCCTGTATAGCCTTAAATGCCGCCCGGATGGCGATTTCCGTTTTTCCGTAACCCACATCCCCGCATATCAGACGGTCCATGATACGGTAGCTTTCCATATCCTCCTTGGTAGCGGCGATAGCGGCCAGCTGATCATCCGTCTCCTCAAAAGGAAAGCATTCCTCGAATTCCTTCTGCCACACCGTATCCCGGGAATAAGGATAGCCCTCCTGCTGCTGCCTTACGGCATACAGCTCCACCAGATCCTTTGCCACTTCATCCACGGCGCTTCGTACCTTGGTTTTGGTCCTGTGCCATTCCTGGGTTCCCAGCTTATTCAGCTTGGGCGTTTTCGCCGCGTCGGAGGAAGCGTATTTCTGGATCACATCCAGGCCGGTAGCCAGCACGTAAAGGTTCCCGCCGTCCCGGTAAGATATTTTGATGTAATCCTTTACAATCCTTTCCACCTCCACCTTTTCTATCCCCTGGTAAATACCCAGGCCATGGCTTTCATGCACCACATAATCACCGATACGCAGCTCGGAAAAGTCGTTGATTTTCTGTCCTTCGAATTTTTTCTTATGCTTTTTCTTTTTCTTCTGTGCTCCGAAAATATCACTTTCGGTGATCACCACGAACTTCAGGAGAGGATATTCAAACCCTCTCTTCACATGTCCGTAAAAAAGCATCACCTCTCCCGGGATTACCTCCCGTTCCCCGTCCTCGCTGTAGAAGCTGTTCAGCCCCTGTTCCTGCAGATCCTCCGCCAGACGCCTTGCCCTGGTACGGGAACCGGAAAGCAGCAGCACCCGGTATCCGTTTTTCTTATATCTTTTCAAATCGGAAACCAGTGCGTCAAAGCTGCTGTTATAGGAAGACATGCTTTTTACATTGACATCAAACTTCCTCTGCGGCTTCAGCAGCGCATTCTTACTGTCCATGGAGGAGAGCAGCACCGTCCTGCCGTTCTGAAGGAAACCCGCTGTTTCCTCCCAGCCATATAGAAGGTCCGCCTGCCGGGGAAGAATATACCCTTTTTCCAGCCGGTGCCCCATGCTTTCCCGGAATTCCATCTCCACTGCCAGCGCATGTTCCTTCACCCGAAGCGCCTCATCAATAAAGATGCAGCTTTCCCCTGCCGGGAAAAAGCGCAGGAAAGAAACCGTATCCTCATAAAAATACCGGATATAGCTCTCCAGGTTGGTGATCTGGGAAAATTCCAATACCTGCTCCCGCAGCTCCTTTACCTGGGTCCTTACCCGATGGGCCTCCTCCGTCAGAAAGGATGCCTGCAGCTTATCCCCGAATTCCTTTGCTTCCTTTTCAATCAGACGGAGTCCGTTTTCCTTCTGCGCCGCAGATAGCATCATTTCCGTGGCCGGATAAATATCCACTTCGTCCAGCTTTTCCACGCTCCGCTGGCTGAGCAGATCAAAGCTGCGGATGGATTCCACTTCTTCTCCCCACAGCTCAATACGGTACGGGTTTTCCTCCGTCAGATCAAAAATATCTATGATACCGCCCCGGATGGAAAACTGCCCCGGTGCATCCACCTGGTAATTTTTCTCATATCCCATTTCAGACAGCTTGCGGGCAAGCCCGCTTTCGTCCAGGCTGCTGTCCGCATCAATATGGATAACGGAAGCGGCTATCTCCTCCAGAGGGACCTGGGGGGACATCAAGGCCGCAAAGGTAGTGATGACCGTCAGCGGTTTCCCCTCCATGATCTTCCGAAGCGCCTTCATCCGTTCCGTCACGAGCTGGTTCCCGTGGATATCCGCCTGGTAAAAAATCAGATCCTTGGCCGGATACCAGGTCACATCCCTGTCATAAAACTGATAATCCTCAAATATTTCCCTTGCCTTCAGGTCACTGAAAGTAACGATGATTTTGTACCGGAAACCATCGCTGAGTCCATATGCCATATGAAGCTTCTGGGAATCCACGCAGCCTGTAAATCCGATACAGGCCCCCTGCTTTTTCAGGAGTGCCTGCCCTTCTTCAAATTCCGCCAGTTCCCGTAACGGCGCTGTGATTGCATTCATCTACTTTTCCCCGCCTGCCCGCTTTCCATTAAATCTGTTCATGGCCTCGTCCGGCCCCTTCTCCATCATAGTGACGGAAGCCTCCACCGCAAGAGCGATGCACTCGTCCATAATTTTACGTTCCCCGCCGGTGAAATGACCCAGCACATAATCCGCCAGATCATAGCCCTCCGGCTTGTTTCCCACGCCCATCTTAATCCGGGCAAAACCATCCGTACCCAGATGGGCAATAATATTTTTCAAACCGTTATGTCCGCCGGCGCTTCCTTTTTTCCGGATACGCAGCTGTCCCAAATCCAGGCTGATATCATCACATACCACGATCAGCTCCGTCCGGGGATCTACCTTATAATAATCTATGATCTCACGGATGCTTTCACCACTCAGATTCATAAAAGTCTGCGGTTTTGCCAGCACAACCTTTCTCCCGTCAATATATCCCCTGCCGACCAGAGCCTTATGCTTCCTCTCAATCACCCGTATCCCATATTTATCTGCCAGAGCATCTATCATATCAAATCCTACATTATGCCGGGTGTTCTCATACTCCCGCTTCGGATTTCCAAGACCTGCTATTACATACATGATTTCCGTTTCCTTCCCGCTTCTGCCATATGTTTAGTTTAATGCCTGTTTGTACCGCTGTCAAATACCGGTATCCCATCCGCCGTCCCGGTTCTCCTTCTTTTTTACAAATACAAGCTGATCCCCGGAAGAATATTCCTCCCTGTAAGTATAACCAAGCCCGCGGAAATCCTTCAGCTTTCTCCAGTCCCTGATATTTTTTTCCGCCGCGAACCGCACCATCTCCCCCCGTGCCATCTTCGCCTGCGTCCCTTTCTGGATCACCGGGATTCCCTGCCCCTTCTTTTTCCCCGCGTTTCCTTCCGCCTTCCGTCCTTCTTCTTTTTCTTCCCCGAAAACACAGGTAATATACTCCATCCCCTTCCCGATCCGGCCTTCCACACACCGGGAATACTCCCTGGAAGCCAGATTCACGATACAATCCGTCTCCCGTTCCAGCTCCTCATACAGCAGATTCCCCCAGAAATCATACAGGTTCCCAACTCCTCCGGGACTCCCCTTGGCCTGCATCTCCAGCCGGTAAGGCACCACACCGTCAAGCGGCTTTAAAATTCCATAAAACCCCGAAAGAATCCGCACATGCTCCTGCACGTAAGCCCATTCCCCGTCCGCAAAAACCCGCGGGGCCATATACTGGTACTGGATCCCCTCATAAGATAAAAGCGCCGGTGTCAGCCCCTTTTCCAGATCCATCGACCGTATTCTTTCATAATTTAAAGCGGTAATATTATCATTACACTTCCAAAGCCTTTTAAGTTCCTCCGGCTTCCTCCCTTTAAGCCATTCCAGAAGCGCCCCCGCTTTTTCCAAATAAACCGGAAGCCCTCCGATCTCCATCGTATCCGTATCCACATTCATCTTCTTCGCCGGTGAAATAATAAATCTCATGCCTGTCCGTTCCTTTCCCCCTCTGTGTAAAATATGCTATACTAACTTTTATCATTTTTTTTCGTTTTGCGCAAACTTTTTTCCTTCCTGGGAAGTCTAATGAGTGTAAAGGGCTAAAAAACAAGATTCATGAAAGAAGGTGGGGCACATGAGCCAACATTTAACTAAGAAGCAATTCGCACAGTATATGGAAAACGGAAAGGCAAAATTTTATCGTCTCGCTTTCTGTTATGTCAAAAATGAGCACGACGCGCTGGATATCCTATCGGAAGCTACCTACAGAGGTTTTATCCATCTGAACAAACTGGAAAAACCGGAATTTTTCGATACCTGGATGAGCCGGATTATCATTAATTGTGCTTATGATTTATTGAAAAAACAGAAAAAATATGAATTTGTTGTTCCTGACGACACGTTCACCGAACAGCCGGAGGAGCTTTCCATAGACGACCGCCTGGATTTATATCAGGCGCTGAATACCTTAAACCCCGAAGAAAAAACACTGATCATCCTGAAATATTTTGAGGACAGAAGCTTCCGGGAAATAGCAGAAACTATGAAACTGCCGGAAAGCACGGTGAAAACCCGGCTTTACCGCACCATCGGCAAATTAAAAGAAGCCGTTTCGGTCTGACACCCCCCAGAAAGGAGCTACAGTTATGAATAAAGGAAAAGAAAACTACAATAACATCCCCCTGCCCGATTCCCTTTCCGATGCCATTCGGACCGGCCTGGACCGGGGACAAAAATATACGGCAAAAAAATGGATTACCGGTATCGGCTCTCTGGCCGCCGCATGCCTGTGTCTGGTGGTATTCGCACAGGTATTCCCCTTTGCGGACGGAAACGCCGGGGATAATGCCAACACGCCGTCCCCCGCCCGTTCCTCCTCCGACACGCCGGTAACACCCCAGGCCTTTTCCGACGAACCGCCCGTAGAGGTACAGGAACCGGAAAGCTACCGGATCCCCTGCAGCACGCCTAAGGATTCCTCCCGGGAGAACAAGGCTTACCGGATAGATGAAAAATGGGCTCCCCACCGTCTTGTTTTCACCCTTTATGATGTACGCGATTTTGATTTCGAAGCTATCAGCAAACCTCTCCTGGAATCCGATCTGGTAAAAGATGTCTATCGCAGTATTCTTCTGGACGACTCCGCCGTAAGTTTTGTCGTGGAGCTTCCTGTTAACATGGGATACCAGATTGCGGATCACAGCCAGGACGGCTACGTGGAGCTGACCCTCAACTATAACGATATCCCCGATGAAATAAGGGAAATCTATTACCTTTCCTCCGCTGAAATGGAAGGCGGAGAAGAGACCGCCCACTTCCGGGAAGCCCTTCCCACAGAGGACAGCAGCCTGGTAAAAACCCAGGACGGAAAATATCTGGTGGTTGTGGGGGAATTTGAAACACAGCAGGAGGCGGAAGAAATGCTTGCCCGGCTGGAACAGGACGGAATGGAACCCGGAACCCTTCATGTAGCCTCCGGCATGAGCGATGAATCCCCTGCCGGCAGTTCCTGCCAGGATACGGCAGCCTTCCCGGAAACCGAAGCGCCTTCTTCCATCCGTGTTTACGGCACGGTGACGGAAATAAACGGCAGCCAGGTTACCATTTCCAACGACAACCAGGACGATCCCTATTCCACCATTGTCCTTACTATCCATGAAGATACCCTGATATTGACAGCAGAAGACGGCAGGGAAAAAACACTGGAAAGTCTGCAGCTGGGAGAAATGCTCTATGCCTATGTCAGCCCGATCATGACCAGAAGCCTGCCTCCTATGTCCAACGCCGATGTGATTTTTTGTGAGATTCCCGAAGATATGATGGTTCCCACCTATGCGGTCATTACCGAAGTCACTGCCGACCCGGACGGCACTCTCAGCATCACTACCGATCAGGATCTGATTTGCTTCATCCGAGAGGATACCCCGGTTAAAACACTGGACGGCAAGAGGGCACTGGAACATTCCGTGCTGCAGCCCGGAAACAGAATCCTGGTCTGGTACCAGATCGCTACCTTAAGCATCCCCGCCCAGACCAACCCGGATGAAATCCGTGTACTTCCTTAACAATACGGCTGCCTGACGGATGGACTCCGCCAATCAAATCAAATTTCCCTGCCCGGCCTGTCACCAGGCCCCGGCAGGGAAATTTCTATCTTACTCTTTTGCTTCTACCACCACCTTCTGTACAAAGGACTCCAATTCCCGGCTTCCCAAATCCCCTTCGTCCCTGCTGCGCACGGAAACCGTACCTCCTTCTTCTTCCTTCTGTCCGATAATAAGCATATAAGGAACCTTTTCCATCTGGGCACTGCGGATTTTGTAACCGATCTTTTCATCCCGGTTGTCCATTTCACACCGGATCCCCGCTTCCTTCAGCGCTTCCAGCACCTTCCCGGCATATGCAAAGAACTTCTCAGAAATAGGAAGCACCTTCACCTGCACCGGAGCAAGCCATACCGGGAACTTTCCTGCATAATGCTCTATCAGGATACCGATGAAACGCTCGATGGAACCAAATACCACCCGGTGAATCATAATCGGACGATGCTTTTCCCCGTCCGCACCCATATACTCCGCTCCGAACCGCTGCGGCAGCTGGAAATCCAGCTGGATCGTACCGCACTGCCAGGTCCTCCCAATGGAATCCTCCAGATGGAAGTCGATTTTAGGCCCATAAAATGCGCCGTCTCCTTCATTTACCACATAAACCGTTCCGGTCTCATCCAGCGCACGGCGCAGCCCTTCGGTCGCCAGTTCCCAGTCCTCATCGCTTCCGATGCTGTTTTCCGGGCGGGTGGAAAGCTCCACATGATAGGAAAAGCCGAACCTGCCGTATACCTCATGAATCAGCCTCATGACCCCTTTGATTTCCCCGGTAATCTGTTCCTTTGTCATAAAAATATGGGCATCATCCTGGGTAAAGCAGCGCACACGCATCAGCCCGTGAAGCTGGCCGGATTTTTCGTGGCGGTGAACAAGCCCCAGCTCACCCACGCGCAGCGGGAGATCCCGGTAGGATCGGGGCTGGGATTTGTAAACCAGCATCCCTCCCGGACAGTTCATAGGCTTCACCGCAAATTCTTCGTCATCAATAGTCGTGGTATACATATTCTCCCGGTAATGGTCCCAGTGTCCGGAAGTCTCCCATAGCTTCCGGTTCAGCAGGATCGGTGTGGAAATTTCCTGATAACCTTCCCTTTCATGAAGCCGTCTCCAGTAATCCACCAGCGTATTTTTAAGAATCATTCCCTTGGGCAGAAAGAACGGGAAGCCCGGCCCCTCCTCCATGAGGGTAAACAGCCCCAGCTCTTTTCCCAGCTTTCTGTGATCTCTTTTTTTGGCCTCCTCCATCCTGGTAAGGTAAGCCGCCAGCTGATCCTTATCCGGGAAAGAGGTCCCGTAAATCCTGGTAAGCATCTTATTCTTCTCGCTGCCTCTCCAATAAGCCCCTGCCAGGCTGGTCAGCTTGAAGGCCTTTACATATCCGGTGTTGGCAAGATGGGGGCCGGCGCACAAATCCACGAAATCCCCCTGCTTATAAAAGCTGATTACCGCATCCTCCGGCAAATCCTTTATCAGTTCCACCTTATACGCTTCGTTTCTTTCTTTCATCAGCGCCAGTGCGTCCTCTCTGGAAAGTGTAAACCGTTCCAGCGCCAGGCGTTCCTTCACAATCTTCTTCATCTCTTTTTCAATCGCGGCGAAATCCTCACTGGAAATAGGGCTGCTGAACTCAAAATCATAATAAAACCCGTCATCAATAGCCGGCCCGATAGCAAGCTTTACCTCCGGGTACAGACGTTTCACCGCCTGCGCCAGAATATGGGAAGTCGTATGCCTGAACGCGGCAGCGCCTTCTTTTTCCTCAAATTGTTGTTCTCCGCGTTTCCCGTTCTTCAAAATAATGTCCATTTCTTTCTCTCCTTTCCTTACTCCTGCAACAGGTTCCCAAAAGAATGCATTAAAAAACACCCTCAGAAAAACAGTCCTTCCTGTTCTTCTAAGGGTGCATCCTTCTATAAAAATCCCGATTCATAAAGCCTGCCTGCTATTCTGCCGGCTCCTTGATTCCCGGATTCCATATCCTTCTGTCATGCACGGTTCCACCTTAATTTTTCACTTCAGATTCTTACAAATCCTAATCCTTAACGCGGATATACGGCCACATTTATCTCTGCTTCACAGCCTTCACATGGCGGCTCCGGAATGGTCTTCACCTCTCTCCTACGTAAAAGGGCTTCCAGCTGCTGCCCTTCTCTCTGGTTACGCTGCCTTAAGGCTACTCTTTCCTTCATCGCTTTTCTCTATTCCCGCGGGCAACGAACCAACGAATACACAAACAGGTTCGCTTAACGACTGCCGCGAAGGTTGGATACCACACAGCCTGCTGCGGATATCCGACTTACCTGTATCTTAGCATTGCCTAAAATGAAAGTCAACCACTTTTTCTTTTTAACACAGGGCGTTTTACACAGGGCGGGCGGCACAAGGGGCCGTGAATTGTAACAGCCGCGAATGGTATCTGTTTCGCCGCCCTCATGCGGCCTTCCGCCCTCCTTCGTCCTTTTCTTCCGCTTCCAGCCATTCTTCAAAATATTCCCGGATCACACCAAATGGCGCAGGCCCCATATCCAGCAGGAAGCGGTGGAATTCCTTTGCCTGAAACGCACTCCCAAGTACCTCTTCCGCCTCCGCCCTCATCCGTACAATCTCCAGATACCCGGTATAATACAACAGGTAATTTGAAGGATCCGCAAGTAAACTGTCATATATTTCATCTGCGACAGCATCGTCAATGTCAAAAAACTGTCTGATAAAATCGGCTGCTTCCTTCCTGTCCCAGCCTTCGTAATGAATGCGGATATCCAGTAATGCATACAGCCCTTTGGTAATGGAACTGTTCCGTGCCAAAACCTCACCCATTCCCTTTTCCAGTCCGTTTCCGTCAAACAGATACGAGCAGTTTTCCGCATATGTCCCCCAGCCCTCTGCGTATGCGGAAAAGGAAAGGGCATAACGCAGCTCCTGCGCCTCTTTTCTCCGGAAATACTCATTCTGATACAGATGGCCCGGAAACCCTTCGTGGGCCAGAAGAATATAGGTATCATAATCACCGCTCCCCCGGTTAATATAAATCACATTTTCCTGTGGCCTGTCCATGGGCGGTACCAGATAAAAGGCGGGACTCATACTCTCCTCCAGGCTTTCCGGCACATACTTAATACGGTACGCAGTCTCCGGCAGTTCCGGAAAGTCCTTTGTCATTGCCTTCTGCAGGCTTTCCAGGACAACGGGGGGATCCTCACTGCTGAAGGAATACTGTCCGAATTTCTCCGCAAGCTCCGGCGAGCGGTAAAGGACGGAATACATGGCGTCCAAATCTGCCTCCAGCTGTTCTTCCACCGCCTGACGCAGTTCATTTACCGTGGTAAAAGAAGGATAGATGCTGTGCTCCACCAGGTATTCATAATAGGTACGCCCTTCCGGGTAATAATAGAGCCCTAAATCATTGATTCCGCTCCCCTTCAAAGCCTCCAGCCCCTCCGCCAGTTTTTTATAAGCGGGAATAAAATGCGCGTCCAGAAGCCTCCTGTTTTCCGCAAGATAAACCTCCTTTTCTTCCCCGCTTATTCCCGGCACCTCTTCCAGCCGCTCCTGAAAGGATTGATCCAGCTCAGAGCCTTCCGCCTCTCCCAGATAAGCCCGGCAGGCTGCAATTACCTGATCCGCCATACGATCACTCATGAACAGGCCCGCTTCCGCTTTCTTCCTTTCAAAATCCAGAAGCTCCCCGTAATATACATCAATCTGTTCCAGCAGCCCCAGATAGGTATCCACACTCTCCTTTCCATAAAAACGGTATTCCGCAAGCAATACCGGCAATGTCAGATGCGTCCCCGTAACGGCATTTAAAGGCTCTTCATATAATTCCAGGCCTTTTCCGGCATCCTCCTCTTTCAGTATTTCCATCAAAATCCGATAGGTCAGCCTCTGTTCCTCCGTCAGTTCTTCTTCCTTCATCTTCTTCAAAGCTTCCCGTATCTCTTTGTCCTGTTCCCTGCTGCTCTCTATTGCTTCCAAAGAATAGGATCCAAAAGCAGAATCCGCCTCCGTAATCCCATAGGCCTGCGGATCCGCCAGCGTGAAATTTAGTGTTATCTCATCCTGGGATGCCAGTTCCGCAAACAGATCCCTGGCAAAGGCATCAAAAACCTGGCTGGGATTTCGCTCTCCGTCTCCGGCAAAATCCCCTGCCATTTTATTGCCGCATCCTTGCACCAACCCTGTTAGCAGTAAAATAACTGAGAGAATCAGCGCTGTCCTGCTTTTCCCTGTCCTGTCTCTCCTCTTCTGCCCGCCTTTCAGCATATTCTTTCTCCTCCCATACAGGACCCCACCGGTCCCGGATATCACCGTAACTGTTGCAGCAAAGCGGGTAAGCCTATTTACGTTCCCGCTTACCTGCTGAATCCTTACGAACAATCATACCTATGAAAAAAAGCGGGAATGCAGTAGCATTCCCGCCCCAAAATCAAATCCCTTCATCCGGTTCCAGCAGCGCCTTCTCATACCTGTCCAGAATAATATTCTGGATATTTTCTCTCGTTGCCTGATTAATCGGATGAGCAATGTCCCTGTACTCACCGTCCGTAGCCTTTTTACTGGGCATTGCTATAAACAACCCCTTCTCTCCTTCAATTACTTTGATATCGTGAACGACGAATTCATCATCAATTGTAATAGATACGATGGCCTTCATCTTTCCCTCTTTGGTGATTTTCCGCACACGCACGTCTGTAATCTTCATTTGAGATTCCCCCTTTAATCTTTAGATGACATACCTCTCGTTTTTCTCTACCACAATCTTAATTCCGTCTTCCCCTTTATAGAAAGTATTGGCCCGGATAGTATCCCTGCTTTCCACAATGCAGTTCTCGATGTGTGTATTATCACCGATATAAACGTCATTTAAGATAATGGAGTTCTTAATATAGCAGTTGTTCCCCACGAAAGATTTCTTGAATATGACGGAATCCTCCACCGTACCGTTTACGATGCATCCGCTGGAAATCAGGCTGTTGCTGACTTTGGCGCCCACATTGTATTTGGCGGGAGGCAGGTCGTCCACCTTGGAATAAATGTCCGGATATTGTTTGAAGAAATAATTCCGGATCTCCGGCTGCAGGAAATCCATGTTGGTGGAGAAATAATCCTCTACCGATGCGATATTCCTCCAGTATTCCTTAATCTTGTATCCATAAATCCGTTTCTGGTTCTTGTAACGGATCAGGATATCCTTAACGAAATCGTATCTGTCCTCCATGGCACAGCGCTCAATCATTTCAATGAGCAGACGGCGCCTGATTACATAAATACCGCAGGAAATCGTATTGGACTTGGCTACAATCGGCTTTTCCTCAAATTCCTCAATTCTGCAGTCTTCGTTCATCTTCACGGTACCGTACCGTTCCACATTGGCACCGACAGGCATGTCCTTGCACACTACCGTGATATCGGCCTTTTTCTCAATATGATATTCCAGGACTTTGTTATAGTCCATTTTATATACGCAGTCACCGGATGCAATTACCACATAAGGCTCATGGCTGCTCTTCAGAAAAGACAGGTTCTGATATATGGCATCTGCGGTTCCTCTGTACCAGTAGCTGTTGTCCGCCGTTACCGTAGGGGTAAAAACAAACAGCCCGCCCTGCTTACGTCCGAAATCCCACCATTTGGAGGAATTCAGATGCTCATTCAGGCTTCTGGCATTGTACTGGGTAAATACGCCCACCTTCTGGATATGGGAATTGGACATATTGCTGAGGGAAAAATCAATGCTCCGGTAGCTGCCCGCGATAGGCATCGCTCCAATAGCTCTTTTCTGGGATAATTCCTTCATTCTGTGGTTATTGCCGCCTGCTAAAATTATTCCTATCGCTCTCAATTTTCGTCACCTGCCTTAATTAAAGATTTGCCGCTTGCAAGAATGCCTGCCTGGTAATCCGTATCGGCCGTCTCTCCAAACACCACCGTATTCTTTCCGATTTGGATGTTTTTGGGTATGATACTCTTTTCTCCCACAGTAACAATGCCGCTGTTGTAAATATGAGGTGCGATATCATTGTCGGCTTCCTCGCCCATTCCCATCTTAACGTTGTCGCCAACCAGTACATTCTCTGCAATAATGGCTTTATTCAGCTCACAATTACTGCCGATAACCGTATTATTCATAATAATGGAATCGCGGACTACCGTATCCTTCCCTATGGTAACGCCGCATCCGATTACGGAATTATAAACCTTTCCGCATATTTCCGATCCTTCACCGATAATACTTCTCTCTATTACCCCGTCGGGAGCTATGTACTGAGGCGGAAGGATTTCGCTCTTTGTATATATTTTCCAATACTCTTCATACAGATTGAATTCCGGTACTATATCTATCAGTTCCATATTGGCTTCCCAATAGGAATTCAGAGTTCCAACATCCTTCCAGTATCCGTTGAACTCATAGGCATACATGGGTGCCCCCTTCTCGTGACAGTAAGGAATGACATGTTTTCCAAAATCCAGATTGGGCTGATCCGCTCTGGCTATCAGTGCTTCTTTCAGGGTTTTCCAATTAAATATGTAAATTCCCATGGAGGCCAGATTGCTTCTGGGACTCTCCGGTTTCTCTTCGAAATCCACTATCTTGCTGTTCTCGTCTGTGATGACAATACCAAAACGCTTCGCTTCTTCCATCGGTACGGGCATTACCGCGATGGTGCATTCGGCACCATTCTGTTTATGGAAATCAAGCATGACTTCATAGTCCATCTTGTAAATATGATCCCCTGACAGAATCAGTACATAATCCGGATTGTAGCTGTCCATGTAGTCAATATTCTGATAGATGGCATTGGCTGTTCCTGTATACCATTCACTGTTCTCACTCTTTTCATAAGGAGGAAGTACCGTGACACCGCCTATATTCCTGTCCAAATCCCACGGAATACCGATTCCTATATGGGTATTCAGCCTGAGGGGCTGATACTGGGTTAGTACACCTACGGTATCCACGCCTGAATTAATACAGTTGCTCAATGGGAAATCAATAATCCGGTACTTGCCGCCGAAGGACACGGCAGGTTTCGCCACTTTGGAAGTCAATACGCCCAGCCTGCTTCCCTGACCACCAGCAAGCAGCATAGCAATCATTTCTTTCTTAATCATGTCATCACCTCATGTTTCTGCATCCACATTCTGCATAGATTTACGTATATAACGTAATAAGATTATAACACATGCTTGTACAAAAGTGAATAATCTTTTACAATTTCTTTCTTCGCCCATTTTTTAAATTTTGTATATATTTAACATATTTAAAACATTAACTTTTCTTCTATTATGTATTTTACATAACATATACCAGGTGTTTCTTATGCATCTTTCTTCTATTTTTCACAAAATATGCGCTATTTCGACAAAAATTCCTTTTGGCGGCTTTTGATTTTGTAATTGCCTATTGGTTTTTTTTGCATGAATGCGTATAATACATATCAGAATGAACAAAGACTGCTTACTTTGCGTACACTGTCAGTAGAGGGCGTAAATGGCTGATGGCAGATCGTTTTGTCCAAATAATTAACAGGAAGGGTATCCCTATGTATCAAGTAGATTTCAATCATCCGGTTCACATTTACTTTATCGGCATCGGCGGCATCAGCATGAGCGGCCTTGCAGAAATTCTTCTTTCCGAAGGCTTCCGTGTATCCGGTTCCGACGCTAAAAAATCATCTCTTACCGAACTTCTGGAAAAACAGGGGGCTGTGGTTCATTATGGGCAGCGCCGTGAAAATATAACCAATGATATCGATTTAATCGTTTATACTGCCGCAATCCACAAAGACAATCCGGAATATGCCGCCATGGAGGAACTGGGGCTTCCCAGCCTGACACGCGCACAGCTTCTGGGGCAGATGATGCGTAATTACAAAACTCCCATCGGCGTCAGCGGCACCCACGGCAAAACCACCACCACTTCCATGATTACGGAAATACTGCTGGAAGCAGGTACCGATCCCACCATTTCCGTGGGCGGTATCCTGAAAGCCATCCAGGGGAATATCCGGGTAGGCAAGTCCGATCTTTTTGTAACGGAGGCCTGCGAATATACCAACAGCTTTTTAAGCTTTTTCCCCAGAATCGGCATTATACTTAATATAGAAGAAGACCATATGGATTTCTTCCGGGATCTGGACGATATCCGTTCCTCCTTCCGTTCGTTTGCACAGCTGCTGCCTGAAGACGGGCTGCTGATAATAAACGGGGATATCCCTGCCTATGAAGAAATCACCCGGGGACTCGACTGTTTGGTCCTCACCTTTGGCTCCAATCCATCCTGTGATTATTCTTATGACAACGTCAGCCATGATGAAACGGCCCATGCCTCCTTCACCCTGCACCGCCGCGGCGGCACGGATGTGGGGGTCACTCTGGGCGTTCCCGGGGAACATAATATCCTCAATGCACTGGCCGCACTGGCGCTGGCCGATTATCTGGGTATCGATATGGAAGCGGCTTCCCGCGCCCTGACGAAGTTCACCGGCACGGATCGCCGTTTTGAGTACAAGGGCTGCGTGGAAGGCATTACCATAGTAGATGATTATGCACATCATCCCACAGAAATTACCGCAACCTTAAAAGCCGCCAGAAATTATCCCCATCAGACCCTCTGGTGCGTTTTCCAGCCTCATACCTATACCAGGACCAAGGCCTTCCTTCCCGAATTCGCCCACGCCCTTTCTCTGGCAGATAAGGTCATTCTTGCAGATATCTATCCCGCCCGGGAGACGGATACGCTGGGTATCAGCTCCCGTTCCCTGCAGGAAATTATCGTGAATTCAGGAACGGAATGTCATTATTTCCCGGATTTTGAGGAGATAGAAAAATTTATTCTGGAAAATTGTACCCCCGGCGACCTGTTGATAACTATGGGGGCCGGAGACGTTGTAAATATCGGAGAAAACCTCCTTAACAAATAGTTATCCACAATATCCACATTTTTCATGTGTATGAAAAGTGTGGATATTTGTTTTTTGTTATCCCGCGTTTTCCGTACCCTCACACATATAATCCACATTATCCACATTTTCCACATTTCCTGCAAATCCAGTATTTACAAGGTTTTTCGGCATTTTGACTGTTTCTTTTTCCACACCCTTATGATATAATGCATTTGCTTAAAATAGAAAAATAGAAGAAATAGGTGAGATTATGAGTTGTCTGAGGATTTACCAGGATAACTATATTGACGCGACCATCGTATCCAACCGCTTTATCGACGAATATATGGCGGAAGCAAACGATGCCCAGCTGAAAATATATCTGTATCTTTTGCGCATGATGAATGCCGGCTGTACCTTCAGTATTTCCGGGATTGCAGATGTCTTCAACCACACGGAAAAAGATGTGATGCGGGCATTGAAATACTGGGAAAAGTGCAGGGTGCTTTCTCTTGAATATGATACTGATAAAAACCTGATTGGCATTCATCTCCTGGAGCTGGCGGACAAAGAAGCGCCAGGCGCACCTAAGACGCCCGTGGTTTCCCTGCTGCCGCGTCAGGAAGAGAAGAACGCGGAAGAAGAAGTCCCCGCCCAAAAGCCCGCTGCCAAGGCCGAGGCTCTTAATGTGCCGTCCTCCCTTTCCAAGGAGGAAAACAAGGTTCCCCAGGCGGCTCCGCCGGCCTTTGCCAAGCCTTCTTATTCCCTGGACGAGCTGAAAGCCTTTCAGGAGAAGGACTCTACCGCCCAGCTTCTTTTTATTGCCGAACAATATCTGGGCAGGACCTTAAGCCCTTCCGATATGAAATCCATCCTTTTCTTTTCCGATCATCTGCATTTTTCAGATGATTTGATTGATTATCTGCTCCAGTACTGTGTGGAACGGGGCAAAAAGGATTTCCGTTATATCGAAAAGGTCGCCATCAGCTGGGCCGAAGCCAATATCTCCACCCCTGTGGAGGCGGAGGGGCATGCCAGCCGTTATGACAAATGTGTTTATACCATTATGAATGCCTTGGGTAAAACCAATTCCCCCACCAGAAAGGAAGCGGAGTTTATCCGCCGCTGGCGTGAGGATTATGCCTTTGAGACAGAGATTATCATCGAATCCTGCGAAAGAACCGTCCTGGCCACCGACAGGCACCGTTTTGAATATGCGGACAAGATCCTCGCCTCCTGGAAGGAAGCGGGAGTGCATCACAAAGCCGATATTGCCAAGCTGGATGAAGGCTTCCAGAAGGCCAAGCCCGCTGCCAAACCCGCATCGGACCGTTCTATTGACAAGTATAACCGCTTTATGCATAATGATTACGATTATGAAGCTCTGGAGAAGGAACTTCTGCGCAACTGAACCCGTTATATAAAGGAGAACAGCCGTGGCGTTAACAAATACCCAATATAATTCCATCATGAGGCTGTATGAGCAGAGGCAAACCAAAAACCGTCATTTACGGGATGAACGGCTTCATTATGTCTATAATCACGTTACCGGTTACCGGAATCTGGATGAATCCGTAGCCACTCTGTCCGTGGCACAGGGAAAAAAGCTGCTCAATGGCGACATGAACGCCCTTACAGAGCTTAAAGAACGGCTCCATAAGCTCACCAATGATAAAATAAAGCTTCTTTGCGATGCAGGGCTGCCCTCTGATTATCTGGAGCCTATTTTTGATTGCCCCGACTGTCAGGACACGGGTTATGTCAACGGTATAAAATGCCACTGCTTCCGGCAGGCTGAAATAGAATTACTTTACCAGCAGTCCAATCTGAAGGAAGTCCTGGATAAAGAAAATTTTGATACCATGTCTTTTGCTTATTTTAAGGGGGAAGATCTGTCAGCTTATCAGTTAGCAGTTAAAGTGTGTAAGGATTTTGCCCATACCTTCAAGCAATCGGAAAGTAACCTTTTCCTCTACGGAACAGTTGGAAGCGGAAAAACGTTCCTGAGCAATTGTATTGCCAAGGAATGTATTGAAGACGGACATTCTGTCATATATTTTAGTGCCTCCAGTCTTTTTGATACCCTTTCCCGCAACGCTTATGATTATAAGAACCAGGAAAACCTGGATTACTTATATAACGATTTATATGATTGTGACCTGCTGGTCATTGACGACCTGGGGACAGAACAAAATACTCCTTATAATGTGTCCCGTCTTTTTACATGCCTGAATGAACGTTTAATCCGCAGGAAATCCATGATTATTTCCACCAATCTTTCTCTTCCCGAATTAAAGGAACGTTATCAGGACAGAATTTTTTCAAGGATAACCAGTAATTTTGAGCTTTGCAAGCTGACAGGACAGGATATCCGAATGTACAAAAAAAGATTAACCTACAGAAAGTGAGGATCTATTCCATGGCGGAAGAAAAAAGAAACCTAGAAACAATCCCTGCAGGCTCTCTTGGCATTATTTCTCTGGCAGGCTGCAAAACTCTCGGAGAACAGGTAGACCACTATCTTGTTAAATGGCGTCAGGAAAGAGAAAGCGAGCACAAAAACAGCCTTGCTTTTTCCGGTTATCAGCGTGATTCCTATATCCTGCAAAGCAAAGTGCCGCGTTTCGGTACCGGCGAAGGAAAGGGTGTTATTCTGGAATCCGTGCGTGGTATGGATCTTTATCTTCTTGTGGACGTGGTGAATTACAGCCTGACCTATTCCCTCTGCGGCCACGAAAACCATATGTCCCCCGATGATCATTTCCAGGATCTGAAGCGTATTATTTCTGCCGTAGGAGGCAAAGCCAGAAGGATCAATGTCATCATGCCCTTTTTATATGAAAGCAGGCAGCACAAACGCTCCAGCCGCGAATCCCTGGACTGTGCCATCGCTCTTCAGGAACTGGTAAAAATGGGTGTGGACAACATCATAACCTTTGATGCCCACGATCCCAGAGTGCAGAATGCCATCCCTCTCCACGGTTTTGAAACCGTACAGCCCGCCTACCAGTTCATCAAAAACCTTCTCCGCAACCAGAAGGATCTGCAGATTGATTCCGACCACATGATGGTAATCAGCCCCGATGAAGGAGGCATGGGACGGGCTATCTATATCGCCAACGTTCTGGGCCTGGATATGGGCATGTTCTATAAACGCCGGGATTATACAAAGATTGTAAACGGCCGCAATCCCATAGTTGCCCATGAATTCCTCGGATCCGATGTGGAAGGCAAGGACATGATCGTCATCGATGATATGATATCCTCCGGAGAAAGTGTACTGGAGGTTGCCGCCGCCTTAAAGAAACGCAAGGCCCGCAAAATCTTTATCTGTTCCACCTTCGGTCTTTTTACCAACGGACTGGAAGGCTTCGACAAAGCCTTCAAAGACGGCATAATCGACCGCGTCCTCACCACCAACCTGATATACCAGACTCCCGAGCTTCTTGAAAGGGATTGGTATATTAACTGTAATATGAGTAAATATGTTGCCTACCTAATCGATACGCTGAACCATGATACCTCTATCAGCGACCTGTTGGATCCCAACGAAAAGATTCAGAAGCTGCTGGCAAAATATCGTTCTGATTTACTTTGATTGTATGTGCGAATAGATCTTACGAAATTGAAAAGAGCCAGGCCTTTATTCCTATAGGAATGAAGGTCTGGCTTTTGTTAAACCGAATACGGTGCTGCCCTGTGCGGCAAACGGCACCGGGTTTAAAGTCAGCCCTTGACTTTTCCCTTTTTCCTGTTATACTAAAAAAGCTGCAAATTCTCTAAACCACTGGAATCCGCAGCCTCATTGGTCAGTTCGAAACCTTCCTGACCCAACCGCCATAAGGCGGCAGAAAAACAAAACTAGAGGAGAAAAGAATAATGCAAAAGAAGAACATTCACTTCCTGACCCAGGCGGCTATGATTGCCGCTATTTATGTTGTGCTCACCTTTGTGGCCAACGCTTTCGGCCTTGCCAGCTATGCCGTGCAGGTCCGTTTCTCTGAGGCACTTACCATTCTGCCTGTTTTCACCGCTGCCGGGATTCCCGGATTATTTATCGGCTGTCTTATCAGCAATATCCTTACGGGATGCGCGATTCCGGATATTATTTTCGGTTCCCTCGCCACGCTTATCGGCGCATTGGGTACGCGCAGGCTGCGCTCCAACCGTTTCCTTGCCGTACTGCCTCCTATTGCCGCCAATGCGGTAATCGTCCCTCTGGTCCTGAAATATGCCTACGGCCTGGAACCTCTCTGGTTCTCCTTCCTGACAGTGACGGCTGGGGAAATCATTTCCTGCGGCATTCTGGGACTGCTGCTGGCACTGGCTTTACATAAATACCGGAAACAGATTTTCGGGAACTAGAGTGTGTACCCGCGGGATGCACCATCCGCCAAAAAGGCCCTGTTAAAAGGGCCTTTTTGTGTTATGCCTGTTTCCGCTGTGCTTTCTTACCGTCTGCGCGGTAAATGTACAGACCGGCCTGAACTGTTATATTTTTTTCACAAAGGCACGGATGGCTTCCGCAATTTCCGCCGCTTTATAATAATGGAGGTAATGGCCGCAGGAAAACGGAAGGAATTCGCCGCCCAGTTTTTCCGCATATTTCTTTTGGAGAGGTACCCAGAACTTACCCAAATCCTTTCCATCTGAACAGAATATAAGGAAAGGTACATGCGGCCTTCCATGTTCTCTCACGGTCGCTGCATTTGCATGTATGCAGCAGCATTCCTCCATAATAACTGGATTCATGAAATTCCTGCCGGCCAGAAGCCTGGCCTGCCGGTATTCTTCCTGTGTCAGGCCGTCATGCTTTACCAGCTGAAAGAAGGGACACCGGTGTATTCCGAATATACTGATCAGTCCCGGCAGCTTCATAAGGGCCGGGGGTGTTTTCAGATAATCATAAACCTTGGGAAAGGCCATATCCAGCCCTGCAATTCCCAGAATCTCCGCGGGATAACGCTGCGCCCAGTAAAGCGCTTCCAGTCCGGACATGGAATGGGGGACAAGTACAAAGGGTCCTTTCTCACCGGCCAGGCGCAGGGCAAGGCGGGTTTCCTCCAGCATCCCCTCCAGCCGTCTGCCGCATTTGTCTATATCCGAATAGCCATAGCCTGCTTTTTCCACCACCACGCAGCGGTACCAGGGGGAAAGCTTGCGGTAAAGGGGACGGAAATCATAAACCGGCGCCGGTGTTCCTCCGCCGGACAGAAATACCAGGGTAACCTTTTTCCTGCTGTGTATATCCCTGCAGCCGGCCGCGTCTCCCTGGCAGGTCTCCTGTAATGTCCTGTCTGCCGGACCTTCCCCATATACATGCATTCTGCGGCCGTTCACCTCCACCATAGTTCCCGGAGGGATGAGAAGTTCCTGTTCTTTCCGTAAAAGTCCCCGGTGTACTGCTGCGGCCGCAGTCAGGCCACCGGCCGCTCCCGTTAATCCGAATATCCATTTATTCATCGTTTCCGTTTCCTTTCTTTCCGCCCGTGGGAATAGGGGGAGACCTTATTCATTTCCGATTCCAGCTTGTATCCGGAAGATAACCCTTCCATGGCCTTCCGGTGTATTTTCCGTCAGCACTTCGCCCCGATGGGAGGCAGCAACCTCCCTGGCAAAGGAAAGGCCAATCCCCATATGCCCTTCCTGCGGCCGGCTTTCTCCTTCGGTAAACATGGGTTCCAGGGCATGCTGCAGCGCACGGGGAGAGAATCCCGGTCCCTCATCCCACACCCGGATCTCCAGCCACGGGGCCTGCCACAGGCAGCGGATGCCTATCCGCTTTCCCTGCGGGGTATGTTCCGCCGCATTTCTGATAATGTTTAAAACCGCCCGGCATACATCCTGTCTGGCCAATACCAGATCCGGCAGTTGTGTCCCCTGCCGTTCTGCAATCACACCGAACACCCTGGCGATCTCTTCCACCCCGTTAAAAATTTCCTGCTGCAGCTGTTCACCCGGCACCCGCTGTCTGCTTTCCGCACCCTCTGAGATATTCCTGGTCATTTTTTTCAGCCTTTCCAGATAACCGCCTGCTGCCTGCGTATTCTTGAGGATGGCGTCCAGATATTCTCTCTGTTCCTCTGTCAGCACTGTTTCTTCCAGAAGCTGGGCATTGCCGCTGATTACGGTAAGCGGTGTCTTTAAATCATGGAGCAGCGCACCGGTTTGGAATATCCTGCTGTGTTCCATTTTCCACTGTTCCTGCAGAGACTCCCGCAGCGCCGTACGCAAAGTTTCCATGGACTGCATGATCTCATCGTATTCTCTGATTCCCGATTTTCCGAAGGGTTCCTCCAGTTCTCCCCGGGACAGGCTGAGGGCGGCATTCTGCAATACCGACAGCTTTTTCCGGAATACCTTTACATAATGGCGGGTAGTAAGCCCCAGGACAAGCACCAAAAGCAGTCCCCAAAACAGAAGATATCCCTTTTCCAGGCCGTGAATGACCGCCCTTCCCCTGGGATTGCTTAATTCCATCCGGTAACGATACTGCAGGACTGCCTCTTTTCCATCCCGTTCTACCTTCACATGATAACAGCCTTTGGTATTTCTGCCGGTATCGCGGTAGGTAACCGCCGCAGCCTTGTCTTTTTCATTCAGGTTGGTTTCCGCCAGCCCGTCATTTTCCCATATGGCATAGCCGCATAAAGGGGGAATCAACTCTGTGCGGATCCCTTCTTTTTCCATAATCCGTACCGCTTCCGCCGCCATCTGTTCCCCTGCATTGGCAGGATATGCAATTCCCGTACTTACCATCAGGTTTATACCGCACCAGAACAGCAGCACAATAAGGCAGCAAAACAATCCGCAAAAAAGCATATATTTAATCAATATCCGTATCAGGCTCACGCCTTTTCCACATTCCATCGGTATCCTATCCCCCATACGGTTTCAATAGGCGCCAGATCACAGACCGCCAGCTTGGCGCGCAGATTTTTAATATGCTCCGTTACCGCTGCTTCCCCGGAATCCCTGTCGTAGCCGCATACTTCTTCCAGAAGCTGCTGCCTCGTATACACCAGGCCGGGGTGCCTTGCCAGGGTTTCACAAAGCTGGTATTCACTTTTTGTGAGGGGCAGCTCCTGCTCCTTTACAGATACCTGTTTAGCCTGCAGATCAAAATGCAGGGTGCCCGAAACAAACCGGTATACCGGGACACGCTGCTGCCTGCGCAGATGGGCTTCCACTCTGGCCCGCAGCTGGGGAAGGCTGAAAGGCTTTGTGAGATAGTCATCCCCGCCTGCCCCCAGCCCGTATAACACATCCGCGTCTTCCCCTTTGGCCGTGAGAAACAGGATGGGGCAGTCCGTGTACGAACGGATTCTGGCGCAGGCCGCCACGCCGTCCTCACCGGGCATCATAACATCCAGGATTATCAATTCCGCCTGTCTGCATAGCCCCTCATCCAAAGCCAGAGTATCATACATTACCGTCACTGAATGCCCGTCCTTTTCCAGTGTCCGTTTCAGCAGTTTACAAATATCCTCCGAATCATCCGCCACAATAATCCTTGCCATTGATCCCGTTCCTTCCTGTCCGATTATAAAAGCTGCATTACCCAGGATATCCCGTATAACAGATATACATGGGCGGGATAAAACCAGTAAAAGAGTTTTTTGCTGCCTTTTCCCCTTTCTCCATTATATAAAAACATAGGAATTGCAGCAAAACCGCTCATCCAGCCATACATTTGTGTAAACAGCATATCCGCTGTCGCTCCCGGTGTAAGCAGAAACGGCAGTACTCCTTCCAGAACAAGTGCCAGGACAAAAAATACAACTGCCTGAAGCGCACGCCGCTTCCGGAATGCATACAGAAGGATGCCTTCCAGAATAAAATAAGTCCCGCCGTCCATGATGGACAAATGCATGGGGAGTATGGAATAGTGCAGAAGGATTACCGCCTGGGCTGCAGCCGGAACCACCTGAATAATTCCCAGGCCGATAAACGGCCAGGCCGCGGGAAACAGGATCGCGCAAAGCCCTCTCCCCCATTTTTTCTGTCCGCACCAGTCAATTCCCTGCAGCATGACCAGCAGAATAGAAAAGGTGGCCAGCATTTGGTTTTGGGGGACAAAGCCATCCGGCCTTCTTACAATAGAAAGGAAAAAGAACTGCAGCAGCCCCATACCCACGGCAATGGCGTAAATCCGAAGAAAATACTTTTTCCGGTCTCTGGTGTGAACAAAACCCTCCAGCAGACAGAACAAAAACAAGGGTGCGGAGAGCCTTCCCAGCATGGAAAACCAGTCCGGTATCTTCCCTGTAAATCCGAAAAAATAATGGATATGATCCATCACCATAAGTATCAGAGCCAGCCATTTCAGCTGGAAATCCGTGAATCCTTTTTTGCATATTACATTTTTCATATCCTTTTGCCTCCTGTGCTTTCTATATACAGGAGTGTAACAGGAAAATATAAGGAAATTATAAGGATCCGGAATCTTCCGTATATGTTTCTTCCTTCTTTTCTTTCCGGGTCCGCATATACCTGGTCACGGCGTAGTAGACCGGAACGGCCAAAAACAGCAGCCAGCCCGGATGCCAAAGCCCTTTAAAAATACCGAGAAGAAGATATACCAGCATCACCAGGACAGGGAAAGCGAATCTGCCCATATCCTTTCGTCGGAAAGCCTCCACACAGGAATGGAACAGGGGTATGGTCAAAAAGATGACCCAGGCGGGATGCCAGGCTCCGGTAAGCACACCTATCACAATAAACGCTGTGATTACCAGCAGGGTGAAGGGAAATTCGGATCCGGCCCATTCCCAGAAAAGGTGGCTGTCATACCGCTTCCCATTCACATAGATGCCATCGGAATCCAAATGAACCTCATCCTCATCCTTCCCGGTGACATGAATCCCTTTCCAGCCGATATATACCTCATTGTCCTTGTCCTTGCAATGGATACCGTCCAGCCCTATATGGACATAATCCCCTTCTTCTTCCGCAAACGCCTTATCCTGTATTTCCGTTAACCGCATATCCGGGGTTTGTGTCTCTGTCAATTGCATATCCGGAGTCTGCATCCCCCTTTCTTCCCTGCCCAATCCGGGATCTTCTATATAAGAAACCGGAATCTCATCTTCCGTGCGCAGAAGCTCATCCATGGATATCCCATAGATTCTGGAAAGCAGAATCAGATTATCCGTATCAGGAGAGGCCTCCGCCCGCTCCCATTTACTCACCGCCTGCCGGCTTATGCCCAGCTTTTCAGCAAGTGCTTCCTGGGAGAAGCTGTTCTGTTTTCTTAAGGTGACAAGCCTGTTGGCAATTTCAATATTCATACGATAAGTCCTCCTGCCTTTTATGGAACTTTTGGGTTCCCGACTTCCTGCATTATAAGGGAAACCCCTGAAGTTGCACTACCAATTCTGCTTTTCATTGCCGCAACTATCGGTTGCAGTCCCTGTATTTTGGGGATTTCCCGTCTATAAGAAAGAGCCCCATTCTTCCATGGGGAGAATGGGGCCCGGTATACGACGTCTGTTATTTCTTCACATAGGACAGGAAGTGGCAGCCGGTTTCTTCGAACCATTGGGCGGCATCATTCATTCCCATCTTGTAAACCGTACCTGTTTCCGGATTCATCAGCACCACATTTGTTTCATTAAAACCGATGATAAGAACCGCACTTCCATCTCCCAGAATAGCCAGCACAGGAATTTCCCTGTCCGGATAATAAAGCACGCTTTCCAGGGTACAGCCTGATAAATCCAGGACCTGTGCATTTTCCAGATTCTCTTCCAGAACCTCCTGCACTGTCTTTCCCTGGGCAAGCAGATAATCCGAATTCCTCATGATACCTTCATAAGAGAATATGGAATCCAGGCACACAGCCAGACTGTTTTTCTCCTCCGTAACGGGGACACCCTCAATCGCCATGATCTGGTTTTTGGTATTAATCCTTCCCCTTCTCCAGATATAGGCACCGCTTTCCCCTGTCACCGTACCAGCCGTATCATAGGCCAGGTTGATCGCCTCACCGGCCGTGGGAACAATGGTCACTTCCCCGCCGGGGCTGTATACATAATAGTTCTCTGCTGTTATCCGGGACGCAGGGATATGGATTTCCCTGCTGCCTTCATACAATACCTCTCTTGGAGTAAGGAATTTAAGCTTTTTCCCGTCGAGCGCGGATTTCATCTGGATTTCCGTAATATTCTTGTACTCCTCCATGGGAATGCTGATAACCTTATTGCTTCTCTGGACATTCACCACGCCGTTTACTATCTGATCATCCTCACAGGGGATATAATTTCCCTGTTCCTCCTTTTCCACACGTTTCAAGTTGATCTGGTTCTCATTCATGCTGCAGCCGGTCACATAGACCCCTGGCTTTTCATAGGTCTTCAGCACTTTTCCGTTCTCGTTCTGGATTTTTATCTGGTACATGGGAAAAACCATTGTTCCGGCAGCATCCAGCCTTACATCGTCTGTCCGGGCCACCCCATATATCAAATCATCATTCATAAAGCCGAGAGGCATGATATAATTGCCGCTTCCCGCAGGGATTGTCACACGTTCCCCGCTGTTGAGGTTCATCAGGGTCAGACTGGTGCTTTCGTATTTTTTCCCCTGATCCTGCCAGGCAATCATCCGGTTGCTTTCCGATACCTGATAGCTGTCGCCGTTCAGATTCTCCGCCACCACATCCACCGCCTGGCTGTCAAGGTGGATACAGCTGATTTGATTGTTCAGAAGCATATACAGCTCATTTTTACCATTGATATAGGCCAGCTGCTCCACTTCCGCCTCAAATATTTCCGGCGCCTTCTGCGTGGGTATAAATGCCAGCTCCTCCACGGTATTCAGGGAGTTGTTATACAGGTATACCTCGGCCCCCGTGTAACCCTCCCTGCTGCCGCGGCTGATATACCCATATACCATGAAGAAAACGTTTCCGGCCTCATCCACCTGCAGAATTTTAAATTCGTGGCCGCCATAAAAGGAACGTTCATCCTTTCCTTCCGGATCATAAAAAGAAAATAACTTGGAGAGCTTATTATCCGTCATATTCAGGCTGTAGAGGATCCCGGCCTGGGCGAATGCCAATACCTTCCCTCCGTCGCTTTCCATCATTTTCACATCCGAATCCGTTATTCCCAGCACTATCTTGTCTCCCACAAAAGCGGTTTTATCTTCCGAAAAAATCTCACTCATGTTTCGCTCAAAATCCAGAAGATACATGGTGCCGTCCGTTCCCTGGCGGACACGGTATACCTCATCGGCCACGCCGAAAACCTCTTTTCCCTGACGGATAAAGCTTATCAGATACTCCACCGTAATGGAAGCCGTCTGCTCGGTGATATCCCGGATGGTAAAAACAGGCTCCGTAATCTGCTTCACCTCAAGGCCCGCCCAGCCAATCTGGGATTCACTGCTGTGTATATTCACCTTGCTCAGAGTGGAATTATCCCCCTCGCTGTTTGGCTCCAGATTGGCACGGTATCCTCCCGGCCATTCCTCGCTGAAGGTAGCCGCGTTGAAATCCCTGACAAACTCCAGTTTTTCCTCCACGCCATAGCCCTCCGCCTGAATGATCCTGGTATAATAGCGGGCGCATCTGCCGTCCTCCAAATTTACAAGAACGGTCAGGCTGTATTCCGTCTTTTCATCTATCAGATCCTTCAGCACGATATCCGCAGTGATGGTATCGCCGTCCACCCGGAAATTGGTGATTTCCGTGTTTTCCACCAGCCGGCTGCCATCCACGCTTCGCACCTCAAAAGCCATGGAAGCCACGGTCTGATCATATTTTTTGACACGCAGGGAAAGCCTTCTGTCGACTCCGATGGGCATGATGCTTTCCTTCATATATTTTTCTTCCATCGGAGAAAGGAAGCCGTGCATCATATTCACATGTTCCTCTCCCACATTTATATAAACGAGAGGCAGTTCCGGCAGCTTCATTTCCGCCGTCATATCCGTGTTCCCTTTATTCAGAAAAAGGCTGCTCACTACAAGCACCACGATAAATGTTGCTGCAAATACGCAACCCTTGATAATTGTCTTCTTCATTCCCATTCCTTTTCAGTGCCCAGCAAATCCTGCAGGCAGGTGTGCACCTGCAGAAAATCCGCCATCTGATTAATTCCCGTATCAACACGCTTTCCGCCGTTGCGCTTCACTGCCCGTATCAGAATATTTTTGGGCGTATGCTCCATATCTATAAATTCCAGCAGCTGGGTGTCATATCCGGATTCTTCCAGCAGGTTTGCCCGCAAAGCATCCGTCAGCAGCGCAGACATACGTTCCTTTACCAGGCCGTATTTCAAAGCCGGCTGAAGGATATCACAGCGGATTTGCCGGTTCATTTCATGCTGGCAGCACGGAACGGACAGGATTACCCCGGCGTTCCAGCGGATTGCCTTATACAGTGCATAGTCCGTAGCCGTATCACAGGCATGGAGAGTAACCACCATATCCACCTTGTCTTCCCCGGTATAATCGGCGATATCCCCCTGCATAAAATCCAGCCCGGTATATCCGTATTTTTCCGCAAGCCCCTGGCAGCGGTGGATAACCTCTTTCTTCAGATCCAGGCCGGTAATACGGATAGCAAGCCCGCAAAGCTCATGAAGATAATAATACATGGCAAACGTAAGATAACTTTTCCCGCAGCCGAAATCAATAATACGCACACATCTGTCTTTAGGAAGTATAGGCATAATATCTGCAATAAATTCCAAAAACCTGTTAATCTGCCTGAATTTGTCATATCGGCTTTTAATAATCCTGCCGTCTTCTGTCTGGACACCCAGATCCTTCAGGAACACAACCGGCCGGCCTTCCTCCAGGATATATTTCTTCGACCGGTTGTGGGAAAGCTCCCTGCCCTCCTCCCTGACACGGTTTTTTTTCTTTATGGTTACCTTACCTTTTTTGCTCACCATAGCAACCGCCTGATAATCCATAGTCTCCACATCCATCTGACGGAAGGAAGCTGTGAGGGCTTTTCCCATTTTTTCCATCGCCTGGCCTGCGGTGAGATTCTCATGGAAAACCTGGTTGCCGCGATAGCTTTCCAGCTGGAAATAAAGCGCCGTCTTTATCATGACCGGCCGCAATTTAAGGCGGGTATCCCCGCTTTTATCTCTGGGACCTCCGGCGCTTATCTGATATAATCTTTCCGTCAGGCTGTCCTCTAACAGCTTGTATAATTCTTCCATCCAAAGTACCTCTGTTCTATCCGTTCAGCACATTTGCTGTCTGAACTGTTACTAAAAACGTAACGATCCATACAGGTCTGCGCATTTACTGCGCAGACCGTAAGAACGTGATTCAAGGGTGCCAAAAGCCATCGCCGGAAGCGATTTAAGATAGATTTTGGCAGTAACTGTGAAGGAACTGAACAGTTACCTGAAAACAAGCTTTCCGGCCTTACGGCCGGCTTATTAATCACGAATCTATTTTAATTCCTCTGCATAAAATGCACAACTAGAATTTATAAAATCCATTATTTCTTCTGCCATTTGAAGAGCACATGCCGCAGGAACCACCCCTGCCATGTCTTCTTCTGAAGATTTCATAATACAGAAGAACCTGGATTAGATCGCCTCTGTGACGGCGTTCCTCCTCCCTGCGGGAGGTGATTTCTATCCTGTTTTTTTCCGTCAGGAGGGTATTATCCTTCCTTTGTTCTCCGTTTTCCCCGCCTGCCGGCTCAGATGCCTGCTCTGTTTCCGTCATTTCCGCCTTTCTTTTTTCCATAAAGGCCTTAGCGGATGCCTCTCCTGCGCTTTCTGATGCCCGTTCCTCTTCCCGCAGTATTTTATCAATGACATCCTCGCTCAAACGGTACATCGCCAGCCGATCCGGGTATTCATCATAAATCATGCTTCCGCTGTAATCCATGGTGTCCAGGATATCCATAATTTTTTTCTGGTATCTTCGGGCTTCGTCCGGATAAAGCTGGAGGAAATATTCCAAATCCCTTACCGCATCATCCTCCTCGTCCCAATACATGGGCATAGGATAGGTCATATAAAAGGGGAGCGGTTTTTTTGTGCTGCCGCAGTTCCCATAGGGGCAGCCATAGTCCATATTGGCACCTCCGTTCCTCCAATCCTCCGGGTATCCTTTACCCGCGTATTCTCTGTAGCCTTTCTGATATCCTCTGTATCCCGGCATATTCCGCCCTTCGTCCTCATTGCGGTAGGGCTCTTCCGGAAATCTGCCCGGAAATTTTCTTATATCATCCATCACTTTCCCTTTCCGGACTGCTCCGCCCCTGAAGGTTTCCTCAGGCGCTTAACATCCAATCATCTTTATCTTATGTTATGCATCCGGCAGGGAAAGGGTTTATATTGTTTTTGTTTTATCGGTTAAGGCTTTGGCCGCATGTGCCGCCAATCCGGCCTCTTCTTTGGTACAATCGCCGTGATAGCGGGCTTTTTCGTACAAGCGGAGCAGATCCTTTCCCGCGTTCCCGTTCTCCGGCCCGGCTGCATCGGCCTTCTCCAGCATTTCTCTTGCGGTTTTGCCGCTTTCCGCAAGCCCCAGCTTTTTTACCGTCCGGATAAAGCATTTCCGTATTTTCTGTTCCGGTGTCCTGGCCAGTAAAGGGAGAGGGTTTTCCTTTTCTTTCTTTCTCCGTCTGCCCGCCAGGGATTCCCGGATTTCCGTTGCCTGACCTTCCTCTTCTTCCTGTAACGCTGTTTTTTCGTAAAACATCTTTATAGCGGCCAGCACCAGCTTATACAGAAGGAAACACACCAGGGCCACCGTAAGGCCTGCCACTACATATTCCGTTATTTGAATCAGCAGCTCCAGCCAGGCCGGTGTTGCCGCCGATTCCCCCAGCCCCATATCCATCTGTCCGGCCGCTGCCGCTTCCTCCGCGATTTCCTCCTCCTTACCGGAAAAAAGGCTTAAGAAAAAGCTGATACATGCGGCGATAGCCCTGGCAACATAATAGGCGGCGGTTTTCACCAGATCCATCATGCTGCGCACAAGGCGGTTATTCGTTCCCGCCCCCAGAATAATTACCGCAAGCATCCCGAATATCCCTGCAAGGCCGCCGCCCTGCACCAGCATTTTCCTTACGGGAATATGGGCATTGCTGCTGCGGTTGAACTGTACAAAACGGGCCAGATGCTCCAGATAAGAATATACAAAATAAAGGAACGTATAAAGCAGGGCCGTATTCACAATCCGGCCGCATGCCGCTTCTTTTCCCAGATAAGCGCATGCCAGAAAGGAAGCTCCTGCGGCAATCCCCCCCGCGACAGGTCCCAGCTGTCCTTCCCCGACCTCCTGGCGGGCAATCCGCAGCTGAAAAGAACGCACCAGGTAGCCCCCGGCCAGAATGCCGAAAACCACTTTCTGCATCCCCCCATTTCCCAGAAGGAATACAGCGGCGGCTGCCCCTGCAGCATGACATGCCACGAAGGTCAGGAAATGCCCCGCCTTCTCCCGGATGATAAGAAACAGAAGGGGGACGGCAAGAAAAAGAACCTGACGCAGGAGCCCCGGTGTCTGTACCCCGGACCCGGCTTCGCCTACAAGGCTCTCCAGATTGGAAAAAGAAGCAAACACAAAGGTTTCCAGGCAAAATACTATCAGGAAATTCATCACGGTATCCAGCACCTGACAGCTGTAATTCATCCATTTATTTTCCATGCAGCATATCCTCCGCGTCCAGTCTGACAAAATGCAGCGCTTCCTCCTCCTCCACATGGCTTTCCATCCGGGGCAGGAGCGGGCACATCCAGGTAAAATCCGTACCTGTCCTGGCAAACACACGGATATCTTCCTGGAATTCCGGGCTTCTGTCAGCCGACAGGAACAAGGTAGCTGTATCCTTCCCTTCTTCCTCCAGCTCCCGCCTGAAAATCCCGCCGAAGGGATATACCCCTTCCTCCAGGCTGATTCTGGCAAACGCCCTGTTTATGCTTTCCATATGTCCCGGGCCTGCACCTGGCTGGATTTTCATGGGATCCCCGGTAAGGATATCCTTCCCGTTGGCATAAACAGCCGCACGGATCCCCTGTCCCAGCAATTCCCCTGCGAATCTGACGGCAATGGAAATACACAGTTCCACCAGCTTTTCGTTTTTCAGGATTCCGGAGTCCGCCAGGTTTACGAAAATACGCACCGCGCGGAGGGAGGTATAATTCCTCATATTCACCATCAGTTCGCCCATACGCGCCGTAGCCTTCCAGTTGATGGTTTTCATCTCATCACAGGGAGCATATTCCCGGATTCCCCGGTATTCAAAAGGATCCTCCAGCATATGTCTTTTAGCAAGTATCTCCCCGTTCAGCTTCTGCAGGGCGCTTTCCAGCTGCACCCCTTCCGCCGGGGCCGGATACACATACAGCGTGCTGTCCGCTTCGGCTTCCGCTATCATTTCCCTCGTAAGGAACAAATCGGCCGCCACCAGATCCAGCCCCCTGATCCGGTAATAGCCTCTGGCCCCGCAGGTAAAAGGGATTATCCGTATCACCCGCTGCCTTGGACCCAGGGACAGGATATCATTCCGGTAATATTTATCGGTTACCGCCCCTTCGCCTTCGTCCGGAAACCGGAGTTTCCTGGAAACCTGAAATTTTACCTTCAGCATTGGAAGCGGAAGCAGCTTCCTGTTTTCCACCCGCTCCGAAAGCTGGCAAACTTCACCCGCTACCGCACTTTCTTTCGAAAAGGCCAGCTCCACGGAAAGATCCTTTTCCCAGTAACGCCCATAAATCCACTTCTGAAAACAGAACAGAAATACGGCGCCGAACACAATCCAGATAATCAGCATAGCGTTCCCACCACACTTTCTTACGGCCTGCGCAAGAAATGCGCAGATCCTTCTGAACTGTCACTAAAATCTTCCACGGGCACGGGCACGCCTGCGAGAATGTCCTCCATAAGCTTCACCGCTTCTTCCTGTCTGCTTCTGCCAAAGGAAAACATCAGCCTGTGGGCCAGTACTGCGGATGCCAGCTTTTTTACATCATCCGGGATGACATAACTCCGGCCTTCCATACAGGCCCGGGCTTTGGCGCAGCGCATAAGCGCCAGCGTCCCTCTGGGACTTACCCCCATAACCACCTTCTCCTGCTTCCGTGTCGCCAGGGCAATATCCGCCAGATAACCGTTTATAAGGGGATGTACATATATTTTTTCCGCCTCCTCTTTGATGGAAAGCAGCTCTTCCCGGGACATCACCGGACGCAGCCAAGGCAGGGGATCCCTGTCCTTGTAGGTTTCCAGGATCCGGATTTCCTCTTCTCTGTCGGGAAGTCCCATGGACAGCTTCATGATGAACCGATCGGTCTGCGCCTCCGGCAGCGGAAAGGTCCCTGCCGTTTCTACCGGATTCTGGGTGGCGATTACAAAAAACGGCTCTTCCATTTTCCTTGTTTCCCCGTCAACCGTCACCTGCCGTTCTTCCATGCATTCCAGCAGACCTGCCTGGGTCCTGGGTGTGGCCCGGTTGATTTCATCCGCCAGCAGGACATTGGTAAATACAGGCCCTTCCTTCCATTCAAAACGTTCCGTTTCCCTGCTGTATATATGCATTCCCGTTATGTCCGCAGGAAGCATATCCGGTGTAAACTGGATTCTCCCAAACTTCACTCCGAGCGAAGCGGAAAGCGCTTTTGCCATTTTCGTTTTCCCTGTCCCCGGCACATCCTCTAAAAGCACGTGTCCGCCGGCCAGAAGTCCCGCCAGAAGCTTTTCCAGCACCTCCTCTTTTCCGATTATCACCTTCCCTACATTTTCAAGAACCTTACTTACATCCTCACGCATATGCCATCCTCCCATGCAAACCTTTTGGAAACAACGGATGCCAGGCCGGGGCATCCTTAGAGAAAAAGCAGGTATACTCCATACGGGACTCTCTGCCCCGTCTGACTACACCTGCTTTCTCCCCGCCTATTTTAAAACATTAATACGTGCTATTGCTCTGTCCAAAGCAGTCTCAGCCCTTGCCAGATCCGTATTCGGCTCATGCCGTCTGATACGTTCCTCAGCCCTCTCCAGCGCTGCTTTGGCACGGTTTTCATCAATTTCCTCGGGCCATTCCACGACTTCTGCAAGTACGGTCACCTTTTCCTGCAGAATTTCCACGAAACCGGCATGCAACGCGGCTTCCCGCCTGCCCTCCCCGGTCGTGATCGTAAGAATACCCGGCTTGATCATAACGGTCATAGGGATATGGCCCTTGTAGATACCAATTGCCCCTTCCGTAGTATTGAACTCCACCATGCTTACCGGGCCGTCGTAAAAAACCCGTTCCGGCGTGATGATTTTCAATGTAAAGTTCCTGTCTTCTGCCATAAATGCACCTCTGTTTACGAATGCACGAGTGTGCCAGCACGCTCCCGCACATCATCAATACTTCCTGCATTGAGGAAATAGCTTTCCGGGATATCGTCGTGCTCTCCGTCCAGAATTTCGCGGAAGCTGCGGATGGTTTCGGAAATAGGAACATACTTTCCTTCCATACCGGTAAACTGTCCTGCCACGAAGAACGGCTGGGAAAGGAATCTCTGTACCTTTCTCGCACGGGAAACCACCAGCTTGTCCTCTTCGGAAAGCTCGTCCATACCCAGGATGGCGATGATATCCTGCAGCTCATTATAACGCTGGAGCAGTTCCTGCACTCCTCTGGCTACCCGGTAGTGCTCCTCGCCTACAATTCTAGGATCCAGGATCCTGGAAGTGGATTCCAGGGG
The DNA here is from genome assembly GCA_022845955.1 of Lachnospiraceae bacterium. Classification (GTDB taxonomy): domain Bacteria; phylum Bacillota; class Clostridia; order Lachnospirales; family Lachnospiraceae; genus Eisenbergiella. Next base: position 6,510,697 of record AP025576.1, read on the forward strand.
ATCCACCGCAGGGTAAATACCCAGCTCCACGATGGAACGGGAAAGTACGGTTGTGGCATCCAGATGGGCGAAGGTTGTCGCCGGCGCCGGATCCGTAAGGTCATCCGCAGGGACATACACAGCCTGTACGGATGTGATGGAACCGTTCTTTGTGGAAGTAATACGTTCCTGCAAAGCGCCCATTTCCGTCTGCAGGGTAGGCTGGTATCCCACCGCTGAGGGCATACGTCCTAAAAGTGCGGATACCTCGGAGCCCGCCTGGGTGAACCGGAAAATATTGTCAATGAATAAAAGGACGTCTTTACCGCCTTTATCACGGAAGTATTCCGCCATTGTCAGACCGGAAAGCCCCACCCTCATTCTGGCTCCCGGGGGTTCATTCATCTGCCCGAACACCATGGTGGTTTTATCAATAACTCCGGATTCCTTCATTTCATAATAGAGATCGTTTCCTTCCCTGGTACGCTCCCCAACACCGGTGAATACGGAGTATCCGCCGTGCTCGGTAGCGATATTACGGATTAATTCCTGGATCAGGACTGTTTTTCCAACCCCGGCTCCTCCGAAAAGGCCGATCTTACCGCCCTTCTGATAAGGGCATAGCAAATCCACTACCTTAATACCTGTCTCCAGCAGCTCCGTTTCCGTAGACTGCTCTTCAAATTCCGGGGCTGGCCTGTGGATAGGCTCATAACTTACGCCGGAAGGAGCAGGCAGGTTATCAATCGGTTCTCCCAAAACGTTGAACATACGTCCCAGTGTCTTTTCTCCCACCGGTACGCAGATAGGGGCGCCTGTAGCTATTACATCCATCCCCCTCACCAGTCCGTCTGTGGAACCCATGGCAACACAGCGTACAATATCGTCACCCAGATGCTGGGCAACCTCCACTACGAGCGTGCCGCCGCTTCTGGTAGGAATTTTCAGCGCTTCATTGATATCCGGCAGGCAGTTCTGTTCAAATTTCACGTCCAGAACCGCGCCGATTACCTGCGTGATTTTTCCGTTTTTATTCTCTGCCATTACAGTTCATTTTCCTTTCTTAATTTTTACCAGTGCCGCCGGCCAATCACAAGCGATTGGTTAGCTGATCGCAGGCGATCATTAGCTGATCGCCTGGGCGCCTGCAATGATTTCCGTCAGCTCCTGGGTGATGGAGCTCTGGCGGGCTCTGTTGAAAGCGAGCGTCAGATCATCTATCATATCCTCCGCATTGCTTGTGGCAGCATCCATTGCCTGCATCCTGGCACCATTTTCACTGGCAGAAGCCTCCAAAAGGCCGCCGTAGATCATACTGGTAATATATTTGGGAATCAGCAGCTCCAATGCGTCCACTTCTTCCATTTCAAAATTCATGGGCGCTTCAGGCCCTGTATATTCTTCGGTCTGTCCGGCTGCTTTTTCTGCAAAATCCCCTGCCGAACCAGAACCTCCCGACGCAGAATCCGTTCCCAGGGAAGAGGGATCCGAACTTACAGGCAGCAGCCTCGTCAAAACGGGAATGTGTACCACCGTATTCTTGAACACTGTGTAAGCCAGGTAGATTTCGCCAATCTCCCCTTTTTCAAAAGCCTCGAGTACCCGCCTTCCTATATGCATGGCATCGTGGTAGGAGGGTTCATCCATAACCTCCGAATAATCGGCGGCAATATGGTAGCCGTTTCGTTCCAGCGTATCCTTTCCCTTTTTCCCAACCGCGTAAACCACTACGTCCTCTTTGTCCAGTTCGCCTCTGGTGAGCAGCTTGGTGATATTGGAATTGTATCCGCCGGCCAGGCCTCTGTTGGAGGTGATGACAATCACTCCCTTTTTACTGCCGGGACCGCCGTCCAGATACGGATGGCTGATGTTATCCGACATTCCCAGAATGGACTTCACCGTCTGATACATGGTATCGAAATAGGGTTTGGATTCCTCGGCTTTTGTTTTGGCCTTCTGCAGCTTGACGGTAGAGACCAGCTTCATGGCTTTCGTTATCTGCTGGGTGCTCTGGATAGTACTCTTCCGCCTTTTAATATCTCTCATGGAAGCCATACAAATTCACCTGTTCTTTCTACCTGAATTGTGCCTTGCACTCCTCGATGGCTTTGATAAGTGTCTTTTCCGTTTCCCCGGAGATTACCTTTTCCGTTCGTATCGCGGCGGGCACTTCGGGATATTTCACATTCAGGAATTCAAACAATTCGCTCTCAAACCGTGTGACCTCCGTCACAGGAATATCCAGCAGGTACTTGTTGGTAGCCGCAAAGATAATAATAACCTGGTACTCAACAGCCATAGGCTTGTACTGCGGCTGCTTCAGGACTTCCTTGATTCTCTCGCCCTGTGCCAGCTTCTCCTTGGTATCTGCATCCAGTTCGGATCCAAACTGGGAGAAAGCGGCAAGCTCTCTGTACTGCGCCAGTTCCACACGGATAGGGGCGGCGATTTTCTTCATTGCCTTAATCTGCGCGGCCCCGCCCACACGGGATACACTTAAGCCCGCGTTTACTGCGGGCCGGAAGCCTGCATTGAACATTTCCGTTTCCAGATAGATCTGGCCGTCGGTAATGGAAATCACGTTGGTGGGAATATAGGCGGAAACGTCACCCGCCTGGGTTTCAATAATAGGAAGGGCCGTGAGGGAACCTCCGCCGTATTCCTCATTCATTCTCGCCGCACGCTCCAGAAGCCTGGAATGCAGGTAGAATACATCTCCGGGATATGCCTCACGTCCCGGCGGTCTCTTCAGCAGAAGGGACAGGGTACGGTAAGCCGCCGCATGCTTGGTGAGATCATCATAAACCACAAGCACGTCACCGCCGTTTTCCATCCACTCCTCACCGATCGCGCAGCCGGAGTAAGGCGCTATATACTGTAACGGTGCCAGCTCGCTGGCAGTGGATGCCACCACCGTCGTATAAGACATAGCGCCGAATTCTTCCAGGGTCTTAACAATGGATGCAACCGTTGAAGCCTTCTGGCCGATTGCCACATAAATACACTTAACGTTCTGCCCCTTCTGATTAATAATGGTGTCAATGGCAATGGCAGTTTTTCCTGTCTGCCTGTCGCCGATAATCAGCTCACGCTGCCCTCTTCCGATAGGAACCATGGAATCGATAGCCTTGATACCTGTCTGCAGCGGTGTATCTACTGATTTTCTGGTAATAACGCCGGACGCAACTCTTTCAATTTTACGGAATTTGTCCGTCTGTATAGGCCCTTTGCCGTCAATCGGCTGTCCAAGGGCATTGACTACACGGCCTGTCATCGCATCGCCTACGGGAACCTCAACCACCCTGCCGGTGGTTTTTACCATATCGCCTTCCCGGATATTCCTCTGGCTGCCAAGGAGTACGGCACCCACGTTATCCTCTTCCAGGTTCAGTACCATTCCGTATACTTCACCGGGAAATTCCAAAAGCTCACCCTGCATTGCGTTTTCAAGTCCGTGGATACGTGCGATACCGTCCGCAACCTGGATGACCGTACCAACCTCTGCCACTTCCAGCTTGGAGGAGTATCGCTCAATCTGTTCTTTGATAACCGAGCTTATCTCTTCTGGTCTTAAATTCATGGACTTTTAACCTTCCTCTACTTCCGCCCCCGGGGCGGTTTTCCATTTTTCCCGTTTACACAGGTTGTTTTATAAAAACTGGTAACTGTTCCGTATCTGCCGGACAGTTATGAAAGCTGTACCTTCATCAGCTGCCTCTGCAGCCCTTCCAGCTTTGTACGGATACTGGAATCAACCACCCTGTCGCCAATCCGGATCACCAGACCTCCAATCAGAGCCTTATCCAGACGGAAATGCAGCTCCATTTTGCTGTACTGTGTGGTTTCTATCAGACGTTTTTCAATTCTGGCCTTCTGTTCGTCGGTCAGCGCCACTGCGCTGGAGACATATGCCACCCCGATCTTGTGGAAAGCCTTATATCTGTCCGTATAGTAAGTAAAAATATCATCAATCGCGCCATAACGGCCCTTGTGAATCAGCACCTCCAGAAAACCGTACATGGTATCGGAAAGCTTTCCTTCAAAAACTTTCTGAAGGATTGCAAGCTTTTCATCCCTTCCGATATCCGGATGATTCATCAGTCTGGAAAAACCGGGGTTGCCTTCCAATATCTTATTAAGAGAAACAATCTCCTCCATGAGGCTGTCCACGGCTCCTTTTTCCATCCCCAGGCTAAACAGCGCTTCTCCGTAAGTTTCCGAAACTAGCTTAGCCATGTGCTATCACCTATTTCCTTAAGAGTCTCATCGATCAGGCTGTCCTGAGACGCAGCGTCAATGGTGCTTCCGATAACCTTGCCCGCCAGCACGCCTGCCAGGGAAACCATTTCCTTCTTCACCTCATCGGCCACCTTCTTCTTCTCCAGTTCCGCTTCAATTTTGGCTCTGGCCACGATTCTTGCGGCTTCGTCCCTGGCCTCCCCGACAATACGGGTTTCATTGGCCATGGCTTTCTTTCTGGTAGCGCTGAGGATCTCATCAGCTTCTTTATTGATATTTGCCAGCTTGTCCTCATATTTCTTCTTAAGAGCGGCAGCTTCTTCCTGGCTGACTCTCGCCTCTTCCAGTTCGTTCCGGATTTTGTCCTGTCTCTTTTTCAGAAATTCCCTCGCCGGGTTGAAAAGAAAATAGGACATCGCCAGGAAAAGCACAAATACGGCTATTACCGACAGTACGGCATCCGCCAGCAGCTGAAAATCCAGATCAAAAAGACGGGGCGTCATTTCGTCAGCAGTCATCAGGACTGCCATCGCTAATTTTGTCGTCAAGATGCAAGCCTCCTTTCATTCATTTTTTGGATTGAGGCCGCACCTTAAATCAGCGGTTTAACGAACATGAGCAGCATGGCAACAAGAAGTCCGTAAAGACCTGTTGTTTCGGCAACTGCCTGTCCAAGAAGCATTGTGGATGTAATATCGGATTTTGCGCCGGGGTTACGTCCTACGGCTGCGGCAGCATGTCCTGCTGCAATACCCTGTCCTACACCAGGTCCGATACCTGCGATAACCGCAAGACCTGCACCGATTGCTGAACATCCCAGAATAAAGCTTTCATTGAACTCCATAATTTCCTCCATTCTTCCGCATAAAAGCGGTTTAAAAATTATTTTCTTATTTATGAACAATTGCGCTGGTTCCATCCGCGCTGTTGTTTCCGCTTACTTATCCCCGATTGCATCTGAAATATAAGTCATGGTCAGCATACAGAATACGTATGTCTGGATCGCACCGGAGAACAGGTCAAAATATACATGCAGAGCCGCCGGCCATATTACCGCAAACCATTTCAGCAGTCCGTATACCAGCGCCATCATGACGGTACCGGAAAGCACATTGGCAAACAGACGCAGGGACAGGGATATGGGAACAGCCACATCACCGATGATATTGATGGGCGCCCAGATAGGCCAAGGCTCGCACAAGCCCTTCAGGACACCTGACAGCTTCTGGTGTTTCAGCTTATTAAAGTGGATCAGCGTAAATGTCAGAAGCCCCAGGGGAAGCGTTACGCCATAGTCCGCGGTGGGCGGGCGCAGGCCGAACAGCCCCGAGATATTGCTTATCAGAATAAAAATAAAAATAGTGCCGATATAGTTGGCAAATTTCACCGCATTCCTGCCCATTACGTTTTGAATCATGCCGTCCAGCTTTTCCACCACCATCTCCACTATATTCTGAAAGGCACCGGGCACTTCTGAAGCATGCTTCATCGCCCGGTTTGCAGCAATGGCAAACCCGATAAGCACAAGCATGACAATCAGCAGGCATACATGGGTGGTCGTTATCCACACCTGATGTCCGAAAAAGCTGTAGGAGAAGATTCCGTGTATCATAAAATCCACTTCCGACTCCGCGGACAACAAAATACCATTCATCATAGGTTCACCTCCTTCTTTTCTTCATTTTCGGCGCCGGCTGTCTGGCCGGCCTGCCTATTCCATTCCGGGGAGTCTTCCCTATCCTCCTCAGGATGCAGGCGTTTATGCACAAAGGGCTGCAGATATGCCCCCGCCTTCAATCCCATAATTCCCAGGAAAGCCGCCAGAGGATTGGCCGCCCCCGTAAGCATTACCGCCGCAAATACGGCAACTATCACGGCATATCTGACAAAAGCGTGCTTTCGTATATAGCCCTGGGCGGCGCCTCCTCTGTCCAGCCCCTTATCCAGGGACCACCACATATGGAAAGCCGAAGCGCCTGCAAGCAGGATTCCCAGCCATAGTCCCAGGCTGTAGCCTGCCTTGTCCTTTACAAACCACACGGGGACCAGCTGACAGACGATTCCCCACAGCAGTATGCCCGTCCATAATTCCAGGACCGTTTCATTTACTTTTTCCAGAAGATTTTTCATCATGGCTGCCTTTACTCTTGTCCCTGGTTAATTTTTGTGCCAATACATATATGTTCCTGAACCCGGCAAGGGCACCGACAAAGAACAGTATGACCATAAAAAAAGATGTGCCAAGCTTTTTATCCAAAAACATGCCCGCAAAAGAGCACAAAAAAATGGGGACCAGCATATAAATTCCAAACTGGGTTATCAGGGATAAATACCTGAAAACATGATTATCCACTTCCGTATTCCTTTCACCGTTTATGGTACACTTTGTCCAGGGTAAAAACACTCATTTATGATTATACCCATTTTCCCGGATTCTGTCTACCAAAACAGTGGTTTTTTTCATTGACATTTTGTCCCGTTACGTGTAGTATTTTGGACAAATACATACTTCATTTTATAACCTTTGGCAAACCCCGGCAGACGCAGTCTGATGCGTCCCAAAGGAGGAGGAGGCGCTTATGAAAGATCCCATCCTGTACCGCAGACGTCTGATTCCCGAAGAATGCGTTCTTCTGAAAGATGACAGGATCCTTCTGCATGAGGGAAACATTCTGGTTACCAGCTGGCAGACGCTGAAGCCAAGAAAGGATCTCCACCACGGCTTTTCCTGCTATTTCTTTGACGAAGGCTATAAAATCAGCAAATTCTACGCGGCGGATAATACGCTGCTCTATTATTACTGCGATATCATCACCCACAGCTACGACGAAAAATCGAATACCCTGGTCGTTACCGACCTTTTGGCAGATGTGCTTATTTATCCCGACGGCTTTGTGAAGGTGGTGGATCTGGGGGAAATTTCCCAGGCGCTAACGGAAGGGCTCCTCACGATTCCCCTGCTTCAGGCCGCCCTGTTGTCTCTGGATGCTTTGCTGAACCGGATATATGCGGGTAAGCTCGGGGAGCTTACCGCCCCGATTAACCGGTTTGATCCTTCGGAAAGCCTGCTGCACCAGTGCTGATAGTATACAATGACCAACGGTAATAGGAAAGGCCATAGAGGAAGCCGCCGCTTCCTGATATGGCCTTTTTCGATACATGGCTTGTTCCGTTCCTGCGTATATCGTATTTCATCTATCCCGTTATCTATCACCGATTGTTAGTATCCCGCCTATTAATAGAAGACATGCCCTCCGATATTGATCCCTTCCAGACCGGGTATAGGTGTTCTGAAATAGACACAATTCCCCACATTGGTCATACCGCTCATCGCTTCATCCGCCGCCCGGTAACAGCTGGCGGTCGCCCTGTTCTCCGCAAGAGCCAGAGCCAGACGCCCTGTGGAAACCGGCTCGAACTGTCGGTTCTGGTATACAACGCCGGAGAGGGTATTGGGGTAAACGGAACTCAGCACCCGGTTGATTACCACCGCGCCAACGGCTACCTGCCCGTCATAGGGTTCGCCTCCCGCTTCACAATAGATCAGATTGGCAAGAAGGTATCTGTCGTCCTCCGTAAAGGTCACTTCGGAAATATCACGCCAGCTGGAATTTGCGGCCAGTCTGGATTTTGCCATTTCTTCGGCAAGCTGCTTCTGCAGAGCGGAAATATTTTTGTTCTGTTCCTCAATCTGGGCTTCCAGCGCCGCCACCTGGGCTTCCGCTCCCGCGATCTGGTTGGAATAGCTGTTTATGCTTCCTTTGGTTTTATTGATGAGGCCGCTGAATTTTTCATGCTCCGCCTCAGCGGAAGCCTTCATCTCATCCAGCTCTTCCTTTTCCTTCTCCAGCTGTGCTTCTTTTTCTTCTATCTGTTTTCTTGTTTCCTTGTACTGGGCAAGCATCTTCTGGTCATAAGCCGCAATCTGTTCAAAATATTCCGACTTGTTCAGGAAATCGGCAAATGAGGAGGAGGAAAACAACGCCTCCAGATACATCTGGCTGTTCTGCTCATACATGAACTGGATCCGCTTTTTCATACAGGTATACTGCCATTCCTCCGATTCCCTGGCTTCCTCCAGTTCCTCCTGGGTTTTGGCAATTTCCTCGTTTTTTGCGATAATATTGTTTTCTATGGTTTCCAGGTTGTCGCTTACCTCCGTCAGCTGTGTGGTAAGCCCGGCCAGCTCCCCTGCCAGACCGGTCTTGGCCTCTTCCATATTATCAATTGTGGTTTCTGTGGCATTCTTCTGATTCTCCGTAGCTTCTTTTTCCTGCTTTGCCTTATCCAGCTTTTCTTTCGTATCAGAAGTTGCCCCGGCCCGGATAACCGGGATACACAAAAACATCACAACCGCTAAAAATCCTGCCAGCAGCCTTCGCTTTCCAGCTGTCTTCATCCGATTTCTCCTTTACAGTTCGATTGTCACATTGCGGCCGGCCGATTCATACTGCCGGTATGATACCCCCGCGGCATCCAGCATACGCTTGGAAGCCCGCACAGCAGGCGTGTCCGCATACTTGTCACATTCGTAAATAATTTCTCTGATGCCGCTCTGGATAATGGCCTTGGCACATTCATTGCAAGGAAAAAGGGAAACGTAAAGCTTGGCTCCGGCGAGGCTCCCTCCCCGGTAATTGAGTATGGCGTTCAATTCACTGTGCGTGACATAAGGATATTTGGTATCCTCTTCCTCCCCTTTTTTATCCCATGGGAATTCATCATCGGAACAGCCGATAGGGAACCCGTTATAGCCCATGGACAGAATTTTGTTGTCCTGGCTCACTATGCAGGCCCCCACCTGGGTGCTGGGGTCCTTGGAACGCATGCCTGACAGTTTGGCCACTCCCATAAAATACTCATCCCAGGTTATATAATCGGTTCTTTTCATGAAAATCCCTCTTATTCTTTTTATTTCGTGCCGAAAATCCTGTCGCCCGCATCTCCCAGACCGGGAACAATATATCCATGATCATTCAGCTTCTCATCAAGCGCGCCTACATACAAATCCACATCCGGATGGATTTCCTGCATCTTTGCAATTCCTTCCGGTGCGGCAATGATACACATAAAATGGATTTTTTTACAGCCTTTGTCCTTCAGCATCTGGATAGCCGCTACGGAAGAACCGCCGGTTGCCAGCATGGGATCCACCACAAAAACCTCCCTTTCCGCGCAATCGGCAGGAAGCTTGCAGTAATATTCCACCGGGTTCAGTGTCTCCGGATCCCGGTACAGGCCGATATGGCCGATTTTCGCCGCCGGAATCAGGTTCAGCACACCGTCCACCATTCCGAGGCCGGCACGGAGAATAGGCACAATTGCCATTTTCTTACCCTTCAGTTCCTTAACTGTGGTATTGCAGATGGGCGTGGTGATTTCCACATCGGCAAGCGGCAGGCTTCTCGTGGCTTCGTAGCAGATGAGCATGGCAATCTCGCTTATCGTCTGCCTGAAATCCTTCGTACCTGTCTCGATTCTCCTGATATACCCGATTTTGTGCTGAATCAGCGGATGATCCATTACTACTACCTTTGCCATAATATTTGTCCTCCTGTATGTTTTTATGTAACCGTTCAGACAAATCAAAACGGTTACGTTTGCATATCATTTTATCTTTCTGCCTGTGTAATCTGCTTTTTATTCAATTGCCCTGATCCTGCGGGCATGCTTTTCTTCCTCTGAAAAAGGAGTGTTCAAAAATGTCTCCACTATACTGAGCGCCAGGTTCTTTCCTATGATGCCCGCTCCCATAGCCAAAATATTCGCATCATTATGTTCTCTGGTAAGCCTTGCGGAAACCGTATCCGCACAAAGCGCACACCGGATTCCCTTCACCTTGTTCGCCACAATGGAAATGCCGATCCCCGTGGTACAGATAACAATTCCCTTATCACATTCCCCGCCGGCAACCGCTTCCGCGGCCGCCCTGCCGAATTCCGGGTAATCACAGGACTCCCTGCCCGTGCATCCGAAATCCCTGTAGCCGATCCCCTTCTCCTTCAAATATCCGATCACTTCCTGTTTTAAATCATAACCGCCGTGGTCACTTCCTAATGCTATCAACATATACGCACCTTTCCGCCTTTCGTCTTTGATAATATGAATGATCATTTTTAACTTTCTTCAGACTCTGATTATCCGGTGTCCCGCCGCTTTCAGCAGCCTGTTCATAATAGCCTGCCCCATTCCGTAGGCGGGAAAAGACTCCGTATACATCACTTCTATTTCTTCATCGTCAAATTCCCGCAGTATCCGGTACAGGCTGCGGGCAATGGCTTCCTCATCCCCCCGGCTTCCCACGCTTTTTACACTTGCGGCCTTATAGCGGGAAAAAGTCTCATCGGTGGCAATAATCCCGGTTTTCTTTCCTCCGGCCGCCGCGCAGGCACACAGACTGTTTATACGCTCCACAACCGCCTCCGGGTCCCCTTCCACAATAGAAAGCTCTCCTTTGGGCGCGTAATGCCTGTACTTCATGCCCGGAGCCTTCGGCCGCTGTGCGGTGCTGCCGTCCAGAATCGTCCGATCCACAGACACCTCTCCCAGCACCTTTTCCAGCATTTCCTGCGTCACATAGCCAGGACGCAGGATGGTGGGTTTGTGCCCCGAAACATCCACGATGGTGGATTCCAGACCGATTCCCACAGCTCCGCCGTCCAGAATCATATCTATCCTTCCGTTCATATCCTCCGCCACATATTCCGCCATAGTCGGGCTGGGCTTTCCCGAAGAATTGGCGCTGGGGGCCGCCACAAAACCTCCGGCCGCCTCAATCAGCCTCCGGGCCACCGGATGGGAGGGAAAACGGACGGCCACCGTATCCAGGCCTCCTGTGGTTTCTGCGGGAACCGTATCCTTTTTTTTCAGAATCATGGTAAGAGGGCCGGGCCAGAAGGCTTCCGCCAGACGCCCGGCCTCCTCCGTCACCTCTTCCGCTACCCGGTAAATATCCTCCCATCTGCAGATATGCACAATAAGAGGATTATCCGAAGGCCTTCCTTTGGCCGCATATATTTTTTTAGAGGAATCCGGATTCAGCGCATCTCCTCCCAGGCCATAAACCGTTTCCGTGGGGAACGCCACCAGACCGCCCGCTTTCAGGATATCCCCTGCCCGCCGTATCTGCTCCTCGTCCGTATGATCTCCTTTTATAACTGTATATATTGTATCCATCGTACCGCTTTTCTTCCTCTGTCCATGAGAGAAATTTTAGTCTGTTCTGCGGACATGATATCATACCTGCTTCGCAGGCATGCCCTCCGGGGGATTTCAGCGCCCGGCTTTCTGCGGCTGACGCAGAAACCGGATGCGCAGGTATAATGTCCGCCCTGCGGACATTATACCCTACCTGCTTCGCAGGCATGCCCTCCGGGGGATTTCAGCGCCCGGCTTTCTGCGGCTGACGCAGAAACCGGATGCACAGGTATAATGTCCGCCCTGCGGACATTATACCACATTCACTGCTGATGTAAAAGAAGAAAAGCCCCGTGATTTCCATACGGATGAAAAACATGTAACTGTTCACTCAGTACTGTGCATTTCCTGCACAGTACGTGAGAAAGTGATCAAGTGTGCATAAACACAAACGCCGCAGGCAATTTTAAATGGATTTATGCATGTTATTGGTCACGGCGTGGGCAGTAACAAAAACCTGGCAGAATGTCTCCCCTTCCTGCCAGGTTTTCCTTCCTTTTACTCTGTTGTTTCCCACAGCTGCAGTTCCCGGCAGCCTGTAAATTCATATGGTTTTCCGTTCCAGTGTACACAGGCGGATACGCCTTCGGGCAATTCCACATAAAGTCTTCCTTTTTCCAAAGCAATCCTTACGATTCCCCAGGGCGTACGGTGCCATGCACGGCATCCGGTCACCCGTTCCGTAACATGCGGTCTCAATACAATCCTTCTCCAGCCGGGTTCGCATTCCTCCGGAACCAACCCGGTCAGAGCCTTGAACATCCAGGCCCCGATGGCGGAACGCATATGGTGGTTCAGCGATCCCTGTTTTCCGTTCCAGTGCTCCCACAGGGAATTTCCTCCATCCTGAAGCATGTAAGCCCAGCCGGGACATTCCTTCTGTCCCGCCACCCGGAGCGCATCCTCCAGGTATCCGTATTTCGTGAGCATTTCCAATGTATAAATGGATCCGAAGATACCTCCCCCGGCCCGGTATTCCTTCTCCCGCACGATACCTGCCAGCTCTTTTGCTTCTTTTTCCGGATGTTCCGATAACCCGAAAAAGAGCACGCAGCTTAAATAGCTCTCCGTTATCCTGCATGATCCGTAATATTCCCGGATGACCGCTTTCCTTATATATGCAGCAAGGGTCTGCCACTCATTCCCATCCTCTTTTCCGAGAATACCGGATATCTGTTCCATAATCTGCGCCATGCGCATGATAAAGCAGCTGAGGATCATGCCCGCAGGACATACCTCCTGCGCCTCGTCCGGCAGAAAATCCCCCAGGCCGCTTCTGCAGATCCCTTCCTCCGAAATCTGCCGGGTATAATGCAGATATTTTTTCATGGCTTCATAATATCTTTCCAGGATTTCCGTTTTCCCCGTAAACCGATATAACTGCCAGGGAATAAAAATCAGCGCTGCGTCCCAGGTAGGGCCGCTCTGGTAGTTATAACCATATACACTGGTGGGCGCGATACACGGCAGCTGCCCGCTGGGCCACTGACAGTCCGTGAGACTGTCCAGATACTGCAGGTAGGCATCCTCCATATCCAGGTTCAGCAGTGCAAATTCGCAGGACATGTGGGCGTCCCCGGTCCATCCGTTTTTTTCCCGGTGAGGGCAGTCGGTGGGAATATGATGGAAATTAGTCCGCACCGAACGCAGAGACGCGTCATAAATACGCTGCAGACAAACGTCCGGGCATTGAAAGCCTCCGGCTGTCTGCAAATCCGTGTAAAATACGCGGGCCTTGATTTGAACAACGGCCGCATCTCCTTTTACCTGTACATAGCGGAATCCTTTATAACTGAATTCCGGATGCCAGGTTTCCTCCCCGTCTTTCCCTTTACGGTAATAATCGATTTGGTTTCTCGGGATATCCCCATGCCGCTTAATCAGCGTCTGATCGATCCCGCCCCGTGCATCCAGCCGTTCCCCATACACGATTTCCACGGTTTCCCCTTGTTTCCCTTCCAGGGTTATTTCCACATCCCCGGACAGATTGCAGCCGAAATCGTACACCTTGTCCTTCACTGTCACCGGTTCCCTGTATTCCTGAATCCGGATCCCGGGAAGCTTCTGTTTTTTCAGCAGGCCGCCGGGACCTTTGGCTACGGCGGCTTGTCTCCATTCCTTTTCCTCTGCGCCGGCATCATAGGTTTCCCCGAACCGTACGGAATTATAGCTCCATTTTCCTTCCCTGCACTGCCATCCGGAGTCCGACCGCAATATAACCCGTCCGTCCGCATAGAGCCGGCATATCATCTGGGGGTGGTTTTTCCATACCGCATGTTCAAAATCAAAACAATCCTCTCCCGGTTCATGAAACCACCCGTTTCCCAGTGTTACCCGTATCTCATTGTTTCCTGCTGCCAGAAAATCTGTAACGTCATGGGTATTATAGAGCACCGTCTTATCATAAGCGGTAAACGCGGGCTGCAGAAGCTCCTCTCCCACTCGCATCCCATTGATCTCCAGCAAATAAAAACCGAGTCCGCAGATATCCAGGGACGCTTCTGCCGGCTTTTCCTCCAGGCAGAATTCCTTACGGAAAACCGGAGTGGTATTTTCCGGGCATTTTTCAAACATGATCCATTTTGCATTCCAATCCTTCATACCCTCTCCTCTATTTCATTTCCGGATATTCCCGGAAATAGCCTGCCGCCTCCAGCTCCTGAAGCAGCGCCTGTTCCTCCTTTCGGGTCAAATCCGCAGCCGGCTGTTCCGCTTTTCCCAACGGGATCCCTTTCCGGTTAAAAAGGAATTTCATAGACCGGATCTGCCCGTATTTTAAAAGGATTCCGAGTATCCTGTCCGCCTGGAACTGCCCTTGTCTTGCCTCCTGCCATTCCCCTTTCCGGAAGGCTTCATAAATCCTTTTATAAATGCCCGGCATGATATTATAGGTGGAACCGATTCCTCCGTCCGCCCCCATAACAAGCCCGCAGAGCAGGGTTTCATCCGGGCCGTTCAAAAGATTGATATTACCGTCCTGCAGCCCGGACAGCCGGAACAGCTCGTAATAGTTATTCCTCGTGAATTTCAAACCGATTACCCCGGGCAGCTGCAGAACCTGTTCCATCAGCGCGGTAGGATCCTGTTCCCCCAACATCTGGTTTGCATATACAAGCATAGGAATCCCCACTGCCCCGGAAAGCTGCCTGTAATAATCCACAATCTCATCCATACCATAGCGGTAGATCGGGGGCGGTGTGGCGGATATCGCGTCGGCCCCCGCTTTTTCCGCCTGCCTGGCAAGACGGATTCCCGTTTTCAGAGAATAAGCGCCGATATGTACAATCGCACGTCCTCTTCCTCCCATGGCCTCCAGCGCGGCTTCCGCCAGCTCTTCCCTCGCTTCCGTTTCCATGCTGTAGCATTCTCCGGTCGCGCCTCCTATATAAAACCCGTCCGCTCCCCGTTCCAGCTCCCAGTCGATAAGACGCGCAAGCCCGACCTTTTGGATCTTCCCCTCCTCTGTCACCGGCGTGAGAAGGGCGGGAAAAATCCCCTGAAAGACCTTATTCCTGTTATCCCATTCTTTTTTCATTCTTGCTCCCGCCTGTGCGCCTTTACGCACATTTTCATCAGGGAGGCTGAAAGCGTTTTTTCAGCCTTTTACCCCGCCGATTGTAATCCCCTTCACAAAAAATTTCTGACAGCTTAAAAAGATAAGCAGCATGGGAAGGGTCGCAATCATGGCTGCCATCAGCTGATACCCCGTATTCGTTATCTGTCCCTGGGAAAACAGGGCAATCCCGATAGGGGTCGTCCGAAGGCTTTTGTCCGCTATCATAATCAGCTGCCAAAGATAATCATTCCAGGCGCTGAAAAATGAGAATATCCCCAGCGCCCCCAGCGCCGGCAGCGCCATAGGGAGCACGATGCCCGCAAATCTCCGGATTTCACCGCAGCCGTCTATTTCCGCCGCTTCCAAAAGCTCCGTGGGGATGCTTCCCATAAATTGTCTGCATAAAAACACGCCGAACGCCGGGGAAACCGTGGTCAGAACCAGCCCTATCCGGGAGTTGGTCAGATGAAGCTTCATAGCCACCAGATAATTGGGAATCAAAAGCATCTGCCTTGGCAGAAGCATGGTGGCAATTACCAGGGCAAATATAACTCCCCGGCCCCGAAATCTTTTTTTCGCAAAAGCGTATCCCGCCGTTGCCCCTATAAACATCGTGATAACTGCGGTTCCCAGGCTGACTGCGGCACTGTTTGCCAGCCACAGCAGGATTTCCGTTTTCTGCCATACATAGGCGGCGTTTTTTCCTGTCAGGTTACGAAAGGGATTCAGATCCGGAGGGATGAGCTGCAGGGCCATCTGGCTTTTAAAGGCTCCTGTGATCATAACATAGTAGGGAAATAAAAAAACCAGGATCAGCAGAAGCAGTAAAAAGAATGAAATCCATTTTCCTATTTTCTTTTTCTTCATAATTCCTCCTAATACTCCACGGTATCCTGTTTCATCATACGGAACTGGAGAAAAGCGATGACAGCCGTAATGCCGAACAGGATTACCCCAATCGCAGAAGCATAGCCAAAGCTTCCGTTCTGGAAGGCACTGGTGTAGACCAGCATCAAAAGCGTGGAGGTTTTAAAGCCGGGCCCTCCATTGGTCATCAGATAAGGCACGGCAAAGATCTGCAGCATGCCTATCGTACTCGTTATCAAAATATAAGTAGTGGTCCCGTGCAGAAGCTTCAGGGTAATGCGGAAAAATATCTGATTCTCCGACGCCCCGTCAATTCTGGCCGCTTCAAAATAGCAATCCGGAATGCCGTTGATCGCTGCCGTATACAGAATGACCGGCTGCCCCAGCCCATAGGTACATATCAGAAGGGCCAGCAGCGGAATCGCCGTTTTCGGACTGTCAAACCAGGATACGGGAGTCATCCCAAACAGACGGAATAAACTGGCCACCAGACCGAAGGTAGGGGAAAAAAGAAAATTCCAGACAATGACCAGCGCCACCTGATTGGTGACGGAGGGAAGATAGAAAACAGCTTTGGCGAAGGCATTCATCTTTTTTCCGCGTGTGCTCAACACCTTGGATATCCAGAGGGAAACCACCACGGTAACCGGCAGAATTATGGCCGCATAGCCAAATGTCGCCAATACGCTGCGCCGGAATGCCTCGCTCCCAAAGGCCTGTCTGTAATTATCCCATCCGCAGAATACGGAGCGGCTTATGGTATAATCATAAAACGATACCTTAAAGCCGTACAAAAACGGGTATACCGTAAATACAAGAAAAAAACAAAACCAGGGCAGAAGAAACAAATAGCCCCATTTTTCTTTACGAAATTGTTTCATGCGGGACTCCTTTCCCATTCGGCTGCGATGCAGGCTCCCTTCCTGTGGGTGCAGAAAGGGGAAGCACCCTGGGGCACTTCCCCTTTTGCTCATTGCTGCAGCGCTTTTGTTATTACTTCGTCTCCTGAGGTTTTCCAGTCGCCGAGCATCGTTTCCGCACTCTTATCCCCGGTAAAGTAGGACTGGAGCTGGACATAAAAGGTCTCTCTGAAATCAGACCACCATGGCTCCAGCACCCCTATGGAAGAATCCGCATATGCCGCTGTGCTGGCGGCAGCCCTTTTTGCCTGCTCATTCAGTGTTTCATCCCCGTAATCCACGTCCAAATCCTTTAATACGGTGGAATTTCCGGTCTGTACACACACCTCCTGGCTGTATTCCTGGTTTTCCAGGAAGGTCTGGATCACCTTGCGGGCCGCTTCTGTTTTTGCTTCGTCCCCGCTGTTTTTAAATACGGTAAAGCCTGTGCTGCCCCAGCTCATCACATGGGGATCCGCCTTTCCGTCCGGTGTGGGGATTTCATAAATATCCACGTCAAAGGCCTGGATATCACCGCTGTCAATTTGTTTTTTCACATTCACCGCTTCACCGGTCCCTGTGCTGACGAACATACAGGCAAGCTTCTGGCTGTACCAGTTGGGGCGGATATCGTTATCCACGGTAGTGGCAGCGCCCGCAGGCACCAGCTCCTCGTCTATGAGTGTCCGGAACAGCCCCAGCGTTGCGGCGGCTTTTGTCTCATCCACCGCAACAAGCGTATGCTCTTCATTCAGGATATCGCTCCCCCCGCTCATCAGGAAGGAATAATATACCGCATCGGAGGACTTGCTTCCTGCAAAAAGCTGGGTGGCATAAATATTCTGATCCTCTCCTTTTTCCCTTGCCGCCCTGCAGAACTCCAGGAATTCCTCATAAGACCAGTGTATTTTATCCTCCGGAAGCAGGTCATAAATACCCAGCTCCTTTGCGAGCGACACATTCACGGTGATGTTATAGCCCTGAGACAGGTTGATGGGAATATAGCCCTGGACTGCGTCCAGCTTCCCGGTATCCAGGACGCCTTCATATAAAAGCGGTCTGAGCGCTTCCGCGGTATCCGTGATATCTGCCGTCAGACCGCCTCCGATTGCCGGCGCAATCCGGGAATAGGTATCCAGATACAGATCCGGCGTTGCTCCGGTTGCCATTGCTACCGTCACCTTTTCCGGTCCCGCATCCCATGTCAATACCTCTGTATTCAAAATAATCCCATACTTGTCCTTTACCTCCTGCGCCAAATCCCGGCTCATTTTTTCATCAAAGCCTTCGTACAGCGGCATGTACCAGAAGGTAATCTCCGTTCCCTCCAAATCAGCCTGCGGCGTATCCGCTGCCGTTTCCCGGACAGATGCCTCCTGATCCGGTGTCTTTGCCGTCTCAACGGTTTCTGCGGAAACGGCTGCCGTATCCTTCGTTTCCGGCACCTCCGCCTTTTCCTGACATGCGGCCAGCATCATGCCCGCAAGCAATACAGCAAGTATTCTTCTGCCTTTCTTTTTCATGGAACCCCCTCTCCGTCCGCATCGGCGGACATTGATTTCTTCTGTAAACAGTTCATGTCCTGCAGGATAGCTATATTATAACCGGTACCTTTACGCAATAAAATCAGGCCTGTTTGGAAATCCTCCGGATTTCCGCCTTAAGATCCCTCACGTTTTCTTAAGATTCCGGATTTTCCGCATATTCCCTGGGCCGTTTTCCGGTTAGCTTCTTAAATACCTCATAAAAATAAGAGGGATTGCTGTAACCGACCTCCAGCGCTATCTGGTAAATTTTCATATTACTGTCCCGCAGAAGCGTTTTGGCCTGCTCTATTCTGACCAGATTCAGATATTCCACAAAGGTGAATCCCGTTTCCTCCTTGAAAAGGCTGCAGAAATAGACGGCGGACAGGCCGATAGACTCACTCACCTGGGATAAATTCAGCTGTTCCTCCCGGTAATGCTCCCGGATATACCATTTTGCCTTTTCTATGACACGTTTCCCTTTTTTCTCGCTTTTCTGCTGCTTATACGCCTTTATCTGTCCGCATACTTCCAGCAGGACGCCCTGCAGCTCCAGAGGCTCCCGGCACTGCAGCAAGGAGAAATAGGGATCCTCCTTAAAGCAGCCTTCCATATCCCAGCGGATTTCCCGGCACGAGGTGAGGATATCCGATAACAGCCTGATACACTCCTTCTGGATACAGGAAAAAGACCCCTTTGAAGCAAGCAGCAGCCGGTTCATATAGGTTCCCACCGCCTGTCTGGTATCCAGGATACCGGCCGAACCGGAGAGCCGGATGACCTCCCCGGCCTCTTTTTCCAGGCGGATGGGTTCCCTTTCCTCCAAAACCAGTACATTCTCGATCATCGTCACATGATTCCTGCTGTAGATGCTGCTGTAATCCAGAGCCTGCCGTGCCCCTTCGCAGCTGGCAGGCAGTTCCTTCATCCGGTCCACCAGGCGGCCCACCCCGGCCTGGAAATCATAATGGGAATAGGTCTGAAGCTTGTCCCTGACCCGCATCAACATTTTCTCCGCCGCTTCTTTATCCGGCTCCTTCATCTGGATACAGACAAGCCCCTGGGAATAATCTTTCCAGAGCACCCGGCATATCAGCCGGTACTCGTTTCCGATTTCCGAAATCATATTTTGCAGGGCGAACTGGAAAACTTCCTTATCAACAATTTTCATACGTCCGAAATCGGGTACCAGAGCCGCCGCCTGAAAATAATTACCCGTTCTTTCCAGATTCAGCTTGTCCAGATGGCGCTTCAGTTCTTCTTCTGTTTCCTCCACCCCTTCCAGCACTTGCAGCATATACCTGTCCTGGAGGAGGGGCAGGTTCTCCTGAAGGATATCCTCCATGCGCTGGAATTTTGCCAGCTCCTCCGTCTTTTTCTGTATATTGGATACCGCCTTTTGCAGCGCCGCGATAAGTTCTTCCGGATCCAGCGGCTTCAAAAGGAAATCCACCGTTCCGGTCTTAATGGCTTCCCTTGCATATTCCAAAGTCCCGAAACCCGTTATCAGCACAATCTGGATATCCGTTTCCTTTTCCGCAAACCGGCGGGCCAGCTCCATTCCGTCGATTAACGGGATATTAATGTCCGTCAGCACGATATGGGGATCGTACTGCATGAACAGAGCCATAGCTTCCTCCCCCTCCGAGGCCTCAGCCGCCAGCTCAAGCCCCATCCTTTCCCAGGGAATGATTTCCTTGATATGCTCCCGTATTGCCGTGTCATCGTCAATTATCATCAGTCTGTACATGCTCCGCCATCTCCTCCGGTATCGTCAAAACCACCTTGGTATACTCGCCAAATTCGCTTTCCAGGCACATTGTGCACCTTGGCCCGTAGTACAGCTTCAGCCTTCTGTATACATTCCAGAGTCCAAAGCTGTTCCCCTGGCATTTTTCTTCCCGCACTGCCTCCCCGATCCGAAGCATTTTTTCCTGTTCCATCCCCATGCCGTTATCCGTAACCACGATGCGGATAACGGCCTCTTCTTCCTTCCCCGTCCGGTCTATGGCAATCCGTATCCACCCATCGTTGATATTTCCGGAAAAAGCGTGCAGATACGCATTTTCCACAATCGGCTGCAGGGTAATGCGGGGTACTTTTACGGAAAGAAAGGCTTCCGGGATTTCCGTTACCAGATCGATTTTCTTCCCTCTGCACAGCATCTGCAGCTGCATATAATAGCGGATGTGTTCCAGTTCGGTGCGTATGGTATGAAAGGTGTCTCCTTTTCCTAAAGACAGCTTAAAGAACCCGCTCATGGAACGCAGTATCGTAAGCGCCATATCCATATTGCTCTTTTCCATATAGAAAATAGCCACATCCAGTGTGTTATACAGCAGATGAGGATTGATCTGTGCCTGGAGGAACTTCATCTCCCCGAACTGGAGCTGCTTCTGTTTTTTCTTGTCCTCCTCTATATACCCTCTGATATCATCCAGCATTTTATTATAGGTTCTTCCCAGGTAATCCACTTCATCCCTGCTTCTTCCCTGATATCGCAGCTGCAGGTTACCGGCTCTCGTCTGTTCCATGATATCCTTCAGGTGCTTAATGTTGCGGGTTAATCCCCTGGAAATGAAACAGGCGGCGGCCATGGACAGCAGGGTGCATATCCCTGCGGCAGCAAGCATGGTAAAAAACACCGTATCCTGCGTGGTTTTCAGAATAGTGTTTTCAGGGACCGCCGCCAGGTACCATCCCTTGTCCCCCACCGGGACATAGAAAACCGTGCCTGCTTCCTCCTGCCCCAGGGCGACCTTTTTCCCTATTTCAGAGAGGTTCCCAGCTGAAATTACGGTGCCGTCCGCATCCGTCAGGAAACTTTCCTCTCCGAAAAAAGAATACATATTTCTCAAAACCTTCTCTTTCACATAGAATACAAGCATCCCCACCGGTTCATTGGAGCTCACATCCCGCAATATCCGCACATTCATAAAATAGGGTTCCCGAATGCCGTTCTGCAGCGCTATCGTTACCGGAATCCATAACCCATAGCTGCTTTCCTCCGAAAACCCTTTGTCATATTCCTCTATTTCCTCCATACAGCTGCTATAATCCGAATGTCCGAAATTATTTTCAAGGCCCGCCGAAACGGAAAAACCATCCTTCCGGTACAAAGTAATCTGGCTGATGGAAGAAGCGGTATTCAGAATCCTGAGGAAATTCCCGTAAACCTGGTTATGCAGTTCCACCGGATCCTCTACCGCATGTTTGCTCAACAGCGTTTTGCGCATATTTTTATCAAAGAATAAAGAAATCGCCGTATATTCCGTCGCATCCATTTTTTCCGCTATATTCTCCCCTGCAACCTCCAGGTTAGACTCCTGAAGCAGCCGGTTCATTCGGACCGCTTCCGTCCTGAACCGGGTATAAAGAAGCGCTATCCCCAAAAACATGATAATCAGACTGGTAACGAACAGGCTCCCCGCTATTTTCCCCATCAGACCGGACCGCTTTTTCAATATGCATACCTCCTTTGTGTAGAATCACCCAGTTTCAGCATAGCATATCTCATTTTCCAAGCCTATCAGGAATCTTATCATTTACTCTGGTAAATTAAGGGGTACCGCCCGGGGCGGCGGATCACCTGGTATTCAAATACTCCATAATTGCCATATGGATATTCCAGGCAACCTTCTCCTGATAATAGTCATTGCAGAGCTTTTCCGCCTCCGCACTGTTGGAAAGGAAACCGCATTCCACGATAACAATAGGCTTACCCGTTTTTTTCAGCAGATAATAGCTGTCATTCGCTTTAGCCTGGCGGTGGTTCTCCGGATCCAGATATTGAATCATCCGGTTTTGTATCTTTTCTGCCAGTTCCTTGCTCATAACGCTGCTATTGAAATAGAAAACCTGTGCCCCGTCCACGTATTCCTCCCCGTAGCTGTTCTGGTGAATGCTTACAGCGAGCTGGGGCTGGGCTTCTTCGATAATCTGGATACGGCGTTTCATATCCTGTACCTTTTTATTAGAAGCGTTTTCATCGTACAGTCCCCCGTCGCTTTCCCGGGTCATTACCACTTTTACATCCGACGCCTCCAAAAAACTTTTCAGTTTCTCCGCGATCTGCAGGTTCACTTCCTTCTCCAGGGCTCCGTTAATTCCGATTTTCCCCGGATCATCCCCTCCATGCCCCGCATCTATGACCACGCAAAAACGCTCCTCCTTCTGCGCTGTCCCCTCGTTAACCAGAACAGCCGCCTGCCTGGCCGCAAAAAAAACGGACGTGAACAGAACAATCGTCACCACGCCCTTAAGAAGCTGTTCTTTAAGTTCCTGCCTCATAGGAACCTCCCGACTTTTGCTTATTCCATTCTATGTCCCGCCGTAAAAAAAAATGCCTTGCCCGGGATACCCGCAGGCAAAACATTTTCTTGTAACTGTTCAGTTTCTACGGGAATTCTCAGCCATTGGTAAAGCCGGATAAAACCTCCCATACCTCGGGATGCCCTTTTTCATATCCCAGCTTCCATGCTGCCACACCACCCAGATTATAGTTTTTCATGATATTCATCTTCACTTCCAGAGAACGGGCATCCTCAATCCATACCTGATAGAAGGAGTCGCCGTCCTGCACCTCTCCATAATTCTGACAGGTAGTCTCATCCCAGACCGCTTCTATATTCCTTTCGGAAAGGAAGTTCTGCACAGCGCTCATACCCACGGCCTGGCTCTTTACCTCTCCGCCCACCGTTTCCCATATCCGTGTATAGAAAGGAACGGCATTGATCACTTTTTCCGAAGGCACGGACTGCACCATAGTGCTGATGCCTTCTTCCACATAACCGATGGAAGCCACACTGCCCGGCTCCTGGGAACCGCCGTAATGCTCATCATAACCCATGATAATTACATAATCCGCCACAACCCCCTGTTCCTTCCAGTTGTAGTGGGCGTTATAATTCTTAGGCACATAGTTGTCCACGGAAAGTACCAGATTATTGGCCCTGCAGGCTATAGACAGCTCTCGTAAGAACTCCACATAATCCTCTCCCGCATCGCTGCTCACCTGCTCCAAATCCACATTAATCCCATCCACTCCCAGGGCAAGGGCCTCATTCACCAGCCCTTCAATCAGCTTCGCCCTCTTGCTCGTATAAGACAGGATTTCCTTCGTGTTCACATCATAGGTGAAATTATCCAGAAGCGCCCACACCTCAAGCCCTCTGCTGTGTGCCGTATTCACGTAATCCGTGCTTCCGATGCTCACAAAATTCCCATCATCATCACTCAGGAAAAACCAGGTGGGCGATATCACATTCATGCCGGAAATGCCGTCAAGCACCGATTCCAATGTGGAATTAGCCGATTCGCTGGTAACCTGATGCCATCCCAGATTGATTTTATGATCCCTGCGGATGCTGGTGTATTCCGGTTCCTGATAATCCGTTACCGGTATCAGCGTCTCACTGCGCCGGTTCTCCAGACGTTTATTCTCGACATAGCCAAGATAGCCGTCGGCAGTTGCCACCTTGCTCCAGTTTTCCATTTCTTCCAGGATAACGACCTTATCCCCTGCCGATAAGTCCGTCAGGATATCACTCTTCACCCCGCCCTGATAACGGACTGCGGTATCCTTCCCGATATCCGCCGCCTGATGTTCACTCCAGCTGGTGGTGAGCACGGCCCGGTTCGGCTCCTGATACAGGGTAAAGGAAAAATTGGTATATTTCTTCACATAATCCAGAGCCACATACATGGTGCCGCCATCCAGGAAAGCGGGAATATAGCCTTCCTCTCCGTTAGCTCCGGCCTCCGCCCGTATGATGGTATCCGGTGTGGTATATAAGAGCAGCCCCTCGTTATAATCGGCATAAAACCGGTCATTCAGATAGGCGTGCACCGTATCCAGGGGCAGATAACATCTGCCCTCCGATAATCTTCCTTTTTCTTCTTTTATTTCATTATTTAATACGAGGGCCACTTCCTCCCCCGTTTCCAGTCCGTAATAGGCATTGGCGTCCATCCTCTCTTTGGAGTAGGAGAACCGTTCCAGGATCTTCATCCCGGCAGTAATGGCAACAATCACAATAATAAGGACGACAGCGATTATTACCGGAAGCTTTTTTTTCATGTTCCGTATTCCTCCTGACCGTCCTTATTATAACAGACTATTTAAACATCGTCATTACCTATTTTTACATAAATCGACAGAAATTGACTTCTCCGCCTTCCGCAGCGGCGGTACGGGGGACCGCTTTGTGTGCGGATGACGGCATCCGTGGTTTTATTATAATTTCTCTTGTTATTCAGATAGGAAACAATTATACTGTTAGGTAATAAGAGCTTTCAGCGGTATTTTACCTTATCGTACCGTACCTCCCTCAGTTTGCCTTCCGTATCGGTGACAAAATCGGGCATGTAAACGGTATCTTCACTGACGAAGAATTTTTGGGCGATTTCCTCCGGGGAAGCGGGCCTGTCCTCCAGGTACAGGGTAACCCCCTTGCTGTGAATTTCCCTCAGATGCTTCTCCAGCTTAATCTCGTCTTCTTCTTTATACATGTCTGACATCCTCCGTATTTTCTATACGCAAAGAACATCCTTCGCAGACACTGCGTTTCCCAAAAGGAACGTGATATATAATTTTGGATATTCTTCCGTATGACTGTTACGGCAATGACGACATTTAAACAGATAAAACAAGATGCTCCAGGACATGTAGCGCGGAATAAGATAAAAAAACACTTACTGATTTGAATTTTGCGAATTAAACTAAATTTAACGGAAATTTTGGAAATGGTTTTTATCCCGACAAGCACATAAGCCTGTAAGACATCCTCATACTATATAGATGAGGAGAAGATATAGCGCACGCAGGTAAGATCTGGTGCAACTATGTTATTTGCTTAAAATATGATATAATAGAATCATAATAAATGAGATAAAACAACATCTCATCCCGGCTGAAAAACCGCCCTCCTTCTGACACTGATTGTCCAGAAGCATCTCTAAATGGAATTATATCCGATAAATGGAAAAATAGCAAGCCGAAATCTTAAAAAAGTTTAAACAGTTTCACAGGATGCTTGACTTATTTCTTCCATAAGTATAATATATTTGATAATCGCAGATACTATACAGATATGTTCATTTTACAGGCATTTTCAGTCACACAAGACAACAATTTCAATATCTTTATATTAAGGATGTGAGAACATGAAAATTGAAAAAGTAAATGATCATCAGATTCGTTGTACACTTACAAAAGCAGACCTGGCAGATCGTGAACTAAAAATCAGCGAGCTTGCCTACGGTACGGAAAAAGCAAAAAGCCTTTTCCGCGACATGATGCAGCAGGCATCTCTGAAATTCGGTTTTGAGGCAGAAGATATTCCGCTTATGATAGAAGCTATTCCTTTGAACTCCGATTGTATTGTACTCATCATCACCAAGGTGGAGGATCCGGAAGAACTGGATACCCGTTTTTCCAAATTCGCCCCCAGTGTCCACGATGATGACAGCCTGGACGACATGATCCAGGATTTGAATGAGGGGGCCGACGATGTGCTTGACCTGTTTAAGCGCATCCACGAAGGACGCATAAACGGATCACAGAACGGACAGAAGGCTTCCTATCCGGATGCCGAAGCAGCAGAAGATACCTCCGGTAAAGAAGGGGCCGCAGACAATTTGTCGACGGCTGAGTCATCCCTGAATCTGACAAGGATTTATTCCTTTGATTCCCTGAATCATATGACACGGCTGGCCCATATCCTGAACGGCTTTTACCACGGTGTGAATTCCCTGTACAAGGACGCAGGAACAGGGCGGTATTTCCTTATCGTCACCAGCTCCTCCCATACGCCGGAAGAATTCAACAAGCTCTGCAACTGCCTGTCCGAATACGGACGCCAGGAAAAATCCGTTCCCGCAGGGGAAGCTTATTTTGAAGAACACTACGAACTGATTATCAGCGAACACGCCCTACAGAGCTTAAGCAAAATTTAATCATGCTTGACCGAAAATGAGGCACGTACATTTCTGCACGTGCCTTATTTTTGCACTCTCTAATCCCTTTCTGACGGTCTGTGCCTGAAATACACAAACCCGAAGGACAGTCAGGATTATTCCATTATAATGCTGCAATCTTGCTCATCAAATCATTAATATCCATACCATGAACCATAGCCGCTTCTTCCAGGCTCTCTCCCTGGGCGGAAGGGCATCCCAGACAATGCATGCCCGCTTCCATCAGGATAGGTGCAACATCCGGATTGGTTCTTAAGATTTCACCAATTGTCATTTCCTTCGTAATTTCAGCCATTTAGCCATCCTCCTTTTCCTTTGAAACTATCAGCGGCACCTGCCCGCCGATTTCTCTTAGTATAATACTTTTCCCAAAAATGCGCAAGATATGCGTTTTTTCTTTACATACAATTTTCCCTGGCTGAAATACTACACTGAAGTTCCCTCCCGGCCTGCCGCCCTCCCTGCTGTCCCTTATTGATCGAATTTTATTAAAAAAGCATAAAACAGCCCTTTGTTTGGGAAAAAGAACAGTACGCGCCTTGACGAAGCCCTTAAGGAAACATATAATACAGGTGCGGGTGACACCAGAGAGAGGTCTTATCCGCCGTTTTACACCGGATGCTGCATAGCCGCATAACCGGTTGATTATCTACAGCTGATGCTGCCCCGGCAGCGAAAAGGAGGAAAATCTTGAGAACAGAATGGAATGGTTTTATTGGCGGCGATTGGGAACATGAAATCAACGTGCGTGATTTCATCCAGAACAATTACCACCCTTATGACGGGGATGAAGCTTTTCTCGCAGGCCCTACCCAGAATACTCTGGATCTTTGGGAGCAGGTACTGGATTTGAGCCGCAAAGAAAGAGAAGCCGGCGGTGTCCTGGATATGGATACCAAGGTCATTTCCACCATTACGTCCCATGGTCCCGGATATCTTGATAAATCCAAAGAAACTATCGTAGGCGTTCAGACGGACGCGCCCTTCAAGCGTTCCCTGCAGCCTTACGGCGGAATCCGCATGGCGCAGAAGGCATGTGCGGATAACGGCTACACTCTTGACCCGGACGTGGAGGAATTCTTCTCCACCCACAGGAAAACCCATAATGCAGGTGTTTTCGATGCTTACACCGCAGAAATGCGCGCGTGCCGGAGCGCCCATATCATCACCGGCCTTCCGGACGCTTACGGACGCGGAAGAATCATCGGTGATTACAGAAGGATCGCCCTGTACGGAATTGATCGTCTCATTGAGGACAAGCTGGCACAGAAGGATTCCACCGGCAGTGTGATGACCGATGATGTCATCCGTCTCAGGGAAGAGATATCCGAGCAGATCGCCGCCCTGAAAATGATGAAGCAAATGGCTGCTTCTTATGGCTGCGATATTTCCAGGCCTGCCGCCAACGTGCAGGAAGCCATCCAGGCCACGTACTTCGGATATCTTTCCGCAGTAAAGGAACAGAACGGAGCCGCCATGTCACTCGGCCGCACCTCCACCTTCCTGGATGTCTACGCGGAACGGGATCTGGCGCTGGGGACCTTTACGGAAGAACAGATTCAGGAATTCGTGGATCATTTCATCATGAAGCTGCGTATTATCAAATTTGCCCGTACGCCGGAATATAACGATCTCTTTTCCGGCGACCCTGTCTGGATTACCGAATCCCTGGCGGGCGTAGGTGTGGACGGACGCCATATGGCAACGAAAATGTCCTTCCGGTACCTGAATACCCTGAGTAACCTCGGACCTTCTCCCGAGCCTAACCTGACCGTGCTCTGGTCAACCAGGCTGCCGCTTAATTTCAAACGTTACTGCGCGAAGATGTCCATCCAAACTTCTTCCATCCAGTATGAAAATGATGATTTGATGCGTGTAACCCACGGCGATGATTACGGTATCGCATGCTGTGTATCCTCCATGAGAATCGGTAAGGAAATGCAGTTTTTCGGCGCACGCGCCAACCTGGCAAAATGTCTGCTTTATGCGTTGAACGGCGGTATTGATGAAAAGACCAGGAAGCAGATCGGTCCCAAATACCGGAAGTACGAAGGCGATGTGCTGGAATACGACAAGGTTATGGAAGCCTTTACCGATATGATGGAATGGCTGGCAGGCGTTTATGTGAACACCCTGAATGTCATCCACTATATGCATGATAAATACTGTTATGAAAGGGCGCAGATGTCCCTTCATGACAGGGATGTCCGCCGGTATTTCGCAACCGGCATTGCCGGCCTTTCCGTAGTGGCCGATTCCCTGTCCGCTATCAAATACGCCAAAGTGGAACCCATCCGGGACGAATCCGGCATTATAGTGGACTTCAAAACAACAGGGGATTTCCCCAAATACGGAAATGATGACGACAGAGTGGACGCCATTGCAAGGGAGCTGGTTTCCCATTTCATGACTATGGTCAGAAGGCACCATACCTACAGGGACGGTTTCCCCACCACCTCCGTACTCACCATCACCTCAAACGTGGTATACGGCAAAGCCACCGGCGCCACTCCTGACGGACGTAAGGCAGGAGAACCCTTTGCCCCCGGAGCGAACCCCATGCACGGAAGGGATACCCATGGAGCCGTGGCTTCTATGGCTTCCGTATCCAAGCTTCCCTTTAAGGATGCACAGGACGGGATATCCAATACCTTTACCATCATCCCGGGCGCTCTTGGCAAAGAAGACGAGGTGTTTGCAGGCGACATCGAAATCGACCTGGATTTATAAGCAAATGCCCTGCGGCAGACGCCAAACGGATTCACAGGTGTATCCGTTTGGTTCGCTGTCCGCGGGAATAAAAGGAGCGTTTTATGGATCAGAAAGCTATGATAGATGACTTGGTCCGTATGCTGGACGCCGGTGCGGCAAAAGGCGTAGGCCATATCAATGTGGCTGTTGACGAAGCCCTGCCGGACAGCAAAGAGATACAGACCGGCTGTCCGGACTGTTCGGCCGCGCCGCTGGCCTGCAGCATTCCCACCCTCCATGAGGGTCTTGACAGAAACGAAGAAGAAACCCTTTAACCATCCGGTTTTATTGAGAAAGGAAAGAATATTATGGAAGCAAACAGTGCCCAGATCGACAACCTTGTATCTTTACTTGACGGCTACGCGGAAAAAGGCGGCCATCATCTTAATGTAAACGTATTAAACCGTGAAACCCTTCTGGATGCCCAGAAGCATCCCGAAAAATATCCGCAGCTGACCATCCGGGTATCCGGCTACGCGGTTAATTTCATCAAGCTGACCCCGGAACAGCAGGCGGATGTTATATCCCGTACCTTCCACGAAGCTTTATAAAAAATGATTCCGTCAGGCTGGCCCTGCAAGGAAAACCTTCCCACCCGGTTTCCTGCGGGGCCTTTTGTGTTATAATATAAATAGCAGCCGGTCAGAAACTTAAAAAGAAAGGCAATTGGTATGACTAAAAGCGAACGATCCAAACCATGCTCCCCGTCCGTGGAATTCGATAACGAACAAATCCTTGCCTTCCGTCTGCAGAATATGTCGCTTTCCGCAGCGTTTCCCCCATCCGGAATCGAGGAAGCCTTCGGCGGCTGGGTCATGCAGAATACCCCGCCGGGCGTATGGGAAACCGCCCTTCATACCAGGATGCCGTCTCTTCCCCTGCCGCATATAGAGGATGCGCTCTGTCTTGGGAAAACCCTTATCCAGGCCTGGAGCCTGCGCGGCGCTCCCTGTATTTTTCCTGCGTCGGAACGGGGAATCTTTCTCACCGCCCTGCTTCCGGAAGCAGGGGAGGAGTGGATTTATACCAGAGGTATTTCGGGCGCCCTGGATCACCTGGAAATGTCCCAGGAAGAACTTCTTCCTTTGGTGGAGCAGGCTGCCCTTCTTCTGGAGGATACCGTCATAACAGGAAAAGCCGCACTGGATCACGCGCTGGCAGAACAGGTGGCACCCTTACTCTCTCCGGACAGGAGAGAACGCTGGTACTCCCCTTCCATTTATGGGGCCAACCAGACGATGGGAGAAGCCGCTGTTTCTTTTCTTCTGCGTCCATGTGCGCTGAAGCAGCTGGTGGTTTTCGGGAGAAAGCAGAAAACCTCCCCCACCTTCACTTCCCTGCATAACTGGTATAAAGACCAGCCCGTTCCTCCCTCCTCCCCGGAAGATAGCATACCGGCTCTGGTGAAGCGGTATCTTCATTGTTACGGCCCGGCCACCCCGCAGATGTTTGCGGATACCCTCGGCTGTTCCCTGCGTCAGGCCCGGCGCATGTGGCAAACTGTTTTCGATCTTGTGATCCCGGTAAAAACCCCCTGCGGCAATTCCTATCTCCTGGAACAGGACAGGGAAACGCTGACACATGCAGCCGGAACCCTTCCTGCGCCGGATTCCCCCGAAGCGATCCGCCTTTTGCCCCCGCATGACCCTTATCTGGATGCCAGGGACAGGACGCTTCTCCTGCCGGACAGCACACGGCAGAAGGAAATATGGAAGATAACCGGAAATCCGGGAGCCATCCTGATAAACGGACAGATCGCCGGCATGTGGAAAACCCGTAAGGTCTCCTCAACCTTACAGGCAGAAGCAGTCTTATGGACCCCTTTCTGCGCCGCCGGGAGGCAGGAAATAGAAAACTGGTTTATCCGGTATGCCTCATTCAGGGGACTGAAATTACAGAAAACCGATATCGTCGAAGCTTTATAGCTGTTCCGTACATGCACCATTCTGCGGAATGGTTAGGAAGCTTTATTCTGAATGATCCGGTTTCACATACAAAGAAAAGGAGGGCTTAGCGATTATGCAGACAAGCACACCAACCAACATACAGGGACGCATACATTCCATCGAAAGCTTCGGCACCGTTGACGGGCCGGGAGTCCGTTTTGTCGTATTCTTACAGGGCTGTCCGATGCGCTGTGCCTACTGCCATAACCCGGATACCTGGGAAATAAACGCAGGGACTCCTGTTTCCCCCGCCAGGATTATGGAGCGTTACGAACGCAATAAAAGCTTTTATAAAGACGGAGGGATTACCGTTACCGGCGGAGAGCCTCTGCTTCAGCTGGATTTTTTGATTGAGCTGTTTACCCTTGCCAAAAAGGAAAATATCCATACCTGTATTGATACCTCAGGCATCCCCTTCACGCCTTCCAACAAAGAATGGACAGACAAGCTGAATACCCTCATGACCATGACGGATCTGGTGATGCTGGATATCAAACATATCGATCCCAAATGCCACAAGGATCTCACCGGCTGCCCCAATGACAATATCCTGCGTTTCGCCTGGTATCTGGATAAGAAAAAGATACCGGTCTGGATCCGGCATGTGGTAGTTCCCTCCATCACCGACGATGAAACCTATCTGTACAGGCTCGGCTGGTTTATCGGAGGCTTGAGCAACCTGAAAGCCCTTGATGTGCTTCCCTATCATACCATGGGCAAAGCAAAGTACGAAAAGCTGGGTATTCCTTACCGTCTGGAGGATATCCCTCCTATGGACAGGCCAACGCTTCTCCTGAAAAAACAGGCCATTTTAAAGGGAATCAAGGACCGCCGGAACCAGCAGCCGGGTTCTTTGTAAAATCTGCATACTTGTTCTTTAAAAAGTACAAAAAATCGCCGTTTATTCACAAAAAATATCTTGTACAAAATGCTTTTCTATATTAGAATAAGTAATGATAATCAATAGAGCATAAAGGAGGATATCATTATGGCATATGTAATTAACGATTCTTGTGTAAGCTGCGGAACCTGTGAAGGACAGTGTCCTGTTGGCGCTATTTCTGCAGGAGACTCTCAGTACGTGATCGACGCTGATACCTGTATCTCCTGTGGTTCTTGTGCAGGCGTTTGCCCTACAGGCGCTATCTCCGAGGAATAATCCCGGACAATCACATAGGAAGCATTCAGGAAAGAAGCATTCAGAAGAACGAATGCTTCTTTCTTTTTGTACGCAGGGACGGCTCATGGAGCGCGGCATCCTTCGCTTCTTTACCGGAAGCGGCATTTGCTTCCTCCTGTTTTTTCTGCTCCTTTTTTTCCCTGGCAGTCAACCTTCTTTTACTGCGTTGTCTGATAAGCTCGTCCAGTTTCCGGTAATGCTCTTCTTCCCTGTCGATTCTCACTTGCTCGCGGCGCTCGTTTTCTTCTTCCTGGACGCGGAACTGGTAGTCCATTTCCTTCATGATGGTCTCTTTGATTTCTCTGGTCAGCTCTTCGTTATTTTCCCTTACGGCCTGGGATATCAGGCTGTGCAGCAGCAGCTGGAGACGTGCGCCTTTATCCTGTATTTCCCGGTCTCCCGTTTCTGCAAGCTCCTCCTGTACACTGCGGGCCGCCTGGCTGTGTTCTCTGAGCGGGACCATCACCTGAAGACTGCTGTCCGTCAGGACCGTGCGTATGGCTTTCAGCTGAAGGCCCTGCTCCTTCAGCTTCTTGATTTCCCTGAACTGATCCACATCCTCTTTCGTATAGTACCGGTGTCCCAGATCATTTCTGCGTATGGGCAGCTTGAGTTCTTCTTCCCAATAACGGAGCACATGGCTCTCCACCCCTACCAGCTTCGCCGTTTCCGATATCAGGAACATATCCTTTTCCGGTTCCTGCCCTTTTTCCTCTTTCAGCAAAACCACCTTGCCGTTTTCTTTTTTATTTCCCATGGTTTCCTCCTGTCTGCCGCCGGGCGGCACTTCCTGTTATTATTTATTTTTTGGATAAAAAAAGAGAACCTCCGCGTATCCGCGTGTTCTCTTTTGTAAGTGTATGCATATTATGTTGTACGGACTTATTTCGTTACCGGCCACAGAGTGAACCGTAACCTTATTTCTGCAGATTGGCAAACTTGGTAAATTCAGGCAGCCATACGAGATCTATCGTTCCGATAGGGCCGTTTCTCTGCTTGGCAATGTTGATTTCCGCGATTCCCTTCTTCTCCGTATCCGGATTATAATAATCGTCACGGTATATGAACATAACCACGT
The DNA here is from genome assembly GCA_022845955.1 of Lachnospiraceae bacterium. GTDB lineage: Bacteria > Bacillota > Clostridia > Lachnospirales > Lachnospiraceae > Eisenbergiella. Next base: position 6,543,892 of record AP025576.1, read on the forward strand.
CGGCATCCTGCTCTATGGCTCCGGATTCACGTAAATCGGAAAGCATGGGCCTGTGATCCGGCCTCTGCTCCACCGCACGGCTCAGCTGGGATAAGGCCAGCACGGGCACCTGCAGCTCCCTTGCCAATGCCTTCAGGGAACGGGAAATATCCGATATCTCCTGCTGTCTGGAATCCGTCCCTCTGCCGCTTCCTGACATCAGCTGAAGGTAGTCGATAATAATCATCTTCAGATCCATTTCCAGCTTGAATTTACGGCATTTGGAACGCATATCCGCAATGCTGATACCGGGAGTATCATCAATGATGAGCTTGGACTGACCGATCATGCCTGCGCTCTCTATCAGCTTTTCCCACTCCATATCCGAAAGGTTACCGGTACGCAGATGCTGGGAATCCACCTTGGACTCCATAGCAAACAGACGGTTTACCAGCTGTTCCTTGCTCATTTCCAGACTGAATATAGCGACACAGTCACCGGAATGGAAAGCCACATATTGGGCGATGTTCAAAACAAATGCCGTCTTACCCATAGACGGCCTCGCCGCAATAAGTACAAGATCCGAAGGCTGCATGCCCGCGGTACGGTAATCCAAATCAATAAAGCCTGTGGCAATACCGGTTACGCCCCCGCTGTTGTGGGAGGCTTTTTCAATCTTGTCCATGGCATTCATAACCACTTCACGGATAGGCACATAATCCCCGGTACTTCTCCTCTGGACAAGGTTAAATACCTTCTTTTCCGTCTCCTCCATGATGACTTCCATGCTGTCCTTGCCCGCATAACAGTTGTTGGCGATTTCCTCCATCAGCCGTATCAGCCGGCGCAGCATGGCCTTTTCCGCCACAATATTGGTATAATATTTAATATTGGCAGAGGTGGGAACCGCCGTAATCAGATCCCGGATAAATTCCAGGCTGCTGATCTCCGGAGGCACGTCCTTCTCCTTGAGCCGGTTCTGCAGAGTTACCAAATCCACCGGCTGTCCCTGGTCGTTTAATTCCACCATGGAATCAAAAAGCACACCGTAGGACTTATTATAAAAATCTTCTCCGCATATCAATTCGGATGCGACAACAATCGCTTCTCTGTCCATTATCATGGAACCGATTACGGATTGCTCCGCTTCCAAACTATGGGGCAATACTCTCTTTAAAATAGCCTCATCCATCGATGCCATTGATAATTCCTTCTTATTCTTCCACTTTAACCTTCAGTGTACCTGTCACCTTCTGATGCAGCCTTACGGGCACGTCATAGGTGCCGAATGCTTTTATCGCATCAGTCAGCTGAATTTTCTTCTTGTCAATATCCACGTCGCATTGTTCCTTGAATGCGGTGGCAATTTCCTTGGAGGACACGGAACCGAACACTCTTCCGCCCTCGCCGGCCTTCATCTTAATCACCACGGTTTTGCTTTCCAGTTCTTTGGCAAAAGCCTGTGCGGCTTCCAGTATCTCCTTTGCCTTCTTCTCTTCATTGGCATTCTGCAGCTTCAGATCGTTCAGGTTCTTGGTATTAGCCTCCAGACCCAGCTTTTTGGGCAGAATGAAATTCCTGGCATAGCCGTCATTTACATTTACAATTTCCCCTTTTTTACCCAGGGCTTTTACATCTTCCAATAATATCACTTTCATTATTTCAGTTCACCTTCCTCTATCATTTTATCCAATGTACCTTTTATCGTACCAATAACGGCTCCCGGTTCCGAATTGTCCACCTGGCAGCCGGCTACATTCATATGGCCGCCGCCTCCCATCCTTTCCATGATTACCTGCACATTGACCTCATCAATCGATCGGGCGCTGATATAAATCCGGCCCTGGTATTCCGTCAGCACAAAGCTTGCCTTGATCCCCCTGATATTAAGAAGTTCATTGGCTGCCTGCGCCCCTACAATAGTAGGGCTTTGGATTCCCTCGCTGCGGCACAGGGAAATGGCATAATCATTACGGTAGATTTCCGCCTGTCCCACCGCATCCGCCTTGGCCTTATATTCAGCCGCGTTTTCCCGGAACAGCTTCCTCACCCTCGTCACGTCCGCCCCATTCCTTCTCAGGAAAGCCGCCGCTTCAAAGGTACGGACCCCTGTCTTGGTCATAAAATTATTGGTATCTATCATGATGCCGGAATACATGCAGTCAGCTTCTTCGCCTTTGATGCGTACGCCGTCATTGATATACTGTAATATTTCCGAAACCATTTCACAGGTGGAGGAAGCGTAGGCTTCCACATAAGAAAGCGTGGCATTTTCAATGGTTTCCGTTCCCTGTCTGTGATGATCCAGCACCACAATGGATTTACACACCTTTAGCAGCTCCGGACATTCGGTAATGCTTGGCTTGTTCACATCCACCACCACCAGAACGGTATTGTTCCCGGCTGTTTCCAGCGCCTGCTGGCTCTTCAGGAACATATCCGGTTCGTACTCCTGGCTGTTGTGGAACATTTCTATCAAAGGCTGCACAGAGGTGGTGATTTCGTTTATGACAATCTGGGCTTTGCGGTCCAGCGTCCTGGCTATCCGGTAAATACCAATTGCCGCGCCGAAGCTGTCCACATCCCCGATTTGATGCCCCATGATCAGGACCCGATCCTTGCTGGTGATGATTTCCCTGAGGGCATGGGCCTTTACACGGGCCTTTACGCGGGTATTTTTCTCCACCTGCTGGCTCTTTCCGCCGTAATAGCTGATCTGCTCGGGTGTCTTTACCACCCCCTGGTCGCCTCCCCGTCCCAGCGCCAGGTCAATGGCTGTCCTGGCAAATTCGTAATTCTGGGAATAGCTCAGTCCGTCCAGCCCCACGCCGATACTGATGGTGACCGCCATCTCATTTCCGATGTTTACGGTTTTCACATCCTCCAGCAGTTCAAAACGCTTTTCACTCATCTGGGACACCGCTTTCTTGCGCAGCACCGCCAGATACTTGTCCTTTTCTATCTTCTTGCAGATTCCGTCAAAACCGGAAATGTACTTATTTACTTTTCTGTCAATGAGGGCCATCAGAAGGGAGCGCCTTACCTCTTCCACGCTTTCCAGCGCTTCCTCATAATTATCCAGATAAATCATGCCTACAGCCAAAGACTGGTCATCATTTTCCCGAAGGGCGATTTTCAATGCCGTCTCATCAAAAAGATACATGGCATACAGGCATCCCTTATAGTCCTCTTCCCCGATTATATCGCTGTCATCCGCCATTTCCCGCAGGGATATCCTGGTGAATTTGGCAATGTATTCGCTTTCCTCATAGGAAATTTCAAATTCTGCAATGCCTTCCTCTTCCGAAGGCAGCCTGTCCTTAGTCACTGAAGAGAAAAAGGAAGTAACGGATCTGCGCTGGGCTTTCTCATTATGTATCGCCCTGCCGAATGCATTATTATTCCATACTATCTTTCCGTCTTCGTCCAATAAAGCGTAAGGGATTGAAAGCTCCCGAAGCAGCTCCTTCTGTATCTGCCCGTACTGCGTGGCAAAACTGACCAGCTCATTAATGATAATGGGCCTGTTATACAGCATCAGATACAGAATCATTGCAAAGTAGAACACAAGAAAACAGGTGATGAGAAACCCTGCCCGCTTATCCAGAAAATAAATTCCAATATCCACTAATAAAAGCAAAAGGCCAAGATACATGGAAATCTGCATATATATCTTCAGCCTTCCCTTTAGTCTGACTCTTTTCTTCATACCTATCCTCATCCGTAGTACGAGCCGGCCCAAGTCTGCACCGCCCGGACCTCCATCGCCTGAACACTATATGCCTGTACCGGTTCCATACCTTCACAGTTACATATGCTTATCATATCCCGGACCACGGCCCGGAAATACATATCTTTGATATTATACCATTTTTCAGTAAGGATTGCCACACTTTTCATCGGGTTGAAGAGCGACGGTAAATCTGTGTTTTTTCCGTTTCCTGACAAAAAAAGACCGGCCGTCCATCAGGACAGCCAGTCCGGCTTTTACATATTCTGCCACATAAGGCATCAGGGCAGTGGTGCAAAGGCACCTTGCCGCACTACTTAGTCCGCTACGTAAGGCATCAAGGCAAGATGCCTTGCGCGCTTGATAGCAACGGTAAGTGCTCTCTGATGCTTTGCACAGTTTCCGGTGATTCTTCTGGGGAGGATTTTCCCTCTTTCGGAAACATATCTTTTTAATTTATTTACATCCTTGTAATCGATCGTATTATCTTTTCCGCAGAATACGCAGACTTTCTTTCTTCTGCGCATACCGCCTCTTCTCTTCATCGGAGAATCAGATCTCTCTGCTCTATTAAAAGCCATAGTATTGCCTCCTATCTGAAAATCACATTAATTAAACGGCAGTTCCTCGTCAATTCCGTCGGGAATATTCATGAAACCATCGCCGGGTGCGCTGGGTTCAGGCCTGGATACCGGTGCGGAATAACCCCCGTCGTTACTGGCCGCAGCGTTCTTGCTTTCAGCAAACTCCTGGTCTTCCACAACAACATCCGTGGTGTAAACCTTCACACCATCCTTGTTCGTGTAGCTGCCAGTCTGAATACGTCCTGTTACAACGACCTTTGTCCCTTTGCGCAGATATTTCTCTGCAAATTCAGCGCTTCTTCCGAATGCCACGCATCCGATAAAATCAGCTGAGTTCTCGTCATTATTGCGGTTGAACCTTCTGTCCACCGCCAGGGTATATCTGGCAATTGCCGTTGCGCTCTCTCCCTGGGAATATCTCACTTCAGGATCCCTTGTCAAACGTCCCATAAGAATTACTTTATTCATATTACCTCCTGTACTGCGAATGCATCCTCAGTACACATTCAGGAAAGCGCCTGATTATGCTTCTTCGCGCTTCACAACTAAATATCTCATAACGTTGTCCATAATGCGAATACGGCTTTCGATTTCCGCAGGTGCGGAAGTCGGTGCGTCGAACTGAACGATGTAATAGAAGCCTTCTTTCATTTTCTGGATTTCGTAAGCCAGTCTTCTCTTACCCCACTCATCAACGTTTGTAATTGTGCCGCCGAATCTTTCGATCAGAGCCTTGCATTTGTCAACAACTGCCGCTCTTTCGTCGTCTTCGATTTTCGCATTCACAACAAATGTTAATTCATATTTGCTCATGCTAGTTACCTCCTTTTGGTCTCTGGCCCCCTTTTCGGGAGCAAGGAAATTTATATATCACGGAGTAAAATAATACCACAAAAATCCTGTAGTTTCAAGCCTTTTCTCGGATTTCCCTGACGTTTTTTTCCACAAGCTTCCTTGGGACCATAATCTGGTGGCCGCAGCCCATGCATTTCAGCCGGAAATCCGCCCCGATGCGCAGGACCTCCCATTCCCTGCTGCCGCAGGGATGCTGCTTTTTCAACTTTACGATATTTCCAACCTGGATATCCATTTCCGTCACTCCTGTTCATTACAGCCTTGCTAAAATTTCCCCGATACTGCCCTGGACCACAAGATCCGCCTCTTTATCCCTTGGGGTAGGCGTTTTGTTGATCAGCACAAGCTTGTTTCCACGGTAATAGTCGATCAGGCCTGCCGCAGGATATACTGCGAGGGAAGTCCCGCCGATAAGCAGCACGTCCGCCCGGCTGATATATTCCACAGCCCGGGTGAGGATCCCATTGTCCAGCCCCTCTTCATACAGCACCACATCCGGCTTGATACAGCCTCCGCAGCTGCATTTGGGCACACCGTGGGAATGCAGGATATACGAAACATCATAAAACCTGCGGCAGCTTTCACAATAATTACGCAATACGCTTCCATGAAGCTCCAGCACGTTTTTGCTTCCGGCCTGCTGATGCAGGCCGTCAATATTCTGGGTCACCACCGCTTTAAGCTTCCCTTCCTGCTCCCACTGCGCCAGCTTCCTGTGGGCAGCGTTGGGCAATGCATCCGGACAGAGCATCTTGTCCCGGTAGAACCGGAAAAATTCCTCCGGGTTTCTCCGGTAAAACGTATGGCTCAGAATGGTTTCCGGCGGATATTCGTATTTCTGGTTATATAACCCATCCACACTCCGGAAATCGGGAATCCCGCTTTCCGTGGACACGCCCGCCCCTCCGAAAAATATAATATTATCCGTCTTTTCTATTATTTCTTTCAGTTTTTCCCAATTTTCTTCCATCTTTGCCTTCTCTCCTCTTCTCCGGCTGACGCAGCAGGACGGCAGCGCCGTCCTGTGTCACGGTGCTGCCGTCCGGTGATTTTGGGTAACAGTCCAAACAGCTCTGCGTATTTACTGGCAGGACCGTGAACAAACGCAACGGCCGCTGGCATCCTGCCTGCCTTGAAACGGTTTAATTGGCCGGATGCGGTAACGGTTCAGACCGGTCGGAGCAGCCGCGTTTTTCCGCAAATTCCACGTACTTCATATCCTCCTGGGTAATGTGTACCTTCCACCACTCCTGCAGGTACTCAAAAACCTCTCCCAGCATTTCATCCTGCGTATCCAGGGACAGCCTGGGCACCCGGTCGATAAATTCCTGTAATTTTCTGCTGAACGCCTCATGACGTTTTATATGTTCTTCCAGCTGGTCAAATCCTATTTCACGCATATACTCTTCCTCATATGCAAAATGCGCCGCCGTATGAAAGCTCAGGCCCTCCAGGATTTTGTTGATGTCGGCACACTTAAACAGCATATTCTCATCGGTAAAAAGCTGATAGGCTCTCTGCGTGTGATCCAGCATCCTCGCATGCTGCTGATCGATAGTTTCGTTTCCGGTACGGTATTCTTCACTGACTTCGTATTGCTTCATTCCTATGGTAACCCCACTTCCTTTTCTCAATATTTGTTGTGTTTCCTGCCGTATTGCAGCACTTCTTTCCCCCCAAAAAGTCCTGCCGCATTTACTATCCGACAATAGTATAACACAACTTTTTTTGTTTGAATACCGTAATATTGCAAACGAAAAAAGTTAATTTTTTGTCAAAGTCAGACGGCTGCGGGAATAAAAAAAGGATGCAATTTTGCACCCACGGCATATAATAAATACATACGCGCCCAAATCCTCCACCAGAAAGGTTTCAGACATGAAAAAAATAGCGGTCGCCGGCCTTCCCGGCAATACGGACAATTACCATAACGCCCTCACACAGCTGGGGGCCTCCTGCACCACCCTTACCGACGTAACCCAGTCCGGTTCCTTTGACGCCCTGCTTCTTCCAGGCGGCGGGGATATTGATCCTGTCCTGTTCGGGGAGACGGATCACGGCTCCCGTGTAATCGACCCTGTGCTGGACAGACAGCAGCTTGCCATGCTGGACGCCTTTGTACGATCCGGCCGCCCGGTTCTGGGTATCTGCAAGGGAATGCAGGTTATCAATATCTTTTTCGGCGGCGGCATCATCCAGGATCTCCCCACCAACACCCTGCACCAATATACCGGCAAGGATCAGGTCCATCCCAGCCACGCCCTGCCCGGCACCTTTCTGAGCAGGCTCTACGGAAGAAATTTTTCCGTAAACAGCGCCCATCACCAGGGAATCGGCTCTCCCGGAAAAGGGCTTTCCGTCATCCAGTATGCTCCCGACAACGTAACGGAAGCTATTGTCCACGGATTCCTGCCTATCCTGGGCGTCCAATGGCATCCCGAACGCATGTGTTTTTCCCACCGGCGGGACGACACCCCGGACGGCAGCCTTCTGCTTGCCTATTTTCTGTCGCTGATTCCGGAAAAGGAATAAACACAGGTAACTATTCAGGCAGGCCGTCGCACCTGCTGCGCCGGCCGTAAGAAAGTAATTCAGGAGTGCCGGTTTCTTACCCGTTTCTCACTGTTTTACAATGACCTCATCCCACTCACGGATGCCAATATAAGACTTTGCAAATTCCGTGTAGGCTTCTTTTTCATCCGTATCTATATATTTGAACGTATTGTATATGTATTTGCGCCGCCCATTCTGGTAGGAAATCCCCAGGGCAAGCCCCTGCGCCACCTCACTGGCGTCATCCGTCTCCCTGGAAAGAAGCATGGAATCTATGTGCTGGTTGTTTTCCGCAATATAATAAGCATAGGCAAAAGCCGCCGCCTGCACGTCCTCCCCATAGGTGGAGGTAAAGCCCATCTCGCTCAGGATTACCGAACGGACCTCACCATCCGGCATCAGGTATTCCTCCTTCTGCAGATAATCCGTAACCACATCGATGTTATATATGGTAACCATGGAGGTATCCTCCGATTCCTGCACCATCTCCCCCGCTTCCCCGCTAAGTTCCCAGAACTTCGGCCAGGTCATGGGGTAGGAATACGGATGATGGGCCAGGCCCCACTGAATATTCCCTTCTTCCTTAATAATTGCATTGAAAGCATCCATCAAATCCCTGGAATCATAACTGGCATCGGAGCTTAGGTTCCTGTTCCATTGCTGATCCAGGGAAATATAAATTCTGGCATTGGCGTTAAAGCTTTTGATTCCGTTATAAAACAGCCTGACCGCCCGGGCATATTCCCTGGCATAGGTATGAATATCCACATACTTCATATAATTCCAGGTAGACCGTACATTCACTTCATTCCCGATTATCCAGTTCATCACAATGCCGTGTTCTTCATCCCGGTATCTTTCCGCAAGAAAGGCGGCCACCGCCTCCAGATAATCCGTTCCGCTCTCCTCCGCCGCATTGAATGCATAATAATACGCGTTTCCTCCCCGGGAAAGCGGATGGATAAGCTGGGGATAGGCATCCGACTTATTGTTCAGCAGAATGGCCGTAATCACAATCCCCTTATCCGTCAGGGTTTTAAAAACATAATCATATTCGGAAACCACATGGCCGTTTAAGGTATAATCCTTTCCGTTATAATTATAGATGATGGTGGGATAATTGCTGTGCGTGCTCGGCCCCAGAAGCCTTGCTATGGGGATGTTGTAGGCGGCCTGCTTCACTCCCAGATCATCCAGCTCGGATGTCCCCAGCTTCTGGGGATCCACCAGCAGCCCTTTTATGGACTCCGACTCCGGATAAGGTTCCGAATAGCCCGCCAGCGCCTCCGGATTCGTTATGTAATGGGGTGTGCTCAGCGCCACATATTTCCCGTCCTTCTTCACCGCTACGACAAACTTGGAATACACACGGCTCTCCGCCGTATTCTCCAGGATATCCGCCTTCAGCATGAATCTGTTTTTTTTCTCCGTACGCGCAATATACGACGCATCCTCCGGTATCATATCCTCATAGGTATCCATTTCCAGCAGATACAGATACCTGTCATCGCTGTCCGGAACCCCTTTGGTTTCCCCTTTCAATGAAAACTGTGTCCCGTCAGGAAGCACCTCACAGGAAAGGACCGTCACTCCGCTCTCCTCTTCCCCGTTTCCCGCCGTATCCGCCTCTGTCCGCTCTTCCTCCCGGGGAATGTTCTCCCCCTCCGGAAGGACTTGTCCCGTTCCTTCAAAAATCCCGGCCACCTGTCTGCTGATATTTTCACTCTGATATACGACAAATATGGCAGTTCCCAATACCCCCAAAATAAGCAATAGTACCGCAAGATAGATTCCCACCACCTTGTTTCCTATTGCTTTCTTTTGTTTATGAGACCGTTCCCCCTTTTTCCGGGGATCGGTGTTTTTATTCTGTTCCTGCTTCATATTTATTCTGTTTTCCTGTTCCTGAAAATGGTTGCCGTGTTTTATTCCACCCGTTACTTGCTGAAATGCCTTAGCTTTTATTGTAACATAAGCCTTGTCCATGTAAAAGTATGAATGTTGTCCATTTTTTATTCCCTTTCTTATAAAATATGTCTAATTCTTCCCATTTTTTATCATATACCCCAAACTTCCCAGGTGCCAAAGGGATCTCCGCCCGCTGTCTGCGGGGTATTGCCGGGAGAAAAAAGGAATTTTCTTCCGCTCCTTTCAGGCCTTGGAGATGAGACCGATCAAGTGTGTCAGCTCATCTGACACACTTGATGCCCTCGGGCTCATCGGAATGCCCGGCCTGATGGACTGAAGAAAATCCTTTTTCCTCCCGGCAATACTCCGCAGACAGCGGGCGGAGATCCCTTTGGCACCTGCGGAGCCTGCGTGTATAATCCTATTTTTTCTCCAGATAAGCCCGGTAACTGGTAGGCGACATTCCGTATTCTTTTCGGAAATTCCGTAAAAAAGAAGAATAATCCGAAAACCCGCATTTCTCCCAGACTTCTCCTATGGTCATGCCCTCCTTCAGCCCTTCACAGGAACGCATCAGCCTCTTATTATTCAGGTAACTGTGGACCGTCATCCCCGTAAGCTCCTTAAAACGCCGCAGAAAATAATATTTACTCATATGCACACACGCCGCCAGATCCTCCACCCGTATCGTTTCCGTCATATGCGCTTCCATATATTCGTTCACCCGCTGCACCAGCTCGTGATGGATGCTCTCCTCCTTGGTAAAATAAAAGGAATCCCGGGAACAAAGCTCATTCAGATATACAAAAAACAGGATCAGCTGCGCCTTGTCAAACAGGCGCTTCCCCTCCGCCCCTTCCAAGTCCGGAATCTCCGTCATAGCCGCCTTCACCAGAGTACTCTTAAGAATCTCCTCATAACGCACCGGAAAATGATACGCGCAGTCCCTTCGTGCCGTAAAACATCCGCACAGATTCTGCTCCCCATCCGAAAGCCGATCCAGCATCCCCCTGCTGATCCACAGCACGATCCGCCGTGACTTCTCATGCTTCCCTTCCACATAATGATAATTATGCATCACATTCCTGCCGATAAGAAGGAAATCCCCCCGTTTCAGATTATAGGTCCTGTTATCCACCAGACTGGAAAATTCCCCCTCCATCACATAAATAACCTCATAAAAATCATGATAATGAAGCCTCGTGGCCCCTGTGGGAGCCCCGTGTTTTTCATAAATCTCGAAATCCTCCGCTATCATTACCTGCCGCTCATCCTCGCCGCTCATATACTTCGTCCGGATCGTACCCATCCCTCATCCCCTCCCCATTCTTTAAAAGTCTATAGCAATTTATGCATGATTTCAAGCAATAAATAAAGTTTTCAAGCATTTTTATATCCCTTATAATGACTGTAACATAACTGTTTGCCACCGTTGCCTGCAACATATGTTACAGGCAATAATCCACGGAAAAGCAACCGCCATACCCCCACCACAAAGAAAGAGAGGATCCAGCCATGCAAATGACCTTACGATGGTACGGAAGCAAATTCGATACCGTTACCCTGAAACAAATCCGCCAGATTCCCGGCGTAACCGGAGTCATCTCCACGCTCTATGATTCCGTGCCCGGCGAGGCCTGGACACTTGAGGACATTCTCGCCCTCAAAAAAGAAATTGAAGACGCAGGCCTTCAGCTTGCCGGCATTGAAAGCGTAAATATCCACGATGCCATTAAAACCGGAGCCCCGGACAGGGACACCTATATCGACAACTACATTACCACGCTGGAAAACCTGGGAAAAGCGGACATCCACATGGTATGCTATAATTTTATGCCTGTTTTTGACTGGACCAGGACGGAACTGGCCCGCGTACGCCCCGATGGTTCCACCGTACTTGCATATACGCAGGAAGCAGTGGACAAACTGAATCCAGAGGATATGTTCGCTTCCATTTCCGCGGATACCAACGGCAGCATCATGCCCGGATGGGAGCCGGAACGCATGGAAAAGATCAAAGACCTTTTCGCCATGTATGAAAAGATAGATGAGGAAACGCTTTTTGCCAACCTGCGCTATTTCCTGGAACGCATTATGCCCACCTGTGACAAATACGACATCAATATGGCTATCCATCCGGATGACCCCGCATGGAGCGTTTTCGGCCTGCCCCGGATCATCATCAATAAAGAAAACATCCTGCGCATGATGAAGATGGTGGATAACCCGCATAACGGCGTCACCTTCTGTTCCGGTTCCTATGGCACGAATCTGGAAAATGATCTGCCCGACATGATACGTTCCCTTAAGGACAGGATCCATTTTGCACATGTCCGCAACCTCAAGTTCAACAGCCCCACGGATTTCGAAGAATCCGCCCATCTTTCCTCCGACGGGACCTTCGATATGTATGAAATCATGAGGGCACTCTATGACATTGGTTTTGAAGGCCCCATCCGTCCGGATCACGGCCGTATGATTTGGGATGAGGTGGCAATGCCCGGCTACGGGCTCTATGACAGGGCCCTGGGCGCCGCATACCTGAACGGCCTCTGGGAGGCCATCGTAAAATCCCACGGCGGCAGATAATGGCAGCGCCCCGCAGACAGCCGGCGGAGGGCTGTCTGGCACCTGTGAAGTTTAAATCACGAAATTACCCGGTTTCCGATCAGAAAGGACAACGATTATGGAATTAAGCAAAAATGGTATCAGCAATCAGGAATGCTGGCAGGCTGCAGGTTATGACCTGCCCCGGTTTGATATCCCGGCCGTGACCCAAAAGACCCGCACCGTACCGGAATGGATCCATTTCGGTGCAGGAAATATTTTCCGCGCTTTTCAGGCCAACGTGGCCCAATGCCTTCTTAACAAGGGCATCCTTTCTACCGGCCTCATCGCCGCGGAAGGCTATGATTATGAAATTATCGAAAAAATGTACCGCCCCCATGACAATCTGGGCATCCTCGTAACCCTTAAGGCCGATGGAAGCATGGAAAAAACGGTTGTGGGCAGTATCGTGGAATCCCTGATCCTGGACAGCGGGGATGAGGAAGAGTACGGACGTCTGAAAGAGATCTTCTGCGCTCCTTCCCTGAAAATGGCGAGCTTTACCATCACCGAAAAAGGCTACAGCCTGGTGGATGGCAAGAAAAAGCTTCTCCCGGATATCGCTTCCGATTTCCAATCCGGACCCGCAGCTCCCAAAAGCTACCTCGGCAAAGTAGTCTCCCTTCTTTATGAACGCTTCCTCCATGGAGCGCTCCCCCTTGCCATGGTAAGCATGGATAACTGCTCCCATAACGGGGATAAGCTGTACGCCGCAGCCTCATCTTTTGCGAAAGCCTGGGAAGAAAACGGACTCATTTCTCCCGGCTTCTGCGCCTATGTCAATGATACAAGCAAGGTCACCTTTCCCTGGACCATGATCGATAAAATAACCCCCCGTCCTGACGCAGCGGTAAAGGCCATGCTGGAAAAAGACAGGATCGACGATTTGGAACCGGTAATTACCTCCAAAAACACCTATGTTGCCCCTTTTGTAAACGCGGAGGAGTGCCAGTACCTCATCATTGAAGACGCCTTTCCCAACGGAAAGCTTCCGCTGGATGAGTGCGGTATCATCTATACCACCCGGGAAACCGTGGATAAGGTGGAAAAAATGAAGGTATGCACCTGTCTGAACCCCCTTCATACCGCTCTTGCCATATACGGGTGTCTCCTGGGCTATACCCTCATTGCCGATGAGATGAAAAACCCAATGCTTAAAAAAATGGTGGAGACCATCGGCTACCAGGAAGGACTTCCCGTTGTGGCAGACCCGGGCATCCTGGATCCGAAACAATTTATTGACGAGGTTGTCACCAAGCGTATCCCCAACCCCTTTATGCCGGATACCCCCCAGCGGATCGCAACAGATACTTCCCAGAAGCTCCCTGTCCGTTTCGGAGAGACTATCAAAGCCTATCAGGAATCCCCTTCCCTCTCCCCGGACAGCCTGCGCATCATTCCTCTTGTTTTTGCAGGCTGGCTTCGCTATCTCATGGCGACAGACGATAAGGGCACACCTTTTACGCTTTCCTCCGATCCCCTCCTGGATACGGTCCGCCCCTTTGTAGCCTCCTTCCGTCCGGGCGGACTGCCCGAAGATCTCTCCAGCCTGAATCCCCTCCTTTCCGACAGCAGGATATGGGGCGTGGACTTAATCGAAGCCGGCCTTGCCGATCGGGTAACCGATTATTTCCGCCAGCTTTGCGCAGGCAACGGAGCGGTGGAACACACCCTGAAAAAATATCTGGGATAACCAGGATAGGAGAATAACCCATGAAAACCTTCATGAACCAGGATTTCCTTCTGACCAATGAGACAGCCCGCACGCTTTATCACTCTTACGCAGAACAAATGCCTGTCTTTGATTACCACAACCACCTCAGCGCCCGGGAAATCTATGACGACATCCGCTTTTCCAACATCACCCGGGCGTGGCTTTACGGCGACCACTATAAATGGCGGGCGATGCGCACAGCCGGATTCCCTGAAGAACTCGTCACCGGTCCCTGCGGTGAGCTGTCCCCTTCCGAAAGCGAAGAACAGGATTACCGGCGCTTCTGTGCCTGGGCGGAAACCATAGAAGGGGCTATCGGCAACCCGCTTTACCATTGGACGCACTTGGAGCTGCAGCGCTATTTTGACATCACACTGCCCCTTTCCCCCGGTACCTGCAAAGAAATCTGGGACAGCTGCAACAGCAGGCTCTCCTCCCCGGATTTTTCCGTACGGAACCTCCTGAAAAAGCAGAATGTCAAGAGCCTTTGTACCACCAACGATCCCTGCGAGGACTTGCATTACCACCGCCTTCTGAAAAAAGAAGGTTTTTCCGTAGAGGTCCTTCCAACCTTCCGCCCCGACAAAGCCTACCTTATAGGAAAAGAGGACTACCCCCGGTACCTGGATGCCCTCGCAAAAGCATGGGGACACCCCATCGGATGCCTGTCCGACCTGAAGGAAGCCCTGACCTCCCGCCTGGATTTCTTTATCCGGGAAGCCGGCTGCCTGCTTTCCGATCACAGCCTGGAGGGCTGCATCTACGCTCCCGCCGCCGACGAACAGGCTCAGGCTATTTTTGAAAAACGCATGTCCGGCAGCTGCCTTTCCCTGGAGGAACGCCGCTGCTTCCAGGGGAACGTACTCACTTTCCTGGGGAAACAGTACGCCGCCCGCGGCATCGCCATGCAGCTTCATATCGGCGCCCTGCGCAACAATGCCGGCCGTATGCTGCAATGCCTTGGCCCTGACACCGGATTTGACAGCATCGACGACTTCACCTATGCCGGCGAACTTTCCGCCCTCCTGAACTCCATGGACTGTACCGGGGAATTACCCAAAACAATCCTCTACTGCCTGAACCAGCGCGACTACGAAATGCTCGCCGCCATGTGCGGCAATTTCCAGTCCGCACCCTGCCGCGGGAAAGTCCAGTTCGGGACAGCCTGGTGGTTCTGCGACAACAAACGCGGCATGGAAGCCCAGCTGGAGGTTCTTTCCTCCCTGAGCCTCCTGCCGGTAAGCATAGGCATGCTCACAGACTCCAGAAGCTTCCTCTCCTTCCCAAGGCACGAATACTACCGGAGAATCCTCTGCAATAAAATCGGTCAATGGGTAGAAGACGGCGAATACCCCTGCCATATCGATTACCTTGGAAAAACCATCCAAAATATCTGCTACAACAACGCGCTCCAATACCTGAAGGGGACAAACACCTGAGAGCGATTGTCCCTATCCCCTTCCGGATTATGGCAGCAAAATTCATTTTAAAAGGCAGCGCGCCAAACACCCCCTTTGTCTGGCGCACTGCCGCTTTTTGCCTTCCGCCCTTCCCGGGCCTTCACCTTTGTTACAGCTTCCTCAGTTCCTCCACAAGAAGCCCCATATCCAGCGGCTTCACCAAATACCCCGTCATCCCCGCCTCCTTTGCCAGAATACGATCCTCGTCAAAGGCATTGGCTGTCATAGCCAATACAGGTATTGTCCGCGCATCCTTTTTTTCCGACGCCCGGATGGCCCTGGAAGCTTCCAGGCCATTCATCACAGGCATGCGGATATCCATCAGCACCGCGGAATAATAGCCTTCCGGCATCTCCCGGTACCTATCCACGGCCTCCCTGCCATTTTCTGCCGAATCCACCGTCAGCCCGTACATTTCCAGGAGGGATTTGGCAATTTCCAGGTTCAGCTGGTTGTCCTCCACCAGAAGGATGCGCTTTCCGTGAAAATTCGACGGCACCTCCTGCTTTTGTTTCTCACTGCTGTTCCCGGGAAATCCCTCCAGATGGGAAAAAGTATTATAAATCGTTGTCTTAAACAAAGGCTTGGAAATGAAGTAATTGGCTCCCGCACGGCACGCTTCTTCTTCAATACAGCTCCAGTCATAGGCGGAAATAATAATTATGGTCGTATCCGGGCCGGTAAGCTTACGGATCTGCCGGGTGGTTTCCACCCCGTCCATATCCGGCATAATCCAGTCAATCATGGCGATATCATAAGGCTGCCCGTCCTCCATCGCCTTCTTTACTTCCCGTACCGCGGTCCTGCCGGAATCCACCCACAGGGACCAGCCGCCGATTTCACCCAGGATTTCGGAAACCTGTTCCCCTACCATCTCGTCATCATCCACAATCAGCACCCGAAGGCCCTTCAGCAGCTCCCTGGACTTTCTCCTCTGCTCCGCATCCTCGTCATCATCGATCACCCCCAGCGGCAGAAGGACAGTGAAAATACTCCCTTCCTCCTTCCGGCTCCGGACTTCGATCCTTCCTCCCATAAGCTGCACCAGATTATATACGATGGAAAGACCCAGGCCGCTTCCCACATTATTCCGGGCCATTTCCGAGGATTCCTGCTCAAATGGCTGGAACAGACGGCTTTTAAATGCCTCCGACATACCGATTCCCGTATCCGATACCTGCATACGCAGGTATGCGAAGCCGTTCGTCCTTTTTTCTTCCTGTATCTGTACCTCCACACGTCCCCCGGCCGGCGTAAACTTTACCGCATTAGAAAGAAGGTTCATAACGATCTGCTTCAGCCGCAGCTCATCCCCGATATAATAATGCTCTATCGGATCCTTATAATGCAGCTCAAAATCCAGGCCCTGGTTGACTGCCTGGGGATAAATAATCGAGACAATCTCCTCTATAAACTCCACAAAATCAAACTTCTTCCGGGAAATCGTCATTTTCCCTGTTTCGATTTTGGACATGTCCAGAATATCATTGATAAGAGAAAGCAAATAACGGGAAGACGCATCGATTTTGTGGAAACAGTCCTGGATCCGGGAAGGATCGTCTTTTTTCAGCTGGCCGATTGTGGACATACCGATAATGGCGTTCATGGGTGTGCGGATATCATGGCTCATGCGGGACAGGAAATCCGATTTCGCTTCATTGGCCGCCCTTGCCGCCGCCAGCGCATCCCTCAGAAGCTGCTCCTGACGCGCCTTCTCCGCTCTCTGGGCATCCAGAAGCTTGACAAGCTCAATGGCGAGAACCTCTTCTCCCACCGGATTATCCACATAAATAATCTGAATGGAAAGCCAATGGTATTCCCCGTCCGTACCCTTTGCCCGTACTTCCATATACAATTCCCGTTCCCCGTCCCGGAAACGTGCGATAATGGATTTCCGGTCATAGAAGGCGGCAAAATCTTCCCGGTAGGAAGGATAAACCTCAGAAAGGAATTGCGCCGCCAGTTCATCAAACACCCCTTTTCTGTTCCGGAGAAAGCATTCCTGCTCTTCAATAAAGCAATCATAGGTATTCCGGGTCAGATTAATACTCATTATCATGGGATAAGCCGTACAGGTGGCCGCGCGCAGGGACTGGTTCTCAATCAGCCGCTGCCGTTCCTGAAGAAGCTGAAGCTTTTTGATTTCCGTAATATCGGTGAACAATGCCTGGATGATCTCGATTCCGTCTGCATTCACCAGCCTCTCCATAATCACATTAATCCAGACGGCCGTACCGTCTGTCCGCCTGCTCTCCCTGGTATAATTCACCGTGCCCGACATGGGATGGAGCTGCTCTATCATGCCCTTTACCCGGTTCCGGTCCTCCGCCAGGACAAGCTCCAGGGGCGAGCTTATATGACTGCGGAAATCCGCCTCAGAGGAATACCCGTAAAACTCCCACACCATCCGGTTCAGGCTCACAATGGTATGAGGCAGATCCGTTGTAAACTGGAGGATGCCGCAGGGCATGGAATTATAGAGCTGAGTCAGGAACCTGGCCTGCCTGCCCACTTCCTGGTTCACTGCGTCCATTTCCATCTGCCTCTGCTTACGTTCGGTAATATCTGAAATAAAACAGTAAATCGCTTCCTGCCCGTCCAGATCCAGCACCTTTTTCCCAATATCCGATACCCAGAAAACGCTGCCGTCCTTACGTATCACCCGGTACTCCAGACTGTAGGAATCCCCCTGATCCAGTTTTTGGCTTATGTTTTCCCATACCGTATCATAATCCTCTTCAAGGATATAACCATGCCCGGATTTGCCGGTAAGCCGTTCAAATTCATCCGGTCCTCCATATCCCAGGAGATAACAAAGGGATTCACTTATCCATTTTGCGGTGAAATTATACTCCGCACCGCATATCAGCATTCCCCCCGGAAGCTGGGAAAGCATCAGTTCAATCTGGCGATCCCTCTGCTCCAGTATCCGGCTCAGCCTCTCAAATGCTTCTCTGCCCGCCTGGGCAGGGAATAATTCATCCTCCTGAATATCCGAGTAATCCACCGAATTATGTATATGCTTCGTCCGCAGCCCTTCTTCTGTCCGTTCAAAAATAAAGGTAATCCGCTGATGCGTCCTGAAATACAATCCGGTTTCCTTCTTCGGCTGGATCCAGCTGTCCCCCTCACACAAAAAGAATTTTTCCCCCAGCCTTCGGGTTTCATATCTTTCCTCAGTCATGTCACAGGGAGCAAGATCCCCTTTCCCTTCCCGGAAACAGGCCGCCACAGCCTCCTTTCCCTCTGCCTTCTGCTTTTCCCCGGCCCCCAGCCAGACAATATCCTCAGCAAAGGTGGAAATCAGGAATTCCACATCCGATTCACAAAAATAACTCCGCAGAATTCCGTCCGCAAAAGCTTCTATTTCCTTAAGCTCTTCATCCATTCCCATGCCGCCTTTCATACCTCCGTTTGTCTATTGTTTCCAGTATAACAAAATCCCGCCCTGTCGTCATCCGGTTTTTAGCCCTTCCCGCAAAATATAACAGTTCGGGGAGGCCGCAGGGCACAAAGGGCTGTCTGAACTGTTATATTTTGCGGCCTGTTTTCCCAGTTCCTTTATGGGATAAATAGACATTTTCGGCACAAGCGGTTATAATAAAATAATTCTATATACAATTGGCTCTTCCAATAAGATAAAACCGGGGGGAATACTATGAGGAATATTCTGAAGGTCATATTCGGACGTGTTTTGTTTACCGTCCTCTGTCTGCTCATCCAGCTTGCCTGGCTCATTGCGCTCGTCTGGAAGCTGAACCAGTACTATGTATGGTTTGCATCCGTCATTGAAATTATCGGACTTATCGTTGTTCTGCGGATCAATGCCAAAAGTGAATTTTCCGCAGCCAGGCTTGTATGGACCATCGTAATCCTCGCCCTCCCCCTGTTCGGCATTATCCTGTATCTGATGTTTGGCCGGACAGGCATTACCAAAAGAACGAAAGTCTATTATGAAAAGGTGGCAGGAAAATACAGTCCCGAACTGAAACAGGATGAGCATATATTCCGGAGTCTCCGGGAAGAAAATATATACATCCATAACCAGGAAGCCTATATCCGCCGTTCCAGCGGCTATCCCGTATACCGCAACACACAAACCGTATACTATCCCCAGGCGGAACCGGCCCTGGAGGCGCTCCTGAAAGATCTGGAAAATGCCAGGGAGTTTATTTTCATGGAATATTTCGCGGTGGAGGATTCGGAAGCCTTCCGCCGGATCGAAAAAGTCCTTCTGCAAAAAGTTTCCGAAGGCGTGGAGGTACGTTTTATATATGATGACTTTGGAAGCATCGGTTATGTAAAACCGGAATTCATGCGCCGCCTGAACCAGCAGGGAATCCAGTGCCGCATTTTCAACCCCCTCGTCCCTTTCCTTTACATTTTCATGAACCACAGGGATCACCGCAAGATAACCGTTATCGATAATCGTATCAGCTTCTCCGGAGGCTTTAATCTGGCGGACGAATATTTTAATATCACCCATCCCTACGGACACTGGAAGGATACCGGCATCCGCCTGGAAGGCGATGCGGTGAAAAGCCATACCATCATGTTTCTGGAAATGTGGAATTTCATCCGGGACACCGATATCTCCTGTGAAAAGTACCTGACCGGGAATACCGCCTTCCCAAGCCCCCAAAAGGGCTATATCCAGCCTTATTCCGACACACCCCTGGACAATGTGACACTCGGCGAAAACGTGTATATGAATATACTTAAGAACGCCTCCCGATATGTGTATATTACCACCCCCTATCTTATTATCGACAATGAAATGCAGAAGGAATTGTGCATGGCGGCGGAAAGAGGTATTGATGTGCGCATTATTACTCCCGGCATCCCGGACAAAAAGCTCGTTTTCCTGCTCACCCAATCCTATTATGCCGCCCTGATCCGTTCCGGGGTCCGTATTTATGAATATACTCCGGGGTTTATCCACGCAAAAGGCTATCTCTGTGACGATCAGGTCGCCGTCGTGGGCACCATCAACATGGACTACCGCTCCCTCTACCTGCATTTTGAATGCGGGGTATACCTCTATGGCTGCGATGCCATTCAGGACATAAAAAAGGATTTTACCGAAACCTTCCCCGTATGCCGGGAAATCGGACTGGACTACTGCAGGAAACGCTCCGTTTTCATCCGCTGCTTCCAATGTATCCTGCGATTATTCGCCCCTCTTCTGTAAACAATGGATCCCCTGAACCGGAAACCATCCTAATGCGCGTGCGCCCGCCGGGCGTACAGAAAACAGGCGGACTGTTCTTGTCCGCCTGTCTGCCCTTTCCCATATTTTCTTACGATCCGCACGGTAAATACGCTTGCCTGCTGAATAGTTACCATCCTGTCTCAGTTATCAGGTTTTTCTTCTACCGCGGCTTTTGCCACCTCCGCTGCCGTGGCGGCGTCCGGCGTATAATAATCCGCGCCGATATGGCTGGCAAAACTTTTGTTCACCGGCGCGCCCCCCACCATAACAATATACTTATCCCGCAGCCCCCGCTCTTTCAGCTTATCGATGCATTCCTCCATAGCGTTCATCGTCGTGGTAAGCAGCGCCGACATACAGATCACATCCGCATCCGTTTCCTCCGCTTTCGAAATAAAGGCATCCGCATCTGCATCCACGCCCACATCGATCACCTCAAACCCGGCTCCCCTTAGCATCATAGCCACCAGATTCTTGCCGATATCATGCAGATCGCCTTTTACCGTCCCCACAACCGCCTTTCCCACCGGCTCATTCCCCATTTCCACCAGCTTCGGCTCTATTATGGTAAGTCCCGCATTCATAGCTCTCGCCGCAACCAGAACCTCCGGAACAAATATCTCGTCATTCTTAAATTTCGTGCCAACCAGCATCATGCCGTCAACCAGGCCGTCATTCAGGATTTCTTTTGCATCCATCCCCTCTTCCAGCGCCTGTATCACCAAATCCTTTACAATCCTGGCTTTCCCCTTCTGCAAGAATTCCGAAATTTCCGCTGCTGTTACCATACTTCCCACTCCTCTTGGCTTTTATGGATATTATCTTTCCCGGGCCTGAACGCCGTTCCGCCGTCCCATCATACTTTTAGCAGATATACTCCGTTCCTTTTATTTACTATATCCCATGCGCCAAATAAAAACTGGTAAAATTTAAAGATTATTAGGAATTCTTATGCCCCTTCCCGTAATGCTTTTATCTGCATTTTTATCTTTTTAGCAGCCCATTCATAATGGCTGGATGTGGCGGAAATACAGTAGGAACCCATATTTGTGGTTCCTGTCCAGGAGAAATGCTTCTTTTCAAACAATTCTTCGTTTGAATATTCCGCAATCATATCCATCACTTTCCCATGGCTGTCCCGTAGCAGTTTTTCTGCTTCTTCATACGTAGTGGCCTGATGTTTTTTCCAGAACCCCACATTCATCTGCCCATAGGTTTTCCAATTATATGGTTCAGGCAAAAATGGTTTCATCTGGCCGTTCCGGTTCGCTTCCACCCAATCCAGCAGCAGCTGGTGCCACTCATAGAGATGAATATAGACGTCGCGCAGATTATTGTCACGCGTCCAGTGCGCTTCCTTCATTTTACTGCTCTTTTCAAAACAGAAGGCCGCCCTTTTTTCCTCCTCTGTCATGGAATCCGCCAATTCCCACATGTTATCAAATTGTTCCTTTGCCGAACTGATTAAATCCTGCTTTGTTGCCGCTCTGCCCATCCTGCTTGTCCTCCATTCATTTCCTTTACTGTACCGTTATCATACCATACATAAGATGACAACAGTATGTCATCTTTTGTCATCTGAATAATTATATATGATACGTTCAGCAAGGGACACCAGATAAGCGGCCTGCGCACCAAGAACAAAGGTACCTATTTATTTTTTTATACTTTCCTGCCATGCCATCTCCACAGGCCCTGCAACTGCTCCTGCGAAAGTCAGCCTCCTCTTTGCTTCCTGATACACCTCATCCGGCAGTTTTCCCTTTTCCGCCATCCGGACATTCCTCCTTAAATGATCTATGTTCTTTGTACCGGCAAGCACACATGCCAGCCCCGGGTGGCTGAGGGAATAACGGATCAGGAAGTCATTCTCACTTTCCCCTTCTTCACACAGCTCAGAAAGCCGTGCCGCGGCAAGCTTAGCCGGATAAGAATCATCGTACCGCTTCAGGATGCCTCTGGCAACGATTCCGGTGCCGTAACGGTCACAGGCCTCCTGAATCACATTTTCGCTCAGCCTGGTAAGCCCTCCGTAAACAAGCTGTATAACTTCTATCCGCGGATCGGAAGCAAAGGGCAGTATGGAATGATATCCATAGCCTGCAGGAAAACCATACATACCGGGACCCTTATTGCATACGGTAAGCCCCAGATGCAGCGCTTTGCCCGAACGGCGGATTTCTTCCAGGACCTCCATGGTTTCTTCCCATTTTCCCTCCGGGAAATCAGCGGGGATGACACCGTGAAGCTGAAGGATATCCACGTGATCCGTTTTCAGAAGGCGCAGGCTTTCATCAATATTACCCATGATGGTTTCCCTGTCAAAAGAATAAAGCGGACCTCTTCCCGTCATGTTGTCACCGCATTTGGTAGCCAGCACGTATTCCTCTCTGCGTCCTGCAATCGCCTTGCCGATAAAATATTCACTCTTGGCATATTCCGGTGAGGTATCCACGTAAGTAATACCCTGTTCCAGAACTTCGTTAAGGAGACGGACCGCACTTTTTTCATCCAGGTACAGCAGCTCCATTCCCCCGAACCCCAGTGCTGTGATTTCACAGCCGGTTTTTCCGAATTTTCTTATTTCCATCATTCCTCCCATCTGCACGCTTCCTGCACGCCTGTGGCTGAAGCCGAAGCTTATCAGCCCGTCACTTATTGTTGTCAATCACCTGCTGGCACTGCTGGGCTGCCGTCTCCAGCGCTTTATCAAAAGGAATCTCACCCATAACCGCCTTTTCCGCCTGTGCCTTATAGAGGTTTACGATTTCCCCGGTATAACTGGGGACATATTCCCAGAAATTATTTTTCAGATCCGGATTGTTCAGGACGGTCAGAAGCTGTTCCTTATCAAATAATTCCGGATTCTCAGCGGTCATCAGATCCACTACATCCCCGATGCCGGTCTGGTTATTCTTATCCGCAGTAAAGGTAACACCCTTCATGGGGATCCCTTCAGTAGTCAGATAGCGCAGATACTTGTAGGATTCTTCAGCATTCACGGTAGTGGCACCAATGCAGTAGAAACGGTTGTCCGCATAGGCATATCCGGTACGTCCGTCAGCGGGCATGGGGAAGGATGCATAAGTAGTTGTAAAAGTATGAGGATAATTCTCCAGGTCTGCCGTCTGCGGGATGATATTGGTAGCCATCAGAATCATACTGCACTTTCCGCTGAAAAATGCAGTCCTGAAATCCAGGTTGGTGGCAAGCACCTCAGACAGCGGCATGGCACACTGATCTACCTGCTCCATGCGGTAACGCAATTCCAGGGATTCGCGGAAGGAAGGGTCATCCAGATTCAGGGTGCCGTCTTTATTCAGATACGGATTGCCGTCCAGCCTGTTGTAGGCGGTAAGTACATTATAATGATCATAGGTATAGAACATGGCACCGTAATGCTTATCCGGACCTTCCCCCCAGGTCAGCTTCCGGGCATATTCTTCGAAGTCCTCCCAGGTCCAGTTCAGGGAAGGAACCTCCAGTCCCGCCTTTTCCAGATCATCCTTGTTTATCCAGATTACATACTCCTTGACATCTCCCGGAAGGCCGTACACCTTTCCGTCCTCCACAGAAGAATCTATGGTATACAGATCCGTTACGGAAGAAACCCCTTCCGCCTTTATGAAATCATCCATAGGATAGAATTCCCCCTGGGCAGCTCTGGATGCATAATCAAACTTTACATTAAAGAAACAGATGTCAAGCTGTTCCCCGGAAAGGATTGTCGTGTCAACCTTGGTGTAGTAGTCCGCTCCGGGAACATCCACAATTTCAATCTGTACATGAGGATTTCTTCTGGTATACTCTGCGTTAATCTCGTTCAGCTTTTCTGTCAGAGTCGGTTCATTGTTAAAAAATCTCAGGGTAATTGTCTCCGGTTCCCCATTTTCTGCCGTCTGCATTCCTGTCTCCGGGGTCTCAACTGCCGGCGCCTCCTGCGCAGTCTCCCCGCCTCTTCCGCAAGCGCACAGTCCTGCCGTGAGCAAAGCTGCCATTGTGATTGATAAAAGCTGTTTCCATTTTCTCATAAAATGAGCCTCCTTGTATATATATTATTTTATTAAAACCCTCATTCTTTTACCGCCCCTATGGTAATTCCCTCTATGACATTTTTCTGGCAAATAAGGAACAGAAGCATCAGCGGCATAATGGAAAGGACAGCTGCTGCCATAGTGGGTCCATACTGGTTTCCGTATTCCGAACTGAAACTCCTCATACCCAGCTGAAGTGTAAATTTGCTGGTGGTATTGAGAAAAATCAGGGGATTCATATAATCATTCCACGTCCAGATAAACTTGAGCATAGCCAGCGTCACCAGGGACGGCTTGGATATGGGCAGTATGATACGGGTGAAGATCTGCATATGTCCTGCTCCGTCAATGATCGCCGCCTCGGAAAGTTCACCGGATATGGCTCCCATAAACTGCTTCAGCAGGAATACACCGTATACACTGAATGAAGTCAGGATAACCAGCCCCAAATGTGTGTCCATCAGACCTGCCTCCTTAAAAATCATAAAACAGGGAATCAGGGTAACCTGGGAGGGAATCATCATGGTGCTCAGATATACCATAAAGATAACACCGCTGAATTTAAATGTGATCTTCGCAAAAGCATACGCCGCCATGGCCGATACCGCCACCTGCAGCAGCGTGGACAGGACGGATATTTTAATCGTATTCAGATAATAAAGGGGAAAATCAAAAGAGCCGTTCCACGCCTCCCAATAGTTCATAAGATCTGGTGTCCGCGGTATAAATCTGATTGGGAACTCAAACACCTCCCCTTCAATTTTGAAGGAGGTGGAAATCATCCACAACAGCGGCAGAATCATCGTCAGCGCCAGAATGCCGATTATAACGGTAAAGCATATGCGTATAATAATTGTTTTCTTTTTTTCCATCCGTAAACCCTCCTGCTGCCTTCCGTTAATCTGCATCATTCTTATTTCCAAATTTCCATTGGATCAAAGTAATTACCAGGATGATGGAGAACAAAACCCAGGCCATAGCGCTGGCATAACCCATATCATAATAGGTAAATGCTTTTTGATAAATGTAATAGGCCAGAACCATAGTGGAATCTCCCGGCCCTCCCTGGGTGATAACACTGACCTGATCAAATACCTTGAAAGAACTGATCATTGCCATAATTGTCAGGAAGAACGTGGTGGGTGCCACTCCCGGTATGGTAATATATCTGATTTTCTGCCAGGCATTGCAGCCGTCTATAGCGGCAGCATCATACAATTCCCTGCTGATGCCGGTGAATCCGGCCATATAGAGGACGACATTGTAACCAATCTGTATCCATACCGTTTCTATTGCAATACCTATCAAGGCCCACTTACTGCTTCCGAACCATCCCGGCAGACTGGTAACCCCCAATGCAGACAGGAACTGATTAACGGGTCCGGATGCCGGATGTAAAATAACCTTCCAGACCACGGAGACAGCCACCAGGCTTGAAATATAAGGAAGAAAAATACTGATTTTCAGGAACGTCTTTCCATAAGTAAAGTCATGGATAATCACCGCCGCCGCGAAACCTAAAAGCAGGGATACCGGCACTGTATAAAGGGTATACAGGAAGGTGTTTTTCAGGGACGCAATGAATTTTATATCCTGGAACAACGCTGTGAAATTAGCCGCCCCCTTCCACTCCATCCCTGCAAAGCCCGAAATAAAAGACCATTTGGTAAAGCTTAAAAAGAGGGAAAAAAGCATGGGAAGGAATATGAACCCTAAAAATCCTGTAAGGCTGGGAAGCAGAAACAGATAACCCGCCAGATTTTCAGCTCCTTTCCTGGTTTTGCACAGCCTGAACGCATTTATTTTTTTATGCATTTGTATTCCCCTTTCCCACCACCGGTAACTCACATACTGTGAAGGTGCTGCCATACTGTGCCTTAGCACGGACGCAGCTTCCTTCCCCCTTTCTTATTATGCCAACTCTCTTCGTTTCAAAGGGCAGGAGATCAAAGAAATTATCCTCAAAAACCCAGCCGAAAGCTTCACCATCCTCTCCGGCTGACAGTTCCACGCATCTTGCGAAACGATCCGTACTGACAGTTACGCTGTCACCCTCAACGGTAAGAGTAAGTATGGCATCCGGAAACGCAAGCATATTTTCCTGCTTCAGAAAAGCCGTGGTGGTAAAAAGCGCCTCCCCACGCTCATCCTTTAAACAGGCATGAAGTACCGTATGCCAGTGAACCGGCCCCCAAAAATCCAGATTGGTCAGAACCCCGGAAGTATCCTTCAAAAGGGAAACCGGAATCTCCGCCTGCCTGTCTGTCCGGTTTTCATCCATACGGAAGGAAGTAAGGGTCACGGTCCCCCTGAAATCGGAAAGGGTGTCATTGACTCCCCACAGATAAACCCGATCATCCACCTCCAGGTCAATCCAGACAGGACGGACAGCCCTTTTAACCGCATAATAGGTCATAGCACATTCCCCGTAATAATCCACCAGTGCACAATAAAAATTAGGCCAGGGATCGTTTATCTTCCAGAGCATAAAACCCTGACAGATAGTATTCTCTTCACTCTTATAGTGGGGTTTCCCCCTCCTGCTTCTCGCATACATCTGGTAAATATCCTGGCTGGCCGCCGCTGTAAATTTATAAATCAGGCCATCCGGGGTATCGGCGGAATAATATTCATGTATCGGCCCAAGTTTCTCTTCCCCAAAGTTTCCGAGACGGCTTGCCCACGAGGCCGGCATGGGTTTTATGCACCCCACAGGCCTGACATCTGTATAATTCTCATCCCACATCCCGGATCCCAGCCATCGCTTCATTGATTTATACTGCGGAGGATATACCCGGATATTCTCCGAATAGAAAACCCCATAGGGTTCTCCCGGAAGAAAACGCCGGAAAGCACGGCTCCCATGAGAATCGCCAAAATCCGGATCGTTCGTATATTTTCCTTCATAGGGACAGGAAACATGGTAAACCCTCTCCGGATCCAGTTCATTACAGAGCCTGCGGAAAGTATCCGTGAGAATATCGTAGCCGATAGTACTGCTGCGTTCAAAATATTCATTCATATAAATGTTCTCGTTGCCTCCGCACCACAGATAAATGCAGGGATGGTGCTTTAGTCTGCGCAGCATGGCTTCAGCCTGGCCGGCGAGCAATTCCCGGTAATGTTCATCGCAGGGCAGCTCGGACCCTCCCGTGGGGAAATCCTGCCATACCAGAATTCCCAGTTCATCGAACCTGTCATAAAAACGATCCGGATAAGGTTTGCCAGGCCCCCATATTCTGACGGCATTCATTCCGGCCAGCCAGATCTTGTCAATAAGGTCAAAGGCTGTCTGGTCATGAAACACATTCGACGGACCATAAACAGGCGCAATATCCCCGCCAAACAGGCGGATATGTTCCCCATTGCAGGTAAATGCCATATTTCCCGTCCGCCTGATATCACGGATACCAAAAGGCCTGCATACCGGTTCACAGACGACACCGTCCATAGAAAGCTCCGCCCGAAACCGGTAAAGAGGCTGATCTCCATAATTTCTGGGCCACCACAGCTTGGGATTCTCCACAAGGATACTGCCTTCTATACGGAACTCCCCCGCTTCTACCTGTTTGCCGGATGCCCGGAACAGCGGGTTGCTTCCATCGGCTTCGCTGACCATAATGTCCGCCCTAATCATGCCGCCCCTGTAGGCAGTCCCCCGCACAGAATAACTTACCGCAGCCTTATCATATACCTGGAAAGGCTGGCTTTGTTTCACATCAATAGTTACCTCCTGAAGTTTCAGGACAGAGCACCCTTCCACATATACATCATCAAAAATGCCTATATTCCAGTATCCCCGGCATTTACCGGGATCCGCACCATAATCCTCCGCTTTTAACAGCATAGCCCTTGCGGGAACACAACCCCTGTACCTTTCCGGCATCGTGTCCGTAAAAACTTTCAACATTTTCTCATGACTGTGGAAATAAAGTAACAGGGAATTCTTTCCGTCTAAAGTTACCAGATCGGTTATCTCCTTCTCAAAAGGAAGATACATGCTCTCAGAAAGTCCAAGGTATTCTCCATTCAGAAAAATGTCACATACCGTATCAAGTCCTTTACAGCAAAGGAAATAGTGCTCTTCTTCCTTTGGTATGGTAAATTCCGTTTTATAAAACCAGTCATACCCGGATACCCAGGCCAACTCGGATGAATCCCCGCTTTCCAATACTTCGGCGGATGCAAGTCCGTTCTGTATCAGAATCTCATGTACCTGGGCAATCTGCCCGGCAGGTAAAAGATCGTCTGTAATACTATTTACTTTTTCTGATAATTCCTGTTTGGATTCGCTAAAATCAAAATTTGCTTTTCCTATCTTCCACTCCGTGAGCTTACGCTTTTCCATAGCAGCTGTTTCTGCCTCCTTTCCGCACCGTTTACATCAGCGCCTGAACATGGCTAAATCGTAGCATGTGTATTCGTGCTTTTAAACTTCAAATATGTGTTTTTGACTCAGAAAAACTCACATAATATACTATGAAAATCAGCAAAACACTCTTAAAAAGAAGAAGTATAGACAATTCCTATAGTGATATAGAGAGGGAACATGTATAATATTGACAAACGAACGGGAGGGGTTACAAAAGATGAGCAGAAAAAAATTTATCAGCAAAAAATATTATCAGGTCCTTTTTACAGCAATATTTTCTATACTGATTCTGTTATCCGGCCTCTTATCCTATCTGGCCTTATCTTTTTACGCATCAGGAATCAACAATAAGAAACTATCAGCCGCCAATGAATATTTAGAGGATACGGCAGTGAGCTATAAAGAGTTAACGCGGGAAATAGATGTTCTGTATGCCTTTCTCCTGAGTAACAATTCTACTGTTACGGAATATCTGACCGCCCGGGGCAAAAATAACCGCCCCGAAACCGAAACCCTTCAGACAATCAGAAATATAGGAAGCCTGAATACCTATATATCCTCAATTGTATTATACAATCATGTAAATGACACCTATCTGTCCAGCGAGGCTTCTTTTGATATGAAGCTCTTTTTAAAAGCCTTTCTGAAAAATTCCGCCGAAAACCTGCCGGCACAGGCAAAACAGAAGGCCGTCTTTGCCTACTATGATCCGGACCGTTCCGGGGACAACGGTGGCCCGGACTATCTAAGTATGGTTTATTACATCTTAAACAAGTATACACAGACCTACTACTGCGTGGTTTTTAATTTGGATACTGAGAAGATCGGGACAGGGATTTTAGGGGATACCCGGGAAAATGCATATCTGGTAAATGAATTTGGCTCCATTGTGGCGGCACATAGCGGAACAGCCCCGGTTACAAGCATTCCTTTTTCCTGGATAAAAAAAGCCTCTGCAGGAACTTCAGACGGTACATTCACAGAACGGCTGAACGGAGAAAATTATCTGATATCCTATCGGAGACTGGACACAACAGACTGGTATTGTTTTACGGTAAACAAAAGCAGTACTTTTCTGCTGCATTCTCCGTATCTGCTCCTCCTGCTGTGTCTCATCAGTATTTTATTATCTCTCGGACTCACCTCTTTCCTCTCAAAAAAACTTTATTCTCCTATCCACTATACGATTACGGAATTGGATCAGATAGCAGGAGCTTCGGAACTAGGTACCGGCGACGGAATGAAAAACAGAAATGATGAATTCGCTTACGTAAATTCTATTGTTACTGCATTATCCGATAAAGTGCAGGATTTAAAGCTTGAAAATTCCAGCAACATGGAAATCCTCAAAAAATCATTTTTAAAGACATTGATACAGGAGAACGGACCGGTAACAGACTTGGAAAAAGCATGGCGGATTTATAATATTCAGCTGTTTGGCCCGGAGATCTATCTGCTGCTGGTGGATACAGATTATATAACCGGCAGGGAGCAGATAAACGGACTGTCTTTTTCGGAAATACTGCAGGCAGGACTGGAAAACACCCTGGCTGATTTATGCAGCTTTGAACTGATACCCAGAACCGAAACGCAGTATATTATTTTATATACCCCAAAAACAGGAGGGATGGAATACCATCTGCCGAAAGAAAGACTGCAAAAGCTGCAGGAATTTGTATCACTTGCAGCAAATGCCAGCATAACGCTGGTGCCGGAAGGAAACTGCTACCCGGCTGCAAGGATTTATGAAGGATACAAAAATGCGGTAAGACTGCTTAAGGAACGGTTCATTCTGGGGTATGGAAAAATCATATCAAGGGATGAAATCGATACCCTCTTATCCGTTATGACCACGTATCCGGATGAACTTATAAAGGGGATGATAGAAAGCATCAAACAAAGGGATAAAGAGAACTTCCTGGAACGTTATGATAAACTGACAGATTTCTTACGTACATATGTATACCAGGATGTAATCCGTATACTCATCCACCTGGTAGATCAGATGGCAAACGTAATGCGTTCCATTACTGTAGACAGCCAGTACCTGAATATGGATTTTTCATCTGTAGATGAGTTATTCCACTCCGTACATACCCTAAAAGAAACAAAAGGATGGTTTATACAGATTTTTGATCAATACCTGAAAACCTTGCAGCATTCCGCGCTTAATAAAAACGATATTTATTGGGATGCGGTAAAGCAGGCACAGGAATCCATTCGCAAAAATTTGGGGGATCCAAATCTGAGTATAGATAGGATATCCGAAGTTGTTGGATACTCTTCCAATTATTTTTCAAAAATATTTAAAAGCCTGACAGGTGTTTACCTGAAGGATTACATAAAGAATGTGAGAATCAGCTATGCGATATCCCTTTTGGCCGAGACAGATATGACGGTAAATGAAATTTCTAACCGAACGGGATTTGTAAATCAGAACTACTTCTTCGCAGCATTTAAGAAAGAGACAGGGATGACACCGGCTGTTTACCGGAAACAGCACGGGAAGAAAAAAGAGGATGCAGGCAATACTAAGTAAAACCAAACTCATTGACTCTCTATGCGGCTAATTTTAATGGCGTATTTCCACTATTTTAACATACTCTATTTTATAAAATAATATTCGGTAAAATAAAAATAGCCTCCACCTTATTTCCACCTTATCTTGCGGTTTTATTCGGTTTAAAACGGTTTAAAACGATACTTTAGATGATACTACATATATTATTGCTTCAGTCCTTACAATTAACTCAAAGGTAATAACAATGGTCTATGATACAAAAAAATTTATTTTAAATTTTATTTATTCCAGTAAAATCAAGGCTTTCAGTACTTCACCAAGCCTGATAGATTAAAAAAATAGAGTGGACAAACGAAAAAAGAACCAGATTTCTCTGATTCTTTGTAGAGGCGCAGACCGGATTTGAACCGGTGGATACTGGTGTTGCAGACAGAACCCCTACAAGGATTTTTTCTAGTGTTTTCGGTGCTTTGACGGGCTTCTTGAAAACACTGTCCACTCTATCTCCACCTTTACCCAAAGGTAGCCCTCTATATTTGCTGTACTATGCTTCTTTAACAACTAAAACTTACGTCTTATTATAGCATATTTCCTATTAAAAGTATAGTTTGAATTAAATTCCATAATGGAGGTAAACATGGATTACCAATTAGAAATTAAACAAATAGTGGACTACCCCCGGTGCAGAATGTACCGGGAGTTTATCCGCCGTATCATGGAAGATAGAAACATTCGTACCAACGGAAGCTCCTATCTTTTTTATTTTGTTATACTATGCTCCTATGTAAACTTTAGAAGCTCATACCGCCGCCTGGACGGAATTACCTACCTTGTTGAACCAGGACAATGGATCTGCACAGCTGCAGAGCTGTCCGAGTGGTTCCGAACGCGATTCCAACATCAGGCCATTTCTATTCTGGACACGCTGAAAAAGCAGCACTACATAACCTATTCCAAACTTGGCCGGGGAAACCTTATAAAATTTTCAATTATCGGCTGGAAAACCTCAAATACCGCGTTGGAATATAATTACCCATGTCTGAAGGACGTGGGCTTTTTCTTTTTCCCGATAGCAGCCGCTCATGAACTCATCAGCTTGGGAAAAGCGTCCGAAATGGATATTGTTCTGGACTTGTGGCTCCATACCATTTATCAGGACAGCCAGGTGCAAGGCTCCGATAAAGGCCCGGTCGTATATTTCCGGAATGGAACCGGAAATCCGCTTACCAATTTTTCAGACCTGGCGCTCCGCTGGGGAGTATCAAAATCTACAGTAAGCAGAATTTTCAACAAACTGGAAAAGTTAGACTATCTCTCCCTGATCTCCTTTCCTGGCAGACACGGGAGCGTCATCTACCTAAATAACTACCTGTCAACAATGTTTCAAGTATCAGATGTCATGATTGACAAAGAGGAGGTTTCTATGGCTTTTAATATTCCATTACATATTCCGGCTGCCAGCCTGGAGGCAGACACATCGCCTATCCGGGATGAACAGATTTGCGTTCCAAACGAAGAAAATAGCGTTTCAAAACCGCACATGCGGGCGATGGTCCGAAAAGTGGCAAAAGTCCTTGCTACACAAGGGATTCCATGCTGTGAGTGTTCCAGAACTATATATAAGTTATATCCCTTATCCGACTGCATGGAAGGTAATTATAGGTATTCTCTAAGGGTCATATGTCCGGACGGCCGGGAAGGGTATCACTTTGAACTTTGCCTGTCACCGGTACGAACCGATGATGAAATGGCCGGAAGAAAATTCACTGGAGGACAGCGTGGAAAAAATCAATTCATGGGAGGACATGTCAATGCGTAAAAAATCATCTATCCAAAATGAGACACCTGTAAACAAGGACAGTGCCATATATCACGATACCAGTAAGCTACTGGAAAGTTACCGGGATGCGGTGTGGAATCTGGAATTGGCCGTTCAGCAGGTCCGCCATAGCTTTGAAATTGAGTTTGGCAGCTCGATTGAGGAGTTTCTGGACTCCATTTATCTGGCCGGGGCCGATGTGGGCGGCTCCAAACTGGAGGAATACGCTAAGAGCATTGAGAGAAGCAACAAAATGCTCAATACGCTCATGGCTGCCGTGGATCTGCTCCGGACAAAGCATAAGCACGGAGAGCAATACTACTGGATACTGTACTATTCCTATCTTTCTCCCCAGGAGCTACAGAACGTAGAGGAAATTATTGAAAAGCTCAAACCGCATATTGCCAACATATCGCAGCGGACTTACTACCGTAAACGACCGAAGGCGATTGAGGCACTGAGTACCATTCTTTGGGGATTCACCTCCAGAGATTGCATTTCCGCTCTAAACAGGTTCTGCCCCGATGAGAATAACATGGCATAGAACTGGCACTGAATTATCCTTAATTGGCACAGTATTGCGATTTACACGACATTTTACCCATGATATAATAGTCATGCTCAAAGTTCTATCAAAATTTCATACAGCACACAGATGGCACCCCTTAGATGGTGCTTTTTTTGTGCCAAAAACAGCAAAATGCTGCTGTACCTGGTATCTGGCTCCGCAGATTTCAGGTTCCCGGAAAAGCCGGCGGTCCCTTATTCAGACTGCCGGCTTTTCTGTTTCCGGAGAAAAAACACAATAATCAGGAGGTACAAAGTTGAATAGGATTAAAAAAACAGGGGAGCTTCCCCGGAGGGCGCTGCGGCGTATCCCTTTCCGTAAGATTCTTTGCACGATCAGTTTCAGCACTTATTTTCTCATGCTGAACACCCAGACGATCATGGCCGCTGATATGTGGGCAAAGGCAGAAACCATTATGAAAGATGTCTATGGGAAAATTGTCGGCATTTCCACCATTGCGGCCATCGTGACAGCTTCCGTTGCTCTGCTTCTCATGAATTTCAGCAAAAGCGGAAAAACCGTTGATGAATCGCGCGCCTGGCTGAAGCGGATTGCTATTTCCTGGGTAATCCTTAACGGCCTTGGTTTCATCATGGCCTATGTGACGCCATTCTTTAGTGATGGACGCTGGAACGGATAAGGCAGGTGCGTCATGAAAATATGGACTTTAAATAAAACGATCCCGGCCGATGTGTACGCGCTGCCTTCCGATGGGACCAGGATCTATCTGGGGACCACCAATATCCATAGAAAAAAGAACAGATTCTATACGCGGGTGCATTCTGCACTTCTGGGCGGATTCTCTTATCCGGTGCCGCAGGTGGCATTTCCGGAAGCATTCTGCCGGAAACATGGGGACCGGCCGCTTTGTATCTGTTTTAAAAACTCGGCTATTCACACAAAAGTCCAGAAACAGCTGGCCTTTTTAGCTGTGTAGCCCCGGAAAGGAGGAATTTCTATGGGCATTTTAGATGGGATTGTGGAATGGATTTCAGAGCAGGTCATGAACGGTCTGGATCTCATTACCACTTCCGTTCTGGGTGCTTTGGGATGTGACATGAGCACATTCCTTCGGTACTTCCCGGCAGCCAAAAGCATGTATAAGATTTTTGTTGCAACTGCCATTGGCCTGGTGCTCCTAAACCTGGTTTGGCAGGTCTTTAAGAATTTCGGCCTGATTGCAGGGATTGAAGCGGAAGACCCCATCAAGCTCTCAATCCGGTCAATCCTTTTTATTTTGCTGATTTATTTCTGCAATCAGATCACGGACATTATACTGAAAATTGGCGGCACCCCCTATACCTGGATTTTAAATTCAGAGATTCCGCCGATCAGCTTTTCCAATTTTAATTCCGTGCTGCTGACAATAATCGGAGTCTGTGCAAGCGGCTCCGTGGCCTTAATCGCCCTG
Source organism: Lachnospiraceae bacterium (assembly GCA_022845955.1). Lineage (GTDB taxonomy): Bacteria > Bacillota > Clostridia > Lachnospirales > Lachnospiraceae > Eisenbergiella. Next base: position 6,579,219 of record AP025576.1, read on the forward strand.
ATCCTCGTCCTGATTTTGGCCTGGAACTACATTAAACTGCTTTTTGAGGCTGCCGAACGGTACGTGCTTCTTGGTGTGCTGGTCTATACCGCGCCGATGGCATTTGCTACCGGCGCCTCTCAAAGTACCGCTAACATTTTTAAATCCTGGTGCCGTATGTTCGGAGGCCAGGTATTCCTGCTGGTGATGAATGCCTGGTGCCTTCGTCTTTTCACCAGCATGGTTGGCAATTTTATCGCCAATCCACTATCATTATAGGAGGTCACAATGAAATCATGGAAGAAAATACTGACCGTCCCCTTTCTGGCAGTCACTTTACTTTTATTACAGTCGGTACCCGCTATGGCCGCCGTTACAGAAGCCGACGTCCAGGCTGTCGGGAAAGAAACTGCAGCCGGAAATGTTCTGATCTGGTTTCTGTGTGCGATAGCCTTTTTGAAAATAAGCCAGAAGATTGACAGCTTCATGAGCAGCTTAGGAATCAATGTCGGCCATACCGGTGGCAGTATGATGGCTGAACTCATGATTGCGGCCAAGGGATTGACAACCGCAAAAAATGTAGCCGGTGGCGGCATGTTCCGTGGTGGTTCCTTTCGAGGCGGTTCCAGTTCCCAGCATATGAGCAGCGCTTCCTTTATGTCAGGTGGGCTGGCCGGTGCAGTGAGCCGTCAGTTCACAAATGGAGCCGTTCAGAGTGCCACCGGACAGGGTGGAAATCCCATCAGCCGGAAAATGTTTGAATCCTCGGTACAAAAAGGAGGCTCATTTGCTAATGATGTCACCGGGGCGGTTGCCAAAGGGAATATCAACTATACTGGCACCATGTCCGGTCCACAGGCAGCGCAGGCCCTGACTTCTTACCTCGGTCAGACTGGAGTTCCAGATGCCCCAGCCTATAAAGATGTGGAAATCGGCGGCGGACGGATCAGCGGCATAGAAACCTCCGCGGAACATCCCAACGGTACTTCATTTGGTATGTACCAGACCGATCAATACATGGCTCCGGAGGGAAACTACGATGTTGTTACGGCTGCTGATAATTCCACCTGGTACAGGCAGTATGCAAAAGATACGGTGGAGCGGACTCCTTACATGACAGAAAAGGGGCAGATTGCTTACCATGAAAAAATCGTTAAGCAGCTTCCCAACATGCCAAAAAGGAAGGACCGCGTGTAATGGAAGATGAAAGAAAAAGTTCCATAGATACCCTCTCCACGACCGCGTCTGCTGCCAATACACTCCGGGGAGCTATCAAAACAGGAAAAGCTGTTGATGGAATTGCTCAGGGATCTGCAGTTGGTGGTCCATATGGCGCAGTCGCTGCCGGATTGTGGGCGGAAAGAAAGACAGTTGTGAAAATCATTGCCATTGCCGCTTTTATCCTGATTCTTCCCATACTATATATCCTAATGCTGCCCTCTCTAATTTTTGGAGGCGGCGGCCTGGATTCTGTCCCGGATAATGTTTTAAATGATAACTCGGTCATCCTGGCAAATTTAACAGACGTGGAAACTACGATTGAGAGCATTCTATATGAAAAGCATAACCAGATCATAGCAAAAATCAAGCAGGAAGGCGATTCCCTGGGCAGCGACTGTGACTATATCATTACAGATGACTTTGCTGACAGCATTGTATATGAAAGCACGCTCATTATTTCCCAGTTCTGCGCCTCCCAAGGAGATTATCAGGAAATCAATCTTCCAAAGCTGAAGCAGATGATTGAAGCTGCAGACGGACTTTTCTCTTACAGCACCGTGGTAACCAGTGAAGAGGTAACCGATGAAGACGGAACAACAGAGACCATTTATCATTATGCTTACACCGTGGAATACGCCGGTGATGCCTATTTTGCAGACCACATTTTTCAACTCACTGATAAACAGTCTGCTCTAGCCCTGGAGTATGCAAATAACCTGAATGTGTTTCTGTATGATACTGCCTATAAAGTAGACATCAATCCGAATCTTCGCCCTGGCGAAACAGGAAATGCGGCAGTTGACTTGGCACTCACCAAACTGGGAACGCCTTACAGTCAGGGAAAACGGAACCAGCCAGGCTATTTTGACTGCAGTTCTTTTTGTTACTGGGTCTATAACCAGCTTGGAGTCCAATTAATGTATGAAGGCTCTAATACAGCCGCTGCACAGGGACGATACATTGTCGAAAATAACTTGGCGGTTTCGTATGAGAACCTGGCTCCCGGAGATCTGGTTTTTTACTCATTTGAAACTAACAACCGGTTTATGAATATCAGCCACATGGGAATCTATTGTGGAGACGGCTACATCGTGGATGCTTCCTCTGGACGGGGAAAAGTTGTCTACCGGCCAATCTACAGCATTAACCGCATTGTTTTATGCGGAAGGCCTTATGTCGTTGAAGATGAAGCAAGCCCAACAGGACAGTAATCCGACTGCTCCTGTTTTTTTATTGCACTAGGAGGTGAAAGCAATCCATGTCCATGAAACAGGAAGAAAATGACCTGTATATTATACCGCCCAACTTTATAGAAAGCGGAACACTGTTTGGCGGTACTGTGAAAATAAGAAATGCTATCGAAGCTGCCATAATTACTCTGGGTGTTGGACTTCCCATTTTTAAACTTCCCTTTACCCTGACAACAAAAATTATGGTTGCCTGTGTAACCGTCCTTCCTCTGGCTCTTTTTGCAGTTATAGGGATTGACGGAGAAAGCCTTTCCTCTTTTGTTATCAATTTTTTTGTATATCTGAAAAAGAGGCGGATTGTCGGGATTTCTGAAACGAAGGAACCAGATAACGCTGATAAACAGCCGCAAAAGAAAAAGAGCCGGCCCAGGAAGGAAAAGGCGCCTAAAATTAAAAAGGAAAAATTTGCGGAGGAATTCGGCCAGGTACGGGAAAAGAAGGAGAAACCGGCAAGAGCAAAATCACAAAAGCGCAGGTCTTCCGGCAAAAGCAAATCCTCAAAAAAGCCGGAGACCAAAACTCCCGAATACAGTTATCTGAATCCAGCCGCAGCCTATCTTCCGATTGAGAAGATTGCAAACGGCATTATCTATACAAAGGATTACCGCTATGTAAAGATCATCGAGGTGGTACCCATCAACTTCCTTTTAAGAAGTGCCCGGGAGCAGCGCAATATCATTTACTCTTTTGTCAGCTATCTAAAAATCAGTCCGGTCAAGCTGCAGTTCAAAGTTTTGACGCGCCGGGCCGATATTAACCGGCACCTGGAAACCATCCAAACGGAGATGCAGTCAGAAACAGATGAACGCTGCATTGCCCTCCAGAAAGACTACGAAAAGCTAATCCGGCAGATTGGCTCCAAAGAGGCCATAACCAGGCGCTTCTTTATCATATTTCAGTATGAGCCGTTTACAGGCAGCAACCGCCATAATGAAGAGGTGGATGCCATTAATGCCCTCACAACGGCGGTCCAGACGGCCCGGACGTATCTTCAACAGTGCGGAAATGAGGTTGTCCAGCCGGATAATGCGGATGAGGCGGCAACCGATATTTTATACAGCCTTTTAAACCGGAAATACAGCGTGGAAAAGCCGCTTCCTGTCCGGGTGAATGAAGTAATCGGCCAGTACATCAATGCAGGCAGGCGGAATGATTTAGACAGGATACCCGCACAGGAGTTTATTGCTCCGGAGCAAATTGATTACACACACAGTAATTATGTGGTGATGGACGGGGTATACCATACCTATCTCTTAATTCCATCCCGGGGCTACCGCTCACAGGTCTGTGCAGGCTGGATCTCGCTCCTTGTAAACGCCGGGGACGGAATCGACGTTGACCTTTTCTTTGACCGCCAGCCAAAGGACCGGATTCAGCAAAAGCTAGGCCAGCAGCTCCGGATTAACCGTTCAAAAATCAAGGAAACTTCAGACACGAATTCTGATTATGATGACCTGGACAGTGCAATCCGTTCCGGATATTTTCTGAAGGAAGGGCTGTCAAACAACGAGGATTTTTACTACCTCAATACCCTTATCACGATTACGGCGGAATCGCTGGAAGAATTGGAGTGGCGGAGTAATGAAATGAAAAAGCTTCTGCTGTCACAGGATATGGAAGCCGTCTCCTGCCATTTCCGGGAAGAGCAGGCGCTTTTGTCAGCTCTGCCTCTGGTATCGCTGGAGAAAAAGCTGTTTGAGCGCTCTAAGCGCAATCTGCTCACAACCAGCGCTGCGAGCTGTTATCCCTTTACGTCCTTCGAGATGTGCGACGATAACGGCATTTTATTAGGAGTCAATAAGCACAACAATTCCCTGATTATCGTGGACATCTTCAACAGCCGCGTCTATAAAAATGCCAACATTGCGCTGCTAGGAACTTCCGGAGCCGGAAAAACCTTCTCTATGCAGCTTATGGCGTTGAGGATGAGACGGAAAAATATCCAGGTATTTATCATCGCTCCACTGAAAGGCCATGAATTCCACCGGGCCTGCACCAATATCGGGGGAGAATTTATCCAGATTTCACCGGCCTCCCGGAATTGTATCAACATTATGGAAATCCGGAAAACGGACAAAGCGACGAATGAGCTGCTTGACGGCCCAATCGTAGATAAATCGGAGCTGGCCGCTAAAATCCAACGGCTTCATATTTTCTTTTCACTTCTGATTCCGGACATGAACCATGAGGAGAAACAGCTGTTAGATGAGGTGTTGATTCAGACTTACAACGGGAAAGGAATCACACATAATAATGAAAGCTTGGTCGATCCGGAGCACCCGAACCAATACAAAGAAATGCCGGTTCTGGAGGATGTTTATAACATTCTGAAAAAGAATCCGGATACCAGACGCATAGCAAATATCTTAAATCGCCTGGTGCATGGTTCTGCTTCTACCTTTAATCAGAGAACCAATGTAAATCTGGGCAATAAGTATACCGTTCTGGATATTTCCGAGCTGACAGGCGATCTGCTGACTGTCGGCATGTTTGTAGCCCTGGATTACGTCTGGGATAAGACCAAGGAGGACCGTACCGTTGAAAAAGCAATCTTTATTGATGAGACATGGCAATTAATAGGCGCTTCTTCCAACCGTCTTGCCGCGGAATTTGTTCTTGAGATTTTTAAAATTATAAGAGGGTACGCCGGGGCGGCAATCTGTGCGACCCAGGATTTAAACGATTTCTTCGCACTGGATGACGGCAAGTACGGGAAAGGCATTATCAATAACTCTAAAACAAAAATTGTTCTCAACCTGGAGGATGAGGAGGCCCAAAGAGTACAGGATATTCTGCATTTATCAGAGGCCGAGACCATGGCTATCACTCATTTTGAGCGTGGTAACGCCCTGATATCCACAAACAACAATAACGTCACGGTAGAGTTTAAAGCGTCACAGTTGGAAAAAGAGCTTATCACAACAGACCGTGAAGAACTGAAAAAGCTGATTGCAAGGCAAAGGCAGCAAAGCCAGGAGCCGGAACCGGTTACTGCGTAACATATAAGTAGAGTGTGCGTACATATTTGACCTGCTGATTTTCATACGCAGAGTGTACTTATACAATACTTACAACTGAAGGAGGGAATCCAATGTATCATAAACGGCATGAACAGGAGACGGCCGAACTGCTGCGCTGCCTGTCCTTATACCAGTGCCTGACTTACGGCCAGATTATGCGGCTGTTACCGGAACTGAAGGAGGATATCCTTTCCGGCCTCCTGACACGGCTGGAGCACCAGGGGCGGATCTGTTACAACCGTCTGACAGATACGGTTACGTTGTATCAGGATACGGTAATAAACCCGGACACGCTGGCTGGAATATGGGTGCTTTTGGATTTTCTCCCGCAGGTTTCTTACCATACTGCTAGCAGCTATCCGGTCATACTCACCTTTTTCGCAAAAGATGAAATATATGAAGTAATTAGTGTTCCATCGGAAAAAGAACTGCTGATAAACCATGCGGTATCCACACTTCCAACTGCTGAGCACCCGCACCGGCTTGTGATTGTGGAAACAGAGTCCCAGATAAGCAAACTGGACTTTCCATGTATCACGGCTTTCTGCCGGGTATTTCCTGATGGAACCATACAATATTATAAAAAGCAAGGAGTAACCACCCCCCCATGGATAGAAGAATTTTGAATTTACGCCTGCAGAGAATTGAAGATGAACTGCCCAAAATCACTAATGCAATTCTCGCCATGCGTATTACCGATACAGAAAAATACCCACTGAACTATGAAGAGGTCAGCACAGACGCCGCGATACGGGCGGAAAAGATTGCCTGTTCACTAAGGGGACTGATCTATGCCGCCAACATTGTACCAAAGGCCACCTTGATGGAAAAAACAGTCCAGTCCCACGGCATTTCAATCTCACAGGAGGACGGCATGACATCTATCACCCTGCCGGGACTTCTTCCTAAGAAAAGGAAGCAGGAACGCACCACGTTTTTGACCGATCCGCTCTACTATGCCCTTGAATGCTATGTCAATGAAAACGCCGTTACGAAATACGGGGAATGCGTGGTCTGCTTCTCCCATGTATTTAATGAGGAACTTTCCATCGGCCGAATCCGGGATTACGACAATATGGAATGCAAAATGATTCTGGATACCATCGCCGCCTTCTTGATGGTGGACGACACGGGGCTTTTATGTAACACCTATCATACAACCGAGTTCGGGCCGCAGGACTGCACGGTTGTTACTTTAATGGCCTGTGGGCAGTTTCCGGACTGGCTGAAAAGCCATGAAGGCCGCCTGAAATCCATGTCGGATTTTTGAGTTTTTCAATCACATTTTATCCGACTACGGTAAAAAGCGCTGAAACTCCCCCGGAAACTCACGATTCCGGCATTTCCAGAAGGCATAGTTTTACCGGAGTTTCAGACGGATACGGTTAAGTAAGGGAGGATTAAACTTTGAATACAGATACATTCCAGTACAGGCTCATGGAGCTAACCGCCCTGTCAGGCGAGTTCCCAGCCGACCTGCTTTGGCGCCTTGGCATGGGTGGCAGTTATGGTGAAAAGATGATTACCCGCTTAAAGGATGAGCGCCTACTAAAAACACATTACCGGGACAAGCTCCGTGGCTACCGCCTCTCATCAGTCGGCAAGAAGGCGCTCCTGGCCGAGAATCCGGAACGGTTTTCCTTCTATCTGACGGGCAGTTCCGATACCAACCAGCCCCGCAGCGAACCGCCCCGCAGGCTCCGGCTCCATCAGACCGCCCGTACATACCAGCTTTTAACAGCAGCCGGCATTGAAATATTCCGGGACCGAAAGCCAAATTTATTCCAGGCCGGGGAACCGGCTTCCATGCAGGTGCTGCCCTGTCCTGTATACTATCATTCCCGTGAGATTAAAGAGCTGGGAATGGAAACCGTAAAGGTCAACAATTCCCGGACCATGGGCATTCTGTTGTCGAATTCCACGGTATACGTGATTTACTATACCGGGGACTGTGCTATGAAATGGTCCTATAATACTGAGATTAAGCTGAAGGCCATATTACAGCACCACTTGAACCAGGGTGTCCTTTCCCGGCATTATCGGACAGATACTCAAATCCATGCCATTATGGTTGGTACGGATATGTATACGGCGACTGTCTTGATGAGAAGCACCGGAGGCTACCATAAATGCTGCTTTGCGCTGGATACCAGCTATGACTATTTTCATTTTGTTCCGGACACCCCAGCCGGGGAAGCTCTATTAAAACTCCTGGCCGCTCCACAGCTACTTGCAAAGCTGGATGGCCTGCTGGGGTCCGACTTACAGCCGCCAGATCGCGAAGCCTTTCCATTTGAACACGATGCGGTCCAGGAACAGGGAATCCCTGTGCTTTTTGCCTATGACTTCGACATGCTGGAAATCTGCCGCTTTATTACCGCGCTCCGGATGCACCAGCTTACCGGCCAGATTCTATGCTTTGACTTCCAGAAGGCAGCTATCCTGGAATACGCAGGCGACGCCGTATCCGTCAGCACAATCGACCTTGAAAAATTTAAAAGGAGGTTTTTCAACTGAAACAGAAATTATGGAAGCTGGTATTCCTGCTTCCGCCCATAATCCTGCCGATACTCTATGCAGCCGGTTATCTCTCACAGTTTTTTATAAACTACAATGCCTGGTTGGATAACGGATACAGCCTGGGAAGCTCTGTTTCCCCCGGATTTCCTTCCGGCAGTCCTTCCGCCTGTTTTCATGCCATGACGATTTTCCCGTACAATCTGTATGGGATTTTTATTTGCCTGTCCCTGCTTGGACTTCTGATCTTCATGGTGATGCGGATGGGCTTTGGGGATAAGCTGGTCTATGACGAGGAACGGAACTTAAAATATTCCGACCAGGGTGCTTATGGAACCTCCGGCTTTATGACGGAAGAGGAAATGCATAAGGTGCTGGAGCTTGTCAAAGATCCCAGCCACACACGCGGGATTATCCTTGGGAAGCTGGGGAATCAGGCCATCTGCCTGCCGGAGAATACAAGAATGAACCGGAATATTGCCGTTTACGGTGCCTCCGGCTCCATGAAATCCAGAGCCTTTGCCCGCAATCTGATATTTGGCTGCGTTGCCAGAGGGGAATCGCTGATTATAACCGATCCCAAAAGCGAACTCTATGAAGATATGGCCGCATATTTGGAGTCCAATGGCTATACCGTCAGGGCATTTAACCTGGTTAATCCGGAAAATTCTGATTCATGGAATTGTCTGATGGAGATTGAGGGGCAGGAAACCATGGCCCAGCTCTTTGCAGACGTCATCATAAAAAATACCGGTTCGGGCAAACCGGACCATTTCTGGGATAACGCGGAGCTGAACCTGCTGAAAGCACTGGTGCTGTATGTAGAGCAAGGATTTCCACCTGAAGGAAAGAATATCGGCCAGGTATACAAGCTCCTCACGAATACCTCGGAGCAGGAATTGAACAGCCTATTTGATTTGCTGCCGGTCTCTCATCCGGCTAAGGCGCCTTATTCCATTTTCCGGCAGGCGTCTGATACGGTAAGGAGCGGCGTGATTGTTGGACTCGGTTCCCGGCTACAGGTATTTCAGAATAAACTGATCCGCCAGATCACCAGCTACAACGAAATCAATCTGACGCGGCCAGGCTATGAAAAATGTGCCTATTTCTGTATCACCAGCGATCAGGACAGTACCTTTGATTTCCTCTCTTCCATGTTCATGAGTTTTGTTTTTATCAAGCTCGTCCGGTATGCGGATAAACATGGGGTAGGTGGCAAGCTCCCTGTCCCAGTGCAGATTCTGGCCGATGAGCTGGCGAATATTGGAGTCATACCGGACCTTACCAAAAAAATCAGTACCATCCGAAGCAGGTCGCTGTTTCTGGCATGTATCTTCCAGAATCTTCCGCAAATGCAAAACCGGTATCCATTAAATCAGTGGCAGGAAATTATCGGAAACTGCGATACACAGCTATTTTTAGGCTGTACGGATGAGCTTACGGCCACATTTATTTCAGACCGGACCGGAGAAATTACTATCGGAGTATCCAGTCAGGCTAAACAGCTGGGAACCTGGCGCATTTCAGACTATACACCGGAATACCGGGAGACAAGCTCCATTGGGAAGCGGAAACTGCTCACCATGGACGAGGTATTACGGTTTCCTTTGGACCAGGAGCTTATCATTCTGCGGAGTCAGAAGGTTTTAAAGGCAGAAAAGTTCGATTATTCCCTTCACGCGGAAAGTAAAAAGCTGATTCCCAGAAAGGCGATAGAGCATATTCCGGATTGGAGACAGCTGCCGGAGGCTCCAGAACCGGACTTTGCGAATATGGTAAAGCCTCATCCGGCACCCAAACGAAAACGGGATTCAAAGCCAAAGGTTCCCGCTCCGGAACCTGCAGCTCCAGTATTTCAAGCCAGGCAGTTACCGGAAGATTGGCCGGACAATCAGCTTCAGATCGTACCTACTGATAAAGAATCTATCATGTCCGGTTAATTGCCGCAAATCTTTTGATTGCGGTTTTTATATACCATTTTGAAAGGAGATTTATTATGGCAACTCAAAAAACAGCAGCAAGCACCAAAGAAACCGCTCCGGATATGGCTCCAGTCAAGAAAATAGTCCCATCATCCATCCTCACGATTGATGCGGACAGTGAAATTGAGACACCGGAAAGCCGGGAGGATATTGTCTGGCATGAATTTCAGAATGCATACCGCACCAAAAAGGTTCTGACCGGAACTCTGGGCGGTATCGAAAAAATGGATCAGGGTGGTATGATCGCGGTGATCTACTACAAGGAGATGAGGGTGGTGATCCCCATGGCCGAGATGATGATAAACCTGATTGAGGACGAAAAGCATAATTATGGGGAGCTGGTACAACGCCAGAGCAAAGTCCTTGGTAATATGCTTGGATGTGAAATTGACTTTCTGGTGAAGGGACTTGACACGGCCAGCCGGAGTGTTGTCGCCAGCCGAAAAGAAGCGATGTATAAGAAGCGGCAGATCTTTTATATGTCGGACAGCTCCGGAAATTCCCGCGTGTGCGAGGATCGCATCGTCCAGGCCAGGGTGATTGCCGTGGCCGAAAAGGTGGTCCGCGTGGAGATCTTCGGTGTAGAATGCTCCATCCTTGCCAGGGATCTTTCCTGGGACTGGCTGGGTGACGCCAATGAGCGGTTCCATGTCGGGGATCAGATCCTGGTCCGTATCCTGTCGGTAGATGCTCCAGATATCCAGAATATCTCGGTGAAAGCCGATGTGAAGAGTGTCAACGGCAATACCAGCAAAGCCAATCTGGCCCGGTGCAAAATCCAGGGCAAGTATGCCGGGACAGTAACCGATATTCATAAGGGGACAGTATTCGTGCGGCTTAGTATCGGGGTGAATGCGATTGCCCACTCCTGCTATGACAACCGGCTCCCTGGGAAAAAGGATGACGTGAGCTTCGTTGTTACCAGGATTGATGAGGAGCGAAATGTGGCGGTTGGGCTAATTTCAAGAATTATAAAGCAGAATATATAGTAATGAAAATTAGTGTGGGCTTCTATTGTAATATACATTGTCATAGAAGCCTACACCTAAACACAATCTTATATTTAAAAATCCCTTTTCCCGTAGGCTAATATTTGACACATTATTTAAACAATGGTATTCTGATGTGAGGGGTGAATTGACAATGACTTTAGAATTACCTAACATGATATATATGAATACCAATTTAGATAAATTATTAAAAAAAATATCGCAATTGGAATCAGGGGAGCAAGTTTCCCTATCGTTTAAGAATATAGAATTTATTTTGCCAGAATCCACTATTTTGCTTTTATCAATATCAAAACAGATTTATGACCGGACACATACAGTAGTAACTTGGTTAGATGTAAAGAACGATATGCGAATGTATTTAGAACGTATACAAATCAATAAATTAGCCTGCAAATGAAAAGTCAATAGAGAATTGAGGAAGTTTGCAAAAAAGTTTTATGCAGCGTTTAGGAACTACAAAAAGACCACCGTAAAACGCTGGCCTATTGGATGTTAAGTCAAGGTTATTCTGGTTTGGGTAAGGCAGCTAAATACTCCTTCACACGGCCATAGTAGATTCGCAGGAACTTATTGGCACCGGCAGTCATGTAGACATAGTACGGCTTCCCTTCTGAACGTTTCTTGTCCAGAAAGCGATAAACAGCGTCATCGGAAGGAGCGGACTTAATTAGGACGTCCATGATCTGAAACAACGTTTTGCGCAGCTGCGGTGATCCTCGCTTGGATGTACGGACACTACGTGCCTCATAGGTGCCGGATTGATTGACCCCAGGGTCCACACCGGCAAATGCAGTTAATGCTTCACGATGGGAAAAGCGAGAGAGATCGCCTATTTCGGCCATAAGTTGAGGGCCGAGTGAGGGGCCTACCCCCTTCATGGCCATGACTACCTGATACTCTGGCAGTTGGGCGGCGAGACGGTTCATTTCCAGGCGGAGCTGTTCCACTGTGAAAGATACCGTATTGAGCTGCTCCACAGCCTGCTTAACCAAAAACTTAGTCACAGAGTCTTTCGTGAACACGGAAATCAGTTCTTTGGAAAACGAATAAATCTGTGCTGGTTTCTCTGGTTGGAAGTTATAGCCGTGCCGTTTGCACCATTTTTGATAGCGCTCAGTAAACGTAGCAAGCCCAAGAGAACGCACACAGTCCACGTGCCAGAATGAGGAAACAAAGTCTACCCATTTCTGGCTGCCATCGCTGCGGGCAGGACTGTCAAAGAAGTCATTAATGCCAGGGTAAGTCTGATCCAGCAGGGAGATGAGGTTGTTCTTGTAAGAGGTTTTCTGTTTCATGTAGAAGCTGAACTGGTGATTCATGGTTTTTAATTGATTGCGAATGATATCCATACTGGTATACTGGCGCAAATCCTGCCAGTTGTCAAGAGCATAGCGTGCAATCTTAACGGAATCAGCTTTATCTGTTTTAACTTTACGGAGAGTGTTATTGCCGTAATCCTTAATCAGCTTTGGATTAACCGTACTGACAAAGAAACCAGAGTCAGAGAGCCATCGGGCCATAGGTTCGTAATACCGTCCTGTATGCTCCATGATAATCCGAGTACTACCGTCCAGAGAATTGAGCTGATCAACTAGCTGATGGAAACCACTGGAAGTATGCGGAACTTCAAATGGCTTGGCAACAATTTCGCCGAACGGGCGGAGGGCAGCAACCATACTTTTACCTTTAGAAACATCAATACCAACTGCGTTCATAGATCCAACTCCTTATTTAGATTTGTAATGGGAACCCAACCTTTACTCATTGCCGATTCTATCTACTGTGGTGTGACACGGACGTACTGGTAACCAGCAGTTCAACCTGCATAAAACGAACGGCTGCGAATGAGAGGCCGGCAGACAGACTAATTTACGGACGAAAAGTCCAGCATTTTGGCCGTCAGCCCATTGCACTCTCTATTCTAACAGCTTTAGCAACAAGATGGATATAGACACGACTGGCTGTCGTGTACTTTACCCATAAATACATTGTAGTAGCATTTATCGATTTTTCCCAAAAACCCCCTCTATGGAAAAAGAGGACAACAAATACTCTGGTCGAAATGAAAATAATGAGTAGGCCAAATCAATGTGATGAGATGATATCGGACACTAAAAGGATTTTATATGAATGGTTTCCCGAACGGCATCCCGATCAGTATGTAAAGCAAATATCAGAATATATACGTCATATCGCTGGAAACAGTTTAGAGCATAGTGAAGAAAATCAGGATGGTATATGCTATTATACTTTACAAAAATATAGCCCTGTTGGAAAAAAATTGTCTGTCCGTGTTGCTTTTTGTGATACTGGCATGGGTATAGGACAAAGCCTTGATAAAGCTTATCCCTGGATTGCAGAAAACAGAAAAAATCCTCTCATCTATGCATTTATAAAAGGATTCTCATGTCGAGGAAATAACAATGGCGGATTAGGTTTTCGAATAGTGAAAAAACACCTGCATACTTATGGAGGCGAAGTTCAAATTCGATCAGGCAATACAATGCTACGCTATTTCGGCAAAACCGAAAAATTTAATATAGTAAAATTTAAATACCCTATAATAGGAACACAAACATTATTTATTTTAAATTAGCTCTTGACAACCGAAATAAAAAGTATTATTCTAAGAGTATGATTTCACCATTTTTTAGTGAAGTATGATGGGAGGGAAAAAAGTGTTATGTATTCTTATGAATGAATTAGCACAGAAAGTTGGTCTAAATAAAGAATTATTTTATAGACCTAATGCAGTTAAAATGTACACAGAAGTATTTCCTCTCGTTCAATATCTCAACGGCGGTACTTTGGTGGATTGTTCTTTTGAAGGTATAACAGGATGCGATGCTTCCTTTGCAGATGAATTTGTAATTAACCTTCAAAAGCATATTGCAAAGTATAAAAATGTAGTTCTTCGTTTAAGCCATTGTAATGAAGCTATCATAGAGAATTTACAGGGGGCATTGCTTATTCGCAACGAAATGGACAATGAAAAAACTAATATTTTATATTATGATTCCAGCTATAAGTTTTTGATTAAGCAAGAACCCAATTTACAAAATACTTTCGATTTTGTGCAGTCTCACAAAGAAGTATCTGCAAGGGATATTGCAGAATATTTCGGAATAGAAATCAACAGTGCGAGTAATCGCCTAAAAAAGCTCTATGACTCTAATAAATTATTTAGGCGAGAAATCAAAGATGAGAAGGGACGGCAGCATCTATACTTTTTATAAAACTCCTTAATCGGAGTTTTATAAAAGCCAACACTTCACCATTTTTTAGTGAAAAGGAGGTCTAATGATTCGAGCTTCTCCAAAAAAAATCCGTAGGTATAGCACCTACAGATTTTCCACAAAATATGTACTCGTTAGTCGCTGCAACGACTTCGAGTTTATTGTAACCCAACAACAAAATTTTTTCAATATTTGGAGGCAATAAGAGTGAAAAATAAATTAAAGCAAAAACACCATTTAAGCAAACACAAATAGGGAGTCAAACGGCTCCCGAAAAAAAGTAATATTAAAAACAGCAACATTGACTGTCATCCTGTGACTAAATAAACCATGGTTTATACCAATGATAAGAGTCCGGGCTCAAAGTCCCACTTGTTTGTGCTTGAAAGGATGACGGCACATATAAACATACGGGGTCGAAACAAAGTTCGCCACTCCTCCTCCCGTGCTCTGTAGTGTATTGCTGTTTCAAAATCTATTATAAACAAATTAGAGGAGAGACACAACAAGCTTTTTCATGACTTATTTGTGCCTTGAGCGAAGCGAAAGGAATGGTGAAAAACATGAATAATTTAAATAATATCAACAACAACCCTGATCTTCATAAAAAAGGGACCATTATAATCGTAAACGGAAGAAGCATTGAAACCTTTGAAAAGAAACTCACTTTTGAGCAGATTGTCCAGTTGGCGTTTAATGAGTATACCCCAAGTGAATCAACCGTCTACACTGTTACATACTCTAAAAATGAACATGATAAGGGTATGCTAACAGAAGGTGATGTTATTACTGTGCGAAAGGAGCTGGTTTTTAATGTCACAAAAACTTCTCGATCATAGCACAGACTTACAGAAACTTGTGGAAGATGGTTACGAATTAGAGATTCGTGGTGCATTTGCCTTAGTACACCACATTCCCTACGTAAATCAGCAAGCAGAAGTTCTATATGGGACTCTAGTCTCTCCCTTATCGTTATCAAATAATGCTGCCATTAAACCTGAAACTCATGTAATATACTTTATAGGTGAACATCCATGTGATAAAAATGGAGACAAGCTGTCTTGTATCACGCATCAAGATTTAACTCAAGATTTGGGCTCGGGAATCATAATAAACCACTCCTTTTCTAATAAGCCAATTGAGGGGTATAAAGATTACTATGAGAAATTTGTACAGTATATTAAAATTATTTCTGCCCCTGCATTATCAATCGATAGAAATGCCACTGCCCAAACATACTGCACTGCTTCTGAAGACAGTAATACCGTTTTTCAGTATCATGATACAAATTCCAGCAGAGCGTCCATCACTGCCATCTCCGAAAAACTAGCATCGCAAAATATTGGCATTATTGGTTTGGGTGGAAGCGGATCTTATGTACTGGACTTAGTATCTAAATGTCCTGTACAGAATATTCATCTTTACGATGCAGATCATTTCTATCAACATAATGCATTTAGAGCGCCTGGCGCCGCAGATATGTCAGATTTAAATGCATGTGGTACAAAAGCCGAATATTTTCATGAAAAATATTCACATATTCATAAAAATATTCATGCACATAACATTTATATAGATGAGGATAATGTTTCTTCTCTTAACGGATTAAATTTCGTTTTTATCTGCATTGATAAAGGTGATAGCAAAAAAATCATCACACAATATTTAATAGATAATAGCATTCCTTTCATTGATACAGGAATAGGAGTAACCTCTGTGGAAAATTTTCTCCTCGGACAAGTACGTTCTACCTTGGTTACCCCAGACTCTCAAACAGGTTTATCATCTATTGATATGAATATTGACGATGATATAGATAATGCATATAAGACAAATATACAGATTGCAGAATTAAATTGTCTTAGTGCCTGTCTTGCAATCATTCAGTGGAAAAAATATTGTGGTTTTTATCAAGATGTAAGAAAATATACTACAGATGTTTATAGCATAAACGATGGAGTTCTCGCCCATGAAAATACTTCAGCACTATAAAACACAGTTTGTACCTGCAATACCAGGACAGCTAAAAGAAGGTATTTTATACATTTGTATTCCGTATAATACAGCCGCGCATTTATGTGCCTGCGGATGCAAATCGGAAATTTTCACTCCAATATCCAAACAATATGGCTGGATAGTTAGCTATGATGGGGACAACGCTTCTCTTTCTCCTTCAATTGGTAATGGCGCATACCCTTGTCACTCCCATTATTTCTTGAGGAACGGTGATGTAGAGTGGCTTCCACCTATAGGTATCTCTACCCAGCCAGCCCAGGCAGCTAAAAAGAAGCACTCTATATTTGATTTCTTCAAAAAATTATTGAAATAGTAATTCTAAGGGGTTGAACACATCAAAAAAGTTCAACCCTATTTCATATATATTTCTCCTTTATGTCACCAACCGTATTGACTTCCCCCTAGCCTCCCTATAAAATTGCAGTATATCTTATTTTGTATCTCCAGTATGGAATACACGCTGTTTATGATTGTACGTTCAGCCAGAAGTCCGCTCTTTTCAGATGCGCTTCTGGCTTTTGTTTTTGAATAGACTTAAAAGAAGAATGACAAGGCTGATCCCTGCCATTCTTTTTTAAGATAAAATTAAAAGGAGGGACCATCAATGAAAGGTGGCATGATAACATCTATCAACGAATTAGACTTAAACGACATCACTTTTGAAAAAATGCATTGGGAATACGGAACGCTTATGAGCCGCAGCGTCGGCAAACGATCTGAAAAACAGACATATTACACAAAAGGCGTCAAGACACCTATGGGAGAAATTGAGGAATCTGTATGGTACGAGCTGGCAGAATTCATGGTTCAGCGTGAGCATGAAGAAGAGCTGTTTAATAATCTGCTCCAGTTTGAGACTGAGACAACTCATAATCGCTGCTTTGAATTTAATAAACTGAGGCAGTACACCCTGGAACTTTACGCGGACCGGATCTTCGACCATCCGGGGTGGATTGGCTTTGTTCCGTTCAACCGAAAATACCGCCCTGATTTCATTAAAGATATGAAATTCATAAAGATTAAATCGGAATGCTGCGGAGCGATTGGTGAAATAACTGCAGAGCAGATTAATCCGGTCGGAGCGCCATGCCCCAAATGTGGAAGGATTGCCCCATTTACACGCATACCGGAAGAAAATTAACTACTATTCTGAAGGTGAGGAACGCTTATGACTTTAGAAGGCAAAGAAAAGGTTGTACTGGTATTAAAATATATCGGTGAAGATTTCTGCTCCCAATCGGTATATCAAGATCAGTTCGATCACTTATGGAAAGATGTTGGATCAGGAGATAGTGAGCAGCCGTGTTTATACTCGGCCATCAATAATTAATTTGAAGGCGAGCCATGTACCCTCATAAATCAGGAGTTTATCATACAACCTACAGAAAACCGGATTAGTGAAGAAAAAAAGTTCCAGTATCAAATGCTGGGCCGGTTAATATCTGATTGTGAGTATTACTTAGGATATGGATATAGAGATCCTGACAAGCTCTGGGCTCATGATGAGAAAGAACAAATTGAGAAAATCAAAAAAATATGGCTTAGTTTTTCTGAGTTGGAAAAGCCGGAATGGCTGACCTGGGAACAAATCATCGCATACGAGAAAGAAATGTGTAAATAACAGGAATTGATATGTAGATGCTGCCGGTATAAAGCCAGCAGCATCTACAAGATTTATTCTGGTTTTAAAGCCCCAACCAGGCTTAGTACCCGATAGGCGTCTGTTAGGCCCTGAACATAAAAATATTTCCTGCAGCTTCTCTGAAAAGTGCTGTCCAATTCTTCCAGCCGTGATACATCTTCCTTCAGGCCGTCGTTCGCCTCCATACTGTAATGGACAATACGATCCCATGTCTCGCCGCATTTCATATGTGTATCTTTGAGGTCTCCTTCTTCCAGAAACTGTCTTTCCCAAAATGCAATGACTTCATCTAACAGCGGATCGGCCAGTTTGGACTCTTTATCCGGATTAACAGGAGCATGGCTCCAGAACGTGCTGTACCCCTCTATCAAATTGTAAAGCGTATACAGTCTGAGATTTTCAATCGGTATATAAAACTGGCACTCCTCCACTTCATCCGGGAAAAAAGAAACCATAAGCTCCTGATCCGATACCCCTCGCTTAAAATAGACATCGATTCCATTAACATCATGTAATCGTTCGATTCTCTGGACTACACTCCCAGGGACCAGCATACTCATTAACACCTTAACTTCTCTATCCTGCATTTCTTCTGACAATATCCGATACTGCATTAGTTCTCCTCTCTGCATAACGCTACGACAAACTGTTTAAATTATACGATAGGCAATATTAAATTACAACGAAAGAATGAAGTAAAATAAACGATATAACCGTATTAAGGGAGGCCCTGAATGATAAATATTACAGAACGAATCACAGCCCTGCGTCTGGAACGGAAGTGGTCGGAATACCAGCTTGCAGAAAAATCAGGTATTACCCAATCCACCATATCCTCCTGGTCCAGGCAAAATGCCGTCCCCAGTATCCAGAACCTTGAAAAGATCTGTAATGCCTTCCAAATCACCCTCTCTCAATTTTTCCTGGAGGACGATTCGCAGGCCATCTGTCTCACGGAGTCACAGAAATCCATGTTCCATGCCTGGAACCGTTTAACAGTAGAACAACAGACCACCCTTCTCCAGTTCATGAAGACGATCTGATACCTGGCCTACGGCCAGCTGTCTTCTGCTATCAATTCTACTTCGTTACCATCGGCTCTGTATGTATACTGCTTCCAGCCGATTCCGTTGTCAAAATCTTTCATGCTCCTGTAAAATATAAGTGTGATTTCATTTGTAGGCGTATCATAATTGATCCGCCTGTGTTCCCGTACTACTTCATCTGCAGTCTTATCTAACTGCTTTTTTAACCATACATGCTTTACCACAACACAGACCATAGTTTCTGTGTAGTCTCTGCCAGATGACCGGAGCTGGAAAACCACTCGGTACTCTGGCTTTAATGCTGTCCAGGCGATAACCAAAAAGGTCACGCCGACCATGATTCTTTTCCAGTATTTTTTCACCGCATCCCCTTTCATATCGTTGTCAATCCGTTCTTTTCACGTTTATTTCCTGCCTTTACATGCCATACCCTTCTTTCCGATGTTTTTTTCTGTGACTTTTCTTCTTTTTAGTCATCATTGGGATAATTTTATCCAATTTATGTGATAGTGTCAATTAGTCATCTTTGGAATAAATCATTTTGTAACAGGGGCGGTGAACACTTATGAAGATTTATCAATATCAGGACAAAACCAACATGTGCGGCGAAAATGTGAAGAAATACAGACGTGAGCAAGATGTATCACAAACAGAACTGGCCGCTCGCCTTCAGACCTATGATGTGATACTGGAACAAAAATCCATCAGCCGCATTGAAGCTGGAACCAGGGTAGTTGCCGATTATGAATTATTCGCTTTAAGCAAAGCTCTGAATGTCACCATTTATAATCTGCTCGGATTGCCGAATCCAAAATAATAGGGAATTTTGTCTCTGGCACAACTATGGCACTGAAATATCCCAAACTGGCACGGTTTTGCGATTTACACGGTAAATCCCATATGATAAAATTGGTATTGTGAAAATTAGTAAGCAGACCAAAGAAACGCAGGTTTCTGGCCCTCCAGCCAGGCCCGCGTTTTTTTATTGCCAGCAGAAAGGGGGGATTTTTTGAAACAGAAAGTATTTCAGACTTTAAAATCGGAGAAAGGGGAAGCGTCCTATATTGGTACCTTTGTTTATATCCTGGTCGCCGCTATTATGATCGCTTTTATCATCAATGTCTTTCAAGTGATCTCCGTAAAACAGCAGATGGATCACCTGGCCGATCAGCTGGTAAAGCAGATCCAGCTGAATGGAGGGGAGAACGATGACACCAACTCGCTTTTCACCTATCTGGCCGATCAGATATCCGGAGCCGAGGGCCTTACCTATGATGTGGATTCACCGGATGACACGGATCAGATTCAAATTGGCACACCGTTTTATGTTTCTGTTTCCGGCCGATGCCATCTGGGCGGTTTCTGGAAGCTGCGTCTGGTACCCATTACCATCCGGGCCAGCGGCGCAGGTGTGAGTGAACATTATTGGAAACCGAGGTGAATTTCATGATGCAGCGATTATACCGGGATGAGCGTGGTGACTTATCCTACTTTACTATCTTTGTCATTCTGGCCGTCAACATGCTCCTGGCCTTTGTCCTGCTGTTCGCAATGGTTAAAATCAATAGTATTAATATCCGGAATGCAGCCAAAATGGAGTTAAACAATGTCAGCGCCCGAATCTATGCCGATACGTTCCATTCCCAGCGTGAGGCGAATCTGGAGTCCTACATGAAGGATCTGCATTTGAGCCATTCCTATCAGGAAGCGCTCCGCGCGGACTTCATTAACAGCCTGAAGGATCGGATTGATATGGAGAATGACAATTATACCCTCCGGAACATACGGTTGGATTTTAACCAGTATGACGACAAAATTGAATACGTTTTTTACTGTGAGGCCCAATTCAGAATCCATATGTTTGGCAGGGCCTTTCCACCGGTTACACAGCGGATTGAGCTGACTGGTTCCCATCACACCAAATATTAAGATAATTTGTTGTTGGTTTTAAGAGGCCGGTCCGTATATAGTATATATCAGCACATAGATAGGAGATGAGCTTATGAAAAAAGGAAAACAGAACCATTCCAATATAATAGCAGTTACCGCCTTATCCTTATTATGCGTCGGCATTCTGGGAGGCGCCTTCCTTTTAAACCGGAGTCCGGAACCGGTATTTGAGCCGGCAGCGTCTGAACCGGCCGCCGAAACCGTCACCTGGAGCGAACCTGAGACAAAACCGGCCGCCGCTTCTCTTCCAAAGGAGACTGAGGCACCCACACGGGAGTTGTTGGAGGGAACTCCCGATGATGAAATACAGGTAGTGGAAAGTGAAGGCGATGAGGTTGAAATTGCCCTGACTCCGCCAGTGACAAAGCCAGCCAGGGAAATCCCGGAAACGCAATCACAGCCAGCAAAAAGCTGCCCGGATAAACCAACGCAGGCTCCAACAGAAGCGGCTCCGGATACGGAAGGACAGGAAGCTGCAGCTCCTTCAGCCGATTCAAACGAGCATGAAGGTCAGGTTTATGACCCTGTCTTCGGCTGGACGACCCCAGGTGCTCCCCAGGCAGATATCCTGGATAACGATGGGGATGTGAATAAACAAATCGGTTACATTGAATAGGTAAAGACAAGAAAGGCTTAGGGAATCCACCTGAGCCTTTTTTCTATGAGAGGAGAACATTGAATTATGAAACGAATCTTTCGGCAGATTCTTCTGTATACCCTCCTCCTTACGCTGGCCTGCCCTGTGCAGGTCCTTGCTGCAGGGGAAGGGAATATGGACGGAGGCGGTTCCGGAATGGGACAGGGAACTGCCCAGAACTTCTGGTCCCCGGGTAATGACGGCGTCCGCATTACCGTGGTAAATGCAGAAACAGGGGAAGCAGCGGCTCCCTCTGTTGATTTTTCCAATAAGTCGTTCTCGAAGCCTATCTTCCATTTCGAGAAATACAGTAAGCTGGACTACCGGGCCGGAGCTGCCCTTACCCCGGCACAGGGAAATTATCCTTATCATATACCGGCCGCTACCATCCCTTATATTATGACGAGCAATACCCATCCGGCCAACATCCAGGCAATCCGGCAATACTTCTGTTCGGAATTTGCGGCAAAAATGGTATCCGACGCAACCGGCCTGGAATATGAAACGCTGATTGACGGCGATTATAAACTTGTGATTGAGCCAATCTGCTATTTTACCTATCAGGGTAATTTCTACGCCATGACGGCTACTGAGGCGGCCCTGTATAACCAGTTAAGCGGCGGCGCGCTCGTCTCTATGCTGCCGAATGTCATCCAGAAAAATCTGCCCCTTGCTATTTTCCTGGAAAAAGGCGATCTGGGCTTTCCGGCCTGGACTGGTCCCACCAACGAACGGGTAACGGATGAGCAGATTATCTCGGCTCTGGGAATCGGCATCGTAAGCTATAAGGATCTGCCTGCGCCTGAGATTGAGGCCCCTGATGTTGTATACCGCGTCGATACCGATGTCATCACCAGTATTACGCTTAACTCCAGAAGGCGCCTGACTCCGAGCAGTCCCGGAAAGGTAACCTTTTACATCAAAGACCGGACCTACCGTGTTACCAATATTGTCATGCCTTCCTACAGCTCCCAGGTTGTCTGGGTGAAGTGGCATACTCCATCCACACCCCAGGATATCCGTATCCGGGTTAGCGTGTCATCCGGAAATACATCAGAGACAGAATTTATCGCCCGGATTGAGTCCCTGGATGAAAACCCGCCGCCTGATCCGCAGGCCACAGACACGAATCCGCGTTTTACCATGCCTTCCCTGCCGAGGGATACGCAGAAGACGTCCGCTTCCTGGAGTGTCTGGTACGCCTACTGGGTGTCGGATTTCTGTGATGAGGGACACGATCACGGCGATTGGGAATACGACGCTAATTACTATTATGCCTCCCTGGACGGGGATATGGAGCTGTGGCCGGATGACATTGTGCCGACCGCTTCCGGCAAGAACATGAAAAGCGGATATGGAGTAAAAGAAAACGCAAACGCGCGTTTATCCTCCAATGCTCCGTCAAGCCATTACACCACGGCCCAAACTGCAGTATCCTACTTTTCTGAGTTCAAATACCAGACGTACTGGCGGCTCCTGTCCCGCAGGCAGAATGGCTTAAATTCCACGTTCCAGTTTAAGGAGAATCCCTATTCCACGTACAACCGAAACGTCCATTTTTCCCCTGTGTGGTATCCAGATCACAGCGACTATACGGTTTACACCCGGATCATAGATGCATGGACCCCGGCCGGTATGCTGTCCGTGAATGTCAATGATTCCGTAGACATCAATGGCAGCCTGTTTGACGATTGGGTGCGCCCATATAGCTTCACATATATGCGTGAAGCGTGGGATAGATAAAAATCTGCCTTTGGCAAGGCAGTGGGCAAGGTACTGACTGCCCATCGTTATCAACTCAGCCTGCGGGGAAACCCATAAGGTGACAACAGCATGTTTGAAAAGGCATAATTCCACAAGTCACTATGTGGCGAATGAATGTCGAAACGAAAAGCTGCGTATAAGGATAAAAGCTGGATTGCTTGAACGATAGTCAGAGGTGTTGAATCGAAGGCTATGGCGGAAAGTGACTATGAACGCCATACGGTTATAGGTGGATTCCTATGCCAGTCGGGAAATCACAAGTACCCTTAACCGACCGACTGCAATAAGCAGAAAATGACGAAAGTCGTATCCGAGAACGCAGTAAGCCATGTTTTATCTATTCTAAATGGGGATTGCCTAAGTTGGAACGCAGAACGCTCTGCTATGGGATTTAGTCCCTGAATATCCGATATGGCAACGGAGCTCTGGTAGTAGTCCGGGCAAGGGAAAACCTTGTACATGGCGAAGCAGAGCAGATTACCTTCAATACTAAAATATTAGAAAGGTGCGTGAGGCATTTGAGAAATCCGATTGAAGTATTGAAAACTCTACAAGAGAAAGCAGGCAACGAGAACTATCAATTTGAACGCCTGTACCGAAATCTGTACAACGAGGAGTTTTTCCTATTGGCATACGGAAATCTCTCTGCAAAAGAGGGAAATCTGACCAAGGGAACAGACGGCGCCACAATAGACGGAATGGGAATGGAGCGGATTCGCAAGCTGATTGAAAGCCTGCGGAACCACAGTTACCAGCCGTCCCCTGCGAGACGTGCCTATATCCCAAAATCTAATGGAAAACGGCGTCCGTTAGGCATACCCTCTGTTGACGATAAGCTGGTGCAGGAAGTTGTGAGGTTAATTCTCGAAAGTGTGTATGAAAGCAATTTTTCTGAACATTCGCATGGTTTTAGACCGAACAGGAGCTGTCACACGGCACTGACCCAGATTCAAAGAAACTTCACAGGGGTTAAATGGTTCATTGAGGGGGACATCAAAGGTTATTTTGACACCATCGACCACCATATCCTTGTGGATATTTTAAGAAGGCGCATAAAGGACGAATACCTAATCTCGCTGATATGGAAATTTCTGAAAGCCGGATACTTAGAAGACTGGAAATTCAATCCTACCTATTCCGGCACTCCGCAAGGCTCGGTCATCAGTCCAATACTTGCCAATATCTACCTTAACGAATTCGATACCTATGTTGAAGAATACATAGAGAAATTCAACCGTGGTAAAAGACGTGAAAGAAACAGTGAGTATCGCTTTTATAGTGATGGCGCATCGAAACTGAGGGTAAAGTACCGCGGGTTATGGGAAATAATGACAGCCGATGAAAAAGAAAAAGCCAAATGTGAAGTAAATGAGCTCATGAAAAAAGCAAAACAGATTCCAGCTATGAATCCAATGGACAGCAATTACCGCCGTCTGCTCTATTGCAGGTATGCGGATGATTTTATTTGCGGAGTAATCGGAAGCAAGGAAGATGCAGAAACCATCAAGGCTGATTTTAGCCGGTACCTGAAAGAAAAGCTGGGACTGGATATGTCGGAAGAAAAGACACTGATTACACACTCAAACGAAAAAGCGGCGTTCCTTGGCTACGAAATCGCTGTTTCCAGAAGCAATGAATACAAAAAGATAAGCAACGGACAGAAGGCAAGAACCTTTAATGGGCGTGTTCATCTATTTATGCCACATAATAAATGGGTTAAGAAGCTGACCAGTTGCGGAGCAATGGAAATCAAACAGCAGGACGGCAAAGAAATATGGAAACCGCAGGCGAGGAAAGACCTCATCAACAAAGAGCCGATTGAAATCCTAAGCATTTACAATGCCGAAATTCGTGGGCTGTACAATTATTATTGTTTGGCAAGCAACGTATGCAAGCTGCAGAAATATTACTACATCATGGAATACAGCATGTACCAGACGTTTGCAGCGAAGTACCGTGATAATTTGCGGAAAACGATTAACAAGCATACCCGAAACGGCGTGTTTGGTGTCAGCTACACTACAAAAACCGGCAACGAGAAACGGGCGACATTCGTGAAAGGAAGCTTCCAAAAACGGACTGTCAGCTTAGATTACAGTGATGAAATCCCCTCTTATCCTGCCGCAAAATATAGTCGGAAAAACGGCTTAATTGAGCGGTTACAGGGTGGAAAATGTGAACTATGCGGACAGCAGACCGACAATGTAAAAGTTCATCATGTCAGGAAGCTGAAAGAATTAGCCGGTATGAAAGAATGGGAAAGAAAAATGGTTCAGATGAACAGAAAAACTCTGGTTGTTTGTAATACATGTTATGGAAACATAACAGGCAAGTAAAGGTAGAGGGTAATTGGAGAGCCGTATACGTCGAGAGGCGTAAGTACGGTTCGGGGGCGAGTATCTGGAAATCTGCCGTGGCAACACGGTAAGGCGCCGGGTGCTTAGCCTACTATACAAAACGTGAATAGCCTGTGGATTTGTTACCACAGCCTTTCCCTGCTGTGCCTGGCCGCTTTTGCAGAATATGATATCCGGCACCGGAAGATTAAGAACGCCGCGCTTATCCCGTTCTTCTTCTGGTGCCTCTTGTCTATACCGGTAAACCTTTCAATGGTCCCCATTATTCCCGCCTTCTGCTTTTTAGAGGCGGTGATGGGATTCCTCTTTGGAGGGCTTCTGCTCCTCATCGCTGCCATGGTTTCAAATAATGGAATCGGCGGCGGCGATATCAAGCTGGCCGCACTACTGGGAATCTTGTACGGCCCCTATGGGGTGCTATTTATTTTAACTGCCGCATCATTAAGTGCATTGGCTTTTCAGGCCCTGGAGCGCTTTTTTTATTACCGAAAATTGACCTCTCTGCCGTTTGCTCCCTTTCTTTTTCTGGGAAGCATAATGGCGGTATCCCTTCAATGCCGGTTTTAACCGGCTTCACAATAGAACAACTTTAAAAGGAGAACCTTGACATGAAAGTAAACAGCCGATTCCTGTACGGAATTTTAAGTATTCTGCTGGCAGCCATCATCGCCTTCATTGCCATTCCGACTGTTACACGGAAAACCAACAGCAAAGTGGAGATTGTACGCATCACAACCGCTTTGGATCGCGGCGATCCCATTACAGCCAAAGACGTGGAACTGGCGGAGGTTGGCGGCTTTAACCTGCCAGATAACGTGGCAACCAAACTGGAGGATGTGATTGGAACCTATGCAGCTTCCAGTCTCTATCCGGGAGACTATATTCTCTCCGGAAAGGTCAGCAGCACCCCCTTATCATCTGACCTTACCTTAAACGCAATCCCCGATGGGATGGTCGCTATCTCCATCACCGTTCAATCCCTGGCTGCCGGGCTGTCCGATAAGCTGCAGTCTGGGGATATTATCCGCCTGTACCATTATAACGATCTGAGCGGGACCTTAAATGTAGTGCAGGACATTCCGGAGCTGAAGTTTGTGAAGGTTTTATCCGTCTCCGATTCAAAGGGACTGGACATCGACTACACCAAACAGCCGGAGGAGGACGAAGAAAGACTCCAGACGGCTACACTCACAGTTCAGGCTACACCCGAACAGGCCATACTGCTCACCCAGTATGAAAATGAAGGAATGCTGCATGTGGCGCTTATCAGCAGGGGAAACGAAGCTCTTGCCAAGGAGCTGCTTAACCAGCAGGCTGAAATCCTGACACAGCTGTATGAAAATGAAGATGCGGATGCAGAGTTGAATGTCCCGGAGGAAACGACCGGCGAAACGACAGAAGAAAGCTCTGCTGCGTCTGAAGAAACGACACCGGAGACTGAACCGGAGCAGAACAGGAGGTAATGCCATGTCACAAATTATTACTGTCTGGGGTAATCCCGGTTCCGGAAAATCAATGTTCTGCTGTAACCTGGCAAAAGTCCTCACGGCCGGAAAAGAGAAGGCCATTATTATCAATGCCGACTCCTCCACTCCCATGCTGCCGGTCTGGATGCCCGACCGCCTGTTTGATGCCTCGGATTCCATCGGCAATGTCCTGTCTGCTTTGGAGATTAACACGGCCCTGGTTGCGGAGCGGGTATGTGTTCTGAAGGATTACCCTTTCATTGGCGTGATGGGGTATTCGGCAGGCGAAACTCCCTTTTCCTATCCGGAGCTGAAGTATGAGAAGATCCGGCAGCTGATCCTGGAGGCCGCAAAGCTGGTGGACTTCATCATTTTGGACTGCAGCTCCCATGTCATCAACTTTTTTACACCCACAGCGATTGAGGCTTCCGATCTGGCAATCCGGATTCTCACACCGGATCTGCGCGGGGTGAATTACTTAAAAGCGCACCAGCCGCTGCTCACAGATGCCAAATTTCATTTCGAGGATCATTTAACGTTTGCCGGCATGGCCCGGCCGTTCCATGCCATTGATGAAATGGGACATTTAATAGGCTGCCTTGACGGCCTGCTCCCTTACGCCAAAGAAATAGAGCGCTGCGGTACCTCCGGTGAGATGTTTCACGCCCTGGGGTACTGCAATAAACACTATCTCCAGTCCTTAAAACTGGTAAAAGAGCGCCTGCAGCCATCGGAAGAGATGATCCTGCCAGATGACACGGACGGGGAGGAATCCTCATCGGAAGATACAGAGGAGGTGGAAACCGATCATGACTTCACTGAATGAGATCTTTTTCAATTCTGCCAAAGCAGAAGGCATGACTTATGAGGATATCCTGGCCGATGTTCAGCAATACTGCACCACGAATCATGCCAACACCCTCTCTGGAGAAGGGAGCCAGGAGAAGGCGAAAGCACTTCTTCAGGAATTCATCATGCAGTATGTCATGAAATGCAACTATGCCGTGGAGGGCCTGAGCTTAGAAGCCCTGAGTGAAAGGCTCTATGAGGATATGGCAGGCTGCTCGTTCCTGAAGCACTGGATTTACAAGAAGGGCGTCGAGGAAGTGAATATTAACGCCTATGATGACATCGAAGTTATCATGAGCGGCGGCCGATCCTTAAAAATCCCGGACAAGTTTTTAAGTCCGCAGCACGCCATTGATGTGATCCGGCGTCTTCTGAGCACCTGCGGAATGGTAATTGATGATACCATGCCGTCCGTGATTGGATTTCTTGATAAAAATATCCGTATCTCTGTGGACAAGACACCGATTGTTGATCCGGAAGTCGGGATCAACGCTTCCATTCGGATTGTGAACCAGCAGTCTGTCTCCAGGGAGAAACTGATTGGTTCCGGTTCCGCCACCGGGGAAATGCTGGACTTTCTGACCTGCTGTATCCGGTATGGAGTATCTGTCTGCATTGCCGGCAGCACCGGTTCCGGCAAAACCACAGTTATGAGCTGGCTGCTCTCCATGGTGCCGGATAACCGGCGCCTCATCACCATTGAAGAGGGAAGCCGTGAGTTTGACCTAATTAAACGGGACGAAAACGGAAATGCCATTAACAGTGTGGTCCATCTTCTCACCAGGCCCCATGAGAATCCGGCTCTGGATATCGACCAGGATCTGCTTCTGGAGCGTGTTTTAAGAAAACACCCGGACGTGATTGGCGTTGGCGAGATGCGTTCCGCTAAGGAGGCCCTGTCTGTAGCTGAGAGTTCCCGAACCGGCCATACCGTTGTCACCACCATCCACTCCAACTCTTCAGAGGCCACCTACCGCAGAATGATGACGCTTGCCAAACGAAAGTATAACATGGCAGACGATATCTTAATGCAGATTATGGTAGAAGCCTATCCGATTGTCGTCTTTACAAAGCAGCTGGAGGACGGAAGCCGGAAGGTCATGCAGATTATTGAAGGCGAGGATTATTTAGATGGCCGTCTGATCTACCGCCCATTATATCAGTTTGATGTCACAGACAATCAGACCGATGCCCAGGGACACATAAAAGTTGTAGGCCGCCACCGGAAATTAGGGTACATATCGGAATCGTTGAAGAAACGTTTCCTGGATAACGGTATATCCGCCGCAGAGCTGCAGCCCTTTATCAATCATGAGGAGGAACTATAAAATGCTTTGGATTCAGATTGTCATATTTTTATTGGTGGCAGGCGGGACCATGACTCTGTTAAACGTCAATTTCAAAGACTTTTTTCAGCTTGCCGCCCGTGGAAAACCCAGCACACTGAAGGACGACCTTGATGCAATACTGGGAAAACCTGCAAAAGGCTTTTTTAACCGGGAAACCGTAGAGATTGAACAGCTCTTAAAGACCACCGGAAGGGAGGGACGTTTTACCATGGTGAAGCGCCTGTCCCTGATTGGATTTTCTCTGGGAGTGCTTGTTTCCGTTCTCTTCAACAACCTGTTTTTAATCCCAGTGCTCGGCGCGGGATTTGCTTTTGCACCGGTCTGGTATTTGCGCTCTACCGCCATGATCTATAAGAAACACTTAAACGAGGAGCTGGAAACCGCAATCTCCGTGGTAACCACCTCCTACCTGCGTACTGGAGATATTTTGAAATCAGTTAAGGAAAATATCCCTTACTTAAATCCACCTATCAAGGGACATTTTGAAGCGTTCATTATGGAAGCGGAAATCATTAATGCGAACCTGATTTCAGCCCTGAACAGTCTGAAAATGAAGATTCCCAATGTTATCTTCCATGAGTGGTGCAACACCTTAATCCAATGCCAGTCGGACCGGAGCATGAAGAATACGCTTACCTTTACCGTTCAGAAATTTTCCGACATGCGTATTATTCAGTCTGAACTGGAGGCCATCATCAATGAGCCAAAAAAGGAAGCCTTCGCCATGATGTTCCTGGTAGTCTGCAATATACCGCTTTTGTACTTTTTAAATAAGTCCTGGTTTGAGACGCTTCTGTTTTCTACACCTGGGAAACTGACACTGGCAATCTGCGGCGGCATTGTGCTCTTCGCGTTCACCAGAATCATGCAGCTGAGTAAACCAATCGAATACAAGGGGTGATATCTATGATCGGACTTTTAATCCTATGTGCGGCGGTTTTTACAGGAATTGGCATATACCATCTTTCCTGCGCGCTCATCGACGTTCCGACCGCACGGACCTCCAAAACAATGATGCGCGCCAAAAAGCAGACTGGGACCGGAGAAGAAAAGCTGTTTGATGTCTATGTATCAAAACTGGCTGTAGGTCTGTCCCGCTTTGTTAAACTCGATCCGGTAAAGAAGAACCGCCTTCAGACCACACTGGCAATCGCCGGAATTCATCTGACGCCGGAAAGCTACACTCTGAAGGCATACATCACAGCCCTGGCCGTCGCATTACCGGCGCTTCCCTGCTTCACCTTTATGCCGCTTTTCGGTTTTCTCCTGCTCGGCCTGGCTGTCATGATGTGGTTTGCCACCTATTATGAAGCCTTTGACTATGTAAAAAAGAGAAAGAAAATCATTGAGGCGGAACTGCCGCGCTTTGCGGTTACCATTACACACAATCTGGAGAATGACCGGGATGTTGTCAAAATCCTGTCCTCCTACCGCCGTGTGGCAGGTCCGGAGCTGGGGCATGAACTGGACGTAACCATTGCGGATATGGTGACCGGGAATTATGAAAATGCGTTGCTGCGCTTCCAAAACCGGATTGGCAGCACCATGCTCTCTGATATTATCCGGGGCCTGATCGGGACCCTCCGTGGTGACGATCAGCAAATGTTTTTTAAGATGCTCACCTTTGATATGCGTCAGATTGAACAAAACAATTTGAAAAAGGAAGCAGCCAAACGCCCCAAACAGATGCAGAAATATTCCATGATGATGCTTTTTTGCATTCTGCTCATCTATGTGGTGGTCCTGTCTGTCGAGGTCGTCGGATCTCTGGGATCATTTTTCTAACGGAAAGGAGGGGGAACCGATGTATACCAGTGGCTTTTTATGATAAAAGCTCCCTGGAAATCGCCCATACGGGCAGCCAGCAAAGGAGGATTCACTATGAGAAAGTTATTCACTATCCCGGCCGTTCTGTTAGTCGTCGGGATCATCACAACTATTTTTATCAGGAGGAAACAAAACTATGAGAAATTTAATTAACCGCGCCGCAGCTGCAACAACCTTTACCGTATGGAATACAAAGAGACAGGCCAAAGAAGCGCTCTGCAATGAGCGGGGAGATTTTTACATTTCAGATGGCGTCAAAATCATTATTGCAGTCGTACTTGGTGCATTGCTCCTGACAGCGCTCTCCGGAATTTTCAATGACACGGTTATTCCACGGATCACACATGAAATCGAGGCATTATTTGGTTAATCGTGGTTCCGAACGCAATCAGGACAGGAAGGAGGTGATTTTATGGCTGAAATCTTAGGTGTGAACTTAAAAACCATCGCTGATTTTATGGATGCCGCACAGGGGAATTACCGCAATGCACTCTATATTTCCTGCAATGTCTGTGGCTACAGTAAGGAGTCTCACTGTGGAGATTTTCTGTTTATTGCCGGTTCGGACGGCTCTCCTATTTTGCTTCCCATATCCGATGCAGAACAGTTCTTCGGGTGCAAAATTGATTATTCTGACTGCAATGGCCGAATAGGAAACCAGGATTTCCTGCGACTGTACCACAAATGGATCGAGCTTCACACTGTATCCGATCATACATGCCCGTATCATCAGATACTCGATTTACTAAATAGGATTTGAAAATGGTAAATCCTGTAACTTTAGATAAAAATGACATGATTTTTGCTCTCCCTGCGCTGTCTATTTATATCCGGATTTTCTACAATAATAGCAAACAATACGTACAGCTTATGTATACTGTAAGTAGTAGAAAGGAGAGGCAGCCTCATGAAACATAAAAAACGACCGGCTTCTATCAAATGTCCATACTGCGACCGACCAGCTATACTACGGCCGGCCTCCTATATTTATAAAGATAAAGCGCGGGAAGATTATCTTTACGTCTGCTCCAATTATCCGGAATGCAATTCCTATGTTGGAGTCCATGCTGGAACCATGATCCCCAAAGGATCACTGGCAAACGGAGATTTAAGGAATAAACGGATTCGCACTCATCAGATTTTCGATAAAATCTGGAAGTCCAATATCATGAGCCGCAGAAATGCCTACTGCTGGATGAGGGACCGGTTCGGCCTCTCATCGGAACAGGCTCACATCGGCTGTTTCAGTGATTATATGTGTGACGCTCTGATGGCAGAATGCCGGGCCGTATTAGAAAATAATCAAATCGCCTGTTAGCCAGGCAGAAAGGAAAGCGGGATGATTTCTATGACAGAGAAAGAGCAGGATTTAATCCTTACCCATCTAACATTAGTAGAAAGTCTCATCTATCAGGTTGGATACCAGAAAGGTGTAGTCGGTATGGAATTTGAAGATTTATACCAGATTGGCTGCATTGCCCTGTGTAAGGCTGCAGCGCACTACCGGCCGGACCGGGGGGCCACTTTTAAAACCTACGCCTGCAGAGTCATCCGCAACATGCTTCAGGATCACCGGGAACATGCCAGCTATATTCAAAGCCGTCTCTGTTACCTGGACTCCCCGCTTTCATCCGATGAGGGAGAAAGCTATCTGGATATTATCCATGATTCCCAGGAACCGGACGCGTATCTGTCAGAAAAAGAACTTCTGGAGCTGCTGAACCGGGCCAAGAGTAATTACAACGGGATTACCAAAAAAGGGA
The DNA here is from genome assembly GCA_022845955.1 of Lachnospiraceae bacterium. Lineage (GTDB taxonomy): Bacteria > Bacillota > Clostridia > Lachnospirales > Lachnospiraceae > Eisenbergiella. The sequence continues at coordinate 6,612,103 of AP025576.1, forward strand.
TAGAGGCCATTGCACTCAAATACCAGGGATACAGCAATGTGGAAATCGCTAACCTCTACCATGTTAAGGCCAACCATATTTCGGCATGGATCTCCCGTGCGCGGAGCAGGCTGAAGGCAGACTACCCACTGACAGATTTATGCTATTCATAGGAGGATACCATATGATTACACTATATACTTCCATCGGACATTACTGGTTAGTATCCGGTAAGAATAACGTGTCCTATCCAGTCATAACCGCCAATGGGAAGGAACACCGGCTGGATACAAAAGAGCTGCTCCTGTGGTCCAGCCTGATGTGGAACCTACTCACGTTTGATGAACTGAAAAGCCTCTATGGAGAAAAAGAAGCTGAGCTTCATCTTCTGGATGAACAGGACTTTGAACGGTACTTAAAGCGCCTGGTTTTTCGAGGACTGGTGACCTCCGGCTGTGGTTACACCGGGTTAGAGGCCCTATGCGACCTGCTGGGATATTTATACATAAAACCGATTACAGGTGGAATTGTGGCAAAAATCTATGCGTTTTTCCATCTGATAATGAATCAGCCATTCCGAATGGCCGTCCAGATATTCCGGAAAGAGAAGCTGAATCCATGTGAAAAATATGTTTTCCGGTTAAGCAGGAACCGGCGCCTGTCTCCCTCTGAGCTAATTCGGGACATGGAGACACAGAAAATTATTCTTCCTTCCGCCTCGCCGGACTATCAGCAGACTGTTATTACCGCAATCGCAAACCTGTATTTAAAAAGACTGATTATCTTCGACTGTTTATAGGAGACTAATTATGATACCTCCCCCACTTTTCAAGCAGCTGGTTCTTGCCTTACTGGTAGGAACTGGCTGTTTTCTTTTCAGCATACTCTTTTATTTTTGTACTGGAGACTGCATCCTTCTGATCCTTGGTACCGTTCTCTTCCTGGGCAGCATTAGCAACGGCTTGTCCCTCTATCAGCTCATAAAAAAGAAAACGTATTACTGCCTGGAGGGGATCTGTATTTACAGGCAGTATACGCTGAAGAAATATTGCCAGGTACAGATTACCGATGATACCGGAGAAATCTACCACCTGCAGCTTCCCAAAAGCAGCCAGATCCAGACCGGTCTCCGATACCGGCTGTATTTTAAAAATTCATTTCAAGGAAAAGAGGTTTCCTACCCTCTTTATATTAAGAAGACGCTTCAAACAGAGGCTTTCCTTGGCCTGGAGCTGCTTGAAAATCAGCATTAACGCAATATATAGAATATTATATTTGACAACATCTATATATTGTGTTAATATTCTAGTGTGATTGATTTTTGTGCATATGCGGCCCCCGCAGCACACGTTGTTTAAGATTGAAATGTGTCAAGGAATCACCCTGATTTTAACAGGGATTCTTTGGCACTTTTTTTTATTTATAGATATTTTTTTAAGAAAGGAGGAACCAATTATGAACATACTGACGCCCATCTCCACATTCGGAAGGGTAACTGCTGATCTGGAACTTAAAACGAGCCAGAACGGTAATAACACCCCTTACGTTTCGTTCTCCCTCGCCGTAGACAAAGGCTTTGGAGACAAAGAACATGCCATTTTTCTGCAATGCGTCCTTTATGACGAAAAGGCAGAGCGAATGGTAAAGGCTGGCGTTAAAAAAGGGAGCCTGATTTATATTGTCGGCAATCTGGATATCACAGAATACACCAGAGCCGATCAGTCAAAGGATCACTCCCCCAAAGTCACGCTTTATGACTGGTGTTACGCACCCACAAGCAAAGCAAAACCAGCAGACAACAACAACGAATCGGAAAGCCAGGACGGCTTCCTTGATGTGCCTGCTGAAGCTGGAGAGAATGGACTTCCATTTAACTAATGTTGAATGGGTATAAGAGGAATTGCTAAGAGACAGGATGAATCTGTTTCTAACGCAGTTCCTCTTTTTTTGTTTAAGAAAGAAGGGAGAACATCATGAAACATTCTGTATTTTCTACAAGCATGAAAGTTTTAATCGTTACTCTGATCCTGTTGGCCGTATGCCTTCCAAATGATCGTTCACAGTATTTTATGGCAGGCGCTGCGGTGATATGGTTAATCATTGTTCTCGGCTGTTACCTGTTCAAACGGACAAAGGGTCTGAGACATCTAATCGGTCATCAGCTCCAGACCTCATGGAGTCAATTCCAGCTGAGGCCCCAGCCGATATATGAGCGGGAGGAACCTGTTGCAGAAGAAATCGTAAAGCAGGCAGGTCCAGCCGCTGAAACCAATCAAACAGATCTGACACTGGAAGAACAGAATACAATGCTGTGCCACATCGCGCTCCGGATCACAGAGAAATTACAGTCTGCTTATTCGGGAGCAACCTGGCAATGGCAGGATACACCAGAATTGAAAGCTATTTTAAACGGCCAGACCGTGCGGGTAAAAACAGATGGTATTGAAAACAACACCCATGCGGACATTTGCTTTGACCGCTTTGCACGGGTGAATATCAAAATGCTGATTGTGGAGGATTTTGCAGTGAAACCTGCAGCTCCTAAACAGCCTGAAGCTCCCGCTCCGGAAACTGTCCCTGATGTTGTAGATGTCAGGGTATGGTATGACCTGATCGGCCGTGAAGTGCTGGAAACTCTCATAACCGATTTAAACGCCAAAGGCCATTCGCGTCTTTCCATTAAGGAGAACGGCGATATCGTTGTTATGCAGAACAGCAAAGAAGCCGTCCAGAAACATCTGGATAATTTCCCGGCTAAAAATTATTGGAATGAACTCATTAACATCTTTAAGGAAAATGAGCTGAAGGCTACGGCCAGAAAAGACAGCCTCTGTATCTCCTGGATGTAAAGAGAGGAGGAAAAACGAATGCCAAGATCAAAACTATTTGAAAGCTGGACATGGAACCGGGCACTTCCGGCTCCCTTTGACAGCCTGCCAAATGCTGCAAGAACCGATGTCCATTCCAAATATAACAATATGACCGGCACCCCGCGGGCGACCATCCATTCTATGACAATCGCAGCGATTCTTGCGTATATGGATATAGATACCTCAATTACTCCCGGAGCAACAGGGAACGGGGCCATCGGCACCCAGGGAAACAACCTGACAATGGCCGAGTATCATAGCCGTATCGGAGAAATCCATGTAGTTGTCTTCAATAAAACTACAGGAAAGTTTATTGCGGGATGTTACAGCAGCCCGTCTGCCTCTCCCACGGTGTATACAGTCAAGGATGGCAAGAATACCGGCACCGCCCTCTTTTTTGCGTTAATGACAGAGGCTCTGGACGATGACGAATTTAAAGAATACTATAACAAACTGGCTGCCTGCCGTTCAGCGGGATATCCGGATATAGATGAAGCTGCAAAGTACGCTGCGGTGTTATGTGACAATGTTTATCGGAGGTGTGAGCTGGCAAGTACCATTCCTGCTGGTATCAGCCTTACGATTCCCTCAACTGGGAACATCGGTCAGCTGACCCCGCTCAACATGCAGAATGGGGTCTATAATCCAACCAGCACCTTATTTGGTGCCTTTCAGATTTTATCTCCCGGAATTGTCCCTGCCAAGTTCACTCCGCTTTTACGGCATGAGGACTTTGTCGGCAGCTACGCAACCAGTAATCGAAACTTTACCCCGTTAGAAAAGGAACTTATTCCACAGCTCCCGGATTGGTATATCATTCCTCCGGAAGTTGTCTCCATATGTAAACACACCAAACTTACTACCAGTACCGCTCAACCAATGCGCAACTATATGTTGCGTGGAGATGCTGGTACGGGAAAGACAGAAGGGGCAAAAGCGATTGCCGCCGGACTGGGCCTTCCGTATCTTTTTTACACCTGTTCCGCAAACAGCGAAATCTTTGATTTCCTGGGGCAGATGTTGCCAGATACAGGGAACAGTACGGATTCCCCCATCTCTTCTTATCCCACGTTTGAAGATATCCAAATGGACCCTCCGTCTGCTTATTACAAGCTGACGGGCATATATGATGAAAATATCCTTGAAGCACAGGTCTATGACAAACTTCTGGAGGTCATAAAAGCAGAAGCACAACATGAGGCCGGTTCTGAATCCCAGGGCCAGAGGTTCCGCTATGTGGATACGCCTCTGGTACGTGCAATCCGGAATGGATATGTGATTGAGATCCAGGAGCCTACCGTCATCGCAAATCCAGGTGTCCTTGTAGGATTAAACTCCCTGCTGGACCGCTGTGCAAGTATCACCCTTCCAACCGGGGAGACCATACAGCGTCATCCCGACACGGTTGTTGTGGTAACGACAAACAGCAATTATGCCGGCTGCCGGGACATGAATCAGTCTATCATATCCAGAATGAACCTTGTAATGGATATTGATACCCCTGATGCGGATGTAATGGCGAAACGCGTTATGGGACTCACTGGCTGTACCGATCAGACGGCCGTAATGTCAATGGCTGATGCAATTAAGGAAATAGCTGAGCACTGTCGGGAAACAATGATTACAGATGGAAGCTGTGGTGTCCGGGAACTGATTTCCTGGGTCCAGTCTTATATGGTCTGCGGAAGTATTCTGGAAGCGGCCAAATACACAGTATTATCGTCTGTGTCCAGTGACGCCGAAAACCGTGCTGAGATCCTGTCCACCTGCCTGGCGCAAAAGTTTGCTGCGTAGAAGGGGGCGAGAAAACATGCCAGTTGAATCAATTATCTTATCTAATTTTCCACACAATCTCAAATATCTGCGGCTGTCAAAAAAGCCCCCAATTTCCCAAGAAGCACTTGCCCAAAGATTAGGAACCACACAAAAATGTATCTCCCAGTATGAAAAAGGAAATTGCCTGCCTTCTGTTGCTTTTGTACTGCAACTGGCCCAATATTCCCATATTCCTGTGGATGACCTGTTATGTAAGGACCTGACAAAGAAAGGATTGTAAGTATGAGAACTTCCCATTTAACAATCCGAAAACGGATTGAGAATGAAAAACTAAGCATTACCGATGAGCAGCTTTTCGCTTCACCAGAGTTTGCGAATTATCTGACAGATATTGCTGAAACAGCCACCAGGCGGTATAAGCGGTCGGTCAAAGTATCTGTCTATTGGAATCCGGATGAAGATGGAGGTCTGGCTAATACAAATTCTAAATTAATCCGTATCAATGCCGGAAATCCTATCACCCAAAGTTTTCCGAGCCGACGCTTACGAGCCGACAGCCTGGTAGGACTGGATGGACACGAAATCGGGCATCTCCTGTATACAGACTTTAAGATGCTGAACATCTATATGAATGCTCTGTCTGCGGGCAGTTTCTATCCGGAGGAGCCAAAAAAGCTGACACCTACACAAAGAAAACATCTTGATGAAATCAGGCAGCTCTACAGCGATCAGGACGAAGCAGCCATTGGTGTAATTGCCATGATTGCTCATAATCTGGTAAATGCCATTGAGGACGTCTATATCGAGTCCAGAATGTGCGAATCCTTTTCAGGAACGTTCCGGACCGGAATATTGCTTAATAATATCCGTATCTGTGAGCAGACCCCATCGATTCAGGCACAGATTGCCAATGGAACACCTCCTGTATTCCTGCTTATAAACCTTATCACACAATACTTACTGAGCGGGGATATCAATAACCTGGGGAGCTATACCGGAGAATACTTAGATGTGTTAAATGAGTGTATTCCCCTGCTCGACGATTCATCCTGCGACGATGACGCTCGCGTGCGTTATCAGGCAGCTAACAGAATTGTATTAATCCTGTGGGACTACATCAAAGAAATGATTGAGCAGGTGAAGAAGGACCAGGCAAACGGCGCTGGCAGTACCGCTAAGCTGATTCAGAATCTGACCGATGCACTGGCAGACCAATCCGCCAAAGCCTCTTTACCGGATCGAAAAGGGAAAGCCGTACCGTGCCGCAAGAAGATGAAGCATGAAAAGCCCTCTGACAATGATGTAAATACAGAAATTGAGGAGGCCATCGCTTATGAAACCGGCCGTATGGCGCTGGAAAAAACAACCGATATCAGTGACAACGGAAGCGGCGGTGTGACCTATAACCATGATTATACTGGTTCCGGGTATGCACCACAGGCTGAGAAGGATATGAACCGTATTTTAAACCAGTTAGCGGAAGAACAGGCGTTAATCCACTATGAGGAGGATTTAGAAGCCGATCTTCAGGCTGAGGCCACCCGGATTCGGTATGGCAATGCACATAAAAATGTGCATGTTACGGTTAATCGAATTTCCTATGTGAATGACACTCTGAAAAAAAGCTACGCATCTGTTTCGCCGCCCCTACTGCTGATTTCCAAACGGCTGCAGAAGCAGGTTAAGCAGATCTTAAAAGACAAACGGGAAGGCGGGAAACGGAACCGGCTCTTATTAGGCAGACGGATTGACACAAGAAATATCGTACACAATGACGGACACATTTTCTATAAGATGAATCTGCCGGATGAGGAACCCCTGCTCGCCGTCGCACTACTGATTGACGAGAGCGGCTCCATGTCATCTAATGACAGAATCACAAGAGCGCGGGAAGCAGCCATTATTATTTATGACTTCTGCAGGAATCTACACATCCCTGTGATTGTTTACGGCCATTCTTCCAGCGGTAAAGATGTGGATCTGTTTTCCTATGCCGAATTTGATTCTCTTGATGGAAATGATGCATACCGGATCATGGATATGGCCTCCAGAGGCTGTAACCGTGACGGAGCTGCGCTGCGTTATGTTGCAGAGCGTCTGGCTCCCCGGCCTGAACAAACGAAACTGCTGATTTTAGTTTCTGACGGCCAGCCCAGTTCTTCCGGCTACAGTGGTACGGAAGCGGAAGCGGATCTGCGCGGAATCAAACGTGAATACAGCAGAAAAGGAATCACCATGTTTGCGGCAGCAATCGGTGAAGATAAGCCGAATATCCAGAGAATTTATGGAGACGGTTTTTTAGACATCACAAACCTCAATGAGCTGCCCACGAAAATGACAAAGCTGATTTCCAGCTATATTAAAAAAGCTGCATAGAAAGAAGGGATCAGTATATGAATCATGATTATATCTCTCCGCAGATTGCTGTCTACAAGAACTCAAAAAATCTGGTGGAGTTCCGGGACAAGCTCAAAGTTGCTTCCCTGGAATGCTATGCACATATTCATGCGGATGGAGAAGCGACCGAAGACAGTTGGAAACGCACCTCGCTGATCGGTATTCTGATGAAGGATTATTCCGCAGGAACCGGTGATAAAGCGATAACGGTAATGGCAAATATTTCGCCGGATGAATCCAAGTTTGTTCTGAGCCGGTTAAATGCCGGATTTCCAACCTTTGAATTTAAGCAGGACAAAATATTTGGTACTCCGGATGCAAACGGATACTCGTCAGTCACAAAGCTCCGCCTTCAGCGCGCTGCTACAGATAAAGCGGGTAAACCTCGTAACTGCCCATGGTACATGGAAATTGAGAATGGAAAAGGGATTCCACAGCGTAACAGCAACGGCGGCACCTACATGAAGCCAAACTCCTACATCAGTGAAAAGAAGGTTTCTGCAAATTTAACAGATTTGGATCTATTCAAATTGTTAAACCGCGTCTCCTCCTATATTGATGCCTGGGAAAAGGCCATTGCCCCATCTCTCATTACGCGGGCAAAAAAAGCCATTCAGGAAAATCAGGCAGAAGGGGAAGGGCAGACAAATCAGCCTGCCGCATAGCCTCTACCCATTGTTTAAGAAAGAGAATGCCCTAAACACGCATTCTCTTTTTTATACCAGGAAAGGTTCTAATACGCATGAGAACAGGAATTGTAAGAAGAATTGATGATTTAGGCCGTATCGTACTCCCGAAAGAGCTTAGGAGGAGCCTCGGCATTTCAAAGGGTAATCCTCTTGAAATCGGGATTGAAGGCCGCAGGATTGTACTGGAGAAGTATTCATCCCTCTCAAATCTGGAAGGGCTCTCCGGCCTGTACTTAGAAACACTTTATCAGGTGTGCGGAGGTATTCCGGCCATCTGTAACAAAGAGAACATCTTAGCAGCCAAAGGCTGCAGTATTTCTACTACTGCCTCCATTGATGCTGCCGTCAAAGAAAAGATCAAACAGTCAGAAACCTGGTTTTGCAGCCAGTCCGATCAGTTATCCGTATTTCCATCTGGTAGTTATCCTATTCGTGTTCTCATACCGGTAGGGCCAGGAGAAGGGCGGCCCATGGAAGGTGCCGTACTCCTGTTGGATAACGGAAAACCTTATACCGACAAGCAGATCAGTTTCGCATCTTATACTGCAATACTGATTTCCAGGTTACTGAAAAATATCGAAGAATAATCAAATACAAAGGAGAATTTTATCATGGAGTACACAGAATTCAAGCAGGAGTTAGTATCAAATTTACAGGATCTCATTGGGACACGCTATCTGGTAAGTGTTCAGAAGGCGGATTTCACAGAGAACTTAGAGGATTTTGTTGTAATCTTTGATTCATCTGAGCTGGTAATGCGGTGCTCAAAAATGGCACCCATTTACGAGATTCATACCAATCACAAAGTCCCTCCGGCTGTTCTCGCAGGCGCTCTGAAGGCCAGTTTTGGTATCGGTGAAGATATCGGCAGGATTAACAAAAGCCAGGTATTCTACCGGTTAGAAAATCTGGAGCTTGTCCAAAAAGAATACAATGATATTCCGTATCAGCGTTTTCTGGACCTTGCGATTGTATTTTACATCAATCTTGCACGCACTGAGGATTCCATTCAGTCCCGTAGAATTACCAACAGTATGTTGCGCGAATCGAAACTGAGCATATCGGATCTCATGAGTCTGGCGAACAAAAATACACCGCAGCTGTTTCCGTACACCTTACGGCCTATGGAAGATGCCGCGCTTGATATACTGGACAATGATCCCAGTCTTTTGAAGGATTCGAAAGTAAGGATCAGCCTTATGTTAATGTTCGGCAAAGAGATGGGACTGATTCCGGAAGAAGAGTATACCTCCAGATATGTATTAAGCTGTGAAGGAAACCTGTATGGTTCCACCGCGATTTTGTATCCCGAATTATTGGGCAATATCGGTGAAAAACTCCAGAGTGATTTCTATATCCTCCCCTGCAGCAAAGATGAGTGCGTAATTGAAGCGGTCTCTGAAGGATCGGAGTTAGCAGAGCTGAAGGAAGAGGTCCGGGAGGTTATAAAGAAGTATCTTAATGAACCGTTTGTTTTGACGGATCATATCTACCGGTATAACAGAGCGGACGGAAGCCTGAAAATTGTCGGTTAAAGGAGGCCGGAATTATGAAAAAGATCTATCCTCTTACCAATACCCAGCGCGACTATGCAGGAAACCATGTTGGACTTGTATATAAATTTCTATACTTAAATCACCTGGATATTGATGAGTATTACGACATTGTTATTTTCGGCTATCTGTTAGCAGTACAGCTATATGATGAAGATGAGCGGTTGAAAAACCGCTACCTCTTCTCTACGATTGCCTGGAGGCAAATGCGGTACAGCTTATTTGAACATTACCGAAATAACAGCCGGCAAAAACGCAACGCCCCCGTTATCAGCATGAACAGTAACGGGAGCCATGAAGAATCATCCCTTGACTGCCTGCTTCCGGATCGCCAGCAAAGTATCCATGAATCCGCCACGGATAAGATTTACGCGTTGGAACTCATGACGTATATGACGGAAAAGGAGCAGGAAGTTGTCAAGCTGAAAGCCTATGGCTATACATACAGAGAAATAGCAACACAATGCGGCCTGAGCATTAAAGCCGTTGGCAGCCGCTTCGCCCGCATGAGAAGGCGACTGAAGCAAATAGAAGCTGTCTAAAGGAGTGTGAAATGTAAATGAATGAAGAATTGATACAACGAGCCGTCCTGCTGTTGCAACAGGAATTTGGTCCAAACTGGCAGAGCATTGCCCAGACACTTGGAACGGAGAATCTACGGAAACGCCTTGGGAAGGAGCTGACATCTTTTATGGCCTTCCCTGACAGAGGGAACGGCGGAGATAACCAATGGAGAGGAAACTGCTCTCCGCAGGTGGTATCTTCTATCCTGCGTTATGTCATAGATTGTAAGAAATATTATGGGAAAGATGTTTCAGACTTCACGTTGCTTGATCCCATGTCCGGTTCCGGCACCAGTAAGGCCGCAGCGGATCTGCTTGGAGTACGGTCCATTCTGTATGACCTAAATCCCAATCCCGCAGCTGGCCTGGGTAACTGGAATGCCTTGAAAGATGATGTAGAGGACTCGGCGGATCTCGTATTTTTCCACCCGCCGTATCACAATATCATTCCCTATTCCGGAAACATGTGGGGAAAGCCACATGCAGATGATCTATCCCGGTGTGAAAACTATGATGATTTCCTGGAGAAGCTGAACCTCTGTATACGGAAGTTCTACATGGCTTTGAGGAGAGACGGCAGGCTGGCGGTGCTGGTCGGTGATATCCGATCAGCCGGTAAATTTTACAGTATCCAGCGTGACATGATGCAGATGGGAGAAGCTGAATCATTTTTAGTGAAGGCCCAATTTAATTGTGTTTCGGATTCCCGGCGCTATAAAAAGCCCTTGATCCCCATTGTAACAGAGTATCTTTTGCTGTTTCATAAAAAGGATTCCCTGATTGTTCCATTTACTTATCAGGATAAAGGAACTTTTTCTATCAGCAATACTGATATCGTTGCGCTGACCTGGCACCATCTGATCCGCATGACACTTGAAAGTATTGGAGGGCAATGTACCCTGACGGAGCTTTACGAACGCCTGAGTACCCACCCAAAAGCAAAGAAAAACAGCCATTACAAAGAACGTATCCGCGCCACGATCTATGAGCATAGAACACAGTATACTGCTTATGGTGATGGATTATACGGATTAAATTATCAAGTAGCTTAGGAGGATTGAATGATGATCTGTAAAGAAAATGAAATGATGGCTCTGCAGCCGATACCGGAAACCATGGAAAAGAAAACAGTAATATTGAAAGGAACTTTTATCTCCCCTGTCAAATGCGGAGAACGGGCAATTTTCACTTATAACGGCCAGGTAATGCGTACCTCTACGGTTTCTGAAATTCTGGAGATTACGGCGGATTATATCAAGTTTGAGACAAGGAACTCCATTTACATTGTGAGTTACCACAGTCTTCTGCCTACACACACCTGCGCTTAAATTTGAATACTCTGCGGCGGCCTTAGACAGCTCTATGACCGCCCTTTCGGAAGGAGTGTGGGAATGTGGATGTAAAAGGAACCGAGGAGAAGCTGACAAAATTACTTGCCACCCTGAAAAAAAACCGGGATCATGTCCCCCTGGAGGAGCTACATACCAGGTATAAAAATCCCTATGATGCATTGTGCCAGGAAATCAAAAGCGCCTGCTCTGATTATCTCACGGCAGTCTGCTTCCATGATTTCCGATGCAACAAGCGATTCTGGGAGGAGTGTCTGGCCGTCATCTTAAAGGCCAAGGAGGATTCCGGGATCATGCCGCAAATCAGCCGTGCATTATTCCAGAGGCAAAGTATGACGGAAGTGAAGGAACTTTCTGAAAAGCTGAGAAATGCTTATCAGGAAGCTCTTGCCCCATTTTTTGAAAAATACATCTGTCTCCTGCTCTCACCTGAGTGTTTTGATGAACCTCCGGCCATCCCCTTAATCTTTAATGAAGCTACTGGCTGTGTCTATGAGAACGGGGCCTGGATTTTAGAATCCGGTGAACCGCAAGGCTGCCCACTCCACGTCAATCCATTACAGGAAGCTGCCGAAAGCTAAAGAACTGGTATGAAAGGGAGAATCCTATGAACTGCATACAGATTTCAAAAGAGGATGGGAGTACCTATCCTCTTTACTTTACCGAAACGGAATTAGAGCAAATTTACCATTCTGCGATAAATCTTAAATTGAAAAAGGATCTTATTAAGAAGGTCCAAGAGAATTACAATCCGAGTTACAGCTGGCTGCGTGTAGAAGAGCTGGAAGCAGTTCCAGAGCTGATGGCCTGGCTGATTGAAAAATACTGGCATAACCATAGTGCTGACTGCAGCCACAATGAATCCTTAAAATCGGCTCTGGCTCATTTCCATAATACAGCCTATACTCCGGAGCTATTCCAAGAATTGATGGCACAGTGCCAGCCGGCAACGCCAGAAAATCCCCGATACAGAATGCTGTCCGCGGCACATGAATCAATAATACTTCATGAGCAAGGTAAATGTTCCTGCTCATACTTTGTAAAACCAAGACTCTGGTGCGCGACACATCGCTATTTCAGTATGGAATTAGAGATTTCGGATTTCATCGCGGAATTTACATTAATAAAAGAGGAGAATGAAGCATGACAAGAGAAGAACAAATCACACACATGAAAAAGCTGGTATTAAAACTGAATCAGTACCGGGACGAATATTATAACCAGAACGCCCCGTCCATTCCGGACAGTACCTATGACCGGTTATTTGATGAGCTGGAGGTTTTGGAAAAACGCACGGGCATTATCCTGAGCGGTTCCCCGACACAAACCGTAGGTTATCACCCGGTTAGTGAATTGCCGAAGGTAAAACACCCCATTCCCCTGTTGTCTCTGGATAAAACGAAGCTGACAAGAGATATTTTAGACTTTGTCCAGAAGGGGAAAGGCTTAACAAACCTGACGCTGAAGATGGATGGACTCACGGTAAAACTGGTTTATGACGGCGGAGAGCTCCAGCAAGCCTCCACCCGTGGAGACGGAGAGATTGGAGAAGATATCACGCACAATATTCCGGCATTTATCAACGTGCCGCTTACGGTTCCTTATAAGGACAGGCTTGTTATTACAGGAGAAGCACATATCCGGATTGATGATTTTGAAAAGCTCCGGACTTCTATCCTGGATCGGAACGGAGAACCTTATAAAACGCCCAGAAACCTGGCGTCCGGTTCGGTTCGTACCTTAAATCCCGCTGTTTGTAAAGAACGCTGTGTATCTTTTATCCCATTTAATGTGTTAGAAGGACTTGATTATGAAGCCGTCATCAGTAACAGCCGAGCCTCAAAACTTTTAAAGCTGAAAGATTATGGATTTGGCTACTGTGATTCCTACACCATTGATAAAAGTGCCACGGAAGAACAGATTGAGACTTACATCGAGTGCCTTCAGACGATTGCCAGAGAAAAAATGATCCCGATTGACGGCATTGTGGCTGTCTATGACAATATCTCCTATTCAAAAAGCTGTGGCAGAACGGGTCGCGCTTATAAAGACGGCCTGGCCTTCAAATTTGAGGATGATACGTTTGAAACAGTCTTCCGTTCAATCGAGTGGACGCCTACCAGGTCTGGACAGCTTGCCCCAGTCGCATTGTTTGACACCATTGAAATTGATGGCTGCGCGGTATCCAGGGCAAGTCTCCATAACCTTACCTTTATTAAAGATCTGGAGCTGCAGCCAGGCTGTCGGATATTAGTCTCCAAACGCAATATGATTATCCCTCATATAGAGGATAACCTTGACCGGGGAAATTCCATATACAGCTTTCCCGGCACCTGTCCCAGCTGCGGGGCTCCAACCAGAGTCCATACACGAAAAGGGGACAAGGGCCGCATCATTGAGACGCTGCATTGCGATAATCCGGACTGTGAGACACAGTGGCTCCGGCAGTTAATCCACTTCGCCGGGAAAAAGGCCATGGATATCAAGGACCTGTCAACGGCCACACTGTCAAAGTTTCAGGAATACGGCTGGCTGGATTCATTTCAGGATCTTTACCACCTGGATATGCACCGGGAAGAGATTATCCGCTTAGAGGGATTTGGAGTTAAATCCTATGAGAACCTCTGGGCCTCCATCGAAGCAAGCCGGCATACAACCTTTGAGCGCTATCTGGTCGCTATGGATATCCCGCTCGTTGGCCGGACCATAAGCCGGAGCCTGGGACAGCAGTTTCACGGAAGTCTGGATGACTTTGAACAGGCCGCAACTGGCACCTATGATTTCACCCAGCTGGAGGATATCGGAACGATTATCAATGACAACATCCATACCTGGTTTTCAGATATGGACAACTTAAAATTATGGAAGGAGTTACAGAAAGAGATGACATTTGAAGAGAGAACAGAGGAAACCATGAACGTAGAACAGAGTGAGCAGAATCCTTTTGCCGGACGCACGATTGTCGCAACCGGAAAGCTGATGAACTACACCAGGGACGGTATCCAGGCGAAAATTTTAAGTCTGGGAGCCAAAGCAGGCAGCTCCGTATCGAAAAACACAGATTATCTGATCTGCGGGGATAAGGCCGGAAGCAAGCTCGCAAAGGCCCAGTCCCTCGGTGTACAGATTTTGTCCGAATATGAATTCCTGTCTATGATTGATGAGGCTTAATGGAAGGAAAAAGAGAATCATGATTTTTGAATGTGATACGGAAGAAAGATATTTAGGTTCTGCAGGTGAAATTACCGGGATCTGTGTAAGCAGGCCAGTAAACGGGATCACCCTCAATGGCCTGGAATAGCTGTATTGGGGTGATAACAAGAATATTATGCTGTTCCCGGACAAGAGCCAGGCAACGCAATATTTAACCGGTCATGGCTGCACAGAACAGGATATACAGGGATTTCGCTTTTTCTATCATGTCGCCTGCCAGCATTGCGGTATGTGGCTTTTAGTTGCGGACTGCGATATCACTACAGATGAAATGGGAGTACATGCTTATCACAGCTCTTGTGGGCATAGCTTTAACATTTCGTAAATTACTTACGTTGCCGATTATTTCGGCAGCGTTTTTAATAAAAGGATCTAATTTAACAGCTGAAGCCGTGAAAGGACAACCGTATGGCAAGCAAAGAAAATGAACGTGAAGAATGCTTCTGATTTTTACCGGAGATAGAGAGTCCTTGGATAACCACTACCTGCATTGAATCCATAAGTCATATCTGATACAATTAAAGTATTCTCTTAGGAAGAAGATCAACTATGTATATTAAGCGTAATTTTTATCAAAAACTTATGGATTGGAAAAAGGAATCAAGACACGGCACGCTGGAAATACAAGGAACTCGGCAGGTTGGAAAAACCTTCATCATCAATAAATTTGCTGATGAGAACTACAGGCACAAGTTATATATTAACTTTTTTGAACCGAGTGGGCAACAGTTTCTGGAGTGCTACTACAAAGCGATTGCCTGGACACCAGGTACACCACGCCCAGAACACCCACTGCAGGACGCTTTTCGTCTATTCGATCAGAGTTTTGAGGACACAGATGACACGGTAATTATTATTGATGAAATACAGGAATCTGCTGAGATTTACAACCGAATCCGGGAGTTTACCCGACAATTCCAGTGTCAGTTTATTATTATAGACAGCTATCCTGGCCGTGTCCTGGCGTCAGAATTTCGGTTTTCCTGCGGAGATGTTACCAGCATTACCCTTTATCCTCTGTCATTTGAGGAATTTCTAGCTGCAGCCAATCAGGAGCTGTTTCAACAGTATCTTATGGTTGGCAGTTCCATATCAGAGGATCATATTTTCTACCAACGTCTGAGGTCCTCCTATGACATTTACTGTCAGATCGGAGGGTATCCTTCCGTTGTGGAAAAATACTTAATGACCGGCTCGGTGAGGACCTGCTTAGATGAGCTGGCCCGCATTGCAGATATATTTCTTAATGAATCAATGCAATATACTGATATTTCTGATATCGGCATATTTAGGGAAATCTTCTTAAATATCTGCCACCTCCTCGCTATGGAGAAAAAGAGTTCCAGACAGGATAGTATTGGTAATCTCCTGCATAATCTGGTTACTAAGGACGGGACCCGCAATCTTTCAGAAGCAACCATGATGCGCGCATTTAACTGGCTTTATCTTTCCAAAGTGATTGGCTTCTGTGGAGAGATCATAGAACTTGATATTCTGGACTTCAGACCTGGCCGACGCGCTTACTTTATGGATTTAGGGATTGCAAACTTTTATATGAATCAGGCAGGAATTGATGAAGCCTCCATAAAGGACATGCTCAATGAAAACTATGTCTACATCAATCTGGCAAAACGTCTGGATTTTCCGGGTGAAATTGCCTTTGAGACACCGGCATTCGCTTCCTATAAAGATGGTGAGATTGATTTTTACGTGCAGAGCCTGCAGGAGAGGATACGGTATGCGATTAGGACGAATAATGATATCTTAGCCGTAGACACATCAAAGGCGGCACTGAAGGCCGGAAAAGTGGATTACCTGCTTTATCTGACTGACGATACCCACGGCAGCGTAGATGGAAAGAGGATTATCATGCCGATTTACTCACTGGAGCGGTTCCATTTTTAAATCAGCTAAAGTATTCAGATTTTTCCCTCTCTATAAATAGTATGTGATTTTCTGAAGCAGGTAATCAGCTTTTTTTCAGCTTTGATTTCACCTGCACATTGATAACTAAAGAGCATATACCAGCATTTTATATAGGTTCCCTGGACGGCCTGTGCCGCCCCTGGATTGAATCGTACACCGTACAGCCTGCTACGTGGCCGAATAGGGCATAGGAAGGGGATGCAGGGATATATGTGTCTAATTAACTAAGCAGAAAGAAGGATGTCTTCATGAATAATCCTAATGTAGATAATACAGTCTTGGAAGATTTCAAGAAATACTCGGTTGCGGAAATCGCAGATATGCTCGGACTGGGTAAGACAAAAACCAGAGAACTCTTGCAAAGTAAAATTCTCCCGGTAACCAAATTAGGGCGGGACTACTTTACTTCACCTAAAGCAATGCAAGATTTCATGAAAAAGAATACTGGTAAGGAACTATCTATTAGATAAAAGACGGTTGTTATAAACACTTTATCATACCGTAATAATCAAGCAGCAAATATATGAATTACACTCGAAATTTAAGTATGTATCATTAGGGCCGCGCTTTGTAGCGGCCCTATTTTTACTATATGTCACTAGCTTAACATAGAAAAACCACCCCAAAATACTTTGGCCGGTAGCAGGGTGGTTTTTCTATCTTCTTACAGGTCAACCCACCTTGTGGGCGGTTGTTCCTCTTTATATATACTCTAGCACTTCTTATCTCTACATGCAAGAATTATTTTATGCGTAATATGCTCAACGAAAGGGGAACCATGGAATCCAGTAATCCAAAAGTTAATAAGATAAAGCAAGAATTAAAATATGATGTTGCTAAACGTATGATTGATGAGGGCTATGGCATAGTTGATATTATGGGTAATACCGGCTTGGATGAGACCGAAGTCCATCTTATCCAATGCGAACGATCCGGTATGACAAAGTATAGTCTGCTTCACGAGAAAGAAAAAGTCGAGTATGGTAATGAGATGGCTAAAAAGGCTGCTTTGATGGAAAAATACAGTATCGCCCAAAATTTATTAAATATGGGATTAGACATAGTAGATATTATGGAGACCATTGGTTTAACCGAAACAGAGATTCTTTCATTAAAGGAAGAACAAATTGTTTAATTCTATAAAATGAATTTACTTTAAATGCATATATTATTGTAAAGCAATGCATCGACTTTTGCTTTACAACAGAGCAAAGACGGAGGTAACCTTTATGGCACAGACAATGGTCAATTTCCGCATGGACGAAGATTTGAAAAAAGGTATGGAACAGGCTTGTAAAGAAATGGGACTTTCAATGACAACTGCCTTTACCATGTTTGCAACCAAAGTTAGCAGGGAAAAAAGAATACCATTTGAGGTTTCAGTTGATCCGTTCTATTCTGAGAGCAATATGAATTATTTGCGCTCTATTGTCGCTGATATTGAATCTGGGAAAGCCAAACTGGTAGAGCACGATTTGATAGAGGAATGTTAAAGAGCAGGCTGAGATCAATAGGGCCGCGCTTTGTAACGGCCCCTAAGTTTATTAAGACTTTATTAATAACTTATGCTTCTAGCAGTTTGACAGCCTCTACCAGATAGCCGTATGCCTCTAATTTCATTTTCTTTATGTAGGCCAATCCTTTGTATTGCGACTTACTAATACTTTCCTTTATATATAATTCAGGATGTTCTATTCTATGAAATTCGCGTCCTTTTAACAGACAAGCTGCCATATACATTACGCTGCACGCCTGGATTGCCGCAAGTTCTCCTGAATAATTTTCTCTATACATATGTGTTTTAATACTTTTTATTCCCTCCATCAATTTTTTATATTCTTCTGGATTTATGCTTCCTCTTGATATCAGGCAGGCTGCTGTTCTAATTGTGTCTTCCAGTACCAATTCTGGACTGCAACAATTTCCTCTATATGCAATTTCTGATGCAACCGTCTTTCTATATGATTCGCATATATCTGTAAAGCTGTCACATTCTTCTATCAACGTTGCCACGTCAAACAGTTGCTTAATTATTTCCATTTCTTTCTTCGTATCAAAAGGAATCCCTGTCGTATGTGGCGCAAATGCTGTCATTTTATCACCCAGAATACAATCAATACTTGGCACTATCACATGAATATATGGCTCCTCCGTAAGTAAAATTTCATTTACAATATCTCTTTTTACCAGTGTATTATAATGGTTTTCCTCAAAAAGAACATCTAAAAGAATATAAAATCTCCGTTTGTTGACGGGAGAATCATAATAAAATTTAAAATGTCTTTTCTCAATTAGATTTTTTCCTATCCTGCTTTGCTCCTCCACTTCCTCAAATGGAAATATTTTCGAGGCTTTCTCAATATAATGTACAATATCTGTACCCGGCTCAACGATAATGTCAATATCAGTGGATAATCTTCTTGAAGTTTTAAGAAGCAGCATTAAACTGGTGCCACCCTTAAATATAAATGGCATATTTACTCGTGCCAGCGACTCCAGCAGACCAAACGCATAGATACTTCTTTCCAGTATCGCGGGATCACATCTGCTATTCTCCCTTAATTCATTGATATGTTCAATTCCAAAATTCTCTTTCATTAACACAGCAGTCATTCCTCCACGTATATTTTAATATGTGCTTCATCCTTCAAGAAATAAAAAATCTCTTCTTTTTTGTGACGTCGTTTGGCATATCGGAATAATTTTACCTGGTCAATCCGGTATTTTCCAAACATATCTAACAGAGCCGTTGCATATTCGCCGGTATGAACCATGCTTTTTAAATTGCGATTGGCAAATAAATCAACTACTATCTTTTCCAAAGGCGTATTATATGGATACGGACTTCCTTTTGGAGCTTCTGATATAAGTCGATCCACAATAATTGTATTTTGTCCGCCATACCTGTAAAGTTCGTTTTCATCCGGTCTCAATAGTATCTTTCCTGAATGCCTTTCACATAATTCTGTGTACACGAATTCACAGCCTATATTTTCAACTTCCAGAAATATTTTGTTTTGTGCAATCTGATGATTCCAAAATTCATTAAGCCAGTTGATTTCCCATATACGATAATCCATAAGTGGAAACTTATCATTCATTTCCTCAACTATATTTTTCGCTTCTTTTGAATACTGGTTTAAATAGGTTGCCTTTTTCGCTTCATATGAAAATTTTTGGTACCTGCCTCTCCCAGCTCTAACAAGAATGCCTTCCTGAAGTAAGTTTTCCAATAAATTTCTAAGTAAAGTTTCTCGGAAAGAGACATCCACCTCGCAGGCAATCTGGAGAATATCCTGTCTCGTCAAAATAGTTTCATCTGGTATTTGATTAATCATCATTTTCGTATCCAAGGTATCCGCCTCCTAACCGAATCGGCATTTTTTTATTTTTTTGCCGTTATGGTTATTTTATTATAGCACTATTCTTTCGTTGTTTCAATAACCGAATCGGCATTTATTCAGTTTTTTGCCGTTATGGTTATTAAAACCGAAATCTCTTTATTTTCAATAGAATCACATCACAAATGGCATACCGAAAATTAACGGTAGTATGCTCCATATGATACATACCACCGCTTTTTATAGAATAAATCAGTCCGTTTTCTGTAATCTTTTGGTGTTACTATTTATACACAAAAATTATTATCTTATTCTTCCCTCCATTCATTTGCTTTCCACTCCTTTTCCGAACGATGCTCCTCTATATACTTTCTTTCCCTCTGACCCGCATTTTCATCTCCCAAAAAACGGTTTATAACAATATCAAAGCAAGAACTACACAATCCTTCCGATGCAAGAATTTCAGGTTCTGTATCAAGAATACGACTATATCCAGGCGAATCTACTGGCACGTCCCATACGGAATATAAGGGAGCTCCGGCCTCCATTTTCTTTAAACATCTCCCACAGCGGCACCTGCGTATGATTTCAACTGCTTCGTACTCATTTCCATCACACCAATTAACACCTCTTCGCGCGGCAGCTATGATCTTTCTCGCTGCCTCTAAAGTCAATTCCCCTGTATCATACATTTTTATAACGTTTTTAACTACATAGTTCATTCCCCTACCAATATTATGACAGCTCATTTCCAAAACCTCCTACTTTTGAATATATTCCTCCAACGGTTTCCCTTCCGTAAAAACTTTGACTATCCCTCATACCCCTGTATTTCCTCTGAAACCTCTTAATTCTAATATTTTTTGAAATGCTTCATCAATGGGCAATTCCCGTTTTAATTCCATATCATCAATGCCTTTATCAAGCATATCAGAAACATCATGGTAATCATATAAACTGCTTTGCTGCTTATTTCCTGCTATCAGCTCCATAAAATCGCTCCATTCATCATAATTACAATTTAAATATAAACTATGAGCTATTAATAATATTCTAACATAGAACCCCAGCCCAGACAACAAAACAACGGTAAGAGGGATCGCTAAATTAGGCCGCCAAAATTTCTGGTGGCCTGATTCATTCTTCAAGCTATTTTCCTTCCCTAAATCGCTTCTCTGCCTTCTCTTCACTGACTATATCGAAATTTGAATACATCAGCTGCCACAACCGCTCTTTTTGTTCTTCTGACAATCTCATTTCATCCGCCGCTAACAGAGCATATCCCATTGCCGCATAATTTGTCATGAAATCATTCCTCCATCAATAACGAATTCAAGTTTCCAACCGTATCCCAATTACACAAGCAATGAATAGGCTCCGATGCGCTCCGGAACGGTTGACGCAATGATTTTCCCATTTTCGATCACTTTTTTATCGAACAGCTCCGGAGGAATATCTGCAAAACTTCCGGAATAAACCTCTGTACGGAATGCCTCCAGACTGCTGTCAGATATGATTACTTCCAGTTCATGTGTAAGACCGTTTGTCCCAATCCACTCCTCCTGCCATTCCCTGACTGTCTCCCTCATGCCTTTCCCTTTCCAGAAACCGGCCCTGTCGAATTCAGGATCTCATTCCATATTACTTTCAGCTGGTAACACTGGCGGTAGTCAGTGAAGCGGAAATCACCGTCTGATACGCTGGAAATATTCATACGCAGATGTTTCCCGGCATTGTTAAAGATTCTCTGAGATGGATGATCCAATTTCTGCAGCGTCTCATAAGTTTTTTCGCTTATCAGGCCAAACATATTCTCATTGCTCGTCTTTCTGGGAATCCGCAGCATGATCTTCGGATACACAACATCCTCCCATTCAAGGAAATCCATCTCGCTTAATCTGAAGCCCGTATCCCTCGCTACCTGAGCATAGGCCAATTCCAGTAATTTTCCTTCCACCTGCAGGCGCTCCTCTATGTAGGCAAAACGTTCCTCATACCTCCGTATAACTGGTGACTGCATATACCCGGTATCCTTGTAAAGAGCCAGACGGCAAAGGGCAACATAACAGAACCATTTCTCTTCTTCCGGCCCACTTAATAAAAATAGCATTTTAAGATAGTCATACAATTTATCAGGGGGCCAGGTTCCACGGACCAGCTCTGCCAGTATCTTTGCATGTGGCTCTATTTTATCATATTCCAATCCAGCTCTAATAAAGGCAAAAATAGTATCTACTTCGCTTTTAATACCAGCAATCTGCCTGTGTGACGCCTCGGCGGCCTCCCTGCTATTTAATACATACAGCCAAATTTTAAAGGGATATACTCCTACACGAAACATATAGATGTTTTTACCATGTCTATTTTTTGTGTAAATTCCAGTTAACATATTGTCCTCCTATACCTCCAGCAGCATATCGTACAACTCCTGAATCCGTTCTTTTAATTCTTTTTTCACCTATTCTTCATCTGCACTATGCATATTGGCCTTGTTGCAAATATCCAGCATTTTCAGAAATTCAATATGTTCCATGATCTCTTCCCGGATTTCATCATTTGTCATCGCCATAAGAGTTCCCACCTTTCCTTTTTTATATTAAAGAGGGCCATGGACATGATAAAGTTGAAATTATCTGGAATTATTTTCATATTGATTTACCAGCTTATAGAAGCTGTCCTTCTTTAGCTCCAGCTGCTTCATGGCATTTCTTGCCGTGAGACGTCCGGCTTTCCACTCCTTATATACCTCTTCCCACTGATCCGGATAAGTTATGACGGGCCGTCCAAATTTCACTCCCCGGCCATGAGCCCTTTCAATCCCCTGTTTCTGCAGTACCTTTTTCTCAACTCTTTCCCGATGTGCCACGTAGGCCAGCAGGGTCAGGATTAGATCCGTGATTAGCGTCCCCAGAAGATCCTTTGCCAGTGTCGTATCCAACAGAGGCATGTCCAGGACTTTGATATCCATTTTTCTCTGTTTCGTAATTGTATACCATTCATTGTGAATCTCCGTATAGTTTCGTCCAAACCGCTCCAGCTCCGTGACAACTAACATATCACCTTCTCTCATGATTAAATCTACCAGTTGGCGGAATACTGGCCGCTCAAAGTCCTTTGCACTCTCCTTCTCTACAAAAATATCCCGCTCATCAATCCCTTCTTCCTTCAGCAGGAAGATCTGGCGGTCCAGATTCTGCCCTTTTGACGATACCCTGGCATATCCGAATGTTTTAGGCTCCAAATGAACCCCTCCTTCCTGTCGGAAAAGGTATGCATTTACCGACACAAAAAAGCAGGACAAAAACCGCTGAAATTGTGTCGGTAAACGTACCAAATCACTTTACCGATGTCGATAAAATAGTCCCCTACATTTACCGACATATTATATATACGGAGCGGTCCTCAAAAGCCAACATCATTGCCCGTTATACGGGAAATTTTTGAATGCAGATATACAGAGTCCTGGACAGTTCCTGATATAAATCCTCGTCCAGGCCATTGTCACCAATCGCCTGTTTTAACAAAAGCGGCCGGTACATCTTAAATATCTGCTCAAATGCCCATTCATCGCTTTCCTTTGCCCGCTGCAGTAACTGTTCAAATTCCATCTTTTTTCACCCCCAATTCCTTTCTGATCTTACGGAGCGCATAGAAATATGCTGCCCTTGCCTGGTCTGGCGTCATGTCAAGTTCCTGTCCAATATCCGTAAAGCTCTGCTCTCCAAAAATCCTACTAAATAAAATCTGCCGTTCCTGTTCTTTTAACTTCTTTAATACTTTCACCAGTTTTCCACCCTCCAGGGTCCACAGAAGTTCCTGCATTTTATCCAAATCCCTGAAGTATGTGTAATACTGCTCACTGATGTACCTTACAAACTCCCGGTCGAAGTCTGTGTAATTCCAGGAATATTCTTCCGCGCAGGCAATCTCATGCTGCCTGAGCCGCGTTTTCTTTTCACCATATTCAATTTTTGTATGTTGTATGGCCGTCACCAGGTATGCGGTGAAGCGGTTCTGTATATCACTATTTTTTTGATTGTTCTTTTTCATATCGTCCTCTGAATTTTGAATAGTATAAGTAATTCAAAATCCAGAAGGTGGAGACCGGCAGTGCATACAACTCCTTATCGGGGCCTTGGCCTATGATAAAGGCAGTTGCCCCGGAAGCTCAAATTTTTAGCTCTGTAAAGGCACACTGTTTTCTGCTTATAAACGATGAATATTATCGAATAAAAAAACAGCTTGTTTGAAATTTCTCCAAACAAGCCACTCATCTAAAGATTTATATTGTTTATATTTCTCTTGCAAATCAGCATAAAAAACCTATACTATTTTCCTTCCTGTAGTTCTCCGGTATCTTAAAATCCCTTATTCATAGATATCTAATTTTCTATAATCATTTGGTGTAAAATCTGTCGTAATCTATAACAGCTTCATAGACCCTTTCCGTTCTTGGCTGAATCTGCTTTATTAAAGTTATATCATATCATTATCTTTTACTATCTACTTTTTATCCTAATTGCATATCCAACAATAGTAGCTTTACTCTCCCCCGGCACACGCACTATGCTACATAATCATAAACTTTCATTCTCTCTAATCATTAAGAATCCAGTCTGTTACAGTTTTTGCTATCTCCGGCCCATGTTTATAATAGACATAATGATTACCTGAAAGTGGAACTATATTACTTCGTTCCTTCTCCTGAATCAAATCCTCATGAATTTTTTTCCAGGTAGAAAACATTTCCAAGTTATTCTCCGACAGAAAATATAATACTGGCGTATTCTCGGAGAACTTTAGCTCCTCCATTTGATTGAGGTTATCTTTTGAACGCTTTACCTCATCCATTACCGTTTTATTATAGGCCTTATCAAGAGTAATCCATTTTGACAGCTTTTTTTCTTCCGAGGTCCATTCATATCCATCTACTGCAGGTATACCGAAATCCGGATTAAACAGCAACGTAAAGCGGGAAAGCCCTACTGTAGTTTTTACCTTACCTACATAAGGGAATATATCCTCCAGGAAATTTATAACAGCCGGAATGTCACTGTACATTCCTGGTACAGAGGAATCCAGTCCGATTATCCCTTTAACCTCGTTCGGATACTGATTGCTATAATAAATCGAATAAGCTCCATAAATAGAGTGCGACAGCAAATAATATTCCGGATATCCCAAAATCTCAAGGCAGGTATGAAGCTCCTCAGATATATTTTCAATGCTCCTCTCCTTATCGGTTCCATCACTTAAGCCATAACCAAATGGCTCAATCGTAATAACAGTAAAGTGTTCGGATAATAAACCGGCCAGCTGTCGAAACTCCAGGATTGGTGAAGGAACGCCTAACGCAGGAAGAATGACAATTGTTTTTGTACCATTCCCTACAACCTCAACATTCATCTTTCTTCCATCTACGTTCACTGTCTGCCCATAAGCCAATTCATTTATTTTTTTAATTTCAAAATGTCGAAATACTGCCTGTAGTATTGTCCCCAGTAATAACACTACAAGAACTACCATCAGGAAAAACTTTCCTATCTTTTTTCGTACCAATAGTTTAGACATGACTTTATCCTCCCGTATTGTTATAAATCTAAGCCAGTCAACCGGAATATGCTGTATACTGAACCTACATTCCTGAGTACATCAGCGCTATCACAATGCCACAGATAAGAACAATAACTCCTATGACTTTTACCACTATGGGGGCTGGTGCCTTGGGAAACGCCGATTGGATTTTATTATATGGTACAAATAATAGCAAAAATCCTGCTCCTAAAAATATGAAGCATTTAATTATATTGATTATATTTTTCATGATTCATAACCTCCTCAAGATTTTTATTCAACAGAATTCCCTCCAATCAATTTTTACTTAGACATATTACCCTTCATCTAATTACCGATCTTTAAGAAGACGATTTCTATCAATCACTCCACAATCCCTCTGCCGTCTCAATCTGATGCACCCGTCCCCGAAAAATCATATGGTAACTTCAATTCTGATTATTTGACTTTTCTATAATCAGCTTATGGTAGCTCTTTTTAAAATTGCCGAAAGGTATTAAACGGATTTTAGCTTTTTTGATATTCTTATTATCTCCGCATAATAAAATATCATCTTCCAGTTTATAGAATATGTACATACGCCTACCACCTTTTATGTAAAAATACACTTTACTTGGACCATCTTCAAAAAAACCAACAGAAATCACCATCAAAAATGAGGTCGCTGACGCTGCTATCAGACAAACCAGAATTCCTTTCCATAAATCCTGTGTATTATAATAGGTAAGTTTTCCAATTTCTGTCCCAATGAGAAACTCACTCACAAACAGCATTTCCTCCATATAGCGATGCAATTTCCATTTCTTATCCGTCTTTTTATACTTACACCAAATAAAATGTGCGATTTTATAAATTAAATAGATTAGAATCAAGAAAAAAGCGGCTATGAATCCCAACACTAATAAAAAATCAGTCGCATCATCGCGAATAAGCATTAAAATTATATTTACCAGTCCCAAGACTATCGCAACCATAAATAAATCTATGAGTTTCAAATTAGTCCGTTGCTTTCGATTCATAAATACCTTGTCAATCTCGTTCATATTCTGGGCATAGATTACCTTAAATATAAACCTTAGAACAACAACCAAAGCTCCTCCGATTGCCGTTATAACTGGTATTGCCTCCCTTATACTATCCTGCCCAAGAAAATCTATGAACTTACCGATTTCAAGCATATGATCCTCTCCTTACATAAAATTAAATTGTCAAACCCATTAATTTTACCGGGCTTTCTTGCTTCATTTATATAAATTATATCAGTCATACCTATAACGCACTTCCATACCACTTCTATTATAAATTCGGCTCTTCCTCCCAAGAGAGTCATACTCATAGGTGACTGTAATCCCTTCCGGGTTCGTCATCCGAATCATCTGCCCGGCATTATCATATTCATAGGAAATCAGCCGCTTTCCGCTGGAACATTTCTCTTTTAAAATCCCCTGCTTATTATAATGATACTCATAAGAATCAGCTTCTCATTCTCCCTCATCTCGCAGCGCAGATTCTCCGCATCATAACTGTTCGTCTGTACTTGACCATCCCCTAGCCTTATCTCAGTCTTCTGGTTCTTGGTATTATATAGGAACTTCTTTATCCTTGATGGGCTCTCTTCAGGAGAATCCTGGCGGTAATCCCTCAAAGCCAGGATTTCCTTACAACTGAGTATATTTGATGATTGCTAAGCACCAGATATTTTATACAGCAATTTCTTAATCAGTTTCCCGTCCGGCCGATATTCATATGTATAGCAGAAACCTCCCGCTACCGCTTTCTTTACATTCCCGATGTCGTCATATTCCCAGGAGCGGGTCACTTCATTTTCTCCCAGATAATCGCAGGCGCGTTCCAGTACCGGGTTCCCATCCACATTGTAAGTGGTACGGACCTGTTTCCCGTTCCGGTCTACATGGAATACCATACGCCCTTCCCGGTCATAACGGAACATCTCGCTGTTCCCCTCCTGGTCTATAATCTCGCAGACCTTACCCTGGCTGTTATACCGGTAGGTAATGACGCCGCCGTTGGCATCCGTGGTACTGGTAATATGGCCGGCATAATCATAGGCAAAGTTCTCCTTTCCTCCCTCTGCCGTCTCAATCTGATGTACCCGTCCCCAGGGGTCCATATGGTAGCCTGTCTGATTCTGGTTTCCGTCCTGGATTCCGGTAATCCTGCCTCTGGCATCATACGTGTACACCTTGGCCGCCCGGTCTGCCCGTTGGCTCCTGGCGGTACGGATTTCCTGCTGCAGTCCATTGATTCCATTTTCCCTGGCTGTTGTAACGGTATGTGATGACACCGCCATTGGCGTCCGTGGTGCTAGTTGTCCAGGTAATTGATATATTTACCTATATTACTATAGCCTGTACGGAATCCGTCAGAGTGGATTTCACAAATTCACTATATGTCTTGTAATCCTATTTTCGTCCACTCATCAACAACATCCCAGAAATTAAGATTATACTCTGGCTGATCATCTGAGAACCATAATGTTGCACTATTAATGTCACAATTTATTATATCTATGGCCAAATATCCTCCCATCCCATTATTAAAAAAACCAAATGTACTTTTTAAATCAATCTGCAAAGATTCTTCTAGTTCATTAATAATCCCCCACTCAACTTCTCCAAAATTTGTTATATGCTTTGTACATATAATTCCCATTGCCTTACTAGCATAATCATAAAACCCATTATGAATATTTTCATAAAAGAAGCGAATAGATTCTGGTATCTTGTTCCATACACTTTCCAGTTCAGTTTCGGCGATTGAATCTAATGGGTTGCCTCCCTCATAATATTGTATTTCCCCCGCCTCTGTCTTTATTGAATAGAGCAGATAATACTTATCGTTTATTTTAAACAATTCAATATCCAATAGGTTTTCTTCCAAATAATTAATTGTATTATATAACTCACTAGATAGATATTTTTTCCATGTTTCTAAAATACCCTGTACTCTTTTATCAACGTCTTCTCTGCTTAAAATATCATACCAACATTGAGGAATTATACCCAAAGGTATTTTTTTTATCTCGCAAGGCTGAAAAATATAAACGTTTGCATTTATTTCTAAACAATAATCTTCTAAAAATTTAGTTTTATCATTCATATATTATAATCCTCCAGCATTCTTTATTACTAGCTCATCAATTTGTTTTTGAATTTCAATCTCTAATGTTTGCTCCTTTTTTATCATCTCATCCCTAAATGATTTGCTAATCTCAATTTCTTCATTGCTCCCTTTTTTATAATGAGTCCATTCAGCATAAGACTTAATTGTCAAACCCATTAATTTTACCTGGCTTTCTTGCTTCATTTATATAAATTATATCAGTCATACTTATAACGCACTTCCATACCACTGCTATTATAAATTCGGCTCTTCCTCCCAAGGGAGTCATACTCATAGGTGACTGTAATCCCTTCCGGGTTCGTCATCCGAATCATCTGTCCGGCATTATCATATTCATAGGAAATCAGCCGCTTTCCGCTGGAACATTTCTCTTTTAAAAGCCCCTGCTTATTATAATGATACTCATAAGAATCAGCTTCTCATTCTCCCTCATCTCGCAGCGCAGATTCTCCGCATCATAACGCTTCGTCTGTACTTGACCATCCCCTAGCCTTATCTCAGTCTTCTGGTTCTTGGTATTATATAGGAACTTCTTTATCCTTGATGGGCTCTCTTCAGGAAAATCCTGGCGGTAATCCCTCAAAGCCAGGATTTCCTTACAACTGAGTATATTTGATGATTGCTAAGCACCAGATATTTTATACAGCAATTTCTTAATCAGTTTCCCGTCCGGCCGATATTCATATGTATAGCAGAAACCTCCCACTACCGCTTTCTTTATATTCCCGATGTCGTCATATTCCCAGGAGCGGGTCACTTCATTTTCTCCCAGATAATCGCAGGCGCGTTCCAATACCGGATTCCCATCCACATTGTAAGTGGTACGGACCTGGTTCCCAATCCGGTCCTCATGGAATATCCTGCGTCCTTCCCGATCATAACGGAAGGTCTCGCTGTTCCCTTCCTGGTCTATGATCTCGCAGACCTTACCCTGGCTGTTATACCGGTAGGTAATGACGCCGCCGTTGGCATCCGTGGTACTGGTGACATGGCCGGCATAATCATAGGTAAAGTTCTCCTTTCCTCCCTCTGCCGTCTCAATCTGATGTACCCGTCCCCAGGAGTCCATCTGATGGCCTGTCTGATTCTGGTTTCCGTCCTGGATTCCGGTAATCCTGCCTCTGGCATCATACGCGTACACCTGGGCTGCCCGGTCTGCCCGTTGGCTCCTGGCGGTACGGATTTCCTGCTGCAGCCCATTTATTCCATAGGAATATTCCAGCTCATTTCCGTCTGCAAACTGGCTCTGTATCCGTTTTCTGTCTGCCTGATAGAGATGCTTTTCCTGCAGGATTCCCTCACTGTCTGTCTCCGTTACCAGGTTTCCATGGTAATCGTAGGTGATTCATACGAGAATACCAAATTAAAATAATTATTAGCACAGGTTTAAAATCAATATTAAGATCAAATATCATTGCAATCCTGCGAAATATTAATACTATTTAGTATTGTTTCAATTAATTGTACATTATGTCCTTTCATAAATAACAGCTTCTTCTCAAGTGCTTTCTTATATAAATCTTTTATAGAATTAGGAGCGGCAGCTAGTGATTCACTAAGACTAATGTCTAAATCTCTATTCCAAAATATAATCATTGTAAGTATTAATGATATGCATTTAGTTGCTCTCTCTTGAAATAAGATACCCGATTGTTCTATAATTTCATTTACTGCTTTCTGTTTTTCCTTTTTTACTATAGAATCTAACATATTTACAATAAATTCATTTTGCTCATTAGTAGACGCTTGACCATTAAACAATTTCAACAAGTCTGCTATTTCTTGAACACCCAATTTTTCATTATACGCTTCACAGAAATCATTTATAGTATCAATATCATCTTCTTGTTTTGCTATGTAGGCTTTTTTTAATGATTCATTATAATTATTATCCAGCATAACTTCTCCTCCTGGTCTAATATATAAGTGTTAGGTTTCAGTTGGGACTTTACCCTCTCGTTGCTTTCATATATTATATTTAAACACCATCACCACAATTTTGTTTTTCATCTTTTATATTATCCTCATAATCTTTAGCAAATATTGCTTCATTATCTATAATTTTACCCTTAAAATCCGGATCGGATATTAAATCTGAATCACTGGTGAATGTTTGATTCAATATCCCTTTATGACTATTAATTGGGTCATCTGAGCCATGCAAATATTCCTTTATTTTTCCTTTAGCGTAAGAATCATATAAGCCCTCACTTTTTAAAACACTTTTTAAATCGTTCAAATCATTAGCTAGTGCATCACGAGGAGATAAAGATAAATACCGCTCTTTATATTCACTAGATGGCCTTCCATAACTTTGTGTTTTACCGTGACGCCCTCCTCTATTATAATATGTAGTTTCAAGTAGCATTGCAAACCCACTGTCAGTATCAACTCCATATCTGGAACTCATATATAAATCTGATGGCATATGATGAGGAGTCAGGCCAGTTGTTTTTGCTCCTCCAAACGTGCTTGTTAAATTCCCATACACCCCTGATGATAGTTCATCTGGCAAAAACGAACTTGATTTATATCCACTCGGGTCATAAAATACAATCGGATTGTTTTCGCAATATGCATATAAATTCAGCCCATCTCCACGGTACACATCCTCCTGAAGGAATCTTCCCACCACTGGATTATAATACCTGGCCCGCAAGTAATACTGCCCCGTCACCTGGTCATGCTGCTGCCCCGTATACAGTATCCGGTTATGGATATTCTCTTCTTTACAGCGAAATGCTCCGAAAGCGTCATACTGATAACTGTTCTCTATCCCCTGTCCGGCCTCTGTAATATATGCTGTACTATTCTGCTCGTCCAGATGATAAGAATGATATCCCTCCTTTTGCCAACTCGCTGCAACACCATACCCCAGGATATAACGGTTTCTTACAGTATCATTTAGCTCAGACTCCGCCAATAACTCCCCATTATAATACAGGAATACGGTACCTTTACCATTTTCAGAGATTCCAGCCCGTAAGTATTCTGCATCATACTGATTTTCCTGTATCTGACCATTATTCATAAACGTAGTTGTCTGCTGGTTAAAGGCATTGTAATGATATTCTGTCTTTCCCAGACCATCCGCTTCTTCCAGTATATTACCTTGCAAATCATACCGATATTCAACAGATTCCGTGCCTTTTTTACGGCTGATCAACTGGTTTTTGCGATTATAATTATACTCCTCTTTGCCATCACTATCCACCTTTACCAGACGATTCCCACACCTGTCATAGATATATTTAACAGGCTTTCCATCATACTTCTCTTCAATCAGCCGGTCCATACAATCATATTGGTACCGAACCACCTGCTCCTTTATTTTGTCCTCAACTGGCAGGAGGCAGCTTCCTGATTTTAATATACGATTCCCATTTAAGTCATACTCATACCTGAAATCGGAGAAAACAATGCCCTTCTCGTTCTTGAGTGTAAGCCTGATGATATTATCATCTGTATCATATTCATAGGCTGTATGCATCCCGTTTCCGTGGCGGATTTCCTTGAGCTTTCCTCCGGCAGTATGGCCGTACCGGACAATTTCTTCTCCATTATCATCACAGATACGTTCCAAACGTCCCAGTCTGTCATAGCCATAATGTACTGTCTTACCGGACACGTCCGTTAAGCTCTTCAGGCTTTTATCCGCATGATAGGTACAGGAAATAAGCGTCCGTCCAGAAGATGATTTCTTAATCAAATTGCTCATAACAATGGCCGCTCAGCAGTTGATCGCCGGGAAAGAAACATTGGCTGCAATGCGTGCAGAGATGACTCGTCTGGACAAGCAATTACCGGAATACGATACCGTGGTGGCCATGTACGGTGTTAGAGAAATCACCGCTGCACAGCTTATAGCCGAAATCGGCGATGTGCGTCGGTTCCCTCACCGCAGTTCCATTGTTGGTTTTGCCGGTGTCAATCCAGCCGTTGACGAGTCCGGAAAGCATGTTTCCAAGAGTAATCCGACCACGAAGCGCGGCTCTCCACATCTGCGGAAAACGCTCTACCAAATAGTCTGTACATGCCTGAAAAAAGCTCCCACAGACGAACCGGTGTACCAGTTCCTGAACAAGAAGCGTGCCGAAGGCAAGCCCTACTTTGTCTACATGACCGCTACGCAGAACAAGTTCCTGCGAATCTATTACGCCCGTGTGAAAGAATGCCTGGAGGCATTTGATACCAAGAACGCACCCCAAGCGTAAACAAACTCCTAAACCCATGTCTCCGGCTGGCGAAGCTATTTCTCCAGTCTGTATTGTTATGTCCTTCTTCCGCTCCGCAAAAATTGTGGAGCGTTTTCTCATTTTAGGGCTTGACTTTTATTTGCAGGACTCCTTACCTGATATTTTATGATTACTTCTACCCCAACTATATACTTTCAAAAAATCTTCATTGGACAAATTCTTCTTAAGCCATTGTAATGCAAGTTCAATTGGTTCATTAGTTTCTTTTTCCCAACATTTCCATATGCATCGGTATGCCTTTTTAGTTCTATTATCATACATTCCTACTTTATCAAGAAGAATCTCTAATGCCACCTTTAATATCTCTAACTTCTGATTCGGATCAGATATATTCTGCGCTTTTTCAATATTCATTTCAGCTACTTGTACACTGTCTTCACCATACCAATCTTTAGCTTTATCAATTCCCTTTTGAATCCAAATCTTCGCCTCATCAGATTTACCAGACGCATTGTTAATAAATGCCAAATACTTCATTATCTGAATAACACTATCAGATGCAGTGATTGCTTCTATTCTTGGATCATTTAAAACAGTGAGTCCACATGCTAAACCTTTATCCAATTCATCAGATAAGTAGTAATTTGTTATCATCACTTCATAGATATATAAAACATCTTTATAAGAACAATTATTTTTTTCTTTGATTTTTAAAGCTTTTTCACAATATAGTAAGGATTTTTTATATTCCCCTCCCCTTAATAATATTTCTGACATTTCAGCATAGAAATCACATAATCTGGGATTATCTTTCCCATAAAACTTTTCGCGAATTGATAGTCCTTGTTTTTTCCAATAAATTGATTCTCTGTCGCTGGTACTCCATTTTGAAATATCATCACACAGTTCAGCATTTTTTAACATATCATCGCTTTTTTCACTTTCATATCTACTATTATTCTGTTGTCTTTCATTTTGCATATGATACTTGTATATGCATTAATACATATACGCTCCTTTCTAAATAGGGTATCTAACTTCATAAACATCTACAAATTCATAATATCTTTGACAAATCTTTTATTTCGGGCACATATTTTCATCTGAATCATTTTTATCTTTATCCTTTTTCATATCAGGATACACATCTTCCACATCTCTGAGCGGAGTTCCCGGATCATCATATGTCATATTCAACCTTGCACCATCTGATTTATTAATTGAAGCCAGCTCTAAATAATACTGGTCTGAGTCATGCATAAAATCATATCCCTCTTGTGATTTCGCTCCATATTGTTTTAAATCTGTATTCCATGCTACTACAGCATCTTTATAAGGTTCTCCGGTTTTTGGATTAATACCATGACTATCATAATTCTTATGTGACATATTCGCGCTACTAACAGGATAATAATTACCATCACTTTGTGACTTAAATTCCATTTTATCTGTCATTGACTTCGTAATTTTTATATTCATAAAACCTTGATTTTCAATCATTGATTGCATTTTAGGGCTTAGTCCTGAAATTCTTAATGTACCATTATCATATGCATCTTGCAATACCTGTTTACCAACTCTTGAACCTATTTTTGGAGTTCCACCTAAATAAGTTTGGCGTCTTCCAGCTTCTCCCATTGGGTCATAATATATCACAGGATTGTTCGCGCAGTAAGCATAAAGGTTCAGCCCATCCCCCCGATACAAATCCTCTTGCACAAATCGTCCAATCGCCGAATTATAATACCTAGCTCGCAAATAATACTGTCTGGTTATTGAGTCAAACTGTTGCCCTGTATATAGTATTCGATTATAAATACTTTCTGTTTTGCTTTTGATTACTCCAAAAGCATCATACTGGTAACTATTTTCTACCCTCTGGTCTGAATCTGTAATATATGCTGTACTATTCTGCTCGTCCAGATGATAAGAATGATATCCCTCCTTTTGCCAACTCCCTGCAACACCATACCCCAGGATATAACGGTTTCTTACAGTATCATTTAGCTCAGACTCCGCCAATAACTCCCCATTATAATACAGGAACCTGGAGCTGCATCCATTTTCAGATACTTCTGCACGCAAGAATTCCGCATCATACCAGTTTTCCTGTATCTGACCATTATTCATAAACGTGGTTGTCTGCTGGTTAAAGGCATTGTAACCGTATTCCGTTTTCCCACGGTTACTCGCTTCTTCCAGTATATTACCTTGTAAATCATACCGGTATTCAACAGATTCCGTGCCTTTTTTACGACTGATTAACTGGTTTTTTCGATTATAATGATACTCCTCTTTGCCATCACTATCCACCCTTACCAGACGATTCCCACACCTGTCATAGATATATTCGACAGGCTTTCCATCATATTGTTCTTCCATCAGCCGGTCCATACAATCATATCGGTACCGAACCACCTGCTCCTTTATTTTGTCCTCAACTGGCAGGAGGCAGCTTCCTGATTTTAATATACGATTCCCATTTAAGTCATACTCATACCTGAAATCGGAGAAAACAATGCCCTTCTCGTTCTTGAGTGTAAGCCTGATGATATTATCATCTGTATCATATTCATAGGCTGTATGCATCCCGTTTCCGTGGCGGATCTCTTTAAGCTTCCCTCCAGCTGTATGGCCGTACCGGACAATTTCATCTCCATTATCATCACAGATACGTTCCAAACGTCCCAGGCTGTCATAGCCATAATGTACTGTCTTACCGGACACATCTGTTAAGCTCTTCAGGCTTTTATCCGCATGATAGGTACAGGAAATAAGCGTCCGGCCAGAAGATGATTTCTTAATCAGCTTCCCGTCCGGCCGGTACTCATATGTATAGCAGAATCCTCCGGCTACCGCCTTTTTTACGTTCCCAATCCCATCATACTCCCAGGAACGGCTTACTTCATTCTCTCCCATGTGGTCGCAGGCCCGCTCCAATACAGGTCTCCCGTCCACGTTATAGGTCGTCCGTACCTGGTTCCCAATCCGGTCCTCATGGAATATCCTGCGTCCTTCCCGATCATAACGGAAGGTCTCGCTGTTCCCTTCCTGGTCTATGATCTCGCAGACCTTACCCTGGCTGTTATACCGGTAGGTAATGACGCCGCCGTTGGCATCCGTGGTACTGGTGACATGGCCGGCATAATCATAGGTAAAGTTCTCCTTCCCTCCCTCTGCCGTCTCAATCTGATGTACCCGTCCCCAGGGGTCCATATGATAGCCTGTCTGATTCTGGTTTCCGTCCTGGATTCCGGTAATCCTGCCTCTGGCATCATACGTGTACACCTGAGCCGCCCGGTCTGCCTGTTGGCTCCTGGCGGTGCGGATTTCCTGCTGCATCCCATTGATTCCATAGGAATATTCCAGTTCATTTCCGTCTGCAAACTGGCTGTGCATCAGCTTTCCATCTGTCCGATAGAGGTGCTTTTCCTGCAGGGTTCCCTCACTGTCTGTCTCCGTATGCACTGATAAGAACAGGCACAGAACCAGTACAACAGTAACTGTTATTTTATACTCTCCTGCCATAGACTCATTGGTTGTCCAGTTCCCCACGCTACTCAATCCTATAAAACTATAAATGATTTACGATTCCAAACTTACTCACATTCAATCTTACTATTCATTCATAAATTGATAAAATTCTTTGATATCCGTAGTATCATTTAATAATTGATAAATTTCAATCATATCTTCAGAAGATAAGTATTCTCTTATATAAACATTGAGCAAAATATTATCATTAAAAAAATGACATTCCCTTAAATACTTCATGCATCTTATATAGACTTGGATAAGTCTTTCTTTAAACTTATATTTTTCGTCCGGATCATCTAAAGATTTTATAAAGCTGTTTATAGAGATATTAATTTCCGCAACTCTCTCATCATTGATATCCCAAATATCCCAATTTTCTTCAGAATATTTAGTCTCCAAATCATTGCCTTGCCTTAATAAATCTTCCTCAGTATTGGCTACAAAGAACATTGATTCAAATGAATCCGTATTTGATATACTAAAAGCATAAATATGTTCTTCTTTATGTTCCTTGCACATTTTTTCAAAGATATACTTAATGCAATCTATCAACTCGCTTTCATATTCTATTAATGAAAAATCCTCTGCCTTTAATCCATTGCTCGTGCGGTTTTTATCAAAATCCAACTTTTCTATTACATCATTGTGGCCAAGGTCAGTCAACTGTTTAGCTAATTTGTTGATTAACTCCGTTTTTTTAGAACTATCTAAATTTTTCAACTCATAATCCAGCCAAAATTTTATCATTGGATAATTCCCATATTGAGCATGATAAAAAAGTGGATTTTTACGGTCTTCAATATCAATTATGGGTTCCATACCATATGACATTAACAACAAAGCTATTTCTGGTGTCCATGCACAAGTTAGAGCGGTTCCGTAATTGCCGCTTGCCGGGCTTACAACTGAACTATCTATTCCTAAATCCAATAAAATTTTAGTGAATTCTAAACTTTGATATTTTGCGGCATCATGTAGCAGCGTTCCTCCAGATCTTGTTTTATAATTAATTAACTCTGGATATTTTTCAAGAATATCTTCTGCTAATACTATATCCTTATTAATAAGTGCATGTTTAATTTCATCTAATAATTGCATAACTAATTTTCTCTCCATAATATGTTTGTGTGACTATTTCACACATCTCCTTCTACTTTAATTTTTATTCTCACATGCTGAATCATTTTTTTTCTTTTCCTTTTCGGTACCCCTTACAGAATCTTCTTGTTGATATCTTCTAGTTAATTCTATAACCTCTTCTCTAGTTCCACCATTTAGTTTCAATTCCTCCAACTCTTTTAAATATGATTCAAGTTGCGCAGTAGCATGTTGTCCTTTCACTCTATTTGGAGCCCAACACAATACTTCTTCTCCATAAATGGGGTCTATTTCAAAATCCACCAAAATATCTTGAATTTTATCAACAGTAGGCTGCTGATTTACCTTCCCTTTTTTATAAGGAAAATGATGTGCATGGGGATCAACCATCCAATCTGGCGGATCTCCATATAATGATCGAACTCTTTCATTATAATTCAAGGCATTAATATCAGGATAATTGTATTGTCCTTTTTTAAAAGGTACTACAGGAGCCTTACCATAACCACTAGGATCATAATATATTACAGAATTGTTTTCGCAATATACATACAGGTTCAAACCATCTCCACGATATACATCCTCTTGTAGGAACCTTCCCAAAACCGGATTATAATATCTCGCTCTTAGATAATGCTGCCCTGTCACCTGGTCATACTGCTGGCCTGTATACAAAATCCGATTATAAACATTCTCATTCTTTTCTCGGATTACTCCAAAAGCATCATACTGGTAACTATTTTCTATCCTCCGGCCTGAATCTGTAATGTATGCTGTACTGTTCTGCTCATCCAGATGATAAGAATGATATCCCTCCTTCTGCCAACTCGCTGCAACACCATACCCCAGGATATAACGGTTTCTTACAGTATCATTCAGCTCAGACTCTGCCAATAACTCCCCATTATAATACAGGAACCTGGATCTGCATCCATTTTCAGCTACTTCTGCTCGCAAGAATTCCGCATCATACCAGTTTTCCTGAGCCCCACCATCTTTCATAAGTACAAACGTCTGTTGATTAAAGGCATTATAATAATATTCTGTCTTTCCCCGACCGTCCACTTCTTCCAGTATATTACCTTGTAAATCATACCGGTACTCAACAGATTCCGTGCCTTTTTTATGGCTGATTAACTGGTTTTTTCGATTATAATTATACTCCTCTTTGCCATCACTATCCACCTTTACCAGACGATTCCCACACCTGTCATAGATATATTTAACAGGTTTTCCATCATACTTCTCTTCAATCAGCCGGTCCATACTATCATACTGATATCGAATTACCTGTTCCTTTATGTTTTCTTCGCCTGGCAGGATACTGCTCCCCGATTTTAATACCCGGTTTCCATTCCAATCATACTCATATCTGAAGTCGGAGAAAACTATGCCTTCCTCGTTCTTGAGTGTAAGCCTGATGATGTTGTCATCCGTATCATATTCATAGATGGTGTGCATCCCGTTTCCGTGGCGGATCTCTTTAAGCTTCCCTCCAGCTGTATGGCCGTACCGGACAATTTCATCTCCATTATCATCACAGATACGTTCCAAACGTCCCAGGCTGTCATAGCCATAATGTACGGTCTTACCGGATACGTCTGTCAAGCTCTTCAGGCTCTTATCCGCATGATAGGTGCAGGAAATAAGCGTCCGTCCAGAAGATGATTTCTTAATCAGCT
Source organism: Lachnospiraceae bacterium (assembly GCA_022845955.1). Classification (GTDB taxonomy): domain Bacteria; phylum Bacillota; class Clostridia; order Lachnospirales; family Lachnospiraceae; genus Eisenbergiella. The sequence goes on from AP025576.1 coordinate 6,650,990, forward strand.
TCCCGTCCGGCCGGTACTCATATGTATAGCAGATTCCTCCGGCTACCGCCTTTTTTATGTTCCCTATCCCATCATACTCCCAGGAACGGCTTACTTCATTCTCTCCCATGTAGTCGCAGGCCCGTTCCAATACAGGTCTCCCGTCCACGTTATAGGTCGTCCGGACCTGGTTCCCAATCCGGTCCTCATGGAGTATCCTGCGTCCTTCCCGGTCATACCGGAAGGTCTCGCTGTTCCCTTCCTGGTCTATGATCTCGCAGACCTTACCCTGGCTGTTATACCGGTAGGTAATGACGCCGCCGTTGGCATCCGTGGTACTGGTAATATGGCCGGTATAATCATAGGTAAAGTTCTCCTTTCCTCCCTCTGCCGTCTCAATCTGATGTACCCGTCCCCAGGGGTCCATATGGTAGCCTGTCTGATTCTGGTTTCCGTCCTGGATTCCGGTAATCCTGCCTCTGGCATCATACGTGTACACCTGGGCCGCCCGGTCTGCCCGTTGGCTCCTGGCGGTACGGATTTCCTGCTGCAGCCCATTGATTCCATAGGAATATTCCAGTTCATTTCCGTCTGCAAACTGGCTGTGCATCAGCTTCCCATCTGTCCGATAGAGGTGCTTTTCCTGCAGGGTTCCCTCACTGTCTGTCTCCGTTACCAGGTTTCCACGGTAATCGTAAGCATAAGCATATGACCAATCCAATTCGGCTCCAGCTAAAGCCTCCTTCAACAGGCGGTCATTCTTATCATATTCATATTGGAAGACCGGACCGAAATAATCATTGGCATGTGTAATACGGTCTTTTAAATCATAACTATAGCTGATCTCCCATGGCATCCCGTCTTTGCCTTGACGGATGAGCTTTGTGATGTTTCCGGCCTTGTCATAGTTCACCCTAACGGTACGGTCAATCCCATTCCGGCGGTCTTCGACCCGTTCTGATATCAGACGGTCCAGGGTGTCATATTCCCGGGTAATTCGGTAACCTTCCGGTGTCTGGGTCAGGATACGGTTCCCGTTCTCATCATAGCCATACGTGGTAACCGCGGTTCTGTATTCCCCTGCCGCCGGCTCCAGCCCGCTTTCCAGTTCCTCCCGCCGTTCGGTTAAGCGACCTGCTTTATTATACACAAAATGAATAACCTGGCGCACCTTCTCGTTTATGGCTTTCTCTTCATAGATCCGGTTCCCCCGCACGTTATACCGGTACCGGAAGACGATGCCCGTCCTGGTTGAAGGTATCTATGATCCAGTCCAGAATAATGTTTTATTATTTTCTATAATTCCATGTTAAATCTTCTTCCACAACACCTTCCATGCAAAAAGTTTTCGCTGCTAACAACACCATATCAATTGTAACACAAATTTCTTCTTCAAAATCTCCTAATTGTCCTCCTGTAACCAAATGCAACACTTTATCATTTCTTCCATAAGGATTTACTAAATCGTAGAATGATTCATTATCATCTAGTGTAATATATACATTGTAGAATCCCTCATTTCCTCCACCTATACAAATCAAAGAATCTTCTTCTTCATCAGTAAAAATAACCTGTGTATGTTTTAATCCGTCCAAAGAATATATTAGTTTTTCTACTTCATCCCAAGAGGTTACCTGGACTATACCGCCATAATTGATGTTGCTTTTCCACTCATCATATAGAGCCTTTTTTACAATCATATATTTTCTCCTTTATTTTTTCTTAACAGGTGCTGGAAATGGATTTGGTTTTGGCTTCACCTGTGGATTGAAGTTTATAGGAGGATTATTGGGTGAAACTATAGTTAAATCAGTTATACCCATTTGTTTTGCCATGGAACGTATCCCTCCAGAATAGCCACAAGAACCACAAGCCTCTCTGTCTGTTATTAGCGTGGCTGAAGTTCCTTGTGCCTTATCCGAATAAGCATTATAAAATGCCTGTCCTTCTGCATGGGTGGCTGTCTGTGCATTTACGCTAAAGGCATTTTTTACTGCTTCTTGTTGCCCATGCCCATTTCGTCCATAGTATTCGTTCTCACCTATAATTAACTTACCAGCCGTGTGTTTATCTTCCGCACTACCAGCAACGGGCATCCCCTGACTCTTTCTATATCTTGCTAAATCTTCAAAATCCTGTTCGTAACCATTTGGTATATCTACACCCCTTCCATCTGTTCCAGATACGGCATTGTTTGTTATGTCAAGTTCATCATCAGGATTCCCAGATGTGTCTTTATTACCACATTGGTCAGTATTATTGGTATTATACCCATTCGGATCATAGTAAATGACAGGATTATTTCTACAGTATGCATATAGACTTAGTCCATCTCCCCGATACTCATCTTCCTGTAAAAAACGTCCTACAACTGGGTTATAATACCTAGCCCGCAGATAATACTGCCCCGTTACTTGGTCATACTGCTGCCCTGTATACGTAATCCGATTGTAAATATTCTCATGTCTACATTGGATTACCCCAAAAGCATCATACTGATAATCATTTTCTATCCCTTGATTCGCATCCGTGATATGCACCGTACTGTTCTGCTCGTCCAGATGATAGGAATGGTATCCCTCCTTCCCTTTCTGCCAGCCTGCCGCCACACCATAACCCAGGATATAACGGCTTATCACCGTTTCATCTGGTTCAGACTCCGCCAGTAACTCCCCATTATAATACAGTAACCTAGAGCTTTTTCCATTTTCAGATACTTCGGCCCGCAGGTATTCCGCATCATACCAATTTTCCTGGATACCACCCTCCTTCATCAGTACCGCTGTCTGTTGGTTAAAGGCATTGTAACGGTATTCCGTCTTTTCAAGAAAACCAACCGCTTCCAGTACATTCCCTTGTAAATCATACCGATAATCTATGGTTTCTGTGTTATTTTTGCTGCTGGTCAACTGATTTTTACAATTATAATTATACGCTACTTTTCCAGCTATATCTACCTTTTCCAGGCGGTTTCCACAACGATCATATCTGTACCTGACAGGCACATTGTCATACCGCTCTTCAACCAGACGGTTCATACTGTCATACTGGTAGCAGGTCATCTGCTCCTTCAGGCTTTCTTCTCCCGGCAGGATACAGCTTCCTGATTTTAATGTCCGGTTCCCATTCAGGTCGTACTCATACTGGAAATCAGAGAAAATAGTCCCCTCCTGGTTCTTGAGCGTCAGCCTTATGATATTATCATCCGTATCATACTCATAGAACGTATGCATCCCGTTCCCGTGGAGGATTTCTTTCAGCTTTCCGCCAGCTGTATGGCTGTAACGGGCGATTTCAGTCCCTTCCTCATCACAGATCTGCTCCAAGTGTCCCAGCGTATCATAACTATAATATACCGTCTTGCCTGACACATCTGTTAACGACTTCAACTTCTTATCCGCCTGATAGGTGCATGAAACAAGCGTCCGGCCGGAAGATGATTTTCTCACCAGCTTCCCGTCCGGCCGATATTCATATGTATAGCAGAAACCTCCTGCTACCGCTTTCTTTACATTCCCGATGTCGTCATATTCCCAGGAGCGGGTCACTTCATTTTCTCCCAGATAATCGCAGGCGCGTTCCAGTACCGGGTTCCCATCCACATTGTAAGTGGTACGGACCTGGTTCCCGTTCCGGTCTACATGGAATACCATACGCCCTTCCCGGTCATAACGGAACATCTCGCTGTTCCCCTCCTGGTCGATAATCTCGCAGACTTTTCCCTGGCTGTTGTAACGGTATGTGATGACACCGCCATTGGCGTCCGTGGTGCTGGTGACATGCCCGGCGTAATCGTAGGTGTACTTCTCCTCCCCGCCCTCTGCTGTGTCAATCTGATGCACCCTGCCCCAGGAATCCATGCGATAGCCGGTCCGGTTCTGGTTCCCGTCCCGAATCCCAGTAATCCTTCCCCTGGCGTCGTAGGTATATTCCTGGGCTGCCTGGTTCTTCTGACGGCTCCTGGCGGTTTGGATTTCACGTTCTTGTCCATTCACGCCGTAAGAATATGTAAGCTCATTCCCGTCTGCGAACTGGCTCTCGGCCAGTTTTCCATCTGCCCGGTAGCTGTGCTTCTCCTGCAGGGTCCCGGTACTGTCAGTCTCCGCCACCAGGTTTCCCTTGCAGTCATAAGTATAGGCATAGAACCGGTTTAGTTCTGTCCCGGATAATGTTTCCTTCAGGAGGCGGTCATTTTTATCATATTCGTACTGGAATACCGGACCCAGATAATCGTTGGCATGGGTAACCCTGTCTTTTAAATCGTAATCATAGCTGATTTCCCATGACTGCCCGTTCCTGCCCTGGCGGGCCAGCTTCGTGATATTTCCCGCATGGTCATAGCTCACCCTAACAGAACGGTCAATACCATTATGCTTGTCCTCTACCCGCTCCAAGACCAGCCGATCCAGGGCGTCATATTCCCGGGTGATGTGGTACCCTTCCGGGGTCTGGGTCAGGATACGGTTTCCATTCTCATCATAGCCATAGCTTGTGACAGCAATTTTATGCTCCCCTGCCATAGGCTCCAGACCGCTGTTCAGTTCCTCACGCCGCTCTATCAGGCGACCCGCTTTATTATACACAAAGTGGATAACCTGGCGCACCTCTGCATTTATGGCTTTTTCTTCATAGATCTGGTTTCCCCGCACATCATACCGATACCGGATGACAGCACCAAGTCCATCTTCCACCCGTACCAGGCGATCCCGACAATCATAGGTAAACGTAAGGCATAATCCGGTTCCGTCTTCACGTAATAGGTTGCCCTCTTTATCCCAGTAACCGCTACGTCTATGTTCTTTTATCTTATTTCCATTCCCATCATAAGCAAATGTTATCTTTTGATAAAGAACTTTGCCGTTTTCTTCTTTTGATGGAAATAGGCTCTGGATCAGATTCCCGCGCAGGTCATAATCATAATAGCTGATATTCCCAAGGGGATCCGTCCTGGAAATCATATTGCCGATTGGATCATAGGTATATTCAGCCTCTATATTTCCATCTGGCAGTATGATTTTGGTGAGCCGACCGGCTGAATCATATTCATAAGAAGTGCCAATACCATCATCAAGAATGGAATCATAATATTCCGGCAGTACATGCTTAATCCGTTTCCCTTCTGCATCATAGAAAATCCGTTCGCAGCCTCCATCCGGATAATGGATACGGATATTGTTGCCGTCACTGTCGTATTCATACCGGATTCCCTCACCATCATCTGTAAGCGCATCATATGCATTCGGGTGGACGTTCTTTAAAATATTGCCTTCCCCATCTCGGATCTGCCGCTGGTGGCTTCCATCTGGGCGAATCGTATCTATAAGGCGGTCCAGGAAATCATATTTGTAGACATATTCGTCTTTACGCGTCTTCCACGCCTTAGGCATATACATAGCGAGGAGACGCCCCATACCGTCATACATATAGTGGGATTCATTCCCCTCCCCATCACGCACCATGGTCCGGTAGTTCTTTGCATTATATGCATATTCTACACGGCCACAGTCATCTTCCAGCGCCATTTGGCGTCCCAAAGCATCGTATTCATATCGGACTTCTTCCCCGTCCGCATATGATACCACGGCTGGTTTCCCGCAGGTTTCTCCATAAATATATGTTGTGACTGCCCCACGGGCATCCGTTTCCTGAACCAGACGTCCTTTCCTGTCATACTGGTATAACCGGCTGATAGCGGCTCCGTTACCCGTAACCCGCTCTTTTACCTCAATCAGGTTGTGCTTCCCGTCATAAAAATACTGTGTCTGCCGGTTGGCATTATCTGTTTTTTCTTTTAAATCATCCTCATCATCATAGACATATGTAGTCGTAAGGCCACTGGCAGACTGTTCTGAAATCAAGCGCCCAATCTCATCGTATCTCCAGCTGGTTATCTGGCCCAGACGGTTCAATTCCTGTATCCGGTATCCTGCCTCGTCATATTCATAAGCGGTTTCCGTACCGTCTGTAAAACGCATGGAAAGGATCTGGCACTCTTTCCCATAACAATAAAGTACCGTTTTTTTGCCAATACTGCTATGCACCCGTACCTGACGTTCCTCATCCAGATACTCTGCCTTATAAGTATCTCCATTTGCCAGGGTTTGAAGAACCACACGCCCACGATTATCATACTGATTTTCCAGATAGGTTACTTTTGCCTGATCCACTGCTTTTGTGAGGTATCCCTGCTCATCGTATTCATAATGGGTAATACCCTGATCCATATGTATGACGTCAGATAGAAGACCGTTCTCATACCGATACTGCATCGTCCGGCCCAGACCATCTGTTACCTGAACCAGACGTCCTTTCCGCATCGTGAGCTTTAATTCATAGCCAAGGGCTGTTATAATCCTGTCCAGCTCATCATTGTGATATTCAAAACGGATTGTCTGGCTATTCTGATCCGTAATTGAGAGCAGGAGCCCAGTCTGTCCATAATGGTATACCCGCTTCTTTTTGCGGTCCCTGAGCAGCCATTCATCGCCATCTTCCTCAAGTTCATACCAGCCACAGCCAGGCGTAATATTTTTTGCCTTTCCGTTCTCCCATTCGAAGATGACATGATAGCCTGTATCGAGGTCAACATGGATTTTATTCTCATATTTGCCCAACCGTCCCTCGTATAGGAACTTCCATCCACGGCCATACAGGCCAGAATATTTGTTAATCGAGCTGTATTTCCTTGTAATCCGGAGGGGTTCTCGGATATCCGAAAGAATGAAATCCGTAGCCGTAATTAAAAATGCCCCGGATACTGCATCAATCGGCTCTCCAAAAAGCTGGCCGACTCCACTCGTTATCAGGTTTTGCGTGAAAACCTGCATTGGGTCATATTCAACACCCAATATACGATTGGTTTTAATATCAATTGCGGTGCCGACAGTCGTATTCACAGTTAATCCAATCGCCTTATTTACAATCTTGCTGTCAGATCCTACAACTGCCTGGACTTTATCTGTGAGGTAATTACCGGCTGCTCCTTTTATGATTCCCGAGCCAGTATAAACCAACAGGTTCTTCCAGTTCACCGAACCATTCACCATGTATTCGTTGACAGCGCCAAACACAACGGTACCACCGACCTGGGCAGCCATATTAGAGGTTGCCGATCCGGAGCACAATACCTTTGGAAGTCCCTTTGCACCATTTTTAATGGCTTTTCCTGATACCACATCAAACAGGATGTCTGCTGCCATGGAGAACTTGTCATAGAGTGCCTGGTTCCCTCCCATTAAATTATCACGGATAAAGTTGGACGGCTTTGAAGCATCCAACGCATTAACCTTGCTATAGCCATCCAGTCCTTCCGCTATATCAGCCACTGCAAACGCTGCTTTCGGCGCAGCCGCAAGTAATACCGGACCAACCACAGCGAGTGCAGTCCCTCCCGTTGCAATGGTTAGCGCAACACCGCCGATAATGGTTGCAATACTGACCACACCATTAAAGAACTTTTGCTTACTTGCCCTCTTATTGTCAACCAGCATTTGGGTTACCGCCCCATTTATGGCATTCCGGTTTTCTTCATCATTGCCCACAATCTCCTGTACCTGTTTTAGCAATTCGTCACCAGATGGCTGGGCGGCAGGCCTCGAATCCGCTGTATGTTCAATCATTGCAGAAGAAATGTCGGTTCCGGCCTCCATTGTAATTACATCGTCCCCACCATCCCCAATCTGGAGTACTACCTTTTGAGCGCCAGAAATAAAGGTGTTTTTTGGAGGAGTTTCACCACCTGCCATCAACCCCTTCTGGGTTTTAATATTGATATCGAATCCCCGAAGGGAGACCTGCCCTGCATTCGTCATATACAGCATAGTGCTTCCGCCAGAATCAGGAACATAACAAAGAGTCTCCGGGGTCATATCCATTGCACTTCCACTGGGATCCGAAAATCTCTTGTTATCTGGATTTTGTCCCCCTCCGGGACCTCCGCTCCCTATTGCATGTACGGCAATTGCACTCTGCTCATCATGCTCCGGAAAATAGATATGCACCCGGCTTCCAATTTCCGGCATGCAGTAAAAACTACTGCTCTCAATTGCGTATGTAAAAAATTTCCCGGCCGGATCATACTCTTTATCTATGTCAAATTGTACACGAACCCGATTTCCTGACCGTTCTTTCACGGTAGCCGGAATACTCATACCATAAATTCTTGGATTTATTTCTTTTTCCCTGCGGATACCGGCTCTCCGAGAAAGTGTATAACGGTATACCAATTCTCCTTTTTCCAGTACAATGTCAACTTCTGTGACTACTGCAGGAATCTGGTTAATTGTCAGTTCTTCTCCCATAAAAAGAAACTGACGGGTTTTAATTTTCCATTGCGAAGACTCCTGAGGAAGTATCCCTTCCGGCATAAGCACTTTGGAATAATGGAGATAATCTTTCTCTAATGAATAATCCTGATTTGTCAGCTCCGTTCCGTAATTCATGTACGGAATACCAAAATATACTTTTCCGCAGGCGTCCCTACAGTCAGCTATTAGATAAGTACCGAAATGGCTGGCCAAACGCCGTAGGAATACCCAATCGCTTTCCTCATACTGCAGAAGCAACTCTGGGATAAGGGCATTTTGGGTAATCTCATCTTTTATATCCGCCTTCTCATAATCAGATAGTACCTTTCGAGCAACATCCATATAGGACATATTTCCGTTCAGGAAGCTTCTGCTCTTTTCGATTCGCTCCCATTCCTTGGAGTAAGAGTAAGCGTCAAAGTACAGATAGGAAAGTCCCCTTTCTACTCTTGTATAGACATTTTCCGCTTTACCCTGGAATATAATCTGTCCTTTGGTATAAACCTTTTCTCTGATGATAACAGGAAATACAGAGGCCAGATTGACAAATTCCTCAGATGTTTCTTCCTCCACAAGGAATTTTATGGAAAGGAATGCATGGTCATTAAGCCCCTGCACCAGCTGGAAGGCTTCGACCTGAATAAGTCCGTCTAATCCTAATTCAATCTCTAACTCTTTAAATTCCAGCTTCATGTAATCCTCCTATCCTTCCCCGCCGGCCTCCTGCTGTCCCGAATGGACAATCTCAATTTCACCGCCATACTTGCAGTGCAGCTTTGCGCCACCAAGGAGCGGGGTCTTGCCACCTGTTTTTACTCCGTCTTTTCCATTATCCCATTCCTGCCCGCCAATAATGAAAGGTCTGCATATCCCCACGACCTGTGGTACTTCCTCAGAGACTTCCTGTTGCTTTTTTTTCTTCTTACTGCAAAACAAACCCATTACGGAATCCAAAAAAGTATCCGGACACTCTTTCTCAACTGCCTCTCGTACCTTCTGTGCCTCTCTCTGGGTATCCGGATTCTCCATACTATAGCAGCCACCAAAATTAAGAACATTAACATTCCCGATACAATCCTTTACAGTCATCTGAGGCTGTGACCTTAAGAAAACACCGTAAGTAAGGTTCAATGCAATAAAGCTAAAACGCATCCCCATGGTACAAGTCGCCGGAGCTCCATGTACTACATACGTATCATTTAATTCGGCCATTCTTCCACCTCCACTTCTTTCCAGATAATGCCGACTACGCCTCTTCTTAACAGGCTTTCCACTACTTCCAGACTTACATAGGGATTGGTGAATCTCTTATCATTCAACATAAACACCTTATGCTCACCAATTTTTTTTGCATCGAGCACCAGGCGCTTAATACTGCCATTGGGATAAAACTCTGTCTGTTCTGAAAACATGTCTAGCCGTTCTAAAAGCAGGTGATGGTATACCTTAAGCATTTCATTTTCTTTACTGGTAATGACAATTGTACGGAAGACCATATCGTCCTCATACATATCTAATACATTCTTCACTGTATCGGAAACCATATGCACCGGAAACTGAATATAATCAGGGGCCGTCTCGCCGCTCTCAGCAGCTAAATATAAAGTTGCAGATGGATCGATATCATCCGCATCCTCTTTATAAAAAATATGTCTGGGACCGGCTATATCGAAATCGCGGAATTGAATCATATCCTGCAGTGTCCTGTCCTGCTCCATTGTGAAAAACCTCATTCCTACACCCTCCTATCAATCAGGATTACCTGGAGCTGATCCGCATCAAGATGCAGGAAAGGGATATCATCTTCAAAAAAGATACATTCTGTAAGATCCGCCCCCTGGAAATCACATTGGTCCCACTTGCATTCTTCAAAAATGGTCTGCCTTAATATCGCTCCCCGGAAATCACAGGATGTGAGTTTACATTTTCTGAACCTGGCACCGATTAGATCTGCTTTCCCAAAATTCATATTCTGTAAACTGCAATTTTCAAACTGGAGAAAACATAGCGCCTTCCCACTGCAATCAGAATCCTGCAGTTCTGCCTCATACCAAAAAGAGGAAACCAACCTGCCTTCATCCCCTTTTGTTTCGCGGAGAGCTCTATTCCAGTCTTTTTGCTCCTTTTTCTCACGGTCAGCACACGCTATCATATCACTTGCATCACGGTATTCTCCCCAACGGATGCCCCATGTGGGAAGTTTTGGAAGTGATTCGAAGTCCTGATTCTTTTCAATATCACGGAATACAAAACGGAGCAGATTCGCCAACATGATATTGCATTCCATTCCGGCCTCCATCAGCAAATTATCTATATCGTAACGGTTGACTTTTCCCATATACTTTTTACTATCCAGTTCCAGTTTTTGCCTTGCCTCAGTAAATGCAGAGAAACAATCTCCCAACAAGAATGTCACTTCCACAGGATCCGTATCCATATACCATCTTGCATCCATGACCTGTGCCAGGAATCTATATATATGGTTCAAGAAATCAATCCGCAGAATCGAGAAATGGATGAACATGATATCCTTTTTCCCTCTTTCTTCTACTGCGGTCCTGATATCTGAAAATACCTTTTGAAGACAGTCTGCTATGTCATTAGCATTTTCCTGTATTTTGACAAGGAAACCAGCCTTGATTCCATCTATATAATTCTGTTCCTCTTCACGGAATTTCGCTAACGCTTCTTCTCTTTTCATAATGCCTCCTAGTCCAGCTTCACTTCGCTTCCTTGTATATAAAGGTTCCCATCCGGCGGCATCTGCATTGTTCCACCCTTCGTACAGGATATGACAGCTGTTTCCGAGGCTTGGATAACCACAGCTTCTTCCGCTTCAATGCTCACATTATTATCAGCAGTCACTTCAACCGTATTCTGGGATGAAACTTCTATTGCCCCATCGTTTCCAATCTTTACACAGGCAGATTCTCCGCTACAGGCCAGATAAATCCCATCCTCCGCCAGTTTCATCTGCTGTCCGCCAGGATTGCTTAGATACTTATTGGCTGGATTACCCATACGGTCAGGTACGCCTCCACTTTTACCGTCATAGTTGCTTACTGCACTGACTGCAATCACATCCTTAGTGAATTTGGAAGGGAAATAGACCCTGATGTTATCCCCTTTCTCCGGCATATAATACCAGCCACTTCCATCCGGTGAAGCCGACAATGTGGAAAAAGGAAACCAATAGGTGTCACTAAGGCTGTTTCCGTCATCAATCTTTAGATGAAGCCTAATTTTAATTCCAGATATCTCCAGGACATTCCCCTCCAGTGCAACACCGATCAGGTGCATAGGATATCGGACTGGTGCCAAAATCCCTTCCTTTTTCTGGAGCCTGCAAGAACAGCAGAGCAGCCCTTTCGTCATTGAATACGAAAAGCTTTGGATAACCATAGGTTTTCCTGCATCTTCCACCTCTTCAAATAGCTCTGGTACATGATTTGTCTCTATTTCCGTCACAAAAAAATCGGTATCACTGACATTCATTCCAAGCTGGAGCCAGTAATTATATATTCCTAGTTCTTTTTGGTAGCCTTTTACTTCATAGTCCCATTTTTCTTTGACAACATCCGGTACCCCTCCATATAGCTGTAAAGTCTCAGATGCGACCCTGCATGAAATGGCGGCGTGTAGCTGAGAAAGCATCCTTTTTAGGAATATCCAATCCGTTTCCTTATATTGAACAGCAATATCGCCTAAAGGCCTGTCCTCGATGGAAAGCATGATATCGCTTTCAGGGTATTCTGCCATAATAAATTTCACCAGCTGACTGTACGTCATGGAAGTATCCTGAAATGAACGTGACTTTTTCTTGCGATCCATCAGGATGCTTCTGCTTTTGGCTTCCACCTCAATCTTGATTGTTTCAGCCACACCATATATTTTTGCTTTTGTTATGATTCCCGAAAAAATCAACGTCTGCTCCACATAGATGGATATGCTTTCCTCTTCTGTAATGCCATACAGGATTTCTACCCCCTGCCCTTCCACCAAGTATCCACAAAGGGTCAATTCGCCATGTTCCCCCGCTTCACTGACAATATCCATTTTTTCAAGTTGACCCAGTTGAATCCCATTTACTGTAATCTTATCTGCCGCATATGCCATAATTCCGCCTCCTAATTCTCATTAATCAGCTTTCCATGTAAGGTCACTGTCCCTTTCTGGATTTCTATGTTCCCTCCAGCACTGCTGGCAATCCTGATTGAATCCTGGGATTTAATGGTGAGCTCATTCATGGCGGCAATGTTAAGGTTTTCCACGGCTGAAATACGTATATCCAGCAGAGCATCCAAAGCAATTTCCCCACTCTTTTTTATAAGGATACTTCCCTTGCCTTCCCCAGCTCCAATCACAACCCCCTCCTCCGCAAATTGAACCTGGTTTCCTTGGGCTGTCTGTATATTGCGGACATTCGGGTTACCCATTGGATCATTCGGATTCCCGGCATCAGGCTCATGTGATTTTATTGCAGTTACCACATATGCTTCCTTCTCATCATCAGTCGGGAAATAGACACGGACACCCTCCCCGGCTTCGGGCATACAGTACCAACCGCTGCCATCGGATGATGCAGCGACTGTGGAGAATGGAAACCAATATCTTTCGTTCCCGCCATCCCCGGCCGCTATTTCCATTTCAACCTGAACCCGGTCCCTCTGAACGCCTGAGATGGTTCCATCAATCGATACACCTGTTATATTCTGGTTGAAATAAGGTAATACTTTTAATCCTTCCCTCTGGCGCAATCGGTACACGCTCTTTAAGAGACCGTTTTCCATAAAACGCTCTGTGGATTCCACGAACCATGGGGCCTCTTTATATATAATCTGGCTTCCAATGGTTACGACATCATATGACTCAATTTCAAACATGGTGTTCTGGGAACCTGTCAACTGATTCATACCGTTTACCTTCAACTCAACCAGCTTGTCTAAATCCTGCGACAGGACAAAGGGGAGAGCATCCCAGCAATAGGCTTCTGGGTGGGGGGATAGCCCTGCTTCGAACCTTATATCCGGGAAAGTTGTATCTGAATAGAGCATTTCATTATATTTTGACAGAAAACGCTTAAGAAATTCCCAGTCGGTTTCCTCATACTGTACGACCAACTGTCCAATTGGTACATCCGGTATATGGATCTTATAGTCAGATCCTATATAAGTCTTCATTACCTCCGACACTAATTGATGTACCCCCATTTCCGGATTCTGAAAGATACGTTTTTTCCTCTGGATATCCATCTGCATCGTTGCATCCCATGCAGTCAGAACGAGTATTTTTCCCTCCCCGTCCCGGTCAAGAAATAAATCATCAATCACTCCATAGAAAAGCACATGGGCCTCCTCATCCTTCCAGTATTGCAGCGACACATTATCACTAATTCCATGGAAATCATTTTCATCCATATCACTGTCTAAAACCGCCTTAACGTATAGACTGGCATGTTTTCCAGGATACTGCTTTATTTTTACGTCAATGAAATAGGCTACTTCCATTGTTGAAAGAAAGAGGTCTTTGTATGTGATGGCCCCATCATCTTCCAACTGTGTCATCTGCCCTTCCATTCCATGTGCCTCCATGGAATCCTGCATGTCCATATAAGCATAGCCTTCTCCCGGAGCAGACAGTCCTTCGTCTTCAGCAAAGGCATTCGCCAGATAAGGCATATCCGGGTTGGCTTCTATTCTCTTCATCTGCTCCATTAGTCTTTGCAGATACATAACCTGCAACAGATAATAGAGTAGTTCATCATAAGTTACATCACCACCTAGACTATCATCTGCATAATGCATTTCATAATCCTGCTGGCTCCGTAATCCTCCAGATGATCTTGTCGGATTCACTTGCGCTATTCCTGAGCGGTCAGTCAGGATATACTCTAAAGTATCTTCTTTCCGGAATGATCTGTCTTTGAGGCTCTGACTGGCAGCCAAGGATTGCGTCAGGTTCCTTGAGGCGCCGGTGTATTCCTTTTCCAACCGGTTCTCTATCCGATTTTGAAAATGTGTGCTGGCAAAGCCGGACCGCAAAGTTTCGGCAGACCTCCTACGTCCAATGGTGACAGATTCCCCGCTTCCAGGCTCGGCTGTGTTAAAGCGGGATATATGTGCGTTTTTTGGAAATCCTGTTGCATTTACCACAGACGGATCCCCCGTATTCATATGCTTTACATCTAATCCCAGGTCTTTGACCTGAATATCACTCCATGGTTTCATTTTCTCCATTTTGTGCCTCCCGTGTACTTGTATCAGTCCATTGGTCCAGCATAGCCATCATGGCCTCAAATATAATCCCGAATGTATCTTTATCTATCCCCATACAGTTGTAATTTCCTATTGCTGTATGTTCCTTATCCCTGAAACGGAACATAAGGTTATAAACCGCTCCTTTTCCACTTGGGACTTCGTAGCATATGTATTCTATGTGTTTCAATTGCTGCTTTTTTTTGATATCCGCATGTATACGGTTGGCTGCCATGCCATTGACCAGAAGCTTTCCCCATTGTTCAAAAGTGGTTGGTTTGAGTATGGTTTTCGGCCAGCTTACTATCTGGCTTATTTCCTTCTCACGTCTAAGGAAAATCACACCTTCCTCATCTTCCTGCTTGGCATCATAGAAATTTTTGAAGATAATAAAAGGAATATTCTTAACGGGCATGATATAAGAGTCAAATTCCAATAATGGTATTCCTTCCATCTGAAGTTTTCCCGCCTGAATACCCGCCATGGCTTCTTCTATTGTCAACACCTTTTTGTCCTGGTCAGCTTTCCTTTCTTCAAGTTCTTTCCTTAAATTTTCTCTGCGCAGCCGGTCCATAGACGCTATTTTTTCATCAATGAACATATCCTTGTCCCCTTTCTACAACAGCATTACACTTCTTGACGTCTGGTTATTCTGTACCTTTGCTCCTCTTCCTGATTTCTGCGATTTTAATACCTCCAAAAGGCCACGATATAAGTTAGATTGTCCCTCTACGTTTTCCCCTGTCTTGGACATCAGATACTCCTGAATAAAATCCATTGGGACATGCCCACTATTTGCAAGGATATTCATGGAAAAAATACAGTCCATGGTATCTTCACTGTCTTTGGATATCATTTCTTTCGCAAAAGTCTTTAACAGAAGAGGATTTAAGGTACTGCCGCCCTCCGCTGCATAAGGTGCATGGATCAGGTTTATCGTATCATATAGGGTTGAATAGTCTTCAAACCCTTCGTATTCGTCCCTGAGCTTAGCTCCCTCCTGAAGGCGGAATCGGCATAACTCAATTTCGCATGCCTGATTTGGTTTTTCATCGTCCAGTGATATCCGAGTATTTCCCACGATACTTCCATTTTCTCGTTCTTCCGCCAGAAACTGTACTTTTAGATACCGCATTCTGTCCAATGCTGTGCAGTCCATTTCGTATGGAGTTTCCATGATATAAAGGCTGCCTTTATATAGAATGATTCCGGGTAAGACCGTAAGCCGTGCGTTGTCCCAGGTGAGCTTGCAACCTGCCAGGACCCCATCACCATATCCTTGGAAAGACATTTTTATGTAATTCTTTGGATAATCCCTTAATTGATCTAACATCTCCCCTCTTAAGAGGCGCTTTTTCTCAAACTGAGGATATACATATTTGAACATCTTTCTCCTCCATCATCAGCATATTGCGATTTCATCTATGTGTAACGTATCATCCATTCCTATAATCCCAAAATGGTACTCATAATAGATTTCAACAGAATATGGGATTTCTACAAACAACTGAATTAAATGTTCCATCTTTGCCGCAATCGTCTTATCATATTTCTGTCCTATATAGACCATTATTTCATGACAGTCGTCATTATTCCGGTATACAATATTGTTTTGTATCAGTCCCTCCATCATATCTTTAAAAAGGTCCAATGAACTTCCCGTTTCATATTGCCTAATTAGCCCGCTCAATAGGATTTCCCGCTCATTCCTGTTAAACAGTCCCATTGCCTCCATTGCAGGTGCACCATACAAGTTGTTTATGAAGTCCTGGAAAAGCAGCTTTTTATAATATGCCTCCTTTGTCATTCCGGAAATCACATCATTTTCAGCCAATTGGTGAAGGAATAAATTAATTAGACTCTCTCTGGCCTGAGAAAATTCCTTCATTTCCGGATGACATAAATCTTTAAATATACTATAAAACCGATAATATGGATTGACCTCGATTACAGGAATGTCCTCCAGCGTGTCCTGGTTCAGGCATGGACAGGAAACCTCCATATATGGGCTGAAAGCACGAGACACTTGGAATCTTATATTTTTTTCCGGGACTCCTTGCTCTTTTGCCTTCAACATAACTTCCCATAAACAGTTCATACCAGTACACCTCCACAATGGTATTCCGGATACAATTCCTGGATTTCTGAGGATATGAAGCTTGCAATATCTCTTAGGAGCCATGTTTCCTTTCCCTGAGGCTTAAAATACAATATAAGGAGTTTCCTGCCGCCTTCTTCTCGTATCTCATCCTTCATAAAGAAATTCATGGAATAGGTTTCTATTCTGTTTGTTCCGGGATCCACTAATGCACAATCCTGATATTCAATGTAATTCTCCAAGCTGAATCCAAGAATGATACGCCGCAGTTCCCCCTTTGTTTTCACCGGCTGTCCGGAACGGCGCTGGAAGCGTTCTGCGAAGCCATCCTTTCTGAAGTTTTCCATGATTGGATAGGTATATCTGTCAATTTTATGGTCAGTCCCTTTCCGTATCATGTATACATCCCATTTTTTTGCATTTGCGATTTGGCCTGTTATCATCAGTTTATCGCCACTTTGTCGGGTGTTACGGATTCCCTTTTTCTCCTCTACAAGATAAGCATGTTCTGTTCCGTATTCCCGAATTGATATTGTGTGCTCATAATTTTCATAATCGCCACAAGCAACGGGAAAACCTACACTGTCCAGTTTTAGCCGCCGGATGTTCCAGACCGGAATCATATCATAGTGAATATATTTGTTATATTCACCAAAGTCTGTACCAAATTTTGTGATTGGTGTATGGTCAGAAATCTCCTTAGGTATATCCGTAATATACACATCTGCCATCTTAAACAGATATGGGGCATTGACGGTTTTCCATGGTATTCCATTTTTCATAAATAGATGATACAGATGTTCAATTTGTGACAGATACCGTTTGTTCAGTTCCACTCGAATTGGAACTGTATACGCTTTTTCCGCATACAGGATTCCTGTAAACGAACCTTGATTTTCATAAAACACTTTCCCTTCAATGGCATCGCACTGTACAAATACAGTGACAAGGCGGACCTTTCCCGCGCTACTAATTTCCTGGCGTAGGTCACCTGCCTGGAACCGGGGCTTCTTTAAATCCTCTTCACAAACGGCAGACATCAGATGGTGGGACTGATCCAGATAATTGCGCTCAATTAATCCTGTTTTTATCTGATATCGATTGATATCATAAGCCAATTCATTTATCACCCTGTCTTCCAGGTTCTTATACATCCGCTCATTTGCCTCATATAATGTGAGGAATACCCCTTCCATTAACTCTTTAAAAGCAATTCGTTCCTTCAAGCTATCAATCGACTGGATTTCATTGCGGATCATTTCTTTAATTTGTTCTGTGTGTTCCATGGATTCCTCTATTTCCTCCCATCAAAGAAATTAAGTTCCCAGGTATCGTCCTCAAAGTCAAAGAACGTCTCCTCTCCTTTGTAAAGCAGTTCCCCTTCTCTGAGAATCGGTAGCACTACAAATCCCCAGCGCTCTCGTGACACCCATACGAAGAACTTCATCTCCCCTTCCAGGATGATATCCGTTTCCTCCTGGATAACGGTATCCTGATAGCACCGGTCAATCTCCTCCTGGGTGGTCCTTTCAAATTTGGAGGTGTCATATTCAAAATAATAGGTCTTTAACCGTTCCCCCCGCTCGTTATTCAGATACAGGTCAAGCTGGTTCCCTATCATGAAGCGGGAAATATATCCGATATGGTCTTCCCGATCCAAACTCTTAATCAGTATCTTTTCCCTGTTCTCATGCGTGAGCGCCATTATCTCATAGGGCAGGGTCCCCACCTGGTATCTTTGGTTGACATTCATGTATCCACGCTTGCAATTCAGGAAATAGGCCAACGCACCTTCCAGGCAGCACATTTTTAATTCCGCCCCGTCACTGTCCTGTTTTGTATTCTGGATCAGCTTCCCGGGGACATACTGTTTCAAAGCTTCCGTAAACAGCCTGGACTTACAGGACTGTCCCGTCAGCTTTATCATCTCGTATTCCTGTAGTTCCCCCTGCTCAAACTTCTCATCCAGGAAGCGTTCCATCAACTGGTAGATATCAGGCCGCAGGAGTTCCTCAATCTCATTCAGATACAGAGGAAATTCGATGGAATCATGGATTCGGTCAAAACGGCCCTCCACACAGATTGACAGCTTCCATCTGTCAAGGTATACCTTTCCTTCCTTGGTGTCCTTATTTGTGCTTACATACAATTCATAACGGAACTTTGACTGGAAAAATTGCTTTTTAATCATTTCTGCCAGCTCAAACAGATAGTAGTAGTTGTTTTTTACAAAGAAATATTGTTCCCTGCTGCGTTCCCGGTAATCCCTGAAACGCGTAGGGATATATTGTTCCGCCTGCCGGTATAGACTGTCCAATTGCTCATAAGGGAACCTGTTTTCCGGACCGGAAATGTTTTCCTGTTGTATGTATCCCATTTCAAATGCAATCCTGATTTTCAACATCTGCAGAATCCGGTAGGTCAGGTTATTCCCCCCGAAGTTTGTATCCCCGTTTTCATACCTTGTTTCCAGATCAATCATGTAGGAGACCCTGTTATTGTCGATATGGAACAATCCGGAGGTCAAATCCGTAGTTCCTCCGCCACAATCAATAATCAGCGCATGATACCACCGGTCTCTTTCGTACTGATTGTTGTTTATCATGTTGTTAATACGATTGAATAACACAGCCATACCTTCATCCAGTTCACAGTTGACATGATAATCTGGAAGGAGCTGCGTAAAAAGCTCCTCAAACTTCTTCTTTTGACGGATTGGCGCCAAAAGCTGTATGCTGGTAAATGTACATTTAAACTGCTGGCGGGCCAGATCAATCAGATAGTCCAGATACGCCCTGAGCATCTCTTTTCTGTCGATTTCATATTTATACCCGTTTTTCAGGGTGACACTCTGTTTCCGGTCCGCATCGCTGATCCAGCGTTTTATATCGTAAAACACGGTGACATCTTCGTCCTGGTAATTTTCTCCGGTCAGTGCCAGCGCATCATACCCAAACACGAACTCTGTCCTGTCTTCCAAAACTCCCTTTACGCCAATCATACTGGGAATCATGGTTTGTCCCTTGTCCAATGCAATCTTCGATGTTCCATCCGGAAGGCATATTCCCATGGTGGTATTGGAGCTTCCAAAGTCAATGACCAGCGGCAGTTCTGCTTTTACGATTTCTTTTTCCTGTATATCCAGCAGCGGAATCTTGATACCCTCTATATATCCGGGAGCAGACACCCGGTTTCCATAGTAACAGTCATAGAAAAACTCCGAGTCCCTTTCGTTTGGAAGGTAGAGGATAAAATACTGATGTTTTTCCAGCGGCTGTACAGGGACGTCTTTGCCTTTGAAAAGATAATAGCTCCCTTTTACCTCTTGTAT
Source organism: Lachnospiraceae bacterium (assembly GCA_022845955.1). Lineage (GTDB taxonomy): Bacteria > Bacillota > Clostridia > Lachnospirales > Lachnospiraceae > Eisenbergiella. The sequence continues at coordinate 6,670,958 of AP025576.1, forward strand.
ATAAAAACAGGTGTAAATCTGAAACGCTTCATCAATCAGGATTAGATTCCCCTCATAAAGCCTGTCATCCGACCGCACCTTGTAACCGTCTAATTCATTCATTCCGGTTTCCTGATACAATGTGATCGTACCAGGTATCCAAATCTGCTGTTTATCCGTAATGTTTATTTTATTCTTCTGCACGAATTCCTGCAGGCACTCCAGGCCGCCTTCCCGTGCTGTATTGATATGCCGATACTCTTTCTGTCCCCGGAACCGCATAATCAGACGGATCAGACCTTCTCTGTCATTGGATTGGGCAGATGGCACCACCACCTGCTCCTTCCTGCAGATTTCCCTTAAATGAAACAGGGTCATTTTCTCCAGGTCCTTACGTTTATAGGTCCCATGCTCCTTTGTTTTCTGCTCCCGGTTCAGGGTATATGTATATCGGCTCATGTTCATCCCTCGCTTTACCTTTTATTGCACACCTGCCCCAGGTCCGTATTCCTTCGTCTCTGTTTCCGTGTTTTCCTGTTCCCGGGCGAGTCTCTGCGCTTCTTCCTCTGCCTGTTGTGCCGCCTCTATGCCGGCTCTTGCCGCGGCAATCTTTCCGTTAATGCCATCTGCCAGATCCGGCAGTTCCAGACGCACATAAATAGCCTGGGCAGTCTGATAAAATGTAATGGCGTTCTCATACTTTCCTTCTGCCAGCAGTTCATTTCCTTTATTTTCAAGTTCTATGGCATTCTGCTGGTCATTTGCCTTCTGCCGGTTTTCCAGCTCCTTCTTTGCTTCTTCCTCCTGCTGCTGTTTTGCTGCCTCAGCCGCTGCGGATTCCTCATTTTCTTTTTTTGCGGTTTTCTCCTGCTGCTCTGCTTTTTCTAATTTTTCCTCGGCTGCCGCCTGCTTTTTCAGGGCTTCCTCTTTCCCGGCTGAATAGTAAAGGGATGCCGCCTTATCTCTGGCCTCTTTATAGGTTTTAACTGCACCCTCCATATTGCCGGCCGCTTCCTTCTGCTCGCCCAGTTCAATTAAATCAAATACATCGATATAATCCTTTGTCTGCTTTAACTGGCTGTCAATATAACTCTTTCCAACGTTTCCAGCCCCTACCGACATCTCCCTGGCCGTCAGGTACAAGCCCTGGGCTTTCTGATATTCACCGGATGTCATGGCCTCATCCGCCAGGATAATCTGCTCGGCCAGCTTTTTATACTGGTCGGCTTCCTGGGTATCTTCCTCCCTCTTTAAGTTCTTTGCTAACCTCAGCGCCTCCCCGTATTCCTCGGATGCCTTTTGGTAATTATCGTATCTTAGGTACGTTTCCCCGCTCTCCATGTACTGCGCCAGATTTTCCTTTTTTATCCGTATACTGCGGTGGCGCAGGTAAAGGCCAAGACTGATTCCGCCAATCATCAGAAGTACCGGTATGGCGATCATCAGAACATTTTTTACAGTCCATTTTTTCTTCGGCGACTGATAGGTCTTGTTCACAAAGGTGACTGCCAGGGTATAGTTATCAATATTGGCTTCTTCCTGGGCCTTTAATATCAGATCCTCTGTCTGGTCTAATATCTCCTGGGGCTCCTTCGCCTCATTCGTAAACGCCAGAAGCTCCTGATCGCTGCAACGCTCCCATACCCCTCGTGACAGAACCGTAAAGATATCGCCGTTTTCCAGCTTTATCTTTTTGGAAATCTGTATATGAGGAGTTCCCCGCTCTCCTAAGTAGGAATACAGGTTATTCCGGGCTTCATGGGCTGCCGCCTGATCGAGCGGAATTTTCTCAGCCTCCAATAAGCTCTGGGTCAGGGACTGGTCAATGGACCGCTCCATAATCCTTGCATTCCGTATGAGATAAAACCGGCTGTTTCCCGCATAGCAGTACCTGATTTTTTTATAGTCGGTTACAGCCATAACCACAGAGGCCTTTAAATGCATTCCCCCATGCCGGTTCATCAGTTCTTTATGAGCCTGCTCCAGATAGCTTTTCAGCCTCCGTTTTCCGATTGCAGGCCGTTCTGTAAAGCTTCGGATCAAACTCTCTGACACCAGATGCGCACTGTTAACAGCCGGTTCCTCGTCTAAGCTGTCCGCCAGGACGTAGCAGGCAAAATCATCCATCTCCACATATCCGAAATAATCTCTGTTGGAAAGCTTATGTCCTTCCTCCGACATATTGGCGGTCTTAAATTCAGAGTTTATCCTTCTCATCTGCTGCCTCCGTTTGTATATTCAGAAGCAGTACGCTTCCGTTATCCATTTCCGGGTTTAATTTTCCTTCCGCCATCCGGACCATCGCCTCCGCCTGCTCCTGAACAGACGCCCCGCTCAACAGGATATCTTCCATCTCACCCCATGACAATTCCTCAAATATGCCTTTACTGGCAAGTAAGACGGTATCATTTACTTTTAAGCGTATCGGCTGTCCGCATAACTCTATCTCCCGGAAGCCGTCCATGCCCAGATAATTCCATACCCTTTTTTCATCCATGCACCAGATGGCCTCCTGCCTGGATATGCTTCCGTTCTCAAACGCTTCTGCAGCCAGCACATCCATTGTCTGCCCCCGGCTCAAAGGGATCAGTTCTTCGCCGCGCTTTAAGGCTATCCGTACATTGCCTGCCACTGCATAGTATAAATGAGTTTTATCTATAAATGCTGCCGCAAGGCTTGCACCGCCTCTGCGTTCCCCAATGGTCATCTGGATTCTTCTGTTTGCTTCCGCAAACGTGCTTTTAAAAAAATATGCCGGATTATTCAGGACATGATAGGGCTCATAACGGTCCAGAACGGTATCGGCTGCCAGCTGCGCGCAGAGCCTTCCCGTGTTTTCGTTCCCGATTCCATCCGCCAGAACAGCCATGGTCCCCGCTTCATTCGTGAATGCCATCGCAATATCCGCCTGTATTTCTTTCCGTCCATTTGTCTGGCAGATTCCTGTCCCGGACATTTCTTCCTGTTCCTCATACCGTGCGGACAGGGCAATCCGCACTGCAGCTGCAGCGATCAAAAGCACCGCGGCCGCGGTCTGAATCATTACGGCTTCCATCATTTCACATCTTCCCATCTAAAGTTTGTTCCGCACAGAGGCACAAATAAAAACCTGCTGTTTCCCAGGCTGATTGTGTCATATGGCTTTAATTCTGTAGGAACGTAAACCGCCTCTTCGTTTAAGTAGGCCAGTCCTGCTGCGTCGCCCGGAAGTATCACGGTATTCATTTTTTTCGCGTCATAAACAATGATGGTATGGTTTTTACGGTTGATTGCATTGTCACCAAGAATCTGAATGTCCATCTCATCCCCGCGGCCCACAAAATTCTTTCCATCATGGATTTTATAGTCCATGCCTACCCGCGCCCCTTCAATGCAGACAAGCCATCCGCATACAGGCCGTATTTCCTCCTGAAGCAGTTCCACGGGCGGTTCAAATCCCAATGGCTTTGTCGCTGCGCTCTCCTCCTGGACCTTCATGTTGCAGTAGGGGCAAATTTTTCCATAGCGCCTTGCATTATACATATGTCCCATCGGACATCTTGTTAAACTCATCCTGCTCTTCTCTCCCCTCTTTGATCATCTGGTTTCATCTTTAAGTCAGCAGAAGTCTTGTGTTGGCAATATAAATGATATCGCCAGGCATGACTCGGCAGGGACGGTTCAGTACTTTATAACAGACCCCATCCTCCACCTTCTTTATCTGTATACCGTTTTGCGAACCCAAATCTTCAATGTACCAAAAATTCTGACAGAAATTCAGCGCCGCATGCTGCGGGTCTATGAACGTGCTGTATTCACAATCCTCCAAATCCACATCGACCTCTTCCTCGTCATTCCTTTTTCCAATTACAACCGCTATTTTTCCTGATAAGTCCCAGGATTTTATCGGCTTGTTCTGCTCATCCAAAAGAATCAGCTGCCGTATGGCTGTATCATCGGCCGGAGGGCTGTCCTGATATCCCGTACTTTTCTGCCTGACCTGGCTGTTTAAATCCTTGATGGCCCAGACCATGAGTAAAAGCAGGAAACACAAAAGAGGCCAGAACCACCTTCTGTCCGCCTTTCCCATATATATGCTGGACAACAGGATTCCACTGCATAATAAGATGATAATATCTGCTGCTATTTTTACACCTTTTCTTCTTTTTTTCATCTTCTAACGCCCGTCCCCCTTATGGTTTTGTCTGCCAAAAAAGGCTGCAAACATTTCCTCCGGCTTCATTGGTCCATCCGGCTTCCTGGCTGTGCCTTTTTTATTCTGGTATGTCTCCATCCCTTTTCCTGGCTGAAACCCGAAGAAACGTTCAAACTGACTCATATCAGGCGCCGTCTGTCTGCCCTTCTGTTCCCGTTGTTCATTCTTTTCCGAACGTTTATTTCCCGTCTGTTGGCCGCCCGCACGTCTCTCCATGCGGGCCTTGTCATATTTCTTCCGGCTTTCCTCATCTCCAAGACACTGATATGCCTCCTGAATTTCATACATGCGCTGTGTCTTATCCGCATCATCCTTAACTACATCCGGATGATAAAGTTTTGCCAGTTTTCGATATGCAACCTTTATATCCTTTTCCGCGGCCTGTTCCGATACCCCGAGTATCCCGTAATAATCTTTCATTTTAACCCTCTGTCCGTCCTACAAGAACAATCTTTTTATAGAAAGAGGGCTGCCCAAGCGAATAGGTAGCCCTTTGATAACGGTCCGCGAAGCTGCTCGCGGAACTCTTGCGGTTATTTATGCGCTGTATCCGCCTTCCACAGTAACCTGCGCCATTTTATCCTTTTTCTGTTTGATTATCAACGTAAAGGTTCCCACGCCTTCTGTGTCGCCATAATCCTCCTTATAGTCCACTACAAAGGCATTGGGATATGTATATTTGCGAACTACTTGTGAGGCGGCAATCACCTCAATGGTGACCTTACGATAACAATCCGATTTTTCAGCTGGTACCAGTGCCCACAGCCCCAGCTGCCTTGTGCTGTCGAATGCATCTCCATCAACTGCTGTCAGGATTTTCCCTGTGATTTCAACGGTGCTCCCCATATCTGTAGAACGGGCATTACTATCATGTGGAATATCTGTCCTGAATTTAACTCCAATAACACTCGTGGTACCCAACTCGATGGTGGATGGACCTTCTACCTTTAATGTAAATCCCATAATATGCTCCTTCCTTTCTTCTCATCCATTTCTGCAGTATCTACCTGCCGGCTTATTCAGTCAGGCACTTATTCCCCGCTGAATCCGCCCTCAAATTTCAGGTTAACCATCTTGTCCTTCTTCTGTTTCATCAGAAGCTTGAAGGTTCCGGCACCTGTGTCATCCGTAAAATCCTCTTCATAATCAATGACAAATGCATTGGGTACTGTGATTTGACGAACCACCTGGGACGCACTGATTACATCAATCTGTACGTTCCGGTAACAGTCGGAATTTTCTGCCGGCACTAAGGACCATCTTGCGATCTTACTAGTATCATCTGCTGCTTCTCCGTTTACCGCCGCCAGAATCTTGCCTTTAATTAATACCGTAGACCCAAGGTCTGTGGACCGCGCATTGCTATCATGCGGGATGTCCGCACCAAATTGCACCGTTATAATGCTGGTCTCTGGCAGATGGATGGATTCATTTCCTTCAATTTTCAAACGTAATCCCATATATGTCTCCTCCTATTGGTCTTTTTTATCTTTTTTGTCTTTTATTTTTTTGACTGAACTATATATTGCATATCCCGCCACCGCAAAAAAAGCTATCGTAACGATTAACTCAAACGATTCGTACATTTTTATTTATCCCCCACTTTCCTGGTAAGCTGCACCTTCAGGTTCTTTGTGACATTCGAAAACGTTACCTGTACATTACAGATACCATTTTTCTCATCAATCGCAAAATCCAGCTCATCCCCATCCTGCAGGATGGAATTCACATGCTGTCGGTCTGCATCCCAGCGGCTTTTCTGGCTGCTTGGATTGCTGCTGAAAAATTTAAGGATTTTATCCTGTTTGAAATCCCCGCTGTAGAAACGGAGCATACGCTCAATATAGGTAACTACCAATGTCTTATAAATCGGCTCAAACTCAGTGCCATTGCTCAACAGATTCCGCGCCTTATAAACGGTAATGTTTTTAATTTCACGCCCTTTATATTGCGCATTGTCCGAGGAAAACACAAAACCGAAACCGGTATGATTAATAGAGTTTTTAATTGCATTCGTAAAGCCTGAGATTTCCTTTGTCATACTCGTTGCTGCTAGAAGCGCATTATCATCTGCTTCCACATCAAACCTGACCCCTGGATACTCACTGCTGGTATTGTTGAAACGCTCTTTTAAATATTCCGGACACTGCCATGCCGCCACGATACCGGCCGCTTCATAGGCTGCATTGATATAAATGCCCTCCAGCCACATTTTCATGACATCCTCTTTTTCTTCCGATAACATCACATGGCCTTCTTCATCCATAATCATACGCTTATCCAGAATCAGACCTGATTTATCTTTGGGAATAATGGTTGCGTTCGGAATACACGGTACCACAAACTCACTGTAATCCTGCTTCATGAGGGGCGTACATTTATCCTTAAAAATCTCAATTCCCTCAGTTGCCACATAGTTGAATGTCGTCTCTTCACCCGTACAGAAGCTGAAAAAAGTAGTGATTTTATACGGAAGCAGTGCATTCATTAAGATTGCCAGGCTTTCCATGGAATTGGTCCCCTGCTTCTCCACCTTCTGGTTCCCAGCAAAACGTATCCTCTGAAGCTTACCGCCAGCACTCTGGTTCAGTTCGACATCCGGGACAATCCCATACCAGATGGTATTCTCAAACTCATTTTTATCATTGGTCGTATTTAAATAGGTCAACAGTCTTGGAAGATTGCTGGATTTAACCAACATTTCCAGGGAAGCATTGGAGATCAGCAGCTTAGGCTGCATACCTTTTTCTTTTACCTGGTACTGGTCAAAGAATGTCTTCACTCCAAGGATTTTCTCAATCAACGGTTTGACCGCCTTCACAAAATCATCCTTGCTCTTCTTGTAAAATTCCAGGTAGTTATTATAATTACTTACTTCCACCTCTGTATCCACAGCACTTTCCATGGTGGAACCAAGCGGGCAGAATGTACGCACTACCAGATCCCTGACATAATCCGATGGAGCTTCGTTTAATTCGTCATAATCCTCTTTGAATGTCTCTTTCAGGCTTGTATTGATATGGTCATCCACCACGGCCAGCTGGGTACTTTCCTCCTGTTTCATCTCAAGAATCTTCAGTTCCCCATCATCACCCATGCTGAGAAGCCCGGCCTTAAAGTCCTGTCCGCCTTGTTTTGTTTCCCCATCTCCCAGAAGGAGCCGGGTCTTGATGTCCTCAATTGCCAGAGGGAGCATGGCGAGTACATTGTTGTAATTTTGGCTGGCCTGTTCAAACTGGTAATTCAGTTTATCGCCCAGGTCCAGGCGTTTGGGATCCCCTTCATCCAGTTCCATATATTTGCCATAGGTGTATTGGATTTCTCTTCTGACCTGGCGGATATCCTCCATAATTTTCTTGGGAGAAATCATATCCAACACATTACTAAACTTGAAGTCAACATTTGCCACTCCTTGGGCTCCCTTTGCACCTAATAAGGTTATCAGCATATTAAGTAAATCATTTGATTCGTTCAGTGGAATTTCCGTAATACAGTTATCTGGGATGTTCTCTGGCTTCACAAGGCTATACTGGATGCTTGATGATGTAGCGTCACACCAGGAATATACTACCGGCGTGAATTTCTCCAAGAACTCTTCAAAACTGGAGACCACCAATTCCTCATTAATTTCTTTGATTTTGTCATCGTCCAGACTGTTCTTTCCCCGCACATCCCCAATCAAAGTAACCAGGTTCAGGCGCTCTGGATTCATTTCAGCAAACAGAATCGTTCTGTTTGTCTGTGTGATAGTTTCCATAGGCTTTCACTCCCTCTTTTGAATTTATTGGATCACCGTTATATAATGCATCTCCAGTTCATATGCTCCATCTTGTGACGTAATATAAATCACATCACCAAAGCTCACACTGTACTGAATCTGCCGGCAAACGATGGAATTCCCTATCATTACCACCGCATTGGATGTATGATACAGAATCATCCTTCTGTCTTCGTCTGCAATTAGATGCAGCAAATCTAATCCTAACGCATCAGAAATCTCTGGATAATCCCCCATAAGGTCGCCAAGCGTTATTTTATTATCCTTCACTTTAAGCATTGGAAAAGATAACGGTGGAATTTCTCCCATCGTATCTGGCTGCCTGGTACAATAAACATCCAGTTTTCCACAAAAATGGTTGCGTTTCTTCTCCTCTGTTATCTGATCTAATACCGGTTTGGGTTTGTGGAATACTTTCCACAAAATTCCCGCTGCTATCATGCCAAAAAGAAGGATTATCCACCAATATACTTTCCACAGTGGAGTAACTGTTATGTGGTATGAATACTCCAGCACACCCTCCCCATCAGAAATCCATAGATTTAATGACTGGTTACCGGATTTCACCGGGTTAACAAGAAGGCGTCCTTCAGAAATCTTTGCTTCCACACAGCCCCCACTCGTATCTCTCAATGAATAACTAAGAACATCTCCATCCGGATCCGAAAAGAACTCGGTTAAAACATACTCGGTTTCCTTGCTGATTGATGTTAATATTCCGGTTTCCGGAAGATTTCCCATGGGCAGACGATTATTCACTTCAATTTTAATCGGCTTAAAAGAGGCTGAACCCATGCGGTCGTCCAGCTGCCCTTCCATGTAGTAAATACCCGATTTATCAAAACTCGTCTCTCCTGCAATAATTCCGTCCCGAATCTCGCACGTTAAGGATTCTTTTTCCCTCTGCTCGCCATCATACAGCGTCAGTTCACACCTGAAATTTTTATAGAAAGCCTCGTCTGATATAACCGCTCCAGTTTTGTCCTTAAAATAAACTTTATATTTCAGAGGTAAATTTTTTCCGATGGTACTTTCTACATCGAGGACCGGTGTCAAATTACGGTAACTAACCAGGTATATCTGAAGTTTCTGGTTTTCTACGGTTTCTGTTTGTATCGTTAGTTCTTCGATGTCATCTCTTACATCCGTTATTTTTGTGACGGCATAATTTTTCGAATTTACAGCTTCAACTTGCTGTTCTCCGTACAAAACACGAACCGGTCCAATTGATTGAGGTGATATAACAAGCACATCCAACTCATCCAGATAGGCATCGTCCAGTTTAAACAGAATATTCTGTATACCAGGTGCATAGATACTGTCTGTGATTTGCTGGATGCGGTAGTCCATATTGTCGGCAAAAATGCCATACAATATTTCAATCAGTGTCGATGGCTCATTAACGAAATACATCTGTCCTTGGGTCCGTTTTGAGAGCGATTCCAGATTCGCAGTATTCCCATCGTATTTTCCAAAAGCTATGGAGTAGATTGGTATGCCCTGCTCCCCGCATTTTTGTGCCACATACTCCTCGTCCTGAAGCGATTGTTCCAATCCCCTGCCGGTTTGAGATCCTTTTAAATCTGACTCCCCATCTGAAATTAAAACAATTGCCTTTTTGCGGTTCGTTTCCTGTGAAATCAATTCGTGAGCATTCCGTAGTCCCAGACCTATATCTGTATTTCCAGAATATCCAGGTGCATCAATTAACTGCCTTAATACTTGTCTTTCCTCATTTGTTCCTACTGAAATCGGGGAAGTTGTTGAAAGAAGCCGGTCATTATATGCCACGAATCCAATGCGTATGTCTGCGCTATGTACAGTGTCTATAAATGCTTTTACCATTCCTTGTGCTGTTTGTTCCGGATCATTCGTTTTCATCGAACCACTGTAGTCCATAACGAAAATAACATCCAGCCCTTTCTTATCACTGCTGTGTTCGTTTGCTTCCGATATGAAGGAAAACATCAGCATAAAGAGGAGGGCCATAATTAAAAAGCCATAATTTTTTTTATACTTTTTCATTGTTATCTTCCTATTCCCCGCTCTGAAACATCGCAGTTTGGATATCTCTTCTCTGTTATGCCTCCGTTCATATTTGCAGATTGTCTTGGCATGACAGATAAAATTGTAAGTTAGGCCTTTGCTATTCTTCCCTGCCAGGAAAAATCCACATCGCCTGTACAAATGAATCTTCCTTAATTGAACAGCTCACAACGGTTTTATCTTTCATAATACAATCCATTAATTTATAACGGTATTTTTGTTTCTGCCATGATCGATTCCAAAAATACAAATGGCTTTTTTTAATGTCTGTCTCAATATTGTATAGCACAACGTCAAATTTGCCTCGCTTTAAGATTTCTACTTTGGCCGCATACCGATAGAAATTGTCCCTTTCATTTACCATATATTATTTTCTACAATTACCTGCTTTTTGATATTTTAGGACCAGCGCTATGATAACTCCTAGTCCTGTTCCGATTGTTGCAAGTGCAAGTGGTTTAAATATTACATATAGGTGGATGGATTTAGCTATCACTGCCACCATAAAACAAATTCCCATCATCCATTTTCCAATCTTCCGATAAAGTACCCTTTCCCGTTCAGACAATGGCTTGTTTTCAGCTTCCACGGGTGCTGCCAACCAAATAATTATGGTTACCACTCCCATCATATAGAGCAATACTCTATCACTCATATCCATTTTTATAATCGAAAAAGAAATTATTGTCACTATCCACGAAATAAACAGACACCTTAGCTGGGTCTTGGCATGATATCCACCAATATACATTCTCTGTACAAATAAAACTATCCAGAAAACCACTCCCTCTATGGGGATTCCAAAAAAAGCAGCGCATATGAAAGTAATAATCAAATCTAGCAAAAAACTTCCTGCCTTCTGCAGTCCATATTTTACAATTGTTTCATTATTGTTTCCAACTGCGCCGCTTTCTTTTAAGATTTCTAAAATCCAGTCAATCATTTGAATTTACGGAGTTTATCAATCTCTTCCGGCAATTTCTCTTGAAATGCTTTTCCCCAGCAGTTCATGTTTGTAATGATTACGGCCATCGCCAGTGCAAAACTGGTAATTTGAGTGGAATGATTTTTAATAAAACTTTTGATAAATTTCATTGTTTCCCCTCCTCATTTTTAATGGATAAAGTATATCACAAATTTTTAGTAATAATTTGCAAATGGTACAAATAACCATTTTAATGGTATAATTTGCATTTAATACAATCTACCACCAGACCTACCAGTCATTTTTAGCAGAACATATAGATTATTGCTTAGAAAATTGTTAAAAAGAGTACAAAAAATTCTATTTTGAGTTTAATCCTGTAAGTGGACTTTATTTCTGCCCACATATAAAAAATACCGATTCCTTAGCCACAACTTTTGCATACGGAAATCGGCATTTTATTGCAATTGATTTTTATGTTTAGAATTCTTCTCCCATTAAAATAAAAGCATTCACCTCAAACTCATCATCCTTAATCTTATATTCCATTTCACCATTATATTTATTAATTGACTCCTTAACGTACTGCAGGCCAAATCCATGGTCCATCTCCATCGTCTTTGATGTTTGTAAATGCTTTCCATTAGACATGATGGGGTTACCATTATAGGTATTTATAATCCTTAACCGTAAGGTCCCCTTTTCCATACTAAATAAAACATACAGTCTTTTATTCCCTTCACATTTTTTTAGAGCCTCCACTGCATTTTGCAATAGATTTCCAAGAATAATGCTGATATCTAATGAGGCAATTGGCAGAGATTCCGGTATCTTAAGTGTCAGTTCTATCGTGGCACCCATTGTTTCGGCCTCATCCATATAATAATTAATGATACTGTCTACACAATCATTTCCTGTCTTTGCATATTCCTTATTTGTTGCCATTACATCTTCTAATTGTTTCAGATAGTCGTTAATCTCCTCTATCTTTTTATCATTGAGCAACTGTTTCACAACAATGATATGATTCTTGATATCATGACGAATCGAACGGATCCGTTTGACAGATTCGCGCATCAGCTCCAATTGATTCTCATATTGTCTGAGTTTTTGGCTGAGTAAATATTGTTCCATTTCTTTTTCATATGCGCTCGCTAGTTGCTCATATAAATAAAATACTACAATATTCAATAAAATTATCCCGAATATTCCTCCTGCCTTTAATTCTGGATTCATTTTTGTATCCATTGCCAATACGACAAACATGCTGGTGATTGGCAGCATAATCAGTAATAGATTCTCATGCCTTAGACGCAAATCGTTCACTCCCCGATTAAAATGTCCCTGTAGGAGAGCCAGAACAATACAGAACATAAAGTTAGAAAGGACCGCAACAACTGATATATCTGGTGTTTTAAAGAATATCATTAGCAAGTACCAAAACAGTTCTTCCGTGCAATAGCCTATAGTCGCAAGCAACAAAGGTACCAGTATCTTTTTCCAAATATATTCATCATAGGCAATGAAAACAATTATATAGAGGCAAATATAATTTGAAATCAATGTAATTTTATCGTTTTTCCATAAGAAATATACAAGATTGTTAATTATGTAATATATAAAATAAAGTAAAATACACGCTTTTACGCTGATACACAGCCGCTTAAGCAGAATCCCAACCATCTTATAGGTCAGGAAAATTCCAAATAGACTATTTATCAAAAAAATTACCATGACTATTTTCTCCATTCTGTATCATGTTTTATTCCGCCATATTGTTTCTTACATAAGATGCTATGCATATCCATACTGTAAAATCCACTGTTGAACTTCTTTCCATCTCGATCGGCTAACAGGTATTTCAATATCATGTTTCAGAAGAAAGTGGTCCCGTCCAAATGATTTTACATAGTCTATATTCACTATATATGATTTATGGATACGCCAAAACTGTCTTCGCTCTAACTGTTGCATAGTCTCTTCTAAGCTTCCATAAAACTCAATATATTGATTCAACTCTCCTCTATAAAGTAAATCCTGCTGACTCATTTGTCTATTTTCCGTAAATATTTTAACCTTCTTTCTGTCGCTTTGATAATACATAATATTGTTCAGGTCAATGCGAATCGTGTGATTTTTCTGCTGATAAGCAAAATATTTCTTATTATCCTTTAATTTAACTGCACAGTATCTGGAAAGGACCTGTGCGAGCTGCTCCGGCCCGATTGGTTTTACCAGGAAGTCAAAGGGCCTTATATGAAACAGCTGCATCGCGTACTGTGTATGGGATGATACGAATACAATCTGGAGGTTCTCATCCTTTAGCCCCTCTCGGATATAATCGCCTATCTGCATTCCCGTCTCATCCCCAAGTTCTATATCCAGAAACAGTAAATAGGGATATTCTTCTTTCATGAATTGTCGCAGGCTTTTTCCAGAATAGCACTGTTCTATATTTACTTCACACTGATTTTTAGATGCCCAATCCAATATACAGTTTTCCATGTAACCACAAAAATACTTATCATCATCACAGATTAATATTTCTATCATAATGTTTCCCTCACTTTAACCTAAATATTTTCAGTCCTCTACAATAACATAATTAAAAGTACAAAAAATTGGTTGTAAGGGGTTATTCTGAAATAAACATGGCCTTCCATAGGTATTTACATAGATATCATCCGTTTTTTAATCCTTCCCGACAAGATTTTCTATGATCCGAAAACTAACAGGACAAGCCAAAACCGCTGGTGTAAAAATTACCTTTCATCTACCCCTCTTTCATTCTATTGTACCAAAAATTACTATGTAATTTAAGATACTTATTTAATATTCAGTGCCAAAGTTTGTATCACATTGTTTCCTATCACAGAGAAAAAGTATATAAAACGATTACATCTGTGATATTAAGAAATATTTACTGAATGTTATACACACATAGCTGTACATTTCAACTTACCGTCTCCATTGTAAAACCCCAAATATATTTGTTACTTTTATTGCGTAGTAAAAATTCATTTTCATGGTAATGAATAATAAAACAATGTTCATAGTAGTGTCATGCACGAAAATTTTTTAGAGATTGCATAATCGTTCTGGCATCGTTTTCATCCAGTTCTTCATCCTCCTTCAGTGGTTTAGGCCCTTGCTTAATCTGCACTGAGGGCTGGATATTTTCAGCTTGTACAAATAAAGGCTGCAGATTCCATGGTCGGACATTTACATACCCTGAATCTACATAGCATAAGACCGCATTAACAATAAACTGGTTTTTGGGGTCCATCTCATTTAACATCTTTGCAACTCTAACATGTTCCGGATCCTTTTTCTTAAAACCAATCGTGAAAACAAATTCATTCTTCTTTTCCCGCATATCAGGCTACCTCCCAACTTTTGAAAGGTTATAGAGCTTGGCATAGCCTCGCGCATTGGCCGTAATCTCCGGTATAAAAATCGCTTTTTCCACTTTCTCTGACCTCTCCAGATGCTCTCTCAAAAGTAAAGCTCCGCCACCGACAAAGACCACACAGCCTGTCCTTAAATCCATGCTCCGCTCCCGGAAGGCTCCTAACAGATCGTCTACAAAGGTTTTGGTTATATTCCTTACCAGCCCCTGTATCTGCTCATTAAAATCCGTTTTCTTTCCCTGGATGATGTCATCAATCTCTGATTCGGACAGTAATAAATCATACTCGGAATTGACCCTGGACTTAATCCGGTTATATAAGGTGATAACTCCGTTTTCCAGGGAATCACAGATATTCATATCCGGCACTCCATTCTTTAACTCCAGATAATCCACACTGAATCCGCCAATATCAAAAATCCGGACCTTGGTATGCCGCTTGATCTCCGGATAGATTGTCATGGCTGCTGCATAGTCCTGTGGATAGGAAACCACATCCCCGATTATAGCAGAATAGCTGTTTCTTCTGAAGGAAAACTGAATGATTCCTTCTCTTTTGAAATACCGCTCAAACTTTTTATATAGTGAACCGTAATGCGCCGGTGGCAGCCCTACGGGCAGATTTACTTTTGTAATTTCATTCCTCGGCCGCTGTCCTTCCAGCTCCAGTTCCATGCCAATCCCAAACAGGGTCAGTATGAAAAACCGGTCGTCTTTCGTTTTATCCCTCATGTAAGGAATCCGCTGTTGTGACAGTGTATAATACTTCTTGTTATAAGACAGGAAGTCCCCCAGCGGCGGCTCCGTATCACTTTCTACTAGCCCTGATGTAAAAATTTGATTCTCGGTCTTTATGTTCCGGTTCCCGTGATCGACTGCGATTGTTTTCGTTCTATACATGTTATGTATCCACTCCTTTTTTATTTTCTATACATACTATATACGGACAGACCACGTATTTCCCAACAAACGGTATAAAAAATGGGTGCCAATACCAATTAAAATTAGTATTGAACACCCATATATTACTTATTTAGCTATACAAATCAGCATATTCCGTAATTACTTTGCCTTCCATTATTTCATCATCCATCGAGCATACCCACACCAACGTCGGGGCCTCATAGGAAGGTTCCCCCATCAGGCCATACACGGTTTTCTCTCTATACTTATCCCAGCCTGCAATGGCTTCCTCTTTGCAGTTTCTTTCCGGAACTTCAGTTTCTGCAATCAGCCACAAAGCCTGTTGCCGTTCCGGACAATGGATAATCATATTGTTTTTAAATCTCGGTTTCATACATCTGCACCTTTCTCCTTGCCAGCTCCGAGCTGTCTGAACCGCTGTCATTTATTACGGAAACATCATTCCGTCAGCTTTTCCAGCAACTTGGGTAACGCTTTCCGCGTAAGTTCTGCCGATGCTTTATCCACGCAGCGCGACAGCAGCTCCTCTTTCTGACTATAAATAACCTCCTTGACCGCTTTTTCGATCCCTTTATATTCATCACGCTTAAAATAAGCCCTCGCACATTCCTTTGCAACCATATCTATAATTGCTTTCTGAAGCTCATCCTCATCAATCTCTATTGTTACCTTCATCTTTTCCCTGCCTTATATTTATTCCGCATCACTCGGATGCTTTACATTCCAGATCGAGCAGCCAGTCATCCACACCTTTCAGGTTTCCAGCCCAGGCGCCTTCTTGGTCTAAATCCCAGACAAACTGCTTGCACGGTACCAAAAGCTCCTTACAGATGCCATACAGCTTCCTGCACCCGTTCTGGATATGCTTCCGTTTCTCTATTTTTTTCAGGCACTGATGTTTTCCTTTTTCCTGCCGGAACGCACACGTTACGCAGTCTGTATTATAATCCGCCTGACAAACCGTATTTAACAGCTTATCCATGTCATAGGTCTCATAAACCATCTTGACTCTAAGCCGCTTTAACTGTGCGATAAGCTCCGGCAGATTCGCGTACTGGTTGACGCCTGGGACACAGGCAAAACTGCGACCGGACAGGAAACTGGCTATGTCTCCTTTCAGTGGGCCTTCTGTGAGGAATACAATCTCATCCCTCGGATTCCCTACAAAATGAATCGGGCTTCCAGAGCTGGTTCCCATCTTATCGTTGATACTGGATAACCAGATATACTTGGTATGATCGAACGGGTAATCCAAACGGATCTGCATTCCCACAATATACCCCTCGATTGTCCGGACCGGAATTAAAAAGCCGCTGCACTTCCGCTTAAAGCGGATACTCCAGGCCCCGTCCTCCTCCTGGTAAAATCCAGGAACACCTTCCACGGTACAGCCGGCTTCAATCAGCCGTTCTGTCAGCTTCCGAAAGCCGAAGACTGGCGTGCTCTTGTATCCATTCTTCTGGATTTGCTCCATACTTAATCCGCGTTCCAAAAGATTTTTTCCGTGTGTCTCCGATAAAGTAAGCATGGAGAGGAACGTGGAATATGTTTGATGCAGCACCCGATCAGGAGCCCGGTCTGCATGGATCACTTCCGGTTTGGATTTCACCGTTTTCTTAAAGCTCTCATATTCCGGAGCCTGGATGCCTTTTCCCAGATAATTCTTAATCTGTTCACAGGCCGTAGCCCGATCCAGACCATATACCTTGCTATATAACTGGAGCTGGCCTCCGCCTTCTCCACATTTATTGCAGCGGAATACGTTCTTCTCCAGGTTAATATTCAGCTTCCCCTCTTTGCCGCAAAATGGGCAGTCACAATCCCAGCTTGTTTGATTTTTTCGACGTATTTTCAGGTTCAGAAGGAATACGATATCACTAATGTCAAATGGAAACACCTCATTCATCCGATATAATTCCTCCCTCCTTTCCGCAGCCCGGCAAAAGCCAGGCTGCATGTCATTAAGCTACCCTGTTTGTTGCTGCGTCAATCAGGAATCTAGCGCCAACCCGCAAGAGCTTATCCGGCCCCTTATAATCATTTGCATACCAGTTTAAGTCCTTCGGCCGGTCTATCGCAATCTGCCCTAATGTCTTGCCATGATTGATCTTGGTTGAGACAACAACAGACGCCGCTGATTTATAGTCCAACAGCGCATAAATCTGTTCGTCTGTCATATCCGGTGTGATAACTGGTAACTGCGGTGCCTGGCCGACTGGCTGTATCTGCTCCTGTGCAAGAGCCTGGTTCTGCGGCGGCACCTGATTCTGTGGCGCTGTCTGGTTCTGCGGAGCTGCCTGGCCCTGCGGCCATGCCTGATTCTGCTGGACTGCCTGACCCTGTGGCCGTACCTGGTTCTGTGGTACTGCCTGGCTCTGAGGCCGTACCTGGTTCTGCGGTACTGCCTGGCCCTGTGGTACTGTCTGGCCTGCAGCATAATTATAATTAGCAGGCACCAGATTCTGTACCGGTGTTCCCCCGCCAAAAGCCGGAGGCATTCCATAAGCCACACTGGAGGTTTCCTGCATGTATGCTTCCAGGGAAGCGGCCGGTTCCATATAGCCTGCCGACGCTGCCGGATTCCCCTGCATAGGTGTCTGGTTTTGAGCCATTACCGGATTCTGGTTTGGTACGGCCTGCTGGCCCTGTGAACCATTCACTTCTTCAGTCATAGTGCCGGGCATATCAGAAATGTAATTGCTTCCCTCACCGCGGTTCTGTCCAAGAGGCGCATCGACCACATTTGGGTCCTGCTCGCCTTCCAGATCGGCAAATTGTAAGCCATATCCCGCATCAGCAAGCGCCCGCCCCACGGCGGCAGTCTCCGCCAGCTCCAGAAATTTGGCTCCGAACTGTTCGTCCTGACTTACAAACTTCTGGGCAAACGCACTGGCAATATAGCTGTCCTCCGGATCCGTCTTGTTTAAGTAAATCCTGGCCTCCACAATGGCCGTCTGCTCCGTGAGCTTTAGCAGCTTTTTGACAATCTTCCCTTCCGGATTCTTCAGGCGGAACCACAGTTTACGGTACACCACATCCAGATACTGCTTTACGGTCCCATCACTTCCAGTTAAATTCCTCATATACTGCCTGGGATCAAAACCTTCAATCCGGTTCAAATTTCTGACTTCATCCACCCTGTCATACATCGTTGTATTGATTGTTTCACTCATTCGCTTTCGCTCCTCTCTTGTGAGCGGCAGGCGGTATCTTAACCTCTATATAGTAAAGAGCCGCCAACCGCTGAAATACTTGAATTTTTTTATCTTTTTACAGAAACTCAACTGGCCCGTTTCTCCTCCTCATCTTCAGAAAGATCTTCTACCCTTCCATCAAGAGGGGCGGACTGTCCATATTCTTCCGGACAGAGTTCCTGGTTATCCACAAAAAGTTCCGCATTTACAATGTATTCCTGTGTATACCAAACCTCATTACCCGGAATTCTTCCCGAATTTGACAAGGTATCCCCGACAAATTACATACGCGGGTAAACCCAATATGGCTAACTGAATGTAGCACGTCAAAGCCGATATGCGGTCAACATCCTGGCCCACAAATAATGCATTCGTCTGCGGATTGATTCCCTTCTTTTGAAGCATATGTGCAAACGTAATTAACATCGTTCCGGTTCCGCACGCCGAATCATATACGGACAAATACCCTTTCATTTCTAATTGGTCATTCCATATCAGTTTCTCGCACACAAACTCGGCATTGCAACGGAAACATTGCAAGAGCTGAAATACTGCTTTTTTAGCCTTTGCAACAACTCCAGCTCCTGACATATATTCCCCAGGAAATCCTGTTTGTCGTTTTCTTCATAAGCCAGCTGCATAACAGCGAAAAGCTGTACGATGATGTCCTGTTCCTCCTTCTGATAGGTATGTATGATGGACAGATATTCTTCTTCCCTCTCATCCCAGCTGCTTGTTTTCACAAGGTTTGAGATGGTGATTGCAGCCAGAGTAATGAAGTCATTCCACACTTTCCAGATAGAACGGCGCTCAGTAAGTTTCTCCAGCATGGTACAAAATTCTGCTTTCCAGTCCGGCTTCTTATTCATTGATTGCCCCCTTTCTTTGATCCGGCAATTCACTAATCTGTACGGCCATGTCCTTCTCCAACATACTATTGCGGATTATGACCTCGCCATTCTCCCCATACAGCACCTGGTAGCCTGCCATGGACAGCGCCTGCTCGATTACATCGAAAACGCGCTCCCGCTCGTCCTGCTTCTCCTGATAATTACACTGTTTGCATTTACAGTCCAACTGGGTGCAGCGTCTGAGCCGCGCCGGATTCCGGCTTTCAACGTAGGGAATACAGATGGTAAATCCCAGTTCCTCCAGTTTCTCTACCGCAAAATGGATTATCTGGTTTCGCACACCACGGTCTAAGACGTTCTTTAACTCCTGGCCGTCTCTATCCGTGCTGCCATCCACCAGTACCTTACAGAAGTCAACTGCAGCCTGCGATAATGCATCCAGGCGGCGCACCATACCCTGTGAAACAATTTTTGTCCTATTCATCGTTTAAATTCCTCCTAAAAATTAATTGCCATCTGTTCATATACGGATTCCTCCAGCCTGCGTTCCTCCAACAGCTCATAATACCGTCTGGTA
This sequence comes from Lachnospiraceae bacterium, assembly GCA_022845955.1. Taxonomy (GTDB): domain Bacteria; phylum Bacillota; class Clostridia; order Lachnospirales; family Lachnospiraceae; genus Eisenbergiella. The sequence goes on from AP025576.1 coordinate 6,690,836, forward strand.
AGTCGTTCCCCTAACCGGGTCAGGCGCTTTTCATTTTTCGTGTTATGGACTGCCTTCTCAATGGCCCGCTTCTGTCCTATGATAATCAGCTTTACCTTGGCTCTTGTTATGGCGGTATAAAGGATATTACGCTTTAACATGAGGCGGAACGCCATCAGCCATGGCAGGATCACCACCGGATACTCGCTGCCCTGGGATTTGTGAACCGTCTGGATATAGGCGTGTTCCACCATTTCCATCTGTTCCTCATCATATTCCACAATACGGCTACCAAACGCAATTTCAGTTTTTTTAATCCCGTCACTGTCCAGGTAAATAGCCTTTATGAATCCGCTGTCCCCGTTACTGATTCCGTCTTTGTTTTTATTTTGAATAATCTTATCCCCGGCGCGGAATGTATGGCCAGCAGCTTTCATTTCCAGCTGGCCTTTCCGGGCTGGATTCATCATTTCATGAAGTTCTTCATTCATCCCGTTGACGCTCACACCGTCTCCCTTTCTGCGCGGCGTAAGAATCTGAACGTTTTCCACGCCGTTTTGCTTAACCTCATCCGCATAGACTTTTCGTACCAGGTTTTTAGCTTCCAGCTCTGTTTCGACCGGCAGCCAGACAAAATCCTCCCCATACGCGAACTCTGTCTGATCCTTTTGCATAAGATCCGCATTTTGAACAATCCTGCTGTTTTTATCCTGCCGGAAGACCACGTCAAGAACCGTAAGAGGGATGATTCCGCTTTCAATCAGTTCCCGAAACACATTTCCCGGTCCCACCGATGGCAGCTGCTTCACGTCTCCAACCAGAACCACTCTGGTATCTCTGTCTATCCGGCCAAAGAAGGTGTTTCCCAGCTTCATGTCAACCATACTGAACTCATCAGCCAAAAGCAGGGATGCCTCCAAAGAATCGGAGTCCATCCAAAAATCCTCATCATCACTCACAATTCCCAGCGCACTGTGCATGGTAGACGCTTCCGGATAGCCGGTGCTCTCTGCCATACGCCTGCTTGCTTTCCCAGTCGGTGCCATAAGAAGGACGGTTCCATCATCAATCTTTTGATGAATATAAAGGATTACTTTCTCCACTGTTGTCTTTCCGGTTCCCGGCCCTCCCGTAATAATACTGAAGCGGTAACGGAAAGCCATGATAACAGCTTCTTCCTGCCGCATGGCAAGCTGGATTCCCAGCTCCTCCTGAGCCTCCTTCAGCAGACTAATGATATCTGTTTTGTCCGGCTCCTGAAGCAACAGCTCCGCTATGGCATTTGCTGTACCTTCCTCCTGTTCATAAGCACTCTTGGTATAGACAGCAGTTCCATCAACCACCAGCTCGCTCTCTGCAAACATCTGATTAGCGACTGCACAGATCTGTTTCCTGCTGACGGCTTCCATCGGGAATCCATGGTTTAAATATTGATATACAGTCTTGATATAGGTTTCTTTATCCATGTAGAGGTTCCCTGCCCGCATATTGTCGTCTATCACATAGCGTAGGCACTCCCTGATCCGCTGCGGATCGAAAAGGCATATGTTATTTGCCATTGCGATCCGGTCAACTTGCGTGAAGGAAAATCCCTGCACCTTACAGAGTTCATAGGTTTCACTGCGTACTACCTCCAGCGCGCGATCCCCATATGCGGTCTGCACCTTGGCAATCTTTCCCGGCCCCAGCTGATAGGGTGCCAGTAACATAGTTAATTCCCTTCTGGAATGCGCTTCCTGATAGGACGTCAGGATCATGGACAGCTTTTTCTCTGTGATTCCCTTAATCGACAGGAGCTTTTCCGGTTCTGCGTCAAATATCTCAAAGGTTTGTCTACCAAACTGGTTCACAATCGCCTCCGCTGTCTTGGGGCCTATTCCTTTCACCGCGCCGGAACTAAGATACTGGTAAATGCCGTCCTCTGTGTCCGATAAAATATCGTCATAATATTCGACCGCAAACTGCAGTCCATTCCTGCCCTTGGCCCAGGTTCCGTTTAGCTCATATTCCAGCACGTCTCCGTTTGGCAGATGATATCCGACCGCCACAAATGCGGTTTTATTTCCCTTATAGAAGGAGTTTTTCGCACCTTCCGGCACCGGTTCCTCCGTAAGATACTGAAATATACAATATCCGTTCTCCGGATTGGAATAGATCTCCCTGTCGTATCTACATCTCACGTCAACGCCTCCTTTCATGTAGAAGGCGTCTGCACCACGCCAATATAAGGGTCCTCCTTTAGAAGGGCATATACGGGTATTCCCAGCTCCCTGGCCTTTACGATCTCGGCCTGCATACCGCAGCTGATTACCGGGCTGCAAACAATCAACGCCTGGCTGTGTTCCAACAACTTCATGCCAACGCTGATTCCCAGTTCACGCACCCATAAAACTCTGTCATCCAGAAGCTCCGGAAGATACGCATGAGGAGCCACCGCCCGGCACCGGAAAACTTTCGATACCAACTGCATATAACTGCGGGCCAGTTCCATATTTGCGCGGATTTCATTAGCTGTAGGTGCAGAAAGGGGAGAACAGATATAAACCATATCGTTTTCTCTTATCATCAGGCCGCCTCCACTTTCTTGGCAGAAAACCGCCTGCTTTCCGTAACTTCTACATATTCATCATAGATATCCGGATGCTGCACCTGCAGCTTTTCCAGGCTATTCTTACTGATTCCGGTTCGATAGACCGGATTATATGTAACAAGGTATTTGCACGGACCGAGATCCAGTGATGCTTTACAGCTAACACCCATACGCTCAACCACACCGGCATAGAGGCTTTTCATCTTCCCCTCAATCTCTCTCGATTCCTTATCAATCGCGGATTTCCGCTCTTTTAAGGCTAAATACTGGTCCAGGTTATCGCGTATTGCTCCCGGGAGGATTATTTCGTCCTCGTCTTTATCTCCAGGCCCAAAATGCCTCCTGATACTTTCCAGTATCAGCTCACCGCTTTCCACGTATGGAGGTTCCTGCTCTTTCTGGACATATTCATTCCAAAAATATGCCTCCTCATTGATAAGATCTTCTTCGAGATCATAGTCCCGCTCAATTTTTCGGATGACATACTCATTCTCATTATTTCCGAACAGACAGGCGATATAGACCACATTTAAGTTCATAACAGCCATGTAATGTCTGCACTGATACTCATAATTGAGCGGCACACAGTTATTTTCCCATTTGTCCTGACAATGATAGTTTGATGTTTTACATTCAAGGATGCCTGTGGTTCCGTCCGGGAAATCAATAAAAAAGTCCACATCGGCCAGTAAAAAAGGATAGAGCGGATGACGGAACATCTTATGGATTGGGTAGACTTTCAATCCTGTTTTATAAGAAAATATCTCTGCAACCAGTTCCTCCAGACGATGTCCAACGGATTTAGCCACCCAGTTATCCTCATCTTCATTGACTACCGGCCGGATACCCCGCTTGTCATAATACAGATCCCGGCCGGTACAGAACGGTGATTGACCCATAATGGCAGCTACGTCGCTCCCGCCAATTCCCAGCCTGCGGTATTCCAACCATTCCTTTTCAGTAAGCGTAGTCGTATCAACGACTACCTCTGGACTGTAATTCAGATTCAAAAACATAAAATCTCTCCTTCCTCATGGTAAGAAAAAAGAAGAGGTCTCCCTCCTCTTCGTTCTTAATGTGATTGAACGTTTTTCACAGCCTGCATTTTTTACCACTTGATTTCTCCCGGAACATCAAATTCCTTCCAGTCCAAAGACAAAGCTCTGGCAAGTTTTTCTTCCATGGTGGCAATATGGCCTCCTGACTCCCCTTCGCACGTCAGCATAAAAATCACTTCTGACATCCCACAGTAAATTTCGTGGGCCGTGCAGCTTCCTGTTCCGTTCTGGGATATAAACAAATTCAAGGCTTCCGTGATATATCGTTTCGGAACCTTCACCTTTTTCATAATCCCAATCATGCAGTTTCCGGGATTGGTAATTAAAATACCCAGGAGCCTTGTCAGATTCTTTAATGCAGCCTGGTACTTTCCAAACAGCAGCCCCAGCTGCTTATCAAACTGCTCCAGTGTAACTCCATTTTCATGACTGAGCCTTAACGGATCACCCAGAGCAATGGTATTCTGCTTGGGGCCACAGAGCAGCATGGGATATAAATTAGCCCCGCTGGTACCGACATCTGATGTGGATACCCGGAGGGCCGCCTTCATATCATCCGAATCAAGGCCGCAGTTTTCCAGCTCTTTGCGGTACGCTCCCAGAAGTTCATCATTCCTGGAAAGTTCCCACAGGCCCGATGCCCTTGTGTGATCGTAAAAACCGCCTAAAAAACTTGCCCCAGGAAAAGTCTTATTTAGGAACTCCACTACATGAGCAAAAACCTGCTCCATATCCAGAATGGAGTAGTCGCAGCAATCTCCACCATGCACCGCAGATACTTTACCGTCTGAGATCCGCAACAGGGATTCTCCCTTTGTGATCTTCAGACAGTCGTTCAGTATCCGGGCGTATACATTCTTCTCCAGACGGTTTAACACCGCCCCTGAAATACCGGCGCGATCTAAGATCGTCTTAATCGCACAGCTTCTCACTGGGTAATACTTATCCTTGGCTTTCAGTACCAGCCTGGTATTCTCCATGGTATCCGTCAGAATACCGATATCCAGGCCCTCCTGCTCATACTGTTCCTTAAGTTCCTTTGCAATTTTGCTGTCCTCATCCATGATTGCAACGAGCCGAAGATCCTTGGAGCGTTTCCGTTCCCATCTGGATCTTCCTCCAATCGCCTTCAGACAGTCGAAAAATTCGTCCTGCGCTTGAAACTGCCTGGAATAGTTGTCTGCATACATAATTTCATTCATTTGTTTTTCCACCTTTCTTATTTTGGTTTTTTATCCTTAAAGCACGTGCTTTTTAGGCAATAAAAAAGGGAATGAGCCAGCATAAGCATTTCTTACACTGTCATCATTCCCTTATACGTGTGGATACCCACAAGACAGGACCGCCCTTTCCCGGACCATAAAAAATGCCAGAAAAATACCAGTCATCATGGCGTTTTCCTGACATCACTACAATCTTAAACAACGTGTGCGGAACGAATCCTCCTGGCCTTTTACCCGCCAGAATACCGTCCTCCGGAGCACAAAAATCAATTACAAAGCCATACTAACACAATATCTAGTATGTTGTCAATATCATAGTGCTTTTTATAGTATCTTAAATTTTTAAAATATTTCAATAATTTGGATTTTCTCCCCCTCTTTATAAACAGTATGTGATTTTCCGAAGCTGGTAAGTAGCTTTTCTTTCAGCTTCAATATCACCCGCACTTTGATAACTGAAGAGCATATACCAGCATTTTATATAGGTTCCCTGGACAGCCTGGCTGTAAGCTGCGCCGCCCCTGGATTGAATCGTACACCGTACAGCCTGCTACGTGGCCGGGAAGGGCATAGGAAGGGGATGCAGGGAGATATGCGTTTAATAAACTTAGAAAGAAGGATATCTTCATGAATAATCCTAATGCAGATAATACAGTCTCGGAAGATTTCAAGAAATACTCGGTTGCAGAAATCGCAGATATGCTCGGATTGGGTAAGACAAAAACCAGAGAACTCTTGCAAAGTAAAATTCTCCCGGTGACCAAATTAGGGCGGGACTACTTTACTTCCCCTAAAGCATTGCAAGATTTCATAAAAAAGAATACTGGTAAGGAACTCTCAATTAAATAGATTACGGTTGTCACAAACACTATATCGTACTATAATAATCCTACAGCAAATATATGGCTTCCTGTAGGGTAGAGTTCATTGTACCTTATAGGAGAGCATACAATGAGTAAAACTAAAGCAGAAGTTAAATCAAAAGAACAGCCTCAATCGAAGCCGAGACGAAGCAAAGGTGATGGATCACTCTTTAAAAACTCCAAAGGTAAGTGGGTAGCTCGATACAAAGGCAAAGAATTCACGGGAGATGTAAAAAGCGAAGTGAAAGCCAGAATGGATAAGTATAAAATACTTGTTCAAACTGGCGAAGCTGTCACAAGAAAGCTGACGGTTCAGCAATATGGAGAAAAATTTCTTTATCACAAAGAGCAGCAAAATAAACGCGGCAAATTTAAGAACTCCAGCCTGGACCGGCTTGAAAGGACATTTCATAAGCAGATAGAGGAGAGCGATCTGGCAAAGGTCTTGATGTGTAATTTAGATGGCTTGCAAATTCAGGATTTTATTGATAATTTGTCAAGCAAGTACAGCATATCAACCATCAAGAAAGCATACCTCTTTTTGCAGGCTATGATAAGTTTCGGAATTGAAATGAAGGATCTACCCAAATCATACGACCCGTTGTCCATTGTCGAGTTGCCTGATGAATCTGTGCTGGAGGTGAAAACAAAAGAGATTGAGATAATGCCTGATGAGTACCTCCCCAAATTTAAGGAAACCGCTATGGCTAGAAATCCAGATGGTTCCCTGGCTTATCGCTATGGACCGCTTCTAGTCTTTGCCTTAAATACGGGATTCCGGGAAGGCGAATTGCTCGCACTTTCAAAATCAGGTATTATGACAGTCGATGGGAGGCGCGCATACCACGTCTACGAAACTGTCAGCACCGTAAAGAATCGGGATAAGGATGCCTCAACAAAAACAAAGCGTATTCTGACTGCTCCAAAGTATCCACGAAGCGTCAGGACAGTTCCCTTAAACAAGGAAGCAGAGTATTGTCTGGATTTAATGCTTGGCTACTATGAAACAAGTACAGTCCGGGATGATCTGATTGTAACAACAAAAACAGGATTACTCCCAACGGCCCGTAATATTCAGCTGACTCTAGATCGGATTCTGAAAAGAGCCGGACTGCCTCACTATGGCACACATGCCCTTCGGCATACGTTCGCTACCAGGCTGCTCCGTAAGACACAGAATCATCAGGAGCTGAAGGCCGTAGCCGAGTTATTAGGCGATGACTACAAGGTTGTGGTTAAAACCTATCTTCACACAGAGGAACAGGGAAAGGGCGGATTGGTTGATCTACTAACGGCCTAAAAAACTCCACTCTATTTCCACCTTATGAAACGATTTTATCCGATTTTTAACGATTTCTAACGACACTTGTTAATTTTACAAATTCAAGTACAATGAGAAAAAAATGAGATAGAGGCAAGGGTCTAAACTGTATAAATAGCACCATCAGACGTAACGCAGACAACAAAAAAACCTCGGAAAATCAAGGTTTCCGAGGTTTTGATGAGAGGCGACGACCGGATTTGAACCGGTGGATACTGGTGTTGCAGACCATTGCCTTACCACTTGGCTACGTCGCCGTATTTATTTTTTTATGTTGGCTGAGAGCCAGTGAGCAGGGTGTTGCAGACCATTGCCTTACCACTTGGCTACTGCGCCTTGTTTATTATATTATATGCAGAACACAATTAAAATATGACTCCGACGGGAATCGAACCCGTGTTACCGCCGTGAAAGGGCGATGTCTTAACCGCTTGACCACGGAGCCTCTTTTCTTTTCCAGGGACTGTTCCCCCCGGCCTAAGCTTTTTCCCTTGCGCTCCTCAGGACCCAGCCTTCACAGCGACTCCCCGAGTAGGGCTCGAACCTACAACAACTCGGTTAACAGCCGAGTGCTCTACCATTGAGCTATCGAGGATCATTCCTCTACATCTCCTATAACCAGATGTATGAACCCATACCCTCAAAACCGAACATTGAATCTAATCTTCTCCAAAACCTCTTTCTTACCTTCAGGATAAGCCCTCGACCGATTAGTACTGGTCAGCTCCATACATTGCTGCACTTCCACCTCCAGCCTATCTACCTCATACTCTCTAAGGGGTCTTACTTATTGGGATATCTCATCTTGAGGGGGGCTTCACGCTTAGATGCCTTCAGCGTTTATCCCTGCCGGACTTGGCTACTCTGCCATGGCTTTGGTAGCCAACAGATACACCAGCGGTCCGTCCATCCCGGTCCTCTCGTACTAAGGACAGCTCCTCTCAAATATCCTCCGCCTGCGCCGGATAGGGACCGAACTGTCTCACGACGTTCTGAACCCAGCTCGCGTACCGCTTTAATGGGCGAACAGCCCAACCCTTGGGACCTGCTACAGCCCCAGGATGCGATGAGCCGACATCGAGGTGCCAAACCACTCCGTCGATGTGAACTCTTGGGAGTGATAAGCCTGTTATCCCCAGGGTAGCTTTTATCCGTTGAGCGATGGCATTCCCACTTAATACCACCGGATCACTAAGTCCTACTTTCGTACCTGTTCCACCCGTCGGTGTCACAGTCAAGCTCCCTTATGCCTTTGCACTCTTCGGATGGTTTCCAACCATCCTGAGGGAACCTTTGAGCGCCTCCGATACCCTTTCGGAGGCGACCGCCCCAGTCAAACTCCCCGCCAGACATTGTCCCCCGCCCGGGTCACGGGCGCAGGTTAGAAACCCAATGCTGCAAGAGTGGTATCCCAACAGTGACTCCATGATTACTGGCGTAATCACTTCCCAGTCTCCCACCTATCCTGTACATACAGCATCGAATCCCAGTATCAAGCTGGAGTAAAGCTCCATGGGGTCTTTCCGTCCTGGCGCAGGTAACCAGCATCTTCACTGGTACTTCAATTTCACCGGGTGCATTGTCGAGACAGCGCTCAAATCATTACGCCTTTCGTGCGGGTCGGAACTTACCCGACAAGGAATTTCGCTACCTTAGGACCGTTATAGTTACGGCCGCCGTTTACTGGGGCTTAAATTCGGAGCTTCGTTGCCTGACTCCTCCTCTTAACCTTCCAGCACCGGGCAGGCGTCAGCCCATATACCTCACCTTTCGGTTTCGCATAGACCTGTGTTTTTGCTAAACAGTTGCTTGAGCCTATTCTCTGCGGCCTCCTTTCAGAGGCACCCCTTCTCCCGAAGTTACGGGGTCATTTTGCCGAGTTCCTTAACAATGCTTCTCCCGCCGGCCTTAGGATTCTCTCCTCATCCACCTGTGTCGGTTTACGGTACGGGTATCATATGAACAATAGCGGCTTTTCTCGACAGCTGGCTCACCTGCTTCCCTACTTTAATTCGGTACGCGTCACGGCTTCAGATTGCCAGGCGGTTTTTCCAACCTGGCTCTTACTCCGCTTGCACCGGGTTTCCCTTTCCCGGCTCAGGCTTTCCCTCTGTGTCCCCACAGTTCTGTCATATGATAGTACAGGAATCTCAACCTGTTGTCCATCGGCTACGTCTTTCGACCTCGCCTTAGGCCCCGACTTACCCAGGGCAGATCAGCTTTACCCTGGAAACCTTAGATATTCGGCCTGGAGGATTCCCACCTCCATCTCGCTACTCATTCCGGCATTCTCTCTTCTTGCCAGTCCACAATGCCTTACAGCACTGCTTCTTCCCGGTAAGAATGCTCCTCTACCAACGCAGTCGCCTGCGTTCCTAAGCTTCGGTGCCGTGTTTCAGCCCCGGACATTTTCGGCGCAGGACCTCTCGACTAGTGAGCTATTACGCACTCTTTGAATGTATGGCTGCTTCTAAGCCAACATCCTAGTTGTCTCTGAAATCCCACATCCTTTTCCACTTAACACGTACTTTGGGACCTTAGCTGTAGGTCTGGGCTCTTTCCCTTTTGACTGCCCAACTTATCTCGTGCAGTCTGACTCCCATATAACATTCCTATGGCATTCGGAGTTTGATATTCTTCGGTAGACTTTGACGCCCCCTAGGAAATTCAGTGCTCTACCTCCATGGAACTCATATGAGGCTAGCCCTAAAGCTATTTCGAGGAGAACCAGCTATCTCCGGGTTCGATTGGAATTTCTCCCCTATCCACACCTCATCGCCACCCTTTTCAACGGATGTGCGTTCGGTCCTCCATTGCCTTTTACGGCAACTTCAACCTGGACATGGATAGATCACCCGGTTTCGGGTCTGCAGATACTGACTGATTATCCAATGGATAATTTACGCGCAGTTAACACTTGGTTTCCCTTCGGCTCCGTCCCTTAAGGACTTAACCTCGCCAGCACCCACAACTCGCCGGACCGTTCTACAAAAAGTACGCGGTTGTACCCTGACGGTACTTCCACAGCTTGTAAACACAAGGTTTCAGGTTCTCTTTCACTCCCCTCCCGGGGTCCTTTTCACCTTTCCTTCACAGTACTATGCGCTATCGGTCACTAAGGAGTATTTAGCCTTACGGGGTGGTCCCCGCTTATTCCCACAAGGTTTCTCGTGTCTCGTGGTACTCTGGATCCTGCTGTCCAAACTTGGTTTTCGCTTACGGGGCTTTCACCCTCTCTGGCCGGTCTTTCCAGGACCGTTCTGCTAACCTCATTCATAACGTATGCAGTCCGAACCCCAGCATGCACGCACGCTGGTTTGGGCTCTTCCGTTTTCGCTCGCCGCTACTCACAGAATCGATATATTTTCTTTCTCTTCCTCCGGCTACTTAGATGTTTCAGTTCACCGGGTTCCCTCCGCATCCCTATGGATTCAGAATACGGTGACGGAGGATTTCTCCGCCGGGTTTCCCCATTCAGACATCTGCGGGTCAATGGATATTTGCTCCTCACCGCAGCTTTTCGCAGCTTATCACGTCTTTCATCGGCTCTTAGTGCCAAGGCATCCACCTTGTGCTCTTTATAGCTTAACCTGTTTGTAACTCGTCCTTGTGTGGTCTCGTTACGGCATACATAGCGTTGTATGCTCTTCTGGTATTTCTTATCCAACCCTTCCGGATTGGTTATTGCTTGTTTTGGATGTCTTCTCGTTTATCTTCTTCTATCCGGTCGGTTTCTTTATTTAAAAACCTTCCATATAGACGTTGATACTTTAAGATTATTTTCAATATTCGGTTTTCAAGGTACGGATTCTTCAGGATTTTATTCCTTGGATGTCTGTGCATCCAGTGGAGACGGAGAGATTCGAACTCTTGACCCCCTGCTTGCAAGGCAGGTGCTCTCCCAACTGAGCTACGCCCCCATTTCTGACGGTCCGCTCTCAGGTTACGGAACTTCGCTCGTTCAAGCTTGCATTCCAGGTCTTTTCTCCGCCAGTGGGCTTAAGTGGACTCGAACCACCGACCTCACGCTTATCAGGCGTGCGCTCTAACCGGCTGAGCTATAAGCCCTCATTGTCCGGGACGGGTTTCTTTCCCCTTCCCATCTATATGAGTATTTAATTGTTTTTTTATGGAATCCGGCAGCCACCTGCTCTCCCATACCGTTTCCAGCATAGTACCATCGGCCGCTTAAGTCTTAACCATCGTGTTCGGGATGAGAACGGGTGTCTCCCCTAAGCGCATCGCCACCGGAATTTTTATGATGCTTTCCAGGCGCCTTTCGGCTCCCTCAACATCTAAACAGTAATACAACCCCTACTTCTTCGCCTTAGAAAGGAGGTGATCCAGCCGCACCTTCCGATACGGCTACCTTGTTACGACTTCACCCCAGTTATCAGACCTGCCTTCGGCTGCTCCTCCCTTTCGGTTAGGTCACAGACTTCGGGCATTTCCAACTCCCATGGTGTGACGGGCGGTGTGTACAAGACCCGGGAACGTATTCACCGCGACATGCTGATTCGCGATTACTAGCGATTCCAGCTTCATGTAGTCGAGTTGCAGACTACAATCCGAACTGAGACGTTATTTCTGGGATTTGCTCCACATCACTGTCTCGCTTCCCTTTGTTTACGCCATTGTAGCACGTGTGTAGCCCAAATCATAAGGGGCATGATGATTTGACGTCATCCCCGCCTTCCTCCGGGTTATCCCCGGCAGTCTCCCTAGAGTGCCCGGCTTTACCTGCTGGCTACTAAGGATAAGGGTTGCGCTCGTTGCGGGACTTAACCCAACATCTCACGACACGAGCTGACGACAACCATGCACCACCTGTCTCCCCTGTCCCGAAGGCCTATCACTTTTACATGATATTCAGGGGGATGTCAAGACTTGGTAAGGTTCTTCGCGTTGCTTCGAATTAAACCACATGCTCCACCGCTTGTGCGGGTCCCCGTCAATTCCTTTGAGTTTCATTCTTGCGAACGTACTCCCCAGGTGGATTGCTTATTGCGTTAGCTGCGGCACCGATGGGTCCATACCCACCTACACCTAGCAATCATCGTTTACCGCGTGGACTACCAGGGTATCTAATCCTGTTTGCTCCCCACGCTTTCGAGCCTCAACGTCAGTTACAGTCCAGTAAGCCGCCTTCGCCACTGGTGTTCCTCCTAATATCTACGCATTTCACCGCTACACTAGGAATTCCGCTTACCTCTCCTGCACTCCAGCCTGACAGTTCCAAATGCAGTCCCAGGGTTGAGCCCTGGGTTTTCACATCTGGCTTGCCATGCCGTCTACGCTCCCTTTACACCCAGTAAATCCGGATAACGCTTGCCCCCTACGTATTACCGCGGCTGCTGGCACGTAGTTAGCCGGGGCTTCTTAGTCAGGTACCGTCATTTTCTTCCCTGCTGATAGAGCTTTACATACCGAAATACTTCTTCACTCACGCGGCGTCGCTGCATCAGGGTTTCCCCCATTGTGCAATATTCCCCACTGCTGCCTCCCGTAGGAGTTTGGGCCGTGTCTCAGTCCCAATGTGGCCGTTCACCCTCTCAGGCCGGCTACTGATCGTCGCTTTGGTAGGCCGTTACCCTGCCAACTGGCTAATCAGACGCGGGACCATCCTGTACCACCGGAGTTTTTCACACTGCCTCATGTGAAGCTGTGCGCTTATGCGGTATTAGCACCTATTTCTAAGTGTTATCCCCCGGTACAGGGCAGGTTTCCCACGCGTTACTCACCCGTCCGCCACTAAGTTACACCGATTCCATCCGAAAACTTCCTCTGCATAACTTCGTTCGACTTGCATGTGTTAGGCACGCCGCCAGCGTTCATCCTGAGCCAGGATCAAACTCTCTTGTTCAAGTGTTCAATCCGGTTAAGATTAACTCTAGCTAATGTTTAACCGTCGTTTGTTTCCAAACATTTTTTACTGTTTTTGGGTGTCTTAAATGCTTCTTGCGAAGCTTTAAAACTTGTTCTCTGAATTTTCTTTTTTAGAATTTTCAGGGTTGCATTACTGTTTATTTGTCAAGGTTCTGTGTGCTGCTTTCTCAGCCGCAACAGTTGATATCTTATCACATGTTGTTTCGCCAGTCAAGCACTTTTTTCAACTTTTTTTATTTCTTTCAAGTTGTTGTTTCACCGTTATCCGCGGTGAGTCTTATTTTAGCATTATGTATCGTTAGATGTCAACATTTTTTTAGATTTTTTTTACAAGTTTTTGGAATATTTTATCAACCCCAATATCTTGTAGTTTCTACCACAAGATATTGTATAAACCGGGGCTTTCGAAGGTCGGTCCTCCGTATTATACCTGCCCCACGAAAAGAGAAAGGCCGGATATCTACATAAAAGAAGATATCCAGCCCGAAATATAATTGGATTGATACAGCCGGAGCAGCCACTCATTTTCATTGGTCCACTTCATTATTTGTTCCCCGAAGGCTCCCGTGGGGAAGTTTTGTATAATAATGTAGAGAATCCACAAAGCAACCACCACTTCAAGAATCCCTGCGGCTATGCCCAAAAGACTGTTGAAGAAGCTGATTATGGGCAGCCCGGCAATGGTTTTCAGGGAATTCAGGACAATACTCAGCAGGTGGAAAAGAATCCCCGTGATAACAATGAGGATAATGGCTATAATTCCGTTTTTGTTATCGTGATCCATGAAGCTGGAAATGGCCATGATGGACAGCGCCAGCACAAACAGGGCGACTACCAGGGAAATAAGCCGGTACACTTCCTCCGCCATCCCTGTGCGGAATCCTCTGACAGCCCTCCAGATACACAGAGCCAGCAGAATAATCAGCAGAATATTAAAATTCATTTGTATACTCCTATTTCATTTCTATCATATCAATACTGTCTTTGGTTACAGCCAGGTATTTTTTCGTGCTGATCGGCGAAAATAAGAGAACAGGCTTTTCAAACTCACCGCGGAACCGCTCCAGCCCTCTCATATTAAATATGGTACACTGCGTTTCATTATATATAATGACGGTATCCTTATAAAGGATAATATCTTTATAATCCATATCGAAATACAGCGAGGTTACTACGGCACCGGAGGTATTATATATGTCCAGACGGTATTTTCCTGCACCGGTGGTGTCCAGGAATACCAGTCCGATATTGTTTTCATTATAGAAAACACTTTGTATTTCTTCATCCAGCAATACATCCGCCGTACTTTTCGGTCTCTGGTCCCCGCCGTAAAGTACAAGCCGGTTATCCGCAACGGCAAAGGCGGTATCTTTGCTCAAAAATGTGATATAGGGTATGACGGCGTCCACATAATCGGCCCCGCTGGCGAAATTATCCACGAAGTTCTGTCCTACGGAGCTGAAATTATAAAATGCCACGCTGCTTTTGGCAGCGCCGCTCTCCACGGTAACATAGGATACAGCCATCAGCTTTCCGTCAGGGGAAAGAGCTACCGCTACCGGGTAGCCGCTTTTCTGCATGGTAGTCTTTATATATGCCACCTTTTCACCGTTGGAATTATAAAGATATATCCATGTGATATTAGTATCCTCCAATATCGCCGCTACCATACCATTCTCAGATAATGCAAATTCACGGATAGGAAGGTTGGTATCTATTTCCACGGCATCGCCGGACTGGGCAATATTATGTATGATATGTCCGTTATAATCCGCTACGGCAACCCTCGATTCCGCTATGCGGACCATGGGATTCTGCATTTCAAAGGTCTGGTTCCAAAGAGCGTTGCCTTTGGTATCGGTATAACTGATACCATCCTTACTGTAAGTAAGAAAGCCATTCTGATAGTTCAGACACGCCGCATTGTCGTATTGCTGCTTTTCAATGGTGGAAAGGGTAACATAGCTTGTAAATACCTGATTTTTAAGCTGGACATAGATGGTGGCCCCAAGTCCGGCACAAAGGAGTAATACCAGGATTGTCCTGGTGATAATAGCCATCCTGTGCTTAATTATCAGATTTCCCATATTCTTTTCCGTTTTTTTATTTTCTTTACGCTCTGCTCTCTTGCGCAGATAGTCACGTACATTCGACATAGAAATCCTCAAATCATAATTGTTCTGTAACTGCAGTCTAATCCCCCGAAGCTTTGGGAAGTGAATAAAAAAAGCCCCGTTGATGCAAAATCACGCGGCTTTTTTCTCACCTGGCTCTGCCCTATTGGGATTATACCATAAATTTTCAATTAGGAAGTATAATTTTTTGTCCCGGAGTCAGCCGGTTGGGATTGGATATGGAATTCAGTTCACAGATTTCATCCATTTTATCCAGGTTTCCATAAAAGCGCCGGCAGATAAGTGCCAGGCTGTCCCCGGATTGTACGGTGTAGCTGGCGGGGATTTGTGCGGATGCGGCCACGGCATCGGAAGTGATGTCGGAGGCGGGCTGCACATTTCCGTCCGATTCTTCCGAAGCTTCCTGTTCCTCCGCGGAAGGAGCCGGGGCATCCTGGGCATTGGCTTCCTGTGCGTCATCCCGGGCATCAGCCAGTGCCTGTCCGTCTGCGTCTGGCTGCGTTTCCGGAACCGGATTCTGCGTCTGACCGGTACCCGCTTCCGCTGCCTCTTCGGCTGCTGCGGGGAAAGCCGCCTGATTTTCCTGGGAAGTTCCGTTTACAGAGGAGGACATCACCGGAAGAGAAAGGCTCTCCTGGGCCTGCGCATTTTCCGCATCAGGCAGGGCCGCCTGTTTCTCTTCCACCTGGAAACCGCTGCTTCCTTCGGCGGATTCTGCAGAGGCGGTTTCTTCCCCGCCGTCCTCCAGCTGCTGTGCGGCGCCGGCGAACATATTTCCGGCTTCCTTCATATCATTATACCGGTTGATGGAGGTTACCCCGATCACACAAAGGACAAGCAGGACCGCCAGGCCTGCCGCCCTGCTGAAAAAGGAGGATTTCCTTTCGTCCTGTCTGTTATGGGAAACCGCATTTCTTCTGTTATCCCCCTGCTTGTTATCCGGCCTTTTCCTGCCATAGATTTCTGCCGCCTGCATAACCTTTTCCTGGCTGTTTTCCGGTTCCTTCTCAGGCTCTAAATTATAGGAATGTGGAAACCGTCTGATTCTTCGCGGCTCCCGGACATCGGTATCTTTTTCTTCCGGCTTTTCCGGCGTTTTGGTTTCCGGCCTGCGGCCCGTCTCCATGTTTCTTGCAGATGCTCTCGGCCTTACCTCCTGTACGGCTTCTCCGGGCTGGTTCTGGTGTACTGCTATGAGATAGGACTGCATGTCCTCATTCTGTTCATAAAAAATAAAATAGCCTTCCAGAGGGGTAGCATACCCGTCCTCAAAAAAGAGCCAGGCCTCCTGCTCATCGACACTGGCCTCCCCGATTCGGATCTGTTTGGAAAAATATCTTCGTGCCGTCATTTCCCATCCGGGTCCTTCTTTTGCCGCACCGTAAATAAAATAGTACCGGACTTCCCCTTCTTTTTCTGTTTTTCCATACAGGCAGAAATCTGCGGACTTGTCCCCGCTCCGGTTTTGGGAAAGATATGTATATACGTAGTCTTCTATGTATATTTTGTGACAGGGGTCCACGTCGCCTGCCTGTACCACATTTTTAGGAATCTGCATACTGCCACCGCCTTTTTTTCTTTCAATATAGCAAAGAAAGGACGCATATTTTGGCGGAACCCGCGGCAATGCCTATATTCTTTTCGACAAAAGGCGGCAAACAGCGTTAGACACACCCCGCGTGCCATCCGTATGATCATGGGCAAGAAAAAGCCAGGCACGGGAAAGGACTCCGGCCTGGCTCAGGAAATTTATTCAAAACGGAAAATAGTTACGCTGTGGTAATCTTTCCCCGGTCCGAAAACTGCGGACGGGAAATCCGGTTCATTGGCAGTGTCCGGATAGAACTGGGTCTCCAGACAATAAGCGGTACGGTTGCCGTAGTTTGCCCCGCCTTTTCCTGTCTGCTCGGCCATGCCGTTGCTGGTATAGAACTGCACCCCGGGAAGGTCGGTAAACACCTTCATGATCCTGCTCCCGGAAGGATTGGAGGCAACAGCCACAAGCCTCACGTTCCCGTCGTAATTATCCAGGCACCAGTTATGATCGTATCCTCCTACCATTTCCAGCTGATCCCATTCCTTATCAATCTCTTCCCCTATTTTCCTGGGTGTATTGAAGTCCATAGGCGTTCCCTCCACGGGAAGCAGTTTTCCTGTGGGGATAGCCCCGGGCACAATCTCCGTGAAATATTTCGCATGAATCGTTACCAGATGCTCGGATATCTCTCCTGCATCATGGCCGTCCAGATTAAAATAAGAATGGTTGGTCATATTGATAATGGTATTTTTATCACTGGTTCCCCGGTATTCAAGCTTCAGTTCGTTTTCCTCATTCACGGTATAGGTGACCTGAAGTGTTTTATTTCCGGGAAATCCCATATCTGCGTCAGGTATCTCAACAGAGAAGGTTACGCCGTTGTCCGTCTCCTGTGCTTCCCATATTCTTTTATGGACCCCCAGCTCCTTGTGGCTGTGAAGGTTATTGGCACCGTCATTGGGATCCAGATGGTATTCCACACCGTCCAGCGTAAAGCTGGCATTGGCGATCCGATTGGCATTGGGACCGATAACCGCTCCGAAAAAACATCCATTTACAAAGTATTCAGACAGTTTATCATAGCCGAGCACCACGTCCGCAGTCCTGCCGTCTTTGTCCGGCACGATTAAATCCACAAGAATGGCGCCGTAATTCATCACCTTTGCCTTCATTCCCCTGCTGTTTGAAAGCGTATAAAGATAGACCTCTTTTCCTTCCCTGGTAGAACCAAAAAGTTCTTTCTGCACTGCCATTTCATCCTCTCCCTTCCGCGTGCCCGGGCACGCATTCACGCAAACTGTTTCTGTTACATTTCCACTCTGCCTTCCAGCGCGCGCAGCAGAGTGACTTCGTCTATATATTCCAGATCGCCGCCTACCGGAACACCGCTGGCAATTCTCGTCACCTTGATTCCTGTGGGTTTGATCAGCTTTCCTATATACATGGCCGTCGTTTCCCCTTCCAGGCTGGAATTGGTGGCAATTATGACTTCCTTCACCTCTCCGGTAAGGCGGTGCATCAATTCTTTCAGCTTGATATCATTGGGGCCGATCCCCAGCATGGGGGAAATGGCTCCGTGAAGGACATGATATACGCCCTCGTATTTGCCGGTTTTTTCATAAGCGGCCAAATCTCTGGTGTTTTCCACCACCATGATGACCGAATGATCCCTGCGGTCATTGGCGCAGACGGGACATTTTTCGGAATCGGTCAGCGTAAAGCATTCTTCGCAATACCGCACATGTTCCTTGGCATCCGTCATGGTCCTGGCAAGCCTTTCCACCTTGGCTGCCGGCAGATTAATGATATGGAAGGCCAGCCGCTGGGCGGATTTGCTCCCGATCCCGGGCAGGCCTGACAGCTCATCGATTAATTTATTAATGTATCCGCTGTAAAGGTCCATCAGAAAGGAAAGCCTCCGCCAAGACCGCCTGTCATCTTGCCCATCATTTCCGTATTGGCTTCTTCAGCCATACGCAGGGCTTCGTTGGCAGCGGCCACCACAAGATCCTCAAGCATTTCGATATCATCCGGATCCACCACTTCTTCGGACAGCTTCACTTTGGTAATCTCTTTTTTCCCGGTAACGGTAACTTCCACCGCACCGCCTCCGGCCTTTGCCGTGAACTCCTTGGTTTCCAGTTCTTTCTGGCTCTCTTCCATCTGACGCTGCATCCTCTGTGCCTGCTTCATCAGGTTATTCATATTTCCGGGCATACCACCGCCCGGGAATCCGCCTCTCTTTGCCATAATCCGTTATGACCTCCTTAACTATTCTTCTTCTATTTCCATGTGGATGATTTGGGTTAAATCCACGTAGGAGTCCTCAAAATCCCTGTCGGCACGGGACACCGTCATCGTTACCTCCACCTGCTTCCCGGAAAATTCAGAAAGAAGCTTTTCCAGCTCTTCCTTGTTTCCTTCCTGCTTCAGAAAATAATCCGAAGCCAGGCCATCCTCCAGCACCACCATCAGCCGGTTGTCACCGCCCAGACTCAGCTTTGCCTTTTTGAGGTACTGCTTCATCGGCATAGCTGTCTGCCCCACAAGGGTGGGCCAATTGGATACAATCCGGGATACATCCTCCGGGATGGCTTTCGGCAAATCTGCCTGGGAAAAGGTGTGGGCAGCCTTTTCCTGTCCCGGCAGCGCAGCCGCGGCCCGGGGATCGGCGCCTGGGGAGGGCTGCATGACCACGCCTTTTTCCAGCTGCTGTTCCACAGCCCGGATCCGATCCAGCAGCGAATCCTGACTGACCTCCATCTGCGGACGGCACAGCTTAATCAGGGCCATCTCGATTACTATCCGCTTCTGTCCTGCATAGCGTATTCTGCCGGAAAGCTCGGACAGCTCCCGGATATAACGCATAATGGCATCGGTCTGGGCCATACCGGCCTCTTCCTTCAGCCGCAGCAGGTTATCCGAGGAAACGTCCACCACATCCTCTATCGCCCCGTCCTCCGAGGTTTTTATCAGCAAAAGGTTACGCAGATACCAGGTGAAATCCGAAACAAACTGGGACAGTTCCCTTCCCTGCATGACGATTTCTTCCAGAATGCCGATGCATTCTGTCACGTTTCGCTCCAGCACAGCCCGCAGAAGCCTGCTGAAAACCTCGGTATCCACGGCACCAAGCACATCCAGCACCATATCATAGGTGAGTTCCTTCCCATAATGGAAGGCGATGCACTGATCCAGGAGGCTGAGGGCATCACGCATGGATCCGTCCGCCGCTTTTGCCACATACCGGAGGGCTTTTTCCTGCACCTGCTGGTTTTCCTGTACCATCAGATCCCGGAGTCTGTCGGCAATGGTCTCGATGGAAATTCTCTTAAAATCATATCTCTGGCACCTCGACAGGATGGTTACCGGGATCTTGTGCACCTCTGTGGTCGCCAGAATAAAAATAACATAGGAGGGCGGTTCCTCCAGTGTTTTCAAAAGGGCGTTAAAAGCTCCTATGGAGAGCATATGCACTTCATCAATAATATAAACCTTGAAACGTCCTTCCGCCGGGGAGTAAGACACCTCATCCACAATTTCACGGATGTTGTCCACACCGTTGTTGGAAGCCGCGTCGATTTCTATCACATTCATGCTGGCAGCTGCCGCAATGGAACGGCAGCTGCGGCATTCCCCGCAGGGAGAGCCGTCCGTTGGGTTCTCACAGTTGACGGCTTTTGCAAAAATTTTAGCTATGGTTGTCTTGCCTGTCCCTCTTGTCCCGCAGAACAGATAGGCATGGCCGATACGATCCGCCTCTATCTGGTTTCTTAATGTGGTGACAATGTGGTCCTGGCCCTTCACGTCCTCAAAACGTTCCGGGCGGAATTTACGGTAAAGAGCTGTGTAAGACATTTTTTACCTCTTCTTAATCGCCGAAGCTGATTCCCAGCATTTTGGCTTCTTTTACTATGGAAGAATTAGGATCCACCATCTTCAGTTTTCCGGCGACCTCCTCCAGGGGTACTTTTACGATTTCCCGGTTCTTGTAGCCGACCATGAAGCCGTACTCCCCTTTCAGAATCAGTTTGCCGGCCTCCGAACCAAGGCGGCTTGCAAATACTCTGTCATACGGGCAGGGGGTTCCGCCTCTCTGGGTATGGCCGGGTACGGTCACACGCACTTCCATGCCGCTTTTCTTTGCAATCTGATCCGCGATCTCATAGGAAACGGAAGGGTAGGTATAACTCTCCAGTTTTTTCTTATATTCTTTTTTGCTCAGTTTGG
Source organism: Lachnospiraceae bacterium (assembly GCA_022845955.1). Classification (GTDB taxonomy): domain Bacteria; phylum Bacillota; class Clostridia; order Lachnospirales; family Lachnospiraceae; genus Eisenbergiella. The sequence goes on from AP025576.1 coordinate 6,711,658, forward strand.
CATCTTCTTTGGATATGGCGCCTTCGGCTACCGCAAGGATGGTAAACCGGCTGCCTCTGTCATGGCGTTCTTTGATGGCTTCGACCACCTTGTTAATATCATAAGGGATTTCCGGAATCAGGATTACGTCCGCTCCGCCCGCCATTCCGGCATTCAGGGTCAGGAAGCCGACTTTGTGCCCCATAACCTCCACAATGAACACCCTGCCATGGGAAGCGGCGGTGGTATGGATGTTATCAATGGCATCCGTAGCGATATTCACTGCGCTCTGGAAACCAAAGGTCATATCGGTTCCCCACAAATCATTATCTATTGTCTTGGGAAGGGTAATCACGTTCAGGCCTTCCTCCTTCAGCAGGTTGGCAGTCTTATGGGTTCCGTTCCCTCCCAGGATAACCAGGCAGTCCAGCTGCAGCTTGTGGTAATTCTGCTTCATGGCTTCCACTTTGTTTAACCCGTTCTCATCCGGATCCCGCATCAGCTTGAACGGCATCCGGCTGCTGCCTAAAATGGTGCCGCCTTTTGTGAGGATACCGGAAAAATCGAAGCCGGTAAGCATGCGGAATTTCCCGTAAATCAGCCCTTTATAACCATCCAGGAAGCCGTAAATTTCCACTTGCTCCTTGCCGTTGAACAGTGTCTTGGCAACGCCTCTCATTGCTGCATTCAGAGCCTGACAGTCCCCGCCGCTGGTTAACATTCCAATTCTTATCATGGACAGAACCCTCCTTTTTTTTGCCGTTAACTGTTCAGTCCCCTCTCAGTTACTGCCGGAATCGACTGAATAGCCACCTTTGTTTTATATAATGTATCCCGGGCAACACCTTCTCCTGCCGGAAAGCCACCAAAAAACAATGCCGGAAATCCTTGAAGAAAGCCTTCCGCAGATTTAGCCGGCGATTCTATTATGCGAAGTCTGGGTTATAAACATAGTAACACATATAAAATACACTGCGTATCTGAAATAAAAAACCGTTCCGACTGTCCGGACTGTTAGTAAAATTATACAATGTTTTGGCAGCTTGTACAACGTTTTTTTCCAGGAGAGCAGGCAGGCCGCGAACGGTAACGGACCGAATTTAAAAAAATAACCGCCGCCGGGCTCAGAATGCTTGCGTACCGGCGGCAGTATATTTTGTGTCAGGAAAGGTTTTCTTTGAAGATCATGACTCCTTTTCCGGGAAGAATGATATCGTCACCGGCAAGGTACTGTTTTCCGGTGAGGAGATCGGTGCCGGGATTTTCTGCTGTCAGTTTTTCTTCCTGTGCATTATGGTTCAGGAAGAAAAGGAAGTCGTTACCGTTCTTCCGGCGCAGGGTGATCTCCACGCCGGCGCGGGGTTGGAATACGGGTTTTATGTTCTGCTCTTCAAGGACCATTTCAAGGAAGTCCGCATAGAAATCCCCGCCGGAACGGGTTGCCACATAGTAGGCACGTCCCTCACCCAGTTCATTTCTGGACAGTACGGGGGTTCCTTCGTAAAAATCCTTCTCATAGGAGGCAAGGGCTTTTGCGTGTTCCATATGCATGATGTCGCAGATTACGCCGGATTCATATTCTTTGCCGTTCCATGAAAACCTATTTTTCATATAAGCGGGCAGGGCGTCTGTTTCTTCCACCCAGATACCGAGGATATCCCGCAGCTTTCCGGGGTAGCCGCCGGTGAAAACAAGATCGTTTTCATCCACCAGCCCGCTCAGGAAGGTGGTTACAAAGGTTCCGCCGGCGGATACGAACCTGCGTATTTTCTCATCCGTCCCGGGTTTGGTCATATACAGGACGGGCGCGATTACCACCTGATAGCCCTCCAGGGAATCTTCCGTGGAAATAATGTCTACGGATATATTTTTGTCATAGAGTGCGGTATAGTAATTGGCAAGCTCATCCAGATATTTCAGGTCACAGCTGGGACCTGCGGAATATTCCAGAGCCCACCAGTTATCCCAGTCCACAAGCATGGCGACGCGGGAGGGAGTCCTGGCGTTCAGGGTGACACCGCCCAACTGCTCCAGCTCCGCACCGAGCCGGCTCACTTCCCGGAATACTCTCGTATGCTCCGTGCCGACGTGATCGATCACCGCACCGTGGAATTTCTCACAGGCGCCGATGCTTCTGCGCATCTGGAAGAACATAACTGTGTCCGCGCCGTGTGCCACAGCCTGGTAACTGATGAGGCGCATTTCACCGGGACGCTTCAGGAGATTATAGGGCTGCCAGTTGGTCACGCTGGGAGTCTGCTCCATAAGCATGAAAGGTGCTCCCTGCTTCAGTCCGCGCATCAGGTCATGGCGCATGGCAACCAGGGCCGGCGGGTCGGTGGGGTTGGGGTAGTTATCCCAGGATACCAGATCCATGTACCTGGCCCACTTCTGGTAATCCAGGGGTTTGTAGAAGCCCATCAGGTTGGTGGTCACCGGGATATGCGGGGTAACCGCTTTGACCGCTTCATATTCCCCCAGATAATTGCGGAGCATGGAATCGGAGTTGAATCTGCGGTAATCCAGGGAAATGCCCTGAAATGTGGTGCGATCCTGGGCGAAATGTTCACTTTGCAGGTTGGGGACGACGATTTCATCCCAATCATAAAAGGTGTGGCCCCAGAAGCTGGTATTCCAGGCCTTATTAAGAGCCTCCATGGTGCCGTATTTCTCCTTCAGCCAGACGCGGAAGGCTTTTTCACAATTTTCGCAATAGCATTCCCCGCCGTATTCATTGGAGATATGCCAGGCCACAATGTTGTCACAGGTTCCATAGCGTTCTGCCAGCTTACGGGCGAGGGCCGCGGAATATTTCTGATAGACGGGGCTGTTGGGGCAGGAGTTATGCCTGCTGCCGAATTTTCTCCTTATACCGTTGAATTCCGTGCGCAGCACTTCCGGATATTTTTTAGCCATCCAGGCAGGATGGGCCGCGGTGGAGGTGGCCATTACCACCTTCAGATTATTCTTACGGACAAGCTCCATAATTTTATCCAGGCGTTCAAAACGGTATGTCACTTCGTCAGGCTGGAGGGCCGCCCAGCTGAAAACGTTCAGAGTGACACAGTCTATCCCCGCAAGACGGAACATACGCATGTCCTCTTCCCATACCTCTTCGTCCCACTGTTCCGGGTTATAATCCCCTCCATATAACATTTTATTTGCCATAGTACTCCTATCTGCCCGCAGAGGGCGGGCCTTTCATCTGTAAATTTTTTACTGTTTTGCTCTGCGCGTTCCCCGTTCCGTATGTTTATACCTGCCAGTCAAAACGGGTACACAGCCATTCGCAGCTTAATTCGAACCAGTGGGCCACATGGGGATAATCGTCCCCCACCTCCCGGGTGCACATGGACAGTCCGTGGTGTCCGTGCTCGAAAAGATGGCATTCCGCCGGGATGCCGTGCTCATACAGGCTTTTGACAAAGCGCATGGTATTGGTCACGCTCACGCAGTCGTCATCCATGGTATGCCAGCAGAAAGCCGGGACAGTCTCTTCGTCCACCTGATCCTCCAGGGAGAAAAAAGCTTCCGCCTCCGGCGTCGGATTCTCTCCCAAAAGGGCGCTGAAGCTGTCGTGCCATTCGGGATGGGTTTCTTTTAAGGCGGAAATCACGGGGTAGGAAAGGATCATAGCGTCCGGCCGGTTCTGCCTGCCGGTTACCGGATACAGGGCGCGCAGCCTGTCATTGTTCCAGTGGACACCCAGACTGGCTGCCAGATGACCGCCGGCCGAGAAGCCGCACACCGCGATTTTTTCCGGATCCACACCGTATGCAGCTGCATGTTCGCGGATATGTACCACACTCGCGGAAAGCTCGCATAAAGGGGTAAAACCGGTTGCCGGGTACTCCTTCTCCCTCCCGGTTGTGCTGTAGCAGAGGACAAAGACCTGGAATCCTTTAGCAAAATAAGCTTCCGCTATCGGGTCCGCTTCCCTGTCGGAGCAGAATTTATAAGCGCCGCCGGGGCAGACAACCACGCAGGGACGCTCCTTCCTGTGGGGCATTTCTTCAGAATAAGGATGCAGGTAACCGGCCAAAAGGGCACGGGATTCCTGCAGGGGACGAATGGACACGGTTTTCATGTTTATACCTCCTGCTTATCGCAGGTATTCCTGCGATACTGCAAATATCAGTGGTTTAAAAGGGACTTTTGCTACTCCGTATAGAAATCGAACCCACGCAATGCGCGGGTCCACTCTCTTTATACAATATCCTGCCGGTGCCGTCAACACCGGCTTTTTGTAGCCGGCCTGTAACCGTCCGGTCTGTTACATCAGCCCTTTACACCGGCGAAGGCAACGCCTTCCACAATGTATTTCTGTCCGATGCTGTATACAATGATGATGGGAATGACCGAACATACGGTACCGGCCATAATAGCGCCATAGTCGGCTGAAAACTGCTGCTGGAAGGATGCCAGTCCGAGCTGGATGGTTTTCAGCCTGTCGCTGTCCAGATAAATCATAGGGCCCATGTAGTCATTCCATACGCTGTTGAACGTGAGGACGGTAAGCGTTGCCAGACCGTTCTGGGACAGGGGCAGAATGATTTTGCGGTATATGCCGAAGGTGGAGCAGCCGTCGATCTTGGCCGCCTCATGCAGGCTGCCCGGGATGCTGAGCATGTTCTGGCGGAGAAGGAATACGCCGAAGGCGCTGAAGGCCTGCAGTACAATGAGGGACAGGTGGGTATTATACATCCCGAAGGACTTTACCACGATAAACTGGGGAATCATAATGGCATGCCAGGGCACCATCATGGTAGCCAGGTAAGCCACGAAAATCTTATCCCTTCCGGGGAACTGCAGCTTGGTAAAAGCAAATGCCGCCAGGGAGCAGGTGAACAGCTGGAGCAGGGTGATGATAACCGCCAGCTTCAGGGTGTTCAGGAAATACTGCAGGAAGGGGATGCTCTGCCACACCTTTTCATAATTCAGGGTACGGAACACCTCCGGGATCCACTTTACGGGATAGGAGAAAATCTCCGTATTCAGCTTAAAGGAAGCGCTGACCATCCACACGAAGGGAACCAACATTGTAAATGCCACGATACAGCAGAAAATAAAAATCACAAGGGAACTGACTTTTACTTTCTTTTTGTTCTGTTGCTGTGCTTGTTTTGCCATTGCGGACCTCCTTTAATCTTCATTTACCCAGTTTTTCTGACCCTTCCACTGAATCAGGGTGATAATCAGAATGATAACAAACAGGAAGTAAGCGATTGCGGATGCATAGCCCATCTTCCATTCCCCGAACGCCTCTTTGTAAATACGGAATACGAGCACGCTGGTGGCTCGTCCCGGCCCTCCCTGGGTGGTTACATTGATGATATCGAATACCTGGAAGGATGCGATAAAGCAAAGGATAGTAACCATGAAGGTGGTGGGGGACAGCATGGGCCAGGTCACATTCCAGAAAATCTTCCAGGAATTGGCGCCGTCAATCTGCGCCGCTTCATACAGATGGTTGGGAATGCTCTTTAAGCCGCCCATGAACATAATCATATAATAACCGGCCTGTTTCCATACTACCACGATAATAACTGTGAGCAGGGCCGTTTTGGTGGACATAAACCATTTGGGCAGATGCTCCTGGGCGATACCGATTCCGCGCAGCACCTGATTGACAGGCCCGTCTACGGGCTGGAACAGCAGCATCGCAATACAGCCGATAGCCACCATGGAAGTCAGGTTGGGGAAGAAAAATACGGTTTTGAAAAAACCGCCGCCAAACAGCTTCCGGTTGAGAGCCAGGGCCAGTATCAACGAAAAGGCTATGGTGAGAGGCACACTGACAACGGAGTATACCAGATTGTTCACAAGAGCCGCCTTAAACTGGGAATCCCCGAACATTTTTATATAATTGCTGATTCCCACAAAATTCCATTTGAAACCGTTATAGTCCGTAAAGCTGATTAACAGTCCCAGAATAATCGGAATGGCTGTAAAGATAAAAAATCCGATGAAGTTGGGGAGCAGATACAGGTATCCTGAGATAGCTTCTTTTCTTGCCGCCCTGCTCATCCGTTTCTTAGGTTGTTTCTTCGCGGAAGCTGCCATGCATTTTCCCTCCTTTTTTTGGTATATGCCCATGCCCCGGGGCGCGGCATATCCTACTCGCTAAAATCCGGCGCCCCTGATAAAGGCGCCGGATTCATGCGGTTTCCCCAAGTACAGTAACTGTACTATTGTTGTCTTAGTTCATAATCTCGTCACGTAACTCGGCGTAATTTTTGAACGTGTCATCCAGTGACTGCTCATCCAAAAGATAGAGTTCCCACTCCTGTCTGTAAGCTTCAATCAGGGAAGCATAACCTTCTTCCCCTTTCTGCTCATCTTTTATCTTGGCAGAAAAACGATAGTCCACTCCCGGAACATTTACCTGTGATTTATATACTTCCAGGGCTTCATCTGTCGTGTAAGAAGGAACGTCACGGTTTTCCGCAATAATTGATGTTCCTTCGGGGGATGTGCAATAAAATTCAATGAATTTATATGCCGCTTCCGGATTCTTGGATGTCGATGAAACGACCAGATAAGAACTCTGTCCAACGCTGGATCCTTCCGGTTCTCCTTCAAAAATCGGCAGAGGGGCCGCACCCCATTCAAAATCAGCTTCCATCAGACGGAACATCCAGTCGCCGTTGATCATGGTGTAAATGTTGCCGGCTTCAAAATAAGCCTTAATATCAAAGGTACCAGAAGTCATTTCAGCAATTCCGGGAGCACTGGCATCTTCGATATACATACGATGCTGAATCTGTGCAAATTCTTTTGTTCTGGTCAGGTTTTCATCATCCAGGTATTCGCCTGTGGGGATAGCTCCCAGGTTAGGCGTCCAGTTCGGCATAAGGCCTCCCCAGTATTTGGTTCCGTTTTCTTCCCCGGTCAGCTCCTTGATCAGGTCAAGGTATTCATTCCAGGTAAGGTTTTCCGGATATGCAATCCCTTTGGCATCGAACAGTTCTTTGTTGTAGAACATCATCCAGCAGGATCCGCTGGTGGGATATCCGTAGAACGAACCGTTTTCATCGGTAACACCTGCAAGGGAGGTATCCTTAATGGGGCTTAAATCCACGCCTGAGCTTGCCGCATAGGGAGCCAGGTCTACAAATGCGCCGTTGGCTGTATACTGTGCCATCTGTGCAGGTGAGCGGACCCAGTAAACGTCAGCATCTGTGGAGCCGCCTGCTGTCATAACCTTAACCTTATCGTCGTAATCGCCTTCTGCAATGCTGTGGCCCACAACTTCAATATCACTGTTGGCAGCGTTAAAGGCTTCCATTTCTTTTGTCGCCACTTTTTCAAGGTCGGTGGAATAATAGAAATTAATAACTGTCTTATCTGTGCTTGCTGCGGCTTCGCTTCCTGCAGCTTCACTCTGTGCAGCAGTGTCGCCTGCTGCCGCGGAAGATGCGGCCGTGTTATCGGAAGAGCTGCTTCCGCATCCTGCCAGCAAGGTTACTGCCATTGCTGCAGTGAGAAGAATGCTTAATGCTTTCTTTTTCATAATTGCCTCCTTTGGACTAAACAACTTGTTTCGTATTTCCTGATGATTTTATTATAACTGCTGTGCCAATTCTGGAAAGTCTCAAAAAATCTACACCTTTTGTATAAAGAAAATCGTTTTATTTTGTGCATCTTTTCAAAGAAATCCGGCATTTACACTTTATATGTGCCCTTAACAAGGATTTTAAGCATAAAAAAGAGGATGAGATTTTCTACACCCATCCTCTGAAACAATCATACGGAAAAAAGATAATTTTCGATATTATTTTATTTTTGCGCTTCTTTTTTCGCATTTTCTTCCGCCTGTAATGCATTTCTGCCCTTCAGGTAATCCTCTATAGCCGTGTCAAGGCTTTTTTCCCCGCTCAAATAGCCGATTGCCTCTTCGTTAAAAACATCTCTCAGATCCCGGTATAACAGGTGTTTTCCCTCTTCATTCTGCAGAATCGCGTCAAAGAAAAAACCGACCTGTGTGATTCCCGCGTTCTTAATATAGCTTTCCCTGCTGCCCTCCGTAAAATAAGAAGGGAAGCAGTAATTGGATGCCAGGATGGTAGCCCCTTCCTCCCCGCAGCAGAACTCAAGGAATTCAAAGGCATTTTCCGGATAGCTGCTGCGGGAGGAAACCGCCAGATAGGAATTGCTTCCCACCGAAGTACCGTCCTCCGCTCCCCGGGTCAGGGGCAGGGGAGCCGCATCCCACCGGCAGTTTTCCATTCTGGACGCCTCCAGGTTCTGAAGTATCTGAATTGTCCAGTCTCCGTTGATCATCATTCCGATCTCCCCATCCAGGAAGGTGGTATAGCCGGGCGATATTTTTTCCATTTCCTTTACATTCGGATGGCTGTGTTCGGTATTATAAAGCCTGTCCATCAGTTCCAGGAAATCCCTGGTCGCCGGCAGGTCGTCATCATACAGATATTCCCCCAGCTCCAGCGCTCCCAGGTTCGGCACCCATATGGGCAGATAGCCGCCCCACCGGTCCGTTCCTTCCGGCTGGCTTTCCTTAATCTGCAGCGCAAGAAGCGCGTATTCCTCCCAGGTCATCCGGCCGGGATATTCCAGTCCCAGCTCGTCAAAGATATCCTTATTGTAAAAAAGCAGCCATATATTCTGGATAAAGGGTAGGGAATAAATCCGTTCATCCAACTGTACGATATCCAGCGACTGGCCGTATTTTGAGATGTCAAGCGAGCTGTCGTTTATCATATCGGACAGATCATATAAAAGGTCCGCTTCCGCCATCCGGTTGGATTTGGACGGCTGCCGGATCCAGGCAATATCCACGCCTTCCCCTTCGGAGAGAATACGCATGATTTCATCATCGTAGCCGTCGTCATCCACATAGCGCATTTCCACTTCCGTAGTACTGCTGCGTGCATTGAAAACGCTGACCAGATCTTCCATATAGGGTTTGCTCACGGTCACATCGTAACAGATTATTTTCTGCTTTCCCGCGGTCTGTGTTTCGTCCTGCACCGTGTCGGGATTTTGGCTTTCCCTGCCGCAGGCATCCAGCAGGAAGCAGGCCAGCGCTGCCGTCAGCAGAATATAAAATACGTTCCTTTTCTTTTTCATCGTGTATCCTTCAGATCCATATTTTTTACATTATGAAGGTAATCATATATCTTAAGATCATTCACAAGCTTAACCACTTCCGCCATGGAATCCAGATCGAATTTCTTGAGAATGTTGTGGATATGGCGTTTTAACGTTGTCATTTCCACGCAGCGCATGGAACAGATTTCCGAACGCTCATAGCCCTGGCGCAAAAGATCCAGGATGTCGATTTCGGTCTGCGTCAGCTGGGTGACAAGCATCAGGTTATACAGGAAGCTGTCCTCGCTCTGCTTTACCCGCTGGAATTCCCGCCGGATTTTCTCCGCGATGACAGGGCGGATGGGGGAACGTCCGGCATAGGCGTCCTTTACGCAGGTAATCAGCTCCTCCTGTCTGGAATTCTTCAGGACATAGTCGGAAACACCCAGTTTAAAGGCCTGGAATACATTTTCATCATCCTCATAGGAGGTCAGGATGATGATCTTCACCTGGGGATATTGGGAAAGGATCTGGCTCGCCGCGTCCAGGCCGGCGGTGCGTGTCTCCATTTCAATATCCATTAATATGACATCCGGCTGGCAGAGCACGGTTTTCATCACCGCCTCATATCCGTTCTGGACGGCGGCCACCACCTCCAGCTCACTGTCCTTTTCCAGAAGCCTCTGGTATTTTTTTAAAAGAGCGGGCATATCCTCTGCAATCAGTACTTTAATCATTTCTGGCTCCCATCTGTGATTGGCAAATCAGCAGTATTAAAGGCGGCTCACCGGAAGGTAAATGTGAAATACGGTCCCTTTTCCGACTTCGCTTTCCACATCTATTTTCCCCCCGGAATCCGTAATTATTTTATGGGTTAAAGATAATCCCATTCCCCAGCTTTTCGTCATGGGCTTTGAGGTGAAAAAGGGGGTAAAAATATTCACCATATCTTCTTTCGGGATTCCGCAGCCGTTATCCGCAATATCTATAATTCCCCATCTGCTGTCCGCAAGAAGCATTACCTGTATTTTTTTCGTTTTTTCCCCGGTCTGCTTCAGGGCATCACAGGCATTGTTCAGCAGGTTGATCAGCGCCTGCTTTAAAAATTCTTCATCCACAAACACACAGGGGTCTTCCCCGGGCACATCCACAGTCCATTCAATGTCGGTTTCCGGCCGTGATCCCTTCAGCTCCTCCACCGTTTCCCTGACTACTCCGCCAAGCGAAAGCTGCCGGAAATTCATGGTGTTATCACGGATATGCCTGTGGATATCGTCAAGCCGTTCGTAAAGGACTTCGCAATGCTCCACAAGAAGCTCCTTATCTTCCTCATTTTCTTTCCTGACCTCCAGGCTTTCCACCTCGGCCTGCAGGTTCAGCAGCTCATTTTTCATAAAATGACAGAATACCCTTGTGGACATGTTCACCGCATTGATGTTCTGGGATACCTCCAGGCTGTAGTTCTCCATTTTGCTGCGGATAACGGTCAGACGGTAGCTCACAGCGCACATAAGCAGGATAAACAACAGGATAATATAAGGAAGGGTACGGTACAGTGGGATGGCGCTGTTCGTGAAAAGGATTTTGTAGGTAACCACATCCATGGCCTTGGAATATTTTATCATCTGCATAGGCAGCCGGCCCATAAACATCAGGTAGCAGATGATCAGCATAAAGTAGGAAATCAATATAATAATCAGGGATATCCGGTATATCTTAATATGGGGGACCCGGAGGATATTAAGCAAAATACTGCCCAGACAGATAAACAGCAGGATAAAATTCATGGCGGAAATCACGGCGCTGAAAACACCCCAGAGCCGCTCAATGCCCGACACGGTCAGTAAGCCCGGGTATAAAAAGGAATAGGCACGGATATATACCTGCGGACTGCAGACCAGATATTCCAGCAGGAAAAAAATCCCCACGGCCGGAAGCGCTTTTTGGCATCTCTTCCTCTCTTCCTGCTTCATGAAGGAGGAGGCAAATATCAGATTGCTTGCCGTAAACAGGATACAGCTCACGTTCAGGCAGTTGATAATGGCTTCCTTGGATAGCTTCAGCGAATACAGCCTCGCGGCCATTCCCCGCGGCACGAGGAAGTATTTGAGGAAAATACTCAGGTTAAAGGAAGATTTACAAAAATATAAAATGAAAAAGCACAGTGATGTTATAAAGAAAAAAAGCACCAGAAACATGGAAAACAGCTGCATGGATCGGTATTCGGAACGGGTAAACAGCAGCAGCACGATCACCACGGCGCATACAAGCATCAAATATATCATAAGCAGGCCCTCTCTGCCCGTAAATGTGTATCTTTACAGTAATTGTCCAGACCGTTCTGAACGGTTACATCTTACAATAATTGGCCGGGAGTGTCAACGGAATGGGGGTTTGACAGGGAATATTCATTGTATATGCGCATGATGTTCTGCAGGAGATCCATATGCTCAAAATCCTTATGATATACCATATTGATTTCCCTGGTCATACTCAGGTTTTCTATAGGCAACCCTATCAGCTTCCCTTTTTTCAGTTCATTGGCACAGGCACTTCTGGCAAGAATGGACACACCGAAATCCCGGCGCACCAGATCCTTGATGGTAGCCACATTGTCTACTTCCAGTATAACATTAAATTCATCCAGCGATACATTGTTGCTTTCCAGATGAGAAATAAAAAGGTTCCGGGTCCCGGAATCGGGAAGCCGCAGAATCAGGTTTTCCTTTTTCAGCTCATTCAGTGTGACCATGCTTTTTTGGGACAACGGGTTTTTGTTGGATACGGCGAGAATCAGGGAATCCGTATCCAGCATGATGGTATTGAAATTGGAATCCGTAATACGGCCCTCCACAATTGCCAGATCAATCTCATAGGTTTTCAGCTTCATATAAAGATTATTTATAGAGTCAGAAATAATTGTTATCCTTGTTTTCTTGCTCACACTGCTGTATCTGGCCAGGACCTCCACCATGATATTGCTTTCGGAGGTATGGGTAATACCTACCGTGATCTTTCTTGCGTGCTCTTTTTCTTCCTTCAGGCTCTGTTCCAGGTTCTGATAGAGGCTGTCAATCCTTTTGGCATACTTGATGACGATCTCCCCCTCCCTGGTAAGCTTGAGATTCCCCTCTCCCCGGGTAAAAATGGTGACCCCAAGCTCCTTCTCCAGCTGTCTGACATGCTGGCTCACCGCGGGCTGGGTAAGGGACAGTTTCCGGGCGGCCTGGGTAAAGCTGTGCAGTTCGTTCACCGTCAGCAGGGTGATAAGCTTGGAATCAATCACGGCTTCTCTCCTTATAAATATTTATGATGAAGTGGTTATAAATCATAATTTGCCTTTATGATTTTCGTTGATATAATTGTACCATAGAAGAGAAATATAGCAATACAAGGGGGAATTTTCCATGAAAGAATTTTACGGCAGCCTGAACGAGTCCACCCTCGTCCTGCTTTCCTTATCCATCATACTTTTTGCAGGTTTTCTGCTCACCAGACTGACAAAGAGGCTTCATCTGCCCAACGTCAGCGGCTATATTCTGGCCGGTGTGCTGATAGGCCCCCAGGTCGCAGCGCTCGTGCCCGCCCACATCCTGTCTCATATGAGCTTTATCAGCGATGTTGCCCTGGCTTTCATCGCCTTCGGCGTAGGGAAATTTTTTAAGAAAGAGGTTCTTCTGAAAACGGGCTGGAAGGTGGTAATTGTTACCCTGTGGGAGTCCGTGCTCGCCGGGGTCCTGATCACGTTAAGCATGCGTTTCTTATTCCATTTATCCTGGGATTTCTGTCTGATTCTGGGGGCCATTGCAACGGCGACGGCGCCGGCAAGCACCATGATGACTATCCGGCAGTACCGGGCAAAAGGGGATTTTGTGAATATCCTGCTGCAGGTGGTCGCCCTGGATGACGTGGTCTGCCTGCTCATATTCAGCGTTGTGGTTGCGGCTGTTAATGCCGGCCGGAACGGGCAGGTACGGCCCGGGGATGTGCTGCTTCCTATTTTTTACAATCTGGCAGCGCTTGGGATCGGTTTCCTTTGCGGTTACCTGCTTTCCCGGCTGATTACACCTGCCCGGAGCAAGGACAACCGGCTTATTCTCGCTATTGCCATGCTCATGGGGATTTCCGGGCTGTGCTCCGCCTTTGACCTCTCCCCCCTGCTTTCCTGCATGGTGTTCGGCGCTTCCTATATTAATCTGACGGAGGATAAAAAGCTGTTCCGCCAGGTAGACCGGTTTACGCCCCCCGTGCTGTCCATGTTTTTCATTATATCCGGCATGAACCTGGATCTGACGGCCCTGAAAACGGCAGGGGTGATCGGGGCAGCCTATTTCGTTATCCGCATTCTGGGAAAATACGGCGGTATGTATCTGGGCTGCGCTCTCACGGGGATGCCAGCCACTCACAAGAAATATATGGGTCTGGCGCTGATTCCCCAGGCGGGGGTCGCCATTGGGCTGGCGTTTCTCGGACAGCGGCTGCTTCCGGAAGCTATCGGGAACCTGCTGTTAACCATTATCCTGTCCTCTTCCGTGCTCTATGAACTGACAGGGCCTGCCTGTGCAAAAATGTCCTTTATCCTGTCCGGTACCATAAAAAGGGAAAAAACGGAGACCGGCGGAAAAAATGCAGGGAAGGTGAAAGTGAAAAAATATCCCGATAAGAAGTCGGTAAAGCATGCGGTGTAAATATTGATATTTAATACTTGCAGAATGGGGAAAATTACTATAGAATATAGGTGTTGCGTTGGGAAACAGTTTTTGCAGGATGTTTTCCAGACAGGATGGAGATGTACCCAAGAGGTCGAAGGGACCGCACTCGAAATGCGGCAGGTCGGTTTCCGGCGCGTGGGTTCGACTCCCACCATCTCCGCTATGAGGCCCGACAGCCTGACGCTGTCGGGCCTCTGCTTTTTCAGGGAATTGGAAAGCCTGCCGCGATATGCGGCTTACCGTTTTTGTGCTAGCAGACGAAAACAGTTCTTATGATAGTCGATGAAACCATCTTTTTTCATTCTGGACAGTTCTCTGGAAAGGGCGCTTCGATCCACATTGAGGTATTCGGCCATGGCGCTCCTGTCCAGCGGAAGGAGGATTGTATCACTGCCCTGTTCCCCGGAGACCCGGGACAGGTACGCCATAATCTTCCCCCGTACAGAGGGCCGCAGCAGGCAGTCGATCCGCTCATGAAGCAGCAGGCCTTTCTGCGCGACAATGCCCACGTAATTCCGGACCAGCCTCTCATGCTGGGAGCAATTCTGAGGACACCGCGCCATCAGCCTGTCAAAAGGAATCATGAGGACAGAGGAATCTTCCTCTGCCAGCACTGTCACAGGGCTTTCATACCCGGGGCTGGCAGACAGCAGCACACCGATCTCACTTCCGGGGCCTAACAGAGCGATGAGGATTACACGGCCGGCTGCATCCGTCTTGACGGTGCGTCCGCGGCCGGTCAGCATAATGCCGAATCCGTCGGTCTTTTCGCCCTCCTCGATGAGGCGGCTTCCCTTAAGGAAGGATACTTCCTTGGCGCCGATGCAGGTAAGCAGGCCGGGAATCAAATCCGGCGCAATCCCTGCAAACAACGCGGTGCCGCTTATAACAGTATTTTTCTCCATAAATTATTCCGTTGCCTGTGCAACGTACCTCCTGAAACAATCCTATTATAATGGAAGCTATAAAACAATAGGAAATGGAGAAAAACAATGAAACAACGTAGAAAAGCGTGGTGGATCGCAAACACTTCGGTTTTGATCGCACTGCTGATTGTGCTGCAGGCTGCCACAACATCCCTGGCTGCCCCCTTGCTGACAGGATCTATCGTAAATTTTATGTTGGTGGTTTCTGTTATGCTCTGCGGTATCACCTCCGGTATTACCGTTGCTGCAGTATCACCTGTGGCGGCCAGGCTCCTGGGGATAGGACCGCTTTGGATCCTGATCCCCTTCATCAGAGCCGGCAATCTGGCTTTGGTTCTGGTTTGGCATATTCTCGGCCGCATGCCCGGCAGGCCGCGCCGTTCCCTGATCCCGGCGCTGTTGTCGGCGGCTGCTGTTAAATTTCTTGTCCTATACCTGGGGATCGTAAAGCTGGCGGTGCCGGTGCTTTTGAAGCTGCCGGAACAGCAGGCCGCAGTTATCTCCGGGATGTTCTCCCTGTCTCAGCTCGCCACCGCTCTTCTGGGCGGCGGCCTGGCACTGCTTGTCCTGCCGGTGCTCAAAAGAGCGCTGGAGAAAAGCCAGGGATGAGACAACGGATACCTTTTTCACAGAGCTGTCTGCGCCTGCCGCGGCGATCTCCATGCCCGCGGGCTTATACCCGCCGTCGTAAGCTCCGGTGTTTCCTCAGCCGGCAAGCTGCCTGACGGAATCGGGATACCACCGCAAGACGGAAATCTCCCGGTTCGAACGGCTGTGGAGTAACATTGACGGGGTATGGAACCAGCCCTACTTTGTAATTATGAGAGATGAAGCATAAAAAAAGGCCTATGTGGCCGGAAAGGAATTCCATGATGAACCTGACCAAATCAATCGATTTCCTTCTTGAAAATGCCGGAGCCGTCATCCAGTACCGGCTGCGCAAAGAGATACTGTGCTGCTTAACCGCGGCGGAGGAAGAAAAACTGCTCGGACAGATTTATCAGACACCCTGCTTCAGGCTCGTGCAGGGCTATGCCAAACCAGACGGGTATATCGGACGCGGCATGCACAGCTGGGATAACTGGCGCGGTGTCAGGCTGCATGAAACGCCGCTGCAGGACGGAGAAGCAGCAGCTCGTCTGCTGTCTTATTACGCTGTTCCCAAAGACCACCTGTTAATCAAAAACTTTGTCAACGCAATGCGGGACGAGAACATTTTAAGGGAGGAATTTTCCTATATCCCTCCCGAAGTTCATCGCTTTGAAACCCGGTTTGTGGGATTGGAAAGCGGTTTTTGCCTGATGACATTGCTTTATGCCATGCAGGCCATGCTGGGATACGGTGACGAAGAATACGTAAAACCGTTCCAAAGTACCTCGCTCGAAGCCTTTAAGAGCATATTGCCGCTCTCTTCCATCCATGACATTACAAAAACACGCCAAAGCAGGGCGAAATATAATTATCCGTATATCGAAGCCGATACTTATTTTCCATGCCAGTACCACTTAGAAACCCTGGCATATACAAACGCGTGGCGGACACCGGAAAACAAGAAGCTGATGGCAAACGCGCTCAACCATTATAATGATATCACGCAGGGCGCCAATCCGATACACGTTAAAATCGGGAACCGCTATTACGCCCCGTTCCCGCTGCATATGGAAAACAGCCCAATCAGACCATTCCGCACGGATGTTATCCATTCGATAACTTATCGCCGTTTACTGACGGAAATCGCCCTTCTCGGCGTGGGCAAAAGTGTCGGCGTGCTCCGGGAAACCGCAGCAAATATTGAGGAAGCCATCAGTCATGACGGAATCTTGCGAATGCGGCTCGATATGCCGCACAACAAACGGTATTCGCCAAAGAACCTGGAATATCCGACTCCGTATTCCGATGTGCGCCTGGAGCCGGACTACAAAAATAACCATGCTCTTGCATGTGACCTGACGTTCTGGGCTGTACAGCTTTTGTATTTGATAAACTGAAAGGAATGCGGACGGCTATGGGGCGGCTGTAATGAACGATGGAAAACGGGCAAATCATTGTTGGCCCATGCACGGAACGCCGTCGCTCCTTACCGCCGGTATAAGCCGCGGGAGAAGTGTTAACACCTTGGAAAGCAACCGTTAAATACTGTCAGGGGGGAACGCCCCAGCCTGCCCGATTATCCCCAGTTCCTTCGCCTTCAGCACGGCATCCATTGCGCTGTTCACACCCAGCTTTTTATAAGCAAGGGACGTATGTGTTTTGATGGTGGGAATGCTGAGGCCCGTCATTTCCGAAATCTCCGCGTTCTTGTACCCCTGGGCAAGCAGTTCCAGCATAAGCGTCTGCTGTTTTGACAGCCTGGCGGGCTGATCCGTTTTCTTTCCCGCTTCCTCTATGTACCCTCTGTGGCGGATGCCAAAGCTGTGCGCCTCCAGCATGACCGCATTGACATAGGCGCGGGTAAGGGGGCCGGTATATTCTTTGCTGCACACCTTGGAGAGGATCCGCTTCAGGATGGGCACCACGGCCTCCCCCTCATCGGCGGCCCCCCTGATAAAGCCATAGGGCTGCAGCACTTCCAGTGTTTCCGTCAGTTCCTCTTCCGCTTCCTTCTTCCGGTTCTGGGTCCAGTACAGGGCCGCGAGGATCACCCCCGCCTCACACCGATCCAGCGGACGGTTTAAGTTCTTCCCAAACTCCCGCAGCAGAAGCAGATAGTGCAGGGCGTTCTCCCTGTCACCCAGCGCGGCGTAGGCCCGTGCGGTGGTGAAGTGCTGGAAGGATCGGAAAAACTCGATATGATCCGTGCCGGTGACGTAATACTTCGCCAGCCAATCCCGGGCGGCGCTTTTGTCGCCGTCAAGCAGCTTCCACTTGGTGCGGCAGGCAGTCAGGTTCGGCAGGAAATACTGGGCGGATCCGTTCACAAATGCCGTCAGGGCGTCCATCGCATTTTCGGCCTCTTCCCAGCGCCCCAGCTGCCAGAGGATACTGTGCTGGAGTACCATCACGCAGATCCGCCCGTCCGGTTTGTTGTCCGGCCCAATCAGGCCGAGGACTTCCGTATTCTGTAGCAGGGCGGCTTCCAGCTGGCTGCGCTCATACGTAAAGGACGCCAGAATACCGGGGCGCAGGTATCCCCATTCCGCACCGAGCAGCGGGGCGTAGGTATGGTCGATCGTATCCAGTATCTTCGGGTTCCGCGCGATCTCCGAGTAATCCCGGTTGCTGCGGTGCATATAGGGCAGGTTGTGGGTGAAGGACGCGATATTCGTGGCAAGCCCCGACCGGGTATAGCTTTTCAAAACTCCGCCGAACAGGTGGAACAGCGTGACCTGGGTTTTCAGCGACTTCCGGTAGTCCACATGAAAGGCCAGCATGGCAAACTCCACAAACTCATTGCCCGCCTTTGCGATGCGCGGCAGATTTATGAGAATGGCATCCATATGCCGGGCGTATTCCTCAAAGCAGCTGGTGAGGTAATAGTACCATGCATACAGGACATGAAGCACCGGTGCTTCGCGGGAGGCGCGTTCCGGGAGCGGACTGGCAAAAAAGCCGTGCAGGAAATCCGCGTAATCGGCCACGCCGTTTTTGTGGCCCCGGAACAGAAAGAGGAACAGAAAATTGTCCGTCCCTTTATAGTCGCCGCTCATCAGCCAGAAGCGCAGCGCACGGGAGTAGTCCTCATGGTCTTTGTAATACTGTGCGGCGGTCTTATACAGCGATTCCATGTCCTCACCGGACGCTGCAAGCTGTTTCTGTAAAAATTCCTGGAACAGGTGATGGTAGCGGTAGGTATCCCCATGCAGGCGGCTCAAGAAGGAGTTGGATTTGCTCAAATCCTCCATGACCGCATGGGCGTCACTCCTGCCGGACAGGGCGTAGGCCAGCTCGGTATCAAACGCATCGGCGATGGAGGTGCGCATACAAAACTTCTGAAGCTCCGCATCCCAGGCGTTCCAGGCCAGGTTCTCAAAGAAGCGGGCAAAGCCGTCCCCGCCGCCCCCGGTAACCTTCCCGGACAGCCCGATGGCATTCACGCCGATAGCCCACCCGTCCGTTGCCATATACACAAACTTTGCCTCGTCCGGCGTCAGAAAATGTCCCAGCGTGTTCATATAGCACTTGATTTCCGCTTCCGTGAAGCGCAGGGCTTCCCTGTGAATGATATCTTTCTTTTGATCTTTAATGAACGGCAGAAGCCCCTTCGGGATTTTCCCCCGCGACAGGATAAAAAAGGTGAACGTGTGGGGCAGGCGGCGCAGGATTATAGGCAGGGATTTGATGATTTCCCCATTGGTAATCCTATGGAAGTCGTCCAGCACAATGACATGGCGGTCGGGTTTCGGGTGCATCTCACTGAGCAGCGCCACCGTATGCTCCACAGGCGTGGCGGAAAAAGACGGGTCCGTCAGGATACGCTCCAGGTTCTCATTGTCCGGCTGGAGGGAATACAGGCCGGTGGCAAGGAGCTTGTAAAACACCGACGGGGAATTGTCATAGCTGTCCAGTCCGATCCATACCGGCGTATTCCCGCTTTTCTCCAGCCACAATAAGGTGGTTACCGTCTTGCCGCTGCCGCCCTGGGCGGACACGAACACAAAGCCGTCCGCCGCCGCCTCGTCAAAACGCGCCATTAAACTTTTTCGCGGCGCACAGACCTCCGGGAGCCGGGCGGGGGTAAATTTATCACTCAAAAAAACGGGTTTTTCTGTCATTTTCTTACACTCCTCTTACCTATGGTCAAAAACCTCATACTTTTTCATTTCATTATAACACAAATAAAAAATAAATTTGGCAAAACCTCATACCGTATGATTTTACTCTTTTTCATAACATGATAAACTGATCACAGGAAGACGGTGATATCTTATGGGTATTAAACACAGCGCGTATCATCTTTCGGTGCGGATTGCCGAAGCCGTGCATTATTGGAAGGCGGAGGCCGGGGATTTCCCCTGGGCGACAAGCGTCCGGGCTGCGGCGTCAAGGCGGGAATCTCCGTACGGGAGGGCGGCTTAAAAGCCGCTGCCGGCCATGTGAAACAAGCCGATTATATTCTGGAGATGGCGGTGAAGTCCGGCTATCTGACCGAGCGGCAGAGCCTGCCGGTTCGGGCGGAATGCGGTGAACTTCTGACGGCGCTTATAGAAGCAGATGAATGATCCGGATAAAGGACAATAAAAAGTTAAATATGCCTGCTCCAGTTTCTTTCCACGCAGGCAGACAGGAGGGTGTGTTATGAAACAGGATGAAATCAGAGAAATAGATGTATCCGGGAAACCGGCTCACCAATGGGAGGGATTTCTGTGTTATGCGACTGACCGCCTGGAAACCCCGGTCACATCACTGGGGCTGGCGCTCCAGTGTATAGAGGACGTGCAGAGTGAGGAAGAACGCAGGATATTTTTTAAAATGGCAAAACGGGGACAGCGGGAATTGTCAGAGGCGGTAGAGGAAGTGCTGGAAACTGCCCGTAAAGAACAGAGGAGGATTTGATGATGATACGAAAAAGAAAAAGACTATGGACGCTGTTTTTATCCGCCGTCCTGATTGTGACGCAGCTTCCGACGGTGGCGATGGCGGAGAACAATGCGCCGGAGGACGGGAGTATCGCGTCCTTTGAGGAGCTTCCCAGCGGCGTGGCAGTGCAGACCGTCCCGGTGGGGACGGAGCTTTCCAGGCTGAATCTGCCGGACACAGTGACGGCGACAGTTTATCACGTCACCGAGGACACGGTAATTCCTGACAAGGTGAATGGCGGCGAAGCCGACAGAGAGGGCGGCCTGGGCCGCGAGGACGATATGGAGGACAAAAGCATCTCAGGAAACAACGCAGGGGATTCTTCCAATATGGACAGTGGGGAAATGGTCACGACCGTCACCACGTCCACGGGAAAAATCTCCGTGACCTGGGACAGCGAACCGGCCTATGACGGCGACACGGCAGACACCTATGTATTCACGGCGGACGTGGGCGGCTATACCCTGTCAAGCGGTGCGAAGCTGCCGCAGATTACCGTGACAGTTTCGGCGGACACGGCGGAAAATCCGACAGAGAACCCAAACGAGAAGCCAACCGGGGAACCGCTCCCTTGCGCCTTAACCGAGGGCTGCACGTTGGAGGACGGGCATGAGGGCGAGTGCGTACTGGCTCCCCCGGCGAATGACGCGCTTGTAAAAACCATCACCGACTGGACGTTTGTGGACGGAGAAAACTTGAACAAGGGCGAGCTGCCCCTGACCAGCGTAAACGCGGACAATCAGGCGGATTTTGACACGGTGGTAAAAATGCTGCCCATGCAGATCAGCGCGGAAATTAAAGGAACGGAAAACCCGGAAATACTGGACATCACCCGCTGGAACTGCGATGAATACAAGCAGGATGGCGATAATAACTGGCCGCTGACCGGGGCGTACACCTTTACGGCGGCGCTCCCCGACGGCTACACCTGCGACCCGCTCCCCACGGTCAAGGTGCTGCTGGGCGGCGTTAATCTGTACGCCGCTAATGAGTATGACGGCCTGACAATTACAGGCGGCGCAGTGATGAAGAATATAGATGGGCAAATCAAGCTCACAGAGGATAACGGGAATTATACCATTTCCAGCACATGGAACGGAACGCTGACTGATGTAAGTTACAGCAACAAAAAAGCCGTTATCACAGTGCCGTCTGGTGTGACGGCCAATGTAACCCTGAACGGTGCGGCCATTGACGCGAGCGGCACAGAAGGTGCCTGCGCCTTTGCGGTGGAGGCGGGCGGCACGGCCAACATCACCCTCTCCGGCACAAACACCCTGACAAGCGGCTTCGAGCGCGCGGGGCTGGAGGTTCCTGAAAACGCAGCCGTTACGATTGACGGTGATGGCAGTCTGGAGGCCACCGGCGGCATCGGCGGTGCGGGCATCGGCGGCGGCTCCAGCGGCGCGGGCGGCACCATCACCATTAACGGCGGCACGGTCAATGCCACCGGCGGCAACAGCGGTGCGGGCATCGGCGGCGGCACCTACGGCGCGGGCGGCACCATCACCATTAACGGCGGCACGGTCACAGCCAACGGCGGCGGCATCGGCGGCGGTGGCGCTGGTATTGGCGGCGGCAGCGGCGGCATCGGCAGCGGCGGCGATGGCGGAACCATTGAAATCAATGGCGGCACGGTCATCGCCACCAGCGACGCGGGCGGTGCGGGGATTGGAGGCGGCTACGGCTACGACGCCTACGGCGGCAGCGGCGGCAGCATCACCATCAGCGGCGGCACGGTCACGGCCACCGGCAACTACGGCGGCGCGGGCATCGGCGGCGGCGCGTCACGTGGCGGTGACGGCGGCGGCGGGGGTACGGTCATAATCTCCGGTACGAATACGGTTGTCACAGCCATCAGCACTGACAACAGCGACGGCGGCTACGATGTGGGCGGTGGTGGTGGCAGCGGCTACTACGACGATGGCGATGGCGGCAGCCTGTCCGTCACGGACGGGGCCACGCTGGAGATGACAAATACCGGAACCAACGTCACAAACCCGGTGTACATTGGCTGTACCATCAAGGATAAGAACGGCACTAAACACCACCCCCTCGTCTCTCCAACACTGACATTGAAAGCAAATCCCAGTGATTCATTGACTTTATCGGGTGATGGGAAGGTCACACTGACGGCCACCCTATCGGGAGCATTTCCCGATAATTCGGGAAAAAACATCAAATTTACCATGAGCAATTATTCACCCATCACCCAAACAACAGACAGCTCCGGCGCGGCGGTTTATACCATTACAGCTCCACCGCAGGGAACCTATACGTTTGGTGCGTCCTTCGCAGGCGATAGGCAGAACAACTCGGTGACGGCAGCAGAAATAAGCGGCTATACGGTCAACCTCGGCACACAGGCGGCTTTGACGCTGAATGGCCTGGGCAGCGCCTACACCTATGGCTGCGAAGCGTTCAGCCTCTCCACCTCCGGCGGTTCCGGCAGCGGTGCGGTGAGTTACACTTCCAGCGATTCATCCGTTGCCAGTGTGACGGGCGACACCGTAACAATTCTAAAGGCCGGGACGTTTACCATCACCGCCACCAAAGACGGGGATTCCAGCTATGCGGAGGCAACGGTCACATCACCGGAAGTGACTGTCGGTGAGGCCACGCCGAATGTGAGCCTGAGCGCCACGGGCGGCAGCACCACCAGCGACCCGATCACCCTGACCGCCACGGTATCAAAGGTGGGGACGGGCGCGACGCCCACTGGCACGGTGACGTTCAAGGAAGGCCAAAGGACATTGGGCAATGGCCTATTGGACAGTGACGGCAAAGTGGCTTGCGTGATCGGCAATACATCGATGGGCAGTCATACTTACACGGCGGAATACTCCGGCCAGAGCGGATACTACAAGGGAACCAGCGTGACCCACACCATCGGCGTGGGGCTGACCGACCAGACCGGTTTTGCCATCACCGATCCCGGCGCGAAAACCTACGGCGACAACGATTTTACCCTGACGACCACCGGAGGACAGAGTACGGGCGGAGTGAGTTTCTCCGTTCCTTCCGGCAACGGCGTCCTGACCGTGGAAGCAAGCGGAAACGTGAAAATCATCGGCGCGGGGACGGTGACGGTGACGGCCAATAAAGACGGTGACAGCACCTATAATCAGGCCACGGCCACGCTGGAACTCACCGTGGCACCCCGCGATATTGCCCATGTGACGGTAAACGTCACCGGCGACCGGGTTTATACGGGAAGCCAGCTCCAGCCGGTCTTTGAGGTAAAGGACGGCACGCTCGCCATCACCACCGGCGACTACACCAACAGCTACGGCCCCAATGTGGACGCGGGGACGGGCGCGGGCAGTATCACGCTCACCGGGCAGCGCAACTATACCGGCACAAAGCCGGTGAATTTTGATATTGATAAGCGTTCCCTTAACGGTGCGGTCATTACCCTTGAAGCAGGGCCGTTTAAGCAGACAGGCAGCGCGATTGAACCGGCGGTGACAGGTGTTGTGGTGGGCAGTATCACGGTTCCGGCGGCGGCGTATGATGTCAGCTATCAGAATAACATAAATGCCGGAGATGCCACCGTTACCGTTACGGCCAAAGCGGACGGCAATTTCAGCGGCTCGGCCAGCACCAAATTTACAATTCAGGAACCTGATAAACCGTCTGGCGGCGATTTTTCGTCCAACAGCGGCGGAAGCTCCTACTCCGAGCCGGAACCGCAGAGCAGCTACACGGTTGCCGGGGACAGTATCAGCCGGAGCGTTTCCCGCTCCGACCTAAAGAAGCTGGCCGACAGCGGCAAGAGCCTGACGCTCCGCTGTGATAAGGCCGGTATGACCTTCGACCCTGCGGCGCTGAAAGCGATTCTGGCAGCGGTTCCGTCCACGGCTGGAAACATCACCTTTGCCGCCGCTCCCGCCAATCTGGGCGCGTTCCCGGACGCGGCGAAACAGATCGGCGCTCACCCGGTTTATGACTTCACCATCAGCTATAAGGATAGCAAGGGGAACCTTGTCACGGTTCCGGTGAACTTCCCCGCTGGCTCGGCTGCTATCACCCTGGCTTACACCCCGGCGGCTGGCGAGGTCACGGGAAGCCTGTTCATGGTCTATGTGGACGGCAAGGGAGCCGTGACGTGGCTGGACAAATCCAGCTATGATGATGGCTGGATGCTGGCGGAGGTTCCCCACTTCTCCACCTACGGCGTGGCCTATAAAACGCCGGTGCCGGTGTTTACCGACATCGCGGGCCATTGGGCGAAGCAGGATATTGAGTTTGTGGCGGCGCGGGGCCTGCTCTCCGGCACGGGGAACGGCCTGTTCTCCCCGGACGGCACCATGACACGGGGCATGTTTGTAACAGCGTTAGGCAGGCTGGCGGGCGTGAACCCGGACAGCTACAAAACCCGCAACTTCACCGACGTAAAGGCGGACGCCTGCTATGCGGCCTATGTGGAGTGGGCGGCGCAGAAAAACATCGTCAAGGGAACCGGCGATAAGCTGTTCAGCCCCGACGCGCCGGTGACGCGGGAACAGATGGCGGTGATGATGGTGAACTACGCCGGACAGATGGGCTACTCCATTCCCACCCCGCTTGCGTCCGTCACCTTCGCGGACAGTAATCAGATCAGCGCGTGGGCGGCAAAGGAAGTCGCCGCCATGCAGCGGGCCGGGATCGTGAGAGGCAAAGACGGGAACCGCTTCGACCCGCAGGGAAACGCCACCCGCGCGGAAGGTTCGGCGGTGCTGCGCCGGTTTATAGAAGTTATAATTGACCCGGCCGCGGCTGCCGGCTGGACAAAGAACGATTCCGGCCATTTGCTCTACTACCAGGGCGGTAAGGCTGTCACCGGCTGGAGGGAAATCAGCGGAAAGCGGTACTACTTTGACGAGAGCGGCATCATGGCTGTGAATACGAAAGTGGACGGCTATGAAGTCGGCCCGGACGGGGCGAGGAGGTAATTTCCCACTGCATTAAGCATCCGCTTTAAGAAAGCCGTGCTGCAATTGGCTCCTGTTTTATCCCCATCCTTCAGGTATGCTTGTACTTCGTCCGGTTCCGCGGCGGTCTCTGCACTGATAGAAATCGTGATCTGATAAATACCGTTTGCTCCAACTATCCGGCCAGCCGCGGTTCGCTCCTCCTTTTTAAGGCATCTATAACAGGCTGCCTATGGTATCAAGCAGTTTCTTCCGTTCAATCGGTTTGGAAATGTGGGCGTTCATGCCCGCGCGCAGCGCGTCACGCACATCTTCGGCAAACGCGTTTGCAGTCATTGCCACGATGGGCAGGGCGGAGACGTCGGAGCGATCAAGCTTCCTTATTTCCCGTGTCGCTTCGTATCCATCCATCCGGGGCATCTGGATATCCATCAGGATGATGTTATAGTAACCTTCAGGGGAGTCTGCCACCATTTGAAGGGCCTCTTCCCCATTGCATGCGGTCTCAGGCTCTATTTGGGTGGGCTTCAGCATTTCCAGGGCTATCTCGCGGTTCAGTTCATTATCTTCGGCCAACAGCAGCCGTTTTCCCTTAAAGGAACAGGACGTCCTGTCTTTTCCCAGGCCGGAGGAATCCGGCAGGGAGCGGGTATCCGTATCCTGTGCCGGAAGCGCTTCGTTCCGGAGGAGGGCTACGGTAACGGTAAAGACAGAGCCGTTTCCGGGCGTGCTTTCAATCTGGATATCTCCGTTCATCATGTCAATGATATTTTTGGTTATAGCCATTCCCAGCCCGGTACCTGTTATTTGTTCCACGTCATTCTCCCGGGAGCGTTCAAACGGGGTGAAGATTCTTGTCAGGAATTCCGGGGTCATCCCGATTCCCGTATCCGCACACCGGAAACCGTAGCTTGCGTACCCCCGGTTCACGGCATCCTCCTGCCATACATCGATCTCTACCCTGCCGCCCGGCGGCGTATATTTTATGGCGTTGCTTATAATGTTTACGTAGATCTGACGCAGGCGCAGGGGATCTCCCATCACGGTGTCTTGGGAATGGACAGGAATATGGACTTCCAGCGCCATCTGTTTTTCTTCTGCCTGGGGCCGCATCAGCTCTGCCACTTCACTAATCAGCCGGTAATAAGAGAATACTTCTTCTTTGAGCGCAAATTTACCGCTTTCGATTTTGGATATATCCAGAATATCATTGATCAGGCTCAGCAGGTGGTTGCTGGACAGGCTGATTTTATTCAGACAGTCCTCAATACGCGCCCTATCGTCCAAATGTTCCCGGGCTATGTCGGTCATACCGATAATCCCATTCATTGGGGTGCGGATATCATGGCTCATGTTGGACAGGAAATTACTTTTCGCCTCATTGGCGGACCGGGCTGTATCCAGAGCGCTCTGCAGTGCCTGTCTCTGCTGTTCCTCCTCATACTTCTGTTCATCAATACAGCGGGCGAGGAAAATAGCAAGGCGATCCTCGGTATATGGATTATCCACATGAATGAGCTGCACCAGCACCCAGTGATACTGTCCGTCATCCAAAAGGAGCCGGCACTGGGCGAATACTTCGGAGGATCGGGAGTCCGGCGCCTGCATGACGTGTTCCGGCGTGAAACGCACGCGGAACCGCTCTTTATAGTCCGGATGAAGCCTGCCGTCCATATACTCCAAAAGGGAGGAATAGCTGCCATACCCCTGAAGCTCTTCCAGAAATCCGGGGGCCGCATAGATGCTTTTTTGTGCATCCATACTCAGGTTTACACTGAGAATTACCGCATGGGTATCGGAAATGGCCCGGATCAGCGTACTGCGTTCCAGAAGCTTCTCCCTCTTTTCCTCTTCCTGGGCCAGCTTTTCTGAGGTGATATCGTGGAAGGTGGCAATGAGGATTGTCTCCCCTTCTTCATCCAGCATTTTTTCTATAATGCCCGAGGCCCAGAAGTAGGTGCCGTCCAGCCGGCTGAAACGGCTGACATAGGTGATTTTCCGTTCCGTTTCCATAGCCTCCTGGAAAAAGCGCCGTGTCTCCTCCCAATCCTCCGGATGGATCCATTCGCTGAGATATTTCCCGGTAAGGGCCTCCTGGGAGGCCTCCCGGGGAAAATTCAGCAGACGCAGGCCTTCCTGGTTTATCTGAAGGAAACGCAGCGGAATATCCCGGGAAACCAGGGCGACGCCTTCGGGAACCGCATTGTACAGGCGGTCAATATAGGATGCCTGGGTACGCAGCCTTCTATGTGCCTTTTTCATTTGCAGGATATAGACAAGCGCCAGCAGGATAATGGCCAAAGAAATAGCCCCTACAAAAAGGAACGTCCTCCGCAATATATCATTTGTCTGGGCTCTTACCACATTTTCCGGAATCATGGACAGTAGATACCAGTCCGATAACCCTTTCATGGGAACATAACAGAAAACCATACCGGTGTCCCCATAGGCAAAAACAGCCCAGCCGCTTTTTCCGTCAAGAAGAGAGCGGCGGAATTCTTCCAGGGCACCGCTGTCATTTTTATCACGGGGAAGCATATCGAATATATTTTTTACCGTTTTGTTGCTGCCGGGGTGAGGGGAACGGATCAGGATTTCTCCTTCCGCATCCACTATGTAAGAAAAACCGGCGCCATTATAAAAGGACAAACTGAATTCATCCGCTATGGCTGCGACCGTGTATTCCTTCACCAGATAACTGACACTGCCGTCGGCAAACCGGACTTTCAAATACAGATTAAATACATTGACTCCGGTTGCACTGCTGATGTGGGGAGCGATCACGCCGGTATCCCCGCTGAACTGATCCGGCAGATTCTGGTCCGCACCGTCATACTCCGGCACACAGGTGCCGTCGGGAAAATAAAGCCGGACGCCCTGCTCGGCAACCGAAAATGCCTCTATGACTTCTCCGGCTGAACCGATCTTATCAGCCGGCAGGCTCTCCAGATAATCCTTCACCGCATAAACCGATTCAAAATCTTCTCTTAACTGTATTTCCAGAGCGTTCTCACCCTGACTGGTGCTCTCTGTAATCGCACGCAGAGACTGCTCCCACAGCTGTTCCCTCACTTCATTTATAAAAGCGAATGTGAGCGCTGCCAGCAAAATACCTACCCCGGCGGCGGCAAAAAGGAACCATCTTCTTGCCCGCGTCTCATTCTTTTTCATTGTTGTTCTCCTCCCGCTGCCAGCTGTCCGTCGAGCCACGCCAGAACCCCGGAAAGATCATCACCGGATAGCAGCTTCACGGAACAGTCTGCGGTGAGATCCCATATCGGCATCTGTAAAGCGCTGTCGGAGCCTATTACTGTTTTCCCCTCCTGATACGTATCGATGAGCGGCTGTATTTCCTCACAGGATGCAGGCTCCCCTCCGTTCAACGGACTGAAGGAGCATTGGTTATCCGCAAACTTTCCGATATTTTCCCGTGTGGTGAAGAATTCCACAAACCGCTCCGCCTCTTCCTTGTAACGGCTGTCCTGGTTCACCGCAATCCGGGTATCCGCATTAATCACCAGAACCGCTCCCTCCTCCAGGACAGGGTAGGGGACCACGGTAAAGGAAAAGCCGGGATCCATAGCCTTCACACGGTCGGCGGCCCAGCCGCCTGTCAGCATAAACGGGGTATTTCCTTCTGCAAAAAGTGCCAGATCATCAGAAGTTTTTTTCGTATTCAGGGCTTCCTCTGCATTGATATATCCTTTTTCCAGAAATTCTTCCGCTATGGAAAACCCATCCTCCAGACAGGATCCCAGGGATTCCTCCCCTTTATTAATCCTGTCGAAAACCTCCTTCTGCGTCCCTTCCTGATACATCGAATAAAAGCTGCGGCCGATCGCCAGGGTTTTCAGGGAAATATCGTTGTTGGCGATAACAGGTGTGATTCCCTGATCCACAAAATAATCACATATCTGTTCCCATTCCGGAAGGGTTTGGGGTATTTTCTGTCCATGCTCCTTCAGGAGATCCTGATTGCAGTATAATCCAAATGCGGAAACCGTGGTGGGCACCCAATAGATTTTCCCGTCTTTATCCATCTGATCCATGACACGGACGGAAAAATCCGGCAGTGTTTCCAGACCGGACAGCTCCATAAGCTTTCCTTCCTCTTCCAGCTCCAGCGCCGTATCATGGTTTACCATAAAAATATCGTCCCCGTTTCCGGTATTCATCCGTTTCATAAGGGCATCATAATAATCATTTCCCTTCAGGCTTTCGTAGGAAATGCGTATATCCGGATTCTCTTCCATAAAGGTAGTCAGGATTTCCTCGATAACCACTACATTTTCCGGTTCATATTTATTTCCGAAGAAGGTGAGTTCCACCCGGGGTTCGGTATTCTCCGTATAGATCTCCACTTTGCCCCTTCCGCTGCAGCCGGCCGCTAAAAGTGCCGGAAGCAAGAATAGTGCCATCCCTTTTTTCCAGTTAATCCCTTTGTCTTTCATACCATATATCTTTCCGGCAAATGTTTTATCAGAAGCATTTAGCCTATTAAATCTATAAAGCTATTGTAACAGAAAAACAGCGGTATTAAAAGCAAACTTTCTATTAATGATGCTTCCAGACATGGCTGGGCTGGGCACGGTACGTGGGGTAACGGAACAGCAGGGTTTTCAGTGCGGCCCAGTTAAACGGGAAAAGAGGCCAGAAGTAACTGGATCCGCCGAATGTGGGGGTGGTAATGACGGACAGCAGTACGAGGATCAGCCCTCCCAGGAAACCCCACAGATGGAAAACAGCGGTCATAACAATAATAAATATGCGGTAAACCCGGATGGCATCCCCGAATTCCATGCTGGAAAGCGAAAGGCTGGTAAGAAGGGTGATGGCTCCGTAAAATAATACCTCCACCGTCGCCCAGTTCAAACTGACCGCAATATCGCCGATAATAAGTCCGCCCACCACGGACAGGGAACCGGAAAAACGGCTGGAGCTCAGAGAAGCGGAATTTTTAAAAAGATCCAGGCCGAATTCCACCACAAGCACATAGAAAATCAGGGTGGGAGCCGGCCACCTGCCGGTGGAAAGCAGCTGCCATTCATCGGAAAGATGGGGATAATATGCGGTTATCAGCAAAAAGAGGGGCATCAGGAGCAGGCTGATAAAAATACAGCCGAAGCGTACCAGCCGGAAGTAATTCCCCACCACAGGGCTTTTGTAATAGTCCTCCGGACTCTGGGTAAACTGGAATATGGTGCAGGGCAGGATCAGCACCTCCGGGGAATTGTCCACAATAAGCAGCAGATGCCCTTCCATCAGAAAGCTGCAGGCCACATCCGGCCGTTCGGTCCTGTGCACGCTGGGCAGGGGATTATACCATCTTTTACGCACCAGAAGCTCTTCCAGGCTTTTGGTGCCCATGGTGAGGCCGGTCACCTGCAGGCTGTCCAGTTTTGCCCGCAGGGACTCCAGGAGGTCCTCATTTACGGAATCCTTCATATATGCGATTGCCACATCCGTCTTGCTTTCCGAACCCACGCTTTTCACTTCAAAGGTGAGCTGCGGGGAACGGATCCTGCGCCGTATCAGATTGGTATTAAACAGCATGGTTTCCACAAAACCATCCCTGGCCCCCCGGGTAACCTTTTCCGTATCCGGCTCCCCTATGCTTCTGGCAGGATAGGTACGTACATCGATAATGATGGCCTGGTCAAAGCCGTCAATCAGCAGGACGGAAGGCCCGCTGAGGACATTTTTGACGATTTCTTCCCAGTCCTGCGTTAGGGTTGCCTGGGCATAGCCGATTTTGGCATTCATATAATGCCGGATATCTTCGATGCAGGAGTCTTTCATATAAAGAGGATTCTGGAGATCCGAAAAAATCTGCTGCAGAATTTCCGTCCTGCAGAAGCCATTAATGCCGATCCAATAGCCTCTTGTATCTCCCAGGAACAAATCCCTGGTTATGAGGTCGAAGCTGATTCCAATAGGCAGAATCTCCTTCGCTGTCTGTATGTTGGTATCAATCTGTGAGGAAAGCCTTCTCATAATCTTTCTCCCTCTGTCCTTCAGGCGGACAACCTGTTTTTCAGGATCTTTTTCATGATAGTATGTGCCGGCATTAAAATCCCTATTCTTATAAAAATTTTTAATTTCCTCTTGACAATCATTTCTGTAAACATTATAGTTACAGTATAAACTGTAATCACAATTTTTACAGAATAAAATCATACAAACACAACAAAAGATAAGGAGGATATTCATATGTCTGTTACAGCAATTGGAAAAGCAAATTTTGAACAAGAGGTACTGCAGTCCGAGATACCCGTTCTGGTGGATTTCTGGGCGCCCTGGTGCGGGTACTGCCGCAGGCTCAGTCCGGTTATCGATCAGCTTGACAGCGCTTATGAAGGCCGTCTTTCCATCCGTAAGGCAGATATTGACGAAGAGCCGGAGCTGGCTGATTCCTATGATGTGGAAACCATCCCCACTCTGTTCTTATTCCAAAAGGGGAAAGAACCCGTATACCTGGTAGCGCCCCAGGCAAAGGTGCAGGTAACGGACTGGCTGAAGGAAAACGGCGTGGAGTGATACCATTTCCGTTTTATATAGAAAGAAGGGAATCCGAATGAAAAAAGACCTTTATGATGTGGCAGTTATCGGAGGAGGGCCGGGCGGATATTCCGCGGCGCTGTATTGTGCCAGAAGCGGTTACTCCGTCCTTGTGCTTGAGAAGCTTTCCGCAGGCGGCCAGATGGCCACTACGGGACAGGTGGATAATTATCCCGGTTTTGATGAGGGGATAGACGGCTTTGAGCTGGGAGAAAAGATGCAGCGCGGCGCCCAGCGTTTCGGTGTGGAGACCGAATATGCAGAGGTGAGTTCTGTGGATCTGGAACCGGAAATCAAACAGATAACCACTTCTTCCGGACCGGTATCCGCCAGGAGTGTGATTGTGGCCACGGGAGCCTCTCCCAGGGAGCTGGGGCTTGTGGAGGAACGGCAGCTGCGGGGAAGGGGCGTGGCCTACTGCGCGGCCTGTGACGGCCAGATGTACCGGAACAAGACCGTAGTCATTGCCGGAGGCGGGAACAGCGCCGCGGCCGACGCCCTGTTCCTCTCCAAAATATGCAGTAAGGTATATCTGGTACACCGCCGTGACAGCCTGCGGGCCTCCCGTATTTATATGGAGCCTCTGGAAAAAAGCGGGGTGGAATTCATCTGGGACAGCAAAATCATGGAAATCCTGCACGATAAGCGGGTGACCGGCGTGCGTGTGGAGAATGTAAAAGACGGTACCACCAGGGAAATTCCCGCTGACGGCGTTTTTGTGGCCGTGGGGCGTGTCCCCGATACGGCGTTGTTCGCAGGCCAGTTAGAGCTGGATCCCCAGGGGTATATCATCGCGGATGAAAGCACCCGCACCAATATTGACGGCGTTTTTGCCGTAGGTGATGTACGTACCAAAGCCCTGCGCCAAATCGTAACCGCCGCGGCCGACGGCGCCACCGCCTCCCACTATGTGGAAGAATATTTAATGTAATGCACAATTACAAAGGGATGGGCTTTTACCGGCACCGGTAAAAGCCCATCCTGTGTTCCTGTTATTATGCCATATTTTGAAGCAATGAAAGAATATCTTCCCTGCTCATGGGATAGAAAGCCCCGCAGGTATGGCTTCCTTTATCCGTCATGGCATCCGCAATCTCTTCGAACCTTTCCGTCCCTACGCCGGCTTCGCCCAGGGTTAAGGGCAGGCCGGCTTCCCGGATGAGGCCGCGCAGTCTTTTTATCCCTTCTTTTGCCGTTTCCGCAGGGTTTTCAAAGTTCATCGGGGCATTCCATACACGGACCGCTATCTGGGCCAGCTTGGGGACGCATTCCTGTTTGGTGCACAGGTATTCCATCCAGGCGGGAAAGGATATGGCCAGCCCCGCTCCATGGGCGATATCATAGAAGCCGCTGATCTGGTGCTCCAGTCCGTGATTGAACCAGTCCTGCTGCCTTCCGCAGCCCGTCATGTCATTCTGCGCCCAGGTGCCGCACAGCATGATTTCCGCCCTTGCGGCATAATCCCGGGGGTTTTCCAAGGCTATCGGCAGGTTGTGGATTACGGTGGCCAGAATGCCTTCCGCCACCCGATCCGTCATCTCCACGTGTTCCGTCGGACTGAAGTACCGTTCCATGGCATGGGCCATGATATCCATACAGCCGCAGGCGGTCTGGTAAGGAGGAAGGGTATAGGTCAGTTCCGGATTCATTATGGAGAAAACCGGACGCATCAGAGGCGAACCGAAGCCGGTTTTCATAGGAATGGTTTCATCAGAGATGACACAACTGTCACTTTCTTCGCTGCCTGCGGCAGGCAGGGTGAGGATATCCGCTACCGGTATCCTTTTGTCTCCGGGTTTTACCTTCCCGGATATCAGGTCCCAGACATCGCCTTCATAGAAAACGCCGAAGGATATGGCCTTACAGGTATCAATGACGCTTCCGCCGCCAACGGCAAGAAGGAAATCAACCTCTTTTTCCCGGCATAATCCGATTCCTTTTCTCACCAGGGATACCCGGGGGTTCGGCACCACGCCGGGCAGTTCATCAAAGGAAAGCCCGGCTTCGTCCAGGGCTTTTACCACCTTGTCATACAGGCCGCTTTTTTTAATGGAGGTGCCGCCGTAAACGAGAAGAACCCTGGAAGCCCCTTGTTTTTTCAGTTCTTCTCCCACACACAGCTCTTTCTCCCTGCCAAAAATCATTTTGGTGGCACATTGAAATTCAAATCCGTTCATCGTTGTTCCCTTTCTTATTCCGGCAAAGCCGGGTTGCCTTATAATATAAGTAATTCCTTCGGGCTATTGGTCAGATTCTCAAATCCGTTTTCCCGGATCACGATCATATCTTCTATCCTGACTCCAAATTTCCCTTTCAGATAGATGCCCGGCTCCACCGTTATCACAATGCCCGGGATGAGCCGGTCGCCGCATACCTCATTGAACCGGGGGTTCTCATGGACCTCCACACCTACACTGTGTCCCAGCCCATGGGAAAAACAACCTTCGTAGCCCTCTTTGTAGATATAGTTCCGGGCGGCGGCATCCACCTCCCGGCATACCGCTCCGGGGCGGATCACATCAAAAGCCCTTTTCTGTGCTTCCCGGACTGTCTCATAAACCTTCCGCTGCTCTTCCGTCACGTTGCCCACAGCCACCGTCCGGGTCATATCCGCCAGATATCCCCCATATACGGCCCCGAAGTCCATAGTGATAAAGTCCCCTTTCCGGATCAGCCGGTTTGTTGCAAAACCGTGTGGCAGGGAACTGTTCGGCCCGGAGGCGACGATAAAGTTAAAGGTTTTCTCATCCGAACCCAGCCTGGTCAGGGTGGCACCGATTTCTCCCGCTATGTCGATTTCCGTCATGCCGGGTTTTATGAGGCCGCAAATATGGGAAAAGGTGTGATCCGTAATCTGCTGGGCTTTTCTGTGGCAGGCAATTTCTTCCTCGTCCTCTTCCCTTCTCAGCGAATCCATGAGCAGGGCGAGGCCGTCCGACGCGTCCAGGGAGATTCCTGCCAAATCCGCCTGCATCTGTCTGTATTCTTCTAACGTTACCAGCCCGGTATGCAGGGAGAGGGATGCGATGCCTTCCTGTCCAAGGAGGCTTTTTACCTGGGAACACCAATTTTTTTCTTCGATTACACAGCAGTTTTTTACCTTTGCCTGCGCCTGTTCAAAATAACGGAAATCAATGAGAAGCCAGGCTTTCTTTCTGGTGATCAGCACCGTGCCTGCGGAGGACTTCATACCTGTCAGGTAAAAACGGTTGGCGCCGTCCCGCAGGATTACGGCCTCCATGGAAGAAGGCATGGCCCGCTGCAGTCTGCTTATTTTATCCATAATCGCTCCTATCCGCGCACCAAAAGCGCGCTACATTTTTTTCAGCAGGACAGTATAGCACTCTGCCGCTTCTCTTACCGCCTGTATGGAGGCGTATTCGTTATCCCCATGGACACCTCTTCCTTGTTCCGGGGTGGCATACATGGGGGAAAAACGCAGTACTTCATCCGTCAGCTCCAGAAAATGTCTGGAGTCCGTACCGCCGCCCAGGACAAAGGGGATGACCGGCAGATCCGGCCAGATTTCCTCCACACTGGCCTTCATCGCCAGGTATCCCGGCCCGTCCGTGGGGCTTTCCGGCGCGGCCCCTCTGCCTCCCGCCAGCTCACACAGCAGATCGTGCTTCCCGGCCGCCCGTTCCAGTTTTCCGGTTATTTCTTCCACGGTTTCCGTGGAGGGCACACGTACGTTAGCTGTCAGCACCGCCTTTTTGGGCATCACGTTAAAAGCGGTCCCTCCTTCTATCATGGTAAAAGCGATGGTCGCACCCAGAAGGGTCCCGGCATCCTTACAGATTTCATGCAGAACCGGATAACTCTGCCGCTCGTCTGCCGCCAGAAGAAGCTTTTCCCGTATTTCCGGCCGCGCATATGGAGCCGCACTGCGCAGCATTGTCCGGTTTCCCTCACTCAGCTCCCGCCGGAAAAAACCGGAATATTCCACTTCATGTATGAAGTCCGCCAGCCGTACAATAGCTGAATGGGCCGGGGGATTGGCGGAATGTCCCCCCTGGGAAAGGGCGGTAAACCGGTATTCCAGGGAGCCTTTTTCAGAGATGCCGAAACAGGCGGCCTTCCCTTTGACCAATCCCATAAAATCTTCACAGATAGTGCCGCCTTCATCGAATACCGTTTCAAAATGCAGTTTTTTCTCCCGTAAAAGCTCCGCCGCCCGGGTTGTGGTATGGCCTCCGGTTTCCTCATCGCAGGACAGATAAAGCCAGATATCCCGCACGGGCCTCCAGCCGCCTTCCAGCAGGGCATCGAAGGCGGATAATAACGCGCATTGCGGCCCTTTCATATCCTGCGTGCCTCTTCCCCAGACGCAGCCGTCCGCAATCCTGCCGGAAAACGGCGGATAGTTCCAGCCTTTTGTACCGTCAGCCGGAACCACATCCATATGTCCGGTGAACAGGACCGGAAGGGCCTGCCTGCCGGACCCTTCCAGCGAAAGAAGAAGGGCTTCCCCTACGGGTATTACGGATACCGCGGCAAACAGGGACGGGAAAGCCGTTTCCAGAAAGGCCCGGTATTTCCCGATTTGGTAATCTGCATCCTCCCCTTTTCCGCTTACCGTAGGGATTGCCGCCATAGCGGACAGTTTTTCTCCGATTCTCTCAAACATTCCTTTACTCCTTCATGCCGGATACGGCAATTCCTTCCACGAAAAATTCCTGGGCAAAGCAGTATAAGAGGAGAAGCGGCAGCATGGATATCAGTGCGCCCGCCAGAGCCGGCCCGGTTTCCCGCACGCCTTCCCCCACAAACATGGCAAGTCCCGCGGAGAGTGTCCTCATTTTGGTGGAATTGGTCATCATCAGCGGATAAATCAGGTCATTCCAGTTGGATGTGAGGCAGAAAATGAAAAAGGTTACGAAGGCAGGTTTGCATAAGGGAAACATGATTTTCGTAAATATCCCGAATTCATTCATTCCGTCGATCCTGGCCGCTTCCTCCAGGCTCTTGGGTAGCCCCATGTAAAAGGATCGCATGAAAAACATCCCGTATGCGGAGGCCACACGAGGCAGAATCAGCCCGATATAGGTGTTCAGGATTCCGAAGGTGTGCAGCTCCAGATACAGGGGGATCATGATGATCTGGAACGGAATCAGCATGGTGAGCAGGACAATATTAAAAATCATTTCCTTTCCCTTGAATTCCAGGCGTGCAAAGGCATAGCCGGCCATGGAATCCAGAAGGGCGGAGCAGACCGACACCACGCCGGCGAAAATTACCGTATTTTTTATGTAATCCGCCAGAGGGATCCTGGACCATACCTGTATGTAGTTTTTAATTGTCCACGCCTTGGGCCACAGGGTGGGCGGCCACTTTATGATATCCTTCTGCAGCTTGAAGGTGCTTAAGAGCAGCCAGACAAACGGGAACACGATCAGAAAAAGCACGAAAAGGCACAGAACAATCCTGATAATGTCATATCCTTTTATTTTTTTCTTCATCCTGTCTCCTCCTACATGTTTTTCGCAATTTTGCGTTCCATATACCCTTTGAAAATCAAAATGATGACGGCGATGACAAAGAATAATTCAATACACATAGCCGACGCATAGCCCAGATCATAGGGTGCGGAAAACCCTCTGTTATAGATGTACTGCACCACCGTCTCCGTTTTGTAAAGAGGGCCTCCCCCTGTTGTCACATAAACCACGTCGAAAACCTGGAAAGCACCGATTATGGTGGTCAGCAGAGTAAAATTAATGGTGGGAAGCAGGTTGGGCAGGGTGATATGGAAAAACTGCTGTGTTTTCGTGGCCCCGTCGATCTCCGAAGCTTCAAAATAGGTGGACGGGATATCATTGATACCGGCTACCAGGATAATCAGTGTTTTGCCGAAGGCCTTCCAGACGGATATAAAAATAATGATAGGCATTGCGAACCGTACTTCACTGAGAAGGGCTATGGGTTCGCCGCATACGAGGCTGATTAAGTAAGGGATATAACCCACCGTGGAATTCAGTATCAGGTTGAATAAGATACCGATGGCCGTAAAGGAACACAGCACCGGTACATAAAAAACAGATCGGCACATTTTATTAAAACGGGTGGGTTTGTACAGCCAGTAGGCCAGTACCAGCGCAATAATCAACTGGATCGGCACGGATATCACCACATAGTAGAAGGTGTTTTTAAACGCATTCCAGACCCGTTCGTCCCCCAGTGTGCGCTTGAAATTTTCCAGCCCCACAAAATCGGGCAATGCCAGGAAAATATCCAGGTTTGTCAGGCTGATAATGAATGAAATCACTAAGGGAATAATAGTAAATACAAATAATACGAGTATTGCGGGAAAAATGAACAGGTATCCCACCCTGTCCTTTCCCGTCCATTTTGCTGTAAATCGTTTGATCGGGCTGCTCTTTTCCATCCTCGGCTCCCTTCTGCAGAAAGGATGCCGCCGCCGACAGGGTACTGTGCCGGCAGCAGCATCCTTTTTCAAAACGTTTCTGCATGTATCTGTTCCGGTACCTTCACCGTTACATCAGAATTTACTATTTTAAAATCCCCTGGATAACATCGTTGTATTTATCCAGTGTGGCTTTGATATCGGCTCCTGCGAAAATTTCTTCCATAGCAGGATACAAACCGTCTGTGGATATTGTGTTCACGCCGTTTTTCTTGCATTCGATATGTCCGTAGGAAAGAGGCTCGGACAGTGCCAGCGTCTGCGGATCATCGGCAAAATTAGCCTGTGCGGAAATCAGGTAGGCAGGAGTGCCGCATTCCTTTGTCCATTTGGTGCCGATTTCTTCGGAATTCCAGTAGTTGACGAATTTGTAAACCAGTTCCTTATGCTCCTCAGAGGTGGTTTTGGGAATGGAAAAACCTACCGGGATGACTGCCGCATCCTGTTCTACGCCCACACAGGAAGGAACGGCCTTTACCCCATAATTGATCTCGTTTTCACGCAGGCCGTTGATGATCCAGGGTCCGTTGATGAACTGGCCCAGCTGGCCGCTGATGTAGGTATTGTCGTCGGAATCCTTGGGGGAGCATTCATACAGGGTTTTCAGGGTTTCAAAGGCTTTTACGTTTTCTTCGGAGTTGAATACCGCCTGGGTTTCGTCCTCATTCACATAACCGCCGCCGTACGCATACATGGTGTACTGGGCCGTTACGTTGTTGTTGGTGGGTACACAGAAGCCATACTGGTTTTTACTCTTATCGGTAAGCAGCTTTGCATTTTCCACCAGTTCTTCAAAGGTTTCCGGAGGGGATTCCGGATCCAGGCCCGCCGCTTCGTACAGGTCTTTATCCCAATAGAAATAATGGGAAACCATCTGCATGGGAATGCCTACGCATAAATCGTCATAATACAGCAGATCCACCACGTTCTTGTCGAAATCATCGGCATTCACTTCAGGCAGTTCATAGAAATCCGCCACATCCTGGAAACTGCCTGCTTCCACATAGGGGGCATAGTAGCCGGAGGAACAAAGGACAAAATCGGGCGCATTGCCTGCAGCTATGGCTGCGGGAAGCTTTTCATTAAAGGTGGCCCAGGGCATTACATCCATCTCAATGGTGATGTTCCATTCATTAGCAGCGTTAAAGTCATCCACAATCTGCTGGAGCACTTCCCCGTCCGTACTGGTAAATCCGTTCCAGAAGGTAAGCGTGGTTGGCTCATAGGTCTTTTCCCCGCTGTCCGCCTCCCCGGAAGCCGCCGGTTCCGCTGCCGTGGATGCTGCGGCGCTCTGTGGTTCGGCAGCGGCTTCGCCGGCAGTATCCGTTGCCTTGCCTCCGCATGCGGTCAGCCCCAAACCCAGGCATAATGCCATTCCCAGTGCCATTATTTTATTCCACTTTTTCATAATCCATTTCCTTTCTATTTTTCAGATGCTTTTTCCTATTTTGAAGCTATTTCCCGGGTGCTGCCATACCCACACCCGGGCCCCCCTTTCCCTTATCAGATGCTCCTTGCCGCTTCCACAACCCAGCGGATTCTTTCCCAGTCCAGCTTGGCGTCTATGGTGCAGTCCCCGCCCAGCATCAGGCCGATTTTCCCATGGTTAAGAATCAAATCGGTGGTATACTTCTGCAGCTCCTCTTTGGTTCCGGTATAGAGGATTCCCTGCTGGGTATGTTCATCCCAATGGGTTTCAAAACCGCCCAGGGAGGTTCTTCCGCCAATAAAATAACGTCCTGCATCCAGGGTCAGCCCTTCCACAAACACAGCCCAGTTTACTACCTTGGCCGGATAATCCTGCCAGATTGCCAGCTGGTTCCTGTTACCTGCCCAGCCGCACATATGTATGATGTTATTGTCAGAAAAACGGTTGGCATGTTCCAGGACATACATATCGCTGGGCGTGATGGTTTTCCGGTACTCTTCGGGGGTAAAACGATCGTATTCCCCGCCCTGCACGCAGTAATAAACACCGTCGCATCCCGCTTCTGTGATGAGCAGCTGTGCCAGAAGGGCATTGGATTGTGCAATTACATCCAGCGCCTGCATTACCGCGTTTTTATCTTCCCGGATGTATTCCATTACCATGTCATCCGTAACGCCCACTGCTTCGGCACCGAAACGCAGGGAGGAAAAGGGGGCGAATACATTGTAGAATACGCAGCGTTCTTTTCCGATTTCCGCCACAATAGCTTTAGCCCTTTCCACCTGTTCCCTGATAAAGGGATGATCTGCGGTTAACGGCTGTATGGTTTTCCAGTCCGCCGCCGTTTTGATTTCCGGCAGGGGATACGGGAAATAACCGTCGCACATGATTTTTACAAAATCCAGATCGGTTTCCCGGTAATACTTCAGATGTGCGTCTATACAGCCCTGGCCGGAGGCTTCTTCCCCGCCAAAATGGAACCAGAAGCCCACCGGAACGTGATCCACCTCCTTTTTGTTCATTGCGTTTAAGACTCTTGTTCTTTTATCCATTTTTCATTTCCTCCTTTTTATATGCAAGCCATCCTTCCGGGGACGGCCTGAACTCTTTTTTGTTTTTCCGGCATCTTGCTGTCCGGAAAGCTTTCACAGTCCGCTATGTATGCTGTCCTATGCGCCTATCATAATATGAAGAATCTCTTCATCGGTGGCTTTCATTCCTTCCCTGCCCATTCTGCCGATATTACGGATGGTCTGTTCATAGTCTCCTTCCACCAGCCCTTCTCCGAAAGCGAAGGTTCTACCGTTCTTCGCCATTTCATAAGCGAGCAGCCCGGCTTCCACGGCGCTGGCTATTTTGGCAGCGCAGGAGGACTTCGCCCCATCGCAGACGATTCCGCCCACGTTACCCAGGGAATTTATGATAATCCGGCCGATTATGTCATAATCCGCCCCATCCAGATAAGCAATCCCGCATACGGCCGCCGTTCCCGCAGATACCGCTCCGCAATATGCGGATAAATTACCAATATATCTTTTCTGGTGTACGGAAATGAGGTTGGAAACGATCAAGGCCCTGTAGAGCATTTCCTCATCCGCCCCTGTTTCCCCGGCATACACAATAACGGGCATGGATACGGTGATGCCCTGGTTTCCCGAACCTGAATTGATTACCACCGGCAGGGAGCACCCGCTCATTCTGGCATCCGATCCTGCTGCCGCGGCAGCCTTAATCCTGGTTTTCAGGCCGTTGCCTTCCGTTTCGTACAGGGTACGGCCAACCTCCGCCCCCCAGTTATGGGACAGGCCTTCTTCCGAGATTGCGGAATTAAAGGAAATCTGCCTGTCCAGCAGCATCTTTACTTCGTCTACAGTCACCTCTTTGGCAAACTGCAGAATGTCCCGGATATTCAGAAGTGATTTATCCCCGGATTCCTCTGTTTGAATCTGGGGCTGTTCAAACAATACTTCTCCGTTTTTTTCAATCCGTGCAATATGGTTATGCGCTCCCTGTACCACGACCGAAGCTTGATCCTTACCTGCTTTTCCGCTTATCCTGATGTACAGGTTCTCTTCTCCCGTCACAAGCGAACAGCTGCACATGCCTTTTTCACACAGCCTTTTCACCTCCGCCTGCTCTTCGGGTGTCACCTCACTGATCACTTCCAGCTCCCGTTCCGCCTTTCCCGCGACCGCCCCCAGTACGGCGGCTGCTTCCACGCCTCTTAAACCGCCTGCGTTGGGAACCACAACCCCTTTTACATTTTTAATAATATTACCGCTGCAGGAAGCCGTCATATTCTCCGGGATATTACCCAGCACCTCCCGGAGCCTGGCAGCCGCATACGCTATGGCAATTGGTTCCGTACATCCCATTGCCGGGATCAGCTCCGAATGCAGTATTTTCAAATAATTTTCATAGATATGCCTGTCACATATGCTCATCCTTTAATCGCTCCTATCATAACAGTAAGACAGGGATTCGTACCAAAAAACAAATCCTTATATAATGTTATTGTAGATATTTTATTTATAATTTTATTAATCATATTAGCAACATTTGTAGGTTAATATTAATATACTTAACATTTAAAATCAACCCGTTTTTCTCTTCTTTTTATTTTTCATGCCTGTGCACAAAAATCATTGTCCATTTTTGTGTAAATGTACTACTACTCCATCCAAAAAACGTAAAAAAAGGACTGCTGTCCCAAAAAGATATGGATAGCAGTCCATCTGAAATTCCTGTTCCCTGAATGATGTTTTATTGCCTGACAGCCCTATTCCCTTTCTGCCTGAAGTCCCATTCTCTCGTACTGCTCCGGCGGTGCGTCATTCTCTTTCATAAGCCGGACGATTTCCTTCCGGAAATAAGATTCCCGTTCCGGATCGGACAGGGGATTTGTTTGGCCCGGATCCGTTTCCAGGTCAAAAAGCATGGTACGATACGGATGTTCTCCCCTTTCATCCAGATACTGGGATTTTTCCCTGTTCTTGATTTTCAGCAGGCGGCAGCCCTTTGTAAAAGAAAATGGCTCGCTCAGTTCCAGCTCCTGCAGTTCTTCCGGCGGGAACATTTCCCGCATGTGGGTGGGCATCAGAGTGTAATTGTACAGCGGATCATTGGTTTTGCTTACCGGCGCCAGCACGTAGACATAACGGCCGTCCGTGCAGCTGATCTGGGCGCCGCAGGTCCCGTAAAGACAGGTTTCCCGCACGGGCCTGCCTTCCGCAATGGTTTCCTTCAGCGGACAGCCCAGCATATCCTCTGGAACCGGAATGCCGAAAAATTCCAGCAGGGTGGGCGCCAGATCAATGGTCTGCACCAAACAATCACAGCGGCCGGATGCCCGGCTTCTGGGATCATAGATGAATAAAGGGGTATGTACGATTTCTTCGTAGAAATTGATTTCATTGCTTTTCGCCCACCAGTCATGTTCTCCCAACAGAAAACCATGATCTGTATTGACGATCAGCATGGTGTCCTCCCACAGATCGTAAGCGTCCATTTTGTCCAGGATTCTGCCCAGGTTACGGTCACACATCCGAAGCAGCGCCGCGTATTTATTGCGTACATGCTGCTGATAGGGTCTTTCCTCCTCCGTCACGGGATGATATCCCGGCCAATCGAAGAAGGGGCCGTCATAGGATGGCTCAAAGCCCAGCAGATCCTCCTCCTGCACATAAAAAGGCTCGTGGGGATCGAAGGTCTCCACCTGAAGAAACCAGTTGTCTTCCCCGTGATTCCGGTCAAGGAATTCCATGCCGGCCCGGAAGGTTGCCGTCTGTGCCATTTTTTCTTCGGTATCCGTATATTCCCTGTTTACCATATCCTGCTTAA
Source organism: Lachnospiraceae bacterium (assembly GCA_022845955.1). Lineage (GTDB taxonomy): Bacteria > Bacillota > Clostridia > Lachnospirales > Lachnospiraceae > Eisenbergiella. Next base: position 6,755,007 of record AP025576.1, read on the forward strand.
TGCACTGTCCCAGATGGGGAGGAAGATCCTTATTTCCCACAAAAGCCTTCCAAGGATCCCCTTCCTGCCCCCGCACATTTTCCCAGGTACTGTAGCGGCTGTGATAGGTACAGCCGCCGTCCTCCCAATAATGGTAGTGGTCGCTGATCAAATGGGAGTGAATCCCGTTTTTCTTCAATATTTCCGGCATGGAATCGTCGTACGGCTCCATGGGGCCCCAGCTGCGGTGCAGAAAGTTATAGCGTCCGGTATGGATTTCCCTGCGGGCAGGCATACAGGGCAGGCTTCCCACGTAGCATTTGTCAAAGGTGGTACAGCGGTCCGCCAGACGCCGGAAATTGGGCGTCCTCGTCCAGTCACAGCCATAGGGGGAAAGCATGTGCCGGTTCAGGGAATCATACATGATCATGATTGCTTTCATACTGTTTTCTCCATTTCTGTCATATGTTCCAGCTTACAGGAATACAGGTCATGGCCATACCAGTGCCGTTCTTTCTCCTGTCTGTAGAACCGCCAGGGCGGCATGGCCTTTTTATGTTTATTCTTCCGCCAGTCTCTTCATTCTATCATAATATTCCTGGTTCAACACGGTATATCTTTCATAGCCGAATTTTTTGCAGTCCTCCAAATGCTTCTGCCATTTGGCATCGTCGATTCCGTTCATGACACTTTCCGCCATAAAGTTATCCATATAGGTTCGAAGCTCCGTAAGAAGGACATTGATTTCCTGTGTATTTTCCGGATAATCCTGTCCATCCGGTATGAACTCCTCCACCGCGCATTCCATGTATGGATCCTGCCTCTCCATATACTTGATTTCACGGTCTGAAGTCACAGCGAATTTGGCATTATCCTCTTCCGTCCATAAGAAAACACCCTTTATGCCCATAGATAAGGTATGTCGCACCTCCGCATAGCTGTTATAGCCTTCCAGAACCGGATCGGCCTTTTTGGAAATGGTTCCGTCCCCGTTGTCCACCCAAGCCATATCCCTGGGTCCCCAGCCAAACAACAGCCTGTTGTCAAAGGAGCTGTTGATGTAATCATAAAGTCTGAGCATAGCTTCCGGATAAGGGCAGTTATTGGTTATGGAAAACTGGTTCACTATAACGGTCCCTGACCACGCGCTGGGCTGATAATGTCTTATGCCGCTGCTGTCCTTTAAGGGAAGCAGGTAGGTATAATCCTCCGCATAATCCCCCACCGTTATATCATCGTAGGAATAATTGGGAAAAACCCCGATTTGGGCATTGGTACCCTTTGCAATCATATCCACTTCTTCCTGGATAAACCCGTTGGGATCAATCAGGCCGTTTACGTACAGCTTATTCAGATATTTCAGGTATTCATAATAAGCGTCCGAAACCGGATAAAAATCCACAACTCCATCCACCACCTGTAAATAAGGGTATTTGTAATCCTTTTCATCATAACCGGCAAACCCGAAAGCCGACTTAAGAAGATCAAATTTCCTGTCTTTATAAAAGGCAAAGGGGATTTCATCCGCCAGGCCGTTTCCGTTGGGATCCCGGGTTTTAAACGCCATGAGAACCTCAAAGAGCTCGTCCGCCGTCTCAGGCATCTGCATACCAACGGCCTCCAGCCATGACTGATTGATTGCCAGGCTCTTACCCGCCACATAGCCGTCCAGCTGCACTTCCGGCAATCCATATATGGAGCCGTCAGGAAACATGCCTGCGAGTTTAATATTGGGGTACTGGTCAAAAAACGTTTTTGCAGACGGTGCATAGTCATCGATCATATCATTCATCCGGACAAAGGAATCCAGGAACTGCGCAAAGTTGGGAATCTGGCCGATAAAAGCATCCGGCAAATCCCCGGCAGCAATCATGATTGCCACCTGATCGTTATAGGATGCCTCCGGGATGCCCACCCACTGGATTTTAAGGCCGGTCTCTTCTTCCAGCTTATTCACAAAATCTTTATTTTCCCAGCCTCCGATTTTATCTGTGGAAGCTACCGGGTACACAATCTTAAACGTGTAGTCCGCATTCATTATAGGGTATCCGGTTTTATTTACCGCCTCGGCTGCCCGGGCTGTACCGCTTTCCTCCGCTGTTCCTGCCGGAACACTCTCCATGCTTTCCGATGCCGCTGTGTTTCCGCACCCTGCAAGGCAGGATATCACAAGAGCTGCTGCCGCCGCTGCGGCTAATTGTTTCCGTTTCATACATTCTCCCTCCATTTTTCTGATCATGTTCTCTCTATGCCAGGCTGCCGTCATCCCTTAACGGAGCCGATCATAACACCTTTTACAAAAAATTTCTGCAGGAATGGATACACACAGATGACAGGCAGTGAAGAAACAATAATTACCACATATTTTATTATCTGCGCTACCTTCTGGCGTTCCACCAGGGCTTCTATTTCAGCCGGATCCGTTATCTGTGTCAGCTGCTGTCCCAGAATCAGGATATCCCGCAGTACCAGCTGCAGCGGGTATATTTTCTGGTCCGTCACATAAATCATGGCTGTAAAGTAAGAGTTCCACTGGCTGACTCCCACGTACAGGGCAATAACTGCAATAATCGCTTTGGAACAGGGTAAGGCAATCTTAAAAAAGAATTTTCCCACGCCGCACCCGTCCAGCTCCGCTGCTTCGAAAAGCTCCTCGGGCAGGCTGTTCTGGAAGAAGGTCCTGGCTATAATCATGTTATAGACGGTAACCGTTCCCATCACCACCAGTACGGTCCTGGTATTGACCAGATGCATTCCGCTTACCACCATATAGGTGGGAATCAGCCCGCCGGAAAAAAACATGGTGAATACAAAAAGCTTCGTTATTACATTCCGTCCGAACAGATCCTTTCTGGATAATGCAAAGGCCGCCATCAGGGTAACGCTGGTTCCCAGCAGGGTTCCGAAAAGGGTATAAAAACAGGTATTCAGATAACCCCTCCAGATTTTCCACTCCTCCAGCACGAATTTATACGCTGAGAAATTAATGCCCGACGGAAGGAATACCACCTTTCCCAGGGAAATATCCTCCGGGGAACTGATGGAAGCGATGACAACAAAATACAGGGGATATAACACAATGACCAGAACGATAAGGGATATCACCGTCACTGTGATATTAAATATCCGGTCTTCCCTTCCGGCTTTGATTTTTTTGGTTTCCATAGCCCTCCTCCTTTACCACAATGAATTTTCCGTCGTTTTCCCTGCGATCCGGTTGACAAGAACCAGGATGGTGAAATTGATGACGTTGTTGAATAGTCCAATGGCCGAAGCATAGGAGTACTGCTGCCCCTGAAGGCCGATTTTGTATACATAGGTACTTATGACTTCCGATGTGGAAAGGTTCGGCGCCGTCTGCATCAGATATACCTTTTCAAAACCCAGATTCATGATATTCCCACAGTTGAGTATGAGCAGTATCACCGCTGTGGGTATCAGCATGGGAATATCTATGTAGATAATCCGCTGCAGCTTATTGGCCCCGTCCGCTATAGCCGCCTCGTGCAGCTCGGGACTGACACCGGAAAGCGCCGCAATATAAATGATGGACGACCAGCCGGTGGTCTGCCAGATGGCGGACCAGACGTACAGGTGAGGGAAGGCCGCCGGATCCGTGAGTACCTGGGGATTATTCATACCAAGGCCCTTCAATATGGCGGTACCGATTCCCGATGCCGGGTCAAAGAAAACGAACATCATGCCTACCAGCACTACCGTGGATATGAAGTGAGGCGCATAGGTCGCAGTTTGGGTTATCTTCTTCAGCCTTCCGCTGGGCGTGTAATTGAGTATCAGCGCCAGTATGACAGGGATGGGAAAGCTGAATACCAGCTGGTAGAGGCTGATTACCAGAGTGTTTTTCAGCAGCTTCCAGAACATGGGCGAGTCAAAAAACTGCCGGAAATACCGGAAACCCACCCATTCACTGCCCCAGATGCCTTTGGTTGCCACGAAGTCCTTAAAAGCTATCTGCAGACCTGCCAGAGGCATATAATGAAAGATAACAATATAGACGATCATGGGGAACAGAAATAAATACAACACCCCATTCTTTTTCAGGTTTTTCCTGAACATTCCTTTGTTTTTCAAAGCCCCTCATTCCTTTCTTTTTTCTGATAAACATATAGTAACAAAGGAATGGGAATACGCCTATGAAACGAAATCAGCATTTTTTGTAATAAACTCAGTTTTCATATAAGAAAGCGCGTGTCTGCTGCACCCACGCGCTTTTTGTTTCCTTCCGTTCCCGGCATGCTCACTGCCGGGTATCCGTCTCTTTTGCAGGAAATCTCACAGTCACCGTCACATTTCCCGCGCTTTCTTCCATCGTAAGCCCGCCCTCGCCGGCATACATCAGCTTCAGCCGGCTCTGGATATTGACAAGCCCGATTCGTTTCCTGGCACGTCTTTCCTGCTCAAGAAGTTCTCTGTTTTCCAGTGTTTCCTGCAGCCTGGCAAGCCGCTCTGGGTTCAACTGCCCTCCGTTATCCACGATAGAAAAAACAAGGCTTTTTCCTTCCCGTTTTCCTTTTATCCAAAGCATGCCTCCCGGCTGGGTGCGTTTTTCCAGCCCATGATAGACTGCATTTTCCACCAGAGGCTGTAATATCATTTTATCAATACAGAGATCCTCCACCCCTTCTTCCATTTCCATTTCCCAGCGGAATCTCCCGTTAAATCTTACGTCACAGATATCCAGGTATTTCTTCAGGAAATCCTTCTCCTCCGCCACCGTCACTTTATCTCCTTCCTTAATGGAATAACGGAAGATTTCCGCCATATTGGAAGCCATTTCCGCCACCACAGGCTGCTCGTTCATCAGGGCGATTCCTCCCATGCACTGCAGGGTATTGTACAGAAAGTGCGGATTAATCTGGCTTCGGAGGGCATAAATTTCGCTCTTGTTTTTTAATAGCTCTGCTTCATATAACCGCTTCTGCGTGTCAAAAATGCGCCGGGACATCTGTGCGTTATTTTTGAGCATTTCATTCATTTTATCCACAAGGGGGGTGAGCTGGAAATGATATTTCCCGGTTATCTGCTTCTTCCTCCGGTTTGTTCCCAGCTCGGCCACCTCCCCAATCAGCCTGTCGATGGGATGGGCAATGGTGTGGTTGAACAGCCAGCCTATGAGAAGAAGCATCCCCACCATAACGGCACAGCTGAGCAGCATCTGGCTTCTGAACAAATCATATTCCCTGACCACCTGATGGTTGTTTATTTTTCCTACAATACGGAAACCCTGGCCTCCCCATATTTCCCGTTCCAGATAAGTATATCCCGGCAGATCTCTTTCCAGGGCCTCTTTCCCGGAATTGGCAGCCATAATACTGCCCTCCGGATCCAGCAGGTAAAATTCCACCTCCTGTGCATTTCCTGTTTCCTCCAGCACCTTCATGATGGAATCAGGGCGTATGACAAGCATCACCGTACCGATACGCTGGCTTTCCGTAAAAATAGCCGCTTTATTGGAATATATGGGGGTGATGCACAGCAGTATTTCCCTGCCATCCTCTCCTTGATAAAAGATAAAACGGTTGTTCACTGCCTCCCTGTAGCATTCCCGCTCCACCTTCTGTAGCTCTTCATGGAATTTCATTTCCGAAGAACTGTAACTGAATTCACAGTTTCCTTCCTTATCAAACAGCAGGGCCGTCTGGATCTGGGAGTTCATAGCCATAGCCGCCTGGCAGGTATCATTTACAAAGGTCAGCAGCTTGTATTTTTCCAATTGCTCTTCTTCCGTCAAAAAACGTTGTACGGCGGAATTGATGGAAAAATAGGTGGTGGTATAAGCGATGCTTTTAAAAGCCGAATCCAGATTGTTTTCTATCTGCTTCACCGTAGTATTGGTATAAGCCAGCAGACGTTGGGCGGAATTCTCAGCAATTTTCCTGATATAGATAAACTGGCTTCCCACCTGGATCAGAATAGCGGCCAGAATGATCAGCACAATACTTTTTTTAAAGCTCAGTCTCATAGCATCCCCCATCCGCATTTTGGCTGCCTGCGTTCTTTTTCTGCCTCCGGTACTGGCTGGGTGTTTCACCGCTGTACTTTTTAAACACCTTGTTAAAATAATAGTAATCCTGGATTCCGCACTGTACGGCGATTTCCTCCAGAGACAAGGTAGTATGGGTCAAAAGCCGCTCCGCCTCCCTCATACGTATGGAGGTAAGATATTCGGAAAAAGAGACCCCGGTTTCCTTATTGAAGAGAGCACAGCAGTAATTGGCGTTAAGGTGATACTGCTCCGCCAGTTCTTTCAATATCAGCTTTTCCTGGAAATGCCTGTGCATATAGGTTAACAGCTCCTGGAATACGGGATTTTCCGTCAGCGGGACCTCTTCCTTTTCAGGTTCCGGCTGTTTCTGATCCTCCAGTATCTTATGAAGTCTGGAAAGAAGCATGGTAAGCTTGTCTCTGGCAATGGGTTTCAGGCAATAATCGTATACCACCCCCATCCGTATCGCTTCCTGTGCGTAGCCAAACTCCGCAAATCCGCTGACTACCACAAACCGGCAGGGCAGTCCCGCCTCCAGCGCCTTTTTCATAAAACCAAGCCCGTCCAGTTCCGGCATACGTATATCGATAAAAATGACATCCGGCGGATCCGATACGGCCTGGTTAAAGGCTTCCACCGAATTCTCGAACTTTCCTGTAATGCAAAACCCCATCTCCTCCCAATTTCCTATTTTTTCCAGATAGACAAGCGCCCACGGCTCATCATCCACCAAAAAAACGCGGTACCTCTCCATTTTCCCACCCTTTTCTTTCTTTTTCCGCCGTTGACGGCGCTTTTTACTACTGTTATGCTTCTTTTAAGTTTATCATTGATTTTTCCTTTCCACAATTCGATTCCATCATAAAAAAAGGGAAGCGGCGGCATCCGGGATCCCGGAACCACTGCTTCCTCATTCTGTTTTCTGCATTTGAAATTTTCGTCAGCAGCCGGTAAAAATACGGCGGCCCGTCCTGCCGGGTAACCTTCTATGCCGCCATGCGGTACCGTTCCACCGCATTCATCACATCGCGGTCTTCTCCTTTGGAGTTAACGAATACCAGGTCCAGTACTTTCCCGATACCGAGGGCAAATACTCCCAAAATGGATTTGGCATCAACGGTATAGCTGCCAAGCGCCAGGTCGTATTCTCCTTCAAACTGTCTCATTGTCTGTACAAATGACTCAGCTGCCGCTGTGTTTTCCAAATAAATTTTTACGGAATCCATATGATACCTCCTGTATTTTCTCATTGGTATAACTCTGCATTTTTATTTTCCTTATCATACAAAAAAAAGCCCCCTATGTTAGGAGGAAAATTTTAACATAGGGGGAAATATTTGTACTTTTCTGCCTGTTTTTTGCATTAACTGTTCATCTGGCGGTATTCTGCGGGGAGAATACCCACCACTTCCTTAAACACCTTGCTCATATATTTGGGATCGGAAAAGCCGGTCATCGCGGCTATCTGGGTCAGGTTCTGGCTGGTTCCCAGCAGCAGTGTCTTAACCTTCTCCACCTTTACATTACGGATTTCTTCCGTAAAAGAAATGCCGGTTTCTTTTTTGAACTGCCTGCTCAAATATTCCGGGGATACTCCCAGCTTCCTGGCAACCTCTTCCATAGTAATGCCCTGGCTGTAATATTCCTCTATCATACGCCTGGCACGTTGGATCAGCGGGCTGCTCTCCTGTGATTCCCCGCTTCCTCCATACATCACCTTGTCATAAAGCCGGCGCATGACGGCGCCTACATCATCCCAGGTATATGCATTCATAATCGCTTCCAGAAGCTCCTGGACCTCAAGTTCGTTTTCTTCGAAGGAGATGTATTCCCTTGCGGTATTCAGCACTGTCCACAGAAACGTGATGCAGGCTTCTTTGATATCCCTGGGACTGTGCACCTGATCCCGGCAGTAATTCAGGAATTCGGCGAAGCAGGCGGCAAATTCCTTTTCTTCTTTTTTTATCACGGACTGCTTCAGCCGCAGGGACAGTTCCGGCGGATATTTCAGGGGTGAGACAGCGATACTTTCAATCCGTTTCAGGGAGATGAGCCTTTCATTTCCCAGGGCGAGGCTCCAGTCCAGCAGACGGCGGATGCGTCTGCGGCCTTCCTCCAGCTCATAGAAGCCGCCGCATTCATCCCACACGCACAACGCCTTATTCTCCGTATTGGACAGGAGCATAGGAACGACGGAGCTGTCGAAATATTCCTCCCAATCATGGGAAGTATCCATGTGGTACAGCACCATTGTACACTGGCTCCTCTCCGCAAAAGCCGTAACAATACTCCGGAACCCGTCCGCATGATCCGCCACTTCCTGGAGGATCCGCATCACAATATCCTTGCGTTCTTCATAATGGCCGTCCAGCCATACAATAAAAAGTGCCATGGGGTCACTGGGATCCACGCCGAAGTTTTTTTCCAGGGCGGCGGTGGTCTCGTCCGATTTTTCCAGAATTCCGGTAAGGGCACTGCGGGCTATGCTTTCCAGGCTCAGAAGCATTCCCCGGCTGTTTTCCTCCCGGACCTCCTCTTGTGTCTGCTGCAATACCTTCCGCAGCTCCTGGATTTTTACCGGCTTCAGGAGATAATAGTTCACGCCCAGCTCCATGGCCCTTTTGGCATAGGTAAAATCGGAATAAGCGCTCAGTACCACCGCTTTACTGGTGATCCCCTCCTTCCGCAGCTGTTCCAGCATGGTCAGTCCATCCATATCCGGCATGCGGATATCCATCAGGATCACATCCGGCTTTTCCTTACGGATTACGTCCAGCCCCTCCAGTCCATCGGCGGCTTTTCCCGCAAGCACATAGGAAGGATTCAGTTTTTGCAGGATCTTTTCCATTCCCTCGCGTATCGGCGCTTCGTCCTCAACGATCACGATTCTCACTCTTTTGTCCCTCCCATATCGGAATGCGTAATGTTACCCGTGTATATTTATCCGGGCGGCTTTCAAAATGAAGTGCCGCCTCATCGCCGTAGTAAAGCCGCAGGCGTTTTCTTGTATTTTCTATACCGAAATGATCTTCCCGGTGGAAGTCCTTCCGGTTCAGGATGTCAAGAAGCTCCGGCGGCATACCCTTCCCATTGTCCTCCACTTCTATGATGAGGCCGTCCTTTTCCCGTTTTCCCGTGAGGATAAGAAGAGGTGCCCTGGTTATTCCGTGCAGGCCGTGCTTAATACTGTTTTCCGCAATGGGCTGAAGAAGCAGCTTATGCATGGGGGCTTTTGCCGCTGCCGAATCCAGGCTGCAGAAAATCTGGATTTCCTGGCCCAGCTTTTCCTGCTGCAGGCGCACATATTTTTTCAGCCAGGCGATTTCTTCCCCAAGGGTGGTAATACCGCCGGCATTTTTAATGGCATAACGCAGGATATCGCCCAGATCCCCCACCATTTCGCTGATCTCGTACTCTTCCTTTTCAATGGCCTTCCAATTAATGGTGTCCAGGGTATTATAGAGGAAATGGGGATCGACCTGCGCTTCCAACGCGGATATTTCGGCATTTTTCTGTTCCAGTGCCGCCTGCCTTACTTGTGCCAGCAACAGATCCGTCCGCTTTACCATTTCGTTAAAACCATCGGCGATCTCCGCCATTTCAGCGGGCATATTTTTCCGCTTTTCCACCCGTATGGAAAAATCGCCTTCCTCCACCCGGTTCATGGCATGCAGTACGGACTCCACGGAAACGATTACAGGGCGGGTAACAAGTATCACTGCGGCAACCAGAACAGCCCACACGCCCAGAACCATGCCGACCTGCAGCAGTAACTGGTCGTGCATGGTGGTACGGTAATGGGCCATGGAATAAAATTCCACGATATTCCAGCCGCTCTCTTCATTCATGACCGAGGCGACCACATAGTCCTGGTATTTCTTATTTCCGATACGCCCCACCCCTTCCCAGCTTATGGTGGCCCCAATCAGGGAATCGTCCGGCGCGCTCAGGATCCGTCCCTCCTGTTCCAGGAAATAAATCTCATGGGAGGTGCTTTCCATGGTTTTCTGCAGTACTTTTTCATTCACACAGATGAGAACACTTCCCACCTCTTTGTGAATATCCCGGTAATCAATCAGCTTTCTTTGTATGGAGAACACATAGACCGGCGCATCCGGGGCCGCCATCGCATATTTGACGGGCTGGTATATCTCTATTCCCTCCTCCAGAAGATCCATGCTGCCGTTCATCCAGAGGCTCTCGGTGGAGGAGGAGGACAAGCCGTCATAATAAACACAGCTGCCGTCTGCCGTGAATACAGCCAGGCCTGCCACATCCTCATTGCGGTTGCAGATATGCTTCAGCTCCCGGCGGAGGTTGATTTTCATCGTTTCCCGGTCTTCCCCGCCTGCATTCAGGCTTTCCACCATTTCAATGATATCGTCGTCGGTGCTGAGATCGTACAGAAGCGTATTGTATTTTTCCAGGGTGAGGGTCAGGCTCTTGTTTGATTTTTCCAGACCGGCCTGCACCCGGCTGTCAAGACTTTCCCGCATGGCGGAATTCAGACGCAGCTGGGAAACTGCCGCGAAAAGCAATATGGGAATGAAAATAAGCAGGATCAGCATGAAGATCAGCCGAATCCGGATACCTCCCGGTTTTTTCATCGGGCGCCTCCCCTCTCCAGAACCTGATCGATTTCTCCGTCCGTTTCCTGAAGGACGGCTTCTATATCCTCTCCCAGTATGACCTGTTCCATGGCGGAGGTAACCGCGGACGACACCTCCGGCCACCAGGGGGCAAACTCCCGGCACCTTGCCCCGGAAAAAATACGGATAAACTCCTGCATCTGTTCATCCTCCGGGAACTGCCGCTCCATCACATCCTTCCTGGGGGCCAGGAACCCGGCTTCATCCAGATACCTTCGCATCCTGTCCGGATCCGCAAGGAAATGCAGAAATTCCACCGCTTCCTTTACATGACCCTCCGGGGAAACCCCTATGATTTCGCCGCCCATAACGGTCACAGCCTCCCCGCCGGAGGGAACCGGAGCGACTCCGAATGCGATTTCCGGGGCGTTCTTTCTGATATAGACTGCCGCCATACTGGTATTGAACATCATTGCCACTCTGCCTTTGGAGAACTGGTACATCAAATCCGCCAGCGTCATGCTGACACTCTGGCAGTTCAGCGCCCCCTGTTCCGCCAGACGGGCCAGCATTCCGAAAGCTTCCTGCCCCGCCGGACTGCCGATTTCCTTCACGTCACCGCCCATGGACCAGAGTATGGGCAGAAACGCATACAGGCTTTCCTCACTTTGGATACCTGCCATGGCAAAGCCGTAATGGGAATCCCCGGTGGTGCGCACCGCCGTATTACAGAATTCCTCCCAGGTCCGGGGAATACTGCACCCCGCCTCCTCCAGCATCTGCTCGTTATAAAGGAGGGCCGGACAGTTCATTCCGAAAGGAAGCCCGTAAATCCTGCCTCCGCTTTCACAGGGTGCCAGGGCCTCCGGCATATAAGAAGCCAGCTCCGGAAGCTCATCGGTAAGATCCAGAAAGCTTTTCATCGTATGGAAAAACTGGAAATCCGAAGAATCCACAAGCGCGATATCCGGCATGGAACCTTCCGCCATACTCAGTGCCAGCTGTTTTTTGAAATCCTCGTCCGGTACGTACCTTATCTCCACCGTTATCCGGTCCTGGGATTCATTGAATTCCCGGGCAAGCCCCGCCATAGATTTCTGGCAGGCAGGTATATCCCAATAGTGCCACAGGGTAACCACGGTCCTTACGGGCTTTTCCGGCAGTACCTCCGCCTGCCTCCCGCAGCCGGCGGTGATAAGCAGAAGCGCTATCAGTAACACCGATTCCATCCGTTTTGCGTATTTTCTGCGGTTCATTCCCGTTCTCCTTTCCCCTGTCCTACCAGAAGTATAGCATCAAAAATTACAGCTTTCTACATAATCCGGGAATAATTGTTTGAAAGGAAAAAGGACGTTACTGGTCACGGAGTAAACCGTAACAAAGGACGTATCCTGCCTTTTTTACAGAAGTACGTCCTTTGCGGTCTTTTTTATTGATCTGTTTCATCCATTTTGGCAGCGATTGCTTCCGCCAGGGTCCGGCACAGTTCTTCCTCCCGGGCCTCCACCAGAATACGGATAACCGGCTCGGTGCCGCTCTTGCGGATCAGGACGCGTCCCGATCCGTCCAGACGGGAGGATGCCCGGTCAATGGCCTCTTTGACAGCCGGGTTCTCCAGTACCAGTGACGCGTCCTTTACCCGCTTATTGATCTGTACCTTGGGGAACAGGCTGACCCCTGCGGTAAGAAAGGAAGCCATGGTCTTTTTGCCCACAATGATCTCCATCACACGGATTGCGGTGAGGATACCATCTCCGGTGGTACTGTATTTGTTAAAAATAATATGGCCGGATTCCTCTCCGCCTATGCTGTAGCCATGTTCCTGCATCTTTTGAGAAACGAATTTATCCCCTACGGGGGTGCGTATCATGCAGATCCCCTGCCTCTCCAGGGCTTTTTCCACGCCCATGTTGGAGGCTATGGTGGCAACCACGGTATTGTCAATCAGCGCGCCCGCTTCTTTCATATGCACGGCACACAGGTACATGAGCAAATCCCCGTCAAGCACATTTCCCTGTTCATCCACCGCAAAGCATCTGTCCGCATCGCCGTCAAATGCAAAACCCACGTCCAGGCCTTTCTCCACCACAAGCTTCTGCAGGGATTCTATATGAGTGGATCCGCAATCCACATTGATGTTCAGGCCGTCCGGTTCATCATGGATCATGTAGGTTCTGGCTCCCAACATCTCAAATACGGTTTTAGCTATGCTGCTGGCGGCCCCGTTGGCACAGTCCAGCCCCACCTTATAGCCGCGGAAGGAATGGATCGTGGTGGAGGTCAGATAGCTGATATATTGGTTCCGTCCCTGGATGTAATCCGTAATTTTACCGATATTTTCATTCCGGGCACAGGTGATTTCCACTTGTCCGTCCAGATATTCCTCCACTTTTTCCAGGACGGTTTCCTCCATTTTGTAGCCGTCTTTATCTATTATTTTAATGCCGTTATCGTAAAAGGGGTTATGGCTGGCGGTAATCATAATACCGAAATCAAAATCCCCGCTTTTTGTCACATAGGATACGCTGGGTGTGGTGGTCACATGAAGCAGATAGACATCCACGCCTCCGGAACTTAAGCCGGCAGCCAGGGCATATTCAAACATATAGCTGGAACGCCGGGTGTCCTTCCCTATTACACAGCTGGCTTTCTTATGGGCGCCGTCCGTAAAATACCAGCCCAGGAATTTTCCGATTGTAAAGGCATGGTCCGCTGTCAGGACCTCATTGGCTTTTCCTCTGAATCCATCTGTTCCAAAATATTTCATCTTACACCTCTTTCGCGCGCTACGGCACGCATACGGCTGTCGCCGCTTATTCCTCAGAAGGCGGATTGCACATTTTTATCCGTCTTCCGGCCATGCCGCCTGGGCGGCACGGGACAAATGGTAACCATTCATACTATGCGGTTCGTCTGCCATTTTACCACAAAAGAGGGTGATGTGCACTATTATTTCTTTTTTTTGCACGAAAGGACTGCACGCGTGATGTGCAGTCCTTTCTGTTGCAGCTTGTAATCCTATTATTTATACATTGCCATATATTCCCCATGTGCATCGATTAATTCATCACACATACTGCGGATATCGTCGATATTCAGCTCTGCTGCCGTATGGGGATCCAGCATGGCGGCCTGGTAAATGCAGTTCTTGTCTCTCGTCCTGGCCGCCTCAATGGTGAGCAGCTGCACATTGATATTCGTCTGGTTCATAGCGGCAAGCTGTACAGGCAGGCGTCCCACATGGCAGGGATTGATTCCCTTTGCATTTACCATACAGGGTACCTCCACACAGGCATCGGCAGGAAGGTTGTCAATCAGTCCGGTATTCAGGACATTTCCGCCAATCTGGTAAGGATTATTGGTCACCACCGCCTCCATGATATAAGAAGCATATTCCCGGGAACGTTCATGGGTAATCTTACCGTCCTTGAGAATATTGTTTCTTTCCTCTTCCCATTCGGCAATCTGCTTGATACAGCGTCTGGGGTATTCATCCAGCGGGATATTGAATTTATCTATCATTTCCGGATAACGGGATTTAATGAAAAACGGATTGTATTCGGAATTATGTTCGCTGGATTCGGTGCAATAGTAGCCTAATGCTTTGATATATTCATAGCGTACCATATCATTATGTTTTTCCCTGCTGTTTTTCTCCAGCGCACGCTTTTTGATTTCCGGGTACAGATCGTTGCCGTCTTTGTCTTTTACCTCAAGAAGCCATGCCATATGATTGATTCCTGCAATATAATCCGTAGCCCCTTCCAGCTTGTCTTCCATCCCGAGTCCTTTTAAAAGCCCTTCTGTGCAGACCTGCACGCTGTGGCAAAGGCCTACGGTCCTGATTTTGGTATATCTCTGCATATAACCGCTGAGAATTGCCATGGGATTGGTATAATTCAGGAACAGTGTATCCGGGCATACCTCTTCCATATCCCTTGCAAACCCTTCCATGACAGGCAGCGTACGAAGGCCGCGCATGATACCGCCGATTCCCAGGGTATCGCCGATGGTCTGCTGAAGGCCGTATTTTTTAGGGATTTCAAAATCCGTTACGGTACAGGGCTCATAGCCGCCGACTTGTATGGCATTCACCACAAAATCCGCATCCTTAAGCGCTTCCTTCCTGTTTTCCACACCCAGATATGTTTTGATTACCGCCCGGTCTTCATTCACATTGTGGTTGATGGCCCTGAGAATAATTTCCGAATCCTCAAGCCTCTTGGCGTTGATATCGTACAGTGCGATCTCCGCCTCCCTCAGCACCGGTGTACACATGCAGTCACCCAGAACATTTCTGGCAAAAATAGTGCTGCCTGCACCTAAAAATGTGATTTTAATCATAAAGTAACCCTCCTGTGATTGAATTTATGAAATGATTCCTGTAAAATGAAGTATCTGCTTTTATTTTACGATTTTTAAGGATATTTTCTTTATTTTTTGTTTCTTATTTTTGAATTATTGTTTCCTCAGGAGATTTTTATCATGAAGGATCCCACAGAAAAAAACAACACGAGAGAGACGGTTCGGCTGCTAACCGAATCCCAGACCCGCATCGCCCTGCGGCTCTATTATTCCGGCAGTGAATCCTGTGCGCCCGGCCATTTTTTCGGGCCTGCCATCCGGCCTCATTACCTGATTCATTTTATCCGCAGCGGCAGGGGAAGATACCTTCGCAGGGACAGCGTATATGATTTGGAAAAGGGGGATGCTTTTCTGATTCTTCCCGGAGAGGCGACTAAATATATTGCGGATGAAAAAGACCCCTGGGAGTATACCTGGATCGCCTTTGACGGACCTGACGCTAAAACCCTGCTGAAGCACTGCGGTTTCACGGATACCCAGGTGGTTTACCGCTCCCCGGATGAAGGCAGTGCGGCAAGGCTCCTGTCACAAACCTATGTGTTTGAAAACAGCTTCCATGAAAACTGCCAGAACCTTCTGGAGATTATGGGTAATTTCTATCTGTTATTTTCCTGCATGTATCAGGAGCAGCTGCCGATACAGCTTCTGCCGCCTTCCCGGAAATCGGCGCCTGCGGGCACGCTGCAGGAGCTGTATTACCGCCAGGCGGTGGATTATCTGGAGCATAACTTCAGTTATCCTGTAAAAATAGAACAGCTGGCCCGCCAGGTCGGGGTCAGCCGTACTTATCTGTATAAAATATTCATTTCCCATTCGGGAAAAAGCGTGCAGCAGTATCTGTCGGATCTGCGTCTTACCGCGGCTATGGATATGCTGAAGAAATCAGGAAGGGATATCACGGAAATCGCCTATTCCTGCGGCTTTACGGATTCGCCGGCCTTCTGCCGGCAGTTTAAAAAGACCACCGGGCTGACGCCGCTGCAGTACAGACGGGTCGCGGGGAACTATGGGGATGAGTAGCCGTTAACGGTCAGAAGCCCAGGCTTTTCAGGAACCCTTCACAGCCCTCGCATACATCCCGGTAGGTGGCTTCAAAATCGCCGGTATACCAGGGATCGGCTATGGCTCCGGGGCGATCCGTATAGTCAAGAAGGAGATGGACTTTGTTTTCCGGATCAGAACGAAGGATACGCATGCTATTGCGCAGGTTCCTTTCATCCATGCCTATGATATAGTCAAATTTGGCATAATCTTCTTTCCGCATCTGGCGGGCCTGCTTAAAGGAGATTTCTTCCTTGGAAATCCCATGCTCCAGAAGCTTGCGGCGGGTTCCGTGATGGACCGGGTTGCCGATTTCTTCCGTGCTGGTGGCGGCGGATTCGATATGGAACCCGCCGGCGATGCCTTTGGTACGTACCATGTCTCTCAGGACGAATTCTGCCATAGGGGAGCGGCAGATGTTGCCGTGGCAGACGAAAAGTATTTTTATCATTTATATAACTCCTTTCAAAAGGCATTGGAATGCCGTGTTTTGCGGGGTTTTGCCGCTGTCTCCGGTTCTGAGATGGTTGTTAATAATGTAACGGATTAAGCAAAACGGGGCAAGTTGCGGCAAGTTGGAGACATCATTCGTAGTAAAAACGTAGTAGGACTTGGGGTACTTTACTACTCTGGTATTTAATCTTGATTATCAAACTCTATTTTTGTATTCCCGCCTAATGTTGATGCAAGAATACCTATACCGCCTAATATAACCACACTACCAATGGCAGTAATCGCGGTGATAAATCTTTTATTTTCGGAATCCTTTTTATCCACCTTTTCTGAAATTTCTTTCATTTGTTCCATTATGTACTTTTTTTCTTCAAAATCAAGCCCGTCCTTATCCAGCTCCTTCTGTAAGGATTCTATTATTGCCTTGCTGATATCATAAAATGCTTTCACACTCTCGTCATTCGAAACAAGTCCTTTGTCCAGAGTGTCTTTATAACCTGCAAGTATTTCGTTTACTGTATTCGCAAAATCGGGAAACTGCTCCAATGCTTTCTTTGCAACTTCCGGATCCATTTTATCTAATAGCGACGCCATTGTTATTACTTTATCTTTTGTGAGCTGCCGAAAATCATCAATCCCCAATTTTTTTAACACTTTCTGTTCTGTTAATGTCCTACCCATCATATATATCCCTTCTCAGAAGTTCTGCTATCTTTTTAATATTAAGATGAATCTTTTGTATTCCATGATTTCTTATTGGACAAATAGTATTATCCTATACTAGCAAAGTGCATATTGCACTCTAATCCTGTAAATCATCTTCTATACTATAATACCATAAACTTAGTGATAGTGGGAGTTTGTGTAAAGCAAACGTTGGCAACTTTCCTACTTTTTTCTAAATGATTTCGGTTCTTTGTTTTTTAGGTTATTGTCTTTTCTTTTTTATTGGCTGAACGCTCTTTTAAAAGCCTTTCTGGATACAGTCTGCATAGCATCTATTATTGGCATATGATGCTTTATTAGCTCCATGTATGTGCTCCCTTTTCCCTCTTTCTTTGGCGCTTTTGCTGCACTCAGCGTTTCGATGATTTCCTTCATCTGCAGCGTGAACAACAGGCCGTCCGTATATTTCTCTATTGTTTCCGCCAGCTCCCGATTCTCTTTCCGGTACAATGCCTTCGCCAGATGATTCGCTCCTCTTTCTGACCACCTCATTCTGCGGTGCTTCATCCGCAGCGTTATCACTGTACAGTTCTGGCTTTCCTGTATCCCCATCCCTTTATACACCATCCCTTCCGGCGGCTCCGGTATCCGCATTCCCCTCTTCTGGTAGGGCACCAGCCCCTCCCTGTTATTATATAGATACTGATACAATTCTCTTGCCTTTTGGCTTCTCTTATCCTTTTCCTCCGGACTTTCCACTCTGACTGCATAGGTTTCTATGTACGCAAACATTTCCTCTGTTTTTTCCTCATCATACAGCCGGCGTATCTCTTTCTGGGCTTCCTTGTCGCTGATTTTTCTCAGTATCTCCTGGCAGATGTGGTATCTGTCCAGCTGGAAGATGGTATCCGGATCATATGGTTCCTTTATCCAGCTCCCTCCATCTCCATTGAGGATCCTCTGGCCGATTTCGTCCGCATTATACTTTTTCCGGATACAGGCTTCCCTTTTTTCATGAAACTCTCTGCTTTTCTCCATCCCTGTCAGCATGGTCTTTCCCACCAGGGTACTCCGGTTTGCCTTCTCTTTTTCCGCATCCCATCCTTCATACATGGTAAACACTTTCATTTCCTGCTTTTTCTTCTTTTTATGCTGTTCATCCTGTATATTCAGCCATACCCCATCCATTTCCTCAAATAAAACCGGGATCCCTTTTTCCCCTTCTGCCTGGTCTGCGTTCATCTGTTTTACCGCATGGCGCTCTTCCTCGTCAATCCGTTCCCCGAGGCGCTGTATCAGGTTCCACACTCCCCCTGCGCTGATACTCTGGCCGCAGGTACTGCTGATGATATCCGCGGTAACACGGTAAGGGGCTTCTGTAACTGTCAGGGCTATCTTTTCTGCCAGATTGGTTGATAGCAGCCCTATTTTGTCCATATGCATGGCCTCATCCAACAGAAAGATATGGGCTGTCTGTCCATCAGGGGTTTCTGTACGGTACACGTTTCTGGAATACACGACTTCCCCGTAAACTGTTTTGATACTGGTCCGGCGTTTCCCTTTGCAGCGGTACTGCTTTTTATCCCTGCCTTCTGCAAGCTCCCTGTCATAGCCCTCCAGCATCTGCACGGTGATCTCCCTTGCGAACCCGCATATATATCTGTAAATTTTCTTTTCAAACTCCTTGAAAGATATAAGTTCTTCCTTTACAATAGAATTCATCATACAGTCTCCTTTTTATGTTTTTCTCGTCAATTAACATCATAAAGAAAAACTGTATGTTTGGGAAGCAGGGTTTTGTCTCTGCTTCCATTTTTTATTGCCAACTATAATTTTACACTAACTTCAGGTTATGTAGTAATCTCAAGATTGTCCATAGGCTTCAGTCCCTCACACTCGCACAGTAACTGGAAATACATTCTATTCCCCAAGTCGCAAACATCTAATCGCCTCTTAAAATCCTACGCCGTTCATTTTATGATCTTTTTTGACTTGTAATGCGACATTATAAGCATGTAATGGGATTCTTTAAAAAGAGTTATGCTACTCAATCCCAAAATATAGGTTTAATCAAAGCATTTACAGAAATCAAACAGGACGACACAAAAAGGCAAATAATTTGCCGATTCAATTTTATATTTATAATTTGATAAATTTCAAGCTTTTTTTAGTTAAAAATGTACACTTTATTCTTTCTATGCTATAATGATACCATTATACTTGCAGGAGGTCTCCATGGAATTTTTATTACAACCAAATGTTTATACTACTGGTTCTTCAAATAGTCTTCTGAAATTATTAGATAACATGTGGATTAAAGACCATGTTCTAGGTGAAGGTACATTATACATAATATCCGGCTTTGCAAACTATAATGGAGGTGTACGCTTTCTTCCATATTTTACTAATCATGTTCATACTGGCGGAAATATTAAAGTAATTATAGGAGGAAGCACATCCCAAAGATTAAGTAGCTTACAAATTGCAGAAGCACTTCTAAAATGTGGGGCTGAAGTTTTTGTTGTCAATCGTAAACGTCTTGTTCATGCAAAATGCTATGGATACTCAACAAATTCAGATCAAGAACTTGTTGTTACATCTGGTAATTTTACCGGTCCAGGTATGTCACAGAATGCTGAAGCAGCCCTACGAATTGACCCTTCTAACACCCATAGTATAGGATTTTCATGGGAAGATCTAATTGAGAAAATCTTTTCACAAGGATGGGATATCTATCAACTTAATTCATCTGATATTGTTGCCAAAACAAATCCCGGTTGGAAGTTGCTTTTTGATGAAGTTCACAGCACCATTGCTTTGGATGAGAACCAACAAACGACAATGATTGTAACATTAAGTCATTCTGATACAGTCAGAATTCAAGCAACACCAGGCACAAATGCTTCTAAAGGCACTCAATATTTTTGGTTAAACAAAGGAACCTTTGATTTTTTTCCAGCACTTACAGAACCGAATAAACGAGGTATTAAAAATACATTTTCTACCCTTATAAACATGAATTATATCGATTTAGGAATAACAGATAGCTCACGTGTAACATTTGAGGCCGACAATAATCTTGACTTCCGCCTAGGCACTGGTGCATTAAGAAATACCAGAATAGCTGACGAGAATGATTTAGCTCTGATTTCTCGTATTAATGAATATGATTATGAATTGCGTATTATAAAACAATCTTCCAAGCACTACGCACATCTCCTAAAGTATGCAATAAACTATATCGGGAACTTTGGAAAGCGCTTTGGTTATATTTCTAATAATGAACTTAAAACAATTCTAGATTTATAAAATGGGAGGGGAAACCCCCTCTCTATTTTTTTAGAATTATAAGTGTTTCCGATTTAATTGAATTTTTACTATTTAAACCGTATCTTTTGTAAGTTTGTAAAGGCAATAATTCTTCTATATTCCATCCACTTATTTCAGCAATTTTAGATAACCAATATGGTGTATCTATTATATATTCCTTTCCACCAATTGTCGTTTTATTATTTCCAACAATGAGTGCAAATTTTCCACCTTGTTTTAAAACAACATATGTTCTATCGAACATCTTCTTCATATCCGAGAAATAGCGATATAACAGAATTGGAACAGCTTGCTTTCTGAAACCGTCTTTTTCAGTTAATCCATCATACAACTCCTTAATCAGAGAACTCAATTCTGACGGCAAACTTTGTGTGTTTTCCTTAAACTCCTCTAACCACTTTGCCTTTTCCGTTGTTACAAATTCTCTACTTCCTATCAGACTTGATTCTAGCTTCATAATCTTATTTGACGAACAAAGACCTAACCAAACTAAACTTATTCTCTGTGTGTCAATATATGGCAACGCTGTTGCATATGGAGGACTTGTCATAATCACATCAAAGTCTCCTTTTTTTAAAAACTCTGTTCCGTTTCGTATATCGTGTAATACTGCATAATTATTATCTATATCGAACGTTCTTATTTCCTGCGCAGCTTCTATTGCATCTAAATATTTATAAACATTATTTAGCCATGCTTCTAAAAATGGTGTATTCGGAAAGGGCGAGGTCCTTTTCCTAATTCTTAAATCCGAAGGTTCTTGATTAGAATATTCACGTATAAGATCACTTACAGTAATTTTTAAGAAATTTGATATGTCAATTGTCTCAGCTTCAAACAATTCTTTCAACCCTTCAATTATATATAAAGTTTTTTCTGGTATCCACTTTAATAAATATTCCATTCTATGATCATCATTTTTACCATCATTATCAAATTCTTTATTTTGAACGGAATGCGCAGCTCTCTTAACAAAGTTTCTTACATACTTGGTATCTAAACCTAAAGATTTAATCTTTGTATTTGAAATTAAAACTGCCATTGGATTTATATCAGTTCCAACAGATTGAAGACCGTAATGAGCACATTCCACCATGGTTGTTCCACTGCCACAAAATGGATCTAATACCTTTGCATCACCTTTTACTCCTAAAATATCAAGAACACCATGAACAATTTGAGGATTATATTTCCCTTTATATTCATGCAGTCCATGTGTAGAGTAACGCGTTCCTTGACGCTTCAACTCTTCTTTATTTGTATTGCTATACTCCAACTTCGTTTGAAGAGTATTATGTTCTTGTCCATTAATAATATATTTATATACATATGTTAGATTATACAATTTATCTAAATCGTTATCATCTATATTTTCAAGCGTAATTTTATTTTTGACTATACTTATTATCCCCTCCGGAAAGTTACACTTTAATTCTCTTTCAAGAAGCTCCTTTTCATATTCCATATACTTATAAGGAAATTTTAACAATTCAACTTTCATTTTATCTATCCTTTCGGAATACTAATATATTTTCTTTTTTTATTTTCCCATATTTAAGGTTAAAAGATTTTTTAGTGGCAGATATATTTCTCTCAATATTAGCTACTAAAACAAATCCTATTTTTTCACCTATGTCTTGTATGAGTTCTGCATTGTTTATTTCACAACCTTTTATTACCGATCGTCCAATTACTACACATATGTGTCCTCCTCTTATCACGCATTCATTAAATAATAAAAATACGGTGTTCATCTGCCGATAAAAATCCATCTCTGTTTGTCCATTTTTCTTCTGATAATGAGGACGTGCACCTATTTCATGTTCTCGAACATCAAGAGGATCATAACCTAACCACCACATTCTGTATTTATGATATAACCAATATTCATATGCATTGGGATATGGCGGTGACGTTATCACTAACCCGATTTTTTTATCTATATCTTCTTTTTGAACTGTCAGTATATCTTTATTAATAACTTTAGCTTCATAACAGTTATCTACACCACTTTTAGCTGACTCAAGTTTTTTAAAAGCTAGCTGGAAACCGTTAAATACATCATTTGCTTTAGCCTTTTTGTCAATTGCAGCATATCGTGTATCGCTTTCCTGATTTGATACTCTTACAATAATACTTGACAAAGCAAATCTCAACGCATCCTGAATATTATTATTTTCAATTTTATTTATTTCACTAATTAATGAAAAAATTGCTTTCTGCACATCTAACTTAAACCAATGATTTAAATTAGGTATTAGAGGGACTTCTAAATCTCCCTCTTCATACTTCTTCTTTGCTATTTGATAAATATAGTCCCCCTGCTCTATCAAATCAGCACTTAGTGCTTGTGTCTTTACCCTACTTATTAAACATGCTATAGGATTAAGATCTACCCCTACTGAACTTTTACCTAATTTTTGTGCTTCTAATAATGTTGTACCGCTTCCGCAAAAAGGGTCTAAAATACTACTACCACTTTCAACCCCCAACAAATTAATCAAATATCTAGGAATACTTTCTATAAATCTAGCCGGATATGGATGTAACTTCGCAATTGCATCTTGTGTTTCATTTTCAAAATCCCAATCAATTTCCTTTAGTTTTTCATAATTATCATCATAAAGTATTACATCAGACATACTTATTTCTCCTTTTTCACAAGCACGTCCAAAAACTTTTCTAAAGCCACATGTTGAGTGCTATCTATAATATTATTTCTGACTTCTTCTACCGTCATAGGCGAGTGCTTTATACTTGTGAGTCCTAATAAATAATCAGCCGATATTTTATAGAAATCACATAATTTTATTAAAATCTTTTCATCAGGAAACCTTTTACAATTTTCATATTGTGATATTGCGTTAATTGAAATATCCACTGCATCAGCTATTTCCTTTTGGGAAAGATTTCGTTCAATCCTTAATTCTCGTAATCTCTTACCAAAACTCATCATTATTCACCTCATATTAACAAGCATATCACATTTCTCACTTTGAGTAAAGTAATTATTCGATTCGATTAAAAATGTGTAATTGTGAGATAGGTGTATGTAGATATATTTTAAATAACCCGAAATTAAGAAAAAACGCTTTTTGAAAAGTTAATGTTCTTATCGATTAAACAAATACGTGAATATAAAAAACACTTCATTCTCTAACGTGCATATATTGTGAATGAAGTTATATATCTTTATGGCAATTTCTAACTCGTTCTTCAATTATAATACCATATAATTATTATGTATGTAATCCAAATTCAATAGTTACTCAACCGGATTATCTGTCACTATATTTGAAAGCTTTTCCATTTGTTCCTGTATTTCTTATTCCATTCTTGATGTCACTATATTTTCTATCAGTCACTACCTTATTAATCTATGTTGAATTGATTAACTACACAATCATGTTTCATAATTCATTAAATCTTTAGCAAGAATCTTGACCCCTTTCTGTAAGCTCTACCCTAGAAAATAATCTTAATATTTTCCTTCTTTCACGCCCTCATTCGTAGTAAAACCGTAGTATCCCCCAATCCCCACTGCCCCGTCTTGCCTCGTTTTACCGCCTTCTACCCCGATTTACCACTAACCTTTGAAGTAGTGCCGTGGCAGACGAATAGTATTTTTATCATCTATCTAAAACTCCTTGTAAATGCTGGTTTTCTTGATTTTACGACATTTTCAGACTCTTTGCAATATCTTCTCACGTCACTTTTTGACACGATTTGCCACTTATCTTGATGGTCATTTCCTGTAAATTAAATTTACAGTCATTAATTTACAGTACGCATTTTTCCATGGTCTTTACCTCTTTCTTTACATTATCAAGATCGGCGTGTGTATAAGTATTAAAGTAACCCCTATATCAGAATGTCCCATCAAATACTGTAAATGCTTTGGATTCACTCCACTAGATGCACAATGAGAACAATAAGTATGCCTACATACGTGTGGTGTCACTTTGGGCATCTGTTCTTTATAAATCTTATTGTATTTCTCTACAATGTGCTGAAAATATTTTTCCCAGCGTAGAGCAACCGTAGGCATCCCATTTTTATTTAAATATAGGAATCCTATTTTGCCATCCACCATAGGTTCAGCATCAATATCATTTTTAGCTAAGAATGTATCAACGTAACTATCGGCTAGTTCTTGGATTTTATCTTTTAATTCATCTATGGAAGATATGGATTCCCGATCTACATCTTCGTCCATTTTGTCCATTGCATTGTTGATGTTAGAAATTAGGTAATTGCGAAACGAGGTTCCAATCTTGATTCCGATAAGGATAAACCTCGGCAAGGCCGGGTTTGGGGGAGGTTGATACAGAAAACAGGTTTTTATGGTAACAAAATAAGGCAGCTGTGAACACCTGCCAAAAGGAAGGAATAGAATATCTGCCATTAAGCAATCAGAGGTTTCAAACTTCGGATGTATTGATGCTTATGGATTTTATCAGCTACCATTACAGTGATCAGCTGGGTAATCCCGGCAAGCAGTAAGTCGGCATGCAGCGTTTTCTCATTTTGGGTCTTCCTGCCGGCAACGCAAAAACTGTCTTTGAAGTGGTTAATGGATTTTTCCACATTGACACGTATCTTATATGTGCTGTCCCATTCTTGTGTTCCGCGTGCAGTGCCCGGATAGGCACGCAGATCCTTTTCCGGATAGATATAGAACATCCTGCCACAGGAAGAAGCTGTGCATGGGTCTTCACAATGGCAGACACGCCGTTTGGACTTATCTTGTTTGTTGTATTCCCATTTCATTTTTGGGCATACAAACTTCATGGTAGGGAGTCCACAGCGCAGATGCGTTTTGCTTCCTTCTCTTTTCATAGCCTGCAAATAAAAAGTCAATAGGAAAATGAGAAATTTTCAAAATTTATTGTTGATTGAATTTCAGGTACACCAAATAGACCACCGTTACACGCTGGTCTGAAAGGATGTGGTTACTCATCATTCTGGAAGAGACATAAGATATTCTTTTACTCTTCCATAATAGATTCGCAGGAACTTGTTAGCGCCTGCGGTCATGTAGACATAGTAAGGCTTTCCCTGAGCACGTTTCTTGTTTATAAACGCATATACAGGGTCATCCTGAGGTTTTGTTTTGACGAGGCAGTCCATGACTTGAAATAAAGTTTTTCTAAGGGATGAAGAACCTCGTTTGGAAGTTAGAACACTTTTCTGTTCATAGCTTCCAGATTCGTTTACACCGGGATCTACACCGGCAAATGCTGTGATAGCTCCTTTGTGGGTGAATCGTGTAACATCCCCAATCTCAGCCATAAGCTGAGGACCAAGAGATGGGCCGACACCTTTCATTGCCATAACAATGGGATATTCGGGCAGTTTGGCGGCGGTTTCATTCATCAGGGTACGGAGTTCTTCCACGGTCTTGGAAGCAGTGTTTAATTGTTCTATGGCCTGCTTGACTATCAGTTTGGTCAAGTCATCTTTTGGAAGTACAGGAACAAGTTCCTTAGCAGCTCCGTAGATTTCTTCAGCTTTTACATCGCTGAAGTTATACTTCTTACGTTTGCACCAGTTCTTAAAATGGTCGACAAATGCGTTTAATGACATTTTACGAACACAGTCCACATGCCAGTATGCAGCAGCAAAATCAACCCATTTCTGGCTGCCATCTTCACGAGCAGGACTGTCAAAGTAAGTATTAACACCCGGGTAAGTCTGGTCAAGGATACCGATGAGGTTATTCTTCATGGCTGTTTTGTGTTTCATGTAGAAACCAAACTGACGGTTCATAGTCTTTAATTGATTGCGTATTTCATCCATAAGACTATACTGTTTTAAATTAGCCCACCTGTCAAGTGTATAACGGGCTATTTTCACAGCATCCGCTTTATCAGATTTTACTTTACGGAGAGAATCATCTCCGAAATCTTTAATGAGCTTGGGATTTACGGCAGTCACAAAAAGACCTGCCTGCGAAAACTCACGAGCCAGTGGTTCGTAGTAACGACCAGTGTGCTCCATAACGATGCGGGACTCACCTTCGATAGATTTGATATTTTTAATCAAAGATCGGATGTTATCGGAAGTGTGTTTGATTTCAAAGGGAGAGGACACGATTTCTCCATATGGTCTGAGAATAGCGACCATACTTTTTCCTTTGGAAACGTCAATACCAACTGCGTTCATGTTCATAAAAATGTCACTCCTTAAGATTATTGCAATGGATAAGTACCAGTTTTACTCATTGCCTATTCAATCTACTATGGTGTGACACGAACGTACCGAAGGCAGTTCAACCTGCATAAAACGAACGCTGCAAATGAGGAGCTGGTTATCAGTCTATGTTACGGACGCGAAGTCCAGGAAAGGAAGCCGATATACCGATTGCTCCAACATTATAACAGCTTAAGCAACAAGATGGATAATTCTTTACTGGTTGTAAGGGATATTAACCATAAATACATTGTAGTAGGAAGGGAGGGAGCTTTGGGACAGCAGGGGATGCCCTCTGCATTCAGTGGACAGTCCGATTCCGGCAGGGAAAATCTTCCATTGAGTGGGATAAAAGCCTTTTCAAAAGACGTTTCCTGAAGAAGGTATTTGTAGATCGCAATAGAATCAAAAGCCGCGTCACCGAGGAAGGTTTTGGGATTGATTAGAGGGTGTTTTAGAAAAAAATCCTCTAATACAGGGATCAAAGCTTTGGAATCTGCAAGGCTCTTATCCTCATCCGGAGAATCCGATTTCTTTTCCACAAGGATATCCGGGTGTGCCTTAAGAAAGTCCTTGTTGTAAAAAGTGATATCCCTGACAATGCCAAGCCCATTCGTGATAAAGCCGAATTTATAGGCATAGCAGAAATGCCCGTTGATATACATCTGCTGGATAGCCGGATTGGAGGCGGCATGGGAAGGCTTGGAGGCATAAGCGGCTTTATAAGGGTCATAGGAATCATCCAGCTTTTTTGCTTTCTTAAAAGCTTTGAGCTGCCTAATAATGGAATTGGCATATTTGGGGTTGTTTTCCGTTACCCATGCTTCAATACCAGAGGTATCAAACAATAGCATAGATGCTTTTTTTGCATCAATCTTCTGGCAAATCGGTTCGGTCAGGTCAACAAGCCTGTCAAACATGGATAGTAAGTCCGAAAGGAAATCCTGTTTAAAGCGGGTGAATTTAGAAGCATCCGGAACAACATCAAACCCACAGAAATCCCGTAATTCATGAGAATACATCAGAAAAATAATCAGGAGGGATATGGTTGGGATAGAGAAAATAAGCTGCAATAACAGAGCCTTAAGCATGGGATAAAGAAGATGCCTGCGGGGTCTGCCGGTGGCAGCATGAAAATGAGAAACAAAGGACACCGGAACAATTTCATCAAGTTTAATGGTTTCATCAAGAAGCGAAAGAAACTCATACTTATCGTTATCCAATTTATTTTGGCAATCGGTAAAAATATCTGCCAAAGAGAGCTGTTTATGTGTTATCATGTAAGTACATCTCCTTTTTGGTGGATTGGTTAATAGTTTCTCAGCAATTCTATTTTACCACAAACCATTGAGGAGATGTTTTATTTTGTAGAAAAAGAATCCCGCATTTATGCGGGTTCTGGCGTTTCGCAAACGCCTATGATGTTAGAAATGTAAGTAAGGAGGTCAGATGCTGTATATTCGCCAGATGTTAATTTATTTAAGGCTTCACCGGCCGAATTGATTGATTCCTAGAAAGTTTGAGAGCTATCTATAAGTTGACTGAATGTTTAGGGTTCAGTGTCAGATTCAGCATATCCCATTGAAGTCTTAGCATTCTGAATTGAACCAGCTGCAGAAGAGACTTTATTTACCTCATTTACTATAACCAGCCTCAGTGAGTCTTTCCCTTTTAAAAGCAGGCTCTTTGTGTCTTCTGAAATCTGTGCTGTTGTTGCTGCCGTATTGCTAACTTTTGACATCGTATTAAAATTAAGAGCGACAGTAGAAGATGTGGTAGTCACAGCTAAACCGGCTTGTGTAATTGTTTCTTCAACTTCGGCAGCTTCAACCTCTTTTGCTGTTAATATTGCTCTGGCTTGTTCTGTCGTGAATGCCTTTTGGTTAATAGCTGCGGTAATACTTCTTTGGAATATTGGGAGGTAACTTTTGTAATGCCTCCATTTTAGATTCGGTAATTCGACTAATATTCTTTATTCCACCAAAAATGTTTTGTAATTCATTAATTGCTGTTATAGAATTGCCTAGATTCTTTAATTGCATTATGATATAATTTGAATTACAGGTATTTATTGGAGGTGAAGCTAAGATTAAATATGATACCATTTGCGATGCCCATAATTTTGCAATATGTGCTCAATCCTATTTATGAAGCAAGAGAAATATTTTTTCAATTAAAAAATGATAAAATATTATTACAACCTATAACTTGCGGAATTAAAGAGCAACCTAATATCCCCCACTGTCCAACATGTGGAAGCACCAACATCAAATCCATAACAGCAACAGAACGAGCAACGTCAATTATTGGATTAGAAATTTTCTCTAAGAAGATAAATAAAACCTATAAATGTCTTAATTTTAAATATAAATGGTAAACAAATGTTCCGTCTGTTATATAGTATTAAAATATGGTGATATAATTTATATTATATTGACTATGGCGTATTTTATTATGAAAAAACTTATGATGTGCATTATAATTCAAACCTCAACTTTGAATTCGATAAGATAGAACCAGTTACAGTTGAAGAAGTAGGGGCATGTCCTCTTTGTCATAAAGCTACATCTCCAACTTTTATAAACGGATATTTGATTGGAAGTTCTGAAAATGCTATTCCTTTAACAGCATACATAATATTGTATTGTCCTAGTTGCAGAGAATTGTATATTGCCACATATAGATTTTACAATGGATTAGACCAATCAATCTTAATCGACTGTCATCCGCATAATACATTACCTGTTTCCTTTAACGATAATTTAAAATTATTTTCACCTGAATTCGTAAATATTTACGCACAGGCAAAAAGTGCCGAGAGTTCAAGTGATACAAAAGGATTAGCGGGTATTGGATATAGGAAAGCGCTAGAATACCTAATTAAAGACTATTTAATCCAAATAAAAAAGCAAGATAAAAAGACCATTATACAAATGGATTTAGGAAGATGTGTCAATATGCTTGATGCCGAGTTACAAAACATTGAAAAAGCATCGGTATGGTTAGGTAATGACGAGACACATTATTATAAAAAAAATGATGGATATGATTTAAACGACCTAAAAGAATTTATCGATTGTCTTGTTGCGGATATCGAAAGGGAGTGTGTACGTCAAAAAGCAAAAAAACTTGTAAATAAATAATTATCAACTCAATATAATAAATGAGCCAGCATCTCCTAACCAATAGGAGGTAATTAAAGTGAACAGCTACGATTTTTTAAAATTGGTTCATGTTCGTGCGTATGTACGTGTAAGATACGGCAGAATCGAATGCGTGTGCGAACACCATCGTTCATACCCTAATAGATAGATGAGTATGAAACTGATAGCCTGAAATGGTTAGGATTGTCTGGTGCTAGTTTATTTATTATATTGAGTTTTTTATTTTTAAGCTGAAGAAGTTGTTAAATATCGCATTAATGCTGAATGCCCATATTGTCACAGCAAAAATACGAAGAAGATATCAGCTACATCTAAAGTGGCTAATACGGCAGTGTTGGGGTTATTAGGAACAAAGAAGTTTAAAATTTAAACAGTGGCATTGTAATAATTGTAAGTCAGACTTTTAATTGAAATGGAGATAAGCCAATGATATTATGTTGCCCTACATGTGGAAACAGTTTTTCTTCTGATACAGAAGATATAAAATGTGATTACTGCTCAAGTGATACAGAAATTCTAATTTCTGATGAGGAATTAAGTTCACTTGATAAAAATGAAATTTACAATATTTCTGAAGCACTAAAAGAAAAGTATAAGAATGATGAAAACCTAAAATATAGCAAAGGTATATGGGAAGCAAGAGAAGAAAAACATCGAATAGATACCGCAAATCAACAAACTCAAGAAATACAAAATAAAATTATAAATCATAAAATCACAACTGGATATAGTTTTGATAGTTATACAATAACATCTTACATATCTATAATTAGCGGAAATGTTGTTTTGGGAACCGGAATACTTTCTGAGTTTATTGCATCTATTGACGATATGCTTGGAACAACATCATCTCCATTTGAACATAAAATGGAGAAGGCAAAGACACTTGCCGTTGAAAAATTAATTATAAAATCTGTTTCAATTGGTGGTAATGCTATTATTGGGGTTGATTTTAACTTTTTTACCCTTAGTAATAACATGATTGCGGTATCTGCAAATGGAACATCGGTTGTAATAGAAAAAACATGTTAATTGTGTATTTAAACCATTATAATCTTATCAAAAAGAGGCCTTGGGTGTTATTAGACCAGTGATAGATTATATTATCTTAAGAAACTCATGAAATGAATTTGCAGAAAGCCCAATATAATAGTGTTAAGCGCGTCATAAATTATTGTTATGAGTTTAGCTTTTTTCAAACAAAACAAATAAACAGTGGTGATTTGTGCATTGTTGCAGAACCAGTGGTTGAATATAAAACCAAGGACTCAGGCAAAATAAGTGAATCTGTAAACATTGACAAACGCAATAATGACTCTACTCCAACAATAAAAAATGTCCATTGAAACAAGAATAGCATTAATTGGCCTCATGTTATCTTTAATTACAATAATTTTAGATATTTATTTTCATGAGATAGATAGTATAGATTGTTAATGCTACCCTGAGCTGTCACGAAGCTGCTTCATTCCTCTGAAACTCACTTGCTTTAAATCTTGTCATTGTGTTTCGCTGTCTATGGGATAGCATGACGCTATCCCATAGACGATTTATATATAACTACACGATTCATTTCCAAACGGAAGTTCCTCCTGTACAACTGCACCCCCATATTTATAATGCCCTGGCCGTTTGAAGCGCATGAGCTGGATAGCGAAATGCCTGTTGTGCAGGCTATGCGCTGCATATCTAACGAGGTTGTATTACAGTAAGAATCAGAGTGTAATCATGTCTGGTCGGGCAGTTTCACGGAAAATGTGCAATATCATTTTCCCCATCCTAAAAGAGAACAGGCCGTATGAAGTTACGCCACCAAAAAAGAACAACAATGAAACGGAGGCAACACGTAAATGAATGTCGAAAAAATATGGAATAGCTGGAACAACGCTGGGATGTTCTCTGGCGTGTTTTACGTAAAAGATGAACAGGGCGTGATCTTTGAAAGATGTTGCGGTTTCCGTAACAGAAGTGAAGGATTAGCTAACAACAGGGATACTGCCTTTGGGATTGCCTCCGGCACAAAATTGTTTACCGGATTAGCGATCTGCAAACGGTTCAACTTTTACCGCTGAACGTATAAAATCATATTGCCGTCTATATGATGTAGGCTCATACCCATCGTAATAATTCTGTAGAAAATAGTTTAATGTTTCATATACACGATCTGCCATTTTATCTACCATTTCTTTTAGGATAGGTTTCATTGCTGCAACTAAATCATTCATATTTCTTATAGCTTTAATTTTTGGTTCCTCCTTTAAATTTGATATTATTACTTGTTTAATGAACCTGTGACGTACCAGAACGGGTATAGCACTAGTTTTCTATAACCCATGTAGAATTTTCTTCATAAATTCAGGCACTAAATAAGCCCTCTATCAGTTATATTGTAAATAACCGATAAAGGACTTATGATAATGTCCAAATATTAATTTTTTTTGCACTAGGTTTTCTTCTTTTCATTTCCTGTAAATTCACTGTAAATTGAATAATTCAATATCCTTTTTATCAAGTAATATCAGTACTTTCAAGGTTGTGTTTAAATGTTGCCGTAGCAAACGAATAGTATTTTTATCATAATTTTATATCCCTTTATAAGCCTGTAAAACCCTGTAATTCCGGTCTGTTTGGCACTTTCTTTGATTTTTCCCAAAATTTACGCAAATCTCCATAAACCCGCGTAAAGTTCCGGGAAAATGGTGTAGTAATTGGTTATTATTATCATTTCAATAATGCTTTTAGAGATGAAGTAAAACCCTTCCTTTCTAGATAACCATAAATATCATCACATAGATATTTAATAAAATCTTTTTCAGAAATTCCTATTTTTTCAACGTTAGACAATATCACTTTATAGAAATTTTTTCTATCCATATCTTTATTTATGATTGTCCTTGGAACATTCATATAATCTGCAATAATATCATAATATATATCGTTGATTGAAATATTTGTCTCCTATTAATTTGATAAAATTCTTACC
Source organism: Lachnospiraceae bacterium (assembly GCA_022845955.1). Taxonomy (GTDB): domain Bacteria; phylum Bacillota; class Clostridia; order Lachnospirales; family Lachnospiraceae; genus Eisenbergiella. The sequence goes on from AP025576.1 coordinate 6,787,776, forward strand.
CTTTTCAACAATACACTTACTTCCTAAAATTTTTCAATACTCGTAATAGGCAAAAAACATTTGGGTAGATATTTATACTCCTGTTTTTTATTTATTTTATCTTTTACATCTCCATCATAAATACTAATGATATGTTTACCTACACCTAAAGTATTTTATGTGACCATATCATGATGCAATTTAAACATTTGATTACAACCGCCAGAAGGCAGCACACAACATAATTTACTCTTATTAAGCCCATTTTCTCGTACAATTTTTTCCACCAACGCTTTTGCTAATTCATCTTCAACTAACAATAAAAAATCAAATTTATTTGGAATATACAAATTTCTAAGTTATGTAGTATATATCCTAATGTTGCCGCGCAAACTCATCAACAGGTACCAAAAAATCCTCATTATTTTCCTGAGACATAAGTTTGTCTATGCAATCATAATCATCAAACCGAAATCCATAAAAAATACTACCCTCATAAAATCCATCTAAATGTGTACTGGCAATTAACGCATTATGTCCTTTTACACTGCCATGTCCTCAAATTTACTAGTAGTCATTTTCCCCTTTTTATAAAACCAATGGTCGTAAGAATCTTCTCTCTCAATATCTATAGTAGAATCAGCACAAATATCGTACGGTAACAACATATGTGACGAAGATGTTTTGACCATAAGAGACAAAGCTAACATCAATGTACTTTTTCCACATCCGTTCTCTCCGACAAAAGCATATAGTCCCTTTTCGAGACGCAACTCAAATTCAGCACGATCAATATTTTTATCTTATTTATCTTAAGCGTTACATTCATACTTTTTTCTTCTTATTCACTTTCCATCAACTTTTTCAATTCTTCTTTGCTAGGCAACACTGTCAGATACTTACTTGCAAATATCTGACTATTATCTTCCGGTAAAGTGATCTCTACTACTGCGTAATATTAGGTTTTTCCATAATTAGCTGAAGGATAGCCAACTCATCCAAAGGGCAATTCAAAGTGCAAATTTTGCCCTTTGAACCGTTTCCTATTGCACTTTGCACCATATTTTCACTTTGCTTTGGAACACAATCCACATGCATATATCTGCTTTTCAACTCTTAGTACGTTCCTAAAATCCGATTGCTAAAGAACTTTTCCAAAAACTTTGTTGTTGCATGAACTCCATTTTGCAGGTCATTGTAGTTTGCCCTTACCAAAGCATTGAAGGCGTCGTTATTCACCTTGAACCAAAATTACCTCCCCGCAAAATGTTTTATCGTATCTTTCAAATCATCACTAAAATCCTCCAGATCATCCATGGTAATTGCACCTTCATTCAGCAGTGACATCATAATATAAAACTGATTAGATCTGCTCATTTTACAACAGACTCCACAATCCTTTTTGTCCTCATTAATCCGTTTCTCAAGCTCCCAAAATTTATCCGATGGATTTCCTTCCCCGCTGAGGATTTTAATATACTCTTTATTCAGCTTATCCATATAAGCTTCCTGCCAGCCGGCAATCTTACTCCGAAATATCTTCCAGTCTTTCTCAGAAAATGTGTTCATTAATTACAGCACCTCGCAATCTTTACTTCACATTTATCGCATAAACCTTCTATAATCACACCGAACCTTATCGTTTTATGCAGTTCATGATCACACTTGTTATCATTTCCTTTTTTACCAGTACAAGTATAATTTTAGGGAATAACCTGTACAGTTATATTGTTGTACTTCCCATAATTATTTATTTTTGCTTTAAAGCTCATTGCCTTTAAACTCATAACAGTATCTCCAAATATTTCTTTAATTCTTTTGCTGCCTTGAACGTCTTCGCATATTCATACAGAAGATCTAGATCTTTTTTCATCTCGTGAATAATGCTTTATGGCACTGATAACAGTTTCTTCATCACAACACCTATGAAATCTTAGAAAATCGCAAATAGTTCTCTCTGTATTATTGCACTTGTATATACTTCTATAAGTAGTGCTTTATTCCTCCGCCTGTAAATCCCTGACTGCTTTTCTAAGAGAGTCCACATCATAAGCTTCTATCTTCATACCGGGATTCCCCTTTATCTATTCCAGCGTAAGTAAAGCTTCCAGCACTTCAAAAATCTGCATTTCCTTTCCAACACTTTGTGCCAGTTTCCGCACCCCTTCCGCTGCCAGTTTGCGGCCCTTTTTACTTGATCGGTCGGACAGCAGATAATAAAGCTCCTGCTGCATTTTCCATGGCAGCTCATAGATTTGTTCGTCTCCCTCCAGTTCCTCCGGAACTATATATTCCTCTTCCTCCGCCGCAATGGAAAATGCTTCCCTGCCTGTCCGGCGGAAAAGTCCCACGCGGCTGTAACCCTTCAGGCAGGCCAGCGGCGTATTCAGCCAGCAGGCAGCCACATTTATCCAGATCATCGCAAGGGCCAGCATATTCCGGGGTTCCTCAGGACCCTCAATAAAAGTATTTTCTATAATATAAAGCAGTTCATCCAATTCCAGCCCTGATATGGTATCCAAATACAAATCCGGTAAAAATCCGCTTAATTCTTCCGGATATACCACATCCAAATTTACCAGCGTGTCCGCCAGTTCATCCCATTCCGGCACAAAGCTGCCGATTCCTTCTTTCCATTTTAAAAGCTGGCGGTTTTTAAAATCGGCATATTCCAGTTCCTGGCCAAACTCACTCATTTGTGCCAGTACCCGTTCCGGATCCAGCCCATTCACCGCGGCAAAAGAGGTGGCGGAATTATCTATCAGGCATTCTCCTGTTATGTATTCCCCATAGAACCGCCCGTCAAGATAGAGATAACGCATTAAATCTTCATAGGATATGGGGCCGAATGCCTTTTGGTATTTCGCATGAAGAGCTCCTAATCCTATAAAACCATAACTTTGCAGCAGATAAAAGATACCGTCGGTGATTAATTGTTTTGTACTGAAAAACTGATGGAGCCTCGCTGTCCTCAGAAACTGCACAAAACTTTCGTTTCCTTTTGCAACGGCAACTTCCATCCTATTATTTTCCCGGCTTTTAAAAATCTGCACGTCCCATAGTCCCCAGGCACACAACGTCACCATACTTTTTTCAGGGACAACGCCAAGAACCTCACCTGCTTTCTTTTCCGTGCTTAAAAGATAAGTTTTTACAGTTATTTCATCCATCAAAATCAGATAATATTCAGGATGCGCTTCCAGTACTGTCAAAATGGCTTTCTTTGCTTCATTCTTACTTCTGCCTGGGCTTGCTGGGATTAGCAGGTACTTTGCATAGTCTGCCATCTGTTGTTCTGAATTCTCTTCCAAAAGCTGTTCCTGTGTAATATCACGGTCACATTTATAAATACAATAGTCCGGCGGCGCTTTCTCCACATCCGTTTTTCCCGTATCAAAGTTGAAAACGAGCTGGCCTTCCCCGGGCCGCTGTATGTCCTTCGGCTGTCCTGCTGCATTATCAGAAGCTCTTTTCCTGTCAGCCGCCTCATAAAAGCTGTTGATTTTTTCCAGCTTGCGTTCCAAATCTGATTTTTTCTTTGGCGGCTGTTTTTTTTGCCCTTTACTGAATTTATTCCAAAGAAGTTGTAACAGTTCCCTTTCTTCCTCTAATTCCGGACTTTCTCCGTTTGCCAACGGCTCACAAAAGCAGGTTTCCTTCAGATGTATATTCACAGCCGCTTCATCATATGGCTCACTGCTTTCTGCCCCGTCCCACACACCGCCGCTGTCTTCCTCCATATTATTGCGTCTGTGTGTAAGCACAACAGGATAGCGCTTATCATAATCATCCATTTCTTTTTCCAACGTAATTTTATGTTCCCAGCTGTCTCCAAAATCATAGGTATATCGGATCCAGCCTTTCCTCAGATACGCGTCCGCCGCCACTTCCCGCTCATCCATATCCGCATCCGCGTAATCTGTATTGCTGATTCTAGCCCTGCTGTTCTGGAAAGAGAAATCATGCAGATGTTCCTCCTCCCATCCAAATACAATCTGCAGGATGTCATGCAGATCTGCAAAGCTGAGATGATCCGGCAGCAAAATTCTGCGCCATAAAGGAGGCTTAGTTCCTTCCAAAACTACTTTAACCTGAAATCCCGCCATTTTATTTTCCTCCTTTGTTTGTACAATCCTTCCGCAAGACCATCCGTTTGTACCACTATATCCTTTACGGTCTATCTGCTTTTCAGTATATCATAGAATAATTAAGAAAAAAAAGAAAATTACAACAAAAAAGAAAGCCTGAGCCCCGGTAATTGGTTCGGACTTTCTTTTTTCCTGGTTATCTTATAAATTATGTTCTTTAAGGAAGCGGCACTGTAAGGAATCCTCCTCCATCTGCATCAGTTCAATCCGGTTATGATCCGGATCATGTGTCCAGCACTGCCAGTTCTTATCCATCCCCTGCGAAACAGGAGAATCAAGCACCCATCCGGCCTGTGTGATTTGATCCGCTATTTTCTGAATATCCTCTACTTCCAGGCAGAGATGGGAATAACCGATATTTTCATCTTTGTATTCCTGACCGTTTACCCCTCCGTAGAAAAGTTCAATAAACTGGTTTCCTCCTGCATGCAGATATACGATCCATGGTTCTCCTGTTGTGGGATGCTGCAGCTCGAATGCTTTTTCAAACCCAAGGACATCCTCATAGAACTTAATAGCCTTCTCCATATCCGACACATTAAATGCTGCATGTGCCACCCCTTTTACTTGTGCTCCCATAATTTCCCCTTTCTCCTTTTACCTGGCTGGCTTTTCTGAAAAACCCGTTGCCAGACGGATTTACATTTTCTATTATATACCTTTGCACCGATAAATACCATAAGATACGGATTATATGTCCCCATTAAAAACGACTTCGGTTACTGTCCGTGTCCCCTTGTGCCCTGCCCAGCCTGCGCCTGTAATCATTGTCTATCCACTCATCCAGCGTAAGAGGGACATAGTCGGAATACATGCAGAAGCAATTGATCAGATTACAGGGGATACGCCGTTCCCCCTCATCCGGATAGTGCAGGACGGTGCTGCGGGTGATTTCCTGGAACTGCTGTATCAGCCGTTGATCGTGGGTATCATGCACGTGGCCGTGGAGCATATAGGTTCTTGGGTTTCCCTGTTCATCCAGCCGATATTGCCCGTTGTAACACAGGATCGGGTAATGGCACAGGACAAGCTTGCGCCGGTTGTCACGCAGTTCCTCATAGGGCTTAATCCATTCAAAACGGCCGGCATTGTATTTTTTATCCTTCAGAAACGGATCATGGTTTCCCTGGATCAGATATAAACGCCCATGCAGCTTTTCCAGAAGGTCGTTCGTCTCTTCCGGCTTGCCCCAGGACAAATCTCCCAGAATAACCACTTCATCTTTTTTCCGTACCTTGCCGTTCCATCTTTTCAGCATATAGGCATTCATGGCCTCCGCGTTTTCAAAGCCGCGGTTGTCCATCCTTCTGTTCAGGGCATCGTGGAAAAAATGGCAGTCCGCAATATAATATCTCAATCGTTTCCTCTTTCTCTTATCCCAGGTACTGTTCCTTCCAGTCCCTGCAATAGCGCGCAAATTCTTCGTCCTGTGGGTTTATCTGCAGCACGAAACGGAGTCTGCCCAGCACGGAGCCGATGTAGCGTTCTTTATCCCAACGGATCCCTTCGGCCGCCTCTATTCTGGCAAGATGGGCTTCTATCCCGTACTTTCTGCAGTAGTAAACCTCCTGCCGCAGCTTTTTCCGGTAGTCTCGGGAAACCTGAAGCTTTTCATTCACCACAATCCCTGTCACAGACTGGCGGACACCTTCTGTAAGCAGTTTCGTTTTCTTTTCATTCAGGGAAAATCCCATGGCCTCCAGGTAGCTTCTCACCTTGGTGATAAGTGCTGGGGCATCGAAACTGCCGGAAAAGGTCATGTCATCACAATATCGGGTATAGGTGATTTCCCGTTCCCTGCACCAGCCTTCCATATATTCATCAAAAGGCCGCATTACCAGATTGGATATGGCGGGCGATGCAGGGGAACCCTGCGGGAGCCTCTCCTTACAGCAGCAAAGGCTGGTAAGGAGCATCGCCGCCGCAGGAGGAAAAAGAGTGTCGGGAAACGCCGCGCCGTATACCCGGGGAAACAGGATGCTGTCGAAAAAATGGCTGATATCCAGCTTCAGCACTTTATTTTTGCCCAGATGAGCGGATGCATTTGCCCGGATATCCGTCCCCTTGCGGTAAGCCAGGGCGCAGGGGGATACCGGCCTTTCATCGAGCACATGGTGCAGGATATTCCTCTGCACCGCCTTTAAAAGACCGCAGGGAACCAGAAGCTGCCGGCTGCCTCCCCCTTTTTTGGCTATTGTCACCCGGCGGTAATTTTTTATGCCCTGGTTACTCAGGGTATACAGGCAGGCCAGCTGTTTTTCCCGGCTCATTTTCTCCCCGCCGGGGATCAGGCGGAGGGACAGGATAAAATCCTGGCACTGGCGTGTGGTACAATATTTCCAAAGCTGTGTATTTCCCATCGCATAGTTCCTTTCCGGATGCCGATTCTGATTCCGAATACAACGGCAGCAACGCAGCAGGCTCCTGAACCGGAAGCTCAGGAGCCTTAACTGCTGCCGGATACACCGGCTGACACAATACACCGATTCCGTAAGCTGTGGAAATGTACAGCCGCAGGCGGTGTGCACACGGGAGTGTGCTGATGTACTTTGGAACAGCTTGCGGTCGCAGGGCACCTGCGTCCTGGCTGTCTGTTTTTCCCGGCGGGGACTCCCCGTCAGGCCGGAAAACTCCAGTTTCCGGATATGCTGTCAGCCGGGTATGTTTTTTATTTTAACACAACCCGGCCGTAATTTCCATCATCCTCTGTCATTCTGTTTTTTTATTCACCAAACTGTTATCCCGGTTACCCCTCCTCTTTTCCGGGAATATCCGAAGGAATTGCAGCCAAAAGCTCCTCCAGCCGGTCCATATCCATGGGCTTCGCCAGATGATCATTCATCCCTGCCTCCAAAGCCGCCTGGATATCCTCCGCAAAGACATCCGCCGTCATGGCTATCACAGGTATGGTCAAGGCATCCGGGCGGCCGGAAGCCCTCAGCTGTCTGACAGTGTCATAGCCGTTCATCCCGGGCATGCGGATATCCATTAATATCACATCATAAGAACCGGGCTCAGAACCGAGATACCTGTCCAGCCCTTCTTTTCCGCCGGAAGCCGTTTCCACCCTGGCTCCCGTCAGCTTCAGCAGTTCTTCTTCTATTTCCCGGTTTAACGGATTGTCTTCCACCAGCAGGATACGGCTTCCGGCCAGCCATTCCCATTTCTGTCTGCCGCTCTTTTTGGGTGCATCCTGCATTTCTGTTTCCGTCCCCGCCGTTCCCAGGGAAAGTTCTACGAAAAAGCAGGAGCCCTTCCCCTCTTCGCTTTCAGCCCAAATCCTGCCTCCCATCACCTCCACAATGCTTTTGGAAATGATGAGGCCCAGGCCGGTTCCTTCCACGTTCCCGTCTTTTCTTTCTCTCTGGAAGGGTTCAAACAGATGCGCCATAAATCCTGGGGAAATGCCGATTCCCGAATCCCTGACCCAGAAAAGAAAATGAGCCGTTCCGTCATTGTACGCTTCCTCTTTCACTCCGAAGGTGATCTGTCCTCCCTCGGGGGTGTATTTCACAGCATTAGACAGAAGGTTTAAAAATACTCTGCGCAGGCCGAGTTCATCCCCGGTAAGCGACCCGTGCACCACCTGTTCCATGATAAACGTGAGCTTCAGCTGTTTTTCCCCGCATTGGGTTTCTATCAGCTCCTTCAGCCCCGCAAGCAGATGGGAAAGAGAAAAGAACTCCTGGTCCACCGTATATTTTCCCCGTTCTATTCGGGACATATCAAGCACATCATTTACCAGTTCCTGCAGATACGCACAGGCATTTTCCACCTTTTCCAGGCAACGGCTGCGTTTTTCTTCCTCTCCTTTACTGGCCTGCGCCAGCCTGGCCATACCCATAATGGCATTGATAGGTGTTCGGAATTCATGGGACATATCGGAGACAAGGCGGGTTTTTTCACGGCTTCGGCGTTCGGCTTCCTCAAGCTTTCCCCGCAGCGATTCTATCTCTTCCTGTTCCCCGGTGATATCACTGAAGAGAAAGACCTGCCGTGCCGGATTTCCTTTCTCCGGGAAAGAAGCCTGCACCCGCAGCCATATATTCTTCATTTTGAGGGAGTTATACACACAAAACGCGCTTTTTTCCCCTTTCATCCACGATATAAGACGGCAGTACAGCCACCGGATAAGGGAATCCCCCGTCTCCTGCGCCGGATCCGCCATCCGGCCATCCTTGGTTATCCCCAGCTGCCTCCGGATCCCCCGGGAAAGATATACGAAATCCTTCTGTTCCCTGTCCATGATCAGGAAAAGCAGATCCGGCTCCTGTAACAGCCCGGTAATTATCTCTATTTCCTCATTTTTCTTAACGTAATTTTCCACATCTTTATTCATCTGTTCTCCCCGCAGCAGCCCCCAAAATATAGTATCTAATGTATACATTATATGCTTTATACATCAGTTATGTAAAGAGTAGATTTTGGATATCATAATAGCAAAAAGAAGGGTTATGATATTATGATTAAGCTGAGAGTCCTGGACATTCTTGCCCAGCAAAACCACTCTAAATACTGGCTGTATATCCAAATGAATCTGAGCTATCAGAATTTTAACCGCCTGGTCAATAACGAGACCCGGGCCATTCGTTATGAGAATATAGAAAAGCTCTGCACCATACTGCAATGCACTCCGGACGAGCTGTTTGAAATAACTCCGGATGCATAACCCGCCTCCCTGCCCCGGCCTATTCTGCCATTGACTGGCTCTTTTACACGGGCGCATGCATATAATAAGTTATTATCTCAAACTTCACAGGTGTCAAATGGCCCTGTGAAGTTTGAATTATTATGTAAAAGGGGTAACTGTGAAGGTACGGAACAGTTACAAAAAGGTGATATTTTATGGCACAGGTATCCAATGAAACGGAACTGGCATCCGCCCTTGCCGGTACCGATTCTTCCATCCAGCTGACAGCGGACATATCCGTTACCGCTTCCCTTCCTGTCCGCCGGAGCGTAACTCTGAGCAGCCTTTCTCCGGGCTTTTATACGCTCAGCAAGGCGGCGTCCTTTTCTGATAATTTATTCCGCATTGAGTCCGGCGGCTCCCTCCGCCTGTCCCGGATTATCCTGGACGGGAACAGACAGTCCCATTCACAGGAGGACAACACGAACCGTTCCCTGATACGGGTAAACGGCGGTTCTCTTTATCTTGAAACCGCATCTGTTCTGCGCAACAATTATTCCGCTGCGGAGGGCGGCGGCATCTATCTCCAGGCCAATCCTTCCTTCCCCAACTCCCTGGTCATGAGCGGCGATTCCCGGATTACCGGCTGCGTTTCCAAAACCTCCGGCGGTGCGGCCGCCATGTTTCCCGGAACGGAGCAAGACCGGATCACCCTGACCGGGCAGGCCTCCCTTGCGGAAAACTATGCGGCAAACGGCGGCGGCCTATATCTGCGTTCCCTGTCCGAATCCCTGGGATGTTCCCTGACTTTGGAGGGAGAAACCACAGTCAGGGAAAACCATGCGTCTTCCACGGGAGGCGGCATCTGTTTTTCCGGATACCGCGGCGGGGGCGGTCCCGCCTCTCGGCTTACCCTCACCGGCAAAGCTGCTATCCGGGGCAACCAGGCCTATCATGGAGGAGGCATCTATTTTTACAGCTCCAACGAAGGGGATCTTCTGGACAGTTCCACCTCCTCCCCTCTTTCCCAAAATACGGCGGAAGGCAACGGCGGCGCTATTTTTATGGCAGCAGTGATATCCCCCGCCAAAATCCATCTTTCCGGTACGGTTATCCGGGAAAACCGGGCGGGAACAGGAGGCGCTCTTTATCTCCTGTCCGACTCCGGATATGAACTACAGGCAGAGTCCTGTACTCTGGAACAAAATTCCGCGGTATCCGGTTCCTCCGGAAGCGGCGGCGGCCTGTGGCTGCAGAACCGTTCCGGCAGTCATGCATCCCGGCTTTCCTTCCATTCCTGTATTCTGGCCCATAATAAAGCCTCCGCCCAGGGAGGCGCTATAGCCCTGTTCAGCGGTACCGCCGCCTGTACCTTCGAACTGGCGGACTGTAATATAACGGAAAACAGCGCGTCATCCCACGGCGGCGGGCTGCTGGCGGGCGGAAACGGGGAAGGGACGCTGGTGTTTACAGACAGCCGTTTTACAGGCAATGAAGCGGGCAGCAGCGGCGGCGCTGTTTATTACAGCAACGGCGGCGGAAACAGCCGGTTAACCGCCGGAAACGTACGCTTTGAAGGGAACCGGGCGGGTTATGAAGGCGGCGCCCTGCGCATTAATTCCGGCACCGGCACACTCCGTGCAAACCTGGAACGCTGCCGGATCACAGGCAATACGGCGGACAATAACAGCGGCGGCGGGATATGGATGGGAGGGCCGGATACCAGCCTCCTGCTTTCCAACAAAACCCTGACGGCGGATAATATATCCCGTATTGGAAACGGGGGCGGGATTTACTGCAATACGGACAACGGCACGCTCACCCTGGACGGCACGGCGGAGATCCGGAACAACCAGGCCGGCACGGAAGAAAGCGATTTCGGCGGGCACGGCGGCGGAATCTGCGCGGTTCCCTGTCATATTATCCTGGATGCCGGCAGCCTGCTTTCTGAAAACAGAGCTTTTCTGTACGGGGGAGGGATCAGTCTGGCGGAAAACTCTGTTCTGGAGGTAAACGGCGCGGCGATCCGTTCCAACACGGCCGGAAAGCAGGGAGGCGGCATCCGTAACCACGGAGGCAGCACCGTCAATATGGGCGCCGGAGATATCTCCCTGAATACGGCTTCTGTGGGCGGCGGGATTTATAATGACATCGGCTCCCAGGTTTATATGACACAGAAGGCTTCCCTCGGGTCCGCCGGTTTGAACAACGCCTTATCCCATGCGTCCGGAATTTACAACAACGGGGAATTTTATACGGAAGGCCAGAGGGATATTTCCAACGGATTTTATATCGAAGACCGGGATGCCGTTGTTTTTCTGGAAGGGCCGCTATCCTCCGGCTCCCTTCTTCAGCTGGATAACTCGGGCTATGTTTCCCCTAACCCGGAAGGCAACCCCATTATAGTGGGGGAGGGTACCCCATCTTATCCGGTTTTAAGCGCACAGGATGCAGAGGCCTTCCGAGAACCGCCTCAGGACTTTGAAGGGTGGGAAATCCGGCTGGGTACTGGCGAAACCCAAATCTGGCTTATTCCTGTGGTATATACGATACATTATGAAAACCTGGAAGGCAGCAGCCATACCAATCCGGATACCTACACGGTCAATACACCGGATATCTATGTAAATCCGCCGGATCCCAGGCCGGGCTACCGGTTTGCCGGCTGGTATGATGCCCCGGAAAACGGGCGCCTGGTTACGGTAATTTTGCAGGGCAGCACAGGTGACCTCCTCCTTTATGCCCGCTGGCTTCCTCTCCGGCCCGGAAGGCCCCGCCTTCCCAACCGTATCTGCAGGCCCGGGGAACCCTCCTGCTGTTACCGCCGGCGCGGCTGCCGTTATTAATAAAGACGCACGGAATAAAACAGGGCTTCCCGGAGACGGAATAAGTCTCCGGGAAGCCCTGTTTTATTATACTTTCCCCGGTATGCACCGCTGCATCCTACAGCATGGTGCTGCGCAGCTCCTCCGGGCTTTTGGCGCTCAGATAGGCGGGGGCGATGTCAAATACGGTCCTGCAGCCGCTCTGGCCCTCCTGCCCCAGCCGGAAAGCCGCCCGGGCAAATGCCGTGAGGACGGAAGAGGTAAAGGCCGGATTGGAATCCAGTTTCAGGCTGTACTCAATCACGTTTCCATATTCTTCTTCCCATCCTGTCTTCCCGCTGCGGATTACAAACCCGCCATGAGGGATGCCGCTGTGATCCCGGGCCATTTCCTCTTCACTGATGAAATGGACGGTGGTGTCGTAGTCGGCAAAATAATTGGGCATGGCCTTGATTTCTTCCTCAATGCGCCCTTTATCCGCCCCTTCTTTTACAACAACAAAACATTCCCTGGTATGCTTCTGCCTGGTGGTCAGCTCCGTATTTTCGCCTGCCCTGACACGGTCCAGGGCTTCCTTTACCGGAATGGTATACTGCCTGGCGTCAGCCACCCCTTCGATCCTGCGTACGGCATCGGAATGCCCCTGGCTTACCCCTTTCCCCCAGAAGGTATCATCCTTTCCCCGGGGAAGGATGGCGTTGGCATACAGCCGGTTCAGGGAGAACATTCCCGGATCCCAGCCGCAGGATATAATCCCCACCTTGCCGCCTTCCTTTGCCGCCGCATCTACAGCCGCATAATGCTCCGGTATCTTTGCATGGGTATCGAAGCTGTCTATCACATGAAAATACCGGGCAAATTCCGGCGTCTGTACCGGCAGATCCGTAGCGCTGCCTCCGCACAGTATCATTACATCTATCTTATCCTTCCAGTCCGGCGCCTCTTCTATTTTACAGACAGGAACACCTTCCGTCAGAATGGAAACCGTCTGCGGATCACGTCTGGTAAAGACCGCCGCCAGTTCCATGTCCGGGTTCTGTCTGACAGCGCATTCCACGCCCTTTCCCAGATTGCCATATCCCAGGATACCAATTCTAATACTCATCTTCATCCTCCTAGTTTCAGTCCTATACTTCGTTTTCTGTTGTTAAGTATATCGCTTTTCAGGCAGGATGCCAATACTTTTCCAATGATTTTTCTCCGCACCGGCGAAATGGCTATCTGCGGTACATGGTCAGATAGGATTTTGTGTTTTCTATCATGGCTTCGAACAGGTCTTTGGCATCTTCCAGACCGATTTCCATGTTGGGATCCATGCAGAAGGCCTGGAAGGCCAGATCCAGATCTCTGGAGGCCGCAGCCTGTACGGTAAGTTCCTGGATACCGCAAACTCTGCTTACCAGGGGATAAATGCTCTCCGGCAGCGGGCCTGCAAAGACAGGTCTTACGGAATCTGCGCTGAAATGGGCATTGGTTTCCACCACCGCGCCGAGAGGCAGGTTGGGGATCTGTCCGTAATTGGGAATATTTACGTTGGTAACCAGGTCGCGGAGGCCGAGCAGGGAACGCATCTGCTGTACCCCTTCTTCTCCGGTGGTATGGATGACCATTTGTTCTTCTCCCCGATACAGCCTTTCGCTTCTTTGCAGGCGTTTTTCCAGATCTTCCTTCCTCCAGGAGACGGGGGTAAGGTTAAATCCCCAGGAATGGGCGGTTTCCGGGTTTCTTAGATACCAGGATCCGGGGCAGAACTCCGCCAGATGCCGGTCGCCTGCAGCGGCGATAGCCCCGTACTTCAGGAAGAGATCCAGTTTCACTTTTTCCATGGAATCAAAAAAGCGGTTCATCCAGTTTTCATCTGTTTTTTCTCCGAAGCCGGTATCCCGGTATTTCAGGGCGAATTCCCGGTATACGGGGAACAGGTCCATGTTCTTATACTGCGCGGCGGTAAGCCAGGTAAAGTGGTTGATTCCCACTACATTGACACGGATATCCTCTCTCCGGGCATCCCGGATCCCTGTGATATCTTCCAGCGCTTTCCCCAGAAGCTTCTGGGTTCCGAAAACCTCATGGCAGCAGCCGAAAGCTTTGATTTGGGGAAAGGTATGATACAGCGTTTTCACGCATACCGTCATGGGATTGGTATAGTTGATAACCCAGGCTTTGGGACAAAATTCTTTAATGGCACGGGCAATTTCCTCAAACATGGGAACCACGCGCAGCGCCCGGATCAGGCCGCCGGGGCCTGTAGTATCTCCTACGGACTGGTAAATACCGTATTTTTCCGGCGTATGCACATCGCTTTCCATCTCATCAAAGGTGCCGGGTATGATGGAAATCACCACAAAGTCCGCTCCTTCAAGCGCATCACCGATGGAATCCACCGCCTTGTAATCCCATGGGGATCGGCAGTCCGCAAGCTCCTTCACCTTATTTCCAATCACTTCGTTTTTACCGGCGGCCTCCCGGTCAATATCATACAGATATACGCTTCCGCTCATGTCATCCGCCGCGGCCAGATCACTCATAAGCCCCCATGCCCATCCCCGGGAACCTCCTCCTATATATGCGATCTTGATATCTTCCGCCCTGTCGTTTACATACCTCATACCGTTCCTCCTTCTGTCTGCTGTAATAGCACGTCTTATAGCACTATACTAGCACGCAACAATTAATAATACCGTAAAAAAAATGCTTTCCGTATGACCTGACCGTTCATATATTGCTATTTAATTATTCTGTGTTTATAATGAAGCTGTCCCCTGCCGGTACTGCCTGCCGTACAGGCGGCACACGCCGTGCAGGAAAATCGACTGTATAACAGGAGGGAGGTACTGGAACCTATGCTTCACACTTCATTTGCCCCCTATGAAGATTTTCTGGTGGAATATGTCCGGAACCCGGAAAGAAATGATATGAAGGTACAGCATTACCATGATACATATGAGTTCTATCTGCAGATGGCGGGGGAACGGACCCTGATCCTCAACGACATCTGTTATACCCTGCGGCCGGGAGATCTGTATATCTTAAAGCCCTTTGAGATCCATTACACCGAAAGCCGCGGCTCGGAATATTATGAACGTTATGTCATTAATCTGTCGACTTCCTTTCTCCGCATCCTGCTGACGGAAGGGGAGACGCGGCTCCTGCTGGATAAACTGGAATCCTGCGTGCTGCATCTGTCTCCGGAGCAGGCCGGCGAAGCCCTTGACTGCTTCCGGAAAACGGAACGCTATCACAAAAGGACCGGGTTTCTGGCAGGAAAGCTGGTATGCTCCTCTATCCTGCAGCTTCTCCTGTTCCTTACGGAGCTGACGGAAAAAGCGGCGCTTCCGGATATTCTGGAGGGAAAAAGCATCCAGCCGGAAATCGTCACTGTCATTCATTATATCAACCGGCATTACCAGGAAAACCTTTCCCTGGAGGAAGCGGCGGAACTGGTGCATATGAGCCGGTATCATTTCTGCCGTCTCTTTCATGAAGCCACAGGCGCCACTTTTCTGGAATATCTGTATAATGTACGTCTGGCCAAGGTACACCAGTTCCTTCTAACCACCACGCTGCCCCTGAGTGATATCGCAGCCAAATGCGGGTTTGCCTCAACCGCCCATCTTTCCCGGGTTTTCCGGGTCGCCTACGGGATGTCGCCGCGCAGCTTCCGCAAGACGGCGTTACCCGGTCAGGCCTCCAAAAAACCCTGAGGTTTTCAGGAGACCACCAGCAGGGATCCAATCGTGGAAAGCAGGGCGCCGTTACGGAAAAATAACCAGACTCTCCATTGTTTTTTCTATATCAATCAGAAAAACAACGGCATCCCCGGCTTTATAAATTTGTTTCTCGGCCCAGATACCGGAAGGCTCCATTTCCTCCGGGCTTTCGATTTTGTCAGCCTCTGTTACGCTTACCACATAAGGCTCGCCTGTAAAATGGATGCCCATCCGATACCGCCCCCATTCCATGAGGAGCACCATATCCCTGCGCTTTCCCCGGGTTTCCTCCTTCTGGCCGCTTTCCAGCTCCACCACGGGGACAATATTTCCCTTGTAATTGCAGACGCCCGCAAAATGATCCGGCAGACAGGGGATCAAAGATATCCGCATCTGTATGCATAATTCTGTGACATACGGAATTTCCACGGCATAGTTTTTATTTTTTCCCGGAATGCAGAGAAGTTCTCTGCCAGTAAAGGCTTCCATTCCTATCCTCCCTCTCGTATCTGCTGATAAGTATATCCGTATCCAGCGCGGCGCATATTTTCCCGTTACCCATAATACTGCAGCCGCTGATTCCGGTTTTTTTACGGAAATCCAGGCCGAATAAAGGGGGCAGCTGTTTCACCACAATACGCTTCTGCTCATACATGGAATCCACAAGAATACAGCCTTCCTTTTCATTTCCCTTCATATACACAACAATGGCGTTCTCCGGTGTTTCTCCGTCCAGATGGTAAAAACGGCGGAGATCGATAAACGGGATCATTCTGTCCTCAAACAGGATATAATCCTTTCCATTAATGGTTTCCCTGCTGTCCCTGCTTTTTTCCCAGTCCATAAACCGGAACACATGCCGGGCAGGCATGGAAAACCGGTAATTTCCCACTTTAAAACGGATACATTCCATTGTAGCAAGGGAAAGGGGCACTACAATGGTAAAAGTAGTCCCTTCGCCGGGTCTGCTGTGAATATATAGGTTTCCCCCCACTCCCTCCAGGATAGTTTTAACCACATCCAGCCCCACGCCCCTTCCGGAGTATTCCGTCACCTGCTCATTGGTGGTAAAGCCGGGGCACAATATCAGCTCCTGTATTTCCTGGCTGTCGTATTCTTCTTCAGGCCGGGTAAAGAGGCCCCGCTCCCTGGCACGTTCCCGGATTCTCTTCTCATCAATTCCTGTGCCGTCGTCACTGAGGGACAGGCGCAGTTCCCCCGCTGTACTCTCTGCGGAAAAGACCACCCTTCCCTTTCTGCTTTTACCGGCGGCCTCCCGCTCCTGCGGGGTTTCAATACCATGGTCCACCGCATTGCGGATAATGTGGATCAGCGCCTCGGAGGCATATTCCACCACACTCTTATCCGCCTCCAGATCCTCACAGTGGATGATGAGATCGGCCTCTTTCTTCTGATCCCTGCAAATATCCCTTAAGATCCGGCGCAGACGGGGCACGATTTTGTTTACGGGGACCAGACGCATTTCCATCACGGTTCTTTCCATTTCACTGATCAGCCGGCTTATCTGGTGCGCGGTCCCTTCTTTTATGTCATCCAGCCCATACTTTTCCAGCTCCGTATCCAAGGTGAGCATATGCAGCATCAGCTCACCGGAAAGGTTCTGGAGTCGGTCCAGACGGTCGGAACGTACATTGAAAAACTCCGCTTCCCTGCTTTCTGCGGTATTTCCTTTTTCTTCCGGCTTGTGTTTTTCCTGTACTGCCGGCTCCTCCGGGGCCGGGGGCCGGCTGTCCGCCAGGATACTGCATTCCGCAACAAAAAGGCCCTTCTGCAGGCTTTCCAGCACCTCCTGCTTATGTTCCGATTCAAACCGGATAAAGACGCCGTTTTCACTGATATAGCTGCTGCCCTCCACCGATTTTTCCAGATCCCCGGGCCAGGTCTCCACGCACGAACACAGACTCCCAATCTGCCTCACCAGCATGAAGGCTCTGATATTCTCCATCCTGCAGCCGTTTTCAAAAACGATGCGCACCACCGTTCCTTCTTTTCCGTTCAAAGCCTCGGGAATTACCACAGGCCCCGTATCCTGGCTATCCCCGGCTTCTTCCGCCCCATCCGGCTCCCGGCGTGACGCCCTGTCCAGATAGGCGTCCGTCCTTGCTTCGATTTCCGCCGCGCTGCAAGGGACATATCCTTCCCGGGGCATCCTGTCTAATTCCGCTTCTATATAATCGGAGGCGGCAAACAACAAATCGTACAGCTCCGGTTCCGCCTTTTCTATTTTTCCGTAGGTTTCCCTGTAATAGGCAAAAAGGTCCTCCAGCTTATGGGCCATGGAGGATAACTCCTGCAGCCCCATCATCGCAGAAGAGCTTTTTATCGTGTGCATGATACGGAAAATACTGTGAATATCCTCTTCCGCAAATGCATTCTTTTTTTCCGCTTCCAATAAAACCGCGCTTAACTGTCCGGTCAGCTGTCTGGTTTCCAAAAGGTAAACCTCCAGCATATCTTCCGCATCCGCTTCAAAATATCCCATTCTTCTCTCCGCCTGCTATTCCTTCTCATACCAGATACTGCAGTTTTTTCCGGAACGCTTCCCTTTATACAGCGCCTTATCCGCACAGCTGATGCTTTCCTCAATCCCCTCCAGCTCATGGTAGGTATGCAGTCCGAGAGTGAGAGTGCAGGTGAATTCCGTATTGTCGTAGAAAAAGGGGAAATGCTCCACTTCCTCACGGATGGATTCACTGATCCGGAACGCTTCTTCTTCCGTTACGTCAAACAATATGATAAGAAATTCCTCGCCGCCCCAGCGCACCACCTTATGTCTGCGGCAGAACCCCTCCAGGATATTCGCAATGCAGACCAGCGCCTGATCCCCGGCATCATGTCCGTAGGTATCGTTTATTTTCTTAAAATCATCGATATCGGCGAGGATCAGTACATTCCGGGTTTTTTCCCTGTTATGATCCCGGATATCATCCATCAAATCCCCCACTACATACCGGCGGTTATAAAGCCCTGTGAGGCCGTCACGGAAAGCCATATAATTCAGCCGTTCCATATTGGTACGCAGTTCCCGGTTCTGGCGGTTCAGATCGTCCTTCTGCTTCTTGATCAGAAGATGGGTATGTACTCTGGAAAGCAGCTCTCCCCTGACAAAGGGCTTCTTGATATAGTCACAGGCCCCTTTGGAAAAGCCTTTTACCACGTCATCGTCCTTGTCCTTTGATGTGAGAAAAAGGATGGCCGCATCATTCTGATCCGCCGCCTTCAGCCTGTCAAAAAGAGTATAGCCGTCCGCATCCGGCAGCACTACATCCAGCAGGATGAGATCCGGCTGGTACTGCTTCACCATCGCCTCGGCCTCCTCTCCGGTGTGCGCTTCCGTAATAAAGATATTTTCTTCCTTTAAGGATGCTTTGATCTGTTCACAGATAAGCAGACTGTCGTCCACAATCAGAACAATCTGTTTATTTTGAGTTTCCATACCTTTCCTCCGCCTTTTCTACAGAACTATTGTTTCATGCCTTACTGTTCTGACTTCCAGTTTCCCGTCACCGGCAAAAAACAATATTGTCCTGCCATAATGATTCCCCGTATCCTCAGCTACGAGCCTTATGCCTTCCTCCGCCAGCGCAAGCTTAACCGCCGCCACATTCTGCTCCCCGATTTCCCATTGCCCGGATCCTGTTTCAAACATCCTGGCCCCGCCTGCTATCTTGGCCGTAATCCGCATCCTGGCCGCACCCGCGCGCTCCATCCTGCACAGCAGCTCCCGTACCCCTTCATCTGCAAACTTGAACGGATTCTCCCGGTTAACAGCCGATAGTTTCCCCGGAAGGACTATGTGCGCCATACCCGCTATTTTTTTCCCACTGTCATACAGACAGACTCCAACACAGGATCCCAGGGCATATGAGATGAGTATCTGCGGGTCCGCCGCGGTTTTCCCTTCTCCGATTCCTACTGCAATTTTATCCATGGCGTCACTCCCCAAGCCTCCGGAGCATCCTCTCCAGCGCTTCCGGTTCCGGAAGGAACAAAATCCTTCCTGTAAAAGCTTTTCCTCCCAGACGGAAGAGATTGTCTATCACCAGAATATCCTCGCTCAACCTCAGATAATGCGTTACGGGGGCACTCAGAAGCGCAAGCCCCATATCCACGCTCAAAGCCGGTACCGTAACATCCATTTTCAAATCCAGTACCGCCGAAAGCGCGCCTATGTAGGAACCGCACATGATATTTCCCATTTCACAGATAAGGGAACGTTCCATTTCATTCAGGGAAAGCAGATTGCGTTCTTCTGCTCCCAAAACGTTGTCGAGTACCGCCATGGTGAAGGTTTCATCCAGCAGGAACAGGAACACGCCTTTCACATCCCCGTTTACTCCCACCATAATTCCCGTCATCAGCTCTTCCGCCGACCGCAGCAGGGAACAGCAGTCCTGATATTTCATAATCTGCAGTTCCGGCACTTCTATGTCCACCGGCTCCAACAACATCTGGGAAAGCGCCGTTACCGCATTTCCGGTGCCGATATTGCCCAGTTCCTTTAAAAAATCCCTGGATAGTTCATCCAAATTCGAATATTGGTCCATGGCCTCCCCTTTATCTGCCGGCTTATCAGAGCTCAAACTGTTCCACCATTTCCTTCAGCACCTGGGCCTGGGCGGATAATTCCTCACTGGCAGCAGCGCTTTCCTCGGAAGTAGCTGAATTTCCCTGCACGATATCGGAAATCAGCTCAATGCTTTTCCGGATCTGGGCAATGGCGTCAGCCTGCTGGATACAGACCTCTGAAATCTTCTCCACCATGCCGTTCACCTTCTGCGCTCCGGTTACCGATTCCTTTAGGGTTTCCGCCGTGGACTCCGCTGTTTTCATTCCCACGTCCACCGCTTCCGAGTTCTTGTCGATGAGTTCTGCCGTCAGTTTGGAGGCAGCCGTGGTTTTTGCCGCCAGCCTGCGTATTTCGCCGGCCACCACCGAAAAACCTCTTCCGGCATCTCCGGCTCTGGCGGCTTCCACGGAAGCGTTCAGGGCCAGAATGTTGGTCTGGAACGCAATATCCTCGATTTCCTGTACGATCTTTGTTATTTCCGTGGAATTCAGCTTCACATGATTAACAGCCTGGATCAGCGCCTGCATCTGTTTGTCGCTTTCTATGAGACTGTTCCCCACCTTGTCGGAAAGCCGGCTGGACTCCACCGCGTTATCCGCATTGTCCCGTACGCTTTCCGCAATTTCATTGATGCTCACTGCCAGCTCTTCCACCGATCCCGCCTGCTCTGCCGCTCCCCGTGCCAGGGCCTGTGCCCCGCCTGATACCTGCTCGGCTCCTCCCGATACCATCTCCGCACTGCTGCCGATCTGCTGGATAGAATCCCTCAGAAGGCCGGAAATCTCTTCCATTGCTTCTCCCAACGCAATGAAATCCCCCTTAAATACCGCATCCGAATGATAATTCAGCTTTCCTTTTCCCAGGGCAGTCAGGCTCTTCCTCATCTCCGTCACATACAGATTAAGGGCTTCCGTCGTATCTCTTATGTCATCCGCCAGCTGTCCCAGCTCATTCCGGGAGGTATAAGCAAGGCTGGTGGTAAGGCGGCCGTTGGCGATGTCATTAGCCGCTTTCTTTACCTCATTTACCGGATGTATCACGCTTCTGATGATAAGGACACACAAAAGCACGGTAAACCCGACGCTGACTGCGGCAAGAAGCAGCAGCAGGATCACCACCCTGACACTCACTTCTTTTCCCTCCGCCAGACGGTCATTTGCATCTTTCGTGGATAAGTCAATGACCTGGCTCAGCGTATCCCTTACCTCATTGAATTTAGGGGCGTACTGGCTGATATACAGGGCCAGGGCTTCCTCATCCTTCCCCTGCTCCCGCAGCTTCAGCACCTGCTCTCTTACCCCGTTCAGTTCCTCGTACTGGATTTCCAGCTCGGAGACCTTTTCCGCCCCGCTTATATATCCGGTTGTCAGCTCTTCCAGCTGTATTTCGATATCCTCCACACTCTGTTTTGTCTTTTCCAGATACTCATCCTCATCCACCAAATCCTCCGTGGATATCAGGAGTGTCACATTTTTCCCCACAGACTGCAGATTAGCAATCATACGCAGGGAACTCTCCACATTGGCGAAGGGTTCCTCATACAGCTTCTGTGACCGTTCCGACATGGAATTGATATTTATAATCACTGTGACTATGGTTATCATATATAAGAATATAATAATAGCAAATGCTGCTACCAGCTTCGATCCTATTTTCATATCCTCAAATCTTTTTTTCATCTTCTGGCATCCTTTCATCCGGGACATCCCGCTGCGCTGTTATTATCGGGTCAGCTTTCCATTGCGTTCCGGATAATCCTCCGGAATTCATCCGGCCGGAAGGGTTTTACGATAAAATCCCTGGCTCCCAGCATCACCGCCTTTTGGATCATCTGCTCCTGGCCCACTGCCGAACACATGACGACTCTGGCCCCGGGATCCCTCTTCTCTATTTCCTCAAGTACCTCCAGCCCTGATATTCCCGGCATGGTAATATCCAGCAGCACCAGATCCGGACTGCAGACATCATACTGCTCCAAAGCCTGCTCACCGTCGCACGCCTCAAATACTTCCGTATATCCGCATTCCTCCAGATTCTTGCGGATTACCTTTCTCATGAATAAGGCGTCATCCACCACCATTATTTTCTTCCCCATACGTGCTCCTTCACCAAATCCTTCCTTACTCCCGTTTTTTTCTATATACAGCCGGATATACCGGTTCCAGCCGGGTTTCCTTTGCAGTCAGCAGCTCCGCGTGTCCTATCAGGAGATACCCCCCTTTGTCCAGCGCGTCCTCCAGCGTTGTAATCAGTCTCTCTCTGGAGCTTTTATCAAAATATATCATCACGTTCCGGCACAGGATGATATGGAATTTTTCCGATGCCCGTGCAGGTTCCATCAGATTCCGGCGCTGGAAGCGGACACAGGTTTTCAAATCCTCTTCCACACCGAAGGTCCTGCCGTCTGTTTTTCCGCAGTACCGCCTCCTCCACTCCGGAGGGAGGCCTTCCAGCTCCTTGACCGGATATACGCCCTTTTTCGCCTTCTCCAGCGCTTCCCCGGAGATATCGGTCGCCAGTATCCTGGCCCTGCACGCGTCATTCCGGCTCCGCCGGTATTCTTTCAGGACCATAGACAGGGTATAGCATTCTTCTCCGGTGGAACAGCCTGCACACCAGATATCCAGCACCCCGGACGGCACATGTTCCAGCAGATCCGGCAGGATGGCATCCTGCAGCCGGTCGAAATGATCCGGTTCCCGGTAAAAATAAGTATAATTAGTGGTGAGACGGTTCACCATTTCCCCGGCCATCTCCCCGCTTCTGTCCCGATGCAGCATATCCAGGTAGCCGGAAAAGGAATCCAGACCATAGCGCTCCAGAACCCTGGTCATGCGGCATTCAATCAGGACCCTCTTCTTCTCCAGATTGATTCCGTATTCCTGGCGCATGTACTTCACAATATCTGTGAATTCCTCTTCCTTAAGCCTAATCACTTTTTTTCTCCCAGACTCCGGGAAGGATTCCTTCCAGTTCTTCCCGGGCGGCCTCCTCCTCTCCCAGGGCCAGCGCAGCGATCCCCATGAGCCCGCCGTCTGCCTCCAGAACAACACCGCAGGGAGCCTCCTCCCGATCTCCCATCCGATAAAACACCACGAGATTTTCCCCATAAAAAGAAAGGCCCTGGATAGTATCCTCCGCCCCCGGCATGGGGCAGATATCCGGCCTCGTCAGAATTGTCTGTATGCTTTCTTTCTCTATATACAGCTTTTTACTGCCTGTATCCGCTGTTATGTATTCCATCTGGTTCCCTCCGATCCCGCTATATACCTCCGGCTCCTTCCGTTCACCGGGCAGTTCTCCTCCAACGCCGC
Organism: Lachnospiraceae bacterium; assembly: GCA_022845955.1. Taxonomy (GTDB): domain Bacteria; phylum Bacillota; class Clostridia; order Lachnospirales; family Lachnospiraceae; genus Eisenbergiella. Next base: position 6,810,973 of record AP025576.1, read on the forward strand.
AGTTCCCCCATGTCCAGAAGGTAAGCTAAATCCGGTCTTTCATCCCCTGTGGGGACTGCAACGACAGCACTTATATACCGGTTCTGTTCCCTGCGCACCTGTTCCGGCAGTTCCCATATACGGCTTTCCCCGATATCCGGAAACCCCATTACCTCCGATGCAGGCATTCCCAGGATTTCCTCTTCGCTGCAAAAGAGAATCCAGTATTTGTTTTTCTCATCTTTTCCGCACCCTTCCCATAGATCGACATACCCTGTTTCCGGATTTTCACCTTCCGTAAAAGGATTTCCTATCACTTTATCTACAAATGGGAGGGGGATCAGGAAAAAGAAATTTTCCAGGACAAAAAAAATACAGCGGTCCTTCTGCTCCCTCATTATCTTCCGCCTTTTCTTTTTATTGAATAGTAATATAATAATACTTTATCGGCGCGGAAAACTCAAGGGGAGGTATGAAATAGGGAATAAAAACAGAATAAACCGGCACTTCCTTTCCTCTTCAGGTATGGGCATCGCCCAAAATAACCGTATGCGGGAAAGGACCGTGCCGGCAGCAGTCTGTCCTTTTTCTCAGCTAATATGTAATTGTCCGAAGAGAACCGTACCTTTGAGGATTTCGATTTTTATGGTTGTATTCCCCGTGCCCGGAGGGATCACACCTAGAGAAACAGCCGCTTCTTTTTCGTTCTTATGCAGGATAACCTGAATGGTGTTCCCCTCCTTCCGGCCAAACTGCACGACTGCTTCTTCCTCCGTCTGGCAGGTAAAGGCCAGCTTCAGCACATGTCCCGGGCAGAGGCTGCAATCCAGGCTGTAGCAGGCATATTCCCCGGCATGCAGCACAAGCCCCAGCCGTTCCCAGCCGCAGTCAAATGCAAATTTCTTATCCCATGCCGTATCCCTTTCCCGGATTTCCAATGCGGTGTCCTTCCGATACGGCTTGTCTTCCCCCGGAAGCCCATTCCCCTTCCAGGAAACCCCTTCCCCCGGAACAGCGTCAAAATCCACGGCCTGCATGGAAAAAGGCGGTCTGCGGAATACATGGGCCGTTACCTCCGGATGCTTTTCACAATTTTCATAACGGATGTTTACCAGATATTCTTCCAAAATCTGCTGCGCCCTTTCGTACCCGGGGTGAGGGCCTTTCTCAAGGTAGCTGAGAATTTCATGATAGCCCTCCGGCACCCTGATGGAGCAGGGGGAATTGGCGGTGTCCATTTTTTTCCAGGGCCATAGATTATAACCGATTCCCAGAGCGCCCGCCAGGGGGTACAAGGCGGCGTACCAGGGATTGGTATTTTCGCCGGTTTCCCCCATCCACAGCGGTACATCCAGCCGTCCGGCGGCCTCTATGAAGCGGTTCAGGCAGGCTTTATCCGGCATTTCGGCGTACCGGTGAAAATGGAGGACCATATTGTCATCATACTTTTTATGGAAAATGCGGACATCCGTGGCCCAATGGGCGCCTTCTATTGACAGCATATGTCCGGTATCCACTTTTCTGATTTCCGTTATTACCTCTTCATAAAAACTCTCAAGTGCCGGAAGCAGGTAATCGTAATCGCCGTTGCCCGCCTCCGGCGGAATAATGGGTTCATTGAGAAGATCATATCCCCCCACCACCTCCCGGCTGCGGTAACGCAGGGCCAGCTGTTTCCATAATGCACAGGCTTTGTCCCTGCAGTCCCTGTCTATGAACAATCGGGGGACGTTATCCACAGAGTCATCAATATTGGAACCGGTTTGTCCGCCGGGTGCCCCATGCAGATCAAGAAATGCATACATGCCTGCCTCTTCACACCAGGCAAGGCATTGATCCAGCAGGGCAAATCCTTCCTCCTTCCAGCGGATGCCCGGACCATCCTCCATAAACAGACGGTAGCTGAAGGGAATCCGCACGGAATTGTACCCCAATGCGGCCATGGCGAGGATATCCTCCCGGCGGATATAATTTTCCCTGTATTTTTTCCAGAAATAGCCGGCGTACTCCCGGCCGGTCAGTTCCTCCACACATTTTTCGATACGGGAAGGCCTGTCAAACCGTTCCCCGTATGCCTTCCACATGTACCCCTCCTGCAGAAGCCAGTTGCCAAGACCCCATCCGGTGAGCAGGATTTCTTTTCCTGAGCCGTCGGTAATTTTCTTTCCTTCCGTATGCAAAAAACCTTTTATTATATTCATTTTCCTCATCTAACCTTTCACCGCGCCGATCGTAATTCCCTGTACCAGATATTTCTGCAGGAAGGGATAGACTGCCAGAATAGGCAGAATCCCCATAACCGCTATAGCCATTTTAATTCCTGTGGAAGGAAGCTGGCTGGTATCAATATTCATGCCCTGACTTGCGCTGCTCATCAGGAACTGGGTATCCAGCAGCATCCGGTTCAGCAGCACCTGGATACTGTACAGGGTATCTTTGTTAATATAATACAGGCCGTTCAGCCAGTCATTCCAATAACCAAGCCCCACAAGCAAAGCCAGGGTGGACAGGATAGGCTTTGCCATGGGCACTACGATACGGAGCAGTATCCCGCCTTCCCCGGAGCCGTCAATCCTGGCCGCATCGATGACTTCCTCGGGTATATTGCCGGTGAGATAGGTCCGCATCATAATGACATAAAAGGCGCCCATAAGAAGGTTGGGTACAATCAGCGCCCATATGGTATTTTTAATATGGAAATTCTGTGTCCACATAATATAAGAAGGAACCAGCCCTCCGTTAAATAACATCGTGAAGAACAGGAAAAAGGCTATGATATTTTTACCCGGCAAATCCTTTCTGGAAAGCGGATAGGCGAACAACACCGTAAACATAAGGTTTACTGTGGTTCCCACCACGGTAACCAGAGCGGATATTGCATATCCCCGCAAAAGCTGGGAGGAATCCACCAGAATATATCGGTAGGCGGAAAAGTCCAGCCTGGAAGGGATAAAGGAATACCCGTTCACAATCAGCGCATGCTCTTCATTCAGGGATGAGGAAAACAGAAGGATCAGCGGGAGCAGGCAGAAAATAACCAGTAAAATCATAATCCCGTTTGCCACTATCTGAAATGTCTTATTTCTTTCAACCATGGTTTCCCTCCTAAAAAAGCGCGCTTTCTTCATTCTGCCTTCTTACCGCCCAGTTTGCCGTCATCACGAGAATAAAGCCCACCAGGGACTGGTAAAGTCCGGCCGCCGCAGACATGCCGATATTATTGGTTTCCATCAGGCCCCTGTAAACATAGGTATCAATGGTGTTGGTAACGTCGATCAAAGGGCCGCTGTTCATGGGTACCTGGTAAAAAAGCCCGAAATCGGAATAAAAAATCCTGGATACCGACATCAGCGTCAGGATACTGATGGTTGGGACCAGAGCAGGAAGCGTTATGTAACGGATCCTCTGCCAGCGGCCTGCGCCGTCCACCACCGCCGCTTCGTAATAGGAGGAATCAATTCCCATCAGTGTGGCATAATACAATACGCAGTTATAGCCGATATTTTTCCAAAGGTTAACCAGCACAAGTATCAGAGGCCACCAGGCCGGGTTGGAATACCAGGAAATTTTATCCTTTCCCATGTTTTGAAGGACATGGTTCACAAACCCGTATTCCGTACTTAAGAACCCATATACGATGTAGCTGACAACTACGATAGACACCAGAAAAGGAAGGAGGATCAGCGTCTGGTATGTTTTTTTGGCCCGCACCGCTTTGATTTCCGACAGTAATATGGCTACGGTAATCGCTGCTGCCGTACCCAGGAGAATGAAAACCAGATTATAGCAGATGGTGTTCCTTGTTATGATCCAGGCATCCTTGGTCTTAAAAAGGAATATAAAGTTTTTCAGTCCGTTCCATTCACTGCCGAAGATTCCTTTTTGAAAATTATATTTTTTAAAAGCTACCACGGTTCCCGCCATAGGCAGATAGTTGTTAAGGATCAGATAGATGCCTCCCGGCAGCAGCATCAGATATAAGGGGAGGTATCTCCTCCATCTTGCACGTTTCATTTTGTTCACCGGATTCCCTCCTGTTTGGGCGGATAGGGAAGAAGGGTGCTTTCCACACCCTTTTCCTTCTGCTTTACCGCCTTATTTTCCTCTTGTTTCCTGCAAAATCTCTGCCTACTGCTGCGCCGCCCAGGCATCCAGCTGTGCCTGTTTTTCGGCTATGATGGTATCGATGCCTGCATCTTTCAGCTCCTGCACCATTTTGGGAACCGCTTCTTCCGGATTCAGGGAGCCGCAGTCCAGGGCATTTTTGTACTTTGCCATAACATTGTTGCATGCCGTGATTTCATTGAGCACATCGGAATTATCCCATACAAAGCCGAATGCCTTGCTCAGCTTTGCGTTATTGTTGAATTCTTCCGTCTGCTTCCAAATATCCGCGCCGTCAACCTCCCAGGGAATGCTGATCAGTTCATTGGGCCATACCCAGGCCACGCTGCTGTAGGTGGTATTGGATGCATCCACGCCTTCGGGATAGGTGAGTACGCCTTTTTCCTCATCAATCAGGAAGTTTTCCCCTTCTATCCCGTTAATCAGGATGTTGCTTAAATCGGGGTTGCTGTATATTTCGTTCAACACCTGCATGGCTCGTTCCGGTTTTTCACTGTTATGGGCAATATACCAGGTATTCATTCCTGATGCGGAGGTACGGTAAGTTTCCACCAGCTCCACAACCGTGATGTCCTTGCCTACTTTCCTGCTCCACTCCGCTTCGATCCCGGGTTTTGTATTACAGAAGTAGCTGAAGCCCTTTCCTGCCGCCATCAGTTCATAGGCATTTTGGGTGTTTGTCGCCGCATCAGGCATAATATATCCCTGCTGTGCCCAGTCATACCTGCGCTGTACAATGTCTTTGAAGGTATCCGTTTCATACCAGTCAACCACCGTCATCTCCGAATCATCCAGGCAGTTCTCAAGCCAGCCGAAGTCACCGCCCAAATCATCCCTGGTAATATTGTAATAGCCCATGCCTCCATTATCGGATACCAGCGGATAGCTGTCCGGGTATTTTTCTTTTACAGCGGCGAACAGGCCTTCCAGATCCTCTTCCGTCTTAATGGCGGAAATATCGTAGCCGGATGCCTCCAGCATGTCCGTTCTCATAGCGATGCCGAAGCCCTCCGCCTTATCCTTATTGTTAGGTACGCCGTAAATCTGTCCGCCTATGCTTACACAGTTCCAGTCCGTATCCGGTACGACAGACAGAATATCTTTTCCATAATCCGGAAGTAAATCATCCAGGGCCAAAATCTGCCCCGTATTGGCTGCCGTAATTGTGGAAAATGCGAAATTCGGGAACAGATCCAGCTTTTCTCCGGAAGAAAGCATGAGGTTTACTTCCTCTGAAAAACTGCCGTAGCTTAAACGCACCAGTTCAATCCTTGTATTATACTTGGCCAGCGTTATTTCAGAAGCCGCCTCCGCTACCTTTTCACAGCTCTCCGAGGTGGCATCCCCGACGCATACAATCTTGCAGACATATTCTTCCTGCCCGGATAAATCACCGGCATCTGCCTCCGAAGCTGTGCTTTCCGTCTGTTCCGTTCCGGAGGCCGACGGTGTATTCGTCTGGGCGCCCGCCTGTTCCTTCGTTCCTCCGCAGCCCGCTATCGCTGTGGAAATCAGCGCTGCTGTAAGTAAGCCTGCCAACCATTTTCGTTTCATTTCATTCCCTCCCTTGTTTTTGATGCTTCTACTATAGCATGGCAGCTCCCCCGGTTCCGCCTCGTTTGTAACCTGTTATTGTCATAATTATTACTTCTTTGATAGATTCGCCGTCTATTGTCAAAAAAGTGACATTTCGCTGTTGAATTTGTTCACTCTTCCTGCTTTTTCCTTTCGTCCGTCGGACTGACACCGAACGTTTTTCTGTAAACCTGGGAAAAGTGGGAAAAATTACTATAGCCAACCTTCAGCGCCACTATACTCACCGGAAGCTGGGAACCGATAAGAAGCGCCCTGGCCATTTTCATCTTTTCACGGACAATAAATTCTTTTAGGGAGATTCCTTCCACTTTTTTAAACAGGCGGGAAACATAATTGGGGTTCATAAATACCTGTACTGCGATATCCTCCCTGCGGATGTCACTGTCCAGATGGTGATATATGTATTCTTTTATGGCCTCCACCTGTCCTCCTGCTCTTCCTGCATCTTCTTCCTCCTCTGCAAAATAGGAAGTAACGATTTTTAAAAAGGCCAACATATTCTGCAGCGTCTCATAGGCGTGCAGCGCGGTCTGCCGCTGCTGTTCCTCCGGGAATATATCCTCCCAGGACGTATCCGTCTTTTCTTCCGTCAGACAGATAATCCTGTAAAAATCATTATAAAACTTCTGAAGGCTCTCCGCGTTCAGCGCATCCGCATCCGCCAGTTCCTGCAGATACCGGCAGGCTTCTTCATAAACCGTTTTTCCCATTCCCCGGACAAGCAACGTTTCCCAGGTTCTGAAATCCGGCTGGAGGATTGGGGCCGTTTTCGTTTCTTTTCGCTCCTCTTCCACATAAATTCCCGGCTTCCGGGCTACATTATCCTTATTTTTATGCCTGATGGCATCCAACTTCCCCGGCATCGAACGGAACATTCCGGTACCGCTCACATACAGCGCCTGTTCACAGCAGAAAAAACGGGAAGCAGTATTATAAAAATTCTCCAGCTGCCTTTTTATTTTTTCCTCGTCAGGTTGTTTTCCTTCCTCTCCGTAAACAAGGAATATATATTCCTCATAACTCAGGCTGCCGATATAGACCTTGCTTTTCCATTCCTGAAACAGTTCTTCCAGAATATTGGCGCAGGAATAACGGAATAAATCCTGTTCCCACGGCGCATTATTCCAACTCAGGATCTGGTATAAAATAAGAAAACACGGACTGGAATCACAGATATTCCGCCCCATTTTCTGCATATCCACCAATAGCTTCCGGTACCTTTCCCCATTTTCCGGTTCCTGATACCATTCCCTGAAAAGCTGATCCGTTATCCGGTCACGCTCCTCAAAAAGTGTTTTTCCATAAGAATAAAATTTCTGCTGCTCACGTTTATCCCGGATTCTCTGTTTTGCCCGCAAAATGGCATTCCCGATATCTTCGTATCTGGCAGGCTGCAGAATATAGTCGAAACTTCCCAGCTGCATAGCTGTCCTGGCATAAACAAAATCTGCATGGGCGGTAAGAAAGATACATTCTGTCTCCATCCCCTGATCCTGCGTCCACTTAAGCAGGGAAAGTCCGTTTTCTCCCGGCATTTCTATATCGCAAAGCATGATGTCCACTTTATGAAGCAGAAGGATTCCTTTTGCTTCCACCGCATTGTAAGCCTTCCAGACCTTGTCCACTCCGAGATTTTCCCAGGGTACCTCGGACAGAATCCCCTCCACCACATGTATCTGATCATCAATCACCAACACTGTCATAGTTACTTTCCTCCCTTACAAATTAACTGCCGGCCGCCTTGCTTCTTCAAAGGGGATAAAAATATCCACACAGGCCCCGCTCATATTGCTGTATACAAAGCTGCACGGTTTTTGATAAACAAGAGAAAAACGCTGTTCCACATTATTGATTCCCATATGTTCCCCCGGCATCCTCTTTTCAGGATCATTCAAAATCTTCAGAACCTCCTCAGGAAAACCTTTCCCATTATCCATAATAGTGATATTCACAAATTTTTCTTCCCCGTCCAGGAACAGCCTTGCCTTAATCAATATCTGTATGGATCCTTCCCCGCTCTTTTCATACTTGAAGGAGTTCTCCACAAAGGTCAGCAAAGACATAGGCGGTATCCCGAACTGCATAAGCGGTTGACTCACATCCTCCTCATATTCCGGCGGCCTGGCACTGCTCATCTGCTGCAGCTTTACATAAGAACGGACACTGTCCAGTTCTTTTTCCAAAGGTACAATCATATCATGATCCTTTAAAACCGCCCGTAAATATTCGGACAGAGTCAATATCATTTCCTGCATCTGTGCATATTTCCGGGCCGCCGTCATCGCGTACAGGTTTTTCATACAGTTCAGGAAAAAGTGGGGACGTATCTGAATCTGATAATACTGCAGCTCTGTCTGCTGGGCCTGAATCAAGCGCACATATGCCAGGATTTTGAGTTCCTTGATTCGATCCATCATGGCATTAAAGGTAGATTCCATTTTTTTATATTCCTTAACCTCATTTCTCACACAAAGGCGGGATTCCAACCCATCATCGCCGATTTGTTCCATGGTTTCCACCATCTGTTCCAACGGATTAAGGAAGTCACGTTTCAGCATGCGGTAGCATCTTAACAACAGGATAACAAAAAAGACCGAGAGAAGCAGCATGACAAGAGGCAGGGATTCCATACTCCAAATCCCCCGGTATGGTTCCACCAACATCAGATAGCAATTCAGGATTTCTGAATAGCTCATTACTACAAACTGATTTCTGGCGTTGCCTGTCAGGTAGGAGGTTTTCCCTTCCTGTACACGGATTCCCAGATTCTTCATCTGTTCCTCATAAGATAGGATTTCCTCCTTTTCTTCAAACACAAGATAACTGTTTTCACTTCCTATTTCCTCAATCGCGGATACATTTCCCACATCGATAATACAGCTGCTGTAAACGCCGCCCAGCCCCATGATTTTCAAAAAATAGTATGTATCACCTATTTTCTGTACCCGCCAGTCGGTAATAGCCCCATCCTCTTTTTCCTTCACAAGCCGGTTGAGATAGGTTTTAATATTCTCCTTTTCATCGTAGGAAACATTCTTACGGAATGGGCCGTTGGTTATATTGCTTTTCGGGCTGATAATGCAAAAGGCCGATATGCTGTCAATGGTTTTCATGACGGATTCGAATTTTTCCTGAAGCTGCTGGACCTGCAGATAGCTGTCTACATAGCTTAAGGGATAACGCAGGGCATTAAAACCGCCGTCATTGGCAATCATATCCGACATGAAGTATTCTATATTCTTCAAATCCTCCTCCAGAAAGGATTCATACATGGTGAGCCGCGTTTGATTGTTTTCCGTAAGGCGCTGTCTGTAAATGGTATTACTGTAGACGTTCAGGCCGAACATAAAGAGAAAGAAGGGGATTAGAAACAGCATGGATATTTTCAGAAGAGCGGTTTTGGCGGTGATTGGACGGTTCATGGGTTGTCCTCTTTTCTTATATTTGTATTATATCGCATATACCAGATGATGGATTTTCCAGTTTATTGTAACATAAATGTGTAGTAAGGATGTATAAAAAACAAGCTGGAATATCCGGGACGGATATTCCAGCTGATATATTGATTTCCTGACAGATTATAGTTCATGATGGAGCAATCATGGATTCACTTAGACCTTGGAAGTGTTCGTATTGGAGGATAATACTTATATTCCCTCGTCGATACTCTAATGTATTTCTCTTTGATATACCAAACCGTGTTACTTCTTTTATCGATATTTTATCATATCTTTTATTAATTGGAAAGCACATAACCATTGTTTCAATGCGTTGCAGATGAATTGAAAATAAATCATGAAAGGCAACCCTCTGAGCAAAACATCATAAACTCAATGCTATGTCACATGTCTGCTTTCTTTTCCTGCAATTAATCTGAAAATCTGTTCTGACGTATCTTTCAAATTATTATATGCATTTTCTTTCTGCATGGCTTCCTGCAATGATACAGCTCCTTTTTGAATGGAAAAACAGGCATCGATTCCATTTTTATTACAGCAAGATCCTGCTTTCACACTCCCTGCAAGCGCAATAACCATGCAGTCATTCCTTTTAGCCAAAGCAGCTATCCCCACAGGAACCTTTCCCATCATAGTCTGCTCATCCAGCTGACCTTCTCCTGTCACTACAAGGTCTGCGTCTTTCATTTCTTTTTCCAGCTCTGTGGCCTGTAATACCATTTGTATACCGGAAATAGAACGGGTATGGAAAAAACTGTAAAAAGCATATCCCAATCCTCCCGCAGCCCCAGCCCCCGGCTCATCCCGCATATCTTTATCAAGAAAAGATGCACAAATATCTGCAAAGTGATGAAAATCCCTGTCAATACTTTCTCTTTCATGGGGCATAATCCCTTTCTGTGGCCCAAAAACATATGTTGCCCCATTCTTTCCGCATAATGGATTTATTACATCGCATGCCGTTGTAAAGGTACATTCTTCTAACACTCCGTTTGTATCTTCCAGGGATATTCTTTCAATTTTCCCCAGGTTCGGCAAAATAGCTTTAAGACGCTTTCCGTCTCCGTCATAGAAATGAATTCCAAGAGCATCCAGCATTCCAATACCACAATCATTTGTGGCGCTTCCGCCCAACCCCACATAAAAATTTCGGCAGCCTTTTTCGGCGGCATCCATGATTAATTCTCCAACTCCATAACTTGTAGCTTTCCATGGATTTCTTTCTGTCACTAATGTCAGGCCGGCTGCCTGAGCCACTTCAATCACGGCCAGTCCTTTTTCCCTGCATATACAATAGGAGGCAGTTACTTTCTTACCAATCGGCCCTTTTACTCTGCACGTTATCAATTCTCCCCCAAGAGCAAATGCCATCGCTTCTACAGTGCCCTCCCCTCCATCTGCTACAGGCTTAACCACCACCCGGGCATCGGGTACTGCCCTAAGGATTCCTTCCCTAACCGCATTTCCTGCTTCCATTGATGTCAGGCTGCCTTTGAAGGAATCCATTGCTGCAATTATTTTCATTTGTGCTCCAATCCGTACTTAAATCTTATTTTTCTGTTCTCCGTTCAGCCAGGAATAAAGATTGTCAAATACAATTTCCGCCCGCAGCATCATGGATTCTTCCGACGCAAATGCTATATGAGGCGTTAAAATAATATTAGGACAGTGAAGAAGAGGATGCTGCTGATCTAAAGGCGGTTCCTGTTCAAATACATCACAGGCAGCACCTGCAATTCGGCCTTCCTCCAATGCCTCTGCAAGAGCACGTGAATCCACCACGGATCCTCTGGCTGTATTAATCAGTATTGCTCTCTTTTTCATACATGCCAATTGTTCTTTACCAATTAGATTTTGGGTCTCTTCCGTCAAAGGACAATGTAAGGATACAACATCTGAACGCTTCAGCAGGTCTTCCAATTCTGCTTTTTCATCGAAAACTTCTTTGTTCACTGATGCCCTTCTGCTTGATACAATCACATGACAGCCAAATGCCTTACATAATCGGGCCGTTTTGCTTCCAATGGCCCCTGCTCCTACAATTCCTACTGTTTTTCCCGAAAGAAGATTTCCCACAAGTCCTTCTTTAGTTCCTCCCTCACGGCATCTTTCTTCTGTTTGCTTCACTTTCCGCAGAAGCTGGATCATAAAACTGATACATAACTCCGCCACCGCCTGCGTCGCGTAACCCGATGCATTGCTCACCTCAATCTTGCGGCTTCTTACCTCTTTCATACCTATATGATCCACTCCGGTAAATGCCACATCGATAAATTTCAGGTTTCTGCATTCTTTTATAACTTCTTCTTTTAGCGGCATGTTGGCGAGCATCAATACATCCGCATCTTTAGAACGGGCTATCTGCACGGAAATATCCATATTTTTTTCATAGGAAAGAAATGTATGCCCCATTCCCTCCAATTTAGCCGCCTGCCTGTCTAAAAAATCTTTATCAACTCCCAAACCTTCCAGCAACACAATATTCATAATCTATCCTTTCTACTGCACAATACTAGAAATTCCCTCAGGGATCCATGTTATATTACCTTTGTTATGGCCTAAAATTCGATCTGCTTTATCCAAAGCTTCTGTCAGACTGCCTGCAGGAATCATATGTAAATCCCTGACCATCTGATCCGGGCATTGACTGATAAGAATCACTTTATGTCGTGTCAATATTCTTGCAAGAATCTGTGACTGCCACTGTTCTGCTTCCGTTCTGTCTCTCGGGACTGCAGAAATCTTATCAAATAACTCACATGCAGATTCCGCCTGCCGGAAAGTCTCATAAAACGCATCGCCTCCGCAGCCGTCATCACAGGCAGCCGCTATGATAATCACTCCTCCGGGATTTACCGTTCCTTCCGCAGTTGCCAGGCCCTTCACCGCCTGATATATGTTTTGATCCAACGGGTATCCATTATTGGACGTTACCACGATATCTGCCGGGATTTTTTTCTCCCGGCACAAACGATCCAGAAATGCTGTTCCTTTTTTGTGAGCGCTGTCCACATCTCCAGCAAATGCCGCTATTACTCTGTGGGATGAATTAATTACCACATTAAGAATATAGGCAAGCCCTGCTTTACGGGCGGCAAAAATCATATCCTCATGGATAGGGTTTCCTTCAAGCTGCCCATAACGTGCGTTTCTGTGGTTAATAAATTCCGCGCAGTGATTGGCGTAAATCGTTTCTCTTCCGGCAATTCCGGGTAATATACTTTTCCTTCCTCCGGAATAACCCGCAAAAAAATGAGGTTCTATAAAGCCTTCTGCCACAAGTAAATCAGCCTCTGCCGCCATCCTGTTTATCCAAAGCTTTCCCCCCGATGGCAGCCGTCCGTATAAAACCATGCCTTGTGCGTCACAATCATGGATTACAATTCTTTCGTTACTGAGAATTTCGTCCCCGAATTTATTTCTCAGTTCGTCCCTTCTGGTTTCTCTGTGGCAGCCGGTTGCTATCAGTATCGTAATATCGGCTTCCGGATTTCCGCTCCTTATCTCTCTCAATAATACAGGCATAATTAATTTACTTGGCACAGGACGTGTATGATCACTCGCTATGATAACCACTTTGTTCCTGCCTCTTGCCAATTCCGCCAGAGGCGGGGAATCAATGGGCGTTTTTACTGCATCCTCAATCAGCTCTTTTTCCCCTTTAACGGCCATATAGGAATCCAGTCCACTCCTGATAATACCTGCAGTTCTTACCGTATCTGCATTGGCTGTAAGCACACCTTTCCCATAAGGTATCTGAATTTCCATAATTCTTTCTGCTCCTTCATCCCATCATAGTGCAACTTCTTTAAAGAGGATTAATCCCTGCCTGGCTCAGCCTTCTTTTCGCTTCTTCATATATCTCTTCAGACAATACCCCCTTTTCTGCCGCCTCTATATTATCTCTGAGATGTTCTATACTTTTTGTCCCCACTATTACAGTCCCGATATCCGGATGGCTGAGCGCAAAACGAATCAGAAAATCCATCTCTGTTTCCCCGTTCTCACACAATTCCTGCAGCCTCGCCTTAGCAAAATAATCTTTATAATAACTAAAATATCGTTTTACCGCTCCCCGGCAGATAATTCCTACCTTCTCTTTTCCCGCCTGCTTTATCAGCTCTTCATTTGTCCGTATATACGCTCCATATATCAATTGTATCACTTCAAATTTATTCCATGGCATCATCTCTTTACAGGCATGATAACCGAATAAAGCCGGATACATGGGCTGATCGGGCGAGCCATTTCTGCAGCTGAAAGCAATATGGCGCACTTTTCCGCTTTCTTTGATTTTTTCTGCCGCCTCAAGTACCTCATCCTGCTTTCCTTCAGGAAGATAATCCGGCATAATGCCGTGCAGCTGCCAAATATCGATATACTCCGTCCGCAATAGCTTCAGGCTTTGATCAATATTTTTAGAAAGCTGTCCGGCAGTCCAGATATGATCAGGCCCCTCATTAAATTTTCCTTGTTCGTTCACGTTGCAGCCGCATTTTGTGGCAAGAATATATTCCTCACGCCTTTTTCCAATTGCTTTGCCCACATATTCTTCCGCAATTCCATAACAGGGAGAAGAATCCACGAAAGTAATCCCTTTATCCAAAGCCTCATTTAAAAGCTTATCCGCTTCCTTATATGTAAGCTTTCCTATTTCCATTGAACCAAACCCCAATATGGAGGCCTGAAGCCGTGTACCGCCTAATTCTCTTTTATTCATAATATCCTCCTGTCTTTAAATCCGTTTTCCGCCCGGCCCGACTATGCACAGTCTCGGTCATTTTGGCATACTCACTTTTTCCCCATGCTTCCAAATCAAGCAGTCCCAGCCCCATTCCATACCCTGCCTCCGATCCGCATACATTCAGCATAAATGCAAGCCATTTTCCGTCCGGGCTCACATTGGAATTGGTTGCCCGCCATGGCTTTTTCCACAGCATCCTGGTCATACGGGTCCTCTCCATGGAACCATCCAGCTTCAGTTTCCACAAATCTATTGTATGAGATAACGGGCCGCCGTCACAGGAGGATTCCAAACAGGTATATTCTTCATCCGGAAAGATGCCTTCACATTCGTTATGGATATGAGGCTCCGATATATACAGCTTTACTTCTCCGGTCAGGAGATTAACACCCTTTACCGTGCAAAAATAATCTGCCTTATCCACCTCCGGTGGGTTGTAGTATTCTGCCATGATAATTTCCGTATCATCATGCCGGAAATCCTGTGGCTCCGGATCGTATCCATGGGTACGGTACACAACTTCGTCTTTCCCCAACTCCGGACCATTCTCCCCATATACGATCTCCGTAACATGTACTTCAAAGTCTTCCGGAGTTCCAATAGAAGGATCGTGATTTCCATTCATGGAATAGGTGATCCTGTTGGCAATCCTTGATACGCCGCAGCCCTCAAAAATCCGTCGTCCCAGAGGCTTGGGCGGGTATTTTGCATCCTTATCCATTATCCAAAGCTCCGATTCCACGCGCCTGCTTGTATATCGATCTTTAAATTCCCGTGGGCCGATAAGTATATAATCCCCGTTAGGAAGGAAGAGAACACGGAGGAAGGAATGATGTTCCCCCAGCTTTTCAGTCAGATTACTCACTTCTCTGGTCTCCATATTAATTTCACATACGTCGCCATAATTGCTCTCAATAAAAGCAATTCTTTTCCCGTCCGGAGACCAATAGGGCCTCTCCCCATATGGCAGCAATTTACAGTGAAACTCCGGAGGATCATTTAAAGGAAATTCCTCCTGTGCAATTATATTTTTCTTAATTGGTTCGCAGCTCATAACCAAACCTCCTTACGCATTTATAAAATGGTCTTCATATGCAACGGTGGTTTCCTGTGAGGAATAATATCCCTTCGCATGAATCCAGCCTGTTTTATGTTCTCCGCCTACCGTGATTCTCTTTGCCTCTCCGGGTAAGAGATCAAAATAATTATCACTGAACTGCCAGCCGAAATTATCTCCGTTCTCATCCCCCGAAAGTGTTATACTTCTTGCGAAATAATCTGTCTCTATTACCAGTTCCTCATTATCCCAAAATAACTCTAATTTACAGTCAGGAAACTCCATATGCCTTTCAATGTCAGCATAATCGTAAATTACTGTAAGTATCTTTCCCTCTTCATCCACAGCCTTCGCAAATAAAATATTCTCATTCATCATGAATTGCCCAAAAGCATTCAAATCAGAAATAAACAGAGATTGATCCGGTAAGATTTGAAAAGGAAACTTTGCTAATGCTGTCGCTCTGTTTTCCTTCATATGATATAGCTTTACATAAACAG
The DNA here is from genome assembly GCA_022845955.1 of Lachnospiraceae bacterium. Lineage (GTDB taxonomy): Bacteria > Bacillota > Clostridia > Lachnospirales > Lachnospiraceae > Eisenbergiella. The sequence goes on from AP025576.1 coordinate 6,826,432, forward strand.
TTCCTTTTATCACGTTTACCGTATCATTTACCGCCCATAATCCTATAAAATCATCGATGGAAAAAAACAGCTGAAATGGCTGATATGTTCTTTTCATAGCATAGTAAGGTATGGAGGGTTCCATGTAGTAATCAAGCAGGCCTGAATAAATATGGGGTGCGCTTGTATTCATTTTCCACCACAGATGTCCTTTGCATTTGCGCTTGTTTTCACCGCGTTCTTCAAAACTTCTTCCCCTGCGGTATCTGCCTGCACATTTTTCAATATACCTTGCCGCAGAACCCTGGAACCTGTAAATCATGGATTCCGCGCTGTCAGCATCATAAAACTGCTCCACTTCCGAAATTTTTTTCCAGCTGTCTGCCGACGTGTAAGGACGCCAAGTCTTGGGCCATGGAAAAATACTGCCTTTTGTCATTTTTCCCGTATAACCGGCCGGCCATAATTTTTTCTCACCCATCATTTTCACCATAGAATGATAAACGGGAGGAAATGCCCTCATATTTTCGGAAAGAAATACCGGATATCTTCCCCCCGGGACAAACCATGTGCTGGTATAACTATGGGTATCGCCCTCAAGAGGATCATTCGCATAAGTGCCGCCGCTTGGTGAAGAAAGATGATAATAACGTTCCGGATCCCATTTCCTGCAGATTTTCCGGTAATCCTCCGCATATATTCCATATCCGATGCATTCCTGTCCGGGGCAGGTAAATTTCATAAAATCCCTGCACATTAAACTTTCATTACTCCCGCACCAGAGAAGTATGCAAGGATGGTAACGCAGTCTTCTCACCTGGTATTCTGCTTCTTTTCTGCATAATTCCCTAAAGTGTTCTTCTTCAGGATACATCGAATAATCATGGAAAAAATCCTGCCACAACAGCAGTCCCGCCTTATCACACATATCATAAAAGCTGTCCGGAAGCCTGTCTGTCCCGCCCCATATCCTCAGACAATTCATATTCCCGTCAATGGCCATTTGTATTATCTTTTCCGCCCGTTCTTTTTGATAACAGCCTGTCTTATTATCCAGCGGAGCCATATTGGCGCCCCAAATTTTCAAAGGCATCCCATTTATCCTGAAATCCAGATCTCCGGCCAGTTCCAGACTGCGGAACCCGATCTTCTTATGAATCTCATCAATCGTATGCTCTCCGGCCAGAAGGCTTATTTTTAAATCATAAAGAAAGGCTTCTCCCTTGTGAATAACATTCCATAATCTCGGGTTTTTTACCTCTAATACTGCAGATGTTCTTTTTTCTTTATCCGCCGGAATTATTTTATTTAATACACATACATCTTCTTCATACAATTCATATAGCAGAAACGTCTCTTCCTCCCCGTTATACAAGCACTCTGTTTCCAAAAGGATGCGTCCCTCCATAGCCTCACCATTACATCTGGTACCCGGACACTTCTTCCCGCTCACTTCCGTATTGATATCCAATGAATGGATTCCCTGAAATTCCAGCCATACATCATCATACGTTCCCATACGCGTCAGATATGGGGGAAAACCCAGATAATTATCATATCCTCTGAAAAAAACGCGGAGCATGGCCCATTTCGGCATTTCATTCCCAAGATATCTTGCAGGTATTTCCAATCTTCTCAGCTTGTCCCACGTGGAATGCACATGAATCAGCAGAAAATTAATATCTTCCACTTTCCCCGTAATATCCGTTTCTATCGGTAAGTAAACATCCTCTCCCTGCCCTTCCAACATTCCATTCCAGTAAATATCCGCCAGGGTATCGACTCCACCGACATGCAGCCTGCATATAGCTTCTTTCGTTACTCCTGTCTCTTGCCCGGTTATACGCAGTACATAAATCCAGTCTTTTTCCGAAACCCATCTGCAGTCTTCACCATTCCCGCTGATCCCCGGATCCGGAATCACTCCATGGAAAATAAGAACTTCATGTACCTGCATAGGCATAAAAGGAATGGCATATCCCTTATCCATATCATACAATCCTGCTTTAAATTCTTCTATTTTATCAATTGTCAAACGTTCAACCGGATCCGACATAAATAACTTAAAATTTCCGGTAAGCTTTTTTTTCATTTGCACTCCTGTCTGCCCTTATCCCTTTAATCCGGTGGACGCTATTCCTTCAACAAAATATTTCTGCAAACATGCAAAAACGATCAACACCGGTATTAATGCGACTACAGATCCCGCCATAATTAATGAATATTCGGAAGAATATTCCGTGATAAAGCTTCTCAAACCCAGTTGAATTGTTTTCAGGTTCTGGGAATTGATATAAATAAGCGGCCCCATAAAATCGTTCCAGATTGTTGTAAAAGAAAATATAGTCAAAGTGGCAATTACCGGTTTTGACAAGGGAAGCATTATTTTGGCATATATCCCATATTCACTCATCCCATCAATACGGGCTGCTTCACATATCTCATTAGGTATCTCCATATAAAACTGTCTTACCAGAAATACACCAAAAGCAGTAAAGCTCTGCAGAATGATTAATGCAAGATGAGTATTCACTAATCCTATCTTTTTTATGATGATGAACTGGGGGATCATATATGACTGCCATGGCATTGCAATGGTACAAATATAACACAGGAACAAAAAATCCTTTCCCGGAAATTTCATTTTTGCAAATGCATAGGCTGCAAAGGTGCTTGTCAGCAGCTGCAAAAGAGTAATGATTACTGTCAGTTTGGATGTGTTGAAAAAGTAGCGAAGCAGCGGTATTTCTTCCCAGATACGCACGTAATTAGTGGTTATAAACTCCTTGGGCCACCATACAACCGGATAGGTGAATACATCCTTATTCATTTTAAAGGAAGAAGTGAGCATCCACGCAAAGGGTATGAGCATCATAATACTGATTCCAATAAGTAAAATATAGATTAGCATTTTAGTAAGGAGCGGTTTTAATTTTATTTTCATATGTACCCCCGATTTTCCCCTTTTGTTACATATAATCTGACCATTTTTTCTCGGCTCTGAACTGTATCAGCGTAATTGCCAATACAATTACAAAGAGCACCATAGCCACAGCACTCGCATAACCGAATTTATATTCTGTAAACGCACTCTGATAAATATGCATAACCAAAACATTTGTGGAGCGGCCGGGTCCCCCTTCCGTCATGGTATAAATCAAATCGAACACTTTAAAGCAGGATATGGTAAGCATGATACTTACAAAAAAAGTGATAGGAGTCAGCATGGGAACGGTTATTCTCCGAAAGCTCTGCCAGCCTGAAGCCCCGTCCATTTTAGCCGCCTCATACAATTCCCCAGGGATTCCCTGCAGACCGGCCAGATAAATAATCATATAGTAACCCACATTTCTCCAAATGGAAGCCAAAATCACAACAGGCATTGACCAATTGGTAGATGCCGCCCAGCGGGGAGGATTTTCTATTCCAATAGCCTGCAGAAGCATATTTACCGGTCCCATATCAGGGTTAAACATCATATTCCAAACTGCTGCAATTGCTACAACAGCTGCCACATGCGGGAAAAATATTGCCGAACGGAATATAGTTTTCCCTTTTATGGCGGTATTCAGAAGTTTTGCCAGTCCCAGAGAACATACCATAGTTATGGGTACCGTACATACCGCATAATAAAGAGTATTAAACAGAGAAATCTTAAATGTACTGTTTTTAATCATTCTTTGATAATTTTTTAATCCTACAAACCAAAATTTGTCTCCTGCATTCCATTCACATAATGATAAAACCAGAGTGAATATTACAGGAAGCAGAGTAAATACAAGATAACCAATAAAATTAGGCGCAATGAAGGAATAGGCTATCATATTGTTCTTTAATGTTTTAGAGGATATTTTTTTCATATAATGTCCTTTCCCCTTTTACAGAAGGGATGTTCCAAAACAACCCGCAGCTGAAATTTTTGTTCCGGAACATCCCATAATTTATCTATTCTTCATTCAGTGCCTCGTTTACTCTTTCCGTCAGTTCTTTTAATCCGTCATCCAATGACAGGCTCTTGGTCATTATCAGACTGTTTTCTTCATTCAGGATTGTTCCTATAGTTCCTGATTTTTCATGAACCGGAACCTCAAAGGATAGCTGGGTTACATCAAATGCGCTCTCACAACCTTCCGGAAAACCATCCTGGTTCAGATAAATCTCCATGACTTTATCTGTACGGACCGCAGGAAGAGCCCCATTTGCCGCCATTATCTCCGCGCCTTCTTCACTGCACAAGAATTTAATAAACTGCCAGGCTGCCTCTTTATTCTTGGATTTAGAATTAACACACATGGGGAATGCCGCGCCTACCGCATCTCCCTCCTGTCCATCTGACGTATGAGGAGCTTTCACCATACCCCATTCAAAAGGAAGCGTTCCCGCATTTGTTTCCTCCAGCAGATAGGTGATAAACCAGGTTCCCTGGTATACTGTAGCAACCTGTTGATTAAAAAAGGTTCCTGTGTAATGAAGACTTCCGGTGGAAATCGTGGAATAATCCATAATATATCCTGCATCCTGAAGATCCAACACTCTCTGATAGGCATCCTCCATAAACCCATAATCCGTTTCAATGGTCGTATGTTTTCCATCCTGAATTGCCATATTCTGAACACTCGCCGGCCAGTTCTGCAAATATCCGCCATAAACTTTTTCCGTTCCGGTTCCGCTGGTGAGAGTCTGACACATTTTTGCCCAATCATCCCATGTCATATTATCCGTAGGATAGGAAACTCCCGCTTTATCAAATAAATCTTTATTGTAAAACAAAAGCCACAGGTCATTCCGGAAGGGCAGGCCATATAACTGGTTGTTAATACTCAATTTTTCTGCTGCTCCGCTGTAAATGGATAAATCCACACCATCTCTTTCTATATAAGGCATGAGATCCTCCACCTGACCATTGGAAACAAGAGTCATATATTGCTGATTATTTTTGGAATAGATCAAATCAATATCTTCCCCACCGGCCATCATTGTTGTAACTTTCTCAATATAGTCGGAATTAAGAATATCAATAGGCTCAAAAGTCACATTAGGATGCATCTGCGTAAATTTTGTCATCGCTTCCTCGAAGTAACCGCAGGTCGCATAATCTACAATAGTTGCTTTCAGTACAACGGGTTCGCTTTCCCAGTCTTCCACCTCTGCTTCCGCGTCTCCCTGAACAGTACTTTCCGTCTGGACAGTTTCCGCAGGCTTCGTACTGTTATTTTCCGTGCTTTCCGAAGCGGCCGGCTGTCCCCCGCACGCCGTAAGCAGGGAACCTGTTAACAACAGACTTAACAGCACTCCCATGGTTTTCTTTAAATACCTCTTTTTCATAAGTCCTTCTCCTTTACCTTGTTTTTGCATGTAACTATTGCTTTTTGCTTGTACCCTTATTATCATTTTTTCTTTTATGGAAGACAATGGAATTTACTTCCTGTAATCGGTAGATTTATCATATCACTCAAAAACAGGATGGAAATTTTTCATTTTTTAGTAAATTTATCAGACTTGTTTTTCTTTTCATCAGGGCCATAGTATAATATGTGCAAAGAGGAAACTGATATGTTGTATTAATAAGTATTGGAGATTAATTATGAAAATATTGCATTCATTAAAAATGAAAATGATCGTACTCTGTATCATCACCTCTATTTTTTTGTCCTTGCTTCTTTCCTACCAAATCTATCGTTTTATGCATAAATCCTTTGAAAAGGAACAGATACAGACTGTTACTTATAATCTTGATCTGATTGCTTCCAACATAGAAAGAGAACTGGATACCCTCTATCAAATGGTTCTTTTCTGTTCAACAAACACCGAAATTTCACGTTTTGCCGGCGGAATGAAAAACCAGGCCTATACCTCATATCCCATTTCAATGACAGCCTATGAACAATTAAATGCAAAAATTTTCAATTCCTCCATTGAGGCCTATATAAATAAAATCATACTCGTCTCAAAAACCGGAGAATTTATCATACAGGGAAAATCTTATGGCATGAATAAGGATGTAGAGGTCTGTAAAAGCCTTCCTTACTTTGAAACGCTTCTCAATGCCTCTGATTACGAATGGATTGGTTTGCAGCCCGAATTATTTTCTTCCTCCCATACGGGAACTCATTCTCTTCCAATTATACGTCCAATGATTAACAGTACGGCCGGCGTTATCAATGGATGGCTGTATATTGCCCTTGATCCTTCCTTTGTAACGGGAAAGCTCACTTCTCATTCTCAGGCATTCGATTCCGATTACTATTGGTTGATTGATGATAAAGCTTATAGATATGAAGATGGATCCTTTAAAGAAACTGTCTTATCTATAGAAAACATTGCCTCACAGGATAACTCTCCTCTCATTTATGTCACCGAAAACGGGGACAAAGTCAAAGCACTCTGTATCAGCACCAGAAATGCTCCCTGGACACTAATCCAGACATTACCGGATCCTGAAAATTTATTCAGTAACAATGAATTTGAAAAAATCATCATTCCCTATATAATGATCTTACTTATCAGCTTTCTTATTCTGGGATTTATTCTTAAGCATACCGTATCGGATCCGGTTACAAAAATAAGCAGACAAATCGATTTGATAGCAGGGGGTAATTTCTCTATTGATCCCTCTTTGGAGACTTCTGATGAATTCGGGCATATCGGAAGGGGAATTAATGTAATGTCCATGAACATATGCAAACTTTTGAAACAGCAGCTTGAGACAGAGCAGGAAAAGAGACAGCTTGAACTGGATAATCTCCAGAACCAGATAAGCCCGCATTTTCTTTACAATACCCTCTATACAATCAAATGGATGGCTATTATACAAAATGCTCCCGGTATAACGGAAATGCTTGATTCCCTTACCCAGATAATGAAAAACATTTCCAAAAATACAAATTCAAAAATACCTTTAAAGGATGAATTAGAGCTTCTTAACCACTACATTACCATTCAACGTTATCGTTATGGAGACAGTTTCCATTATACCTGCACCATTGAAGAGGAATATCTGCTTAAAAACCTGATTTTTAAATTCTCTCTTCAGCCGCTCATAGAAAATTCTATCTTTCACGGATTGAGCACAAAAAAACAGCCTGGTGAAATCCATCTGCATGTGAGGAAAGAGGAAAATGATTTAGTTATTATAATAACAGATAATGGAATCGGTATAGATAAAGAACAGATTAACTCGATTCTCTCATCCGCAGAAGATATAACGGAAGAGCAGCTTTTCAGGAAAATAGGGCTGAAAAACATAAACCGACGCTTAAAACTGGAATATGGCGAAGCTTATGGACTCCGGATACGCAGTGAGCTGAAACAATTTACCGAGATAACCATTCGTTATCCCATCATGTTCCAGGAGGAGGAAGCTTATGTATAAAATGATTATTGTTGATGATGAACCTATCATTCAGATGGGCCTTCGTTCCATACTGAATTATAATGACTTCGATATTGAAATAATTGATGTTGCCAGTACCGGAGAGGAAGCCATAGAACAAATCCGTCTGCATTCACCTGACTTGGTTCTTATGGATATTAATATTCCTGTTATGAACGGTCTTGAGGTTATGGAACATGTAAAGAAGGAAATGCTTTCTCCTCCCTTATTTATTATTCTTTCCTGCCATAATGAGTTTGAATATGCACAAAAAGCCATAAAATTAGGGGCTATTGACTACCTGCTGAAAATAGAACTGACTTCTGAAAATCTGGCTGAAGTACTTCGCAAGACAATTTGTCAATTAAAGCAGACCAGGATACAAACAGATTCGGAAAAAGATGGTTTATATATGAAGCATGTATCTCTAGTCGATAATTTTTTTATGAAGCTGCTGAACAACTGGTTTGAATCCCCGGAAGCCATATACGAAATGATGGCTGATTTAAATATTTCTTTTCAGGGATGTTACTATGACAGCATTTACCTGGGAACGCTTTCCGATCCGGACATTACAGAGACTCTGCCGAAAACGGCCGCAGCTCTAACCAACCTCTGTAATCTTATTACCGGTTTGTGCAAGAATTACTGCCAATGCTATATCGCTCCCTGGAATTTTAACAGCTTCGCCATGATACTCTTCCTTTCACCTCAGGACGATCAGGATCTATACAATGATCTGATTCTGCCTTGTATCCGTCATATACAAAAAATGATAGCAATGTATCAGAATATTTCACTTTATGCCGGAATCGGAACACCCGTAACATCTATTGATCAAATATCCGTTTCCTTTAATGAAAGCAAGGCTGCCTTCCGGAACTGTACAAATTCTGAAGCTTTGGTGGTATACAGCTCTCTATCCAGAAAAATATGCCACCCATTTAATATCGGTATTATAAGAAAAGAACTTACGGTAGCTCTTGATAATTATGATATTGTTACTTTACGCAAATTATTAGAACAAATCCCGGAACTGATCCTCAACTATATCCCTGATCCGGAACAGGCAATAGCTATATGCAGTGATATTCTCCATTTTACTGGAATAGCCTATAAAGGTTCCGATCATATTCTGGATGATATATTTGTACAGGAAAATTCTTATTATAGTTTATACAAATGCCGGACTCCGGTCCAGGTCACTGAATGGTTCCAGGCCTTTATCAATGATTTATGCAGAAAAGTGGATGCTGATTTTGAAAGTAAAAAAAATTGGCTTCTTCCAAGTATAAAAAAATATATTGAAGAGCACTATAGGGAACCAATAACACTAACCGATGTTTCAGCCTGTTTTAATGTCAGTTGTGGATATATCTCCACTATTTTTAAAAAGAATAACGGTATCGGATTCACGGAATGCGTCACTCAGGCAAAAATACGGCACGCAAAACAGATGTTATTGAGGGATAATGCCAAAATTTATGATGTTGCTGCCCAGTTGGGATATAGTGACCCATATTATTTCAGTAAAGTATTCAAAAAGTATACCGGCTACTCCCCAAAAGAGTATATGACTAAGGAAAAGTCTTAAAAGTTACTGTCCATGGCCCCCTGTGCCGCTGCCCTGTGGTTTGGCCTGCCCGTTTTCCCCACCCGGCTTTTCCCTGGGGGCGGTGCTGCTGCAAGGTTCCTTCCAGTGGAACGACTTTAGTCGTTTGCGCTCCCGCTCGGCTAAAAACGCAGCAGTACTAACGCTGTAAAAAACACAGCGTAAGGACTGGCGTTTTCAGACGCCCCTTCCAGGAATCCTTGCAGCAGCACCGCCCCCAGGGAAAAGCCGGGTGGGGAAAACGGGCAGGCCAAACCACAGGGCAGCGGCACAGGGGGCCATGGACAGTAACTCCAAAAAAATACATACATAGTACGGATGTAGAAATACTTGATCTTTTTAAGCCGAAAATATATAATAAAAATGTGATTTATTTCACATTTTTATCTATAAATATGTGAATTAGGAGGGTTTATATGGAAAGATTGATTTTAAACAAGCTGCTTACTTGGAAAGCTTCTCCCTATCGTAAACCGCTTGTATTAAAAGGTGTGCGGCAGGTAGGTAAAACATGGCTGTTAAAAGAATTCGGCAGACTATGTTATGAAAATACCGCTTATTTTAACTTTGACGAAAACGAAGAATATAAACAGTTTTTTGAAACTACCAAAGATGTTGAACGTATTCTGCAGAATCTGATGCTGGCAAGCGGTCAGAAAATCCTGCCTGAAAAGACCCTGATTTTTTTTGATGAGGTTCAGGATTGCCCTAAAGTTATAAATTCCATGAAATATTTTTGTGAAAATGCGCCGCAGTATCATATTGCCTGTGCGGGTTCTCTGCTGGGAATTGCCTTGGCAAAACCGACTTCTTTTCCAGTCGGCAAGGTTAATTTCATGCAGATTGATCCTATGACCTTTACAGAATTTCTCTTAGCAAACGGAGACGAAAATCTCTCTCAATACATGAATACTGTAAATCGCCTGGAACCGATTCCTGATGCCTTTTTTAATCCTTTATATGAAAAATTAAAAATGTATTATGTGACCGGCGGTATGCCGGAATCCGTTCTGATGTGGACACAGGCCCGGGATGTTAATGCAATGCAGGAAGCATTATCTGATATCATCAGTGCTTATGAACGGGATTTTGCGAAGCATCCTAATACCAGTGAGTTTCCTAAAATTTCAATGATATGGAAATCCATTCCTTCACAACTGGCAAGAGAGAATAAGAAGTTCCTTTATAAAGTTGTTAAAGAAGGAGCAAGGGCAAGGGAATATGAGGATGCCCTGCAATGGCTTATAGATGCCGGACTTGTTCATAAAGTTTATCGCAGCAGCGCCCCGGGGCTTCCTATTTCCGCATATGATGATTTGTCAGCCTTTAAAATTTATCTGGTTGATGTGGGACTGCTTCGCAGACTGGCCCTTCTTGCTCCTACTGCATTTGGTGAAGGCAACCGATTATTTACAGAATTCAAAGGCGCATTGACAGAAAATTATGTATTGCAGACTTTATCTGCACAATTTGAAGCGAGGCCTCGCTATTGGACACAAATTAACCCTCCTTATGAAGTGGATTTTTTGATCCAACGGGAAAATGAGATAATTCCTGTCGAAGTAAAGGCTGAGAGCAATACTGCCAGTAAAAGTTTAAAAAGGTTCAAGGAAATATACTCTGACAAGGTGAAGCTGAGAGTACGTTTTTCTCTCGATAACCTGAAACTGGATAATGATATGCTGAATATTCCTCTTTTCATGGCTGATCATACAGATCGATTAATCGCTCTTGCAATGAACCATATTATTTAAATTGTTTGTTTTTCAAATAACAGCAAAGGCTTTGACTGCTTTCACTTCCCCGTATCCACAGAGAAATCCAAGCCTCCAAAGCCTTTAATTTCAATTCTATTGTTCCATGCCGGGCATACACATATATACCCCTTCTACTTATTTTCCAATATCGCCTGATGCAGCCAAACAAACAGCTCATCATACTTCAAATGTCTGCCCTCAAATTTAGTAATCCCTGTATGCAGGGAAAGCGGTATCTCCTGTCCTTCAAAACAAATCATATCTCCGTTCATTCTGCTGATCCCCTCTGCCAGTCCCTGAGCATAAGCGATATCCCGGCTGGCCGTCAGAAGCACAAATTCATCCCCGCCAATCCGGAAAATAATATCCTCATCTCCCGCACATTTTTCCATTCTCCTGACAGTCTCAAGTATAGCGAGATCCCCTGCCTTATATGAAATTTCATTAATCGGCACCAGTCCCTTTATATCACAGCAGATAAAATAGCAGTCCTTTCGTTCCAAAAATAAATCATACAGTTCCGAAATATCTACAGGCTTCCTTTGCTTCATATAAGCATCTCCTTTTTCAAACGGCTGCAGCAGACGCGGAAAAATATTGGTAAACCTTTTCTCTTTTCGGAAAACGGACGGACTGCATCCCCAAACCTGTTGAAAAGCTCTGGTAAATGCCTCATGTGATTGGTAGCTGTAATGAAGGGCAATATCCAGGACAGTGGCTTCCGGATAACGTACCAGTTCCCTGGCAGCCTTCGTCATACGCCTTTTTATTACATATTCCTTCACACCGTAACGGTATACATTCCTGAACAGCTTCTCCAGTCCTGATTTGGAGCAGAAACAATTTCTTGCCACGCTTTCCGCAGTAATCGTTTCACAAAGGTTCAACTCAATATAAGATAATGCATCTGCAAGCAGCTCCATATTGTTCATAGAGGCCTCCTAATCTACAGCTAACGGTACCGTTATTAACAGAATAACAGTTTTGGCCCTGAAATGCTTGATATTTCGGATAAATGCTTGACACATCCTATTCCGCTTCCCGCCCCTTCTCATACTGGGAAGGGGTAACCCCCGCATACATCTTAAATGTCCTCCTGAATGTCACATCATTGGTAAACCCGCATTTTAAAGCAATTTCCTGCACATTCATATTCTTCTTTTCCATAAGGGAAATAGCGCATTCAATCCTTCTGGATGCCACATATTTCTGGAAGGTACAGCCGAACTGCTCCTTGAAATATTTCCCGAAATAGGTAGCGGTATAGTGCATCACCCGGGCGGTTTCATTAAGGGAAAGATTGGCGTCGGTCAGATGATCCTCCACATATTGCCGGATCATCTGGTTTCTGGCATAGTATACCGGGTTTTCTTTCGCCACGCACTGTTCGATCAGCCGGAGTGTTTTCAGGCGGAAGGTCTGCAAGTAGCTGTCCAGGCCTGCAAAGCTTTCCGGTTCCAGCAGTTCCATCTGGGGCGTGAGCTTACCCAGACTTTTTTCGCCAAACAGTTCCAGAAGCATAGCATTCAGTTTGTGAATGCCTGCAAAATAAGCTTCTTTATGAAGGAAACGTGTATGAAAATTGTACAGGAGGAGCGATTGATAGGCTTCAAACAACGTTCCGGCGTTCAGATCCTGCACCGCTTTCTCCATGTTCTTTCTTTTATCTTCCGGTATTTCAAAGGACGAACAGTTTAAATCCCGTTCCTCTATGCGATCCTCCTCCAGACGGATGACCTTTTTTTCAGGATAGAAGAAATGGTATTCCAGCGCCCTCACCGCCTGATTATAGGCGGATAAAATGTGCAGAATATCTTCATGTACCTTGCTCATACCAAGGGCAGCATCTTTGTAGCCGGAATCGTCAAAGGTCTGGGACAGGAGATCGGAAATCTCTTCCATAAGGCTTTCCTCTCCATAACTCAGCACCCAGATATAGTATTTATCCTCTTCCACGAAGGCAGAATGGATCTGGGGATAGACCGCAAGACAGGAATCAATTTCCTTGATATACTGCCCTGCTTCCGGGCTGTGTTTAAGTGCCAGACAGCGGTAGAGGGAATACTGACGCATGGTGTTTACATATTTTACCTCGTTGGCCTGCGGTTTATTGGATTGGAGAAGCGTATGGAGAATATACTGTTCGATGAGGGGATTTTGTTCGAAGACTGTCACTTCGAGGCGTTTTTTCTGAGAGTCCAGTTCTTCCAGTGCTTTTTCTATGATCTGGTACTCATTAACACTGCCCTCCGAATCCTCCTGCGCCAACATGTTCATGATATGTTCCAGCGGCTGGTAGCTGTATTTGGCCATCCGGGAAGCCACTACCACAATCAGCGCCAGCAGCACCAGATATCCCATAACCAGCCATTCTGTAAAAACAGTAAAATCCCTGTACAGGAAATCAGTATCCAGAATCTGCACAATGCCCAATTCCATACCGGCTTTGGTATATTGGGATAGGTATACTCCAAACTCCTCGCTGTACCGGTATTCCTTGTCTTCCGTCTTCAGGGTTTCCATAGAATCTCCCGGGCGAAAAGGCCCCTTGTCCGTACCCCAGGCATAAATTATTTTCTGCCCGTCCGTAAGGTAAAAGCAGGAGGTTCCGTCATCCATGAAATTCTCAATATAGGCGCAGATTTTATCATAGGGTACAAAGAAAAGGATATTTACTTCTCCTGAATATGAATTCTGCAGGGGTATGGTCTGCAGCATAAAGAAACCCGTCACACGCTTCCCGTTTTTCATCAGGCTTGTATTGTGGCAGATGGTTTTCTGGTTATTCTGATCCAGCATGGCGCCGGACAAAAAGGCGGTATCCCCGCATTGGACCTGATAAATGCTTACGTATTCCTTCCAGTTCACTTTTCCGATACTGCTGATTCCAAAACCGCCTAGGCTGTAGTAAATGTAGATAGATTCCACCATGCTGTCGTTGATTTCCGTCAGTGAAAGGGTGCTGGCATAATCAGAAATGTCCGATGCGGTTATGTTCCGGGACATAAGATCCGGTATCCTCTGCATATATTTCAGGCGGGTTACCCAGGGAGTCATGGAGTATTGGGCCGATGATTTTATCAGGTTATCCATCAGATTTTTCAGCTCACTGTCCACATTTTCCGCAATGGAATTTTCGAAATTCAGCACCCGTTCCCGAGTCATGTGATAATAAAGAAATGAAAACAGGCAGGAAATTACCGTGAGAATAACCACCGGTATGCAGACATAAGAAACAAACATCTTATGCTTTGTCTGAAATTTTTTACCCTTCCTCATGTTCCGCTCCCCCGCCGCAGCCGTAAGGCCGCCTAAGCTTACTCCCGGCCCGCTGCCCGCGGGAATAAATCCGGACCTTCCAATTCTGCCAGGCCTATTTGTTCCAATACCCACATGGATTCTTCATATGCGGCTCCATTATACCACATCATCCATTTATCCCCTGCCCGCAGGACAAAAGGCTTATACACAGCTACCGAATCCCAGTTCCCCTCTGTGGGACATATGAGAGGATTGTCCGGATGTTTTTCCCAGCCCGTAATGCCGTCCGCCGATCTGGCCAGGCCTACCTGTGCCCTTTCTTCATGGAGATGGCCCACGTAGAACATATAGAACCACCCTTTCTGTTTGATCACACAGGGAGCCACCACCTTATGCTGTTCCCACAGACAGGATTTATCCCCGGCTAATACAGGGTTATTCTCATATTTTTCCCAATGGATACCGTCAGGGCTGCAGGCATAACCAATGGCGTCGGGTTCGTGGTTGCAGCCGGCGGCATACCACATTTTATAGAGCATATCCTCTTCGTCGAATAATACATGTGGACACATAATGGCCTGCAGCTCCCATGCCCGGTCCGGCTCCATCACCGGTTCCCTCCTGCGTTCCCAGTGGATTCCGTCAGAGCTGACTGCGAGGCCGATCACCGACCGACCGTCCTCCAGATAGGGCTTCATCTGTCCGGAATACCACATCCAATATTGTCCGTTATGGTGAATCACGGTGGGTCGGTTGATTTCATCCGCTTCCCAGGAGGAACCCGGCACCGGGGCCAATACGACACACGGTTCTTCCCAATGGATGCCATCCGTACTTTCCGTATAACCGACAGCCCGTTTCGGACGCCAGGAAAACCACATTTTAAATACCGGTTCCCCTTCTTTTCCTTCTTCCAGCAAAAGAGAAACGTCAAAGCAGGTAGCATAGTCCCCGCCGAATACCGGGTTTTTCCCGTATTTTTTCCAGCCTCCGGCAGTTCCGTATTGATAGTATTTCCGGTTTTCCTCACAATCATAAAAGGCGATGCGCTCTGCGCTGCTCATTCCTTCCGGTGCTTTGCTATTCATATATATTTATCCTTTCTGTTTTGAATTATGTAATTCCTGACTATTTTACAGCGCCGATAAGTACGCCCTTTTCGAAATATTTCTGAATAAAGGGGTACAGGATCATGACAGGAAAGCAGGCTATGACAATCACGGCATATTTCATCTGCTCGTTCATCAGCACCGCATCCAGACCCATTCCTGATGCCTGGACCTCACTGGTAATCAGTATACTCCGAAGATACAGCTGAATGGGCTTCCGCTTTTCATCGGACAGAAAAATCAGCGGCGCGAAATAGCTGTTCCAGTAGCCCACACCATAAAACAGTATCAGCACGGAAATGATAGGTTTGGATAGGGGGAAAAAAATACGCGTCATTACCGTCCATTCTGATCCGCCGTCTATTTTTACAGCTTCCGCCATCTCCTCCGGAAGGGATTCAAAAAAGGAACGGGTTATAATCAGGTTATAGGCGCTGATAATATAGGGAAGAACAATGGCCCATCTGGTGTTGTATAAATGCATTTTCTGTACCAGGATATACAGAGGTACCAGCCCTGTGCTGATAAACATCGTCAGCGTCATCAGCAGAGAAAGCTGTCTGCGCAGGAAAAAACGCTTTCTGGACAGAACAAAGGCTGTGGTTGCTGTCAGTGTTACGCTGGCAGACGCTCCCACCGCCGTATACCAGATGGTATTGGCAAAAGAACGCAGCACTGTGGCATTATCCAGAATCATGCGGTAGGCCTTCAGGGAAAACCCCTTCGGCAGAAAATACACATCCCTGGCCAGCACATGGGAAGGCTCACTGAAAGACATGCTCACCACATAAATGACCGGATATAAAGTAAAAATAATGATAAAAACAGTCGCTATCATAATCGGGATGTCCGATGGTATCAATCTTTCTTTTCTGTTCATGGTTAATCCTTCCTCCGCCGGATTTCAGTTTCTGTCTTTTCTCACATCCGTCTCGCAGCCTTTCTGCCTTTTCCATCAGAATATACTGGTTTCGGTGGTTTTTTTCGCCAGGAAATTGGCCCCCAGCAAAATCACTATATTGATTATAGAATTGGCCAGCCCCACGGCGGAAGCAAAGCTGTACTGGGCATTCAGAAGCCCTTTACGGTATACATAGGTGGAAAAAATGTCGGCAGTGGAATAGGTTGCCGAGTTATACATAAGGATTACCTTCTCATAACCAATGTTCAGCATATTTCCCATATTCAGGATCAGAAGAAGAATGATGGTGGGGGCGATAGATGGAAGGGTTATGTATATCAGTTTTTTCCACCGGCCCGCGCCGTCAAGAGAGGCAGATTCATACATCTCCTGGTCTATTCCGGCGATAGCCGCCACATAGATAATAGAATTCCAGCCGAATTCCTGCCAGACACCGGAACCCACATACAGGGTGCGGAACGCTTCCGGAAGGTTAAAATAATTTTTAGGCTGCACACCGAAACCGGCAAGCAGCTGTGTGAGCACACCGCCGTTGGATGACAGCAGATCCTTCAGGATTCCCACCACTACCACCACAGAAACAAAGTGGGGAAGATAAGCCGCCGTCTGAGCCACCCTGCGGATTCCGCTGTGCTTAAGTTCATTTAAGAGCAGGGCGAAGGCTATCGGTACGGGGAAGGACCACAGCAGCTGCTCAATGCTGAGCAGGAATGTATTTTTAACCAGACGTCCGAAGTAAACGGATTCCACCAATTCCCTGAAATGCTTCATCCCCGCCCAGGGGCTTCCCCATACTCCCCTGGATATGTTGTAATCTTTAAAAGCTATCAATATCCCATACATGGGGCCATAACAAAAGATGGCAAAATACAGCACGCCCGGAAGAACGATCAGCAAAAGCATCCAATCCCGTCTGCAGTTTTTCTGTAAGGTACGCAGCGCTTTCATATATCTTCCTCTCCGGAGGGCGCAAGGAAGCGCCCTCACCCTTTTTACTGTCCCACAATTTGCTGATATCTCTGGTACTGTGCGGATTTCATATCAATAATATCCTGCATTCCCATGCTGTTGGCTGTTTCCACATAGTTATCAAAGTTATCCAGTGACTGGGTCCCGATAACAAAGGCTGTGAACATTTCATCCAGATAAGTGGAAAGATCAGGCCATATACTGGTATAAATCTCGGACTCTTCCGCCGTTCCCAGCATTTCCGGGAAGGGATTCTCCATATTTCCATAGGCCTCTTTGCATGCGGTTTCCACCTTGGTTCCTTCAAATATTTTCATGAAGGCCTCGCCGGAATCGTTGATAAAATAAGTAGGCCATGCGCCGATACTTCTCAGCGCGGAAAAAGCGGAGGTATAGGTTTCATTATTGGTTATCAGATCGGTGAACCGGATTTCTCCGGATTCATCATATTCGTAGGACATGCCCTCAATCCCATAGTTGTAAAGCATCAGGCCGTCCTGGCTTGCATATACGTAATCAATCCACTGGACCGCGGCTTCCGGGTTCTCGCAGGCGGAGGTAACCCCATAATAATGCCAGGTAAGGCCTCTTTTGGTCATACGGGCCGTGCCGTTTTTATCCGCCTGGATAACCGGCATGAATTCATAGTCACAGTCAGGGTTGCTTGTCCTTGCCAAATCATCGGAGGATGCCATGTTATCGGCAGGATCATGGCAGACAATCCCCACCTTGTCCTCCGTTATATTCTGGGTGAGAAGAGTGCCGTCCAGATCGTCGGATATCAGCCCTTCTGAATAGCATTTATTCAGGAATGCCAGCATTTCTTTATATGGCTGCTCTACGGCAGCATAATGCACGTTCCCGCTGTCATCGGTATACCATAAGGAGTTGGTGTCATAACCGAAACCCGTCATCAGGTAATACAGCTGTTTAATGCCGTTTTTGGTTGCCATGGGAATTTCATCCTTGGGATTTCCGTTGCCGTTGGCATCCTGTTCCTTGAAGGCTACCAGCACATCGTAAAGCTCATCTACCGTTTCCGGCATTTCCAGCCCCAGATTATCCAGCCAGTCCTGTCTGATATAAAGGTAATCGGGAACATAATCGTTAATATCCCCCCACCAGCCCGCCAGCGCATAGATATTTCCGTCAGAAGAGGTACACATAGCTTCCAGCGCCGGATATTTTTCAAATAATGCCTTTATGTTAGGGGCATATTCTTCAAGTAAATCATTCAGAGGAATCAGCACGCCATTGCTGGAATACGTATCCACACCCACATTAGAATCAAAGGGCGGTATTTCCACCATATCGGGCAGTCCCTCCATGGAGGCCAGTCTGGTCTGAAGGACGGTTTCCACATCGCTGCTGTACGTATCCCATTCAATATGAATACCGGTACGGTTTTCAATTTCCTTCTGGACTGCCGTTCCGTCATTGTAGCTGATACCGGCACACCAGGTATCATTTCCCATGTAAGTAAGTGTAACGGAACCAGGATCGCAGATAGGAAGCGTTAGCCCTCCTAAATCATATACGGTTCCTGTTGCATTGATTGCAGTATTATCGGCCGGATCTGATTGTTCCTGTGCTCCTCCTTCCACCGATACGGCTTCTGTTTTGTTTTCCGACGGAACGGAATCCGCTGTTGAAGACGTGTTTCCGGAAGAGCTTCCGCAGCCTGCCAGCAGGGAACCGGCTAAAACTGCGGTAAGTAAGCATGACAGTAATTTCTTTTGCATAATGTAACTCCCTTTCCTGATTCGTTTTCCTATAAGCCCGGCCGGTCTTATATCGTGGTTGTGTTGCTGATTCAAGTATATGTTGTTTTTGTACAATTATAAAGAAACAAAATCAGCTTTCTTATGCATTATTCATGCCCGGAAAGCTGATTTTGTATGAAATCATTGATTTTGTTTTTTACTTTTCCAGTCCTGGCCGCACAGGCCGCCAGGGCACTACTTTTCCTTATCCGGCACAAATTGATCCGGATAGAGAACGCTTCCTTCGTATCCACAAACCCCCATTCTGGGCGAATTACAAACCATTAACTGTATGTCTTCCCCACATTCATGCGTTTCCTTACAGTCATCACATAAGAACCCCGTCCCCTCATATATACACTGTGTGCAAACAACAACAGCCGGTTTCTCATTGCACTCATCACACAGGATTTCCGGAGGATTATTCCTTGACAAAATGACCAGATTATCCTTTTTCCAATAGGACTCCCTATATTCCTGTACATTTATAACAAGCTCCGTGGTGGAACCAAAATCATACTCATAGTTAATGACCATACCCTTTTGCAGCACGGATTTCAGTTTATAATTCATGCTTTTGGCCGGTTTTCCCCAGAAGCTGTCCGAATCGGGGGCGATCTCGTAGCTGGTACCATATATCTCAAAGGCACTTAAATGCCCGCAGCATTCCAGCCATATATCCCTTAAAAAAGAATCAAGATCCTTTAAGGTGGCATTTTCACTTATTTCAATGATCAGCCAATAGGCTTTATCGTATTTCCCGGTAATGGCGAGTTCATAATATCCGCATCTTTTCGTACCTTTTTCAGCGGCAATCCCGGCCATACGCTCCTTACATCCCGCCAGATGCCTGATCATGTATGACTTCGTATATTCTTTCCCGCAATATTTACATTTGCCTTTTGTTTGTCCGCCCATATTCCTTCTCCTCCTTTATTAATTTCATTCTCGTTATGAGGGAAAATTTATCTTTCCTTCTGTAACGGGGACTCACCAGAATCTATCCGGTAATTCTCCATGTACCTTTGTATATCGATATACTTTAACCAGCGATTCCCTTGGTTCCACCTTCTTTTTCACAGCTTCCTCATACTCTATTATCAGACAATCCTTAAGATCGTATTGGTACAGCAGCTCCAACAGCACATACAGTTCAATTTCTTTGTCGGTCTTACGGATATTCTTTTTAAAATATCGGATTCCCTCCTCATACTCGCACAGCAGGATATTCAGCCGGAAAACCAGTTCCGTAAGAATGTTTGCTTTTTCATTCCGTTCATATTCCGTATGGCTCATACGCCATTTATTTTTAGGGGAAATATTAGCAGCCCGGTCTAATGCCGCCTTTTGTTCCATGGCTTCCCGGATGGCAGTCTCCTTAGCATCCGTAGTCTTCAGGTTTGCCGCTAACACACAAAGCAGTTCAGAATGTATGGTTTGCCTGTCAAGTCCAGGTTCAAGAATAAGTGCAATGCTCCGCTTTATTGTTTCTTTGTTAATCCCATTGGCAAGGCTTTTTTTCAGCACAAGATCCAGCAATTCCGTCTGCATGATTCCCACGGAACGGAAGGTGTCATCAGAGCTGAATATGTAATAACAGCAGCCATAACACATCATCTTGTACAGCTTTTCCAGCAAATCCGCTGCTATTAGCCCCTCTTCCCCTTCCGGGGGAACAGCCTGCAGCGCTTTTATATAAGCCTTTACCTTAAACCTCCATTTGGGACGTTCCTGCTTGGGAATAATCCGGTTAGGCGCCATATAGTTCTGCGCATATGCATTTTCTAAAAAAAGTACAATTTCGGGCTTCAGAATATTCACATCCGTAGATACCGCCTGTTTTTTATCCGGCTTTTTTCTGTGCATATCCCTGATAAGCGCATCGATATCCTTATCTTCCCGCAGCTTTTTAGGCATTGCTTTATAAAGCTCTACAATTAATAACCGCAAATCCTCTTCCGGATACTCTTTTATCACTTCTTTTAGTTCCGCTACTAACATATGATTACCAATCCTCTTCCCCGTAAGTTGGATACTGCTCCGGGTTCTCTCCCTTAACCGCCGTTATTTCACTGCCGTCCATATGCCCCGGACAGATATGCTTCACCAATACCTGAAAATGCCACATATCCCCAAAATCATATAAATATTCAAAGCCCATTCCTTCATACGGAGACAGCTCCGCCAATAAAATTTCATCTGCCGGCAGATCATTTTCCGCACATTCCGGCGCATAATATCTTCTCCTGAGGGTTCCTGAACCAAACTGAAAATAATACAGGTGATCTCTGTCAAAGCCTACACTGTCCAAAATCTCAAAATGCAGATCTTCCAGCGTATGCTGATCACCTGTTTTTATTTTCCTGACTATAGAACCAAGCTTTATCAGGAACTCAATAGCATGCTCTCCCGCTTCTACAGAGACCTCCAGAAAACGCCGGATCTTTTCTTCCGTCTCCGGTGTTGATATAGGTAATATTCCCTCCAATACCGCTGAAATCATATCCTCATTCGGATGGAACCAGTAGTCCCCGCCATACTTATTCATTAATCTTGTAAAGCAGGCTCCCGCTTCCGTCTGGCAAATCTCCTTTATAAGAAATTTATTATCCGGATTCCCGGGATCCTCCTCCAGCCATTTAATTGTAAGCAGCCCGAATAATGCATAGAGCCGGATCTGCGGAATATAAAACATTCCCCAGACTTCTCTGTCCATCCCATTTATATTTTTAACCGGATGCCCTGTTTCTGTATCCTTTAATGCGCGAAAAAGCCCGAAGCCTCCCACCAGGGAATGATTTTCCTCTAAAACCCTCCAATAATCCCCAAGCCATACCCCTAACATAAGGATATATCTTTCCAGAGAAGACATTCTGAAAAAAGAATCATAGTTATCCCCTTTTTCATATGCCGGCCCGGCTCCCCTTTTTTGTACGTAACGAAGAATGCCCCCTTTTACGGAAAAGAAAACAAAGAAATCAATGACGGCATAATACTCCTGTGTTCTTCCGACCCCCTTATATTTTTCGTTTACTATGCAGAATTGACTGTTGAGGTTAAAACAGTCCTTTTTCCCGATATGTTCCGTTGCCTTGGAAATCCGTACTTCATTCGTTACCAAATAATCCAAAAAAATCTGATAATCCTTTTCCAGATTATCGGCTGCCTTTTGAAATTTTTCCATCAATTGTTCCTTCCTGTGCGGAAACGATATATTTTCTTCAGCCGTTCCCATATTTCATAAGCCACCGGACATACTTCCACCGCTTCAAGGACACTATAAAGACTCTCCAGCCGATAGGGGTGGTCTGTGTAAGGATATTCACGACAATTATCCGGCCTGTTTTCTCCAAGCATGCATGTACCATCCTCTTTCAGAAAGTTGCAGGGCATATGTTTCGTTTCGTAATCACCCGTAGTTTCATTATGGATAAGAAAAAATTCAATAAACTGATCCCTGGTCAGCTTCAGGCCCTCTGCATCCCTATCCACATCCTCCCCGGGGATATTATCTTTATAATAGCGTATACACTTTGATATTAATGCTCTTGTACAAACAAATCAATAGTAATCCTCAGATTCTGCCATAAAATAACACATTTTACATGTCAGTTCAGACGGGTCTGAACCGTTACGGCCACTTAATTCGCCACGCCTGCGGCCGGATGCTTACTGCCGCCACGTTTTCTTACGACCGCGCAGTAAATGCGCTGCTCTGTCTGAACGTTACCTTTTTACCATTCCGCAACAGGCCGAATGTACAGTACACACAGATGTATACGCACGGCCTGTTGCATGTCGGTTCACCAACTGCGCACTCCCTGTATATGGAGAAAACGGGCCTTTTCATATATATAAGAATCCAGCGGACGCATATATGCATCGTACGTATGGGCCGCCACAAAAATATGCCCCGGGCTTACATATACAATCACGGGGCTGTGATAAAATCCGTCCGCATTCCCCAACTGGACAATGTCCCCAGGCTGTGCTCCCGCTTCCTCCGTTTCCACCGCATACGGTCCCACAGACCTGTTCCCCACAAGAAACTTATACAGATATTCCACCCCGGTCCAGCTTGGCGTTCTGTCCCATCCGCTGTTATAGTACCAGCCGGTTGTGGGCGTATAATTCATCACTCCGCTTCCCGCATAGATACATTGTGATGCAAAATTCGTACAATCCCCTCCCATATTTTCAAAATCCAGATATCTTGGATTTCTGGACAATGCCCATTGCTTTGCATAAAGCAGTGCATCCTTCCTGCGATAACCTGTTTCCTTCAGCATATTCCGCCGCCTGCCATTTACCCATTTGGTATTTATAATATGGCGGTGTCCTTCCATATGTCCATACCCGTCATAAAAATTCCGTTATCTGCAACGGTATGTATACTTCATTCTCATTCTTTATCACCTCACCGGTTACTATCGCCTGAAAGCTTAACGGGAAGGAATCCTCCGCATTCCGGACTGTATATTGAAACGGATACCTATGCAGACTGTCCTGCACCCTGTTTTTTAAAGGTCCGGGAACCTGACGCATAAAAGCCGGTAACAGCGAAACAGAAAAATCGAAAGATGCCAGCAGTTCCACCTCTTTTTGTATAACTGCCGTGAAAGAAAACCAGTTATCGTCCATTTTAGTGATGTCAGAAAAATAGCAACTGTAAAAATACTGAGGGATATTTTCATCCATGCCATTTTCCATACACCAGATTCCATAGTCGTTTTTATAGTCAAAAATATGCGGATTACTAAAAGCAGCCGGACTTAATAACTCAAACAACTCTCCCCAGTTTTCTTCGGAGGCATTCCCTATCCGGAAGTGAAGGCGGAGTTCCGGTTTGGCCGTGTCAAAAACACTGATTTCCTCTCCATTGCACAATACAAAGCGGCTTGCCTGTACCTCTCTATGGACGGCATAACTATATGCCTGTTCTACATGTTTTCCAGTCAGGATATTTTCTCCGGGTGCTTTTGCTTCAAGGATAAAAGCATTCTTTCCCTTTATTTGTATTAAATAGTCGGGTATTATTGTCACATTATTTTTTTTCGTCCCAAGCTGTATAAATGGATGTTCCAAATGAGGGCTTCTGATTATGCACTGTTCCGGATTAAATGCCGAATATCCCAGGATGTTCAAGAGAGGCGCGATAATTTCCTCCCTTACACTGTCCTCTTTATAATCCTTCGGAAAATTGCTGAAATCTATGTGATCAAATATGCCCATAAATTCTCTCCTGTTTTTCTAATCGGTTCCGTTCCGTCCGGATCCTCTCCAGATTTTCTTCCACAGGCCTTGCCCCATCCAGGACAAGCTGGGGGCATCCCAGCAGCTTCTGCCATTGATCATGCAGCGCTTTGGATCGCATGTCCACATCACCGGTATCATATGCGGCGGCCCATGCAAGGAAGTCCTGATGCTGTTTGTTCATATCGCCTCCCGGAAGGAGCCGATCCCCGAACCGTTCTGCTTCACGGGCTTTGATTCGGGCAATTCTTATTTGTGTATCCGTTACCAGCCGTACAGCCAGATCAAATCCGGGAATAAGAGGATCGCCCCAGCCTGTGAGAGAACCAGAAATCACCACCTTTTTGTGTTGTGCTATATCCTGCTCCATCAGATGCAGCCTTTCCCCTTTTTCTCTTGTTTGGGTGAACCGGGGATTTGTGGGAAGCCACAAATAATCATCGGCATCCATATAATAGTAACCTAATTCCCGGCAGACGGCGCCGCCCAGGGTGGAGGTGCCGGAACCTGACGCACCGTATATGTGGATGACATTTATCTGCATGGTTATCCTCCTCTCCTTTTATGTGACAATTATAGCAGATTCAAAGGACGGAAACACCTTCGGAATGAAAAGATTGGCAAAAAAAGGACAGCTAAAAACAGAAAACACCGGGTACTGAAAAGCCTTCCGCCTATCAGTACCCGGCGTATTTCATCACCGGCTGTACAGATCCTTATACTGGATTTGTGTTACTTTTACCTTTTTCTTTATACAAAGTTCTAAAATCTCTGTGCATTTCTGGTTATCCGAGGCCACTAACTCCGGGCGTTCCTCCCAGGGATAGGTAACATAAATCCCTTTATTCCCTCCGGCAGGCCCTACTGCATGGATTACCGTATCCGCTTCCTTCAGTTGTCTAACCAGTTCCTTTTCCTCGATTTTCTTCTCAAGCTTTTTCATCCGGATGTAATCCTCATCCAGACATTCCACACCCTCCAAGCCTACCGGCAGGGTTTTCCCCTCAATCCGCACATCCACATAGGTTCTCCAGGGCTGGTTATCCCTGTGGTATTCATGCATGGTGGATTCTCCCACCGCATCCTTTGTAAAATAAGGATTATAACTGGTTAAATCCACTGTTAATCTGACTTTCATCCTTGTATTCCTCCCGCACAACAGATCACACGCAACGTTGATACCCACTTCTATTACGGTTACCCTTAAACCGGAACACTGATCTGATCCTATACCCCATGCTTTTTCCGGTATTCCATAAACAGCTTCCAGTCATCCCGGCCCAGATAATGGGTACCCGGGCGCAGGTGGAAGCCCACACTTCCCTCATGGAATATATCGCCTGTCCGGGGAAGCCTGTCCGCAACCAGTCCCTGTTTTCCCAGCAGTTCATAAACAGGCGTCACCGCCCGGCAGGCCAGGAATTCCGACAGGGGATCCGCCCATTCATCCTCCGATGCCCCCGCTGTATACAGACATCTGGGAGCAACAAGGGCCGCCGCAAAATGCTGGTCAAAGGGAAGTTCCTCCTCTTTTCCTGCCCATTTTTTCAGGTTTCCGCAGAACCAATACGGGAAATTCCGGCACAAATCCGCCACCTTTTCCCCTTCTTTACCACGGAACAGAGCCGCACCGCCGGCCCCGGATTCACTGGCTATCACAAGAGAAAACCGTTCATCCATGGCTCCGCACAACAAAGCCGTCTTTCCCAGACGGGAATGGCCGATTACCGCAATTGCATCTGTATTCAGTGTTTTCTCCTGCACCAGATAATCCATGATCCGGCTCAGGCTCCAGGCCCAAACCCCAAGCTTTCCCCATCCGTCATAGGCATTGCCGGGAAACAGGCTTCCGGGACCGTTATCATAGCCGTCATTCTGATCCGGGGCAATATCCTGGTAGCATACCCGGGCTACCGCAAAACCGTTATCGGTGATTTCCTCCACCATTTCAGGAGAAGAAAGGGGAGAAAAGGTTATGTACAGGAATACCGACGGTTTTTCCGTGTTCCTGGGGACAGACAGCTGAAAGGGAAAGGAGACGTATCCTCTGCCGGAACGGATACGTACCTCTATGGTACGTTTGTATGCCTTTCCGCCAAAGGCATTTTCTTCTTCCGCTACGGTTTCCCATTCCGTTTCCCAACCGGTTTCCGGGAGATATCCATAGCATTCCCTCTGCAGAATTTCATGGATTTCCTTCCGGCGGGCTTCCCACAGCTGCGGGGAATCCACCGGCGTGTTGTCAGAAAGGCGCAGAAGTTCCGGTATACAGCGCTTTTCCAGTTCCTTTGTTATAGCTTCTTTTGCTACAGCTTCTTTTGTTATTGATTCTTTTCCCACTTTGAATACCTCCGTCCCTGACACTACTTACGCTTTGACCAGAACTGCGTAATTCATTTTCTGATCTCTTGTTACTATGGATCCTATCGTTTGCTCCAGGAAATCAAAATATCCGTTTGGCCCTCTATTCTTTGTCCATAAATCTATCGATTTTTCTATTCGCAGCAAACAGACAACGGGAGCCTGAAAATACGAAAGTAAATCCGAAGGGGTCTCTAAATCCCAGTACTTTGACGCGGCTGCTTTGACTTCTTCATTGGTAAAAGGGTCAAAACTCATCAAAAGTCCGGTGACAAAGGCTTCATTATCGGGTGTGCGGTATCCGTTGAGATCATATTCCGTATCCGTCAGATATCCGTCTATCAGCAGCAGGCATACATGGATTGCTTCGATTGCCTGCCTGCCGTTTCTTTCCTCGTTTTCACGGTGCAGCTTAAGCAGGTTTCCTTCCATAGGAGCAAAAAGCATGTCATAGTCATTTTCTCTGCCCTTTTCAATTTTTCCGAATTGTTTTTCCATCATACCTGATATCTTGTCGAATTTGTAGCGATTCAGTTGTTTTTTCATATGCTATCTCCTCGTTTTTAAATGTAAGGGGGATTCCCCGGTGTGCGGTATCTGTTGTTTATCTGTCGGCAAGGCTGTATTTTTGCTTCAGATATTCCGCCACGTCGTCAATCTCCGGGAACAATGCGGCTTTGTTTACCGAGAACTGATCCAACTCCTGCAGAAGATTTTCTTTATTCCCTACAATAAAAACCTGCTTTTTCCCGGATTTGTCCCGGTACCGCAGGCTGCGTAGGCTGTTCCCCTCCCCTTTGCCGTCACCCAGGCCGCACAGAATGAAGGAGCCGTCCTGCTTGATAATCCTGCGGTTATTGCGAAGCGGCATAATGAAAACATGACTGAGAAGATCTTTTTTCCGAATACGGGGTTCAAACCCGGGATTTCTTGACTTCACCTCTCCCGCAAGCTTTGAGGACAGAAGCATGTACTCGGTATCTTCCTCTTCGGATAATCCATTGATACATAATTCATACAGCTTCGTCCGGAACGGGGAATCAAAAACCGGAAGCGCCGCCAAAATAGCTGCCGTGTCACTTTTGGCATATTTCATGGATGCGGCCCGCGTCTGTAGGACAATGACCTCCCCCACGTCCTCCGGATGGCTGCAGCAGGCGAAATACAGAGCAACCAGGGGATTTTCCGTAATATCCAGCAGTCTGGTGGGAAGCCCGTAATGCTGCATTTCCACCAGATACTCCAGATGCGACTGGCACTGCGCGAAATCCGAGGCGCAGCGTATGATAAGCTCCTGGTACATCCTGTTTTCATTCTCCAGCCAGCCGGGGCTTCTTTTGATACTGGGAAGCAGCGCATAGGAAAGCCTGGAGTGGCCGCGGAAATACAGACTGCTGGCGGCATCCTGCTGCTTTATGAGGGAGATGTCTTTTACATATCTGCTCACTGCGTCTATGACTTCAAGTTCGCAGCGGTCTGCATCGTAGATGATGTTATCTTTTTCCTGAAGGTTCATACCCTTAGTGACGGATATTTCCTTTTCCCCGCCGCTGTCTTCGGCCCAATCCGGTACAAGAGATTCCAGGATGGCAATGAGGTACTCCCGCTTTTTTTCCCGCTTGGAAGTGCTTGTACTGGTATAGGGCAGAAAAATCCAGTATACCAGAGCCTCCTCTTCCAGAGGCGTTAAAGACCTGGTAAGACTTCCTGCTATGGCTTCCAGATAATCCAGCATGATTTCTATGTTCTCGGAGGTCATGCAGCTTTTGGCAAAAAGCTTATACAGGCTGGATCCCTGGCTGCTTAACCGGGAATAGTAGGTACCTTTGCCAAGAGCCTTCAACACATTGCTGCAATCGACATAGCCTTCCTCAAGGAGTTTCTTCCCGAAGATGTGATAGAAGGCGAGGGAGAGGTAATGGGTGCTGCGGGCGTAGGCGGTTAGCTGTGCAGCGTCGGTTTTCAGGTTTTCTTTGTGTTTTTCCATAGGTTCTCCGTTTGACGTCTTTTTTTATTCTTGAAGGAAAGAGAATTTTGCTTTCAGGAAGGCCTGGTATTCCGCTCTGTTTGTTTCTTTCAATTGTTGCCTGACGGATACTTCTATCCATTGTCTTTTTGAATCGGAGATTTCTTCATATCTTTGGATCGTGATTTTGCCCTCCCGGGCGGCGGCAAGGATAGCTTCATAAGCATCGGGGATGTATTCACAGGAAACAGGTATCATGGGGTATTCCGACGTAAATGCATCGGGGATGTCCTGCTGTTTTTTTATGTTTTTATCAGATTCTACTGTATAGATATATCCGGGTATGCCTTTGTAGGTTTCCTCCACCGCATGGGGATAATATTCCTCCAACCGGAGAATGCCCTGTGCGGTAAATCCGTAGCTGGCCCATTTATGGTAGGGGCCAGTGGGAAATCTCCCGGAACGTTTGCCATAGAGTTCCACGGCGTTGGAGAGGTATGGGAGGGTGTTTTCCCGTTTTGCGGATAGATACAGGAGAGGGATTCCATGGTTTGAGGTGTGGGGGATTAGGATTTGAAGAGCTTTTGTGGGGGATGCGTGGTAGTACATGAGGGGGCCTCCTTTCAAAACTTGAGAGAACTACTGGCAGTATGGATCTCACTCTTTACTTACTCCTTTGTAAAATCCAATTGGTTTTTATCCGCCCACTCCTTAAAAATCTGATAATAAATATCTCCGCAGGCATCAACAAAATCATCGTATAAATTCGACTCCCGAAGCTTGTCCAAAAACGGATCTATAAAATCATTCCGTTTTAAAATATCGAATAATTGCTTACGAATAACTTTATCATCCACAAACTCCTTTACGTAAAAACGCATAATATCTTCGTGATCAATCTCTTCATAGGATGGCAATCTGAAATTATTCAAGTCCTTGTAAGGAATCCGTGCGTCAGCGGATATATTTTCCATCTCTATTTTAGATATAGGATAGCGGTCAAAACAATTTGTATCCTTATGATAAAAAACCAAACTTCTCGCTCTGACCGCCAGCATTAAATTTATAACTGTGACCATATTCTCTCTCACTAATCAGGCTCCTTCAATACCTTGTTAATCTTTTCAATATCTACATGTTTTCTCCGCTTTGCACTGGCGTATAACTTTTTGTAACGATTCTGATCTCCTCTTTTGTATGCCTCTGACAGAAGGCAAATAAAAATAGCAGTCAAATCCTCCCGGCATCTTTCCAATCCCAGTTCTGCAACCCGCCGTGCATCCTCCTGACAGCAATGTTCCTGATAATAGGTAATCAATGCCGCATATTCTTTACTCTCCCGGCCTAAATGCGCCTCCAGATAGGATACATATTTATCATCTTTTCCATATTTATAATATAAATAAGCCGCTTTTTCTTTATAGCTGTCTGTGGCATCCATAATATCCGCGCAGATCAGATGCTCTTCCCTGTTAGTGCAAAGCTTTTCCGCCAGTTCCTCCATTATATCACCACAGTTATAATACTCATAGTATTGATTTTGGATTATATCACTCAGTACCTTCTTTCGAACTTTCCAATCCTCCTGCCCCAATTGGCCATGTCTGATGAGCGCTTCACAAATATCCTGTATTTCATCAATCTCCGGCTGATCATCAATATACTTCTCATAGCTCAGCCATTTAATTCCTTCCAGGATCTGTTTCCAACTTGCCTCAAGCTTTAATTCCCCCCGTTGTATATTGGTTGATATGGCTTTCAGGCATTTTACGCGGATATCCAGCAAAATCTCCTTTTTCCTGTCAAGTACCGACTGCATCTTATATACTTCACGATAATAGGCTCCCTCTTGGGATTTTTTTTCTATAAATAATTCTAAATCAGCAATCTCCCTCTCCGATATTGCAGCCATCTTGGTAAATGTTTCCTGTGAAACCCCTTCTTCACTGAGGATTCTGGGTTTGACCTTCAGACAGGCCGGATGTTCAAACATTTTCAGCAGTTTCTGTCCCCTATTTCGGTCATCCTGTCCCTCTGTCAATCGTGTAACCGCCCTGATCCAATCCTCTCCTACATCACTGAGTTTCCTTAGAAACATTCCTTCCTCATCCGCTTCCCGCAAAGTGAAAAAGTCCTTCTCCGGGTAGTCTTCAGAATCCTCTGCTTTCTTCACCGGGAACTGCAGCTCACATACTCTACCCAAAATCTTTGAGACATCCTCATACTCTTCCAGGCGAAGTAGGTCACGGCACCCTGCAAATACTCTGTCCAGAAACGGGACTACATGAAATATATCGTTGTGCCAAATCTTCCAATCATCCATATATCTGCCGTCATCGTCGAATTCATAATAATGCTTCTCATATTCAAAATAAAGCTCGCCTTTCTCCGCTCTTTCACAAAATTCATCAATTTCTTCAGCCGTTGGCATATCAATGATTTTCTTCACTCCGGTAAGCGATTGCAGAATTCCTTTCTGCGTCTCTTCCGACAGCAGCTTTATCTGGGATAAAAGCCATGTATCTTTTTTAGCTTCGGACATTTGGGTCAGTTGGGTTTTTATTTGAAGTAGGAAGTCCATAATTTTTTCCTTTTCTGATGAAATGAAGATAAACTGTTCCGGTATTTCACTGCGAGAATCCATTTACTTTACGTGTACAGGAGTAAGGGCTCAGGTAATAACCGTCAAGTCTCAGATATAACCAAATAATCGAATCATCTGCCGCATATTTATTGCCTTTCTAATATAACCCTTACATTCTCCTTCAACCCATCCCCGAATTCTTCAAGATCCTTAAATTGTATTACACCGTTGTTAATCAATGAAACAATATCCCATATCATTGAAGACTTATTTAATTCAATAATGACGCCTGGTGTTCTTTTATCATGTTTAATTCTTTTTTCCAGCTCCCAGAATTTGGTTGATGCAGGCAAGTCCCCGGATAAAAACTCTGCCTATTGTTTAACAAGCCTTTCCGATCCAGCGCCCATAGACCTAACCATCCACAGGACTCTTTTCCCCTACTGATACTGTCTCATGGTCATCCAAAACCCGTCAATTCCCTTCAAATGCTTCACACGCCGCAGCTTAATTTTACAAGTCTCGCAAATCTGTTCCAGGACTGCTTCCACAATTACATTAGACACTCTGATTTCCTTTGGTACGCCCGCTTTACATATAAATCCAATCACCAACTCTGCCAGCCCCACCATTGCATCTTCATCCGGCTCATTCATATCAAAGGAAATGATCATTCCTGTATCGGCATCTGTCAGGATACTCATTGCGGGATTTGCAGGCTTATCATACTTCTTATCTGACACAGCCACCCCCATTGGCCTCACATCCGCTTCCAACGAATAGGTACCTTTCGGGCATTTGCTTAATTCTCCTATAAGTTCTTCATCCGTAATCATAAGATTTCCAAAGCTATAACAAGTAAACGGAAGCGGTTCCTCCCCATAATGCCATGTCTTTTTGTCTTCTGAATACGCAAAAGAGAACATGTTCCCGCCCTCAAAATCAATATGAACATCTGTCTCTTTGTAATAAGTGAATGCCGTTTCCAGATTTTCCAGATGCTCCGCCATCCGTATAACCTCATCCCGATTCAGATTATATGGATAATATCCGGGTTCACAGGACAGGAAATACAACCAATTATTTTTACCACGATATTTATATCCCAGCTCTTTTACTATCTTTCTCTGCTTCTCCGACAATTCTTCACGGTTTCCCCAGTAGCAAGTAAGATTTTTCTGATTAAACATCGCATATTCCGCCGAAAGATTCATCTTCTCATGCATAGTCAGCATCAGGTAACTGTTAAAGGCATCGTATCCCTCATAGACCGCAATTCCATAGCATTCCCCGCCTTTTCCCAATATGCTGTAAAACACTGTATTTTCAGGCTCTTTTCCCACACGTATCCCAATGATGTCCATATCCCACAGCAAATCCCATGGCTCTAAATCCCGTATCCTTGTCGCCGCTTCATATAATTTTTTCCATTCTTCAATCGTTGCTTCTGTTCTCATACACACCTCCTCTTTTTGTTCCTAACTTGTTTCCACTCTCATAGCAAATAGAATTGCATTTTACTTCATTACATACCTTGTCAATCTGCCTTTTCCAACTTTTGCAATCAAGTTCTTATCCAACATTTCTTTCATCATAGTAACCGCATAAGTAGTTCCACTGCCCAAAGCAACTTCAGCATCTGCACGGGTAATCTCTTTTTTATTTTCAAATAATTTGATTATTGGTAAATACTTCTCATTTATTCCACTCAAAGCCTGTGCGTGTATATTTGGAAGAACCACTTGGAAGGCACCTTCCACACTTTCAAATTTAGGCTGTACAGGCAGTCCCTTATAACAACTGATTATCTTACTAAGACCTGTACCATATGCTTCAATCAATTTCATTCTATAAAACAAGTTAGCCAACTTTTCATTTCTAGGCTGAGAAGCTCCCAGCATAGCGGCTTTCAAGGATAAACCAGATACCAATCCACCTAAAGATATAATCTCCAACCGATTAGCATACAGATTTATTAAGGTACTTCCGCTAAAAGAATAATCCCTATGGACAATAGCATTCAATAACGCTTCCCGAACAGCGTCTTCAGGATAATCTCTTTCATCTGTTCGCAATAAATCATGAAAACTAGCCATTGTGCCATTATAAAAATCTATTGTTTTGTACGCATCTGCTAATTGTTCAAAGAGAGAGCCGGTAAACTCTTTTCTATCTTTAAAAATTAATTTATCCGCTCCCTGAAAAACAGCAAATTTTATTGAGTGCTTACACTGATCGGAAACAAGCAAGCCCATATTTGTAAAAATAGAATCGGATGAAAGAATACCTAAATTTTTCATCTGCACTTCTGTAAACTCAAAATTCCTTTTCTCCATTTCTTTGCTTAAGCTGTTAAAAGTCAATTCCTGAATTAAAGAGCGATTTGTTTCAAAAGTATCACCGTCCGTTGCCTTTATCATCATACGGATAGCATCTTCCGAAGCCGGGGCGAAAGTTGTGCCACTTCTTACATATACTCCGGAGGGTTTCAAGCCTTTATCCGAAAGATAATATGGTCTTTTAGTACCTTGCTCCACTGTAAGTTTAATATATGTTTTGTCTTCATATTTTAACAGCTCAATATTTGTAAACATGGTAATGTCAGGTCTGATGCTGTCCCTTATTGAATTCGCAATTTGCTGTATCACAAAATCTGCATTATCAATACCGATAATATTTCCATTGTCTTGTACACCAATAAGGATTGTTCCGCCATTTGTATTTGCAAAAGAAATAATTTCTTTCTTTAAATCGGGCGTATATATTTCCTTTAACTCAACAACTTCGCTTTCATATAAATCCATGCAATCACTCCTTGTGTCTTTTTCTTGCGTTTCTATCTTTTCTATCACTATTCTAACACAACAATCGATAAAATACAATACAAAGAAAACGGTGTAAGACCGCCTTTGTAATAATATTGTTACTGTTCAGAGGGCGGGTGTGGGCAGAGCCCACATAAAAAGGGCTTTACAGGTATCGTTATTGGTGTGCAATAAAACATATAAAACGGTATAGGAAATTCTAAACTGGGTATACTATAAAGAGTAAAGTAATTCGACATTAGAAAAAGTCAGTTTTCGACAGGAAAATCTTACATATCTAACTCAATTCAGGGAATCCTATATATTTTCAGACACAGAAAAATTTACGCCCTCCTGCCGCCTGTTTGCCATCATGATGTGCCAACATCTTGATGACTGGGCTTTGCCAAAGACTTCCCACTAAAAGATTTCTTTGCGTAAGGTCTATTAAAGTGCGTTATTTTTCATCATTTATTACTTGCCATATCCATTCTGGATAATATTTACGTAAGCGATGAATAACATAGCGTTCCCGAGTTCGTTCCTGATATGAGATAATCTATTTACATGAAGTAAATGAATCAGGACCTAGAGTTAATTATTGATTGAGCTTTTCACTATAAATATATTTCCTGAGCTTGAGCTTTTTACTTCACAGTCTATCAAGAAATGGAGCTAGTACCCTCAATGGGATATCCTCAAACCTTAACCGTCTCAGAACGCCGCTGGTTTGAACTGATCAAGCAGTGTCGCACAAGTGGAAAATCCGATGCACAATGGATGCAGGAACACGAAATAAAATCACCTACTTTTTACTATCACGTAAAACAGCTTCGAAAGAAAGCCTGTGACATTCCTGAAAATAGTTTTTCCAGACAGAGGAATGATGTCCAAGAAGTTGTCCCATTGTTTATGGATGATGTTCCTTCTATCATGACTAACAATAATCCATCAGCATCCTCCGGTATTACAGATAACACGGTAGCTGTTCGCCTAAGCATTCAGGGAATAACCGTTGAGATTGCCAATAGTGCAACACAGGAATTAATCAAAAATACCATATCTGCGTTGCAGTTCCTATGCTAGGTGATGTTTCCGGAATTGCCAAAATTTACCTGGTAACAGGCAAAACTGACATGAGACGCAGCATAGACGGTCTCATGGCAATTATCCGGGACACTTATCAGATGGATCCTTATGCAAATGCACTGTATCTGTTTTGTGGTAAGCGGTGTAACACCATCAAGGCATTGTATTTCGACAAGGATGGGTTTTGCTTAATCTATAAACGCCTGGACAGTGAGGGCAGGTTTCAATGGCCTCGAAATGCTGCTGAGGTAAGGGCAATTACAAGACAGGAGTTTCGATGGCTGATGGAAGGGCTGTCCATAGAACAGCCAAAAGCAATCCGTCCTGTACCAAAAAACAGTAACAAAGTCTTCTGATTTGTGCATTATAGAGAAAATGAAAAACTTATGGGCCCCCGAATTTATCAACTAATTGTGGTTGTCCACATCAATACCCTGAACCGGAAACTTATCCGTGTATTGCCTTCTGTTTCAGGACATTGATGTGGATAACACTTCCACAAATGCTGTGAGACCAGTGATTTTACACTGTTTCCCAGTAAGTCATACACCGTCAAAATGACCATATGTGATATCGCCATCATTTGTCAAACCCCTTGGTTTTAGGTACAATGAAAGAAAAAATCAGGAGGTACGGGATGTCAGCGCAAAGTGAAAATGAACTCTTAAAAATGGTTATCGAGACACAGGCATCCCGTATTAAGGATCAGGAAGAAACCATCAAGGAATTAAGAACCATGATTGATGAGCTACGTAGCCTGAAAGCAAATCTTGAGGAAACCTTAAGTGAATTCAGACGACAATTCTTCGGCGTGAAAAGTGAGAGAACTTCCAACAAAGAAGAAACAGTGAAATCTGGTGATAAAAAGGAATCTATTCGGGTAAAAAGCCATACGAGAGAACGTAAGCCAAAAGCTACAAGAGATGAACTTTATGGAAACCTTCCGGTAAAAGAAATCATCTGTCCAGTACCGGAAGCAGAACGTTTCTGTGAATGGTGCAACTCAGAAATGATTCCCATGAAGCCTACCTTCGTCAGGGAAGAAATCCGTATTACTCCTGCTATTGTTGAAAGGGTACGATATATGCAGGAGGTACTGATCTGTCCTGCGTGTAAAAAGGATCACGATGGTAGTTTCAAAAAAGGAGAAGTTCCAAGTGCATTCATTCCACACAGCCCTGCCTCTGCTTCTGCAGTAGCCTTTGTTATGCTCAGCAAGTGCTTTATGGGGCTTCCTTATTACAGACAGGAATCCGCATTTACGCAACTGGGAGCAAAAATCCCAAGGGAAACCCTTGCTAACTGGTGTATTATCGCAGCTGAGAATTATCTATTCCCTATCTATGATCTTATTCATAGGGAACTGATCAAGCGTGAAGTAATACACGCTGACGAGACTACCTGTCAGGTACTTCGTGAAGAAGGGAAGGAAGCACAGTCTACATCTTATATGTGGATTTACACTTCCGGCACAGATGGCTTGCCTAAAATCGTCTTGTATGAATATCAGCCAGGGCGGGGAGGTATTCATCCACAGAAATTCTTAGAAGGATTCCACGGATTACTCCAGTGCGATGGGTATCAAGGCTACAATAAGGTAATTGATGAATTGATGTATTGCTTGCATGCTGCATGGCCCACTGCAGAAGAAAGTTCTATGAAGCGCTGCCTGCAGAAAAGAAAAAAACCATGAAGCTGCTGGATATCCATTCACCAATAGCCATCAAAGAGCCTGCTATTCCACAGGATGATCTTGAAAAGTACATTCCGGCAGAAATAGGGGTTGCTTATTGTAACAAACTCTTCTATCTGGAACGGGAATTTAAGGATTTATCGCCTGAGGAACGAAAAGCAAAACGGTTTGAGCAGGAAGTTCCAGTATGGGATAATTTCTGGAAATGGCTTGACTCCTTAAACACTACCAAGAGTAGTAAACTGTCTAAAGCGGTGAACTATGCCCAAAATCACAGGGATAGTCTATGCACTTATCTGCAGGATGGGCGCTGCGAATTATCTAACAACGCAGCAGAACGGATGGCAAAATCTTATGCAATCGGAAGAAAGGCTTCCCTATTTCATGCATCAGTCGCAGGTGCAAATGCAAGTGCCATCATATATAGTCTCGTAGAGACTGCAAAAGTAAACAATCTGAACGTGTTCCAATATATCTATACATTGTTGTTGTACATGCCGGGTCACAAAAATGGGTCTGATGGTATGGAACAATTACTGCCATGGAGTGATTTCATAAAAGAGCACTGTTCTGGATTAATAGATGTTGAAACAGTAACGGAGACTGTCTATATAACTGTGTATTGTCGTAAATTGGTATGTACCCGGTTCCCTTTTTCGGCACTCCGTGATTTGGTTTTACCTATGTTTGCATGATAGTTTTTTCCAAAATACGACGTTTGTTTCTATGAATAGTATTGCCGCCTTCCGGCAATACTATTCTATTTTTCCCTTTATTTTTTCTTCATTTATGATGGCATCATTGGAACCAAATACGATATTTTGCTGATAGATCTTTTCGATCTCCCTTTCATTGTAAAATCCAAATAACATTTCCAGGACCACCTCAAACTGTTCCTCCGTCAACGGCTCTCTATCATACTCCATAACTCGATATGCTACACATGCGTATGCTGTTGCTGCATCATGTGTCATAATCCCACTCTCCTTCCACACAATTCTCTTATTGATAGTTATTACCGTAGCTGCAGGCTTTATTCAATAACAATCCGGAACAAAGCCTGCATCTGCGGTATTTTGCGTTAACAAGAGGATATGGGATGGGACGGCCCCCTGCGCGATCCGCTCAGGAAGATTGATTGTTCTCTCAGGCGATGGATGCCCTGTCGCCGAATTCGATGATGAACTGTCCATAAGTCTCGCCCCAATCCCGATAGGGCATGGATCACTTTTCTGTTATATCCCGCGTTGTCAGATACAACGTTTTCCTTAGTGCTTCGTCATTCGGAAAAACGGCTTTATTTTTTGTCACTTTCCGCAGCTGCCGGTTAAATCCCTCCAGGGTATTCGTTGTATAGATGAGGCGGCGGATCTGTGCCCCATAGCTGAAATAGGTGGAGAGGTTTTCCCATTTCATCTGCCAGTTCTCAACGACCGCACGATACTTCTTCCAGCTGTCCTTCATCGCCTCCAGGTTCCTGAATGCGATCTCCTCACTTTCGGCCCCGTATACCCGTTTCAGATCCTTCATAAATGCCTTGGAATCCTTATAGGCTATATATTTCATGGTGTTCCGTATTTGATGGATAATGCATAGCTGGATCCTTGTTTCAGGAAATACGGTTTTGATCGCATCCGGAAATCCCTGCAGGCCATCGATACAGGCAATTAGGATATCTTTTACTCCACGGTTTTTCAGTTCATTACATACCTTCAGCCAGAATTTGGCACCTTCATTTTCACCAATCCAGATCCCCAGGATGTCTTTTCGGCCTTCCGCGTTGATCCCCAGAGCGACATAGGATGCCTTCGTGACGATCCGCCCTTCTTCACGGACTTTATAGTGCACAGCATCCAGAAATACGACCGGATAAAAACCATCCAGGGTCCGGCTGTACCACTCCCTTGCTTCCTCCATGATCTTATCCGTTATATTGGACACGGAGGCCGGGGATAATTCAATCCCATAAAGTGCCTGGACATGGGATACGATATCACGAACGGTCATCCCCTTCGCATACATAGAGATGATCTGTGCTTCCAGTCCCTCCTCGATCACAGCCCTCTTTTTAATAACTTCCGGTTCGAATTCCCCTTCCCTGACTCTTGGGACATCAATGTCAATGCTGCCGTAAAAAGTCTTTACTTTTTTAGGGGATGTTCCATTGCGCTGCGGGGTATTCCCCTTATTTTTTTCATCTGTGATATAATCTGTGATCTCACTTTGAAGGATCTGTTCGATCGCATCCTTTACCATCCGCTGGACAAGTCCGTTTGGCCCTGTGATATCCTCCATGGTACTGCACTTGGAAAGTTCCTCCTGATAATTAAATCCTGATGTCATATCCCTTAACCTCACTAAATTTATTTACCAATTTATACCACTTACATGCAGTATTGTCAGTAATGATGATACCTATTCAAAAAAGAGGTGTGTCGAATAATCTGCAAGTGATACACAGTTTATTTGACACACCCCAGTAACGGTTGAAGAACATCCAGCCCTGACTGTTTAAATTTTTTAAAAATGTGTAAGTGATGGGGAAAGTCTATACGCTATGTTATTCATCGCTTACTATGTTATTCATCGCTTACCTCGCAGCGGTTCCATATTTTCTTTTTTCACAGGTATATAATATATCTTTTTCATAACACATCACCTCGTTTCATCAATAAGGAAAAGGCGCGAAAGCCAAAAGCCTTCACGCCTCTCCACACGACAACTATCCAATCTCACCTAATCATCTTTTAACACTCTTTTGCAACAGGACAATACTTTCCACGTGTGTTGAGCGGATAATAATGATGTATAAAAGACGTGGCGCGCCCTTGGCGGAGTTTCAAGTTTCTTTTCTTACTTTATTTACACCACGAATCAAAGCAACCGTTCAACTCTCATCCGTTTTCTGTTCCAGCTTTTTATTTAATCCAAATAATCCTTCCCCCATTACTAAGGGTTCTGGTTTTATATTTTCTGTATTCACTCATTGTTTTATCAACAGACAAAAGATCGCCGTAAGCAAGACAAACATATTACATACAATTTTCTAGAGTATATTGACGAATACTATATTTTCAACAGTTTTTAGAATGAATAGTTTTATTAGACTTCCAGCGCACGAGTTAGCATTTGCCTATATTCAAGAACAACACTGTTTGGACTTAATATTTTAATCAGACCATCAAATCCAAATACCCATCGAAAAAATATTGCACTTGTACATACAAAGACCTTGGCCTTAAATGTCTTTTCGTCAATCGGCTCTGTAATAAAATCAACACCAAAATTGTCAATTAGATATTGCATTACGTTGATATCACAGACCATTTCCACCTCGATAGGTTCATCCGTTTCAAACATACGAAAGACCGCTTTGCGATAATTAGCAGGATTGTAATCTCTAGGAGCCATAACCGCAAACTCATCAAGGATTAATAGACTCGATTCAATGCGATCAAGTCGAAAACTTCTCATAGTTTGGCATTCATCACAGTAGCCACAAACATAATAGTAAGCGCCATCCCATATGAGGGTATATGGGCTTACAATATATTCACTTCCATTGTTTGATACAACCCTATGTCTATCTTCATCGAACTCTGTATATTTGAATAAAATCTTCTTCCTATAGTGGATAGCTTCATTTATCGCATCGACGCTAGAATAGCCGCATTCATTATCAGATTTAACCCTGTTTGCAACATATACATGTCGCTGTAACATTGAAGCATTTTTTACATTGGCCAGTGTTGATAGTTTTACTATAAGCGATTCGCTTTTGCGTTGCGTGATAAATCTTGATGATGCAATGGCATCTGCCAACAATTTTAGTTCCGCAATACTATACGCTTGCCCATCATAATAATACTTATTTTGAGTAGATTCGTAGTGCTCAATTCGGAGGCCACAATCATGTAACACATTCAAATCATCACTAATTGTATTTCTACTCACTGAAAGTCCATATTGCGTTTTAAGTATATTAATAAGTTCAACCGTAGATAACGGATGAGCTGCATCTGTGTTTTGAACAAGATATTGATATAAATACAATAATCGAAGTTTATTCCTATTAACCATATAAGCCCCCTATTGCTGGATGGACCTCAAAGTTTTTATCAGGGCATTACCTATTTTCCTAACATCTTCCTCAGTGTTATCCTTTCCAAGAGAAACGCGGATAGTTCCTGGTGCATATCCTTCAGGAATGTTCATCGCGCGCAACACATGGGAAATCTGTGTGTTTTTGCTGTCGCAAGCTGAACCGGTAGAAATACATATTCCCATTAAATCAAGTCTATGTAACAGCATTTCGCCTCGTGCACCCTTAAAAGATAGACTTATATTCCCGGGAACACAA
The DNA here is from genome assembly GCA_022845955.1 of Lachnospiraceae bacterium. GTDB lineage: Bacteria > Bacillota > Clostridia > Lachnospirales > Lachnospiraceae > Eisenbergiella. The sequence continues at coordinate 6,867,286 of AP025576.1, forward strand.
AGCGCAGCTCCATTTCTCAAATAATCGATTTTTGCTTCAGTTAAAATGGACAGTAACAGTGTCTCGAGTCGATTTAAGTGTGAAGCATTATACTCAATGTTAGAACAGCTTCGCTCAAGTGCAGCTGCCATTCCGACAATGGAAGCAATATTTTCTGTTCCAGCGCGCTTGCCGTATTCCTGAGCTCCACCATCAATGAACGGAAGAATTTGTACTCCTTCTCTGACATAAAGGAAACCTACGCCTTTAGGGCCGTTAAATTTATGTGCAGAAGCAGATAACATATCAATACCAAGCGCTTTTACATCAACGGGGATATGACCAATGCTTTGCACCGCATCCGTATGAAAAAAAGCCCCCTGTGAATGAGCAATCTCAGACAATTCTGCTATCGGTTCAATTGTTCCAACCTCATTATTTGACAACATTACCGAAACGAGTTTTGATTGACTTGATATTGTCTGTCGAAGTGTTTCAGACTGAACGATTCCAAAGGAATCTACGGAGAGATATCTAACTGAAAAGCCAAGATTTTTAATTGACTCAACAGAGTTTAGTACGGCATGATGCTCTATCTCAGAGGTTATTACCTCTTTCCTCTCGCCAGATGAAAGCATCGTTCCTTTTATCGCCCAATTGTCGCTTTCAGTGCCGCCAGAAGTAAAGTAAATCTCTTCCGGCTTGGCGCCTATTGACAGCGCGATTATTTCCCGCGCCTCTTTGAGCGCTTTTTTTGCAGTCCGTGCGTAAGAATATGGCTGCGAAGCGTTGGCATACTGATCCAGCAAATATGGCTTCATTGCCTCAAAGACCTCAATATCCAATTTTGTCGTTGCCGCATTATCTGCATAAATCATATATATCTCCTCTACTTAAAAAGAGTGCACCCCTGTTCCTTAAATTCTTCTATTTTGATTTCTAAGTCTTCAACTTCGCAATCAAGGTCATCAGCCAGACAGCTTATGCAAATGAACTCGTTCAATTCAGGACTGATCAGTTTTTTATTGAGCGCGATCCAATCTCTCTTTAGAGGTGCATTACAATACTTACAAGTCTTTGCAGGCATTGAGGTATTCCTCCTTAACTTTAATGTTTGGAATCATTGATTGACCAAATTCGCCATAATCGATAATTCCCAGCTGCCGCTTTATTACACGGCGCATCTCCAAGGCGGGCTCCAAGCAATATGTGATAAACTCATTAATATCCGTCAGTTTGGATACGTCCGTCACATTTGGAAATATCAATTTCAGGAAACCTGTACAAATGCGTTTGATTGCCTCAGTATCACGTGTTGCAGCATTTTTAGGCAGCTCAAGTAGCTCATCAACAACAGCACGATACACAAGTTCATCTCGAAGCATATGAATGATTTCACCGAAATACTCTGTGTTAAGCGCCCATCCGTTTGCTTTGAGACTTTCTTTCATCTTCGGAATGTCCCAACCGCGAATAAACCCATGAAAGCGGTCTAATAATGCTGACTCATGGAATATTTCCGGCAAGTCAGAGAACATGTTCTGATCCACATTCATTTTTTCTGTGTCGATATTACCTAGTAATATAAGTCCCGCGTCACCTACGCCGCGATAATCGCCCACACGATATTCTCCACTTTCAAGATATCCTTTTAGTGCTCCCTGCATCTCCATTGCGTCTGTAAATTTAATACTTTGTATCTCATCAAATGCGACGTAGTCATATCTAGAAGCAAGACCGGGAGTCTTTTTGCTAATATCATAAAACATCTTCGCTCTTGATATACTTCCGCCACTGACCAACCATCCATATTTGCTTATTTGAGAGAAGAGATACGATTTACCCGTCTCCTTTGGAGCAAGCTCAATCAAGTTAATACGTTTTTCGACGAAGGGAAGCAATCTGCTAAGCATCGACAACTTTTGCTTCTTAGTCACATATCCAGCGGGATTATAATCGATTGCACTTAAAAGCACATCAAGCCATTCTCCCACACTGAAGTATTGACGCATCTCCTTATAAAACTCTAAATCAATCGTATAAGGACAGAAAGGAGTGAAATCAACCAGCTTAATAATTGTTTTTTTTCCGCTATCATCAAGGTCACAAAGGAGCTCAACTATTCCCCAGACTTCCGTCGGAGCTAGAAGATAATCTCTATTTTTCTCAATAACGTGCCATTCTACAACTGCCTCACCTTTTTTCTGAGGAACGCCAAATTCGGGGAGAGAAAATAGCGCTTGCCTATTAGCGGTATCAAAATCAATTTTGACTTTAGTAAGAAACCTGACAGGTTGATTATTATGCAATAGCTCCACCTGAAAATCATTCCATTGTTCCTTTTTGGGGATTGTCCGCTTAACGTATGAAGTGACTTCCTCCTTGTCAATATGTCCCTCACTATCCGAAAAACGCATTACTAACCAGTCACGCATAAATGAGGGAAGACTGAGTGCGGAAAAAAACTTAGAGTTTGAAGGAGACTTATATACAAGCATATCTCCAAAATATCGCTTGAGCTGCTCCTCGATGTCTGCTTGAGTATGATTTGTCTCGGGAACATTAAGAGCACTCAAATAACTGTTGTCCATTTTAGCCTCCTTCCTACTAAATTAAATCAAAATTCTTGTTTTGGGCGATTCCCTGTTTTACGAAAAACTTAAATTCACCGATATTCTCTCGGCCTACATAAACTTTCGTATCAATAATAGTTTCATTTTTCTCTGGCTTATAATTGAATTCGTATTGACAATCAGTAACTCGGCAAGGTATTTTCTGTCCATGGATACGAACGGTAACATCATTTCCACTATGCTTTTCAAGCAAAAATTTCACGGTAACCATCTTGGTCATTGAATCAGGCCGAAGCTGACCAACAGACGGAACAATCGTAATAACAACCTTTGCTTTTCTAATTGTAGAATTATCAACAATGAAAACAGGTACAAGCCACTCTTCAAGTGACGCACCTCCATGAATTTCGTCTATCGGAGCACCTTTTTGTTCAAATCTTCGGTAGTCAGCAAAGATTAACTTGCTGCCGTATTCTATCGCTGTATCTATTTCTGCTGCCATATCTGTTCCTTCACAGTAGCGTCCATATTTGTAAATTGTATGGCCCCTGGGCGGTATTTTTTTGTCAAACTCGGTGGAGCGAACGAGAACGGCCATGCGGCTGGTTCCGTGGTCTGTCGTAAGTATTACCCTACTAATGTCAGAGCCGAATGCAGCCCTAACTTTTTCTTTCAAACAACTAAGGAAAAACAACTCGTTCTCAATTGTCCGAGGATAGGCTGTTTTCCCGTGTTTCATTTCATCGGGCTCAGATAACTCTTCTACAACGCGCTTTCCTATAAGAAAATCCTTATTCATTTCAGTCGTGGAAGGGAGGTTACAATATCCTACTCTTGTACGGATATGATAGCCTTCGTCCTTTAATTGACTCAGAACTGAGTAAAGATAATTAACATACTCAACCCCCATACCGTCAACAAAAAAAATGGCAGTATTGTCATCATACTCTTCAGAAACAATCAAATTACGTGCCTTGAGTTCATACACAGGGGCACCCTTTAGGGCGGCAATAGCCTGTACACGCTCCATAAATACTTTTGGTAGAATATTTGCCGCTTTATACCACCGATAATGCGCAAAATAATCTGCTACGTCTGCCGGCATGTCCTCCACAACACTATCGGCAGTCTCATACAAATAGTTACTAAGTGCCGGGTAAGTTGATTTTAGTATTTCTTTTGCAGCTGCTTGAACACTCCCAGAAACATCTTTAAGAGAATTAAAAATGACTTCCCGTTCTTTGGAGCTTAAATCAGTCAAAACACGCAGCTTATCAAGAACAGACAGCCGGTCAATAAACTGCCAAAATGACATTGGAACCAGAAGCTGCATTTTCTGAATCAATGCCTTGCGCTCAGAATAATAGGAACTATACTGCGTATCGCCGATTAGACTAACGATATTATCGAAAATCAACGTCTTAAAATCCTCGATACTTTTGCTCTTTACCACACACTGCTCAAGATAACCGCCCGGATGCTTTATCCGCGTCCATAGCCAAAGTAACCATCTTTGGAAATTGTCAAAAGAAGCCCATTTATCAAATAACTTTGACGTATATCTATTGATAAGGAGTTCATGACAACAAGCAGTTTCAAATGACTGCTCTGAAGCTACTGATCTTACCAGTTGTTTCCAGTATTCATCTGTTCCATCAGACTCTCTGTAAGCAGATGGCAGGTGATAATATGTTGACAACAAATCAAATGCAGAGACAATAACCCGTACATTATCAAAGAATACTTTATCCATGAAATAAATCGCATTCTCAGTGTGCAGGATTAAAGGTTTGTCCGGATTTTGTTCCCAATACTGAAGATACTGCTTAAATCCGAAAATTTCATTTCCAATGACATTTATCTTCAATTCCTTCTGTATAACTGTCAGTGAGTAATCTGAATCTTCCCCTGTAGAAAGAAGAAGAATACAATCCTTTTTTCGAGGATCCGTGCTGGAAATGGTTTGAAGAATATCCTTCATTCGATACATTGGAACATAAATGCGCAGCTTGCCGTCACTATTTCCTGGATACTCTCTCGCAATCAATTCCATAACTGTGCTTTTTGCAATATCCGGATTAACGCGCAGATACTCAGAAAGAGGCGAAACACAGACGTTCTCTGTAATAGCCTTTATACTTGAGGTAAATCTACGCATATTGGGCGTAGTATCATCTTGCAGACAGAAGGAAGACAGGCAAACATGCTTCTTGGACATAGAAAGGAGCATTTTCTTAACATTTACCCACATTTCCATAGAATCTACATTGATAAATCGCAAAGGGCAGAGACTAACCTCATCTTTATCTTTACGAAGAAAATTTCTCAGTGCGTCAATATCTTCAAACCGAATCATCGTTTCTCTCCCCCCAGAGATTACTTTTCTTGAAGAATACGAATCCCCAACAAAGGATCGTTCTCTATCAAGCTTTCAAGATAGCGCTGTGCTTGTTCGGCAGTAAGGGTATGAACCCTTTCTTTCGCCTTGGCCCGGTATTTAATCTTATAACGATTGGTAGCCATTTCACACAATGCGGACCTACACAGTGCTTTTTTAGAGTACCACTCATAAACATCATTTCCGGCAACTTCACGTAGAGTATCGCGCAATATGTCAGCATCTTCCACGACATATGCGTACTCATCGCAGAAATACTGAATAAAATCACTTGTACATTTGGCTGAATCACTGAGGATATCCAATTTAGAACTATTGATAAACTGGATTGCATGATCAATAGCTTCCTCTGACGGCAAATTGAGCGTCCTATTCAATGCCCCAAATACCTGCTGTGCTGTCGTAATGTCATCCGGAAACATACAAAGAATTGGAATGCCATTAACCTTCGACCATTCAGCCGGAGAGTTCGTAGACATTTTTGTTTTCCATGACGTAAAAAGCTTACGAATTTTCTGATTCTTTCGAAACTTTTCAAGCTCTTGCTTCATGGTGAGGGTAAACTCATCGACTTTCTTAAACAGAATGCCGGAAGGAACATTGCTAAACAAGTGTTCAAGTTCTTCACTAGTAACTCTGCTGTCTACTTTCAGCTTGATAGCCTCAGCAAAGGTCTCAAACTGATTGTTAAAGAAGGACAGGAAGTCCCCTGTCATACCGACAATAAGGTTCGCAGCCGCACTCTTATCGGTCACTGCATTATTCCTGATTGCATAGAACTGTTGCAGGATCGGTTTGAGACTGCTATGATACTCTTCAATCATTGCGTCAGGAACCTTGATATAATTGAGCTTCTCAACAAGTCCCTCTTGAGCTTCTTGGTACCGGCTCTGTGGTGTGGCAAGCACGCCGTTGATTGCGTCTATCAGACGGAAATCAACATAGAGATTGTCTATCTGATGGTCGATATCACCTTTCTGCCACAGATAAGAGGAGTCAGTAGACAGTTTTTGAGTCAACATAGCCAAATATTCATTGCTATCAACCTTTAGCTTGGCGGTGAGCATTGCAAGCTCTGGCTTCTGCAAGGCTATATAGTAAATCATACCGGCTTTCCGACACTCACTCGGAACAATAGAAGAAAGAACAACATCTATACCCGAATTTTTCATGTACAGGTCATTGATTTCCTCTGCAACCTTTGTTTTATCGCGCGTAATAAGTTGTTCAGGATTAACGAATTCGCAAAGCAGCTGAATCAGCTGAATCAGCTCATCGTGCATAGGATGCTCATCCATCTCCTCATCGACATAGGATGCAAGCGACCAAAGAGGGTAAACATTGTTGGTCAGATAGATATTCAAATTTTTCGAGATATCACTGATGGAGTTTCTTTTATCCTTTGCAATCTTGAAAATCTCGCCTGTAATTCTGCAGAACGAGGTGTGGGCAGGCTTTTGACGCACAATGTACTGATCTTTTGCTTTAGGAAGCCCCTTGATGACACCGTAAATAAGTTCACTCAGGTCCGAATAATTAAGACTGACCGTGTTGTTATTAACATCCTGTTTATAATAGTTCGTATCCGCATACTCCTTAAGTAAAAACGCCATAAGGAATACAGCCCCCGTGCAGGGAAGAAGGCCGAACGGCGGCAAAGTAAGTGCCTTCCATATATCAGATACGCAAACCGTACTGTTATTATCAAAGCCCTTGAGGATGATATCTTCAACAGCAAGCTTCATCTTGGATACAACATGCTCAGGCTGAGCCTTCCAATATTCGGGGTTTGACCAAATACCATCATGTTCCAGTACGGTTGAGATGTTTTTCAGGTAAGAATAGTTGTTTGGAATGGATTCTTTCCCCATTGCAATCTTACCAACAACATCCTTAAACCCACTTGATGCAAAGAGCTTATCATTCAGAGAGATTTCCTCAAGTCCGCAACCATAGAAATTCGTATTCATCTCTATCAATTTCTTGCGAAGATTTGTGCCACCTGAAATAACAGCAGACTCCATAGGTTTACTGTAAACGCGCAGAGCAACAGTAACAAGAGCACGAGTCCACTCATTAACAGTGGCTTCGCAGCTCTTCTTTGCATAATTCATTTGATCTCGCTGGTTTGGATTGCTTTTAAAGTATTTTTCCTTGGCCTTGCTCTCCACAAAGCGCTCATAGCGCTCCTCGGTAAATGGCAGGGATGTGAAGTCAACAACTATGCAGCGCTCAGAAATCTCAGTAAAGACACACCTAATGGCGTCTGCAGTTTTCCCTTGCTCCGCCTCGTTTTTTGCAAAGAGATAGAACACAGCGATTTTATTGGTTTCAACCGTGTATTTGATGGCGGCGTTTCTCGCGGTGCTGGGTGTAATCACCGTTACATCGCAACGTTCAGCCATAAATCCGTTGGGGGCAAACTGCTTTGTTACGCCATATGTAGAATCCTGAATTATCTTTTCGAACGGAAATTCCGTTCGGACATCTTCCTTCATCTTATCCATCCGATCCTTGTCAATTGCGACGGATGTAATAACATAGAGGGTATCATTAAAATCCTCGACAGAACCTAAAACGCCCTTTTTTACAAAAACTTCAAGGAATTCGGTCACTCTGTTTTCCAAAGGTGTTCCAACAAAGCAAGCTTTTATATTTTGGGCAGTTGGACGCAACAAGGATGTGACACCGGAACGGCTTACGCTGCCATTTTTTGTGTGAAGCGCGGACAACAGTAAAGCAACTTTCAGCACTCTTCGACAGCTATCACCGCTTTCTCCGATACCACAAACGCTCTCGAAATTATTGTAATGGCTGATAGCATCTATAAAAGAGCCATCCAAGTCAACATTATCAGCAAAGAAAAAATAATCCCAAAGATAGTCAGAAGTAAGCAGGTTCCACGCACCATAATCGAACCCAAAATGATCAATAAACCACTTGAAGTTGGTTCTATCTGCTTCATTGTCGGTATAGTCGCCGCTGAGGAACTGGAACATCGTTCGCTGGTTAGAACTGATGTCCTGGGCGATAAATTTGAGAAGATAACTGGTATAAGGGTGCATCGGGAACAAGTTTTTAAAGTCTGTATCCAGCAATGAGGAATCCTTAGTTTTGATGTGGTCAACGCTGTCACGTTTTACAGATGCCCAAAGCGTATCGACAACCCCATCCCACTCCTGTTTAAGATCAGGCACAGGCCTCAGCGCTTGTCCTAATAGTGTGAACGCGGTATTTTCGCCAAGGCGGAGCTGATTGGACACAAAGCGGGCCTGCATAATTTTACGGGCACTTTGGTCGGCGATCAGCTGATTCACATCGCTGTGAGTAATCAGGAAGAAATAAAAACAAATGCGGGAGGCAGCGTGTGCGATTTCCTGCAAACCAGTTATGTTATTCTGGTTGTTCTTAAAGAACTCAGTAAACTCATCCCACATCATAACTATGGCATAGAGATCATTGCCAATGCGGACATCTTCCAACCAATTAATTACCTCCTCTGGTGTGGAAGACCAGTTATAGTTCTCTTCTTCTGCAATCTGGATAACGGTATCCAGAAGGTCGAGAGTGTCCTCCTGCGGAAGTTCCTCCAGGTCGGCAATCACATCTTCCGGGGCTGCATATTCTGTAAATCTCGCCTTATACTTATTAAAAGCACCGGCGAAATTGAAGGATGAATTGGGGTCCTTCAGGATAGAAAGAACCTTGTCGTAACGACTGGCGGAGCCAAGGTAAGTGTAGCCCCTGGAAATCAGTGCCTCACGCACCGAGGCTGTGATCGCGTTAAAGAGTTTATTTTGGCTGTCTATGCCAGCAGAAGAGCTTTTATGTACGACAAGAATATTGCCCTTTGCGCGGACACCTTTTACGCGGGCCCAAAGAGCCTCCATATGATTCTGCTTAAAGTAAGGCTCCACACTTTCCAGCTGATCCTCTAGAATGTGTTTGATTGTAAAAGACGCATAGGTCTTACCTGTGCCGTATGCACCGCTCATCCACTGCGGCATGTCCTTTGTCGCAGAGCTCTTTTCAAGCATTTGTACAACGCCTGTAAGAATCGTCTTAAAGTTATCATGCGGATAAAAAGACTGCCATTTGTCCGGATAAACACGGTCGCTGTTACTGCTGAATACCGGAATAAAGTTAGGATCAACCTTTATGTAATCCTGGTATAACCTCGTAGGCATTTGTTCTCCTCCTTATAGCAGAGCTGCTATATCTGCTGATTTTTTATCTCGGTTCAGGAAGATATTTTCCATCAGATTGTTGTTAAAATCCACCTGAATATAATCTGGGTAATCGTGGGCCAAGCCCTGAAGAATAGGTCGCAGTATCTCAGCGTCCACGCCAAAGATTAATCTTGGGCTCATGGCCTCTCTTTCATCGCTGTCATCCATCAATTCACTGAGTGTAAAGCTGTAGAGGCTATCGCTGTGTTCTGCATATAGATAAAGTGTGTACAACATTACCAGCGAATCGGGTTCCTGCCATCCATATCGAGTAATAGATGTAATTACTTTGCCTTTCATCTCACATTTACCTTGACCGATAAGGCAACCTATCGGGGATAGGCGGATAGTTTCTTTCAGGGAACTAAGAGCATTCTTCTTGACAGTTGGCGAATAAAAATCTCCAAGAAGAATTTTCATCTCATCATTGGTAATCTCACGATTCAAATCAACCTTTCGTACATACCAGTTGATAATCGGAGAATTATAGGCGAGTTTAGTAAAAATAATCCCCCAGGTTGCTGGCATATCAACTCCTAATTCATTTAACTTCGTACCCAAAACGGTGATTGCATTATTTTCCGTGATACCCGCCTCTTTTAACCAGGTCTTGAAACCAATAATCATGTATTTTCCCATGCGATCATTTTTCCAGAATGCGTCGCCCAGTTCAAAATAAAGTTCAAGCCACTCCTGCCTAAATCCAAAATTCTGATATCTGCTAATATTTGATGCGCTCATGTTATTTCCATCTCCTGTTATACTTAGTGATTTTGCAACGATGCACCCTTTCGATGAATCCAAGCATGATTCGCAATGCCTACATCCTTTAATCTGTATGTCATTGTCAGTAATTGTCAGAGCTCCAAATGCACATTCGGCCATACATTCACGGCAATTCTCACAGTACGCAGCCTTATAAAGAGCATTTTTGAATAAGTACATGAATCGTATGCTTATTTTTGACTTAATCAATACGGGAATCGTGAGTAAAGTGGACGACTCGTCCACTCTTACATCAAACTCCATTGAAAGTTCATGATAGCTTATCGAGTATGTTGTCTCACTTGTTTTAACCAAGTCACCGACAGTCGCCATCCACTTGTCCCATCGGTAATTGCCATTTTTTATGACATAAAGAATTCTGTTAGATTTCTTTATCTCGGTAATCTTATTTTCACCAATAACAATATCCTTGCCACCGACACGAGATTTCCACCCGCCACTCTCGAGATAGCGTTCTTTATCTTGCCGACTGCCAAAACTCTTTTTTGTTGAGTTATCGACAATGTTGAGTAGAGGCTTTACCTCCTCAGGATAGACATGGTTTAGTACACACTCATACCACTCGGAAGCCATTGGACAAAGAATACAACCAACTCTGTGTGAGCCATACCGATATAGTTCATTAACAGGAATGTTGTTCGCAAACATGTAAATAAATAGCTCAGTGGTATTCCATTCATGTATTGGGCTACAGTTCGCCTGAACAGCGTGTTTATTCCCCTCAGATACCATCGCATATCCAGCACGAGCATCACTTTCTTCAGCGCGAATACCATCAAACACCATAACCTTGAAAGGCTTATTGCTATCTGGATATTTCTCTCTGTATATATCACGCAGTTTCTGAATAGACGGCGCAGTTTTGTGAACACTACAACACCATCTTAATCGACGCGCTGGGTAACCAACTTTTTGCCATGATTCTGTTGCATCAAAAGGAGCTCGCGCGGTATACCACTCTAACTGAGGCCATCTTTTTTTTGCATCATCCACAGCTCTGTAAGTTGCATTAAATTCCATTGTGGTATCGCCATAGATAACAACGAAAGCATCATGTGGCAAAGCTCTCTGAACAATATCAAGCATTACCATTGAGTCTTTACCAGCACTAAAGGCAACATAGAAAATGCCCACTTTATCTTCATATTTCTTATATGTATCGTAAACAAAGCGTAGTGTCCTTTGCACAAGGCCATTCATAAGGTTTTCGTTTTTAAGAACCATCGTTTGAAGATCGACGGGTTTCAGAGAAAGGTTGCGAATAACACTTTTCATTACAGGCATGGAATATAAGCCTCCACCGACCGCTTCTGCTACCAGTTCTCCACGGTACATGTAGCGCCGACCTTCTGCCCACATGATGGGTTCCTCACAATCGGGAATATCCCATCCATATTTTTTATTCATCTCAAGAAATTTTAGTTCTTCTGCAAAAACAGGGCGAACTTCCTTAGTTACTCCTGTTATCCTTGTTGTAAGGATGTAGCCGCCCGTTTCGAGATCCCATTCGTAGTTGTACATATGATTTATCTTCCTTTAACCAATTCTCGTAGGTTTTGCTCCTCTATAAGCTCCGGCGCCGTATGCGCGAGCTTATGGCATGCCGGGCATAGGAACAAGATATCGGACAATGTTATTTTTTCTCGCCTACTTATCTGTGCTATAGGCAACATAATGTGTGCCTCCAGTAGTTCATTGGCGCGCCCGAGATAAACTTCCTCAAGATCGCAACCGCAGAGAGAGCACTTGGTTTTTCCCTGCGCCAAAACTACCTTTCTGGCATTTTTAACTGTCTTATCACTTTGCTCCAAATATTCATAATAAGAAGGCAGAAGCATCCCCATGATGTTATCTTCATAGGTGGGAAGAATAGGAAAATCTAAACGGTCTATTACCTTGATAGTATTTGCAACAGAATGCAATGTAGCCTTTCAGCTGGAATAATATTCGAAAACCCTTCTTTGACGTGTGGAACCTCGTCCAAACGATGATATTTTGAATGGATCAACAGATGCCATTCTTGACAAGCACATATTCATCCCTGAATAAAATCGAAACGCCGGGGATTCTTTAAACTCCGGAAAAAAAGGAAGTGCGCGCATACTATCACTTAATTCCTGGATAAGCTCCTTTTTTATAGTTGACGCAGTGATGTCCTTAACCTGAAAATATGTATCTACAAGAAGAATCACTTCGTCCATCGTAAGTGACGGCATACGCTTAACTTCGGCCATTCTTATTCAATCCTCAACTTTCCGGTTTCATCAAAGTATAAATGATTTTCCGTATCCAAGAACGCAGGATACTTTACATTGCAAAGTCCCTCTGCTTGAAGCCACTCTAACACGGCCGTCTTGGAGACGAATGGTTCTATTGCGTGTTCCGCCTTGAGCAACTTAACCAACAGACTATTCCAGTCGTCATCAGCATAATCATCGCTAACGAAAATCGAGTGCGGCACCTCAGAAGATGACGACACCATCTTTATCGTATTGATTCCACCGGGGATAATACTAGCAATACTTTCCAGCAAAAATGGGGTCCAAGGAATATTTAGCGTTGGATACCAACTAAAATCTTTTATGTTTCCGGCTGCAAGGTATCCATTATGTGCTGTGATTGCCTCAGTGATGTTATCAGAAATAGCCTGATACATCCCATCATTGATTCCTATGCTTTCAAATCTCCTCAAGGTGTTTTCATCCACTCGAACGAATTCAGGCTGCATTATATCAAGAAGATATGAAAAGCTCACATAATGTACGGCATTCTGCTCACAAAGATCAACAAAGTCATTAAGCTCGATAGCATCCATGCCTTCAAGATGCTTAAGCAGAACAAGTTTATTTGTTATTTCTCCAATATTCTCCTTGGCAATATAAGGACGGGAGAAATGATAATCCTGGACAAACATATGCTGAAGAATACCGAACAGTTTTCCATGGCTCTGGATATCATTCCTAATCATGAACTCCGGAAAAAAATTCATGAACTCATCCTGCAAATATCTTGCGGAAACAGGAATGTCGTGAATATTCGCATCTAGATATTTTTTAATTCTATCCCGATCATCTCCTGTAACGATCAATTTGCTTGCATGCATGAAGTAACCGTTGTCTAAACCAATGACGTCAGGGCAACGGGGCAAAACGAAAGCTAGGTTATAGTCCTTCCAGCCGGGAAACTCCGCAAAGATTTCCGACTTGTGTAAAATGCCGGCAGCCTCCACAAAGGCATTAAGTTCATCCGCTACATTTACGTTGCTCTCCTTGGAAATGTAATCCCGGTGAGAAGCATATGGACAATTATACAGCTTCATAATCCCTTGCAGAGCATAGCGGTTTGTTATTGCGGTGCCTTTTAACATATCCTCAAGGGCTGCAAAAATTTCATAGTATGCAAGTGCCAATTTGGGACTAGACTCAATATAAGCGAAGATCTCATCAACAATGCTTCTATCTATGGTAATGTAATCTCTGTGGATATATTTTCCTCTGTCGATTAAAACGCCATAGTCCATAACTTTAGCGTCAATAGCGCGGGGAGTCATATACCCCTTTTCTCCAAAGAATTCAACTAGGTATTTTACAAACTGCCCACCGTCCGTTTGGTCTGCAATTTTATATCCGTTCTGGAAACGTTTTTTCAGAACACAGTCGCACATTTGAACGACAGTAAGCCGCTCTTTATAGGAGTAAAGTCCCGTTTCTCTGTACTGTTTTGCAGCCACAAGCATAAACAGTTCCGAAGAGAGGCTGTATTCACGTGCTCGGGATTCAAGTTCTCTTTTCAGCTCAGCTGTTTCAATCAAATCCGGAAGACTGTTGACAACTTCCTCTGTGATCCTATTATCAGTGTCAGGAAGCGCATTCTCTGTACCTTCTTTGCTGAATACGATAATTGCATTATAATTACTGTCATAATGTGCTATATTGGTGTCCAGCAAGTATGTTTTTCCTTTATCCGCAGTTCGTGTTGCGCAGTACCAAAGAATATTTCCATATTTTACACCGATGGTCTCTATAATCTCATCTTTTAGGAGAACGTGCTCTCCATTACGATAAGCTGAAATCAAACCCAAAAGATTATATCTAATTTCTGAAAGTCGGCTGTTAATAATTTCGAAAGCCTTCTTCTCAAGCTGACGCACTCTTTCTCTGGTCAAGCCACATTGTTGAGCAATTTCCTCAAGTGTGCGACCAGAAGCACGCTCAGATAACACATCGAAAACACGAGTATTCTTACAATCGTTCTGGTCAAATGCCCTCTTACAAAGCCCGGTAAGTTCAGCTTCCCCCATCCAGGTCTGGAATGCTGTTAGTTCATTTGCAAGTACATTGACATTTCCCTCTAATATTTCCAGCTGGTTTTCAACTAAATCAGCATAATGTTCCACCGTTACACCTTGCTTCATGAGTGGTTTAAACTCCTGCGAAACGAGCCTATTTTGAAAAACGCAGTAGAGGCGCATAAAAGGAAGTAACTCGTTAGAGTAGATTGCGCAGTCCCAATTAGCCATAGCACACTTCGCAAGGTCCACAATATTTTGGTTGAATGTAATCTTATGATTGAAGTCTGCAAACATTTTGATAATACTTTCAACATATTCCCACCGATCTCCACGCAATAATTCAATGCATAACTCGTTCCCTAACACATCTGCAGCCGCTAATGTTTTAGCAAAGAAGCTTTTCTCACTTTCAGTCAGTTCATCCAGTATGTATTGATTCCCACAAAGCATTGATTCAATTATAGGCCGGACAACTTTTAACCTAACAGAAGGAACGGGGTTGAATGATGAGGCCATCTTTTGTCCTATTCCCTTATGGGAAATATACCTCAGCCCGTTTTCAATTTCCCTAATAGATTTTGCGCCAAGGCTTTTTATTTGACTTAGTCTCATTGGGGTCGACAAGAGCAACTTTTTAAGGGTCTGATAGCCATTTTTTCTAAGGTCATTCAAGGACCGCAACGATAGCGAAACAGAGTATACGGTGTAAAGATCTGTCTCTACCATAATATCGGCATAGTCATCAGCATTTAGGCCAAAAATATCGGCATATGTAGGTTCAGATTCCTCTGCAGTATTCTTAAGCTCAGAAGTATCATCAGCATCGTAAATTGCCTGATTGACCTCAGCATCATAAATCCTAACTATAGTTTGCGCATCTAAACTCGATTTCTCACCTGTCTTCTCTACCCCCTCGATTACAAGTTCTTCGTTTGGGGTAAAAAAAGCCAATCTTTCCTTAGTCTCAGTTTCTAACTTATCCAACATTATTCCAGCTTCAATAATGGATCGAAGCCTCTTAACCTCACTCTTATCACGACCGAATTGTGAACGATAAGCAACATAGTCGACTGATGTAATTTCATAAGAAAATATCTTTCCAGTAATATTACAATAGGTTAGAAAGTCCTTATATTCAATTGGCACTATATCTACAATTTTGAGATGTTGCTGTATTTCTGGTGAAGGTATCATTTCCTTTTCCTTTTTGCTTGACTATTAGAGTTCGATAGAATTAAGGCTCTACCCCAGTTTTCTTAGCTTATATAATAATGTACTATCCTTACTCATTTTTTCATGAGACGCATTTCACTCCCAAAAATCATAACAAGGAATATTCTCGTTTCATCAAATAATATTCAACTCTTTTTCCCCTTTTCATCGGGTTTTAATAGGTCGCTTAACGTTTCAATCATTTCAGACATAAGGTCTACTATAGTTACCATATAAGGCAAGAATTGAACTTTAATAAGGATACACTTAATCCGAGCATAAGCGCCTACCTTTCTATTATACTCAAAATGCTTAAAAATACAACAAATTTCGAACCTCTTATGCTCAAAAATTTGAGCAGTAATGCACAGTGACGTTTCGAAACAAGCATTGTTTTTGTTTGGTAAACATCAAATAACAAAGTGTACAAAAAAGCAACCTGTATTCTGAATATTATTGTTGGCTGCTATCGACATATTTTTATATGGTACCTAAACGTATTGATTTTAATTGTGCGACAATCTCTATTCCTCGATTTTTCGCCAAAAACCACTATATCTTGTGGTCTAACCCCCTCTATTTCCCTTTCAAACCACAATTCCGCATCATTATTACCGACTCCACATGCCCAGTCCCCGGAAACATATCACACCCCCTCCACTTCCCAATCTCATACCCCATCTCCCCCAAATACCTCAAATCCCGAGCCAATGTAGCCGAATCACAGCTCACATACACAATCCTCTCCGGCCGCATCCGCACCATCGTCTCCAAACACTTCTCATCGCACCCTTTCCGCGGCGGATCCACCACGATCACATCCGCATAAACCCCTTCTTCCTCATACATCTGAGGCAGCACCTCTTCCGCCTTCCCCACGTAAAATTCCGCATTCGTTATCCCATTCCTGACCGCATTCTCCTTCGCATCCGCAATAGCCTCCGGTACAATCTCCACCCCATACACCTTTTTAGCCTTCTGTGCCAGAAATAACGAAATCGTCCCAATCCCGCAATACAGATCCCAAACCGTCTCTTCCCCTGTCAGCCCTGCGTATTCCAAAGCCTGTCCGTACAGCTTGCGTGTCTGTACCGGGTTCACCTGGTAAAAAGACAGCGGGGATATCCGGAAAACCACGTCCCCGATAGCATCCTCGATCTTCTCTTCTCCTTTAAGAACCCGGACCTTCTTCCCCATAATTACATTCGTCCGCTCCGTATTCACATTCACGGACACGCTTGTCATACCCGGTATTTTCCACAATTCTTCCGCAAGCCATTGCTCTTCCGGCAGCTTTTTCCCATTTAGAATCAGGCAGACCATAATCTGTCCGCTGGCAAATCCCTTCCGGATCAATACATGTCTTACCAGTCCTTTCCCGGTTGTCTCCTCATACGCAGACACAGCATATTTCTTCATATACGCAAGGATAATCTCCAGAATTTCCTTATTTTCCTTCACCCCCAGCGCGCAGTCCGTATTGGGAATAATGGTATGGGTCCGTCCTGCGTAAAAACCGGTCACCACGTTTCCTTCCTTATCATACCCGAAGGGAAACTGGGCCTTATTCCGGTAATGCCAGGGATCCTCCATTCCAATAATCGGCTCCATACAGGCGTCGATTTTTTCCGGTTCAAAGCCGCCGATCCGCACCAGGTTGTTCCTGATTTTATTCTGTTTGAATTCCAGCTGTTTTTCATAGGAAAGGGACTGCAGCTGGCAGCCGCCGCATTGGCGGTGGAAGGCACAGGGGGGCTCGACGCGAAAAGGAGAAGGTACAAGTACCTTCTCCAGCTTTGCATAGGCATAGTTTTTCTTCGCTTTCATGACCTTTACCTGTACCGTATCTCCAATGACCGCATCTTTAACAAAGAGAGTAAAGCCCGCAATTTTACCGATGCCTTCTCCTTCCGTTCCGGTATCGGTTATCTGCACTGTGAAAATGTCATTTTTCTTGATATCCATATGTGTTTACTCCATCCGTGTCATCCTGATATTGGATTCAAAGAGGCGGTTATAGCCCAGCCATCCGGCATCTTTGGCATTCTGAAGGGCCTCCATGAAGGTTTCCATCTTGGCATCCGTGTTATCGGCAAAATTCAGGGCCGCGGCTTCTATAATGGCGGGTTTTTTGGGGGATCCGTATTCGTATTCGCCATGGTGTGCCAGAATGCAGTGCTTGAGTTCCGCTTCCAGAACCGGCGGGAAGCCGGGAATGGTACGGGCTTTCTGTCCTATCATTTCGGTTCCCATAACGATATGGCCCAAAAGCTGTCCGTCATCGGTATAGTCATTTTCGGGGAAAAGGGAGATCTCCCTGGTCTTGCCGATATCGTGGCAGATGGCGGCTGTGATAAGGAGGTCTTTTTTCAGTACTGGGTAGGCTGTACAGTAGTATTCGCAGAGTCTGGTTACGCCTAATGTATGCTCCAGGAGGCCGCCCACAAAGCCGTGGTGTACGGTCTTGGCAGCGGAGGACATGCGGAAGGCTTTGATAAAGGCTTCGTCTTCCACAAAGAAGCTTTCCAGAAGCTTCTTTAAATACTGGTTTTCGATTCCTCCGATGAAGCCCAGGAGCTGTTTGTACATGTCGTCGATGTTTTTGGCGCTTACGGGGAGGTAGTCTGCAGGGTCGTATTCTCCCTCCTGGCAAAGGCGGATTCTTTTTACGCTGACCTGGAGGGCACCCTGGAAGCTGTTTACGTCGCCGTATACTTCGACGTAGTCCAGGGAATCGAATTCGGCAATGCCGGCGCTGTTGGGATCCCATATTTTGGCGTCAATGGTTCCGGTTTTATCCTGGAGGATTACGTTGTCGTAGGGTTTGCCGTTTTTTGTGACAGCCGACTGTTTATGTTTACAGAGGTAAATGTCAAATACTCTGTCGCCTTCTTTGTAGTCCTTAATGTATTTCATGTTTTCTCCAATCCGCCCGCAGGCTCCTCTTAATGTAAGGTATCCAGGATGACATCCACTGCCATTTCCTGGTATTCGTCCTGTACCTGTCGCATCACGGTGATGGTAATCTGGGAGTCCGGCACAAGGCTCATCATTTCTTTGTTGTATTCCTGGAAGGAGGTGATTTCTTCGGTGCCCATTTTCACAATGACATCTCCGCTCTGTATACCCGCTACCATAGCGGGGGAATCCATCACAATGCCGGTTACGTAGGCGCCGGCGGGTACTCCCTGGGATTCCTGGATTTCCTCCGGTACATCGGTGCCGTATATGCCCAGGGCAGCCATGGCCTGGCCATTGGACAATTTTTCTATATTGTTTTTTAAATCGCTGATGCCCAGTGCGGAAACAAGGTTCTTGGCGTCGCTGCTGTTGTTGCGCTGGCTAATGATGCCGAGCACCTGTCCGTTCAGGTTTATAATCACGCCGCTGCCGCTGGTGCTTCCGTAGATATCGGTGGTGAGCAGGCGGTAATTACCGTCGGTCAGGTTCAGTACCGTATCCATGGAGGTAATCATTCCGTAGGCTACGGAATTAACGTTTCCCATGGGACGGCCGAGGGCAATGACCGGGGTGGCAAGAAGGCCGCTTCCGCTGTTGGAGCTGCCCAGCTTCGCTGCTTTGATGATTTCTTTGGTATCCTCTCCGATATCAGCGAGGTTTACGCTGATAACAGCCAGGCCTGTGGTGGGATCGGCCTGTTTCAGGGCGGCGGTCACCTGGGTGTTGTCACAGAAGGTGACGTGTACCTTTTCTGCCTGTTCCACCGTTTCTTTTTCCGTAAGGATCATGAGTTCCTTTCCATTATCGGCTACGATCAGGCCTGCGGTCTGGCCTTTATTTTCAAACGTATTGTTAAACCAATCCACATCGGAAACGACGCCGGTTACGGTCACCATGGATTTGGCGGCGTCCTGTACCAGCTTATACAGGTTGCTGTACAGCTTCTGGTAATCGGAAACGCTCATATCTATTTTCTGGACCACGGTGGAGGTGACGGGTGTGCTCTCCTTTTCCTCTTCGCTTTCCGTTTCCAGAACCATATCCTCGGGAAGCATTTCTTCGTTTGCAGCTTCCTCCTGGAGCTGTACGGGGGCGGGATCCTCTTCCGGATACAGCCAGTTGCTGAAAACAGGCTCCAGCACCAGAAATGTAAAGCAAGCGATAAGACCGAAAATTACAGCCATAGACGCGGTGATAATGGTTCGCTTGAGCAGCTTTCTTTTATTGACAGGGCGTTCCTTCACTTTTTCTTTGATGAAGTCAATATCCTTGCTCGGCGCCCCGGAAGCAGTCTCCGGCAGACGGATCTCTTCTCCCGGTTCCGGCGGGGAGGAGGTGCCGGCGGTTTTGTCTTTGCGATCCTGTTCGTTATCTGACATTCTTTTCCTATCCTCTTTTTTGTGTCTGAATCTTTTTCTCTGGGTAAGTTTATGTTCCTTTCTTTATGAAAAGAAGGGAAACTTTGCCGCTTACCTTTAACAGTATATCCGATTGAGGGTGGGTTGTAAAGGTTTGCAGAGGCCGCAGCCGGGCGGAATAATACGGTTTCGTACCAGGGCTTTTCCTGAAAAACCGGTTTTATACCCGCGGGCTGAAATAGTCTTCCGCCAGGATGGCGTGCATACAGCTGTCACAGATTCCCTGATTGTTCCGGTCGGCCTGGCGCAGGATGCCTTCCTGCCTCATGCCGCATTTTTCCATGACTTTCCCGGAATTGGGGTTATTGGAATCATGCCTGGCCTCCACCCGGTTCACACCCACTTCTTCCATAAAAAAGCGGATCAGGGCCTGCAGGGCTTCGGAGGTTATTCCCCTGCGCCACCATCTGCGGCCGATGCAGTAACCGATGTGTACCATTTCTGTGGCTTCCTTCTGTTCTACCGCTCCGATGCTTCCAATGGGCTGATCCCCGTTCTCTTTCAGGACTATGGCCCAATGGTAGTAGTTGTTTTCGGTATACTGAGCGACCCAGCTTGCCAGGATTTCTCTGGTCACTTCCGGGCTTCCGTGAGCGGGCCAGGTCAGGAACCGGGTAACTTCGGAATCGGATGCCCAGTTTTCATACATTGCCTGGGCGTCTTCCACGCGGAAGGGGCGCAGGATAAGGCGATCGGTTTCTATGATTTTGGTACCGGTATGCTTCATCTGAAAATCTCCTTTTTCGTTAGTATGATGTTAAAACGTAACTGTTCAGCAGGTCAGCGCATTTACTGCGCTGACCGTAAGAAAGTGATTCAGGAGTGCAAAAATCCATCGCCGAAGGCGATTTAGGATGGATTTTTGCAGAGTAACTGTGAGGGTACTGAACAGTTACGTTAAAACAATAATTCATGGTATCAAAGTGTGTTTAAGAATTGCTTTCTGCAAGATGTGCATCACAGTTTGTGGAATTTTGTCCCCTATTCATGAGGCGCAGCGGGCTACGTTGATTGCATTTGGGATGAATTCCACGGTACATGGGACAAACCGATTGCGGGAATAAATTTTAAATACATTCTAGTACTCCATCCGGCCAGAAACGCAACTGACAGTACTGCTATTTTGCCACCTGCCGCGTTGTCGTCAGTCAACGATGCCACCGCATCGCCTCCTTCCCCCGTCTTGCAGACTGACAAAATATTCAGTACTGTCAGTTGCGTTTCTGGCCGGATGGAGTACTAGTCTTTTTGAATAGGAAAACCGGCGGAATCGTTATCCCGCACGGCCGCCTGTTCTGCCTTCTGCTTCTTTTTCTCTGCAATGGCAATTCTCGCCTTTTCCACGCTGTATACGTAGGCGGCATCCGGTTTTTCATATAAATACTTCGGAGCAAGGAAAGCGGCGTCATGGAGCATTTCCAGCACATCCTCCTGGATTTTCGTCGGCCGGGCAGGGGCTACCACTCTTGTCTGCCATACCGACATGCATCCGGTATATTCCACCATCCAGAAAAGAGGTTCCATGCTCTTTTCCATCTGCCCGTTAAGGGTTGCGGAATCCTCACCCGCTATCTCAATCAGCCTTCCTATATGGGACGGGAGGGGTTCATCCACTTCCCCGTCAGGATGGATGAGGCATTCGCAGTAGTCCTCATCCTCCCTGTGGGCATTGATAAATTCCATTATTTTCATAGGTGCTGCCTTTCCCTGCAGCCGGAAACGCGTCTGCACCTGAGCCTCTCGGGCGGGTTCCGTTCCTGCAGTCAGTCTTATCTTTTGTTTCATACATATGCACACGCCGGCATATCCTTGTCTGTCCACGCTCTGACTGCTGTTCTTCTCCTGCCGCCTCATCCTGCAAAGCTTGTATGGTATCCCCTATGGTAGCAAAAAGACGGGGGTTTTTCAACATGAATTTCGGGGAAACGGCTTTTTAGGAGGCTTTATGGTTACCGGGCATGGGAAAAACAGAAACGATTTATGTATTTGCAGGAATCCGATAAAAACGGACGGCTCTGTTTCGGCCGTCCGCTGGGTTTCTTATCTGATTTAATAACTGTTCAGTCCCTCCGCAATTCCTGCCAAAATCCATCCTAATTCGCTTTCAGCGAGGGCTTTGACACTTCTGAATCATTTTCTCACGTGCTGTGCAGAAATGTAGCGTACTAAGTAAAAGTTACATGTATACTGCGGTTTCAGTGGTTCCCTGCACATCCATGCTTGTTTTCTCCGCAGGAATGATTTCCGCAGTTATGGCCGTCACCATGGTGATGGCTGCACATGGTATCCGGATTGTAGGAAAGTGTTCCGGCCAGCAGATCCGCCACATTTTTATCCACATCTCCGGCTGCGCCCGGATAAAGGTCGATTCCGATTTCTCCCAAAGCCGTCCTGGCACCTCCGCCGATTCCTCCACAAATCAGGGTATCCACCCCTTTCTCCTTCAGGAAACCTGCCAGCGCACCATGGCCGCTTCCCACAGCGCTGACTACCTGGGAATCCGTTACTTTTCCGTCTTCCACGGTATAGATTTTGAAATTTTCACAATGGCCGAAATGCTGGAATACTTGTCCGTTTTCATAGGTTACTGCAATTTTCATAATGATTACACCTCCATTTGAATTCCTATCTGTAGTCTACACTTGTTTATGGCATATGTCAATAACTCTGGAAATCGAGGATTCTTAATTATCTGACAATTATATTTTTTATATAATATTTTTTAATAATATTATTATAATACAATAAATTATCATTTTATTTTTTATATTTATATAATATTCACATTATTCATTTGTCCTGCGCTCCCCTTTCCCCTTCCATTATATGCAGACATTTCAGCGGCATTCCTGAATTGGCATGCTTGTTTTCTGATATGATATTCTGCGTTGCTTCCTATATTTATACCGGTTATTCCGCCTGAAAGCTGTTTTTGATTACCTGTTTAGCCATAAAAAAACTGTACAAACTGACCGCAGAAATCTGGCAGTTTGTACAATCATTTCTACAGGGCGGTACGCCCGATATAAATAACCGGGCAGGACTTGCATGGAGGAAATTATGGAAATCGGCAATCCATTTCCTATAACTGCATCCGTTCTTTCCATAATTGATAGTGATGTTCCAGTTCCCGGACAAATTCATCATTAACTGCTTTTGCTGCCAGGATACTTTTTTCATAAAGGTTTCCGAACATATCGTCTGCACGCTCTATGACAAAAGGCCTGGCCCATGCCCAAAGCTCACCCGCCTTTTCGCTGTACAGGCAGATAAGCTCCATACAGTCCTCCAGGATATATTCGAAAAGCCTGATATGATAAATTTTCGGTAGATCCCCTTCCCGTATCAGGCGCTGAAAGCAGCTATAGGCCTGTTCCGGTCTTTCGAACCGGATATAGTAATGGATCAGGTTTCTCCAGGCCCCTATGATGTCGGAATTTGTTCCTTTTTTATAGGCTGTATCCACCAGGGCTTTCAGCGGCTCCTCATTTTCCGATTCCCGTTTGCTATCTTTATTAAAAGTAATCAGCCTTTCAAAATTACGTTTGTCCCATTCCGCTACACTTTTCTTCCATAATTCCACAAGCCTGGCAGCTGTTTCCGGATATCCCATATCGATTGCGATGGAAATACAGTCATATATATCGCATTCACTTATATCCTCCGACATTTCTATATCAGGATCGTAGCCGCAGGCACAATCAAAATTGGCGGATTTAGCCCGTTCAAAAAGGATGTCGTAATTCCCGTCCTGGTTATATTTCACAAGCAGGCAGGTCAATATCTCCAGTACAGGGCCGATTCCCTGAAAACTGTTTGTTTCCCTGTCTTTTAATTCTTCCAGGAACAGATTTCTTATGATATCCTCACTGTCAATATGTTCATACAGGAGGAAATAGGCCAGCCGCAAACGGTTTGTGTAATTTTTATCATATGTTCCCTGTTCTTCATCCCTTGCCCCGAGAAAGCATACGTTGGAATAATCCCCTTTGTTTACCCGTTTGAATAAGGGAGACTGACTCTCAAGAAGTTCTTTTATAATAGCATAATGCATCGATATCCCTCCTGCCGGTATTTTTGTAACGGTTCCGATATATCTTAACCTTTACGTATTTTCTTACTTACATTATACGGAAAAAGAAACCATTTTGGGGGTTCGGCCTTAAACGGTACTTTTTTGTACGTAAACGACCCTTTTCATCTTATCATTTATGATTATGTGAACAATCCGGCTTCCTGTAACCTCTGTGTATATTGTCTGGCTTCTTCCAAATTATTTACATCCAGGGCGGAAGAGAGAATCAGGATATGGCTTTCATATCGCAGGTTGTTTGCAGTCCTCTCATATCCCGTCCTTTCCCAATTGCAGAATTGTCTTTTTCACTTTTTTTTCGTAAATACGTCCTATATGAAGGGTGGTACCGTTTCTAAGCGCCAGCTCTTTGTCAACGATCCTTATGATATGTTTCATATTAACCACATATTCCCGCTCTATGTACATAAAGCAGTCCGTATCCAGTTCGTCAAATACCTCCCGCAAGGGCTTCCGGATGGATATCTGCCTGTCAGAAAGTACAAAAACAGTGTTTTTCTTATCCTTGTACATATACATAATATCATCATATTCCACACGTTCAAACCAGGAACTAGTATCCATAAGATAAGCCTTTCCTGCCAGCTTATTCATTTCCGCGAGGAAACATTCCAGGGCGGCATCTATTTTTTCATCCAGCAGATTTTTGGGTATATAGCCAAACGTCTGCAGCTCATACCCCTCCGCCGCATATT
Organism: Lachnospiraceae bacterium; assembly: GCA_022845955.1. Classification (GTDB taxonomy): domain Bacteria; phylum Bacillota; class Clostridia; order Lachnospirales; family Lachnospiraceae; genus Eisenbergiella. Next base: position 6,891,921 of record AP025576.1, read on the forward strand.
CCAATTGAGAAGTGAGGAATACCAGCATAGAATACGGTACCTCCAGCCGGATGAGCTTAGCCAGTTCAAAATCATTCATCTGCGGCATTTCAATAGCAAGGAAATAAATATCGGACTTCCTCCCCTCCTTCAAATCATACCGAAGGGTTTCCGGACTGTTATAAAGCCTCAGCTCATGAAGAGTATTCTTTTTATGAAAAAAATGCCTGATGTATTTACTGAACATTGCATGGAATTCGACGTCGTCATCCATTAATGCTATTCTGACCAATTTATCATCCCCCTTTTCGTAACGGTCCGGAGCGTACGGCGGTTACCCTTTTTTCTATATATTAACAATAAAATGCATCATTGTTGTTAAATCTGTCCCTAAAAACCGTAACATTTCAGACAGTTCTGAACTGTTACCGCATCCCGCCAATGAAATCGCTGCAAAATGGGAAGGATGCCTGTTTCCGCCACGTTTTCTTACGGTCTGCACAGTAAATGCGCAGACCTGTTGTACCGTTACTGAAAAATCATCTTTTGGGGTCTAAATGATCCTCTTTACAAAAGGAAAAACAGACAGAAAATAACGGAAGTCCCGTTAGTTCCTGCCTGCTCTGATGACAGCTGCCGCCTTGCATAAAATCCAGAAATTTACAACCTGTTTTTACCATCTGGGAAAACAAATGCGCTTCCGTTACGAATTCATTACCTCGCTATAATACTTTGAATCAAAATACATCATTAACGCCTGTTTCCGTATTCCGATAAAATCCCCTGGCAGTTCCCCCACATCAAACCATTGCAGCCCCGTACACTTGTCCGGTTCAGCAATATATGCTTCCCCAGTATATCTTTCTATCACAAAATATATATCATAATATGTACGTGCCCCGTTCAAACCAACCCGGTGGGATAGATGCGCAAATCGGATATCGCTCTGCTTCACTGTTATACCCAGTTCTTCTTTGCATTCCCTGACGGCGGCCTGCATGGCGGTTTCGTTTTCTTCCACATGCCCGCTTCCGGCAAAATCCCACATTCCATCCATATAGCCGGTATTCTTCCTCCTGAGCAGTAAAACCTGCCTTTTCCCATTTTTTGTCCGCATGATAATCGGAAATACTGCAGACAGACATTTAAAATGTTCCCCCACCTTTCTTCTCCTCCTTTACCTATTATAGCGCTGCCTATCCCGGCACTTACCTATTTTTTTGCGCCACACAATAAATAACAACCCCATCCTCCTGCCGGTAAATCTCTCCTTCCCGGCAGCACAAAACATGAAATCCCGCCTTATGAGCCAAGTCCATGATTTCTTTCTTTGTAAAATTTTCCCACCAGCAGTCCTTGTATGCCCAAAATTTCTTACCCTCCACATACTGCGGAAAGTTTTTCTCCACAAATTCCTGATCATGGGCAGAAAAACTGAGGACACCTCCTATCTTCAGAACCCTCCTGCATTCCTGAAGCATATGCATTTGGTTTTCATTCCCATACAAAAGCCCGAATGTCTGTGACCATATTATAATGACGTCAAATATCCTGTCCCCAAAGGGCAGATCCAATCCGTTTATCAGGTAAAATTCAATATCCCTTTTTGTCAGGGATGCATATCTGCCTGCCTCTTCCAGGATAGGTGCGGAAATATCCACTCCCGTTATACTAAAACCTAAGTCATATAAAGCAAATGCCTCCCTGCCCACTCCACAACCAATATCCAGAATGTGTGACCCTTTTACAAAATAATTCTCTGCCACACTTTTTTCCCATATTTTTAATCCTTTTTCTACCTCCCGGGGCATATATCCATAGTTTTCCTGCGTATGATACCATCTTCTGACACTCTCCAAATTCTCCTGCATATTTCTCTCCCTTTTCCCTTTTCTTATATAGTACCATCTCCCCCGCTGCTTTACTAACAGAATCAATCCCACACGGTACAATCAATGGAAAAATATATCATACCGCCTACATGAAAAATATATCATACCGCCATACTCCCTGGAATTTCTGTCTGCTGTATGCTAAAATGAAACAAACAAAACACAGCTCAGACTTATGAGGACTGTTACCATTTCCCCGGCAAGAAAGGAATCCCATGAAAGGTTTCGGTATTTTTTCCTGGTTCAGCTACCCGTTACCCCTTAAGGAGCGGCTGGCGCTTATAAAAGATGCAGGCTTTAAAGCCACCTCCCTATGGTGGGGCGATGAATTCGGAGATAAAAACCGCCAGCCGGAGACGGCAAGACGGCTGGGTCTGGATATTGACTACGCGCATGCCCCTTTTGATAACCCCAACGACCTGTGGCTGGATGGCATAAATGGCGACACTTATCTGAATCAGCTGTTTTCCTGCATTGATGACTGCAGCCGGCACGGGATCCCTACGGCAGTCATACATGTCACCCGCCTGTCCTCAAGGCCTCCCGTTACTTCCATAGGTATGGATCGTATCCGAAAGCTTGTGGAGCATGCCGAAACCAGGCAGGTTAACCTTGCCCTCGAAAATATGGACAGCATCTGTCATCTTGACCACATATATGAACAGCTGCAATCTGACCGTCTGGGTTTTTGTTATGACAGCGGGCACGAAAATTATAACCATCCCGGGGCCGATTGCCTGTCCCGGTATGGGGACAAATTATTCGCGGTCCATCTTGATGACAACTGGGGAGATGAGGATACCCATCTGCTTCCCTACGATGGGAATATCAACTGGGAAGCACTGGGAAACAAGCTGAAGAAATGCAGGGATATCCCCTATCTCACATTAGAGGTGGATTTTAACCGACAGAATAAAAGAAGCCGGATCTATCAGGATTTATCCGCAGCCGCCTTCTTATCCTCCGCTTACCAAAGATTAGAGAAACTATGTAGTTCACTGTAGTACTGCCATACCCCCATAAAACCGGGAAATCTCCTGATGTCCCGCCTCCCTTTCCAGGGAAAGGATACTGCTGAATGATGAAATCAAAACTGATACTGGTAGAAGGAATCCCCGGTTCCGGGAAATCCACCTTCGCCGAAAGGATCGCCGCTTACTATACCGGACGCGGCCTTACTGCAGACTTATATACAGAAGGCGGGTATCATCCTGCCGATCTTGCCTGGAATGCCTATATTCCGGCAGGGGATCTGGACCGTGTACTCGCCCCTTTCCGCTCATTCCGGGATGAAATAGAAGCAAATACCCGCAGGGAGGACGGCTTTGCCATTCTCTCTTATACGCAGGTTCCTTCCGGCACCCCTGCCTTTTTCAAGGCCATGGAGGAACATGAAATATATGACGGCCGTATCCCTTTTCCCCGCTTCCGGGAAATCCTTTCCAAAAGATGGTATTCCTTCGGCAAAGAGGCGGCAGAAAAGGATGCGGTTACGGTATTTGAATGTGCCTTTCTGCAAAACCAGATAAACGAACTCATGCTTATCCGGCTTGCGGAGATAGAAACAATGAAACGTTATTTCCAGGAACTCCTCCTGACGGTTCTTCCCCTCTCTCCCGTCCTGGTCTATCTCGCCCAGTCTGATGTGGGGGAGACGGTTGCCAGGGCCGCAGCGCAGCGGGTGTCCGGGGACAACTCCTGGATCGACGGCTTTATCTGTTATATGGAAAATACCCCTTATGGAAAAAAGCACGGCATCCGGGGATTTGACGGCGTGATCCGGGTTCTGGAGGAACGGCAGAAGGCGGAACTGGAAATCATCCGTTCCCTGCCTGTGCCCGGGATTGTGCTGGAAAATTCCTGCTATGACTGGGAGGATCTTTGGGAGGAACTGGTATCCAAACTCTTACAGGTTTATTCCGTATAAGTATCGCTCAGAATTCTCTGTGTAAAAAACACACCGCCCTTATATATATCCCCGTCAATTCCCGCTTTTCGGATACAGATAGCCGAAATTTCATGGGGTTTATTATCTTTGCTTATCTTTTTTAAATACTCTTCCAAAGATATCATTATTTCTTTACCCGAATCCAGACTCACAAGATCATATGGATAGCTCTGCGTATTCAGAAGGTTTATCTGTTCAAAATTATCCATAAAAATAATCGCGCTGCTTTCCGTCTCTCCGTCGAGATTTCCTGCTTCTATAAAGTATTCATTTTCGTTAAACTTGTTAATTACTATTCCATTTGTCCGCGCTTCTATCATATCAAATTCCTGGTAAGTAAACTTATTAGTGAAATCTTCCTTACCTCCAACAACAGCCAGACACCTTAACGCGGTACCCCCCGTCTGCAACCGCTCCTCCTCAGTCAATTCCATATAAGTATCCAGGAAAAGCGCAAATACAAGATCATGTTTTCCTTCCTCCAATGAAGATATTGTAATGGGAATATTTATATCTGTATCATTTTTAATATTCACGGTGCACTGCCTCATTGATTTTCCATCCACCTCAAAATCAATCTGCTTATAATTATCAAAAATAACTAAAGTAAAATTAAACTGTTTTCCCATATTATTCGTGAAAGAAAGAAAAGTGTGCAGCATATTATTTTCCAAATAAACAGTAGTATCATGCATGTACTCTGAGTTCTCTCCCCATAAACCATAACTATAATACGTTTTGCCCTCAAATCCGTCCAATCTTTTTATTTCACCATCATACGATTCCTTAAATTCTGTATATATCTCGGGAACATCCGTTTCTTTATTGCTGTTTGCAGTACTGCTGTTATTATTCTGGTTTCCACATCCCGATAAAGACAGTAATAACAAGAGAAGGACTGGAATACTTTTTATTACATTATAGTAGTTTCTTCTTTCGTTCATGATATAACTCCCTTTCTATTCAATATACAAACATGAAGGTTATTATTTTATTTCTACTAATAAGGATTTCACCAAAGCTGATTCTCCAGTCCTGTTAAACAGATAGGGATAATACTCCCCATCTTCCCCTATTTCCAATTCTATACCAAAATAAGCTTTATCATCCACATTTTCACCCCGGAATGTAAATGGCGCATCATATTTGTTGTTATGAATAAGTCCAATATCCATTGATTGCCCTACGAATTCATTGGCCATAAGAAAACTTATTTTTATAAAATCCCCTTTTTTAAGCTCCCATCCTTTATCTTCTGCCTGAAGGAAAACAAGAAAGCTTTTGTCATAAGAATCAAGCTTAGGAATTTCATACTCTTTCCCTTCCGTTGCATAGGTACAATCATATATTGTTTCTGCCTGGAGTTCTTCCTGCAGCCTTAATAAGCTTTCCTCATCCAAAACCTTGCTAACAAACTTTTCCGGTATGATTTGTGGTGAGAGGGTATCCTCTGTTATAATACGATTTCCTTCTTCCTCTTCTGCTGAACTGGAAGGGACTGTTTGCTCCGGTACAAAACCGGTGTTTGAACAGCCCGAAATAAATACACTATTTAACATAATAATAATTATTAATAACCTTTTTTTCACTATATACTCCTTTACTTTTCATTAAACATAGTATTATTTCCTGTAACAGCATTAACATCCCGTTCTTCACCCGGCCCGGCAGGAACCGTATGATTTGACGTCTCATTCTGCTGCAAATTAATTGTCCGCGTTGCATACTCCTTTAATGTCAAATCATGTGTAACCAAAACAATTGTTTTACCCGCAGCATGTAAACTGCTGAGAATATCCATTACTATCTTTTTGTTTTTTTCATCAAGACTGCCTGTTGGTTCATCCGCTAATAATATCCTTGACGGTTTTAACATGATTCTCGCTAAAGAAACCCGTTGCTGTTCGCCCCCGCTCAGGCAATATACTTTATCATTTAGGACCTTGTGCAAGTGCAGTTTATCAAGTATATTATTTATCCTCTGCGTTTCTTCCTTTTTCTTAAGCCTCAAAAATCTGGTAGCCAGTTTCAGATTATATAATACTGTTTCATTTTCTATCAGGCCATAATTTTGGAATAAATAAGATATTTCATTTCTTAATAAATTCGTTCCTGTATGTGAGTTTAATTTTGGGTTTACATAACCGCATATATTTATTTGACCTGAAGTCGGTTTTTCTAAAAGGCCCACAAGATTTAGTAATGTAGATTTACCGCTTCCGCTTTCACCTGTAAGACAAATAAACTCTCTTTCTATAATATCTAAATTATAATCAGCTAAAACAACTTTTTTCCCAAACTTTTTAGTCACATTATGTAATGATATTATTCCACTCATCTATATTCTCCCCGTATTACACTTACTACTTTTTTTGATTGGATTTTTATTGCCGATAACAAGAAAACAAGGAATTCAAATGGTAAAAAGATATATAGGCTAAAATTTAGGTTAATATAAAAAGCGGGTATTAAAAGTAACACATACTGTAATAAAATCAGCCCTAATGGTTTAAAATATATCATTAAAATATTGTATCCATTAATTTTTTTATACATAATGTGTTCGATATATAAATTAACAAATAATTTACATGTATATAAGATTAATACGGTCATTGAAATAAAATAGATTGTACCAGTTATCATGTCAAGGATAAGCTTGTCGCGTATATCAGAGATACTGTTATCAAATACATTGGATACTTTTATTGTTTGCAGCATTACGCCATCCAGCCCCAATTTTTTTAGCAATGGACTAATCTCTTTATACGCATTATCAGAACCAATTTTAATAAAATAGTATTGGCCTGAGACATAATTCAGCATTTTATTTTTTAGTATATTTTTATTATAAATTTCAATTATGGGATCATGTATTATTCCATTATCCCATCTTCCCGAGTATGGGTTAAAAGAACGTATAATTTCTCCCTTTTTATAATACATAATATTAAAATCGTCACGGGAAAGGCTAAAAGAATACATATATTTCCTGATTACATCTTCACTTTCCATATCCTTCGGTAATAATAGATTTAGTTTTCTGTTATCAAAATAAGAATCATCAATTAAATTCCCGCTAATCTCATGTATTGGATTTATTTTTAGATAGTTTTCATTAACGGTAATACTAATTTGATTATATTTAAAAGCCAGAGTATCATTATCCATCAAACCTGCATTACTATAGTTTCTGGTATTGATTAATATTCCATTATATTTATCAACCGTCTCTTCATAAAATATATCCAGTTTCTTATTATAATCTAGTTGATTTATTGAATTAATTTTATTATTGCTTGCATTTATAGGGAATGAAACATAACTCCCTAGTTGCTTACTGATCATAGTATTTATTTTGTTAAGATTATAAATATTTTCAATATCAAGTATAATAACTGAAAATTTTATTGTAAAAATAAATACCAAAAAGAATTTCAAAAGTAAGGTTATATAAAAAACACTGTAATTATCTGATCTATTTTTTATAAAAAGGGAACTGCCTACAGTGACATTCATAAAATTCAAAATTATTATGCAGAGTAAAGTTAAAAAAAGTATAAAAAGAATTTGTGGGATCATAAAGGCCATATAATTAAACAAGCAGCCGGGGCTATAAAAATTTAGCATTAAGGCGAAAAGTAACCCAATAGCAAATGTAATCAGAGCTATATCTATAAAACATTTACTTAATAAATCCAATGTTATCTCTCTAAATCTATAACCCATTAGTTTTTTTATTACAATATCTTTCCTCTGTGATAATACGAAATAAATTATACTTGATAATAATAATATGAATGGAAAAGCCAATGTTCTGATATTTAGATAATTAACGGAAAAACTCCTCTCATTTACAATGCTAAACGAGTACTTATTTTCTTCTAACAATAATAAAAATTCTTCCACCTTATTTTGTTCAACATAGTACATAGCGGATTGTAAGTTAAAATCAACAATATCCGCAAAATTATAAATATAAATATCATAATAAAAGCCTGGTCTTGCTAAGTAAAAAGGATCGTTCTTATTATTCCTGTTATTAGTAACTACTTTATATTCCTTTAACAAAGATGCTATATTATTAATTCCTAAAAAATCAGGAGTATTCATAGACACATAATATTTTTTTTGTAATTTCTTTTCTGAACTATCTTCAAGCACATATAAAAGGTCGGTATTTATTTTTTTTGCAAACCTTTCCAGTTCATTAATAAACTCAGAATTTGTTAAACTATTAGGCTGATTGATGATATATTTAACTTTGTTTTTTTCTATTGTACGGCTTACTAGATTCGAATAGTCCAATAAGCCAAAACACAAAAAATATATAAGGAATAAACTATAAATAAAATAGAATGTTTTTTTCACTTTTCCTTATGTCCTTCCATCCATATCTGCTGATAATTAATCATAAATGGATTAAAAAACAACTCCTTCCTGCAAATATTATTTGATTTAATTCTCAATAATAGCAGGAAGGAGTCATATACTATAATTTGCTATAACCTATTTAAGGGATGAAGTTCCAGGCAGGCTTACCCCATTTTGCCTGAAAGCTCTTGTGTCTCTCCATCCAATATTGTAATAACAATGATTGTCAGAGATCCCCGCCCCAGCAGAAGCATAAGACCATGAACCAGGTTCGACATTATAATCTGCATCGAACCATGCTCCATCAACAGATGAACCATGTATTTCCGTAGGATGATGGTAATTAGAATATACTGTCATATAAAGATCTTTAAATCCATAATCCCAGGTACCACCTTCAATATCCAATGCAAATGCGGTTGTACCCATGAACATAGCAAGAATACCAACAAGTGCTAATCCTTTGACAAATTTCCCTTTCATAAAAAACTCCTTTCTTTTGTACGGTTTCGTATATTTATAATGCTTGGATTTACATATTTTCTCTAGTCAATTTATTCTTCCATGATCAACTAAAAAATAAATTTTACTTTTTCTACAAATACATTCGACTATCCTCCTATCTCTCATTGTAAATTTATCTCTATATTCCCTATGCCCTGATTATAACAAGCTTAATTTGTTTTTGTTAAATATGGCCTGAACTGTCAAAAAAATGAGTGCGAATGGATCAAAATTGTATTTGCATGCATTAAACGCACGTATCAGATTATACGAAAAGGCGGGCAGCTCTGTTTCCGCTGCCCGCCCTTCGATCTGATTTTTTCAACAACAAAAAATAGAAAGATAAGGAGTATTGAGTGTCACCACACGATCTTCCCTATCCGTATCCCCACTAATTTCCACAGATTCCAGTTCATAGGCCAAATCCCCTGCTGCAACCATAAAGCAATCCCTCTCTTCTCTCAACACCTTACCACCTTTCTATGGAAGCAAAACAATATTGACCCTAAATATATGCTCCATAAAGCTATACTCCATTGTCCCGTTATTCTTCTCCACCGCATATTTCACGCTTTCCAATCCTATGCCATGCAATAGCTTATCCTCCTTTAAGGTACGCAGCTTACCATCCATAAGTTTCAAGGTACCGCAATATGGATTAGATATATTCAGAATAATCATTTCATTTTTCTGGACAAGGTCAAAATCAATCCACCGCTCTTCTGCAGGGACTTTTTCGCACGCTTCTATCGAATTATCCAGTAAATTTGCCAAGATAGCGCACCAGTCTATATCCTCTATCGCTGTCATAAAATCCCCAATTACCTTTATGTTCAAAGAAATCTCACACAATTTTGCCTTTTTATCTTTGTCATTGATAATACTGTTAATAATGCGGTTTTCTGTATACCGCCTTTGATCCAACGCCTTAATAGGTTCCTGTATTTTCTTAATATACTGCCTTGCCTTATTAAATTCTTCCTCATCCATCAATGCGGAAAGTATCACCAAATGATTTTTTATATCATGAAAAATAACACCACGCTGCTGATAAAGCATTACCATGTCCTGATAATTTTTTTCCATCATGTCACTTCTGATATGGATAGCGGTTATCTCATCTTTCTTTTCAAAATATAATATAAAACTTATAGTCCATACCATAACAAATAACAACAATAATGGAAAAAAAACAAAATAAGTATCTATTTTCCTATTATCCATAAAAACAAATACCTGATCACAATAATACAATCCGATATACTCCAGCAAAACAAAAACTATAAATATCTTTTTATATTTTATAAATACTTTTCGGACTGTGGCCCTGCTATGTACCATGCAAATCAGAATTACTAGGAGGATAGCCCTGCTTAATGCCATAATAATAACACGCTCCATACTCATTTGTAATTGGATATTCTCAGCAAAGCCCCTTTCTTTTACAGCCAGCTTCCAGACATATATAAATAATAAATCAAAAAAAGAAACTGTTTCAAAATATAATGCCGCTAATAAAAAGCATCTCCAAAATGCCATCTTAAAAAACAAATAAGCTATAGCAGAAGAAATACCGATACAGGTTAACATAAAATAACGCGAATACAACCCGCTTGTAATCCTCTGACAAATCAGCAGCCCACATACCCCCGCCACAAGAAGGTACAGCAGGCCGTCCTTCCACTTCCTGGTATCCCTCTTCTCTGAAAACATGAAAAGCAAATAAAAAATGCCAACTATTTCCGCTATGGAAAATATCCCTTCCCCAATCCTCAGCACCGTCATATTCTGTCCTTCCAAAAATGAAGGATCGCTTTCTTAACCTTCATTTCATAAGTCCTGCCAATAGGAACTTCCTTTCCATTACTCACTATAAGTCCTTTCTTCACAAGCCTGACAATATGTTCAATATTTACCACATACCCTCTTTCCGTAAACATAAACTCCTCCGATGCCAATTCATCAAAAACATCCTTCAGGGATTTTCTGATATGGACTTCCCTGTCCTTTAACACAAATACCGTATTGTTTTTCTCCTTGTAAAAGTAAATGATGTCATCGTAGTCCAATCGTTCAAACCTTGTATCAGTTATTATTGGGTACACTTTACAATAGGTATCTTGATATTCCGCCCAAAACCTTTGTAAGGTACTGCTCATTTCTTTTTCAAGCAGGCTTTTGGGAATATAGGCAAACGCTTTAAAATGGTATCCCTCCATTGCCAGTTCTTCATGGGAGGTAAGAAAAATCAGATACGCCCCCGGCGCCTCTTCCCTTATTTTACCTGCCAGCTCAAATCCATCCGTTTCCGGCATTTCAATATCCAGAAAATAAAGTTCCCAATGCTTCCCGTTCCTTAAATCAAATACGGCAGCCGCCGGGTCATCATATAACCGCAGTTCATAAAGCTTTCCCGTTTCCTGAAAGAATTTGTCCACATATCTGCAGAATACCGGATGAAATTCCGCATCGTCATCTATTAATGCTATATTTATCAAAATATCAGCTCCTTTTACAAATAATAACAGCCTCGATCCCCCTTTTTACCAGATGTCCTTAAATGGTATTATTTTTGAGTGTAAATGGTTGTCGGAAATCCATGAACTTTATTATAACAAAAAAAATGTTGCCGCCACAAGAGAAGGAACCGGTTTTCCACAACAAACCGGTTTTTCCGCTATTGGATATCTTCCTTTCACATGTTATAATAACCATAGTTTCTGAATTTCCGCCCTGTCGTTTCCCATCAAAAGGAGTAGCAAACCAAAATGAATGCAAAAGTATTAAATACACTTGAATATACCAAAATCATAAACCGTCTCACCGAACATGCCACCTCCGACCCGGGGCGTAAGCTCTGCCGGGATCTGGTTCCCATGACGGATCTGGAAGAAATCCGTACGGCCCAGGTGGAAACCAGGGATGCCCTCACCCGGCTGTTCAAAAAAGGAAGCATTTCCTTCGGCAGCAACCGGGAGCTTGGTATGAGCCTGAAATCGCTGGAGATCGGCAGCACGCTTTCTGCGCCGGAGCTTCTCAGAATCGCCGGCCTTCTGGAAAATGCCTCCCGCGTTAAAAACTACGGAAGGCAGGATCGGGAGGATACGCCGGAGGACTCCCTTACCGCCCTGTTCCAGGGTATCGAACCTCTTACGCTTCTTTCCAATGAAATTTACCGCTGCATCCTCTCCGAGGAAGAAATCGCGGACGACGCCAGCCCCGGACTGAAGCACGTACGCCGCAGCATGGCGGTTACCACAGACCGGATCCATTCCCAGCTCGCCGGCATGGTCAACGGTTCCCTGCATTCCTATCTGCAGGACGCCCTCATCACTTCCCGGAACGGACGCTACTGCATTCCCGTCAAATCGGAATACCGCAGCCAGGTGCCGGGTATGATCCACGATCAGTCCTCCACAGGAAGCACCCTGTTTATTGAACCCGCCGCAGTGGTTAACCTGAACAACCAGATGCGGGAGCTGGAAATCAAGGAGCAGGAAGAAATCGAAAAAGTACTGGCCTCCCTCAGCGCCCAGGTTGGGGATCATACCGAAGATATCGCAGAAAACCAGAGGATTCTTACCCGCCTCGACTTTATTTTTGCCAAAGCATCCCTCGCCCTGGAGCAGAATGCAACAGAGCCTGTTTTTAATGAGGATCACATCCTGAATATCCGCGGGGCAAGACATCCGCTGCTGGATAAGAAAAAAACCGTTCCCATTGACATCCGTCTGGGAAAGGACTATGATCTGCTGATTATTACCGGCCCCAATACCGGCGGTAAGACAGTTTCCCTGAAAACTACCGGCCTTTTCTGCCTCATGGGGCAGGCAGGCCTTCATATTCCTGCTCTGGATCGTTCGGAACTGTCCGTATTCCGGGAGGTTTATGCGGATATCGGGGATGAACAGAGCATTGAGCAGAGCCTGAGTACCTTTTCCTCCCACATGACTTCCATCGTCTCCATCCTGAAGCATGCGGATGCCGATTCCCTCTGCCTTTTTGACGAGCTGGGAGCCGGAACGGATCCCACGGAAGGCGCGGCTCTGGCTATCGCCATCCTGAATTTCCTGCATGACAGGGGGATCCGCACTATGGCAACCACCCATTACAGCGAATTGAAGGTTTATGCCCTCTCCACCTCCTTTGTGGAAAACGCCTGCTGTGAATTTGATGTGGAATCCCTGCGCCCCACCTACCGGCTTCTCATCGGCATCCCCGGAAAGAGTAATGCCTTCGCCATTTCTTCCCGGCTGGGTCTTTCCGATGAAATCATCAATGCCGCCCGCACCCAGATCAGCGCGGAGGATAAAAGCTTCGAGGATCTGCTTTCCGATTTGGAACAGAGCCGTGTTACCATAGAGAAGGAACATCTGGAAATCGCTTCCTATAAAAGAGAAGTGGAAGCCCTCAAAAATAAGCTGGAAGCCAAACAGGAAAAAATTGACCAGGCAAAGGAACGCATTCTGCGTGAAGCCAATGAACAGGCCCGCGAAATCCTCCAGGATGCCAAAAATACAGCCGATGAGACCATCCGGGCCTTTCAGAAGGCAGGCCCCGGCGCTTCCATGAAGGAACTGGAAAAAGCCCGTGAAAACTTACGAGGCAAGATATCCGATAAAAACGAAAAGCTGGCCGTTAAAAACCAGCAGCCCGCCCTCTCCGGCGTTAAGGCTTCCCAGCTTAAGCCGGGCGAATCCGTGCGCATTGTTTCCATGGGATTGAAGGGCACCGTAAGCACCATGCCCGACAGCAAGGGGAACCTCTTCGTACAGTGCGGCATCATCCGCACCCAGACCAACATCCGGGATCTGGTCCTTATCCAGGAGAAGGATTCCTCTTCTCCCGCCAAAGCCGGCCGCACCGGTTCCGGAAAGATCCGTATGTCCAAATCCCTGTCCATTTCCGCAGAGATCAATCTGCTGGGTAAGACAGTGGACGAAGCGATGTCTATGCTGGACAAATACCTGGATGACGCCTATCTCGCCCATCTTTCCACCGTGCGCATTGTGCACGGAAAAGGGACCGGCGCCCTGCGTAATGCAGTACAGAACCACCTGCGCAAAGTAAAATATGTAAAATCCTACCGCCTGGGGGAATACGGCGAAGGGGACGCAGGTGTCACCATAGTGGAATTCAAATCCTGAGCCTGCTTGCGGCGGATCGGGACATCTGCTGCCAGCCCCCCTTCCGGCATGCTCTTTCCTCATTGAAAAGGAGACAACTTACATGGTAAATAAACAGAAAATATTGATCGTGGACGACGACAACAACATCGCAGAGCTGATTTCCCTTTATCTGACCAAGGAATGCTTTGAAACGATGATCGTAGGGGACGGGGAATCCGCCCTCTCGGCGGCGGACAGCTTTTCCCCTAACCTGATTCTGCTGGATCTGATGCTTCCCGGCATAGACGGCTATCAGGTATGCCGGGAGGTGCGCAGCAAATCCAATATTCCCATCATCATGCTTTCCGCTAAAGGGGAGATCTTCGACAAAGTGCTGGGCCTGGAACTGGGTGCCGACGACTACATGGAAAAGCCCTTTGATTCCAAAGAACTGGTGGCCCGCGTAAAAGCGGTGCTGCGCCGCTACAAAACCGCCCCTGCTGCGCCGGAACCTTCTAACATCAAATGCGTGGAATATCCGGACCTCACCATCAACCAGACCAACTACTCCGTCATCTACATGGGGAAACCGGTGGAAATGCCGCCCAAGGAGCTGGAGCTTCTCTATTTCCTCGCCTCCTCCCCCAACCATGTTTTCACCAGGGAGCAGCTGCTGGATCAGATTTGGGGGTATGAATATATCGGGGACACCCGTACCGTAGACGTACATATCAAGCGGCTGCGGGAGAAGATCAAGGATCATGAATCCTGGAGAATCGCTACGATATGGGGGATTGGGTATAAGTTTGAAGTAAGGTAGTAGTTTCTTTTTATCTGATAAGGCTGTCCGCTTTTATTACAAAGCAGACAGCCTTATTATACTTCAGGGGAGGACATGGGGCATAAAATGAGTGATCAGACGTTCCATCAGCCGCGTTTTCTCCCCATCCAGCCGGGGATTGTCCATCTGATTTTCATATTCACCCGGATCCTGCTTCAAATCCAGAAATTCCCTGTGATTATGCCCATCCTTCTGCACATGGATATATTTATAGCTTCCATCGGTAACTGCACAAAAGCCTTCCGATTCACTAAAGGTATAGGAAAGGAATTCCTTCCTCTCCTGCAGCGCGTACCCGTCACAGGGAATCGGCTCCGCCCCCGCCGCGTTCAGACAGGTGGGAAGAATATCCGTCAGATTAACCTTCCCTTTCTCCGTTACAGAAGTTTGCTGTCCCGGAAAACGTACCAGCATGGGAATACGCCACACATCATCATAAGCACAGTCATGCTTTCCCCACACACCATGGTTCCCCAGCATTTCCCCATGATCCGCCGTAAATATCACAAGTACATTTTCCCCATACCGTTTCCGTGCCGCCTCCAGTATTTTTCCCACTTCGTCGTCAATCAATGCCACATTAGCATAATAGCTGATCTGCAGCTGCTTCCAGTACTCCTCCGTATAATTCCTGCAGGCATGTTCCGGTGCCGTCCCGCAGCCGTCAATATGACCCCCTCCATAATAGCTGTTATGATGGATCCGGCTTTCCTCCTTAAGTTCACCTTCTTTATACCGGCGCACAGGAAGCCTTTCCTGATTTACCCTTTCATAATATTCCTGTGGGGCGTCAAAAGGATAGTGAGGACCGCTGAAAGAAATCCAGGTAAACTGCCGGCCATCCTCCGCGCTGCTTTCTTCCAGAAACTTTGCTCCGCAATCCCCTACCCAGGCATCGGGATGCCAGCGGACCGGCCCGGGAAATGGAAACACCTTCCCCCGGGAGTTATCCCAGGTTAGATCCCTGTATTTCTTCAGATAGCCTGCTTTGTCCAATTCCTTGCTATAATCATCATAGTACCATACGGATACCTGCTTATCATCCTGCAGCTCCAGATGGTCTATACCAAGTGACATATAATAATCTCTGAAATCATCGTAAGGTAATGTTTTATCCGCTCTGGTTTCGTCATATGGCACGGGGGCAAAATGACATTTTCCTATCATGGAGGTGGCATATCCCGCTTTTTTCAGTTCCGTGAAAATGTTTGGAATATCCTGGTCCAGAGGACATTTTCGGAAATTACTATATGCTCCGCTATGATGCGGATACAGCCCCGTCAGCATAGAACACCGTGCAGGCAGACATAAAGGACTCACCGTATAGCAGTTTTCATACTTTGTCCCCTGCTCCATCAGGCTGTCGATATACGGAGTCTTAACCGCGGTACCCCCATAACAGCTCAGAGTATCCAAACGCATTTCATCGCAGGTAATCAATATGATTGCCGGTCTGTTTGACATATTTTATTCCTCCCTTTTCGTATGGCCTTCCCCATGGCCTTTTTATTCATATTGCACCTGATCCGGGTTTTTTTCAATCATTTTGTTCCTTACCAAAGAAAAGAGGGGACAGGGAATACTGCACCCTGAAAAATATATAGGGATTACAAGCCGGTATAAATATGATAATATAAAAATAAGTCTGTAATCCACAGACTTAAATTCGGACAAAATGAGGTGAGACAATGAGGAAGACCCTCTACCTGAAATTCCTGCTCGCATACCTGATATTCGGCTTTTTCGGCTTCATTGTGGTAGCTACCTTCGGATCCAGCATGACCCTGGAGCATATGAAAAGAGAAAAAGCGGACACTCTTTATAAAGAAGCGACCCTCATCGCCAACACCTATGCATCGGATCTGTACAACAACGAGGCCTCCCTGGAAACCGTCAAGGTCCAGCTGGATTCCCTCGCTGTATATCTGGATTCCACCATATGGATCATCAACCCTTCCGGCCGTATGATCATGGATACCGATACCCCCGTGGATTTGGATCATCCCCGTATAGTGGAGGGTTTTAACGCCACGGAAACGGCAGGATCTTATTACACTATCGGCAACTTTTTCAACAGCTTTGACCAGGAAATGCTGAGCGTCTATGCCCCTATCACCTCTGATTTCAAGGTAAGGGGTTATGTAGTCATCCATACCGCCATGGCCGCCCTTCGCTCCACCAGTGAAAGCCTGTTGAGCATTTCCTACATCATCCTGGTAATCCTTTTCCTTCTTTCCCTTATTATTCTCATCTTTTTTACGGAGATGGTCTACCTGCCTCTCCGGAAAATAACGGAAGCTACCGAGCAGTATGCCGCAGGCAACCTGCATTACGAATTCCAGGTTGACAGCGAGGATGAAATCGGTTATCTCGCCGCTTCCCTGTCCTACATGGCCAGTGAAATTGCCCGGGGAGAGGACAACCAGAAAAAATTTATCGCCAACGTTTCCCACGACTTCCGTTCCCCCCTTACCTCCATCAAAGGCTATCTGGAAGCTATGCTGGACGGCACCATCCCTCCCGATCTACACGAGAAATACCTGAAAATCGTGCTGAACGAAACGGAACGCTTAACCAAGCTCACCAACAGCCTGCTCACTCTGAATAACCTGAATACCCGGGGAATGGTATTGGAAAAAACAGATTTTGATATCAATTCCATCATCCGCAATACTGCTGCCTCCTTCGAAGGAACCTGCCAGCAAAAGCACATTGCGATTGAACTGGTGCTCACCGGCGAGCAGCTTTCCGTGAACGGGGATATGGGGAAAATCCAGCAGGTGCTCTACAACCTAATGGACAACGCCATCAAATTTTCCCATTCCGACTCCGTCATCAAAATAGAAACCACAGAAAAAAGGAATAAAGTCTTTGTTTCCGTAAAAGACAGTGGGATCGGCATCCCCAAGGACAGCCTGAAGCTCATTTGGGATCGTTTCTATAAAACGGATCTTTCCCGGGGTAAAGATAAGAAGGGCACCGGCCTCGGTTTGTCCATCACTAAAGAAATCATCCAGTCCCATAATGAAAATATCAATGTTATCAGTACGGAAGGCGTGGGCACTGAATTCATTTTCAGCCTTCCCCTTACGGACGAAGAAGACGAATAAAGAGTACCGCCTGCGGCGGTTTATGGACAGAAATAATAACGGTTCCGACCGGTTGTTCTTATTCCCGGTAATGGCAGAAACAGCATATGTTTCTGCCATTTCTTTGTTTACAGAGACCTGTCTGAACTATTGCACTCTTCCAGATATTACTTGAAAAAAAGAAGTATAGGGTATTGACTTCTGTCATACAGTGTTTTATAGTGTACTTGTACAATAAGTACACTATAAAACACTCCGGAGGGGTTTTGTGGAAATTATAATCAGTAATAATTCAAGCAAGCCCATTTACGAACAGATTACCTCACAGATAAAAGCGATGATAATGAACGGGCAGCTGCAGGCCGGGGATGCTATCCCTTCCATGCGGGCTCTGGCAAAATCACTTCATATCAGTGTCATTACTGTTCAAAAGGCTTATGAAGACCTGCAAAGAGACGGATTTATCGAAACCACTGTCGGACGCGGCAGCTTCGTATCCGCAAGAAACAATGATTTTTATCAGGAGGAACAGCAGCGCAGGGTGGAAGAATTACTGCAGGAAGCCGCCGAGGCAGCCCGTACCTGTGGTATCCCGCTGGAAAAGCTGCAGCAAATCCTGGCTTTGTTCTATGAAGATTCCTGGAATTAAATGAATAAGTTGGCGTGTCCTGCACGCAGATGGGAGAAGATATGGAACCCGCATTACAGATAACCAACCTGACAAAAGAATATCCCGGCTTTAAGCTGGATCATGTATCCTTTACCCTTCCCCGGGGTACCATCATGGGCCTGATAGGGGAAAACGGCGCCGGCAAAAGTACTACCATCAATGCCGTACTGGATCTGATCAAACGGGATGACGGCTCCATTACTTACTGGGGGAAGGAGCTTTCCCAGGACCCCAGACAGCTGAAGGAGGATATCGGTGTTGTTTTCGACGGAATCAACTTTTATGAAACCCTGACTCCTGCCAAGGTAGGAAAAATATCCGCTGCCGCCTACCGCCAATGGGATCCGGCTGTTTACAAAAGCTACCTGGAAAAATTCCAGCTGCCTTCGGACAAGGAAATCAAAACCTTTTCCAAAGGCATGAAAATGAAGCTGTGCATTGCCAATGCCCTCTCCCACGATCCCAAGCTGCTTATTCTGGACGAAGCCACCAGCGGCCTGGATCCGGTTATGAGAGATGATATCCTGGATGTATTCCTGGATTTTATCCAGGATGAAAACCACTCCATCCTGATGTCCTCCCATATCACAACGGATCTGGAAAAGGTGGCGGATTACATCACCTTTATCCATGAAGGGAAAATCATCTTTTCCAGGACAAAAGATGAACTGATCTATAATTATGGCATTATGCGCTGCGGAAAGGATGATTTTTCCAGGATCGATCCCGGGGATATCCTGGCTTACCGGAAAGAGGATTACCAATGGAACGTTCTTGTTGCGGATCGGGAAAAAGCCATGTCCCGTTACCGCAGCATCGTGGTGGACCATCCTACCATTGATGATATACTTTTGCTTTATGTAAAGGGGGAAGCTGTGAAATGAAAAGCTTGATATTAAAGGATATTTACAACATCATGCATAATATGCGCTCCCTGGCCCTGCTTCTGGTACTCTTTATCGTACTTATGGTTCCCCAGGGCGGCCCTTCGGCCTATCTGATTACCAGCTGCCTGCTGTGCAGTATGATGGTAATGACCACCTTTTCTTTCGATAATACTTCCAAATGGGAAAAATATGCCCTGGTAATGCCCATAACCAAAAAGGATCTGGTAGCCGCCAAATTCCTTGTACTGCTTCTCTTCTGTATATTCGGCGTGGTATCCGGCCTGGTACTGGGCGTGGCCGGAGGGCTTCTTTTCAAAAGCTTTCATCTGAATTCTGCAGACGACTGGCTGATGCTCCTCATGGTAGCTGCCGCGGGCCTGGCTATCGGTATTTTCTTCGGAAGCCTGGTCATCCCCCTGCTCTTTAAATTCGGTGCGGAAAAGGCCAGAATGCTTTCCATTGCCGCTTTTGCCGCCCCTACTGCCATTGGCCTCGGATTATACAGGCTGCTTGCCGTGTTCGGCATTTCCATTTCGGATAAATTCGTTACTAAGCTGCTGTACCTGTCACCGCTGCTTGTCATCCTATGGGCATACCTGATGTACCGCATCAGTCTCCGTATTTTCCAGAACCAGGATCTCTGATCCCGGTTTTCGGAGCAAAGGCAGCCGGATGCTCCCACGCAGAAAACGGCCGTCCTGCCGGATAAGCAGGGCGTCCGTTTTGCTGTTTGTTATTTTATATCGTGGAATTCCCGATTTTTTCTTTTTCTATAGGAATCCATATCTCTACAATGGAACCGCTATTCCCGCCGCTGAAACGTTCATCGTAATACTCCACGCAATATTTTTTTCCGTCCAGCAGCTTTTCTGTATATCCCTCTTCGTTTGTATCCAGCCATTCATCCATGGCATTATTTTCGCTCTCATACCCATTGGATACATAAATCTCAAAAGAAGCATATCTGCCGGGCGGCAGTTCCAATAAGGTATATGCCTTATCCACTTCCTTATTTGAAACCGCATGTCCCACATAAACAGTGCACAGGTCTCCCTCATACATTCTTACTTCATATCCATGACCGGATACTTCATTTTTGAGAGGTTTTTCTGCACTCAGCTCTTCAAAAGCATTCCATACCTCCCATGTTTGGCTTCCATCCCCGCAAGTACCCGCAAGGAGGATACGGCCCTGCTTTATAATATTGGGATTCAGAAGCATCCCTCCTCTCAGCCTGTTGGTAAATCGCATAACCAGAGTCTCCGCACTGATTATTTCAGGCCGACATCCCTGTTTTCTATATTCGCTGGGAGAGATTCCCTGCACATCTCCGAACGTTCTGGAAAAAGCCTGTGCGGAATGGAAACCACAGTTCAAAGCAATATTCAGGATGGTATCCTCCCCGGAACTAAGCATCTTGCAGGCATAAAGAATCCTTCTGTCCCGAATATAAGCGGCCACGCTTTTGCCCACCACAGCAGTAAATAACCTATGAAAATAAAAAGCGGAAAAATAAAATTTTTCCGACAGCAGTTCCAGATTCACAGGCTCCTCCAGATGCTCATCAATATATTTTAATGCCTCTCCAATTTTTATGAAGTTGTTCAATGCACCACCTCCGCGCTTATTTTGTAGCGGCTACAAAAATAGTATAAAAAACAAAATTCTCCCTGTCTTAACATTTCTTGCCTGGTTTTGTATCCCCTACACAAAACCGGCGCCGGAAATGATCCGGCGCCGAGTTTCTGAAAATCTCAAACGGGCAAAGTATAGTTTGTATTTTTCCCCTGTCCCTTTTGCACAAGCAGACCCTTTTCCGACATCTTTTTCAACATACGGCCGGCCGCGGTCTGTCCCAGGCCCAATACTTCTTCCACATCCTTGCGTACGATTACTCCATGCTTTTTGACTGATTCCAGGACTTTTTCTTCCAGCTCATTTTCCGCATCCGGTTTCTCTATCCCTTCATTCCTGTTCGGCAGAATAATTTTAAACGCATTGCCAGTCGTTTTGATTACCGGTACTTTACCACTGTTTTCGTAGGACTTTATAATCTTTCTCATACCGGTGCCATATGCCTCGATCAACTCCAGTCTATAGAAGATATTGGCAAGCTTTGAATTGCGGCATACGGACAGCCCAAGCACGATATCATCCAGCGATACACCGGCGGGCAAACCGCCAATCGTTATAAATTCGATACGATCCTTATAAATGCTGATAAACGTGCTGGCACTGAACGAGTAGTCCCGGTGTACCAGGGAATTTAAAAGGGCTTCCCTAACAGCCACCTCCGGGTAATCGCGCTCATCAATCCGCCGCAGTTTCTCAAAAGTAGCCCTGGTTTGATTCCGTATATCAATAAAATCGTACGCGTCATTCAGTTGCTGCAGCAAGGAGCCGGAAAACTCCCGCCCGGCAAACTCTTTGGCAGTGGCTTCAAAGGTTAAATTCTGCATTCTAACGCTTCTTATCAATAACAGTGTTAGAATATGCAAAGAACATAATTCCAGGACTGCTACCCTTCCTCTTCGGCATCCAATGCCTTTATTTCCCGATTTCCATACCAGTAGAAACTGGCAGCAGCTCCAAGGACACCCGTACACAAAAACATCAGGGCCATGCCGCTGCCCTTACCGGCACCCACAAGCATACCCAAAAAGGCTGCCGCCCGGGAACCGCCGCTCATAAACGGTTCGAATACATAGTCCGCGAGCCAGCCGCCCAGAAGGATCCCTGCGGGAATGCTGGAATACTGCAAAGCATTCCGTACCGCAAAAATCCGCCCCTGAATTTCCCGGGGAACCCGGTTGTACAGTATCTGCTGCTGTCCTGCGGAAAGAAAGGGGATCGGAACACTGGCAGCAAGACCTGCCAGGCTCCATATCCAGACATTTCTGCCAAGACCCATACACAGATCCCCAAATAAAAAGGAAAATGCGGCAGACAGATATAACATTTTTACGGGTTTCCCTTTTATTCTCCCGGCAGCCACAAGCAGGCCGCCTGCAATGCCTCCCATTCCCAGGACACTGCTCACCATTCCCATAAGCTGCTCATTTCCTCCGGTCCGTGCCAGCAGCATGGGGGACAGGATATTCTCATAGGTCAGCCGTGAAAGGAAATTAATGAGGCACATACTGAGAATCATAGAAGCCAGCCCCTTCCTTTCCTTAAGGAAAGCAATGCCATCCTTCAGCCCGGAAAAGGGCGTTTCCTTCTTTTTCTCTCCTGTCTGTTCCTCCGGGATACGGATAAACAGAAGAAGCACACAAAACGCAAATACAAAGCTGCATAAATCCAGGAGTATCACTCCCTCCAGCCCCCAAAACGCGCTGACAGAAGCTGCCATCACCGGTGTTACTACGGTAAGAAGGTTATTGGAAAAGGAATCCATACCGCTGGCTCTTGCATACAGCTCCCTGGGAACCAGGATTCCGATAGCCACCGACTGTGCAGGCTGCTGAAAAGCGTTCATAAACCCGGTTATGGCATTCGCCACATAAATATGCCATATTTCCAGCCTGCCGCCCGCCAGCATTCCCCAGATAAAAACCGTGCACAGGGCCGCAACCGAATCGGATACCAGCATAATTGTCTTTTTGCTGTGTCTGTCTATAAAAGAACCCGCCAGCAGACTGACAATAATATAAGGCACATACGAACAAAAGGTCATCAGAGATACCGCCATGGCGGAATCCGTCTGTTTATAGGCCCAAATCACCAAAGCAAAACCGGTCATTGCGCTTCCCAGCTGGGAAACGGATTGGCTGAGCCAAAATATAATGTAACATGTAAATCCACTCTTTTTATTTTTTATATTATTCATTGGTTTTCTCCTTATAGTTAATTATTTCCTATAAGTACAAAATCCAATGCGGGCGGCGGTTATTATTTCAAAACAGTAAACCTCTGCACAAGTTCCGCCCATACACTGAACCTTGTACAGAGTAATGCATCCATGATTATTTCCTCATGTCTTTTCATTCTATCTCCTTCCATTAAAACAGACCGCATAGATACTTTATCGGATTATACCACTCACAGGCCTTCCCCATCAAATTCCGGTATAAAACTTTCCTCCGCCGTTTCCCCTTCCTGGATGAAACCATTCTCCACCCCCATATCCAGTGCGTAATCCACAATCCTTTCATATTCCCGGGCAGTTATCCTCCGTTTCAGCTCCGGAAATGCGGATAAGTCACACACCGGGGTGTATTGGTTCATAATACTGATATATATCCTGTCCCCGTAAGTATGATACAGATAGGACAGAACTTTTTTTGAATCTGCGGTACAGCCCGGAAGAACCAGGTGGCGTACAATAACTCCCTTTTTCATCAGGCCGCTGCTTTCGTCAAAAACCGGATCCCCTGTCTGTCTCACCATTTCTTCTATAGCCCGGGCAGCCGTATCGAAATAATCCGGCGCATGGGAATACCGTTCTCCCAGCCGGGAGGACATATATTTCATATCCGGCAGATAAATATCCACCAGGCCCTCCATGCGTTTCAGCGTCTCCGTCCTCTCATAACTTCCGGTGTTATATACCACAGGGATATGCAGCCCCTGTGCTTTTGCCCGTTCCAATGCCAGGGCAATCTGGGGAACAAAATGAGTGGGCGTCACCAGATTGATATTATTTGCCTTTTTTTCCTGGAGTTCCAGGAAGATTTCCGACAGCCGTTCCCCGCTGATCACCCTGCCGGCCCTGCTTTCCGCTATATTGGTGTTCTGGCAGTATACGCACCGCAGCACACAGCCGCTGAAAAACACCGCCCCGGAACCTTCTTTCCCGGATATACACGGCTCCTCCCAGAAATGAAGTCCTGCCCTTGCCGCCATAATTTCTGCGCCCTGCCCGCAGTAGCCCCGTTTTCCGCCAAGCCGGTCCGCGTGGCAGTTCCTGGGGCACAGCGTACAGTCGGCCAATATTCTTTCATACCCTAATGTCCGATTTTCCATCCTATTCCTTTTTTAAATACCTGTAACTGTTCAGTAAATGCACAGACCTGCTGAACAGTTACAAATACCTTTACCGTTTTCTCTCCTACTTACTATACCGAATCGGAACTCCTTTTACAAGAGCACTCTGTACCTGCCGGGTAAAAATAAAAAAAGTTGGTACCGCCATGGACGGAAAGCAACCGGCAGCCGGAAGGAGGACCCCCGGACACCGGGGATCCTCTTAATGATACCTATGCCCCGGCCAGGCCCGCCCGGGCGCTTTCCAGAAGCTCTCCTCCGCTGTCATGAGACAACTCCCATATTCCGACCCCGGCCAGCCCCGAATTCCTGGCAAATGCGGCTTTAGCCATTATGGAGCGTGGATTTTCATAGGAAAGAAAGGTGCCGTTCCCATACAGATAAGGAACCACTGCCCCTTCGTGGAAAAAGGAGGAAAATGCCGGATTATTCAGATATGTCCTTTTAAGACTATCGTACCCCAGGGCACGGGCTTTGGAAAAGGTACTGTATCTTCCCTCCCGTTCCGCCGCCGTCCCTTCGTAAAGATACCCGTAAAAGGGCATACCCAGCACCAGCTTATCCGCCGCTACGCCCGCGTTCAGATACGCACGGACCCCATTCTGCACACTGTTCTTATACTGGGGGCTTTCCTCCGCCGGATTGTACAGCGGCGCTCCGAAATCCGAATAGGTATCCCAGGGACCATGCATGTCGTAAGCCATAACGAAAATATAATCCACCAGCCCGGCTACCTGCTGCGGTTCTATTTTATTCAGATAGCTGGAATTGGCTGCACCGGCAATGGTGAGATAATATTTTTTGCCGTCACGCAGAGATTGGGCATTCAGTTGGTTCCGGATAGCGGAAAGCAACAGGGTGAAATTTTGTTTGTCCTCCGGGCTGTTCGTATTCCCGGCGGGCCCCCCTGAAACCGGATATTCCCAGTCCAAATCAACTCCGTCGAATCCATGGGTGAGCAGAAAATCGAGACACCCCAAAGCAAACTGGTTCCTGCTTTCCTCCGTCGCCGCAATCGTGCTGAAATAGGTAGAATAATCCCAGCCTCCTACGGAAATCAATGTTTTTAATGCAGGATTTTTCTTTTTCAAAGCTCGAAGCTGTTCAAAATTCTTGATATCCTTTTCCGGGTTCGCCATTTCAATGGTATTTGCCGCCGGATCAATTTTGGCAAACGCATAATTCAGATGGGTGAGCTTACCCGCCGGAATGTCCGCAGGGGTATACCCTTTATCCGAAGACCAGTTCGTATAATAACCCACTACCAGATTTCCGGTATCTGTTTTTGCCGGAGCGGCCTTGGCTCCCATGCCGGTACCTGCCAGAATAAGTATGGCTGCCGCCACAAGAGAATGAATGATATGTTTTTTCATTATATGCTTCCTTTCCGTAAATAATCAGGCATAAGGCGCTGTTTCTTCTCTTCAGCGCTTTATGCCTAATTATAAAGGGCAGTATATGAACGGTACAACACACAATATTTGGCAGTTACCCATTTTTCTGCAAAATACGCCTTCCCAACTCCCCTATCCCTTAACGCTGCCGGCCGTCAGGCCCGTCACAAAGAACTTCTGGCAGAAAATAAAAATGAGCAGGACAGGCAGCAGGCAGAGCACGGAGAGGGCAAATACATATCCCCACTGGGTAAACTGATGCTGGCCGAAGAAACCGGATATGGCAACGGGAAGTGTCCTTTTCATATTGTCATCAATTACCGTATTTGCAAGGGGAATTCTTCCCAGGCCGTAAGGAAATTAAAAATGGAAACCGATGCGATGCCAGGTCTCATTCCTGCCTCTTTTTAAATAGAAAAAAATTGACAATGTTACGATATTATTCTACACTGAATACGTCCTGGTTCTCCCACAATGATAATGATTACAGAATAAATAAAGCAAGAAAACAATACGGAGGAAATAAAATGAGCTATTTTCAAGAAAATAAAGCGGCCTGGGAAGAAGCCTTTGAGCACCGCCATCCCGGCTGGGGAGAAACAAACCATGAGAAGCTGTCCGACGAAGGGCTTCCCTTCTTCTGCCCTGATGCGGCTAAGGAACTCACTGCAATAGATTTCAACGGCAAAACCATTGCCCAATTCTGCTGTAACAATGGACGTGAACTGCTGTCTCTGATGCGCCTCGGCGCAAAAGCGGGATTTGGATTTGACATTGCTGAAAATATTATAAACCAGGCTGTTGATACTGCCAAAAAGGCCGGAATTGACAACTGCCGGTTCACCGCCTGCAATATCCTGGACATTCCGGAACAATATCACAGCTCCTTTGATTTTGTTATGTTTACAATCGGAGCCATCACATGGTTTGAGGATTTGAACGAACTTTTTCAAAAAGTGTCCCTCTGCCTGAAGCCCGGAGGCATCCTGTTCATCAACGATTTTCATCCGATTATGAACATGCTGCCTATGCCCGGAGAACCTGTGTTTGATGAGAACCATCTTAACCGGATTGCCTATTCCTATTTCAGGAAGGAGCCATGGATTGAAAATGAGGGGATGGGATACATGTCCGAACAGTATGACTCAAAAACCTTCACCAGCTTCTCCCACACCATGTCAGCTATAATCAATGCCGTAAGCAATGCCGGGCTGCATGTTGTCAAGTTGAATGAATATGATTATGACATCGGTTTATCCGAGGTATATGATAAAAAAGGATTCCCGTTGTCTTATCTTTTGACCGCGGAAAAAATAATTAAATAGAATTAACCTGGAAAAATACGCCTTCTGTATAGGGGCGTATTTTTATTACTGTAAGATATTTGACTTGGTCACAAGGAGGACCTGCAGAACGCAGCATCGATTATTTTCACATATTCCGCTGACGTATACCGCATCCTCTTTAACAGTTCCGACAAGTCCGGCCTGTTACCATTCTCTTTCCGGTACGTAAAAAATACGTCAGACCATTTCGTTTCACGAAACCATCCAACGCAATCCCTGTTACCAGTCGTGGCTGTTATCCATATATACAAACAAAGACCGTGCGTCCTGCTTCGAACACAAACCCATATGCGTTACCTTTACAGTTAACTCCGCCAGGCACCCTCACGGCACACGGAAAATTCTGCTTAGTGCTGCTTTGTTCCCAACCTGACACGGTTCGCAGACATCCGTTGCGTAAGACCCAAACTTCAACGCCACTTATAAAGGGCAGCCACACAAGCACAAGCCCTCGGCCGGACATCACCCCTGCTATAGCGGATTTCAGGTACAAGGGACCGCTAATCCCCCGGCTGCACGGTTTAATTAGTATACTTTTTTTTAAACAATTTGTCAATCCTTTAAAGTTATTATAAAAATGTAATATGAACCATTTATGATAATGTCCTTATATACCCCAAGCGAAAATGTCCCAACTATGGTATACTAACTCCTGCTTATTTATTACGACAGGAGGAATTTATTATTAGAAAGGTTATACTTACAATGGATGAACTGAAGAAATATGAAGTGATCAAAGGCCTGGCTGATCACCCTCAGCCTAACAAAGAAAGAGCTGCACTTACACTGGGGTGCACAATCAGGCACATCAACCGTATGCTCGCCGGATACAAAACATATGGAAAAGTATACTTCGTACATGGAAACAAAGGACGTCAACCAGCCAATACCATTCAAAATGACGTAAAGATTACTATTATTGATCTTTACCGCAGTAAATACTATGATGCCAACTTTACACACTTTACAGAATTACTTGACAGGCACGAAGGTATTTCTCTGTCTGTCTCCTCAGTTTCTAAAATTTTAGAATCAGAATACATTCTCTCACCTAAGGTCACTCGTGCAAAACACAAACGTATCATAAAACATTTGAAGGATTTAAAGAAAGCTGCCAAAACACAAACGGAAGCTGATGCCATCCAAACCAATCTTGTAGCTGCCCAAGATGCCCATACCAGACGTCCCAGAGCCGCCTACTTTGGAGAACTGCTTCAGATGGATGCGACTTCATATGAATGGATTCCTGGTAGCATTTGGCACCTTCATCTTGCTATTGATGATGCCACTGGCAGAATTGTTGGTGCATGGTTCGATACACAGGAAACTCTGAATGGTTACTACCATGTATTCCAACAGATTTTGACCGATTACGGCATTCCTTATAAGTTCTTTACTGATCGCCGTACTGTGTTTACCTATAAAAAGAAAAATTCCCCATCTCTCGATGAGGATACCTATACACAGTTTGCCTATGCCTGCCACCAGCTTGGTGTTGAATTAGAATCCAGCAGTATTCCACAGGCAAAAGGCCGTGTAGAACGTTTCAATCAAACTTTACAGTCGAGACTCCCAATTGAGTTAAGACTCGCGGGAATCACGACCATAGAAGCTGCTAACGAATTCCTCAACCTCCAAGTAAAAGAATTCAATGCGAAGTTTTCACTTCCTTTCAATACTATCAAATCTGTGTTTGAAGAGCAACCCTCAAACGAAAAAATAAATCTTACACTGGCAACTTTGTGTGAAAGAACTGTCGATACCGGACACTGTCTCAGACACAGTAACAGCTACTATAAGATGCTTGATAAGAACGGTCTGCAGGTACATTACCGGAAAGGAACCAGGACCATGTTTATCCAGGCTTTTGATGGCAAAAAGTATTGTTGTGTCAATGATGCCGATATCTATGCATTGGAAGCTATTCCTGAACACGAAGCCAAATCCAAAAATTTAGATTTAGACTACAAAGAGCCAAAACCGAAAAAGAAATACATTCCTCCAATGAATCATCCCTGGCGAAAATCTATCTTTCATAAGTTCGTCCAAAAACAGGAACACCATTGGGACGACGAAGAAAAAGCATCTGCATAATAATCGAAGCGGAATCGTTGTCAAGTGAACCGTGGAATAATGGGGCAAAGTCCCTTTATACCGGGAAAGTTTTTGACAAAAGATTCACGGATTACCCTCATGACCAGGAAAGGAACTTTGTTCCTTTCCCTGCCTTCCCGGCGAGGGTTAATGGGTCAAGGGACTAGTCCCCTGCAGGTACATAGGGCAGAGCCCTATGCCCCGGAGGGTGTACTTGTGGTATCAAAAAATAATAATCAATCCAACAGTCTTTATAGACCATGCTTTATTTTGTTTTAAAAAGCCCCAGCAATTACCGGGGCTAATGTTTCACTTATTTTGGGACATTTTCAAAAACGCTTGACATCCTTTAAAGTTATTATAAAAATGTAAAAAAATTAGCGGTAACAGTTCAGACGGTACAAAGGGCCGTCTGAACTGTTACATTTAGCGTGTAGAATTAACATTATTCATATATTTATCCATTAACCTTTCCGCATCTTTTTCCGGCAGATTAAACCTGATAATCAGTTTTTTAATAATCTGCACCTTGCTTTTCCCTTCTTCCATGTTATCAAGAATAAATATTCCAATGCATTCTTCTTTACCTTTCTCTATCCCTTTCTCTATACCTTCTTCTAATCCTTTCTCCATCCCCTTATTGAACCCATTTTCCATTGCCTCTTGCCGTACATATTTTTCCCTTGCCGCCTGGTCACGCATGTCTTTCAGATACGCTTCATAATGGGCGCGCAGTCTTTTTCCCAGACTCATAAGCTTCACCTCACGTACTGCTTCGCAAATCCCTGCATTTTTCGTTTTTATCATATCCAGATACTCCTCCGTTTCGGCATTGAACAGCCGTATCCAGTCATCAACACGGTTCTGCCCTGCAAGCTTCTTTTTCAATTCAATCGTATGTATCTCAAACATGTTTGAAAACAGATTTCCCTCCGCATCTGTCAACCGGTAAATGCTGTGGTATTCCGGCCTGCCGTTCAGGTTAAAATCCAATATACTTATCCCGATACAAGGCCTGAGGCAGGTATAATCATTCCCCATGTGTAAATCTGCCGTGTATAGCTTTGACAGATAAAAGATCTGCCTTTTATCCCAGTCGGCACTGACCTTTACCTGGATTTCGATATTAATTTTCGTATCGTCATTCAGTTCAATCAGCACATCCAGTATCCCCAGCTTTTGGTTCCGATACCTTTTCCATAAAAAAGTATTCAGCAGCCGGGATGAGCGGATTGTTTCCGGCGGTATATCCAGTACATCGCTCAAAAAATGCCTGCGTACTACTTCATTCCGGAAAAGTTCCTTCATGCAGTAGTCATATTTTGGTGATACAATTTTCATTTTTACGTCCTTTCCGATACGGAAAGGACAGGCAGAATGTTCTTTTTCTGCATCAGTTACGTCACCTGTTGCTTTCTGCTTTTATTATACGCAAACTCTCCGTATCTATCAATATTTTTTTGTAATGAAGCGAAACTTTTGGCGAAATGCCGTTTGAATATAATGATATATGAAATACGTATTGGAAAGTGAATTTTACGATGTGTTAACTATATCAGAAACACTTAATTTTTACAAGTCAGGATTTTTTCTGCGATAAAACAAGAGATAGCAAAAGCAACATGACAATTAGTTGTCATGTTAGTTATGCTATTCTATGATTAGCTCCCGGAATCCTGTGCCCGGCAAACAAAGTTCACCAGTACCTTAAACTTTGTAAAGGAAACTGCCATGCCTGGTTTAACAGGCAGCACCATAAAATAAGACGTAAAGATTCCTGGAGTAATTACATCCATAAGGAGGAAAATATGGCTAATACACTTGCATTTACCGAAATCGTTGATTCCCGGTGCGGCCTGCACTGCACCGGCTGTTCCTGGAAGGAGTCCCACGGATGCGGAGGATGTATCCCCACTAACGGTAACCCGTTCCATGGGGAATGTCCCGTTGCCGCCTGCTGCCAGGAGCAGGGTTTTGTCCATTGCGGACAGTGCCCCCGGATCCCCTGCGATCTGCTTACACGCTATTCCTGCGATGAAGAAAATGGGGATCTCCCTGTCGGGGCACGTATCGAACAATGTAAAAAGTGGGCAGGAAATACATAAAGACAGGAAAAATGGCGCCGTAATTTGCAAAAGGAGGAGATCCGGGCTACAGCCTGGTAAGCTGTCCTCCTTTTGCCTCTTTTTTCACCCCATCCGCTTCTATCCATACCGAAGCTGCCGAAGGGTTGTAGACCATATCACCTCCGGCCCCGAACTGAAGTCGTTCGGCTGCCTCCATGTAATCGACGATTTCTATATTGGAAGCATACCAGATATCCTCCCTTCCTCCCATCCTATTACAGAAATCCTCCATAACCTCCCAGTTATTATAATCTGTAAATTCATAGCTGTGTCCCCATACATACATCATGTATAAATACTGGGTTTTGTGCAGCGCCGCAAATGTTTCTCCCAGCTTGATGAGATTATGGTTATAGTGGCAGGTTGCTTTCCATTTCAGGAAATCCTCCGGCATGGCAAATCCGTTTGTCTCTTCCACGGTTCTGGAATAACGGATGCCAAGGGCCGGAAGCATTTTTATGATTTCTTCGTTGTAGGATCCGTTGGGATAGGAAAGGCCGCGTACCGGATAACCCACAGCCGCCTCCAGATTTTTACGATCCTCCAGAATCTGGCTTACCACCTGCTCCATGGGACATCTGGCTATGGTAGGGTGGGTACAGGTATGGCAGGATACTTCATGTCCTTCATACAGCCTGCGGTATTCGGTTACCGGTATCCTCTTCTCCTCATGGATAGCAGAGTTTACATGAAACGTACCCTTTATCCCATGCCGGTTAAAAATATCCACCAGCCGTCTGTCCTCCAGCCTTCCGTCATCAAAGCTCATGGTAAGCACCTTGTGCTTTCCTCCCGGAAAGCAGATATAAATATTGCGCATTTGTTCATTCATTGCTTCCAATCTCTCCTCCCTCTTTTTTTCCGCTTACCGCATGGTATTCGTAAGCTCCGCCCTCCCGGGCGCCTATCGTAACATTTTCCATCTGCAGATTCCGGATATTAGCGGCTTTCATACCATATCTTCCTCCGGCTTTCACATTGACCAGCCTGATGTTTTCCAGGGGGCTTTCCGGCAGACCCGCCAGAAATACCGCATTTCCCGTCACGGTTTCCGCCTCCATATTTTTCAGGGTTATATTCCTTATATGGGAGGTTCCCTCATCAACGGGCTGCGGATTCTCCCAGTCATATTCGTCATGGCTGTAAAACTGATCGATATAGATGGCTCCCCGGAACCATTTGCAGTCCTGGTGCTCCCTGCTGTGGTTGCAATGCTTCATGGAATCATAGGTGATATTTTCAACAATACCGCCTCTGCCCCGCGGCGCTTTTATGCTGCATATGCTGTATGTATCCCGGAAGGTGCAGTCCTGTACCAGGACATCCCTCACTCCGCCCGACATTTCACTGCCTACTGCCACCCCAAAACCGCTTAAGAAGGTGCAGTTGGATATCCGTATATGCTCCGACGGGATCCCCACCCTGCGTCCTTCCTCATTCCGGCCGGCTTTTATGGCAATGCAGTCATCCTGGCTTGCAATGGTACAGTTGAATACCTTTACATAGCTGCAGGAATCCGGATCCAGTCCGTCTCCATTGGCAATTCCTTCATACCGGTTTCCCTTTTCATCATATTTGGTATGGATATGTACGCCGTTGAGGCTGACATGGTTGCAATATACCAGATGGACACACCATGCGGGCGATTGGCGTACCGTGATTCCTTCCAGGTACACACCGTCCGTGCGCCGCAGGCAGATTGCCCGCCCCGGCTTCCCTTTCCCTTCCGCCAGCTCCAGCTTCCGCAGCAGCATACCGTTGGCATCAATAGTCCCCTTTCCCGCGATGGTAATAGAATGAAAGTCTTTCTCTTCTTCCTCCCCGGTATTAAGCAGACTGGCGTAGCAAACCTGTTCCCTCCCTTCAAACCGGCAGGTAATAAGGGGAAAATCCTCCAGGCGGCTGCTTCCCAGGAGCTTGCTGCCTTCCTCCATATAAAGGGTCATATCACTTTTCAGGAAAAGGGCCCCTGTAAGAAAAATACCTGCGGGTATCATTACCGTCCCTCCCGGAGGGCAGCCGTCAATCGCTGCCTGGACAGCCTGTGTATTCAGGGTTCTTCCGTCCCCAACCGCACCGAAGTCCGTAACATCCAATAATACACTTTTGTCACGTGTCTTTATAGTCACATGGCTGCTCACCACCGTATCCAAACCAGCCGATGCCTCCACATATATGTCATAGGAATGGCCGCTTTCCAGCTCCCGCAGGGTATAGTCGGTTTTATCCGTAACGGCGGTTTCTTTACCGTCCACATAGATCCGGTACAACTGTGCGCCTTCCACTTTTTCCCATAGGAGCGCCGCGTGACACATTGTCCGGGCCTCTTCCGGCGACTCCAGGCCAAATTTACCTCTTTCCGTCTGCATGCTTCTATCTCCTTATTTATTTCTGCGGGCCGCCTGCTGCGGCGCATTTGCCTGATCTTCTATCGGAAAAAACGGTTATTCCACGACGATGATTGTTTTTCCGGCATACATTCCGTCCGCATACGCATATACCACCGTACGCCCTTTCGTACCGCCAAATCTGATGAGAACGCTTGCCGCCCCCTGATACATATGGATAAAATCCTCCTGATAAGGCTCGTTTCCCATCAGATTTCCATTATCAACCGCCAGGATTTCCCCGTCCCCTTCCAATCGGAAACGGACTCTGGCACTTTCCCGGAAACAGGGATTCCCTTCTCCGTCCACAGCCTTTACAGTAAGCAGCTGCTGATACCCTCTTTGGGCGGGCATCCTCTGTTCCTCCTGTTCAAATTCCAGTTTCACTGCGGGGCCTGGTGTTTTTACGGTTGTGCTGCATACTTCCTTTCCCTCCCGGTACCCGATGACCGTTACACACCCCGGCTGCCAGGGAAGGAATCCCGTAATGGTATGGTTGGGGCAGGATGCAGGAGAAGGTACAAAAAAACGTTTCCCGTTCAGATACAGCGCGACTTCCTCACAATTAGTGGCTATACGATAGGGAATTACCGTTTTATGGAACTGGGGGAAATGCCAGTGCTCCGCATAGGGCGGCATATCCCAGTGCTCCTTTACCCCCTCGTCCTCCAGGGAATAATCCAGGACGGCAAAATGTACCATAGGCGCATCATTCCAGAAGCTTTTCAGCGTATAAAAGCCCGGTTTTTTCCGGTTATTGGTGCGAATCATGGCACCGCTCCAGCCCTTGGCCGGATATCCCATGGACTCACCCAGATAATCAATCCCTGTCCATATAAAACCTCCCATAATATAATCCTGTTCCAAAGGGTCCAGGGAAGGGTTCTTTTCCGTAAAATTCTGCATCTGCTCCGGATGACCCATAAAATACTGGTAAATTTCCGTACCGAGAATCAGTTTATCCGGCACGGCTTCCTGTATCATGGAATACCACTGCTCCTGGTAATTGCAGGCTATGACATCCACAATCTCTCCGATTCTCCGGATCCGTTCCACCCTTTCCCGGTTGTCATAGATCTCCGTATCATCCGCTTCATCCACAAATTGCTGGATATCCTTAATTTCAGATATATCCACATTGCTTTCACGCTTGAAATGAGGATTCATGGCATATGTCACCGGCCTTGTGGAATCCATGGTAAGAACATATTCCTTCAGCATTTTCAGGATGGAAAGCATGGAGTCCTGGGCCTGGTTTTCCACTTCGTTTCCTACACCCCAGATAAAAATGCAGGCCCGGTTTCTATCCCGCTTCACCATAGCTTCCACATCTTTTTTCCATTCCGTCTGAAAATAGCGGCCATACAGCCCTCCCGTCCATTTATCAAAGCATTCTTCATAGACGTAAAAGCCCAGCTCATCACATAAATCCAGAAATTCTGCAGAATGTGTATGGTGTGCCGCCCGAATGGCATTACAGCCCATTTCCTTTAACAAAAGAAGCCTTTCTCTTATGATTTCCTTTCTTACGGCAATCCCGGCGCAGCCGGCCTCCTGATGAAGGCAGACCCCCTTCAGTTTTACAGGCTGCCCGTTTACAAACATGCCTTTTCCGGGTATCATCGCAAACTGCCTGATCCCGATACGCATCACAATAGTATCCGCCTCCCTTTCCCCGTCCATAAGGGATAAGGTCAGGATATACAGGTGAGGATCCTCTGCCGACCACAGAACGGCATTCTTCACGGAAAAATTCAGGTTTCCGTTTTCCCCCTGTGCCTCAATGCAGACGGTTCCGTCCGAAAGTGTCCCCTTTACCGTTCCGTCCGATCCGGCGGCAACCTCAACCCTTGCATCGGTTCCCTGAAGCCTGGTTTGCACCACCACCTCCTGTTCATCCAGATGGGTTTCCTCCACTTCTATCCATTTTACAGTCCGGTAAATACCGGCGCCGCTATACCAGCGATCCGCAGGGCTTGCCGTATTATCCGCTTTAACTACGATCCGGTTTTCCCCTCCCTTTACCAAATCGGTAACATCCAGCCGGAAAGAACTGTAGCCATATTTCCGTCCGCCAGCTTCCCGGTCATTTACCCATACCGTACTGTTTTCAAAAATCCCGCCGAAATCCAGATAATAACGGTAGCCGGTCTTTTTTTGCGGGACTACCAGTGTCCGGCGATACCAGCCAATTCCCATTCGCTCCCGGAAACCCTGGGCCGCCCCTTCCTCCATATCCCTGTTAAAGGGGGCGCCAATCACCCAGTCATGGGGCAGCATGACCGGGTGGAAACAAGATTCTTCATCTCCTGTCTGACTCCGTGTAAATTCCCAGCCTTCCATTAATTCTATTTCAGTTCTTGGCATTATGGCTCCCTTCTGCGTGTGCGTAACACGCATACCGCTTGTTTTCCGTTATTTGCAGGCCATTTTCCCGGCTTCCTGTATATCCATCATTTTTACCAGAGCTGCGGTACAGTCCGCTCTGTTCGTTTTCTCCTCCCTGCGGTAGCCGTCCCACACAAGCCCCATATCTGCAGCCAGCTTTTCGCATATTTCCATATCCAGATCCCGATCCGCCTCCGGTTGTAGGCTGCGTACCATAAAGCTTACCAGTTCGCCGCAGGTAAGGCCGTCATCCGGCCGGAACCTGTCGTCCGGGGTAGTCGTTTCATCAAGCAGTCCCGCATCCAGCGCCGTCTGTACATTCTGGGCGTCAAATTCATATTTATAAATATCGCAATATCTGCCCTGATAGGAACGTCTCGCCGGCGTTTTCGCCGCTTTGAAAAACAGGTATAAAAACTGTCCTCGCGGCATCTCACCAAAGGGATGAAAATACAGGATACAGGGATCCAGCAGCCCTTTTGCCATGGCTTTCTTCAGATCCTGCTCCTGGGGGATACCGGAACAATCCGCATAAGGCAGCCCGGGCAAATCCGTGGGGAGAACCGGATGCTCCTCCTTTAATACTTCGGAACGTGATGCACCTGTCCCCGTATCCGCTGCAGGACATTGGGATCTGTCCGGAATCCAGGCATCCCCGTCATATGTATTCATGCCTGCCGGAATCCATGCATACAGAGGATCGGCAGCAATTCTCCGGATTTCTTCTCCAATAAACTTTGCCGCCAGCAGGGCGCCGTAATCGTTTGTATGGGTAGTGTCGCAGAAATAATCGGTATATATATCCGGCCCCATATCGCACCAGAGCCGGAAACTGTAGGAATGCAGATCAATAACCGGTACATGAAGTTCCTTTCCCACTCTGCGGCAGCTTTCCGCATAATCCTCCAGCAGATCAAAATAACCATCCCCGTCTTTTCCCGGAATTCTGCTGAGAGAGGTGACGATTACAGGAAACGCCCCTTTTCTGCGTATTTGGAGAATATACCAACGCAGATTGGCCGCATATTGATCAAAAGCTTTTAAATTCCTCCGCTTCTGATCGTTATGTCCGAATTCCATCATAAAAAGGTCGCCCGGCTTTATATTCCGGGAAACGATATCCCAATGCCCGTCGTCCCGGAAGCAGTTGGTGGTCAGTCCCCCATGCGCCTGATCACTGACGGCAATTTTGCTGAAATACTGCAGCAGATTCTGTCCCCAGCTTCCATAATTGCGCAGAGGATTGTAGGGATACAGGCTTTCATAATCGGTTACCAGGGAATCCCCCGCAATATAGAGGGTGGGACACTCCGTCTTTTCTATTGTAATTCCGGTAAGGCGTGCCCTGCCGCCTGTTCTGTTAAGCACGGTCACATATATGGAACGATCGTCTTTGGCGCCTTTTCCCACAACAGGGATGTAAGGGCACACCTGTACACAGTAGCTGATGGAAAATTCCTCTCCCGGGCCGATATTCAAATCACGCCTCACCAGGTTTCTCCGTCCGGAATAAAGCATCAGATCCGTAAGGCCGTCCCTGCCGCCGCGGATGTCCACCGTTATCCGGTAGGTACCGTTTTCCGGCACCGCCGCCCGGAAGCGTAAAGGCATCCCCTCTTCCGAAATCTCCGCCCCATCCTCTGTCCCATACCATAAAACAGGAGACCGATCCTCCTGTTTTTTTGCCCACTCCTCCCCGGGGTTCCAGCCGCCGCTTCCGGTAAACCGGTCTGCCGGCGCAGTTTGGGTACCAAATTGCAAAAAGCCGTACCCTTTCCTGTCATCATAAATATCTTCGGGTGCCACCCGTACCCCATCCTTCTTCTCCGTGAAAGAAAATATCCTGCTATCCATAAAACTCCTCCCTTGCCGCATCCATGCCCGGACACCGCATTCTGCTCCTGATACATGCTATCTATCATAATAAGTCAATTTATCTTATTTTTCTTTTATTATATTGCTGTTTGTCCTCTTTTTTTATATACTATTTTAGAAATATTAACATATTGCAGGTGCTTTTTTCCGGGAAATACCGGGAGAGAGGATCAGGGAGATATTATGAACGCAAATCTTTATTCACCGGAGCATATGCTGCAGGTGGAATATACCAGGCATCCCCAGGATTATGACATGGGAACCTTTCATTATCACAATGCCTACGAACTGTTATTTCTGCAGGAGGGTGAATATACCCTGATAACCATGGATACCGCCTATACCATGCACAAAAACCAGGTTTCCCTGCTTCCGCCTTATTGTATGCACAAATCCCTCGGACGGGCCGGCAATGAACGAACGCTTATGTATTTTGACGACCGCTTTTTAAACCGGTATTTCACGGAAAAAAGCCGCTCTTTGCTTTTATCCTGTTTTGCTGTGGGACAGCTTACTTTATCCGGGGAGCGCTTTTCGGAGGCGCTCGGGCTTTTGTTCCAAATCCGTGAACTGGTACATAAAAATAAGTATGACAGGGCTTATCCGGCATTCGTACAAATTCTTTCCCTTTTGGGGGACACCTGCCGGGAAAATCCCTTGAAAACGGCCGCGGAGGACAGGGATAAAAGGGCGGAAAGCACGCCTCTCATTGCCGAAGTTATCACCTATATTAATCAGAATTACAGCACCATCCGGTGTCTGGATGATATCGCTTCCCATTTTTATATTACCAAATATCATCTCTGCCGGCTTTTCCGCAGCACAACCAG
This sequence comes from Lachnospiraceae bacterium, assembly GCA_022845955.1. Classification (GTDB taxonomy): domain Bacteria; phylum Bacillota; class Clostridia; order Lachnospirales; family Lachnospiraceae; genus Eisenbergiella. Next base: position 6,930,639 of record AP025576.1, read on the forward strand.
CAGCACGGTTATGGATCATCTGAACAGCATACGCCTTCTTCAGGCCTGCAGCCTTTTGGAAAATACGAGCAAAAGCATTACAGATATCAGCTATGCCTGCGGCTTTCATTCTTCCGCTTATTTTTCGGATATATTCAAAAAATCCCTGGGCATGTCGCCCAGAGCCTATCGCAGGCTGAAATCATAAAGCCGACTGTAAATCAAAAGCTGCATAAAGGAGAAAATCATGGTAAGCGAGAGCTTACAACAGATGATTATGTTGCCTATTGCGGAACACATTGTGACCATATTGTACTTTCAGAACCCTATAAGAGTATGTTTTATGACGGTTTCAGAGGTGCAGTAAATGAATTTGATTAGAATTAAAAGCAAGCACAGGAAAAAGGTTCCCCCTTTCCTATGCTTGCTATTACAAAGATTTACTTCCATAACTCCATCTGTTTTCTATATTTCTCCGTATAAATCGCTTCGATGGCAGAAGCCTGATTAGCGTCTATTTCCTGAATCATACCTTCGTAAAGGGATACGACCTTTTCCTCCGATTCCGCATAAACCATATTGGTAAATGCCGTATCAATAATATCCTTTATTTTCTGTTCCGACAGCGCTTCCGGCGTACCGGCCGCAGGACCGATATAATCATAAGGAGCGGTATCCCATGTGGAATCAGCCATAGAGGTCAGTGCATGGGTGCTGATCGCATCCCTTTCATATTTGGTGGCCAGATCATAAGGGGTTCCATCGCTTCCGTAACCGTTTTTTATAAACCAGGTCCATTTACGGATACCGGTTTCCTTGGTAAAAGCATTCCAGTCATCCTTAAAGCCCTGCAGGGTTTCCGGACGAGGCACATGCTTCCCATTTTCCATGTCCCAGTCCTTTCCTTCGATCCCCCACATAAGCAGATACTGTCCTTCCTCACTTGCCAGGAAGTTCATAAACTGAATTGTTTCCACAGGATGTTCATTTTTAACGGTAATTCCTATGGCATCCCATCCAAGGGAGCTTCTGGGGCTGAACGTAGTTTCGTCCGGTGCCGTCCCGTCAGCCACTACTTTAAACATATAGAACTGTGCATCCGTATCTTCTCCATTCTCTTCCCGGAGCAGTTTATTTCCATCCGTAGAGAGGCCTATGGTAGCAGCCACACGCCCGCTTCCTGCTTTCTGTGTAAAAATCTGTTCCTTATTGACGGCCCATTCCTTGTCAAGCAGCCCATCCCTGTATAATCCGTTCATATATTTAACCATCTCCAGATAAGCAGGGTCGCGTACATCAAAATAAAGCTTTCCGTCCTTCTCATAATAATTTTTCATACCATACATAGCCTTAAAGGTACTGATGACCGCCGGCATATAATCCGCGTTTGAAGATAACGGAATGGCGGACTGTCCGTCCCCGTCGCTATAGGTGTCCCGGAAGCGGGTAAGAATATCGCGGAATTCTTCCTGGGTAAAAAAATCACCCTTTTCAGCCTTGTCACCATAGCCCAGCTCCTTCAGCACATCCATTCGGATGCATATAGCTCTGTCGGGATCCGGATCCAGCCCGTACCAGTTATTCAGATAATAGTTTTTCCCATCCTCATAACGGCTTTTATTGAGGATATCTCCATACATTTCCCGGATATCAGGACCGTATTGATCAATCAGATCATTCAGCGGTACCAGCGCTCCTGCAGCAATATATTTGTTGACAATATCACTGCGCCTGTCCATCAGAACAATATCCGGAAGATCGCCGCTGGCAAGCATGAGATTCAGCTTTTCCTCCGGATTACCCGTGGGCTGCTGCACTTCAATCTTAATACCGGTTTTTTCCGTAATAGCCTGTGCAACCGGATTATCAAAAGTATCTCCCGTATTCTTGTCAAAAAAGGTCAGTGTAATGATTTCCCCGGATCCATTCTTTTCATCTGATACTCCGGCAGCGGAGGAAGCGGGATTCTCCCCGTCAGAGGACTGGCCGGCGCTTTGGGATGAATTGCCGCAGCCGGCCGCCAGGCAGGATAAAGTCAGGATACAGGTAAGCAGTATACTTATTTTTCTTTGAAACATAATTTTCCCCCAATCAATTTCCTAATTAAAATTTGGCAAATATATTTTATTAAATTCCAGCATTTCGTCACACATTTTCACAATATCTCCAATGGAAAGCTCTGAGGAGGTATGAGGATCCATCATGGCTGCCTGGTATACATGTTCCCTTTTGCCGGTAAGGGCTGCCTGGATAGTGAGAAGCTGCATATTGATATTGGTACGGTTCAGAGCGGCACATTGTTCCGGAAGCGGGCCGAAATGAGTGGGCTGGATGCCGTTTCCGTTAACCAGACAGGGAACCTCCACGCAGGCTTTTTCAGGGAGATTGTCTATCAGGAAACCGGTATTCAGTACATTTCCTGCGATTTCATAAGGAATATTCGTTTCCATGGCTTCCATTATATAAGAGGCGTATTCTCTGCTTCTTTCATGGGTCAGTGCAGAGTTTTGTATTAAATCACTCACTTCTTTCCAATACTGCGCCTTTCCGTTCGCCCAGTTTTTATAACCGTCGGTGGGAAGATGATATTGCTCCTTTAATTCCGGATACCCTGCCTTATGATAGTATGGCACATATTCGGAGCCGTGGGAACTGGATTCTGTTACATAATAGCCGAACATTTTTAAAAACTCATATCTGACCTTATCGTTATGATCATCCATGCGTTCCATGGCTCTGCGGCGGATTTCAGGATACAGGTCCATACCATGGCGGGAAATATCCAAAAGCCAGGCCTGATGATTGATTCCGCCGATCCGGTAAATAATATCGTCAAAAGGCATACCCAGACCTTCCAGGAGTTCTTTTGCACAGACCTGGACACTGTGGCAGAGGCCCACGCATTTAACAGAGGTGGCCTGCTGTACGGCTCCCGTGACAATACACATGGGATTTGTGTAATTGAGAAGCCAGGCATCCGGGCATACTTCTTCCATATCCTTTGCGATATCCAGCATAACCGGTATGGTGCGCAGGCCCCGGAACAGGCCTCCCATGCCAAGCGTATCGGCAACGGTCTGATAAAGGCCGTATTTCTCCGGGATTTCAAAATCCGACACGATAAAGGGGGAATATTCTCCCACTGCAATGGCATTAATGACATAATCCGCATCCCGCAGGGCTTCCTTCCGGTCATGATATACCTCTACGTTTGCATGACCGCCAAGGTTCTCATTGAGACAGCGGAGCATGGTTTCAGACTGGCGCAGTCTTTTTTCATCAATATCGAACAACGCGAGACTGGATTCGGCAAGAGCGGGGGTGCACATGCAGTCACCTAATACATTTTTAACAAAAATGGAACTGCCGGCACCGATAAATGTTATTTTTGGCATAAAACCCTCTTTCCGGCGCAAAGCGCCTTTTTTTATAGCAGGCCGCAGAAGGATTCCGCGGGCTTCCTGTCAGTCTTTTACAGCTCCCAGCAGCATTCCTTTGATGAAATATTTCTGAAGGAACGGATATACCAGGATAATGGGGATGGTTGCCACCATGGTCACCGTCATACGGATACTTTCGCTGCTGACCGGCATTTTCTTGGCTTCATTCGCCATCTGCTGGGCCTGGGAAACCATGGCTCCGGTCTGGTATTGATTCAGTATTTTTACAAGGACCGCCTGAAGGGTTTTTAACTGGGGCTTATAGGTATAAATATAAGAATCGTACCAGGCGTTCCAATGGGAAATCGCGGAAAAAAGCAGGATGGTGGCAAGCACAGGCATACTCAAAGGAAGCACTACCTTCAGGAAGATGGTAAATTCTCCGGCTCCCTCGCTGGCCGCAGCTTCAAACAGTTCCGCGGGAAGCCCTTCTATGTAAGTACGCACCAGAATCATCCAGTAAATATTGATTAGCCCCGGAAAGATAAAAACCAGGAAATTATCTATGAGTCCCAGTGCCTTGATAACCATATAGGTGGGGATCAGGCCGCCGGAAAAATACATGGTAAACACAAAGAAAAAGGTAATAGCACTTCTGTGGACCAGTTCTTTTTTGGAGAGAACATATGCCAGCATGGCAACACAAAAAACAGTGAGGGGGACGCCTATTATGGTTCTGGCGACGGTTACTCCGAGAGAGGACAAAATCTCTTCATTCTGAAACACTGCCTTATAGCTGCTCAGATTCAGTTCCCGGGGCATAAGAAGCAGGCCTCCCCGCAGGGAATCGCCGGCATCATTGACAGAGAGCACGAAAATCTGCCAGAAGGGAAAGAATGTAATGATAAAAATAAAAAGCAGGAAGCCATAAACCACTATCTTCCCGGCAACCTGGCCGGGAGTGGGCAGGTGCAGCCGTCTGTTGCGTAAAAATGGATTTATTTGTTGATGTTTCATAAATATCTCCGTAGCTGTTCAGCCTCCTCGCAGTAAATGTGCGGACCGGACTGAATAGTTACATTCTCCTTTCATTATTTATCGGGACCAAGCCTTTAAAGGCATGTTAAAAGAGGTGGCTGCCTTCCAGCTTTTTGGATATTGTGTTCACTGTGAGCACAAGGAGAAACGCAATGACTGATTTAAACATGCTTACCGCAGAGGCATAAGAAAACATGCCGTTCTGGATACCATAGCGGAAGGTATAGGTGTCTATAACATCGGAATACTGTCGGTTCAGGGAATTACCCAGCAGGAAATACTGATCAAAACCGGTATTAAGCAGGCTTCCGATGGAAAGAATGAGCAGTATCAGGATGGTGGGCCGTAGCAGGGGAAGCAGGATATACCAGATTTGCTTCAGCCTGCCTGCCCCATCGACCTGGGCAGCTTCAAAGAGTTCCGGATTGATTGCGGAAATCGCGGCCAGATACATAATGGAGTTATACCCCATATCCTTCCAGGTGTTGGAAAGTGCTACAATCAGCCAGAAGTGTTTGCCCTCCTGGAGGAAAAAAATACCTTCATCAATAAAACCGCAGGCCATCAAAAGCTGATTCAGAAGCCCTTCTGAGGACAACAGTGTCACAATGATATTGGCTGCAATCACCCAGGATATAAAGTAGGGCAGATAAGAAACAGTCTGTACTACACGTTTGAAAAACCGGCCTTTAACCTCATTCAGGGCAATTGCAATAAATATCGGGATAACAAAACCTATGCTCAGTGTCAGAATACTGGAGCATAACGTATTCCTAAGTACATTGAGGAAATCCTGGCCTGAGAAAAAATACCGGAACCAGCGCAGACCTACAAATTCACTTCCGAAGAAGTTAGACCAGAAATTACCCAGGGAAGGCTGATAATCAATAAAGGCCATATAAAGCCCGGCCATCGGCCCATATGCGAACAGCAGCGCCCAGAGGATTCCGGGTATCAGCATGAGGTATAAGGTGCGCTGCCGCTTCATAAGACGATGCCTCGTCTGCCTTCGCTCCCATCTGTCTCCGGTAGTTTTTTCCATTCCCGTTTTCAATGCTTTCCCTCCTTGGTCAAATTGTATTATTACATCACTTTCAAGACCTGATTATAGTGAATTATACACAATATTTCCATAACGAAAATCACCGATTCATAACCGAAACGTACGGTTATGGGGCATGGATTCTTGAATTCCTGTAAATTATGTTATATGATGCATTTGTGAAAGTGTCTATTCAGGGAAGAATTCAGGGGGAACAGATATGTACCGTATTTTATTGGTTGACGATGAGTGGCTGGAATTGGATACTTTAAAAAATTATATACCCTGGACGGATATGGGTTTCCAGGTTGCGGGAACGGCAGAAAACGGCAAGGCCGCCCTGCGGCTGTTAGAGGAATTGGATCTTCAGCTGGGGGATGGTACGGATGGAAGGCATTTGCCGGATGTGGTGCTGACGGATGTTAAAATGCCGGTGATGGATGGGCTTGTATTCAGCAGAACGGTACATGAACGATATCCGGACATGCAGATTGTCTTTTTAAGCGGTTACAATGATTTTGAATATGTAAGATCAGCACTTTCAGTAGAAGCCTGCGGGTATATATTAAAGCCGCTGGATTTGGAAGAATTGAAAAAAACCATGGAAAAGGTCCGGGAGAAATGTTCCCGCACATTTCAGGAAAAGGCATCCCGCGCATTGGTGACTGCGGAAAATCTGAAAAACTGCATTGGCTTCAGTATGGGAGAGAAGGAAGCGCTTTGGGAAGATATCTGCCGTTCCTGTAATGCCATTCTTCACTGCAGCCCAGAAAACAGGACGTTTTATACAGGAATGCTTTCCATTGATGAATACCGGTTTCTGTCAGGATATGAATCCAATGGGAAAGATATCCTGAACGCCATACATATGGCAATCCGGAGGCTTACCAATAAAAGAATCCTGCCTCTGCATATCAATGACAGCAGCTATCTTTTTTTATCCGAGTCGGATCCTAAAAATGCGGCGGCGCAATTTATGAAACAAGAAGGGGAAGCGGCAAGGTGGACTACCATATGCCTGTATGAAAACAGGCAGTCCCTGGAACATCTGCCCGTTTTATGCGGAGAAATGGACCGATACCGCAGGTGGTACGTTAAGTTGTATGGATCCGGTCATATTATCGTCTGCGGCAGGCCGGAGAAGGACGCTTATATTCAGGCAGAAGGAGAACCGGCGGATTATGAAATGCTGCTTTCCTTCCTCCAGAATGGAGAAAAGGAAAAGATAAAAGAATGGCTGGATACTTTTTTTCTGAAGTGCCCTGCAGGGGATGGCGATATCAGCAGGGATGCCTTTGAGCTGACCGAGAAAATCTATTCCTCCGTGACGGCAGCGAATCCCGCTGCCGAGGAACAGATGGAGGGAAAAGCAGGATTATATGGAAGGCTTTCGGCTGCCGAGGGCCTTTCCCTGATTAAGGAAATCCTGGAGCAGTTTCTGGAGAAAACAGCGGACATTCTTGTTGGACTCTCCGGGGACAGGAGGCTGGAGGTGGTTAACCGTGTCCGGTATTTAATTGAGGAGGAATTTAACGTACCTTTGACAATAGAGTATCTGGCGGAAAAGGTTTATATGTCGCCCAATTATCTGCGTACACTGTTCAAGGATTATACGGGGGAGACGGTATTGGAGTATATGACCAGGACGCGGATTAACCGTTCGGTAGAGCTTCTGCGGGAGACAAATATGCGGGTCAATGATATTTCCAGAAAAGTGGGGTACGAAAACCCCTCCCATTACTGCGCGGTGTTCCGGAAATTTATGGGTGTGACACCGAATCAGTTCAGGAACAGACTGACAGGAGGAAGAAAAAGTTGATAAACAGACTGAAGGCGTTGTTTTATAATCTGCCCATGATGGGAAAGCTTCTGATATTGCTTATTCTCTGCTCCCTGCTTCCCCTTATGGTTATATCGGTTTATTCCTTTACATCGGCTAAGAACCAGCTTCTGGAGCAGACTTATGATAATATGAACCACATGAACCAGCAGATTAATAATAATATCAGCAGCCAGTTGGACAGCTTTCATCAGATTTCAGGAATGCTCTATACAAATGCAACTTTAAAGGCTTATCTGACACGGGAGTATAATCAGGATATCGATTTTGTAGAGGCCTACAGCTATATTAACGACCTTTTTTTCGGACTGATGGCAGCAAACAGCAACGTTGATGGAATTACGGTATATGTTTTCAATAATACCATTCCTACAGACGGCGTATTCGTAAAATATTTATTTGATACAAAGGCCTCTCCGGAGTGGGTGAGAAAGCTGGATCAGAGTTATGGTAATGTGGTTTATACTGGTATTACACTGAATGACAGGAAGGAACGGGTATTTTCCCTGGCACGTATCATGAATTTCAGCAGCCTGAATTACCCTTACGGCGTACTTACCATTTCTGTGAAGGAAGATTACCTTTATTCTATGATACGGCAGGAATCGGAAGGAAAAAGCATCTATGTGGTAGACGAAAAGGGGGACATCCTATCCACAAGGGATAAAAACCTGATATCCGGGAAGCTTTCGGAGGTCCTGGGGGTGGCGATCCCCATGGAGGATGCCGCGGGCCGGCTTGTTATGGATATTCAGGGAAAACGTTCCCTGGTGGTGTTTAACCGGATGGATCAGGGCTGGAGAACGGTATCCATAGTGCCGGTAAATGATATCCTGCGGGAGACAAGGCGGTCCGCCAGCCGGATCCTTATGATGGCTGGCTTGAGTTTTCTGCTGGCGCTGATATTGATTGTTTTCATAGCAAAATATCTGACGGGGAGGATCCGGAACCTGACAGGGCAGGTTGCTCTGATAGAAAGGGAGGATTTCAGCGGGAAAATAGAAATCAAGGGAAATGATGAAATCGGACAGCTATCCCATGCTTTTAACCGGATGACGGATCAGCTGAACCGGTTGATCAATGAACTGTATAAAAAAGAGATTACCCGAAGGGATGCCGAGTTGTATGCTCTTCAAAGCCAGATTAACCCTCATTTTCTTTATAACACCCTTTCTGTGATATCTTCCCTTGCCATACGGAAAGGGGATGGGGAAATAAGCGGTATTATCAATCATCTCTCAGCTTTTTACAAAACTTCGCTGAATAAGGGAATGCGCTATATAACTGTGGGAAATGAACTGGACATTACCAGGCACTACCTGGCAATCCAGCATATGCGTTTCCGGGATCATTTCCGGGAAAGCTACGAGGTGGATGAGACCCTTTTCCCATGCAGGACGTTGAAGCTGGTCCTCCAGCCGTTTATTGAAAATGCAATCAACCATGCCGTATGTGAGCGGGAGGAGCCGCTCCATATCATAATCCGTGTTTTTTGTGAAGAAAACAGGATATGTTATGAAGTGGAGGATGACGGAGCCGGAATTGAGGAAGAGAAAATGGAGAGGCTGGTTACCGGGCAGCCGGAAGCCGGATATGGTATTTATAATGTAAATGAGAGGATACAGCTGGCTTATGGAAGGGATTATGGTGTTTCCATCCGGAGTTTTCTGGGGAAAGGGACAAAGGTAAAAATAACGATACCGTTGTAGGAGGGGAAGCCGCAGGGCATAAAAGGCCGTCTGAGCTGTTACGAAGTAGTTACTGTTCACTCAGTACAGTGCATTTACTGCACAGTACGTGAGAAAGTGATTCAAGAGTGCATAAATCCGTACCGGACTTTTTTGTCGATACCCTCTCTTGCATTTTTAGGGCGTTTCCTGTATAGTGAAAGACGTAGGCAGAAAGATAAACATACAAACGTATATGGACAGGTAGGTCCATAAAGGAGGAAACGTTTATGATGAACGAAGAGTTTCTCACTCTCACAATCGGAAAGCAGAAAAACATTGCCCTTATTGCCCACGACAGCAAAAAGCCTGAGCTTATCAGCTGGTGTGAAGAGCATAAGGATATCCTTAAAAACCATTTTCTGTGCGGCACAGGAACAACGGCAAGGATGATTACCGATAAAACCGGCCTCCCCGTAAAAGGCTATAACAGCGGCCCCCTTGGAGGTGACCAGCAGATCGGTGCCAGAATCGTAGAAGGCCGCATTGACTTTGTGATTTTCTTCTCCGATCCCTTAACTGCACAGCCCCACGACCCGGATGTGAAAGCCCTTCTCCGGATTGCCCAGGTTTATGATATCCCCATTGCCAATAACAGGGCCACGGCGGACTTCTTAATAACCAGCACCCTTATGGATCAGGAATACGACCATCCCATTGTGAATTTTAAAAGGAATATTGAACACAGGGCCAATACCCTGTAGACCAAACCGCCGTTCCCCGGATTGCAAAGGATGTAATCCGGGGAACGGCGGTTTCTGATTATCCGTAAATTCACCAGGGGCGGCTTTGCTGGGCGGATAATTTATTGTTTGGTTTTACGTGCCTTTCTTTCTTCTTTCACACGCACGCGCAGTTCTTTGAAGAACCGGGTAAGCATGTCGCTGCATTGTTGTTCCAGGATTCCTCTGGTTACTTTTACCTGATGGTTGAAGGAGGGGTTTTCCAGGATGTTGAGTATGGATCCGGCGCAGCCGGCCTTGGGGTTCATGCAGCCAATGACAACCTCGGGGATGCGGGCCTGGACGATGGCGCCGGAGCACATCTGACAGGGTTCCAGGGTTACGTAGAGGGTGCAGTCCTCCAGGCGCCAGTCGCCGATTTTTTTGCTGGCTTTGTTGATAGCGGTAATTTCGGCGTGGGCCAGGGTGTTTTTGTCAGTGTTGCGGCGGTTATAACCTCTGCCGATGATTTTATCCTGGTGGACTATGATACAGCCGATGGGGACTTCCCCGAGGGCATATGCTTTTTGGGCCTGGGTGAGGGCGGCTTTCATGTATTTTTCTTGTGGGGTCATAGGGCGTTGGTCCTTTCTTGGGTAGGGTTATTGGGGAGGGCAAGGGGGCAGGGTTGTGGAGAGGCGGGGGGTGGGGTATAATGGGGAGGTAATAAAGTATCAGGGGCGCCGCCCGGCTCGTTGTTAGATAAAAGTGTACCAAGAAAGAGGATAAAATGCAAATTTGTGGATTTAACAGGACTACTTTGTTGGATTTTCCGGAGCATGTGGCTTGTACGGTGTTTGCGGGAGGATGTAATTTCCGGTGTCCTTTTTGTCAGAATGGGGATTTGGTGCTTTATGGGGGGGAGCTGCCTCTTATCGGTGAGGAGGAGGTTTTTGAGGTACTTCGTAAGCGGGTGGGAATTTTGACGGGGGTATGTGTGACGGGCGGAGAGCCGACGCTGCAGAAGGATCTGGATGTGTTTCTTTCGCGGGTTAAGGATTTGGGGTATTTGGTAAAGCTGGATTCGAACGGGTACCGGCCTGAGGTTCTGCAATCTCTTTTTGACAGGGGGCTTGTGGATTATTTTGCGATGGATATTAAGAATTCCCCGGAAAATTATGCAAGGACGGCAGGTGTGGAAACGATTGATATGGGACGTATCCGGGAATCGGTGGATTTTATCCGTTCCTGCGGCGCGGCTTATGAGTTCCGCACGACGGTGGTCCGGGAGCTGCATTGCGCACAGGATTTTTTATCTGTGGGGAAATGGCTGCAGGGCTGCAGAGCTTATTTTCTGCAGTCTTATGCGGAGAGCGACGGCGTGATCTGTAAGGAGTTTTCTTCGTATACGAAGGAGGAACTGGAAGAATTCGCAGTACTCCTTAAACCGTATATTTCCAATGTTTCCCTGCGCGGAGTGGATTGATACGGGTTACCGGTTTTTCCCGTATGCAGGTTTGGCACCGCCGTGACCTCCGGCTGGAAGGTCCGCGGCGGTGCCATATTCATATCCGGACACTTTTCATATAGTAGCCGAAGCTTCCCGGCTCGGCGGGCGTCAGCTTTCCTTCAAAAGCTTCAAAGCCAAACATTTCTGCGGCCATTTTTTCCCTGTCATAGTATACGCCCGGTACTCCGAGATAATATTTTTCCTGATCCGCGGTCGTAAATTTCCCCAGGATAATATGGCGGTAATTGTAATAGCCATGGAGGAGGAAGCTGTTATGTACCATTTTCTGATATTCGGACGCCAGCACCACAAAGTCTTTGGGCGTTATGGACAGGTATTCCCTTTCATCCCCAAAGGGATGGATTGTGGTATAGATATGGCACAGCTGTTCCCATTTGTCGTCAAAGAACTCTTCCTTCATAGGATCGTTTTCCTCAGCTTTGGGCGCAGGTTCCCTTGTTTTAGCTGAGTCTGTTTTTTGTATGGCTTCCTGTTTTTCTTCCCTCTGCAGCGGTTCGTATTTTCTGTGCAGACATCTCCTGCACAGCTTTTCGGCTGATAGGGGAACCTCTTCGCACACCGGGGTCTGGGGCCTGGCCGGTGTTTCCCTGGAACACGGAGGTTCTGTCACCGGTTCTTTCTGCCAGGCGGCCTCTTCCCGTACAGGTTCTGTTTTCTCCCGGAAGGGACTTTCCTTTTCCCTATACATCTGCTGTTTCTCAGCAGGTTCTTCCGCTTCCTCTTTCTTTTCCATAGGAAACTGTTTTTCCAGCCGGAACAAGTCCTTCTCCTGCTGTATCGGCAATTTTTCCACAGAAGGAAAATTGGCGGCACATAATATTTCCCCTCTTCCCTGCCATCTTCCCACTACTTCTCTGCCTCCGAACAGACGGATGCAGATGCCGCATATTTCATCATATTTCCTACCGCCCCGGCTGGTTCCGTCCGCCGTAAATTCTCTGGTATAGGAACCTGTCCCCCTTTTCAGAAGGATTTTGTCGATGATGGCTCCTGTTTCGTCCCGCAAATCAAAGAATCCCGTGTCTGTCTCATACAGGCCCTTTATCTGCATATTCCAGGTTATGGTATCTTCCGTTTCTTCCCGTCTGAGAAATCCTGCATTTTTTATTTTATTTCCGGCTTCCATATGGTCTAAGTATATAATCTGCCTGTTATAATACAACACTTTGTCCCGTTGTCAAAACTTTATAAAACTTTCAAATGTGATATGTTTCCGTTGAATTAGCCTTGTTCTCTTTTCGAGCTTTATCATATTACTAGTTTTGACAAACTTACCCCTTTCCTTATTTTTTTTATATTTTTAGATACTTTACGCTGTAACCGGCGCAACTTTTTGTTTGGCTTTTTACTTTTTGAGCCGTACCTTCACTGTCCTTATCATCAATCAACTTGTCCTCGCCGTAATAGTCTCTTTTTATATAGTACCGACATTTTGTAACCGCCTTCAATGTTCTTGTACCAAATTCATAAAATATCCAAGTTAGTTTCATGAATTTTTATAACTGTCTTTAACTGATATAACCTCCTTTATAGTCTCTATTTTATTCAGAAGGTTTTATAAATATGAATGATATTTATACTGGAGAACCCAACAAAAAACCGGAAAAACAACTCGTACTGTTTTTCCGGTTCCTTTAAACACTATTCCTTTTCTCTGCAGATGTCCCGCATATCAATAATCAATACTTTCCAGATATTTCATATAATTAACTACCATCAGCGCAATCTTGAACGTAAGTGCATCGTCAAATACACGGATATCCAGGCCGGTGCTCTTCTGCAGCTTTTCAATCCGGTAAACCAGCGTATTTCTGTGAATAAACAGCTGTCTGGAGGTCTCCGATACATTCAGGTTATTCTCAAAGAATTTATTGATTGTAGTCAGGGTCTCTTCATCCATATCATACGGTACATTATCTCCGAAGATCTCTTCAATGAAAATCTTGCACAGGTTAACAGGCAGCTGATAAATCAGACGGCCGATACCCAGCTTCGCATAAGAGATCACACATTTCTCCGCATAGAAAATCTTTCCCACATCCATAGCCATGGTAGCTTCCTTGTAGGATTTGGATACTTCTCTTAATTCGCTGACCACCGTGCCATAGGCTACACGGACATTCATCATAGCTTCACTGTTCATCATGTCAACGATCATATCTGCTGTTTTCTCAATCGTTTCCAGATCGTCTTCTCTTTCCAGCGCTTTGATCAGAATGATATTTTTCTCATCCACCGCAGTGATATAATCACCGTTCTGGCTGGAGAAAAGGCTCTTGAGCATTTCCATGGCGCTGTTGTCTTTTTCAATCTTAGTTTCGATCAGATAGATTATTCTGGGACACTCCACTTCAATATGAAGCTTCTGCGCGCGGTTGTATATATCCACGAGAAGCAGGTTGTCCAAAAGTAAATTCTGGAAAAAGTTGTTGCGGTCAAAGCGCTCTTTATATGCCACGATTAGATTCTGAATAGAGCTTACCGCTATCTTGCCTACCATGTAGACATCATCACTGGGTCCCTGGGCTACAAGTATATATGCCGGTTCCCCATCGTCAAGAATTTTAAGAAGGTGGCGTCCTCCCACTACCTGACTGTCTGCCGGTGAAGAAGCGAAATTTTCAATTATATCCCTGGAAATATCAATCTCGTCTACCGTTGTCGCAACTTTCAGGCCTTCCACGTCAAATACCCCAAGGTCAACCTTTGTAATTGCACGTAATTCATCAATGCTGTTTTGTATTACTTGATTGGAAATCATCTCTCTTCACGTCCTTTCCTTGTTACAATTAACTATATAGCAAAATCTCCAAATATGCAAGAAAAAAGGGAAGATGCAATGCATCCTCCCCCTGTTTCTTAAATTAGTTGGTGATAACCTGCTCTGTTTCTTTGTCGAAAATATGAATCTTTTCAACGTCGAATGCAAATTTAACAGTATCGCCAGGTCTTGCAGTTGTACGGGAATCCACTCTTGCGGTAATCGGGTAATCTGCAAGGTCAAAGTACAAATAAACTTCTGCACCAAGCAATTCATAAACTTTGATAGTAGATTCAAAGGTACATTTAGCTGTTTCAATAAACATCTGGGAATCATATACGTCTTCAGGACGGATACCAAATGTAACAGTCTTTCCGGCATAACCGCCTTCGATAACCTTCTTTGATTTTGCAGGAGGCAGAGGAATGGATTTTCCGGCTACCTTCAGGGAAGCATTGTCGCCGCTTACTTCAACAACAGCATCCAGGAAGTTCATCTGAGGAGATCCCATGAACCCGGCTACGAACAGGTTCTGCGGCTTGTCATACAGATTCTGAGGAGTATCAACCTGCTGGATAACACCATCCTTCATAACTACGATTCTGGTACCCAGTGTCATAGCTTCTGTCTGGTCATGTGTTACGTAGATGATGGTGGTACCTAATCTCTGGTGCAGCTTAGCGATCTCAATACGCATCTGAACACGCAGCTTGGCATCCAGGTTGGAAAGAGGTTCGTCCATCAGGAATACCTTAGGATTACGTACGATTGCACGTCCCATAGCAACACGCTGTCTCTGACCACCGGACAGAGCCTTCGGCTTACGATCAAGGAGAGGAGTAAGGTCAAGGATCTTAGCTGCCTCTTTAACCATCTTATCAATTTCATCCTTCGGAACTTTTCTTAACTTAAGTCCGAAAGCCATGTTATCATATACGGACATATGAGGATACAGAGCGTAGTTCTGGAATACCATCGCAATATCCCTGTCCTTAGGCTCTACATCGTTAACTACTCTGTCACCGATTTTTAATTCACCGGAGGAAATGTCTTCCAGACCAGCGATCATACGAAGTGTAGTAGATTTACCACATCCGGACGGTCCTACGAAGATGATGAATTCTTTATCAGCGATTTCCAGGTTGAAGTCTTTTACTGCTTCAAATCCGTTGGGATATACTTTGCAGATGTTCTTTAAAGATAAACTTGCCATTTAATTAGCCTCCCTATGTTTTTATTTACATGTTTCCAGCCGTGTCCCCACAACTGAGCCTGAACTAAGTATAACGTAACTCCCTCCTTTTGGCTATACCACAATTCCACAAATATTTATCGTGACATTGTAAAATTTGCTAAGAAAAGGAGAATGAATTTTTAGGGCCTGTCAACTTGCTGAATTCGGCATTCTAATATTATACACTTTGACCATATTCCGCTATCCTGCGCGGTTTTCGACCCTTCCTGATCCTTTTCGCAAAGCCTTTATTCCACTTTTACGTATGTTTCGTTTCCGTAAAAAGCCACCTGGTTTTTCCCTCTGCGCTTAACGGTATAGAGTGCACAGTCCGCGGCTTTATACCGTTCTTCGAAGCTTCTTCCGTCTTTCGGGTATACCGCGGCGCCTAAGCCGGCGGGGGAATATTTTACATATTCCCCCGCCATTTCCCGTAACAGCTATTATTCCTTGTCCTTATTTCCTTCCTGTGCCGTTTCCTCCGTCTCGGCATCCTGTACCTCGGATATATTTTCCACTTCCTCTGGCCCTGTTTCCTGTGCTGCGTTCCCTTCTTCAAGAGCTCTCTGCTTCTCTTCCTGTTCCTCACGGATAAAGGAAAGCGTCTCCAGCTCGTCCGACTTTTCTTCCTCTTCTTCCGGCTCAAAACGCTTGAATATCTTTACAAAAAGCATGCTGGCCACATATGCCGGAACCGAAAAGCCAAACAGGATAACAATAGGCATTGCCTGAAGAGTCACCAGCAAAACAACTGTGGGAATCAGATTGATGATTACCAGCAGAATGGTTTTGGGCAGGTTCAGCACGCTCATCAAAAAAGCGTTTCTGATAGTATTCTTCACCGTGTTTTCAAATCTGGACAGTACGGGGAAAATATAAATCATAGTAAAAATATACACAACAGCAACCACCGTGATCAACACCATGATTACTTTGCCGAAGGACAGGGTGGAATTTCTGAGGATCATGAAGTCACCCACCAGGATAATTCCCACAAACAAGGCTATCAGCCAGATGATGGTAGCCTGCTTGAAATTTTCCTTGAAGGATTTGAAATATCCCTTCACTATGTAGCACTCTTCATTCTTGACCATCTTGACAGTCATGTAATAAAGAGCGGTCATCGCATCCCCTGCCGTAATAATCGGGATACAGCAGATCAACGTTAAAAGATTCAGAATCATTAAGTCCGCCATCTTAGACAAAAAAGTCATAAGAGGGCTGTCCAAGTTAAAAAATCTACCCATTTGTATTTCTCCCTGTACCTGTTCTATAATACGGGCATGCTTATCTGCCCGTCAACACTTATAGTAAATATCATACTACGGGATGGGTTTCAGTGCAAATAAAATAATTATTAATAATCTGTGCATCTTCGGTTACTGGTCACGGAGTAAAGAGTAACCATCTTTGTGCGTCCGGTTCATTCCACCTTATTCTGCAGAGGCATCCCGTTTTCCAGGGCATATGCGTTCTCCAGCGTTTCATGGGCTATGGCCTGCATAGCTTCCACGGTAAAAAATCCCATATGGGAGGTGATGAGCACATTGGGGAAGGTCGTCAGCCTTGCCAGGTTTTCATCCTGAATGATTTCATCGGAACAATCCTCATAAAACAGGCCTTCCTCTTCCTCATAAACATCCAGGCCCACCCCGCCGAATTTTTTGGAAAGAAGCCCTTCGATCAGCGCCTGGGTGTCTATCAGTCCGCCCCGGGAGGTATTAACGAGATATACGCCCTCCTTCATTTCGGCGATTGTCTTTTCATTGATAATATGATGGGTTTCCGGAGTAAGGGGACAGTGCAGGGAAATAAAATCCGCTTTGGCCAGCAGCTCCGAAAGTCCTACATACTGCACATCCAGATTGTGGTTCGGGTAAGGGTCATAAGCGAGTACGTTCATGCGGAACCCATGGAAAATACGTATCATAGCCTGGCCGATTTTCCCGGTTCCTATCACACCTGCAACCTTATGATAGAGATCGGTTCCCATAAGACCGTTAATATTCATATTAAAATCACGGGTTCTCCCATAAGCCTTATGGGTAAACCGGTTTACCGTAAGCAGCATGGCCATTGCAAATTCCGCCACCGCCTCGGGTGAGTAGCTGGGCACACGCAGGACCGCAATTTTTCCTTTTGCCGCCTTTACATCCACGTGGTTGTAACCTGCGCTGCGCAGAAGCAGCGCCTTCACTTTGTTTTCGCTAAGATAATCTATCATCCTGCCGTTTACCTGGTCATTGACAAAGATACAAACCGCATCGTAGCCGTTGGCAAGGAACATGGTTTCCTCGCTGAAGGGCAGCTCAATAAAATGGATTTCATACCCATAATCCTTTGCCATTGGTTCAAACCAGATACGATCGTAGGGTTTTGTACTGAAAAATGCAATGCGCATAAAAAAGGCCTTCCTTTCCCCTAAATAAATATAATATTTTTATCTAGTGTACGCAGAAGGTCTTATTTTATACTTTTATACGCAAACTTCGCAGGTGCTAAACGGCCTTCGTCCCACCGGCAGAGCGGTGTTCCCGGCATCAGGAAAACAGGCGAGTGAAAAAATTACGTATGCTGTTTCCCATATCCCGGAAGAAATCACGGATAGCGGATTTAGTCCCTTCCACTACGGCTTCCTTCACAGGCTCCACCACATTTTCCTGTATGGCGGCATCCGCACTTTTTTTAATCTGTTCTCCGTATTCTTCATACAGTTCCTGGGCTTTGGAAAGGATTTCATCGGAATCCAGCCCCAAATCATTCATCTTGCCGATCAGTGCCGTGATCTGTTCCTTCTGTTCCTCCGTCAGTGTGATCTCCAGTTCCT
This sequence comes from Lachnospiraceae bacterium, assembly GCA_022845955.1. Classification (GTDB taxonomy): domain Bacteria; phylum Bacillota; class Clostridia; order Lachnospirales; family Lachnospiraceae; genus Eisenbergiella. The sequence continues at coordinate 6,948,660 of AP025576.1, forward strand.
CCTCACACTGGCCGATAGCCTCCCGGATCTGCTCCTCTGTTTCCAATTCCCCCGCATCCAGCTTTTCTTTCATTTTTTCCAGAAGCTGCTTCTGTTCCTGCGTAAGGGTAAAGCCGGATCCGTCACTGAGGGAGAGCATCTGCGGACCGCCGGCCTCCCTCTCATGCACCAGCGCCGGCGCGGCATAAGACACGGGGTCCGGCAGCGCCGCCAGACAGACTGCCGCCAGGAAAGCCGCCGTTATTTTTACTGCTGATTTTTTAGATATACTCTTATTTTTCAATATCGTCTGCTTCCTTTTTTGCTGCGGTTTTGACCACCCATTCCCAGATATCCTTCCAGACAAGTTCCCGGTCGCTTTCATTCACAAGCTCGTGCCTGTCATTTTCATACAGCTTCAGGGACACCTGTTTCATCCCCAGCTCCCGGAAGGACCGGTATACACTTTCCACGGCCTTCCCGTAATCCCCTACTGGATCTTCGGTTCCCGCCATGAACAGGACGGGCAGCTCCTTCGGCATGTTTTCCAGCCTGCTTTTGTCATGCAGCCGGTCTATCAGTTCAAACAGGGCGGCAAAGCCGCCCAGGGTAAAGGTGAAGCCGCAAAGGGGATCCTCATTGTATTTGGCAACCTCCGCCGGATCTCTGGATAACCAGTCCATGGAAGATACGGGATGGGGGATTCTTTTATTATAGCTGCCGAAGGCCAGGGCATTTACCAGTGCACTCTTATGCTTTTCTCCCTGGAATACCGTAAGAAACTTCACCAGCTTTTTGGAAAAACCCAGCAGTCCTTTAGGCTGCATCCCGGTTCCCATGATGATGGCGCCGTCAAGTCCTGCCCCATACGAACAAAGGTAATTACGCAGGATAAAGGATCCCATGCTGTGTCCCATGATCAGATAAGGGATTCCGGGATTTTCCTCCTGCGTTTTCTTTCTCAGGCTGTGCACATCCTCCACGGCTGTGGCCGCCGGATCCTGCCGGCAGAAATAACCGTATGGATGGCTGCTTTCCCCGCCTTTTCCGGCTTCCTGGGTACTCTCGTATATGCTTTTGCCATGCCCCAGATGATCGTTGCCGGTGACCAGAATCCCTTTCTGTGCCAGATAAACCGCAAGACGATCGTAGCGGTTGATATATTCCGCCATCCCATGGACAATCTGCAGGATACACACCGGCTTTCCGTCCGGTATCCATACCGCCCCATGGATTTTGGTAACGCCGTCACCGGAATCATAATAAAAATCCTTTTTCTTCATTGGCAGCCCCTCCTTTCCCGTCTGTCCTCTCATGAGGCGGGCAGACGCCCGCCCCGCCGGCATCCGGGTATCAGCAAATCTCCGCGCCCGCCGGCATTTCCTTTTCGGGAATCACCAGGGCAAGGTTCCCTTCGGCATCCTCCGCACACAGAAGCATGCCTTCCGATACAATACCGGCCAGCTTCGCAGGTTTTAAGTTCACGAGTACCATCACCTTCTTACCCACCATCTCTTCCGCGCTGTAATGGGCTTTGATGCCGGATACGATTTGTTTTACCTGGCTTCCCACACGCACCTGGGAGCAGAGCAGCTTCTTGGATTTTTTAACCTCCTCGCAGGCAATGATTTCTCCTACCTGGAACTGCAGCTGCGCAAAATCGTCATAAGTGATTTCCGGCTTCTGCGGGATATCAATAACCCCGGGCGCTGCTTCCCCTGCTTCATCCCCGGTTCCTTCTTCCGCCGCCTTCCGGGACGCAAACATAGTTTCGGCTTTCTCCACCACTTCTTTGGCATCCAGCCTCGCAAACAGGATTTCCGGCTTGTCGGTCACCTTATTGCCTCCGGGAAAATGACCGAATGAAGTGCATTCTTCAAAAGCGGGAAGCGTCGTCTGCAGCTGTGCGGCTATTTTGGCTGAGGTTTCAGGCATAAAGGGTTCCAGAAGGGAAGCGCCGATTGTAATGCCCTCCACCAGATTATACAGAACCGTGGACAGGCGATCCTTCTTTGCCTCATCCTTTGCCAGCACCCAGGGTTGTGTTTCATCAATATATTTGTTGCAGCGCTTGAACAGGGAGAAAATCTCTGTCATGGCATCCGCCACACGCAGATCTTCCATTTTCGAACATACCTTTGTATAGGTCCCGGTTACGACCGCCTTCAGATCCGCGTCTACGTCCTCCGCCGCTCCCTTGTCCTCCACAATGCCGTCAAAATACTTATTGCTCATGGAAATCGTACGGTTTACCAGATTTCCCAGGGTATTGGCAAGGTCGGAATTAATGCGTTCCACAATCAGTTCCCAGCTGATTACGCCGTCATTTTCAAAAGGCATTTCATGAAGTACGAAATAGCGCACCGCATCCACACCGAAGAAAGCAACCAGATCGTCGGCATACATCACATTCCCTTTGGATTTGCTCATTTTGCCGTCCCCCTGCAGAAGCCAGGGATGGCCGAATACCTGCTTCGGCAGCGGCTCGCCCAGCGCCATCAGGAAAATAGGCCAGTAAATGGTATGGAACCGGATAATATCCTTTCCGATCAGGTGCAGATCCGCGGGCCAGAGTTTCCTGTACTGGCCGCTGTGCTTTCCGTCCGCATCGTAGCCGATCCCGGTGATATAGTTGGTCAGCGCATCCAGCCATACATATACCACATGCCTTTCATCGAAATCCACCGGGATTCCCCATGTAAAGGAGGTCCTGGACACACACAGATCCTGAAGCCCCGGAAGAAGGAAATTGTTCATCATTTCATTTTTGCGGGATACGGGCTGGATAAACTCCGGATGCTCATTGATATGCGCAATGAGCCTGTCCGCATACTTGCTCATCTTAAAGAAATAGGCTTCTTCCTGGGCAGGCTTTACTTCCCGTCCGCAGTCGGGGCATTTCCCGTCCACCAGCTGGGACTCCGTCCAGAAGGATTCACAGGGCGTACAATAAAGGCCCTCATAATGTCCCTTATATATATCTCCCTGGTCATACAGGCGCTTGAAAATCTTCTGTACCTGTTTTACATGATCCCCATCCGTGGTACGGATAAACTTATCATACGAGGTACCCATCAGATCCCACAGCCCCTTTACTTCACCGGCTACCCTGTCCACATATTCCTGGGGGGTTACGCCGGCATCCTGGGCTTTTAATTCAATTTTCTGTCCATGCTCGTCCGTTCCGGTCTGAAAGAAAACCTCATAGCCGTCTTTTCTTTTAAACCGGGCGATGCTGTCCGCCAGAACCGCCTCATAGGTATTCCCGATATGGGGCTTGCCGGAGGTATAGGCAATGGCGGTTGTAATATAATACTTTCCTTTGCTCATTTGTCAAAATGCTCCTTTCCTGCTTTTCCCTGATTGATCCCGTTAACAAAAGCCCGCCTTCTTATTTTTAAGCTTTTGTTAAAAATAAGAAGACGAGCCTTACGCCCGTGGTACCACTTCTTTTTACCCGGTTCTCACGAACAGAGCCTTTGCAGGTACATCCGAAACAGTATCCTGCCCCTTCAATACCCTGCCGCTGTAACAGGCGGCGCCTGTCGCAGCCTTGCCCCCGGTATCCCGGCGGTTCGGTGCGCTGCTCCGAAGCCATTTTCCATCCGTATCCGCCCGCTCCCTCTCAGCCTGCGGCGGCAGCAGCCTGCTGTCCGCCCGGGGAACCTCTCTGTAAAGCTTTCCCGGATGTACTTTCTTCATCCTTGCTTTCTGTATAAACTTCAGATTATCACAATCCCCCCCGGTTGTCAAACCGGCCGGCACTTGCGGGTGCAGATAAAAAAGTTTGGCGTCCCGCGGCACTGTTTCCCTGTGCGGCCTGCTGCCCTGCGAGGTTCCTTCCAGGGGACGCTTCCGCTCGGATAATCACGCAGCGGTACTAAGGCTGCAAAGGACGCAGCCTAAGGACCGGCGTGCTTATAACGCCCCTTCCAGGAATCCTCGCAGGGCAGCAGGCCGCACAGGGAAGCAGGGCCGCGGGACGCCAAACTTTTTTATCTGCACCCGGCACTTGCAACATAGTATTACCGTATTATTACCAATTATTTACCGCGTGTTCGGCAAAAGACACAACATCCTTTACCTCCAGACACGTTCCGTCATCCAGCACCGCTTTCCCTGTAAATTTCCCGAACATCTGATGACAGCAATTGTTCACCCAGAGCAGCTTGATACGGGTCGTCCTGTCATAACAGGGCGTCAATGTCAGATCCAGCCGTCCCTCCCGGTCCTTCAGATGCCAGGGATCCATATATTCCTTTCCCAGTTTGAAATCCACTTTCCCCAGCTTATGGGCTTTTCCTTTATAAAAAAGCATATTTTCACTGGCAGTATCCGTATTTCCGAAGCCACAGCCAAGATTAAAACCGAACATTTCCCCATCCAGCCAGCCGCTGCCGTTGCTCCAGTACCATTCATTATGAAAGGGCCACACACCTCTGCCCCAGTCCAGAATACCGAAGGAACTCTTTTTGTCAAACTTCCATTCCCTGCCTTTGGCTTTTACATACCCTTCCGCCGTCATGCAGTTTATTTTATGATTATAATAAAAGGCATGGGCATATTCGTCAAAGGGTAGATTGATCACGAGGGAATTGGGATTCCTGCGTTCCAGACGGATTTTTACCTCCGTATCCTCCCAGCGGCAGGTCAGGAGCCGTTTCTGGTTCACCGTCTCAAAACGCATGTACACGCCGTCCTTCTTGTAGAGAAGGGTGTTATCCTTTTCCGCATTTTCCGGCATATGAAGGGAACCGAAGGGCAGAGCCAGGATTTTACTCTGATCCAGCAGCTTTTCCCCCTTTGCAAAATCAAACAGCATCAGGCTCACCTGCCCCGCATAGGCGGCATGGCCGATAGTGAACTGCAGGCACAGCCTGTCATTGGAAATCTGATAAAAGTCCCATTCCTTGATTCTCCACGGCGGGGCCTTAATCGCCTTCCTGTCATACACCAGCGTACTTTTTCTGGAATATCCCGGTATGGGGCGTCCCTTCCCGTCCAGTACCGGCCCTTCTTTCAATAGTTCTTTTTCCATATTCATCCCCTTTTCATACTGCACTAACAGTTCAGACGGCCCTTCCTGTATTCCGCTATCTTAAGAGCCTCTGCTTATTTCTTTTCCCTGCCGCCGCCAAAGGAATCAGGGTAAACAGCGTGAGTACCGCCGAAACCAGGAACAGGCTGGGACCGGGCACCATTCCCACCGAACCGCTTACCTCCATCTCCACTCCCAGGCGGTTAATCACCTGTGTGGCAATGGCCGGCCCTATAATCATGGGCACACAGACAAAGAAAATCTGTTTGATTCCCTCAAACTGCCCCCGCTGATCCTCCGGATACAGATTCTTCATCCAGGCGGTAAGCGCCTGCAGCACCAGGATATATCCGATTCCGGCGCCGAACACACCGATGAGCAGAACCGCAAGACTTTGGGAAAGGCTGACCAGAAGCAGCCCTGCGGTATTGCACAGGAGGGCCGCCAGTATCACCTGAGGCGTTTTCCCCCTGTCAATGAACCGGGCGGCAGGGATCGTCATAACCGCTGCCGCCAGCAGGCCCACGCCCTGAATAATCCCCGTCATCCCATATCCATACCCCAGATAATTCACAAAATAGATCGTGATATAGGGAAAATAAACATTAAAACCGATAAAATATACGGTCATCACCAGAAACACCCAGAAAAGCTCTTTATTTTCCCGCACCGTATTCCAGTTAAAAACCGTAAGGAACTGATGCCGGAATCCCTTTTCATCCCGTTTGGGACGCAGGCCCGGCGCATCCTCCAGCGTAAACAGGCCAAAAAGCCCCACTGCCGCCACCAGTCCTCCCATAAGGCCGAAAAAAGCAAAAAAATCTATGCTCTCAATGATAATTCCGGATACCACCGCACCGAATATCGTGGCGAATACAGGCATAACCGCCAGCGCGCCTCCCAGCTTCCCCCGGTTGTTTTCATTGGAAATATCCGTCGTCCACGGGCCAAATCCCCCGTCATTTCCAACGGAACCGAAAAAGCTCATCACCGCATCCGCCAGCACCACACAGGCAGCCGCGATAAACAGCGGGTTTTTGGGAATCCTCTCCGTAGCCCCGAAGAGAAAGGTAAAAATCCCCCACAGTATGTACCCCCAGCAGATAAAAGGCTTTCTTTTTCCCCTGCGATCCCCCCAGGTTCCCACCAGAAAGGTACAGAAGGTGGAAACCGCGGCGCTCACTCCCACCATCCAGGATACAATAACCGGCTCCGGCGCAATTTTGTCATACACAAACGTATTGAACCAGGAATTCTCAATGTTCCAGCAGATTTGCCCGGTCATTCCAAGTACCCAGATCAAGATCCAGTTTTTACGGCTGATTTTCTCCATGATGCATCCCCTCCCGCTGCTTCCTGTAACTATGTGGTTATACTCCTATTTTACACTTGTTATAAAGGTTTTACCACATAAATAAATGATTCCTTCGGCGTTTGTGTTTATGCACTCTTGTATCATTTTCTCACGTACGGTGCAGTAAATGCACAGTACTGAGCGGACAGTGACTGGCGTTTGCCCCGCCCTCTGTGTGCCTTGTTTTTCTTATGGCCCCGTGCTAAAATACATTCATACAAACACAAAATGCCAGATAATGGCTGAATGGAGGATATATGAGCAGAAAGGTAGTATTAGCCGGCGGCTGCAGGACCGCAATCGGCGTTATGGGCGGCGCGCTTTCCACCGTTCCCGCAGCAGATCTCGGAACCATCGTTATTAAAGAAGCAATGGGCAGAGCCGGAATCACTCCGGATATGGTTGACGAAGTATATATGGGCTGTGTTATCCAGGCAGGGCAGGGGCAGAATGTGGCAAGACAGGCCGCTGTTAACGCAGGTATTCCGGTAGAGGTTCCGGCTACCACAATTAATGTATTATGCGGGTCCGGGCTTCATTGCGTCAATCTGGCGGCCAAGCTGATTGCAGGCGGTGACGCGGACATTATTATTGCAGGCGGTACGGAAAATATGTCCCGCGCTCCCTATCTGGTTCAGCAGGGCCGGTACGGCTATCGTATGGGCAATGCCCCGCTTGAGGATTCTTTGCTGAAGGATGCCCTCACCGATGCGTTCCACGGTTATCATATGGGCATGACGGCTGAAAACATTTGTGAGCAATGGGGACTGACCAGAGAGCAGCTGGATGATTTTGCGGCAAACAGCCAGCAAAAATGTGAAGCCGCCATGGATGAAGGACGTTTCCGGGAAGAAATCGTTCCGGTGGAGGTAAAGACCAAAAAAGGCTCCATAATAGTGGATACAGATGAAGGCCCCAGAAAAGGGGTTACCAGCGAAGGCCTTGCCAAATTAAAACCGGCTTTCAAAAAAGATGGCGGTATGGTAACCGCAGGCAACGCCTCCGGCATTAATGACGGCGCTGCCGCTATCGTTGTCATGAGTGAAGAAAAAGCGATGGAGCTTGGCATCACGCCTATGGCGACCTGGATCGCCGGGGAACTGGCCGGCGTGGATCCTTCTATTATGGGTATCGGCCCTGTGGCGGCTACCCGGAAGGTTCTGAAGAAAACCGGTATGGACATGGATGATTTTGACTTAATAGAAGCTAATGAAGCTTTTGCCGCCCAGTCTGTGGCCGTGGGACATGATCTGGGCTTCGACCTTGATAAACTGAACGTAAACGGCGGTGCCATTGCCCTGGGACATCCCGTAGGATGCTCCGGCTGCCGCATCCTGGTTACGCTTCTCCATGAAATGCAGAAACGCGATGTAAAGACCGGCCTGGCCACTTTGTGTGTGGGAGGCGGCATGGGTTGTGCTGCGGTTGTAAAACGGTATTAATGCGGTTATTATATGTTTGTTCTGTAAGTTCCCCGCCCGCCTGCAGAGGCCGGCGGGGAATTTCACCATGAATTGCCGGATGCAATGCCAAAAAGGGCAGTGCATTGTAAGGAGGTGGGCTCTTATGAGACAGAAACGAGGTAGAAGCTCAGTACAGTTTATGTAAGCTGTCGGCTGATTGTACTGAGTATCCGTTCCGGCTGACGGGCATAGCTGTACAGACTTACGCTGCCTTTTAACCATTTGCCATAAGGAGTACAGATATGAACTATTTAATAGATATTGTCAAAAAAAACAAACTCTGGATCAGCATTTACATAAGCCTGGGGATTGGGCTGTCTTTTCTGTCCAACTACAGCATCAGCTTCTTCCAGAAGGTCATTGATAAATTTACGGACGGAACACTGTCCCTGCTTTATATCTTATTATACGCAGGGCTTCTTCTGCTGCACTGTGTGTGCAGTTATCTGGATGAATACCCCATGCAGAAACTGAATAACGGCATCTTTCTGGATTTAAAGCTTCTCGCCCTGCATAAAACAAGCCGTATCGATTACCTGGCTTATCAGTCCATGGGGACGGGAAAGCTGATACAGCGCGTGGAAAACGGCGCTCTGGCAGGAAAAAGCATCCTGTGCCAGTTTTGGTTTGAAATTGTGCAAAACCTGCTTCCCTCCGCCTTATTCAGCATGTTTTTCATCTACAGGCTCAACCGGGTCATTGCAGGTACCGTGGCCCTTGGCTATCTCCTTGTTTTTCTTATTACCAATATACTGCTGAAGCTTTTATACCGTATGAAGGAAAGAGTTCTTGATAACGAAGAACTGCTCAATCATTTTCTCACCCGTGGGTTTATGGAAATGGTGGTATTCCGCCTGAACCGGAAATTTCCGGCGGAGATCCGGAAGGCGGAAAAGGCACGGGATCAGATCGTCCGATCAAAAATAGGGATTTCATTTATCCACGAAGCTTTTTTTGCTGCATTTGCAATCCTCATCACCCTGATAAAAGGCGCTCTGCTGCTGTATGCCTGGCATACCCGTTCCATTTCCATCGGTTCTGTTGTGGCTCTGCTCACCCTGGTGGATAACGCTTACACGCCGATTGCGATATTTAATGTATTATTCGTCCAGTTCCGCCTGGACTCCGCCTCCTTCAAACGCTATACCTCGTTTCTTGATCTGCCGGAAGAGGACCGGCTTCTTGCAGGTACAGAGCTGCCGGATTTTTGTGGGGAAATAACCATCCGGCAGGCCGCCTTTTCTTATAACGGCAATCCGGTGCTCCGTCAGGTATCCCTGTCCATCGCCCCCGGCGAGAAAGTGGCTCTGGCGGGGAACAGCGGGTCAGGAAAATCCACTCTTATCAAACTGATAGCGGGCCTTCTTAAAGCAGAGGACGGAGCCATCCTTCTGGATGGACACAATCTGAACGGGCTTAACCTGGACAGCTATTACAGACATATTACCTATATTCCCCAGGAAAGCCCTGTTTTTGACGGTACCCTCCGGGAAAACCTGCTTTTCGATGCCTCCGTTCCTGACGATGGCGCCGTCCGTGTGTTACAAAAAGTACAACTCCAGGAGTGGTTCGACGCCCTGCCCGACGGCCTGGATACCCAGCTGGGAGAAAAGGGCATCAAGCTGTCCGGCGGCGAAAGGCAGCGGCTGGCCCTTGCAAGGCTGTGGTTTTCTTCCTCCCGGCTCATTATCCTGGATGAAGCAACCTCGGCCATGGATAATGTAACGGAGGAACTGGTCATGAATGAAGTGCTCTCCCTGGCGGCCGGAAAAAACATCATCGCCATCGCCCACCGGCTAAATTCCATCCGGGCCTTCGACCGGATAATTCTATTGAAAAACGGCAATATTGAGGGAGATGGAAGCTTTCAGGAACTTATGCAGCACAATCTGTATTTTCAGGAGCTTTACAAGGCAGGCATATAGTCCCGTATTTTAACCGGTTCCCGGTAGGCAGATGCTTTATTTGGTGCAACTTTGCAGCTTTACCATATAATCAATCCGGTTTTTTATCACAGAAGGTGTAAAAGGCTTTTGTATGATTTCGCAGATGCCAAGATTCATGAGCCTGTCCAGCTTCAACGGGGAGTCCTCCGATGTAATGGCGATTACCGGTATGTTTTTCAGAAGATGCTGCCGTTTTGCTTCCTGCATAAATACATAGCCATCCATTACAGGCATAATAATGTCCAGAAGCACCACCGCAATTTTATCTCCCTGTTTTTCCAGAATCTCCAGTGCCTCTTTTCCGTTTGCCGCCTCCAGCGATTTGTATTCTTCGGTCAGGGCATTCTTAATAATAGCCCTGTTAATACCGATATCATCCACAATAAGCGCCGTATTGGACAACGGCCGCTGGGGTGCGGCTTCCCCTCCACGGGGTATCGGATTCTTCTCATTCCCCTCCGCATGCTCCGAAAGCAAAATCAGGTTATCCACTCTTTTCAGTACCAGCTCGGGATTATACGGCTTTGCTATGACATCCCGCACGCCCATTTTAATACCTCCCAGAATATTTTCCTCATAGGTTTCAGAGGTGACAAAAATGATGGGGATATTCCGGTACGCTTCGGCGGACTGAATCCATTTCAAAAACTGGAAGCCATCCATTACCGGCATAATGATATCCAGCAAAATCAGGGAAACCGGTTCCTGTGCTTCCTCCAGGACTTCCATTGCTGTTTTTCCGTTGTCCGCTTCCAGTGTATGGTATTTCTCCGACAGAATCACGGACAGCATCTTGCAGTTCATTTCCACATCATCTACAATAAGTATTGTTTTTTTTGATTCTCCATCCATTTTTTCATCCCATCCCTTTACTCTGTTTCTCCGCGTTCCGCTTATTCCCGGACAGCTGATGCGCCCGAATTGCAGAGACGTATTTATTATTAATCATCGGATGAAATACCTATAAAAATAACTGTTTTTTTTATTTTCCGGAAGAATATCCGGTTTCCGGATCCACAACATTCATCAGCGGTTCGCCTGACTGGTAACGCTTCAGGTTCTCCGCAAAAATTTCCGCTATCTTCTGCAGCGTCTCAGGCAGCGCATAGCCCCCTGAAATATGGGGCGTTATGACTGCCCCCGGTGCTTTCCACAGAGGGTGATCGGCGGGAAGCGGTTCGGGATCCGTTACATCCAGGGCAGCCCCTGCGATTTTACCGGCATACAGCGCCTCGCAGAGGGCATCCGTATCTATAGCAGTCCCCCGGCCTGCATTCAAAACAATTGTCCCTGGGGAAAGCAGAGCGATACGCTCCCTGTTCAGGATATGGTAGGTGGACGGGTTGCCCGGAAGGCTCATGGCCACTACGTCAGCTCCGGGCAGAAGGCTGTCCAGCGCCTCCATTCCGTACAGTTCATCCACACAGGACGGCTTTTCCCCCACACGGCGCTTAATCCCTATGGTATGGCAGCCCAGGGCTTTCATTTTGGCAGCGAAGGCGGTACCGATATCGCCCAGGCCGATAATAAGGGCCGTTGTTCCCTGAATGACACCCACATGGCCTTCGCTCTTCCAGCGGCATTGAAGCTGGTTAACATAATACAAATCCAGTTTTTTACGCAGCAGGAACAGGCAGGCCAGCATATGCTCGGATATCGCCAGTCCGTATGCGCCGGTGGCATTGGTAAGCACTGCCGTTTCAGGCAGCCTGCCCGGAATGCAGTAACCTTCCGTCCCTGCATTATTCAGCTGGATCCATTGGAGATGTTCTGTATATTGCAGTTGATCCGGGTTTTCCAGATTACCGAGGATAACCTCCGCTTCTTTTAAAAGAGCGGGAGTGATATCTTTTTTTAAACAGAATTGCAGATCGCGGGGATCTGCTGCGGCAGAAAGTATCTGCTTTTTTTGTTCCTCCGTGAAGGGAGGGGTTACCAGGATTTTCATAAGCGCTTCCTTCCGCGCGTCAGGCGCAATCGTGTATTTGAAGAAAAGAATGGCCGCAGCCATTCTTTTTACTTTTCTTTTCCATCCGGGCAGGAAGCCAGGATTTCCATCATATTCGTAACGTTTTCCGTGCTGTTTCCGTTGAAAACAGCGGATCCAGCCACGATGATATTGGCACCGGCATCCAGGACCATACGTACGTTGTCCACGGTGATTCCGCCGTCCACCTCGATATCCACACACGCCTGTCTTGCATCAATAAGCCGGCGTGCCTCCCGGATTCTTTCTGTAGAGGCAGGGATATATTTCTGGCCCCCGAAGCCGGGTTCCACGGTCATAACCAGCAGCAGGTCGATTTTATCCAGGTATTTTTCCACAGCGGAAACAGGCGTGGACGGTTTGATGGAAAGTCCGGCTTTGCGTCCCAGGCTGTGGATCCAGTCCAGCGTTTCTTCCACATCACTGCAGGCTTCCAGATGAACGGTAATGATATCCGATCCGCTCTTGGCAAAATCCGCAATATAGCGGATGGGCTCTTCCACCATGAGGTGGACGTCAAATACCATATCCGTCACTTTCCGCAGAGAGGAAACCACGCACATGCCAAAGGAAAGGGAAGGCACAAACATGCCGTCCATAACATCGATATGCAGATATCCGGCTCCCGCCGCCTCCACCAGGCTGATTTCTTCTCCCAGCCTGGAACAGTCGGCCGCCAGAATGGATGGTGATAATATATTCATAATTTTTTCTATTCCTTATGCGAAGTACTGCCGGCCCTGTACGGGCCGGCATACCTTTGCGGGTTTATTTTACAAACGCTTTTACTTTTGCATAAATTCCGTCTGCATCCAAACCGTATTTAGCTACCAATGCGCCTGCGGATCCGGATTCCCCAAAGATGTCGTTCATTCCGATACGGCATACCGGCGTGGGCGCTTTTTCGGAAAGCACTTCGCTCACGGCGCCGCCGAGCCCGCCGATGATGGAATGCTCTTCCGCTGTCACCACTTTTCCGGTCTTTTTCGCGGATTTGATGATAAGCTCTTCATCCAGGGGCTTGATGGTATGGATATTGATCACTTCGGCGCTGATGCCGTCGGCAGCAAGCTTTTCAGCCGCCTGAAGAGCTTCGGGCACACAGATGCCGGTCGCTACGATAGTAACGTCGCTTCCTTCGCGGAGAAGGACGCCTTTGCCGATTTCAAACTGATAGCCGTCGTTGTCATTGATTACCGGTACGGCGGCACGGCCGAAACGAAGGTATACGGGGCCTGTATATTCGATGGCTGCCTGTACTGCTGCCCTTGCTTCCACAGCGTCACAGGGATTGATTACCACCATTCCGGGAATGACACGCATGAGGGCGATATCTTCCAGACACTGGTGGGATGCGCCGTCTTCCCCTACGGTGATACCGGCATGGGTCGCACCGATCTTTACATTCAGGTGCGGATAGCCGATGGAATTACGTACCTGCTCGTAGGCACGTCCGGCTGCAAACATGGCGAAGGAACTGGCAAAAGGGATTTTTCCCACAGTGGAAAGCCCGGCTGCAATGCCCATCATGTCACATTCGGCGATTCCGCAGTCGATGTGGCGTTCGGGAAATGCTTTCTGGAAGGTGTTGGTTTTGGTGGCATTTGCCAAATCCGCATCCAGGACCACCAGGTCCGGATACTGTGCACCGAATTCAGCAAGTGCCTTTCCGTAAGCTTCTCTGGTTGCTATTTTCTGAACCGGTTTGTTATTTACTTCTGACATAATGCTTCACCTACTTTCTCCAAATCTGCCATTGCCACTGCATACTGCTCATCGTTGGGCGCGGTACCGTGCCATGCCACATTTCCTTCCATGAAGGAAACGCCCTTTCCTTTCAGGCTGTGGGCAACGATTGCGGTGGGCATGCCTTTGGTTTCTTTTGCTTCCCGGAATGCCGCACGGATAGCATCAAAATCATGGGCATCCACGTTGATTACATGGAAATTGAATGCTTCGAATTTCTTGTCGATAGGGTAGGGGGAGCATACCTGATCAACGGGGCCGTCAATCTGGAGGCCGTTATTGTCAACTACCACTACCAGGTTGTCCAGCTTATGGAAGCCTGCGAACATGGCCGCTTCCCACACCTGTCCTTCTTCGATTTCACCGTCTCCCAGAAGGGTGTATACACGGTAGTCCCTGTTATCCAGCTTTCCGCCGAGAGCCATGCCTACGGCTGCGGAAATACCCTGTCCCAGGGAACCGGTGGACATATCCACGCCGGGGATGTGCTGCATGCAGGGATGTCCCTGCAGATAGGATCCCAGCTTACGCAGGGTGGTGAGATCTTCCACGGGGAAGAACCCTCTGTGGGCGAGGGTGGAGTAGAGTCCCGGCGCGGTATGGCCTTTGGAAAGGACAAAGCGGTCTCTTTCCGGTTTGTCGGGGTTCTCCGGGTCGATGTTCATTTCTTCGAAGTAGAGATAAGTGAAAATATCTGCTGCGGAAAGGGATCCGCCGGGATGGCCGGCTTTGGCACTGTGAACGGCAGTTACAATGCCTTTGCGGATCTCGTTCGCCATTTTTGCGAGTTCAAGATTATCCATGAATGTTTTTCCTCCATAAATTTAAGTTGGTTGGGGTGGGGTGGTAACCAGAGCGCCGGCGGAAAAGAGGTAGGGAGGTGATGGGCCGGGGTGTCGGGGTGGTGACAGCCGGACGGCAGAACCTCAAGACCTTCGGTCTTTCGGTCGCTTCGCTCGCCGGGCAGGTTCAGAAGGTCTGGGATGGGCAAGCATGGATGTGGGGCGTATCCATGTTTGCCCATCCCAGGCCTTCTGAGCCTGTCCGGTTCTGCCTGGTCACGAATATAATACCCTATTTACCCCCGTTTTGTCCATAGTAAGCGTTGGCTCCGTGTTTTCTGAAGTAATGTTTGTCCTGGAGTTCCTGGGGGGCGGGCTGGATATTTACGTTGATGGTTTCGGCGCGGTAGGCCATTTTGGCTACTTCTTCCAGCACGACTGCGTTGTGTACGGCCTCATGGGCATCCTTGCCCCAGGAGAAGGGTCCGTGGTTTTTGCAGAGTACGGCGGGAACCGCTTTTACGTCTTTTCCCATGGCTTTGAATTCATTGACGATGAGATGGCCGGTATTTTCCTCGTAGGCATCTTCAATCTCTTCTTTGGTCAGGCAGCGCAGGCAGGGAACCTCTCCGTAGATATAATCGGCATGGGTGGTTCCATAGCAGGGAATGCTCCTTCCCGCCTGTGCCCAGCTGGTGGCATAGGAAGAGTGGGTATGTACAATCCCTCCTATTTCAGGAAATGCCTTGTACAGCTCCACATGGGTCGCCGTATCGGAAGAGGGGTTATATTTTCCTTCCACTTTATTCCCGTTCAGATCCACAATCACCATATCCTCCGGGGTGAGGCTGTCATAGTCCACACCGCTGGGTTTGATGGCAAAAAGGCCGCTTTCCCTGTCGATTTCACTCACATTTCCCCAGGTAAAAGTAACCAGGCCGTACCGGGGAAGAAGCATATTGGCCTCATATACTCTTTTTTTCAGTTCTTCTAACATATTCGATCCTCCTGTCCGTTTTGCACGATGTTTTTTCCTCACACAGGCGCCCTCCCACGGGAAGGCGCCTCTGGTGTAAGCTTAAATCAGATTTTCCACGGCTGCCTTTTCAATTGGCAGCCCTTTGGTATAGCGCTCCACAAACTTGTTGAAGCCTTCCACATCCCTTGTATCGGGATCTATTTTTACACCGGTATTTCCTGCAAACACCCTGTTTTCCAGGAACTGGGCCAGGGACTCATCCGCCTTTTTATCCTTCATATAGGAGGCAAGAAGGGCGATTCCCCATGCGCCGCCCTCACCTGCGGTTTCCATGACGGAAACAGGGGCATTCACAGCTGCTGCCAGCAGCTTTTGTCCCACTTCTTTGGTCTTAAACAGTCCCCCGTGGCCCAGCAGCTTATCTATCTGTACCTTTTCTTCCTTCAAAAGGATATCCAGACCGGTTTTCAGCGCACCGAGTGCGGTAAACAGATGCGCACGCATGAAGTTTGCCAGGGTGAAGCTGCTTTCCGGGTTTCTTACAAACAGAGGGCGGCCTTCCTCAAAGCCCGTGATATGTTCTCCGGAGAAATAGTTGTAAGCCAGCAGGCCTCCGCAGTCCGGATCCCCCTCCAGAGCTTTGCGGTAGAGGGTGCCGTACAGGTCGTTCTTATCCACCTTCATGCCAAACGCCTGGGTAAACTCTTCAAACAGGTCTATCCACGCATTCAAATCCGAGGTACAGTTATTGCAGTGGACCATGGCTACCGCGCTTCCGTCAGGAGTCATTACCATATCGATTTCGGGGTGCACCTCCGCCAGTTCTTTTTCCAGGACTACCATAGCAAATACACTGGTTCCCGCGGATACATTGCCGGTACGCTTCGCCACGCTGTTGGTAGCCACCATACCCGTTCCCGCATCTCCTTCCGGAGGGCATACGGGTATGCCTGCCTGCAGCTGCCCTGTAGTATCCAGAAGCCGTGCGCCTTCTTCCGTCAGGCAGCCCGCATTCTCTCCGGCCACCAGGATTTCCGGGAGAATATCCAGAAGCTTCCAGGAAAATCCTTCCGGTGCAACAAGCTCGTCAAAAGCCTTCACCATCCTGCCGCTGTACTGCCTGGTTGCCGCATCCACAGGCATCATTCCTGCTGCCTCTCCGATACCCAGCACCTTTCTGCCGGTCAGCTTCCAGTGCACATAACCCTCCAGCGTTGTCAGGAAATCAATATCCTTAACATGCTCCTCCTTATTCAGGATCGCCTGATACAGATGGGCAATGCTCCATCTCTGGGGGATGTTAAAAGAAAACAGCTCCGTCAGCTTCACGGATGCTTCTTCCGTAATGGTATTTCTCCAGGTACGGAAGGGCACCATCAGCTCTCCCTCTTTATTGAAAGCCATATATCCATGCATCATAGCACTGAAGCCAAGTGCACCCACCTTCGTCAGAGCAACGCCGTATTTGTCCTGTACGTCTTCTGCCATCTTCCGGTAGCTGTCCTGCAGCCCATTCCAGATATCTTCCAGGCTATAGGTCCAGATATTATTTTCATAGCGGTTTTCCCATTCATGGTTCCCTGCCGCGATGGGAGTGTTATCCTCCCCTACCAGCACAGCCTTAATCCTGGTTGAGCCGAACTCAATCCCCAAAGCTGTATTTCCATTAATAATTGCGTTTTTAATTTCTGTCATACCCATAATAAAAACCTCCTTATCTGTAATATACAGAATTCCATTTCAGTTCATTTTTAAAGCTGCGGATCGTGGTATCTTTATCGATTACCACGCTTTCAATTCCCATGGCGGCCGCCCAGTCAACCATCTGGTCAACAGTCAGATCATAGGAAAATGCGGTGTGGTGGGCGCCTCCTGCCAGAATCCAGGCCTCGGCCCCAATCTCAAGGCTGGGCTGGGGAGTCCAGAATGCCGTAGCGACGGGAAGCTTCGGCATTTCCTTTTCACACTTCTTACAGTCAACCGCATTGATGATCAGGCGGAAACGGTTGCCCAGATCGACCAGGGAGGTTGCTACCGCAGGCCCTGTCTTGGAGGTGAATACCAGACGGGCAGGATCCTCTCTGTTGCCCATGGACAGGGGCTGCACTTTAATGGATATAGGCCCCTCCGCTATGGTAGGGCAGACCTCAAGCATATGGGCCTGCAGAATGCCTTCTTTTCCCGGTACCAGATTATATGTATAGTCTTCCATGAAAGAGGTTCCTTTGGCGCCGGGCACACCAGCCGCCATAATTTTCATCAGACGCACCATTGCCGCCGTTTTCCAGTCCCCTTCTCCGCCGAAGCCGTAGCCCTTTTCCATCAGTCTCTGGATAGCCAGGCCGGGAAGCTGCTGCAGTCCGCCCAGCATGCCGAAGTGGGTAACAATTGCGTGATAATCCCCGTCCTCCAGGAATTTCTCAAGGCCGATCTCTATTTTGGCCTGGGCCGCCACATGGGCGCGGAATTCTTCCGGATCCCTGCCTTCCGGTAAGATCTGATATTTGCTGTAATACTCTTCCACAAGGGCGTTTACATCCCCTTCGGAAACCGCATTCACATATTCCACCGCATCATTTACGCAGTAATGATCGATCTCCCATCCGAATTTAACTTCCGCTTCTACCTTATCTCCTTCGGTTACGGCAACATTGTTCATGTTGTCCCCGATACGGCATACCCTGATATGGGAAGATTCCATGATGCCGATTGCCGTTCTCATCCAGCTTCCTATTTTATCCTGTACCCCGGCATTTGCCCAATGTCCCACAATAATTTTACGCTCTATTCCCATTCGGCTCACCATATGGCCGAATTCCCTGTCGCCGTGGGCAGACTGGTTCTCGTTCATGAAATCCATATCAATGGTATCATAAGGGATTTCCTCATTGAACTGGGTATGCAGATGGCACAGCGGCTTGCGGTATTCCTTCAGTCCCAGAATCCACATTTTTGCGGGGGAGAAGGTATGCATCCAGGTGATAACCCCTGCACATCCGCCGTCTTCATTTGCCTCGTTAAGGGTTCTTCTGATAGTAGCCGGATCGATTAAAGTGGGCTTCAGAACCACTTCAAAGGGAAGCCTGCCGGATGCGTTCAGCCCCTCCACGATTTTGGCGGAATGCTCTGCCACCTTTCTCAGGCATTCGTCCCCATACAGGTCCTGGGAACCTGTACAAAACCAGAATTTGTAGTCTCTTCCTGTTTTCATTTCGTTTTTCCTCCTGAATAAAAATTTTTAATCAAACTTGGTAGTTGCCGAATGGCCTTGCGCCGGCTGTCTGCGTGGCGTTCCCGGGACTGAAAAGGATTTCCGCAGGTCCGTCAGACTGGACATTCCGATGAGCCCAGGGACGTCAATTGTGTCAGATGAGTCTGACACGATTGACTGGTCTCATCTCCATAGCCTGAAAGGCACCTGCGAAAATTCCTTTTCAGTCCCGGGAACGCCACGCAGACAGCCGGCGGAAGGCCATTCGGCAACTACGAAGTTTGATTTATTTATATGTGGTAACTGTCCAGTACCTTCACAGTTCCTTACTGCCGCTTCAGACGCCTGACGGAGTCTCTTTCCACAAGTTCCGTTACGAATTCGCAGGTTCCGTCAAACGCATTATTTTTCATGGCGGCCAACAGATTTTCCGCCGCCCTGGCCCCCAGCCTGTCGGTGGGATGGTGTACGCTGGTGAGCCTGGTCTCCGCCAGCTCCGCCAGCTCCGAGTCATCGATGCTGATTAATGAAATATCCTCCGGCACCCGGATTCCCTCTTCCTTCAGAAGCCCTTCCAGCTGAAAAGCAATTTTGTCGTTATAACAGAAAACAGCGGTACATTCTTTAAAATTCCGGAGAATCCTTTCCCGGTAATCATGAAGATGCTGTTCCCCCTCTGTATCCAGCCAGACAATTCCGGAATCCCCTGCGGGAATCCCCGCCCTCCTGCACACATCCAGATACCCCGCATAACGCAGATGGCCCTGGCCGTCGTCAAATTTCAGCAAAGCGCCGATTTTGCGGTGCCCGGCGTCAATCAGATATTTTACCGCCATCTCCGCCGCCTGCCTGTCATTGAGTGTGACATGGGGCAGCGCCAGACCGGGATAATAACTGTTAATAAACAAAATCGGTATTTTCCGCTCCATCAGCTTCTGCAGCAGAGGGAGATTGGGATTGGGCAGGCCGCTTTTGGTAGCTTCCATAATGATTCCTGCCACATCATCCCTGGCTGTTATATCCTCCAGAATAGTACGTTCCCGTTCCAGCTGGTTGTTGGTAAACGCTATCTGCACCGAGTAGCCTCTTTCAAACAACGTGTTTTCAATCCCCTGTATGGTCCTGGGAAAAATATAGCTGTCCACATAGGTGGTCACCACCGCTACTCTCGTCTTATTCTCCAGGGCGGCCGACCGGCTGTCACTGATATACGTGCCGCTTCCCCGCCTCCTGACCACTATCCCTTCTTCCTCCAGGACACCGATAGCATGTCGTACGGTCTGCCTGCTTAAGCCGAACAGCCCGCTCAGCTCATTTTCGGAATTCAGCTTATCTCCGGGACACAGTTCTTTCTTTTCCAGCCTTTCCTTCACCCAGTCGGCCACTTCCCTGTACTTGGCTTTTTTCTCCATACAATCCCTCCCTGTCCGAATGGATGCCCTTCCTTTCCTGCATAGTTGTACCTATGTTTTTACAAGTTGTATTATTCCTGTACCGCGAGTAACAAGACAAGGTCAGGCAAGGCTGTCCGTTATTTTCACTATAGTCCAAACAAATACGCATGTCAATATTATAATGACATTTCAAAATACATTTAATAAAAGTTGTATATATACAACTTTATTTTAGATACATTTCTGCTGCAGGCGCAAGGAACGAGATTCCCTGTCATGAATATTCCCAAGGATTCATAAACTGTTAAAAACCCCCCAAGGAATAAGTTCTTTGAAAAAACGCATTCCACTCATTATTGCCGCCGCGGCCCTTCTTCTTTTTTCAGGGCTGTTTCTTTTTTTGTACCTCTACAACGATACCCTCCGCTTCCGCCATCTGACAGAGGAATTATTTGCAGAATCCTTCCGTCAGGATAGCCTCAGCCTGCACTATACGTTGGCCGATCCTTCAGACTATCTCCAGAAGCCATCTCCGGCCACGCTCCCCCTGTATTCCAGGCAGTCCCGGCAGGAAGCGGCCGCCGTCCTGGAAAACCAGCTTCTCATACTGCAGGAAATCAATCCGGAAAGACTGAATAAGCAGGACCGTTACACCTGGTCCCTCCTTGTCCCCTATCTGGAAAATGAACTGGCGGGCGCGCACTGTGAATACTATGAAGAACCGCTCACGCCATCTTCCGGGATGCAGTCACAGCTTCCCGTCCTACTTGCGGAGTATTCCTTCCGGACGAAGGAGGATTTGGAGGATTATCTGGAAATACTGGAAAGTATCCCCGCATACCTGGAAAGCCTTGCCCAATACGAAAAGGAGAAAGCGAACGCAGGTATGTTTATGACGGAGTCGGATGCCAATTCCATTGTAAAACAATGCGATGCCATTATGGATCCCGCCCTGCTTTCTTCCGGGGAACATTTTCTCCAGACCACCTTTCAGGAACGCACGGAATCCCTTGTGCAGGAGGGACTGCTGACCGGAGAGGAAATGGAATTCTACATAGCGGAAAATAACCGGATCCTGACCACACTGGTAGCGCCGGCATATACGGCCCTGGCAGATGCCATCTTTCTTCTTTCCGGAAGCGGCACTCATCAGGGAGGTTTATGTGAACTGCCCTCCGGCGGGGCCTACTACCTCTATCTTCTCCGGCACAATACCGGCAGCTTCCGCACGCCGGAGGAAATACAGGCCATGCTTTCGGACCAGTTCCAAAGCTGTTATCAGAACCTTCAGGCCCTGGTGGAAACCTATCGGGAACAAACAGGAAGTACCTCCATCACCCTCAGTGCTATCCCGGAATTTCCTTTTGAGAATGCCCAGGAAATCCTGACTGATTTGCAGCAGCGCATCCAGGCCGATTTTCCCCCGCTCAGCGCTCTTACGGACACCCTTCCCACCTGCCGCACCAAAACAGTGGCGGAATCCATGGAGGACTACACAAGCCCGGCCTTTTACCTCACCCCGCCTATAGATGATCTGGAAGATAATGTCATCTATGTCAACAATTCCTCCACCTCCCCGGGGCTGGAGCTGTATACCACCCTGGCCCACGAGGGCTACCCGGGCCACTTATATCAGACCGTATACAGCCAGCTGTATGAAAATTCCCAGACTGCCAATCCGGTGCGGAGTGCCTTGTTCTACGGCGGTTTTGTGGAAGGCTGGGCCTATTATGTGGAAAACATCGCCTATGGCTATGCGTCCGACGTCCTGCTTGCCAACGGCGCTCCCAATGCCACCACCTTATTAGTGGATATTGCCTGCCTGGAACGTAACCTGCAGGTAAACCTTTATTGCCTGCTGGATCTGTCCATTCATTATTACGGCGCGACCCGCCAGGACGTATACCGTTCCCTCGCCGCCTTCGGCATTTCGGATACGGAAACAGCAGACGCCATTTACGATTATATCCGGACGGAGCCAACGACCTATCTGAAATATTATCTGGGTTACCTGGAAATACTGGCTCTGCAGGAAAAAGCAAAAGAGCTTTGGGGGCAGGATTATACCCGGCTTCGGTTCCACACCTTCCTCTTGCAGGCTGGCCCGTCAGACTTTACCAATCTGGAAAAACGGCTGAAAGAGACGCCGGTTACCAGAACCACCATTGCCTATACGAAAACGGATAAAAAGCTGGCGATGCAATAGGTTGTTATCCAAACAGAAAATGCCGTCAGTGGCCCGGCTGATAATCCACCGGTACACTGACGGCATTCTTTCTTTTTTTATTCCTGTTCTTTTTTCCCAAAAGCCACAGACAACGCAGCATAATCGCCTATTTGTTCCCCCAGTCTGGCAGGAACTATCCTGCAGACCTCCCGTGATGCTTTGAGCGCTTCCTTTTCTATCACTTTTTTCAGGCTGGGCAGTAACAAATGTTCACTCCGTTCGTAAATGCTCCCAAGGACAATAATCTCGGGATTCAGAATGTCTATTATGACAGAAAGTCCCATGCCCAGATAATAACCGCTTGTTTTATAGATGTCCCACGCCAGCTCATCCCCCTGTTCAGCTGCCTGGGCCACCGTTTTAGCCGTCAGCCCTTCCAGTGCATTCAATTCAGGACACAGGGCCGGCTTAATACCTATCTGCAGTTTTTCCACCGCTTTGGCTTTTGCAATCTGGGCTATTCCGCCTCCGCTGCAGAAGCCTTCAAAGGAACCGGATTTTCCGAAGCCCACAGGACCTTCTTTTTCCAGACGGATATGCCCCACTTCCCCGGCCATATCATTTGTCCCATTGTATAACCTTCCATCCAGTATCAATCCTGCCCCCATACCTGTACCGCATGTAAGAAAAACCAGATTCCGGTACCCTCTTCCGGCACCGAACTTCCACTCGGCAAGTGCACATGCATTGGCGTCATTCTGGAGCAGGGTCCTGATACGGAATTCCTCTTCCATCAGCCTTACAATAGGGATATCGTTCCATCCATACAGATTCGGAGGATTCATAATGATACCCTTCCTGTGATCCAGCGGTCCGCCGCAGCTGATTCCCAAACCTATGGCATTCTCCGGCAAGACATGGTTTCTCCGCATTATTTCATGAACAGCATCCATAATATTTCTGATAGTAAATGCAGGTCCTTTGGCTGCTTCTGTAGGAAAGCATATTTTATCTATTATAAATCCTTTCAGGCTGTTATCCGGTATGTGTCCTTCTCCGAGTACTACGGAACATTTGGTTCCTCCTATATCCACGCCTATTGCATATTTCTCCATGATTGTTCTCCTTATCCGGATTAGCAGCATCAGTGATTCTGATTACAGTCCTGCTTTTCTGATGCATTCCATATACAAATCCTTATTAAACGGAGGCACCCATAAAGTATAATGATTTTTATACTCTTTTCCGTCACACATCCACTCTATAAGGAAAAACTTATCATAGGCAACCGTATCTACCGAAGCTATCACAATAGATGAATCCGCAGGAATCCTGCATTCTCCTTCATATATAACACGTTCCGATACAACGTCAGTCACTTTAAACCGAACATGCTTCTCCGCATCACAGTCATTTATTCCATATAACTGTGCCGTATGTCCGTCAGGTTCATCAAACATCAAGGCAGTCCTGGCCTGAGAACGTTTGATATAGTAATAAGCCATTTTTTTATTATAATAGTAATCAACCACCGCATCGGAAAACTGCGGGCAGCCGTCGATCACATTCCACCATATAATTCCTGTCCTTCTCCATTTCCCGATACGGAATCTTTCTATAAAATACTTTTTGGCTTCTGCCTGGGATATCTGACTCATACAGACAAAATCCTCAAGATTGTCGGGAACTTCCCCAAACAAAACTTTTATCTGATTAGCCATCAGTTCAATTCTGTAGGCGTATGTCTCGTCCTCCTTCATAGTAGGAGATGATGCATGAAGCCGCCATTCCCCGTTATCCGTATAAGGCCAAAGCCCCTCCGGTGTGATAAACTTTTTTATTGACTCTGTTGCGGGACAGCCGTGATACCCGGTTTCACTTGCAAAGTGCGCAAGTGCATTCCGATAATAATCTCCCTTATAATAATCCCTTGGCCCCCATAAATGCTGTTCCGGAAGATAGGAATCGGAAGTGGAAAATTGATAGGCAGTCTCATCCATATAGGGCGAGCTGGGCAGATAATCCCTTATGTAGTCGTTCATCCGCAAAACCTGGGGTATTATTTGCCTGGTATTTCTGTTCTGATTCGGATCCAGTCTGTAATTTGTAAGCCATCCATAAGACATATCATTTTCATTATCGCCGGACCAAAGCGCCAGACAGGCATGCTGCCGAAGCCTTCTCACCTGCCATGTCACTTCGTCTTCAAAATTCCTGAGAAATGCCTCGTTCTCCGGATACAGACCACAGGCCTGCATAAAATCCTGCCACACCAAGATCCCCAGCTCATCACAGCGTTCATATAAATAATCATCTTCATAATACCCGCCTCCCCAGCAGCGGATCATATTGCAGTCCAGGTCTTCAACCAGTTTCAACGAGGGTTCAATCCGATCTTTTCCTCTTGACGGAAGGGAATCAAGGGGAACCCAGTTCGTGCCTAATATAAAAGTTTTCTTATGGTTAACAAGAAAGCAGAATTCACCTTTCCCCTCTTCATCCGTCAGGCTTGTTTTCAGTAATTCCACCGTTCTGATACCGAAACGGAACTCTTTTCGGGCATAGCAGACCCCTTCTTTCATCAGCTGTACCTTAACATCATATAATTCCGGTTTTCCCGAACGCCTCGGCCACCAAAGAACAGGATTGTTTACATCTAAAGTAAAATGTCCCGCTTTCGACCACACATCCCAACTCTTGCGGAAACGAGAATCCCCGCAGCTGCCTTCCAACACAACTTCGAACCCCTGGTACGCTTCTTCATTCAGATCCAGTTCATAGAAATATTCCAACTGAGTACTGCTGTAATCGTCCTCCAGATTCCTCACAAAAAGATAGCTTTGTATAAAACGGAACTCCGGTTTTGGATAGATTACGACGGATCTCCATATTCCGCCGGATAACATTCTGGGGAAAATATCCCATCCATACATATAGGGTGATTTTCTGATATGCAAACTGTCCATTTCGTATTTCAGTCCATTTTGGAATAATGGATTGTCATATGTTCTTGCTTCCAGGCTCACGGGCACGATATGTACCAGAAGCTCATTGCTCCCTTTTTTCAGCAGGTCTATTCCGATTTCAAACGAATACCCTTTCAGCATATTTTCCGTATGCGCTATAAATACTCCGTTTAAATAAATATCTGCAATCGTATCAATACCATCAAACTGCAGAATATACGTGTCACCTTCCGTTTCTTCCCATATAAATTCTTTTCCGTAAAAAAGATGATCCATTTCCCGGTCCAGAGATTTCAACAGATTTTTTCCGTAAAAGGGATTGTCAATTATCCCCGCCTTTTCCAAATCTATTTCATAATTACCCGGAACACGACCTTCAATCACCGTAATTCCACTGCTACACAGATCCTGCAAATTACAAATATCTATGTTTTTCTTTTTAAATATTTCATTCGGACATATCCCTAATGTCCATACCCCGTCCAATACTGTTCTCTGCATTCTTTCGCCCTCTCTTCATCAGCCTTTTATCGCTCCCTGCGTCATCCCGCTCACAAGTCTGTCAGACATGCATAAATAAACAATGAGCATCGGGATAACTGAAATAATAATACTCGATAAAAGAATGGGATAGTTTGTAAAATGGTCTCCTTTAAACTGTGAAATAAATAACTGAATTGTCTTGCTTTTTTCTTTTGTCAGAAATATTAATCCCATCATTAAATCATTCCATGCATTTAAAAAAGTGATAATACCAATTGTAGCAATAGAAGGTTTTAACAAAGGCATAATCACCTTGTAAAACAACTGGCCGATAGACGCCCCGTCAATAACCGCCGCTTCCTCCAGTTCAAAAGGTATCGACTGCAGATATCCTGTCATTATAAAAACTGCTGTCGGTATCGCTCCGGCAATGTATATTAAAACAAGCGCCAGGGCGTTGGTAATGTGCAGCCGGGATACTGAGATATAAAGCGGAACCAGCAGAGAATGGATCGGTATCATGATTCCCATAAGCAGATACGTCATACAAAGCTTGCTCAGCTTCCAGCGCATCCTTGCTATCGCATAAGAAGCCATCGCCGATACCACTACCGTTACAATACACGTTATCAAAGAGTATATGACGCTGTTAATCAGATTTCTCAAGATACCATATTCGGTGAATACAGCTATGTAGGAATCCAGACTGAATATCTGCGGAAGCGCCCACGGATTCCCATATATATCTTCCGTCGTTTTAAAGGAGGAAAGAAATATAAATAAGACAGGGAAAGCCACTGCCAATAACAGAAAGGCAAAGAAAAAATATCTCAGGATATTTATCATTTTTTTCTTCATCAAGCGATCACCCCCTGTCCTTTAATATGGTCTGGATCACCCCGGAAAAAACAAGGCAGAACAGAAAAAGAATCAAACCAATCGCACACCCGTATCCATAATCCAGCTGCAAAAAAGCCTTATTATACATATGGGAAGCCATTACTTCTGTTGCATGTGCAGGCCCGCCTCCCGTCATTACATAGATCGAGTCAAAAGCCTTAAAGGAACTCGTAGTTATCAATACAATACTGACCCGCAGAACCGGTTTCATATTTGGTGTGATAATCTTTGTTGTAAGCTGCCATGAATTTGCCCCGTCGATTTTGGCGGCCTCGATCATATCGTTGGAAATAGATGTGATTCCTGTGACAAAGATCACCATATGATACCCTACCCATTGCCATGCAACGGCAATACAGACACAAACCATAGCCGTTTTGCTGTCTGCAAGCCAAAAATGGACCAGATCCTCCTGACCAACCATTCTTAAAAAGGCATTCAGCAACCCGACTTCCGGATGAAATATAAAATAAAACATCAGGGATACCGCTGTTCCGGAAATGATTGCAGGCATAAATACCGTATTTCTGACCAGTTTCTCAAACCGTTTTCCCCTTGTCAGTAAGATAGCCAGAAAGTAAGCGAGAGGAATCTGAAAAAGAACAGACAGCCCCAGGTATTGAAAGGTATTACCGATTGACCTCCTGAAAATATCATCCCTTGTAAATAGCTTGACAAAATTTCTGATTCCTACAAATCTGGCGCTGGACAGTAAATCCCAGTCAAAAAAAGACAGACCAACAGACATAAGCAGAGGCACTGGTATAATTAATGTAAAAATTAGCAGGGCCGGTACTATAAAAATCGCAATTGTCTTTTTGTTACTTAACATTTTATTCATGCAGTGATCCCCCTTTATTCCCGCTGGCAGCGTGCCCAACGGATGCATCTACACATCCGTTGGGCGGCTGCCGAAAGGATACCCAATGTCTGCGTTTCCTGCCCCCATTAGGAAGGCAGGTTATTCTATCATTCCCCCCAGGCATCTTCTGCATATTCCTGCAGCTTCCCAAATTCCTTCCCGGGATCTCCCCCCGTAATAATGGCCTGGGTGGTATTGTTTAATTCCTGTCCCACATCAGTACCAAGCGGGTTATCCCAGGGGATAATGGAATATGCAGCAGCTTCAAATGCATTCATTACCTCCGTGGTAAGCGGGCTGATTTTACTGGTATCGTAATCTACATTCTTACAGGCGATAAGAGCACCTGTTTCTGCATAGGCCGCCTGTCTTTCCGGTGAGAAAATGAAAGCTAAAAAAGCTTCCGCTACCGGCTGGTTTTTAGTTCCCGAGGAAATGGCGAATCCCTCATCAAAATTCATAAGCCAGTCATTGGCGCTGCCTTTACCGCCTTCTATGGCGGGAAGATTAAAAATTCCAACGTCATCACCCAAGGTCTCTGCAAAACCGGGTACGGACCATGAACCGTCAATTATCATTGCGGATTCCCCGGCCTTGAATTTATTTCCCGCTTCTTCCTGAGAGATAGCCACTATCGATTCGTTAAACATGTTCCTGTTTACCATGTCCTGCAGATATTGCCCTGCATTGACAAACGCTTCATCAGCGAAATCCGCCTCTTTATTAAGCACTACTTTTTCATAAAGCTCATTTCCATTGAGTCGGTTAAAAATCATCATGTAAGGGATAGTTCCCGGCCAGGGATCCGAAATTCCCAACATACATGGTGTAACTCCCTTTTCATTGAAAAGGTCAGCCAGCGCTAATAATTCTTCATAAGTCTCAGGTACTTCGGCATTACACTCCCTGAAAATTTTCTTATTATAGAAAAACATTTCTCCGCTGGCAATCAATGGAATGGCATAGGCTTTTCCGTCAAAGGTGGATAATGCCAGCGCCTTATCATTCATGATGGCTTTTGTTTCCGGATATGTATCCAGCATATGTTCAATAGGCAGTACTTTTCCGCCATCCACGAAGGGCTGAAGCCTGCCGGTCAGATAGGTACGGAATACATCAGGCGCATTGCCCGCAGCAACCTCCGTAGTAATTTTGGTAAGATAATCTTCGCCGGATGTAATAAAAGTTGCTTCCACTTCACATCCCGGATATTTTTCTTCAAAAAGCCTTATGTTTTCTTCCATCCAGGGATACGTATGGTCATTTGTATTACTCTTATCCCCTGTCGTCCAAAATGTGATCTTCCCGCTGAGTTCAGAATTCGCCGTTTCCGTTTTCTTCTCCCCATCACCCTCTTCAGTAACGGCTTCGCTTTCCTGCGCTGTTTGTTTTACAGCCGGTTCCTCCGCCGCTTTTTGACCGCACCCTGCCAACATGGATAACCCCAGTGTAATGACCAGAGCCGCTGCTGCTATTTTTTTCTTCATACTCCCTCCATCCTGCGTATATTGTACGCTGATAACGAAACCATGTTTACAATTAAATTGTAGCAAATGTAGATTGTAAAGTCAATTCATTTTATTATATAAATGCACTTTCTATATAAATTACAATTTTAATACTATATTTTTGTATATATTTTTGTATTTTATATTAGTTTTAATTTTATTTAATAAATTAACTGTACTATTGTCTTTTATTAACACTATGCTATAATTTGAATAAAGATGTATTCTTGAAACTTTCAGAACCTATTACGATCATGCTGTCCGGAAGCAAGGAGAAAGAAATGCAGAAAAGTTCGGGTTCAAATAATCAGGATGTAAAACAAAAAAACCGTATGCTGGTTTTAAAACTGATTACTGTAAATAAAGGAATTTCCCGTGTTGATATTGCAAAAATGACAGGTCTGTCCAAAATGACAGTGGGAAATATTGTAACTGAATTAATTGAACAGGGGATTGTTACCGAGAAAGCTCTGCCAAACAGCCCTCTTATACAAAATAGTACGGGCAATTACGGCAGAAAACCTATTATGCTCACCCTTTCCCCAGACTCTCCCTGCATATGCGGCATGCTTATAAAAAGGGAATTATGCCAAATTGTGTTAGGTGATTTGAGCGGTTTTATTTTTGAGCAAATTACATATGAATATTCCACGCTGCAAGACGGTGATGCATTAATTGAAATGCTTATCCGGGGATTCCATATCCTTATGGCCCGGACAGAACGTTCCGTTCTGGCTATAAGCATTGCTTCTCTTGGGCCGCTAAACAGTTCCGACGGCATTATTTTGAATCCCCCCTATTTTTACGGAATTGAAAACTTTCCAATTACTTCTGTTATCCAAAAGCTTACAGGACTCCCCACTTTTCTGGTAAATGATGCAAATGCCGGAGCGCTTGCGGAAAAACTATATGGTATCGGAAAAGATATTCCAAATTTTACATACCTCCATATAATGAACGGCATCGGAACCGGACTTGTGCTGAAAGACAGTCTGTATAATGGAGATACCGGCCAAAGCGGCGAAATCGGGCATACCTCCATTAACTTTGCCGGTCCTCAATGTGCATGCGGGAATAAAGGGTGTCTCGATTTGTATGCCAATGTTGACAATATGAGACAGAAGATTCGGGAGCTGTCTCCTTTTTATCCCGACTCTCCCCTGGTATCCGTCAGCCACCCGACCTGGTGCGATATCGTGGACTGCGCGAATAAGAAGGACAATCTTGCTATTATCGCAATTGAAGAATTTTGTTCTTATGTTTCTTATGCCCTGATTAATACTCTCAACTTATTAAATATCGCAACTCTGATTGTGGGCTATGATTCCTCTCTTGATGGATTCATCATAGAAGATATTATTAAAAACAAGTTATCCCGCACTCTTCTTTCAGCCAATTATGATAAGATAACCGTTATACACTCCCGGTTCAACGGCGATGCTCCTTTAATCGGTTCCATTGCCTTTATTGCAGATAAAGTATTTTCACATAATCTGCCCCTCTCCCGTTAAACGCCACGAAATAAGCCTCAAAAGTATGGCTGTCATAATCCATCCCTTTGAGGCTTTCACCGTTCTTATTTTATTAAATTACTGCAATTTATCTGCCATTCTGTATCCCCTGGAAAAATTCCAGCAGGTTCCCAAGTGATTTCTGCAACACCGCCTGCTCTTCTTCACGCAGTCCCTCCACCACCTTACGGATCATTTCTTCATGGAAGCTTTTATGGTGGGCAAAGGCCTTCTTTCCTTTCGCCGTAAGAGAGATAAGCACCACCCGCCTGTCCTCCTCACTTCTGACGCGATCCACATACCCCTTTTTCACCAGGCTGTTTACAGAAATGGTCAGGGTACCCGTAGTGACTGCCAGAGCTTTGGCCACAGAAGTCATATTCTTGGCCGCACCGGTGCCGATGGCCTCAATGACATGCATGTCGTTGGCGGTCATATCCTTGTATTCTTCCGTGCGGATGGCCTGCTCCTCAATCGCGTTGATGTTGCGGAACAGCCTCACCAACAATTCATTGAGTGTTTCATTGATATCCAACGGGGCTTCCTCCTTTGCCTGCACTATAATTTCGCTTTCCTATCCATCATTATAATTTACTCCAACTTATATTTCAATCAAAATGGTTTGATTCTCAAATTTTCCAAGTAAATATCTCTCCGGCATCCTGTCCGTTACGGACAGGACGCACGCCTCACTCCACAGATTTCATGGACTCCGCCATATTGATGCCGTCCAGTTTTTTATTCATAGCCCAGTCCACGATCCCGGCAAACACAAAGGTAAGCACGATACTGTACAGCACGCTCAGGGGTGCGATATGGACATCAAAAGCAATCATGTCAATATCAATATTATACATGACGAACTGATGGAGATACCTTCCCATGATCAGCCCCACGCCGGCTCCGATTCCCGTAAGCACCAGATTTTCACGGAATACATAGCTGGCAGTTTCCCTGCGGTAAAAGCCCAGTACCTTGATAGTGGCGATTTCCCGCAGCCTTTCCGTAATATTGATGTTAGTCAGGTTATACAGAACAATGAAGGCGAGGGATCCCGCGCAGCCGATAATCAGCAGAACCACGTAATCCAGGCTCTTCATCATGCTGCTGAAACGTACCTTCATATCGTCATTGATAGTAACGGAGGCCACGCCGTCACAATTCATAATGGCGGCGGATACGCTGTGTACATCCTTTTCTTCCTTCACATTAATATAAGCGCTTTTATATTCCGGCTTCTTTCCGATCTGATCCCCCCAGGTTTCAGGGCTGATATATGCATAGTTGTACACATAATTCTCACTGATACCCGAAACCTTCAGTTCCAGGGTGTTCCTGTCGTCATCCTGGATGGTTACCGTATCTCCGATTTTTGCATCGCATTTATCTGCCAGCTTCTCCGTCAACACTACCTCCCCCTTCCCGGGATAGGCAACCGGTTCCTCCCGGGTAGTATGCAGGTTCAGATAATAACCGATTTCCTCCGCCTTTTCCGGCACTACCAGGGTAAGGGATTTGGATTTATCCCCCCTGGTCAAATCCGCACTCTCCTCAAAGGCCAGCATAAATTCCAGGGCATTTTCCGCCATCACCTCTTCAAATTCCCTGCCGTCCATCTCCTGCCAGGGATCACTGAAAATGACACTCATATCATTTATCTGGATTTCATCAAACTGATTGTAGGTAATGCTCTTGATGGAATCCTTGACACCAAAACCGGTAAGCAGCAGGGCCGTGCATCCCCCGATGCCGAAAACCATCATGAAGAAACGCTGCTTGTAACGGAAAATATTTCTGGCGGATACCTTGAGCAGGAATTTCATATGGTTCCATAAAAAAGGGATCCGTTCCAGGATAATCCGTTTGCCGCTTTTTGGGGCCTTGGGACGCATCAGTTCAGCCGCAACACTGGTCAGTTCATAACGGCAGGTGGCTATCGTGGTTCCCATGGAACATATAATCGATACGGCCAGGGAAATAACGCCCAGCTTCCAGTCCAGAATAACCTGAATATCCCCCAAACGGTACATCATCCGGTATGCACTCCAGATAACCATAGGGAATACATAAGAACCGAGGAGGAATCCGATACCGCACCCCAGTACGGCGGCGCTTCCTGAATAAAAGAGGTATTTGCCCATAATGGTAGCCTCCCCATAGCCCAGAGCCTTGAGAATACCAATCTGCGTCCTCTGTTCCTCCACCATTCTAGTCATCGTGGTAATACAAACCAATGCCGCCACCAGGAAAAAGAAAATAGGAAACACATTGGCAATCCCTTCCACGATATCCGAGTCGCTTTCAAAGCAGGCATATCCGATATTTTTATCCCGGCCGAACACGTAGGTTTCCGGTGATTTCAGATCCGCCAGTTCTTCCCTGGCATCCTCCAGTTCTTTCCTGGCATCGGCCGTCTCCTCCTCCAGCTTCTGCCGGTTTTCCTCATATTCCTCCCAGCCGTCCGCCAGTTCCTGTTCGGCGTCCGCCAGCTCTTTTTCCGCATCCGCAAGCTTCTTTTCTTCCCGCGTTATCTTGTTTTCCGCCGCCTCCAGCTGCCGGCTTCCCATATTGGCCTGGGCAAGCCCGGCTTCTACCTGCGTTTTCTTTCCCTTCACCTGGGCTTCCTTCAGATTCAGGCCGGTTTCGTAGGCATCCTTTTCGTCCCCTTCCATGTCAGATGCTTCGATTCTCTTTTCCTCCAGCTGATCCAGACCGTCCGCGATTTCCGTCTTTCCATCCTGCAGTTCAGACAGGGAATCCGCCAGTTCCTGTCTGTTTTCTTCGATTTCTGCCCTGGCATCGGCGATTTCCTGCCAGCCGTCCGCGATTTCCTGCCTGGCATCCTCTATTTCCTTTTCCCCGTCCAGAAGCTCTTCCCTGGCATCTGCAAGCTTTTCCTCCGCTTCGGCCACTTGCTCTTCCAGTTCCCGTTCCCCGTCCGCAATCTGCCACTGGGCGTCTTCCTTAAGCCTAACATACCGCGCCTGTGCCACTTCCTCACAAAGTGGCTCCGCCCAGTCAAGGCAGTCCTCTATATAATCCTTATATTCCTGGCTGTAGAGAGGAAACTTATCCGTCAGCCTTACAAAGATTTCCGTATAAGCATCCGTATCAAATCCGTCCTCCGGTATGTATATATATCCCTTCAGCTTGCCGTTTCCAAGCGCCGTGGATCCCCTTTCATAATTGATGTAATAGGAAGCGTCGCAGATCCCCACAATCTTGTATTCCTTATAGGCCAGCATATCCATGGTATCTTCTTCATTGTTCTCCGATACCCGGAGCGTTGTGCCGATTTCCTTCCGGGAAAAACTCAGGCTGTCCACTACGCACTCATCCGCCGCTGTGGGCATCCGCCCTTCCTGCACCACCACATGGTTCTGTATCCACAGCAGGGAATGTGCCCGCAGCACACTTTCCGAACCTTCCTCGTCCAGAGCCAGAAAATCCGTATACACCGATCCTTCCGCTATCTCCACGCCATCCCGGCTGTTGATCGCTTTCACATCCTGTTCATCAAAGCCCACTGTGGACAGCAGACGCAGATCGTACAGGTTATTATCCTCCAGATATTCCCCGCCCGCCTTAAGCATGGCCGGCTTTGTCACCTTTAATCCCGTAAAAAATCCAACCCCCAGCGCCACAATAGCCAAAATCGCCATGTAACGCCCCAGGCTTTCTCTGATTTCCCGTAAAGTTGTCTTTAATATGGTGGACTTCATTACATCCCTCTCCCGGCTGAAACGCTTTTCCGTAACGGTATCGTGCCTTCACCGTTCCGTTTTCCCCACTGCTACCATTCGATCTCTTCCACAGGAGTGATACGGGCATTCATTTCCATGCTTCGTATCGTGCCGCTCTTTACCCGTATAATCCGATCCGCCATGGCTGTGATTGCCTGGTTATGGGTAATCACCACCACAGTCATCCCGGTCTCCCGGCAGGTATCCTGCAGCAGCTTCAGCACCGCTTTCCCCGTATTATAATCCAGCGCCCCGGTAGGCTCGTCGCACAGAAGCAGCTTGGGGTTTTTGGCAAGGGCCCTGGCTATCGCCACCCGCTGCTGCTCTCCTCCCGAAAGCTGAGCCGGGAAATTGGACATTCTCTCATCCAATCCTACCTTTTTCAGTGTCTCCGCCGCATCCAGGGGATTCCTGGATATCTGGGATGCCAGCTCCACATTTTCAAGAGCCGTCAGATTCTGTATCAGGTTATAGAACTGGAAAACAAAACCTATATCATATCTCCGGTAAGAAGTCAGCTGCCTCTGGTTATAGGCGGATATTTCCTTACCATCCAGAATAACCTGCCCCTCGGAAAGCGTATCCATACCTCCCAATATATTCAGTATGGTCGTTTTTCCGGCACCGGAAGCTCCCACGATTACACAGAACTCCCCTTCCTGGATTTCAAAATTAACATCCCGCAGGGCATGGATTTCCACTTCACCCATATGATAAACCTTTTTTACATTTTTAAATTCTACAAAAGCCATAAATCCACCGCCTTTTTCCAAACAGCCTCTAATCCCGCTCTTCAATCATGCTTTCCACATATCCCCTGTCCCAGAGAAGAATTTTTAATTTTCCTGCCGCCGCCACCGCCGCCGAGGTAAAATACTGGTTTGTCATAACCGCTCCCACCATCCTGTCATAATAATCCCGGCCCGCATATGCTTCCTGCACCGCTTTCACACCGATGGGCGCATTATAACACTTGCACTGCACCGCATAGGTTACCCCGTCCTTTTCCGCAAGGATATCCACGCCGTAATCCCCGCTGCCTTTGGTGACCTCCACATCCAGAAACCCCTTTTTCCGCAGCAGATCCGCACAGAAATATTCAAAATCGTGCCCTTCCATTTCGTCCATATGCAGGGTCCGTCTTTTATGCCTCCACCGCCGGGACACCAAAAATGCTGCAAAAACCAATACCGCCAGCCCCGCTGCCGACATCACACTGATAAAAATAACTGATGACTGATCCATATTCTAAAACTCCGTCTTACGTAATAAATTCAAACTTTGCAGGAGCAAAATGGCCTTACGCCCGCTGGCAGAGCGTTGTCCCCGGGACGGAAAAGGAATGTTCACCAGATCCTCTCAGGCCATGGAGATGAGACCGGTCAAGTGTGTCAGCCTCATCTGACACACTTGACGCCTACGGGCTCATCGGAATGTCTGGCCTGATGGACTGGCGAATATCCTTTTCCGTCCCGGGGACAACGCTCTGCCAGCGGGCGGAAGGCCATTTTGCTCCTGCGAAGTTTGAGTAATAAATAACAAAAGGAACCAGTCCGGCTGTCTTACCGGCGCCGGTTCTGATTCCCCTCCTTTACATAATACACTTTTTTTCCCTGATTTCCTAGATATAATTTACCAAATCTCTTTTGTCATTGGAATATTTATACGCATTATCCCTGGAAATCATTCCAACAGAAACAAGGCGGGCCAAATCCCCGTTCAGCGTATGCATACCGTTTGCCGCACCCGACTGCATAATGGTAGACATCTGATGCCCTTTGCTTTCCCGGATCAGATTCATAACCGCATCCGTTCCCGTAAGCATCTCCGTTGCCGCGGTCCGTCCCCTTCCGTCTGCCGTAGGAATCAGACATTGTGTGACAATTCCTTTCAGCACACCGGAAAGCTGGATGCGCACCTGGTTCTGGCTGGACGCCGGGCAGGCGTCAATAATACGATCAATCGTCTGCGCCGCCCCGGTGGTATGAAGGGTAGAAAGTACCAGATGCCCGGTTTCCGCCGCCGTCAATGCTGCTGAAATCGTTTCATAATCCCTCATTTCCCCTACCAGAATGATATCCGGATCCTCGCGCAATGCGGAACGCAGGGCGGCGGCAAAAGAAGAAACATCCCTCCCCACCTCTCTCTGATGGATCAGCGCCTGTTTTCTTTCATATACATATTCAATAGGATCCTCTATGGTAATAATATGCTCCGGCCTGGACGCATTCACATAATCGATCATGGCCGCCAGAGTTGTGGACTTGCCGCTTCCCGTAGGCCCCGTAACCAGAATCAGGCCTCTCGGCTCATTTGCCAGCTGTTTCAGTATAGGCGGGAGCTGAAGTTCCTCTATAGTAGGGATGCGGTCATTGAGCAGGCGGATGGTACAGGCCAGCTTTCCCTGCTGCCGGAAAATATTCACACGCTCCCTGCCTCCGTCCGGGGACTGAATGGCAAAATCCACGTCCTTTCCTTCCGAAAACTCCTTTTGCAGCCATACGTCCGGCATCTGGAGAATCATCTGCCGGGTTTCTTCCTCACCCGGCTGTATGGGGGCAAATTCCAGCCTTCCTTTTACTCTTATCAGCATGGGAAGCCCTTCCGACAAATGAATATCCGAACAGCCGGTCTGTCTCCCCATGGCTATGATTGTATGAATGTCCATAAACAACTCCTTCCGGGCTTTCCTCTGATCCCTTTAGCCTATGCATAATAGGCAACCTTCATCAGCTCTTCCATGGTGGTCACTCCCGCTTCCACCAAATCCACGCCACATTCCTTCAGGGTACGCATCCCCTGCCTGTCTGTCGCATAGTCCTTTACTTCCTCCATAGTTGCCCTGCGGGATATCATTTCCCGTATCTCCCTGTCGATGGTAAGGATTTCATGGATAGCGGTACGGCCCTTATAACCCGTGTTATTACAATACCGGCAGCCTTTGGGGCGCATCACCCTGTGGATATCCCGCTCCAGAAATTCCCGTTCCTCCTCCGTAGGCTCTTCCGCCTGGGCACAATAAGGGCATACCTTACGCATCAGGCGCTGCGCCACCACTCCTACCAGGGAATTGGCGATCATATAGGATTCCAGTCCCATGTCCACCAGACGGATCACCGAGGATACGGAATCATTGGTATGCAGCGTGGAAAAAACAAGATGCCCGGTAATCGCGGCCCGCACGGATATGGAAGCCGTCTCCGCATCACGGGTCTCACCTACCATGATAATATCCGGATCCTGACGCAGAAGGGCGCGCAGACCGGATTCAAAGGTAACACCCGCCAGGACATTTACCTGCATCTGGTTAATGCGGGGCACATTTTTCTCCACCGGATCTTCAATGGTAGAGATATTCACCTGCTTTTCAGAAAGTTCTTCAAGAATCATATACAGCGTCGTGGATTTTCCGCTTCCTGTAGGGCCTGTAAGATAAATAATCCCGTTGGGGGAACGGAGAAGCCTGCGGAATTTCTGATAATCCTCCTCCTTCATTCCAAAAGATGCCGGATGATCGATCACTGCATTTCCTGTGAGCAGACGAAGCACCGCCTTTTCCCCAAAAACCGTTGGAATGACGGAAACACGGATATTGATCATCTCCCCCTTTACCTGGGTTCTGAAATGCCCGTCCTGGGGAGCCCGCCTTTCCGCAATATCCAGATCGGATAAAATCTTGATACGGGCGATCAGGGAAGCATGAAGCTGTTTCTGCAGCGTTACATATTCGGTTATCGTACCGTCCAGACGCATACGCACGGTTGTCTTATGTTCAAAGGGTTCGATATGGATATCACTGGCGTTGGTATTAACCGCTCTCTCTATCAGTGTGTTCAAAAGGTTTATGACAGGAGTGTCATCATCCGCATCCTCGATCTGCAGCTCTTCCACCATATCTTCACTGCTGGTATTTGCTTTATTAGCTGCCATTTTAGCGGATACTTCTGAATAATAATAAGAAATGGCATTTTCCAGCGCATACTTTTCACACAGCTGGATCTCTATCTGCATCCCCGTTATCTGACGGATATCTTCGATCCCGTAATAGTTCAGCGGGTCATTGGTAAGCACCATGAGGCGATCCCCGTTCTTGCCCACCGCCAGCATAAGATACCTTTCCGCCAATTGTCTGGGTATCAGTCCCACCGCATCAATATCCACCGATATGGAGGATATATCCGTTGTCTGCAGCGCCAGTTTGGCGGCAAGAGCCTCTACCTTCTGCCCTTCCGTGATAAAATGCAGGGCAATGAGGGCATCCCCGATTCGCATTCCCGGATTCTGCTTCTGGTATTCCACTGCCTTTTCGATCTGTTCTTCGGTTACATATCCCGCTTCCTTCAAAAGCTGACCCAGGCGGATATTCTTTATAGATGCTATTTCCATTTCATTTGTCCCTTTTATACATGTAGATTTCCATCTGAAGCCGGAGGGTATCGTTGGCAGAAGAAATATACTCTCCCCTTTCATCCCGTAAACTGTTGATTTCTCTTCCCCAGGCAGCACCTGTAATCCGGATAGCCGGATAATCTTCCGATATCTCGTCCGCCATTTGTTCCATTACCATGCGATCGCCTTTTACTATAAGTTCTGCCTGCGCAGCATATATTCCATAAAAGGAAGCCGCTGCTGCCTGCGTGCTGTCTGTTTGTTCTTCCTCACCCTGGACGGCTGCTTGGGAAAGCGCTTCTTCCAATGCGGCCTGCGACGCATAAAAAGGCTCCAGAATCATTTCACTCTCCGGCATCTGAATCGTCAGCTGCTTGGGATCCAACCCCCATTTTAACACAATCTCTGTAAGAAGCTTGTCGATTTCCTGACTTTTCATCACGGGATAGAACTCCTTTGCAGCGGCGTCAAGCTCCTCCTCCGTTTTCTCCACATTTGCTTCCACAGAAGACAGAAGCATCAGCTTCTGCTGGGTACGCAACTGCATATCTTCCTGCATCACCAGTTCATCCTTTAATGCAGCGTCCGTTTCCGCCAAAGGACGTATGATAAAAAAACCAAATACCACAACAATAACAAATACTGCCATAAACAGAAGAAGCTTTTTATCTCTCTCCGTAACTTCCGTTGTTATCTTCACGTTGCACTCCTCCTATTTACCGGCGCCCTCCGAAAGGTAGCAGACCAGGTTTATTGTCCACATTCCTCTTTCCTCCGACCAGACATAGCCTGTATAATCAAGCCCTTCAAATATATCTTTTCCTTCCAGCCGATCAATGAACTGATTAATGTCTTCAACCTCCGGTGCTGCCGTATCCACGTTAACAATACCTGTAGCCGCATCAAAACTTTGTACGTCAATCACCACCTGACCCAAAGAGCAGCTTTCTATTTCCATGCGGATGGAACTATGGAAGGATGGATAAGATTCTATATTCTTTTTGGCACGTTCCAGAGATGCCTTCAAAGTCTGGTTCCACATCAGTTCATTTTCCAGCTCATCATACTTTGCACTCTGTTCCAGTACCACAGGATCCTCATTATAAGCCCTTACCTCCTGGAGTTTCTTTTGTGTTATCAGGCAATTAACCATAAAAAAAGCAGTAATAGCCGAAACGATCACTAAAAGAAGCAATACCGGAATCAACTGTTTTATCAGGCTTTGCCGTTTCCGATAGCTCTCCGAACTTTTTTTATACCGATAATACAGATTGCTTTCCTTTTCCAGTTTAAATAACCCGCTGACTGCAAAAAGGAAATTATCCACAGACCCCTCTGAAAATTGTAATACCCTCTCATCCTCCAGACGCTCCGCCGTGAGATTGGGATCCATCTGCGCCAAAGTCTGGGCACATACTTGTATATCCGTATCCGGAAATCCGGCCCAGAAAATATCAGTAACAGAATTTTCCAGCTTCTGCGCTGATGCAAACTGAAGGATTCCGCTGATATTTCTTGCCACCTCCATACCATAGCTTTCCGTACCATGCTCACTGAACGTACGGCTTACGCTGGAATAGCAATAGACTCCCTTATCCAGTAAAATACTGGTAAGATTATCACCATCCTGCAGCTGGACTACACAGGTTTTCCCTTTAACAAGCTCCATCTGATGAAGCACTGATACCACACATCCAAGGGCCGCCTGCACAGAAGTTATTTGAATTCCCACAGATGCAAACAATTTTCTATAGGAATCCAGGAAATTTCTTTCCATACGGGTTGCAAACACTTCCCGCATTCCCTTTCCGTTATTCGTATCTATCTGAAAATACCCATAAACGCTTTCCGATGCATTATCCATCCCGGGGAATTCCCTCTGAATATAGTTCAATGTTTTCACTGTATTCATTAATGGAATTTCCAGAGTTTTTGACATAAACTGAGAGCTGTGCAGTACCAGACAAACATCCCTGGAAGGAAGATTATTATCCCTCCAAAACTGTTGCAAATGGGCCCCCAGCTCTTCTTCTCCCGTAATAACACCATTGATAATACTTCCCTCCGGCGCCTCGGTTTCATACAGCCTTTTTACTATTATTGAATGCTTCTTCGGATTTCCAACCGCTACCTGTATCTTACGGTTAGACATATATACACAGGTCTGCATGCAAGCTCTGTCCTTTCTGTTAATACCCGGAATTACTTATTGCATCATAAGAACCATAAATAGGCATCAGTACCGAAACCATAATAAACCCTACTATAATCGCCATTACTACAATCAGCACCGGTTCCAGTGAAGCCACCATTTTGTCTATAGCCATATTTGACTCATATTCCATCGAATCAGCAATGGAATTCAGCATCGTATCAAGGCTTCCCGTCTCTTCCCCTACCTTTACAGCAGAAGTAAGCTTTTTTGTAAACCCGTCTATCCCGTCCAATGCATCCGACAAGTTCCCTCCCGTCCGCACTTTGGCAACCGCCGTATCAAACTGGCTGTCTATATAAGTGTTACCTATTGTCTTTCTGCCGATTTGAAGAGCCTGAACAATAGGAATACCGGATGAATATAAAGAACTGATAGTTCTGGCAAACCGGGCCGTGTAGATAATCTTTAAAAGCTTTCCGAAAACAGGCAGCCTAATCCTCAATTTATCCAATTGAAGCTTTACTGCCGGCAAATGACAGATAAGTATGACTGCAGGAATCATAAAAGCAAGAATAATTAACAAAATAAGCCAATGATCCTTTACTCCGTCACTCATAAAAAATAATATCTTTGTAGGTATAGGCAATTCTTCCATCTGATCAAAAAGGTCCTGAAATTGAGGGAGGATATAGCCCAGCATAAAAATCACAACCACTACAATAATCCCGCTGAGAATCTTCGGATACAGAGTGGAATTACTGATTTTGGTGTTCATACGAAACTGCCTGTCGTAAAAATCCGCCATACGCATAGCAGTCACATCCAGATTACCTGCCGTTTCAGCCGAACGGAACATATTAATCAAAAGTTCGGGAAAGGCATCCCCCTGTTCCTCCATAGCATCTGAAAGTGCTGTCCCCTGTCTCACCTGCCTCAGTAGATTTTCATATACCGTTTTCTCATTTATTTTATTTGTCTCATCCTGAGCTACCATATTAAGCGCCCTTACAAGGGACACTCCGGAAGAAGAAAGCGTTCCTATCTGCCTGCAAAAGTCAGACAGATATTTCGCCTTAATCCTGCGCAGTCTTTTTGTTTCTTCTTCCCGCTTGGCACTTATCAGATATTTATTTTCAATCCGGAGTTTTTGATGCAAATCGTTTTCATCAGCTGCCTGCAAAAACCCCGTCACAATTTTTCCGTTATCCTCTTTAGCTTTATAACTGTACTTAGGCATATTGTTCCCTTTCGTGCCTTTTTCTTCAGTATAGAAATCCCAGATACCAGTTTAATACCCATTCTCCCCCAAACAAAGCCGCGGCCATGCCCACACATAAAAATGGCCCGAAAGCAAAGTGCTCCTTGCCGCTCTTTTTCCGTACTGCCAAAAGCCAGATTCCGTACAGACCGCCTGTTAAAACTGCAAACGCCAAAGAAAGCAGACACAGCTTCACTCCAAGAAATAGCCCGCAGCCAGCCATTAACTTAATATCCCCGCCTCCAAAAGCACCCGGTACTGCCAAAGTAAGCAGCAGCAGCGGTACACTCACCACAAATATACCAATAAACCTGGAAAACACACTCGTTTCCGGTATCGTAAATACAGACAGAATACCTAATACAAATGCCGCCGCCACAAATAAATCAGGAATTTCCATGGTAATCCAGTCCACGCCTCCCACTACAAACAGGAGGCCGCAAAACAAGATAACTGTTATCACAGACATCGGATTCAAAAAATATCTTGCCGCGGCTAAAGCCATTATTCCTCCCAGAATACCACTTCCTGCATAGCGGAACTGAAACCCATTTCTGAAAAAAGCTCTGTACCCTTCCGAAAATCCCACGTTCCGGGATACCAGATAAATTATCCCGGTTAAAAGATAAAAAAAGCAGGCCCCCGCCACAAATACCAGTATGTACATAAAAACACGTCCTGTAAGCAGCATTCCAAGCCCCCGCATTTCCGGTCTGTCAAACAAACCATCTCTTTGCCTATTATAGATTATCCGCAGTAAAGAGACAACACATATTTCCCGACAAACCGGATGTATCCCCTATGTATCTGCAATTATTTTCCCAAATCAAAGACCCCGCTGCAAGCAACGGGGTATCAAACTTGTAGCGCTACAGAGCAGCGGGGTATTTGACCCTCGCGGCAGTAGCCAAATATCCATGCCAGCATGGCTATTTGGCTCGTTGCTCGCAGGAATAAACTTCCTGCCCGGTATCATAATGATATCCGGGCAGAAAACTGTCTTGTTTCTTTATTTATGATAAGGAATACTTTTTATTGCCTATTCCTTACCCAGAGCCATTACCTCTTTTAGCCGATAGATATTCCATTCCGGCTCATCTCTTTTGTCATCGTACTCATAAACAGCTAAAAAGGAATCTGTCTGATAGAAAAATTTCCCCGGCAGCCCTTTTGAGGTATTCCAATATACCAGTGTTATCTCACCTTCTGCACCGGAAAGCTGCTTGATTTCTTTAATGGTATCCTCAGCCATACCGTAAGGCTCGCCGGGCTGATAGATATTGCGATCCTGACCATAGTATTGAATCGACAGGAGACGCATGGCCAGCTGGATGTTTTTGGTGTCCATGAGGATTAATCGGGAACGGGTGTGTATTTCATAGTAGTTAACGGCTGGAATCAGCACCATTATTATTACAAATAATATACTAATAGCATATATAAAATATCTAACAAAACTATGAGTCAACGCATTTCTAATTTTACCCATCTTTTTAATTAATCCTACTCAATTATTACGCCATTAAAATCCTTAGCTTCTCCCCAACCGGTATATTTTGTATATGTCACATATTTGCCGTTTTCTATATATAACATAGCTTCTATTTCACCAGTTTTGTAATTAATAAAGTCATTAATTCCTAAATCAGAAAAGAAAGTTTGGATTTCTGTTCCGCCATTTTTACATAATAATACCCTGGCACCACCTGGAATTGTCGGAATATCATTGTTATTCAATCCCTTTTTAATTTGATATTTAGATGCTATATCCATAATATTTGCATCTGGCTTAGCATATTCATATAGTATTTCAGCCTGCACTGCTTTATAAGAACTTGTAGCATTTACAAGCATTTGTTTATCTTTAGCCTTGTCAATATACTTAAACATACCAGGAACTAATATAGCTAATAATATGCCGATTATAACAATTGTTACAATCATTTCAATTAAGGTGAAGCCGATATTATTAAAAGATAATTTCCTCATACACGGCTCCTTTTATTAGTTAATTAAAAAAACATTAAATAAAATTCATTATTTAGGTTCCACTTCCCCCCATACTTCATTTGTCATAACAACTTTTCTTTCTCCCAAAGTATAAGTCATACCTGTAACTTTACCGTTAGTCGCATCTACAGTAACATTAGTAACTACTCCTCCTGTTGGAATACTTATGCTACTCTTTACTGTCTTTCCATCTTTAGTTATACTAACCGGTGTATCATTTTGGTATTTTGCACCATTAGGAATAGCTACTACTACATCTGCACCAGTAATCCCATTTCCCGAATATAATTCCTGGGCCGCCATCTGAATATCCAAATATGCAGTTCTCGCATCCACCAAAATCTGCTTATCCTTTGCTTTCTGGATATACTTAAACATACCAGGGACTAATATCGCCAGCAAAATACCAATAATAACAATAACAACAATCATTTCCACCAGGGTAAATCCCTTTTTATCTTTTTTCAATCTTTCCATCAACTTCATAATCATACCCTTCTTTTCTTCAATATTTTATGTAATACTCAAAACCTGTCTACCTGCAGGATCTGTATTCCCATGCCTTTATCACAATATATCTGGCATATTGCGTACAATCCTCTTAAGGCAGTTTTTACGGATATCCCATATCCGTTCCCTGTTTTCTGCCTCCTTCGCTCCTAATCTATGGATTTTCCAAACCCGTTGACAATAAGTTTCCGTACTGTGGATATTCTCATATTATTAATGAAGGTATCAGTAATTGGTTCTATCCTGCTGTTTTCTTTAATATACCGGTCATTACATATAAGAATCCTAGTATCATTAATATAAGCTTTTCGACATTACTTGTCAACATTTCCTGTTTTTTTCTACAAATATACGAAATATTATTAATTTTTTATAAATTTAGCACTCTAATTAACATAATTAATACTCTGTAGTTCGTGAATAATCAATTTATAACAACATTAATGTCACTGGCATCCATATT
The DNA here is from genome assembly GCA_022845955.1 of Lachnospiraceae bacterium. Taxonomy (GTDB): domain Bacteria; phylum Bacillota; class Clostridia; order Lachnospirales; family Lachnospiraceae; genus Eisenbergiella. The sequence continues at coordinate 6,993,464 of AP025576.1, forward strand.
GCGGCACTTCACTACCCGGCTTATTGTTTGAGGGCTGTAATGTGTTTTGGAATTTTCCAAAGTAACTGTAATGCGGATTAAATTTTTATCCTCTTTTACCTTTTCTATTTTCAGCTCTGTCAATTGGGTTCCCATGTATGACGGCTTTCCATAGTACCAGTTGGTGTACTCTATACTATCTGCAGCTGTTGAACCTGTTTCGGGGTCCACTGTCTTTGTGCAATAGCGCAGAAGGAGCATTTCCTCCATAATCCCGCTCTCGTCCAAACCGGCTCGCTCCGTTTCGGGCAGTATATCCCCCAGCATCCCCACAGACACTTGTATGCCTTCTTCATTCAGGAACACAGCGCTGTCATGCCTGCTGCCGTCAGGATCCAAATGCTGCCGGATATACAAGGCATATTTTTTTTCTTCATCCGCTGCGCTTTCTCCCAGAGGAACAAATATCCCGCCCTGTCCGTCTGCAAGTTCTCCTGTGGCCTTTGTCAAAAGGATATCCGCTACATTCTGGGCTGTGGAAATACTTTTCACCCTTGCAAATACATGCATGAAAGAAGACATGACAGCAGTAGCGGATACCATAAAGATTCCGATGAGGACGAAGGTAACTATCAGTTCTATGAGCGTATAGCCTTTTTTATTCCGCAGTTTTTTCCAAATCCCCATTTTCTTCAGTCCTTATCAAAATAGTAATACTCGTAGCTGATACCGTCTTCCGTATATGTTTTGGCATATCCCCGGGAATTGTTTATCCGTAATTCCATACCGCTCCCTTTTATGGGAACAAGCGTATAGTTCTGGGATACCAGGATCCCTTTCTCCCCTGTTATATAATATTCCTCCACGGCATTCTCAATTACCTTCCTTTTTGCCCCGGATTCATTGATCAGTTTCAGGGAAACTGTTGTGGAGGTGGTCATCATCAGAATACCCAGCATAAGGATAGAAAAAGCTACTACTACAGATACAATAGAGGTACCCTTTGTATCCTCTACCGCTTTTTTGTATTTTATTATGATTTTACAAATATCCATTTTGTAGCCTCCTCCTTTATAACAAGAAGCTTATATTTTTGCCGGATGTGGTAGCTGTCATTTCCTTTGCTGCAGGTAACTGTCGTATAAAGAAACAGATCGCCATATTTTAATGCTTCCTCTGACTCCTCTTTCCTCTTATTCCATTCATCCGCATCCAAACCGGTTTCATTACCATAATAAACCTTTATAGTAATATCATATCCGCGTATGGTATCTTTTACCGCTTTTCCATTATCAAACTGGGGCTGGAATTCCCATACCATGCCTTCCTTCCCTGTATACCAGCAGAAATCAAAAGCGGTGTCACTGAGAAGCAAAGCTTTGACATCTTCCTGGAATTGAGTAACCCGGGTGGTATCCGTCAAATCCTTTGCCATCATTTCGCTGAAGCTTTCCGCAGCAATGCGGCAGCGGGTAAGGGCGGCATTTTTCTTCAGGGATCCGGTTACTGCGGATACGGACAGAAGGAGGGCAAGGGAAAGCGCCGTGAAAAGAAACATAAGGCAAACCACAACAATCATGGCATCTCCCTTTTTATTTATCCGTTTGCTCCCGGCATTCCTCTTTCTTTTCTTATCCCACATGGCCCGGCTCCTCCTTCTTTATTCCGTCTGCCGGCCCGTTTCCGTTGCCGGCATAGGAGCCGGGGAGAGCCGCAGTTTGTGTATATATCTGCGGTTTCGGTTCTTCCCCCCGGGGCTCTGTCTGGTGATCGTACTCCATACGGCCTTCAGGATCCGTATGGCTCCGGGATGCCGTATGACTCTGGGACTCCGTATAACTCTGGGACTCTGTCTGACTTTCATACTCTGTCCGGTTCTGGGACTCTGACTCGCTTTCAGGCGCCGTATGGCTTTCTGTAGATGCTTCCGTTTCGGTGCCGGTTTCGATGCCAGTGTCGGTTTCGGTGCCGGTTTCCGTTTCTTTTTCCGGAGCCGTTCCTGTGCTTGTATGGGACTCGGATTCCTGTTCTTCCTCCATGCCGGTTTCAGTCTCGATTGAGTTGTCCGATACAGAATCCGGTTTTTCTTTAGCAGGCAGGCTGTTACCCGATAAGGTGTTTTTTCCATTGACAAAAGCTGTCGTAGTATCGTCTTTACGAAGTATTACCGGAACTTTGCCGTCTTGTACTGTAAATATTGGTTCACCGCCAAGTTCACCGCTATTCCATGATCCTAGAATTTCATCCAACGTTTTGTCGGTTTCCCCCTTTTCCCATGACAGTGATTCCGGTTTATCCTGCTCCCCTGTACGAACAAAGAACACGGTGTCTGAATTCGCACGGGCACTGTCTGCCCCGAAGGTTTGTTGTACCGAAATCGCTGAAGTAAACAGATATTGGAATTCCTCCCCTGCCTTCGTACCATAGACTTTGTTGATATCCGGCAGGATAAGGCTGCACCTGAATGTATTAACTCCATCCTTTCCGTTATTAACAATCCTGAGTCTAGCCGAATGCTTTGACACAGAATTCTCCCACGGCCATGCAGTTTCGAAGGTAATCGAATCCAGGTTTCCTTCATAGACATTATCCTGTTTCTTTTGCATGGTTATCTCTGTATTATCTGTTTTAACTACAGGGATATTTCCTCCCTCAAAATCGATGGAAATAGTATGGCTGTTCCCTGATAAATCTTTGATTGCAACGAGGCAGGTTCCTTCCTCATATTTCCAGTCCCACAAGAATGTTTCCCGGAAAACAGAATGCACTCCGATATTCTCTTCCGTATCTTCTCTCACTAATGAAACAACATCCGGTTTCACTTTCGGAAGCTGCACAATCTGATAACCGGACCATACGGAACTGATGCTTTCCTCCTGCGCAGCCCTGTACCGGGTAACCAGATATTTCCCGGCAAGTTCTGTACTCCAGCCTGTTAAATTGTCTTTATGTAATGCAAATGTAACCGTGTCCGATAATGCCTGTGATACTACAACACACGGCTGATCCGTATTCGGAGCCAGCGGCTGGACGGTTATTGCCCCGTTTTCATCCAGGAAATCGGGATTTATGGTTCCGTCTTTCCTAATAAAATCATTTCCTTCATAGCTTTCAGCATAAACGGCAGCTTCCAGTTTATACTCACCGGAAAGTCCACTGCCTTGAAGGACATATTTCATGGAAAGCTTATCAAAAGCGTCCTCTGGATATTCGGATCCGCCGGTAATCTTTCCGCCGTTTTCATCTGTCAGCTCCGTCATTATACCTGCGGGCAATTCCAGGCGCTCCGGTATCTTCACCCTGTAATGCGGGCCTTCTGCGGAATCGCGGTATTCCTCATTTCCATCCGTGGCTGCCGCATTGACATACAGTTCCACTTCCCAGCCGCTGAAAGGTTCCAGGCTAACGTTTTCTTCTTTGTTTTCACTATAGTTTTTATCATATCCGGGGTCATATGGACCGGGCGCTTTTTTTCTTACGGAAAGAGAGACTTTATATCCTGCAAGCTTTCCTGAAGTATCGTTGAGCATCTCCACGGAAGCATCGCCATAAGCCTTTTTCAGCTTCTCCTCCAGCTCCTGCGTCTCTTTCTTTTCAGCCTCCCCGCAGGAAACCTGGGCATACAGCCTGTATTCCTTCAGATAGCTGCGCTGCGGTTCGTCTAATATACGGTTCCAGTAAATATCGTAATTCAGTTCGTCCTGTGACGTAAGCTGTACGGTTCCCCAGGTAATCACGGGAAGCTTCCTGTCATATTCCCTTACGGATTTACTGTACAGTTTATCAACTACCTGCCTTGTCCCGCCAAAAGAATCCGTTATCTCCTTCTGAATACCCAGCCTGGTAACCTCCAGGCGCACGGTCTTATAATTATCCTCCCAGCCGGATCCGGTTATGGTAAGGCTTGTCTGTTCTGTTTCCTTCAGGCTTTCCAGACAAACCTCACTGTTATCTTCCCGGATTCCCATCAGTTTTACCTGATATCCGGCACCGCCGTTTCTTTGTCTGCCGTCCCAGCGGAAGGTTGTTGTATCACCGTTTTGTTCGTATTCCTCTGAAATAACCGGAGCAGGCTGTTTTAAGTCATTTAACTTAATGGTTTGTTCCGCATATTGCTTCGATGAAGCAGCCGGATCCTTCAGATAAAATCTGGTATACACATTATATAATGGCTCTCCGTCACTGCGGGCGCCGGCACGTTCTATCACATACCCGCTGTTAATCTTATATTTGTTCTTCGTTTTTGTATTTCCACTCCTATCCATCAAAGTAAAAGTTCCAGCCTTGGTAAGATAGGTACTATTGGGAACCAGCTGCTCCGCTGTAAGCGGCTGTTCGTTCAATGGTTTCCTGCTTCCCAGGTAACAGACGGCTGTTTCCGACGGATTTCCGTCTGCCCCTGTCAACATGTTTCCTGATGCATAGGCATATGTCCTGACCTTGATGTTATCCATTTCCGGACACAGGCCTTCTGCCTGGTACTCTGCCAGTAACAGGTTCACGTCTGAAATACTGCCCGATGTTATTTCTTCCCTGGCCCTTCCGGAAACCGTATCGCTGCTTCCTGCAGCGACTTCTGCACCAAGCTGGGGATCGAACATAACCAGTTCCGTCCGATACAGGGTACTGCGTCCTTCCGTCAAACTCTTAAAAAGCGTATCATAACCCAGGGTATCCGGAGAGGTTCCGGTCAAATAAGGCGTTCCCCCATCCAGGCTGATTTCCGCTATCTGGTCTTTCAGATAGTCCCCGGTTATCATCCATTGCTCCATGGTAACCACGGGAGACTTTAAGTATTTGTTTTCCTCCTCTGGAAGCATTTGGAATCCTATCTGCGACTTTTCCTCCCCGCCAAATGGGATATCCTTGATTTCCATAACCACTTCGTCGTTTTTCATTTGGAATTCTGTACTTAAAAAGCTTGCTTTTTCCTCCCAGGTATCACCTGTCTGGAGGGTAATAACCAGTCTGCAACCGGCAAATCCGGTCCCTGCTTTGTAGGCCTGCGCATTTTCCAAATGCAGAAAACAGGTATCCGCCGCACTGTCTTGTTTTTCCAGATAGATTACCGGTGCAGGCAGCATAGGCTGTACTTTTATATAGGTATTGTTATTTTCATCCGCATAATATACCTCATCCGAGTCATATTCTTCCCCGAAAATACTCTTGGCCCTGACAGAGATCCGCAGATACAATCCGGCCCAGTCCATAGAAGGGGTGATAACTGTGTTTGTCCCCATAGGGATGTATGCACTGCTTCCTTTGCCTTCCACCTTACTGCTTTCCTTCATTTCGGTGTACAAAACCGCCTTTACTTCATACCCATAGGCTTCGTCCCTAGAATCCCAGGATATATGATACTCGCTGTTTTCCAGCTTCACCTGCAATCCCTGCGGCGGGTTCAGTTTTTCCCTGACTCTGTTTTTCCAATGGAGCTGATCATCAATCCGCAGATATAATTCTTTGCCGGCTTCGCTCCAGGTACACGGATTTTCAGACATATCCCGGATGAAAGGCACATTGTCGAACCTGCTCTTCCTATAGGCATTCCAGCTGTCCGCATTCGGGTTTTTCTTTACATACAGGGGTTCTGCAATCCCTCTTTTCTGCGCTTCTTCCGGAGGCATTTGCGTGTTATCCACATAGATATCCCATATGGAGTAATAATTCAGGGCCTGAAACGCCGCTTCCTCATATCCGTTTAGATGGATCGTAATGGATTCCACTTTTTCATTCCGCCATCCCTGCGAATCCTTCAGGGATACCCTTTCGCAATCCTCCAAGGATGCTCCCGCGTTTTTGTTTCCCCCGGCTTTTCCCTTCCAAAAATCGCTTCCGTCAGCCGGTTTGAGATCTACGGTTTCTCCGCCTTCATAAGCTACGGTAAGGGTAAATTGAACCGTCCTTTCGCTGTCCTGTTCCCGGAACCAGGAAATACGCAGATATTCCGTGTTAATAGCGGTATCTTTTCCGTCCTTATCCTTAAAGGTAAGCTTTACACTTGCATCTGCGCTTTTTTTGAGTACTCCCCTGGTCCGGTTATCATTATCCGCAATGTTTGCCGCATTGTCAGCCGTTGTCCCGGGATCGGGATACAGGGTAACCGCCATGGTATTTCCGTCAAAGGAAGCAGGCTGCGTAAAATAATAGTTATTATCGAAAGCGGCAGGACGCAGGGAATCGGAAGCCACCGGATTTTTTAAATCCGACACATTGATGCATTCCGATATCTTCAAATACTTGTCCGCTTCAAAGGTTCCCTGTTCCTCTTCTGCTGTTTCACCCAGAATGCCATGCATGGTATCTTTTTGGTTTACCGGCTCTCCGTAATTCCGGCAGTCATTTACGGAAATCTCTCCCCCGTTTGCTTTCCCGTCCAATACGCCGATAATTCCGCCTGTAACAGATGCATTTCCATCAAGATCAGCCGTATTCACACAATTGCGGATTAAAAGGGTTCCGTTGGCAATCCCTGAGATCCTGCCTGCCACGCCGGCCGCATGCTTCCCGGATACTGTCCCATGATTTACGCAATTTTCCACTTGTAGGGTAATCCGGCCATCCGTCTGGTCCACGATGCCGATAATACCTGCCGTATTATGATCCCCTGTTATGATACCGTTATTTTCACAGCCGGTTATGACGGATTCCCCGGAAACCAGTCCCACAATTCCACCGGCTCCCGTAAAGTCCGTCCCTGCTGCCTGTACATTCCCGGAAAACGTACAATTCGTTATATTTCCCTGGTTTTCTCCCGAGATACCGCCGACAGCGCCGGAACCGGAAGATATAAGAATCTCCCCTTCCGCTTCTCCCGCATCTATGCTTCCTCTGTTGACACCGGCAATACCGCCAGCCCGGTACACATTTCCGGATATCTCCACATCGGCATCGGCCCCGCTGACAGTGCCGGCATTAAAACCGGCGATTCCGCCTGTACAGCCATTCTCTGTCCTCACGCTTCCTTTCATTGTCAGAGAAAAGGGGTGATCACCGGTGGAAGTACTGATTTGTCCAAAGTTTTCAGCCGCCAGACCTCCTGCCATCCGGCTGCCGGTTACAGTCCCGGATACCGTACAGTCCATAATTTTTCCTTCTGCGGTATTCTTCCCTGTAATACCGCCGGCATAGAGTCCCTGGGATGTATCCGGCAATTTTGCCTGGCAACGGATAACCGTACCGGCATTCACTTCCGTCAGATTTCCGTAATAAGTGGTTCCCAGAGCCTGAGCGGTCACAGCACCTTCATTGATACAGTTATCTATGGTCACCTTGTTTTGCGCCATACCAATGATTCCGCCGGTATAGGAATAATTGACCGGATCTCCATCGCTGCGGATATAAGGGGTACCCTTTTCATCATAGGCGAGTACAGCCTGTGTCAGGCCGGCTGCATTCCGGCTGTTTAAAGATGTGAAGTCGGTAGAAGAAATATTTCCTTCCGAATACACCGAAGCCCGGTTCACCAGGCCGCGCAGTTCCAGATGGGTATCCCGGGCATTATATCCGATAATACCCCCGATCATTACACCGCCGCTGACTTTCCCCACGCCATTGCTATGTGTTCCCTTCCCGGTATTTGCCGTCGTCTCGCCGGCATCGCCTGTGGTATCTACAAGATACAGTTTACCGGCTCCCGAAAGATTCCCGGTATCCTTTTCCCATTGGAGGACAGCTTTTACCGCACCTGTCAGATCTTTTCCATAAGTACCTGCAATATCAGCCAGGACTTCCGCTTCCTTCCGGATACGTTCCCGCCTCTGGGCGGAATCTCCCGGTACATATAAAATACGGTTGTAGCCGATATATCCTCCTGCTATTCCGCCCACTATTTTGGAATTTCCATTATGTATGGCCGTTACTTTTCCCATCTGGTTTCCGGTCCGGCACTGGAGATACCAGTCCTGGCCTTCCGCATTATCCATAGCGGCCAAATTCCCTCCTATCAGACCTCCCACATACCATAAACCCGATACACAATCCGGTTCCGCCTGAAGCAGCTTATCCGCAGACGCTTCCTCTGTCCCGGAAAAAACGGTATCCGATACATTGCATCCGATCAGACCGCCCACAAAGGCATCCCCGTCCACATAACCGCCTTTCCTGTTATATTTGCTCAGATCCAGGACACCATCCGCATCGTTATAGCCAATCAGGCCGCCGACATAGTTGGTGCCTACAACAATATCCCCGTTTGTTTTTCCAGAAGCCGCCTTCACCAAACCATTGTTATAACCGGCCAGACCTCCGGTGCATCCTTCCGTATCGTAATTGATCCAATTCCGGATCGCCGCTATTTGTGTTTCCCCATCTGCAACCGTAAGATCTTTCGTACTGGTACAATCCACCAGCTTTCCTGTATTAAAACCGGTTATTCCGCCCGCATATCCCACAAAAGAAACCACAATCCCTTTATTCATCCAGTTTTGGACGATTCTGGCTTCCTCATAGCTTTCCAATGGTTCCCGGCTGTTATCCAGGGAAGCATTTGCCCCAAGAATACCTCCTGCATATTCATAGGCAATAATATCCGTTTTATTTTCTGCGCCTTTACCATCCAGAATCATATTTCCCATGCTTGCGTCATATTCCAGATAGCCGGCAATACCGCCTACATATTTATGACCTTTCAGGGTTCCTCCTTTGGTCGTGCAATTTTCCAGGGTACTTCCTGCCGTACCATATCCGACAATTCCCCCCATATAATCGCCGACAAAGTCATCTTCTCCTGCAAAATCACTGGTTTCCATCGCATAAAAATCTTTGTTCCCCAGTGTACTTTCACAGTTCCTCAGGCTAGCCCCATACGAATAGCCCACAATTCCTCCCAGATAAACAGACGTTTTCTTCTTGCCCAGATAACCGGTGACAGACCCTTTATTTGTACATTCCTGAATCACGCTGCCGGCAGCGGTCAGCTTGTCGTTTCCAAAACAGGATGCCCCAATAATGCCGCCCACATAAGAATTCCCGGTAACCGGAACCTCGTTATGCAGCTGTATATAACCCTTCAGCTGCTGGCCTCTGCCGTCCGTTGTAAGATATGTCTCATCTACTTTGTCCGTATCCAGCAGAAAAAGATCCCCTCCTGTAATTCCTCCCACGAACTGCAATCCATTGACATAGCTCGCTTCTGCCAGTTCGTCCTGCGTCATGGCCGACATCTCTTCGCTCCGTTTTACGGCAATGCGGGATATGGATCCCAGGTTGACTCCGCAGACCGTGCCTACATAATTCTGTCCTTCCACTTTCACATCGTAAAAATCCACATTGGAAATCTGACCCTCATTCCATCGGAAAAGGCCCAGTGCATAATTTTTTACCTGTTTATAATCGGATACCTTTGCCGTTTTTTCTTCATACAAAGTCAGACCGCGGATTTGATAATTTCCCGGTAAAATACCCTTTCCGGCAGAATAACTGCTGTTTTTATGTAAGACAGGGGTTGACGGGAACGGCATTCCGTCCGCATTGCTTAGCTGGGTACTGTACGGCGCCTCCGGATTAACCTGCCATTCTCCCTGCGGCCGTGAAGTATCATAAAGCTGGTAACGGCCCACGAGGCCGTCCGTTCCGCCCCAGCCGATATCTGCCGTCTGGCTGTAGCTTACCTTTGTCTGCTCCCCGCTGCCGGGAGAGCCGGCAAGCCCATGAAAAATTTCGGTATAGCGCATATTATATAAATGACGGGCATTCTGTATTTCATATGTTATGTTCTTATTGGCGGATTCCTTCTTTTTCCCCATAAACGGGTTTTGTCCCGTGTTGGTGGTTTTGGTGTTTGCATTATGAAGATCCACGCCCGCGCAGGCCTGGACATAGATGCTTTCCGTATCAAAAGGGATTCCAAAGGACGCATCATCCGCTCCCATAAAACGGAGAATACCGGTAGTATTTACATAAAAACCGGAATCCAGAAGGGTCTGGTAGCTTTCCTTTCCCTCCACCGTATTCGCATATTTTTCATCCAATATTTCCGAAGCCTGCAAATCCACCGCATCCAGTACAATACAGATTTCTTTGCTTTGGTTAACGGTTATCTGAAGCGGATATTCCTCAGGAATTTCCTCATCCCCGTTTTCATTGAATTTTGCCACCTTAACCATAGCGGTATGGGTGGTCGCCGTATTATTGTCATTATCTCCCAGATCACTTCCCTTGATATAAAAAGAAAGCCGTTTTTTATGTGCGGCATCATATACTTCGAAGCCATAATTATATTTCAGCATAAACCGTTCATATTTTGGGGACAGTTTCAGACGGAGGACAAGCATTTCTTCGTTATCCAGAGACGCTTTCTGGAAAGAAGGCTTACCATAGCTTTCTAAAGGGGCCTGTTCGGAAAGCACCGTATCATAATATCCCAGCAGTTGTTTTTTACGAAGTCCTTCGTCTTCACGGATACGGGAATTTATCCCCATTGTCACGCCGTCCGATCCGTCATCCTCCGAATAATTAAAAGAAGTAACCCGATCCGAATAGCTCAGGGAATAAACCGCGCCCTCCCCCGGATCGAATTCCAGCCGGATTGCTGCTTCAAATATTTTCTGGTCATAGACATAATTACATAAAAGCTGATAAAGGCGGTTCCCTTCCAGGTTATCTTTTTCATCCGCCCTGATATCCAGATAGTAAAGGGTTCTGGAAGCGTCATAATCCCGGACCAGCCCGGAACCTGCACCGCCGTTTTCCACATATGCAAGCAATTCCTGTGTATTGCCGGCTGCCGCTTCCTGGGCAAGCGCCGCCTGCGCAGCGATAAACAGCGTCTGCGCGTATTCATTGTTCTTTTTATATATAGAATTGCGGTTCCAGGAGGCGATACCCATTACTGCACCGGTGAGAAGGATTGTCAGGATGACCAGGGTGACGATGACCTCTACCAGGGTGAAGCCGGAGGTATTCTTTTGTTTTAATTGTTTAAATAAACTTTCTTTATCCGATTTCATTTTTAATCCTTAGTTAATCTATATTTATAGTGATTAAACCATCAGCTACTTCACAGGATATAATTTTACCCAATTATGCATATTATTGCTTTCTCCCGGATACCCAATCCATACTCCTTTATCTACCCCGGAATCCACTCGCATAAAATACTCTCCGTTATATAGAAATACCATTCCGACAGATATTTTTTCTGTAGTATGGACAGTTCCTCCTCCATCAGTTTCAATGATTTCTTCAAAATTATATATTTTTTCTCTCTTTCCATTTTGCTTGTCAGTCGGTATTTCCTGCATCAACCAAGCATTCTCTCCCTGCGTATTATTTAAGGATCCATTTGTTTGTGCATAAGCAAATTTACCATTTGATAATTTATAAATGTTATATTTATTTACCTGAACATTATCTTTTTCATCCTCTAAATTTACTTGATAGTAAAATTCAATACCATCTATTATGAAACTTCCATCATTAATCATATTCGAAGGGACTTCCGGAGCAACAGAAGACGTCATCTCTACTGTTTCCGTTGAAGATTCAGGCTTCTCTGTCTCATCCCCAGGCAGTTCAGACTCCACCTCCGAAATTTCCACAAGCTCACCGCCCACACCCTCATCAACTGCCGAAAGGGCACTATCCTTCCCATGCACACTACATTCCACCGTATTATCATCCGGCGCACGATACACCCCGCCCGAGGGACAACTGATATCCGTATTTTCCGCCAGCACCTCAGCCATCGTCACTCCGGGAGCCAAAGCTCTGTCCGACTCCAAACGGGCCAGCAGGGCCTTCCTGTTAATATCGCAATCTCTTTTTTTACCATTATCAATATACTTTCCCAACGAAGGGACCATAATTGCCGCCAGAATCCCCACCACCACCATGACGACAATGATTTCCACCAATGTGAACCCCTTTTTACCTATACTTCTCATAGAGTACCTCTTTTACATGCAAGGGCAGATCCGCCCTATTATTGAGATTATTCCATCATACCATAACAAAAATCGTTTCACAAGCAGGTTAACACCAGTGTCCTACCTCCCAATTTTCCTATTGACTTCCCCCACTTTCTTTTATATGCTGATATCGTATATACTAAATTTGAGGGGGAACTTTATCATGGAAAAAAGAGAGAAATTCTCATCCCGGCTGGGATTTATTCTGATTTCAGCCGGCTGTGCCGTAGGACTTGGCAATGTATGGCGTTTTCCTTATATTACCGGCAAATACGGCGGGGCAGCATTTGTCCTGATTTACCTGGTGTTTCTTGTTATACTCGGCCTTCCTATTATGGTAATGGAATTTTCCGTAGGCCGCAGCAGTCAGAAATCAGCGGCCAGAAGCTTTCACGCTCTGGAACCCGCCGGTACCAAATGGCATTTCCTATCCTATATCGCCATCGCCGGCAATTACCTGTTGATGATGTTTTATACCACTGTAGGGGGCTGGATGCTGTCCTATGTGGTTAAAATGGTAAAAGGCGAGTTTACCGGACTGACACCCGATGAAGTGGGCGGTGTATTTAATAACATGCTTACCCAGCCGGGATCCATGACCTTCTGGATGATTTTCACCGTAATCATCAGTTTCCTGGTCTGCAGCCTCGGCCTTCAAAAGGGCGTGGAACGAATTACAAAATTCATGATGGCATCCCTGTTCGTCATTCTGATCATCCTTTGCATCCGGAGCGTAACCCTGCCCGGAGCGGCGGACGGAGCCGCTTTTTATCTGATTCCCGACTTCACCAAAATAAAGGAATACGGATGGTTTGATGTCATATTCGCCGCCATGGGACAGGCTTTCTTTACCCTGAGCTTAGGAATCGGGGCCATGGCTATCTTCGGCAGCTATATCACGAAGGATCATACGCTTACGGGTGAATCCATACGGATTTGTGTTTTAGATACCCTGGTGGCCCTGCTTGCCGGTTTAATTATTTTCCCGGCCTGTTTTGCCTTCCAGGTGAATCCCGGAGAGGGCCCGGGGCTTGTGTTTGTCACTCTGCCCAATATCTTTAACCAGATGGCCGGAGGCAGGATTTTCGGAACCCTGTTCTTTGTATTTATGAGCTTTGCCGCTTTATCCACAATCATAGCGGTATTTGAAAATATCATCAGCTTTTCCATCGACTTGTTCAGCTGGAAAAGAGGGAAAGCCGTTGCGGTAAACCTGGTGCTGATTATTGTTCTTTCCCTGCCCTGTGTATTCGGATTCAATATCTGGAGCGCAATCGCTCCTTTGGGTGCCGGTTCCACCATCCAGGATTTGGAGGACTTCATTGTTTCCAATAACCTGCTTCCGTTGGGAAGCCTTGGATATCTGCTGTTTTGTACCAGCCGTTATGGCTGGGGCTGGAAAAGCTTCATCGCGGAAGCGGATGCCGGCCGGGGTGTCAAATTCCCCAAATGGTCCCGCATATATGTAAGCTTTATTCTGCCTGCAATTGTATTATTTATATTTATCATGGGATATATCCAGAAATTTGTAAAATAAGGCATAAAAAAATCGGCATGTCCTACCGGGACATGCCTTTTTATTACATATTATTCTATACCATCCTCTCAGTGTCCCCGGCGCAAAGCCCGTACCGGCATCGGAAAAGCTTTATCCTCCAAACATCCCCGCCAACAGCACACTTGCCGCAACCCCCACCGCGGTTGCCGTCAGAGCACCGGCTAATGTATACCGGGTCTTAGTCACCTTCGCTGCCATAAAGTAAACACTCATGGTATAAAAACAGGTTTCCGTACAACTCATTAAAATAGATGTCATCATCCCGATATAGGAATCCGTCCCATAATTTTTAAAAATATCAAGCACCAGACCCGTAGCCGCAGAGGAAGAGAAAAGCTTAATAAAAATAAGAGGCACAATAGGCGCCGGAAGCCCGGCCGGTTCCGTTATCTTTCCAATTACCCCGCCAAAAAACTCAAGGAATCCGGATGCACGCAATATCCCTACCGCCATCATCAGACCAATCAGAGTGGGCATAATCTTGATAACGGTATGAAAACCATCTTCCGCCCCTTTGATAAAATCCTCATAAACATTGGTATGATGAATCACTCCATAAGCCACGATATAAAATATCAGGGCAGGAATTATGATATTGGATAAGTTCGCCAGCGCATTCATCATAAGAAAGGATACCTCGGCAGTATTTTCTAAACAATATATGCGCTGCCGCCCGGTCTAAGAACCAAAGTACTGTAAAACGGCTTTTTTCTTCTTCCTGTCATCGGCTTCGTCAAGCGGATCCACCAGTTCCCCCATCCACTTCCGGGCTCTCCTGGACCTGCAAGTAATATCTTGTATAGCCTTCTCTAATTCAATCTTCTTCTCCTGTTTCTCAACACATTGCTATCTTAAAAACGGTGCTGTTACTATCCTTTCAATCGACAAAAGCGGAAGGCCTTACGACCTCCGCTTCGCATCCATGATTTTACAAATTACCACCGCCACCAACGTGGACGACAGTGTGGCAATAATGCCCGGTACAATCACGGCAGTGGGATTGACACTGCCGTACTGGCTTCGGTATGCAATAATGGATACCGGTATTAACTGCAAAGAAGAAATATTTAGAATCAAAAACGTACACATCTCATTGCTCGCCGCAGCAGGTGAGTTCCCCGTCCTCCTGCATTCTTCTTCGTTCAGCTTCTGCAGCTCCTCCATTGCCTTAAGCCCTGCCGGTGTACATGCCCAGCCCAGCCCCAGTATATTGGCGATAATATTTGTGGATATGTATTCCCTTGCCGCATGGTTTTTAGGAATACGCGGAAAAAGGAAGGAGATAAACGGCTGGATCCCTTTGGTCATCGATGCAATCAGACCGGAATTTTTAGCAATTTCCATCAGCCCAACCCAAAGCGCCATAATACCCGTCATTGTGATACATAGCTGTACCGCTTCTCCCGCACTGTCCAGGGCCCCGTTGGCAACCGCTTCGATGTTGCCGGTCAGCGCGCCGTAAATAACCCCTATGGCAATCATAACCGCCCAAATATAATTCAGCATAAAAAAGTCCTTTTTTATACCATTATATTTTATTTCTTCCGGAAAAGAACCGTTACTGCTGTCCGTATACGCAATCCGCCGGCTTTTATAATACCTTGGATAGGAATTCCTGAAGCCTTGGATTCCTTGGGTTATCAAAAAATTCCCGGGGTGCGCTTTCCTCTTTAATGATCCCGTCGTCCATAAAGAGGACCCTGCTTCCCACTTCCTTTGCAAAACCCATCTCGTGGGTAACAATCACCATGGTCATACCGTCCCTTGCCAAATCCGACATAACACCCAGAACCTCTCCTACCATCTCCGGATCCAGGGCGCTCGTAGGCTCGTCAAAAAGCATCACATCCGGGTGCATGCAAAGGGAACGCACAATGGCAATTCGCTGCTTCTGCCCGCCGGAAAGCTGGGAAGGATAAGCATTTGCCTTTTCCGGCAATCCCACTCTCTCCAGAAGCTTCATCGCCTCCTCCTCCGCCTCTTTCCTGGAACGCTTCAGAAGCTGGATGGGAGCGAGAGTCATATTCTGCAGTATGGTTTTATGGGGAAACAGGTTAAAATGCTGGAACACCATACCGATATGCTGCCTGTACAGGTTGATATTGGCTTTGGGATCCGTGATATCCTTTCCTTCAAAAAGGATCTGCCCCCCGGTAGGTTCCTCCAGCAGATTCAGGGAACGAAGGAAGGTGGACTTCCCGGAACCTGAAGGTCCTACTATAACCACAACCTCCCCCTGGGATATTGTGGTGTTGATGTTTTTAAGAACCTCGATATCCCCGAAGGATTTGCAAAGATTCCTGATTTCAAATAAAAGCTGTCCGTCAGCGTTCATTCGTCCGTAACCTCCTCTCCAGTCTGGAAACACCTGCTGCCAGCAGGGATACAATCGCCAGGTAAATCAATGCCACGGCAATCAGAGGCATAAAGGCGGAATAGGTCTGGCTGCGGATAACATTACCGCCATGGGTCAGATCGGTCAGGGCGATATATCCGCTGATTGAAGTTTCTTTTAACAGCACAATAATTTCATTTCCCAACGCAGGGAGCACATTTTTCAGTGCCTGGGGCAGTATGATATGCCACATGGTAGCCGGATAGCCGAAGCCAAGGCTTCTTCCCGCTTCAAACTGGCCGATATCGATCGCCATGATACCGGAACGCACGATTTCCGCCACATAGGCGCCGGAATTAATTCCGAAAGCCAGAATGGCAACCACACGTTTGTCGATGGAAACACTGCCGAAAATAACATAATACATAATCAAAAGCTGAATCATAGTAGGGGTACCCCGGATTACCGTCAGGTATAACTGACAGATAAAATCCACCAGTTTAAACAGGTAATAGCCCAGCAGCTTTCTGATATACACACCCTTTTCTTTGATTTTAGCCGGCTTCTTTATCCCGCTTTTTACCGCGCTGGAACGGACAATTGCCACCAGAAAGCCCAGCACCAGGCCGAGTATCACCGCAAAAAAGGTGATAAGCAGCGTGGTTTTCAGACCGTCGGTCAAATATTTCCACCGGTTGTCCTTAATGAAGTTCAGATAAAACTGATCCATAAAATCCTGCATGTAAATACCCTCCACCATTTCTCCTTTGTCTGTTTTGTGCATCAGCCAGGCACTGTCAGGCGATCTGATAATGTCTGGCTGACGCGCAACAAACGGGCCCATGGAATTCATGGGTCCGCTTGTACATAACACATTCTGTGTAACAGTTCAGATAAGTCCGCATCTATTACTCTTTAATGATAATAACCTGCTTGGAGGAAGCATAGGAATCGCTAAAATCAACACTCTGCTGGCGATCCTCGGTAACGGTGATGCCCGCCACACCCAGATCCGCTTTGCCGGACTGGATAGCATTGATGATGGAATCGAATTCCATGTCCTCAATTTTCAGTTCATAGCCGAGTACATCGCAAACGGCCTGTGCCATATCCGCATCAATACCAACTACCTTGTCTCCCTGGTAATATTCATAAGGCTCAAAATAAGCATTGGTTGCCATCACCAATGTTCCGTTGGAACGATCCACGTCTGCGGGAGATTCATAAGGGAACTGTCCCTTTGTGTCATCTCCGATATAATTTTTAACAATATTATCCAGCGTCCCGTCTTCCTTCAGCTGTGCCAGCGCTTCGTTGATTTTTGCGGTGAGGTCAGCATTATCCTTGGAAATACAGATCGCATAATCCTCTTCCGCAAAAGGCTCTTCCAGAATCTTCAGGCCTGTGGTATTGGCAACGAATGCTTTTGCAGGCTGCTCGTCAATAATCACACAGTCAATCTTTCCCTGAAGAAGTGCCTGTACCGCATCATTCCCTTTATTGAAACGCTCGATAGTAGAACCTTGTTCTTCATAATCGGATGCATAAATATCCCCGGTGGTTCCAAGCTGAACACCGATTGTTTTTCCGGGAAGATCATCAATGCCGGTTACCTTCCCTTCCGCGGCGGGTTCCTGTGCCTCGGTGGATTCTGCCGCTGCGGCGGAATCGGAAGCTGCCTCTGTGCCTGCTGCCTCTGTGCCTGCCGCAGCGGGTTCGCTTCCCTGGGTCCCCTGTGCGGAGTTTGAACAGGCCGCGAGAGAAACCGTCATACATACAGCCAAAGCTGTTGCCAAAATTTTTTTCATCATACTCTCCTCCTTGCGCCAAAGTGCGCTGCACCCTGATGCGCTGTTCTGAATATATTGTATAATTATAACTGTTCTATCCCTTCACAGTTGTTGCCAAAATCCATCCTGAATCGCCTTCGGCGATGGATTCTGACACTCCTGAACCACTTTCTTACGGCCGGGTGCGCCGTCCTGTTGGATACTTACGCATAATTATACATTAATCACAATTTATATTAACATATTTATTTCGAAACACAAGCGGTATTTTTCACAAAATAAAGAGAGGATGTGGAAAAGGTTTTTTTCACTTTTACTCTGTACTGCCTGTTTTTGCAGGGGTACAGACAAGGGAGGGCAAAAATCCGTGATTTTCACCCTCCCCTGAACGCTTCCTTTATCCCTGTTTTATAAATATACTACCACTCCATCACGGCAGTCCCCCAGGACAGCCCGGCGCCGAAACCGCAGAGTACGATCTTATCCCCTCTTTCCAGCCATCCCTTCCGGTTACACTCGTCCAGAAGAATCGGCACACTGGCAGCGGAAATGTTTCCACAATGATCCAGACTTACAGGGAACTTATCCACAGAAATATGCAGCCTTTTGGAAACAGACTGGATAATCCGCAGATTAGCCTGGTGCAGGAAAAAGTATTTGATATTCTCCGCCTGCAGATCTGCCTTTTCCAAAGCCTTACGTATGGAGGCAGGGACGGTGGTCACCGCAAACTTGTATACCTCCTGTCCGTCCATATGCACATAGTCCGGACGGGTATCCGACTGCACCAGGAGGTTATTGTTCTCCCTGTTGCGGCACACAAGAGCGTTTCCCCTGCTTCCGTCGCAGCCCTGATCAAAGCTGAGGATCCCCACATCCTCTTTTCGTATCACGGCCGCGCCGGCGCCGTCCCCAAACAGCACACAGGTGCTTCTGTCCGTCCAGTCCATGATCCGGGACAGCGTTTCCGCTCCCAGGACAAGGGCATTCTGAAACCGTCCCGTACCCAGGAAGGCATCCGCCGTCTCCAGGGCAAACAGGAAGCCGGAGCAGGCCGCATTGATATCAAAGGCCATAGCCTTTGTGGCGCCAAGACGGGCCTGCAGTTCACAGGCTGCCGACGGGGTCACATGATCTGCCGTAATCGTCGCCGCCAGAATCAAATCCAGATCCTCCGGAGCGATCCCCGCTTCCTCCATTGCCAGTCTGGCTGCCTGCTCCGCCATGTCCGTGGTGGTTTCCTCTCTGGCAATCCTTCTTTCCCGGATTCCGGTACGGCTGGTTATCCATTCATCCGATGTATCCATTTTGGTGGAAAGCCAGTCATTTGTTACCCGTGCTGCCGGAAGGCAGCTTCCTGTCCCTATTATTCTGCTCCTCATCTCTTCCTCCATGCCGCTGTCCGGGAATGTCCGGCCCCTATCCGTCAGGATGCGGTGCCGGTACTCCCTCCATCTATTTTAAAGCATCTGCAACCTCATCCAGGATCGTTCCCACCGTTTCCATTCGTTCCGACCGGCAGGCATTGCTCCCGCAGAAGAGCAGGCCGTTTTCCACATCCCCTTCCACTGCGCGTATCAATGCCTCCGTAATACAGTAAGGCGTATCCGCAGGGTTACAGGTCTTAATGCAACCATGACATTTCCCATGGGGAATAGCCCCTTTTCCCGCCTTTTGCAGAAAGGTGTTCCGGATAGCGCGTCCGGGCATTCCCACCGGGCTTTTCACCAGTACAATATCTTCTTCCTTCGCATCAATATAGGCCTGTTTATAAGCAGGATGGGCATCGCATTCCTCCGTGGTCACAAAGCGGGTAGCCATCTGTACGCCGGATAACCCGCGGGAAATCCACTTGCCGGCTTCTTCTCCGGTATAAACTCCTCCGGCCATAACCACAGGTATTTCTTTCCCCTGTTCCTTTCCGAATGCCTCTGCGGCTTCCAGAATCCTATCCGCCTCTTCTTCAAAGTGCATACCCGGGATATCCCGGAGCTGTTCCTCCGTAAACCCTAAGTGCCCTCCGGCCAGCGGGCCTTCTATCACTACCATATCAGGCAGATACTTATATTTTTTCATCCAATAGCGGAAGATCACGTTGGCCGATTTCAGGCTGGAAACAATAGGCGCCAGCTTCACCGGCTGCCCGTTTCCCGGAACCGGTACGCCCGAAGCGATTTCCGGCAGTGTTACCGGCAGGCCCGCACCGGAAATAATCACATCGGCGCCCGCCTCTATGGCGGCTCTTACATATTCCTCATAATGCCGGGTGGCTACCATGATATTTACACCCACAATGCCGCCATGTGCCAGCTCCTTCGCCCTTCTGATTTCCTTTTTCACCGCCCGCAGATTGGCTTCATGCGGGTTTTGATGGTAATCCGGTTCCCGGAAGCCGATTTGGGCGGTTGATATAATACCGATCCCGCCCTTCGCCGCCACGGCTCCCGCCAGCCCGGAAAGACTGACGCCGACGCCCATTCCTCCCTGTATTACGGGAATCCCGGCCGTCAGTTCTCCGATTGTTAAAGGTTTTACACTCATTTTTATCTCCCGGTCCCCGTCAGGCTTTTTCCGGTTCACTGACCACAAAGGTCAGCTCCGCCTTTGCTACCAGCTTTCCGTTTACAGTGGCTTTCGCACTGCCCACCCCTACAGGGCCCTTAACCTTACTGATCTGTGTTTCCAGCATAAGCACATCCCCCGGAACCACCTTGCCCTTGAACCGGGCACCGTCAATGCCTCCGAACAGAACCAGCTTTCCTTTGTTTTCCGGCCGGCTGAGAATAGCAACCGCCCCTGCCTGTGCCAGTGCTTCCAGAATAAGAACGCCCGGCATTACCGGCTCCTGGGGAAAATGGCCTGCAAAAAAAGGCTCATTATAGGTTACGCATTTTTTCCCCACCGCACGTACGCCCGGTTCCAGCTCTTCTATGGTATCCAGGAGCAAAAAGGGCTGCCTGTGAGGGATAATTTCCATGATCTGTTTTGTTGAAAGCTGCATAAGGCTTTCCTCCTAATCCGTGAATTTCTTAACCAGAAGGCTGGCATTGTGACCGCCGAAGCCAAGGGAATTGGACAATGCATATACAATCTCTTCTTGTGCCGCCTCCCTGCAGTAATCCAGGTCACATTCCTCATCCGGTATCTGATACCCTACTGTAGCATGAATATAGCCCTCCTGCAATTCCTTCACACAGGTAATGAACTCAACGGCCCCAGCCGCCCCCAGCAGATGGCCTATCATGGATTTGGTGGAATTGATACGGATATTTTTCGCGTGCTCCCCGAAGGTAAGCTTAATTGCCCTTGTTTCAAACATGTCATTCAGATGGGTGCTGGTGCCATGGGCGTTGATATAGGTAATATCCTCAAGAGCCGCTCCCGCGTCCTTCACCGCATATTCCATAGCCTTGGCTGCACCGGAACCATCTTCCGCGGGTGAGGTGATATGAAAGGCATCCGAGGAGCATCCGTAGCCCACTACCTCCGCGTAAATCGCCGCCCCTCTTTTTCTGGCGTGCTCCAGTTCTTCCAGTACCACCACACCGGCGCCCTCTCCCATAATAAATCCGCTCCGTTCCTTATCAAAGGGAATGGAACATCTGGCAGGATCCTCCGACGGACTCAGGGCGGTAAGGGCGGTAAAACCGGAAACCCCGATAGGGCAGATGCTGCTTTCCGCCCCTCCTGCGATCATAACCTCCGCATCCCCGTACTGGATGGTACGGAACGCTTCTCCGATACAGTTCGTACCGGTTGCACAGGCGGTTACCACGTTAATACTCTTTCCCTTCAGGCCGAACTGAATGGATACATTTCCTGCCGCCATATTGCTGATCATCATGGGAACCAGGAAAGGATTCACCCGGTTAGGGCCTTTTTCCATGAGTTTATTATGTTCCCGTTCCATAGCCTGCAGGGAACCGATTCCGGATCCTACCGCTACGCCTACCCGCCAGGGATCCTCTTGTTCCATATCAAGTCCGGCATCCTCTATTGCTTCTTTCGTTGCCGCCACAGCAAACTGACAGAACGCCTCCATTCGTTTGGCCGTTTTAAAATCCATATAATTTTTAGGATCAAAGTCTTTGACTTGTGCCGCCAGCTTACATTTATATTCCGATGCGTCAAATCTGGAAATGGGGCCGAAGCCGGTTTTCCCTGTCTTTACGCCCGCCCAGAACTCTTCTACCGTCAGGCCAATGGGCGTGATCGCCCCCATTCCTGTAACCACTACTCTTCTGCTCATATCTGCCTCTCATTCTGCCGTACAAACGGCCTGTAGTAACCGTTCAGACAAGCCCGGACCGTTCCGGCCTGTCATACCCGGGGACACTCAGATAGCCATCCCTCCATCAACGGAAATCACCTGCCCGGTAATATATGCGCCGCCGTCGCCAGCCAAAAACGCCACCAGCGCCGCCACATCCTCCGGTCTGCCTTCCCGTTTCAGGGGAATCCGGGAAAGGATCCCGTTTTTTGCCTCCTCCGACATGGCCGCCGTCATATCCGTGGCTATATAACCGGGTGCCACCGCATTCACTGTCACATTCCTGCCTGCCAGTTCCCTTGCCACACTCTTTGTCAGGCCGATGACACCTGCCTTGCTGGCTGCATAATTTGCCTGCCCTGCATTCCCCAGCACGCCGGATACCGATGACAGATTGATGATCCTGCCGCCCCTTAATTTCATAAAATTCCTGTATAAATGGCGGATGGTATTAAAGGTTCCCTTTAAATTGGTATCAATCACCGCATCAAAGTCCTCTTCCTTCATACCCACCACCAGATTATCCTTTGTAATCCCTGCATTGTTCACCAGGATATCGATATGCCCGAAAAGCTCCAGCGCCTTTCGCACCATGTCACCGCAGGCCTGGAAATCCGCCACGGAGCAGGAAAGCGTCTCCGCCCTTCTTCCCATATCCCGGATCTGTGCGGCTGTCTCTTCCGCCTGTCCCCTGCTGCCTCTGTAATTCACTATCACATCTGCCCCCTGGGAAGCCAGGGTAAGGGCAATCTGTTTTCCGATTCCGCGTCCGGCCCCGGTAACCAGGGCTGTTTTTCCTTCCAGCATCATTTTATTTCCTCCAGATCCTCTGCCTTTTCCACGTTTATTACAGTGACATCCCGGTTTATTTTACGCATAAAGCCGGAGAGGGACTTTCCCGGCCCGATTTCCACAAAGGTATCAACGCCGTCCGCTATCATGCGTTCCACGCTTTCCTGCCACCTCACGGAGCTTGACACCTGCCTTACCAAAAGATCTTTTATCTGCGCGGTATCTGTAACATAATCAGCAGTCACATTGGAAAGATAAGGTACACGGATTTCCTTCAGGGAAATCCCGGCAAGAACCTGCCCCAGCTTCTCTCCTGCCCCCTTCAGCATAGGGGAATGGAAGGGGCCGCTGACCTTCAGGGGGACACAGCGCTTCGCCCCAAGCTCCTTCAGCTTATCCGCCGCTGCATTAACCGCCGCCGCTTCCCCGGTGATCACCGTCTGTCCGGGACAGTTATAATTAGCTACACTAACCGTACCCTCTATCTGTTCACAGGCTGTGGCGATGGTTTCACTGTCCAGCCCCAGAACCGCAGTCATGGCACCCCCTGAGGGAACGGCTTTCTGCATGTAAATTCCCCTTTTGCGCACGCAATAGAACAAATCCTTACAATCCATCACATCCGCTGCCGCCAGGGCCGCATATTCTCCCAGGCTCAGGCCCGCCGCCACATCCGGACGGCACCCTCTGTCCTCCAGCACCTTCAGCAATGCCACCTCTACGGTCAGCATGGCAATCTGTGTATATTCCGTAATATTTATCTGTTCGTTTTCCTCAAAGCACAGTGCCGCCACATCCAGCCCGGAGGCTTCAGATGCCTTTTGGAAAATATCCCTTGCCGCGGGGAACGCATCATAGAAGTCTTTGCCCATTCCCACGTACTGGGACCCCTGCCCCGGAAAAATAAATGCTGTTTTACCCATGATTTCCTATCTCCTATATCTGTTTTGAACGGTTATGTTGCATTTGGTTGGTAGTATGGTAGAAGTTTGGTGGTTGGTAGTTGAAAAAAAGAAAACGGCATATATTTTGATAATCGTTTTATTTGATATTCAAAATATATAGTTGTAAACAACGGATGACACGCCCCGCGAGCCATCCGTCCATCGAAAAAGACTGCCGGTATTCCCGTCTGTTAATGGGCCCGTAAGTCTTTCCCTGTTTATCTGCACAAAGAAGCCTTTAACGGAATTTCTCAAAAACGACCGAATCTGTCACCATTTCAGCAATGCACTGCCGTCATGGACAATTTCTTCAATTATCTCACGGCAGGTCTGGATCTGATTGACCATCCCTGCACACTGTCCGGCCATCAGGGTACCGTTGACCACGTCGCCTTCCATGACCGCTTTTCTCAAAGCACCCAGCGTTAAATACTCCAGCTCTTCAAAGGAAGCCCCTTCCTTTTCCAGCTTCAGATATTCCCTGGTCATTTTGTTACGGATCTGACGTATGGGATGCCCGGTGCTCATACCGGTGATTTCAGAATCAATATCCCTGGCCCTGATAACCTTCTGCTTATAATTATCATGGGCGATGGACTCGCTGGCCGCCACAAAACGGGTGCCCATCTGCACCCCCTGTGCCCCCAGCATGAATGCTGCCGCAAAACCCCTGCCGTCCGCAATGCCGCCGGCTGCAATGACCGGTATATGTACGGCATCCGCGACCTGGGGGACAAGCGTCATCGTGGTTGCGGATCCAATATGCCCGCCGCTCTCCATGCCTTCCGCCACCACTGCGTCCGCTCCGGAACGCTCCATCATTTTCGCCATGGCAACGCTGGCAACCACAGGAATGACCTTCACCCCTGCTGCCTTCCACATTTCCATATATTTTGCCGGGCTTCCGGCGCCGGTAGTAACCACCTCCACGCCTTCTTCCACAATCACCTCCGCCACGCCGTCGGCATTGGGATTAAGCAGCATTACGTTCACCCCGATGGGCCTGGAAGTGAGTTTTCTCGCCTCCCGTACCTGCTCCCTCACAATATCAGCCGGTGCGCTGGCGGCTCCGATGATTCCAAGCCCGCCCGCTTCTGAAACGGCGGCAGCCAGATGGTATTCCCCTACCCAGGCCATGCCGCCCTGAATAATCGGATACTCGATTCCGAGAAGTTCCGTAACCGCTGTCTTCATTAAGCCTCGATGCCCTGTGCTTTCAGATATTCTACAACCGAACCCACCGTTGTCAGTTTTTCCAATTCCTCTGCAGGAATTTCAACACCATATTCTTCTTCTACCGCCATAACCAATTCGAAAAGGTCCAGAGAGTCAGCTCCCAGATCATCCTTGAAGGAGGAATCCTCTGTGATCGTCACACCTTCCAGATTTAACTGCTCCTGAATAATTTCAATTACTTTCTCTAACATTTTGTTATCTCCTTTTTTTGATTTTATAAAAAAGTTTGACATTCAAAGTATATTCTCTGTACCTTTGTTTGTCAACTACTTCTTTCCTCATTTTTGATAAAATGCCGGTAAATGTCTCTCTTGCTCAGGCCCCTGTCCTTTGCCACCAGCTTCATGGCTTCTTTCCGGTCAATTCCCTGATTCTCATAGGACTTCATATGCTCCTCTATGGACATCCCGGAAAAGGATTCTTCCTTCTCCTTTTGCTTCAATGCACGGCTCTTTCCTTCCACCACAAGCACATATTCCCCCCGGGGTTCCTGCGTCTCATAATAAGGAAGGGCTTCCTCCAGCGTGGTAGGCATTACCGTCTCGAATTTCTTGGTCAGCTCCCTGCAAAGGGTAATATGCCGGTTTCCCAGCACTTCATACAGGCACTCCAGGGTACGTATCAAATGATGGGGAGCCTCATACAGGATTATGGTCCTGGTTTCCTCCTTTAATTCCTCCAGCACCGCCTTTTTCTCTTTTTTATCGTCAAAAGGCAGAAACCCTTCAAAGCAAAACCTCCTGGTACTCAATCCGGAAAGGGTGAGCGCCGTAATACAGGCAGCAGGACCGGGCAGAGAGGTTACCGTAATCCCCGCCTCCTGGCACATTTTTACCAGTGCCTCGCCGGGATCCGATATGGCCGGTGTCCCGGCATCGGTAATCAGTGCGATATTTTTTCCCGCCTGCAGCTTATTTATCAAATCATATGCTTTTTCCACTTTATTGTATTCGTGATAGCTGGTCATCGGCGTCCGGATTTCAAAATGGTTCAGCAGCTTAATGCTGTTGCGGGTATCCTCCGCTGCAATCAAATCCACCGTTTCCAGTGTTTCCCGGACGCGGGGCGTCATATCCTTCAGATTTCCGATAGGTGTGGCACATAAATAAAGAATACCTGCCATTGTTTTCCTTTCTGCTGCAGACAGCGCGGTAAATGCGCCGTCCTGTCCGGGCTGTTATCCGCCCGTCATTCTCCGGCGGGTTCTTCCGCCGTTTCCTCCGGCAGCAATCCTCCCTCCGTATAACGGTTGGAAGCATTCCACAGGATCCATTCTTCATAACCGGCATCATAAACCGCCTGAATCTGGGCGCGGATTTCATCCGGCCCGTAAGGAATATGCCCCTTTACCCAGGTGGCGGTAAAATCCTGAAGCCAGGGCCGCACATTTGCCCGGATTTCCGGATTGGGGAGCAGGGGAATTCTGTTTTCAGAAACAGTACCTTCCCGTTCAGGCAGCCCATTGCCCGATACCCCGTTGTCCGATACTCCATTACCGGATACCTGTCCGGATACCTGTCCGGCTTCCTTCTCCCGTCCCATGCCCGCCAGCACCTTCCGGGAAGCATTCATGCTTCTGTAAATTGTTTCATAAGGCTGGGCATCCGGTACCGCCAGCCCCAGGTTCCCCGGTCCGTAATGGGACGGATAAACCATAGGGCTTATGTAATCCAGATACTTTGCCATCTCGTAATAATCCTGTCCCACTATGGAAGCATCCAGACTGCTGTCGATAATGATTCCATATACATCTGCGGATACAGGAACTCCCAGCCCGTGCAGCTCTTTTGCCGCATAAGCCGTAAATTCCGTTATTGCCTGTTCTTTATCCCTGCCCAGGGCTTCCGGGCCGAAATCCACCTTTGCCATGCCGGAATCGGTGGAGAAGCGTATGTAATCAAACTGTATTTCATCGAAACCTGCCGCCGCCGCCTGTCCGGCGATTTCCAGAAGATAGTCCCACACCTCCCGGCTATAGGGATTTACCCAGGCCAGCCCGGACTTATCCCGGAATACTTTCCCTTCCTTGTCATGCAGAGCCAGATCCGTCCGGTTTTCCGCCAGAAAAGGATCTTTAAAAGCCACAATCCTGGCAATGAGGTATATTCCATGTTCCTTGCATTTACGTATCAGGCCGGGCATATCGGATATGTACTTTTTAACCGCGCCGATATCTTCTACCAGTTCGGAATCCATTTCATATACCACATGGCCTTCGTCATTCTTCACATCAATAACCATGGCGTTCAGCTCTGTCCTGTCCACCAGATCGATCAGGCTGTCCATATTGGAGGTTCCGGCCATAGCCCCGGTAACATAGATTCCCTTTACCTTTACCCGTTCTCCGTCCAGAGAATCCGGTACGGTCCCGCCTTCAGCTTCTTGTGTGCCGTCACTCCCGCCGGCTTCTTCCGTTCCGTTCCCCGAAACCGTATCTGCCTGCGTTTTGTTCCCCGAAACCGTATCTTCCTGCGTCCCGTTCCCTGAAACAGTCTTTGCTTGCGTTCCGTCCTGTCCCCCGGCCCCCGCATCCTGTGTTCCGGTTTCTCCGGAGGCTATCGTTTCCTTTGCCTTCCCACTGCAGCCGGCCAGATACAGGCTCGTTGCGGCAATAGCCAGAATACACAGCAATACGGCCGCAAATACCCCTTTTTTTCTCATCTTCCGTTTCTTTCCGGCCTGTGGCGCCTAACAAACGTAACCGTTCCGACCTGTCCGAACTGTTACAAACAAACCTCTATCTAATCTATGATAATAACCGATACCGGAGGAATTTTCAATACCCATATATATCATATATTTCATCTGTATAAATACCCGGTTCCCGGTATACAATCAGCGGCTTTTCCACCGACATACGGCTGCGTCCTCCCCGGTTGGCTTCCAGCAAAACCATATTGGGTTCCTTATCCACAAAAGGGTATACCAGCTGCATCCGTTTTGGCTCCAGCTTGTAACGGGACAGGGTAACCATGATCTCCGCCAGGCGGAAGGGCCTGTGCACCAGATAAAAGTTTCCTCCGGGCTTCAGCAGACGGGCCGCCTGGGACGCCACATCCTCAAAGGTACATTTGACCTCATGCCGCGCAATCGCCTTAGGCGCTTCCGGGTTGGCAAGTCCGTGGCCGCCCGCCATATAAGGGGGATTACAGGTTACGACGTCAAAAGAAGCAGCCGGAAACAAGCCCGCTGCTTCTCTGATATCCCCCTCCACAATATCTATTTTTTCTTCCAGGCCGTTCAAAGCCACGCTGCGCCGTGCCATATCCGCGCTGTCGGCCTGGATTTCCAGCCCGGTCAGATGGGAGGCACCGGTTTTCGCCTCCAGAAGGATGGGGATAATGCCGGTCCCCGTCCCCATATCCAGCACAGTCCCCCCGTCTCTCACCCGGGCAAAGCCCGAAAGGAGCACGGCGTCCATGCCAAAACAGAAGCGTTCCCTGTCCTGGATGATTACATACCCGTTGCGCTGCAGCTCATCCAGCCGTTCCCCCGGCTTCAGCCCGCCGCTACAGTTTGGATTTTTCATCCTGCTTCTCCAGTTTTTCCAGTTCCTTCAGTTCTTTCTCGTTCACATCGTTCTTCTTGTTTCTGCCGTGCCTTTTCTTAAAACGCAGCTGATCCAGGCGGTATTCCCTGATTTCCTTCTCATCATCCACATTTACAATGACCTTTACCTGCTGCCGGAGCACATTCACGCTGGACACCTCGCCCTTCAGGCCGTCGTCCGTGGTCACATAATCTCCGGTATTGGGGAGCCTGCGGTTCAAATCCTCGTAGGTTTCCTCTTCATGCTTCAGGCAGCACATCAGCCTGCCGCACACACCGGATATTTTGGTGGGATTCAGGGAAAGATTCTGTTCCTTCGCCATTTTAATGGATACAGGCACAAATTCAGACAGGTGGGTATGGCAGCAAAGCCGCCTCCCGCAGATACCGATCCCTCCCAGGATTTTGGTTTCATCCCTCACGCCGATTTGACGCAGTTCGATCCTCGTCTTAAACACACTTGCCAGATCCTTTACCAGCTCACGGAAGTCGATCCTTCCGTCTGCTGTAAAATAAAACAGCACTTTATTGTTATCAAAGGTATATTCCGCATCAATGAGCTTCATGTCCAGCCCATGCTTGCGGATTTTTTCCTGGCAGATACGGAAGGCTTCTTTTTCCTTCCCTTTATTTGCCGCTTCCTGCTCATTATCCCGATCGGTGGCAATCCGTAAAACCGGCTTTAAAGGCTGTACCACCTTGCTGTCATCCACCTCGCGGATACCACCCACCACCGTTCCGTATTCCACGCCCCGGGCGGTTTCCACGATCACATGGTCGCCCTTGTTTATCTCGAACCGGGTCGGGTCAAAATAATAAATTTTCCCCGCCGTACGGAATCTCACTCCTATAACTTTTGTCATCTATAAACCTCCCTGAGGGATCTAGTTTTCCTTCATCGTAAGGAACAAGAGCTCCATGGTTAAATCAAAATTAACATTGGCCGAAAGCCTTGACTTGGCTTTCTCCAGGGAATCAAGGATTGTCTCGATGCCCTCATACCTCTTCTGATCCGCTTCTTTTCTAATATACTTTATTTCTTCCTTAAAAATCAAGTGATTTGCGTCATTCGTAGCTTTAAACAGCAGGACATCCCGGTACCAGATGGACAGAATGTCCAGATAGTCCGTCACATCCAGCTTGTACTCCCCGATTTTCTTAATTGCCGCCACGATTTCCGATATTTCCATATCGTGTATATATTTTAAAAGCGTTACCGCTTCTTCCTTCACATTGTCAAAATCTTCGTTGGAAGCCAGCAGCTTGGCCCGTCCGATATTTCCCCTGGCAAACGCTACGCAGATGTTGGCCTTATAATCCGGTATCTGCATATCCTCCATAAGGAATCTGCGGACAATATCGTCACCCACGGGCTTCATATTCAGCACCACACATCTGCTCACAATGGTGGGGAGCAGCGCTTCCACATTAGTGGTGAGAATCAGCAGCACTCCATATGACGGAGGCTCCTCCAGCGTCTTTAAAAGCGCGTTCTGCGCCTGCACGGTCATTTTCTCCCCTTCGTTGATAATATATATCTTATAAGGGCTGGAATAGGGCTTAATCCCCATATCGTTATTCACCTGGCTGCGGATATCCTCCACACCGATGCTGTTTGGTTTTTCATGTGTCACCCGGATAATATCCGGCTGGTTATTGCTCTCCGCCTGCTTACAGGAATGGCATTCGCCGCAAGCCTGCGGTCCTCCCTTTTCACACTGCAGGGTTTTGGCAAAAATCCTTGCGATGAACTCCTTCCCGGAGCTGCGTTCCCCGTTAATAATATACGCATGGGACACCTTGCCTGTCTTTATCGCATTCTGCAGGTGTTCTTTCATGGCTTCCTGCCCGTAAATATCCTGAAATCCTGCCATACTCCCTCGCTTTCCCCTGTGCCGGCACCCGTTATACGCGCGTCTGTCTGATGTACTCCTTCACTTCCTCCAGGCACTTTTCCAGGCTGCTGTTCCGGAACCGTTTTTCAATCCCCGCCTCCGCTATCTTCTCTTCACTGAAATCCCCGGAATCGGCCAGAAAACGTCTGCACATTTCCTCGTATTTCGGCTCTTCCTGCTTTCTTTCCCGATCAAGCGCCCTCTGCAGGCGTTCCCCATCGTCCACTTCTATATACAGCGGCACAATATTGCTTCCGCCCACATATCTTTTTATTGCCAGAAAGGACTCCAGGGTCCCAATCATCAGATAATCCTGCCGGGCCAAATCCAGCTGCCCGTCGTCCACCGTAAAATAATACCATGGCCCGTGAAAGGTATGGTAAACCCTTTCTTCAATCACCTTACCGCTCTGACGCAGGGCCTCCAGCCCGGCCTCATCGGTAAAAAAATACTCCCTTCCGTTCTTTTCCCCGGCCCGTATGGGCCGGGTAGTATAAGGGATCAGCTTTTTCAGCTGCAATTGCCTGCATTCCAGAAGGTTCCGGTAAATCGTATCCTTGCCGGAGGAACTCTTTCCTGCCAAATAAAATATTTTTCCCATAAATACCGGTACGGCTGCTGCCAGCCGTCACTCTTCCTCCTCGGTGTCGTCCTCCGTATCCGCCGCAGCGTAGGCTATTGCACAGCGCACGGCACGCTTCCAGCCTTTCAGCTTTTCCCGCCGTTTTTCCTGGGACATGAAAGGGAGGAAGGTCTTTTCCAAAAACCAGTTTTTCCGGATATCCTCTTTATCCTTCCAGAAACCCGCCGCGATGCCGGCCAGATAGGCCGCCCCCAAAGCCGTCGTTTCAATACATTCGGGGCGCAGCACTTCTTTATTCATGATATTGGCCTGGAACTGCATCAGGAAATCATTGGCGCTGGCGCCCCCGTCCACCCGCAGGTTTTTGAGACGGATACCCGAATCCTTCTCCATAGCCTCCAGCACATCCTGTGTCTGGTAAGCCAGGGATTCCAGTGTGGCGCGGATAAAATGTTCTTTTTTGGCCCCGCGGGTCAGCCCGACTATCGTACCTCTCGCATAAGGGTTCCAATAAGGCGCTCCTAATCCGGTAAAGGCCGGAACCACATAAACGCCGTTGGTATCCTCCACCTCCATGGCATATTCCTGGGACTGGGGCGCATTTTTTATCATACGCAGTTCATCCCGGAGCCATTGTATGGCCGCACCTGCCACGAATACGCTCCCTTCCAGCGCATAACGGATCTCTCCCTCCGTGCTGGCGGCAATCGTGGTCAGAAGCCCATTCTGAGAGGTTACAGCCTTATCCCCGGTATTCATCAAAAGGAAACAGCCGGTGCCATATGTATTCTTTGCTTCTCCCGCTTCGAAACAGCACTGCCCGAACAGGGCCGCCTGCTGATCCCCCGCCGCGCCGGCGATAGGGATCTCTCCGCCGATAACGGAATCGTCCGTATAACCGTAAATACAGCTGGACGGCTTCACCTGAGGCAGCATGGAACGCGGTATCCCAAGCTTGTTCAGGATTTCCTCATCCCATTCCCTCTTATGGATATCAAACAGCATGGTCCGGGAGGCATTGGTATAATCCGTTACGAATACCTTTCCCTTGGTAAGGTTCCAGATAAGCCAGGTATCCACGGTGCCGAACAGCAAATCGCCGTCTTCCGCCATCTGCCTTGCACCTTCCACATTATCCAGAATCCATTTGATCTTTGTCCCTGAAAAATAAGCATCCGGCACCAATCCGGTTCTTTCACGGATAACCGAATCAAAGCCTTCTTCCTTCAGCTTCTCAATAGTATCCGCCGTCCGACGGCACTGCCATACGATGGCATTGTATACCGGTTTTCCGGTCTTTCTGCTGAAGCAGATTGTGGTTTCTCTCTGGTTTGTAATACCGATAGCGGCGATTTCGTCAATAGCCGCGCCGATTTTCCCCATGGCTTCCACAGCCACGCTCAGCTGGGAGGACCAGATTTCCAGAGGATCGTGCTCCACCCAGCCCGGCCTGGGATAAATCTGGTTAAATTCCCGCTGTACCACGGACCGCATATGCCCTGCCTTATCAAAAAGTATGCAGCGGGAACTTGTCGTCCCCTGATCCAGAGCCATTACATATTTTTTCATCCGTACCCCCGTTCCGCGTATACGGATGCCCGCTGCCCTTTTACAGCCCTTCTCCGGCCCGGCGGCACCCGGCATCCTTCCCCCATATTATACGCCTATCCTTTGTCTTTTTATAACCGTCCGGACAAACCTCCGGACTATTACGTCATTTTATACCTCAACCACACGCAGCTGGTTGGTTTTTCCGGAAATGCCGAGAGGCATCCCTGCGGTGATAATAACTTTATCTCCTTTTACAATATACCCCGCTTCCATAGCCGCGTCAATCGCCGCATGGAACAGATCCTCCGCCGTATTCTCTTCCTGGATAAGAAGCGGCATCACACCCCACTGCAGATTCAGCTGCCGCCATACCAGACGCTTCACGGTACATCCGATAACCGGGCAGCCGGCTTTGAACCGGGAAATCATACTTGCGGTAAAGCCGGACATGGTAACGCAGATGATTGCCTTTACATTCAGATCCGATGCCAGTGTACAGGTAGCATGGGAAATGGCTGTTGTAATATCCCCGTCTCCCGGAACCTCCCGTTTTTTCAGACGGCCTGCAAAATCGATATCTTCTTCCGTTCTTTCCGCAATGCGGGCCATGGTCTGTACCGCTTCCACCGGGTACTGCCCCTGTGCGCTTTCACCGGACAGCATGATCGCCGTGGTACCGTCATAGATAGCATTGGCAATATCCGTGGTCTCCGCTCTGGTAGGACGGGGATTGTGGATCATGGACTCCAGCATCTGCGTGGCGGTGATTACCTGTTTTCCCTTGGCAACTGCTTTTTTGATAATCTGCTTCTGCAGAACAGGAACCTCTTCCAGCGGTACCTCCACACCCATATCTCCTCTGGCAACCATGATGCCGTCGGATACGTCGATGATTTCCTCCAGATTTTTAATTCCCTGCATATTTTCTATCTTGGCAATGATTTTCATCTTGGAATTGTGTTCATCCAGGATTTTCCGGACAGCCAGGACATCATCCTTATTCCGTACAAAAGAAGCCGCAATAAAATCGAATCCCAGTTCTACCCCAAACAAAATATCGCTTTTGTCCGTTTCGCTGATATAAGGCATGGAAAGCTCGGCTCCCGGAACATTGACACCCTTATGGTTGGATACCGGCCCTCCGTTTACCACCGTACAGATGATATCCGTATCCGTTATTTCCTCAACGGTCATTTCGATCAGCCCGTCATCAATCAGAATCGTTGTCCCTTTATCGATGTCATGAATCAGTTCTTTATAGGTGATGGAAGCCATCTCATTGGTTCCCATCACTTCCTTTGTCGTCAGCGTGAATTTCTGGCCTGCGGTCAGCTGGACCTTCCCGCCTTCAAAATCCTGCAGACGTATTTCCGGCCCTCTCGTATCCAGAAGTGCGGCGATAGGAAGGTTTAATTCCTTGCTCACCTTCCGCATGATAGTATATTTTCCGTGCTGCTCCTCATGATCTCCATGGGAAAAGTTAAAGCGGCCCACATTCATTCCCGCCAGCATCAACGCTCTCTGCATCTCCTCACTTTGGGAAGCAGGTCCGATTGTACAAATTATCTTGGTTTTTCTCATATTAACTCCTTCCGGTGTCTGCACACCTGTCATTTAAGTATTGGTAAGTTTAAGTCTCCGGCCAACCCCGCAGTCTCTCCTACGGTCTCCACCCCTTGTACGTTCAGCTTCTGCCTCACATACAAATCTATTAACTTAATGACCTCCTCCGTTATAACCTCTCCCGGAATTACCAAAGGAATTCCCGGTGGATAAAGGTTCACATAAGTTCCTGCTGTTCTTCCTGCCGCTTTGTGTAAAGGACAGACCTCTTTTGGCGCCGTCAAAGCCTCGGAAAGCGGCAGCGCCGTCTCCAGTTCCGGATACGGGCACCCCGCCAAAGATTTTTTTTCCGGAGGAAACACACCGTTGTCCTCCCTGTCAATCGCCGCCAGCGCTTCCGCCAGCCGGATCAGCCCTTCCTCCCTGTCCCAGGGAGTCACAATGGCAGTTACATACGTATCCGCTGCCATCTCCAATTGAAGATAATAACGGTTCAGAAGCTCTTTGTAAAGCGAATTTCCAGTAATTTTTGCATTAATTACGGATATCAGCAGTTTTCCCGCATCAAAAGCTTTCATACAGCCTTTTTCCATAATATCCCTGTTCATCACCCGGATATGCTCCAAACCGTCCGTTTTTTTATAAAATATCTGTAATTTCTCCGCAAATCCATCCCAGCAGCTTCCGTCCTCCAGAAGGCGGACACAAGCATCGATGCTGCCCATCAGCACATAAGAAGGGCTGCTGGTCTGGTAAATCCTTTCAAACTCCCTCACCTTTCCCCGATCCACCAACGTCCCGCACACATGCAGCAGCGCTGTCTGGGTCAGTGCCGGCAGGGTTTTATGCAGACTCTGAATCACCAGATCCGCCCCCTGGCGGACCGGGCTTTCCGGAAAAAGAGGGCTGAAACCGAAATGTGCGCCGTGAGCCGCATCCACTAGCAAAGGAATCCCGGCCCGGTGCACGATATCTGCAATTCTTTCAATATCGGAAACCACCCCGTCATACGTAGGAGAGGTAAGAATGACCGCTGATGCATCCGGACAGGCCCTCAGCGCCGCCTCCACCTGCTCCGGGCGGATGGCATCGGCTATCCCGTAATCCCGCACCGTACCCGGATACAGGAACACCGGCCTCAGTTCCCGCAGAAAACAGGCATGATACACCGATTTATGACAGTTTCTCGCCATGATGACCCTTCCGCCCTTCGGCACTGCGGCAGAAACAGCCGTAAGGATTCCGGCGGTGGAGCCATTTACCAGGAAAAAAGTCTCCTGCGCGCCAAATACAGCCGCCGCCTTCTCCTGCGCCTCCCGAATCAAGCCCTCCGGCGCATGCAGATCGTCAAATCCGTCTATTTCGGTAATATCCAGCTCCGCAATCCCGCCAAGCCGGTAAATCGCTTCCGGCATATTCCGTTTATGCCCCGGCATGTGAAAAGGATACACCTCCGATGCTGCGTATTCAGTTAATCGCTGAAGTATTCCTTCCATTTGCCTCCTGCCCGCTGTTCTTCTGCGGTTCCCGCTTTACAGTAACCCTTATTCTGCGCGGAAGCGCAGTCCAATGCCTTCCCAGGCCCTTAAACAGCTCCAGGCGCGGTCCCACCGTTTCTAGCAGGGAACAATATTTATCCGCAGCCGTCACGATCCAGGCTTCCCTGCAGCGGGGAGGAACTACCGTAAGCGGCCACATATGCTTTTTAATTATATCCTGTTCCCTCGGAGAAAGATGATACTCCTTCCTCGCATTATTCAGGGCCGTTTCCGGATGGGTAAAGCCGTGAAGATTTTTCCAGCCCTTTTTATGGGTATGATGATGCCAGTCATACAGGAAATAGTCATGGAGCAGCGCCCCTCTGATGATGTCCCGCTCTTCGCTGCGGATCCCCATCTTCTGCAGCTTTTCCCTGATATTCAGGCTGCATTCCGCCACACTGATACTGTGGCTGTGCACCGACACGGTTCCATGCTGCATATTCCTGCGCGTGTTCTGAAAATTGGCAGAATGCAGAATATCCCCTCCGTTTTTGCTTATGCTTTCCCGGATTCTCCTGCGTCGTTCCAGCCTTCTGCTCTGCTTTTCCAGCTGCCGGAATGATAATTCCCTGTTCTTCATGCTTTATCTCCCAAATCCAATTGCCTTTACTGCCCAACCGGGCAACCCGCTTGTAACCGTCCATATAAGTCTGAACGTTTCCTAATAGTAACAGACTATCGGAAAATTATGTTCCATATAACCATAAATAATTTCCGCCTTATCCCTGGGAAGGTTAATACATCCATGGGATCCGCTTCTCATGTAAATATCTCCACCGAAGCTGTTTCTCCACCCGGCATCATGCATGCCGATATTTCCGTTAAAAGGCATCCAGTAATCCACAGGTGTGGCGTAATTTTCTCCCCGCAGTGTGGCATTCCGCTCTTTATAGGTCAGGCCGAACACGCCGGCCGGCGTTCCATACCCTCTTGCTATATTCCCCGAAACAAAATCACTCTCCAGAATGATTTCCCCGTCAATATAAAGATACAGATGCTGGTTTCCCATATCAATTTCCACATAGGAATTGCCGATATCTTCTCCCGGCGCACCTGTCGTATACCCTCTGGCAAAATAAAGAGGCTCCTTTTCCACCTGCTCCCCATTTCTTATAGATGCAAGCAGCGCCTGCGTTTCTCCCGCGCGATCCGTCCACCAGCCATAGGAACCGCTCTTTAACAGGATAGTATTCCCATTTGATGTGGTAAAATTACGGTCTCTCCCGTATGTATCATGTTTTTTTGCCAGTCCGTTGATATAGGCCCTTGCCGCTTCCTCATCCAGGCTCACCCGGCTTCCGTCAATGGTAATCCACTCACTGATTACCTCTCCGTCGATGACTTCCTTTTCGCCGTTCCAATCATACGTCACTTCCGCACTCACATACCGGTTCACTTTTTCCAGCGCTCTTGCCAGATTTTTGTTGTCCGCTTTAACGGCCGCATCACGATAGAAGCCCCCCTGTGTCAAATCAAGCGTATCCGCCAGGTCCTCCAGCGCTTCCACCACAGCCGCCCGTACTTTGTCAAAATCCAGTATCGTTCCCGGGTATTCCTCTACAATCTCATACCCTTTTTCCCGGCTGTATCCGCTGATATAGGCATCCACGGGCGCATGCAGATTTGACTTGTCAAAAAATACGGTATTTTCAAGCCGTTCATGCAACGCTTCTTCACTGAAGGTTACCATTTTAGGCAGCTCATAATCCCCTCTCCGAAAAAACATCACCGGCCATTTCAGCCCCGTCATCTGTGCATTCAGCTTATCCAGCGTATTATCAAATACATATATCATTTCCAGTTCGGCCGGAGTAATCACATCCTCCATATCCTCCCTGCCCTTAATCCGCAGCTCATATGAGACAGAAGGATTAAGCAGTTCTTCTCTCACCTGCTCCCTGGAACGGAAGCTGTAATCCGTACCATCTATCCAGGTTCTCCAGTAATAGTGGCCAGCAAAAAAGAAGGCGCCTGCAAGATAAACAAGAGCAGCAGCCGCAGCTATCGCCCCTGCAGCTATCATTGCCCTTCTGAATGCAGTCCCCCCTCTTTCTTCCTGCCCGTCTTTTATTTTTCTTTTACTCATCCGATAAATTCCTTTGTATCTTCTCTCTTCCCTATTGTAACACTTTTCCGTAAAAAGAAAAATAGATAAATACTGTATCGGCTGAGAAATACAGGTAAAACCGCTGGGCATCACGCCCGAACCTGCCCTGGATGTCCCAGGCTGCCTTCCCGGCGTTCCCCTGGGGCGGTGCTGCAAGGTTCCTTCCAGGGGGCGCTCCCGCTCGGTTGAAAACGCAGCAGTACTAACGCTGCAAAAGACGCAGCGTAAGGACTGGCGTTTTCAGACGCCCCTTACAGGAATCCTTGCAGCACCGCCCCAGGGGAACGCCGGGAAGGCAGCCTGGGACATCCAGGGCAGGTTCGGGCGTGATGCGCAGCGGTAAAACCTTATTCAAACTGTGCAAGGTACATCTGTCTGTACAGACCGTCCTGTCGAATCAGCTCTTCATGAGTTCCCTGCTGGACAACGTCCCCGTCGTTTACCACAAGGATAATGTCGGCATTCCGTATTGTGGATAATCTGTGAGCGATAATAAAACAGGTTTTCCCCTCCATCAGCTTTCTCATCGCCTCCTGGATCTTCATTTCGGTACGGGTGTCCACATTGGAGGTTGCTTCATCCAGGATAAGCATCCTGGCCGGCAGGAGCATAGCCCTGGCTATTGTCAGAAGCTGTTTCTGCCCTTTGGAAATATTGGTCCCTTCATCAGTGAGAATCGTATCATAACCCTGGGGAAGCCTGCGGATAAATCCGTCAATCCCAGCCGCTTTGGCTGCCTCCCGGACCTTTTCCTCTTCCATCCCCTGTTCCATCCCGCCCAGGCTGCCATAGGCCAGATTATCATAAATGCTTCCCTGGAACAGCCACGTATCCTGCAGAACCATGGCATAGGACTTACGCAGGCTTTTTCTTGTAATACCGGACACATTATTTCCGTCAACACAAATGCATCCATCCTGAATATCGTAAAACCGCATAAGAAGATTGATGAGGGTGGTTTTTCCGGCCCCTGTAGGCCCTACAACCGCTACCATTTTACCGGGTTTTACATGAAAACTCAAGTCATGGATAATAGTTTTAACAGAATTATAGCCAAATTTTACATGGGAAAGTTCCACGTCTCCTTCCGCCTGTGTAAGCTCCATACAGTCTTGTGCATCCGCCGGTTCCTCCGGCTCGTCCAGCAGCCGGAAAATACGCTCTGCTGCGGCAATCGAGGACTGCAGATCACTGATTATATTGGCCGCCTCATTAATCGGCCCGGAAAATTTTCTGGAATACAGAACGAACGAAGAAATGTTCCCGATGCTCATACTCCCGAAAAGATACAATACTGCCCCGAATACACTGATCAGGGACAAAGAAAGATTATTCACAAAGTTTACCATAGGTCCTACAATACTGCCGTAATATTCCGCCCGGTAATAGGCCTTCATAGCCTTTTCATTTTTCCCCTCAAACCGGTCAATGGTATTATCCTCCTGGCAATAGGCCCGTAAGGTTTTCTGCCCGGAAACCATCTCCTCCACAAAACCGTTTAATTCCCCCAGTTTCGCCGACCGCTCCCGGAACAATGGCCTTGTTTTGCCAGTAAGGTAACGGGTGATGCATATGGACAGCGGCATGGTAAAAGCAAAAACCAGGACAAGACGGGGAGATATCAGCACCATCATAATAAATGCGCCGCTTACCGTTATTACCGTAGTCAAAAGCTGTACCACATCATCGGAGAGAGAAGCATTTACCGTATCAATATCATAGGAAATCCGACTGATAATATCCCCGCTCTGATGTACATCAAAATACCCCACCGGCAGGGACAGCAGTTTTTCAAACACATCCCTGCGCATCCTGTAGACCACCTTCCTGCTTATGGCTATCATCAATACCTGAAGCAGATAAGAAAAAATGGAGGACACCACATAAAATCCCGCCATCCATGCCGCGTAATAGAAAACCCTGCTGAAATCCACTCTGCCTGCGCCCGGTTCAATGGCATCCACCGCATAACCGGAAAGCATCGGTCCTATCAGTGCAAATAAATTGCTGCCTATCGTCAATGCAAAAGCAGCAGTAAGATACCACTTATAATGCATCAGATACCCGCCGAGCCTCAACAGGGTGCCGGCCTTCCCTTTGTCTTTTTTCTGTTGTTTTCCTGTTCCTCCCCATCTCATACCACGGCTTCTCCTGTCTGTGAACTGCTTATTTCCCTGTATACCTGACAATTTTCCATCAGCTCCTCATGCGTCCCGTATCCGATCATCTCCCCGTCCTCCAGCACAAGTATATGATCGGCATGCATAACAGAGCTGATCCTCTGGGCAATCATAATCGTAGTCGTGTCCCGGAAATGCTCCTTCAGCTGCTTACGGAGCTTTGCATCCGTCCGGTAATCCAGTGCGCTGGAGGAATCGTCCAGCACAAGGATATCAGGACGCGCTGCCAGTGCCCTGGCAATTAAAATACGCTGCTTCTGGCCGCCGCTCAAATTGGCTCCCTTGATATCCAGCATAGCCCCTTCACTACGTTCCTTTTCCCTGGTAAACTCATCGGCCTGTGCGTACTCCAGCGCTTTTATTACCTCTTCCCGAGACAGCTCCCTTCCCATCCTCACATTTTCATAAATAGAGTCCTCGAAAATCGTATCGTTCTGGAAAACCACACCGAATTTTTTTTGAAGCTCTTTCCTTTCCAGACTGCGGATATCCATTCCATCTATCAGTATCCTGCCCTGATCCACATCCACAAGCCGCATCAGTACGGCTGCCAGTGTGGTCTTCCCGGATCCGGTAGCCCCTATCACCCCCAGCATTTCTCCCTTTTTTAAAGAAAGAGAGATATCCTTCAGATTTGGTTCCTTTTTATTATAGGAAAAGGTAACATGGTCGAACACTATCCCTTTCTGTTTCCGCCCCTGCTCTTCCCATTCCGGCCGCACCTTCTCTTGATTTCTTTCCTTCTCTTTATCGTTCTGCACACCGGCGTTGAAAGATTCCTCTTCTTTATCTATACCGCACATGCGCTCCATATCCTCACCACAGTCCAATACCTGTTCTATTCTGGCCCCCGATGCCACCGCCTTATTAATAATGACAAACATACGGGAAATGGACATCATGGCATTGAGGATGATAGTGAAATACGTCATAAATGCCAATATCTTACCAACCTCGGAAGTTCCCGCATTTACGCGATAGGCTCCTGCCAGGATAACCCCCACCAGTCCCAGGTTTAATAGCATATTCATGGCCGGGTTCAGGACCGCCATCGTCTGCTCCGCATTCCTTTCGCATGTGACGACCAACGTATTAATACGGTCAAATTTATCCTTTTCATAGTCCATTTTAGACAGTGCCCTGATAACCCGGATTCCCGCAATATCCTCTCTGACTAAACACACAAACTTATCTGCTGCTTCCTGCAGCCTGCGGTACAGCGGCATACCCTTTCGGGAAACTGCTATCATGACAATTGCAAGAACAGGCATTACCAGCAGAAGCACGGATGCCAGAACCGGATCCAAAGCCATGGTAAAAATAATTCCTCCCACAAGCAGGATAGGCGCCCTGACCCCAAGCCTTTGGATTCTGCCAATCATTTGATTTACATTATATGTATCCGTCGTAAGCCTGGATATTAAAGATGGCTTTGTAAATAAATCCGTCTGCTTGTCCGACAGATACATTGTCTTTGCAAACAGATCATGCCGGATAATCTGTGTTGCATCGCTTGCCACCCTGGAAGCCATACGATTAGCAATGATATTAAATGCTACGGCCACAAATGAACAGAATATCATTACTCCTCCCCACAGATAGATCTTCTGCAGGCTTTTCATAGGTATCACATTATCTATAACATAGGCCAGCACCCAGGGAATACACAGATCCATAATAGAACCGATGAATTTAACCGTGAAACCAATACCCATCCTTTTATAATAGGGCTTTAAATAAAAAGATATTATTTTTTTCATTTTATCCCCAATCCGCTTACCTTTCTTAATAAAAATGGCTGTATATCGGGATACGTCCAGAAATCTTTTTTTTCCGGAAATTTATCATACAGCTTAACCTCTTCTATCTCAAAGGCGGGCAGGGGGCCTAATTCATCAACCTGTGCATAATAAAGCATACCGAAGCTGGCTTTTTCTCCCTGTCTCAGGCAGGAGTATGCACAAACAGGCTGAAGGGTATAATGTTCTGCCCCGGTTTCTTCATACAGCTCTCTGCGGGCCGTATCCTCTATCCATTCGCCCGGATCTCTGTGCCCTCCCGGGAATTCCCATGTCCTGCGGTCTTTATGACGGCATAATATCCATTTTCCCTCTTTTATCGCTATAATTACTGCAAAATCAAATAACGATTCCTCCGCTATATCATAAAATGCAACCTGAATCATTTTTTCTCCTTTACTCAACCTTGCAACTCTTTCATTCCCTATTTTTCAGTAACCAAAAGAACCTGTCAGAGATTCATCCTCTTCCACCCATTCCCTTACCGGTATTTCCCGGAAGATATCCTTTGTATCTCTCACAAACACTTTTTCAATCCCCGCATTGATTACCAGTCTTTTACACATGGAACAACAACAAGAATTTTCTATATATGTCCCGTTTTCCACTTCAATCCCCACCAGATACAGACTGCTCCCTATCATCTTATCCCTTGATGCACTGATAATGGCATTTGCCTCCGCATGAACGCTGCGGCATAGTTCATAACGCTCCCCTCTGGGAATTTTCATCTTGGAACGAATGCATTCGCCCAGATCAGAACAGTTTTTCCTTCCTCTCGGCGCTCCCACATACCCTGTAGAAATCACTTCATCATTCTTAACAATAACCGCACCATAGTGCCTGCGGATACATGTACACCGCTGAGATACCACCTCTGCCAAATCCAGATAATAATTTGCTTTATCTCTTCTTCCCATATAATCCTCCCCTTCTCCGTTTTTACTGTCTCTTTTAAATTATATACCTCTTCCCGCTTCTTGCAAGGTTTCCCCTTTTAAAAAACCTTTTTTAGTTTTTTCAACACAAAAAACCTCAGTATGAATTACTGAGGTTTTTTAACTGAAGCACGGGGGATTCGAACCCCCGACAACCTGATTAAAAGTCAGGTGCTCTACCGACTGAGCTAGTGCTCCTTATTCCTTATTTAATTTGTGACAGTAAGAAATGCCCAG
Organism: Lachnospiraceae bacterium; assembly: GCA_022845955.1. GTDB lineage: Bacteria > Bacillota > Clostridia > Lachnospirales > Lachnospiraceae > Eisenbergiella. Next base: position 7,036,220 of record AP025576.1, read on the forward strand.
AACCGGAATCGAACCAGTGACACGAGGATTTTCAGTCCTCTGCTCTACCAACTGAGCTATCTGGGCATTTGAGTAGCGGGGACAGGATTTGAACCTATGACCTTCGGGTTATGAGCCCGACGAGCTTCCAGACTGCTCCACCCCGCGTTAACCATATATATTGTAACACCATAACGGCACTACATGCAACTTTTATTTGATAAAAAATGGATGGAGGTGGATTCGAACCACCGAAGCAATTTGCAGCAGATTTACAGTCTGTCCCCTTTGGCCACTCGGGAATCCATCCATATTAATTAACTCTATAAGCCGATGATCGGACTCGAACCGATAACCTGCTGATTACAAATCAGCTGCTCTGCCAATTGAGCCACATCGGCATATGCCAAATCCGAACTACCGGTAATTTTAAACGTAAGAAATGGGACCTATAGGGCTCGAACCTATGACCCTCTGCTTGTAAGGCAGATGCTCTCCCAGCTGAGCTAAGATCCCATACCTCTTTATCTGACTTCTTTTCAGAAATCAACGACCCAGATCGGACTCGAACCGACGACCTCCGCCGTGACAGGGCGGCGCTCTAACCAACTGAGCCACTAGGCCGAATGAAACTTACGTTTCAAAAGGACATATTAGAATATACCCTCAAAACCGAACATTGAATCTAATCTTCTCCAAAACCTCTTTCTTACCTTCAGGATAAGCCCTCGACCGATTAGTACTGGTCAGCTCCATACATTGCTGCACTTCCACCTCCAGCCTATCTACCTCATACTCTCTAAGGGGTCTTACTTATTGGGATATCTCATCTTGAGGGGGGCTTCACGCTTAGATGCCTTCAGCGTTTATCCCTGCCGGACTTGGCTACTCTGCCATGGCTTTGGTAGCCAACAGATACACCAGCGGTCCGTCCATCCCGGTCCTCTCGTACTAAGGACAGCTCCTCTCAAATATCCTACGCCTGCGCCGGATAGGGACCGAACTGTCTCACGACGTTCTGAACCCAGCTCGCGTACCGCTTTAATGGGCGAACAGCCCAACCCTTGGGACCTGCTACAGCCCCAGGATGCGATGAGCCGACATCGAGGTGCCAAACCACTCCGTCGATGTGAACTCTTGGGAGTGATAAGCCTGTTATCCCCAGGGTAGCTTTTATCCGTTGAGCGATGGCATTCCCACTTAATACCACCGGATCACTAAGTCCTACTTTCGTACCTGTTCCACCCGTCGGTGTCACAGTCAAGCTCCCTTATGCCTTTGCACTCTTCGGATGGTTTCCAACCATCCTGAGGGAACCTTTGAGCGCCTCCGATACCCTTTCGGAGGCGACCGCCCCAGTCAAACTCCCCGCCAGACATTGTCCCCCGCCCGGGTCACGGGCGCAGGTTAGAAACCCAATGCTGCAAGAGTGGTATCCCAACAGTGACTCCATGATTACTGGCGTAATCACTTCCCAGTCTCCCACCTATCCTGTACATACAGCATCGAATCCCAGTATCAAGCTGGAGTAAAGCTCCATGGGGTCTTTCCGTCCTGGCGCAGGTAACCAGCATCTTCACTGGTACTTCAATTTCACCGGGTGCATTGTCGAGACAGCGCTCAAATCATTACGCCTTTCGTGCGGGTCGGAACTTACCCGACAAGGAATTTCGCTACCTTAGGACCGTTATAGTTACGGCCGCCGTTTACTGGGGCTTAAATTCGGAGCTTCGTTGCCTGACTCCTCCTCTTAACCTTCCAGCACCGGGCAGGCGTCAGCCCATATACCTCACCTTTCGGTTTCGCATAGACCTGTGTTTTTGCTAAACAGTTGCTTGAGCCTATTCTCTGCGGCCTCCTTTCAGAGGCACCCCTTCTCCCGAAGTTACGGGGTCATTTTGCCGAGTTCCTTAACAATGCTTCTCCCGCCGGCCTTAGGATTCTCTCCTCATCCACCTGTGTCGGTTTACGGTACGGGTATCATATGAACAATAGCGGCTTTTCTCGACAGCTGGCTCACCTGCTTCCCTACTTTAATTCGGTACGCGTCACGGCTTCAGATTGCCAGGCGGTTTTTCCAACCTGGCTCTTACTCCGCTTGCACCGGGTTTCCCTTTCCCGGCTCAGGCTTTCCCTCTGTGTCCCCACAGTTCTGTCATATGATAGTACAGGAATCTCAACCTGTTGTCCATCGGCTACGTCTTTCGACCTCGCCTTAGGCCCCGACTTACCCAGGGCAGATCAGCTTTACCCTGGAAACCTTAGATATTCGGCCTGGAGGATTCCCACCTCCATCTCGCTACTCATTCCGGCATTCTCTCTTCTTGCCAGTCCACAATGCCTTACAGCACTGCTTCTTCCCGGTAAGAATGCTCCTCTACCAACGCAGTCGCCTGCGTTCCTAAGCTTCGGTGCCGTGTTTCAGCCCCGGACATTTTCGGCGCAGGACCTCTCGACTAGTGAGCTATTACGCACTCTTTGAATGTATGGCTGCTTCTAAGCCAACATCCTAGTTGTCTCTGAAATCCCACATCCTTTTCCACTTAACACGTACTTTGGGACCTTAGCTGTAGGTCTGGGCTCTTTCCCTTTTGACTGCCCAACTTATCTCGTGCAGTCTGACTCCCATATAACATTCCTATGGCATTCGGAGTTTGATATTCTTCGGTAGACTTTGACGCCCCCTAGGAAATTCAGTGCTCTACCTCCATGGAACTCATATGAGGCTAGCCCTAAAGCTATTTCGAGGAGAACCAGCTATCTCCGGGTTCGATTGGAATTTCTCCCCTATCCACACCTCATCGCCACCCTTTTCAACGGATGTGCGTTCGGTCCTCCATTGCCTTTTACGGCAACTTCAACCTGGACATGGATAGATCACCCGGTTTCGGGTCTGCAGATACTGACTGATTATCCAATGGATAATTTACGCGCAGTTAACACTTGGTTTCCCTTCGGCTCCGTCCCTTAAGGACTTAACCTCGCCAGCACCCACAACTCGCCGGACCGTTCTACAAAAAGTACGCGGTTGTACCCTGACGGTACTTCCACAGCTTGTAAACACAAGGTTTCAGGTTCTCTTTCACTCCCCTCCCGGGGTCCTTTTCACCTTTCCTTCACAGTACTATGCGCTATCGGTCACTAAGGAGTATTTAGCCTTACGGGGTGGTCCCCGCTTATTCCCACAAGGTTTCTCGTGTCTCGTGGTACTCTGGATCCTGCTGTCCAAACTTGGTTTTCGCTTACGGGGCTTTCACCCTCTCTGGCCGGTCTTTCCAGGACCGTTCTGCTAACCTCATTCATAACGTATGCAGTCCGAACCCCAGCATGCACGCACGCTGGTTTGGGCTCTTCCGTTTTCGCTCGCCGCTACTCACAGAATCGATATATTTTCTTTCTCTTCCTCCGGCTACTTAGATGTTTCAGTTCACCGGGTTCCCTCCGCATCCCTATGGATTCAGAATACGGTGACGGAGGATTTCTCCGCCGGGTTTCCCCATTCAGACATCTGCGGGTCAATGGATATTTGCTCCTCACCGCAGCTTTTCGCAGCTTATCACGTCTTTCATCGGCTCTTAGTGCCAAGGCATCCACCTTGTGCTCTTTATAGCTTAACCTGTTTGTAACTCGTCCTTGTGTGGTCTCGTTACGGCATACATAGCGTTGTATGCTCTTTTGGTATTTCTTATCCAACCCTTTCGGATTGGTTATTGCTTGTTTTGGATGTCTTCTCGTTTATCTTCTTCTATCCGGTCGGTTTCTTTATTTAAAAACCTTCCATATAGACGTTGATACTTTAAGATTATTTTCAATATTCGGTTTTCAAGGTACATTCTTGACTGCATATTTTATCAGTCATTCAAAATCAGGATTGTTCCTAATTTTGAATCACTGGTAAAACCAGTGTATATAAAGCTTGTTAAGCTTGTTTTCTTTTAATCTGGCAGCCACCTGCTCTCCCATACCGTTTCCAGCATAGTACCATCGGCCGCTTAAGTCTTAACCATCGTGTTCGGGATGAGAACGGGTGTCTCCCCTAAGCGCATCGCCACCAGAATTTTCATGATGCTTTCCAGGCGCCTTTCGGCTCCCTCAACATCTAAACAGTAATACAACCCCTACTTCTTCGCCTTAGAAAGGAGGTGATCCAGCCGCACCTTCCGATACGGCTACCTTGTTACGACTTCACCCCAGTTATCAGACCTGCCTTCGGCTGCTCCTCCCTTTCGGTTAGGTCACAGACTTCGGGCATTTCCAACTCCCATGGTGTGACGGGCGGTGTGTACAAGACCCGGGAACGTATTCACCGCGACATGCTGATTCGCGATTACTAGCGATTCCAGCTTCATGTAGTCGAGTTGCAGACTACAATCCGAACTGAGACGTTATTTCTGGGATTTGCTCCACATCACTGTCTCGCTTCCCTTTGTTTACGCCATTGTAGCACGTGTGTAGCCCAAATCATAAGGGGCATGATGATTTGACGTCATCCCCGCCTTCCTCCGGGTTATCCCCGGCAGTCTCCCTAGAGTGCCCGGCTTTACCTGCTGGCTACTAAGGATAAGGGTTGCGCTCGTTGCGGGACTTAACCCAACATCTCACGACACGAGCTGACGACAACCATGCACCACCTGTCTCCCCTGTCCCGAAGGCCTATCACTTTTACATGATATTCAGGGGGATGTCAAGACTTGGTAAGGTTCTTCGCGTTGCTTCGAATTAAACCACATGCTCCACCGCTTGTGCGGGTCCCCGTCAATTCCTTTGAGTTTCATTCTTGCGAACGTACTCCCCAGGTGGATTGCTTATTGCGTTAGCTGCGGCACCGATGGGTCCATACCCACCTACACCTAGCAATCATCGTTTACCGCGTGGACTACCAGGGTATCTAATCCTGTTTGCTCCCCACGCTTTCGAGCCTCAACGTCAGTTACAGTCCAGTAAGCCGCCTTCGCCACTGGTGTTCCTCCTAATATCTACGCATTTCACCGCTACACTAGGAATTCCGCTTACCTCTCCTGCACTCCAGCCTGACAGTTCCAAATGCAGTCCCAGGGTTGAGCCCTGGGTTTTCACATCTGGCTTGCCATGCCGTCTACGCTCCCTTTACACCCAGTAAATCCGGATAACGCTTGCCCCCTACGTATTACCGCGGCTGCTGGCACGTAGTTAGCCGGGGCTTCTTAGTCAGGTACCGTCATTTTCTTCCCTGCTGATAGAGCTTTACATACCGAAATACTTCTTCACTCACGCGGCGTCGCTGCATCAGGGTTTCCCCCATTGTGCAATATTCCCCACTGCTGCCTCCCGTAGGAGTTTGGGCCGTGTCTCAGTCCCAATGTGGCCGTTCACCCTCTCAGGCCGGCTACTGATCGTCGCTTTGGTAGGCCGTTACCCTGCCAACTGGCTAATCAGACGCGGGACCATCCTGTACCACCGGAGTTTTTCACACTGCCTCATGTGAAGCTGTGCGCTTATGCGGTATTAGCACCTATTTCTAAGTGTTATCCCCCGGTACAGGGCAGGTTTCCCACGCGTTACTCACCCGTCCGCCACTAAGTTACACCGATTCCATCCGAAAACTTCCTCTGCATAACTTCGTTCGACTTGCATGTGTTAGGCACGCCGCCAGCGTTCATCCTGAGCCAGGATCAAACTCTCTTGTTCAAGTGTTCAATCCGGTTAAGATTAACTCTAGCTAATGTTTAACCGTCGTTTGTTTCCAAACATTTTTTACTGTTTTTGGGTGTCTTAAATGCTTCTTGCGAAGCTTTAAAACTTGTTCTCTGAATTTTCTTTTTTAGAATTTTCAGGGTTGCATTACTGTTTATTTGTCAAGGTTCTGTGTGCTGCTTTCTCAGCCGCAACAGTTGATATCTTATCACATGTTGTTTCGCCAATCAAGCACTTTTTTCAACTTTTTTTATTTCTTTCAAGTTGTTGTCCCATCGCCATTCGCGGTGGAGTTTCATTATAGCACCATTTTTTACCAAATGTCAACATCTTTTTTAACTTATTTTTTAAACAAGTTTTATTTGTGTTTTACAATCCGGCAAAAGTGCGAAAAAAAAGAAATCTCAATCACTTAAGATTCTTTTCCCGCGAAGCTATAATCAAGCTTCCCTTATATCGGTAAAGGGAACGGAGAAAGAGGGATTTGAACCCTCGCGCCGCTATAAACGACCTACACCCTTAGCAGGGGCGCCTCTTCAGCCTCTTGAGTATTTCTCCACAAAACTGAACTATCCTCTACCAATATGAAGTGCGCGTCCCAATCGGTAGCGCAAATGTTATTATACATAAGGTATAACTGTTTGTCAATTCCTTTTGGCAAGTTTTTTCATATTCACCTGAATTTGTTATGGCAGAGACTATTCCTGAGTATATCCCGCAATGGTTTCATCTATACGTCTTTTTACTTCTTCTGCTATTTGTGTTGTTTTCATATCCTTGTATTCTTCATAATACATAGGCTTCAGATAAAATATCTTAACGGTTATCTTCCTGATGCTGTTTTCATCAAAGGGTATGAAGGAGTCTATCAGGGCACAGGGTACGATAGGACATCTGGCTTTCATTGCTCCCTTAAAGCTGCCTCCTTTGAATTCCTGGGTATGATTTCCCTGCCTGCTCCGGGTACCTTCCGGGAAAATCAAAAAGTTACGCCCTTTTTTCACTTCCTCCGCCATCGTCTGGATCACCTTCATGGATTGTCTCAGATCCTCTCTGTCAATAACAAGGGCGCCCAATGCCTTACGCACCTGTTTGAGAAGAATAACGTTGGCCGCTTCCTTTTTCATGACAAAAGAAAAGACTTTCGGACAGGATTCCAGGAATACGAGGCCGTCAAACAGGCCCTGGTGGTTGGGAAACATAATAAAGCCGTCTTTTTCCGGCAGGTTTTCCACACCGTGTGCTTCTATGGTGACGCGTCCCGCTCTGTTGGCGGCAAGAGTTGTTTTTTTACACCACCGGAAGCCTTCCTCATAGCTGATATTGTCATGTATGCTGCACCACCAGATGTGGCTGAAGTAGTAAAAGGCTTTAAAGAAAAGCCGGAATACCATCAAGGCAATTCTACGCATATTCTGATTCTCTTTTCCTGTTTATTCTGAACAATATTGCTTTATGGCAGTTTCATATAGATTATTCCCCTGGCTGTCTATCACCACAATGACGGGAAAGTCCTTCACTGCCAGCTTTCTAATCGCTTCCGTCCCCAAATCGTCATAAGCAATTACCTCTGAGCTGAGGATGGATTTGGAAAGAAGGGCTCCTGCACCTCCCACGGCGGCAAAATATACGGCGCCGTTACGGATCATAGCCTGTCTCACTTCTTCTGTGCGCTTTCCTTTCCCTATCATTCCCTGCATTCCCAAGTCCAGAAGCGACGGTGTATATTTGTCCATACGGCTGGCTGTAGTGGGTCCGGCCGATCCGATGGGCCTGCCTTCCCTCGCGGGGGACGGCCCCATATAGTATATTACATTTTCCCGGATATCAAACGGGAGCGTCTCTTCTTTTAATAGGGCTTCATACATTCGTTTATGTGCTGCATCCCTGGCTGTATATATAGTGCCTGTCAGCCAGACATAATCTCCTGCTTTCAGCGTGGCCGCTTCCTGTCTGGTAAAAGGCACTCTCATGTGTTTTTCCATTATATTCTCCTTCCGCCCAAATTGCTTTGCAACCATTCGGACCTGTCTGCATTGTCAAACGACTTTCTTCTTATTATATAATACTTATTCTGCAGATATTGTGTTTCTTACGGTTAGAACTACTATATAAAGGGGATTAACCGTGTCTATATAACCCGTACGGAATGTCTGTTCACATGACAGCAGATATTTACAGCAACGGGAAGTCCTGCTATATGGGTAGGATACGTATTGATATTTACTCCCAGCGCAGTCGTGGTTCCGCCAAGACCGCCGGGACCGATACCTGATTTATTTATCTTTTCCAGCAGTTCCTCTTCCATTTCCTTTATATAAGGAATATGTGAGCGGCTATCCAGCGGCCTGGTTAATGCCTGCTTTGCCAGGATAGCACACTTTTCAAAGGTTCCCCCAATCCCTACACCCACTACCATGGGAGGACATGCATTAGGCCCGGCATCACGCACGGCGGTCAACACTGCATTTTTAACACCCTCCATGCCGTCCGCCGGCTTAAGCATGAAAATCCGGCTCATATTCTCGCTGCCGAATCCTTTAGGGGCTACCGTTATTTTTACCTGATCTCCGGGGACGATGCTGTAATGAATGATTCCGGGTGTGTTATCTCCGGTATTTCGCCGGAGAAGGGGATCCCCTACTACGGATTTCCGCAGATAGCCTTCTGTATAGCCCTGTCGAATCCCTTCGTTTACGGCATCCTCAAGTTCACCACCTTCAAAATGGACTTCCTGCCCCACTTCCAGGAAAACAACTGCCATCCCTGTGTCCTGACATATGGGGATAGTGTCTTCTTTTGCTATCCGCAGGTTATCCTGCAGCTGTCCCAAAACCTGCTTCCCCAACGGAGCCTTCTCCTTCTCCACCGCATGGTTCAGGGCCTGCTCCATATCCGGCGTTAATATATGGTTGGCTTCAATACACATTTCCTTTATATTTTCCGTTATTTCGGATACCTGCACTGTTCTCATATGCTTTCAATCCCTTCCTATGCTGTACTGCTCTGCTTGTTTTAATTATAGTATAGTTTCCATTCTTTGTCACCAGCGTTTGGGCCGGGGATAAAGGTTTGTGGCAACAGTCCGGATGGCCCTTTGTGCCCTGCGGTATCTGCCGCCCCGGGAAAAATCTTGTTAATTTACTCTTGTACCGAATCTGTTCCTATCTTAAAATGGACAGAGCAGGACATCTGTGAGGCATATGGAAAAGGATGGTTTGATTTATGGATAGAAACGCACTTTTAATAAAAGAAATGATTCGGTATTACGCCAATGATCCCAAAAGAATCCAGCATTTTATCAAGGTTCATGATTTAGCCCGTATTATCGGCAGACTGGAACATCTGGGTGAGGAGGAACTGGATATCCTGGAAACCGCCGCTATCGTCCATGATATCGGCATTAAGGTGAGTGAAGAAAAATACGGAGACTGCAGCGGGAAGCATCAGGAACTGGAAGGGCCGATTATCGCACGGGCCATGCTGGAAACCCTGGAGTTTGCGGATTCTGTCATTGACAGGGTATGCTATCTGGTCGCCCATCATCATACGTACAATGAAATTGACGGATCCGATTATCAGATTCTGGTGGAAGCCGATTTCTTAGTTAATTTATATGAGGATCATTCTTCCCGGGAGGCTGTGGAACACGCCCTGCAGCATATCTTCCGTACAGGAAACGGAACCGCCATATGCCAGGACATGTTCGGGATCTCCCGGGAAGCTTCCGCTTAAGCAGGGACGATTTCTATCCAGTAGCCGTCGGGATCCTGGATAAAATAGATGCCCATCGCTTCATTTTCAAAGCAAATGCACCCCATTTCCTTATGACGGGAATGAGAGGCTTCCATATCATCTACCGTAAAGGCCAGGTGGAATTCATTATCCCCCAGATCATAGGAATTCTTTTCCCAGTCTCTCAGCCAGGTTAATTCCAGCTGGTGAGGTGTGGTTCCATCGGAAAGGAATGCCAGGATAAAGCTTCCGTCCGGGGCTTCTTTGGTGCGGATGGGTTTCAGCTCCAATGCTTCTTCATAAAAACGAAGGGATTTCTGTAAATTGGTTACATTAAAATTATTATGGGCAAACTTAAATTTCATAGGTACCTCCTGTGATTCAAAGTTAACTGTTATGTGCATTTTATATGTATAGAGTATATAATGCAACTAATTTTACAACTGTGAGGGACGGAACAGACAGGAGGCAAAAGGGTAGGCATTGCCTGCGGGAACAAACCGCTGTATACTGGGTTTATAATAAATGAAATATTCATGCAAAAGAAAAAGGAGAGCGTTCCATGAAAGCACTGCTGGTACTGTTACTTATTTTGTTATTTTTATTCTTATGTTATATGGTATTAATCATACCCCGGTTCCGTAAGCCGGATTATAAGGCACTTCTTCATCATTATTATGCACACAGGGGACTTCATAATATAGCTTTAGGAATTCCGGAGAATTCTATGAAAGCATTTCAGAGGGCCATTGACAACGGTTTTGGTATGGAAATGGATGTGCAGCTATCGCGGGACGGATTTCCGGTCGTCTTCCATGATGCTACTCTGACGCGGATGTGCGGAGTGGAAAAAAGGGTGGATGCACTGACCCTAAAAGAATTAAAGGAACTGACTCTGGCAGGCACCCAGGAACGGATTCCTACTTTTCAGGAATTCCTGGAACTTGTAAAAGGACAGGTACCTCTTATTATAGAAATAAAGATGGACAAAAGGGATGATCGGATTCCGGAGGCAGTTAATCATCTGCTTAAGGATTATAAAGGTGTTTATTGTATAGAATCCTTCCATCCTTCCGCTCTTATCTGGTATAAGAAAAACCGGCCGGATGTATTCCGCGGGCAGCTGTGTACTAACTTTAATAAAGAAAATAAAAATTGCAGCCTGTCTTTTTTCCTATTGGGTAAAATGCTTTCCAACGTTGCCTCAAGACCGGATTTTATCGCTTACAACTGGATATACCGGAATGATTTATCCAGAAAAATATGCTGCAATCTTTATCACGCCCTGTCGGTGGGATGGACTATACGTTCCCAGGAGGAAATGGACCTCTGCCGGAAGGATTTTACTCTTTTTATCTTTGAGAACTTTATACCGGAAGGAGAGGCCTGATGGAAAAACGTCATTTTATCTTTGATATCGACGGAACCTTGATTAATACAGAAAAAGCAATAATAAAGGGGCTTCAGGAACTGCTCATGGAGATTCAGGGCATTGCTTACGAACCGGAACAACTTTATTTCTGTCTGGGTATTCCCGGTCCTCACACACTTAAGCAACTGGGGATCGAGGGCGATCTGACAGCAGTACTCAAGCGGTGGGATGCCTATTATTGTAAACACGGCGGGGATGTTACCGTATATCCGGATATCAGGAAGGTTCTGGATCAATTGAGGGAAAATGGGATTTCACTAGGTGTAATAACCTCAAAAAACCAGGAGGAATATGATTATGATATGATCCGGCTGGGGCTGGCAGATTATTTTTCCATCACTGTAACCTCCACGGATACAACAGAGCATAAACCCAATCCGGCTCCCATGCTTTTTTATCTGGAAAGGGCAGGAATCCTTCCTGAACAGGCCGTGTATATCGGGGACAGCATCTATGATATGGAGTGTGCCAAAGGGGCCGGCGTTCCGCGGGCACTGGCTCTGTGGGGGTGTAAAAACCCCGAAGAAATCACGGCGGATTACAGGCTTTTTAAACCAAAGAATATCCTGGATCTTCTTAAAAAATTCTGACACAACAATTTAAAACATCTATAAGGGGAGAACATTTTTTATAGTTCCCCCTTTATTTGCTAACTATTCTTCCATCCTGGTTATATCCTCGTACTTAAGTGCAAAAAGACCATCCAATAAATAGGATAATTCTATTCTGCTTTTTTCTGTTATCCATACGGAAGAGATCAGTTCTTCCTCATGTTTGCCATATAACTCATCCAAATGCTGTGTATATTCATCAATCAGAGATTCATCCGTGTAAGAGCTGTCCTCTCCATTTGTAATATATAATGTTATTGATTTTAACAAACCTTCACCAATATTATAGGAAGTTAGGGCATCAATACCTTCTTTTTCTTCATAATCTAGGATCATAGTGGTAATTGAATCCTGCTTTTGGGTAACTATTGATTCCTCTGGCAACTTTTTTATAACTTCATCATAAGTCATTCCCCAATTAAAACCATTATAAAGGCCGCTATTATCGGGTCTGTTAATAAGTTTATAGATCCCAATGCCTGCTACAACGATAAAAAGAAATGCAAGGATCAGAATCATTACTTTTGTGGAAAATACTTTTTTCTTAGTTGTTCCTGTTTTAGCAGACGATTCCACAGGGCAGCCGCATTTCGGGCACTCTGTTGCTTTGTCACTGATATCTGCCCCACATTCCGGACATTGAATAAGAGCCATAATTGAATTCTCCTTTATTTCTTATTTATTTTTTCGGGCAGCTGGCTGTCCAGTTTATCATACGCGGACATAAAATCCGATACCGTATCACTTTTTTTGGAGCTGAAACTGTTATAATTCCCAGACGGACTTATTGCCATATCTGTAAGTGATTTATAAGCTTCATATAAATCGGAAATCGTATCATAACATTTATCAAGGCCTTCCGGCGGCATCTGTAATTTTTTCATAATTTCTTTTACCGACACCTGATTAGCTTCTATCTTTGAAAGGACAGACTGTGTTGAGGAATCAGCATATAAATGACCCAGTGATTCATTAAAATCATCATAGAAAATGCCGGAACCTTGATTACTTATTGTATATTTATCTGTTTCACTATCTCGTTCTTTATAAATGGTATTGCTCCAAACATTTAATGTGAGGTTAATTATTGTTTCGGCATCCCCTCCTCCGTTGAGCATGAGAGACTGGGCTTTTTTTAGATCATCTATGTAAGCATTATAGGATTCCCGGTATTCTTTCTCCGCCTTTTTATCTGAGTATACTTTATAGGTGGCTCCTCCACCTATGCAAAACACCAGTGCAATAATAATACCTATAATAATTTTCTTGGTCCTTTGTTCCATCTTAATTCCGGCCACTTCCACCTGTTGTGGTTTCGTTTCACCGGCTTCCGCATTTTTTTCAATCGGACATCCGCAATTTTTACACACCTTGTCTGTTTCGGATAATACCTCACCGCACTCCGTACATTTTAGCTCTTTTTTCTTCAGTTCCTCATTGAATATTTTCCCACAATGAATACATTTCATCGCCTTGTCAGATATGTCTTGTCCACATTCCGGACACTTTATGATTGCCATAATTCCCTCCACCCTTCATAAGCATCATTTTGTATAATAATAACAACTTTTAATTGTATTATAACGTCTTCATTATACAAAGTCAATCAAACAAAAGCATAGTAAAAGTAGGAATTTATCTGGCTTTTATGCTGCCACATTATACTTTCGGAAGGTTTTTATTTATATGAGACGTACTGTTCTATAAATTAAAAAGAGCCTATAACAGTAACATTTCTATATGATACTGTTATAGGCTCTCAGATTCTATTGAAAGTCAGGGATGAAATCAATCCCTACAACGTTTTTACCCTCTATATAAAACCGATTTCTTACCGGCAATATTAGAATATAACGGCTTACAAAAAAATTATTTTCATCCCTCGATAGGTATAATTGTCTTTTCTTCTTCAATTTTCTTAGGCTGCGGCTTATCGATCATGATCCGCAGGATACCATCTTTGAATGCCGCATGGATTTCATTCTCTGTAATATCCTCTCCCAAATAGAAGGTTCTCTTCATGGTTCCGTAGTATCTTTCTTTCCTTACGTATTTGGTTCTGTCTTCCGCGTTCTCAACAGGTTCTTTCCTGTCTGCGGTAATAGTAAGGTAGCCTTCCTTCAGTTCTGCCTTCACATCGTCCTTGGTAAAACCGGGAACCTCAATTTCCAGAAGGTACTGGCCGTCTTTTTCACGGATATCCGTTTTCATCAGCTGTGTCTGGGGCGCATAGCCTCTGTTGAAAAACGGGTCATCAAACATATCTCCAAAAAAGTCATTGAAAAAATTATTTCTGATTAACATAGTTTATTCCTCCTGCATTATTATATTGAAATCTGCGGCTTATCTGCCGCTCCTTTGTTGTTCTATAACATTTATAACACTAGTTGTTAGCACTGTCAAGAGGTGAGTGCTAATTAAATTATAAAAAAATTATGAACTCCTTTTTTAATGGTGCGGTATCCCTTTTCCGATCACTCCCAGCTATCTTCGGCTATCATCGCCGGAACTGTCACCCCTATGGAAATTGTTTTTATAAAAATGAACGGATTTGCTGGACATATACCCCGGAATACGAGTAAAATAGAACGCAGTAAAATATATTTCTTATGCGACAGGAGATTGATTATGAGTAAAGTTATCTTGACGGGCGACCGCCCTACCGGAAGGCTTCACGTGGGCCATTATGTGGGTTCCCTGAAACGCAGGGTGGAGCTGCAGAACTCCGGAGAATACGATAAAATATTTATTATGATTGCAGATGCCCAGGCACTCACTGATAATGCGGACAATCCGGAAAAGGTGCGTCAGAATATCATAGAGGTAGCGCTTGACTATCTGGCATGCGGGCTGGATCCGGAAAAGTCCACGCTGTTTATCCAGTCCCAGATCCCGGAGCTGTGTGAGCTTTCTTTCTACTATATGAACCTGGTTACGGTCTCCAGGCTGCAGCGAAACCCCACGGTGAAATCGGAAATCCAGATGCGCAACTTTGAAACAAGCATACCTGTAGGCTTTTTTACCTATCCTATCAGCCAGGCGGCGGACATCACGGCTTTTAATGCCACCACCGTCCCGGTAGGCGAGGATCAGGCTCCCATGATTGAACAGACCAAGGAAATTGTCCATAAATTCAACTCCATTTATGGCGAAACCCTTACGGATCCGAATATCCTTCTGCCTGATAATAAGGTTTGCATGCGGCTGCCGGGAATCGACGGCAAAGCCAAAATGAGCAAATCCTTAAATAATTGTATTTATTTATCCGACAGCGAAGAAGAGGTACGCCAGAAAATCATGTCCATGTTTACCGATCCGGGTCACCTGCGCGTCCAGGATCCGGGAAAAGTGGAAGGGAATCCGGTATTTATTTATCTGGAAGCATTCTCCAACGAGGATCAGTTCGCCCGTTATCTTCCCGAATACAAAAACATTCAGGAAATGGAAGATCATTATGCAAGAGGCGGCCTTGGTGATGTAAAGGTTAAAAAATTCCTGAACAACGTTATGCAGGAAGAGCTGGAACCCATCCGGAACCGGAGGAAAGAATTTGAAAAGGATATTCCCGAAATCTATAATATCCTGAAGAAAGGCAGTGAAATCGCGGAAGCGGAAGCTGCCAACACCCTCTCTCATGTTAAGAGGGCTATGAAAATTAATTATTTCGAAGACAATGCCCTGATACGGGAGCAGGCCGAACGCTTTGCCGCCGGAAGGGAATAACTACCGTCACTGTAAAGAGGGAATTCCGGCTGCCCCGGGTTCCCTCTTTTTATGCTTATATTGCAGCTGTTTATCGGATCGGCCAGAAGGCCAGCGCCTGGATCGTTACCCTGGTAAACAGGTAACCGGCCCTATGCTATACGTATATGCATCCCTTCTTTCCCAGGAACAGGATACCCCGTTACAGGTTACTTCCGTAAGCTGTCCCGTCCCATAAAGGAGTATCTGCTTCACAGGCAGTCCCGTGGTGATTGCCAGTTCCCCGTTTTTCCATTCCGCCGTAAAATGGTTTTTGCCGTTGTCGTCATAGCAGACGCAGGAAAGGCGATCTTTCAGGTTCATACAGATGGTCAGATCGGTAAAGGGTTCTTCCGGATCGCCGCCGCCTTGGGCAGAACGCATGGGCACTATGGTATTGGGCCGGATATATACAGGAATCTGATCCATGGCCGGCTTCAGGGATATCCATCTTCCGCCCTCCGCCAGGCGACCGGTGAAGAAATCCGCCCATGTCCCTTCCGGCAGATACAGGGCAAAATCATCCTGATCAAATACCGGCGCTACCAGAAGGCTGTCCCCCAGCATATATTCGGAGCCTATATTGCGGACATTGCGATCCTCCTGGAATTCCATGAGCAGCGGACGCATCATCGGAACGGATTCCAGGGATGCCTGCCATGCGGCAGAATACAGATACGGCATCAGCCTGTGGCGGAGCTGGTTATAATATGAAAATATATTCTTTGTTTCCGGCGCGAAATTCCAGGGTTCCCTGGGTGTCTTTCCATGGCATCTGCTCAGGGGTGAAAAGAAACCGAATTGTGTGGAACGGATATATTCTTCCTCTTCCGGCATACATTCATAGCCTTCATGGTCGGTATTATAAAAGCCGCCCATATCAAAGCCCCAGTAAGCAACACCGCTCAGGGCAAGACTGAGGCCGCCCTGAAGGATGCAGGCATGGTTATTCCGATGTGTGGAGGAATCTCCTGCCCAGGCTGCCGGAATCGTATGGCTTCCTGCATAACCGCTCCTGCCCCAGAGCATGGGCCGCTCACCCAGAGGCGCCTTTACCTCCCGCATGGCCTCGTATATGGTTTTTGCATACAGGTAAGTCAGCTTATTGTGCCCCTGTATACCGTTTGACCCGTCATAATAAACCCCATTTTCGGGGACCGCTTCGGAAAAATCCGTTTTTACCGCGCCGATTCCCATTGCAATCACTTCTTTTACCCTGGGGACATACCATTCCAGAAAATCCGGATTGGTGAAATCAAAGCATCCCACCTTCCTCCGGGCGCCTGCGGTAGCACAAAAGGTCAAGGGATCCCCGATCCCGTCCTTCACCAGCCAGCCTTTTTCCGCCGCCATCCGGAAATACACGGATGTTTCTCCAATATAAGGATATATCCACAGGCAGAGGTGTATTTTGTGTTCCCGGAGAACCCGTATCATCTCCTCCGGATCCGGGAAACGCTGCGTATCCCATACCCATGC
Source organism: Lachnospiraceae bacterium (assembly GCA_022845955.1). Taxonomy (GTDB): domain Bacteria; phylum Bacillota; class Clostridia; order Lachnospirales; family Lachnospiraceae; genus Eisenbergiella. The sequence goes on from AP025576.1 coordinate 7,052,870, forward strand.
CCCACTGTCCTCCTGCTTCTGCCATGCGTCCAGATTCATCACATCTATGGAGACGCCTTCTTCCTCAGCCTTGGCAATCACCTGGTACACTTCTTCCTGATCCTTATAGACACATTTTGACATCCAGAGGCCAAACGCCCATCTTGGTATCATGGGAATACTGCCTGTCATATGCACATAATCTGCCAGCAGATCCTTATAATCCCGGTTGGCAAACAGTATATAATCCAGATAGCTGTCCTCCACCTCCACCCCATAGGTAACATTGGAGCCGCATCCCATGTCAAAGGTCATTCTGGTAAAGCTGTTCACCAGGATAGAATACCCTCTGCTGCTCATGAAATACGGATGGTTTTTGTAGGAATCCCCGGTATTGGTGCTCAATGCATCCTTCTGCCAGCATTGGATTTTTTGTCCTCTCTTATTAAATTCGGTAAATTTCTCACCGAAGCCGTAAAATGCCTCACCGGCATACATATACATACTCTCCCTGACCCGGATCACCCTGCCCTCGTCATCCTGGTCAAACCCCAAAGGAAGGTATTTGCACATATTATCCACGTTGGAATCCCGGTTCTGTTCCTTTGTCAGCAGCCTGCCGTCCAGGTAGGTACTCACTTCCCAGGGTATCTTTCTTATCCGGATTTCCAGCCTGGCAGTATGTATGGACAGCGTTTCTTCCTCTTCCGCCACCTGGTAGGACACTGTCTTTTCCAAAGAAAAAACTTCGTTTGTAAAATCCGGCTCCTTTCCTTCCGGATACATCCGGAAACGGTAGGACGACGGACTCAAAGGCTGTATAAGCACTGCGGCTTTTTTATTCCGGTATGTCCCTGCTTCTATTACCACGCCGTCTCCCCTGTCCGTATATCCCAGGACTCCTGTCAGGAAATCGAAATTGTGGCTGAATATGGTTTTCAGATATCCCAGCTGTGGATTATAGCTTACTTCTGTTTTCTTGTTCATCAGATAACCCTCCCCTACTTTTTTCTATTGATTCCGGTATTCCTCCGGCGTGCAGCCGCACAGTTTCTTAAAGGACTGGATAAAATGAGATGTATTATTGTACCCCACCTGCGCGGCAACTTCATTTATTTTCATACTTTTATCCTCCAGCAGCTCCCTGGCCTTCTTGATCCTGAGTTCGATTACATACCGGGAAAAGGTCTGCCCCACAGCGCCTTTAAACAGCCGGCTCAGGTAGGAAGGATTCATAAAATACTTTTTTTCGGCAAGCTCCTGCAAAGAAAGATCGTACTGGTAATTCTGCTCCACATAATGGAGGATGTCGCGTATTATGGCATTTCCCCCGTTTTTGAGGGAATTCTGTCCCTGATCACAGATTTCCCGGATAATATCCATGAGATATTCTTCCAGCTCGCCGGGGTGCTTGAAATTATACAGATCATACCTGCGGGAAAACATGATTTCCACCTTGCAGCCCATGGCTTCGTTTTCCTTATACAGGGAACGGTAGTACCGGTTAACGCTCCGCAGAATATTCAAAATCATGTCATAATAGGCATTCACGTCTCCGCTTTCCAGCAAATCCGGTTTAGTAAGCAGCCCGTGAACCAGGGCCGCCGCTTTCCCGCTGTCGGAAAGCTGAAGGGAGCCGGCGAGCGCATTTTCATCCTGGGAAAGGAAATAGGTATTCCCGCCGTGGGGAAGCTGATATTCGAAAATCCGGTTCCAGCCCTTCAGAAGCCGGATATTAATGGCATACAGGCATTCTTTATAGGCGTCGTACCTATTGACACATCCGGAAAAAGGGCGGCTTGTTCCCATCACCACCCCGGTCTGAAGCTGGACACGGCAGTAATTCAGGATGCCTTCCAGATCCTTTAGCAGGCTTCCCTCCTCTGCAGCGACCGCCATATATTCATCGTTCTGCTGGCAGAAAAAGGTCCCCGCCAGCCTGCTTCCCAGCTTCTGGCTGCAGATTTTGCCCAGAAAGCCGGCGTCTTTGTCATTCATGGGCCGTTCCAACTGCAGGACAAATATCCTGCAGGACACATCGTCGGGCAGCGACGACACTCCGGGCATATGGAGCTTCATCAGCTCCTCATTTGTGAGCACCTGTTTGGAAGAGGTATATCCATTCGGCAGTTTCTTCAGCCGTTCCTGGACACCGGCCTCCACCTCTCTGCGGAAGCTTTCCTGTTTTTCCTCCAGCTGCCGTAACACGTTTAACAGCTGTTCTTTTTTCACGGGTTTTATCAGGTATTGCCTGACTTCGTATTCCATAGCTTTTCTGGCATAATCAAATTCCTCATAGCCGGATACGATTACCACCTGGATATAAGGCATATTCATATGAATATATTCCGCAAGCTCCAGGCCGTTTTGCTTCGGCATAATAATATCTGTCAGAACCACATCAACATCCGTGTTCTGTTCCAGAAAATCCGCCGCCGCCCTGCCGTTTTCCACAGCGGCTGCCAGCTCCACCTCCATATTACATTCCCTGACAATCTTTATCAGCCTCTGCCTGGCGTAATATTCATCCTCGGCAATCAATATTTTCATATCGTTTCTCCTACCCGTCCTGTCTGAACGATTACCCGGGCTTTGTGTCCCGCAATGCTTTTATCAGCAGTACCGCCCGGGTCCACCGGCCATATTCGCTGTACAGGGTGATTCCGTAGCTTTTGCCATAATAGCCGGACACGCGGGCATTTACGTTCATAATACCGATTCCGTCTCCTCCGAAATCCTGACCGGCATTCATATTCACCCGGTATTCGAACAACTTCTGATTCATGTCCTCCAGCTTTTTTTTATTGATTCCGACACCGTTATCCGTGACAGTCAGGAGCATGTCCTCCTCTCCTTCCAGCGAGGCGCTGATCGTCACGCGCCCTTTTTCCGCGGTGCCGAACAGCCCATGGGATATGCTGTTCTCCACAAGGGGCTGGAGGATGAATTTCATGACCTTAAAGGAATAAATCTCTTCCGGGATTTCATAAATCATCTCAAACTGATCCGGGAACCGGTATTTCTGTATCTGTACATAATCCTTTACGTGATCGATTTCCTCCCGGAGCGTGACAATGGAATCCCCTTTCAGGTTATACCGGAATATATTGGATATGCTGTCCGTAATTTCTACGATATTGTCCATGTTTTCTATTTCTGCGATAGCGCTTATGGTATTCAGCGTATTATAAAGAAAATGGGGATTGATCTGGTAGGTCAGCATTTTGATTTGGGCTTCCTTCTGATCGATCTCATAAAGAAGTGTTTTTTCCGCATATTCATTAATCCGATCCGCCATGCTGTTATAATTCTGTATCACATTTCGTATTTCATTATTTCCCAGCAGCCATTCCTCCTCCTTCGATAAATATACCTTTGCGAGGGAGGTTCCTTTATTATGCCGTATCACTTCATCCATTTTGGTCAATGGATCCATCAGCTGGTTAACCCGGTAATAGTAGATCATAAAAACCACAGCCGCCGTAACAAGCAGGATGGTGATATCCCTGACTTTGCGTTCCGATATGGAGCGGAGGGCTTCCTTTTCGGCAATGAAGCGCACCACTGTCCAGCCCGAACTCTCGCTGCGTATGGCAGTCATCAGGTAATCCAGCCCGCCGATGCGCAGGATATCCTGTTCCCGTCCTTCCTCTACCATCTGCTTTGCTTTTTCCTGCACTTGTGTAAGCTGTTCTCCGTACAGGCCGCCCTTCCCGTTATTGTAAATCTGCATATCCTCATAAAACAGCAGGGTGCCTGCGGGGTTATCTGTGGAATTGAGCAGACGATCCAGCTCCGCATAGCTGATGTCCAGGGTTACATAGGCCAGAGGAGAGGTCCCGTTATAGCTGTACAATACTTTTACAGCGGTCACGACCTTGTAATCCACCTGGCCGATGCTCCAGACCGACGGATCCGTATAATAAATACTGTGCCCGATCTTTCCGCTGTCCACGATTTCCCATATGTAATCCTTATAGTCCTGGAACACGGAGCTGATATTGCTGTATACATCCCCGTTCGCAGAGAAGATGCAGCAGCGTTTTATGTATTTGCTGTTGGAAACCACGTGGTTGATGGTCCCTTCCACATAAGTGGTGTTCTGGAACCGTGTCACTTCATCATACTGGCTTTTCCGGTGGTTGATAATGTTGCACATCCTCTGATCCTGATAATGAAGGTTAAACAGGCTTCCCACATCCAGGATAATGGAATCCACGGAATAGGCCAGCTGCTTGCCGCTCTCCATCAGATGATTAATGTCGGCCTGCCTCAGTTCGCCGATATTCTGGTTATAAATCATCAGGCTCACGCCCATCATGATAACCGTGAAAATCAGAAATACCGTAAGTACTTCCAGGCGGACGGATTTCCTTCTCATGTCTTAACTGCGCCCTGGGTCAGTCCGGCAACGATATATTTCTGGGCGCAGATATAGGCAATTACCACCGGCAGCATAGCAACCAGATAGGAGGCAAATGCCAGGTTATAGTCAAACGTATACTGGGATTTAAAGTTATATTGGAACAAGGGCAGCGTCCACATTCCCGGCTGCTGGTTTAAGATGAGCAGGGGCATCTGGAAATCGTTCCATACCCATAAAGCGTTCATGACAAAAATAGTGGCAACCATAGGTTTTATCAAAGGAAGAACCACGCGCCAATAAGCGGTAAAGGTGGTACAGCCGTCGATAGACGCCGCTTCCTCCAAATCCCTGGGCACACTCTTCACATAGTTGGCAAGAAGGAATACTCCCTGGGATGACGCCAGGGCAAGGCACATGCAGATCAGTCCTGTCTGGTTTAAAAGCTTCATTTTGGTGAGATACTGCACCAGCGGCACCATGATAACCTGGAACGGTACAAAAATCCCAAGAAGAAGATAAAAATAGATGGTCTTAAAGTATCTGTTTTCTTCCATTTTCCGTGCAATGGCATAGGCGCACATGGGAATGAAAACAAGTATCAGCACCACCGAAATAATTGTGATTTTAGCGGAATTCCACACATAAGTCCAGTACCCGCTTTTTTCAAACACACTGATAAAATTGCCCAGGTAAAAGGAGGCAGGAAGTGAGAAAAAATCAGCCGCGGATTCCTGCTGTGTCTTTAAAGAGGTTATCACGGTGATATACATGGGAAACAGGATAATAAGCGCCCCTATAAGTAGGACAATCCATGTAACCACTTTAGCAATTCTGGATGATATCGATTTTCCCATATTAGTCACCTACCTGTTTATTCTTAGTCATTTTTAAGGTAACGGCAGCCACAACGGCCACGATTACAAATAAAATCATGGATTCGGCTACGGACTGGCTGTAGGCATTCCCCTTCATCGCCTGGTTGTAAATTAAAATACCCACTGCCTGAGTGGCCCCTCCCGGCCCGCCGTTCGTCATCGCCATAATATAATCGAATATGGTAAGGCCGGCCTTTACCTGGGTTATGATAACCATATTCAGAACCGGAATCAGGAAGGGGAAGGTAATGCTCCTGAATTTGTCCCACCGGTTGGCCCCGTCGATGGTAGCCGCTTCATAAAGCTCCGACGGCACGCTCTGCAGTCCTGCCAGAAACAGGACAATAGGAATGGAACAGCCCTGCCAGAGATTGACTATCAGAATACCGAACATGGCTGTTGTTTTATTTCCCAGAAGGCTGTTGGAAAGCCAGCCGATATTCAGTGTCTTGCCGATGACGGGAAGTGCGCGGTAAAACAGTTCATTCCAGATCAGCCCCACCGTTACCATGGAAAGCACCGCCGGAAGGAAATAGATGGACCGGAAAAAGGTGGATGCTTTCGTGAGGTTATTCAGGCATATTGCCACCAGCAGGGAAATAACGATCAGAATGATTACAAACAGAAAGGTATATACGAAGTTGAATTTCAGGGCCGCCAGAAATTTACGATCTATCATGGCTTTGACATAATTTCCAAAGCCGATCAGCTTATAGGATGCGCTTATGCCGTTCCAGTCCGTAAAGCTGTAGTAAATCCCGATTGCCATAGTCACCGTAAAAAATACAGTATACATCACCACGGACGGCACTGTAAACAGGAACAGCGTTCTGGTTCTTTCGGATATTTTCTTTGTTTTCTTACTTTTTTCTTTCTCCATAACTCTTTTCTCCTTACCTGAAAACGGGCAGGACATGCGGCCCTGCCCGCTTTACCTAAACAATAGCCGGCCCGTACTGCGCGGCAGCCGCTGCGTGCACGCTACTGCGCTTCCGCCTCTCTTGCGGTTTTCCAGTCTTCATCCAGCTGGGTAAGGAAATCGGAAACGGAAGTACCCATAAATACATTCTGGATTTCCGAACGCTTGGTATCTTCAAATCCGGTAGGAGGCACTGCCAGATCCAGAACGCCAGCTTTATCAATCAGGTCAAGAACCAGCTTATCCTGGGGAATATCCGCCGTAACCCCTTTGATTGCGGACGGTGAATGATCCCTGTCGGAATACATCTGCCCGGCTTCGGTGGAGAAAAGATAGGTCATAAACTTATCAACGGCTTCCGATTTGGCAGGATCCGATGCTGCCTTGGCACTGACGCAGATTGCACAGTCAACTCCCACCGGCTGCTTCATATCACCGCTTCCGTTGGGCATAGGGAACATTTCCACGTTACTGTCCGGGTTGGCGGACTGGATGGAAGGAAGTGCCCAGCTTCCCTGGATAAACATGTAGGAGGCCCCTGTGGCAAAATCATTAATGGCCTGATCATAGCCGAGGGAAAGGGTATCACCCTGGGAATACTTCTCCGTCAGAAGAACCATTTTCTCCATGGAATCGTTGGCAATGGCGTCCGCCGCATAAGACTGGCTGCCGTCATCAAGGCCTGCATAAAAGTCCGCATAACCGCCCCTGTCTTTCCCGCCGATATTATCCCAGAGCTGGGAAACGGTCCATGCGTCCTTGTTGGGAAGGAGGAAGGGAACCTCACCGTTTGCCACGATTTTGTCACACAGCGCAATCAGTTCATCCCATGTCGCAGGAACGGAAAGCCCGGCTTCCGTAAATTTGTCCACATTATAGTAAACGCCCATAAAATTCAGGGAAATAGGCAGGCAATAGATACCTCCGTCTTCCATTTTCAGATCTTCAATGTACGAATCCACGATGTTTCCCGTATATTCTTTGCCTGTCAGGTCTGCCAGCAGCCCTTCATTGGCAAACTGTACAAACTGTGCGTCCGTAGGCCAGTGCATGAGAATGTCCGGCAGTGTATCACTGCTGGCTCTTGTCATCAGCACGCCGCTTCCGTCGGGGGTGGTATTCAGCGTCACCTTGATATCCGGGTTTTGTTCACTGAACTTATCGATAACTGCCTGGAAGGTATCCGCCGCCTCTCTCTTCTGGTTTACAAACTCGATTTCCACGGTTCCGGATGAAGTTCCTTCTTCTGCAGCCTCCTTGCTCTCGGAAGCCTGCACAGCCGGTGTTTCCTGCGCAGCAGCCCCCGTATTTTCCGCAGATGTCTGCTTCCCGCAGCCCGCAATACCTGCTGCCGCTATGGAAAGCGTAAGCAGAATTGCAATCGCTTTTTTCTTCATACCCAATTTCCTCCTTTTGTTAATTCATTCTTTTTTCCTGCATTTATATAGTAACATTTTGTATTTCCCTTTCTATATAACATTTATTTCATATTCAATATTACTAATTTTACTTTTTATTTAAAATTTTTGTTATATACTTTGTATATTATTTTTCATAAAGTATAAATTTCTATATGCAGATGGTAAGATTTCTGGTATGGCCGCAAAATCTCTCGTGATAGCATAGGATAACGAAACAAACTAACCGTCCAGGCAGGTCCGAACGGTTACAGATCTTAGAGTACAGGGAGGTTTGCACATGGATTTAGGTTGTATTTATCACAGAAGCCAGGATAATATGTGCTACGCAAAAAACGAAGCGGAGCTGGTGATTCAGATTCAGACAGGAAAGGATGTGGAACGGGTTTTCCTCCATTATGAGGATCCCATGGAATCGGAGGAGTTCGGGGGGCCATGGCGGTGGAAGGGGCATCCGGAGGAGATGTCCGGCGGAAAGGAACTGGAAAACCACAAGTGGTGGACACTTTCCGTTTTCCCTCCTTATAAGCGGTGCGCCTATTTTTTTGAGCTGCGAAGTGCAGACGAGACTTACTTTTATCTGGAGGATGGGTTCTATACAAAGGATACCCTTGTCCTGGAAAACAAAAGGCTGTCCTATTTTTCTTTTCCCTGGATGAATCCTGCAGATATCAATGTAACGCCGGATTGGGTGGCAGACACGGTATGGTATCAGATTTTTCCGGAACGCTTCTGCAGGAAGGACGATTCCCTCCCCAAAAAGAAACTGCTTCCCTGGGGCCGGTGCCATGTAACCAATGACGAATTTTATGGCGGGGATCTTGCCGGGATCACTTCCAAAATCGGGTATCTGGCTGATTTGGGTATTACCGGCATCTACCTCACACCTATTTTTGAGGCTTCCACCACCCACAAATATGACACTACGGATTACCGGAGGCTCGACCCTGCCTTCGGTACAGAGGAGGATTTCCGCACGCTGGTGGATACCGCCCATCAGGCAGGTATCCGCATCATGCTGGATGGTGTGTTCAACCACTGCGGCTACCATTTTCCCTACTGGCAGGATGTGCTGGAAAAAGGCCCTGCGTCCCCTTACTGGAACTGGTTTATGGTAAATAAATGGCCTTTTGACAAGGCCGATCCCTGGACCTATGACAAAAAATACTATTCCTTCCATTTCACCGCATTTATGCCCAAACTGAATACCAATAACGATGAAGTGGCAGAATATCTGACGGAAACCTGTGAATACTGGGTCAGGGAATTCGGAATCGACGGCCTGCGCCTGGATGTGGCCCATGAAATATCCCATAAGTTCTGCCGTTCCTTACGTGCACGTCTGAAAGCCCTGCGCCCGGACTTTTATATTCTGGGGGAAATCTGGCAGGATTCCATGCGGTGGCTGAGAGGTGACGAGTTTGATTCCGTCATGAATTATCCCTTCCATAATGCAGTGATGGACTTCTTCCGGAACAAAGAAGCGGACAGCCTGTCATTCCGGTACCGGATTAATAAATGCTACAGCATGTATATGGAGCAGACCAACCGGGTGCTTTTCAATCTTCTGGACTCCCATGATACGGCGCGTTTACGGAGCAAGCTTCCTGATGCGGATTCTTTTTTCCAGGCATTGGCCGTGCTGTATACCATGCCGGGAAGCCCCTGTATCTTTTACGGTACCGAAATTGCCATGGAAGGCGGCCCGGATCCCGACTGCCGGAGATGCATGCCCTGGGATGATATAGATAGAGGAACTTTTCGGGAGACTACCGCCATGGTAAAGGCTCTCATAGCTCTTAGGAAGCAGGAACCTCTCTGCCGCTGCCCGGAAATTATATTTCCGACGGGGGAAGCTGCGGGATCCCGGATAGTTACCTATCGCAGGCAGGCTGACGGCCGGTCGCTTACGGTATGTATCAACGCAGGGGATACCGGGACAGGCGTTCCTGACGGAAGTATCCTTGTATCACGAAAGACGGAAAACGGGCGGATTCTGCCGGGCGGGTTCGCTGTTGTCAAATAGCATAAGGTCCCGGTACAATTCCGAATCAGAAAAAAGGTTCCGGACAGGCGATACGATGGTATGCCTGACCGGAACCTTTTGTAATTCCTATGTATGAATCTCAGATCTCTATTAATTCATATTGATCGCTGCCCAGCCCGATTTTTACCCCGTGCTCAATGCAGGAATGCCAGTTGGTATCCGGCGCGGAGTCAATGAAATGATCCTGATGCACATGAGGCATGCGATCCAGCTGGCTTCCGCTGATAACCGGCTGCCTGTTGACCGCATCCGCACAGGCCACATCCAGCGCCACGGGATCGAAGGAGGCAAACATTCCCACATCCGGTACGATAGGAATATCATTTTCCGAATGGCAGTCACAGTTAGGGGAAACATCCACCACCAGGCTGATATGGAACTGGGGCCGTCCGGAAACCACCGCCTTGCTGTACTCCGCAATCTTGCGGTTCAGGATATCATTGCTTTCATCCCCGGGCGTACATACCGCATCCATAGGGCACACCCCGATACACCGGCCGCAGCCCACGCATTTCTTATGATCGATGGAAGCCTTGCCGTCCGTGATGGAGGGGGCGTCATGGGCGCAGATCTTGATACAGCGTCCGCAGCCGATACAGTTTGCCTGCTCCACATAAGGCTTGCCGGCGTTATGCATCTCCATCTTCCCCGCGCGGGAACCGCAGCCCATTCCGATATTTTTCAGAGTCCTTCCAAAACCGGTGGCTTCGTGGCCCTTGAAATGGCTCAGGGTGACGAAAACGTCCGCATCCATAATGGCGCGTCCTATTTTGGCTTCCTTTACATATTCGCCGCCTTCCACGGGGACCAGTTCTTCATCCGTCCCCTTCAGCCCGTCTGCAATTATCACATGACAGCCCGTGGAAAAGGGTGAAAAACCGTTCTGGTATGCTGCATCCATGTGATCCAGGGCATTTTTCCTTCCGCCCACATACAGCGTGTTGCAGTCCGTAAGAAACGGCTTTCCGCCAAGCTCCCTGATGACCTTCACCACAACAGCCGCATAGTTCGGCCTCAGATAGGCCAGATTGCCCGGTTCGCCGAAGTGGATTTTAATTGCGGCATATTTGTTGGTGAAATCAATCTTGCCAATACCTGCCGTTTTGATAAGACGCTCCAGCTTCTGAGGCAGATTCTCAGAAAATGAAGTTTTCATTGTGGTAAAATAAACCTTTGATTTTTCCATATCTTTTTCCTCCTTTTATCAGCCTAATGCAACATCCAATATCATCATAATAAGGAATCCGCCCATCACCCCAAGCGTCCCTATATTGGAATGTTCTCCCAAATGCGCCTCCGGAATCAGTTCCTCCACCACCACATACATCATGGCACCTGCCGCAAAGCTGAGAAGCCAGGGCATGAGAGGCTGGATTCCTCCTGCGATCAGCACTACCAGAATACCAAATATCGGTTCTACAATACCGGAAAGGCTTCCGTAAAGAAAGGCCTTCCAGCCGGGAATCCCTTCCTGACGCAGCGGCAGGGATATAGCCGCCCCTTCCGGGAAGTTCTGAATACCGATGCCCAGCGCCAGTGCAAATGCCGCTGCCACACCTGCTTCGGCACCCATATGCTGTGCCGCCATGGCAAAAGCAAGACCTACAGCCATTCCCTCAGGAATGTTGTGAAGGGTTACCGCCATAACCAGCAGGGTGGTCCGTTTCCAGGAGGAGGAAAGCCCCTCCGGCTCCTTGGATCCCGCATGCAGATGGGGAAGCAGCTGATCCATCAGCAGAAGAAAAACGATCCCAAGCACAAAACCTCCTGCTGCGGGTATCCATCCCACCTTGCCCGCTGCCTCCGCCTCCTCAATCGCAGGTATGAGGAGCGACCACACGGAGGCGGCAATCATAACACCTGCCGCAAATCCCAGAAAAATCCTCTGGATTTTCATATTTATTTTGCCGCGGAATAAAAAAACCATAGCGGCTCCCAGCGTCGTCATCAGAAAGGTAAAGCCGGTTCCGCCGGCTGCCCATAGCAATGCCTGTTTCATGTATTACCTCCAATCATATCAGAATATACGCGTACTTCACCTTCTTTAAGCTTTTTCTCCAGAAAATCCCGGACGTCAAAAAGGCTGCCGCATCTTTGATAGAGCATATTTTCTATCTCCGGATCGGGCTGTACCAGATCCGGAACCATAACTGGCAGCATTCCTGCCGCATAAGCGGAACGGATTCCGTTTGGGGAATCCTCCACAGCCACAGCCCTGGCAGGATCTGCCTGCAGCAGCTGGCAGGCTTTCCAATAGATATCCGGGAGCGGCTTGCTGTGCTCGACCATATCTCCGCCGATAACCGCCTGGAAAAACCCGGTAAATCCGGCAAGCCGCAGATGGCTTTCCACTTTTTTTGTATGGGTGGAGGATGCCAGAGCCACCTTTATCCCCTTCTCCTGCAGCCAGAGGAGCAGCTCCTGTGCCCCTTTCATGACAGGGAGGCCGTCTTTGTCCACTTTCTTCTGGAAAACAGCAGCCGTCTGCTCCCTGAAATATTCATAGGGAAAATCTTGCCCATAAGTTTCCTTCAGAAAAATACGGCAGTCCGTGCGGTTCAACCCGATACAGCCATAGACCCCTTTATCAATATCACCAAGCCCCATTTTTCCGGCAACCTCAACCCAGCTTTCCACACTCAGCCTTTCGGTGTCAAACAAAATGCCGTCCATATCAAAAACAATTGCTTCAATCATTGTATTCTCCCTTTATATAAAAGGCTGCCCAGCCTGGCAAACTGCTCCAGGGTGAAGGTTTCTCCCCGGACGGCGGGGGGCAGTTCCATTTTTTCCAGCGCCTCCGCCACCTCTGCCTTGGACAGGTTCAGGCCGGATGCATTGCACAGCCCGTTCACCAGGGTTTTCCTGCGCTGGTTGAAGGATGCCCGGATCAGCTTAAACATAAATTCTTCATCCGTCGTAACCACCGGGGGCTGTTCATACCTGGCAAGCCGGATGACGGTGCTTCCCACATTCGGTTTGGGCATAAAACAGGACGGCGGCACATGGGTGACGATCTCCGGCCTGGAATAATATTGGACCGCCAGGGAAAGCGCACCGTAATCCTTGGTTCCCGGCCCCACCTGCATCCTCTCCGCCACCTCGGTCTGTACCATGATAGTGATGCTTTCCAGGGGGACATGGCTTTCAAACAGCTGCATGATGATAGGGGTGGTTATATAGTATGGCAGGTTAGCAACCACCTTAACAGGTTTTCCTGCATTTCTTTCTCTTACCAGTTCTTTCACATCCATTTTCAGGATATCCCCATGGATAACTGTAACATTAGGATATGCGGCCAGGGTATCCTTCAGAATAGGAATCAGCGCTTTATCAATTTCCACAGCCACCACTTTCCCGGCCTCTTCGGCAAGGTATTGGGTCATGGTGCCGATCCCTGGCCCGATTTCCAGCACACAGTCATCCTTTCCGACTCCTGCCGCCTCCACAATGGTTTCCAGAACGCGGGGTTCTATCAGGAAATTCTGGCCGAATTTCTTCTGGAAGTTAAAATTATATTTCTGCAGTACCTCAATCGTACCGGTTGGCGTACCTAATTTTGGCATATCATTCCTCCGTGGTAAATGCGCACACCTGCCTGAACTGTTACCTTCTGTGCCTTCTAAATCTATCCCGTAAAACTAATCTATCCCGTAAAAACGTTTCGCATTCCGGAAGGTTGCTTCCTCCACCTCTTCCTCGGTCAGTCCCTTCAGCGCGGCTATCCGGGCCGCCACCAGCGGAAGGTTCAGGGAACTGTTCCTCCGGCCGCGGAAAGGATCCGGCGCCAGATACGGGCAGTCGGTCTCCAGAAGCAGCCTGTCCAAAGGAATATATTCCACCGCTTCTTTCACCTTTCTGGCATTTTTAAAGGTAACCACACCGCCGATCCCGATCAGATATCCCAGATCCAGAAACTCTCTGGCTGTTTCTTTGGAATAGGAAAAACAATGGATCACCGCAGGCCTGTCTTTTCCATATTCTGTCCGCATTGTCTCCAGCGTATCCCTTGCGGCATCCCTGGAATGGATAATTACAGGCTTTCCTGCCTCCTTAGCCAGATCCAGCTGGAGGCGGAAGGCTTCTATCTGTATCAAAGGATCCGGCTCGTCCCAATAATAATCCAGGCCGATTTCTCCCACCGCTGCCACTTTGGGATCGGAAAGCCGGCTCCGCAGCCACTCCAGTCCCTTTTCGTCCAATGTCTGTGCATGCTCGGGGTGGATCCCCACCGCCGCATATAAAAACGGGTATTTATCCGCCAGCTCCAGTGATCGTTCACTGGAAGCGAAGCTGGCCCCTGCATTCACCACGTAACCGATACCCTTTTCCGGGAAACTGCCCAGAAGCTGCTCCCGATCTGCATCAAAGGCTTTATCATCATAATGGGCATGACTGTCAAAAAACATTATAACACCTCTTAACCCTTTCTATCACCAATTCTTTGAAAAAAACGGGTTTTCACTGAAAACAATAGGGATCATATCATACTTTTGCTTATTCATAAAGCTTGTGTAAAAAATTCTTAATTTTTTTTTAAAAAAGTATTGCAAAATAAAAATTTATATAATATAATGAATCCTGCGTTGCAGAAGAAAACATGCGCCTTTAGCTCAGTTGGTAGAGCACCTGACTCTTAATCAGGGTGTCCAGGGTTCGAGCCCCTGAAGGCGCACTTTGAAAGTACCGATTTTGAAGACATCCAGAGCTTCGGGGTTGGTGCTTTTTTTTGTGTTTTTATGTGAGCGGCCGGCTCCCTCCGAAACCGGTTAAAGTCAAGCCCCCCGCCGCAAACGCATTCGTTTGGCTCCTTGCCGCGGAAATAAGGTGCAATGAGAAACGCAGAGACAGCTGCCTGCTTCTGCGTTTCTCATTGCACCTTTCCCTATATACGGATTTTAACGGGATGGCGTATGATCGTCTTTAATTTTTCCGGTGCCGTCTTTCTGGGATCATTGAAATAGATCTCATGATGTTTCCTGGTTTCATTTATGTCGGTTATATATCCTTCGGCTTCCAGAAACGCCTGCATCTGCCGTATAGTGCCGGGTTCCCCGTCATACGGGCCAAGATGCATGATTTGGGCACACAGGCCTTCCGTCAGGGTTTCCATCCGGGCATGGGAAAGATCCAGATCCGGATTCTTTTTGTGCAGCTTTTCTTTGGCCTGTTCCAGTACCTGCCTGCTGACAAAGGAAGGGAGGCCGATCATGGAAGTCCAGCAGAAACAGGATTTATCCGTAATATGGATGCCGTCGAACCCCTCCCGTTTCTCCATCCACCACAGCCCCTCCAGGGGAGGGACCACATAATCAAAATAGCCCTGGGGCTGGGAGCCGTCCATCTTGCTCATTTTGATGGTATAGGAAAGACCGTACAGCACAGCCAGCGCGTCTTTATATTCCCGGCTGGTATTGGGATCCCCTTTTCCGTCCACACAAAGATAAGTCATGGGCGGCACATCCACCAGAACCGGCGCCGTTTTCTGTAAATAAATGGATTTATATTCTTTTTTAAAGTCAAATTTCAATTCTGCCATAGTCATCCTTTCCGGCTATCTCTTCCCTTTCCTGCATCCGCTTATCCAGATCCGCATCTTCCTCTCCCTGCGGCAAAACCCCTCCGTCCCTGACCGGAATAGCCAGCTCCGTAAGGTAATGGGAGGGATTTCCCCGGAAAATAAGTCCCGGCCCTTTTGTATAAATCTCTCTTGAAGGCGCTTCCGGCCGCAGCTTCCTTTCAAAGGCGGCGTCCAGAAGCGCTTTATATGCATATCCCAGTTCCTCATAGCTGCCTTGATGGATCGTGCGGATTGTCCGGCAGCCCGGCAGCTTACGGCAGCTGATTCCCGGTACCTGCACCATGCCTTTCACCGGTAAACACAGCTCCACATCCGCATCCTCTCTGTATTCCTCATCATAATACAGGCTGAAGGGACAGCCGGATGCCTTATTCCCCGCCGCCTTATACAGGCGGCCAATATATTTGCCCACATCGGAATAGGCTCCCCGGAACCGGATGGAAACCACCGTCACTTCCTCCTCCTCCTGCACCCGGACAGCATACTCCTGTTTCACATATCCTCCGGCCAACCTGCCCGGAAGAGCCTCCTCCAGCTTCTTCAGAAGCGCCTTTTCCCCGGAAATCCGCTGCAATATCTGTGCCTGTTTTTCCTTCAGGAAGTAAGCCAAATCCTCTTCTCCCCCATAATTGGCAACGACATCCCTGATTTCCATAATGGAAAAGTCCAGCTCACGCAGCAGGACAATCAGTCTTGCCCTTTCATAATCCGAATCGTTATAAAGCCTGTAGCCGTTCTTATCCCGCTCCGAAGGGCACAAAATCCCCTGCTCCTCATAATAGCGGAGCGCTTTTACGGTCAGGCTGGTTATCTTGGAAAATTCACCTATTTTATACAACGGCGATTCCTCCTCCTTTCCTGATAAGGAAAGTATAAGCCCTCCCCCGCGGGGCGGAGTCAAGACCTTTTTTCCAATCCTTTTTGTTTTTCCAGGTACATATTGCCGTCCGCCTCTTTATAAAGGGCATCTGCATCTTTTTGCCCGGGTTCGGGCAAAGCAAAGCCGCAGGAAAACCGGAGCGGTATCTCATGCTCCTTATTATATTCCGATACCATTTCCTCCAGCAGCCTTCTATATTCCTTTTCCTGTAGTTTTTTCCCTTTCAGGATTACCAGGAATTCATCTCCGCCGATGCGGAAGCAGTCTCCTATGCCATCAAACGCCTTTCTGATACATCTTCCCGCACCGATAATGACTTCATCCCCCATGCTGTGTCCATACGTATCATTCACCTTTTTCAGGCCATCCAGGTCGATCATAGCCATTCCTGCCAGTTCAGCCTCATCCGCTCCCGCTTTCAGGGTTTGCATAACCTGTTCAAAAGCCGCCCTGTTATGGCATCCAGTCATAATATCCACATAAGCCAGGGATTTATAAACGGCAAGCTTTGCCCTTTCCTCTCCCGACAGAATAAACTTCCTGAAGGAAATGGCGATCAGGATCAGGGCATACGCCAGCATTCCCAGCCGCATAATTACGCTGTAATCCTTTTGCTTCCCGTAAAAGTCGGCAAAGGACAGAAAAGTCGTTCCCATAAAAACAAAAAGTGCGATAAGGATCTGCTTTGCATAAAAGGCCCGGTTCCTCCTGTATTCCTTCCCAAGGCAGTAAATAATCAGTATAATAGCCGCTGCAATCAGGATATGGGTAACCGGAAGCATCCTGTAAAACTCCATCCGCAGGACCGCATATAAAAATACCTGCAGAAAGAAATTAAGAATAAACAACACCTTCAGGACAAACAATTCCCGGTATTTCTTTTCACATATGCTTTCCACAAAGGAAAACATAGGGAGGGGGAATATCATGAAGCATAAAAAGGATGTGATAAACACAGCCTCCGAATTCCCTGTTGCCAGCTGCATGACCGGCGAGTCCGTAAGCACCCACAGAGAGGACAGGAATACAAATATCCCCGCCGAAAAAAACAGAGCGTATTCGGAACCCCTGTTCTTAACCCGGAGAACAAGGCTTCCCGCTATCAAAAACAGGGCAAAGACGATCATGAGCACACCGAAAAGCAGAATTCCCCGGCTGTCCCTGATAAATTCCATCAGTACCGCTCCCTGGCTTCCCATCCGTACCCCGGGAAACATCACTCTTCTTCCCACACTCTTTTCCAATTGGATACGTACCGTTTGCGTCCCGTCCTGAATCCCCACCGGGACAAAGCACTGGATGGAAGGCAGAAGGCTGCCCCGCAGAGGCCCGCCGTCTCCGTACTGATAGACACACTCATCCCCCACCCATACCGTCACCTTCTGCTGTTTGTTACGGAACGTAAGAACCGCCGGTTCCCCGCAGGAATCCGGAAGCACATGATAAAATGTCACTTTTTCCATTTTCGTGATATAAGGCAGCTCCTCCACATACTTTACCTGTCCGCTTTCCTCATAATACCAGCCCTCATTGATATCCTCAACGCATCCAAAATCCACAGCGGAATCCTCCAGCCCGGAATTTCTGCCCACAATAAAAAATACGGCTATGGTCACCACACCCATCAAAACCCACAAAACATTTATCAGCCCGTGTACCCGCTTACCTGACTGTTCCTGCATCCGCTTTCCTATCCCTTTCCATTCTGAGAGCAAAATAAAACCAATTTTCTTTATCCTATTTCATAAGCATCCCGGTGTCAATAAATACCGGTTGAAAATGACAATAAAGGTGTCAATTGGTAACCGTTCACGGCTCTTTGGGCGGGCAGGCAAAGCCACAGGGCGGCAGGCACAAAGAGCCGTGAACGGTAGCGCCGATCGATTAATACTTCGGCCATTTCCGACGAACGTCTTGCGTTCGTCACTTCACTATGCTAAAATATAGTTCCAGAGGTGTTCCTATGAATAAATTACTTATGGAACAGTTTGAGGACTGTCCTGTAGTCGCTGCCGTTAAAGATGAAGAAGGGCTGACAGCCTGTATTGATTCCGAAATACGGATTGTGTTCGTTCTCTATGGAGATATCTGCAGCATTGCAGGAATTGTGAGGCGTCTGAAGGATGCCGGGAAAACGGTGATCGTGCATCTGGATTTGATTTCCGGACTGTCCGGTAAGGAAATAGCCGTTACCTTTATCCACAATACCACTGCCGCAGACGGTATTATATCCACAAAGCCTGCCCTTATCCGTCAGGCAAGGGAATGCGGCATGTTTACGGTGATGCGTTTTTTTGTCATAGATTCCATGGCCTTCGACAATATACGCAGGCAGTCGGAATCGGTGCATCCTGACATCATCGAGGTTCTGCCCGGGCTGATGCCCAAGGTGATACGGCGTATTTGTACGGAAAGCCGGATCCCGGTCATTGCAGGCGGGCTGATTACGGATCGGGAAGATATTATGGCAGCCCTGAATGCGGGGGCCGTATCCATTTCAACAACAAACCGCCGGGTCTGGTTTATGTAACAGCCTGCGGCATATATTTTATAAACAAAAGCGAATATCGTATTTGCAGGAGAAAAGGAGACAGCAAAAAGGGCGTACCGGACGGTATGTGTTTTTTGGCTGTCTTTTTCTTATAGTACAGGTTCTGATAAGCAGTAACTTTATTGTAACTGTGAAAGGACCGGACCGTTAGACCTTATTTTGCAGGTGCCGCCCGCGCGGCAGATAGGAGGAATTTATGCTGGATGTAATTGTTATCGGCGCAGGTGTTACCGGCTGTGCCACGGCAAGGGAACTGTCCCGATATGATTTGAAGGTGACGGTTTTGGAGAAGGAAGAGGATGTGTGCTGCGGTACCTCCAAGGCAAACAGTGCCATTATCCATGCCGGCTATGATGCCGAGCCGGGCACCCTGAAGGCCCGCATGAATGTATTGGGCAACCAGAGAATGGATGCCCTTGCGGAAGAACTGGACTTTCCCTTTCAAAGAAACGGATCCCTGGTGCTTTGCTTTGATGAGGAAAACCTTCCCGGCCTGGAAGAGCTACGGGAAAGAGCAGAGGCCAACGGCGTGCCGGATGTGCGCATCGTTACCGGGAAAGAAATAAAAGAACTGGAGCCGAATCTGTCCCCGGAAGTAAAGGCGGTGCTTTATGCACCTACCGGCGGCATAGTCTGTCCGTTTAAAATGACTATCGCCCTGGCGGAGAATTCATATGTGAACGGCGTGGATTACCGTTTTCAAACCGCGGTTACCGACATTGCCCGGACAGACGGCGGATATCTGGTCAGTACCAACCGGGGCACCTTTACCGCCCGCTGTGTGGTGAATGCGGCAGGTGTATACGCGGATCAGTTCAACAACAAAGTCAGCGCCCATAAGCTGCATATCACCCCCCGTAAGGGCGAATATATCCTGATGGATAAAAAAGCCGGAAGCTTTGTATCCCATACCATTTTCCAACAGCCCACACGGCTTGGCAAGGGCATCCTGATCACCCCTACTGTACACGGGAACCTTCTGGCCGGCCCCACCGCGGAGGATATCACGGATAAAGAAGAAGTGAGCACTACCGGGGAAGGACTGGCACAGGTCATGGAAAAAGCACGGCTGAGTGCAGAAAAAATACCGCTTTCTATGGCCATCACCTCTTTTGCCGGCCTTCGTGCCTGTGAAGAAAAGGGTGACTTCGTCCTGGGGGAAGCGGAGGACGCGGAAGGATTCTTCAATGCGGCAGGCATCGATTCCCCCGGCCTTTCCAGCGCTCCGGCCATCGGCCTTTTCCTGGCGGAACAAATTGCCGCACGGCTGAAGGCCGGAAAGAAAGCCGATTTTATTTCCCGGCGTAAGGATATCCCCTGTATTGCCGAAAGCACACCGGAGGAAATGGAAGCCCTCATCGCCGCCGATCCCGCTTACGGCAATGTCATCTGCCGCTGTGAAACCGTTACGGAGGGTGAGATCATAAATGCCATACGCCGGCCTCTGGGAGCCAAATCCCTGGATGGCGTAAAACGCCGCACCCGCGCGGGTATGGGCCGCTGCCAGTCCGGTTTCTGCGCCCCCCGGGTGATGGAAATCCTCTCAAGGGAACTGCAGATCTCCCCTCTGGATCTGACCAAATCGGGCGGGAAGTCCTGTCTGCTCACCGGAATGACCGGCGGAAGTTAAAACCCCCGTCGTGAACGGCGAGGTTTTTGACCCTCACGGCGGTCGCCAGGCGAACGCGCAGGCGCGTTCGTTTGGCTCGTTGACCGCGGAAATATTTTATAATGCATGTATCATGCGGAAAGGTTTATTATGGCTGATTATGATCTGATTATTATCGGGGGAGGACCGGCAGGACTTGCTGCCGCGGTTTCCGCCCGCGAAAACGGAATTGATAAAATACTGATACTGGAACGGGATAACGAACTGGGCGGTATTCTTAACCAGTGCATCCATAACGGCTTCGGCCTCCATACCTTCCGGGAAGAGCTGACAGGTCCGGAATATGCCGCCCGTTTTATTTCCCGGGTGAAAGAAATGAATATCCCCTATAAGCTACATACGATGGTACTGGATATCTGCCCTGCCGCAGGGGATCCTTCCCGAAAAACCGTAACGGCAATGAACCGGACGGATGGGCTGATGACACTTTCCGCCAAAGCCGTCATCCTGGCCATGGGCTGCCGGGAGCGTCCCAGGGGAGCCCTGAACATACCCGGTTACCGGCCTGCGGGTATCTATTCCGCAGGAACCGCACAGCGTCTTGTGAATATGGACGGCTTTATGCCGGGAAAAGAAATCGTCATCCTGGGATCCGGGGACATCGGCCTTATCATGGCGCGGCGCATGACGCTGGAAGGTGCCAGGGTCAGGGTTGTGGCAGAACTCATGCCTTATTCCGGCGGGCTGCAGCGGAACATTGTGCAGTGCCTGGATGATTTCGGCATTCCCCTGAAACTCAGTACCACCGTAGTCGCCATTCATGGAAAAGAGAGAGTGCAGGGTGTGACCCTGGCAAACGTGGATGAGAACCGCAGACCCATACCCGGAACGGAGGAATATATTCCCTGTGACACCCTGCTTCTGTCCGTAGGGTTGATCCCGGAAAACGAACTGTCCGGAAAGCTTGGTGTGGATATGTGCCCCGTCACCTCGGGTCCTGCTGTGAATGAGAGTCTGGAAACCAGCATACCAGGGGTTTTTGCCTGCGGGAATGTCCTTCATGTCCATGATTTGGTGGATTACGTTTCTCAGGAGGCGGAAAAAGCCGGTAAGTATGCGGCCCTTTATATTCAGGGGGAGCGCGCCACCGCCGGTGGGCCGCCGGTGCAGCTTCTTGCCGTAAACGGCGTCCGCTACACTGTTCCCCAAATCCTGTATCCCTCCCAGATGGAAGATACCCTCACCGTCCGGTTCCGTGTGGGCGCCATTTATAAAAACTGCTTTATCGGTGTATATCTGGACGGACGCCAGATTGCCCGTCTGCACAAAAACAAGCTGGCCCCCGGTGAGATGGAACAGGTTATCCTAAAAAAAGCGGATATCCTGTCCCAAATGGGACATTCCCAGCCGGATCTTAAAACAATTACCATTCAGGTAGAAAGAGGTGAAGCAAATGGAACAGCGTGAACTCATCTGTATTAATTGTCCTTTGGGCTGCCCTCTCACCGTGAGTCTGCAGGACGGTGAGGTGGTGAAGGTTGCCGGAAACACCTGCCCCCGTGGCGAAGCCTATGCCAGGAAAGAATGCACCAACCCCACCCGCATCGTCACCTCCACCGTACGCGTTCAGGGCGGGCACCTGCCTGTTGTTTCGGTAAAAACAGCCTCCGACATTCCCAAGGGTAAGATGGAGGCATGTGTAAAGGAACTGAAGAATATCACCGTGCCTGCTCCCGTCCATATCGGCGATATCCTGCTTAAGAATGCGGCAGGTACGGGCGTAAATATCATTGCCACGAAGGATGTGCTTTGATATAGTGGGTTGTGGGTAACCGTTTTAAATTTTGATAAAGGAAAGGATCTGCGATGATTACCGATTGGAATGGCCGGAATGCCGAAATACTGAAAAAGAAAAAACTGTGGCTGCTGGATATGGACGGCACCATATACAACGAAAATGAAATCTTTGAAGGAACCCTGGATTTTCTGCAGCAAATCCGCGATAATGGAGGACGGTATATTTTTATTACCAACAATTCCTCCAAATCGGCAGCCGATTATGTGCAGAAGGTTACCGGAATGGGGATACCGGCCGGTTATGAAGATTTTTACACCTCCAGCCAGGCGACTGCCATGTATATCAGGGAGAATTACCCCGGCCAGACCGTATACTGCATGGGTACCCGTTCCCTGGTAACGGAGCTTCGGGAAAGCGGGCTGCATGTGGTAACGGAACCGGAGGAAACGGCTTCTATCGTGCTCATCGGCTTTGATACGGAAAATACATCGGAAAAAATCCGCAATACATGCATTATGCTGGGACGGGACGTGGTCTACCTTGCCACCAATCCGGATTTGGTCTGCCCGGTCAGCTTCGGCTTTATTCCTGACTGCGGCTCCATGAGCATTATGCTGAAAAATGCCACTGGTAAAGAGCCTTTCTTTATCGGCAAGCCTCAGCCCATCATGGTGGACTGCGTGCTTAAAAATACCGGGTATCCGGCTGAGGAGGCGGTTATTGTAGGGGATCGGCTTTATACCGACATCGCCACCGGGAAAAATGCAGGCGTGGATGCCATCTGCGTACTTTCCGGCGAAGCTACCCTCAAGGATATAGAAGAGGGTGACATAAAACCGGATTTCCTGTTCCGGGATGTGAAGGAAATCTGGCAGAAGCTTGGGTAATCTCCTCCCCGGAAGGGAAATCCAAAAATCAATGATTCCGCATATAAGGCCCTGCTGAAGACAGCAGGGCCTTTTACAATTGTTCCACTTGTCGCCACATTATAAATCCATATGAAATTTCAGTTTCAGGAAAATCTTTTTTTAATTTCTTCGTATTTCTCCGCTGTAATCAGCGCATCCCTGTTAATATCCTTAAAGGCCACAATATATGTCCAGCGTCCATATGGTTCTATTTTTTTTATTTTAGATAAATTGATGATATAGGATTTATGGCTCCGCAGGAAAAGCTCCGGGTCCAGTTTGGCTTCAATGTCCCCCAGACCTGCCGAGGTGGTAAAGGAATCCTGTCCGGTATAGATAACGGTATTGTTATTTTCCCGCTGGACCAGGATGATATCCTGGATATCCACAAAGCTCATGCTTTCCTTCCCTTTGACAAGAAGCCGGTCAAGCTCTTTTTCGTAGCGCACGATTTTATCCGCATGCTCCGGCAGCTCCTGTTCCTTCAGGGAAAGGATGCGGGCAAGGGTGCGTTCCACTCTTTCGATAGCAAAGGGCTTTATCAGATAATCAAAGGCATATACCTCAAAGGCCTCCGGCATATATTCCGCATGAGCGGTGGCGAAAACGATTTTTGTCTTGGGATCCATGTCTGCAATGATTTTCGCACAGTCAATGCCGCTTGCCCCGTTGATTTCGATATCCAGAAAAACGACCTCCGGCTTTTTTCTGGCAAAAAGGCTCACCGCGTCCGCCAGGTTGTCGGATTCCCCCGCCACCTCAAAGCCGCCCTTCCGTTCTATGATTTTTTTCAGCAGCTTACGTATGCCGCTTTCATCCTCTACTATGATTACCCTGATCGCCATATGCCTTCCTTTTTCTTTTCCTGCAGACCGGTTCCCCGATAATTTCACTTAGAACCACTGCTCTTCTGAGTGCCGCCCTGTGTTGTACGGTATTGGTGGGGAACCGGGTGCTTTCCCGGCTTTTTCCACCCCCGTTACATGCCGTCGCCGGTCCGGCGGATAGCTGTATTTCCTGCTGCCCTGTCTGCGGCGGCCCCGCCTGCGTTTCCTCTGTCTGGAAGAGGGGTTCGGGCGCCTCCCCTTCCGTAAGCAGGACTCCCGGGGGAAGATAAGGATGCCATACCGCATTGCTGCCTGCAAATTTATTGGACATCAATGCACCGGCCAGCCTTCCAAGCCCTTCCTGTAAACTATTCCTTTTCATTTCTAATCATTCCTTCCGTCACCGGTCAAGTCCGCATCCGTCAATCCCGTACCGGAAATTGACGAACGCATATCGGTATCCGCTTTCAGGTTCTGAAGCTCATAATAATCCATAACTCCCATTTTCCCTTCCCGGAGGGCATAGGCCAGGGCTTTGGGGACCTCGGCCTCCGCTTCCACCACATATGCGCGCATCTCCTGTTCCTTTGCCACAGCCATGGCACGTCTTTCCTCCGCTTTGGCCTGGGCAATGTTCTTATCTGCCTCCGCCTGGAGGGACTGCAGATGGGCGCCGATGTTACGTCCCACATCGATATCCGCAATATCAATAGAAAGGATTTCAAAAGCCGTACCGGAGTCCAGGCCCTTGCTTAATACGCGCTTGGAGATGTCATCCGGGTTTTCCAGCACTTCCTTATGGGATTGCGCCGAACCTACGGTGGTTACAATACCTTCCCCGATTCTTGCCAGGATTGTCGCTTCCCCGGCACCGCCTACAAGGCGTTCCAGATCGGCCCTCACGGTCACTCTGGCTTTTACCAGCAGCTCAATACCGTCCTTGGCAACAGCCGATACATTGGTGGTTTCAATTACCTTGGGGTTTACGCTCATCTTCACCGCTTCCAGCACATCCCGGCCTGCCAGATCAATCGCTGCCGCTTTTTCAAAAGGAAGCTCGATACCGGCCCTTTCCGATGCGATCAGGGCATTGATTACATTATCCACATTACCGCCCGCCAGATAATGGGCTTCCAACTGGTTTACCCCCAGATTCATACCGGCCTTCCTGGCCTTGATGAGGGGGATCACAATACGGGAGGGAACCACACGGCGCAGCTTCATTCCTATCAGGTTTAATATGCTGATTTTAACATTCGCCGCCATGGAGGAAATCCACAGCCCGATTGGTACAAAAATAAAAAACAGGACAATAAGCAGTCCGATAATACCAATGATACTGATTACAAGTATGTTTCCCATTATAAAGCCCCCTTTATTATCGTTCCTTTACCATTAATTTGGAACCGTTTACTTTTATTATCTCCAGATCCGCACCTTTTGATATATACCTGCCTTCAGATATTACATCAAAATTGACACCTTCAAAATTTCCCACTCCGGTGGGCCTTAAATCCGTTTCCGCAATCCCTTTTTTCCCAAGGAGATACTGCAGATCCATAGAGCTGATATAGCCCTCATCCTTTTTCTGCTCCTCCTCCAGGATGATCGGTGAATGGATTTTCCCTTTGGAAAGCATCCATACAATAACCGCCATCATAATGCCCAGCAGGGCCAATACAAGGACCGTGATGAAGGCTCCCTCCGCCACGGTGTCGGCTGTCAGGAAAACCCCTATCACAAGGCAGGCGATTCCGCTGATTCCCGGCGCTCCGAATCCCGGAATCACCATCTCAACAGCTATCAGAATGAAGCCTACAATGAAAAGGATAATTCCCAGTATCATTAATGTATCCATCCCTTTTTTCCTCCTTTCCGGCACCGGCCCTCTGTTTGTTCCGGGGATCTCCGTACCGTTCTATCTATGTCTGATTATAATCCCTTCCGGAATTCCCGGAAGAGGTATCCTGCCATTTATACAGAATAGGGGCTGTAATGTCAGTATCTCTCTTTGAATTGCAAACCGGGAGCTTTACCTGCCGTGCGGAAAACCTGTTATTACCGGGGCAGACGGACTTCAAAACAGGTCTCTTTGGTATCGGATGAAAGGTGCAGTTCCCCCCTGGCATCTTTCACAATCTGAGATACAATGGCGAGTCCGGTTCCATGTCCTTCTTCTTTTTTGGTGGAAAAGCCCTGCTTAAATATGAGGGTCTGGTGCTCCTCCGGTATCGCAGGCCCGTTATTACGGACGGCAAAGAAATAAGACCGGCTGTCCTGACGCATTTCCACCGTCAGCTTTTTCTCGCCCTCCTTATCCGCCAGCGCCGTGATCCCATTATCAATAAGATTGGCAAGCAGCTTACACAGCTCCCATGGCTCTACAGGAATTACCTTCAGAGGGGTCGCCACTTCCACCAACATGGTAATCCCTTTTTGTTCCGCGGATTCCATCTTGGCCTGAAGCAGGGCGTTCACCGCCGGCTGGGAGGTTTTCATCGCTTTGGACACTTTGCTGATGTCCTTGAAAACCGGCTCCATATATTCCCTGGCATCCTCATATTCCCCCAGCTCCAGCAATCCGTAGATCACCTGCAGATGGTTCATATAATCATGCCTTTGGGCACGCAGCTTCAGATTCAGGTTTTCCAGGTTTTTCATACTTTCCCGGTAGCTGTCGTTCTGATACCGGCTGGCGGTATACAGCCCCATCAGGGTGAGAAGGCTGCTCAGAAGCATGATGCCTATAGTCAGATAGATGGCGGGATTCACCCGTCCGAGAACCTGCGTCCCTATCACCAGCCAGAGCAGGAAAGCCGCCATAAACTGGAGACCGTTAATGATAAGAAGCGCCCGCACTGTTTTTTTTATGTTCATAACTAATCCCTCACTGGATTCTGGCCAGATACTCTTTGGACAGAATCTTCTTTATATTTATGCCGAACAGGATTCCTGCCGTTGCGGCGGAAATAAGATCGGATACAGGTTCCGCATAATAAATCCCCATTACTCCAAAAAAACGGGGGAGTACCAAAGCCAGCGGGACAAGGAGTATCACCTTGCGGAACATGGCAATAAAAAGGGATATTCTGGCCTGTCCCAGCGCAAGGAAGGTAGGCTGGATCCCATTCTGCAGACCGAAAAACAGCATCCCGAAAAGGAATACGGGCATAACCCGCGATACCAGTCCAATCAATTCCTGAT
Organism: Lachnospiraceae bacterium; assembly: GCA_022845955.1. Lineage (GTDB taxonomy): Bacteria > Bacillota > Clostridia > Lachnospirales > Lachnospiraceae > Eisenbergiella. Next base: position 7,079,832 of record AP025576.1, read on the forward strand.
CATTTGTAAACAGGGCCGCATATATGCCGGGAAACAGCATAGCCGTCAAGTTGGCGGTGAAGGAAATAGCAAAGCTGATTCCGATCATACGCCGGTACAGTTTTTTTACCCGATCAAAATTACCGGCGCCGTAATTGTAGCTGATAATAGGCTGTACCCCCTGGGTAAATCCCGAAAGCGGTGCGGAAAACAGCTGGAGCACACTCTGCATGATGGTCAGGGAACCCACGTACAAATCCCCTCCGTATATCTGAAGCCCCCGGTTCAGCACAATGCTGATCAGGCTTTCCGTAGACCGCATGATAAAGGGTGAAATTCCCAGGGAACAAATCTGTCCCATAATGCGGAATGAGGGCCGGATATGGCGGAGGGAGAGACGCAGGGATGATTTTGTGCTCATGAGGAAAGTAACATTCCAGGCGGCGCTCACCGCCTGGGAAAGCACGGTGGCAACGGCTGCCCCCTTCACACCCCAGCCGAAAACAAAAATAAACAAAGGATCCAGGACAATATTGACTACGGCCCCTATCACAATGGATATCATGGCAATCCGGGAACGTCCCTGGGATATGATAAAGGGATTCAGCCCCAGAGCCAGCTCCACAAAAAGGGTTCCCAGCAAATAGATGGACATATAATCCACCGCATAGCCGATGGTGACATCCGATGCCCCGAACATATAGAGAAAGGGCTGTAAAAAGACATAAAAGACGGCCATGAGCAGAACCGTAAACAGAACCAAAAGGCAGGTTCCGCTGCCGAGGATCTTTTCCGCATGCTTACGGTCCCCTTTCCCCAGCCAGATGGCGGCAAGCGGTGCTCCTCCCATGCCTACAAAAGCGGAAAATGCCGAAATGAGGGTAATGATAGGAAAGGTAATTCCCACACCGGTAAGAGCCGCCGCGCCCACTCCCGGTATATGCCCTATGTAAATCCGATCCACAATGTTATATAGAATATTAATAATCTGTGCGATAATAGACGGGACCGCCATACTTATCATCAGCCTGGGTATGCTTTCCGTGCCCATCCTTTGTTCGCCCTTATTATTCATTTCCATAATTCCTCCGTACCTGTTGTTTGGATACTGCCGCCGCCCTGTCCGGAAACGGGGACGGGCTGATCCATGTCGCTTTTTAAGTATACCATGTTTTTATTTAAAATAAAATGAGGGAAGGACTGGCCTTGCTATCCCAAAAGTGGTAATCTTGTAGGAGAGACAGCCGTATCGCCGCGTCGGAATATTTTCCGGGGATCGGTGCCGAAACGGCGCACTCTCATATTAAAAACACAGGAGACTGGCAGATGAAAGATTATACCGAATATATTGTGGAGCAGACACAGAAGCTGCTTTCCATAGACAGCCCATCCGGGTATACAAAGGATGTGGCGGCATATTTGATGAAGGTTTATGCCGAACTGGGCTATGAGCCTGTCCTTACCGCAAAAGGCGGCGTATTTGTGAAAATTGCAGATGGGGTTTCCGGAGGAAACGGGGAATGCGATCCTGCTGCCGGCCCGGTTCTTATCGAAGCCCATGTGGATACCCTGGGTGCGATGGTTTCGGAAATTACCGCCGCAGGGAGGCTGAACCTGACCGCACTAGGCGGCCTGAACCCGAACAACACGGAGGCGGAAAACTGCCGCATCATCACGCGGAGCGGAAATGTATACACCGGAACCTTCCAGCTTCGTAATGCCTCCATCCACGTAAACGGGGAATATAACGATACCAAGCGATCCTTCGGCGGAATGGAGGTGCTTCTGGATGAAATCGTACGCAGCAAGGAGGATGTTCTGGCGCTGGGTATTCTTCCCGGGGATATTGTCTGTTTTGATCCCCGTACGGTGGTGACACCCTCCGGATTTATCAAAAGCCGTTTTCTGGATGACAAACTGAGCACGGGGATTCTGCTGGGTTATGCTAAGTATATCAAAGAGGAAAACATAACCCCTTCCCGCAGGATTTATCATCATATTACCGTATTTGAAGAAGTGGGACACGGCGGCTGCGCCTCGATCCCTCCGGATGTGACGGAGGTGCTTTCCGTAGATATGGGCTGTGTGGGAGAAGGACTTGGCTGTGATGAATATCAGGTATCCATCTGTGCAAAGGACAGCAGGGGGCCTTATCATTATGATGTGGTAAGCGCGCTCATCGAAGCCGGAAAAAAAGCATCTGCGGATTTTGCGGTGGACGTTTATCCGTTTTACGGTTCCGATGCGGATGCCGCCCTTACCGCCGGTTATGATGTACGCCACGGGCTGATCGGCCCGGGAGTGTATGCTTCCCACGGCTACGAACGCAGCCATAAAAAGGGCGTGGAGAATACTTTTAACCTGCTGAGGGCTTATCTTGGCTGAGCCCTGTTAGGAAATGGAGGTATTTATGGCTTTTCTGCAAAAGATGATACCGGTTACCGCCCTTATCCTGCTATTGCTGTTTGTCCTGATCGTGATTTTCCGCAGGCTGTCCTGCAGGCGCACTTCCACCTTTAAGTGCCCCGCCTGCGGACAGGTGTTCAGGCCGTCACTGATGCAGCTCCTTTTTTCCGTGGGAAGCAGAAAGGGACAGATTCTGTATTGTCCCAACTGCGGGGAAAAGAATTATCTGGAACAGCTGGAGAAGGAAATTCCGGAAAAACAAGAAAATGCCGCTCAATAATGAGCGGCATTCTCTTATTTTTAACTTTAGTTCCTGCCTCTGGAAATTATCCCATACTTCCCCAGTCTCCAAGGGAAACCGGGCGTACGGGAAAATACTTGGTGGATACGGAAATTACAGGAGCAGCCTGGCGCAGCCGTTCTTCAAAATCACTTTCGCCTGCCAGACATTCCTCCGCCAGCACATTCCTGATGCTGCATATGTATATTTCACTTTCGTTTTTGTCATCAAGAGGAAGTGTTTTATCCACCTGCAGCTCAAACGTCCAGGGGCTGTCTTTGGGTACCGGCACGTGCAGGACAGCGCCCTCTTCAGACTCCATTTTCCCGGACTTATCAAATTCATATCCCGGATGGGTTCCGCAGTAATCTGCAGCGCCCAGCATCGCTTCGCTTATGATGGAAGCGGAAAAAACACCTTCGGCCCTTATTCTGTCGCGGGTCAGCTTATCCTGTCCGATACAGGCGACAAACTTAAGCCCTTCGTCCCAGCAATAGGTGGCCCAGCAGAACAGTCCGTAGTTCGGATCCCCATTTTCTTTGTATGTGCCATACAGATACAGGCACTGGGGACAGAAATCATTTGATACAGGCATTGTTATTTTGGCCATATTTTGTTCCTCCTTATTCAAACCGGTACCGCATCTCCCAATGGAACTCCTCCTCATCCAGCCTGTACTGGGGCAGAAGCTCAGGTCCGCAGGAGTTGGATCCTACGCCGCTTATCTTATAATCGGTACAGACGATGACGGAACCGCATTTTTCCAGTTCATAGTTGTGCTGCTTTGTTTCCAGCTCCTGTATCGTGTATTCCGAAGCATTGAAACTGAAGGGCCTGCTGCCTTCGGCCTGCATACCGCCCACCCTGACCAGGGAGCAGTTATAATGACTGCCGTTTTCCTGGGGGCGCACATAGTCCACATGGAGCTGGGGCACCGTCGTATGGAAAACATCCATATAGCTTGCCTGATGCTTGTCACAGTAGCTTTCATGAGGGCCGTATCCCAGATAGGTAACCTCCTGCTCCTCCTGCGGAAGGCAGAATTTCAAACCGAAACGGGGCAGGAAGGGGAAGGAGGTATCTCTTTTTGCATCCACGGCAACCTTGATTTCCCCATCGCCGTTTACATTCCATACCGCATGCAGGCGCAGGAAGGGCTGTATGTAAACAGCGGCAATGGAAAAGTCGCAGGTAACGGTTATCACACCCTGTCTGGCTTTGGCTTCGCATGCATATACTTTTACCACACTTCTGTCATATCCCGCTTCCTTCCAGGAATGGATGATGTTGCGATCATTATCTGTAGGCGCCCGGTATACATTCCACTCTGCCGGAGCTGTTATACAGGCTTTGCCGTCCCGTTCCAGCTTCAGGAAACTGCCTTCTTTTTTCCCGAACTCATAACATAGGCTGCTGTTTTCCATACGGAATACTTCCGGGGTTTCCGTAAGGGTGAGAGGCTCTCCCTTTTTCTGCAGGGACAGCTTACTCTCTTTCTCCCCGGAAAGCACGAACTGATCAAAACCCATTTCATGGCCGGCCTGGGTCAGCTTATCCTTTGTTTTCTGGAGGTAGGTCAGCTTAAGGCAGCAGTGGGCTTTGGGGTTGGCGGGAAGCTTCAGCGTAACATCGGTGAAGCCGTGTGGGGCCGCATCAAGTTCTTCCAGTACCCCTTCCTTCCGAAGGGTTCCCTCTTCTTTGATCTCATAGCGGACATAGATATAGTCCTTCAGGTTCCTGAAATCCAGTTTGTTGTGCAGGCGGATAATCCCTTTTTTCCGATCCAGCAGCTCGGCCCTGACCGGACGGATGGCATTTTTCCACTCGTAAAGCCCTTCGTGAGGCCTTCTGTCGGGGAATACCAGCCCATCCATGCAGAAATTCCCGTCATGGGGGAATTCTCCCGCGTCCCCGCCGTAATGGAACATTTCCTTTCCGTTTTCCGCCCGGCCTTCATAGGTGGCGTGATCACACCATTCCCATACAAAGCCGCCGCAGAATCCGTCATAACGGTATATCTGCTGCATATAGTCTTCGATATCCCCCGGGCCGTTGCCCATGGCATGAATGAATTCACATTGGATAAACGGCTTTTTAACTCCGGGTTCTGCAAAATATTCGTCTATTTTCCCGGTGGACGCATACATATAGCTTTCCACATCCAGCATGGATTCATCTTTTTCATGCCCTTCGGGCTGGAAATGGACGCTCTCATAATGGAGAAGCCTTGTGGGATCGTAATTCTTCACCCAGCGGCCCGCTTCCTCCATATTGGTTCCAAAGCCGGATTCATTTCCCAGGGACCAGAAAATAACGCTGCACTGGTTCTTGTCACGTATCACACAACGCTGTACCCTGTCCAGTATGGCCTTTTTATAAGAAGGCTCCTGGACAAAATAGCTGTAAGTGCCCTCCGTGCTGCCTCCGTAAATAGCGGCGGCGCCGTGGGACTCGATGTCCGTTTCCGCGATCATATAGAAACCGTATTCGCTGCACAGCTCCGGAAACCAGGGCGCATTGGGATAGTGGCTGGTACGGATGGCATTGATATTTGCCTCCTTCATGATGCGCAGATCAAACATGGCATCCATCCGGGAAACGACGGCACCGGTGTAAGGGCTGCTGTCATGCCGGTTCACACCCTTGAACTTTACAGGCCTGTTATTGACCAGCACCACACCGTCCTGTACGGCAACGGTACGGATCCCTACCTTCTGAATCAGGATCTCTTCGGGGGTCTTGATTTTGAGGGTATATTGATAAGGCTCCTCCGCATTCCACAAAACCGGGTTTTCGACGGGGAAAACGGCTTTCCCTTCTTCAGCAGGGCATTCCCCCAGAAGGGTTTCCTTGTCCCACAATTCACAGGTAACCGGAGGCTTTCCCACCACCTCATCAAGCCTTACTTCCACTTCCGCCCTGTTTTCCCCAAAATGTACGGGTGTTGTAACCGTATAATCCCTCACATACTCTTTGGGTCTGAAAAGCAGGTACACGTCCCGGAAAATGCCGGACATACGGAATTTATCCTGATCCTCCAGGTAGCTTCCGTCGCACCATTTCAGGACCAGAACCGCCAGTTTATTCATTCCTGCCCTGGTTTTTCCGGTAATATTAAACTCGCTGGGGCTGTGGGATACCTGGCTGTAGCCTGCAAACTTTCCGTTTATCCACACATAAAAGCAGGAATCCACTCCTTCAAAATAAAGGAACTGTTCCTTTTTTGCCTCCTCACGGCTGATGTCAAAGTATTTGATATAAGCGCCGCAGGGATTCTCATCCGGTACAAAAGGAGGGTCGAAGGGGAAAGGATACCGTATATTGGTATACTGCTTTTGATCAAAGCCCAGCATCTGCCAGCAGGACGGTACCTCCAGCCTGCCGAAGGCTTCCTCATCAAAATCCTTTTTGTAGAACTCCGGCACCGCCTCCGCATATGGGAAATAGCCGAATTTCCAATCGATCCCGCTTAAGTTTCTAGCGTTCTCCTTTTCCTGCAGATCGAGCGGTACATAAAAACACCTGTTTTCTTCCGTCCCGACATGCAGTATTTCCGGGTTTTCATAGAATTTTTCCAGAATCATAAGTTCTCCTTTGGAACGAACGTTCCGTTTCCTCTTTTCGGATTTTCCGTTTACAGCCCATGAAGACAGGTTCTATTTTCCACTTGGCGGCTGCTACTGTAAATTATAAAGAAAATATGTTACACTTACAATACAAAAAAGAAGATTAATGAAAAAACGTGTGACAATTCAGACTGATCTGATCTGTTACATAAACGCTGCCAGCAGGAACCCTGACGGTATACAGCAGAATGTGAGGAAAAATGTACGATACGATAGTAACATTGAAAAAAGGGACCGGCAGGACTTTAAAATCCGGCGGGATGTGGGTATATGATAATGAGATAGAAAGCATTGCCGGGACGTTTGAAAACGGCGGCCTGGTTACCGTGCATGATTTTGACGGTTATTTCCTGGGGATCGGCTTTATCAATACCAACTCCAAAATTACGGTACGCCTTCTTTCCCGGAAAAAAGGCACGGTCATCGACGAGGCTTTTCTGGAAAAGAGAGCGGCGGACGCCTGGGAATACCGGAAGCAGACCATGGACACCGGCTGCTGCAGAGTGATTTTCGGCGAAGCGGACTGGCTTCCCGGCCTGGTTGTGGACAAGTTTTCGGATGTGCTTGTGGTGGAGTCCCTGGCGTTGGGAATCGACCGGCTTAAGCCCGTGATTCTGGAGGGACTCTGCCGTATCCTGCAAAAGGACGGGATTGTCATACGGGGGATTTATGAGCGCAGCGACGCCAAGGTAAGGCTGCAGGAAGGGATGGAACGCTTCAAGGGTTTTATCGGCGCCCCTTTCGACACCAAAGTGCAGATAGAAGAAAACGGGGTCAAATATATAGTCGATGTGGAGGACGGGCAGAAAACCGGCTTTTTTCTGGATCAGAAATATAACCGGGCCTCTGTCCAGCGGCTGTGCAGAGGGAAAAAGGTGCTGGATTGTTTTACCCATACCGGCTCCTTTGCTTTAAATGCGGGTATTGCAGGTGCGGAAAGCGTATTGGGCGTGGATGCTTCCCGGACAGGCATTCTCCAGGCGGAGGAAAACGCCAGGCTGAACGGGCTGGAGAATCGGGTCCGCTTCCGGTGCGCCGATGTCTTTGAACTCCTGCCCGAACTGGAAGCACAGGGGGAACGGTTTGATGTGGTCATCCTGGATCCTCCCGCATTTACAAAATCGAGGAATTCCATTAAAAATGCGGTGAAGGGATACCGGGAAATCAATCTGCGGGGAATGAAGCTTGTGGAAAACGGGGGGTTCCTGGCCACCTGTTCCTGCTCCCATTTTATGGATCCGGATCTTTTTGCCAAGACGATACGGGAGGCGGCATCCGGCGCCCATAAAAGGCTGCGTCAGGTGGAATTCCGTACCCAGTGCTGTGATCATCCCATTCTCTGGGCGGCGGATGAGTCCTATTATCTGAAATTTTATATTTTCCAGGTGGTGGATGAACAGTAGCGAAAAAGACAGACAACAGTCCTTATACGGAGGAAATAACCACAGATGTACCAGACAATACTTTATGATTTTGATATCCATATGCTTATGGATTCGGGGCAGGTATTCCGCATACGCCCCTGCGGGGAAAATACATATGTAGCGGCATCCGGGAGCCATCTGGTGCGGATACGCCAGACACCTTCTGTAGCTGCCGACACGCCCTCCCTGCCTGGTTCCGGTGCGGGCAGGGAGGGGGCCTGTGTGGAATTTTCCTGTTCCCCCGGGGAGTTTGCATCGTATTGGCACAACTATTTCGACCTTGCCACAGATTACGGGGCCATGAAGCAGGCGGTGGATCCCGGGGATAGCTTCTTACTCTCTGCCGTTTCCTATGGAGGCGGAATCCGTATTCTCCGCCAGGATCTTTGGGAAACCATCCTTTGTTTCCTCATATCACAGAATAATAATATTTCCCGTATCCGCAAGAGTGTGGATGCCCTTTGCCGCCGGTACGGGGATAAGCTGGTGGCGGAAGGGGTTTTTCCGGATCCGGATTTCTACTCCTTTCCTGCACCGGAAGCAATTGCAGCGGGCGGCCTGGAGGGACTGCAGGGACTGGGGCTTGGCTATCGGGATAAATATATTCTGGCTATGGCACTTCGCTGTGAAGGGGACAGCGGAAAGGAATTTCTGGAATCCCTGCAAAACGCGGGGTATGACGAAGCGATCGCCCTTCTCACCAAAGAATTCGGTGTGGGGCGTAAGGTGGCCGACTGTATCTGCCTGTTTGGGCTTCACCATATCGGGGCTTTTCCTGTGGATACCCATGTAAAGCAGATTCTTGCCGCCTATTACCCGAAGGGGTTTCCCTTTGAACGTTACCAGGGCTTTGCCGGAGTCATGCAGCAGTATATGTTTTACTACAAGCTTTCTCTTCCGTCCTCCCGGACGAAAAAAGACCCCCGGAAACCCGTCACAGCCAGGAAAAAAATAAGCTAAGGGAGGTTTTCATGGATAAAACCGATTCCGTCATTCTTACTATATTAAAGGAAAACAGCCGCGCAAGCGCCTCCGATATCAGTAAACAGGTATCTCTTTCCGTGCCTGCAGTCACCGAACGCATCCGTAAGCTGGAGCAGACAGGTGTGATAGAAAAATATACGATCCGGGTTAATCCCGGCGCCTCCGGATATAATCTTCTGGCTTTTATCCTGGTAAAAATGGATTATTCCCGGAATATGGACGTTTTCCAGGATACCTGCCGGCAGCTTCCCCAGGTATTGGAATGCCACCATATCGCAGGTCCTGCGGATTTTCTTCTAAAGGTGCTTTTCAGGGATATGCAGGATATTGAAGATTTTCTGTCCGGCACTTTAAAGGATATCCCGGGGGTAACGGATGCCAATACGATTATCTGTCTGTCCACTCTGAAGGAAGAAATAACGGTATAAGCCAGGGTGCCCGGGAAGGCGGCACAGCCTTACAGACGGGCCGTGCTCCTTTTCATCGCTCTGATTGTCTTTTTTGTTTCCGAATCCACGCAAAGGGATTCCGTAATCTTCTGCAGGGACTTGTTATAAGTAAAATCATCCAGTGTATTGTTCCGCAGATAGGCCATGGTTTTCTCCGGGAATTGTACGTAACACATGGATACAGCCCAGGCAACAGCCATTTTTACATAGTAGCCCTGGTGTTTGATTCGATCAAGGACCGGATAGATCCGGTCTATATATTCCCCGGTGATAAAGTAATCCAGCAGCATTACCACCGCAAAACGGACAATGAATTCCCCGCTGCTTTCCAGGCAGGGCTGAAGGAAGTCCCAAAAAGCTTCCGGGTACTGTTTTGCCGCTTTCATGGTAATACAGAAGCTGTCGCATACAGACCAGTTATCGATTTTGGGGATAAAGGCGGCCGTCTGCTCCAGGATTTCATGGAGGGGTGCTTTTGCGTATCCAATGAGAAAGCCCTGCAGCATAATTTCTTCAAAGCTGTCCCCGGTGCAGAGGCTGAGGTTTTCGGCCCAGTTTTCTTTTGCCAGTTTTTTTGCAAGCTTCCGCAGGGCAGGCAGTCTTACTCCGAGTATGTGATCCGTCCCCGGAAGCAGGGAGGATGAAAAATCCCTGTAGGCAGGATCTGCCAGCAGGGATAACTGTTCTTTGATGAAATTATTCTTTTTTCCGGAAGCGGTCGGCATATTCTTTTCCCTCTTTGATGTAAATTTCTGCATTTCTCCTGTTGTTTTCCACTTCCTGGTCCAGAACCTGCCGTTTCACGCATGCAGGGCTTCCTATAACCAAGGAATTATCCGGCACAACCGTATTTTGGGTCACCAGTGCCCCCGCGCCGATAATACAGTTTTTTCCGATAGATGCGCCGTTTAACAGGATGGCCCCCATGCCGATCAGGGTGTTATCGCCGATGCGGCAGCCGTGGATAATTGCTCCATGTCCTACCGTTACATGGTTTCCTATGGAAACGGGATGGCCCTGATCCACATGAACCACTGCGTTGTCCTGAATATTACTGCCTTCGCCAATCCGGATTTTCTCCGACTCCGCACGGATAACCGCATGGAACCATATGCTGCAGTCCTCTTCTATATGTACATCACCTAATATGACCGCGTCCGGCGCGAGAAAAGCGCTCTGTGCAATTTCCGGTGTTTTCATGGCAGCTGTCCCTTTCATACCCATTGTAATCTTTTCCCGGCATTCCCGTCCCCCATATACGGGCGGCCCGGAACTAGGTTTATTATGCCATTCCTTTCGCGGGGAGTCAATTACAATATCAGGATCTTTACAGCCCCTGTCCAAATTAGCATTGCAGGATTCCTGTAAATCCGTATAATTAGAATAAGAGATGGCTCATCACCGGATAGAGAAGGGGAAAACGCATGCTTAAAATTTTGCTTGTGGAAGATGAAAAGCTCGAGCTGGAAACGCTGCGGGATTATGTGGACTGGAAAAGCCTGGGTGTCGGAAAGGTTTACACGGCAAGAAATGGCAGGACTGCGCTGGAATGTATGGCGGAGCATGAGCCGGATATCCTGATCACGGATATACAAATGCCGGTTATGAACGGAATTGAACTGACAAAAAGAGTGCGGGAGGAAGGATACCGGTGCAAGATTATCTTCCTGTCCGGTTACGATGATTTTGAATATTTAAAAGCCGCTTTTCAGGTACAGGCTATCGACTATATTTTGAAGCCATTCAGTGTGGAAGAGGTGGAAAAACTCATCCTCCGCATAAAAGGGGAGCTGGAGAAGGAGCATACCGCAGAGGTTTCCCTGAAGCTGGCTTCGGGGCAGCTGCTGGCCAACGCCTGTGAAGGCAGGGAGGAAAATCTGGAGGAAATGTCGGAAACCTGCTTCGGAAGGCCTGTTGAGGAAAAGGCTTATGGTATGCTGGCCATTTATGGGGCGCCGGAGGAAAAGCATGTCCACCGGATTTCCGATCTGTTTGAAGTTCAGCATGCTTTTCTTTCCGACCAGATGATATATGTCATTCTGCAGGCCTACATTTCTTTTCAGGATGCCGCCGGCAGGATTGCAAAACTTCTGGAGGGGGAAGGAAGCGTGGCCTGGCATACCCAAAAGCTATCCATAAAAGAACTGCATACTGCCGCTGTCCTGCTTTCCGGAATGCAGGATGAAATGTTCTATGGAAAGCCGGGAGAGGTGGTCTGTGCACACCCCGGGGATAAAAAAACGGTTCCTGTTGATCGGGACGCCTACCACAGCGCCAGACAAGAGTTGCGGCGTTTTATTACCGCCGGGAACGGGATGGAAGCGGATACGGCCATGCTAAGATGCCTGGAGGAGTTGAGAAAAGGAAACCGGAGGGAGTGCCAGAGAGAAGTTTACGGACTATATCTCAATCTCCATAACCGTCTGGAAATGGAGGATTCCCGTTTGATGGAGGAAATGGATAAACGGAGTGTCAAGCCGGAGCTGCTGATTCTTGATCTGGGTTTCTTTTCCCAGGTACAGGAAGCCCTGCGGCAATATGTGGAAAGCCTTTGCTGTTTTTATAAACGCCAGCAGGAGGATCCGAACTTCTATGTATCGGGTTGGGTTAAGGAATATATAGAAAAAAATTATGCCGGGGCCTGCAGTGTGGAAGAAATGGCAGAGGGACTGCGGCTTTCCCCCAACTATCTGCGGAGTCTGTTCAAAGCCGGAACCGGACAGACCATTCTGGAATATCTGACCGATTTCCGGCTGCAGAAAGCATGTGAACTTTTAAAGGATAAAACACAGAAAGTAAAAGACATCGGACTGCTGGTGGGTTATGAAAACATATCCTATTTCAGTCAGGTCTTTGTGAAGCATTATGGGGTAACACCAAATGAATATCGTAAAATGGTTTAGGAGTTTTGGCTTCATGGGAAAGATGATGCTGGTTTATACCGTATTTGCAGTCATTCCCATGATATTTCTGACTGCCTATAATTATAGAAAAACCAGCGAAATCCTGACAGAAGAGAGTTTCCAGGAAATGCAGCAGAATATGGTTACAACAGGGAAAAGCCTGGAATCCTCCTTCCTGTCTTATAGTACGATTATGGATCTGCTCTATACGAACCAGATGCTTAACAGCTATCTCAGCGTGGATTATACGGATATTTCCTATTGGGACATGTTTTCCTACATTGATAAGCAGCTGCACAGTATCACTATCTTACAGCCGAATATTTACCGGATTAGCTTCTATAGCACCAACCGGACACTGCCGCAGGATAATTATTACTTTTATAAGAAAGAAGAGCTTCCTGCCGGTTTTGAAGCAAAGGCTTCTGAAAAGAGCGGTTCGACAACAATCGGCGGCATTGTAAATAAAGACGGGGTTGATTATCTGGGATTCATACGCAAACTGAATTATTACAGCAGCGGGGAAATTGAAAATTATCTGGTCATGATGGTTGATGCCAATTCCATAAATGAACAGCTGGGACAAAACGATAATTCCAGACAGATGTATCTGGTTGACGAAGCGGGACAGGTACTGGCTGCGGGCGCGGCGGCGGCAGAATCGGACATAGGAAAGCTGATCCCGGGATGGAAAGAAATACCGTCCGGGGATACGGGCCGGAAAATATCGATGGACGGTATCGATATGATCGGTATGCGGCGCGAAGAGGACATGGGTCTGAACCTGCTTTTGCTCATTGATCAGGAAAGTCTGCTTGCGGAAACAGCAGAAGTAACACAGCGGATTCTCTTTGTTTTTCTGCTGAGTTCTTCTTTTGTATTCTGCGCTATCTGGCTCTATGGCAAGATGGCGGAAAAACGTGTGGAAAAGGTGGTTTATGCGGCAAAGAAACTGGGGGACGGACAGTTCGACTATATTCTCTCCGATATGGGATACGACGAAATCGGCCAGATTGCCAATGCTTTTAATTCCCTTAATGAACGGATCCAGATTCTGATCCGGGAAAATTATGAAAAGAAGCTGCTTCTGAAATCCAGTGAAATGAATCTGCTTCAGGAACAGATAAATCCCCATTTTCTGTATAATGCCCTTTCTGTAATATCTTCCATGGCTATACGGGAAGGGGGCAAAAAAACAGTACAAAGCGTACGTTACCTCGCAGATTTCTACAGGATATCCTTAAATAAAGGGCGGCAGACCGTATCTGTCCAGGAGGAACTGGATCTTTTACAGAATTATATGAAAATCCAAAAGCTCCGTTTTGGGGATGCTGTGGACATATCGTATGATGCAGACAGGGAAATACTGCCTTGCCGGACAATTAAACTGATTTTACAGCCTCTCGTGGAAAATGCTATCCACCACGGTACGCGAGGAGAAGAAGTACTTCACATATCCGTACGTGTGGGCCAGGATGGAAACCGCATATTTTATGAGGTATCGGATGACGGACTCGGAATCGAACCGGAAAAGCTGGTACAGCTGCGTACCGAATTAAAACAGTCCCAGGAAGGTTTCGGCCTGAAAAATGTGGATATCCGGGTAAAGCTTAATTATGGAAAAGAATATGGGGTGACAATAAACAGCGTGTATGGTAAAGGAACCTGCATCCGGGTGGAAATCCCCCGGACGGCAGGCAGCGCTTTCGTAAATAATGATTGTCTTTAAGATTCTGCAAGAAAGGAAGCACTTGGCGGTGCTTCCTTTTTTTATCTGTCAGGCAGTATCCTGAATCGTTAAATCTATAAATTATCGTAAGATTTTAACATCTGTCAGAATGAAATCTATAAAAAGTGTAAAATACTGATGGTTTTTATAAATATCTTTTCTTGTTTGACGTGCTATCTGTATATAAAATTAAGGCACAAGAGAAATATGTATACATTTCACACAAGAGAGGGTGGTATCTATGAAAAAGGCGGTTCCACAGGCAGCAGAGCCTGAAAAAAAAGCAGGGAGAAAGAAAAGCCTGGGATTCCGGTTCTGGGAACAAAGATATCTGTTTCTGCTGCTTCTGCCGGCACTGGTATGGGTGTTATTGATTTGTTATGCGCCAATGACCGGCCTGTACATGGCATTTATCAATTATACGCCGAAGGGCAGCGGCTATTTTGCGGATATGGCTAATTCTGCATTTGTCGGACTTGATTGGTTTCAGTACTTTTTTTCGACGGATTTCCTGAAAATCATGAGAAATACACTGGCAACCAGTCTGCTCACACTTTTGTTTTCTTTTCCTCTGCCCATCATTCTTGCCATATGCCTGAATGAAGTGAGAAGTAACAGGATGAAAAAGTTCGTTCAGACGGCTTCTTATCTTCCCTACTTCATATCCTGGGTTATTGCGGCAAACATTTTCATAACCTTTCTATCCGCAGACGGCGTAATCAACAATCTTCTGATCGCGGTCGGTCTTACAGACGAACAGATTTTATTCTTTCAGCACGGGCCTTATTTCTGGTGGATTATTGCTTTTGCAAATGCATGGAAGGTTCTGGGCTATAACGCGATTATTTATCTGGCGGCTATTTCCGGCATCAGCCAGGATATGTATGAAGCTGCGGACGTGGACGGCGCCACCCGATTACAGAAAATCTGGTATATTACACTTCCTGCTTTAAAGCCCACGATTATCATACTGCTGATCCTGGCAATCGGCGGCATTCTCAACACAGGCTTTGAGCAGCAGCTATTGATGGCTAACGATTCCATTTTGGATTATTCCGACGTACTGGATACCTATGCATACCGGTACGGTCTGAAAAACGGGATGTATTCTTACGGTACCGCAGTGGGTCTGTTCAAATCGGTGGTTTCTTTTATCCTGGTAATGGGAGCAAACTCTCTGTCCAAAAAGTTCGATGACGATAACAGTGCATTATTTTAAGGAGAGATAGAGATGAAATCAACAACCAATGTATATAAAAAGAAAAGACCCGCTTCCGACATTGCGCTGGACATTTTCAAGGTGTTTTTTCTGGCGCTGGTAGTAATTCTGTGTGTATATCCATTCTGGAATATTTTTATTATTTCTATCAATGATGCTACGGATGCCATGCGCGGCGGTTTATATTTCCTTCCCAGAAAACTAAGTTTTGCGAGCTATAAGGATATTCTCACCCGCTCCACGTTTCTGCATTCCATTCTGGTTACACTGGCCCGTACGGCGGTGGGGACGCCGTTGGCTGTATTGGCTACCACCGCTCTGGCCTATGTGCTTTCCAGAAAGGAGCTGCTGTGGAAAAAGCCGATTACACTCTTATTTATTTTCACCATGTATTTCGGCGGCGGCCTGGTCCCTTATTATATGGTACTTAAAAATCTGGGAATGCTGAATAACTTTATCGTATTTATTTTTCCCAATCTGGTGAGTGTTTACAACATGATTCTGGTCAGGAACTATATAGAGGGAATGCCTGATGCCCTTTTCGAAGCGGCAAAAATTGACGGCGCAAACGATTTGACAATTTTTTTCAGGCTGGTCCTGCCGCTGTCCAAACCGATTATTATGACAATTGCCCTGTTTGTTGCAATTATGCACTGGAACTCCTGGTTTGATGCCTACTTATACACAAACTCACAGAATCTGAAAGTAATGCAGTCCATTTTGGTGGAAATTCTGAACCAATACCAGACAACAGGCGCGAACCAGGCGGCGAACCGCACCGGGCAGGGAATTACACCCGACAGCATCCGTATGGCGGCAACCATGGTGGCGACTATTCCAATTATCCTGGTATATCCGTTCATCCAGAAATATTTTGTTAAAGGTATCATGCTCGGTTCCGTAAAAAGCTGAACCAAAGCTTGAAGAGAGGATACATAACCTGTAAGATAATAAAAGGAGGATTTTATGAAGGCAAAAAAAGTAACAGCGCTTTTATTGAGCGCGGCAATGGCTGCTGCAGCGTTGACAGGCTGCGGAAACGGAAGTACAGGGGGAGAAAGCGCACAAGGAGCACAGGCGGCTTCCGATGGACCGGTAACACTGACTTTCTTTGATAAGAACTCGGGCAGCAATACCTTTGACGATGAAATTGCAAAGGCTATTGAGGAAAAAACAGGCGTTACCATCCAGGTGGAAAATCCCACAGGGGATCCGCTGGAAAAGTTAAATCTGATGCTGACCGGACAGAATTATCCGGATATTGTCCTCATGGACAGAGGCAACGAAATCGTAAACCGCTATATCGATGCGGGCGCCCTGATCCCGCTGAATGACCTTATTGACCAATATGGCCCCCATGTAAAGGAAATGTACGGCGATGTACTGAATAAAAGCCGTTACAGTGACGGAAATAATTATTATCTGAATAACTGGTATGGCGTGGATCCGGATGCGTCCGCCGGAGTCCTTATGAGAAGGGATCTGCTGGCCGAAATCGTGGGACAGGAACGCGCCGATAGCCCGGAGCCTTTTACACAGTCTGAGTATCTCGATATTTTACGGCAGTTTAAGGAAAAATATCCCACTATTGACGGAAAAGAAAGCATTGCCGTTACCCTGGATGCAGAAACCAAAAATTACGCCGGTACTTTTGGCGGCATGTATGGAATCAAAACCTATCATATTAACGGCGATTCTCTCCAGCATGTTATAAAAAGCCCTAAATACAAGGATGCAATCACCTTTATGAATACCATGTATTCAGAGGGACTTCTGGATAAGGAATGGGTCGTAAACAAAAAAGAACAATGGACCCAGAAGCTTTCAGCCGGTAATGTATTTTCCACCTTTGCATCTTATTGGGATACGGATGGGGTCAATACCAGCCTGGCTTCCACAATTGGGCCGGATGCCCAATTCTACAGCTACAAAGTAGTCGGCGAAGGAATGGATCCCTCGCAGACCACCTATAACGGCAGAAGTACACTTGGCTGGGATGCAATTGGTATTACCTCCAACTGCAAAAATCCGGAGGCTGCCATGAAATTTATTGACTTCCTCGTAAGTGAAGAAGGCCAATATCTGATGATGTGGGGAATCGAAGGAAAGCACTGGGATATGGTAGACGGAAAGCATGTTCCGAAACAGGAAATTGTTGATGGTTTCCAGACAGATTTTGATAAAACAAAGCTGGAGACCGGCATCCGTAAATGGTCCTGGTTTATCAAAAACGGATATGGAAGTGACGGCACACCGTATGACATGTCCACCAAATATGTTTTGCAGCCTACCGCGGAATTTGCGAACAAAAGTTTTGGCGAGTCAGACAGCTGGGATACGGCAGATCTCACAGGTCTGGAACCTGCGGGAAGTTCTCCGGAAGGTCTGAAATGGCAGAAGGTACAGGATATTTATAATCAGAATTTCCCCAAAATGGTAAATGCAGCAAACAATGAGGAAGCGTTGGCTGTTTATGACGAAATGGCTGCGGAAATGGAAGCGGCAGGGCTGTCTGATGTGGAAAACTACCTTACCGCTCAGTATCAGGAAAGAATGGCATTGTGGGGACAGGCGGATTGATACCTGGTTCCTTTACCTGACAGCCAGTGCCTGCAAAAAAGGGAGTAGATAAAAATGGAATGGAAAATCACTGAAACAGGATATTTTGAATTATGGAATGGGCCTACCCCGGTTTTATCCGCCTATTCCACAGCGGAACATACCGACGGAAGGCAAATAGATACCCGGACAGCACAACTGTCCGGAACCCATACCGAGGCGGATAGCACCGAACTTGTTTTCACAGCAGGGAACGGGCTGGTTCTCACCGAGAGGCTGGAAGTCACATCGGACGGTATTCCGTTTGCCTCTTGTTCCCTCTCCGAAGCAAACGGAAAATCCGTGGAATCCCGGCGTCTTTCGCCGCTTATTATGCAGGCTCCCAGTCAGGGAATATCCCGTCTATGGAGAAGCCTTTGGTCACAAATGCTTCTGGTTCCGTATGACAATACCATGTGGCTGCGCTACGAGGCGGTGCCCCCGCGGGCCGGCAGAAGAAGCTATGATCTGACCGTTCTGTTTTCCCCTGACAGCCGGGAGGGGCTGCTGATCGGCGCTGTTGATTTTACCACATGGAAAAATGCCCTTGTCTTTTCCGGCTTTGATGCAGGAAAGCTGGAAGCCCGCTGCGGAATCGCCGAAGAAGGGACACATGACAGTGTGGAACATGGAAGCATGGCAGGAAATAAGGTTTATTCTTCCCGCTTCTGCATATTTCAGGGGAAGGATTACCGAAAGCTGCTGGAACAATACGGTGATTTGCTCAAAACCTTAAAAAAACCGTTATCCTGGAATGGGAGTGTACCTTTTGGATTCAACAGCTGGGCCGGATTCGCCTTTGAACTGAATGCGGATAATTTCAGGGATACCGCCGCTTTTATGCGGGATCAGCTGATGCCGGCAGGCTATCTGAATGAAGGAATTACCTATGCAAACCTTGATGCCGGATGGAACATTATCCCTGACAAAATTCTGGAAGAAATGGTCATACAACTGCACCAGAATGGTCAGAGGGCCGGTATTTATGATGCTCCTTTTGCTTTTTTCGGACAGGATACGGAAGCTGAGATCCCCGGGGTTCCCGGTCACCTCTACTCGGAAATCCTGCTGCGTAATACAGAAGGCGAATTTCTCCCACGGGTAGACGGCGCAATTCCTTACGATGTAACCCATCCGGTCTGGAAAGAACAGATGAGGTGGAAACTGCAACGCTTTATTGACTGGGGTTTTGATTATATTAAGCTGGATTTCTTAAGCCACGGCGGTATGGAAGGCTGCCATTTTGATGATGCAATACGCACGGGCCGCCAGGCAATCACGGAAGGATATGAGTTTTTGACAGAAAATCTGTCTGAGGATAAAATCGGCAGGCCCTTTTTCATAAGCCTTTCCATCGCGCCTCTGTTTCCTTTTGGGTACGGACATGCGAGACGATTTTCCTGCGATGCATTCGGTACGGCGGAAGATGTGGAGTATGTCCTCAATGCCCAGACCTATGCCTGGTGGCAGAGCGGGCGGCTGTATGCGGCAAATGATCCGGATCACATCTGTCTGTTGAAGAGCTTCTGCATGGAAAAAGACAGCACGCCGGGAGAAGCAAGGGCACGGTATACAACAGCGGTTATTGCAGGTACTGTCATGATGCTCAGTGACGATTTCCGAAGAGAGGAAGCCCGCCAGAGAGCCTTGGAATTTGCAACCAACAGGGAAATTAACAGCCTTGCGGCATCGGGAAGTGTATTTGTGCCTGCGGAGTCATGGGGTTTTTCCGCATCAAATATCTTTACGGCCCAAAAAGACGGAAAGCAATATGCTGCTGTGTTCCACTGGAAAAAAGGAAAGGAACAGGTGTGTGTGGATCTAAAACGTGCCGGACTGCATCCCACCTCCTCTTTCCGGGAACTGTGGAGCGGGCAAATCCTTCATCCGGAAAACGGCATCCTGACATGGCCGGTACAGGATTGTGACGCTGCTCTTCTGGAAGAGATCCTCCCGGAGGACATATCCGGTATCTGAAAGCTTGTGAACATAATCTCTTTTTGCCCGGAAAAGAATATAAGCTCCTTTTTCTCCTGTCGCGGCAGGTAGAAGGAGGGGCTGTCTTATGGGGATAAAAAGCATAAAAATATATTTTTAAAAACCCATTGACATTTTCCTTTATTTTTTGTATTATTGAATGGCTTGATAAAGTCCGCATCGAAGCGTGGCTCAGTTTGGTAGAGCGCTGCGTTCGGGACGCAGAGGTCGCGTGTTCGAATCACGTCGCTTCGACTATAGGAAAGCCCGGAAACTTAACGTTTCCGGGCTTTTACTTTTCCCCTTTTAATGCTGAAACAGGCCGTTCTACGTTTTGTCCAGCAGACACGAAGTAATCAGTATTGCTTTGTCTGCTTCTATCTGCCCTTCTTCCGCCCATGGATAAAAAATTTTCTTTTATGTGCTATAACTTCATAGGGCCGTTAATTCCACATATAATAAACCATTCACTCATACACTACTCATTATATCCTGCTTCCCCACTCTCCCGCCGTCACGAAAAACAGGTTGTACCATGCCTTTTCCCAGGATATAATCAGTATAAGACGGAACCAATGACAGCCATAGCCGAAACGGAGGTAACGCATTGAAAAATAAGGACCAGACTATTTCTCCTCAGCCTTCGCCTGAGGAAATGTTATTTGCACAGACTGACGATACCCTTCTGCTGGAAAGTATTACGGGTGAAGAGGTGTCTGCCAACCTGAAACCTATGGATGATATCAACGGATATAAGGTACGTCCCGGCTTCTATGAGGTTAACGGCGCTTCTGCCCTGCCCGGAGGCGTAAATTTTACCATTGCTTCCCACAATGCCACTTCCTGTGAGCTTTTGCTTTTTCACCGGAAATCCTCCCAGCCTTTCGCCAGTATTCCTTTTCCGGAACACTATAGGATTGGTAATGTATTTTCCATGATTGTGTTCGGTTTGAAAATTGATGAATTTGAGTATGCTTACCGGCTGGATGGACCCTATGATCCGGAAAAAGGGCTGATATTCGATAAAAATAAGTATATTCTGGATCCTTATGCAAAAGCGGTCACCGGTCAGAGTGAATGGGGCGTACACCTCCCCTGTGAGCGGAACTGTCAATATAAATCCCGGGTGGTGCGGAATAACTTTGACTGGGGCAGCTGCAAACAGCCGCTGATACCCATGAAGGATAATATCATTTATGAATTGCATGTCAGGGGCTTTACCAGGGATGCTTCTTCCGGGGTTTCCCATCCCGGCACCTTCTCCGGATTAATGGAAAAAATTCCTTACCTGAAGGATCTGGGGATTAATGCAGTGGAACTGATGCCCATCTTTGAGTTTGATGAAACGGCCGGCAGCCGGGAGGTGGACGGACGGAAGCTTCTGGATTATTGGGGATATAACCCTGTGTGCTTTTTTGCTCCCAATACCAGCTATACCGCACAGATCGAATATAACCAGGAAGGGCTGGAGCTGAAAAAACTCATCCGTGCCCTGAATGAAAATGGGATTGAAGTCATACTGGATGTGGTGTTTAACCATACTGCAGAAGGAAATGAACAGGGGCCTTTCTTCTCGTTTAAAGGGCTGGATAACAACATCTATTACATGCTGACCCCGGACGGTTATTATTATAATTTCAGCGGCTGCGGCAATACCCTGAACTGCAACCATCCTATTGTCCGGCAGTTGATCCTGGACT
The DNA here is from genome assembly GCA_022845955.1 of Lachnospiraceae bacterium. GTDB lineage: Bacteria > Bacillota > Clostridia > Lachnospirales > Lachnospiraceae > Eisenbergiella. Next base: position 7,101,106 of record AP025576.1, read on the forward strand.
GCCTGCGTTACTGGGTGATCAATTACCGGGTGGATGGTTTCCGTTTCGATCTGGCTTCCATCCTGGGACGCAGTGAGGATGCGGCTCCCATGAGTAAACCGCCTCTGCTGGAAAGCCTGGCCTATGATCCTATCCTGGGAAGTGTAGATTTGATAGCCGAGGCCTGGGATGCGGGCGGGCTGTACCAGGTGGGGTCTTTCCCCTCCTGGAACCGTTGGGCGGAATGGAACGGAAAATACAGGGATGATATCCGCAGCTTCCTGAAAGGAGATGACGGCTGCGCAGCCGCAGCCGCCCAGCGTATCATGGGATCCCCTGACCTTTATCCTCCTGAGAAAAGGGGTCCCAATGCATCCGTCAATTTTCTGACCTGTCACGATGGTTTTACTTTATACGATCTGTATTCTTATAATCATAAGCATAACGAAGCCAACGGCTGGAATAATACGGACGGTGCCGATGATAACCGGAGCTGGAACTGCGGTCAGGAAGGGCCGACAGACAAGGAGGAAATCCTGACGCTGCGGTCTCGTATGATCAAAAATGCCTGCGCAGTTCTCATGTGCAGCCGTGGTACCCCCATGTTCCTGGCCGGGGATGAATTTGGAAATACCCAGTTCGGCAATAACAATTCTTATTGCCAGGACAATGAAATCTCCTGGCTGGACTGGACTTTACTGGAAGAAAACAAAGAAATCCACGACTTTTTCCGGTATATGATCGCTTTCCGCCGCCAGCATGGCGTGATTCGGGACAATACGGCTCCCTGCAGCCTTGGTTTCCCGCCGATGAGCCTTCATTCCCAGAAACCCTGGGATGACAATTTCTCCTGGGACAGCAAAATGATCGGTGTCATGTTTGCCGGAGTCTATCCCTCGGGCAGGGATGATATCCTTTATCTGGGTATCAATACCTTCTGGAATCCGCTTTCTGTGGAGCTTCCGGAACTTCCCTCCGATAAATACTGGATTCCCGCAATGGATACCGCAAGAGGAACATCCGCGGTAATTACCCGAGAAGAAGTCCTGGATAAAAATATTTACGTCATGGGTCCCCGCTCGGTATTGCTCTGCCTTGTAAGAGACAGAGCATAAAACCTCATTTATTTTCCCTTCCGGTAATAAAAAATGAAGCCCCCGGGGAGCTTCGTTTTTTATTTATCTGGAAAAACACTCAATCGATCAGCATATACAGCAATGTCAGTAATAGTCCACAGCAGGCAAGGAAAAGACCAAAGGAAAGGCTTCTTCCTATAATTGTCCCATTCTCCCGGAAATCATCATGCACCATGGCAAGCTTATGCTCATATCTGCCTTCCATGTGCTGCTTCAGGTATCTATCCTCCTCCACCTCTTCCTCTGTGGCATCCGGATGATTAAAATAATCGGTAACTCCATCCAGAACAAGGCCCACCATATGGGTCAGCGGAGTTCCTTCCTTGAGTTCATGAGGGATTTTACTGTCTCTGTATATCGTCTTTCTCAAAAGTACCACTATCGCGTCTATCAGGCCGTCCGCAAGTCTGCACAAGGATCCGCACAGCAGGGGAAGCACGGTGAGAAGAATGGGGCGGTACAGCAGGTTCTCCAGATCCAGCCATACAGGCCAGCGATCCCTGTATACCCTGCATCCTTCCTGCGTCACCATCATCCATTTACGCACCACCAGCCCATACAGTAAAACTCCGATAACTAAGGAAATACAGGCCCCTTTTAAATTAATCAGGGAAAAATAGGCGATTACCGTTTCCACCTTTTCCGCATGCAGGAATTCTGCCGCCATATCCGCAAGCCTGTCGGTTATCAGATGGGGAAGTACCCCGAGCAGTGGAAGGAGCACGGCGCTGCCTGTCAGGGCAAACCCGCTCAGGCCGTTCATATAATGCTTCATGCCTTCAAACCGTTCCTGCCGCCCTCTGTCATTGTTTTTTTCCACGAAGAGGCAGATATACAGCTTCAGCATATAAGCGACGGTCATTCCGCCGCTGAGCAGAAAGATCCATTCCACCGCTCCCATCCAGACGGCGCCTCCGGCCCCTGCCAGGCCTGCCATATGCCGATATTCCACAATCGATTCATGCAGCAGGGTCTTGCTTGTATAACCATTCCATAAAGGCATTCCGCCGATCCCCAAAGCCCCCATCAGGAAACAGAACTGCAGAAGCGGTTTTTTCCTGCCAAAACCTTTTATTTCGTTCAGATTTAATTCATGAAGATTCATAAATACTACGCCGGCTGCCATGAAAAGCACCAGCTTAATCAGGGAATGGTTTACCATATGAAGCAGGCTTCCCCGTATAGCCAGGCTGCCCTCTTCCCCGATAAGCCCCTGCATACCTATGCCGATAAGTATAAACCCGATTTGGGAGACAGAGGAACAGGCAAGCGTCCGTTTCAGGTTTACGGAAAATAAAGCCAGAAGAGCGCCTGTAAACATGGTAAGTACTCCAAGAATCAGCATCAGGGTTCCCCAGCCCGCATCAAAGGGAAGAAGACAGCAGCTGATAACTAGGATACCGAACACTCCCGCTTTGGTAAGAATACCCGAAAGCAGGGCCGAAGCAGGCGCAGGCGCTACGGGATGTGCCTTTGGCAGCCAGATATGCAGAGGGAATACACCCGCCTTCGCCCCAAAGCCAAACAGCAGGCAGACCGCACCGGTAACAATACGGCCATATCCGCCGTCCCCCTTCATTTGGCTTGCTTTCACCGCTGCCGTAAGCCGGGTAAACTCCAGCGTTCCCAGCTCCCCATACAGGAGGAACAGCCCCATCAGCATAACCAGCCCGCCGATAACCGCAACTGCCAGATAGGTTTGCGCAGCCCGGAGCGCTTCCTCCGTTTCCTCGTGGGCTACCCATGTATAAGAAGTAAAGGACATGATCTCAAAGAATATAAATACGGTAAAGAGGTCCGCCGAAAGAAATACACCGATAGTGGCTCCCAGCGTTAGCAGGGTAAAAAACCGGTATCTCCCTGTGTCCCTGTAGCTCTTCATATATTCCGCGGAGAACAGGCTGGTCATCATCCACATCAGAGAGGCAATCAGGCAGTACAGCGCCCGAAAACCATCCACACACAGATGCATACCCAGTCCGCAGAAGCCTTCCCATCTAAAATCATACCGGATCCCCATATTGCCGCCGTCCCAGAACAGAGCAAAAAGCACAGCGAAACACAACGTCTCCAATACAGTTACCACGTTCTCTCCTTTTCCCAGGAAGAGCACGATAAATGCCCCCAGGAAGGGAAAGCAAAGGATTAATAACAGCATATAATCACCAGTCATCTCCGGTTCCTCCAACCTCTCATTACAAATTCCCGCCGGCTATTTCCTGAAAAAAGCTCACAATGGGTGCGGAATGCAGGCCGAATATAAGGATTGCCGCTGCAAAAATACACAAAGGCACCAGCATCATCCATCCCGGATCCCCGGCATCTCCGGGAAAATCCGGCTTCTTTTCTTTATCCGGGAAAAATGCCCTTATCACAATGGAAAGCATATAAACAGCCGTCAAAAGTGCGGATATCAGCAGTGCGCCTATTCCCACATAGGCCAGTACGTTGTCGCTCATAACCGCTGCGGCGGCAAGGTTCCATTTACTGATAAATCCTGCCAGCCCCGGCACGCCCATCAGCCCCAGGGACGCTATGGTAAAGATACCGAACACCACGGGCATCCGTCTGCCCAGTCCGTCTATTTCATGGACATATTGCTTTCCTGTTTTATACATAACCGCCCCTACACAGAAAAAGGAACATATCTTCATTACAGCATGGAATACCATGTGGCTCAGGGCACCCACCAGGCCGAGAGGAGTCATGATACAGACGCCGAAAAGGATATAAGACAGGTTGCTGATCGTGGAATAAGCAAGCCTCCTTTTCAGGTGGGTCTCCTTCAAAGCCCTGCTGCAGCCGTAGACAATGGTAACTATCACAATTCCCATCACCACATTCTGCGCCCAGCTTCCCCGGATAAAATCCGCGCCGAAGCTGTAATAGGTAAGCCTGATTATGGCAAAGGCCCCCGCCTTTACCACAGCTACCGCGTGCAGCAGCGCCGTAACCGGTGTGGGAGCCACACCCGCCTGGGGAAGCCAGGAGTTAAACGGGCACACGGCCGCCTTTACACCGAAGCCGCAGAAAGCGATACAATATATCAGCAGCAGCATGGACCTTTTATCCCCGCCGATCACCGCCGGATCCAAAACACCGCCGAAGGTGAAATTAATGGTCGTCCCATAGGTCAGCAGGAATATCAGGCCGATAAAAGCGAAAGCCGCGCCGCCAAGCGAATAATACAGATACTTCCGGCTGGCCAGTATTGCCTCCCTGGTGAGCGTATGCAGAACCAGAGGCACGGTAACCAGTGTGAGCAGCTCATAAAAGAAGTACATGGTGAGCATATCTTCCGCAAAAGCAATACCCAGCGTGATCCCATAAGTTATGGTATAAAACATGAAAAAATACCGTTCCCTTCTTTCATGCTTCATATATTCAAAGGAGTACAGCGTCGCCAATGGCCACAGCGCCGCCACCAGGCCTGCAAATACCATGGATAATCCGTCAATCTCCAGGGACAGGGAAAGATTATTGACAAACTGTACGATAGGAAATGCCTCCGCGGGCCTGTTCAGAAGCAGCCCTGCCACTATCAGGGAGGTTGCCACCACCACACACTCAATATACACCGCCATATGCATTCTTTTTTTAAAGGGTATCAGGGGCACCACGGCACCGCCCAGTACAGGCAGAAGCACGGCCACAAGCATCATTTCTGGTTTCATAGAGGAACACCTTTCTTTTTCCCTGGTATAGATATCACATCGGGAACAGCTGCTGTGCGATTTGATTGATAAAGGAAAGCAGCCCTCCCGGGAACATGCCCGGCACTACGGCCAGGATGGTCAGCAGCAGAATAGGGATCAGCATAACGGAATCCGCTTCCTTACGTACAAAGCCCTTACTCTGCGCGTCCTCTCCCGGAAAAAACCCCCGCATGGCTATGGGAAGCAGGTAGCCTGCGGTGAGCAGCGCGGACAGCAGCAATACCAACGGCCCCAGCCACCGGAAAACTCCGGTATCTGACGACAGGGAGCCAACAGCCAGATACCACTTGCTCACGAAACCTCCTGCCGGAGGAATCCCTATTAAAGACAGGGACAGCAGCGTCATACAGCCTGCGGTCACCGGCATCTCCTTCCCGATTCCCTTTAAATCCTCCACCCGTGTTTTTCCTGTCCGGAATATGATCGCGCCGGCGCAGAGAAACAGTCCGGATTTAATAACTGCATGAAAAAGAACATGCAGGAATGCCCCCGTCATACCCACCGGGTTCAGGAGCATCAGGCCGAACAGGATATACGAAACCTGGCTTACCGTAGAATAGGCCAGCCTCTTTTTCAATCCTTTTTCCAGATAAGCAAGCATAGATCCCAGAAAAACCGTTCCCAGGGCAAGTCCCAGGAATACTTTCTGGACCCAAGTTCCCTGAAGGAATGAGGCACCGAAGATAAAATAAACCACCCTGATAATGCCCAGCACTCCCGATTTGACAATAATACCGGACAAAACGGCAGAAGCGGGCGCAGGCGCCACCGGATGTGCCGTGGGAAGCCAGCCCTGCATGGGAAACAGGCCGGCTTTTACACCGAATCCCATCAGCATCAGGAAAGCAACCACTAACAGCAGGGTTTCATGCCCCTCCGCCAGGGAAAAGTCCAGCACGCCCCCTGCCGTGAAAGTAAGGGTATTTCCGTAGCGGTTGATAAAATACAGCCCGAACAGGGCCAGATAAGCGCCTGCCAGGGAGTAAAATAAATATTTCAGCCCTGCCATCACCGCTTCCCTTGTCCGTGTATGGAACACAAGGGGAAGGGAGAGCAGGGTCATGCATTCGTAGAAAAGATAAAAGGTAATCAGGTTGCCGGAAAAATCCAGGCCCACCAGAATGCCGTATACAATGAGATAAAACCCGAAATATCTTTTATTACAGTCCTCATGCTGCATATACCGGAATGCATAGATTCCGGCCAGGACCCAGACAATAGTGACTACCGTCACAAACAGCCTTCCCACCCCGTCCACTTTAAAGTACACAGGAAGCAGCGTTGTCAGCTGGAACAGCGTAAAAGCAGTCTCTCCCCTGCCAAGCACCATGATAACCGCAATTGCGGTCACCACAAGCCCTATGGCTGTCAAGGCTGTCATTGCAGCCCGTTTTATTGAATTTTTCATAAGCAGCAACAGAATCCCCATAATAATAGGAAAAAATATGGGAAAAAGAAGCATGCCTGATTCCTTCATATAAAGCTCCTGTCTGCGCGCCGTACCCGCGCCTGATAGTAAACAATGTAAGGCCCCGCTCTGCGGAACGCCCCCATGCTCCTCCCAACTCCAACAGCCTGTTTCCTTAGCCAAACATAGCCAGTCCCGACTGTATCCACTTCACAATAGGCTGGGAAAGCATACCCAGGGCAATATTAAGGCTGATAAAGAGGACGATGGTAACCGCATAGGTTTTTTCTCCCCTTACGGTAATCACCTCACAATCCGGACGTTTTTCCGGAACAAATATACGGATGACTGTCTTCATGAAATAAATGGCATTTAATATGGTGCTGATTCCCAGCACGATAAGAGCCGGCAGCATTTTATAAGCATGTCCGATAGAGGCCTGGGCAAACAGCAGCTTGCTCACAAAGCCTGATAACAAAGGCATACCCACCATGGACAGGGATCCCACGGTAAACCCGATTCCCGCTATTTTATGCCGGTAGGCGGCTCCCGTCAGATCCTGGAATTTGCGGCTTCCTTTGGAAACATCCGTCAGGCCGATAGCGGACACGAACAGGAGTGACTTCGTGGCTGCATGGGACAGGATATGGAAGATGCTGGCGACCATACCGATTTCCGTTCCCAGCCCGAAGCCCATATAGATGTATCCGATCTGGGCCACACTGGAAAACGAAATCATCCTTCGGATATCGTTTTCCTTGATCGCGCTTAAGGAGCCGAAGATCATGCCCATAAGCCCGAAGATAAAGAGCACATTTATAATCTTATTCCCTGCAATAAATTCAAAACCGATTACCCGGTAAAAGATCTTAATCAACAGGAAAATATATCCCTTGGACACCAGACTGGAAAGCATGGCGGCGGAGGATACGGTGGAATAGCCATACGCATCCGGCAGCCAGGAATGAAAAGGGAACAGGGCGCTTTTAATAGCAAGCCCCACACAGATCAGACCTATGGTTACCACCAACGGCACCTGGAATTCCCCCTGGGCTACAATTTCCCCCACGGTTTCCTTGATATTGCTCATGAGCAGATGGCCGGTCATGTCATACAGCATACTGATTCCCACCAGCAGCAGACCGCTGCCCAAAAGGCTCATGATCATATACCGCACCGCCGCTTCAATCGTTCTTCCGTTCTGCCGGATCATGATTAGGCCGCAGGCAGCTATGGTATTGATTTCCACAAAGACGTAGGCAGTAAACAGATCGTTGGTATATACAAGGGCGAGAAGGGAACTGAGCAGCAAATCCGTAAGGATATAATACAGATTATGCTTGCTGTATTCCACTTCCCCCAAAAGCTTTTTCCGCCCGCCCATCATGGAAAGCAGCATGATGATACAGAAAAACAGAGCCATACCCGCTTCCAGCACACCCGCGCGGATTTCGTTTCCCCAAGGTGCCGGAAAATGGCCCATCATGTAGGTATAACTGGTTCCTTTCCCCGTAAGGTATACCAGCAGCACGGCCGACATACAACCCACCGCGCCGATAACCGCCGTGTTCAGCCACTTGGCGGCTTTAGCCGGAAGGACCGAGCTGACCGTACCGGAAAACATGGATAATATAATGGAAAAGAAGGGAAAGTTCTGTACAAAATCCATTTACAATCCCTCCTTTTTCAGTCTTGCCGATATTTCATCCAAATCCAGCGTATGGTATCTGCGATACAGACGGATGGTCAGGGACAGCATCAGGGCCGTCACGGAAACCGATACCACGATACCCGTAAGAACAAGGCCGCTGGGAACCGGATTGATATAGCTGGCCATTGTCTGGACCCCGTCCACCACAATAGGGGCCTTACGTCCAAGGATATAACCCTTTTCCGCAAGGAACAGATAAACCGCGGTATCCATAATATTAAGGCCGATTATTTTTTTTATCAGGTTCTTCTGCAGGAGAAGGTTGGAGAATCCGATGCCGAACAGGATCATGGCAATCGCTTCCCCATAATTGGATAAAAGGTTGCCGCCCATCCTAGAATCCCCCCTTCCTGAATAAGGCGTAAAAAGCATACATGGTACAGGTCACCACCAGACCCACACAAATATTCAGCACCAATATCAGGCCGCTGCTCAGGATTGCCCCGGGTGTGCCCAAAGGGATTCCGCTTTCCAGGTGGTTGGCCCCCATATAAAAGGAATAGCTTTTTGCCAGACAATAACAGGTCAGGGAGCAGAAACAAATCCATTTATACGTTTTCTCCGTAAAAAACCGTTCGGTCTTTGCAAACCCAAAGGCATTCAGGTAAAGTATAAGACCCGCACCGATAATAGCGCCGCCTGAAAACCCGCCTCCGGGGGACAGGTGGCCGTTCAGAATCACATAAATGCCGAATATAATGATCAAAGGAACCAGGAAACCGGCCACTTTCTGCAGGATCAAATCGTTTTTAGGCTCATAAACCCGGTCATTCTCCACCGCTTCCGCCTGGGTCATGGCATTATCCCGGCTCTCCCCCTCCTGCTTTTCTTTTTTATCAATGCGAAGCAGAATAAGGACCGTAACCGTGGCAATAAACAGCACATTGGATTCCCCGAAAGTATCAAACGCCCGGTAGTCCAGTATCATTCCGGTAACGATATTAACGGCACCGGTCTCCTGAAGCCCTTTGGTAATGTAGCGCTCCGATACCTCATTGTTGTCCGGGTTGGAGGCATTACCGGTCCTGGGAAGATAGGAAACGGTAACCAGCATAATACCAATCAGACAGATACAGAATATAACCCCCATCACCCGGTAGGCTTTATTAAAAAGCTGAAGCTTCCTGTTATGCTTCACATCATAGACCTTTTCCTGCAGCTGCCGGTATTCCCGCATTCTTTCCTGAACGCTGGATTCCTCTTCCTTATATTCCTTCTGGGGTTTCATTTCCACCCTGCCCAGAAGAGGATCCTCCTCTCCATAAAACCAGCGGGAAAAACGGCTATTCTTCTTTTCTGTCATCTTCTTCGTCCTCCCTCCGGATAGCATGGATTTTTTTCAGCGTCACAAAGAAAAGCACACTGGTGACCCCCGCTCCGACAGCAGCTTCCGTAATTGCCAAATCCGGCGATTCCAGAAGAATCCATATAATCGACATTACCAGGCTGTAGGACATAAAAATCAGGATGGAATTCAGCAGGTTCCTGGAAAAGCTAACAGATACCGCACACACCACCAGAAAGCCCATTAACAGATATGTAAATGTCTGCATATCATTCTCCTTTCTGCGCCCCGTCCTGTTTTTCATCCGTCTCTGTCCCCAGCTCACAATGCTCCATCAGCGTTTCATCCGTCATTACCTCCAGACGGGAAATCAGGTGGGAGGAAACCGGTGACGCAAACCACAGGAACATGATGACCAGAAGCATTTTAAGGCTGGTAAAATTCAGGCCGGACATAATGATCAGGCCCGTCAGTGATATCCCGATACCCAGGGTGTCCCCCAGTGCCGCCGCATGCATCCGGTTCAGTACAAACTCAAAACGGAAGGATCCGAACACCTCCAGGGCAAAGGTAAGCAGCCCTGCAGTAAGAACCACTGTCCCGATAATAAAGCGGAGCAATTCAAGATTCATGCACTTTTTCCTCCTCTGCCGCATCCTTTTGCCTGTCTTTTTTCCTTGTTTCCTGATAAACCCCCATATATACCTTGGTCAGCACAATAACCGCCAGAAAGCTTATCATGGCGTAGATGATGCAGATATCCACCAGATAGCCTTCCTCCAGCAAAAGGGCGAGTATGGCTATCATAACCATAACCATCGTACCCATCATATTCACAGCCACCAGCCGATCCGCCACGCGGGGACCGCGCACAGCCCTTATCAGGCAGAGAAGCAGCATAAACCCAAGAAAGATCAACGCCGCCGTAAAGACCGCTTCATATGCATTTTCCAAACCGGTCATTTTGCCACCTGCCCTTCTATCTTGTGCAGAAGCCACACAAAGGTACTGTCCGAAAGCCCTTCGCCAAACTGCTTGTCCAGACAATGTACGGTATACACATTATCCTGCAGCGATACCGTGATGGTACCAGGCGTAAGGGTAATGGAATTCGCCAGCAGAACTCTGGCGGTTTTCGTTTTCAAGTCCGTTTTAAACCGGACAATAACAGGCTGGACCCGGACATGAGGGGAAACAATGAACGTAAGGGTTGCCGCATTGGCTTTGACGATTTCCCAGATAAGAACTCCGAGATAGGCAATGATATAACCTGATTTACGCAGGATTATCCAGTCCTTCCGCGGACTGTAATCCAGGAATTTACAGCAGAAGGCATAAACGGCCCCTGCAATCACAATTCCGAACAGAACGATTTCCAACGTAACCTGCCCGTTAAAGATCACCCATAGTAAGAAAAAGAGTATGTACATAAAATGCCTTCCCCTCAACAATCAACCACTGTCATTAAAAAACACTATTTGCATCATGCGAAAACAGACACAAGCGTCGCCCGACGAAAATACGCCGGGCGTCATCCGCTGTTAAGCCAACGTCTGTTCCAGTTTATTTTTCAATTCGTTTTTGGATACCGCGCCCACAATCCTGGCTTTTTCCTGTCCGTCCTTAAATACCAGGAAAGTAGGGATATTCATGACTCCATATTTTTCAGCAATTTCCATATTCTCATCAATATTGAGCTTGCCCACCTTGGCTTTTCCATCCAGTTCCTCAGCCAGCTGCTCCACTACAGGCGCCATCATCTTGCAGGGACCGCACCAGTCCGCAAAAAAATCCACCAATACCGGCTTGTCCGACTGCAGCACTTCTTTTTCAAAATCTCCCGTTGTAAATTTATATTCCATGATAAAACCTCCTTTGTTTTTTCTGTGTCTCTTTTTAGTCTTGACGATTTTCTGTTTTCCATACGAATACGGATAACATATCAATACAAAACAGAGGCATAAGTTCATGGTATAAGCATATTACACATTTTTGTGCTTTGCAAGGATAAAAATAGTTAAAAAGTGCACATATTACCCATTACTGAAAGCAGAGGTGCAGATACCGGTATCTATAATAAAAAATACATGGATTATCCGCTCATTATCCATGTATTTTCAGATCTTTTTATTCAAATATATCAAAGAATGCTGTTATCTGCGGATTATATATTTACATATAGGATTGCCAATCGAAGAAAACCTTTCCTCATATTCCGTCATCACATTCCCTTCCATCAGCACTTCATCCCCATGGAGATCAAAGGTAACCACATCCGCCTTCCATCCGGCCGGCTCCAGCTCCTCCAGCGCGAAATCAAACAGAATTCTGTTATCCGTTTTGAATTCCAGCGTACCGTCCTTCTTAAGTATCTCATCGTATCTGGCAAGGAACTGTCTGGAGGGCAGGCGCCTTTTGGCATGCCTGTCCTTGGGCCAGGGATCCGAGAAGTTCAGATATATCCTGCTTATTTCTTCTTTGTCAAACACATTGCAGAGATCTTCCGCATCCATGCGGAGAAAGCGGACGTTGGGAAGCTCGTCCTCCTCCATCTTCTGGATAGCGCGGAGCAGGACACTGGAATACTTCTCAATGCCGATATAGTTTATTTCGGGATGTTGTGCGGCCATTCCCATTAGAAACCTCCCTTTTCCCATTCCGATTTCTATATGGATAGGCTTCTCATTTCCGAATATCTCTGTCCATTTTCCCTTTTGTGCCTCCGGTTCATGTATCACAAAACGGCTCTCCCCAATCGCTTCCCTGGAGCCGGGTACGTTTTTAAGTCTCATTGGTTTTCCTCCCTGTCTGCAACGGTAACCCTACCCTCAAATAGAATAATCTTTTATGGATATGCACCTTTATATTCATCAAGGCATTATAGCTTATTTTCTTTTTATTGTAAACACAGGCCCACATACTCCGCTTACGTATTCCCGGCCGGGAACTTTTTATGAATTTTTCCTTAAATCCCTTAAAATTTATCGCCGGATAGTGTATGATGAAAGCGGTAAAAACGTATGATAAACGTAAGAATAGCTCAAACACCGGCCTAATCTGCGTTTGAGTAAGGAATATAAGGTGATATACATGGTATTACATCCCGGTAGGAAACATAAATTTATATTTTTTCTGACCACTGTCCTTCTATGTCCGGCACTGGTTTTCTGTGTTCCTTTCTCCGTCTGGGCAGCACCTGCTGCCGCAGGAAACAGCTTCCAGGAGGAAGCCGAAGTGCGTAAAGAGATGCCCGTGGAATCCAATGAATGGGAAAACTGGCCCGCAGGGCCTCTCATCGGTGCCCAATCCGCTATTTTGATGGAAGCCAACACCGGCGCGATTCTCTATGAAAAAAATATACATGACAAGCTTTACCCCGCCAGCATAACCAAAATACTGACCGCCCTCATCGCTATGGAAAACAGTCCTCTGGATGATATCGTCACCTATTCCAATGAAGCGGTGAACAGCATTGACTGGCTGACGGATTCCAATATGGGGATCAAGGCAGGGGAACAGATCACTATGGAACAGTCCCTTTACGGACTTCTGGTAGGATCCGCCAATGAAGCGGGAAATGCCATCGGGGAGCACATCAGCGGAAGCATCAGCTCTTTTGTGGATTTAATGAATAAAAAGGCCGCGGAACTGGGCTGCCAGGATTCCCACTTTGTTACCTCCAACGGGATATTCGATGAAAACCATTATACCTCTGCCTATGATATGGCTTTAATCGCCCGTGCCTTCTTCTCCAATGATCTGCTGTGCAAAATGGCGAGTACGGCCAATTATACCATTCCTGTATCCGCCACGGTGAGCCAGGAAATGAATGTCCACAGCAAAAACCAGCTGTTTGCAAACAAGACTTATGCTTATGAATATCTGGTGGGCAGTAAAACAGGATATACCTCGGAAGCCAGACAGACCCTGGTATCCTGCGCACAGAAGGACGGCCTGAAACTCATCTGCGTTATTCTAAAGGAGGAATCGCCCGCCCAATATACGGATACGATAGATCTGTTTACTTATGGTTTCAGTAATTTCCATGCCGTAAATGTTTCAGAAGCGGATACGGAGTATACGGTGGGTAACAACAGCTTCTTTGAATCGGACAGTGATGTGTTCGGGAATTCCGATCCGCTGCTTACCATTAATCCCGCCGATATCATTGTGCTTCCCAATACCGCCGAATATAAAGATGTGGAATCGGAGCTGGATTATGATAACGGGCCGGAAGAATCGGCTGCCACAATTCATTTTACCTACAACGGTTCCTTTGTGGGAAGCGCTTCCGTGGAAATTGTCCGGACGAACGCTGCTGCCTCAAAGACGCAGAATAGCACAAACGCCGCTGCCGTCCAGGTTTATTATATTAATATAAAAATTGTTTTATTTGCTGTCGTTGCTGTGGCTATTTTCCTGTTTGCCCTGATATCCCTTATTTCCCTGCTTCGCAATTACAGCTTTGGAAAACGCAGGAAGGTAAGCCTGAAACGGAGCAAACGGCGCAGGAAGGATGGAATTGATTTTGACAGGTATACAAGAGGGCCTGACGGTCTTTGACCGGAATCAGGCCATTTCCTTTCCCTCCCGGTATTTTCTGGGGGACATCCCCACCTCCAGTTTGAATTTACGGGAAAAATAGCTGACATCATCATAACCGATCTGCGCGCAGATATCGGTCATGGAAAGCTGTGTGCTGCGGAGCAAAAGCTTTGCCCGTTCCATGCGCAGACCGGTGATATAGGTCCAGAAGCTGATTCCTGTCTCTTTCCCATAGAGACGGATAAAATAATTCTTGCTGAGTCCCACATAGTCGGCGGCACTTTCCAGCGACAGCAGCGGATCCCCATAGTTTTCCGCTGCATATGCGTTCGCCTTCAATACGATGGACTTATTACCGGAAAATTCCTCTCTTTTTTCCAAATCCTCCAGGTACCGTTCAATGATATGACGGGTATAGGAAAACAAAGCATCTGCGCTTTCGATGGCAAGAAAGCGTTCAATTCCTATTTTATCCAGTTCTTCCGCGGACTGGACAAGCCCCAGCTCTTTCATATGTATTTTCAGCTGCATTATCATATTATAGCAGAAGCCCTGCAGCTGTCCGGGACTTCGCAGTTCTTTTCCGGCACCCGAAAATATACGCTGCAGGAATTCCGTAACCCCCGCTATGTTGAAATCCTGCAACGCGCCGGACAAAATATTTTTGATCTCATTGATCGGGAGCGGGCCATATTCCTCCTTTATGCCGCAAAGAAAGGGATATCCTTTGTTTTCTGAATGATAAAAGCTGTGTATCCTGTTTGCCTTCAGGCTGCCGCACAGGGCCTGGGGGCTTTTATTTCCGCCGGTTTCCTGCAAAAGGTATAGGGAATAATCCAGATCCTGGGATATACAGGAATGACAGTCCTGAAAAAAAAGCAGCGCGTCTTCCTTTAAAGGGGAAACCGCATAAATAATACGGTTATTCACCGATACAAAATGGGCATGAATCTGTACTCCTGCTTTTCTTATGTAAGCAGAAAAGGTATTTGAAAGGGTCTCCGCATCCCCCGGCTGCTGCTGTATATCCCGCCGGAAGGAGATATCAATGAGTCCGTAGTTTCCCCGTAGCAGCCTGCTGTCACACAGCCCTGCCGTACTCTCGCCGGAATTCATGCTGGCGCCGTATAGCCGCTGCAGGTCTTTCTCCAGGAGCTGCTCTTCACTGCCGGCAGCGCCCTCCTGTGCACGGCTGGCTTCCCGGTTTAATTCCGCTGTAATTTTTGATACGATTTTATTGATGGAATCACGGCTTACCGGCTTCAGCAGATACCCATTGGCCCCCAGATTTAAAGCTTCCTGGGCGGACTCAAAGGAATCGCTCGCCGTCAGCAGAACAATTTTCACTTTCTTGTCCTTTTCACGGATTTGCTTCACACAGCTTAACCCGTCCATGAGAGGCATTTTTATATCAATTATGATAAGATCCGGCTTTTCCTTTTCATATAAAGAAAAGGCCTCAACCCCGTCCGTCGCCGTTCCTGCAATTTGAAAGCCAATTCCGGCCCAATCCACAAGGGCGTTCAGCACCTTGAAAATAATCGGTTCATCGTCCGCAAAGCATACTTTATACATACCCGTCACCTGTTTCCTTATCCGGAATTGTTATGATAACCCGTGTATATGCTTCCTCCCGGCTGTCCAGAACAATGCCGTAAGAGGCTCCGTACTTCAGTTTTATACGGGCATTGGTATTGGAAATACCGACACCCGGGTTTCTAAGGGCCAATTCCATATTGGTTCTAATCTCGTCCATCCGTTTTGCACAGATACCATGTCCGTTATCAAAAACTTCGAATACAATAATCCCCTGTCCCCGGGTAATACGCAGCCTTATTTCTCCCCCTTCCTTCCGGTCCCTGAACCCATGCTTTATGCTGTTTTCTATCACCGGCTGCAGCAGATATTTAAGTATCCGGTGATCCATCAGTTCTTCGGGGCAGTCCACAGAATAGGTAAAAAGATCCGGAAACCGCTTTTTATAAAAGCCCAGATAATTGTTTACATGCTGTATTTCACGGGCAATGGTGGTCATTTCATCGGAATGGTCAATGGTATAATGAAGAATCTCTCCCAGGGCGGACAGCATATCTTCAATTTCCCTGTCCCCGTGCAGGACGGCCTCACCATGTATGGTCTGGAGGACATTATATAAAAAATGGGGATTGATTTGACTTACCAGCATCTCCAGTTCTATGTCCTTCTGATGCATCTGGGCCACATACACATCATTGATCAGAGAATTAATCTTACCGGCCATTTCTTCGAATTTACCCCGGATTACCGTAATTTCCCCGAAACTATTATCCATATCATCAAAAGCGACGGCTCCGGAACCATCATAGGAGGATATCCTTTCGATCACACTGTCGACCGGTTTCTGAAGTCTGCGCGTGATATAGCGCAGTACCAGAATACACAGCCCTACAGCTGCACAGCCTATCACAATTGCAAAGGACCAGATGGAGTTTGTGGAATTTCGGATGATTTCGTTAGACGTTTCCGATATGATAAACCATCTGGTGGTCTGTATCTGCTTGCTGGTATATAAATTACCGTTTTTTATAGTCTGCATGGGTGCATCGGCCGTCCCGTTTCTGTTAAAAGCAGCCCATATGTCCCTCATTTCCTCCGGGTCGCGGTTGCTGACATAATCATAAATAAGCCTGCCCTCCTCATCCACCATGATATAACCCTCCGCCGAATTATAATTGGTTCCATAGAACAGACTTGAAATCTTATTGGCATTTACCTCACACAGGATATATCCCTCTACCTTATCCCCCTTTTTTACCGGATAAATAACCGAAAAGACATTGGTATATTTCTCATTCTGTCTAGAATAATGATCGACCCCATGGGGAGGCACATATTTAATGGCCGAGGGCTGTTCCAGGGCCTTTTGGAACCAGTCACTGCCGGTGAAATCGTAATTACGGCTTAATGCATTGGTGACAGAAAAAAGGATTTTGGAATCCGTATTCATTATTACAAGATCTACCACATGATCATAATAAATGTGAATCTGGGAAATGCTTGTCTCTATTTCCCGTATATTGGCCAGCCAGCTGGCATCATAAGTATCGTTACTGCCCAGAAGCCGGTGTACAGCGGACTGGTTACCCAGGGATACCAGCGGTGTTGTTAGGCTTTTGAACTGATCATCTATGCTGCGGGATATTTCAGATACAAATTCCTGCTTGTCGGTCAGGATACGCTGATGCATCCAGAAGCTGTTAATATAGGTAATGCCAAAGATCAGCAGAATAATAGCTGCCAGAAACACTGCCGTGACGCTTACCGCTGTTTTTGTAATAATTGAGGAATGCTGCGGACGATGATGCATAAGGATACCCCCCTGAATGCCTCTGCTGCTTAGGCAGATTTATAGTAACATTATAAAACAGCCCCGCACATAATTGTATAAAAAAAAGATTTATTTCGCATTTTTTCTATGCAAAGATATTTTAATTCAAGTTTTGTGTATTATATCACATTTACTTTTAATGAAAAATGTCTAAAATTTTAAGTATGAAAAGCATACAAAAAGTAATATATAACAGTTAGAAATATTCAGGAGCCGGCACCTGCAGTATAGAAACTGAGTCAAACAAGCTTATCAAGGAGGGTTATGAAAATGAGAAAAAAATCAAAGTTATCTGCTGCCTTACTCGCAGCTGTACTGACGTTTTCCGTAACCGGCTGTGCCGGCACGGATACATCCGGGGAAACCGCCTCCGCAGTACCTTCTTCCGCCGCCCAGGAATCCTCTGCAGAGAGTACAGCGGTTACCGGGGGAGATATCCCCAGCGGAACACTGACCTTTCTTTCCTGGCAGAATGAAACCGTAATGCAGCCTTTACTGGACGGTTTCAAAGAAAAATATCCGGATGTCAGCGTGGATTTAATCTATGCACCCCCGGTACAGGATTATGTTGAAAAATTCCAGATTATGTACTCCACAGGGGATTTACCGGATGTCTTTGTGACCGCGGCGGAAAATAAAGGAGAGGTTCTGGATAATGATATTGCCATGGATATATCCTATCTTCCCGCTTTCGACAGGATGTCTGAAAAAAATAAGGAAACCTATACAAAAGACGGTAATATATACGCCTTTGCGCCGGATGCCTGGATTGCAGGAATTTTCTACAATAAGAAAATACTTGCGGATAACGGAATTGAAGTCCCCTCAAACCGGGAGGAATATCTGGCAAGCATGGAGACTCTGAAGGCTAACGGCGTCCAGCCCTGGGCATTCTGCAGCACCAATCTGTATGATCCCATTCAGGGGTATGTTGCAACCGAAACGATCGACAAAAACGGAAAATATGACGCCCAGGTCAATAACGGGGAACTAACCTATGCGGATGGCTGGAGCGAACCTGTCAGTCTCTGGGCAAGTGACTATCTGGATCCCGGCTATATTAATCAGGATGCCCTGGGCCTTACCGGCGACCAGGTAAATGAAATGTTTGCTTTTGAGGAATGCGCTTATATGATCGGCGCAACCTGGTCCGTCGCCACTCTCGATGAACTGAATCCGGATCTGGAATACGGCATGCTTCCCTGGTTTGGGACACAAGACGGCGTAGCCTGGATGACAGGCGCAACCGGCGTAGGCTGGTCAATAAACGCCAAAGCCAAAAATATGCCTGCTGCAAAAGCGTTTCTAGAATATCTTTCCAGTGACGAAGCCCTTAAAATGTTCCAGGAACAGACTGGCGGCCTTCTCGCTATAGACGGCATTGACTTCCCTATCCATCCCACAATTGAAGAAGGCTATCCATACCTTCTGGAAGGCAAATTCTATCTGCCCGCAGTAGAATGGAAATACTCGGATGCCCTTGGCAATGAAATGCTCATAGGGACACAGGAAATCCTTACTGGTAACATAAAACCCGAACAGTTAGTGGAAAACATGGATAAAAAACGGACTGAGCTGGACGCAGAACAATAAGGGAAAAGCAAATACAGCCTGAAATAGATTCAGCGGAATAGCGGATACGCATTCCGCTGAATTTATAAAGATATCTTCAACGAAAGGAGCGTCCTGTTTTGAAAAAAAATCTGAAAAGGGAATTTCCCTATCTCCTGTTTATACTCCCTGCTTTCCTGGGATATACCACCTTCACTATAGTCCCTCTGCTGAACAGCTTTAAATATGCGTTCACCAACTGGGATGGCTTCAACAAAGCAGAATTCGTGGGCCTAAAAAACTTCTTCGATCTCTTCGGGGATGCCCCCATGATGCGGGCTTTGCTGAATACACTTGTATATGCGGTATCGGTCCCCCTGCTGGTCACGCTTCTGGCTATTCCGCTTGCGGTCCTGCTGAATGGTAAAATGAAAACACGCAATCTCCAGCGGGCGGTTTTTTTCTTTCCTTCGGTACCCAGCGTCCTGATTCTGGGATATCTGTGGTCTTATATGCTGAGTCCCACCGGAAGAGGACTCATAAACACCATCCTGGGGGTTTTTAACATCGATAAGGTACTGTGGCTGGGAAAGCCCATGCTGGCGATGTTTTCCATTATCATGGTGTCCGTATGGTCCCAGGTGGGATGGCATGCCTGCATTTACCTGGCTAACCTGCAAAGCATTCCCGCTTCCTATATAGAGGCCGCCCGGATTGACGGTGCTTCCGGATGGGGTATTTTCCGTCATATCACTTTCCCTATGCTGGCGCCGTCCATGACTATCAGCGTTATGCTGCTGCTCACCGGAAGCCTTAAGGTATTTGATCTGCCATTTTCCCTTACCAACGGAGGCCCCGGCTACTCCACGCTCATGGTAACCCAGATCATTATAACCCGGGGCGTTACGGAAAAGCTGTATGGAAAAGCAACCGCCATGTCGGTGGTATTCTTTTTTGTCATCTGTATCTGCACAATTATCCAGTTGTCCCTGATGAAAAAAAGGGAGGAAAAACTTATATGAAAAAAAGAGCAAAACTTAAAGGCTATACGTGGAAAACCTTTCTGCTGGAAATTATCATGCTATTATTATGCTGCATCATAGTCCTGCCCTTTTATTATCTGGTAATCAGTATATTCAAAACACCGAGAGAAATGGGTATGAATCCTCTGGGGCTTCCGGAAGCCCTGTATCTGGAAAATTTCAAAAATGCCTGGGCGCAGATCCATTTTATCAGAGCTTTCTGTAATACCCTGATCCTCACTTTTTCCACACTGGTGGTGGTTATTCTTTTCGGATCCATGTCCGCCTACGCCGTGGCAAGACGGAAAAGCAGATTCTACAAGCTGGTCATGCTTTATTTTCTGCTTGGCTTCATGGTACCGTTCCAGACCACGATGGTTCCTCTGTACCAGCAGATGCAGAGGTTTCATCTGATAAACAAACTGTACGGGCTGATTGTCCTTTCCACCGGCAGCTGTGTTTTTGCTTTCTTTATGTACCAGGGCTTTATTAATACCGTTCCCTATGAATTAGAGGAATCGGCTATTATTGACGGGGCAGGCCCTCTTCGTGTATTCTTCCAGATTACCTTCCCGCTTTTGAAGCCCATAACGGTAACCATGACCATCTTCCATGTCATGGGGACCTGGAATGATTTTGTTACCCCCTTCCTGTTTCTGCATACCAGGAACAACGCTACACTTATGCTGGAAATGTACCGGGGCGTAGGGGAATTCCAAAGCGACTGGCCCCTCATGATGACAACTATGGTCCTGATTATGGCTCCTCTTGTGATTTTCTATATCTTCGCGCAAAGATATATAATTGACGGACTGACCAGCGGGGCCGTAAAGGGCTGATATTCCTATTGTTATGTAAAACGGACGGCACAAACCATGCCGTCCGTTTTTTATCCTTCCCTGTGCTTCTTTATCCTGCGAAGCTCCCGGGCTCTTTCCTTCTTTTTAAAAATATCCGCCGCATCCCCTTCCGTAATGAACTTCATGGTTTTTACCGCATAAACCCGGTCCTCCTCCGTTTTACGGACCCTGATTTTCCCCTTCATAAAGCCATGTCTTTCACAATAGGATACGCTGTAATAATGCTTCCCGTTCGGGGTAAACCACCGGATTTTCCGTTTCAGGTTACGGTGGCACAGATAGCACTTGGTGGAGGAGACTTCCTTATCCGCAAGAAGCTCCTGTTTATCATTAAAGTCTCTGGATATATACTTGGCATAATCGTCAAAAACAATATGAACCTCATCCTTTTTATTATGGGGAACAATAAAGCCGTCAAAGGATACCATCTGCAGCACCTGGGGATCCTTGATCTTTGCCAAAACACGCCCGGTATAGTACGCATCGCTCAATGCCCTGTGAAAAGGAATATCTTTGAATATGGCAAGGAAATCCACCGCATATTCCAGGTTGCGGCGGGATTTTTTATCCTCAAAGGCTATGCTGAACAGCTTCTGCACATCATAGAATTTCATGGGCTTTTTATCAAGAGGATCCATTCCATAGAATTTCATATTCCGCTGCAGTTCCGACAGATCCTGAGGTCCCCAGGTCCCGAACATATAATCCTCCCCGCACCAGGCGAGAAAGCTTTTTATCACCTGAAGAAAGCTGCGCCCTGACTGCAGCTCCTCCATATCAAGATGAAGGAGCTTTTTGGTCATATAATGCATTTCCTTATAAACCTGGGGCCGTATGAGTTCATGAAAGCTGTCACAGATCTCCATGCGGCTGTTCAGCTTCACCGCACCGATTTCTATGATCTCAAACGGCAGCTCCTTCAGCTGTTTTTCCTTCTGTTCGTTCCCCTGATTCCATTCCAGATCCAATATGATATAATTCATTTACTATTATGCTTCTTTCGTCAGCTTCTTTTCCAGTTTCCCTGCTATCTCCTTCAGGCAGCCTTCTTCGAAGGGCAGCTTCAGTCCCACTTCCTTAACCATGTTGGTAAAGAAATCGGACGCGGACAGACGGCAGAGCTTCAGATAGCTCTTCCATGCGGCTTCAAAGTCCTCATCCAGCCAGAGTTTATATTCGAAAGCTACGGTCTGTGCGATTACATAATCAATATAATAGAAGGGGACGCTGTAAATATGGTGCTGCTGCTGCCAATAGCCGCCCTTTCCGAAAAATTCATCTCCTTCATAATCCAGGTGGGGCTTATATTCCTTCTCCAGCCTGCTCCAGGCTTCCTTCCTCTGGGCCGGGCTCAGATCCGGGTTTTCGTATACAATATGCTGGAATTCATCCACCATGCATCCATAGGGTATGAACATCATGGCATCCTCAAAATGCATCTCCCGGTATGCGTCCGCCTGATCTCCGAAAAACCAGTCCATCCATTTTTCCGTAAAGAATTCCATGGACATGGAATGACACTCCGCAGTTTCCATAGTAATATCCCCATGCTCCCGTATCTCATCCATTCCGGACAGATACCCCTGGAAGGCGTGGCCGCATTCATGGGTGATAACATCCACATCCGCACTTGTTCCGTTAAAGTTGGCAAAAATAAAAGGCGCTTTGTATACCGGAAGATAGGTCATATATCCTCCCACCCTTTTGTTATTACGTCCCAGTACGTCAAAAAGCTCGTTTTCCATCATGAAATCAAAGAATTCCCTGGTTTCCGGAGAAAGCCGGCTGTACATACGCTGCCCTGCTTCCAGAATCTCTTCCGGTGTTCCCACGGGCCTGGGATTTCCGTCCTTGAAGTAAACTCCTTCATCAATAAAGGATAGCTTGTCAAGTCCCAGACGTTTTCTCCTCTTATCATGCAGCTTTTCAACAAAAGGAACAAAATCCTTTTTAACCTGCTCCCGGAAAGCTTCCACCTGCTCCCTGGAATAACAGTTCCGGTTCATCCTGTAATAGCCAAGCTCCACAAAATTTTCATAGCCCAGCTCTTTTGCCTGCTTTGTCCGTAACTTTACCAGCTTATCATAAATATCATCCAGTTCCTCCTCATGTTCCTGAAAGAAAGCGGAGAATTTGGCCCAGGCCTTTTTACGGATCCCCCGGTCGGGATTTTTCAGATAAGCCTTCAAACGGGAAATATTTACGGTTTCTCCATCCCATTCAAATTTTGCGGAAGCGGGAATTTTCTCATAAGCGGTAGCAAGGGCATTTTCTTCCTGGACAAGGGGAATCAGCTTCTCTTCCATGGATTTCTGTGCCAGCTCCATATTCTTAAAGGCGACCGGTCCTATTTTATCCTCCAGTACGCTTCGGTATGGGGATTCATACAGAAGCTTCTGGTATTCAATAACCATATTGCTGTATCGGGGGCTTTCCGCATCGTAATAATCCTGCTCGGCACTGTAAAAGGCATCCGCAGTATTCACATCATGGCGGATATGGGCAATTGTCATCCGCGTATCCACCCTGTCACGCAGTTCATAATATTTCTGATGTACCGCAAACTGCTCTTCTCCGTTTCCGGCCTCCTTAAATTCCTTCATCAGCTGTGTAAATTCTTCTTCCACCTTATTGAAATCCACTCTTTCATAAGGCATTTGCGAAAATTTCATATAAGCTCCCCTCTGCCCGTTCTGCGGGCGTTCCACTCGGGTTCAGCTGAACCTCTTGGTTTCCTGTTTTACTATTCTATCTAAAAGATACGAATCCCATACTCATTTTTCTGTAGTTTTTATACCGGACCGCGCAGTAAATATGCAGACCTGATCAGATAACTACAATAAGTTTACAATACTTTACATGTATAGTCAAACATCCCCTTTCCGGGGGCCGCGATTAAAAAAGCCATGGCCAGCTTCAGGCAAGGAATAAGAACATATATAAAAACAGGGCTTTTACCCCCTGTTCTTGTTATATACTATATACCGAATTCCTCAAACAGCTTTTTTTGGTATTCTTTGTCCCCGGCCGCCTTTATGATATCCTCCGTCCGGTTTCGCTCCGCTAAAAGCCGGATGAGATGGTTCACCCGGTCTATTCCCTCTGCTTTTCCCTCTTTTTTGCCCTTTTCGATGCCAATCTCAAGAATATTCATCTTAACAGCCTCCCATTCTTCCGATTGCTTTACTTCCCTTACGATCCGATCCAGCTCTCTAATCCGTTTATCCTTTATTAGTATTTCCGGGTTATCCAGTGTCGTATTCTTCATATACTGAAGAAGGCTCACCAGATCCGGCCTTCCCCTGCGGCTGGTCATATTCAGGAAAATTTTCTTAGTCCCGTCATCCAGATGCAGCCCTGCGATTTCTTCACATTGTTCCGTAAAAGTATACATTGCCAAGTCACGGGAAAAGATATCCTCCTGGGTAATGAAAATAATGATCGTGGAAGGAAGATGGCGGTATTTGGTCTTTTTTCCCGATTTCAGTATAGGGGTATCCAGGAGTCCCTGGTAAAAACGGGAACGTTTCTGCAAATTATCACTTTTCGAATCGTTCTGCATTTCTGTATTAAACTGACGGTTCCGTACATCCCTTGCCCAGGCATCCAGGCGGATAGCCCGTTTGCCGGATTGGTTGAGTACCACCTGCTCCGCCTTTACCTCTGCAAGCCTCAAATCAGGTTCGTCAAGTATGATTCGCAGCATGTTCTCATAAGCCGCCTTATTCTTCATAACGGATAGAAATAAGGCAAAATCACTCAGGTTAAACTGATAATCCGGGGGAATTGTCTGCTCCTTAAGCAGATTCTTCATTTCATGTTCCATAGGCGTTCCTCTCTTTCCTTTTACGCAGAGAGTCGTTTCGCCTTTTCTACTCCCTGCTTATTTTATTGTCAGCAAGGAGTTCATGCATTCACATACATATCCATGTATGTTACAGTATCCGCAGACGATACCATGCATCAGATACCGGCCATTGAAAGGGCACGGCATTAAAGATAAAAATAATCAGAAGTGTTGAATTCATTGCCTTACTTGAATTGTAGCACAGACATACTGGTCTTTCAATGTTAAAATAGCCCCCTGTGCCGCAAGGTTCCTTACAGGGGAATGACTCCAGTCGTTTACGCTTCCGTTCGGATAAGAACACAGCAGTACTAATGCTGCACAGGAATGGTAATTTCTACTACCGCCCCATATCCCTCATCCATATTGGAAAAAGTAATCTTTGCTTTCTCCCCATAAATTAGCTTCAGTCTTTTCAGGGAATTCTGGATTCCAATATGCTTTCTGTCATTATAGTAAATGGGCGTATCCTGTTCAATGGCATCCAGGATATCGGGAGGAAAACCCGTACCGGTATCGGATATGCAGATATACAGATATTCGCCGTCCTCATAATTTTCATTGACTATATACAGCGTAATTTCCACATGGTTATCCAGGGAAACCGCATGGGTGATGGCATTTTCCACGAAATTATGGATAATCAGGGTAGGTACCAGGTAGGTACCGACGGTATCTTCCATAATCACCTCAAAGGAAAAAGCCTCCTTTCCGTACCGGATCTGCTGTATTTCCACATAATTACGTATAAACTCGATTTCTTCCTTCAGGGATCTGGGTTCAAAGGTATCGCTCATGACATAGCGCATATAATTGGAAAGCATTTCCGTAATATGCACGATTTTCTCTTCCTTTGCCACATCCGCCATTCCGTGTATCAGACTCAGGCAGTTTAAGTAGAAATGGGGCCTGATCTGAACCTGCATGGCCTCCAGCTCCGTTTTCTGCCTTGCCAGCTCTTTTTCATAAATATCGATTTTAAGAGACTTGATTTTTCGAAGCAGCCCCTTGAATTCCTTGCTTGCCATTTCCAGTTCCAGGATGTTATTGCTGCCGTTTTCGTTTATCCACTGCTCTTCCTCCGTGTTTTTCAGACTGCCCACGAACTGCTTCATAGGCCGGAGAATGCGCTGGTAATAAACCCGTATTACCAGAACGCAGCCTGCAATAATACCGATTGCCAGAAATACGAGGATAACCTGGAGACGCATGATTTTTTCCAATATCCCGCCGCTTGGGGCAATCATGATATGAAACGCCCTGTTTTCTCCGATAATACCGCTGATGGGAAAAGAATAGACCACCTTTTCTGTAAATATGCCTGCTTTTTTTCCGGATATTTCATTGATTTCCTCCGGGTTTATTTTATTCCTGTCTTTAGAGGACAGAAATATGGTGCCGTCCTCTCCCTGTATATAAGGGATCCCTTCATAGCCAAGGCTGTTAATCCGCAGAGTCTCGAAAAGATCCTCCAGCCGGATGGCACATCCCATCGTCATTCCGTTCTTAGAAAACCGGCTGAATACATAGTCCTGTTCCCCATCGTTGATAAAGTACCATTGGGAATAGGGTGTACGTTCTCCCCGCTTCTCCCTGAGCGCCTCCATCAGCGCATTGCTCAGGCCGAGCTTCTGGCTGTTTTTAAAAATACTTCCGTTGTCCGATATCAGAAGATCCGCCTCTTCCAGATAGACAAAAAAACAGCAGGGCTCTTTGTAACGGATTTTCAGATTCCGGTTCTGCTCCTGTATCTCATTCAAAATGGGGTAATACTGGCTGTCCTCCGGCCTGATTCCTGCGGGAATGGAATTGGC
The DNA here is from genome assembly GCA_022845955.1 of Lachnospiraceae bacterium. Classification (GTDB taxonomy): domain Bacteria; phylum Bacillota; class Clostridia; order Lachnospirales; family Lachnospiraceae; genus Eisenbergiella. The sequence goes on from AP025576.1 coordinate 7,127,347, forward strand.
TTCCCCTTTTTTGCTTGTTAGGGTAATGATTTCATAATTAATTTTTGTAATATCGGTATTGATCTGCTCCACATAAAGTCTGGCCGTATCTTCAATGTAGCGATACACCAGCTGTCTCGCCTCAAACATACTCTGGAACATAACCACAAGTATTCCCAGAAATAAAAGGATGACAGGGATAATAACCTGCATGGTCAGTTTTCCCATTGTTTTATTCTTTTTCTCCGGTTTTCCTGTCATCCCTTTTCCCTCCATTCATACAAACAGCCTGGCAGGATTCTGCAACTTCATACGTAGTTTCCCGCCAGGCATTTCCTTTTTCTATTTTCTATTATATAGCTATCCGGTTATAAAGCAAAGTACCAGTAACCGCCGATTATCCTCTGTTTCCGCTGCCCTCAGAAGGCAATTTCCCACTTGCTGTCGGTCTTGATGAATACCGGTATTTTTTCCATAGGTGCGTCTACAGTAACCGTACGGCCTCCCTCATAGCAGATACCGCTGAACACATCCTTCCATATAGGCCCTTCAGGAAGGTACACCCTTCTTTCGTATACGTCCTCCTCCATCACTGGCGCCACACAGAAATCAGGGCCGAACATGTAAGCATCATCCGTTTCCCAGGCTTTTTTATCCGCAGGAAAATCATAGAACAGCGGGCGCATGACAGGAGTCCCTTTTTCGTGGGCTAGGCGCATCTGTTCTTTTATATAAGGCCGCAGCTCTTCTCTCAGGAACATGTATTTCTTACAGATCGCGAATACCTCATCCCCGAAGCTGTAAACCTCATTGTCCGCGCCGGATCCGAACAGCCCGATACCGGATACCATATCGCCTTCAAAACCTCTCTGGGGTTCCCGGTTTCCGTGAAGACGCATAACAGGGCAGAAGCAGGCATATTGGAACCAGCGGATAAACAGCTTCCGGAAGGAAGGATCCCCGCCGTATGCCCCATGGAAACCTCCGATATCCGTTGTCCACCAGGGGATTCCCGCCATAGCCATGGAAAGCCCTGCCCGCATCTGCCTGCGGAAGCACTCAAAGGTACTGTCTATATCACCGGACCATACGAGCGCGCCGTATTTGGCACTCCCCGCCCAGGCAGAACGCACCAGGTTCACCGGATTATCATCTCCTTCCGCCTTCATGCCTTCATAGAAGCCCTTGGTATATAATTTGGGGTATATATTCCCCACTTCCATAACGCTTCCCAACTGGTATCTGTAATTGCTGAAATCATAGGTGGTATATTCCGGTTCCGCCACATCAAGCCAGTAGAGCCGCGCCCCCTTGTCCCAGTAATTTTTCTTGATTTTATCCCAAACATAGCTTCTGGCGTCCGGATTGGTGGCATCAAAGAACAGCTCCTGTCCGAAACAGGTCATGGCTATCCGTACCCCGCTTTCCGTACGTACCAGATATCCCTTTTCCATCATCTCCCGGAAATTTTCAGAACGGTAATCCACGGTGGGCCACACGGAAACCATCACCCGTATCCCCATATCCGCCAGTTCCCTGCACATGCCGGGAACGTCAGGCCAGTATTTTTCATCAAACTTATATTCACCCTGCTGCGTCCAGTGGAAGAAGTCCACCACAATAACATCCAGAGGGAGTCCCAATTCCTTATATTTACGGGCCACTTCCAGCAGTTCCTCCTGGGTCTGGTAGCGCAGCTTGCATTGCCAGAAGCCGCAGCCGTAATCCGGCATCATGGGAGGCCTTCCCACAAGGCCCATATAGGTTTCCTCAATCTCCGCCGGCGTATCACCTGCGATCACAAGATAATCCAGCTCTTTGGTGCATTCCGCAGACCATTCCGTGCCGTTCACCCCAAAGATCACTCTGCCTACCGCCGGATTGTTCCACAGAAACCCATATCCGATATTGGATACATAAAAAGGGATACTCACCTGAGAATTCCTCTGGGCCAGTTCCAGCATACAGCCCTTCATATTCATATACTTCTGCTGATACTGTCCCATACCGAATATTTTCTCATCGTCATCCGCCACGAATCTGGCTGCCACGTGGAAGCAATCCCCTGCTGCCACCTTGAATTCCCGCCCATAGACATTAAGCGGGGTGCTCGGACAATCCTTCAGTCTTTTCCATTGCTCCTTCAAAAGCAGCTTTTTGTCCTGGTTATAAAAAGCAAGCACTCCGTCCGCATTTACCACTGCAGTTATTTTTCCGTTGGTAAGGGAGCCGAAGGATTCATTTTTGCCGCTGTACATATTGGCGTATACCACGGCGGAGGCATCCTGATCATCATAGACAATAATCACACCGTTGCTCTCCACAGCTTCCTCCAGTGCCCAATTGTTCCCGGTAAAAGAAGCGTTCTTGGTGGCCCTTACCCTCACCGCATTGCTTCCCCACGGCTCTATCCGCACCGTTTCGTTATCATATTGGTAATAAAGGCAGTCATCTTTTTTGAAAATCATTTTCTCTCCGTAACGGTTCAGTCCCTTCACAGTTACTGCCAAAATCCATCCTAATTCGCTTTCAGCGATGGATTTTGGCACTCCTGAATCACTTTCTTACGGCCAGCGCAGCAAGTGCGCCGGCCTGACTGAATAGTTACTTTTCTCCTTTCCTTCCCCCAGGATATGCACCCGTTCCTTTTATATTGCGGGCAATGGGGTATTTTACTTGCCCATAGATTCCAGATATGCCTCATAAGCTCCGTTCTGGATTTTCATCAGATCCTGCAAACCCATGTTGTCCAGCTGTTTCAGGTAGGCATCCCATTCTTCATCGATACCGCCGTCTACTACCCAGTGTGCGAACTGCGCTTCTACGTATTTATAAATATCCGTACCAAGAGTTGTCAGCTGTGTCAGTTCATCGTCTGTATACTTTACCATGGGGAACCCGATAACATTGTCTTCTGCCACGTATTTTCCGTTAATGGCATCCTCAGCCAGTTTGATTCCGTCACCCTGATCCGCAGGAAGGCTAACTTTGTCATAAAAATCAGGATTCATATATTTCGGCCCGAAGTCACGCATGGAGTTGGACCATGCAGAAGTATCCAGAGAACTTCCGTCGGAAGGGACAAGCACATCATAAGTTCCGTCGCCGTTATCCTGTACCTGATCCGGGATGGATCCGTAGAAGGTCTGCAGGGAAGCCAAATCGGTATAGAAATCATCCGCCCAGGCAAGGAGTTTTTCCGGATTCTGGCAGTTCTTGGTAATTAAAAGCTCTCTGTCGGAAATATCCAGGAAATTCTGTGCATTTTCCACGTGATGTTTTCCATCCGGACCTGCAACAGCTTCCAGAGGAATAAACTGTCCTGCGTTCAGCCCTGTTTCGGCATCTGCCGTCCATGCGGATACCAGGCCTACCTGAGAACCGCCTTCCGCCTGCAGCTTGCTTCTTCTCATAGCATCTTCCTGTGTGAAGAACTCCGGATCAATGATCCCTTTCTGATACATCCCGCTGAACCATTTTACCGCTTCCTTATAGTTCTCTTCCACAGGCATGAATACGGGCTTTCCGTCTACAAGGCTCATGTAATTGTTATCCCTGCTTACCATGGTCCCGTAAGGAGAAAGATAACTGCGTAAGCATCCGCTTAAGGCATTTAAGCTGCTGGCCCCGGTGATTCCGATTTCATTATTCGGATCGCCGTCACCATCCGCATCCTGTGTTACAAAAGCTTCCAAAACACTTTCCAGTTCTTCATAAGTTTTGGGAACTTCCAGATTCAGGTTATCAAGCCAATCTTTGTTAATATATAGGATATTACCGCAAACTTCCGGCCTTAACGGAAGCTTTTTAACAAGACTGTATATATCTCCGTTACGATCTTTTGCCCTTGCAAGCAGCTCCGGCTCTTTTTCAAAAACGGCCTTTAAATTCGGCATATTCTGATCAATCAGATCCGTAAGTTCCAGGAAATAATCCTTATTTTGGGCAATATCGGTATCTTTCAGACAGATGGAACCGAAAAATGCATCGGGAAGGTCGCCGGATGCCAACAGAAGGGATTTCTGCTCCTGCCAGTCACTGTCATAATATACCTGCCATTCAATATTAATTCCGTGTTTTTCTTCCAGCTCCTTCATATAACCGCTTTCCAGAAAATCGGTAGGCCATGCGTCCGTCCAACGCACCGTTGCGATAGTATAGGTGGGAATTTCACCGGATGCTGTATTATCTGCTGCCTCATCGCCATTCGCACCGGCAGTATCCGCAGCCTGTGTACCCGCAGTATCCCCCCCAGATTGTGCCGTATCCTTAGAACTGCCGCCGCATCCTGCAAGCATGGATGCCGTCATCACTGCTGCCAAGCCAATGCTCAGCGCTTTTTTCCAATAGCTCATTTTCATCTCTCCTTTTCTTTGAAACAAGTGTTTATGTACTTTTGCTTTCCAAGCAATGAATACCTTACTGCAATCGTAACTGTCCCGTACCTTTACAGTTACATAACATCATCCCTTCAGGGACCCCAGCATAACGCCCTGGTTGAAATACTTCTGAACAAAGGGATACATACACATAATCGGTGCGGAAGATACCACAATTACCGCATACTTAATCAGGTCGGCCATCTGTTTGGCTTCCACTGCCGCCGCGCCGGTTGTCATGGCGCTGATCTTCTGGTTACTGATGAGGATATTCCGCAGTACCAGCTGCAGAGGCTGCAATTCCGGGCTGCGCAGATAAATCAATGCGTTAAAATACGAATTCCACTGTCCAACCGCCGTCCAGAGGGCAATTACCGCTATAACTGCTTTGGAAAGGGGAAGAACGATTTTGAAAAAGAAATTCAGGTTTCCGCAGCCGTCTATCTGTGCGGCCTCCCATAAATCATACGGTATACTGTTGTTAAAGAAAGTTCTTGCCACGATGATGTAATAAGTAATTACGGAAAACGGCACCACCATAACCCAGAAATTATCCAGCAGGTTAAAATCCTTTACCACCAGATAGGTAGGAATCAGTCCCCCTGTAAAGAACATGGGAATCAGGTAGTAAATGGTAAACAGCTTCTTCCCGCATAAATCCCTCTGGGAAAGGGCATAAGCCGCAGGGATATTCACTACAAGAGAAAGGACCGTTCCAAGAGCCGTATAAAGGATGGTGTTTTTATAGCCCACCCAAAGCTGTGAATATTCACCCAGCTTCAAATAACCTTTGAAATTAATTCCTTTCGGCAGAAATACAATATTTCCAGCCGATACATCCGCCGGGTTGCTGACGGATGCAATAATAATAAAGTACATCGGATACAGGACAATCAGTATAATGATAAAAGCCAGAAGATAAAGGAAGAAATCAAATACCTTGTCGTTTTTGGACTTTTTAACCTTGATTCCCGTTCCGGTCCTTGCGTTTTTCTTTGCCATTTATATTCCCCCTTATACCAGTGAAGTATCACTCATCTTCTTTGAGATATAATTCACAGAAAGAAGCAATACCAGATTTATTATATTATTAAACAGGCCGATAGCGGCTGACAGGCTGTACTGGCTGCTCACCAGACCCATCTTATATACATAGGTGGAAATTATCTCGCTCGCACTGCTGTTCAGGGTATTCTGGAGCAGATAAACCTTTTCAAAGCCGACGCTCATAATGCTGCCGGTACGGAGGATAAACATGATCGTAGCTGTGGGAAGAAGCATGGGAATATCAATGTTTACCAGCTTCTGCCACTTGCTCGCCCCGTCCATGGTAGCGGCTTCATAAAGGGAAGGATCCACGGCGGAAAGGGCGGCTATGTAGAGGATACTGTCCCATCCCACATGCTGCCACGCTTCTGTCCATACATAAATACTGGAAAAAGCGGACGGCTGGCCCATCAGGTTGGGAAGGGTAATTCCGATATAGCTCAGCAGCTTGGCAATAATTCCCTGGCTGGGGGAAAGGAACAGGATAATCATACCGCACATAACAACGGTGGAAATAAAATGCGGCAGATAGGTTGATACCTGGAAGAACTTCTTAAACCCTTTTCTTGCCATCTGATTGCACATGAGGGCAAGCGCAATGGGAAGAGGGAAGGTAACCAATATACTGTACAGGCTGATTACCAGGGTATTCTTAATTGTTATCCAGAACTGGTAGGAATTAAAATATTGTCTGAAGTATTTCAATCCTGCCCAGCTGCTTCCCATAATTCCCTGGGATGGGGTAAAATCCTTAAAGGCAATGGTCACTCCATACATCGGTATATAGGTAAAGAGAAACATAATTACCAGCGAGGGGAGCATGAGCAGATACAGGGAACTGCTCCTTTTCAACCTCTTTCCGAAACTGACCGGCTTTGCAACGTTTACTGCTGTTTTCTGTCGTGCCACTCTTTTCATCACTCCCAACTTAATTCTGAATTATTTGTGCTACTTTTTTTCTGTTTTCCTATTGATTTTTATCTTTTTGAATTTTTACACAAACAATTGTTTTTGTTTATGGATATATTGTATAGTTTTAATAATCAGATATCTATAAATTCTAAGCTCATCTCTTAACAAAATTAAGGGGTTTTCTCCGTATAAGGTTTATTAGTAAAGCCGTAAATTTGTTATTTACAGCTTAAAAATGTTACTTCTTTAGAATCTCCCCGGCGCGGCATATGCATACCCCTGTTATTTTTCCGGAATAATGACAAAAATAAGCAGATATCTGAAATGGATGCTCTTAAAGGAAAAAATCATACATTCCATATATCTGCTCTTTTGTAAATTATTTTTATTTCTTAACCCTGGTTCTGTATTCATTGGGCGTACATCCGGTATAGTCACGAAAGGTCTTGCTGAAGTAGGAAAAATTACTGTACCCTACCTCCAAAGCCACCCTGCTCACCGTAAAATTGGAATACTTCAGGTATTCCTGTGCCTTCTGCATCCGGCAGGAAGCCACGTAGCTGGGAATGGAAATACCGGTTACATTCATAAAAATCTTGGATACATAGTCCTCCGAAAGATACACGGATCCGGCCAGTGTTTTCCGGGACAAGTCCTCCTTCAGATGTTCGTTGATGTACGTCTTAATCTGTTCAACCACCGACTCCTGCCGGTTATCCTGATGCTGATAGCCGGCCAGCTTTTCAAAAATATACCGGATGAAGCTTTCCATGTCCGGAAGGGTTGCCACCGCCTTTTCATAATGCTCGTCGAACTCCCTTCCGTCAAAAATCCGGGTGATCAGTACATCCTGTTTGTTCAGATAGCGGTAAACCATCTGCATCATTTCCCTACGGAACTGTTCCAGTACGGAAATAGTGACCTGATTGCCGTTCCAAAGCTCCTCCAGAAACAAAAGGATTTTCTCCTGGGTATCCTCTATCATACCGGAGGCCGACATTTCTTTTTCCCATATTTCCCATGGAGGAGAAACGTATACGATATCCTTCTTGTCCCATTCCTCTTCAAAAAGCATGCCGTTGTTCCCCGGGACCGCTTCCTGCTCCATCTGCTCCAGGTTCCTTCGGCTTTGTTCAAGATAGTCTATGGAAACCATAACTCCCATATAAATACATACCCGCATATGAAGCGCTTTTTCCAGACATTCTTTCAAATGAAAGGAGTCCTTTTTCATCTGTTCCTGCTCACCGCTCTCCTCCGCCACAAGAACCCACTCATAATCGCTTTCCCGTAGTACCGCCTTCAGCCTCTGATGCCGTTCTTCCATAAATTCTGCGGTAATATTCTGAATGATAAAATCATATAAGACAAGATCTTTTTTCTTTCTGGTATCCGAATCGGGAAGGATCTTGATAAGCTGCAGACCGTATTTTCCGTCGGGGCTGCAGATTCCCTCCTTGCAGGCCTTCTCCAAAAGGGTTCGGGATCGGGTTCCGTTTTCCTGAAGCAAATATCTCTCCCAAAAGGAATTTTTCCGCTCCTCGCCTTCGCCCCCGGACTCCCCTTTCTGCCTTAAAACCTCCACAATACTCCCCAGGGCCTCCTCCAGCTCCCTGTTGGAAACAGGCTTTAACATATATTCTCTTGATTTGAGATTGATCGCTTTCTGGGCATAAGCAAAGTAGGCATAGCTGCTCAGGAATATACACTCCACCGGTATTTCCTTATCCCTTACCCATTCCAGCAATTCCAGGCCGCTGCCCTGGGGCATTTCGATATCCGAAAGCAGGATATCCACCGTCACCTCTTCCAGAATTTCTTTTGCCTGTCTGATATTACAGGCCGTAAGCACGGTACGGATCCCTAACTGCTTCCAATTGACCCCTTCCACCAGCTTTTCCACAACAAGCTTATCATCATCCACAATTAAAATACTGATGTCCATCCTGTTCCCCCTTGCTTTCTATTGATCCCAGCATACTATAGGAGGAAAAATAATTCAAGAAACACAACGTAACAGTTCAGACGGCCCCTTGTGCCCTGTGGCATCCCGCAATCTTTTTTATTTGAATTGACTTTGCATGACGATAGTGTTAAAATATTAACAAACGGGGTGTCATATGATAAAGAGATATTGAGGGGAGAATGACATCCCCGGTTACAAAACCATTTTCAATTATAAGGAGGTATTTGCAATGGGACGTTTTACTTTACCGCGTGACCTGTATCATGGAAAGGGATCTCTCGCTGAACTGAAGAACCTCAAAGGAAAAAAAGCCATTATCGTAGTGGGCGGCGGTTCCATGAAAAGAGGCGGATTCCTGGGACAGGCTGAAGAATATCTGAAGGAAGCCGGAATGGAAGTCAGGCTTTTCGAGGGTGTTGAAGCCGATCCTTCCGTGGAGACGGTTATGCGCGGCGCAAAATTAATGCAGGAATTTGAACCGGACTGGATTGTTGCCATGGGCGGCGGTTCTCCCATAGACGCAGCCAAAACCATGTGGGCTTTCTATGAATATCCCGATGTAACCTTTGAAGAACTGATTACTCCGTTCTCCTTCCCCCAGCTGCGCCAGAAAGCGCATTTCTGCGCGATCCCTTCCACATCCGGAACCGCTACGGAGGTTACCGCATTTGCAGTTATCACCGATTACCAGAAGGGGATCAAATATCCTCTGGCAGACTTCAATATTACCCCTGATGTGGCAATCGTAGATCCTGCCCTTGCAGAGACCATGCCTCCCAAGCTGGTAGCACATACCGGTATGGACGCCATGACCCATGCCATTGAAGCCTATGTTTCCACCTTACATTGCAATTATACGGATCCCCTGGCACTCCATGCTATTAAGATGATTCATGACTACCTTAAGAAATCCTATGACGGAGACATGGACGCAAGAGATCAGATGCACGATGCACAGTGCCTGGCCGGAATGGCATTCTCCAACGCTTTATTGGGAATCGTTCATTCCATGGCACATAAGACCGGCGCTGCTTACTCCGGCGGACATATTATCCACGGTGCCGCCAATGCCATGTACCTTCCCAAGGTAATAAAATTCAATGCCAAAAATGAAGAAGCAGCGGAACGGTATGCGGATATCGCCAGATTTATCAATCTTCCCGGAACTACTACCGAGGAACTGATCGAAGCCTTAATCGAAGAACTGCGGAATATGAACAGGATGCTGAATATTCCTCTGGGCATCAAGAATTACGGCGAAGGCGGTCTGATAGCCGATACTACCATTATTGATGAAAAAGAATTCCTGGAGAAGCTTCCCACCGTTGCCGAACTTGCAATCGGTGATGCCTGCACAGGCAGCAATCCCCGTATTCCCACACAGGAAGAGATGGAGAAGCTCCTGAAAGCCTGCTACTATGATACGGAAATAGATTTCTAAGAGTTCCCCCTCTACTGAGGAGCAGCTGCCCGTTTTTTTGGACAGCTGCTCTTCTCTCTATTATTCCTTGGTTCCGATAACGCAAATCCACGTTTTTCCTGGTGTTATTTTAATATAATCACCATTTTCGTCCTTATATATTGCCGGTTCTGTTTCGGACGGCCTGCTCCATGTCCCTTCTATCATTTTTCCCTGGGTAAAAATAATTACCCGGTTGTTCTCTTCCCCTATTGTCTGAAATGTTTGGTATCCTTTTTCATCTCTTACTGCGTCTGTACAATATTGGTAAATCACATTTGAAACTTCTATTTCTTTTCCCGTATTCTCATCTTTGATCGGAGAACCGTATTGATACCGGATATACTTTCCGTCTTTATAACGAAAACATGCTTCCTGCTGTTGATAAGCATTTCCGCCGCTGCTGTTGCCGGGATAAATATAAGTATCATGTGAAACTGCCTTACTGCTTACTTGTTCACCGGAAGATAGGAAGTAAAATTTCTGTCCTGTCTTGTCCTGATAATCCATATCATACCGGAAGTCTACAATATCTTTTATAACTCCCTCCCCTTCCACATATTTATTATATGGGGCTTTCTTATCATTATCTGTTAAGAAAGAATATTTTGCCGGAGACTGAATTTTGTCCACTCTCCCGCTTATATGATCTATTTCACCCTGGTTGATTAGATCAAGTTCATAAAAAGTCTGGCCATAATGTGCAAAAACCGCATGGTACTCTTTAGCCAGGCTAATAAAATAATCCCTGCTGCTTCTTATGTAACCGATCTTTACCATTTCACCATAGTTTTCAAAAATCCCCATAAATCTTGTGACATTTCCTTCAATAGGAGCTTCATAAATAATGGATGCATTGGAAAGACCTGCATAACTGCTGTCTTTATTACTATTATCCAGCATAACTGCCAATGGCCTGCTTATGTTCTCTGCCTGATTTGCAGGAGATCCTGTCAGGTAACTTGTTTCCACCTTATCCTTGGCATAGATATCGATTCCGGTCCTTATATATCCTGTTAAAAATATCGTTAGACAAATAAGTGCCGCGGTCATACCCCCCATTGCTTTTTTTATAAATGAAATTTTTTTATAATTCATAATACACACCAACCTTTCCCTTACCCGGGAACCTCCGGTTCCCAAACCTGATATAATGATACTCTTTTTGTATCCTTTATTAACATGCACAGAGTTAAGAAGCATATCACCGTACAGAAAACGTTCTTCATTATATAGACGGCCTAAAACGCCTTCGTCACAGGATATTTCACATTCCCTGTTTATTTCTCTCTGCATGAGCCATACAAACGGATTGAACCAATGGATGCATAAGGATAATTGTACTGCTAATTTATATAAATAATCTTTTCTTTTGAAATGGATTAATTCATGCATTACGACATATTTGAAGTCCTGCAAGCCTATTTCTTTATCTGTAAGCACAATACATGGCCGTATTATACCTAATATCATAGGCGAACGAATACATCTATTTGCCGTAAGCCGGATTTTTCTATTTACTTTCATCTGCGTTTTTATCAAATCAAATTCGTACTGATATTCCTCCGACTCAAGGAGCCGGCTTTCTTTAAGGATCCGGTGCTCATAAAGCAAGGATAAAAATAATTTCAGTAAAAAGCCTGCCATTCCAACAGAAAAGAAAAAGAGAGAGATTTTATCATATAGGGCAGAGACCGTCGTTTTATCCCCGTCCCCCCACGTATGATTCCATATTGAAATCGAGGAAGGACTTATTTCTTTATACTGCGGAACTTGGTCTCTCCCCGTTTCAGTTTTATTTATGCTTAGACCATAGCTTTCCACCGTTTTCTTTTCCTCTTCTGTTTTAGTTTCGGAAACGGCTGCCTGCCGGGTCACTTCCGGATGCTGCGGCAGCTCTTTAAGCTGCATCCAGAGGCTGTCCATAATATTCCACCCGCCGGTTACAGGTATTAATAGCCTTAAAACAACAATCAGCCAAATGTAATACTGCCATTGGTGGTTAAACTGCTTACCTGTAAATGATTTACTTATAAGAAGAATACTTATAAAAATAGTTCCTGACAAAGAAAGAGGAAACAAAGCCCTTATATAATCCATTTATTTTCCATCCTTTGCATCTTTCCAAAATCGGCTCAGTTCGTCATATTCATTTTCCGAAATAAAATTATTTTGTATTAAGGTACTTACCAGACTGCTGGCCCTTCCTTCATAAACCTTATCCAAAAAAGTTCTTGTTTGCTCGGTCTGATAATCCATATCAGAGATAACTGCTATGTATTGGTTCTTCCGCCCATGTTTTTCGGCTTTTAATGCCCCTTTATCAATTAGCCTGGATAACAGGGTTATGATAGTATTTTTCGACCAATCCTTCCCTTTTTTATTCAAAACATCTGCTATTTCCGTGTATAAAGCAGTATTTCCGTTTTCCCATATAATTTTCATTAATTCCATTTCCGCTTCAGATATATGTCCCATCTTCTTCTCCTTTATGACAACATTGTGTAGTCCTAAATTTAGGATAACATCTTGTAGTCCATTTGTCAAAGGATTTCTTAATCTTTCTAAATTATTTCTAAAGTCCCTTGTTATTTCCTATTCCTGCGCATAGAATGATGGAAAAGGAGGTACAGACATATGGATTTTTTAGATAAGATTGGAAATATTGCAAAGAATATTGGTGACAGGACGAATGACGCGATTGAAATCACAAAGCTGAATGCGAAAATCGCTTCGGAAAAAAATGCGGTTGGAGAAGATCTGAAAAAGATCGGGGAATTCTATTATAAGAAATTTGCCGACGAAGAACCTATAGATACGGAAATCCAGGAGTTTTGTGATGCGGCTGCAGGCCACTATGAAATCATAGATCAGGCGCAGGCTGAAATTGACCGGATTAAGAAAGAGAACGGCGGTAACAAGGAAGAGGCGCAGCAGGGTGAACCGAACCCGGAAGATGGTGCAAAGGGGCCGGAATCCCCTAATAAGCCGGAACCCGAACCGGAATCCATGGTGGTATGCCCTTCCTGTCAGGCAGTCAATCCGGAAGGCTTTAAGTTTTGTACGCAATGCGGTTCTTCACTTGAACCTGAAAAAGCTGCCGGTGAAGATAAATCCGGTATTAAATGTCCGGTTTGCGGAGAAATGCTGCATAAGGATGCCAAATTCTGCGGACACTGCGGCTCCTCCATTTCCCCGCAGCAGTCCTGATATCCGGCAGTCGTTCAGGTGTGTCTGAACGGTAGTATTCCTGTAAAAACTTTAAAAACCGCTGCAGATTGGCAAAACCTGCAGCGGTTCTTTCTATCCACAGGGACTTTGGCTGTTTACCTTATTTTCATGCTTTCTTCATATTTCTGTACCGCTTCCCATCTTGCATCCTCTTTCTCCTTTGCATTCCACAGATCGATCTCCAGCATGGTTTCATAACCCAGCTCCATTACTTCCTTGTACATTTGTGTGTAAAGGCGGTCAAATTCCTCTTTATCTGAGGCAAATACCATATTCCAGGAGTACTCCTGGATAACCTTCCGGCACTGACGCCGGATAGCCGCCATTTCGGAATCCTCCTGGGGCGCCATATATCCGGTACCGGGAGAAACCAGAAGCTTATTGTTGTTCTGCAGATATTCCATAGCCGTATCCGCTCCCATCTTCTCTCTCCAATCCCTTTCCAGGGGGGATATATCCATATCTCTTACGGAATCCCATAAAAGATATGCATAGGGATATCCATTGTCATCCAGTTCACAGGAGGCAACCGTGCTGTAGTTGAGGGCAGAAATCCCTTCCGACCAGGTACCGCTCCCCCATTCTTCCGGCACCTCTGCATCTTCTCCCAATAAAGCCTTTTTTCCAAAATCCGTTAAATAAGGGCCATCCTCCCCATATTCCCAGCATAAGCCTTCCGGCCCCGCCATTCCCCCGGAGGTCTGTGCCCGGTTACTCCGTATTCCTTCCGGGGAATACAGCCAGTCAACAAACGCTGCCAGTCTTTCCGGATCCTCCGCCTTGGATCCTATGGACATAACCACCTTCTGGTTTCCAGCCGGGCTGCAGCCATAGGAATAAATCACCATATCCCGGATATCCGCCATCATAAACCCTTTTCCTTCACTTGTCCGTTCTTCCGTATTATATGCGGGCTGGGCCACCCAGGGCCATGGGCAATACAGCAGCTGCCCTTCTTTATATTTGGATTCAAAGCTGTCATAGGTCTGTGTACTTGATTCGGGATCCACCAGTCCCATCTGGTTTGCGTCAAAGTACCATTTCAACACTCTCATATACAAAGAATCCGGTTCAATAATACTCTGGTAATCACTGCTGTCCGCCTTTACAAGCACAAATCCATACTCATCATAACCATAAAAGCAGCAGGGTTGTTTTACCGCATTCATCAGATTGGAGTCCCAGTCCTTAAAAAAGGAAAAGGCATAGGTTTTCTCTCCGTTCCCTGCAACCGGCTCCATTTCCTGCATCTGTTTCAGAATGGGAAGCAGATCCTCCAGGGTATTCAGTTCGGGATAACCCATTTTTTTATACAGATCCCAGCGGATATAGGGACCGTATATGGGGTCCGGGTTTTCCATAGATGTCCGGGGAGAATTCATGGACAGTTCGGAAGGAATAGCATAAATTCCCGGCTGTCCCACGTTATCATTGAGATCGTATATGGCATCTTCAAACCGCATGATCTGGCGATCCTTTAAATAAGGCTCCATATCAATAACCAGCCCCGCTGTTACCATGTCCTGCAAAACTCCGTTTTCTGCCGAGCATATCACAAGATCCCCCAGATTTCCTGCGGCGGAACGGATTTCAAACAGGGTATCCCCTCCCCCGGATACGTTGGGTGCAATGATATTCAGCTCCATATTGAATTTATCTTTCACAATTTTGGCAAACCAGCCTGATTGTATCCCCTGGAAATTGGCAAGAGAATCAAACACATCCACCACGATGAATTCCTCATAGGGACATGTGTCTTTTTTATTTGTACAGCTGGAAACCGCCAAAACCAGAATACATAAAGCCATTACAGGCAGGAGTTTTTTCCATTCTATTTTCATACCATTGTCTCCTTACATCCGGGAATCTTATGTAACACGCAGAGTCGTGCATACGTTGACATTCTTTCAATATGCTTTTATACTTAATTTGCAGGCTATTTTATATTTCCGGCATACAAGGCAACCAAATACTATAAAGCGGGGTAACAAAATGGAGACCGTATTGATTGCAGATGATGAAATGAATATCCGTGAAGGTCTGAAATATATTATAGACTGGAACGAACTTGGCTTCGAAATATGTGCAGAAGCCGCCAATGGGGAGGATGCCCTCTGCCTGATCCTGGAGAAAAAGCCCAGCCTTGTCCTTCTTGATATCCGAATGCCTAAAATGTATGGAACCGATTTGATCCGAATTGCGCGGGAAAAAGGCTTCCAGGGCAGATTTATTATTTTAAGCGGTTATTCCGATTTTACATATGCCCAGACAGCCATAAGGTACGGCGTGGAATACTATATTACAAAACCCATTGATGAAGATGAGCTTCAGCAGGCCATCTGTGAGATCAAGAAAAGTCTGGAGGAAGAGCATACCGTTTCCGAAAACATGGAATTGCTGAAAACAAAGGCCAAGGACGTCATTCTCCATGAAATAGTTACCGGGACCTATCAGACTGCAGAAAAAACGCTTTTGTCCTCCCGTGAAATAGAGGAAATGAATCTGTATGCGGACTGTTATCAGGTAGTAATCTATGAAAAGTTCAGTCCGAATCCGGATGATATCAGTTACAGCTTCGCGGATCTTCTTAAAATCACGAACAGAGGAAATCATACCTTCGAACACTTTAATGAGGAGAGCAATGAAGTCATTCTTCTGAAGGGCCGGTTTGCGCTGAATAAGTTCAGCGGTTTTCTGGAGCGGTATGAAAAAAATCCCCCTCAGAAGGGAAGTCCGCTGGATTCCCTGTTTCTCGCCTACGGCCGGCCGGTTTCCGATCTGGCTGCGATATATCTGTCCTACCGGGAAGCATCCGCTCTGCGGAAAAGAAGGTTTTTCTGTATGCAGGGACAGCATACCCTGGGCTATGGGGAACTTCCGAAATTCCATGAGATTTCCCTGGAAATTATATATGTCTTTTTGACTATCTTTTTATATCTTCTTAAATGTCCGCAAAGCCTTATTTTATCGGCTCTACGGGCATTTTGCTTTTGTGGTAAACCTCACATATCTAGGTCTATCTTCCTATATTTTCTCTATCAAACGTGGTTAAAATCGTGGTAAATACTTTTATGCGATTAGACGCTGAACCTCTGATTTTGCGGTATCTATGGACGCATGAGCATACCAGTTCATTGTGATACTGATGTTTGAATGCCCCATGATATACTGTAAATCTTTTGGGTTCATGTTCTTGCTTGCCAGCCTTGTGCAGAATGTATGGCGTAGCGTATGCGGTGTGATATGTGGCAAGGGATTGTCCTTGTGGTGCTTGTTGTATTTCTTTATCATACGGACAAATAAGGCGTTGTAATCAATCGCAACTTTGGGCTTGCCTTTATGATTGACAAATAGGAAATTGCTCCGTCCGTCTATCACAAATGGTTCTGCCTTTGGGTGTTTCTTCATAACCCGTTGAAATGCCTGTATTGTTTCTCTGCTTAATGGCACTTGCCTTATTCCGCTCTTTGTTTTAGGCGTTTCAATATAATAGCCCTGTTCCTTGCTCTTTAGTAACTGGTGGTCGATAATCACAACTTCATTCTTAAAATCAATATCGGCTACTGTCAGTCCGCACAGTTCCGAGATACGAAGTCCTGTCTTTAACAGTATCAGCACATCATCATAATACTTGTGATACACATTGTCCGTCTTGATGAATGAGAGTAAGGCTTGTTCCTGTTCCTCTGTCAATGCGACTTTCTCTTTGGTATCATTTTCTAGGACTTCACTTAACTTGAAATCAAAAGGGTTTTTCCTTACACAATCGTCTTGTATGGCGATATAGAATGACGCTTTTAACGAGCGTTTATGGTTGTTAATGGTGTTATAGGAAAAGCCTTTGTCTTTCATGCGTAACGCCCATTCCTTAGCGTCAGAGGGTTTTATCGTATCAATGCTCCTAGCACCTAACTTATCCTCTTTCAATAACCGCATGAGTTGTTCCCGTTGTTTCATTGTGCTTTTCTTCACATTTGCCCTTTGTGCGTTCTGTTTGGCATAGAGTTGACAAAGTGTCATTTTCTTGCCTGTGCTGTCGATACCGTCCTCAATATCCCGTCTTATCTGCTGTTCCAGTTCACGAAGTGAGAGTTTTTCCCGTTTTCCCTTTGGTGTCGGGTCTGTGGGTGTCAATCTCCAAGCATACACATATTTTGTGTTTCCAAATGCGTCCACATATTTATATAAGTATTTTCCGTCTGTTCGTTGGCTCTCTCCAGTATGCAGGATACGTCCTTTGTTATCCCGTCTTTTTTCTTTCATGGTGTCTGCTCCTTTCCTTGTTGGAAAGAACCTTGATATGACTTGTGTTCATCATAACACATACAAGGCTCATTTGCATTAGATTGCGTCCAATTTATCAATAACCTGTTCAAACTGTCGGCGTTTAATCTGTATGCGGTTGCCATTCATAATGAGCCAGCCAGCGTCCTTGTTTTCCTCTGCCAATCGTCTTAACTTGTTTTCTCCGATACGGAAATACTTTGACGCTTCTTCAATGGTAAGGGTGTATTTTTCCCATACGGGAATATCGTTGTTATTCATCAGATACCCCCTTTCCCATGTTTCGTGTCATACTGGATATAGGGGATAAGGTCGGTGCGGTTTATCCTCTGTAAATGGGCGGTTAATTTACTGGAAAGGGAATTGCTGTATCTTGCCTTATCAAGCATAGTTCCCACTTTTTCCAGTCCACCTAATGCGTCATGTTCTTCCAAGAAGTAAAAACTTTTGACAGCGGAAATCACGCCACCCTCTGTGAGCCATTGCTGTGTTTCCTCAAGGGAATTTTGCTGTTTTGGTACTTGCAGTTTCAAGACTTCCACAGCCCCTAAAAAGCGTTCCCAAAATCGACACGTTTTCCACCTGCTTTTATTACTTTCGTTTCTGTTTGGCACGACAAAGCGTAGGTTGTTTGCCAGTAGCCCGAAAGCCAGTTCCCCAAGTTCCAGCGGTCTGTCCTTGAATGTCATGGCAAAAGCATGAGCCTTATCATCACGCAGTTGCATTTCTGTCCGTTTCCAACTGCCGACTTCCTCAAGCGTCTTATTATGTTTTGAACAGACTTCTTTATCCTTATCATAAAAGCGGTAGGATAATCCAGATTTTCCAGCACCGATATAAACAGTCTTTGCGGTGTCGAAATCGTCAAACTTGCTTTCATCAAAGTGGTAGCCCTCACTATTGGAGATAAATTCCTCTTTTTCGCATTTCTTCTTTATCTGCTCTATGGTAAAGAATGGCTTTTCGTTTTTGTCATCAATGGCAATATCAAGTCTTGTGAAGTGGAAGTTATCCCGTCCGTATCTTCGCTCACAACGTCGGAACATATCCCCAAAGGTATAATCCCTACTGTCGAGAATACAGAAAATATCATCACAACCTCTGCCAGTCATAACAAGATAACAGCCTAACCCTTGTGGGTTGTCCTCTGTTTTTCTTGCGTCCCCCGATACATAAATATCTCCAATCTGCCAGCGTGCTTGATAGGTTTTGTATTTAATGCTTGCCGGATAGACATTGAAAATGTCAGTCGGTAAACCTAAAATGTGCATGATTACATCTTCAGCGGTTGCCGTATCAAATACAATACTGATGTAATCAATCTTAACGGATAAATTTTTGTGTGCAGTTATAGTGCATTACTCCTTTCGTACTTCCCGTTTTTTTGCGGGGTAAAAATCGTGTTTTTTCCTTTATTTATCACAGTTTCTAGGTACTATGACATGTATGCGCAGGGCGGTGTTACATATACGCCCTTTACGAACGCCTAAAGGCGTTCCCTTTCTTCCTGTGTCTGCCCCGTTCTTAACGCTCACGAGCCTTGTAAGGCTCGTGGCTAAACGGAACAGCCCCAGTCAGAAACCTTATTTTCGGTCTGATAGTCCATGCTTATTCATGCTATCAAAGTGAAAATATATATTTTATATGCTTACTCAAGCGTGTGATTGACCCTAGCGTGCTTAATCACTCTGTCTAATACGATAATAACTCCATTAGAATTACTTGTCAAGAAGTTTTTGTTGACTTTTAGATATAGATTAAGTATGATATGCTTATAAATACCAAGAAAAGCAACGAAAGGAGCGGTTATACTAAGTTATGGAGCATTATGAAAAGAAAATCAGTTTCTTAGGAGAAAACATACAGACCATAAGAAAACACAGAGGAATGAAACAACAGGAACTTGCGGACAAAATCGGTATCAATATGCAGAGCCTTTCCAAGATTGAACGTGGCGTGAATTATCCTACCTTTGATACGTTAGAGAAGATAATGGACGTGCTGGGTGTAACGCCCAATGAATTATTGTCGGGAGAATGGAAGTATATTGACCACACCGAGCCCTATATCATGGATATTATCAAACGGGAACAAGACTTCAATGTTTCCTTAGATTACCTGTCTGAAAATGAATTTTTCGATGATGAAAAAGAATGCACATTTTACAAGGCATATAAACTCATACAGTATATCCATAACTACATTACCAATGAGGTTACGGAGTTGGAAGAACTTATGGAAATCAAGCAGTTGATACAGCGTCAAAAACTGGAACGCATGATAAAAGTGCATAAGGAAATGCGAGGGTTAGACCGATACAGAGAACAGCCCAAAGAGTATAAATACCATGACCCTTATGATGATTGGATATTTCGTCAGCTTGCGGATATAGACAACAGAAACAACATTCCCGACACTTCTCCACAAGTAGACTTCAATGAAGCAGACTATGAAGATTATCTAAAGGCGAAATGGAACAGAGGTCTTTAATTTCCTCTTGCATGGAAGATACAGCAAACAAAAAGCCCAGTAAAGAGTGCAAAGCACCACCAATGGTGGCAAGGCTCTTGACAGGGCTTTTTCTTTTCTGTTGTGGGGTAATCAAGAGGAAGAAAGAAAAAGTGTGCATTTTTGTTCCATAAATGCTAAGGGTATGCTGATTTTTATTGTGGCGGATATATGGAACTGTTATAATATGGATATGAAGAAAGCGACAAATTTGAAAGTGTTAATAATTTTCAAACAGCCTCATTGCATGGAAATAAGAAACAGACTATCCTTAAAGTAGGAGGTGGCACAAATGGCAAATGAAGATAAAAAAGATTTTAATGCTATGTTGCATGATAGTAAGGATATGCCAAAATTTCAAATTATCATAGACCAGAAAAGTATTGAGAAATATGGTGGAAACAAAATGTATTTTGCTCCCCCGATTGACTATGACAAAGTAATGAAAAAAGTTCCGTATGGTAAAGTGATTACGGTTGGAAAAATACGAGAACACTTTGCAAAATTGAGTGGTGCAGATTTTACAGAGCCGATTACAGCGGGTATATTTGTTTCTATTGTAGCGTGGGCGAGTTATCAGCGTTCCGAAGATGAAACACCCTATTGGAGAACATTAAAAGCAAACGGAGAATTAAATGCTAAATATCCAAATGGTATTGAAGCACAGAAAGAAAAATTAGAAGCAGAGGGACATACCATTATTCAAAAGGGGCGTAAAAATATACGATACTATGTAAAGGACTATGAAAATTCTCTTTTTGATTTGAAATAGGCAAATTCTATTTCACAATTTCATATCTCTATACACAAAGCAGTTAGTCTTAGGATTGACTGCTTTTTTCATACCTAAATTTCAGATTGGAGTGATGAAATGGTGTTTGTTAGAGCTGTTCAATAAGATTATCGGTGCATAAAATTTTATTGTGGTGCAGATATGAAAATGATATAATGTGGATATGAAGAAACGGACAAATTAGAATTTGGAGTGAAACAGAATGATTATAATAATCGAAACCGTAATTTTATGTATCGCGTTTTTTCTAATATGTTTTTGGGGAACAGGTACAGATAACAAAAATTTAAAAAGCTATTCATCTTATCCAGATGAAGTGCAAAATCGAATAAAGAGTATTGCAGAATATCAAGGAAAATTTAAGGAAAGCAATAAAGTGGTTACATTTATATCCAATTTTCTGTTATTTCTGTTCGTACTATTTATATTAGGGTTGTTTATCAAAGAAAATGGCTTCACACATAATTTTCTTTGTTTAAGTATTATAGGACAGGGATTGAATATCTTTGACTTATTTATTGTAGACCTTTTATGGTGGCGGAATACAAAGCGTGTTCGTTTAAGAAAAATGCCAGAAAAGGAATTGTATCAAAATCCGAAAAAGCATATAGAAGCGTTTATCAGAGCCTTTATTATGTATCTGCTAATTGCTCTGATAGACGGATATATATTGACACTTTTATAGGAATAGATATAAGTAAATCCCAGTTTGACAATTTCATATCCATACACACAAAGCAGTTAGTCTTAGGATTGACTGCTTTTTAAAAAGACACCATTTAGGTGTAATGATGTCTTTTGGGTGTTATTTTATAGGTCATATCAAGGCTCATTCAATCGTGGTAAATTCGTGGTAAAATGAGTTTTTTCTATACTTCAAAATACTTGAAAGTATAGTGTTTATGCGGATAATCGAAAATTAGATATAAAATTTATCTACAAATCAATAATGCCACGCTTGAAGAATACAGCAACCTTCTGACCGATTATCTGCTTGCGTTCCAGCGGAATAAGGTGGCAGAAACCTTATTCAGCCTGGAAGAATTCCTGTATAATGTAAAAAATGATATTTCCTCGGTCAAGCTGTTTCTGAAGGATTTATTTCTACGTATCAAGGAAAAGGTAAACCATACGTTTTGTTCGGCGGAAATCCCTTTTCCCACAAATTCGGAAATCATCCGCCGTATTGATCAAAGCCGTTACCTGTATGAAATTATCCTTTTTATATCCGCGCAGACGGAAATGATAATGAATGCCACCGGAAGTCCGTCCAGGGATAACATACTGGATGATATTCTTTATTATATCGATCATAATTTCAGGAATAATATTAAGCTGGAGGGAATCGCCCCCCTGTTCGGATACAGCAGTACCTATCTGGGTAAGATCTTTAACAGAACCTTCGGAGAAAGCTTTAATTCCTATGTGGATCACAGGAAGATAGAATATTCCAAGGAACTCCTAAAAGAAAACCGGCTGAAGGTATATGAAATAGCCGAACAGGTAGGCTATAACAATGTCGATTATTTCCATAAAAAATTCAAGAAGTATACGGGGATGAGCCCTGCGGAATACCGTAAAAGCATGTTTACTCCCCTAAAAAACCGGTGATACGCTTTAACCGGCAGTTTTACTGGAAGAAAAACCGGCAGAGCCTGATCTTGCCTTCGGTTTCTATTTTCAGGGAACAGGGATCCCCGGGTACATGAAAACCGGCGGGAATGGAAATACGGTGATCCTCAAAGCCTTTACCTTTCCTGATTTGTATGGTCAGGCTGTCCGTTTCCTGTGATTCCCTGGAATATACGGTTATTTGTATCCGTCCCTCTTCCAGGGCGTGCATACACATTACCAATTCTTCGGGAACCCTTTCAAAAAGAAAGTCATGGTATATACAGATTCCTGCCTCTTTCTTACCCCCGGCAGTCTCCGCCGCATCGGGACTGTCACCTGCCTTTCCCGGAATGGTACAGGTAAATCCCTCTGTCCCCTTATGTATAAAACAGTTCTTATAATCATCGTATCTGTCCGCTGCAGTTACTTTCCAGGGGCTGCGCAGTCCCATCTTTTTTCCTTCCAGATAAATCGTGGCTCTCTGCCGTATATCCCGTGAGGACGCACCTGCCAGAAAAATATACTCTCCGCTTTCCAACAGCATATTTTCCGAAATTACATCATATATTTCCAGTTCCCTGCAATTGACAGCCAGTTCCACCTTCCTTGTTTCCCCCGGCGAGATGTTTTTAATCCTGGCAAAAGCCTTCAGCCTGCTGATTGGCTGGGTTACACGGGAAGTTTCCTTATGAACATAAAGCTGAACCACCTCATCCGAAACATATGCCCCGGTGTTGGTTACGGTGAGACGGGCAATTACCTGCTTTTCCTTTTTTTCCAGGGATAACTTTCCGTAAGAAAATTCCCCATAGGATAACCCGTAACCAAACGGATACAATACCTCCCTGTCAAAATACTGGTAGGTTCGTTTCCCTTTTATAATATCATAATCATTTATATCCGGCAGATCTTTATCGGAAAGATACCAGGTCATATTGAGCCTGCCCGCAGGGGATATTTTCCCACACAGCACGTTTGCAATCCCGGTGCCCAGCTCCTGGCTGCCCGAAGCGCTCCATAGGATCCCCGGCATCTCTTCCTGAAGGCGGTTTATGGCATACGGATAATTGGACAGCAGGACCACCACGGTATCCGGGTTGGCATGTTTTACCGCATCCGCCAACGCCTGCTGGTATGGGGGCAGGGCAAGTGTACTCCTGTCGATTTCTTCCTTGCTGTTTATGACCGGATTACATCCCAATACCAGCACGGCACGCTGTGCATTCCGGGCCGCATCCGCCGCCTCTTTTATGCCGTCGGTTTCCTCTTCCATGGTAAACACGGCAGGTTCCCCTTTTTCTCTGCCGCACGCAAGAAAACCGTTGTTATCTACCGTCACCGGTATTCCGTTCCAGCTGTCAAGATAATAGGTATCCGGCAGAATCCTGTTTTCTTCCCTAACAGGTCTGAAAGTCCAGGATTCCCGGATAAACCAGGAAAATGCTTCTTCCCTGTCGGCTTTTATCCGGACATTATCTTCCTTCAGCGTGACAAATTTCCCATTGCTGCATGCGGTCAGAGTAGTGCTTCCGCAGCCCCAGTCCGTAAACGTAAAGCATTCCGCCTCCTCCCTTCCGGTCAGAAACAGATTACAGGAAGCATCCATCCCCACATACCTTCCTCCGGTACACAGATAAACCCGGGACAAACCGCTGCTGCCGGTAATCCGGGTATCCGGATAGGCTTTTTTTATACCGTCCAGCACAGTTACCGTATAGGGAGGGATTCCGCAGTACCAGTCCTTGTACCATACATCCGCAAGAGGACCGATAACCGCCAGGGATTCTGTCTTTTCCGGCAGGATGGGGAGGGCATTGCTGTCATTTTTAAGAAGGACTACCGATTCCCCGGCCATTTTTTCACATATTTCCCTGTGATCCTGGTTATTGATATACTCTTCCCCCATTCCTGTATAAGGACAGTCTCCGTCTCCGTCAAAAAAACCCAGACGGATACGTGTGCGGAAAGAATTCCGTACGGACCGGTCGATATCCGCTTCGGTTATAAGTCCTTTTTCCAAAGCCTTCCGCGCGGCCTCCATAACCACTTTCTTGTCATCCGTAAAACAGTCCACTCCTGCTTTCAGTCCGTATGCCACCGTCTCCTCATGGGTTTTAAAGTATTTATGGTCATAAACGGTCTGCTGCATATCGCCGCCGTCGCAGACCACATGCCCGGGCAGCCCCCAGGTATCCTTCAGAATGGTTTGGACCTCTTCATTCACAATGGCGGGAACCCCGTTAATTTCATTATAGGAGGTCATAACGGCTTCCGCCCCGCCCTCCACGATAGCTTTCCGAAAGGGTTCCAGATAGTACTCATATTTATTTCTCGGATCCAAAGATGAGGATACCGCAATCCTGTTTTTTTCCACATTATTGGCATAAAAATGCTTCAGAGTCGCACCGCACCGGATATAAAACGGGTCGTTTCCTTTCATCCCCTGTATATACGCAGATGCCATTTCACCAGTCAGGTAGGGATCCTCCCCATAGGCTTCCTCCGTCCGCCCCCATCTGGGATCCCGTTCCATATCTATGGTAGGGGCCCATCTGCAAAGCCCTCCTGAACCGTTGCGGGTAAATAAAGCCCTCGCCTCTTCTCCCACGCAGCGTCCGCATTCCCGGATAAGCTCTCTGTCAAAGCTGGCGCTCATTCCAATAGGCTGTGTAAAAGAGGTGGTCGGTTCCGGCTCCCCTTTATTAAAGGCCTGATCGTGCCTGGCTTCTATTCCATGGGCGGCTTCACCTCCCATAAAGGAGGCCTTGATCCCCAGCCGCCCTATGTCGGGGCAGCCGGTGGTCAGGCAGGCAATTTTTTCTTCCAGCGTCAATTCCTCAAGTAAATAAGTAAGCCGCTCCTCTACAGGCAGCCGGTTGTCCCATAAAGGGGTATTCAAATAGTTATCCATGATTTCAGAAGTTTCTCCCTTCTCTGTCCTTTCCTGTCCGGTAACAGTTCAAACAGGTCTGCGCGGTAAATGCGCAGACCTGCCTGCATGGTTATTTTACGGCATCCTCTGCCGCGGCCCGCAGTTTAACTTCATTCTCCTGGAATGCAATGCATTCGTCATAACCATATTCATTTGCCTTGGAAATCATCTCATCCACAATTTTATCAAATTCTTCATCTGTGGAAGCATAGATCGCCTTCCAGGAATTCGTTTTGATACAGTCTGCAACCTGATTCCAAAGTACAAGCAGCTCGTCCGATTTGGTTCCTGCGGAATAGGTCGTCCCGGGAGCAAGCTTGTAGGGTCTTTGTCCCATGTATTCATCGGGTGTTCTGGCTTTCGTATAGTCCCTCCAGTCGGCCTCAATCTCCGAATTCGGTTCGGTTATGAAGCTGTCCCACTTTTTATAGTTATAAGTATCACCGTTGGAATCCAGGTTTTCCGTATCAAGAGCCCAGGTCTGGTTGTTCATCTTAAAGTTTCCGTCCTCAAAGGTTCCTGAATAACCATCGGACATTTCCGTCTTAATGTCAAGCTTTGCGGCTCTTCCCAAATCCGTAAAGCAGGTCTTGCCGTTTTCATCATAATACCAGCAGACATCCTTGGGGCCGTATTCAGCCGTCATACGTCCTTCCGGTGTGGAAAGCCAGTTCAGAATAGCCATACACAGCTCGGGATATTCGGTTTTCGCACCGATGGACCAGATCCGGTTCCCGCCGTATACATTCAGCCCGTAAGCGATAGGCGTTGCTTCTTCCGGAGGACAGGGATACATGGCCTTTCCGTCCGCCGCATGGCTGTCGGAATTATACATGGCGGAACCGAGGAAATTAAATACATTCAGGAAGGCGCTGCCGTTCTGGTAATCTTCCACCATACCGTCATATTTCTGGGTCTGGGAGTCCGGATCCAGGAGTCCTCTCTGGTAGAGGTCATTATAGAATTTCAGACAGGTAAGGTAAGGGCCGTCCTTTTCCAGACAGGGATAATACTTCTGTTCTTCGGAATCATAAAGGCCGAAACCAAACTCATCATAACCATAATACGCGGTAGCCGTGGATTTTACAAACATAACCATATCGCCGTCCCAGTCGTTAAACAGGGATACCCCGTAGGTGGTTTTGCCGTTGTCATCTTTGGGGCAGATTTCTTTCATCTGTGCCAGCACTTCCACCATATCGTCCAGATTTTTGATTGCTGGATAACCCAGTTCCTTATACAGATCCCACCGCAAATCCCAGGTATACATGATATCCCCTCTGGCACTGGGATCCACTGCCACATCAAAGCCGTACCCATAGGTAGTTCCGCCGGACAGGTTTGTATTTTTCTCCAAAGCATAAGGCATATGTTCTTCTATGTACGGGCCGTAATCAGAAAGGATTTCATCTTCATTCCAGTCAAAAAGCATACCCTTTTGAACCGCCTGCATATATTCATCGGAATCATTTCCCCAGATTACGATATCCCCAAGGTTTCCAGACTCCATACGTGTTTCGTATACCCCGTCCGGATCAGGAATGATGTTCAGCTTTACATTAAATTTTTCCAGCATAATCTGCCCGAACCATCCGATCTGCTCTCCGGAATAGTTGGCAAGCTGATCAAATACGTCCAGCGTAACCGTTTCTTCCGGGATGATTTCCGCAAGAAGTTCTTCATAGGAATCCCCGTTTTCCCCGGCCTGCGTATCCGTGTCAGCCGTATTCCCGTCCGTTTCCCCATCTGCCGGGGCAGCGGTGTCTGCAGCAGGCTCTAAAGCCGGCGTGCCTGAATTTCCGCAGGCAGCCAATGATATAGTCATCATGGCAGCCATAAGCAATGCAGTTAATTTTTTTGCTTTCATATTCGTCCTCCTTTTTAATTGTGTTACAAAACCGTTTTAACGGATAACACCAACATGTAATATAGTAACAAATCACTCAGCCTTTTACGGCTCCCAGCATAATTCCCTTTTCAAAATATCTCTGCATAAATGGATATACCACCAGAATAGGGATTACCGTAACCATGGAAATGGTATATTTTATAACCTTTGCACTGAGTGCCGATTTGAGGACGGCATCGCTGACCTGGCCTCCGGACTCCATCAATGCGCTGAGGTTGGATGCTGTATTGAGATAAATATATAGTCTATGCTGCAAGGTATACAGATTGGGGGCCGACTGCATCAATATCAGGGAATCCGTAAAGGAATTCCAGTGCCCTACCGCGCCGAATATTGCTATGGTTGCCAGAATGGGCTTACTCAGCGGCCATATAATTTTGCGGAAAATCACCATATGGGTAGCACCGTCAATCTGTGCGCTTTCTTCCAGCTCTGCCGGAATGGATTCTATATAGGTCTTTACCAGGATGATATTATAAGGGGCCACGATTCCGGGGATAATGTACGCCCAGAAGGTATTGGTCAGACCCAGCATCTGCATATTCAGAAACCAGGGGATCAGGCCTGCATTGAAATACATGGTGATAATCAAAAATCGGTACCAGAATTTTCTGCCCCACATTTCCTGTTTTGTTACCAGATAACCCACAAAGGCGGAGGCGGCTACCATGAAAGCGGTTCCCAGAAGGGTTCTTCCCACCGAAACAAGAAAGGCGTTGGAAAGATCACTGACATTCAGCAGGGATATGTAATTATCCAGGTGAAGTCCCCGCGGTATAAAGTTAATTACGCCTTTCACCACCAGGTCATTATCACTGATTGTATTGATAAACAAATAATAGAACGGGAAAATACAGGCGATGGTAAACAGAATAAAAACCAGATAATTTATCAGGTTAAAAAGCATATCTCCCGGTCTTGTCCTGTATTTTTTCCTGTGCGTTTTTTCATAAAGCTTTTCGGCCTTTCTGTCCGCTTTTTCCTGCGCTGATTTTGCCATGCTCTTCCCTCCTATACAATACTTTCGCCGCGGATCAATTTCGATACTCCGTTTGCGGCGAACAGCAGCGTCACGCTGACTATGGATTTGACCATACCGATTACGGTAGACAGAGGTATGGCCCCTTTTCCGATACCCAGTTTATATACATACAGATCAAGAACCATAATGGCGTTCTGGTTGGTGGCATTTTCAAATACCAGATATTGATCCATTCCGTTGCTGAGAATATTGGCAATGGACATAAGCAGAAGAACACAGAACGTGGGGATCAATCCGGGAACCGTTATATGCCACATTCTCTGGAACCTGCCGGCACCGTCCACAGTTGCGGCTTCGTACAGCTGCTGGTCTATTCCTGATATGGCGGCTATATAAATAATGGCGCTCCAGCCGATTCCTTTCCAAAGGCCCCAGCCCAGCATCTTAATCCATACATAATCACCGCTCATAAGCATATTCACGCCCTGATCCCAGATTCCCAGATTTACCATAATGCTGCTGACAAAACCGTCTGTTGAGAAAATACAGAACGCTATGGCATATACCAGGACCCAGCTTATAAAATTGGGAACCGTCGTGAAGGTCTGTACAAATCTCCGGAATCTTACATTTTTTATTTCCGACAGGAATATGGCAAAAGCCATAGGAAGCCAGCTTGTTGCGATTCCAAGGCCGCTCATGGCCAATGTGTTCTTCAGAACACGCACGATATCCCTGACTGTGGCCGGATTTTTAAACAGCTCGGTAAACCACTTGAAGCCTACAAAGTTTTCCATACTTATGGAATCTCCTACCTTATAGTCAAAAAACGCATACCGCCACCCCCATAAGGGCATATAAGCAAATACTCCCACCAGAGCAAGAAAAGGCATTAACATCAGGAAAAGCCTGAACTTAGTAGGCATTTCAAATTTGCTTTTCCCGGTTAGTTTAGGAAACAGAATCAGCTGCAGGGCCGATATCACGAGAATGAGCAACGTAATTGCAAGTATCAGAAGGAGTCCCGAAGGAAAAACAGGTTCCACTTTTCCCGGTTTGGCTGTCTGCGCCACCTGCGTATACGCGGCATATATCCCTCCGATACCCGCAAGCTCCACAATACATCCTATGGTGCCAATGATATTTCCTGTTTTTTTACATTTCAGATTTCCCAGTGACATACAGCCGCTCACACTAAATGCTGCTATCCCAAGACACATAGCCATGGATGCTATAAATAACAGCTGCATGGAGCTTTCTTCCACCCATCCTTTTCTGAAAGCGCGGCCGAATTCCGCCGTTAAGGATGAATAGGAAATACCTGCCGTAAACAGGGACATGTTTTTATTAATCATGCCGCTTATCCTTGCCGGGTTGAGATTTGGTATAAACAGAAATACCACAGATAAAAGAATGGCAATCCGTATGGGATAATAAAGTTTATCCGTAAGAATTTCCTTTCGTGACTTTGTACTGCTCATTTTATTCCTCCCTTTCCTGAACTTAATTTCCGTATTTTTAGTAAAAAAAATACACCACAGGGTTTCACAACCCTTATGATGTATTAATTATAATAAAGGTAAAACTAGAAAAATACGGTAAAATTCTGATTAAAAATACATTCACTTTTTGAATTCTTCCCTTGTTTTCTGCAATGCCTCAGCCGTCTCATTCATACGGTTCATGGGAAGCAAAAGGCAGACCCTTGTTCCTTCTCCCAAAACCGAATAAATTCTGACCCCATATTTATATCCATAGGTGAGCTTAATCCGCTGATTGATATTATACAGACCAATACTCTTATTCCTGCTCATATCCTTTTCTTCAATCGTTCTCTGCAGACAGACAAGATCTTCTTCTGTCATTCCATTTCCATTATCTGCTATACCGATACAAAGCAGTTCCTCCTCCCCTTCCTGCTTTCCTACCGATATATGGATAAATCCTCCCCGTTCCTTTTCCTCCAGCCCATGCAGTATGGCATTTTCCACCACCGGCTGAAGCAGTAACGGCAGGATAAGAAGCTTTCCGGGATCCATATCCTTTGTTACTTCTATTACACTGTCAAACTTATCCGTGAAACGCAGCTTCTGAATATCCAGATACACTTTTATATGTTCCAGTTCCTTGCTCAGGGTGGTAAAGGAGGTACCTGTATTCTCCAGGACATAACGCATGGATTTCCCCAAAAGCTTGATTGCTCTGGCGACTTCTCTGTCATTGGCTTTAAAAGCCTTCATCCGTATAGTTTCCAGTGTATTATAAAGAAAATGGGGATTAATCTGGCTTGCCAGCATTTTAAATTCCATGACTTGCTGTTCATTCAGAAGCTCCGCTTTGTTAATGCGGGCCTCATACATTTCCGCATCCTTCTTTTTTATATTCCGAACCATAATTTCCAGATCCGAAAAAGCCTCCGATATTTCATCCTGTCCCTGGATAAAGCTGTGTATGTCGTAATCCTCATTGCTGGCCTGGTGCATGGCTTTTCTTAAAATAAGGACACGGGAAGTAAAATACTCGGTAAAATAATGGATGATAATCCCGGGTATCAGTATAGCCACTGCCAGGATTAAAACACAGATTGTCAGGATTCTCTTAATGCTGATATAACCCTGGTCATTCATGGTACATATATAAAGCCGGGAATCGGACTGGTACAGATTCAGAGTGGAAACATCCACAAAATATGTCACGCCATTAATCTTTTTTGTACCTGTATACTGGTAGTAGTTCTCCGTATAATCAATAGGTACCTTCTGCTTTATACCATATTCACTCCTGTC
The DNA here is from genome assembly GCA_022845955.1 of Lachnospiraceae bacterium. Classification (GTDB taxonomy): domain Bacteria; phylum Bacillota; class Clostridia; order Lachnospirales; family Lachnospiraceae; genus Eisenbergiella. The sequence goes on from AP025576.1 coordinate 7,158,128, forward strand.
GGTATTAAAAAAAACTTCTCCTTCGTTTACGGATACCATAGCTGCATATTCCTGGCTGTTGATCCTTGTCCTTAAATAATTATCACTGAGTTTGATAACCAGAACCGCATTATATTCCGCATCCGGCAGGGGGAGCCTGCGTACCAGGCTCAGGTTCCAGTATTCATTCCCATACTTGTCTGTGGTTGTCATGGGAACCCAGAACACGCTGGACTGGGTAACCGCCTTTTGGTACCAGCCGGAATGCTGTATGCCCTCTCCCGCTTGACAGAACTGTTTATAATCCGTAAAAGTAGGATTGTCGGTATATATCTCTATACTTTCGATTTCCGCATAATTCTGACCGTAATTATCAACCACTGTCAGATTCCCGGCCTTTTGGATCAGACTGGCCCTCTGTCCATAATCTGTGGACAGTACTTCCTTTACCTTTTCATCGAAAATCAGATTTTCGGAGATATTATAAACCTGGGTGGTTATTTCAAATAAAATATTTTTAACCCGGAGATTATCTGATTCCAGGAGATCCCTGTGGTAATTTGCGAGCAGCGTATAGGTATTCATCAGAAGAAAAATACCGATAATCATAATAGGAAGAAACAAAGCAGCAAAATATATGGTATATAACTGCTGTCTTATATTTGTGAGCTTTTTAAAATGAAATATTATCTTTTTCATAACTGTTCCGCCCTGTATTTTTCATCCGTACCCATATAAATTTATATATAAAAAAATCCGTACAAAAAGACGATCTTCTTTCTGTACGGATCTACGTTCCCTGGGGGAATCGAACCCTCAACTGCCCCTTAGGAGATGGACCCAGTGCATATATTCCCTATCAACAGGGATAAAGAAAATGCAGTTATATCAAGGCTTTTCTCCATGTTCTCTATAAACCTTGTACAAGCAAAATCAAGCAAAAACAAAGGATTTTAGCCCCCTATTGTTTGCACTCTGTTTGCAAAGGCGCGAAATTTGGCGTTAGCCAAAAGTTCAATTCCCGTCGAGACTTAATTATATTCATGGTATCGTGGACATAGTTTACCATACATAGAGGTTCATTACAAGAGGTATTGAGCCAGTGAAAGTGCCTGTTTTATCTTTCTCAGGAAAGGTAAAGCAGGCACTTTTTTTCATATCTAAACTTAGAAAGAAATGAGGTGAAATCATGAATACACAGATTATTGCCATAGCCAACCAAAAAGGTGGTGTCGGCAAAACAACCACTTGTGCCAATCTTGGAATTGGTCTGGCGCAGTCCGGGAAGAAAGTCCTTCTGATTGACGGAGACCCACAGGGAAGCCTGACCATCAGCTTGGGCAATCCTCAGCCTGATAAGCTGCCCTTTACACTGTCAGACGCTATGGGCCGTATTTTGATGGATGAACCAATTCGTCCCGGCGAGGGTATCCTGCACCACCCTGAGGGCGTAGACCTGATGCCTGCGGACATCCAGCTATCTGGTATGGAGGTATCTCTGGTAAACGCTATGAGCCGAGAAACCATTCTGCGACAATATCTGGACACGCTGAAGGGGCAATACTCCCATATCCTTATTGATTGCCAGCCCTCCCTGGGTATGCTTACGGTCAATGCACTGGCTGCCGCTAATAGGGTTATAATCCCCGTCCAGGCAGAGTATCTTCCAGCTAAAGGTTTGGAGCAGCTTTTGCAAACTATCAATAAGGTTCGCAGACAAATCAATCCCAAGCTGCAAATTGATGGGATTCTGCTGACGATGGTAGACAGCCGAACCAATTTTGCCAAAGAAATCTCCGCTCTTCTGCGCGAAACCTATGGCAGTAAGATCAAGGTGTTTACATCAGAAATTCCTCATTCTGTCAGGGCTAAAGAAATCAGTGCTGAAGGAAAAAGCATTTATGCCCATGATCCTAATGGCAAAGTGGCTGAGGGCTACAAAAATCTGACGAAGGAGGTATTGAAACTTGAAAAGCAGCGCGAAAAAAATAGAGCTGGCCTCAGTAGATGACCTGTTTTCTACAGAAGAAAGTCGGCAAGACGAGCAACTGGAAAAAATTCAGGAAATTCCCCTATCTGAACTGCATCCGTTCAAGGATCACCCCTTCAAGGTCAAGGATGATGATGCAATGATAGAAACCGCAGACAGCATCAAAAAGTATGGTGTGTTGGTTCCTGCGATTGCCAGACCACTGCCTGATGGCGGTTATGAGCTGGTAGCCGGTCACAGACGCCGCAGAGCCAGCGAATTGGCCGGAAAAGAAACCATGCCTGTCATTGTGCGCGACTTGGATGACGATGCTGCCACAATTATTATGGTTGACAGCAATTTGCAGCGAGAAAATCTGCTCCCCAGTGAAAGGGCTTTTGCCTACAAAATGAAGCTGGAAGCCATTAAACATCAAGGAGCAAGAACAGACCTGACTTCTGTTCAAGTTGAACAGAAGTTGAGCGCCAGAGACCAGGTGGCAAAAGAAGCCGGTGAACGAAGCGGTATCCAGGTAATGCGATATGTTCGTTTGACTGAACTGATTCCAGAGCTTTTGGATATGGTGGATGAAAAGAAAATCGCATTTAACCCAGCCTATGAACTCTCTTTTTTGAAACCGGACGAACAGCAAATGCTGGTGGAAACAATGGACTATGAGCAGGCTACCCCTTCTCTCTCTCAGGCTCAGCGAATGAAAAAGTTCAGCCAGGAAGGGAAATTGTCAGAAGATGTGATGCTTGCCATCATGTCAGAGGAAAAAAAGGGTGATCTGGATAAAGTGACCTTGAGCAGCGATACCTTGCGAAAGTATTTCCCCAAAAGCTATACACCGGCCAAAATGCAGGAAACCATTATTAAACTGCTGGAACAATGGCAGAAAAAACGCCAACGAGATCAGGAACGATGAAGGGAGAGCCTATGAAAGATATTGCAGCAAGGGAACTGAAAGGCCACAACATTCTTGCAGTGGAGCGATTTTGGGACAGCACTTTCTGGATGATTGAGTTTACTGTCTTGCGCCCTACTGCTTATGGAGAACCTGGTGACGAAATGAGGCTTTTTCTCACAGAGGACGGGTATCAGTCAGCTCTGCAAAGCCAGCAGCGTCGAGAAATCAAAATTAAGAGATATGCCCATGTTATTGAGGGGCATATCCTCGACTTCAAGCCTAAAAAACACCGTCGTTCATAACCGATACAACGAAAGGAAAGGAATGAATATGTGTACTGTAAGAGAAATCCGAGAAGCTATTCAAGAAGATTGCCGCTCACAGCGTGATATGGAATCCACCGAGATTGATCGTGTTTTTCAAACCTTACCATTTTCTCAGGAAAGGGATCTGTTTGATAAACCACCAATGCCAAAACGCCCCTACCGACGCAAGAAAAAAAGATACAGACAGACCCTAACCGCTGCCACAATTCTTTTATGAATTGCGGCTTTTTTCATACCTGAGAAATGAAAGGAGTGAAGTAAATGGCTGTTTTTCGTGTAGAACGCACTGGCGATTACACGGTTATGAGCAATTTTCATCTAAAAGACAAACGACTTTCTTTGAAGGCAAAGGGTCTCTTGTCGCAGATGTTATCTCTGCCTGATGACTGGGATTATACGCTGTCAGGACTCAGCTATATCAATCGAGAAAGCAAAGATGCAATCCGCTCTGCTGTCAATGAGCTTGAAACAGCCGGATACATTCGGCGCAGACAGACAACTGATGCTTCTGGTAAATTCGCAGCCAATGAGTATACCATTTTTGAGCGTCCCATCGAGGGAGAACCGATGTTGGATAAGCCGTTGTCGGAAAACCCGATAACGGTAAACCCGTCAGCGGTAAATCCGTTACCGGAAAATCCAACACAATTAAATACTAAGAAATCAAATACCCAAAAACAAAATACTCATGGATCAAATACCGATTCCATTCCCTTCCGGGAAACAGCGGCGGTAATACCGCCGGAACGGAAAGGAAGGGATGCGATGTCTGTCACAGAGATAGAAAATTATCGGGAATTGATTTTGGAGAATATCGAGTATGATTGTCTGAAGCAGCGTTATCCTCTCTACCTGGATGACCTGAATGAGATCGTAGAGCTGTTGGTAGAAACGGTCTGTGCCAAACGAAAGACCACCCGGATCTCTGGTGCGGACTTTCCTCATGAAATTGTACGCTCCCGCTTTTTGAAGCTGGACAGCTCTCACATCGAGTTTGTCATGGACTGTCTGCAAAAGAACACCACCCAGGTACACAACATCAAGCAGTACCTGCTTGCAGTGCTGTTCAACGCTCCTACCACCATGAATAACCACTACACTTCACTGGTAAATCACGATATGCACGCAGGCGGCTGGTAATCAGCCGCTTTTGTATTACACCAAAGGAGGCACAGCATGAATCAGATTGAAATTTTCAATAGTCCAGAGTTCGGAAGCATTCGCACTTTGGAACAGAATGGCAAAGTATTATTTTGCGGTACAGATGTGGCAACAGCGCTGGGATATACCAATCCACGCAAAGCCGTCCGCGACCATACCAGGGGTGGAACGAAATGTTCCATAGGGGTCCAGACTGGGAAAAAGGCAGATGGAAGCCCCGCGGTACAAATGGTCGAAATGCTCTTTATCCCCGAAGGTGATCTATATCGTCTGATCGCCCATAGTAAACTGCCGTCAGCGGAACGGTTTGAACAATGGGTGTTTGATGAAGTTCTACCTGTCATTCGCAAGCACGGAGCCTATCTCACAAAAGAGAAGTTGTGGGAGATAGCCACTTCTCCGGAAGCTCTGATAAAGCTCTGCTCCGAGCTGCTTGCTGAGCGGGAAGAAAATGCGTCGCTACGAGAGGAAAATGCCCTGCTGGAGAGTAAGGCAGCCTTTTATGATTTGTTCATCGACCTCAATCACAGTACCAACCTCCGCACCACCGCCAAAGAGTTGCTTGTCCCGGAGCGTCGGTTTGTCCGTTTCCTTCTGGAAAAGCGTTTTGTGTACCGCACCGCATCCGGTAATGTACTGCCCTATGCAAAGCCAGCCAATGAAGGACTGTTTTGTGTCAAAGACTACTGCAATCACGGGCATATCGGCTCCTATACGCTGATAACCCCGCAAGGCAAACTCTACTTTGCTCAGCTGAGAGACATGATTTTGATGGTTGTATGAGAGTGGGAAAGGAAGTGAGTTTTATGCCAGAAGGCAAAACAATCGGTCAGCTGATGGAAGAAATGCGCCAGAAAGCTGGAGCGCAGAACTATCACGGCCATGACTACATGGATCTCCAGCGATTTGCTGAGAACACCCGGCACATGATTATTTTTGATGTGCTGACGCATGACTCCCCGGTGGGCTGGAAAGGTGAACGAACCCGCCTGTTTTTGTCAGATAAGGGCTATGAAAAAGCTCTGGACAGTCAGGCAAAGGGACAGATCAAGATTCTCAGTCATGCAAAGGTCAGAAATGGAGATTTGCTCTATGACCGTTCTGAGCAAATTCGTTGAGGGCGGTTCGATGAAGAAATACCTTCTCCGGCGGCTGGTGGTCCCGCCTTAGAAATAAATGCACCACCCCTGCACATTTTGTGGAAAGACCTGCTAACAAAAGTCAAGTAGAAATTTCAGGTTTTGGGAGCAGCGAAAAAGGCAACACAAAATCAAGCCGCTGAGCAACTCAAAATCGAAACGGCGGCCAGCCAGATGGTATAGCGCAGGGAAATCAGTCGTGTTCCAGGGAATCCAAATAGGCTTTCACAGAAGCGTAGTAGATACGCAAGAACTTGTTGGCGGATGCCATCATGTAGACACGGTATGGCTTGCCCTCAGAGCGTTTCTTGTTCATGAACTGGTAGACCGGCTCATCCATTGGGGCACATTGCAGGAGGACGCCCATCACCAGGAAAAGTGTCCTGCGCAGTGAGGCAGATCCCCTCTTGGAAATGCTGCGGCTGCGGACATCTATTTGGCCAGATTGGTAGGGCGGGGCGTCAATGCCTGCAAAGGCCACCAGCGCTTTCTTGGAATGAAAACGGCGCACATCGCCAATTTCAGCTATGAGTTGGGGGCCGAGTGTAGGGCCAACACCAAACATTTCCATCACTACAGGATACTCCGGCAGAGAAGCTGCCAGAGACTGCATCTCCTGCTTGAGAGCAGCTAATGCGGCGGAAGTTGTCTGGAGTTGGGAAATGGCCTGTTCTACCAAAAGTTTTGCCGTATTTGTTTTCGGCATGACACCGAAGCGTCCACAGGCAGAGGCATAAATATCCAACGCCTTATCTTGGCTGAAATTGTAGCCGTGCTTTCTGCACCACTTCTGGTACTTGGCGGTAAAGGCTTTCTTAGACAGACCACAGACACACTCGCAATGCCAAAAAGTGGCGACAAAGTCCACCCACTTCTCACTGCCATCGGCGCGGGGCGGACTGGTAAACAGGCGGTTTGCGTCTGGGAAAGCGGTGTCCAGCAGGGAGATCAGGTTGTTTTTCAGCATGGTCTGTACTTTGGAATACTGCTGGTACTGCCGGTAGCAGGTCTTCAGCATGAGCCGGGTGTCCTCTTCCGGAACATATCTCGGAAGTGTGAGCCAGTGGTCAAGGCCGTAGTTGGCCAGCTTCACGGCATCCTTCTTGTCGGTCTTGCCCCGTCTTAAACTGTTGTTCCCGTAGTCGTGCACCAGCATTGCATTGACTACGGAGACATAAAACCCCGCGCCGTGGAGCAGCCAGGCCACCGGCGCATGGTAATTGCCCGTGGATTCCATCACCACGCGGGTCTCACCGTCCAGGTTTTTGAGCAGCCTTGCCAGCTCGCTCAGTTCGCTGGCGGTGTGGCGCACTTCAAAGGGTGAAACCACTACCTCTCCGAAGGGCCGCATGACTGCAATCATGCTCTTACCTTTGGAAACATCGATGCCAACGCAGTTCATTCACATTCCTCCAACACAAAGAATCTGCAACCGGAAATCCATCTTTTCTCGCTGCCGATTCAATCTATTGGGTGACACGAACTCTCCGGCATCCGGTGGCTCAACCTGCTCAAATCGAACGCTGCAACAAGAGGATGGCTAACAGTCTTTCCAACGGACATAAAAGCCCAAGGAGGCAAGGGTCAGCCAGTTGCTCCTCTTATTGTAGCTTAGGCACGAGATGGAAAGAAAGCCGGACTGGCTGCCCGGCTTTCCTGTCCAAATTTATTGTAATAGGAGGCGATGAAAATGCAGGAAGAAGTGGAAAACAGGACTTTAACGCTGGTTGTCAGCGGAACAAAGTTCACCGGCAGGCTGCTCAAAGCCGCCATCAGCAAGTACATGGCCCACTGCAAGGAAAAGAAGCTGCAAAAGCAGAGAAGCCGTGATGCCCCTGTGACACCCCACGGCAAACAGACCGTCAAGCAGCTCATTGGTCAGAATCAGGGGATCTCCAATATCGAGATCACAGACCCCTCCATCAAGGAATTTGAGAAGATCGCCCGGAAATATGGTGTGGACTATGCGGTGAAGAAAGACCGCAGCAGCTCCCCGCCCAAATACCTGATCTTTTTCAAAGGCCGTGACGCCGATGCGCTGACCGCTGCATTTACCGAGTACACCAGCAAAAAGGTCAAGAAGGCCGAGAAAACGGAACGCCCGTCTGTGCTGGCAAAACTCAGTCAGTTCAAAGAGATGGTCAAAAATGCCGTGGTGGACCGCACCAAGCGAAAGGAGCTGGAACGATGAAAAAGCAGTTTGACATCAAAAAGCTCGTTTTGCTGAACCTGCCCTATCTCCTGATGGGGCTGTTTGCTACTAACTTCGGGGAGGCATGGCGACTGGCTCAGGGGGCAAATGCTTCAGAGAAATTCCTTTCCCTGTTTGCTGTCCTGCCTGGGGCGCTGCAAAGTTTCTGGCCCAGCCTGCACCCGTTGGATCTGCTGGTAGGGCTGTGCTGCGGTGCTGGCCTGCGTCTGGCGGTGTACCTCAAAAGTAAAAACGCCAAGAAGTACCGTCACGGTATGGAGTATGGCTCTGCCCGTTGGGGAACCCGTGAGGATATTGCACCCTACATCGACCCGGTGTTCCAGAACAATGTGATTCTGACCAAAACCGAGAGCCTGACCATGAACAGCCGCCCCAAGGGCCCCAAGACCGCCAGAAACAAAAATGTGCTGGTGATCGGCGGCTCCGGTTCCGGTAAGACCCGCTTCTGGCTCAAACCGAGTGCGCCCGTAAGGGCGGTATAAATCCTACCTTGAGCAAGTAGTAGGTAAAAGTATCAAGCGGCATTGTGCCGCAACCTATCATTCCCCGTCTTACCCCAAAAGGGAAACCGGAGGGCGACCATAGCATGACGGAGGACACGGGGCGCTGAAGCCTCAGAAGCGCCGGCGTGACGGAATGAAAATCCACGTATGAGGATGGAAGCTAGACTGCTTGAATGACAGCCTGAAATCGGGACCAAGAGCGTACCCCTGACGTAGAGAGGTTGTACTCGTCAGTGTTCCTGACAGTCGCATTGTTTGGCTATGCGGCTGCTGATACTCGGAGCAGGTTCAGCCACGGGAAAGTGGAAAAAGGCGAACGTCACATACCGACAACGTGGAACGCTTGTTTATACCGTACTAAACGGGGATTGCCTAAAGTGAAATGCCGAAAGGCTATGAAAACGCTGAAATGCGGGGTTCTGAATATTCACCATGGCAACAGAGTTCCCATAGTAGTCTGCGGACGGGAAAGCCGTCTACATGGCAAAGGGGAACAGTGAATCATTTTCAAAACAGAAAGGATGGTGTGTGAGACACTATGAGAAATCCGATTCATGTCTTGAAAAGCCTTGAAGAAAAGGCAAGTGTAAGTAACTACAAATATGAAAGATTATATCGCAACCTATACAATCCAGAGTTCTATCTCCTTGCATATGCGAACATTGCGAAATCGCAGGGGAGCATGACGCAGGGGGTAGACGGGCAGACGCTGGACAACATGAGCCTGCCGAGAATTAACCGGATTATTGAATCCATACGCAACAGGACATATCAGCCAAAGCCTGCAAAAAGAAAGTACATTCCTAAAAAGAACGGGAAACTTCGCCCGTTGGGAATCACTTCTACTGATGATAAGTTAGTGCAGGAAGTGGTCAGAATGATTCTTGAAGCAATCTATGAGCCGACATTCAGCAACAATTCACACGGTTTCAGACCAAAAAGAAGCTGTCACACGGCACTTACGCAAGTGAAGAAAAACTTCACAGGTGTTACATGGATTGTCGAGGGAGACATTAAGGCGTGCTTTGATAACTTCGACCATCATGTGTTGGTTGAATTACTGCGGAAAAGGATTTCAGACGAGGCTTTTATCGGTCTAATCTGGAAGTTCCTGAAAGCCGGATATATGGAACAATGGCAGTACAACTGCACCTACTCCGGTGTTCCGCAGGGCAGCGGTATCAGTCCGATATGTGCAAACATCTACCTCAGCGAACTGGACAACTATATGCAGGAATACAAAGAAAAGTATGATTGCGAGCCAGAACGCAGAAGGACGACCAGAGAATACGAGCGGGCGTCCCGGAGATACAGAAAGGCACGTAAAGCGTTAATGGGCGCAGAAAAATCAACTCCTGAACTGGTAAAAGAATTTAAGGATTCCAGAAGGAAGAAGATGAATCAGCACTATTACAATCCGTTTGAGGAAGGCTTCAAGAAAATCCAGTACAACCGTTACGCCGATGATTTTGTAATCGGCGTTATCGGCTCCAAAAAGGACGCAGAAAAAATCAAGGAAGATGTAAAAATCTTTCTCCAAGAAAAACTGCATTTGGAAATGTCCGAGGAAAAGACGAAAGTCACCCATTCCAGTAAGCCGGTACGCTATCTGGGGTACGATTTCAAAGTAATCCATTCCAAGAACATGAAGCGTTGTAAAAACGGCGACATGAAACGGGTGTGGTATGGAAAAGTATTCCTGTATATGCCGAAAGAAAAATGGATTAAAAAAGCGATGGAACGGGGAGCGATACAGGTGAAACGCAACAATGACACAGGCAAAGAAATGTGGCGGCCTATGCCAAGGAAAGACCTGATGAACCGCAGCGACGCAGAGATTGTGTCTACTTTCAATTCCGAAATTCGAGGGTTATATAACTTCTATCGGATAGCAGAAAACGTAGGCGCATTGCACAAGTATTACTACATGGTGCGGTACAGCATGTTAAAAACTCTGGCAGGAAAGCACAGAACGAATGTCAGTGTTATTAAGAAGCGGCACATGGTAAACGGAGTACTGAGAATCCCATACGATACAACTAAGGGACGTAAATACTGCGAATTTTACCATGATGGATTCAGAAAGCACAGCGACGGCTATGACAATGTGGCAGACGTTATGCCGAGTTATAGGAAATATGACAGCAGGCACACGATAGTAAACCGCATAAAAGCCGGAGTATGCGAGATTTGCGGGGAACATGCAGACTATTTATGTATGCACCACGTAAGAACGCTGAAATCGCTGAAAGGCAGGGATATATTTGAGCAGAAAATGCTGAAAATGAGAAGAAAATCTCTGGCTCTCTGCCCTGACTGCTTTGAACTCTTACACGAAACCAAAGAATCAAGGTGATTCATGGAAAGCCGGATACGCTGAGAGGTGTACGTCCGGTTTGGGAGGCGGCTCCCTGAAACCTACTGATGAAAGTCAGCAAGGCGCAGGGTGCCTACCTCATATCTGATGCAGATGCACAGTTCTTATGTGGTCACAGACCCGAAGGGAACCATTTTGGTGGAGTGCGGAAAAATGCTCCAAAGGGGCGCACCCAAGCTGGGGAAGGACGGAAAGCCAATGAAGGATAAACACGGCAAGGTCATTTATGAGCCTTACCGCATCAAGGTCCTCAATACCATCAACTTCAAGAAGTCCATGCACTATAACCCTTTCGCCTATATCCATAGCGAAAAGGACATCTTGAAGCTGGTCACGACGCTGATCGCCAATACCAAAGGCGAAGGCAAGGCCGGAGACGATTTCTGGGTCAAGGCAGAAACGCTTCTCTATTGTGCGCTCATTGGCTATATCCACTATGAGGCTCCGGTGGAGGAACAGAATTTCTCCACCCTTATTGAGTTCATCAACGCTATGGAAGTCCGGGAGGATGACGAGGAGTTCAAAAATCGTGCGACCCTAATTGCAGTGTAAAACTCCCGTAGTAGGGTGACACCACTGCAAACCTGATAAGAGGTGCTAAGGAGGTGAAAAGCGGCACACTCTTGTAGGTAATTGATATGACTGGAGGCGGCATGGAAGCCAAATATTCCATGTATCCGACCTCGACTAATACTCCTGCCGGCTGTCTGGTAACAGGCAGTCGCGAAGCATAGGTGAAGGCGGGGACACTGCTGGTGACAGCACACCCCGGGTTCCACTGCATATGGATTCAACATTCCGCATTTGCTAAAGCTTCGTTATGAACCCTATCCTGCTCTGCTGTGCAGAGAGGACGGAATAATAAATCTACCTCACGTGATTTCGTTTTGTCACTATGGGGGATGGCGTTATGGCCGCCATAGAATACGTGTAAAACGTATCGGGGAGACCCAGGTTTACGGAGCAGAGGAAGTCCTAAGTGCAGTATTAAGGCAGTCATATTGATAAGGGCGAACTGCCCGACGTTTAGGAATAGCCGGGGACGGCCCGCACTGAAAGGGTAAGGCCAGAAAGGTTATGAACGGGTAGTCAGCGGGGCCATAGTAGCGTAGATACCCTGTCAAGAAACAGGGGGTAGCGAAGGGCCTTAGTCTTGCTTTGAATAATAAAACAATATTTCCGATTCGCCTGATTAGACGCAAGAGACTATTCGTTACGGAAATGAGGCGACAACCTATGAAGAACCAAAGAAAAGTAATTGAGTACCAATAACATCTATTTTGTGGACATGGAAAAGCGGTTTGAAGATTTCCAGAATAACAGAATTGACCTACGGGCACTCCACGTCATGGTTTATGACACTGATAACGTAGCCCTTGCACTGCGTCAATTAAGCAAAAGTCCGGGAAGAATGGCACTGGGGCCGGATAAAACAAACATCAAAACTCTGGAACCCTACTCTATTCAGGAACTTGCGGAGATTGTGAAAGACCGTCTGACAAACAAAAGAATGGATTATGTACGGAGAACGTACATACCGAAAAGCAATGGGAAGAAGCGGCCTCTTGGGATTTGCTCCATTTGGGATAAGCTGGTTGAAAAATGTATTCAACTGGTGGTGGAACCCTATTGTGAAACAAAATTTGTAGAGAGTTCATTCGGATTCCGGAAACAGGTCAGCACTCACAATGCGCTGGCAAAGGTGAAAAGCCAATGTCAGACAATGCCCTATGTCCTGTCCGTGGATATGAAAGATTTCTTCGGAACCATAGACCCGGATATAGCATACCGGGAACTGTGGCATATCGGGATAAAAGACCAGATAATCCTCAACTATATCTACCGTTTCATTAAAAAGGGATACTATGAGGATTCCTGTAAAGTGGAGAATCCGAAAGGCTCTCCACAAGGTTCGATTTTGGGGCCGTTAATCAGTAATGTATATCTACATCGATTTGATGTATGGCTCCGTGACCAGGGTGATTGCTGGCATGACAGAAGCGTTGCAAAGTTTCACAACTATGCGAACAAGCGACGCAACCTCGCACTCACAAATCTAAAAGTTGGGATTCATGTGAGGTATGCTGATGACATTCTGGTATTGTGCAAGGATTATGAGGACGCTGTGAAATTCAAATACAGTGTTACGAATTACCTGACACGGAACATGAAGCTGGAAATCAACGAGGATAAGACAAAAATATATGACCTTACCCGGGAAAAGATGAAGTATCTGGGATATGACTTCTATGCCTATAAAAAGCAGACGAAGAACCCACAGCAAAAGGGGAAGCTGATGGTGACAAATGAGCTTCCAAAAAGCAAAGAGGACGTGATTGTTAAGAAATGCAGGGAACTGCTACATGACATCAGGCGCAATCCGTCATTTGAAACAATACACGCATGGAATGCCTATGTGGTGGGAGTCCACAACTACTATAAAGGCATGTCTCTGTTTTGTTTGAGCTTTAGAAAAATAGGTTGGCGAATCAAAGAATTGTTTTATCACACAATGAGCAGAGATGTTAAATTCATAAAAGACCAAGCTTACAAGGATAACTTTCAGGGCGGAGAATACCGCTCATGGGGAAAGCGTGGCTATTACTGCTTCCATCAGTTCCCGGTCATTGAGATTCAATGGGCCAGTTGGGACAATAAACTGATAGCTGCAGAAAAGGGCAAGGTAATCCGTAAAAATCCTTATGCCTACGGCGAAAAGAAGCACAATCCCGGTGTATCAATGAAGGATATCAGCTACTTAGTCAACACTTCAAAATACATCAAAAACAGCCGGTTAGCCATGTTCAGAATCAGTAAATACAGTTCCATGAAAGGTGTCAGCTATCTGTCGGGAAATTTTGTCCCCGTAGACGAATACCACTGCCACCATATCAAACCACTTAGCAAAGGCGGAACAAATGATTTTGAAAACCTCTGTGTGCTTTCAGAAATGGAACATACGATACTGCACAGCAGTACCCCGGAGCGGCTTTATTCCATTTTTCCCAGAAAGATACGGAGAATAAAAGCACTTATTGATTCCTTGCAAAGAGATTGATTGTGAATATGTCGTTTGCTTGTTGAGCAAGAGACCCCTTTGGAATGGGGGAATCTTCACAAAGTAAGAGGGTACGCCGGATGCGCTGAAAGGTGCCCGTCCGGTGTGGGCCGGGGGAAAAGGCCGAGACGAAAGTCAGAGCCTTACCTATCGGTATCCGTGGATCTGATGTTTGACGCATTGGAAGCCGAGAAGCCGAACCACTTTGCGGTGCGCCAGTATAAGAAATATAAGCTGGCGGCAGGTGTTGTATGCTCTAAAAGACTTCTTAATCAAGCGGTTGAGAAGTCTCTTAGAACACATAACCTAAAATCGAAGAAAGGAGCGCAAGCGATGAGAAAAAACGAGAAAATCACAGCTCTGTACGAACGACTGAGTCGTGATGACTTTGGCAAAGATGATGACCAGCAGCGTGAGAGCAATTCCATTTCCAATCAAAAGGCTATGTTGGAGGAGTTCGCCGCACGGCAGGGCTTTACGAACATTGTCCATTTCACGGACGATGGCATTAGTGGTACTTGCTTTGACCGTCCCGGATTTTTGGCAATGATGAAAGAGGTTGAAGCCGGGAATGTGGAGTACCTGTGTATCAAGGACATGAGCCGCATGGGTCGTGACTATCTGAAAGTCGGTCAGATTATGGAAATCCTGCGTCAGCGTGGCGTTCGCCTTATCGCCATCAATGACGGCGTGGACAGTGCCAGAGGGGACGATGATTTTACCCCTTTCCGCAACATTATGAACGAGTATTACGCCAGAGACACCAGCCGTAAAATCCGTTCTACTTTCCAGTCCAAAGGCAAGTCCGGCAAGCACCTCACAGGCACGGTCATTTACGGCTATCTCTGGAACGAAGCCAGAGACCAATGGTTGGTTGACCCCGAAGCCGCTGATGTGGTCAAGCGCATCTTTGCCATGACGATTGACGGCTACGGTCCGTATCAGATCGCCAGCAAACTGAAATCGGAAAAGGTGCTTATTCCGTCTGCTTACCTTGCCCAACACGGCGAGGGCGTGAACAAAAACAAGACTTTCAAAGATATGTACGGCTGGGGTTCTTCCACCATCTGCAACATTCTTGAAAAGCGTGAATATCTGGGACACACCATCAATTTCAAGACCCGAAAGCACTTCAAGGACAAGAAAAGCCATTATGTCCCGGAGGACGAATGGACAATTTTCGAGAATACCCATGAGCCTATCATTGACCAGCAGACCTTTGACCTTGTGCAGAAAATCCGTGGGAATGTCAGACGCTACCCGGACGGCTGGGGCGAAGCAGCTCCCCTCACAGGCTTGCTTTATTGTGCCGATTGCGGCGGCAAGATGTATGTCCACCGTACCAACAACGGCAAGCGTATTTCTCAATATACCTGTTCCCAATACAGCAAAGTCCCAGTTGGAAAGCTCTGCAAGACCCAGCACCGTATCAATGAAGATGTGGTACTGTCCCTTGTTTCCGAAATGCTCAAAGCTATTGCCGAGTATGCCAAGCATGACCGAGCCGAGTTTGTCCGAGTGGTGCAGGAAGCGCAGTCCAGCCAGCAGACGGCAGAGGTCAAGAAACAGCGGACACGCCTTGCCACCGCAAAGCAGAGAGTTTCCGAGCTGGAAGTCCTGCTCTGCAAAATCTATGAGGACAACATTTTAGGAAAGCTGTCTGACAGCAGATATGCCACTCTGGACGCTCAATATGAAAAGGAGCAGACCGAGCTTACCGCTGAAATCTCTGTTCTGGAAAAGGCTGTCAAGAGCTATGAGAAGCACGAAAAGGACGCTGACCGTTTTATCGCTCTGATTGATAAGTATGAGAACTTCGACAAGCTGACCATTGCCATGCTCAACGAGTTTATCGAGAAAATCCTTGTGCATGAGCGTGACCGCAAAGGCAGTATACAGACCACACAGGAGGTCGAGATTTACTTCAATTTTGTTGGGCGTTTCGTTCCCCCGGCGTTTGGAGAAGTAGAGCTTACCCCGGAGGAATTAGAGGAAATCCGCAAGCGTGAGGAACGCAAGGACAGACTTCATCAGAACTACTTGAAGCGTAAAGCCAGCGGAGCGCAGAAACGATACGAGGACAAAATCAAGGAGAGGAAAAAGGCGGAAATCGAAGCCAAGAAAGCCGCCATTCGTGCGGAGGATATTGCAAAGGGCGTGTTCGTTCCTGTCAGCAGTTTACCGCAGAGAGAGCCGATGAAAGGAGTACAAACAGCATGAATATCACTTACACACAGAACGGAGATTATCTTATCCCGAACATCATTATCCGCAAGACAAAGCCCCTCGGACACTACGGCAGACTCCGCAAGGCGTATCTAAAAATGCACCGCCCGATACTGTTCAATGAGCTGGTGCTATCCGACAAGCTCTTTGAGCATTGCGCCGAGATTGACGAAGCGGCACGAAATCGCATGGAGCTGATCGTGCCGCAACTGGCAAAGCAGTACGGCGTGACCGAAAGGCTGAAAGCCGAAAACCAAATGGAATGGGTGCGGCAGATGAACGCTTGCAAGGCACAGGCAGAGGAGATTGTGAAAGCGGAATTGATTTACGATTGATCGAGGAAGTCCGGGCAGAAAACTGTTCGGACTTTTCTCATATAGTCCAAAGTTGCGGTAGAAATGTTCACAAGTTTTATGGTATAATTTGAATACGAAAAGTGAGCAACAAATCGAAATTTCACGGAGGTATATTATGGGACTGTTTTCAAAGAAGAAAAATGAAGAAGTGGCTATTGATGAACTAACACCACAAATAAAAACTAAGTTAGATGAATTAGCCCAAAAAGGCAATCAGTTTGAGGAAGAAGAACAATATGAGGAAGCTATACAAGCATGGAAAGAAGCTCTTAGCCTAATCCCAGAGCCACAGCAATTTTACAGTGAAACCATATGGTTTTTAGCTGCCATTGGCGATATTTATTTTCAAAAGAAACAATACGAAAAAGCACACGAATGCTTTGACAAAGCAAGGGGGAATTTGAGCGGCGAGGGATATGGAAATCCGTTTGTTATGCTTCGATTAGGTGAATGTTGTTTAGAAATAGGGGACGAAAAAAACGCCACAGAATATTTGCTTAGAGCCTATATGTTTGAAGGAAGGGAGATATTTGAGCCTGACGAGGACGGTAATGATGATGGCAAAAAATATTTTGATTATTTAAGAACTCATGTTGAAAACATTGAGTGAAGATTAAGATAACACAGTTCCAGTTTGGCGAACTGATAAAATCCCTTTAGGAACTAAAGGGCGCACTTCTATACTCTCTGTCGAGAGTAGTGCGTCCTGCGGAGCTTCATTCCCGGTCAGCAGAGAAAAACTGCTTGACCGAAAATGTTTCGTCACTTCGTTCCGTCAAGGGAGCTACACTCCCTTGCGACGCTTGTGCGTCTATCCCTTGTGGACTTGCCGTCTGCAAACAGCATAAAATGCTGTTCGCCGCCAGCAAGTAAAACACAGCGTAAAGTTATGTTGCGGAAATGTAAACTTGAAGTGGTGGTGGCTGAAAGCGTTCATTGCTATAATGAAATCACCAAATCAAAGGAGGATTTCATTATGAAATTATCAGATAAGATTGTTAGGTTGAGAAAGTCCAATGGAATGTCACAGGAAGAGTTAGCTGATAAGCTGGGCGTATCAAGGCAAGCCATTTCCCGTTGGGAAATGGGAACAGCTATGCCAGATGCAACAAACATTCTTCAACTCAGTAGGCTGTTTCAGGTTACAACAGACTACTTGCTAAATGATGAATACCAAAGCGACAATGACCTGCCGAAGGTTAAGGAAGTCAAAACAGACGGCATCCACCAGATCATGATTTTTTTGATCACTCTTGAAGTGATGGTGTTGATCATTCAATTCATGTCTGTTATGATCCTGCAAAACATTTTCTTTGGTGTCCTAAGTTTTATTCCTTTTATTGCTATGGTTGGAGGCTTTGAATACGCATATCAAAAAAAGGCAAATGAGCAGAATGAGAGAACAGTGCAATTCCGCAAGCGATTTTACAAAGTCTCTGTATGGTTAGGCACATACTTCCCGCTTAGACTGTTGGTGATGGCGTTAGTACATTTTTATCCTCGCTCTATCAATTCGCTTGCTTTGGAATGTGTCATCGCCGTCCTCTATCTGATGACTGCTACCCTCATAACATTAGAGATTGAAAAACGCCATCTTTCAAAGAACTGATTTTAGAACACAGCGAATACCGAAAATCAGACCGTTGACTGGTCGCACTATGCGAAAAGTCGGCGGTCTTTTTTATCCCCAAAATCAAAAAAGGAGGTCAAGCACAATGGCAAAACCGAAAACCCTTGAACAGCTCCGAGCCGACAAGGAACGAGCCGAGACGCAGCTTGCACAGGAACAGCACAAGCTGGAGCGTCTGGAGAACAGAAAGAAGTATCTGGAGAAAGGCGAACGCACCAAGCGCACCCACCGCCTTTGCAATCTGGGCGGCACGATTGAGAGCCTTGCCCCGGAGGTCAAAGATCTCACACGCACCGAAATGACAGAGCTGATGGAACACATCTTTTCCCTGTCCGAAGTCCAGCGAGCTGTCCGTCACATGGCGATTACCCACATCAGCCAAGCAAACAGAGAAAGGGAGTTGAAAGCCGATGGCACTATTTCACCTGAGCGTCACGCAGACTAAGCGAAGCGCAGGACAGTCCGCTATTGCTTCTGCCGCCTACCGTGCCGGGGAGCGATTGTATAGCGAGTATTACGGCGAGTACAGCGACTACACCAGAAAGGGCGGCGTGATCTGCTCCGACATTCTCCTGCCGTCCCATGCTCCCCCGGAATTTGCAGACCGTCAGACCTTGTGGAATGCCGTGGAAAAAGCCGAGCGTGGAAAGAACGCCCAGCTTGCATACAGCTTTGACATTGCCTTGCAGAATGAATTTTCCCTTGAGGAAAACATCGCTCTTGCAAGGCAATTTTTGTTGGAGAACTTTGTGAGCCGGGGCATGGTGGTTGACTTCGCCGTACACCAGCCAGACCGGGAGGACGGAGGCATACCAAACCCGCACTTCCATGTGCTTTGCCCTATCCGTCCCATTGAGCAGAACGGCAAATGGGGACTAAAGCAACGCCGGGTGTATGAGCTGGACGAGGACGGCAACCGTATCCGAGACCAGAACGGAGAGTTTGTTTTCAACGCCGTTCCCACTACCGACTGGGGCAGTCCCGAAACGCTGGAACATTGGCGTGAAGCATGGGCGGAGATGTGCAATGCCAAGTTTGCGGAAAAAGGTATTGATGTTCGTATCGACCACCGCAGCTATGAACGGCAAGGCGTGGATTTACTTCCCACTATCCATGAAGGCGCAACCGTCCGGGCAATGGAGAAGAAAGGCATACGCACCGAAAAGGGCGAGTTCAACCGCTGGATCAAGGCAACCAATGCCGTTATCCGGGACATCAAGAAGAAAATCGCTCTCCTGTTCGATTGGATTGCCGAAGCAAAAGCGGAGATTGCCAAGCCGCAGGCACCCGACCTTGTTTCTCTGCTGAACGCCTATTACACCCAGCGCAGAGCCGGGGCGTATTCGCAGAAAGGCAAGGTCAGCAATCTAAAGGAGATGAACGAGACTTTCAATTATCTCCGGGCAAACGGCATTTACTCCCTTGAAGATTTGGAAAGCCGTGTCAGCGAACACAGTGCTGCCACAGAGAGCTTGAAGAAAACGCTGGACGAACAGACCGCCCGAATGAAAGCAATTAAGCAGCTCTATGACAGCTCCGCTGCTTTCCAGAGCTTGAAGCCTGTCTATGACGGCTTGCAGAAAATCAAGTTTGAGAAGCCCAGAGCCAAGTACAAGGCAGAGCATGAAGCGGAACTGAAACAGTTCTACGCCGCCAGACGCAAGCTGACCGGAGAGTTCCCGGATGGCAAGGTGGATATGAAAAAGCTGACCGAAGAGTATGACGAGCTGGAACAGGCGCACAACACCACCTATGGCGAGTTTAAGACCGTCAGAGACGATTTACACCGTCTTTGGAAGGTCAAGTCATGTGTAGATACTGCCGCCCGATTTAACGAGCGTACAGAGGAACAAATGCACCAAAATCGACCCCAAACACGACACAAAAAGGAGGATATATCCCGATGAATTACACCCAACCACAGATTGATCGGGCAAATGCCGCCAGTCTGGAAGATTTTCTCCGTACACAGGGAGAGAC
The DNA here is from genome assembly GCA_022845955.1 of Lachnospiraceae bacterium. Classification (GTDB taxonomy): domain Bacteria; phylum Bacillota; class Clostridia; order Lachnospirales; family Lachnospiraceae; genus Eisenbergiella. The sequence goes on from AP025576.1 coordinate 7,177,954, forward strand.
GCTTATCAAAAGCGGACGGGAATACCGCTGGAAAGAACATGACAGCCTGACCGTCCGGGGAAACAAATGGTTTCGCCACAGCCAGAGCAAGGGCGGCTATCCCATTGATTTTGTCATGGAGTTTTACGGCAAGTCCTTTCCCGAAACAGTCCAGCTCTTAACCGGCGAAAGCGCCGAGGGACAGAGCGAAGCCAGCACAGCACCGCCCACAGCGTTTCACTTGCCCTTGCACAACAGAACAGCCGACAGAGCAATTCAATATCTTTGCGAAAGCCGAGGTCTCAACAAAACGCTTGTTGAGGCTTTTCTTCTTTCCGGGGATATTTACGAGGACGCAAAGCGGCACAATGTTGTGTTTGTCGGCAGAGACCGAAGCGGTACGCCGAGATACGCCCATGTGCGAGGAACGGCAGACCCATTCAGACAGGACATTGCCGGGTCTGACAAGTCCTATCCGTTCCGCTATGAGGGAAACGGCAACCAGCTCTTTGTCTTTGAAGCACCGATTGACCTGTTATCGTTTATCTGCCTTTATCCGCAGGATTGGCAAAGCCGAAGCTATCTTGCGCTGGGCGGCGTTTCGGGCAAAGCCCTTGACCGTTTCCTTTCTGAACGCAAGGACACCCGAAAAGTGTTCCTCTGCCTTGACAGCGACACCGCAGGAAGCGAAGCCTGTACCCGACTGGCACAGTCCATTCCCGGCGAGATCGCCGTCATTCGCCTTGTCCCGGCAAGGAAAGACTGGAACGATGTTCTCCGTCAGCAAGGGAACATTCCCAGCCGCAAATTCATAGCCGAGACAATCACGCTGCGAGAGCTGCCCACCGCCCAGCCTGTTCCCATGCTCCGCATGGCAGATGTGGAGCTGACGAGCGTGGATTGGCTATGGTTTCCCTATATCCCCTTTGGAAAGCTGACGATTATACAAGGCAACCCCGGCGAGGGCAAGACCTACTTTGCCATGCGTCTTGCGGCGGCTTGCACCAACCGAAAGCCTTTACCCGGTATGGAGACCCTTGAGCCTTTCAACATCATCTACCAGACCGCAGAGGACGGTCTGGGCGATACCGTTAAGCCCCGGCTGATGGAAGCGGACGCAGACCTTGAAAGAGTGCTTGTCATTGACGATAGGGACACACCGCTGACCCTTGCCGATGAGCGCATAGCAAGGGCAATCCGTGAGAACAACGCAAGGCTTGTTATCATTGACCCGGTACAGGCGTTTCTGGGCGCAGATGTGGACATGAACAGAGCAAACGAGGTGCGCCCGATATTCCGCAGTCTGGGAGACATTGCACAGGCTACCGGGTGCGCTATCGTGCTGATAGGACACCTGAACAAAGCCGCAGGAACGCAAAGCACCTACCGGGGATTGGGGTCTATCGACATTACGGCGGCAGTCCGCAGTCTGCTTTTTATCGGCAAGCTGAAGGACAGCCCCACAACGAGGGTGCTTATCCATGAGAAAAGCTCCCTTGCACCGCCCGGACAGTCCCTTGCATTTTCTCTGGGAGACGAGAAAGGCTTTGAGTGGATAGGGGCTTATGACATTACCGCTGACGAGCTTCTTGCCGGGACGGACACCGCCAAGACCGAGAGCAAGACCGCACAGGCGCAAATGCTCATTCTGGAACTGCTTGCGGACGGAAAGCGTATGCCGAGCGCAGAACTGGAAAAGGCAGTCAATGAGCGTGGGATTTCCTCACGCACCATGAGAACGGCAAAGAGCCGTATCGGGGACAGACTTGTGACCGAGAAAGACGGCACAGCATGGGTCTGCTATCTCCGAGACTGACAACAGGAACACGGCAAGCATGGCAAAGACGGCAAGGTTTTTATAGATACCTTAATGTTGCCGCCTTGCCTTGTTCCCTCATACCGACACCGCCCGATGATGAACAGTCACCGGGCATTTTTCATTTACAGGAGGATTTTGAATGAACAATACCGCAACCAACACCGCCACTTGCCCGACTGTCAGAAAGCAGATCGGCAAGACAACCTATATCGTCCGTGTCCATTTCAGCGAGACCGCAAAAGAGACGATGGAGGACAAAATCAAGCGTCTGCTCCGTGAGGAAGTCCGCAAAATGTGACTTCTTTTTGAATTTGATGAAAAAGTCCTTGACTTTTCGTCTCTGGAAAAACAGCCAAGTCGATCCTAATTTCCTGTGGTGCGCGTCTTGCCGTGTTCGACATTGCAGAGCTGCGTGAGGTCACGGCTTATGATGAGCTGGAGCTAGACACTCTGGGAGATAGGAAAACTGCCCTATTCCTCATCATGAGTGATACTGACGACAGCTTCAACTTCCTTATTTCCATGTGTTATACCCAGCTTTTTAACCTGCTCTGCGAAAAAGCCGACGATGTGTATGGCGGCAGGCTCCCGGTCCATGTGCGCTGTCTCATTGACGAGTGCGCCAACATCGGCCAGATCCCCAAGCTGGAAAAGCTGGTTGCCACCATCCGAAGCCGTGAGATTTCCGCCTGTCTGGTGTTGCAGGCACAGAGTCAGCTGAAGGCGATCTATAAGGATAACGCAGATACCATCATCGGCAACATGGATACTTCCATCTTCCTGGGCGGTAAGGAGCCAACCACCCTCAAAGAGCTGGCTGCCGTGCTGGGCAAGGAAACCATCGACACCTACAACACCGGAGAGAGCCGTGGGCGTGAAACTTCCCACTCTCTCAACTATCAAAAGTTGGGGAAAGAGCTGATGAGCCAGGATGAGCTTGCTGTTATGGATGGCGGCAAGTGTATTCTCCAGCTGCGCGGTGTGCGTCCTTTTCTTTCGGACAAGTACGACATTACCAAGCACCCCAATTTCCAGTACACTGCCGACGCGGATGATAAGAACGCTTTTGACATTGAAGCATTCCTGTCCGCAAGGCTGAAACTCAAGCCCAATGAGGTCTGCGATGTATATGAAGTAGACACAGAGGGCGCTTAACTTCGTTCCGCTTTTGAAGGAAGTGATCTTATCTATTCGCCGCACCTGCCCTCTAATGGGCCATTGGCGTACAAAGCGGACAATCCCAAGAAAAAAATAATGAAAAAGGAGGACAGCCGGAATCATGCCCCCGGAAACCGGGCGGCAGATTGTTCCGGCTTTTGTATGCCTATGAAACATGACAAACCTATTTTTTAATCAGATTCCGGCTAACAAACTATATGGCATTTTTTGAACAGGCAATCACCGTTCTTCAGACCCTCGTTATCGCGCTCGGTGCCGGTCTCGGTATCTGGGGCGTTATCAACCTGCTCGAAGGTTACGGCAACGACAACCCTGGTGCAAATGCTCATGTGCGGTAAAGTAATAAAAAGATTTAGGTAGCCGCCTTAACTATTCCTAAATAAGATAATATGCACAGTATTTTCTCGTAAATAGAAAATAAATTATTGCATTTTACCAATTATTATGTTAAAATGACAATGTAACAAAGAGCTATGTATTTTTAAGGAAAGGGAGGAACTTATGAATTTAAGAAAATCTATTTTAGCACTTTCAGTAGTAGCTGGAATTGTAGCTGCTCCAATGACTGTATTTGCCGCTCATACTCATAGTTGGGGTTCTCCCCAGTACTATGGATATGAAGATGAAATGCCTGGTATATATGATGACTGGGATAAATGTGCGACACGTCATGTATATAATTACAAACAATGTTTAATTTGTGGAGAAGTAAGCATTTATGAAGTTGAGACGATTGAAATGTCTCACAAATGGGTGAATGGTGCATGTGTATATTGCAACAAAGGTTACGCGAAAGAGATAAATTAACATAGTATCATTACCGGCAAGTTTATAATCAAAAAATAGAAAGCATTGAGAATATTTCAAAATTTCTTGAAAGTACTCTCAGTGCTTTCTTTGATAATATGAAAGGAGAAATAAATGCAAAAAAAACAACTTTCTGTATTAGTACTAATTATTTTATGCTTTTTATTAGGATGTAACAGAGAAACACCAAAAGATGAATCTCAACAAAATTATGAAGATGAATCTAATATTTCTAAAACAAATGGAGAAGAACTTGTAAATATAAACAGTGAATTGTTAGGTTCGACTCCTTTTGATATCCAAATCGATAAAACAGCATTGCAGACTAGAAAAGAAACAGAAACAGAAGTTACAATAAAGACAAATTTAACAGACTGGGGTTATACTGTTTCTTCTGAAAAAGGGAAAATATCTGATATAAATAAAAATTCATTCATATATATAGCACCTAAAGATGAGAGGGATGATACTATAAAAATACAATTATCGGACTATGAAAATGGCATATCATATGAATATACAATTCCACTTATTTTTGCGGGAAACAATGAACATTCTTTAGATAAATTCAAGGAAAATCTTTCAAGATTACCTAATAGTTAGTAAAGAGTCGATAGACTAAAGTACCACCATCCTCTTTTATTTCAACTGAATATCCATCCCGCCGCACCGCAGCGGCACATGAAGCAGTAAATCCGAAAAAGATTTGCTGCTTTTTTTGCGTCCATTTTTGGCAAATTTCCAAAAGTTCCGTATTAGACAGTGAAACCAAAAAAGGCTGCCATTTTTTTCAGACAGCGGGCAAAACGCAGCTTCCGAAACGCCTTATTGTCGGGAAAGACCGAGCCGCCGGAAAAGTTCTTGCCGGAAAGTCCGTCCATTCTGCTCTTTTGTGGTTTGTAGGGAGTAAGGGAAAAACGCCAGCCCGCAGCCTTTTATAAAAAAAGCTGGTTATAGATTTTCTGAAAAAGTGGCAGTAGCAAGTGAACGGCAGGCCGGCAGTTTCTTAGAGCAAGATTCTACCGAGGTGCCAAAATTCGCTTATCGCTCATTTTGCCCCTGCGGGAATCTTGTTGGGGAGTGCCTTCCCCAAACCCTGCTTATGCGGCTTGCGCCGCTGAAAAACCCCTCAAAATATTTTTCGGATTTTTCAAAAACAGTTCCGCTTCACACCCTGTTTTTCTCCTATTAGTGAGAGGACACCACGCACAGAAAGGAGGTCAACCACCTATGAAACGATACAACACGCCGCACCGCAGCCGGGTAGTCAAAACACGCATGACCGAGGAAGAATACGCCGAGTTTGCCCAGCGGCTTTCTGCTTACCACATGAGCCAAGCCGAGTTTATCCGGCAAGCCATAACCGGGGCAGCCATACGCCCCATCATAACCGTTTCCCCCATCAATGACGAGCTGCTTGCCGCTGTCGGGAAGCTGACCGCCGAATACGGGAGGATCGGCGGCAACTTAAACCAGATAGCCCGGACGCTGAACGAGTGGCACAGTCCCTATCCGCAGCTTGCCGGGGAGGTACGGGCGGCGGTTTCCGACCTTGCTGCCCTAAAGTTTGAAGTCTTGCAGAAAGTGGGTGACGCTGTTGGCAACATTCAAACATATCAGCTCTAAAAACGCCGACTATGGCGCAGCGGAAGCCTATCTCACATTTGAGCATGACGAGTTTACCATGAAAGCCACCCTTGATGAAAACGGGCGGCTGATACCGAGGGAGGATTACCGCATTTCTTCCCTCAACTGCGGGGGCGAGGATTTCGCTGTTGCCTGTATGCGAGCCAATCTCCGCTATGAGAAAAACCAAAAACGGGAAGATGTGAAAAGCCACCACTATATCATCAGCTTTGACCCACGGGACGGGACAGACAACGGCTTGACCGTAGACCGGGCGCAGGAGCTGGGCGAGCAGTTCTGCAAGGAGCATTTCCCCGGACACCAAGCCCTAATCTGCACCCACCCGGACGGGCATAACCACAGCGGGAATATCCATGTGCATATCGTCATCAACTCCCTGCGGATTTACGAAGTCCCGCTTCTGCCCTACATGGACAGACCAGCCGACACGCTGGAGGGCTGCAAGCACCGCTGCACCAACGCCGCTATGGAATATTTCAAGAGCGAAGTCATGGAAATGTGCCACCGGGAGGGGCTTTACCAAATCGACCTCTTGAACGGCAGCAAGGAACGGATAACCGAACGGGAATACTGGGCGGCAAAGAAAGGGCAGCTTGCCCTTGACAAAGAGAACGCCGCCAGAGAAGCCGCCGGACAGCCGACCAAGCCCACCAAGTTTGAAACGGACAAGGCGAAGCTGCGCCGGACGATACGGCAGGCACTTTCCCAAGCTGGCAGCTTTGACGAGTTTTCTTCCCTTTTGCTGCGGGAGGGTGTGACCGTCAAGGAGAGCCGGGGGCGGCTTTCCTACCTCACGCCGGACAGGACAAAGCCTATCACAGCCCGAAAGCTGGGGGACGATTTTGACAAGGCTGCTGTCCTTGCCCTGCTCACGCAGAACGCCCACAGAGCTGCCGAACAGACCAAAGCCATACCCGAATACCCTGCCGCAGTTAAAAAGCCGTTACAAGGGGAAAAAGCTGCAAAAACCACCCCGGCAGACAACACCTTGCAGCGCATGGTTGACCGGGAAGCCAAGCGAGCCGAGGGCAAGGGCGTGGGCTATGACCGCTGGGCGGCAAAGCACAACCTAAAGCAAATGGCAGCTACCGTTACCGCCTATCAGCAGTACGGCTTTTCCTCCCCGGAGGAACTGGACGAAGCCTGTTCTGCCGCCTATGCCGCCATGCAGGAAAGCCTTGCGTGGTTGAAGCAGGTGGAAAAGACGCTGAACGGGAAAAAGGAGCTGCAACGGCAGGTGCTTGCCTATTCCAAGACCCGCCCTGTCCGGGACGGGCTGAAACAGCAGAAAAACGCCAAAGCAAAAGCAGCCTACCGTCAGAAGCATGAAAGTGACTTTATCATAGCAGACGCAGCCGCCCGCTATTTCAGGGAGAACGGCATTTCCAAGCTGCCGAGCTATAAATCCCTGCAAGCAGAGATTGAAAGCCTTATCAAAGAGAAAAACAGCGGCTACAACGATTACCGGGCAAAACGGGAGGAGTACCGCCGCTTGCAGACTGTCAAGGGCAATATCGACCAGATTTTACGCCGGAGCGAGCCGCAGCGCAGAAAGGAGCAGAGCCATGAACGGTAATATCCCCCGCATGGACTACCGCCAGTACCGGGCAGCCCGCCGCCTTGTGCATGAGTGCTGCAACTATGACAGCGGGAACTGCCTGCTGTTGGAGGACGGCGAGCCTTGCGTGTGTGTACAGAGTATCAGCTATTCGCTGCTCTGCCGCTGGTTTACCGCCGCTGTCCTGCCCCTTGATGAAGCACTGGAAGCCGCCCTCTTGCGCCGGGGAAGCCGGAAACGCTGCGCTGTCTGCGGGGCGTTCTTCTTCCCAAAATCCAACCGGGGGAAATACTGCCCGGACTGCGCCGGACGCATGAAGCGGATAAACGCCGCCAAACGGAAGCGGAAACAAAGGGAGAAATGTCACGCTTTAGGGCATTTCAAACCCGCATAAATCAAGGCTTTTTTGGAGGGTGTCAAAGGGTGCGTGATACATTTATCCTTTTCCCTTAAAAACGCCCCCTAAAAGCGTAACAGAACCCACAGACAGACACCACAAGGAGGTGAACCCTATCGCTGATTATATGACCGCAGGAACGGAGCTGCCCGCTTACCTGCCTTACCCCCGTTTCCTGCTGGAAACAGACCTATCCCACACCGCAAGAGAGTTATATGCGCTGCTGTTAGACCGTTCCACCCTTTCGCAGAAGAACGGCTGGCAGGACAGCGAGGGACGGACATACATTGTCTACCCCATAGCAGAGATAGCGGAAATGCTGGATAAAGGCTGCACCACCATAAAGGGCGCACTGAACGAACTGGACGCTGCCGGGCTGCTGGAACGCAGACGGACGGGCTTTTCTGCCGCCAACCGTCTGTATGTGAAAGTGCCGCCTATCCCAGTGGTACAGTTTTCCGACCAACTGACGGACGGAAAACCGCCCCTCATAAGGGCGGGAAACCGACCAACTGACAGCCGGAAAACTGACCTTATGACGGTCGGAAAACCGTCCCCTAACCAAACTAATATAAACAACCTAATAGAGAGCCAAACAAAAGGAGCGAGTGAGGGGCAGCCCCCCGCCGCTTATGGCAGATATAAAAATGTATTTCTTTCTGACACAGAACTTTTGGAGCTGGAACAGGACTTCCCCGGCAAGTGGGAGTATTACCTTGACCGCCTTTCCTGCCACATCGCTTCCACCGGGAAGCAGTACCAGAGCCATGCAGCCACCATTTACAAGTGGGCGCAGGAGGACGCTGCCAAAGAGAAGCCAAAGAAAGGCATACCGGACTATTCATTCAAGGAGGGAGAAAGCCTATGACCGATACAATCCACAACACCATACTGCCTATGACCGACACCACAGCCGAGCCGGAGGATTACACCGGGGAGGACGGGCTTTTATACTGCGGCAAATGCCGGAAACCCAAAGAAGCCTATTTCCCGGAGGGCAAGACCTTTTTCGGGCGTGACCGCCACCCGTCAGAGTGCGACTGCCAGCGGGCAGCCCGTAAGGAACGGGAAGCCGCCGAGAAGCGGCGCAGCCACCTTGAAACGGTGGAACGGCTGAAACGGCAGGGCTTTACAGACAAGACCATGCAGGACTGGACATTTGCCAACGATAACGGCAGCTGCCCGCAGATGAAGAACGCCGCCGGATATGTGGCACGCTGGGAACAGATAAAGGACGGGAACTACGGGCTGCTCTTGTGGGGCAGGGTAGGCACTGGGAAAAGCTATTTTGCCGGGTGTATTGCAAACGCCCTCATGGAGCAGGAAGTCCCGGTGTGCATGACAAACTTTGCAGCAATATTAAACGACCTTGCCGCCAGCTTTGCGGGCAGGAACGAATATATTTCCCGCCTTTGCAGCTTCCCCCTGCTCATCATTGACGATTTTGGAATGGAGCGTGGCACAGAATACGGTCTGGAACAGGTCTACAATGTGATTGACAGCCGCTACCGGAGCAGGAAGCCGCTGATTGTGACGACCAACCTCACGCTGGAGGAATTGCAGCACCCGGAGGACACCGCCCACGCCCGGATTTATGACCGCCTGCTTGAAATGTGTTCCCCTCTCTGCTTTACCGGGGAGAATTTGAGGAAAGCCGCCGCACAGGGAAAAATGGAACAGCTGAAACGGCTGCTTGCCGGAAAGGAGATTTGCCTATGACCGACACCCAGAGAAACAAACGCCCTGCCCGCCGCCCGGACTGCGTGACCGAAACGAGGATAGGCAACACAATCCTTGTGGTGTCTGGCTTTTTCAAGGAGGGGGCGACCGACACCGCCGCTGACAAGATGATGAAAGTGCTGGAAGCAGAAGCCGCCGCCGGATATTTGACCTGTGATAAGCCTGATTGAAAAACCGTCATTTTTACCGACCGTAAAGAAGCAGATTTGACGCTTTTGCCGCTATACAGACAGCCGCCCCATGTGGTACAATCAAGGTACGGAATAGTGGGGCTGGCTGTCGGAAACGGAGGAATTTATGTTAAGACAGACCACCCAGCAACTCATTACCGCCCTTTACCCAAGACTGTCCCATGAGGACGAGCTGCAAGGCGAGAGCAATTCCATTTCCAACCAAAAGAGGATTTTGGAAACCTATGCCAAACAGAATGGATTTTCTAATCTGCGCTGGTACACCGACGACGGTTATTCCGGTGCGAACTTTCAAAGACCCGGATTTCAAGCCATGCTTGCAGACATTGAAGCAGGGAAAGTCGGGACAGTTATCGTCAAGGATATGTCGAGGTTAGGGCGAAACTACTTACAGGTGGGAATGTACACAGAAATGATTTTCCCACAGAAAGGTGTCCGCTTCATCGCTATCAATGACGGAGTGGACAGCGCACAGGGGGAAAATGATTTTGCCCCGCTGCGGAACATTTTTAACGAATGGCTGGTGAGAGATACGAGCAAGAAAATCAAGGCAGTAAAACGCTCTAAGGGCATGAGCGGAAAGCCCATCACAAGCAAGCCCGTCTATGGCTACCTCATGGACGAGGACGAAAACTTTATCATTGACGAGGAAGCCGCCCCGGTGGTACGGCAGATTTACAGCCTTTGCCTTGCCGGGAACGGTCCGACCAAGATAGCCCGTATGCTGACCGAGCAGCAAATCCCCACGCCGGGGACGCTGGAATACCGCAGGACGGGCAGCACCCGCCGCTACCACCCCGGCTATGAGTGCAAGTGGGCGACCAATACCGTGGTTCATCTGCTGGAAAACCGGGAATATACGGGCTGTCTGGTAAACTTTAAGACCGAGAAGCCGTCCTACAAGCTGAAACACAGCATAGAAAATCCCCCGGAAAAGCAGGCGGTTTTTGAGAACCACCATGAGCCTATCATTGACCGGGAAACGTGGGAACGGGTGCAGGAGTTACGCAAGCAGCGCAAACGCCCCAACCGTTATGACGAAGTGGGCTTGTTCTCCGGCATACTCTTTTGTGCCGACTGCGGCAGCGTCATGTACCAGCAGCGATACCAGACGGACAAGCGCAAGCAGGACTGTTATATCTGCGGAAGCTACAAGAAACGCACCGCCGACTGCACAGCGCACTTTATCCGCACTGACCTCTTGACCGCTGGCGTACTCTCCAATCTGCGGAAAGTTACCAGCTATGCGGCAAAGCATGAAGCCCGGTTTATGAAGCTTTTAATCGAGCAGAATGAGGACGGGGACAGACGCAGGAACGCCGCCAAGAAAAAGGAGCTGGAAGCCGCCGAGAAACGCATAGCCGAGTTATCTGCTATCTTCAAGCGGCTGTATGAGGACAGCGTAACCGGGCGCATATCGGACGAGCGTTTCACAGAGCTGTCGGCAGACTATGAAGCCGAGCAGAAAGAACTGAAAGAACGTGCCGCCAGACTGCGGGAAGAACTTTCCAAAGCGCAGGAAGCCACCGCAAACGCTGAAAAGTTTATGAATGTGGTACGCAGGCACACTACCATTGAAGAACTTACCCCTACTCTGCTGCGGGAGTTTGTGGAGAAAATCGTTGTCCATGAAAGCGTTGCCCTTGACGGGAAACGCCGGGGCAAGTTACGCAGACAGGAAATCGAAATCTATTATTCTTTTGTCGGCAAGGTAGAACTGCCCGACACCTAACCGCCCGACCTATCCGACATACCTCATGTGCCGGATAGGAACGGCAAAATTTTTTACACTTCTATTACTTCTTTATCACACATAAGCAAAATCACAGGGCATGAAGCAGCTCATGGCCGGCGCTGGTGTAGCCGTGGTCGGCATGGTCCTTGTACCTCTGCTCTCCGGGCTGTTCTCTGTCTAAGCGTCCCTGCATGAAATCCTTGCCGCTCCCGCAGTTTTGCGGGGGCGGCGGAAAGGAGGTTGACACCGTATGGATTTCTTACTTGAAGCCCTGACAAATTGGCTGAAAGAAATGCTGGTGGGCGGTATTATGAGCAACCTTTCGGGGATGTTTGACAGCGTAAACCAACAAGTCGCGGATATATCCGTACAGGTAGGCCAGACCCCACAGGGATGGAATGGCAGTATTTTCAGCATGATTGAGAACCTGTCAAACTCCATTATGGTGCCGATTGCAGGCGTGATCCTGGCTATCGTGATGACCGTAGACCTGATCCAGATGATCGCAGACAAGAACAACCTGCATGATGTGGACACCTGGATGATTTTTAAGTGGGTGTTCAAATCAGCCGCCGCCATCCTCATTGTCACAAACACATGGAATATCGTGATGGGCGTCTTTGATATGGCGCAGAGCGTAGTAGCGCAGGCAGCAGGGATCATCGGTTCGGATGCGTCCATTGACATTTCTTCTGTTTTGGCAGATATGGAGCCGAGACTTATGGAAATGGATCTGGGACCGCTATTCGGGCTTTGGTTCCAGTCCCTCTTTATTGGCATTACCATGTGGGCGCTGTATATCTGTATCTTTATCGTCATTTATGGCCGTATGATTGAGATCTACCTTGTCACATCCGTTGCGCCGCTTCCGATGGCTGCCATGATGGGCAAGGAATGGGGCGGGATGGGACAGAACTACCTCCGCTCCCTGCTGGCGCTGGGCTTTCAGGCGTTTCTCATCATCGTCTGCGTGGCAATTTATGCTGTGCTGGTGCAGAACATCGCTCTGGAAGATGACATCATCATGGCAATCTGGAGCTGCGTGGGCTACACCGTACTGCTGTGCTTTACGCTGTTCAAAACCGGCAGTCTCGCAAAATCAGTCTTTCAGGCGCACTAAAGGAGGGTTCTGTATGAAAAAATATCAAATCATTTACGCAGACCCGCCATGGAACTACAAAGTATATTCCAAGAAAGGATTGGGACGCAGTGCAGAAAGTCACTATCCGACCATGAGTATCGAGGATATTTGTGCGCTGCCAGTAGGCAACTTGGCGGATAAAGACTGTGCCTTGTTTTTATGGGTCACGATTCCATGTTTACTGGAAGGTCTCTCAGTTCTGAAGGCATGGGGATTTACCTATAAAACCGTCGGCTTTGTTTGGGTAAAGCAAAATCGAAAGGCAGATAGCTTGTTCTGGGGAATGGGATATTGGACGCGCTCCAATGTGGAACTTTGTATCCTCGCAACGAAAGGACATCCCAAGCGTATAAACGCAGCTGTTCATCAGGTCATTGTCTCTCACATTGAAGAACATTCAAAAAAACCGCAGGAAGCCAGAGAACGCATTGTCTCATTGATGGGTGATCTCCCGCGCATAGAACTGTTTGCTCGTCAATCCACACCCGGTTGGGATGTGTGGGGAAATGAAGTGGACAGCTCTATTTCATTCCCATAAAGGAGGTGGATAATATGGCTTATGTACCCGTACCCAAAGATTTAACCAAAGTCAAAACCAAGGTCATGTTCAATCTGACACGAAGGCAGCTGGTCTGCTTTACCGCCGGGGCGCTTGTAGGTGTACCGCTGTTCTTGTGGCTCCGTGAGCCTGCGGGAAACAGCATGGCTGCCATGTGTATGATGCTGGTCATGATGCCCTTCTTCCTGCTGGCAATGTATGAAAAGCATGGACAGCCCCTGGAAAAGATCGTCGGCAACATCCTCAAAGTAGCTGTGATCCGTCCCAAGCAGCGTCCCTACCAGACCAATAACTTTTATGCCGTATTAAAGCGGCAGGAAATGCTCGATAAGGAGGTGTATGACATTGTTCACCGCAATGAAAAGCTGGCTGCGCCGTCTGCTGGGAAAACCGGAAGAAAAGACCGTGCATCCGGTAAAGACAAAGAAAAAGCTGTCCCGCGCCGATAAGAAGCAGATCGAAGCGGCCATTGCCCGCGCCAACCGCACGGACAAAAAAGGAAAATCGGCACAGGACAGTATCCCCTATGAACGAATGTGGCCGGACGGGATCTGCCGCGTATCGGACAGCCACTACACAAAGACCATTCAGTTTCAGGACATCAACTATCAGCTCTCCCAAAATGAAGATAAGACCGCGATCTTTGAGGGCTGGTGTGATTTCCTCAATTATTTCGACAGCTCGATTCACTTCCAGCTGTCTTTTTTGAACCTTGCGGCATCGGAGGAGACCTTTGCCAACTCCATTTCCATTCCGCCCCAGGGGGATGCCTTTGACAGTATCCGTGAGGAATATACCACGATGCTGCAAAATCAGCTGGCCAGAGGCAACAACGGTCTCATCAAGACCAAATACCTGACCTTTGGTATCAACGCTGACAGCATCAAAGCCGCCAAGCCCCGTCTGGAGCGTATTGAGACCGATATACTCAATAACTTCAAGCGTCTTGGTGTAGCCGCCAGAACATTGGACGGTAAGGAAAGGCTTTCCCAGCTTCATGCGGTATTCCACATGGATGAACAGCTCCCGTTTCAGTTTGAATGGGACTGGCTGGCTCCTTCCGGCCTGTCCACGAAAGATTTTATTGCACCAAGCTCCTTTGAGTTCCGCACCGGCAAGCAGTTCCGTATGGGCAAGAAATACGGGGCTGTTTCTTTTTTGCAGATTTTAGCCCCAGAGCTGAATGACCGTCTGCTGGCTGATTTTCTGGATATGGAAAGCTCGCTCATTGTGAGTATGCACATTCAGTCGGTGGATCAGGTGAAAGCCATCAAAACGGTAAAGCGTAAGATTACCGATCTGGACCGCAGTAAGATTGAGGAACAGAAAAAAGCAGTCCGCGCCGGATACGACATGGACATCATTCCTTCTGACCTTGCCACCTACGGCAGCGAAGCGAAAAAGCTGTTGCAGGATTTGCAGAGCCGAAACGAGAGAATGTTCCTGGTCTCCTTTTTGGTGCTGAACACAGCGGACACCCCCCGTCAGCTTGGCAACAACATCTTTCAGGCAGGCTCTATTGCCCAGAAGTATAACTGCCAGCTGACCAGACTGGACTTCCAGCAGGAAGAAGGGCTGATGAGCTGTCTGCCCCTGGGACTCAATCAGATCGAGATTCAGCGAGGGCTGACCACCAGTTCTACGGCTATCTTTGTACCATTCACCACACAGGAATTATTCCAGAACGGCAAGGAAGCCCTGTACTACGGCATCAATGCCCTGTCCAACAACCTCATCATGGTGGATAGAAAGCTGCTGAAAAACCCCAACGGCTTGATTTTGGGTACGCCGGGTTCCGGTAAGTCTTTCAGCGCCAAGCGTGAGATTGCCAACTGCTTTTTGCTTACCAATGATGATGTCATCATCTGTGACCCGGAAGCGGAGTACGCACCTCTGGTGGATCGTCTGCATGGGCAGGTCATCAAGATCTCGCCTACCTCAACCAACTACATCAATCCGATGGATCTGAACCTGGACTATTCGGATGATGAAAGCCCGCTGTCCCTCAAGTCTGACTTTATCCTCAGCTTGTGTGAGCTGATCGTGGGCGGTAAGGACGGATTGCAGCCGGTGCAGAAAACCATCATCGACCGTTGTGTGCGTCTGGTCTATCAGACCTACCTCAATGACCCGCGCCCGGAGAATATGCCCATACTGGAGGACCTATATAACCTGCTCCGTTCACAGGAGGAAAAGGAAGCCCAGTATATCGCCACGGCCCTTGAAATCTATGTAACCGGCTCCCTCAATGTGTTCAATCACCAGAGCAATGTGGACATCAATAACCGCATTGTCTGCTATGACATTAAGGAGCTGGGCAAGCAACTCAAGAAAATCGGTATGTTGGTGGTCCAGGATCAGGTGTGGAACCGCGTTACCATTAACCGCGCTGCCCACAAGTCCACCCGTTATTACATCGACGAGATGCACCTGCTTTTGAAGGAGGAGCAGACCGCCGCTTATACGGTGGAAATCTGGAAGCGATTCCGCAAATGGGGCGGTATTCCGACAGGTATCACCCAGAATGTCAAAGACCTTTTGAGCAGCCGCGAGGTGGAGAACATCTTTGAAAACTCCGACTTCGTGTATATGCTCAACCAGGCAGGCGGAGACCGTCAGATTCTCGCCAAGCAGCTGGGCATTTCCACGCACCAGCTTAGCTATGTGACCCACTCCGGTGAGGGCGAGGGCCTGCTGTTCTATGGCTCCACCATCCTGCCCTTCGTTGACCACTTCCCGAAGAATACTGAGCTTTACCGCATTATGACCACCAAACCCCAGGAACTGAAAAAGGAGGATGAATAACTATGAAACAGAATATTTGCGAACTTGATACCATGATTTTTTTCCGTGAGGCATTGGAGGCTCACGAATTCATGTTGCTTCCGGTAATGGCCTCCGCTGTTGTTGAGTGTCGTACCGCTGACAAAGAACTCAAAACCTTGAATGAGGATGGCGAAATTGGTCTTGCCCGTCTCTTTTCGATTTGGGCGAATATGATGTGTGCCCCTGGTGCAGCAACCATTGTAGGGTGCAGACCTATCACAATGCTCTCTGAGATTCTGGCGCAAGTCCATGCGTATCTCACCGTGCATCCGCTATATGATCCGGAAGGTTTGGCCCTCTATGTGGAGCTGCACCACATGATGGATGCTATCCTAATGGGTGATTGGTTTGAATAAAGAGCCGCGCCTGCGCTTTACTGATGAGGAACGGGCTGACCCTGCACTGGAAAAGCCGATCCGCAAAACGGAGAAAGCTACGGCCAGAGCAGATAAGGCGCAGGCCAATATTCCAAAGAAAAAAGTCAGACAGACGGTCATTGACCCGGACACCGGGAAAAAGACCTCGAAGCTGACCTTTGAGGACAAGAAAAAACCACCTTCCAAACTTTCTCAAGGGGTTAAGGAAGCTCCCGTCCATCTGGTCGCGGGCAAGTTTCACAAAGAGATCCGGGAAACAGAACAGGACAATGTGGGCGTGGAAAGCGCCCACAAGTCCGAGGAGGCGGTGGAGACCAGCGCTTATCTGGTGCGGGAGGGCTATCGCAGCCACAAGCTGAAGCCGTACCGCAAAGCAGCCCAGGCCGAGCAGAAGCTGGAAAAGGCAAATGTAAATGCCCTGTACCAGAAGTCCCTACGGGAAAATCCTCAGTTTACCAGCAACCCTCTCTCCCGCTGGCAGCAAAAACAGAGTATCAAAAAGCAGTATGCCGTCGCCAAGCGCACCGGTCAGACTGCCGGAAATACCGCCCAGGCTGCGTCCAAAACCGGAAAAGCCGCAAGGACGGTAAAAGAAAAGGCACAGCAGGCAGGGGCATTCGTCATGCGCCACAAGAAGGGCTTCCTGATCGCAGGGGTTTTGTTCCTCATCGCCTGTATGCTGATGAATACCATGTTCTCCTGCTCTATGATGGCACAGAGTATTGGTTCTGTAATTTCCGGCACTACCTATCCATCGGATGACCCGGAAATGCTGGCGGTGGAGGCAGATTATGCAGACAGAGAAGCTCGGTTGCAGGAGAAAATCGACAACATCGAAAGCAGCCACCCAGGGTATGACGAGTATCGCTATAACCTGGATATGATTGGCCATGACCCCCATGAGCTGGCGGCAGTTCTCTCTGCTGTCTTGCAAGGCTATACACGCCACAGCGCACAGGCAGAGCTGGATCATGTGTTTGATGCACAGTATCAGCTTACGCTGAGAGAAGAAATTCAGATTCGCACTTACACTGACGAAGATGGTGATGAGCATGAATATGAATATCGTATTCTCCATGTAACTTTAACAAGCCGTTCCATTGCCTCTCTTGCGCCAGAACTACTGACTCCGGAGCAGATGGAGATGTACCAGGTCTACCGACAGACTATGGGCAATAAGCCGCTGTTATTTGGTGGCGGTTCTCCCGATACAGGTGTTTCTGAAGATTTGACTGGTGTTGAATTTATCAATGGCACCCGCCCCGGCAATCCGCAGCTGGTGGAACTGGCGAAAAGTCAGGTGGGCAATGTGGGAGGACAACCTTATTGGAGCTGGTACGGCTTTGACGCCCGTGTGGAATGGTGTGCCTGCTTTGTATCATGGTGCTATGGTCAATCCGGTCGAACGGAACCACGCTTTGCTGGTTGTCAGTCTCAGGGTGTTCCGTGGTTCCAGTCTCATGGACAGTGGGGCGCACGAGGATATGAAAACATCGCCCCCGGTGATGCCATTTTCTTCGATTGGGATCTGGATGGTTCCGCAGACCATGTGGGAATTGTTGTCGGCACCGATGGCAGCCGTGTTTATACCGTGGAGGGAAATTCCGGCGATGCCTGCAAGATCAAAAGTTATGACCTGAATTATCAGAGTATCAAGGGCTACGGCCTGATGAACTGGTAACAGAGATTTTTTAGAAGGAGTGATAGACGATGGCAAAGAACAAAATTGAACGCATTGACCAGGAGATTGCTAAGGTCCGCGAGAAGATCGCAGAGTATCAGGAAAAGCTCAAGGCGCTGGAGGTACAGAAAACCGAGGCAGAAAATCTGGAGATCGTCCAGATGGTGCGCGCACTGCGTATGACCCCGGCTCAGCTGAGCGCCATGCTGTCCGGAGGCACAGTTCCCGGCAGTTTTGCTGATGACAACAACGAACAGGAGGAAAACAGCTATGAGGAATAAACGATTGCTCCGAACACTTTCCGCCCTTTGTCTGACGCTGGTGCTGGCATCGGGCTTTACCGTTCCCGCTTTTGCCCAGGGCGCAGCGCCGCCCCCGGCAGAGGATACCACCAATGACAGCAATGTGGTGGTGGAAGAAACGGAAAAAGCACCTCCGCTGACCCCGGAGGGCAACGCCGCTCTGGTGGATGATTTCGGGGGCAATAAACAGCTCATTACCGTTACCACCAAGGCGGGCAACTATTTTTATATCCTGATCGACAGGGCCAACGAGGATAAAAAGACTGCTGTTCACTTTCTGAACCAGGTGGATGAAGCGGACCTGATGGCGCTGATGGAAGATGGAAAACCCAAAGAGGAGCCGCCTGCTGTGTGCAGCTGCACGAAGAAATGTGAAGCAGGGGCAGTTAATACGGCCTGTCCGGTCTGTGTAACTGATAAGAGTAAATGTACGGGAAAAGCACCGGAACCTCCGGCAGAAACACCGGAGCCGGAAAAAGAGAAGCCTGCCGGACTGAACCCGGCTGCGCTGATCCTTCTGCTGGCTCTGCTGGGCGGCGGTGGCGTATTTGCCTACTTGAAGCTCGTTAAGAATAAGCCTAAGACCAAGGGCAATGACAGTCTGGACGATTATGATTATGGTGAGGAAGATTCCGAGGAATGGGAAACCGAAGATGAGGAAGTCCTTGAGGATGGTTTTGAGGGTTCTGACCCTAATGAGGAACGCGATAGAGCAGATTGAACCATTTGAGCGTAGCGTATTTCAAATCATTGCGGGATAAGGGACAGAGGACAGGGAGAAATTCCTGTCCTCTGCTGCTCTACTCACTCTCTTACTGTAAATCCACACCCAAAATCAGCACATGGTCAAAGAAAGGAGGACCTCACAATGAACACATGGAACTGGTTATTACACTTTCTGATTATTTTTGATCTGGTCGCCTTCGGAATTTACTTTGGAGGAGACATTCTTTTCACTGCTATCAGCAAAGTTCAAAAAAAGTCAAAGAAGGACGATGACTTGGATCTTTATGATTTTGAAATTGAGACCGCACCCCAAAAGCGCTCTTTATGTGTGGACTCAATCCGAATGCTTTATTCTGGTGAGATAGATGAATTTGTGGAAAAGGAACTGTTGCCTGATGCAGCGGAGACCATGAACGCTTTATCTGAAGCTGAAAAAACAGCAGTTAGCCTGTTACTAAAAGCTTATATCGGTTTTTTGAGCGAAGAAGCAACGGTAGATGAACAAAGTTTTCCCATGGTTAAGGAACTGTTGTCTTATACACAGGGCAGCAAAGAAGATGGTGAAAAAGATGCCATAGATTGTCTGATGGAAGATACGGTCAGCAGAACCCACAGACATCGAGAATATTACAACAATTATCAACGCTATCAACTGATGCAGGTGGATAAAGAGCGTGTGATTATGGCCTGCAATATCATAATCAATGATTTGATTGGCAGGTTGTACCGATATGATTATCGCTTTGGCTATGACATTACACTTGCCTCAGAACACAGCATTGCAAAAAAACTGTCTGATAATTGGCAGAATGAATGGGAGGTTGAAGATTATGAAGCTGGTGATTGCTGAAAAACCATCGGTTGCACAAAGTCTGGCGGCGGTGATCGGTGCAACTGCCCGTAAGAACGGGTATCTGGAGGGCAACGGCTGGCGTGTCAGCTGGTGCGTGGGCCATCTGGCCGGTCTTGCGGATGCAGACAGCTATGACCCCAAGTACGCCAAGTGGCGATATGATGACCTGCCTATCCTGCCGGAGCATTGGCAGATGGTGGTGGGCAAAGATAAAAAGAAGCAGTTTGATATTCTCAAAAAGCTGATGAATGCCCCGGATGTGACGGAAGTGGTAAATGCCTGTGATGCCGGACGCGAGGGCGAGCTGATCTTCCGCAGCGTCTACGAGCTGGCAGGTTGCCAAAAGCCGATGAAAAGGCTCTGGATTTCTTCGATGGAGGACTCCGCCATAAGGGAGGGCTTTGCAAACCTGCGCCCCGGTGCGGACTATGATGAACTTCGGGATGCTGCCCTCTGCCGTGCCAAGGCGGACTGGCTGGTGGGGATCAATGCCACAAGGCTGTTTTCCGTGCTGTACCACCGCACACTCAACATCGGGCGCGTTATGTCCCCAACGCTGGCACTCATTGTCCAGCGAGAAGCTGAGATCGACACCTTTAAGCCGGTTCCCTTTTATACCGTGGCGCTGGAGCTGCCCGGTCTTACCGTATCCGGGGAGCGCATGGCGGATAAGGCTGCTGCCGAGCAGCTGAAAGAAGCCTGTCAGGGTGCAAATGTCACAATCAAAAAGATGGAGCGCAAGGAAAAGTCCGAAAAGCCGCCTGCCCTCTATGACCTGACTGCTCTGCAAAGAGATGCCAACCGCCTGCTTGGATTTACAGCCCAGCAGACCCTGGACTATCTGCAAAACCTGTATGAAAAGAAGCTTTGCACCTATCCCCGTACTGACAGCCGCTATCTGACCGGTGATATGGCAGACAGCCTGCCGGTGCTGGTGAATCTGGTTGCCAATGCTATGCCGTTTCGCAAAGGGATCGCCATTACCTGTGACTCCCATGCGGTCATCAACGATAAGAAAGTAACTGACCACCACGCGGTAATCCCTACCAGAAATCTCAAGGATGCAGACCTTTCTGCCCTTCCTGCGGGAGAAAAAGCGGTGCTGGAGCTGGTGGCCCTGCGTCTGCTGTGCGCCGTAGCCCAGCCCCATATCTATTCGGAAACCGTTGTGATTGCAGCGTGTGCCGGTGGGGAGTTTACCGCCAAAGGAAAAACAGTGAAGCACCCCGGATGGAAAGCACTGGAGGACGCTTACCGTGCCAAAACGAAGGATGCAGAGCCGAAAAAAGAGGGCGCAGAGAAAGCCCTGCCGGAGCTGACCGAAGGACAGACCCTTTCGGTTGCTGCTGCAATCATCAAAGAAGGCAAAAGCAGTCCTCCTCAGCGCTTTACGGAGGACACCCTATTGTCCGCGATGGAGACTGCCGGAAAAGAGGATATGCCGGAGGATGCCGAGCGAAAAGGTCTGGGGACACCGGCCACTCGTGCCGGTATTTTGGAAAAGCTGGTATCTGCCGGTTTTCTGGAACGAAAAAAGAACAGGAAAACGGTGCAGCTTCTCCCTTCCCACGATGCAGTCTCCCTGATCACAGTCTTGCCGGAACAGCTGCAATCGCCGCTTCTGACTGCCGAGTGGGAGTACCGCCTGGGCGAGATCGAGCGCGGGCAGCTTGCCCCGGAGGAGTTTCTGGACGGGATCAGCACCATGCTGAAAGATCTGGTGGGAACTTATCAGGTCATCAAGGGAACCGAGTACCTGTTCACTCCGCCCCGTGAGGTGGTGGGCAAATGCCCCCGCTGCGGCGGTGAAGTTGCAGAATTGCAAAAAGGCTTCTTCTGTCAGAACAAAGATTGCAAATTTGCAATCTGGAAAAACAACAAATGGTGGGCTGCCAAGAAAAAACAGCCGACCAAGGCTGTGGTGTCTGCACTGCTTAACGATGGCCGTGTCCGTGTGACGGGCCTATATTCGGAGAAAACCGGAAAGACCTACGATGCCGCTGTGGTTTTGGAGGATGATGGACAGTACGCTAACTTCAAGCTGGAATTTGACCAGCGGAAAGGAGGCAGCCGATGAAGCTCTCTTTAGCGGAACGGGAAACCATTCTCCTCTATAATCAGGCAGAACCAATGGCTGAGATCTATACCCATGATCCCCGTCTGATGGAGAAGCTGGATCTGCTGGCAAAAAAGCACCCCGACCAGATCACCCGAAAGGACGCCCATAACTTTACCGTCCCAAAGCGGTGTGTATCAGTCCGGGAGCCATATAGCGCAGAACGCCGCAAAGCCGCCAGTGAGCGTGCGAAAGCCGCCGGATACCAGCCTCCTATGCGAAAGTCCGGCAGTTAAAGGCACATGACAGAGAATGTATTTGAAGCAGTCAAGCAGTCGGTCAGCACCAGAGATGCGGCAGCGTTTTATGGGATCGAGGTCAAACGAAATGGCATGGCCTGCTGTCCCTTTCACGATGATAAGAACCCAAGCATGAAGGTAGACCAGCGGTTCCACTGCTTTGGCTGCGGTGAAGATGGGGATGTGATCGACTTTACCGCAAAGCTCTTTGACCTCTCCTCAAAAGAAGCGGCGGAGAAACTGGCACAGGACTTTGGCCTGATCTATGACAGTCAGGCCCCTCCCCGCAGGAGATATGTCCGGCAGAAAACCGAGGCACAAAAGTTTCGGGAGGACCGGCAGCGGTGTTATCGCGTACTGTCCGATTACTACTATCTGCTGAAAAAATGGGAGGCCGACAATTCTCCCCGGACACTGGAGGAAGAACCGCACCCCCGTTTTGTGGAAGCAATCCAGAAAAAAATCTATGTAGAGTACCTGCTGGACCTTTTTCTGTATGAAAGTGAAGAAGAACAAAGGGCATGGATTGCAGAACACACAGCAGAAATCACACACTTGGAAAGGAGATTGAAAATCATGGCTGAGAACAAACCCACCAACCGAGAGCGGCTAAGGGAAATCACAGATGGCATCGAGCAGGGCATCAAAGAACTGTTTGAGAGTGAAAAGTATATGCGCTATCTGTCCGTCATGTCCCGCTTCCACCGCTATTCGGTAAACAACACCATGCTCATCTATATGCAGAAGCCGGACGCCACTTTGGTAGCCGGATACAATAAGTGGAAAGACCAGTTTGAGCGTCATGTTAAAAAGGGAGAACATGGCATTACCATCATCGCCCCCACACCGTACAAGAAGAAAATCGAGGAGCAGAAACTGGACCCGGATACCAAGGCTCCGATTCTGGATAAAGACGGAAAGATCATCACAGAGGAAAAAGAAATCGAGATCCCCATGTTTCGCCCGGTCAAGGTCTTTGATGTGAGCCAGACTGATGGGAAACCTTTGCCGGAGCTTGCTTCCTCCCTTTCCGGCAATGTGCCAAATTATGAGGCATTCATGGAGGCTCTGCGCCGCAGCGCACCGGTGCCGATCACTTTTGAAGCAATGGCCGCCGATACGGACGGCTATTTTTCTGCCGATCATCAGAAAATCGCCATTCGTCAGGGCATGAGTGAGGTGCAGACGGTTTCGGCCACAGTACACGAGATTGCCCACAGCAAGCTCCACAATCAGAAAAAGATTCAGATTGCCAATGACGAGCAATATCAGGAGATCGAGCTGTTTGATAAACCCGGTCTGTTCTCCAATGGGCGGATTGCCCGTGATAATCTGCCGGAGGGCGTTTATTGCTATGACCTGCGCGGTTCTGACTACGACCCCGGAGAGCCGGTCTGTGTAGAAGAACAAGTGGTTGTAAACCATGCAGGTTCCGTTCTGCTGACAGAGCCGTTGGAGCTGGCGGAAGATGGACGCCTGATGCTGACCGAGGAAGAAGGGCTGAATTTTGTTGGCGGCTTTTCTACCCTCGCCCAGTTTTTGCAAGAACAGAGGAAAGACCGCCACACGGAGGAAGTGGAGGCTGAAAGCATCTCCTACGCAGTCTGCAAATATTTTGGCATCGAGACCGGAGAAAACAGCTTCGGCTATATTGCAAGCTGGAGTCAGGGCAAGGAACTGAAAGAACTGAGAGCCAGTTTGGAGACCATCAACAAAACCTCCGGCACTTTGATCTCTGACATTGAGCGCCACTATAAGGAAATATGCAAAGAGCGTGGGATTGATCCCCATGCAAAGGCAGAGCCGGAAACCGCCCCGATAGAGCAGCCGACCGGCAATCTAACCTACTATGTAGCAGAGTGCATGGAGTTTCCAAACCTCGGAGAATACCACGATAACCTGTCTTTGGAGGAAGCTGTACGCATTTATCAGGAGATTCCGGCAGAGCGAATGAATGGGATCAAGGGCATTGGTTTTGAGCTGAAAGACGGAAGCGATTATGAAGGACCTTTTCCGATTTTGACCGGCCATACCATTGACCTGGACACCATCCAGGCAATCGACTATTATCGTGACAATCCGCTGGTACAGAAAGCGGTAAAGGAACTGGCTGCGGCCATGCCGGAAATGGAGGTGCTGGGGGCGGACGCCAACCAGCAGGAGGCTTTGTTTCTGATCGACGATGCCACCTATCTTCATATCCAGCCCTGTGACAGCGGATGGGACTACACCCTTTACGATGCTGCGTCCATGAAAGAGATGGATGGCGGTCAGCTGGATATGCCGGAACTTTCCCGCATGAAGGCAGTTCTCCAGATTTGTGATGACAACGATTTGGGCAAAGACTCGGTAAAATACGCACCGTTGTCCATGATCGAGACCTTGCAGGAAGCGGCCTATCAGCAGATGCAGGCAGAGGTCAGTCAGATGACTGCTTCTTCCCAGCTGCCGGAGGCACAGGAGCAGGCGCTGGATGAATACCCCATGCCGGATGAGCAGGTCTCCACACCGGATATGCTGAAATACGGCTACTCCTATGATGGGATGCTCCCTGTTACCAGAGAACGGGCGCTGGAACTGGATGCCGCCGGTTTGACTGTCTATGTGCTGCATGAGGACAATACGGAGAGCATGGTGTTTGACCCACAGGAGATCATGGAGCATGGCGGTCTTTGCGGTGTGGACCGTGAGGAATGGGAGAAAAGCCCTCAGTTCCATGAAAAGGTCATGGAGCGTCAGGAACATCAGCAGGAACGAGAACAGGCATTTCTCTCCCAGAATAGAGATTGCTTTGCCATCTATCAGGTAAAGCATACCGATGAATTGCGTGACATTCGCTATGAAGGGATGGACTGGCTCCGATCCATCGGGCAAGCAGTAAAGCGTGAAAACTATGATCTGGTCTATACTGCGCCGTTGGAACCCTGCAATTCTCCGCAGGCTGCTGTTGAACAGCTTTATAATCAGTTCAACAACGATCATCCGGCAGACTACCACCATCCTTCTATGAGCGTCAGCGACATCGTTGCGATCAAGCAGGACGGTAAGGTATCCTGTCATTACTGCGACAGCGTTGGTTTCACCGAGATTCCCGGATTCCTGCCGGACAATCCGCTGAAAAATGCGGAAATGATGCTGGAGGATGACTACGGCATGATCGACGGCATCATCAACAACGGCCCAAAAGAGCCGACCGTGGCGCAGCTGGAACAGCAGGCCCGCAGCGGCCAGCCAATCTCTCTCATGGATTTAGCGGAAGCTGTCCACCGGGAGGAACGGGACAAGAAAAAGTCCGTCATGGAGCAGCTGAAAAGCCAGCCCCGGACGGAACACAAAAAGACAGCGCCTAAAAAGAGCGCAGAAAGGGAGATTTGATATGGGAAACTTTACTTTTGAAGAAATGAACCTGATGTGCATTTACAACACCGGCAGCCGCACCGGGCTGATGGAGGCTCTGACCGAGATGCGCGGCGAACTTTCGCCGGAGGAAACGGAACTGAGGGAATTGACCGACAGCGCTCTTACGAAGCTCTGTGCGATGACTGATGAGAAGTTTGCCGAACTGGAGCTGTACCCGGATTTTGACCAGTAAACAACATAACCGCAGGGATGGGGTGGCGATCTGCCACCCCGCCTTTTTACCCCAAAACTGAAAGGAGGACAGAACACCATGCCAACCAAAGCTGAACTATATGCACAGATGGCGGACAAGGTGGCAACACAGCTCACGGGGAGCTGGCAGGAATGGGCAGGGTTTCTCACCACTGCTTCCCGTCTTTACAAGTACCCGTTCCATGAGCAGCTGATGATCTACGCCCAGCGACCGGACGCCACCGCCTGCGCAGAATACGATTTGTGGAATGAAAAGATGGGCCGGTATGTAAGACGCGGCTCCAAGGGGATCGCTCTGGTGGACGATTCCGGGGACAGACCCCGCCTGCGCTATGTTTTTGATATTTCCGACACCGGAACCCGTGAACATTCCCGCACTCCCTGGCTGTGGCAGCTGGAGGAGCGCCATTTGGATTCGGTGCAGGTCATGCTTGAGCGCACCTATGATGTTTCCGGTGATGACCTTGCCGGACAGCTCACCGAGGTAGCCGGAAAACTGGCTGAGGAATACTGGACGGAGCATCAGCAGGACTTCTTTTATATCGTTGACGGTTCCTTTTTGGAGGAATATGATGAGTTTAACATCGGAGTACAGTTCAAGGCAGCAGCCACCGTCAGCATCACTTACGCTTTGATGTCCCGCTGCGGACTGGAGCCGGAACGCTACTTCGACCACGAAGATTTCATGGCAATCTTTGATTTCAATACCCCGTCCACCATCGGGGCGCTGGGAACAGCGGTCAGCCAGATCAACCAGCAGGTGCTGCGGCAGATCGGCGTTACCGTCCGAAATGCAGAGCGCGAAGCCAACCAAGAAAGGAGCAAACAAGATGAACAATCCCATGACCTATATCCAGAACGGAGACTATCTGATTCCCGACCTGAAGCTGAGCCAGCAGCCGGAGAAACCCCTGGGCAAGTACGGAAGGATGAGGAAAACTTACCTGAAAGAACATCGTCCCATCCTCTACAACCAGATGTTGCTGAGCGAGAAGCTGTACCCGCACCTTCTGGAGATCGACGAGACCGCCCAGAGCAGACTGGAGCAGATGATGCCCCAGCTGGCGAAGGAAGCGGGAGCCACCGAGGAACTGAAAGCCAGCGATCCCATGAAGTGGGTGGGGCTGATGAACAACTGCAAAGCCCAGGCCGAGGAAATCCTGATGGCGGAGCTTATCAACAGCTGACTCTAAACCTGTTCCTCTCCGAAGCGGAACAGATCCAATCCATAGATGAAGCAGAGAATGTAGCGCATACATCCTCTGCTTTTTCTTTTGCCCAAAATGACATCGACCATGTGCTGCGTTTGGGCGGCAATACAGACCGTCAAAGGGAGCGTGTGGTTGCAGCCTTTGAAAAGCAGAAAACCACCGCTGAGATTTCCGAGATACTGAAAACGCTGTACCACGGCGGCAATGGCCTTGGCAGTGTGAGCGCATGGTATGCCGAGGATGGTATCCATCTTTCCCATGGGAAGTCTGTCCGTTATGACAGGTCTGCCCAGGTCATTTCCTGGGAGAGCGCCGCAGAGCGTATCGGGGAGCTTTTGGAGAGCGGCCAGTTTGCCTCCAATGTGGAGCTTGCAGAAGCGGCAGGCTATGAACGCTCCCTCCTTGCAGAAAAGCTCTGGTATCTGTACCACGATTTCAGCGAGGAAGCCAGAGAAGCAGGATATTTGTCTTGCCTGTCAGAAATCAGAGGCAATGGGTTCCCGGAGGAGACCCGCCGCCTGACGGAGCAGTTGAATGACCCGGCTTTCCGCCAGACACTCAAGGAAGAATACGCCGCCTTCTGGACTGCCTATCAGCAGGACCGTGACCTGTTGCGCTTTCATTACCATAGGCCAAGGGAAATCTGGGAGAACCTGAAAGACCTTGACCTGCCCCGCAGGACTTTTTCTTCGGACCTTTCCCAAGTGCCAACCGTCCAGCATTTCATTACAGAGGATGAGATCGACACCGCCATGACCGGCGGCAGCAGTTTTGCCGGAGGAAAAGGCCGTATCTATGCGTTCTTCATGGAAAACCATACGGATAAGGAAAAAGTGAGATTCCTTAAAGACGAGTATGGCATTGGCGGACGCTCTCATGCCCTGTCCGGCGCAACACACAGCGGCGAAGATCACGATGGGAAAGGACTGCACTATAAAAAGCAGGACTGCCCGGATGTTCACTTGAACTGGGAAAAGGTTTCCAAGCGCATTACCTCACTTGTCCAGAAAGGCCGCTATCTTACCGAACAGGAACAAGCGCAGTATGACAAGATCCAGGCTGAAAAGGATCTGGCAGAAGAAGATGCCATTCAAGCCCAGCAGCCGGAGATAGAGGAAGAAACGCCAAAGCCTACCCTTCGGGAGCAGTTTGAGCAGTATAAGCCTGTGGTGACTGCCGCCATATCTGAGGATGTGGCATATCGAAATGCCTGCGGTCATTCCGACCGTGAAAATGCTGTCATCGAGGGCAATGCCGCTGTGCGCCGTGCGGTTCTTGGCTCTAAGGATATGGAGCTGATCCGCCTTTATTCGGATGTGCCGGAGTTCCGCCAGCGCTTGCACCGGGAAGTGATCGACGAGACCTATCCAAAGCTCCATGAGCTTCTGCGCCCTCTTTCTCAGGAAGATATTGATACTGTCCTTTGTGCATGGAACGGCAATATCGAGAGTAAACACGCTGTCGTCCGCTATATGAAAGACCATGCAAGAGAGAAGGATACCGCTGCATGGCTGGCTCAGGAATACGGTGGCAGCAACAGCCCGTTCGTTGTCCGTGCCGGCAGCCCGGAGGAAACACAGCTGCCCTGGCCGAAGGTACAGCGCAGGCTTGCCCAGCTGATTCAGGAGGACCGGTTCTATACCGAAGAAGAACAGGATCGTTTTGACAATATCGACCCTATCGCCATCCGGGAAGCCCTGGAGGAAAGAGGGATTGTCAATGGACAGGTGGCAGACCCGGAAAAACTGGACAATGACTCATTTATCCAGCAGGTAATGTCGGATGTAGAGCAGATCGCAGCTGTTGAGACAGAGCAGACTTCCAAAGTTGCTATTTCCGATGAGGAATATGACGCAGTTCGCCGCCCAATTCCGCAAAGAACCTCCTATGACCCAGCCGCCCCGGTCTATGCCGTGAGCGATACCGTGTATATCGAGGATGACGCCTATCAGATCACCGAGCTGCGGGAGGACACCGTACAGCTTCTGCCCACCGGGATGGTATATCCCATCTACCGGGCAGAGCGCAAAGAACAGTTCGAGCAGCTGCTTCGGGCAGACCGTCGCAATGCTTACTATACCGAGTTTCTTCCTATTGACCCGGACAAGGCAGATCAGGACTTGCGGGATGTATTGTCCCATGGACTGATGGATGAAGCAGATAAACAGCAGCTTTCCACGCTACTTCAATCTGGCAGGAGCAACAGCGAGATCGCCTACTGGCTGAGTAGAAACTATCCCCGTGAGATCGAGACCCTGAATCTGGAGACCGGCGATATTGCCGATTACCGTACCACGGCACAAGGCATGGAGCTGGAAGTCATGGATGCAGAGGAAAAGCGTCTGGCTGTGCTGTATTTCCGCTGGGATGAGGTTGCGCCTTTGCTGCGCGGGATGTATGCCCGTCAGCTGGATGGCTTTGGACAAGAACAGCCCCAACCGTCTGCCGAATCCCCAGCCTTTCATTCCGAGACCGTGGCCGTCTATTCGGGCGATAAGAACCATCTACCTTATGATGTGGTGGTGGAACGGTTGCATATTGAGGAGCCGGAGCTGCCAGCCCCTGTAACAGAGCCGGAAAAAACCTTTGAGGAAGTGTTGGATGAACACCCGGTTTCCATTCAGGTCAACGGCCAGTGGCAGACCTTCCCCAATGCCAAAGCTGCCGAGGAAGCCTCCTATGAGGAATACAAGGCTAACCTGCGCCGCAATGCACAGAACTTCCGCATTACCGATGAGCATTTGGGCGAAGGCGGTCCAAAAGCCAAGTTCCAGGCAAATGTTAATGCTATTCGTTTGCTGAAAGAGCTGGAATCTGCCGGACAGCAGGCAAGTCCCGAACAACAGGAGATTCTTTCCCGTTATGTGGGCTGGGGCGGTATTCCTGATGCTTTTGACCCAGAGAAACCGGCATGGGCTTCCGAGTATACCCAGCTGAAAGAGCTGCTGACCCCGGAGGAATATGCCGCCGCCAGAAGCTCTATCCTCAATGCCCATTACACCAGCCCTACGGTTATCCAGGCAATCTATGAAGCGGTGGGGCGCATGGGCTTTGAGACCGGAAATATTCTGGAGCCGTCTATGGGTGTGGGCAATTTCTTCGGTATGCTGCCGGAGGAAATGCGAAACAGCCGTCTGTACGGCGTGGAGCTGGACCCGGTTTCCGGGCGCATCGCAAAGCAGCTCTATCCCAAGGCGGACATCACAGTAGGCGGCTTTGAGACCACCGACAGGCGTGACTTCTTTGACCTTGCCATCGGCAATGTACCTTTCGGTCAGTATCAGGTCAACGACAAAGCCTATAACAAGCTGAATTTCAGTATTCATAACTACTTTTTCGCCAAAGCACTGGATCAGGTGCGTCCCGGCGGCGTGGTAGCTTTTGTGACCTCCCGATATACCATGGACGCCAAGGATTCCACCGTGCGCCGCTATCTTGCCCAGCGTGCTGAGCTGATGGGAGCTATCCGTCTGCCCAATGATGCGTTCAAAAAGAATGCCGGTGCCGAGGTTGTATCGGACATCATCTTTCTCCAAAAGCGGGACCGTCCGCTGGACATCGTGCCGGAATGGACTCAGACCGGACAAACGGAGGATGGGTTTGCCATCAACCGGTATTTTATCGACCACCCGGAAATGATGCTGGGCAGACAGGAGCCGGTAAGCACTGCTCATGGTATGGACTACACTGTGAATCCTATCGAGGGACTGGAGCTTTCCGACCAGCTGCATGATGCCGTGAAGTACATTCATGGCACTTATCAGGAGGCAGAGCTGCCGGAGCTGGGCGAAGGCGAAGCCATTGACACCTCCATTCCTGCCGACCCAAATGTGAAGAACTATTCCTATGCCATTGTAGACGGGCAGGTGTACTACCGGGAAAACAGCCGCATGGTGCGCCCTGACCTCAACGCCACCGCCGAAGCCCGCGTGAAAGGTCTTGTGGGACTGCGTGATTGTGTGCAGGAACTGATCGACCTTCAGATGGATGCAGCGGTTCCAGACAGCACCATTACCCAAAAACAGGCGGAACTGAACCGGCTCTATGATAGCTTTTCTGCCAAATACGGTCTCATCAACGACCGTGCAAATCGGCTGGCCTATGCAGATGATTCTTCCTATTACCTGCTCTGTGCGCTGGAAGTTATCGACGAGGACGGAAAGCTGGAGCGCAAGGCGGATATGTTCACCAAACGGACCATCAAGCCCCATCAGGCAGTGGCTACTGTGGATACAGCAAGCGAAGCACTGGCGGTGTCCATCTCGGAAAAAGCCTGCGTAGATATGAGCTATATGAGTCGGCTTAGCGGAAAAACAAAAGAAGAACTGGAGGGAGAACTGCAAGGTGTGATCTTCCGTGTACCAGGACAGCTGGAACAGGACGGATCGCCCCATTATGTGACTGCTGATGAATACCTTTCCGGCAATGTACGCCGCAAACTGCGTCAGGCGCAGCGGGCGGCACAGCAGGACTCTTCTTTTGCAGTCAATGTGGAAGCTCTTACCGCCGCCCAGCCCAAAGACCTGGATGCGTCGGAGATCGAGGTGCGTCTGGGCGCTACCTGGATCAACAAAGAATATATCCAGCAGTTTATGTATGAGACCTTCAACACCCCGTTTTATCTCCAGCGCAGTATCGAGGTCAACTATTCGTCCTTTACCGCTGAATGGCAGATCAAGGGGAAATCTTCTGTATCCTACAACGATGTGGCAGCTTATACCACCTATGGAACCAGCCGTGCCAATGCCTACAAGATCTTGGAGGACAGCTTAAACCTGCGTGATGTGCGAATTTATGACACCATTGAGGATGCAGACGGAAAAGAGCGCCGCGTGCTGAACGCCAAGGAGACCACTCTGGCTGCCCAAAAGCAGCAGGCTATCCGGGAAGCCTTCAAGGACTGGATCTGGAAAGATCCGGAGCGCCGCCAGACTCTGGTGCGCCAGTACAACGAAGAAATGAACTCCACCCGTCCCCGTGAGTATGATGGCAGCCACATTACCTTTGGCGGCATGAACCCGGCCATTACCCTGCGGGAACATCAGAAAAGCGCTATCGCCCATGTGCTGTATGGCGGTAATACCCTGTTGGCGCACGAGGTGGGAGCGGGCAAAACATTTGAGATGGTAGCTGCTGCTATGGAAGCCAAACGCCTGGGCTTGTGCCAGAAATCTCTTTTTGTGGTTCCAAACCACCTGACCGAGCAGTGGGCGTCGGAGTTTCTGCGCCTCTATCCCTCCGCAAATATCCTTGTCACAACCAAAAAGGACTTTGAGACCCATAACCGCAAGAAGTTCTGCGCCCGTATCGCGACCGGTGACTACGATGCCATCATCATGGGACACAGCCAGTTTGAGCGTATCCCCATCAGCCGGGAGCGTCAAGAACGGCTTCTCTATGAACAGATCGACGAGATCACCGAGGGAATCGCAGAGGTGCAGGCCAGTGGCGGCGAGCGTTTTACCGTCAAGCAGCTGGAGCGTACCAAGAAATCGTTGGAGGCCAGACTGGAAAAGCTGCAAGCCGAGGGGCGAAAAGACGATGTGGTAACCTTCGAGCAGCTGGGTGTGGACCGGCTGTTCGTGGACGAGGCCCACAACTATAAAAACCTGTTTCTATACACAAAAATGCGGAATGTGGCAGGCTTATCCACATCGGACGCGCAGAAATCCTCCGATATGTTTGCCAAGTGCCGCTATATGGATGAGATCACCGGAAACCGTGGCGTGATTTTTGCCACCGGAACCCCGGTCAGCAACTCCATGACCGAGCTTTACACCATGCAGCGTTACCTTCAGTATGAACGCCTGCAAGAGCTGAACATGACCCACTTCGACTGCTGGGCTTCCCGATTTGGGGAGACCGTCACAGCATTGGAGCTGGCACCGGAGGGAACCGGCTACCGGGCAAGAACGAGATTCAGCAAGTTCTTTAACCTGCCTGAGCTGATGAACCTGTTCAAAGAAGTGGCCGACATTAAGACTGCTGATCAGTTAAATCTCCCTACCCCGGAAGTGGAATACCACAACATCGTGGCACAGCCTACTGAACATCAGCAGGAAATGGTCAAGGCCCTTTCGGAGCGCGCATCGCAGGTACACAGCGGCAGCGTTGACCCATCAGAGGACAATATGCTCAAAATTACCTCGGATGGCCGTAAGCTGGGGCTTGACCAGAGGATCGTCAACCAGATGCTCCCAGATGAACCCGGCACAAAGGTCAATCAGTGCGTAGAGAACATCATGCAGATCTGGCGGGATGGCGAAGCTGACAAGCTGACCCAGCTGGTGTTTTGCGACATTTCTACACCACAGGCAAAAGCTCCTGCAAGCAAGGCGGCGAAAACACTGGATAATCCACTGCTTCACGCATTGGAAGGCGCTGTGCCTCTGCCGGAGCAGGAACCGGCATTTACGGTATATGACGATATTCGTCAGAAACTCATTGTCCAGGGGATGCCTGCCGACCAGATCGCTTTTATCCATGAAGCCAATACCGAAGTGCGGAAAAAGGAGCTGTTCTCCAAAGTTCGTACCGGTCAGGTGCGTGTACTTATGGGCAGCACTGCCAAGATGGGCGCAGGCACCAATGTGCAGGACCGTCTGGTGGCACTTCATGATCTGGATTGTCCGTGGAGACCCGGAGATGTAGGACGGATTTTGCGGACATTCAAAATAAAAAAGAATGTGGAGGTAACAGACAATGGCAAAATCATTATTTGAGGAACTGGGCGGCAAATACGAAAGGCAAGGGGATTATTTGATACCGTGCTTAACTGTACCCGCCGAAGAAGAACAGGCAATAGGCATCTGGGGGCAACGGCATTTAGATTATCTAAAACAGTACCGTAAAGTTACATACACCAATCTTCTTACAAGCGGCAGGCTAAACGCCTACCTTGCCGACATCAACAGACAGGCACAGGAACGCTTTGAAAGGCTCATAGAGGGTATGAAACAGGCACAGGGCATAACGGAACAGCTAAAGGCAGAAAACGCCTTAGAATGGACAGGATGCCTCAATAACATAAGGGCTTGTGCGAGGGAGATTGTGGAAAAGGAAATTATTTTTGCATAAACAGATGATTAGTGGCAGGGGGAAATCCTGCCGCTTTTTCTGCTTTAGTTTGTCAGCTTGACAAATAAAGGGTTAAGGAATATAATTAGATTCAGTATTATACAAGGAGTTAATAAATATGCGGCAAGGTATTCTTAAATAAACTGTCAATTTGATAGTGGGAACAAAAAGTAGCAGTCTCGTTTCACTTTTAATATGGGGCTTAGTTTTTTGTACCCAGTTTAAGAATACTTTTATCATGTAATTTTATATGCCCGAAAACATATAAGTGTTTTGGGGCTATTGGAGTTATTTACCCAGTGATAGGAGTATTTATCACTGGGTATTTTTATGCCCTTTTTTGGGTGTTGATAGGAGGAAAATCACATGAAAATAATTAACTTAGGCATTCTGGCTCACGTTGACGCAGGAAAGACAACATTAACGGAAAGTTTATTGTATACCAGTGGTGCAATTGCAGAACTAGGGAGCGTAGATGAAGGCACAACAAGGACAGATACAATGAATTTGGAGCGTCAAAGGGGAATCACTATCCAGACAGCAGTGACATCTTTTCAGTGGGAGGATGTAAAAGTCAACATTATAGATACGCCAGGCCATATGGATTTTTTGGCGGAAGTATACCGTTCTTTATCCGTATTAGACGGAGCAGTATTATTAGTTTCTGCAAAGGATGGCATACAGGCACAGACCCGTATACTGTTTCATGCACTACAGACAATGAAGATTCCGACAATTTTTTTCATCAATAAAATTGACCAAGAGGGGATTGATTTGCCAATGGTATATCGAGAAATGAAAGCAAAGCTTTCTTCGGAAATTATAGTGAAGCAAAAGGTTGGGCAGCATCCCCATATAAATGTAACGGACAATGACGATATGGAACAGTGGGATGCGGTAATTATGGGAAACGATGAACTATTAGAGAAATATATGTCAGGGAAACCGTTTAAAATGTCAGAACTGGAACAGGAAGAAAACAGGAGATTCCAAAACGGAACGTTATTTCCCGTTTATCACGGAAGCGCTAAAAACAATCTGGGGATTCGGCAGCTTATAGAAGTGATTGCCAGTAAATTTTATTCATCAACGCCTGAAGGTCAATCTGAACTATGCGGGCAGGTTTTTAAGATTGAATATTCAGAGAAAAGGCGGCGTTTTGTTTATGTGCGTATATATAGCGGAACATTGCATTTGAGGGATGTTATTAGAATATCTGAAAAAGAGAAAATAAAAATCACAGAGATGTGTGTTCCGACAAACGGTGAATTATATTCATCCGATACAGCCTGCTCTGGTGATATTGTAATTTTACCAAATGATGTTTTGCAGCTAAACAGTATTTTGGGGAACGGAATACTGTTGCCGCAGAGAAAATTTATTGAAAATCCTCTCCCTATGCTCCAAACAACGATTGCAGTAAAGAAATCTGAACAGCGGGAAATATTGCTTGGGGCACTTACAGAAATTTCAGATGGCGACCCTCTTTTAAAATATTATGTGGATACTACAACGCATGAGATTATACTTTCTTTTTTGGGGAAAGTGCAGATGGAAGTCATTTGTGCCATCCTTGAGGAAAAATATCATGTGGAGGCAGAAATAAAAGAGCCTACTGTTATATATATGGAAAGACCGCTTAGAAAAGCAGAATATACCATCCACATAGAAGTCCCGCCAAATCCTTTCTGGGCTTCTGTCGGGTTGTCCATAGAGCCGCTCCCTATTGGAAGCGGAGTGCAGTATGAAAGCAGAGTTTCACTTGGATATTTAAATCAATCGTTCCAAAATGCGGTTATGGAGGGGGTTCTTTATGGCTGCGAGCAGGGGCTGTATGGATGGAAAGTGACAGACTGTAAAATCTGTTTTGAATATGGATTGTATTATAGTCCTGTAAGTACCCCCGCAGACTTTCGGCTGCTTTCCCCTATCGTATTGGAGCAGGCTTTAAAAAAAGCAGGGACAGAACTATTAGAGCCATATCTCCACTTTGAAATTTATGCACCGCAGGAATATCTCTCACGGGCGTATCATGATGCTCCAAGGTATTGTGCAGATATTGTAAGTACTCAGATAAAGAATGACGAGGTCATTCTGAAAGGAGAAATCCCTGCTAGATGTATTCAAGAATACAGGAACGATTTAACTTATTTCACAAATGGGCAGGGAGTCTGCTTGACAGAGTTAAAAGGATACCAGCCAGCTATTGGTAAATTTATTTGCCAACCCCGCCGCCCGAATAGCCGTATAGATAAGGTTCGGCATATGTTCCACAAGTTAGCTTAACAGCTTGCAAAAGTCATATAAAATGAGATTTGAAAGGATTAGAGACTAATTATGATGAAATGCGAATGGATATTGTGTCCTGTTTGTGGGAACAAAACCCGTAATAAAATTAGGAAGGACACTGTTTTGGAGAATTATCCCCTTTATTGTCCAAAATGCAGACAAGAAAGATTGATTAAAGTTGACAACTTGAAGATAACTGTCATCAAAGAGCCAGACGCTTAAGACGCAGAGCCGATGAAATTGTGGAACAATTCACGAATCATCGGCTCTTTTTGTTTCGTATTTGAAAGAACAAACTCACCAAATAAAAAAAACGATATTCGGGTGGGTTATTTTGTTATACCCTAAATTACCCTCTGAATTTGTTTTTAAATTTGGAGGGATTTTTTTATGTCCTTTTTTCGGGCAGTTATCTATCTGCTCATACGAAGCAAAATTTATCAATACATAGCATATCAGAGAACGGCAGGAAACCAGTTAAAAAAATTTCTGCCTATGCAACGGCACTTCCTGCCTTGAATGTAGAAGTACAATCTCCATACAACAGAATTAATATTTCCCATAACCGTAAAGGTCATAGAGCCTTTGCGGTTTTTCTTTTGTCGATTTTTGTTGGAAAGTGCCATAGGGCTATTAGTGGTGTTAGGTGTCGTTCGCCACCTCTCCATCTGGATTTTGAACATTTCAAAAATTCAGATGGGAGGTACTTACAGTGAAATACGCACCGAGAAAGGTATATATCAAGGAAAGCGGCAGATATGTGGAACTGTCCTATACGGATTTCTGCCGCCGCAGGGAATCCGACCAGACCTATATGGACAAGCTGTTTATCCCCATTCAAGGCTGTCTGCTTGAAGTCGTGAGGGAGCAATACACGGACTTCTACCGAGATAAGGAACGGTGGCGTTATCTGAAAAAATTAGATACGAAGAACAGCCTGCTTTCTCTGGATGGATTTACGGACAGCGAGGGGAAGCCTTTAGACTTTATCGCTGATGAAGCGGCAGACATTGCGGAAACCGTTGTCAATGCGGTTATGGTGGACAGGCTGAAAGCCGCCCTGCCTTTGCTGTCGGATAGTGAACAGGAATTGATACAGGCAATCTTTTTTGACGGACTTTCTGAGCGTGAAGTCGGGGCGAGGTTCGGCATAACCCAGAGCGTTGTGAACAAACGCAAAGCCAGAATCCTAAGAAAACTAAGAAAGATAATAGAAAATTAAAATTTAAGGCGTTCAGCCCCCTTGTTTTTTCCTTTGGGAAAATGAGGGGGTTTTTCTCTGCCCTCTCAATCAATTCTGATTGGAGGAAAAGAAGCATGGCATATAACCACGGACGGGAGGACAGGAAATGGCGTATCTGGAAAGAAGCGGAGGAAAAGCTGCTGCGTGAGTGCGGCGTTGATGAAGCGACCATTGAGCAGATACGCATTGCGGACAGGGCAGACTTCAATTCCAACAGGCGGTTTTACCGATGGACGAATGACATTGCGGAATACCTTGAGGACATGGCAGACAGGGAGCGGCAGACGGAAGTGGGTACGGTTGCGGAGTTACTGGACGAGATTGAGAGCGAAAATCTCTATCAAGTATTAGTCGCGGTGGACGGGCGTACCTTGAAAATCGTCCTGCTGAAAATGCAGGGGTATTCCACAAAGGAGATTGCCCCGCTCGTGCATTTGACGACTGGTGCCATCTATGCGAGGTTAGACCATCTGCGGAAGAAGCTACGAAAATTTTATAGCGTCTAAAACAGCCTGCCGTCCTGCGGGCTACTGGGTGAGGGATGGAAATCCCCTCACTTATTTTTTGCAGGAGGCAAGCGGGATGGCATACAGAGTTAAGGCGTACACGCTTCGGGAGGAATCCACGGAAAGCGGCACAAGGTATTTTATCAGCTTTAAGGACGGGCAGGGCAAATCCCACGAGTTGGAAGTGTCGGAACAGTTCTTTATGGAGTTTCGGCAGATGGAACGCAGGAACAGGAATCTCCTCCAATGGGACGAGCGGCACAGGGAGTTTTCGGAAGTATGGGACGAAACGCTGAACAGGCGGGCGTTGAAGCTGCCTAAGAGCATAGAGGAACAAATGATTGAGGCAGAACGGGCAGAACTGCTCTGTAAGGCGGTTGACGGACTGCCAGAGATACAAAGGCGGCGTTTCCTGCTCTACTACGAGTATGAGTTCAATTTTTACCAAATCGCCGCTATGGAGCATTGCACCGCTTCGGCAATACAGAAATCTGTTGCGATTGCAAAGGAGAAAGTAAAGGCGGAAATGAGGAAGTATCTCCAACCGTGACCGACACCGCCCGAAAAAGAAATCTGTTTTTTATTTGTGTGGGATTGGCGGCATTACATACTCTCACTTTTTCTTCGTGGGAGTAAATCTATTTTTAAGGAGGTCAACGCCTATGTGCAACGAAAACAAAAACACCGCCCGAAAGGAGGAAAGCCATGCAGAAGTTACAGACAGTCAACGCCGAAACGCTCCTTTATGAACCGCTTGAGAAGCCGTCCTTTGTGGTGGACAGCCTTATCCCCACAGGCTTGTCGCTGTTCTGCGGCTCACAGAAGATAGGAAAGAGCTGGCTCATGCTGAAGCTATGTTTATGCGTGTCGCAGGGACTTCCCTTGTGGGATATGCCGACAATGGAGGGCGACGTGCTTTACCTCTGCCTTGAGGACACGTTCTGCCGTATACAGGACAGGCTGTTCCGATTGACGAACGAAGCGAGCAGGCGGCTTCACTTTGCCGTGGCAAGCTGCAAGCTGTCAGACGGTCTTATCGTGCAGCTTGAAGATTATCTGAAAGATTACCCAAACAGCAGGCTTATTGTCATTGACACTTTGCAGAAAGTCCGTACAGCTTCAAAAGACAATGCCTACGCAAGCGACTATGGGGACATCTCACTAATCAAAGACTTTGCCGACAGGCATTCATTGGCGGTCATTGTCGTACACCACATCCGAAAGCAGAATGACAGCGATGTGTTCAACAAGGTGTCTGGGACGACAGGCTTAACGGGGAGTGCGGACGCTACCTTTGTTCTGGAAAAGGAGAAACGGGCATCCGACACCGCCAAGCTGTATGTGACGGGCAGGGACACGCCCTATCAGGAATACACGCTGCGTTTCCGTGATTGCAGTTGGGAACTTGTGGAGAGAAAAACGCAGGAGCAGCTTGCGAAAGAAACGATACCAGACGTCCTTTTTCGGTTGGTGGATTTTATGAGGGATAAGGAAGAATGGGCAGGCACGGCAACGGAGCTGTTAGCCGCTATGAGGGAAACGGAAACCATACCCACGGTGATTACGAAATGGCTCAATGAATACCGCACCACATTTTTAAATGAGAACCATATCGTTTATCAGTACAGCCGCAAAAAACACGGCAGGCAGATTTCGCTTGCAAAGCGGGCGGGTGACAGCGGTGACGGTGGTGACAGCGATATTGGGATACCCCCTGTTACTGTCATTGACGCTTAAAGCCGTGTAAAGCTGGCGACTCTGCCCTGCGGGTGACAGCGGTGACGGCGGTGACAGTGATTTTAGGATACCCTGCCGCTGTCATCCCTGCGGGAGAACACCCCGTAAACGCAAAGTGCAGGCGTAGGATTTACCCGCCCTTTTCGGCGTGTAAAACCACCCCTGCGGTCAGAAAAATCCTTCCGATTTTTCCGACTGCGTTTACAGGGTGTAACACACTACACTTTGCCCTGCAAAGTCGTGTGCCAGACGTTCCCTCTGGACTCCCTTATGGCAGGTCTTACGCCCTGCTTATCCTACGCTCCACGCTTCGGATAAAAGAATGGCAGCATGACGGTGACGGCTCTTGCGAGGGGGTATTCCAAAAACACCGTCATCATCGACATGACCGTCATGCAGGGAATAAGGGTGACAGTTGAGGCAGTCGGTAGGGGGTATCCCAAAACTGCTGTCACCGCCGTCACCGCTGTCACCCAAAGGGCAGTTTACCCGCCGAAGAAAGGAAGATGATGAATTATGCCCTATGCAATCCTGCGTTTCCAGAAACGCAAAGCGGGCGGCGTTGCGGCTTGCGAACGCCACAACGAGCGTAAAAAAGAAGCCTATAAAAGCAATCCAGATATAGATATGGAACGCTCGAAAGATAACTACCATCTTGTGAATCCGCCGAGGTACACCTACAAGAAAGAGATTAACCGCATGGTAGCCGAAGCAGGGTGCAGGACGAGGAAAGATAGCGTGATGATGGTGGAAACGCTTATCACGGCTTCGCCAGAATTTATGAACAGCCTGCCGCCCAAAGAACAGAAAGCGTATTTTACGATGGCTCTGGATTTCATTTCAGAGCGTGTCGGGGAGAAAAATATCCTCTCCGCAGTCGTCCACATGGACGAGAGAACGCCGCATATGCACCTCTGTTTTGTGCCGATTACACCAGACAATAAGCTGTCTGCCAAAACAATTTTAGGCAATCAAAAGAGCCTGTCCGAATGGCAGACCGCCTACCATGAGCGGATGTCCTCACGGTGGAATCA
Source organism: Lachnospiraceae bacterium (assembly GCA_022845955.1). Taxonomy (GTDB): domain Bacteria; phylum Bacillota; class Clostridia; order Lachnospirales; family Lachnospiraceae; genus Eisenbergiella. The sequence goes on from AP025576.1 coordinate 7,218,535, forward strand.
GCTTGAAAGAGGTCAGTCCTCAATGGAAACGAAGCGGAAACATGTCCCCACATGGCTCTATAAGTTGGGCGGCAGGCTTGATAAACAGTATGAGGAAATTGTGTCTGCACTGTCCGACATCAACGCCTTTAATGCAGGGAAGAAGCGTGACAAGGCTCTGGAACTGATTGCGGCATGGCTCCCAGACGTGGAGAAATTCTCAAAGGAAATCAGTAAGCAGAGTGCCTATATCAATAGCCTAAAGGAGCAAATCGGGCAGGAATCAGACTATGCGGGGCGTATGCGTGATGAAAAGTATGAGCAGGAACTAAAGGTGCAGAAAGCGAACCAGAAGATATTTGAGTTGCAGAGAACCAACGAGCAGATGGGGCGGCTGCTCTCAAAGATACCGCCCGAAGTGTTGGAAGAATTGCAGAAAAACCATAAAAGCAGAGCGAAAGAAAGGTAGATATGTGAATGAAGAAACAGGATTTTAAGGTGTTAAAGACCAAAGACTTGTACCCGTTTCCCGACAATCCGTTTCATGTGGCAGAGGATGAAACGCTGTCAGAATTAGCGGAAAGCATCAAGGAATTTGGCATTGTCACGCCGATAATCACACGCCCGAAAGAGGACGGGAACGGCTATGAAGTGATTGCAGGGCAGCGGCGTGTCCGTGCGTCTGAACTTGCAGGGATAAATACCGTGCCTGCGTTTGTCCTGCCCTTAGACCGTGACCGAGCCATCATCACCCTTGTAGACAGTAATTTACAGCGTGAGAATATCCTGCCATCAGAGCGGGCGTTTGCCTACAAGATGAAATCCGAAGCCATGAAGCGGCAGGGTTTCCGCACAGACTTAACCTCGTCACAAGTTGTGACGAAGTTGCGGACGGACGACAAGGTGGCACAGGGCTTCGGCGTAGGCAGGATGACCGTACAAAGATTTATCCGTTTGACGGAACTGATACCGCCGATTTTGCGGATGGTGGACGAGGGGAAAATCGCCCTCACGCCTGCGGTGGAACTGTCCTTTTTGAAGAAAGACGAGCAGGAAAACCTCTTTGCCACGATGGAGAGCGAAGAAGCAACGCCCTCACTCTCACAGGCACAGCGGATGAAAAGCCTAAGCCAGAGCGGGCGGCTTGACATGGATACGATATTTGCAATTATGACGGAGGAAAAGGGAAACCAGAAAGAAACCTTGAAAATCAACACAAGCAAGCTGAAAAAGTATTTTCCGAAGAACACAACGCCGAAGCAGATGGAGGAAACCATCATTAAACTTTTGGAGCGTGAATTGCAGAGGAAACGGGGCAGGGACAGCCGCTAATCTTCTCTTTTCGGGAGGTAAATGCAGAAAATTGAGGTATGAAGAATGAAAGAAATCCAGTATGAGATTGTAAAGGAAATCGCCGTATTGTCTAAGGGCGACAGCGGCTACACAAAAGAAATCAATCTTATCTCATGGAACGGAAGAGAGCCGAAATATGACATCCGCAGCTTTTCCCCGAACCGTGAGAAGTGCGGAAAGGGTATCACGTTGAACGCTGATGAAGCAGCAGCACTCCTTGAAGCATTACAGAAAGAAGTAAACAGCGGGGATTGATGGTATCTGATTGACAGGGCGGGGCGTTTCCAGACGTTCTCCTGCCCTGTCTGGAAAGGAAGATTTAAGTATGGGCGAGGATAAGAAAGCAGATAAAAAGAGAAAGCGTATCGTGCCGAAAGCACCAGTTCAGATGATAATCAGCCGTGAATATGTCGGCACGCAGACAGTCACAGAAGCGTTTATCCCGATTATTTCCGAGGATATTCGGAAGAAGATTGCCGAGGGCGACACCTTCGACAATGAGGGGCTGTCCGCTTAGAATGTACGCAATGGAACATGAAAACAGATAGGACAGATATGGAGGTTTTACAGTATGGCAGGAATAAGAATGGAGAACAAGATTTATGAAGTCGGCATGTACTGCCGCTTGTCAAAAGACGATGGCACGGATAACGAGAGTGCGAGCATTGCGACACAGAAATCCATCCTCACGGATTATGTGAAAAAGCAGGGATGGCACTTAGCAAAAACGTATGTGGACGACGGTTACTCTGGTACAAATTTCCAAAGACCAAGTTTCCAGAACATGATTAAGGACATTGAAAGCGGTCTGATAAACTGCGTTATCACGAAAGATTTATCTCGTCTGGGGAGGAACTATCTTGATTGCGGACTGTATCTGGAAGTGTTTTTCCCAGAGCATAATGTGAGGTATATAGCGGTCAATGACGGCGTGGACACGCTCAATAAATCCGCTATGGACATCACGCCTTTCCGCAACATCCTAAACGAAATGTATTCCGCCGATGTGTCGGTCAAGATAAAATCGGCGTACCGAGCGAGGTTTCAGCAGGGGAAATTCATGGGGACGACAGCACCATACGGTTACGTCAAAGACCCCGCCGACCACAACCATCTGCTGATAGATGACAAAGTTGCCCATGTGGTAAGGGAAATATTTGACCTTGCGTTAGCGGGCAACGGAATCGCCAAAATCCGCAAGCACATCAACAAACAGCATATCTTACGCCCCGCCGCTTATGCGGCGGAGCAGGGGGCAACAGGCTATGAGAGGTATTTTGAGGAGAATGAGGAGAACCGTTATATTTGGAGCGAGAACAGCGTAAGGGGCATTTTAAGAAGCCCGATATATGCGGGAAACCTTGCAGGCTACAAGCGGATTGCCGCCAACATGAAAAGCAAGAAACGCCCCTCTAAGCTGCCCGAAGAATGGGAAGTGATACCAGACACCCATGAGGGGATAGTCACGCAGGAGGAATTTGATACCGTACAGCAGCTTATTACAAGCCGCAGATTACCAGAAAACAAGGGCGGCTTTGAGAACATCTTTGCAGGCGTTATTAAGTGTGCGGACTGCGGCTATGCGATGCGGGCTATGAGTGCCAACAGGAGGAAACGCCCCGACATCATCGACTGCGTACAATATTCCTGCAATAATTATGGCAGATACGGTAATATCATGTGTACCGCACACAGCATTGAAGCGAGGGACTTGTTCAACGCTGTCCTCACCGACATCAACCGATTTGCGGATATGGCAGTCAATGATGAAAAGGCAGTGAGGGCGATTGAAAAGCGGCTCACGGAAACAGACCAGAGCAAGGCAAAGGCACTGGAAAAGGAGCAAAGAAAACTGAACAAACGCCTTGCAGAACTGGACAGGCTGTTTTCCTCACTCTATGAAGATAAGGTGATGGAGCGTATTACCGAGCGGAATTTTGAGATGATGTCGGGAAAATACCAGAAAGAACAGCTTGAAATTGAAGCAAGGCTGAAAGAGGTAACGGAAACGCTCAGCGACAGCTATGAGAAGACGCAGGGTGTCCGTGATTTCCTCTCCCTAATCCGCAACTATCAAGGCATTAAGGAACTGGACGCAACCATCATAAACGCACTTATAGACAAGATACTTGTTTCGGAACGTGAGAAACTTACAGACGGAATGGTGCGGCAGGAAATCAAGATTTATTATAAATTCATCGGCTTTGTCGGTGAATTACATATCACACCGACAAAGCGGTGGACTGCGTTAAAGCCTAAGAATTGTACGGTGTGCGGTGTTGAATATGTTCCCCGCTCTGGCATATCGAAGTATTGTCCTGCTTGTGCCAAGAAGATACAGAGGGAGAAATCAAACGAGAGCAAACGCAGGAGCAGGGAGCGAAACAGACAGGCATGTATTGAACTGTCCGCAAAAAATGACCGACTGACCTCGCCCAGCGCAAGGGCCGTATCGAGCGCCAAGGCAACCAGAATCCCCTTGTCCATGTGTACCGCTATGTGACCGAAGGAACCTTTGACGCATACCTCTGGCAGACGGTGGAGAATAAGCAGAAATTCATTTCCCAGATCATGACTTCTAAATCGCCGGTGCGCTCCTGCGATGATGTGGATGAAACCGCCCTCAGTTTTGCCGAGATCAAGGCTCTGTGCGCCGGAGACCCCCGTATCAAAGAGCGTATGGATTTGGATGTGGAAGTATCCCGCCTGAAGCTGATGAAAGCCGACCACCAGAGCAAGCAGTATCGTCTGGAGGACCAGCTGCTCAAATACTTCCCGGAGGAGATTGAAAAGCACAAGGGCTTTATCAAGGGCTTTGAATCTGATCTGGAGGTTTTGGCAGCTCACCCGCACCCGGAGGACGGCTTTGCCGGTATGGAGATCCGTGGAGATCTGCTGACCGATAAGGAGAACGCCGGTGCTGCCCTTTTGGATGCCTGCAAGGAGGTCAAAACCTCCGATCCGGTACAGATCGGCAGCTACCGGGGCTATGCCATGTCCGTGGAATTTTCCGCTTGGAAACAGGAATATACGCTCCTGTTGAAAGGCCAGATGACCCACAGGGCAACCCTTGGTACAGACCCTCGCGGAAATCTTACCCGCATCGACAATGCCCTCGCCCAGATGCCACAGCGTCTGGAGGCGGCAAAGGCCCAGCTGGATAACCTTTGTCAGCAGCAGGCTGCCGCAAAGGAGGAAGTTGGAAAGCCATTCCTTTATGAAGAAGAACTGAGAAGCAAAAACGCCCGTCTGGTGGAGCTGGATACCCTGCTCAACATCGACGGAAAGGGACCGGCACACGATGAAGCTGTCGTTGCCAAAAGCACACGGCCTTCGGTATTGGATCATCTGAAACGCCCGGTGCCGCCCCGCAGTACTGACAAGAAACCAAAACAACATGAGGAGGTGCGATAACATGAATACCAACGATTTGAATATGGCCCTTTATGAAAAGATGGCCGCTGAGCAGGACAAATACAGGGACTGGCTGAAAAGCCAGCCCCCGGAAGAAATTCTGCACCACACCTATGAGTACACCATCCGTGAGGACATCGTGATGGCGATGGAGGAACTGGAGCTGACCGATGCCCAGGCAGAGGCGCTTTTGGAATCTCCCTCGCCGCTGGCGGATGTGTACCGCTATTTTGAAAAGCTGGAGACCGGCCACATGGATGTGATCCGGGACAGCATTGAGAACCGTGCCAATGATGTGTGCAGAGCTAAAGAGGAACTGCGAACAACACCGGTCTATCCCCACTCTGCCGCCTATGCGAGAGAACATGGGGAGCTGGAGCAGTACCGAGCTTTCAACAATGTAAATCTCCAATGCAAGGAGTCCATTGAAGCGGCGGTGCGGGAACACTTCGACGGAATGTATCTCAGTCACGATGCGGCAAAGGGTGTGATCGAGACCTATGGCATGGAGCGTGTGGCTTTGGTTCTGGCCAACACCGTCCAGCTTCAGGACTGGGATGGGCGCTACTCCCGACGCAATAAGGAATGGGCTAAGACCATTCCCAACGAGAACCCCGAAACCGTCCGTTGTGGTTATGTCCTGAACAGCCACCCTGCTGTACTGGATGGCTTTATTGATCTGGTGCGTGAAGAACAGCAGCGTAGCCGTACTCAGGGAGAAAAACTGCAACCGTCCCGTCCCTCAGTACGGGATAAGCTCAAACAGGAGCTGCCGGCCCATAAGCCCGCCGCCTCAAAGAAACGGGAGCCGGAGCGATAACTATGGCAAAGCGTAAGCGGGATATGCAATTAAACTTTAGAGTTTCAGCGGAGGAGCTTGCTGTGATTGAGCAAAAAATGTCTCAGTTTGGAACCTCCAACCGTGAAGCCTATCTAAGAAAAATGGCGCTGGATGGGTATGTAGTCAAGCTGGAGCTGCCGGAGCTGAAGGAGCTTGTTTCCCTGATGCGCCGAAGCAGCAACAACTTAAACCAGCTGACCCGTAAAGTGCATGAGACTGGGCGGGTTTATGATGCTGACTTGGAGGATATATCCCAGCGGCAGGAACAGTTATGGGAGGGCGTAAAGGAAATCCTTACCCAGCTTTCCAAACTTTTATAACGGGGATAGATACTCCATTTGCGGAGGGAGGAACGGCATTACTTCGCTGCTCCTCTCTCCGCTTTTTCTTTTTATCGGTATCCTTGTCTTTTGCCTGCCCATGCCGGATAATATGATTAGAAAAGATACCAAGAACGCTGCAAGGAGGAAATGACATGAAGATTTTGAAAGGGCTTTTGATGATTATAACTGCACCGGTCATTTTGGTTCTGACACTTTTTGTCTGGCTCTGCACAGGGCTGATCTACATATCCGGTCTGGTGCTCGGCCTGTTCAGTACCGTGATTGCTCTGCTTGGTGTGGCTGTGCTGCTTACCTATTCCCCGCAGAATGGTGTGATTTTGCTGGTTATGGCATTTTTGATTAGCCCTATGGGGCTGCCGTTGGCTGCAATCTGGCTGATGGGTAAGGTGCAGAGTTTGAAATTTGCAATTCAGGAGTTGGTTTATGGATAAAAATACGCAAAACCATAAAAATGCCAGACACCGTCTGTTAAATTTGGAAAGAGAAACTATATATCCACGACTTTACTTTTGAACTAATATCGCGTATAATATTAGTGCGAAAGGAAGTGATATGATGGGACAATTTGAACAGCTGGATCAGATGCTAACAGAACAAGAAGGAATGCTGCGAACATCGCAGGTCGTATCTTCTGGAATTTCAAAGCCGGTATTTTATGATTATGTGCGTTCACGAGATTTGGATAGAGTCGCACATGGGATTTATCTGTCCAAAGATTCCTGGGTGGATGCCATGTATCTGCTTCATTTGCGATTTGAACAAGCAGTATTTTCACATGAAACAGCTTTATTTTTTCACGATCTGACAGATCGTGAACCAATAGAATATACAGTTACGGTCAAAACTGGATGCAATCCAAGCAAAATGAAAGCAGAAGGCATTCAAGTTTTTACGATTAAAGCAGACTTACATGATGTAGGACTTACAACAGCGAAAACTCCGTTCGGGCATACTGTGCCGGTTTATGATATGGAGCGAACAATCTGTGATTTGCTCAGAAGCCGTAGCAGAATTGAAATTCAGACCTTTCAGGGAGCACTGAAAGCGTATGCCCGTAGAAAAGATAAGAACCTGCGAGCTTTAATGCAATATGCTGGGATGTTCAAGGTGGAAAAAATTTTACGACAGTATTTGGAGGTACTTTTATGATAAAAACAGCAAGACAGCTTAAAGATTTAATACGAAACCTTTCCAGAGAAAAATCCGCAGATGCTCAGATTTTAATGAGGAACTACATGATGGAGCGTTTTTTGGAGCGTATTTCTCTTTCTGAGTATCGTGATAAGTTTATCTTGAAGGGTGGTATGTTGGTAGCGGCTATGGTTGGATTGGATGCCCGCTCTACGATGGATTTGGATGCAACCATAAAAGGAGCTAATGTTAATGTGGAGGATATTGAGAATCTAATTTCATCAATCGTAACTGTTCCGATTGATGATGGTGTTAAATTTCAGCTGAAAAGTATTTCGGAGATTATGGATGAAGCAGAGTATCCGGGGATTCGTGTCAGCATGAGTACAACATTCGATGGTGTAGTGACCCCTTTGAAAATTGATATTTCTACGGGAGATGCAATCACTCCAAGAGAGGTTCGGTATTCATTCAAACTTATGCTGGAAGATCGCTCCATTGATATTTGGGCTTATAATTTAGAAACTGTGCTGGCAGAAAAACTGGAAACCATTATTACTAGAACCACAACCAATACCCGCATGAGAGATTTCTACGATATTTACATTTTAGAACAGCTGCATGGAACCACGCTGAACCCGAAAATTTTACATGATGCGCTTCTGGCAACTGCTCATAAACGGGGATCGGAGAAGTATCTTAACCAGGCTGAAGAAGTTTTTGACGAAGTGGAAAATGATTCGGTTATGCAAAAACTTTGGGAGGCATACCGTAAAAAGTTTTCTTATGCTTCTGATTTGGAATGGGATGTGATTATGAAAGCAATTCGCAGGTTATATGTTCTTTGTGAGAAGGGCATCAGCTTATGAAAAAGCATGGACACTATTGTAAAGTTTGTGGTGAATACAAAGCCAACAAAAATTTTTCAGGCAAAGGTCATGCATCCCACATTTGTAAATCCTGTGCTTCGCTACCAGCAGAAAAGCAGGCTGAACTGATGACACTGAATCGTCTTTTGAATCTTCCATGGAGGCTATCGAAAGAGCAGTTGTCCTGGCTGAAAAATCGACTAAAGAATAGGCGGCCTGATGTCCGTGCATTGGCGCAAGAGCAATATGAAATGAGATTTCCACCAAGACACTTAGAAGATGATGAGTTCAATTTTTTCGATGAAGAAAGTTTTATAGAATAGTGAAAGCGGTCTGCTATGGCAGGCCGTTTTCTTTTCGGGAAGGAGGTCTGACCTATGGCAACCACAAGAATCATGCCGCTTCATGTCGGCAAGGGCCGCACAGAAAGTCGGGCGATCAGTGACATCATCGACTATGTGGCCAATCCCAAAAAAACAGATAATGGCAGGCTCATTACCGGCTATGCGTGTGACAGCAGGACTGCGGATGCAGAGTTCCTTCTGGCAAAGCGGCAGTACCTTGCCGCGACCGGACGAGTGCGAGGTGCGGATGATGTGATCGCCTATCATGTGCGCCAGTCGTTCCGCCCCGGTGAGATCACACCGGAGGAAGCCAATCGGCTGGGTGTGGAATTTGCCAAGCGATTCACCAAGGGCAATCATGCCTTTGTGGTCTGCACCCACATAGACAAGTCGCACATTCACAATCACATTATCTGGTCATCGGTCAGCTTAGAATATGACCGGAAATTCCGAAACTTTTGGGGCAGCACCAAGGCAGTCCGACAGTTAAGTGACACCATCTGCGTCGAAAACGGACTATCCATTGTGGAGAATCCGAAACCTCACGGAAAGAGCTATAACAAGTGGCTGGGCGATCAGGCAAAGCCCTCTCACCGAGAGCTGCTGCGTGTAGCGATTGACAACGCATTATCACAAAGTCCTGCTAATTTTGAGGAACTGCTGAAGCTGCTAAAAGAGTCCGGCTGTGAAGTATCAAAGCGCGGAAAATCGTATCGTTTGAAACTCCCCGGCTGGGAGAAAGCCGCCCGAATGGACAGCCTGGGCGAAGGATATGGATTAGATGATTTGCAGGCGGTTCTCTCCGGGAAGAAAGCGCATACCCCACGAAAGAAAATAGTTACACAGGCAGAGACGCAGAAGGTCAATCTGCTGGTGGACATTCAGGCAAAATTGCAGGCTGGAAAAGGTGCTGGCTATGCTCGATGGGCCAAGGTGTTCAACCTCAAGCAGATGGCGCAGACCATGAATTACTTGTCAGAGAATAACCTGCTGGAGTATGCGGTTTTGGAAGAAAAGGCTGCGGCTGCCACGGCACATCACAATGAGCTTTCGGCGCAGATCAAAGCGGCTGAAAAGCGCATGGCAGAGATTGCTGTTCTGCGTACTCACATTGTAAATTATGCCAAGACCCGTGAGGTCTATGTGGCATACCGCAAGGCAGGCTACTCTAAGAAATTCCGGGAGGAACATGAGGAAGAAATTCTGCTCCACCAGGCTGCTAAGAATGCCTTTGATGAGATGGGCGTCAAGAAGCTGCCCAAGGTCAAAGAGTTACAGACGGAGTACGCGAAATTGCTGGAAGAAAAGAAAAAGACCTATGCCGAGTACCGGCGTTCCCGTGAGGAAATGCGGGAGCTTTTAACGGCAAAGGCCAATGTGGATCGAGTGCTGAAAATGGAGGTAGAACAGGATGTTGAAAAAGAAAAAGACCACGGCCAGCGATAAGCTGGTCCTGGTCAAAAGCGTTCGTAGAACGCGCAGCCACAGAATGAAATTCTGTGTTCAAAGGGGCTTGGGGGCACTGCCCTCAACAAGCAGTTTGTGGCGAAATGGATAGCCACAAGCATTGCTTGCCACAATATGCTGCGCATAAAATGAAAAACTAACGACGGGACGCTTACTGCCTCCTATCGTTAGTTTTCTGTGTTTAAGCGACTTATAAAACCAATCAGCATAATCAAATCGTCATCTGACATCTTTCTCATTCCGTCCAAAGCCTTCTTGATAAGCTGAGGGTTATTTTCCTGTGCATCAAAAAATTGAAGCGGTGTGATTTCAAAATACTCACAGATGTTGAGGAACTGCTTCATAGACGGCATAGAACGCCCAGAGGAAATCGCCTGAATATAGCTTCTGTTCTGCCCTAACTCCATGCTCATCTGATATTCTGAAACACCTTTTTTCAATCGCAATTCTGTGATCCGATTGCGGATAAATTCTTCGTCCATACGCTCACCTCTCTGCTCTTTTAGCATAGCAGAAAGCAATTCTTGATACTTCGTATGTATTGTGTTATAATTTTATAATACAACCTTTATACGCATTATTATTTGCGTTATTTTTGCTTTATATGCGTAATCAAGGCAGTTATCAAGGGTGATTTATATGAATCAGTATGCCTGCGCCATTACCGGCCACCGACCAACAAGATTTTGCTTTGGATATAATGAGGAAGATCCCCTATGCCAAAAATTAAAAGAATGTCTCCTGGAGCAGTTTCGGATACTTCATGACGAGAAATTTGTCCGTACTTTTTTTGTCGGCGGTGCTCTTGGTGTGGATATGTGGGCTGGAGAACAGCTGCTGACATTGAGGGCACAAACGGGATACGAAGATATTAAAATTGTCGTTGTAGTTCCCTTCATCGGTTATGACTCTAAATGGCCGGATCAGAGTAGACATAGATTGAAAAAGCTGATCCAAAACGCAAACGATTCCATTGTTATTTCACATTCTGCGGATGTTTCCAGTTATAAAAAAAGGAATTACTATATGGTCGATCATGCAGAGTACCTTATCGGTGTGTTTGATAATCAGAAAAAGCTGCGCTCAGGTACATCACAGACAGTCAACTATGCCTTGCATCAGGGAAAAGTAATCACTCTGATCCATCCAGACACTATGGAGATAACAGCCCCTGCGCCTTAACAAATTCACAAAAATTTTTCATTAGCATTTCCAACAAAATATTTTCATTGAAGGGGTGCTGTGATATAATAAGATATAAAACTACGCTCAGAACAAATGGTGCCGCTATGAACAAATATATTGGACAGCAATTTGCTGCTTTAAGATACGAAAAAAATATTTTGGTTGTTGAAGAAACTACATCTGCTGGTGGATGCGGCTCCTTCAACGCGGCTTCTTCATGTCCTGCGTCAGCCTGTCTTTATGACAGTGCGGCGTGGGGCTTTTTTATTGTTTGAAAAGAGTATGAAAAGAGAAATACCAGCAGGTATTTGCGTGAGGAGGAAGTAGAATGAACAGTGAACAGATCACAGCATTTTTGCAAGAGCATTGGTACATTGCCTCGGTGCTCATCGGGGCCGTGATTTTAATTGGGGCGATCCGCAACTGGAACTGGCTCTGCGACCCCACTGGTACGCGGGATGCCCACCGCCACAGCAGAGGATACCGGCGGGTGGTGTTCTTCCTGCTGGGCGTCCTTTTGATCGTGGTGAGCATCTGGGGATTTGTGCTGAAATTGAAATAAGAGGTATATCTATGAAACTGAATTGTAAACGCATTGATTTTACATATACACCCGGTGAGGAAATCTTCAACTTTCCCGAGGAATCGGGACTACCCTTTATCTTCGATGTAGAGGAAGAACTGACCGGCGATCCTGCTGTCATGGATGCGGTGGGAGAAATGCTGGATGAGGCGGAGAAATTGGCGGAGAAGGCCAAAGCCGCCATCAAAGCGGCGCTGGCAGACGAGGACAGCCGCTACCATAGCGTTGTGACATTTTTCATGGAGTTCCATCGGGACGATGTAGGCCCGGATATTGTGGCGGAACTTTTTCCGGGAACCGACCCAGCCAAACTGTCCTTTGCTGAGATGGTTGACTTTTTGAAGCTCAAGCGGTTCGGCAGTCTGGTGGATAGCGAGATGAACCAGCAAGTTTTCATTCTGGATCTGTCCTTTAACCCGGAGATTACCGACGAACTGATGGTAATCTACTTTGATTTGAACAAGGAGATTTTCTGTATCACACATGAGAGCTGAGCGTGACTGACATACACGAGGAAAGGAGCAATCCCTATGAAAGCATTTGACCCCAATTACAAGCTGCTGGACGAGATGTATCAGGACGATTACTATCCTGCTTTTCTGGTGGACAAGGTAAAGGACGAGCTTCAGAAGGTCATCGCCCTGCTGGAGAGTGGCGAAACCGACACCGAAGTGGTGCAGGAAACGCTGGACGAGGCGGTCTGCGGCATCAATGATCTCCAGGAGGAGTTTGACGAGAACGACAGCGAGATCGAAACGGTGGCGCGGGAATGTATTGCGGCAACCGTGGCCTACATTCTGGAGTGGTTTGGCATCCCCATTGACACCGAGGAGGCCATCCGGGAACGGGACTGGTGAACCCTATGGCAGAAAAAGAACTGGCCCTTTGTGATGAGTGCGGAAGCCTGTTTTTCAAAGGCTCCTCACAGATGATGGGGCTGTGCCAGAATGTGCCCATGTTCTCTATGGCTACCCGAATTGTGACCATCATTTTCAGGATGGCCGGTGTGTGAACTGCTATTGGGACGGCTCAAAGAGTGTGTACATCAAGAAGCAGAATCAACAGGAGGAAACTGATATGCCTACAACTGAATGGCTGAACAAATACGAAGCAATCAAGGATAAATTGACCTGTAAAGATGACTTGGAGGCCCATTTCACAGAGAAAGTGATTGGGAACATGGCGGTGGATGTGCTGGACATCGGCACCGTCCATTTCCCCACCGGGCAGATTTTCGCCTGTGATCCGCTGGTGGAACTGGAGGACACTCTGCCGTTCCTTCAAACGATCCCCGCCGGAACTTATCCCGTAAAAATCTGCGTGGTGCCCAGCGAACAATACGGCGACCGCTACGCCTGCGTCAAGGTAGAGGTCAACCAGGAAAAACCTGTCCGCTATGAGCTGGGCATGGTGGGCAACGAGGATCTGGACGAGGAACTGGGCGAGGACGAGTATTTTGGCTTTGGCGTAGACGCCGGGATGGGCTGCGTTGCGGACATCCAGACCCAGGCGGCCTTCAAGGCATACTGGGCCAAGCGGCTGGAGGAGGACCCTGACATTGACCCCTATAACAACCTGTTCTGCGACTTGCTGGAGGAAAACGCCAAAGCTCACCCCAAATATCAGGGGGACTGCGGCGACTGGCTCAACTGGACAGTGCCGGACACGGACTGCAACCTGCCCATCTTTGCCTCTGGCTGGGGTGACGGCTACTATCCCGTCTACTTTGGGTATGACGCAAAGGGCGAAGTCTGCGCCGTGTATGTGCGGTTCATCGACATTGAAGCCAGTTATCAAGAACAGGATTAAAAATGTGACAGAACAAAGGAGAACACTATGAAAGACCTTTGCCAATACGGAAACCGACCGGAGGACGAATGGGAAATCTTGCCCTGGATACCTGACCCGCGCCCGCCCTTCAAAATTTGGGTGAAGCTGGAGCAGATCGCGCCATTCTTTCTCATTCCCCACCACCCCTATGCAATCTCCCTTCTGCTGAAAATCAGCGATGGGTTTCGGGCAGAAGAATTCTGCCGGCTGGGACTGACCGGCAGCAGCGGAGACTGGGAACGGCTGGTCCGGGGCGTGATCCGGGAGTTTGAGGAAAATAACAGCGGCGTGGATCTGTTTCACTTCGACTCCGACGAAGATGTGTTCTGCGTGTACTCCCAATACATCGACGATTTGATGCTACTGTCCAAAATGATCCGGGCGGCCTGTGACAATGAAAAAACGATGGGGACTTATCTGGGTATAGGTGAGGTGGAAGATGAGAAATAAGGAGCAGGAGATGGCATGGCGAAAAGTAATAGAAGCCTGCATGGAGGATGTGAAACACCACTTCGATGACATCCAGCAGGCCATTGAGTTTGGCTGCTACATCCAGCCGGACAACTACTTTGTGTCCTACATCTTTGCCACGGACTCGCAATTAGAGACGGCGCGGCAGAGCGGCCTGACGGAACAGATCAATTCCTATCACAGAGAGCAGCTGATAAAGAGTCATTACCCCATTGAGGGAATCAAGGACTGCACCTTTGCCTCACAGGAGGAATGTGACCGGGAATTTGGCGGGAATTGGTATTACTATTTCAAATGATACGATGAAGGGATCGAGATGATCGAGTACATCAAGCTCTTTTGGGCGGGCGCACCAGAGGGTGAACCATCGGTCATCCTCTATGAAGTGGATACCGAAAATGAGCGGCTGGCCCTCCGCTCCATTGACATCTTTGCGGATGGCCGCACCCGCAACATCCCTGACCTTTACGACGGTGTCATCGAGATCACGCCGATCCCCACCGTGGAGGAATTGAACGCCCATGTCTGGGGCGAGGAATTCCACGCCTGCATCATAGAGCAGGCGGAATTTGAGGCCATCTGGGAAACTCACACCTATGATGGAGCGTTAAAGTAGCCAGGAGGAGACACTATGAACAAACCTATAAAAGCCAAAAATCTGCCGTTGTTCTCCATCATTGACCTGAACCAGCTGCGCCGGGAAAACCATCTGGAGGGCACAGAAGTGACAGACTTTTTCACGGAAAGGGATGGAAAAGTCTATCTTCTCATGGAACAGCCGTCCGAAACACAGGGTAAGGACTGGCTCAGCACTCCTTCCACCTATACCGCAGTGGAAATCCAGCTGGATTGGGCGGAACAGCGGGTGCTGGAAACGACGCTGTTTCCTCTTGGCCTCTTGAAGTTCCAGTTCCATTATTTGCGGCCCGCAGGTGACCACTTCCTCCTGCTGGGGGCAAGATGCGCCTATCGGGAAAACGGCCCCGACCAGAACGCCTGGATCGTCAGCCGGGACGGAGCTGTGCTGTCCCGTTTCTGCCTGGGGGATGGCATTCAAGACTGTGTGGTAAAAAAAGATGGCACCATCATTACCAGCTACTTTGACGAAGGTGTATTTGGTAATTACGGTTGGGATGAACCTCTGGGTGCTTGCGGTCTGATTGCATGGACATCGGAGGGAACTCCTCTCTGGAAGAATGAGAACTATTCCATCTATGACTGCTACGCCATCAGCCTGGACGAAGAAGAAAACCTGTGGTTTTATTATTACGATGAATTCCGGCTGGTGCGGACGAACTTCAAAGAGGACTTTGTATTTGAACTGCCAATCGAAGGAAGCGGAGCTTTTTCTGTTGCCCCGTCCGGCAATACCTTCCTGTTTCAAGGCGGATACCAGCAACGGGATAAATTCTACTTCCTTACCGCTCATGGTGATCACCTTGGGAAAAAACAGGAGGCTATTCCCACCTGTGACGGAAACAAGGTCGCTGTGGAGCAGTGCAGCCTGCTTCGCAGCCGGATGTTGTTCCTTGGAAAAGATGGTGTGCTCTATGGAGGTATTTGGGGGAGCGATGGCCAATGAAACAGTCTGATATTTATACCGAGGCTCTGACCTGTCTGCGCTCCATCCTTCTGGCAGACCATCCAGAGTTCCAAAACTGGATCGACTGGTTGGAGCGGGACATTCAGGACTGGAACCAGCGGCGGGAGGTTGCCCACCATCTTCGGGCATACGGAGGTATGGGCTCGTTCAACGACCTGCCCAGTATGCGTGGAAATCACGACTATATTTTCGACTTTCTCAAGTCCGTGTGCTATGCCTTCGGCCATCTTTATGGCAAACGGGAAGGCATTTCTCCGGAGGCATTGATGGAGGAGTGCCTGCACGATGTAGAGCAGGCAGCCTATCACCCCCATAAGGCACTGAACCAAGCCATTGCCCAGCACTTGATGCAGGGCGATTTACAGGAAAACCTGGATAGGCTGTAGGAGGACTTGTTATGAACAAAAGACTATTCCGCACCCAATTCAATCAAATGGAAAACATCGAGAAGCAGGTGCTGATGGAGAGCCTGGCTGCCCGTTATGATATGACCTTTCTCGGTCTACATACTTTTGACCGCTGGGGCCAGAGCTGCACCACCGGCATCTTCAAGAAAGATGGTCGGGAGTTCGTCTTTGTCCCCGGCGATACCGTCACCCTGGGCTGGGAGCAGTTTGCCGTGGGACTGAATCAGGAGAGCTGGGAGGAATTGGAGTATCTGTTCCGGGAATGGGAAATGGAGCGGGACCCGGAGGAGATGATTCGGGAAAGCATGGCTCCTGTTCGGCAGGTGGCCATTGGACCCATGCTGGTGGGCCGGGAGCTGGAGGAAATTAACTGGGAGCCAGTCAAACTGGAGGACCCACGACTGCGCTCGGAATGGTTGGAAGATTTTCGCCAATTCGCTTTGACCGACAGGGACAGTCTTACTCTGGCAGGTCGTGCCCGTTTCGAACGGGATAGTGACAGCTGGCAGGTCAGCCTCTATCACGAGGTGGACTATCTGGACTTTCAAAACCGGCTGCAAAAACAGGGCTTCTCCCTGCCCACGGCGGACGAGTGGGCCTACTTGTGTGGCGGCGAGTGCCGGACCCTGTTCCCATGGGGAGATGGGTTAGACTACTCCATGCGTCTGCGCTGGTTTGAGGATATGGATGAGGATGAGAACCGGCCTTATGACATGGAGGAACCCAACTTCTTCGGCCTGTCTATCGCCTACGATCCCTATATGCGGGAAGTGGTGCAGGCTGATAGACTTACCACCTGCGGCGGTGACGGCGGGTGCAATATCTGCGGCGGGCTGGGCCCATTTCTCGGTTTCCTACCCTGTTCGCCCCACTGTAAGCCGGAAGTGCAGGAGGACAAGGAACTAAACGGAGATTATGACTTCTACCGGCCCATTATCCGGGTGGAGAACCATGATTGACAATAGAAGCTTGATACGAAATAAAGAAAGAGAGGTGCCGACATGGGAGCATGGGGTATAAAAGCATTAGAGCGTGACGAAGGGCTGGATGTACTGGACATCCTCAAAAATGAATATGTACCGGAGCATCCGGTAATGGATCTGGGCGAGATGATTGAACTGATGAAAGAGGAAGTCATGCTGGGATCTGACTTCTCACAAATCGACTTTCTCTTTGACAATACTGCGATGGCTCTGGCGGAGCTGTATTTTCAATGGAAGGATAACGGCAAGCTGGACTACGATCATGAAGAAGCTATATGGGATAAAGTCACCGGTTTCACAGCATCCAAAGAAGCACTTGCTTTCCTGCTGCGGCAGCTCACCGACATCAAAAACGAGGTGCCGGACGAGGACGGCATCCGTGAGATTATGGATCTTTGGAAGAACGAGGATAGCGGTGAGATCGCTCCTGCGTGGTTGGAACACTTGAATCAGCTCATTGATCGACTGGATTCAGAACAGGAGGCACGACAAATGTATATCAAAAAATACTGGGGCAACTTTATTGGCGGTTCCGATGACAGTCTGAACCTTGTGGCATTTTTAGAGGATCAGAAAAAGGAGGAGATCCCCCTCAGCGAGATTTTCGCCAAGATCGGTCTGGACAAGCAGAACTGGGACTTTCGCCAAACCGTGGAGTACCTGGAGTTTACACATTCCGATGGCGTGGAAATGGACTTCCACTTCGCCATTGATGTGGTCACCGACCTGGCCGCCATCCTGCTGGAGTGCAGCGTCAGTGGCAGTGTAAACCTTCAGGATCTGGACGAGTACAACACCCCCATCCGCCGTATCCGCATCACTGCTACGCCGGAGGAGCACGAGGCCATGGACAAGGCCCTGGCGGACTTTGCCCAATCCCCCCTGACCTATGACCTCCATGAAATGATGGACGACGAGGAGATTCAGGAGATGGCACATCATGTGGAGGCGCTGCGGAAGGAACTGTACGAGGCCGCTGGCCGCAACCGGGACTACCATGTGAAAGCGGAGGATGTGAAATCTCTGCTCCCTGACTGGAAGGGTGCCGATGGCTGCATCGCCACCAACCGCATCACAGTAGAGGGCCGCAAGGTGGGTTACTGCTATCGTGAGATTCCAGACGGTAACTGGGACAGCGGCTGGCGCTTCACTGCCGGTGACGAGAGCGATGAGTACATGGACGACCCCAACAATGCCGGGATTTACAAGCTGAACACAATTTGCAACGACGATCCCGACATCATTTCTCTGCTGAACACCCCCGCCCCCTGCGCCTTTGAGCGGGATGAGAACGGTGTGTTCCAGCAGATCAAAGACTGGAAACCGGATGAGGACGAGGAGGACCCTGATATGGACATTTTGAAGCAGTGCCAGAAGTGGCATGAGGAGAGCAAACAACATAAAATTATTGATGCGCTGGAGGCCATCCCCGCCGAGGAGCGTACCCCTGAGATGGACAGTGAGTTAGCCCGTGCCTATAACAATCTGGCAGACCCACATAAGCCAACTTGCAAAGAAATGCTCAAAAAGGCCCTCGCTCTGCTAAAGCCCCATGAGGAATACTTCGAGGACGATTATTACTGGAACTTCCGCATGGGTTACTCCTACTTTTATCTGGATCAGGAGGGCCGGGCTCTGCGATATTTTGAAAAGGCATTGGAAGTCCGCCCTGGTGACGATGACACCAAAGAGTTTATCGACCGGTGCAAGCAGGGTATTTCTCTGCCGCAGTTCTGGGAGTGCTTCCGAGAGCGGACAGAGAACTGGTGGGAAACCTTTGCCGAGATGGAAGCAGAATTGCGCCAGATGATGGATGAGGACAAAGATCATACCCGCGGCGCAGAACTCGTGGCCCAAATGGAGGACACCCTGAATCTGGTTTTTGATGAAATTTCCTTCGAGCTGGGCTTCAATGGCGAAAAGCATGAGCTGATCCTCACCCCGGAGGGTAATAAGGTCAAGCTGTTTGAGCTGGTCTACTTCCAGAAACACGCCCCAAAGGAGGTGCTGGAGCACTGGAACATCCTTGTGGGCCGTCAGCCCTCCCAGAATATCGGCCTGCGTACCGACGACAGCTGGGACATCTCCGGTGAGGATGTGCAGATCTGGCTGGAGGAACAGGGCGAAAACAGTTTCAACATCTCCGCCTACTGTGAAAAGCTGCTGCCTATGCTCCGGGAGGCGGAAGGCCGAGTCTGGTGGATGCTCACCACCCTCACCGATCAGATACTGGGCGAGATCCCCCACATGAGATACATAGACAGTTTTGATGTGCTGGAGGAACCCAAGGCAGAGCCGTCCTTCCTCCTGTCCCAGCTGCCCGACAAACTGCGGGAGCAGGGCCTGGAGCTCTCCACCGATCCGGAGGCCTATCTGGAGAGCTATCTTGGCTACGAAATGAAACCCAATGAAGACCCCAACGCCGATTGGCGGCTGGATGTAATGGCCGGTTCCACCTGCTGTGTGCCGCTCATCAACGGCTATCTGAATGCCGACAACGACTTTATGGACGATCTCCATGCCGACGGAGCGGTAGCGGGCTTTTTCTGCTATCCCCTGGATACCTTGCGGGAGGAGGAAGGATCGGAAAAGATTTTCGACTTCCGGGACAAGCTGGAGGAATTGTTCACCACCGTGGACGGATCGGAGATGCTCGCCCTCATCGGCGGGGCCACCGGCCTCTACTGTGGCTATGTGGACTTCATCGCCTGGGACATCCGAGAGGCGCTGAACATGGCGAAAGAGTTCTTTGAAGGCACGGATATCCCATGGGCCATCTTCCACACCTTCCGCCGTGAAGCCGGTTCTGTACCTCTAAAGCAACAAGATGATGGGACAGAAACTGAAAATCAGGATGACGAGTTGGATGAAACGCTTACGGGCATGGACTATATTCCTTATACCCAACAGGACGCCGAAGCATTCTTCGCTCAGCTGGAGCAGTGGAACGACGAGGACGAGTACACCCGCTGCATCCAGGCACTCAATGCCATCCCAGAGGACTGGAGGAACTATCGCACCGCCTACGCCCTGGCACGGGCGCTGGAGAACTACGCCATCATCGGGGACCATGATGAGGGTACTTTGAAATTCAAGAGAGACAAAGCCCTCCAGAGGGCCATTGAGGTGCTGGAGTCCGTCCGGGAGGAAGGTCAGGACAAGGCGGAGTGGAATATGCGGATGGCCTACGGCTATCAGTATCTCTATGGTCAGGAGGAAAAGGCCATTCCCTACGCCCAGCGGTGGGCAGAGCTGGACCCGGAGGATGAAAATGCCCCGGCGGTAATTCGGGAGTGTAAGGCGGAGATCCGGAAACGCCAGCGCAGCCGGAAGAAGAAGGCCAAATTCGTGCCCGGTGATACCCCATTTGAGGGTTTCGACCTCACCAACTTCTGGGATGATAATTGGTATGCACTGAAAGAATATGTCAGTGATCCGCCTTCCGATGAGCTGATTGCCAGCGTGGAGGAGGAACTGGGCTACAAGCTGCCCGCCGCCTACATCTGGCTGATGAAGCAGCACAACGGCGGCATTCCGGTGAACACCTGCTATCCCTGCGATGAGCCTACCTGTTGGTCAGATGATCATGTGGCCATCACCGGCATTTTCGGAATCGGACGGGAAAAGAGCTGCTCCCTCTGTGGAGAAATAGTAGCCTCTGCCATATTACACTCTTTTGCCAGCGATGATATGGAAAGAAACTGTGCCTCCTCCGCGTGTCTGGTGAGGTAGTCAGCAATAATCGTGCCGGACTTTGTCAGGGTGCCCTGTTTTTCCCGTAACAAATCCCAGAAGTTCTTGTTTACCATAGTAAATACCCTTTTTGAAATACTTTCTCTTTTTATTTTGAAAAATTCCTTCTATTTATATAGAAAGAATAAATCAAAATGACAGTGTTTGCAAGCAGAATCTATATTTGCGAAAATATTTTTCACGCCAATAAAATCCAGGAAAGCACATGACTTTGCAAATCCTTTTCCCCGATTTCAACTACTTGTTTGGTATCGAACATTTTTTCTTCATTACTTTGTGCAACTCTAACAAATTTTTATTTAAAAACATATACACTACTGCCATAGACAAGATGAAAAATATTTTCTAAAATGAAATTACTCTAACAAATACTTGATAAAAAGGAGAGAGAATATGAAAAAGAAAGTAATTGCAGCTTTACTGACAAGTGCAATGGCTGTCAGCTTACTGGCAGGCTGTGGCACAACTGTAGAAAGCACCGGAAGCAGCCAGTCTACTTCCACCACTGAAACTAAAGAAACCGCAGCTCCCGCTGAGACCGAGACTGCTGCTGTTGAGACTGAAGTTGCTGAGGAAGACAACACCGATCTTTCCGCTAACATTACCTTATGGACTTATCCTATTGGTAAATGGGGCGATTCCGCAACTGTTGATTCCCTGATCACCAGTTTCAATGCAAAATATCCCAACATCAACGTAACCGTTGAGTATCTGGACTACACCAACGGTGATGACCAGGTCAACACCGCAATCGAAGGTGGGCAGGCTCCCGACCTTGTAATGGAAGGACCTGAGCGTCTGGTTGCTAACTGGGGTGCTAAGGGACTGATGGTTGACTTATCCGACATTATGGATGACGAAGACCAGTCCGAGATTTACGGCTCCGTATTAGCTGCCTGCATGACAAAAGAGGGTGCGGTTTATGAGTATCCTCTGTGTATGACCGCTCACTGTATGGCAATCAACAAAACTGTATTTGAGGCTGCCGGCGCAATGCAGTATGTTGATGAAGATTCCCATACATGGACAACCGAAGATTTCTTTAAGGCAATCGATGCTGTTTACGCTCATACCGGTTCTACTGTAGGTGCTGTTTACTGTAGTGGACAGGGTGGTGACCAGGGTACAAGAGCTCTGATTAACAACCTGTACGGCGGTACCTTTACCGATGATTTACACACCAAATATACCGCTGATTCCGCAGAGAACGTAAAAGCAATCCAGGCACTGGCTGATACCGATGGAAAAATCGCTTTCGATGCCTCCATCGCCGGTGGTGATGAAATCAACCTGTTCCGTCAGGGCGTTTTAAATGTAGCTTTCTGCTGGAACATTGCACAGCAGTTAAACTCCGATAACAACGATGCCGGTCTGACCAACAACGGCGACGAAATCGTATTCATGGCTTTCCCCGCTGAGAAGGCTGATGCTACACAGCTCTGTGGTGGTATCTGGGGCTTTGGTGTATTCGATAACGGCGATGCCGATAGAATCGCAGCATCCAAACTGTTCATCAAATACATGGCTGACAGCGCAGATGGAACCGCTGATGCAGTTCTGTCCTCCACCTACTTCCCTGTACGTGACACCGTTGAAGGCACAGATTTAACCGGTCTTTACAACGATGTTCCTACCATGCAGGAGTACAGCAAACTGATGCAGTTCCTTGGTGACTACTATCAGGTAACTCCCGGCTGGACCGAGGCTCGTACCGCATGGTGGAATATGCTTCAGCAGGTTGGCAGCGGCGCAGATGTTCAGACTGCAGTTGATGAGTTCGTTTCTACTGCAAACGCAGCAGCAGCAGCTCAATAAGTCTACAACTAGTTGAACCCTATAACTATACCAGAAAACCCTCCTCAGGATTTCCGGAGGAGGGTTTTCTTATCAAAAAAAGTAACTGAAAGGATGGTGCTTTCCGTGAAATCAGCAGTGAAACCATCAAAACGCAGCCGTGTATTAGTGCGTAAGGAGACGACTGCCGCATACCTTTTTCTGCTCCCCAGCTTAATCTTCTTCCTGGGATTCGTTATCTACCCCATCGTTTTATGCGTGTGGACCAGCTTCTTTGACTCCACTATGAACGCCAAAGATGTATTTGTTGGATTTGCCAACTATAAAGAGTTATTCCAAGACAAAGTTTTCCTCGGAGCGTTGAAAAACACCTTCATTATTGTTGTCGTTTCCGTTCCGATTACCGGTGCTTTTTCCCTGTGGGTATCTTCTATTATTGTAGATTTAAAGGGATGGGCAACTTCTTTATTCCGAATCATCTTCTATCTTCCTGTTGTAACCGGTTCCGTAGCCGTTACCGTTGTATGGAAGTGGATGTTTAACAACTACTACGGAATTTTCAATTACTTAGGGACTACTACCGGTCTTATCGAAAAGAACATTAACTGGCTGGGTGACGAGCGTTATGCCCTTGCCTGCATCATTATCATCCTGCTTACCACTTCCGTAGGTCAGCCCATTGTCTTATATGTATCTGCCCTCGGCAACGTGGACGCATCTCTGGTCGAGGCTGCCAATGTAGACGGCGCCACCAGATTTCAGGCTTTCTGGAAAGTTAAATGGCCGCAGATTATGCCGACCACTTTATATATTCTCGTTATTACTACCATTAACAGTTTCCAGTGTTTCGCACTGATTCAGCTGCTGACATCCGGCGGACCGAATCACAGCACCGACACTATCATGTACTACATTTACTATTCTGCATTTAAACTGTACCGTTACGGTTACGGCGATGCAATGGGCGTTGTTCTTGCCATCATGATTGCTATCCTTTCCGCTATACAGTTTAAACTCGGAAACAGCAACGATTAGAAGGAGGAGAGAAAATGAAAAAAGAGAAAAAATTAAATCATCCTTCTGTCTATAGAATTATCAGTATTATCATCATTGCCATTTTAGCGGTTTTATTTACCTTCCCGTTATACTGGATTATTACAGGTTCCTTTAAAACCAACGCAGCTATCAACTCTACTACCCCGATTTGGTGGCCCCAGGAGTGGACTCTGGCAAACTACCAGAAGCTGTTCAGCCGTCAGACTGCACCGCTGTTCCAGTTTACCATCCCCTTCAGCAGCCTGTTTACCGGCAGCAGCGACTTGAAACTGATTGTATCCGGTCCCTCCGTGCCCGCTGCAATCCGTTGGTTAATCAACACTGTGGTAATGGCTGTACTGTCCATGATTCTTACCTGTATCACTGCTTCCATGGCTGGATACGCTCTGGCAAAGAAAAGATTCGTAGGACGTCAGTTCCTGTTCACCATGATTGTATGTGCAATGGCTTTACCGAAACAGGTTATCTTAGTCCCCCTGCTGCGTGAAATGTCCAATTTAGATCTGTACAATACCATCTGGGCAGTTGTATTCCCCATCGTTGGCTGGCCTTTCGGTGTGTTTCTGATGAAACAGTTCTCCGAGGGTGTTCCTTCCGAGATGATTGAGGCAGCATCCATTGATGGTGCAAGTGAGGCAAAGACCTTTGTCCGAATCATTGTACCTATGATTAAGCCCGGTATCGGTGCGCTGGCTATCTTTACCTTCATCAACAGCTGGAACGATTACTTCATGCAGTTAATTATGTTATCCAGCACAAGCAACCTGACCATCTCCCTTGGTATCGCGAAGTTACAGGCAGAGAACGCTACGGACTTCGGTCTGATTATGGCAGGTGCTGCTCTGGCCGCTGTACCTATCATCATCGTATTCCTGATTTTCCAGAAATACTTTACAAAGGGTATTGCAATGGGAGCTGTAAAGGGTTAATTATTTCTATATAGAAGGATATGCGCCGTTGAAGGCGTGGAAATGAGGCAAAATAAATGAAAGACATTACAAAGTATCAAGGCGTCATCCCGGCATTTTATGCCTGCTATGACAAAGATGGAAATATTTCTGTAGAAGGTGTAAAGGCTTTAACCCGCCATCTGATTTCCAAAGGTGTGAAGGGTGTGTATGTGGGCGGTTCTTCCGGCGAGTGCATTTACCAGCACGTGGATGAGCGCAAAAAAGTCCTGGAAGCTGTTATGGAGGAGGCAAAGGGAAAGCTTACCGTCATTGCTCATGTAGGCTGTAACAACACCGCAGACAGCGTGGAGCTGGCTGCCCATGCCCAGAGCGTTGGTGCTGATGCCATCGCATCCATCCCTCCCATTTACTTCCACTTACCGGAATATGCCATCGCAGAATATTGGAACGCTATGAGTGCTGCTGCACCTGATCTGGATTTCGTTATTTATAACATTCCTCAGCTGGCAGGCACCGCTTTATCCATGAATTTATTAAAAGAAATGCTGAAAAACCCCAACGTTATCGCTGTTAAGAACTCTTCCATGCCCACTCAGGATATCCAGCTGTTCAAGGCAGAGGGTGTACATCAGCGTGGCGAAAATGGATTCGTAGTGTTCAACGGCCCCGATGAGCAGTTTGTTTCCGGACGCGCTATCGGTGCTGACGGCGGAATCGGTGGAACCTATGCGGTTATGCCGGAGCTGTTCGTAACCATGGATAAGCTGATTCGTGAGAACAATTTTGCGGATGCCATGAAAATCCAGTACAAGGCTGATGCTATCATCTACAAAATGTGCGAGGCAAAGGGTAATCTGTATGCCGTAATGAAGGAAATCCTCCACAGAATGTACGGTCTGGAGCTTGGCAGCGTAAGACTTCCTCTCGCTCCTCTGGCACCGGAGGATGAGGCTGTTGTTGTAGAGGCACAGAAAATGATTGAGGCAGCGATCGCTGAACTTTAATCCGAGGAAATACTATGATTGCAGATTCTATCAAACACATAACCCTCTATCGCGGGATGCAGCCCTATCTGGACACAGCGATTGACTTTTTGCTGAAAACAGATTTAAGCACACTCCCCGATGGAAAAACCGTGATTGACGGCGACCACGTTTTCGTCAATGTCATGGAGGCAGATTTGCGTGAGGCAGAGGGTGCCACCTTTGAATATCACAAAAAATATGCAGACTTACAGATTAACATAACCGGAGGTGAATATTGGGAATGTACTCTTTCCGGTGAAACCGCAGAGGAATACAGTGAGGAAAGGGATTGCGGTCTTATGACCGGAACTCCCACCTGTACCGGAACTCTGGGCAATGGAAGGTTTACTGTCTTTTTCCCCATGGAATACCACAAGCCCAGTTGTATCAACGGAGACTGTACCCATGTACGGAAAGCGGTCATTAAAATTGAAGTTTCCTAAAATCCCTCATAAACTTTTTATTTCGTAGGGAAAATTTCCTATGAAATAAGGAAAATCCCAAGGCAGAAAACCTTGGGATTTCTCCAATTATAATTACGATTCAGAGCCAGGCAGATTTGTCTTCTGTAAATGCTGGCATTTAGACAGAAGGGCAGATTTATATGGCGTATGGTGTCTGGATAGTTATTCCATTATTTAAAAAGAAAGGCAGGACTACATTATGGACAAAGAGGCAATATTTAAACAGATTAAGGGAGGACTCATCGTCTCCTGTCAGGCACTGGAGCATGAGCCTTTGTATACAAAAGAAGGCGGCGTTATGCCTTTGATGGCAAAAGCGGCTGCACAGTCCGGCGCAGTGGGCATCCGCGCCAACACTGTCCGGGATATTACCCAGATTAAAGAGGCAGTTGACCTTCCCGTTATCGGTATCATCAAAAAGGATTACGAGGGAACTCCCATGTACATCACGGTTACCATGAAAGAGGTAGATGAGCTGGTGGCATGTGGCGTGGATATCCTGGCAGTTCAGGGAACCAGCGCACTGCGTCCCGACGGCAGCACGGCTCCCCAGTTTATCGCAGCCATTAAAGAGAAGTATCCTGACCAGCTTGTGATGGCAGACTGCGCTACCCTGGAAGAGGGTATCGCCTGTGCCGGGGCTGGGGCTGATTTCGTAGGCACCACCATGCGGGGTTACACTCCCGAAACCAAGGGCATTGACGATATCGACTTTGATTTTATCCATGAGCTTTCCGAAAAATGTCCTGCAAAGATTATCGCAGAGGGACACATCCACTACCCGGAGCAGGCAAAGAAGGCTTTAGAGGCTGGTGCCTTTGCACTGGTTGTGGGCGGCGCTATTACCAGACCCGCTGAGATTACCGCAAGATTTGTCTCCGCAATCCAGAAATAAAGGAGTAACTTCTTATGAAAATTGTCGCAGTGGATATTGGCGGTACTGCCATCAAAGCAGGTCTTTGGGACGGAACAGAACTGACCGACATGAAAGAATGGGACACCGAGGCATCCCAGGGCGGTGCCCATCTGATGGAGCGGGTAATGCAGCTCCTCCACACTTATTCCGGTTTTGATGCCATCGGTATCAGCACCGCCGGAGAAGTGAACACTAACAATGGCACGATTTTTTATGCCAACAGCAATATTCCCGGTTATACCGGCATGCCGGTACGGGACATTATAAAAAATGAATTCCATGTCCCCGTGGCAGTGGAAAATGATGTAAACTCCGCTGCTCTGGGTGAACTCCATTCCGGAGCAGGCGTGGGCTATCCGGATTTTCTCTGCCTCACCTACGGAACCGGCGTGGGAGGCTGTATCATCATCAACGGACAGGTTTACTCCGGTGCATCCTTCTCTGCCGGCAGCTTCGGCGGCATTGTGATTCACCCGGAAGTCAAGAATGGCACGGATACCCTGGAGGGCTGTTACGAGCGCTGCGCCTCCACCACCGCACTGGTGAAACGGGCAAAGGCTGTGGACGAAACCCTGGACAACGGCAGAAAGATTTTTGACGCCATGGAGCGCCCTGAAATCAAAGCCGTGATTGACGACTGGATTGGGGACATCTGCACCGGTCTGGTTACCTTAACCAGCGTCTTTAACCCTTCCCGCATCATTCTGGGAGGCGGTGTCATGGCACAAAGTTACGTGCTTGCCCAGATAAAAAGCCGGGTAAAGGCACAGCTTTCCCCGGGACTTTCCCATGTGGAAATCGTTCCTGCAAAGCTGGGAAATACCGCAGGTCTGATGGGTGCTGTCAGTCTGGCTGAGAAATTATTAGACAAGGAGAAGTAAGCAGATTGAAAAATAAAATTTTTCAATCGCGAGTTTGTGTCTGTGCGCACTTGACACAAACTCGTTATGCGCAGAAAACGTGCGCAGAAATGTGGAAAAACATGCAGAAGAATATTTTATGTTTCGGAGATTCCAATACTCATGGATATAATTCCAAAACCGGCGGTCGTTTCGATGTGAACGAGCGTTGGACCAAGCTTTTACAGAAAAATCTGGGGGATGATTACTATATCATTGAAGAAGGACTCAGCGGAAGAACCACTTCCTTTGAGGATCCGGTTTTCGAGGGACTGTGTGGCTTAAATGTCATCTATCCCTGCATGATGTCCCATGAGCCTCTGGATTTAGTCATTATCATGCTGGGCACCAATGATACCAAGGATCGCTTTAATGCCAATTCCTTTATCATCGGGAAAGGTCTGGAGCGTCTGGCACAGAAAACCATTGACACCCACGCTGCCTGGAGAGGCGCGCCTAATGTGCTGTTGATTGCTCCGCCTCCCATCCATCCCGATTATGCCAAAACCGCGGTTGCCGGTGAGATGGGAGACAAATGCGTAGAGCGTTCCCGGGGTCTGGCAAAGGAGTTTAAGGATGTGGCAGACCGTCTGCATTGCCATTTTCTGGATGCAGGCTCCATTCCCGGCATTGAGATGTACCCCTACGACTGGATGCACTTGAGCCTGGAAAGTCACAAACTTCTGGCAGACGAGCTGACAAAAGTAATGAAAGAGATACTCTAGGGATTTTGTTGTATACAAAAGCCAGTGGGTGTTTTGCCCACTGGCTTTTGTCATGGTTTTAAAACCCTTCTTTCCGTCTCATCAGCCGCAGTTCCCGGCGTTTGAGTGCGTTGTCCCACTCCATCTGCTCTGCCGGGTCGTCGGGGTTTAGCAGAAGGGGCGGCGCTTCCGTGGGCTTGCCGTCCTCTCCCATGTTGACCATGACGAAATACGCACGGTTAATGGGATGACGGGTGCCGTCCGGGTTCTCTTTATAAGTGTCAACCCGTACCTCCATGGAGGTTTTCCCCACATAGGTTACCCGCCCGGTAAGTACCAGCACATCGTTGATAAAGGCACCTGCCTTAAACTGCAGATTATCGATGGCTGCGGTGGTAGCATTATTCCCACAGTGGCGTCTGGCGGTAGCACCTGCCACTTCATCAATCCACTTTAACAGTTGTCCTCCAAACAGCCGTCCGAATCCGTTAATGTCCGGATAAATTACTACATGAATCTGTTCCGTCAGAGAGTCTGTCACTTTTTTCGGTTCCATTTATTTTCCCCGCTTTCTTTGCTTTCTTTTGCTTAAATCTCTATTCCCATCATACCACCCCGGTCAATGCCCGGTTTTGAACTATAGCACATGCTGCTCCAGGCGGCGCAGTGCCTCCTCTACCCGGCTTTTGGGCAGATAATCATCTGCTCCGGCTAAAGCCTGCAATGCGGTCATCCGTCTGTCCTTTTGCGGTAAGCATCATAATGGGAACCTGGACGCCTTCCTTGCGGAGCCGCTGTAACACCTCGATGCCGTTCATTTTGGGCATCATCACATTCAGAATGATGGCATCATAGCCCCCGGAAAGGGCATAGTCGTAGGCGTCCTGTCCGTTGTGTACCGCAGCCACACTGAACTGGTTTTTTTCAAAAAAGACGGTAAGCGCCTCCGGAAAATCTAATGAGATTTTCCACGATTCTTTCCTTATAGTATAGGAGGAAACGCGGAAGAAATCAATATTTGCAAATTTTTTCCTGTCTTTAGGCAGGCTTTAGGATGGGGCGCTACAATACGTTTGACAACAGAAAAACAACAGACTTTGGAAAGGAGAAAACTTATGAAAAAATCACTTTGTATTTTATGTTCCACCGCAACCGCGTTATCTCTGTCTGCCTGCGGAACTGCACAGGTTTACTCCAGCGAGGCTGCGGAGACAACCACTGTTTCTACCGAAGAATTGACCACCGTTACCGGAAAGGTAACAGAAATTGGGGCGCCAGCGTCACACTGGCACTGGGAGAGGTTTCGGAAAATTCTGATGGGAACACCGCACCGGACAACAGCAATAATTCCGACAGTACTCCGGAGATGCCCAGTGGCAGCGCTCCTGATGGAAACGGCGGTTTTGGGGGCAGCAGCGAGGTAACCCAGGGTGACAGTGCCAACACCATCACCGAGGATGGCACTTACACCGGCACCACCTACACCTCCACCGGGGATGATGAAAACGCTCTCCGGGTGGATGGAGCAACCGTCACCATTAAAAACGCAACCTTGACCGCCAACAATTCTGAGGCGCTGGTTATCGAGGGACAAAACTCCATCGCACTGGAAAACTGCGATGTCATTGGAAACATGAGCGACACCAAAGGCTCCAGTGGAAGTAACGGCGCACAGGTGGAATTTACCGCAGACAGCCAGACCATCAATGGAGACATCATCGTGGACAACATTTCCACTCTGGATTTCTCCTTAACCAATGGCATTGTCCTCAACGGCACCATCAATTTTAACGGCTACACCATCACCCTTGCTGATGGTACGGTTCTGAAATAAATATAGGTCAACAGAAGAAGAGCCCTTCCACGGCTATAGGGAAAGGCTCTTTCTCTTTATCAATCTCTGAAACACTTTGAGTTTACATAATTTTCATTTTTACCCATAAACATGATTGAATTCATACCTTATAGGTGGTTTTTTAGAGCTTTCATAGTAGTCCAACCCATAAGCAGCACCAAATCAAGTTCTTATATGTCTGATTTCAAGAAAATTTGACATTTTCCAGCTTACAAGGCTTACAAAAGACCCATAAAGGATTACAAAAAGTATATTCTATGGGTTGATATCCCGCACGCAGTGCTTTCAGAAGCCTATAGGAATCACAGTAAATCCGCTCTTATGGGTTAGAGGCTTGCATGCCTTTCTCCCGGTAACCCATAGACAGCAACGCAAATTTCTCCTTATAGGTTGCCAGTCAGTACACGCCGTCATTTTTTACTGCCTCCACTCCTCAAGGACTTTGCTTATCCGGCGGTCAATGTCCTCTCTGGTGGTTTTGCACTCTTTTGGATATTCTCTGGCGGCATGTAAAGCAAGTTTCACAAAAAGTCCGGAGCCGATGGGCAGCATGGTCTTTATCATGCTCTCCAGGAAAACAAAATGGGTTCCGTGCTGGTAGGTCAAGGCCTCCACTTCGCAGACGTGAGTCTTTGCGCTAATCGGTTTTTCATGCGGCGAACATATTTTGCAGCATCCCATAGCCCGTCATCCTCTGCACCGATGGCAAGCAGTTTTCCCTTGATGTTTTCCACTGGAATCATTTCTTCCTCCTGTAGGGGATGTGCCGCCTCGGAGTCATCGAAAAGTTTTCTGGAATTCAGCATGTCCCCAGCGCGTTTCGATTCCGCCTGAACCACTTGCCAATACTTAGGATGCTGGTACACAAAGGGCATATAGGGCAGGGGCTTGCCCAGGTAAGAAAACAGGGACTCTCCCTCGATGGGCCACTCTTTACAGCCGTCCTTTTCTCCCTGCATAAAGCCCTGCCAGATAAAATCACTGGGAGTCATGGCAATGGTGAGGGTAATGTCCGGGAAGTAAGCTGCCGCTGTCAACGCCAGGGTTCCGGTGGTGGAGGCTCCGTAAAATCCCTCTGTTTCCACATCAAAATGAATCCGTTTCATGTTCCGTTACCTCGTATAGTCTCAAGTTACCAAGATTAGATACATCTAACTTTCATATTACCTTCATTGTAATGCGGTAAATTTCCTCTATCAAGGAGTAGAACACTCTTGCAAAATTGAGATTTTTCCATTAAAATAACCGCATATTTGTATCTGAAACAGAAATGTTTCACACGACTGCCACCGGGTAGGAATGCACAGAGCATTCGCTACACATCGTTAGGTCTCAGAAGATGTGTGCGGATGCTTTTTTATGCTATGCATACCGCTGGCGCACACAAAGATCCGGCAATGGACTCTTTGTTCCCGGAAAAATTTAAAGGATGTTCATAAATGATACGAGATAAGCGCACACTACCACTATTGGATCCTTGGACTTCTTCTTTTTGTCATAAACAAATTACCAGATAAGAAAAAGGAGTTTATAATCATGAGTAATCCCGTAAAAGATTTTACAAAGAAAGAATGGAGCCTGTGGCTTGGCTCCCTGTTGATTGTTGTTGTTTCCAATTTATTTTCCGGGGATGTGGATCTGCCGACCCTGGTGGCGGCACTGGTGGGCGTAACTTCCCTGATTTTTGCCGCAAAGGGAAATGTGTGGGCACAGATCCTTATGGTGGTGTTCAGCATCCTCTACGGCATCATCTCCTGGCGGTTCCGCTACTGGGGTGAGATGATGACCTATCTGGGTATGACCCTGCCCATGGCGGTGTGGTCTACCATTACCTGGCTGAAAAATCCTTCGGAGACAAACGGCAGCGAAGTGGCGATCCAGCAGTTGAATCGATGTCACGTTTTCGGTCTGTTTGTTTCCGGCATCATTGTAACCGTTATTTTTTGTTATTTTTTGTGGGTTTTAAAAACCCCCAATCTTCTGTTCAGCACGATTTCCATTACCACCAGCTTTGTGGCGGCGGCACTGACCATGCTGCGTTCTTCCTATTATGCGGTGGGGTATGCTGCCAATGACCTGGTGCTGATTGTGTTGTGGTCACTGGCTGCCATGGAGAATCCGGCGTATATTCCGGTAATTGTGAATTTTGTAATTTTCTTCTTTAATGATATGTACGGCTTTATCAGTTGGCGCAGACGGGAGGCTGTTCAGGGCTGACCTGTTGAGAATTGCACGTTATTTTTCCAGAAAGGAGACAGGGAACCGTTGTCTATTGCCGAAGAACATACCTATATCGCTATCGACCTAAAATCTTTCTATGCCTCCGTGGAGTGCCTGGGGTTAGGGCTTGACCCCCTGGACACCAATCTTGTGGTTGCAGACGAGATCCGCACGGACAAAACCATCTGTCTGGCGGTGACTCCTTCCTTAAAAGCCTATGGAATTTCCGGACGTGCCCGTCTTTTTGAGGTGCGGCAGAGGTAGTCCATGTGGATCAGGAAAATGACTATAAAATTACCCATCTGGCAGACAGCTTTGAGGAATTTATCCGCGGACTGGAGCATGAATCCCTCTATGATCCGGATGAAGATGCAGAGGATCTTGAAGATGACGCCGACGAGGAGGAAACCGACCATAAGGGTTCCTTTGCCGGATCTGTGCTCCTCTCCAAAGCAGAGTGGGACAAGGAGCAGTTGATTCGAGATCTGCGGGAAGAATGGGGTATCGTAGATGAGGAGCCGGATGAGGGCGACGAAGATGTTGAGAACAGCGATGACGCTGTGGTAATGCGGGTCGGCAATATGATGCTGATTGTGACACTATTCCACGGTCACATCCCGGACAATGAAGCAGAGATCAACGCCGAAAACAACTATATGTGGCCAGAGGCCGTAGAAGTGGCCAAAGCGCACAAGGCCCATATCATGGTGGCTGTGTTGGGCGAGGAGGAAAAACTGCTGGAACGAGGTAAGCTGTTCACCAAGGCGATGGCAGTGTGCTGCAAGCAGAAATACGCCACCGGTGTCTACACCAGCGGCGTGGTATTTGAGCCTCGTTTCTATGAGGGCCTTGCCGATATGCTCAAAAAGGACGAACTGCCCATCTTCAACTGGGTTTGGTTCGGCCTGTACCGGAGCGAGGGGGGCCTAAACGGCTACACCTACGGCATGGATGTGTTTGGCAAGGAGGAAATGGAGGTGTTGAACACCGACGCTGAGCCGGAGGAACTACGGGACTTTTTGGCAAGCCTTGCCTCCTATGTGCTGGCGTGTGATGTGACGCTGCAAGACGGCGAGACCATCGGTTTTTCTGCGGACGATAAGCACACCATCACCCGCAGCCCCGGTGTCTCTCTGCCAGAGGAACAGATGACCCTGAAGATCGGTTACGAGCCTATAAAGGGAGATCCGGAGGATGACGATGACAGCATAGGAATGGATGATGTTTCCTATCATATTGAGAACCTTGAGGAGAAGGAGCTTCCCATTGACCCCATCAACGCCTACAACCACATGGCGATTTATTTGCGCTGGTGCATGGAGCATGACCTGATGGGCGGGAAATTCCTGGCGGAGCATGGCGAAGTGGTAAATCAGGTCAAAGCCGATCCAGGCAACACAGACCTACGAACATTCATCCGGGAGGAGCTGTTCGGCTGTCTATTCTCGGCTCTGTTCAATCAGAAAGGCCGTGCCTTTGCCCATTATTACTATGGAGAAATTGATGCGCCCTATTATCCTGCCGACATTGATGACTATGCCCTGAAATATTTTGGTCCGTCCCGATACCACTCCAATGAATTTCAACAGGAGGCATACTTATTCATCCCCTTTGACGAGGACTACTATCAGGCTATGGCAGAGGTAATTGAGGAACGCTTCACCAACTGGCAGGGACAGGACTTTGACGAGGATACGCTGGAGCCTTCCGAGGTGGCGCAGGCCATTATGGAGTATCTGGACTGTGAGTGTACCTATTTCCCGTCTATGGCAGATGATGATCCCATCATGTCAGCATACAGCTACGCCCGGCGGCTGGGGGTACGGGAGGGCTTTGTTCCCGTACTTATCCAGGCGGATGATGAAACGCAGTTGGAGTGTCTGGTGATGAACGCTGACCCGGAGCATGATGCGGACTTCTATGAATTTGACCTCAAAACCGTGGAGGAGTATCGAAAGAAGATGCTCTCCGCTCCCATCAAGGACGGAAAGGCGATTTTGGAGGAATTGACCGGTCAGCGCAAGGAAGAAGCCGAGGACGATGATCTGGACTGGGATGAGGAAGTCCTGGGCGAGATGGAGGGCGGAGAACCCAACGACCGCTTCGCAAACTATTGGAACGATGATACCGGAATGACATATCCGCTCATTCTGGCTAAAATTCCGGTAAAGAACCCCTGGGAGATCTTCGCCTACCTGCCCTTTGGAAATTGGAATGAGTGTCCCGACACACCGGACCTGATGGCAGTGGCGAAATACTGGTTCGAGCAACATGGTGCCATCCCTGCCGCCATGAGCCACGATGAATTGGAGTTTGAACTTCCAACTCCGATTTCCAAGGAAAGAGCTATGGAGGTGGCTGTGGAGCAATATGGTTTCTGCCCAGATCTGGATCAGAATGAGGATGGAAGCATTGGCTCCTTGGCAGCTGTCCTGTGGCAGTCCACCGTCTGGTATTTCTGGTGGGATTGATGGGAGGTGCGACCAATGACAGAATATCAAAAAACCTATATCGAACTAAAAAAACAGTTTGTTGCGACCAATGAAGGTCCGGACAGTGTCCGCGCTCTATATACCTTCAAGGAAGAACTTGAGCAGAGTGAGGATCAGCAGGCCAAGGAAGTGCTGGTGGATGTGTATGATCTACTGGACTTCAAGAAGGATGCCTATGAACTGCTCTGCCAAATCGGAAATCGTTCCGATAAAAAGACCCTCAAGCGGCTGGGCACGCTGAAGGACTATGCGGAAAACTGGGGCAATCATTATGCTCTCCCCAAGCCCAAAACGCCGGAGGAAAAGCAGAAAGAGAAGGAACGGCAGGCCCAGCTGGGCCTGCCCGCCTTCCGGTATCACCCAAACCCTCTGGAAACTGGGGCTTTTGAGGAATCCGCAGACGGCGTTGTCTGCGACTGCTGTGGCAAGACGACCCATATTTTCTATACCAATCCGTTCTTTTCAGTGGAGGATATTGCATATCTGTGCCCAGAGTGCATCGCCAACGGCGAAGCAGCCCGGAAATATGACGGTAGTTTTCAAGATGATTTCTCTGTGGACGATGGTGTAGACGATCCGGAGAAGCTGGACGAGCTGATCCACCGCACCCCCGGCTACTCCGGCTGGCAGCAGGAATACTGGCGCGCCCATTGTGGTGACTATTGCGCCTATTTGGGTAATGTGGGAGCCAGAGAACTGCGGGCACTGGGTGTGCTGGAGGAGGTGCTGGACGACCCGATGTGGGACGATGAGCAAAAAGAAATGATCCGGGAATCTGTCAATGGCGGGCATCTGCAATGCTATCTGTTCCAGTGCCTCCACTGCGGAAAACACCTGGTCTGGATGGATTTTGATTGAAAAGGAGACATTACTATGGGACTTGACATCTACGCCGGGACGCTGACCCGGTACTATTCTCACAACTGGAAAACTGTTGTGCAGCAGTGGGCGGAGGAAAACGGATACTCTTTCAACCGCATCACCCCGGACGGGGAACCTGCTGATAAGGAGGAAGAAATGTCCCCGGCTGAGGTCCAGGCGGCGGTGGAGAACTGGCGGGATCAGATCTTGAGCGCCATTTCTCAGCCGGGCCAGCCCCCCTACGCTCCCTGGCTTGAAAATAATGAGAAACCTTATTACACCGACAAGCCGGATTGGGATGCCTTCGGCGCTATGCTGCTGGTGGCCGCCTGTCGTACATACGAGGAACCGGTGCCTTCCACCGTGGAGAAGGACTGGATCTTCGGGGAGCATCCTCTGGTCGCCCGCCTTGCATCAGATGAGGAGCGGGTGTGGTCCCTGTTTCGTGGGGCTACCTGGTGGCTCCCTCTTTCTGACAGCTTTCTGTTCCAAGGGTCCTTGCCTACCGATGACACCGCCGCTATCGCCACCTTGGGCGGACTGCGGAAGGAGCTGGAAAAGCTGAACCAGCTGGCGTGGCAGGCCGATGAGGACACTATCCTTGGCTGGGCAGACACGGAGGGATACCCGGTAGACGGAACCGTAGACTCAGATGGACAGTACAGCAAGGCAGACATCCCGGAACACACCCAGTATGACACTCAATCCCTTGCCAAGTTTGCCTTCTCCATGTTCTGGCGGGCCATGCGATTTGCCGAGGAGCAGCAGGTGCCTATCCTGCTTGACTATTAAAGAGAATTCGTCAGGGGGTGGAGACCGTGGAACAAAAACGGCCGGCAGATATAATTCAGGAACTTCTGGACTACCTGTGGAACGGCCTGGGCCTGGAGGAAAAGGGCTGGAAGCGTCTGAAAAAGGGCGACTTCAAAAAGAAAATGAAAAACGGGCTGACCTATCAGATCTGGTTTGACCGGAGCCGCTACAACTACATAGACTACGAAATCGGCCATGGGAATGTGGAGGTGGGCTTCAGCTGTATCATAAAGCAGGGAGATGACTACCTCTACTCTTTCAGAATTGAACCCACAACAGGCGGTTCATTCTTTCGGATGCTGACAGAGGACCTGCGGCTGAACACCGGGCTGCTGGACACCTTTCTGCCCCTGGTCAAAGCCAACTACCTCGACTTCATCGACCGCTTCGAGGCAGACCCCGTGGAGGCATTACAGCCGGTCTGCGCCCCCTTCACCGAGGCGGAGGACTACAGCTGGTTCATCTATGTGCGGGAGCAGATGGTGGAACGGTACGGAACGGCGGAGCAGATGGAGGAGTACCGCCGTCAGGCGGAATTGCGCGGAACGCCTGGACACAAGGCAAAGAACTGGATGGGTTCGATGTTGTTCCACCTCTCCCACGCCAATGATGTGGATCAAGCCTGGGCCTCAAGCCGCACCAGAGAGGAACTGGACCAGGTGGTGGAACCCTTTGTGCAGGCCAAGCGGCAGACAGGACAGTGGACACAGGAGGATGAGGCGGGCTATCAGCTCTACCGGCAGGAAACAGATCCGAAGAAGCGCACCTTTCGGGTATGGTATCTCATCGCCAACCCCCGCGGCCTGCCGAAAGAGTTTGTCCAGAAAGAGCTGGAGTTTCGGTGGAAACTGTTCCCAGAAAAGAAGGAGGAACCCAAATGAGCAATAAAGCTTTCCAGCAAAATCTGGACGACAAAAAAGGCCCCCAGCCCGGAGGTCCCTATCTCATTCAGATGCTGTTCAAAGAGCCGGTAGAAATGCCGGATAAAGAAAAAATGACTGCCATAATGGAGAAGCACATCGGATCAACAGAGTGCTTCTGTTATGATAAGAAAATGGCCGGCTTTGCCGCCCTGGATCATGTCGCGGAATTTCAGGACGGCAAGTACCCGGTACAGCTGATGGTGATGAAATGCGACAAGTTCAAGGGCAAAGG
The DNA here is from genome assembly GCA_022845955.1 of Lachnospiraceae bacterium. Lineage (GTDB taxonomy): Bacteria > Bacillota > Clostridia > Lachnospirales > Lachnospiraceae > Eisenbergiella. Next base: position 7,256,257 of record AP025576.1, read on the forward strand.
CTTTGATGCCTTTCTGATGAGCCAGATGTGGGACTGCCAGGAGGACCGTGACCGGATCTTCCGGGAGTGCAAATATCAGGTGGTGGCCACCGATATGCTGACTGCGGCGCTTCCAGCGCTGGAGCGTGCCAACCTGGATGCCGACTTTCTGGAGGCTCTGGCAGAGCTGTACCCCACCTGTGAGGCGTTCTATTTCCAGAACTGCGGCAAGCTGTTTCTGGCAGAGGATGTGCGCTCCCATCAGATTGAGGGGCCGGATCGGTTCATCCGCTTTGGCGTCAATGTCCGTTTCTTCAACATCGAGGGCACGGAGGATATGCTCATCGACACGGTGGGCATGAGCACCCTGTTTTTGCCGGATCTCCAGTACCACTTCCACGGCATGGACCCCAACTGGGTGGTAAACCACGCCTATAATGCAGCGTCCTATATTCTGGAGCATGATAACCCCATTCAGGATGGGGAAACCATAGACGGCGTGGCGGATAGCCAGATGTGCCGGGAGGTCCAGTGGAAGTGCCAGTATGAGGACTCCCTGATCCAGCCGCCCAGAGGGGTGCTGGACATCAACATGGGAAACTATGCTTCGGGAGGACGCTGAATGAATGGCGTTGTGCTCCTGGCAGGCGGACTTCTGCTTGTGGCGGTGATCAAGCTGATTATAGATCGAAATTGGATCGGCCTGCTTCTCTGTGCTGTCGCCCTGCTTCTGGTCTTTGGGGCTGGACACCATACAAAATAGGCCATTTTAAGAATCGAGGAGGTGAAGTATGCAGAATTCAACAAATATGCGGATACTGGAATTACTCCGGTTTCTCTATGAGAGGACCGATGAAAACCATCCCGCCACAGTATCTGACATCATTGCCCATCTGAATGGAAAAGGAATTCAGGCAGTGCGGCAGACTGTTTACGCAGATACCAATGCGCTGATCGATGCAGGGATTGATATTGTGGTGGTCAAGAGTACCCAAAACCAATATTTTATGGGAAGCCGACCGTTTGAGTATCCTGAACTGAAAATGCTGACAGACGCAGTAGCATCCTCGAAGATCATTTCTGCCAAGAAATCCGAGGAACTGGTACAGAAATTATGCCGTCTGACCAGCACACATCAGGCAGAACAGCTTCAAAAATTTGCTGCTTTATCCAGCCGTGTCAAACCGCATAATGAAAAGGTTTACTATATCATTGATAATATCCAAACAGCGATTGGAAACCATCAGCAAATTCGGTTCCAATACTATGAATATACTCAGGAAAAAAAGAAAATCTTAAAGCACGATGGATATTATTATGTCGTAAATCCCTATGCGCTTGAATGGAAAAATGACCATTACTATTTGATTGGATTTTCTCTGAAGCATCAGAAAATTGCTCACTTCCGTGTAGATCGGCTAACAAGTGTAGAAAATCTGGAAACTTACTTTATGCCGATAGAGGGATTTGATGTAGCCTCCTATACAAATAAAATGGTTGATATGTTTACATCGGAGTCATCGAAGGAAGTAACCCTTCTATGTGAAAACGAATTGATGAGAGTAATCATAGATCATTATGGAGAAGATGCTGCTGTTGATAGGTATGATGATACACACTTCACAGCCAAAATTGAAGTGAACCCCAGTGGAACTTTTTATGGCTGGATATTCAAATTCAAAGGGAAAATAAAAATTCTCTCTCCCAAAGAGTGCATTACGGAAATGCAGCAAATCGCTCAGGAATTTATATAGCGCAAAAGAGGTGTTATTGATTTTTAACACCTCTTTTCAAATGAAATTTTTATCCTTGAAGTGAACAGATGTTCGATATACAATATAAGCAAGATGTTCGCAGTTCGTCGAACAAATGAGAGGTGAATGCTGTGGGCAATATAACTTTTGGATCATTTATAGCCGAGAAACGCAAGGCGCACAAATTCAATTTACGCGATACAGCCAAGCATTTGAATATTGCTTACGGTTATCTGTGTGATATTGAGCAAAGCCGCCGTCCTGCACCCAATGGAGATTTTGTGGAACGCATCTCTGCCTTTCTGAATTTGGATAAATCAGAACATGAGTTGCTTTTGGATCTGGCTGCAAAATCACGCAATACAGTATCTGCTGATTTGCCAGACTATATCATGGAAAAAGATATTGTTCGGGCAGCCTTGCGTGTGGCAAAAGAAGTAGATGCTACCGATGAAGAATGGCAGACATTTATGAAAATGCTAAAGGAGCGTAAACGATAGGGGGGAGAGCTTTGTCAATTCCACAAATCCGTACAGAAGCAATCGAGGCAGTAGGGCGAAAAATCCTGATGGAATATGATCCCTCTCTGCTATCCGGGCAACCATGTCCTGTGCCAATCGAAACCATTATCGAGACAAAGTTTGATCTAATCCTGGAGTTTCATACACTAAGAAAAAACCCCAAGATATTAGGGGAAACAATTTTCGATGACGGTGCTGTTGTCTTATATGACCAGATACAGAGACAGTATCGAATGATTGCAGTAAGAGCCGGTACAATCTTAATTGATGAACGGCTTTGTGATCCGTCAAAATTAGGGCGGCTCCGTTTTACCTGTGCCCATGAGCTGGCTCATTGGGTACTACATAAGAAGTTGTACTCTGGTACTGGAGATGTTGCTGCTTATAACGGAAATGTTTCTTCCGACGAAAGTCATGGCATAATTGAGCGTCAGGCGGATACTCTGGCTTCTGCTCTGCTGATGCCTTTACCGCAGATCAAAAAATGTTTTTACCGGCTTAAAATAGGCCGGACAGATGAACAGCTCATTGCTGAAATGGCAAATATTTTTGAGGTTTCCAAGCAAGCAATGCAGATTCGTCTAAAATCCAGAAACCTGATATAACCAAATGGGGGAATAGAGAGAGGCACTGCCCTCTCTCACGCTCCTCTGCTATGCTATTTTGTACCTAATATGTTCGCAATATTGCGAACAAGGAGGGATGTTCTATGAGAAAAGAAAGCACAACAATCCAAAAATGTAACAGCAGGCTAACAGCTTTGGGGCTTAACAGCGACGCTGCGTTTCATAGAAGTAAGCTGATTCTAAAGATTTACCGTGATGTAGTCTGGGTTCTGAGTGAACGGGCAGAAGAATTACAAGAAACTGCTTGGATTATGGGAGAACAAGATATAGAGTCTGGCCTCTGCTATCTTGAAAATTTTGCACCAGATATTGAACTGCAAGCCTTTGAAGAAAAAGTTTGCTGCCTTGTTCAAAATCAAATGCTAGTCAATATTATTGACCGTGCACTCCTTCGTCTGAAACGGTATCCGGATCGAGGAGAACTTTACTATGAAATTTTGACTAAGCAATTTATCTATCGGTTCAACAGTACAGAGAAAGAATTGCTGGAAGAACTAAATATAGAGCGCAGTGTCTTTTATGACCGAAAACGAGAAGCCATCTATTTATTTTCTGTTTGCTTGTTTGGATATTCTATTCCAGAAGTCCTGGAGGAGCTGCCCCGACTAAATCCCGACTAAATCCCGACAAATCCCCGACCTAATCCCTACTCCCTTCCGACTTCCGACCTGCTATACTTGTTATAGTGGCAGGAATGCGCTAAATTGAATACTTTTCTACATAAGGCCCGGCATTAACCGGGCTTTTTTCATTCCTGCTGCAATATGGCGGCAGGAACATGGCTGGAGGTGAAAACACTTCCGGCCTTTTTCTTTGCCCGGTATTAGGAGGCCGGTATGCGCTGGGAGGCGTACATAGCAAAATATCCATGACACCGTTCAAATTCGCTGACTACCAAGAATTTGAACGGAGGAAAGGATATGACGAGAGTATTCATTTGGAAAAATAACAGCCCACAGGAATGGGAGGAAATCAGTTTTTCAGCGTTCAGTAAGGCACGCCGCAATGGTTGCTTTACTGGGCGCTTTTTTGTTGAAACAGTCAAAATGTTCCGTGATGAAGATGACCGCATTATCATGGAATGTTCTCGCAAAGATTTTGAAAAATACCAACAGGAGGACCGCCACAGCCGCTATCTCCAGGAACATGAGAAAAGTCGCTCTATATTCCCGGCTTCTCATGTGGGAGATCGTGACGGCACAGAGGAAGGTTATCAGGATACAGATTTGTTTGTGGATGAATCTGTTGATACTGCGGAACAAGCTATTCAGAATTTACTTCTTGAGGATTTACACCAAGCTCTATTGAAACTGAGTCCAGCAGAACGAGATTTTATATTGTCCTATTATGAAATGAAAATACCAAATGCAACTTGTTTAGCCCAACGATATGGTATTACTCGGCAAGCCGCAGATAAGCGATTGAAAAAAATTGAAGAAAAAATAAAAAAGTTGGTTGCGATTTTCTAAAAAAGTGGCAGTAGCAAGTGAGAGGGAAATCCTTTCACTTGCACCTTGACAACCTCATATACGAATCATTAAGTTTGATCCTCTTTGGGCGTAATAGCCGCTACATCAGCGGTATATTTTCTGAGAGCTGCCACTCGCATAACAGGCCAACCCATTTTTGCTGTATAGATGAGTTTTCGGTTTATCAGAAATATATCAGGCTGGAATACATCGGATGGCATCCGGTCATGGCATAACAAGGAGGAAAGCTCTCTTACAGCCATAGTCCGAGCGTGATAATAACCGTCGCAGGCCATGGGTAAGACCAAACGAAGTGGAGGTGAAACTCCTGAGAAGCAGGCCAGCCACCTGCGGCTTAATGATTACCCAAATCCCTGGGGTGTCGTGGACAAGTAAGGGATAAAACAGGCGCTAAATTGAAGGAGACTCTGTAATTTGCAGAGCCTCCTTCTTACATAATCAAATCTCAAAACATAGGAGGATGAACATGAAAGAAGATTGGATTTATAAGCGTGGGGATTTATATTATGCCAATTTGAACCCTTATTTTGGATCAGAGCAAGGCGGCACCCGTCCTGTCCTGGTTCTTCAAAACAATGTGGGGAATTTTTTCTGCCCCACTTTGATCGTAGCTCCACTCACCAGTAAATGGATTAAGAAAAAGGAGCTGCCCACACACTATGCACTGGAGAGCGTTCCAGAGCTTGGACTGAAATCTGTTGTTCTGCTGGAGCAAATTAAAACGATTGATAAAAGGCGTGTTTTATCGTACATTGGGCGCGTATCTCGCGAAGAAATGAGAGCGATTGATGATGCTCTGCAAGTTAGTTTAGATATTCATATTCCGGAGGAAATGGAGGCTCCGTAAGGCCACTTACCGGATAAAGGAGGCGTTTTTATGTTTGAAGCAAGAATTGCGGAATTGAACCGCTTTAATGAACAAAATCCTGTCAGCTATGACAAAAGAACCTATACGGTCGATGAGATTCAGGACATTCTGGGTATCAGTCGTCCCACAGCATATAATCTGGTAAAACAGGGTGTATTCCACAGCGTCAGAGTCGGCGGTCATATCCGCATTTCCAAAAAGAGCTTTGATGACTGGCTGGATCACGCAGATGAATGATTTGTCAAGGATGCCGATCTCCAAATCGACATCCTTAACTTTTTTTCTGCTTTCTCTTACAATGAGGCCATAGCAAGAAAAACTTTATAGAGGAGGCAAAAGCCATGCGAAAACAAAGAGTAAAGACCAGTATGTCTGTACCAGAGATGGGCAAAATGCTTGGGCTTGGTAAAGTAGAATCCTACTGGTTGGTTAAAAAGAACTATTTCAAAACAATTCAAGTGGCCGGACGAATGAGAGTTATGCTGGATAGCTTTGAAGATTGGTATGCCGGCCAGTTCCACTATAAAAAAGTGGATGGTACACCGCCCGGAGAGAAATGGAGGCATACTACGATGTCAGTTCCGGAAATGGCGGATCTTTTGGGGCTGAAATCTGGCACAGCTTATGACCTTGTTAAAAGGGGCTATTTTGAGACGACCTTGATTGATCGAAGAATTCGTATCATTACCAGCAGTTTTGAAGCCTGGTATCAAAAGCAAACTCATTATGTGAAAATCTCAGAAAGGAGCAATGAAAATGGCATCTATCGTGAAGCGTAAAAGCAAATATTCTGTGGTGTATGATTACACAGATGAAAACGGAAAACGCAGACAGCGTTGGGAAACCTTCAGCACAAATGCAGAAGCAAAAAAACGAAAAAAGCAAATTGAGTATGAGCAGGACTCTGGAACCTTCTTTATTCCTACGGCAAAGACCCTGAACGATCTGCTCGATGAATATATGTCCATCTATGGTGTAAATACCTGGGCAATGTCAACATATGAAAGCCGCCGTGGTCTGGCGAGAAACTACATAACTCCTATTATCGGAGATATGTTACTATCCGACATCACTCCAAGGATGATGGATAAGTATTACCGTGATCTGCTCTCTGTGAAAACGGTAAGCGTCAACAACCGCAAACCCACAAGCGAATATCTGACCCCGCATACAGTAAGAGAAATTCACAAGCTACTTCGCAGTGCCTTTAATCAGGCGGTGCGTTGGGAACTAATCAGCCGTAACCCTGTCCTGAATGCGACACTTCCCAAAGAAGAACATAAAGAACGGGATATATGGACTGCCGAAACGCTGAGCAAGGCTATGGAAGTCTGTGATGATCCTATCCTCTCCCTTGCCTTAAATCTGGCGTTCTCCTGCTCTTTACGCATTGGTGAAATGCTGGGCCTTACCTGGGACTGCATTGATATTGCACCACAGAGCATAGAAAATGGTTCAGCTTATATATTCGTCAACAAAGAGCTGCAACGGGTTACACGAGGTGCATTGGACGATTTGAGCGACAAAGGTGTTATTAAGAAGTTTCCACCTTGCATAGCCAGTACCCATACTGCTCTGGTCCTGAAAGAGCCTAAAACCAAAACCAGTATTCGCCGCGTGTACCTGCCGAAAACAGTTGCCTATATGCTGGTAGAGAGAAAAAAAGAAATTGATGAGCTGATGGATCTGTTTGGAGATGAATACATCGACAATAACCTGGTCTTTTGCTCCAGCAATGGCCGTCCGATGGAAAGCCAGGTGATTAACCGTGCTTTCAATAAACTTATCAAAGAAAACGGACTGCCTCATGTTGTATTCCATTCTCTCCGTCACTCCAGTATCACCTACAAGCTGAAACTCAATGGTGGCGATATGAAATCCGTCCAGGGCGACTCTGGTCATGCTCAGGTAAAAATGGTTGCAGATGTCTACTCTCACATCATCGACGAGGATCGCTGCATAAACGCTCAGCGATTGGAGGAAGCATTTTACTCATCCAAGACTCCTGACCCTGTTGAAGATACAGAGCCTAAAACTGCGGATACTGCCGTCACTGAAAGTGATGAAAGTGATGCAGCGAAGATACTGGAACTGCTTAAAAATCCCGAAACTGCCGCACTGCTCAAGCAGCTGGCAAAAGCTTTATAAAGTCCCTCCCTCAGAAGAACGCCTCTCACTTTGTGAGAGGTTTTCTTCGTTTGAACCACTTTGCACAGTGACCAAACACTTTTTTTGTTAGCAAGGTTCTGAAAGCATTTTTGAGCGATGTTAGCAAATTCGCGATTTTGTTTGCAACTTCCTCTAATTTCTGCTAACAAATGTTTGCAAGTTCCTTTGGTAAAAATCGAACCTCTGACTTACCGCCTTTCTTAGCAAAAGGCCAAATCTCGTTAGCAAATGTTAGCAAACCAAGGTTTTTTGCAAAAAAGCCACAAAAGCCGCAGAAATAAGAAAAGCCGAAAACCCTGATAAATCAAAGGTTTTCGGCGTGTTTGCTGGCGTCCCTGGCGGGATTCGAACCCACGGCCTTTCGCTTAGGAGGCAAATGAAGGCTTCCGGGTTATCTGTTTTGTAACGTATTCGTGGCGTTTATACCCGGTTTCCGTATTTTCTCCGTGACGATTATAGAGACATCAAGCCGATTAAAACTGGTTACCACGGCTTGTACTTAAAAACGCAACTGTACAAATAGCTTGATGTCTCTACAAAATATCACTCACTAAACCACAATTTCGTTTATCGAAGTTGTGGTTTTCTTTTTACATGAAAAAAGCTTCTGTATGGGCAAATACACAGAAGCTCAGACCATGCTATGAACTAAGATATATCACATTATAGCATGGCGAATCTCAAAATACAATAGTACGCAAAGGAGTATTCGCAATGAACGAATTGACTGCAAACATGAAAACCGAAGAAGCGATAAAAGAAAAAATAAAGGAGAGCCGCTTTGAATCCATCAATGGTAAAGACTTGATGGAAATGGACTTGCCACCGCTTCATTACACCATCAGCACCATTTTGCCGCATGGCTTCTTTATCCTCGCAGGTGGTGCTAAAGTGGGCAAATCATGGCTTGCCGAGCAGATATCCTACGCTGTTGCCAGTGGTGGGCAAATCTGGGGCTATCAAGCCATACAGTCCGAGGTCTTGTATCTCGGTCTGGAAGATACCGTAACACGCTTACAGAGCCGCTTTGAGATGCTTGAAGCCTATGAGGGTATGGAGAACATCCACTTCGTTTTAAAAGCAAACAGCATCACTTCCGGCGTTGAGGAAGATATCCGTGATTACTTAACGCTGCATCCCAATATCAAACTGGTGGTCATTGACACGCTCCAACATATCAGAGGGAATGAGTTTGTAAAAAACATCTATGCCGGGGACGTGGAGTTTACCAACATCCTGCGCCAGATAAGCATGGAGTTTGACCTTACCATCCTTGCGCTCACGCACACCAACAAAGGCAAGCACGATGATGATATCAGCAAGATTTCCGGCAGCGAGGGCATGGCAGGAGGAACAGACGGGAACTGGGTGCTGACAAAGAGCAAGCGCACCGACACCAGAGCCAATCTCACCATTTCCAACCGTGATACCGAAGCCTTTGAATTTGCCCTTGAATTTGACAAAGAATCCTGCCGTTGGAACAAGCTCACCCGTGACGAATCTGTTGTCAATGAAAAGGAGCGGTTCTTACACGCTATCGTTAATTTCGTCAAAGCAGAGGAAGCACACCATTGGGAGGGGACGGCAACAGAGCTGCTGACAATCTTACAGGCACGAGAGCCGATTCTTGTTAGTTACAGTGCTGCTGTGTTCTCAAAGAGCTTGAAAGCAGCGCAAGATTCGCTGAGAGAGATCTATGGGGTTTCTTATGTGAGCGCATTCCATAACAAGAAAAAATGGATAACCCTTGACTATATCGAAGTCAAGTAACTACGGGTACTACGCCAGCACCGTTGTTTTTCATAGGACGATGAAGAAAAATTACCCGTAGTCGGATTTCTGAGGACAACGGCAAAATTCTACCGCTTATCCTAACGGAAACAACGGCGCACCCGTAGTTGCCGTTGTCCTCAGCTTAAATCAATCTATTTTATAAGCAAAGGAGACGAAATGAGAGATTACAGTTCACAAAAAATTGAGATTGAAACCATAAAACCAAGAACCATAACAGTGAATCTTTCCAATGCAGATGTGAAACGCCTTGCCGAAAAATCCGGCGAGGGTGGGTTGACAATTTCAGAGCTGTTGGAGAACTTCATCGGGGATTTGGTAGACGGAACATATTCCAACGGAAGTGATGAACGGATGTATGCGGAACAGTGGTATCAGCGTTGTTGGTTTGCCATGTTTTCGGATGATACATTTCTGAAATTTTTGCTGCTGTGGGGGGATTTGGACGATTATATTGATTTGATGGATGAACTTGAAAGCAATAAAAAAGAAATGGCGGAAATGACAGCCGATGCCGAAGAATACTCCGCTGAGGAACGGGACGAACTGCAAGAGTATATCAATGAGTTGCAGAAAGAAATTGATTATTATTGGGGCAAATTTTTGGAGCGAAAACGTCAAAAAGAATCCTATGTTTTTGAAAAAGAAATCGAAAATATTATGGCGTGGAAATCGCAGCTTGATACAATTCTCGACCCCGAAAATCCATAGCAACACATTATTAGCAAGCAGGGGGAAAATGTACCCATTCCCTCATACTTGCATATAGCAAGCATGGGGAAATTGTACCCACTCGTTGTCCATTATTCTCCCTATACTTGCAATAGCAAGCATAGGGGAAATGTACCCACTCGTGTCATTTTCCCACTTGTTAGCCGTTGCACTGGGGCAACGCCCCCTAATACCCCCACCTGTACCATTTTGCAAAACGGCAAAATGACTGTCCCACAGACGGCACAACAAAACTAAAACCACTGACGAACAATTTTGTAATTTCCTCACGGTGAGGAAGTTTTGAAAGGAGAAGTAATAAATGGCTGAAAAAGATAGAGTTCGCACAGAGCAATTCCGTTTTACTTTGCTTCCAGAGGAAAATGCTATGCTCACAAAAAATGCTTTTGAGTACGGCTTATCGAAATCGGAATATTTAAGAAAACTGATTCTTGCAGAATCGTTGACGGGTAAGCAGTGGCACATGGATAGAGACCAGGCAAAGCAGTTGATTTACGAAGTGAACCGCATTGGAAACAATGTCAATCAAATTGCTTATAACACAAATGCTGTTCGATTTTCTTCTAATAAGGATTGGGGAGAACTCCAAACAAAATATTTTGAGTTAATGACACTGTTTTGTCAGTTTGCGTTGCGAGAGAACGGAGAGGAAAAACTCTGGTATAAAAAGATTCTGGAACTGATGCCAAAGGACGATTCCTCAAGTGTATAATAATCTCTGTTTTCTAACCATGGTAGAAAATACGCTTGTAAGATGATGATGCTATATGATAAAATGAAACCAACAAATCGATATTTGAGATATCCCTCCTTTGTCCTTTTATGGAAAGTGTTAAAGGTCAAGAACGCACAGGTCAGAGGGCAAACGAGCATGAAGTTCGACAATAAGCGACACAGGAGGGTGAAAGATGAATGGTTTTTCGGTAATGGCAGAGAGCTATAAGAAGCTGATGTAACAGGGTAAGATTGAAAAAGAGATACGCATATATGAGTTTTTGGCTACTTGCGACAGTGACGATTTGCACAGAGGATAAAGTAACATTTAATTATTAGAGGGGGATATTATGGATACAAGGTTCAACCAGACAAAATTAAAGAAGCTCCAGATCTTCAATGGAGCACAACTGAAGTATTTGGCATTTGCATCTATGCTAATAGATCATGTTAATAACGCTTTAATAACACCTTATTTAAATGGACAAGGTTTTCTATTACATTTGTCCAATCTATTTTCTATTTTGGGCAGAATTGCATTCCCGCTGTTTGTTTTTTTTCTTGTAGAGGGATTCTTCAAAACTGGCAACAGAATGAAATATCTGATTATGCTTTTAATTTTTGGTGTAATATCAGAAGTGCCTTTTGATTTGTTTACATCAAAAACTTGTTTCTCTCCATATTGGAACAATATAATGTTTACCTTAGCGCTATGCCTTATTACAATTTGGATTATTGACATTCTTAAAGATAAAATCAGCAATAAATATCCTTGGTATGCTTTATCAATCCTGATTGTAGCATTTTTTGGGTTTCTATCTATGGAGCTAAATCTTGATTATGATTATCACGCAATAGTCGTTGCCTATCTCTTTTATATATTCTATGATAAACCTCTCCTTGGTGCTGGCCTGGGATATATATCAATTATAAAAGAACTTTACTCATTTATAGGTTTTGGCATGACTCTAACCTATAATGGTGAAAGAGGCAAACAATATAAATGGTTCAACTATTTCTTTTATCCAGTACATATTCTAATCTTAGGGCTTTTGCGCATATATTTAAACATTTAGTTTATACTACCCGACCTTGACGGAGTGGAGTGTAACACTTCCCAAAGGGGAAAAAGCAATGGCTTATTCCCCTGCCACACGGCGAGTGTGGGGTTTGGGGCAAAGCCCCAAGAGGGGGCAAGGGGAGTATCCCCTGCACATGACTTTACGGAGTAAAGTATAATGTGCTATACTTTACCAAAGGTGGAAAAACTCTATTGATAAGATTAGCGGTCAAGGCGAAGCCAGAGGGGTGTGGGTTTATATACTCAACATAGCATATCAAAGAAATTGACCACGCCGATGTTTGGAATACGCCCGATAAAATGTATCCTAACAGGCCATCATTCTATTGTTTGGAAATAAGACGATGCTGATTCCGGGAGGGACTTCCGATGACAAAAGAAATTGAAATTCAAGGCTGCATTACCATTCCAAAAGACGTCTCGATGGATGAAGTTATTGATAAATTTATCGCATTCATTGAGAAAAATGAGTGGAGTTTTGGCGGTGGCTATCGCACCATTATAGATGGATACTATATGAATGCTGATGGTACAAAGGGGAAATGTGTCCTTGATGAGTGAGCAGGCTTAACTTGCACTATGAACGAGACGTATTTGAGCAGTATATATTTGTGAAGCGGGAGGTGCGTTAATGCAGACCGTTGACATACATGGCATGACCAATATGGAGCTTGTTCAGGGAGGAACCGACGAATGGTACTGGGCAACGGACTATATTCACGGCGATCTCTATGAAGCGGAAGAACTATTCCGGCAGAGACACCATGTGCGGAGTAACCGCTTGTATCTTATCCACTATCCGGACGGTACAGTGTATGAGCCTGTGCCGCCTGTGGACGGTCAATATCTTGGCTATCCCGTGTATGATGAAGGCGCTATTGTGCTGCTGGTAGTGAATTTCGCAGAAAGTATGATATATATTCTTCGGTTCATACATCAACAAGAGAAAACGCAGGAAGTGGCAAGGTTGCCTCTGTCCACAGTGAAAGACTGCTATAATCTCATCCTTCATACCTCTCCATTATCGCTGACACGGCAGCCAAATGACGGGACATTTGAGATGATTTGGCCTGAGAAAATAAGCTTTGCGATAAATGATAGGGAATCTTTTAACTTTCGGGAGGGGGATGACCTTTATTTCAATATTTGGTACGAAGACCCGGACTATCGGGAGGAGACGCTGGTGCGTTCTCTGCGAGACGGAGCGATTTTGGAGAGACTTCCGGGTGATATTCGTATTATGCCAAACGGGGAACGGTGGCTTATCAAATAGCTTTGTCATCTAACTTCCAGTTTTACGAACTAATTGTATCAAAATAAAGTCGTTTAAAGCTGCCGATTAGCACACAACAGCTTTTGGGGATGATGGTTGCGTTTGTGGTTTACCAGCGATAAACTGTCAACGTATTGATTTCACTTTAACTGCTGACGCAAACGCAAAGAGCACCTCTATACTCAATTGAGTGCAGAGGTGCTCTTGTTATTTATCATATTCGAAAAGCTAATGCAGAGCTTTTGTCGGGCATACCTTGGTATTAGTACGCATTTTCTTCAAAGTAGGTGTAGATTTTTTCCGAAACATAGCTTACCAGATAAGCGATAAAAGGAAAAACAATGAAGCCTACTGCCTTTGTAAATTCTCCAATTTCTCCAAATGGGACGCCGCTTTTGAAAGCACAAAAAGACTGATACAGATAGTAAACTCCTGCAATCAGTCCGAAAGAAGAAATGTAACCAATTCCTTTTGCGACATAGGAAACCGCATGAAACGCAATGGAAAGTGGCGTGTAAATAATCGTCCTCAATTCACTGAAAACAGAACCGAAAAACTTATATCTTTTTTCTGACTTTTCAATTCGTTTTTCTGACCTTGCGTATTCTTCATCTGTCATAACAGTGCCAAAACCCAACTCTGCAAATTTCTTGCCAATCTCCCTTGCACTCTGTTCTTCTCTATTTTCATTATAGTTGTAATCTTTCATAATGAATCACCTCGCAAGAATAGAATTTTCAGCCATGAGCAAAACGCAGGTTTTGCAACATTGATACCACCATATGCCGCTGTATCGAGCTTGATAGTGCTATATGTTGTATGTCGTTATGAGTAAATCGGAGTTTTGCTCATGGCTGTAGAATTTTTTATGTATTACGCTCGTCCGTAGAATTTGTTTGTGTTACACTGCTTTTTTGAATTTGTGATATTGTTCGTATTGTCTTAACATCCCGAACCACACAGAGAACTGTCAGAACAATTATGATAAATACAAATCCATCTTCGCTCAGCCAAGGAATAGAAGCAATAATTCCATCTATTTTAAAACTTACAAACAACGCTATCGCTACCGTTATTATAAATGCAAGGAGATACCTCTTTGATACATCTAATATAAATCCATAAAGCGATAAGCTTATATAGGCTAAAGAGGCAAGTCCAAGACCGGCACCTATTATTTCTAATGAAAAAATCGCCCCTCCTTTTTGGAACTGGCTATATACGTACCAAGCAAAGATTCCTAAAAAAATTATCATTTTTAAGATTTTTGTTGTAATTCTGCTCATATATACCTCCGCAAATTCAATTTTCTGTTTCTGGCGGTGTAATCTTAAATCAAAAATCTTCCCCTGTAATAAAACGCAGAATCAGATTATTGATTACTTTATTCTCTTTAATGCTTTCTTCGACTTGTTCAAGCCACAGTTCTTCGTTTTCTTTATCAAACGCTTCCAGTTCGGCACGCTGTTCCGGCGATAAGCCCTTGTATCGTTGCTCAAAATATTCTGCACGTTCTTCCGGGGTTTCCTCCGGGTCTGTGAATCCTGTGATATCTGTAGGGAATGTATCCGGCACCAACTTTCCCTGTCTTGTCAGCCAAGCTAAGGCATCAATAAATCCCATCATGTATGTAAGACGTTCTTTTGACGTTAGGTAGAAGTTCTCCGTCTTTAGGTACTTTGTACGGGGAGACTGTCCAAACGCCTTGAAAAGCCCCTTATCGCTTTCTAAGAGTATTCTAAGGCCGTCATGGTACTGCTCATAGTTATCAAGCACCATACTTTTCAGCGTATATAATTCGTCCGAGTTCATTTCAATCCCTCCAATATAATTTATAACATAAATTATAACATATAAATCACATCTATGGAAACATAAAATCTAACATAGAGGTGATTTAGCATGAAAGAGGAAAAATTGATAATTCATCCGAAACGTCCCAAGGGGGATGACGGTTATAAGACCTTTTCTGTTCGTATCAGAGAGGACGTTGTGCAGCGCATTGATGAAATATCGGCTCAGACAGGGCGCAGCCGAAATGAACTGATTGGTATACTGTTGGAGTTTTCGTTAGACCGCTGCTCCATCGAACCCAAATAACAAAAAATCACAGGCAGCTCCTTTGCGTAGTGCAATAGGAATCGCCTGTGATTTTCTTATTTTCCGTATCGTTTGATATCCACCTGTGACAGCGTGTGGACGGTGGCTTTAAGCGTTCTCAAATGCTCCCGAGCTGTTTTATAGTCCTTATGAGCAATGCAATCCTCAATCAGTTCTACATTGTCATTCACAATCATATCAAACTGCTCTAACGAGGATTTCAACCCCAGAATGCGTTCAAAGTCTGTATAACGGGATTCCACTTTTTCTGCCGGAGGTTCGTTTTCTTCGCACTGTAAAGGGAATGTGTCCGTCCATTCTTGCAGTTCGGCTTGTGTGATATCCCCGTTCTCCCATTTGCGCCTTTCGTTGTACCATGCTTGTAACGCTTGAAGAATTGTCTCATCCTTTGTCTGGATAGCGTATTTAGGCTCTTGCGGAAGTTCGATTGGCACAAGGTCATATTTCTCGGACAGTTCAAACAAAATGTGTATGGCATCGTTATAGCTGTCGATCTGGCGGTCAATGAGTGTTTCTACTGGCACACCGAGCCTTTGGGCAATCAGTTCTAATTTATCTCGGGACGCTTGTCTATATCCAATTTCATAATTCCTTATAGCGGCTTCATTTACCCCTAAAGCGTTTGCCAATTCAACAACAGTTGTATCTTTCTGCGAACGGATTCTTCGAATTTTTGTTCCTGTTCCCAGATACCTTCCAGACTTTTTATCGCTTCGAAATTTATCCCACAAACCCATTTGTTTTCCTCCCAACTGTGTTGCCCCAACAATACACTTCAGATAATACCATCGTTTGAGCCGGAAATCAAGATTAACCATTCGCATTCGAATGAAAAACGCTATTAACGTAACTATTTTGCTTCAACCGTATTGACAACGGCACTACTCAGGAGTAATATAAGAATATAACACAATATAACATTAACGTTATACTGTGTTGCAAAGCCGCATTAACCAGTAATAACAAAGGAGATGAATACTATGGCAGGAGTAACCCAGTCTATCATGGAGTGTCGCAACTACTCTGTGCAGGACATTATGAACATCTATGGTGTCGGAGAGGAAAGTGTCCGCAACTTTATCAAAAAGCATCAGAAAAACAATGATTTTCGTGTATTCATGGTGGGGAAATATCTTCGTATCGACAAGAACAGTTTTGAAGATTGGTATAACAATCATCCGAACGAGTTCTAACGGATGTTATGGGCAGAAAACCTAAGAAGAAAGACATAGCTGAGTATTTGTGGCATAGCGAACCCACCAAGATTAACGCTACCAATGACAACTGGCGCATCCGCTATGGGTATCTTGATTCCGAAGGCAAGGAACACCAGACCACCGAGACTGTGAACAACGAACGTGCGAAGAATCAGTTCTTATCCTATCTTCTGCTCCGAGAAAAGGAGCATAAGGCTGCCAAGGGCACAACAGTAGCTTCAAAAGTTGATAAAACGGAGATAGAAACCGTTGAACAACTCTTGTACGCCTATGCCGAACATACTAAGTATTTACATACCATCGGAGACAGATATGGATGGGACGAGGGCACTTACAGAGCGAATATCGGTAAGATTCGTAATTACATTGTTCCCGTGTTTGGTTCATTCCCTATATGGAAAATAACCCGTGTCGATATGAGACAGGGCTTCAAGGATATGCTTCAATTACCGCAAGCCAACGGGAATCATAAGGCAAATGGGGCAAGGGTATCACAGCGTACTGTTTATGATTGCAAGAAAATCATCAGCCGAGCATTTAAGTACGCTACGGATGATTTGGAGCTTATCACAGAAAACCCCATGTTGGGTGTGACTGTAAAGCAGCCGAAGTCAAGCAGGCGTGAGGTGTGGACAGAAGAACAGTTTAATTTTGCGTATGATAACTGTTCCGATCCACAGCTCAAGCTTCTAATCAGCCTTATGGTGGCATTGAGCAGCCGTATTGGAGAATGTCTTGCCTTAACATGGTCTGATGTATACGATAACGAGGACAAGCATGAACCGTCCTATATTCGTAACTACAAGGAGTTGACTTACCGCACTGAGAAATTTATTAAAGAAACAAATGGTCGGGGGATTCTCAAAGTATTCGACCAAGTTCGTAGCACTCGACCGGATGCAAAAAGACGTGCGGTCTTTCATGTTACCAAGACGGAAAAGGAAATCGAAGCAAAGACGGACAGAATCTATATAGCGCCGGAAGTCATTTTCATGCTCCGTGATTACAGGCTTGTTCAGAATCAGCATAAGCAGCTTGCAGGAGACAGCTACATTGATGATGATTTGATATTTGCTCACGAGGATGGTACGCATATCAGTTCACAATACGCCGATGATATGTTCCGTTCACTCTATGAGCCTTTAGGACTTCCAAAAGTAGACCTGTATAGCCTAAGGCATTTCTCAATCACAAAAAAACTTGATTATAACAAGCATGACTATGTGAGCTTGGCTAAGGATACCGCCCATCGTCAGTTGAGCACGATACAGGACTATTACGAAACGCCGGAGGACAGCGTAAGAATTGATACAGCGAAAGCGATTGGAAAGTTTCTTAGTCGCTCCGGCAAATCGGATTCTGAATCCAAAGCGACAATCTCTCTGGCAGATGAAGATTTTGCAAAAAAGCTTGAGGAAGTGGCTTCTGATTCAGCCGGAAAACAGATGCTTGAGTTTGCTATCGCCATGTACGAGAAGAACAATTCGGGCAATTAAAGGTCATCCGACACCAACCGTATTTAACGCCGTTAATCACCTAAATATTTAGCTACTGTACAAAACCACTGAATTTACTGTATAATATAAGCGATACGAAACACCCGAACCATGATTCCCTTGCAGCAATAAAAGAGAAAAACCTCTCCAAGCGAAGCTTGATTATTTTTTCTTTTACTGCTCAATAAAAAAGCCGAAAACCCTTGAAAACAAAGGCTTTCGGCGTTATTATCTGGCGCGCCAAAAGGGATTCGAACCCCCGGCCTTCCCCTTAGGAGGGGGACGCTCTATCCAGCTGAGCTATTGGCGCGTATATCAAATGAAATTGTAAATAGTGAGGATTGAACAACCGCTTAGGAGGCGAACGCTCTATCCTGCTGAGCTACAGAGACTTATATTAAATTGAGACTGGCAACGATCACTTTTCCCCGTAAGGCAGCTGGTAGAGCACAACCTTAGGAGGGGGCTGTTATATCCATTTAACTAAGGAAACACAACTAATATAATACAATATTTTTACGAAAATGTCTACCCGTTTTATATAATAAATTATCGTATTTTTATAGTTGTTTTAAAAATCACCAATAGCTGCATATACAGCCAGCTATCGGTGACCGATCCGGATTACTCCTGATCCGGATAATTTACAGCCCCCTGCAGCCATACCACACCCTTAAACCGTCTCCCGATTTTTGGTTCTCCATACAAATCCTTTACATTAATGCACACGTCAAAGGAAAGTTCATTACAGTTGAGCGTCATCAGACAAAGTTCTTCTTCTGTCAGTTTATTCCTGGTTACATGGCATTCAGAAATCTCACCCAGAACAGAATACTGATCACACTCCACTCCATAGGGCATAAAATAGGTATCAACCAGGCTGAATACATCTTCTTTCTGGATCCTTCGGGAAATCGTTGTGTAAGTATCCATGTCCTCCAGGGTAAGACTTTCGATGGCATCCTCGTCCCCCCGCCTTGCCGCTTCAATGAGTTGGTTCCGGGTCATTGTGGACTGCTGGATTTTCTTCTTCTGATTTTCGCTTTTGATTATCGGCATCATGATGGATCCCTGACTGGCCAATGCCGACAAAGTCAGGCTGGTACCTCGTACGGGAAGCTTATCTGTATTCCGGTACTTGATGTAAGGAATCATATTCTGCAGGTAAAAAATTAAAGTAACGCCAACCTTGATATCGTCACAGACACCGGCATAGGATTCCTTTGCCGCATGGCGCTCTACACTTACATCTTCCATGGAACTGACTCCGGTACCACGCAGATAAGGATAAAAATAATAAAAGGTAAAAGTATCATTTTCATCAAACTCCCCACAAACCGCGATACCCATATTTTCTGCGAAATCCTTGCAAAACTCTACCAAAACCGTATCTTCTTTTCCATCAAGGGTGGTATAATTTCTGCTATCCGCATTCATTATCACATCCTTAATCAATTCCTGAATCTTCCTGGTAGATGTATATTCACTGAATCCTACAGACTTTAAAAATTTATGCAAGAATCTCACCTCGCTTTTCATATCTGTGCGGTTCCATGTTATCTGATCTCAGTCATACCGCCCATATAAGGCTGAAGCACTTCGGGGATTTTCACGGAACCGTCTGCCTGAAGGTTGTTCTCCAGGAATGCAATCAGCATTCTGGGTGGAGCAACTACTGTATTATTTAGTGTATGCGCAAAGTATTTCCCATTTTCCCCATTTACACGGATTTTTAATCTTCTTGCCTGCGCATCCCCTAAATTGGAACAACTTCCCACTTCAAAATACTTCTTCTGTCTGGGGGACCATGCTTCCACATCATAGGATTTAACCTTCAGATCGGCTAAGTCGCCGGAGCAGCATTCTATTGTTCTTACAGGAATATCCATGGAACGGAATAAATCTACTGTATTCTGCCAAAGCTTTTCAAACCAGATCGGAGATTCTTCCGGTTTACATACTACAATCATTTCCTGTTTTTCAAACTGGTGGATCCTATATACGCCTCTCTCTTCCAGGCCGTGTGCACCTTTTTCCTTACGGAAACAAGGGGAATAGCTGGTGAGTGTCTTGGGAAGTTCCTCTTCCGGCACAATGGTATCTATAAATTTACCGATCATGGAATGCTCACTGGTACCGATAAGATATAAATCTTCTCCTTCGATTTTATACATCATAGCATCCATTTCTGCAAAGCTCATAACACCCGTAACCACATTGCTTCGGATCATAAACGGAGGGACGCAATAAGTAAACCCTCTGTTGATCATAAAATCCCTTGCATAGGAAATTACTGCGGAATGCAGTCTGGCAATATCCCCCATTAAATAATAAAAGCCGTTGCCTGCAACCTTTCTTGCGCTGTCTAAATCGATCCCGTTAAACCGTTCCATAATCTCCGTATGGTAAGGAATCTCAAAATCAGGAACTACCGGGTCACCATACTTTGTTATTTCTACGTTTTCGGTATCATCTTTTCCAATAGGCACCGTCGGATCTATAATGTTGGGAATAAGCATCATAATTTTTGTGATCTTTTCCTGCAGCATGTCTTCTTTCTCTTCTAACTCAGCCAGTCTTTTGGCTCCGGCAGCAACTTCTGCTTTTTTAGCCTCTGCTTCTTCTTTCTTGCCGGCTTTCATTAATCCGCCGATTTCCTTGGAAATCTTATTCCGGCTTGCACGCAGATCATCCGCTTCCTGCTGTGTCTGCCGGCTTTCTTTATCTAATTCTATTACCTCGTCCACCAGTACTATTTTGGAATCCTGAAATTTCTTTTTCATGTTTTCTTTCACTGCTTCAGGATTCTCTCTTAAAAATTTAATGTCAATCATAATAAGGCTCCTCTCCTCATATAAAATTAATATCCGATTGCTTTATCCAATGCTTCTTTTTCTTCTGCTCCCAGGGTAATAGCACATTCCCCTTTTTTCACTTCTTTTGTATATGTATAGCATCCTTCACTGCTTTGAACGGAATTCAAAATAAAACCATCATCTTTTTCATTCAATAGGGCGATACAAAAACTGAGCTGTCCTCCCATCTGGCTGAAGGCGTCATACTTTACAATGCCCATTTTTTGATAACAATACTCTAATCTTTTCTGAATATCCCTGATATCCTTACGGTTTTTATCCGATTCTTTTTTTATAAAGTCATTATCTTTGTATAAACCCTCTATCTCTTCTTCCAGACTCTTTGCCTCTTTTCCTTTCATAAACTTAGCAAGTTTTTTCTGCTGCTTGTTTAACCTGCTGAATTGTATGATTACCAGAATAAGAAGTATCAGAATCATAACTAACATACCTATTAGCACATACGCAATATCCAGTCCGCCTAATCCTATGCTCTCCAGTAAACCACTTGACATTGAACTCTCCTTTATCTTATGTTGAAATACATTAGCTCTTCATTATGTGTTCCATCAGCCTGTCCAGATCTTCATGATTATAAAATTCTATCTGGATTCTACCGGCTCCATTTTCTTTGGAGGATATAAAAACCTTTGTTCCCAATGATTCTTTCAATTTTTCCTCTATATTCTGATAGATAACCTCCAGCGATTTATTTTCTTCTTTTTTTGGTTTCTCCGGTTTGTGAAGATTTTTTACCAGCTTTTCCACTTCACGTACGCTCATTTTCTCGTCAAAAACCTTTTGTGCAATCATGTACTGCTCTTCCGGATCTTCTATAGAAAGAAGAGCCCTGGCATGTCCTGTACTGATCATTTCATTCACTACCATCTGCTGGACTTCATCGCACAGCTTTAACAGACGCATGGAATTCGTAACAGCAGTTCTGCTCTTTGATACTCTTTCTGCCACTTCATCCTGCTTCAAATTAAATTCATTCAGCAGCCTTTTGTATGCCTGTGCTTCTTCTATGGGATTCAAATCTTCCCTCTGAATATTTTCAATCAGGGAAATTTCTACAATTTCCTGATTGGAAAGCTTCTTTATTATTACAGGGATTTCTTTTAACCCTGCTATTTTAGCAGCCCGCCATCTTCTTTCACCGGCAATGATTTCATAATAGCCTTCCCTGTCCTGTACCAGAATAGGCTGCAATAAACCAAACTGCTTAATCGACTCGGCCAACTCCATCAGGGCATCTTCATCAAAATTTTTTCTCGGTTGATCCCTGTTAGGTTCTACCATCGTTATTTTTACCATGGTTTCCGGATTTTTATTTTCTGCTCCGTTTCCTTTATCTGTTTTTCCTTTTGATTCTCCAATTGCATTTGGAATTAAAGAATCCAGGCCTTTCCCCAATCCTCTAGCCGCCATTTATTAAATATCCTTTCTCTTAATTACTTCGTTTGCCAATGCCATATAGCTTTCCGCACCTGCTGATTTGGGATCATACATGGTAATTGGAAGGCCATAACTGGGTGCTTCCGCCAGCCTTATGTTCCGGGGTATAACAGTCTTATATATTTTCTGGTTTAAATTTTTCTTAACATTATCCACTACCTGCATGGACAGATTCGTTCTGGAATCATACATGGTGAACAGAATTCCCTCTATCTGAAGCTGAGGATTCAGCCTTTCTCTTACCAGATTAACCGTATGGATTAATTGGCTCAATCCTTCCAGTGCATAGTATTCACATTGTATGGGAACTAATACGGTATTCGCAGTCGTCATTGCATTTACAGTTAACATATTTAAAGATGGCGGGCAGTCTATAACTATAAAATCATATTGATCCTTTATCCAGTCCACTTCATTTTTTAATATGTACTCTTTTTTATCTACCCCTATTAATTCTATCTCTGCTGCTGCTAAATTTACATTAGAAGGCAATACCGTTACATTAGGCACTACCTCTTTTATAAGACAATCCTGAATACTACACTCTCCCAGCATTAATTCATAAATCGTATTTTCCAGTTCGTTCTTATCAATATTAAATCCACTGGTTGTATTTCCCTGGGGATCCGTATCTATAACCAGGACTCTTTTCCCTTTTGCAGCCAGCGCAGCTGAAAGATTAACTGCAGTGGTTGTTTTACCTACACCGCCCTTCTGATTTGCAATTGCGATAATTCTTCCCATTAAATATTTCCTTTCGTTTGCGATTCTACAAACATGATAGAGTCATTCTTCACCAACACAATTCCACCCTATAAAGTACTTATCGATTATATCACTTTTCTTGTTTATATTCTATAAGGAAATATTAGAATTTAAATATTCTTTTTTTATTTTTATTGTATGACATGCTATTATATGTTTCACGTGAAACATATAATAGTTTGCTCATCGGAATGTCCGGCCTGATGGACTGGTGAATATCCTTTTGCCGTCCCGGGGACAGCGCTCTGCCAGCGGGCAGAAATCCACTTTTCTCCTGCGAAGTTTGAGTCTTTTATATATAATTCAACAATCGTTCAAACTTACTTGAATAATTATAATAAATTTATTAACAAAGAAACAAAATCGCTACTGTACACTCAATACTGTACATTTCCTGTACAGTACGTGAGCTATTAATTGAAGCGTGTATAAATTTTATCACCTCAGACGAGTCTAAATAGATTTATGCATGTTGCTGATCACGGAAATAATAGTAACATAAAATCAATATTGAATACGATCTAAACACATGATTTTCTTGTAAGAAAAGGATGGATGGTTTATAATATGTAAATACAGGAGGTATATATAACTATGAACAAAAAACTGGGAACTGCAATCTTTTTAACTGGTATGACTACTCTTACTATCCATATAATAAATAGACTTCAATTTTCTTTTAGTACAGTTAAAAACATTCTCAGCTGTCCAAATAATAAATATTATGAATGGCGGTTTGGGAAAATTAGATATATTAAAAAAGGAAGCGGCACACCGGTTTTATTGCTGCATGACTTAACTCCGGGTAGTTCAAGCTATGAATTTTCTTTATTAATAGATTCTTTAGCCGAAAAACACGAGGTATATGCTATAGATTTTCTAGGTTATGGTTTGTCTGATAAACCAAATATAACCTATACAAATTATTTATATGTGCAGTCCGTTATTGATTTTATTAAAACTATAATAGGCAGGAAAACAAGTATTCTTGCCACCGGAGATGCAGCCCCCGTTGGAATTATGGCTTGCCATAATGATGGAGAGGTTATTGATAAGGTAGTACTTATCAATCCCCAAAGTATCAATAAATTGAATCAGATACCAAATAAACAGACGAAGCTTCTTAAGTTTTTAATTGATACTCCTATTTTAGGAACTTTGCTTTATAATCTGCAAACTACGAAAGAGTCTTATAAGAAGGTATTTCTTGAAGAATACTTCAATGAACCATTCCATATTAAAGATGAAGTTTTACTTAGTTATGTAGAGTCATCTCATCTACCGGATTATAATGCCAAATTTTCTTTTGCCAGCTTTATCGGAAGGTATATGAACGCGAATATCATTCATGCATTAAAAGAAATCGATCATAGTATTTATATTCTATATGGAGATAATAAAAAGGATATTCAAACAATTGTAGATAATTATATTTATTTCAACCAATCTATTGAAGCATTTCCGATTAAAGATACAAAACATCTCTGCCATTTGGAAGCACCTGCTAAAATTATGGAACAAATTAATATACTATTATAAAATCTTAGAACATAAAATTTAAACTCAAAAAAGGTCCCTGAAATAGTCAATAGCCCGCAGCAGACTGCGGGCTATCTGTTTTTTAAAGCGAAAGCCAAATAAATATAAATATGAAATATCCATTTGGCTTATTGCTTGCTTCCATCGTTGGATTTTTTATATAACTTTCTATATGTTTCACGTGAAACATATAAATATATCTTACTTACTCAAACTTTGCAGGAGCAAAATGTCCTTCCGCCCGCTGGCAGAGCAGTGTCCCCGGGACGGAAAAGGAATGTTCACCAGATCCTCTCAGGCTATGGAGATGAGCCCGGCCTGATGGACTGGCGAATATCCTTTTCCGTCCCGGGGACACTGCTCTGCCAGCGGGCGGAAGGACATTTTGCTCCTGCGAAGTTTAAGTTACTTATAACAATTCAATCCATTCACAATCACTGCTGAAATCTAACCTGCATTCCTACTGTGATGATTTTTGTCACTCGTGTATCACTTATTTACCGCCAGATCATACAAAGCCTATAACTGAATGCATAGTTACACATAATTTATCCAATAGGTTCTTTTGCAGGCAAACCGGCCTTACGAGGATATTTCTTAGGTGTAACAGCCTTCTTATTAATTACAAGTAATACTCTGTGTATATCACTATCGGGAAGAAAAAAATCAATTTTAGTCTGTACGTGTCCTCCGAGTAAATGGATGGCCTTTTCTGCTGCAGCCGTTTCTTCCTCCCCCTTTTCTGACTTATAAGAAATAAACTTTCCTCCTACTTTTACAAATGGTAAGCAATACTCCGATAATGTGGAAAGGTTGGCAACTGCCCTGGAAACACATATATCATATTTTTCACGGAAACGAAAAGGCTTGGCAAAATC
Source organism: Lachnospiraceae bacterium (assembly GCA_022845955.1). Lineage (GTDB taxonomy): Bacteria > Bacillota > Clostridia > Lachnospirales > Lachnospiraceae > Eisenbergiella. Next base: position 7,281,584 of record AP025576.1, read on the forward strand.
CTCCGCTCTTCCATGAACAGCTTCAATACCACGAAGTCCAAGCTTGTTAATAACTTCATTTAAAAAATTAACCCTTTTATTTAAGGAATCCAGCAAAGTTACCTGCAAATCAGGAAATGCAATTTTTAAAGGTATACCGGGAAAACCTGCTCCTGTCCCTATATCAATAACAGACAGAGAATCCTGTGTAAGTCGGGGAAGCGCTCTTATAAGAGACAAGCTGTCTACAAAATGCTTCTTTAATACATCATCAAAATCGGTAATAGCTGTCAGGTTCATAACTTCATTCCATTGAATCAACAACTCATAATATAAAAGGAACTGTTCTTCCTGTCCTTTATCTAAAGATACAGGAAGCTGTGCAAGATCGTTTCTAAACTGTGTTACATTGTAATCTTTCATCCTATCTCCTGTTTTGCTTGATGTTCTAAAAATATAAGAAGGACAGAAATATCAGCCGGCGATACCCCTGATATACGGGAAGCCTGTCCCATATTTACCGGTTTGTATGCTATCAGCTTTTGCCTGGCCTCCAAGCGAAGGCTGGGTATTTTTTCATAATCTATCCAGGACGGTATTTTTTTCTTTTCCATTTTTTTAAACTGTTCTACCTGCCGCAGCTGCCGCGCAATATAACCTTCATATTTTAATTCAATTTCCACCTGCTCTATAATATCTTCTGATAAATCAGGCCGTTTCGGATCAATTTCTTTTATAATACCATAATTTAACTCGGGCCTGCATAACAGCTCGGATAGGCTGGCAGCGGTTTTCAAAGGAGAACTTTTCTGATCTTCCAAAAACTTCTGAATATCTGCTGAGGCACCCACCACCGTCTTTTTTAAACGATCCATTTCTTCCCTGATAAGGACCTGCTTCTGAAGGGTATACCGGTATTCTTCTTCACTCACCAGTCCTGTCTGATATCCGATTTCACGCAAACGGATATCCGCATTATCCTGCCGAAGAAGAAGCCTGTATTCTGCCCTTGATGTCATCATCCTGTAGGGTTCAAAATTATCCTTTGTTACCAAATCATCTATTAAAACACCGATGTAAGCCTGTGAACGATCCAGAACGATCTGTTCTTTCCCCTGAATGGACAGACCAGCATTAATCCCGGCTATCAGTCCCTGTGCAGCAGCTTCTTCGTATCCGCTGCTGCCGTTAAACTGCCCACCGCTGAACAGCCCTCTGATAGTTTTAAATTCCAGCGTGGGATCCAATTGTCTGGAATTAATACAATCATATTCAATAGCATACGCATTTCTGACAATTTTACAGTGTTCCAATCCGGGAACACTCCTGTACATTGCAAGCTGTACATCCTCCGGCAAAGAGGAAGACATCCCCCCCACATACATTTCATTGGTATGGATTCCTTCAGGCTCCAAAAAAACCTGATGTCTTTTCTTATCGGCAAATTTTACTACCTTATCTTCAATTGACGGGCAGTATCTGGGACCTGTCCCCTCAATGATACCCGCATAAATAGGAGAACGATCCAGATTAGCACGTATAATATCATGTGTTTCTTCGTTGGTATAGGTCAGCCAGCAGGAAACCTGTTCTTTCTGAATCCTTTCGGGATCCGTGGAAAAAGAGAAAGGAATCACCCTCTCATCTCCCCGCTGCTCCTCCATTCTGGAAAAATCGATTGTCCGTTTATCCATACGCGCCGGCGTTCCCGTTTTAAAACGGCGCATTTCAATTCCTAAAGCCTTTAGGGAATCTGTCAGATGATTAGCCGGCTGCAGGCCATTCGGCCCGGTGTAAGTGATCGCTTCCCCACACAGGCACCGGGAATTCAGGTAAGTACCCGTACATAAAACGACTGCCTTACATTCATAAACAGCACCGGTAAATATCTTTACACCGGTGATCCTCTTACGATACCCGCCCTTTTTGGTATCTCCCGCAGGGATTTCCTCCGCCAGCAGTTCACATACTTCAGCCTGTTTTATAGTCAGATGATCCTGGTTTTCAAGCACCATCCTCATATGCCAGGTATATTCTGCCTTATCCGCCTGTGCACGCAGGGAATGTACCGCAGGGCCTTTTGACACATTCAGCATCTTTGACTGAATAAAAGTTTTATCGATATTTCTGCCCATTTCACCGCCCAGAGCATCTACTTCTCTAACCAAATGTCCTTTGGAGGAACCGCCTATATTGGGATTACAAGGCATCAATGCAATACTGTCCACACTGACGGTAAATATTATGGTTTCCAATCCCATCCTGGCACAGGCCAGAGCTGCCTCACATCCGGCATGCCCGGCTCCCACCACACAAACATCATAGTTTTCTCTGATCTGCGGCATAATAAACAAACTCCTTATTACTTCTTTTTCTTATTTTTCTTCTTCTTTTTTTCCCGGACGGCCTGGGGTACGGTTACTGCGGCAGGAACCGCTTCCTTTTCCACATATATTCGCTGGCTGGTTTCCGGAACGATAATAGCTGTCTGCATTTCTTCTTCTGAAAGAACGGCACCTCCCGGCTCCTCTTGCGCAGGCATACTCTGGTTTACCGGGTTCGCTGCTGCTTCCTTCCTGTTTTCCTGTACCTTTCCCCAGGCCTGATCCCACAGGATCCTCACCGGTTCCCATACCAGCTCCAGCGCCCGCAGCAAAGCAATAATCAGGATCACCCAGCAGATAAAATGATACAGCTGGATTTCACCGCTGCCGTAATCTTCCGTAGCCCCATAATACAAACCAAGCCCCACAATACCTACAGCCATCAGAAAAAATAACCCCATACTTGATTCTTTCTTCATACCCGTCTGCTCCTGTCCCCAAATTTTGCACTTCTGTCATTTGTGGTTTTATCCGCGGCAAAATTGCATACTCATGGACTTATCATACCACAAAAAAAAATAATAGAAAACACGTAAAGTTAATGATAAGATAAAATAGTGTTATAATTGTAACAATTCAGACGGCCCCCTATGCCGCCGCCCTGTGATTTTGCATGCCCGCTTTCCCCTCCCGGCTTTTCCCTGGGGCGCCGATGCTGCAAGACTCCTTCCAGGGGCCGTTCTAAACAGGCAGGCAGAATAGCTATCCATACATTGGATGCAAAACATTCACAATACTATTTCAGACAGGAGATACGATGAAAGGGTTATATTATAATGGAACACAAGCCGTATACCGGGAGGATCTTCCCATACCCGTCCCCGGGGAAAAAGAAAGCCTTATAAAAATACGTTACAGCGCTGTATGTAATACAGACAAAGAAGTCCAAAAAGGATACCGTCCTTCTTTCCGTGGAATCATGGGACATGAGTTTGTAGGGAAGGTAATCTCTTCCCCGGATCCTGCCCTTATCGGAAGACGGGTTGTGGGGGAATTGAATGCTTCCTGCGGAACCTGCATTTACTGCAGAACAGGGAGGCCCACCCATTGTTCAAACCGGAAGGTATTGGGCATGGACTCCAAAGATGGTTGTTTCGCTGAATATATGACCATTGACACTTCCCTGCTCCATATTGTCCCGGATGCACTCCCTGACACGCAGGCTATCTTTACGGAACCCCTTGCGGCAGCGCTGGAAATCCTTACTCAGGTACACATATCCCCGGACAAAAATGCTGCCGTCCTTGGGGACGGCAGGCTGGCCCTTCTTACCGCCCAGGTATTGGCTCTTACCGGTGTGGATTTGACTGTAATAGGAAGGCATCCGGAAAAACTGGAGCTTTTCCGTCCCTTTGCCAAAACCACAACCTGCGGCGTTAAAGAAGGCTATGAATATGTTGCGGAATGTACCGGATCGGAAAGCGGTCTTCCCCAAGCCATGGAGCTTGTTCGTAAAAAAGGAACGATATTGCTGAAAAGCACGTATTCCGGAACAGTCAGCCTGGATATGAGCATGGTTGCCGTCAATGAACTGACTATCGTAGGAAGCCGGTGCGGCCCGTTTGAGCCGGCCCTGCGTCTGCTTACGGACAACAAAATCCATCTCCCGGAAATTGAATTGTACGAGTTAAGGGATTACGAAAAGGCCTTTGCATCAACAGCTTTCAAGGCAGGCTTCTCTTTCCCCTCCTGAAAGGCTTTCCAAAGGAACACGCTAACTTTCGTGTTCCTTTTTCCATGCAAGGATATGATCAAGCTTATCCTTTACCTGCGCTTCTTTTCCTTCACCGGAAGGAACATAATATCTCTTATGAAGGAGGGAATCCGGAAGGCACTGCATAGCTGTTACCTTTTCCTCCGTATTATGGGCATACACATAGCCTTCCCCATAATGCAGTTCCTCCATAAGGCTGGTGGGAGCATTCCTTATCTGCAGAGGAACCGGCTCCGCCAGCATGGAAACCGCATCCTCCTTACAATCCTCATAAGCTTTATAGAGGGCATTTGATTTAGGAGCCATGGAGAGATATACCACCGCATGAGCCAGATTGACATTGCACTCCGGCATGCCGTTAAAATGACAAGCCTGATAGGCGGCAACCGCTACCAGAAGTGCATTGCTGTCCGCCAGTCCCACATCCTCGCTGGCAAAGCGGATCAGCCTTCTGGCTACATACAAAGGATCCTCCCCGGCCTCCAGCATCCTGGACAACCAATATACGGCGGCATCCGGATCCGTATTCCGCATGGATTTATGCAGAGCGGAGATCAAATTATAATGCTCTTCCCCCTTCTTGTCATAAAGAAGGGATTTTTTACTGGTGCACTGCTCCAGGATCTCCCTGGTTATGACAGTGGTTCCGTCCGGTTGTAAATTCCCGTTTAGGATTACCATTTCCAGCGTATTCAGGGCTGTCCGCCCGTCTCCGTTGGCAAAACGGGCTATCATCTCTATCATATCTTCTTCTATTTCTATTTTCTGGTTTCCGAACCCGTTATCCGCCTTCAGGGCATGGTTTACCAACTGCACCACTTCCTCTACGGAAAGTGCCTGCAGTACAAAGACCTTACACCGGGAAAGAAGAGCCGCATTGATCTCAAAAGACGGATTTTCCGTGGTTGCCCCAATCAGGATAATACTTCCCTTTTCCACAAAAGGAAGGAAGGCATCCTGCTGCGCCTTATTAAAACGATGGATTTCATCCACGAAAACAATCGTTTTTCTTCCCATATGCCTGGCACTTTCAGCCTGGTTCATCACTTCCTTAATTTCACGTATCCCGCTGGTAACCGCACTGAAATCGATGAATTCAGCCCTCGTACTTCTGGCAATAATGCGGGCAAGAGTGGTCTTTCCCACTCCGGGAGGCCCCCAGAAGATCATGGAAGATACCATATCCTGATCTATCAGGCGACGCAGAACCTTCCCCTCCCCAACCAGATGCTTCTGCCCCACGAACTCATCCAGCACAGATGGGCGCAGCCTGCTGGCCAGGGGATCATACATCACTCTGTTATCATCAAATAATGACATTTGTTCCATTTTATTTTCCCATACAGAACTTACTGAAAATCTCGTTTACCAGATCCTCTCCCACCTCTTCTCCAAGAATAAGACCAAGAGAAGCATAGGCACTCATTAAATCGATGGAATAAAAATCCTCAGGCATCTCATCCTCCAGGCTCTTCCTTACCATCAAAAGGCTTTCCCTGGCTTCCTCCAGGGCCTGCTTATGCCGCATGTTTGTAATGACGACTTCTTCATTCATAGTGAGAATACCTGAATAAAACATTTTTTTAATGGTGTTTTCGAATTCTTCCATTCCGGTATTATCTTTCGTAGACGTACGGATCACGGAAATATCCGTATATCCAAGTCTCTTTCGCAGCTCTTCTTCCTCCACCACCGAAAGCAGATCCGTTTTATTAAGAAGAACAATACATTTTTTATCCCGGATCAAGTCCAGTATCTCTTCGTCACTCTCATCCAGCTCCACAGAGGAATCCACCACATAAAGGATCAGATCTGCATCAGAGGCTATTTTCATTGCGCGCTCCACACCTATCTTTTCCACCACATCTTCCGTAGAACGGATGCCGGCTGTATCGATAATATGCAATCCGATGCCATGCAGGCGGATTGACTCTTCCAAAATATCCCTGGTGGTACCGGCAACATCCGTAACAATTGCTTTTTCTTCCCCCACCAACAAATTCATAAGAGAAGATTTCCCTGCATTAGGCTTTCCGACAATAACCGTATTGATCCCTTCCTTCAGGACCTTTCCGTTATCCGCAGAATCAATCAGCTTTGTACAGCGCGCAAGCAGTTCCTCCACTTTGCGCGACAGCTTCTGCGGATAGCCATCTGTACTGATATGCTCCGGATCATCAAGAGCCGATTCAATAAAAGCGATCTCATACAGAATTTCTTCCCTCATCCGGCGGATACAGTCGGATACGGAACCCTTCAGCTGCTGCATGGATGATTTCAATGCAAACTCATTACGGGAATGGATGATATCCATAACCGCTTCCGCTTTAGCCAAATCGATCCTTCCGTTCAAAAAAGCCCGCTTCGTAAATTCACCGGGTTCAGCTAATCTTGCCCCCTGTCTTACCACAGCCCCCAGGATTTTCTGTACGATTAATACACCGCCATGACAATTGATCTCAACGGTGTCTTCTCTTGTATAGCTATTTGGCGCTTTCATTACAGCAACCATTACTTCATCCAGGATTTCCTCCCCATCCATTACAAACCCATAATGAATGGTATGGCTGCCATAATCTTTAAGACTATGGCAGCCATTCTTTGATCGATAAACCCTGTTTCCAATTTCAATTGCTTCTTCTCCGCTGATACGGACAATTCCTATTCCTGAATCAGACAGCGCCGTTGCAATTGCAGCAATTGTTTCAGTCTGTTTCATAAATCTCTTAACCTCTAACCCTCACAGACAGCGGACTGCCTGTTATCTTTTCAGGGTGACAACAACATGACGGAAGGGTTCCTCCCCTTCACTGTGGGTTGTAACATATTTGTCATTCTGCAGAGCGGAATGGATAATTCTTCTTTCATAAGGATTCATAGGTTCCAGGGAAACACTTCGTTTGGTCCTCTTTACCTTATAAGCTATGTTCTTCGCCAGATTTTCCAGAGTTTCTTTTCTTCTCTTACGGTAATTCTCGGTATCCACCTTCACACGGATATACTCTTCGGATTCTTTGTTAACCACAAGAGATACAAGATACTGCAGGGAATCCAGTGTCTGTCCTCTTTTACCGATCAGAACGCCCATATCATCACCGCGTAAATCAACATCCAGAAAACCTTCCGCTTCCTCATACTTCACATCAATAACAACGGTCATTTTCATTGCGGCAAACACATTATCCAGAAATTCTCTTGCCTTATCTTCAATGCTTCCCTTTATCTTTGCCTTTATTTTAGCAGGCTTCGCATTAAATCCCAGGAAACCGGTAGAACCTTCTTCGATTACCTCATACTCCAGCTTATCACTGGTTACAAGAAACTTTTGACAAGCTGCGGTAATGGCATCATCCACTGTCTTAGCAGTAAATTCAACGAATTCCATAATTTCCTCCATTCTGCCGCCGGGTGCGGCAATCAAGTAAAGCGTACGTTCTGCTTATTTTTTATCGGAACTGCCTTTTTCCGTTTTATTATTATTTTCATTATAAATCTTCACCATATTCGCCTTTGCGGCAATACTGCCCGGCTTCGGAGCTTTCTTATTATACATGTCCGTCGCCTGTTTGACTGCCTGATCCTTTTCCTCCTGGGTCATGGACGGCTTGGCAGACGAAGCTTTCGCGGAAATACCGGAAGATTTCGGTGTGGTACTCTGTACATTCCGCGTATTCATACTGGCGTACTGGTTAATTGTCTTAGGATCAATACCGGCTTTTTCCATCCGTTTTATCCGTTTATCCTGCTTTTTCTTGGCCTTGTCCTTGTTTTTCTCAATAAGCTGGTCAAAATCCGTCTTATCGATATGTTTGTTAACCAGAACCTGCTGGATACTTCTAACCACCGCACTGGCAACCCAGTATAAACCAACACCGGCCGGAAGAGAGAAACAGAACACAGCAGACATAATAGGCATAATATTATTCATCATCTTCATGGAAGACATCATACTGTTCTGCTCACCGTTTGATTCAGGCTGAGGCATAAGCTTTACGTTCAGCCATTGGGTAACCGCCGCCAATACGGGAATGGCAAGGGCTGCAATGATGAGAAGCACATTCTTGGCTTCCATGGCACCTGACAAATAGTAGGAAGGGGAATCCCCTATGTTCATTCCGAACAGGTTATTATACGATGCCAGCTTCTCGGATGTTTCCATGATATCATGGGCTAAATTGGGAAATTTATCCGCAAGGCTGTTCCATTCCGGAGTGGACGCCTTATTCAGCACATCAATAAAAGTATTCTTTACATAGGTGGGATCACCGGCAACAAACAGCTCATTGGAAAACTGTTTCATATACATGGCCGCATTCTTGAATCCCTGAATAAACTCTGCACTGCCGGGCTGTGCAATCAGATTATCAACCATGGGCGAGAATACATCTTTTACTTGTCCGATGTAAGCAGGTATCGCATAAATTACCTTATACAGGGCATAGATTATCGGAAGCTGAATCAGCATCTGCACACAGCTGCCCATAGGCGACACGCCATATTTGGCATAAACAGCCTGCGTCTCATTCTGCATAGCCATCATGGAATCATTATCTTTTTTACCATTATACTTTTTCTGGATAGCCTGAAGCTCCGGATTCATCTTATTGCTCAGTTTGGAAAACTTCTGCTGCTTTATTGTCAGAGGAAGCATGAGCATATAAATAACAATGGTAAAAACAATAATAGCAAGAGCGATGTAGGGAAGTCCTATCAGATTAAGAAGATAGAATATTCCCTCCATAATATAACCGAGCAATGTAGCAACCCACCCGATAACAGGAGTCGCACTTTTGGTCAAAATAATTCCTGGCAAAACTTATTTCCTCCTTAAACCGGTGCCTGTTCAGGGTACCGGATCATAGCCTCCCTTGGAAAAGGGATTACATCTTACTATTCTCCAAAAAGCAAGCAAACCGCCCTTAATTACCCCGTACTTCTCCACAGCCTGTAACCCGTACTCGCTGCAGGTGGGAAAATAAGGGCATTTTGTACTTTTCATTGGTGATATATACTTCCTATATCCTTTAATTAACGCAATTACTATCTTTTTCATATCCGAATCAGCTTATAATTTTATGAAGCTTACCCAAATGCAATAGCGCACTCTCGATTTCCCTGTAGGAAGCCGAAGCTGCATTCGCTCTGGCCACGACTACTATATCTAAACCACTATTAAATATATTTTCCTGCAGCCTGTAGCTTTCGCGCACCAGCCTTGTGACATGATGGCGCACAACACTGTTACCAACTTTTTTACTCACCGAAATTCCAAGCCTGTTTGTCTCCAACTTATTTTCCAACACATACATTACCAACAAACGATTGGCAAACGCTTTGCCATTCCGGTAAACAGACTGAAAATCCTGGTTTTTCTTCAAACTTTCCGAAAAATTCATTACCTGTCCAATCTTTCCTGGAAAGAGAAAAAAAGGCCACAAAACTGCGGCCTATGCGGATAATCTCTTTCTTCCTTTTGCTCTTCTTGCTGCCAGTACCTTTCTTCCTCCCGGAGTACTCATTCTGGCTCTGAAGCCGTGAACTTTATTTCTCTGCCTGTTCTTAGGCTGAAATGTCATTTTCATTTACGATGCACCTCCTTCACTCGGGTTTCTGATGTTGTGTCAGAAAATATCATTACCGATTATATAGGAAGAAATCCCGCAAGTCAAGCAAAACCGCGCATTTTACGAAATAAAAAAACGCTGAAAAAAGCCCGCAAAAATCGTGTTTTTCACTAATACAACATGTAGTTATTCAAATTTCATTTTTCCCACAACATCTAGCACCTTAATTTTCATCCACATGCTGCTAACGGATCTTTCCACTTAACATAACATTATCCACAAATTGTGTATAACTTGTGGATAAACTCCGCTTAATTTTCATTTTCAATTTAAAAATAAATATCAAAGCCCCATATTTTCTGGATGTTTATATGTTGATGACACTTTTCCACTTATCCACATTTGCACATAGGAAACCCGAAATATGTTAACTACTCCCCCCTTCCGTTCACACTA